>CAWIBM010000006.1:0-187493 GCA_963834375.1 uncultured Acidimicrobiia bacterium | reverse complement strand
CTCGGCCGTCGCCGGAAGCATCAGCATCCCGCCGACGACCTCGTCGACCTCGTGGAGCCGGAAACGCAGCCGGGTCGCGACGCCGAAGTTGCCGCCGCCTCCCCGGATCGCCCAGAACAGGTCCGGGTGGCGCTCGTCGTCGACCTCGAGGATCTCGCCGTCGGCGGTGACGACCTCGGCGGCGAGCAGGTTGTCGATCGTCATCCCATGGGCACGGCTCAGGTAGCCGACGCCCCCGCCGAGCGTGATCCCTCCGATCCCGACCGTGCCGGCGTCGCCGAACCCGGTGGCCAGGCCGTGCATCGCGGCGGACTCGGTGTACTCACCGGCGGTCAGCCCGGCGTCGGCCCACGCGATGCCTGCGGCGACGTCGATGTCGAGGCCTCGCATGTCGCGCATGTCGACGACGATCCCGCCGTCGTCGACCCCGAAGCCGGCCGCGCTGTGACCGCCGCCTCGCACCGCCAGCTCCGATCCGGTGTCGGCGGCGAAGCTGACCACCCGGCGTACGTCGTCGTCGCCCGCCACCCGCACGACCGCGGCCGGTCGCCGATCGTGGTTGGACAGGAAGACGTGGCCTGGCTTCGTCGTAGCCGGTGTCGGTGGGCAGATCATCGACCCGGTGAGGTCGGAGCCGAGCCGGTCGAGCGTGGGCACATCGGGGGGCGTGGTCATGGTGGTTTCCTCCTCTGCTCCGGCGAAGCATCGCGCGGTGGCACCGCCGCCTGGGGATGAGCGAATTCGGAATCTACCCCGGTGATCTCGGCTCGATGACGCCCGGCGAGGGCCGGCCGATTACAAGGCCCAGAACGGCGAGAATGACCTCCGGCACGTCGCCATGCGTTGACATCAACCGTCAGCCGTTCGACGGGGGCGGCTCCTCGAAGGCGGCGGACCGGTCGGCGGGCGACAACGCCCCGGCGGCGTATGCCAACGTCCCGGTGGTCAGCAGCTCACGGGCGGCGGCGGCGAGGGCTCCGTAGGCGGCGAAGGCCAGCGACCCGCCGGTCGACACCCTCCGCACCCCGACCGCGGCGAGATCGGGGACGGCCGGCCCGTGGCGCAGCAGCAGCACGTTGACCGGGGCATCCACGGCGCCGACCAGACGGGAGATGTCGTCGAGGTCGACCAGCCCCGGGGCATAGACGACGTCGGCGCCGGCCGCCCGGAAGGCGCCCAGCCGGGCGATGGTGTCGGCGAGGTCGTCCACGCCGTATAGGTGGTTCTCGGCGTGGGCGGTGAGCACTACCGAATGGCGGGTAGCTGCCTCGGCGGCGGCGGCAACCCGTTCAACGGCGACCTCGAGCGGGAACAACCCGGAGCCGGGGTGGTAGTCCTCGATGGAGACGCCGGCGACTCCGGTCTCCCCCAACAGATCGACCGCTGCGGCGACGCCTTCCGGGGTGTCGGCGTAGCCATGCTCGGCGTCGACGCTGACCGGGATGGCCACGGCGTCGGCCAATGCCGCCGCATGGGCGATCAGCTCGGCGAGGGTGAGCCGCTGGTCCATCCGGCCGAGCGTGGCGGCGAACCCCGAGCTGGTGGTGGCGACCGCCTCGAACCCGAGCGATCCGAGGATCCGAGCCGATCCCACGTCCCAGGCGTTGGGCATCACCAGGGTTCCCTCCCGGTGGAGCCGGGCGAACGTCGCTCGCAGCCCTGCGGCGCGTCCGGCTGCGGCAGTCACGAACGTTCCGCCCATCGGTCGGGCCCGGCGATCTCGACGTCGTCCACTTCGCTCCTGGTTGGTTCGGCGCCAAGCTAGGCCGCCGGACGATGCTCGGTGCCGTTCGGGTCGAGACGGCCGGCTCGGCGGACGGGCGACCGCGGTCGGATCCCGATACGCTTCCGCCCGCTCATCAGGGAGGGCGCCATGACGGACGCACCGGCGGAGCCACCAAACCAGACGCGCCGTCGATCGCGGGCGTCACCCTCACGGTGGCGGTCGTCGCCCTCGCCGGATCGGCGGTGCTCAGCCTGCTGGCGGCGACCCTGGTGACCACCGTCGACAACAACGTGCTGGACACCGAGCAGTTCGTCGAGCTGGTGCGACCGCTCGTCGAGGACCCGGTTGTGCGGGGGACGCTATCGGACCGCCTCACCGAGCAGACGCTCGACGCCCTGGCGCTCGAGGAGCGGATCCCTGCCCGGCTCGCCGAGATCGGCCCCAGGCTCGTGCTGCTCGCCCCGCCGATCGTGGCCGCCACTCAAGGGTTCGTGGAGCATGCCGTCGACACCGCCATCGACAGCGACGAATTCGCCACGCTGTGGAACGAGGCGTTGCGACTCGGCCACACCAGGGCCATCGCCCTGCTCGAGGAGGACCAGGCCAGCCTGGGGAACCTCGGAATCGACGAGGGTGGGGTCACCCTGGACCTGCTCGGCGTCGTCACCATCGTGATCCGCCGGGTCGTCACCGGGATCGGCGAGCTGATCGGGGCGAACGTCGAGCTGCCCGAAGCGGTGTCGAACGAGGACCGCCGCCAAGCAATCGACCAGCTGGCGACAGTCTTCGGGGTGACCCTCCCGACCGACTACGGGCTGGTGACGGTGATGAGCTCCGAGGAGCTCGACATGGCGCAGCGGTTCTACCGGTTCGTCCAGCGACTGGGCCCGGCACTCATCGTGGCGGCCTTGCTCACCGGGGCCGGCGCCATCGTGCTCGCCGCCAACCGTCGCCGGACCATCGTGTGGATCGGGCTGAGCGTCGCCGTGCTGGCCGTTGCGACCCGTTTCGCGCTCTCGATCGGTGTCGACCGGGTCGCCGAGAACGAACCGGACCCCCAGGCCCAGGAAGCGGCGCGGACCGTCGTCGACGCCCTCTTCGACCCGTTCAACGCCGCCCTGTGGTGGCTGGCGGCGGTCGGCCTGGTCGCCGCTCTCGTCGCCTACCTCTTCGGGCGGGCGTCGTCGCAGCGGAGGAGGTCGGGCCGGGTCACCACCGTCTCCGACTCGGTGTGACCCGCCGTCCCCGCCCGGTCACCGGTCGGGGATCGCCGCGTCGACGAACCAGGTGTCGACGACACCCTTTCCCTTCACCTCGATCTTCCCCCTCGGGATGCACGTGAAGGCGTCGGCGATCAGCCGGTAGGTCGGCTCCGACACCTGGATCCGCCCGGGTTCGCCGTGCGACTCCATGCGGCTCGCCGTGTTCACCGTGTCGCCCCACACGTCGTACTGGTACTTGCTCCGACCGATCACCCCGGCCACGACCGGACCGGAGCTGATCCCGACCCGGAACGCCAGCCCACGGTCCCGGCAGTAGTCCAGGATCTCCAGGCCCATCGCCGCCAGGACCTCGGCATGGTCCGCTCGCGGGGCGGGGACACCGGAGGCGACCATGTAGGCGTCGCCGATGGTGCGGATCTTCTCGCAGCCGTACTTCTCGGTGAGCTCGTCGAAGTAGCTGAACACCTCGTCGAGCTCGGCGACCACCTGGTCGGCGGGGATCCGCTCGGAGCGGGCGGTGAACCCGACGGCATCGGCGAACAGCACGCTGATCGACTCGAACCTCCTCGCCTCGGCACGCCCGGTCTCCTTCAGTTCGGCGGCCACCTCCTCGGGGAGCAGGTTGAGCAGGAGGCGTTCGCTGCGGTCCCGTTCGAAGGAGAGGCGGCCGAGCAGGTACCACACCACCGGGGTGAGCACGAGGATGTTGCCGACCATCACCGCCACGAACATCGTGGAGGTGACCATCTGCTGGGGAGCCGGCCGGCTGGCCGCCAGCGTCGGCTCCAGGAGCCCCATCGTCACCGCCAGCACGATGTAGACGACGACAACGCTCACCGTGAGTCTCCGACCCCACGGCAGCGCGATGAGGACGGTCCCGGCGATACCCCACATCATCACCGCCCCCGAGTTGGCGAAGCCGCCCAGCGTGATGTGGACGAGGACCTGGTTGGCCATGCTGACGACGAGGCCGATGACGCTGGCCGTGAAGACGCTGCCGGTGACGGCGTACCAGGTCCAGGCGACGGCCAGGCCGATCACCAGCAGGACGGTGTCCCACGCGGCGGTGGTCTCACCGGCGGCGAACAGCCACGCGGCGGTCCCCATCGAGAACATGAACGCCAGCAACAGCGACAGCGTGAACACGCGTGCCACGGTCATCCGGTTCTCGAAGGCGCTCAGGTACCCGGCCGGCTTCGTGCGGGCGGCGAGGCGATCCCAGAATCCGGCCATCACGGGATAGGTCGCCACGGCCCGCAAGCTAGACGCCCGGCCGGACCGTCGCCGGTACCCTCAGGGGCCCGGCGGGCGGACGAGGAGCGCATGCGTTACAGGACCATCGAGCGAGCCGGCCTCACCGTGTCGACGGTCGGGTTCGGCGCCTGGGCCATCGGCGGGAGCTGGGGCACGGTCAGCGACGACGAGTCGATGGCGGCGCTGCACGCCGCCGTCGATACCGGGGTGACCTTCATCGACACCGCCGACGTGTATGGCGATGGTCGCAGCGAACGGCTGGTCGCCCGGCTCCGTGGCGAGCGACCGGATGCCGACCTGGTGGTCGCCACCAAGGCGGGACGACGGCTCGACCCTCACGTCGCCGGCGGCTACAACGCCGGCAACCTGACCGGCTTCGTCGATCGCAGCCTGGCCAACCTCGCCACCGAGCGCATCGACCTCCTCCAGCTGCACGGCCCGCCCACCGACGTGTACTACCGGCCCGAGGTGTTCGCCGCCCTCGACGACCTGGTGGCGGCAGGAAAGCTCGGTCGTACGGGGTGAGCGTCGAACGGGTCGAGGAGGCCGAGAAGGCGATCCTGTATCCGGGTGTGGCCAGCGTCCAGATCATCTTCAACATCTTCCGCACCCGACCCGCCGACCGGTTCCTCGCCGACGCCGCCGCCAAGGGAGTCGGCGTGATCGCCAGGGTGCCGCTCGCCAGCGGGCTGCTCAGCGGGAGGATGACCGCCGCCACCGACTTCGAAGCCGACGATCACCGGTGTTCAACCGGCACGGGGAGTCGTTCGACGTCGGCGAGACCTTCTCCGGGCGTGCCCTACGAGGACGGGCTCGCCGCGGTCGATGAGTTCCGCCCGCTGGTCCCCGAGGGCTGGACCATGGCCCAGCTGGCGCTGCGCTGGATCCTGATGCACGAAGGCGTCTCGACGGTGATCCCGGGCGCCAAGAACCCCGAGCAGGCGATCGCCAACGCCGCCGCCGCCGATCTCGACCCGATCCCGGAGGCGACCCTGGCGGCCCTGGCCGATCTCTACGCCGCCCGAATCGCCCCCCACGTCCACCAACGGTGGTGAGCCGGGGGCCGTCTCCTTTCACCCGCCGCTCAACCTGCCAGGAAGCTGAGCCGTACCTGGCGATCCGGGTTGTCGGCGTTGGTGTCGACCAGCACGATCGACTGCCAGACGCCCAGCGCCGGCGCCCCGTCGAGGACGGGCACGCACAGGGTCGGGGCGAGAAAGGCGGGGACCACGTGGTCGGCACCGTGGCCCGGCGCCCCATGGCGATGGCGGTACAGCTGGTCGTCATGGGGCAGCAGGTGCTCGAGCCGGTCGAGCAGGTCGTGGTCGCTGCCGGCACCGGTCTCGATGATGGCCAGCCCGGCGGTGGCGTGCGGGACGAACACGTTGAGGAGCCCGTCGCCGCGGCCGCGCAGGTAGGCCCGAACCTCCGAGGTGAGATCGTGGACGCCCGGCGCGCCGTCCGGTGACGACCGTGATGACGATGGTGTCGATGCCGGCCTCCTCGGCTTCCGTGCGAACGACCTGAAGATAGGTCCTCGCCCGGTCCCCGGCCGGCACCGCTGGTACGGTTCGACGGACGAGGAGGTGGCAGCATGGCACAGGCGCCCTTCACCGGTTCGGGCACCGCCGACGACCCGTGGGTCCTGAAGACACCCAGCCTCGGGTCCGAGATCCTGATGCACCGGGACGAGTTGCACGACCCGCCCATCCTCGTCTGCACCGTGGGGAGCACCGTCCTGCACTACGACCTCAGGGTCATCGACGACCTCCATGAGATGTTGCAGGAGCGGGGCGACTGGGTGCCGCTGGGCAACGCCGACGAGCAGAAGGCGGCGGCCGAGGGGACGGTGGAAGCGTGGGCGAGGTCGCCGGACAACCCGGTCGGGGGCTGGTACGGCCTGAAGAAGGGCCTCCGGGGCCGGGTGGGGAACTACGTGCCGCCGGTCCTCGAGGCGCTCGGGCTGGCCGAGGTGGAGCACAACGCCCGGGGCAACCGGATGCGGGCCATCTGACCAACTGCCCGCTTCGGCGCTCCCATCGAGCGCCCCCGGTCACCGGTCGGGGCCGGGCTCCCAGAGCTCGAGCCGGTTGCCGTCGAGGTCCCAGCACCAGCCGAAGCGGCCGTTGTCGTCCTCGAGCACCTGGTCGTCGACGCGGACCCCGCCCGAGCGCAGCCGGGCGAGCACGGCATCGAGGTCGTCGACCCGGTAGTTGACCATCCATTGCTGCCGGTCCGACCCGAAGTAGTCGGTGTCGGCGGGGAACGGCGCCCACACCGTCGAGCCCCGCACGTCCCCTCCCCACGTCATGACCACGTAGCCGTCTGTGGCCGAGTCGAGCCCGAGGTGCTCGACGTACCAGGCCTGGAGCGCCGCCGGGTCCGGCGACCTGAAGAAGACCCCACCGATGCCGGTCACGCCTGCCATGCCGTCCTCCTCTCGGTGGCGGTCACGGGATACCGATACGTGTCTCGCACGAGGTACCGGTGTCGGTGCCGACACCGCCGGAACAGGTGTCGCTGCCGCTGCCGCCCGCCAGCGCGTCGTTGCCGGCGTCACCGGACAGGTCGTCGGCGCCGGCCTGGCCGTTGAGCTGGTCGGCGTTGGCGTTGCCCTCGAGCGTGTCGTTCTCACTGCCGCCGTTGACCGTGTCGTTGCCGCTGCCGCCGGTCAGCACGTCGACGCCTCCCTGGCCGTTGACGAGGTCGACCCCGCCGCCGCCGTATCCCTGGTCGTCGCCGTCGCCGCCGTTCACGGTGTCGTTCCCCGTCCCGCCTTCGATGTAGTCGCTCCCGGTCTCCCCCGACAGCTGATCGGCGCCGGTGCCGCCGTCGAGAGCGTCGACGCCGGTGCCGCCGGCCAGGACGTCGCTGCCGTCTCCGCCGTTGAGGGTATCGGCGCCGGCGCCTCCGGCGATCGTGTCATTGTCGACGCCGCCGTTGAGGACGTCGCCCGCTTCGTTCCCGTTCACCGTGTCGTTGCCGGCGCCGCCGAGCAGGGTGTCCTCCCCGGTTCCCCCGAGCAGCGTGTCGCCGTCGGTGCCGCCGGCCAGGGTGTCGTCGCCGGCGCCGCCTTCGAGCGTGTCGACACCGGCATTGCCGTTGATCAGGTCGCCCCCGTCGCCCCCCACGAGCTGGTCCTCACCCGACCCGCCGCTGAGCGTGTTGGCTGCGCCGTCGCCGGTGAGGACGTCGTCGTGGGACGAGCCGGCCAGGTTCTCGACCCCGGTGAACGTGTCGTTGCCACCACCTCCGGTCGCCGAGGCGGTGTCGACACCGGCGGTGACCGCCGCGGCGGCGCCGGCGAAGCTGACCGTGTCGCTGCCGGCGCCGGCCTCGATGGTGTCGTTGCCGAGCCCGCCGTCGACGACGTCGTCACCGCTGCCCGTGCAGATGAGGTCGTCGCCACCGAGCCCGTCGACGGTGTCGGCGCCCATTCCCGAGTAGATGACGTCGTTCCCTCCGGTGCCCACCAAATCGTCACCGCCGTTGGTACCGACGATGCTGGCGACCAGCCCATCACACATCGCCGGGGCGCGTTCGACATGGAGGTTGATCAGCCCGTTCTCGGCGCCGACACCGTCGACCCGGATGCGGTAGGTGGTGCCGGCGGAGACCAGGATCTCGACCAGGCTGCGCTCTCCCTCGCCGCCGTTGTTGTCGTAGGCGACCTCGATGAGGTTGCCGACCGTCCCGCCGGTGAACACTGCCAGCTCGGAGTCGAAGGTGGTGACGTTGCCACCACCGTCGTCGGTGGAGATCACCGCAACCCCCGAGACGTCGGGAGTCCACGACCACCACACCGTGTTCTGCGGCAAACCGATGTGAGGCTCGGTCACCTGGGTGTCGGCGCACACATTGAAGGCGGCGTCATTGATCAGGTCGTTGGAGGGGAGCACGCGGGAGGAGGCGAACTGGTTGTTGGGCACGTTGCCGGTGGCCGCCATTCGCACGTTGATGCGCGGTCGGGTGACGCCGTCATGCGTCACCTCGGTGTCCGTCGTCGCCAGGTCGGCGGCGACATCCGCCGGGGTGTCGTTGCCGACGCACTCGCGCAGCAGGGCGAAGGCACCGGTGACGTGAGGAGCGGCCATCGACGTCCCCGAGAGGTTGACCCGGGCGTTCTGGCCGGTGTTTGACGGGGCGTTGATGTCGACGCCAGGCGCCCACCAGTCGGTGATGGCGTTGTTGTTCGAGAAGCCGGCGGGCACGCTGGAGTCGTCGGTGGCGGCCACCGCGTAGGCGGAGGTCAGGCATCCCGGGTAGCTCACCTGGGTGGCCGAGCCCTGGTTGCCGGTGGCGGCGACAACGGCGACCCCGGCGGCGTCGAGGTTGTCGACAAGGCTCGCCGTGTTGGGGAATCCGGCGTCGCAGGCGGTCTCCGTGGTGAACAGCTCGCCGCCGAGGCTGAGGTTGACCGCGGCGAGGTTCCGTCCGTCGTCCTCCAGGGTCAGCACGTGCTCGAGGGCGAGGTCGAGGTCGGAGATGAAGTAGAGCCAGCAAGGGTCCGGGGCGGAGCCGCAGACCGCCCCGGTGAACATCGAGCCGACCTGGACCGAGACGATCCCTGCCCCGTGGGCCACACCCTCATGGCCGCCGGTGTGGGCGGCACCGGCGGCGATACCGGCGACGTGCGACCCGTGGTTGCACTGGGTCGAATAGGTGCAGGCGTTGCCGGCGGCGATGCCGGTCTGCGACTCGGTCCCGTTCGGGCAGTCGCCGACGCCGTTGGCGGTGTCGTCGCCGCCGCGGGAGAAGCAGGCCCCGGCGACGATCCGCCCGGTGAACGCCTTGTGCGTGGTGAGCACCCCGGTGTCCACGATCGCCACCTCGAAGGCGCCGCCGGCGGACCCCTCGTAGTTGTTGCCGAGGACGCCGGCGGTGTTGAGGAGATCGGAATCGATGACGCCGGTCGACACGTCGAGGGCCAGCGGGAATGCCCGGTCGAGGGTGATCGAGGCCACCGTGCCACTGGCTTCGACCCGGGCCAGCCCTTCGGCGTCGAGCATCACCACCGCGGCGGGAACGACGGTGAACGGGGTGAGGACGACCGAGGCGGTGTCGTCGAGCTCGGCGGTGACGCCGGCGATCGCCTCGGCGATGTCGCCCCTCTGGGCGGCGACCTCAGCCGTCGTCAGGTCGGCCTCCAGCTCGACGGCGAGGTCGGCGGTGACCACGGCGCGGACGAGCCCGTCGTCGTCGCCGGCGAGCGCCTCTTCGACCGCGGCGAAGGCCCCGCCAACCGGCCGGTCGGCGCCCACCAGGGGAGGGGCGTCGCCGGCGGCGGGCTCGGCGGCGCCGGCGGCGGCGACACCGGAGGCGATCACCACCAGCGCCGAGCTGAGCGCGGCCAGCCGGTAGAGAGTTCGGCTGCGATGGAAGGGTCCTGACACCGTTCCTCCCGTTGGGCTCGGTGCAGTTGACCCTACCGGCGTAGCGGCTCCAACCGACAGCCCGGGAAGGCTCCGGTATTCCTTGCCGCCGGCGGCGATAGGGTCTTGGCGGGCGCCCGGAGGTGATCGGGCCGGCGGGGCCCCTGAAGGCTCATCGGACGACCGATGAGTTTCGGCGGCCGGCGACGTTTCACCTCAGACAGACGATCGAAGGAGAGGGCGAGATGGACTACAAGCTCGAGATGGTGCTGCTGCCGGTGGCCGACGTCGACCGGGCGAAGGCGTTCTACGAGCGGGCCGGCTTCAACCTCGACGTCGACCACCAACCGAGTGATGAGTTCCGGGTGGTCCAGTTCACCCCGCCGGGCTCGGCCTGCTCGGTCTCGTTCGGGGTCGGGATGACCACCAACGCCCCCGGCTCGGTCCAGGGGCTCCACCTGGTGGTGACCGACATCGAGAAGGCGCGTGACGGCCTGGTCGGACGCGGCCTGGAGGTGAGCGAGATCCGCCACATGTCCCCGGAAGGGTGGAAGCCGGGGGTCGACCCGGAGCACGCCCGCTACAACTCCTTCGCCGACTTCGCCGACCCGGACGGCAACAGCTGGGTCCTCCAGGAGGTCGGGTACGGGACGGAGCCGGGAGCGTGACGCTCACCGTCGACGAGGCAACGCTCGCCGCCGCCGCCGAGCGGCACCGCCGGGAGCTGCACGTCCACTGCTACCGGATGCTGGCCTCGTTCCACGAGGCCGACGACGCCGTACAGGAGACACTCCTGCGGGCGTGGCGTCATCGGGACCGGCTCGACGGCGACGGCGCGGTTCCGGGCGTGGCTGTACCGCATCGCCACGAACGTCTGCCTCGACATGCTCCGCCACCGCTCGCGCCAGGCGCGGCGGGTGGCGAGCCACACGGAGGTGCCTTGGCTGGAGCCGTATCCCGACGTGCTCCTCGACCAGGTGGCAGACGGCGCGGGGCCTGAGGCGGCGGCGGTCGACCGGGAGACGATCGAGCTCGCCTTCCTCGCCGCCCTCCAAGTGCTGCCACCGCGACAACGGGCGACCCTGATCGCCCGCGACGTGCTCGGGTGGCCGGCAAGCGAGACGGCGGAGTTGCTGGAGACATCGGTGGCGGCGGCGAACAGCGCCCTGCAGCGCGCCCGGGTCACCATGCGCGATCACCTGCCCAAGCGGCGGTCCGAGTGGGTGTCGCCGTCGAGCGCCGAGGAGCGGGAGCTGCTCGATCGCTTCATCGACGCGCATGAGCGGTGCGACGCAGCCGCCGCCATCGCCATCGCCGCCGAGGACATCCGCATCACGATGCCGCCGTACCCTTGGTTGTACGAGGGGCTCGGCCAGCTCGCGCCGCTGCTGGAGCGGGCGTTCGGCGAGGACCGCGACGGTGATTGGCGGCTCCTGCCCACGATGGCGAACCGGATGCCGGCTGCCGCCAGCTACCTGCGCCGCCCCGACGACACCGTTCTCGCGCCTTCAAACTCGACGTGCTGAGATTGGAGGGCGGCGCCATCGCCGAGATCACCACCTTCGGCCCCGAGCTGTTCGAACAGTTCGGCCTGCCGGGCAGCATCTGACCGGGTTTCCTGGTCAGGGGTCGGCGGGTCCCGGCGCCGGGCGGTCAGCCCGTCGGATGGCCGGCGTCGAAATCGGCGGCTTCGTCGGCGGTGAACGGTGCCCGGTCGGCATCGGCACGCCCGGCGATCGGGTCGAGCACGAACCCGGTGTGGTCGCCAAGCGGGATCGTCGCCACGATCCTGCCCACCCACCAAATGTCGATATCGAGGAGGACCGGGGCGCCGCCGGGTCCGCGGGACCAGGCGACACCGCCGAACTTGTCCACCTCGTCGCCGGTCTCCTCGCCGAACAACCGGGCCAGGTCGGTATCGCCGGCGTCGAGATGGTGCACCGCCATGGTCCCGACTTCGGATGCGACCTCGAAGGTCCGGTTCAGTGTGGAGAGGCACACGAGGTAGCGGGGCGGCTCGACGCTGCATCGGGTGTGGAAGCCCACCAGGCAGCCGGCAGGCTCGCCGTCCGGCGACGACACCGTGGCGACCACCATGGGGTGGCGTGACCGGTCCATGATCGACTCGAACGGCCCGGGCCCGTCCGTCGCCCCTGGCATGCCGAGATCGACGGCATCCACGCCGAGTTCGGTCGACATGGACGGTCCCTATCCGTTCCCCGGTTGGGTGAAACCTCCGCCGGGTCCTCAGCCGATGAGCGGCAGCCGGGGGTCAGGGTGATCGGAACGCCCCGAAGCCGCCCGCACCCACCCCCAGTCTTCGTCGACCAGGTCGGCGGGGCGTCCCGCCACCGTGCGGCGGGCGAGCAACTCGTCGAGGATGGCGGCGGTGACCGTAACCGCGCCGTCGGTGGCCATCCGGTCACGATCGAGGGCGTCGGTGAGGTCGATGCCGTGCACCACCGCCTCGACGATGCGACTGGGCACGAACTCGTCCAACCGCATCAGGGCGTAGTAGCCGGAGCCGACGGTCTCGGGCGGAGTGGCCCGAGCCTCCTCGATCGTCTTGGAGAAGGTCTCATCGAGCACGGCGGGCATGTCGGCCGGGGTCTTCCCCGCCACCATCGTGTAGGCGTAGTCGTAGACCACCGGGGCGACCTCCGACCGCGGGAAGATGAAGAAGCTGACCCGGTCGCGCCCGGGCTGCCCGTCGGGCTGCTGGTCGGCGATCAGCATGCGAGTGAGCCCGATCGAGATGTCGAAGTGGCCGGCGAGCTCGAAGAGGGACCAGTGCGCCTTCGCCTCGTCGAGCGGGACGAGCTTGGTCTCCGCCTGCCACTCCTCGGCTGACAGCCCGGCGAAGACGCCCACGATCTGGTCGAGCTCGGTCTCGAGGATGTCGACGTGCTCCGCATACGACGGCATGGGCAGCTCCACTCTCGGGGAGGCGGACGGGAGTCCGGGGTTGAGCCGAATCTACCGGAGCATGCCCGGCCGCGCCCGGCGGCGGTGCCGATAGCCTGGATGTGTGGAGAAGATCGGGTTCCTCTCGTTCGGCCACTGGCACCCGTCGCCCCAGTCGCGCACCCGTACCGGCCAGGAGGCGCTGCAGCAGACCATCGAGCTCGCCGTGGCCGCCGAGGAGATCGGCATCGACGGCGCCTTCGTGCGAGTCCACCACTTCGCCCGCCAGCTCGCCTCGCCGTTCCCGTTGTTGGCGGCGATCGGGGCCCGGACCAGCCGCATCGAGATCGGCACCGGCGGTCATCGACATGCGGTACGAGAACCCGCTCTACATGGCCGAGGAGGCGGCTGCGGCGGACCTGATCGCCGGAGGCCGTCTCCAGCTGGGGATCAGCCGGGGCTCGCCCGAGCCGGCGCTGCGTGGCTCGGAGGCGTTCGGTTACGTGCCCGCCGACGAGCAGAGCGACGCCGACCTGGCCCGGGCCAAGACCGAGGTGTTCCGCGCCGCCATCGCCGGCAACGGGGTGGTGCGGGCCGACCCGCGGATGACCGGGCTCGACGGGATGCTGCCCATCCAACCGCTCTCCCCGGGACTGCCCGACCGCATCTGGTGGGGCTCCGGCACCCGCGCCACCGCCACCTGGGTGGCGGAGCAGGGGATGAACATGATGAGCTCGACGCTGCTCACCGAGGACACCGGCGTCCCCTTCGACGAGCTCCAGGCCGAGCAGATCGCCATCTTCCGGCAGGCCTGGTCGGCCGCCGGCTGGGACCGGGCGCCCCGTGTCTCGGTGAGCCGCAGCGTCATGCCGATCACCACCGACGAGGACCGCCTCTACTTCGGTCGCGACGCCGCCGAGCGGCAGGACCAGGTCGGCTGGCTCGACGGCAGCCTGTCACGGTTCGGGAAGAGCTACATCGGTGAGCCCGACGTCATCGCCGCCGAGTTGGCGGAGGATGCCGCCGTCGCCGAGGCCGACACCCTGCTGCTGACCGTCCCCAACCAGCTCGGTGTCGACTACAACGCCCGCCTGCTCGACACCGTTGCCCGTGACGTGGCCCCCGCCATCGGGTGGAAGCCGGCTTCGACCGGTTGACTGGAATGTGACGGGGACGAAGGGAACGATGGTTGTGATCAACGACGACCTCGTCGAAGAGATCAAGCGCCAGGCGAGGGCCACCTGGGCGGCGGGGAACTACGACGCCGCGGTGGACAACATCTGGGCGGCCGGCGGTGTGGTGACCCGCGCCGCCCGGGTGGGTGCCGGCGACGAAGTGCTCGACGTCGCCTGCGGCACAGGCAACGCCGCCATTCAGGCCGCCCGGGCCGGGGGTCGGGTCACCGGTGTCGACCTGACGCCCGAGCTGTTCGCGGCGGCACGGCGCCGGGCCGCCGCAAACGGGGTCGAGATCGACCTCGTCGAGGGCGACGCCGAGCACCTCCCCTTCGAGGACGAGTCGTTCGACGTCGTGCTCTCCACCTTCGGGGCCATGTTCGCCCCCCGCCATGCGGTGACGGCCAACGAGATCGTGCGCGTGTTGCGGCCCGGGGGCCGCATCGGCCTGGCCAACTGGGAGCCGGAGGGCTCGGCCTGGGAGCTGTCCCGCACCATGGCCCGCCACCTGCCCCCGCCGCCGCCGGCCGCCGAGCCGCCGTTGCTGTGGGGGACCGAGGAGCACGTCCGGGAGCTCTTCGACGGGCGGCTCGAGCTCCAGTTCACCAGCCACCGCATCCCTCCCAACGAGGGCGACCCCTCCGAGCTGGCCGACCGGTTCATCGGGTCCTTCCCGACGATGGTGACCGCCCGGGCGTTGCTCGAGCCGCAGGGGCTGTGGGAGGCAGCCGTGGCCGACGCCCGCTCGGCCGTGGAGCAGATATACGTCGAGCCGCCCACGTACCTGGTGGTGACCGGCACCAAACGCTGACGCGGCCTCACCCGGCCGGCACCGGGCCCCCGGCTGAACGCCTCTTCAGAGTCGTAGCCCGGCATGGCTTCCCCGTGGGCCCCGGGTCGAGGAGACCGATGCCGTAGATTCAAGAAGTGCTCCCACTGCGAGAAGAGCATCGGATCGGCCTCGATTACCTGGAAGCCGTGACGGTGCTGCTTCAGCGAATCCGAAGCGCTCACCCTACCGCAGGGCTGTACGAGGCCGCCGATCTGCAGTGGTGGTGGTCGCAGAAGCCGCGCTCAACCGACAACCTCTCTCAGCTCTTCTGGTTCGATGACCTCGGTCGTCCCGCAGCGGCGATGATCGCAACCGAATCGCCGCTTCGGATGCAGCTCGACCCCATGGTCATGCCCGACGCAGCTCCCGACTGGATTGCGCATGTCGTCGCGCGCGGGCTCGTTCACGCCCGTGAGTCGGGGATCGAATCAGTCGGCCTGGAGGTCGACCGGGCTGATCATGTGCTGCGTGAGGTGTTGGTCGGCCATCGCTTCGCGATCGAGGAGGACGGGCTGGTCGAGACCTGGCTGAGCGCAGACGCTCGACCACCGATCAGCCCGCTGCCCGACGGTTATCGGTTGTCCAACCGCCTCGACACGATGCACCGCCCGCATCACATGATCAGCGCCGAACGGAACCACCCCGACCCCGAGCCGCGTCTTCGTCAGACTTCGCTGTACCGCCCCGACCTCGACCTGGTAGTGCACGACAGCCGAGACAGCGTGGCGGCGTACGGGTTGTTCTGGCACGACCCCGTGTCCGCAACCGGTCTCGTCGAACCCATGCGTACTGAAGACGACCATCAACGACGGGGGCTTGCCCGCCACATCCTCACCACCGGCATCGATCGGCTCGTGGCGGCCGGCGCCCAGCGCATCAAGATCTGTTACGAACCGGACAACCCGGCATCAGGAAGGCTCTATCTCAGCGCCGGCTTCAGACCCGACAGGCAGACCGTGATCTTCTCAGGCACGACGTGAACCAGACCCGTTCAGATCCGCCGCCCCGTCGGCCGTAGATCAGCGCGGCAGGGCAGACCTTGTTGCGGGACTCAGCCGGTGTGGACGATCCGCCACATGTTTCCGCCGCCGGCTCTCTCGTCACGGTGACCAACCAGGGGCTCCTTGGAGTCGGCGGACTCGTGAACGCAGGGCTGAAGGCACGGCGGGCAGAAATCACTCGGGGCTTGTGGAGCCCGAGGAGCTACGTTTCACCTCGACCCCCACCGCCCCGTCACCTGCCGCCGCCGTTTCTCGCGCCAAGGGCTTCTGCGGACCGCTCTACGCCGAGGCAGACGCTCGATGAGCGGTGTCCTTGGTGGTTGTACGCTCGCCAGCCGTCGGATCGCTCGACAGAGGTCGGGGAAGTATGCACTGGTGCTGGCCCGAGGACAGCGTCTGATCGGGCCTAAGATGCTCGGTACCAGGTGACCCAGTGGCTGGGTCTCGCCAAGAACCCTTGGTACACAAGGGAAATCAAGCGCCCGTAGCTCAATTGGACAGAGCGTCTGACTACGGATCAGAAGGTTGGGGGTTCGAGTCCCTCCGGGCGTGCTAGTAACGCCCTTGCGCTGCAAGGGCTTCTGCGCGTCGGGGTTGCGTCCCTCGGGCCGACCTGATGCTGAGGGAGCGATCCTCGGGAGCCATTCTCTATCAGAATGACGGCGTCGGGGGCGAGGCTGCGCGCCCCTTGCTCAAGGCTTTCGCATGAGACAGGGCCCTTGACCTTCTGACGTTCTGCCTGGGCGGAGGCTCCTCGTCCTAACACAGCACGGGGCGGACGGGGATCCGACTGACCTCGCCTCCTGTGGTCGACCCACGTCGTGGCGACCTCATCAGGCCGGTGCCATGACAGACTCCGCAGGAGTCTGCCTTGACCTAGGTAGCCGCTCGGACGAGTCGGAACACCTTCCGCGCGCCGGGCAGACCTTTCATCTCGTGGGTGCCTGCTTCCTCGAGCTTCAATCCCGAACCCTCGAGGAGATCGAATGTCGTAGAGGACACGAGGACTTCGTCCGGACCGCCGACAGCCATGACCCGGGCGGCGGCGTGGACGGCGAGTCCCCGGGCGTCATTACCGACCAGCTCGACCTCGCCCGTGTGGAGGCCCACCCGGATCGGGAGATCCATCTCGCCGCGCCGAACGGGCCATCGCCGCACCGCACCGCACTGCCCGTGCGGCGCTGTCGAACACCGCAAGGAAACCGTCACCGGTGGTTTTCACCTCACGCCCTCGGAAGACATTGAGCTGGTCGCGGAGACGAGTGTTGTGGACCAGTAAGAGGTCGCGCCAGGCCGTGTCGCCCACCATGTGCAGGGTCGCCGTTGAGTCGACGATGTCCGTGAACAAGACGGTGACAAGGACTCCTTCACCGGCTCCCTCGGGAACGAGCCCAAAGACCCGGGCGCTCGTCCATTCGACGGTCAGCCATGGATCGTCGCCAACGACCCAGGCGTCGTGACCGGGTGGGATCTCATACACCGAAGCCGGCGGGATGTCGATCGCCTGGCCATCGTCCATCTCGACGTGCATCAAGCCAGAGATGGAGTAACCCAGGTGGTGGAGCTGACAGCTCACAGTCCCCGCGATTGCCGGCATCGCGGTCGACCAGCGCCAACCGGGCTCATACCTCGCACGACCGACGACAGAATCATCGAGACTGACAACTTCGGCGCGGCCATTGGGGAAGGCTCGCACTTCATCCGGCGACGTAAAGGTCTTGTACTGAAGTCGAGGCATTCGGAACCCTCTAGGAATCCGCGAGCGGCATCCCGGTCCGGACCGCCTCGCCGGCATCGGGAATCGCCTGGCTGGCCATGGAGGGTAGGCGTCCCGTGATGTGGTGGAAGTCCGGGGGTCCTTCGCGTAGAGGAGCCACCGTGTGACTCTCAGCGCTTTCATCCACGAGCTCGTCGAGGAGACGACACGATGGCCCTTCGCGATGATGCATCAGCGTTCGCCGATGTGCTGGAACGTCACCGATGACGCCACCAAGGATCTGTTCCGCCGGCTGTTGGAGCGGGCGTTGCAGGAACTCATCATGTCGCGTTGACCACCCAGATCGGCGCCTGTCGCCACGAGCGCTCGGATGCTCGGTCGAACTACCGCAACGGAGGGTGACCTTGCCGATCTTGTCGATGCGGTCTCGGCGCACTCGGTGGCGGTGTCGCTGCCCCTCCAGCACCTGACGAGGGAGGTGGCCGGTGGCCTCGATCACCGAGGTGGAGGCGGCGTTCTGGGATATGGCGGCGGAGTTCATGCCGCAGGACGGCGTGGAGGAACGAGCGATGTTCGGGTTCCTGTCACTAGCGGCGAGGATCGAGCGCAGCGGGCCCCGTGCCAGCTGGCGGTGCATGGGTACGATCACGGCACTACCCGCGGCGCCGCGCGGCCCATGTGGTGGCCGCGCGGCTCACTTGCGTGAACCCTGCCCCGCTCAGTTCTTCTTCGGCGTCGTGGGCACCGTGCTTTCCGGCGAGGCGGGCGCAGGCGTGCGGGTTCCCCCGAGGATCCGCTGGACCCGCTTGATCAGATCGATCGTCACCACCGTCGCCGGCACCACGATGATCAGCCCCACGATGCCGCCGATGACACCGCCTGCGGTGGTGGCGATCAGCACGGCGAGCGGGTGGAGTTGCAGCTGCCCGCTCATCACCCGTGGCTCGAGGAGGTTCTCGAGGAGGAGGTTGGCGACGAGCACGACGGTGAGGATGACCATCGCCGAGCCGATCCCGCCACTGGAGAAGGCAAGCAAAGTGGCCAGCCCCCCGCCGACGAATGCTCCGAAGTAAGGGATGAACCCCCCGACGAAGTTCACCACCGCGATCGCCGGCACCAACGGCACCGCCAAGACGACGCAGGCCACCGCCACCACCACCGAGACGACAGCCGAGATGATGCTCCGGCCGGTCCAGTAGGCGCGGAGCGAGCGCACCGCCGTCGCCACGAACGAGTCCGCCTCCGGCTGGAAGCGGACGGGCAGCCTGCCGACCATCCAGGTGCGGATATCGGAACCGTCCTTGAGCACGTAGTACATCAGCAGGAGGGCCAGGATCGTCCCGACGATGAACGCCACGGTGGCGTTCAGCCCGCCCATCACCGCCGTAACGGTGCCCTCGCCCAGGGTGCCACCCATCGACTCCAGCGCATCCCGGGTGCGCTCCAGGAGGTCTTCGCCGAGCCCGAACTGTTCGCTGAGGCCGTCGACGGCGGTGTCGATCTGCTCGACGATCAGGCTCGACTGGCTCACTACGGCGCCGACCACCAGGGCGATCACCCCGACCACCAGGAGCACGGCGGCGATCACGACGATGGCCGAGGCCAGCCCCGCCGGGATGCGCAGCCTGATGAGCCGAGTCACCAGGGGAGCACCGACGGCACCGAGCATCACCGCGAAGAGCAGCGGTAGGACGACTTGGCTTGTGGCGGCGAGGCCGAGGAAGATGCCGCCGACCACGACGACGACACCGATCAGAGCCCACGCCACGATGCCCACCGACGCGGCGGCCTCAACGAACGCCGACCTGCCCGGAGGGGGCGACGGGACTCGAGGTGGCGGCGGACCGGAGTCGTCGACCCCCAACTCGGTGGGATCGTCGGTGCTCAACGGTCTGCTTCGAGGCCGAGTTGGCGGCGGAGGGCGAGGAGATCGGTGACCCCGTCGGCCACAGAGGCGAGGGCGGTCGCGATGATCTCGTCGTCGAGCGGCACCGGAACGAGGGTACCGTCACACCCAGAAGGGTGAGCGGCCACCTCGACCATGGTGGGGCACCGAGGTCTCGGCGATCGCTTCGGTCAGGGTGTCCTCGATCGGCGACCCGGAAGCCGCGAGCGCTCGCACAGCTCGGCAAACTCGGCGAAGCCGGGATTGGCCAGGGAGGTCTGCCACACCGGGCGTAGGGCGGCGATCTGCTCCCGGGCTGATCTTGGCCAGCTCGCTTTTGTCGAGGACGACGTGGGTGGAGCTCGACGGTGACCCCGATGTCGCCGAACAGCGGGATGTCCACCGGGTGGAACTTGCCGAGCGCCATCGGATCGAGATCGACCTGGATCGTGGGCTTGCGCTCGGAGATCCCGGTGTGATGGGAGAAGGAGGCGCCGAACACGAGGAGGCAGCAGCCTCGCATGCGCTACCCGTGCCTCCGGCCGCTCGACCTTGGTGCGACGCCGCTACGCCGCCAACCGGCGACTCCGTGAAGCCTCGATGTGATGGGCGTTCAACTCCCTGACGCTGTCACCATGTTCGAACGCGTTTCCCGTGACACGGAATGCCCCGCCGAGCCGACGCGACGACTAGCTAACGACCGGAGTGTCCGAGACGTTCCGGATCGTGCGATTTGGGAACTCCAGCAGGCGGGAAGTCTCGCTTGGCGACGACACCGAAAACGTAGTGCGCGCTCCGTGCTCCCCGCATGACCACTCGCCCACCGGTCACCTCGGTCGGCCGCGGCTCGGTTGGGTAGGCTCGGCTGCGGCACCAGAGCGACGGGCGAAAGGATCCTGCGATGGGCGAATGGCAGTTCCTCGATTCGGCCTCACGCACCAACCTGGTTACCGCCGCGGAGCGTGAGTCGGAGGGGTTCTTCGAGCTGGCCTCGGACCCGGATCGCTGGGAAGCGCCGACGGGGGCCGGGCACTGGCAGGTGAGAGATGTCGTCGGCCATCTGGTCGACACCACCGAGACCTACTTCATCGGGTTCGACGCCGCACGCGGAAACGGCGAAGGGCCGGAGAACCTCGGCCTGGCCGACATGGCGTCCTGGGTGGACCAGGGCGGCCAGTCGTTCCGGGGAACGCCGCAGGACGAGATGATCGCCCGGTGCAAGGCGGCACGGGCACGTTTCAACGGCATCGTCGACGAGCTGACCGACGACGAGTGGGCGGGGCTGATGGTCCCGCACAAGTACATGGGACCGCTCCCCGCGGCCTTCTACCCGCTCTTCCAGCTCGTCGACTACGGCGTCCACAGCTGGGACATGCGGGAGGGAACGGGTGGCGGCCACGCCCTCGACGGTGACAGCGCCGACCTACTCGTCCCGCTCGCCTTCATCCTGTGGCAATCGACACCGAGCATCCCGCCCGACACCGAGCCCTACGACGTGGGCGTCGAGGTCACCTCGGGGCACAACGCCGGGAAGCATCGGATCTCGGTGTCGCCGGATGGGCTCGGCGTGACCGAGGGCGAGCTCGACGAGCCTGCCGGCGGTGCTCGAGTTCGACCCGGCCACCCTCGTGCTGACCTCCTACGGACGGATGAACGCCGGAACGGTGCGTGGCGACCGCGAGATCGCCGAGCGCTTCCTCAACTCGTTCTTCCGCATCTAGAGAAGGGACCGCCATGACGGCAATCGACCTGGAGGCGATCGAGCGCGAACGAAGCCGCATCGCCGACACCTACCTCACCCAGCCGAATGCCGAGTCGTCGGCCCGTGGCATCCATCACGTGGCGTTGCTGTCATCGGACGTCGAGCGAACCGTTCAGTTCTACCAAGGGCTGCTCGAGTTCCCCATGCTGGAGATCTTCGAGAACCGCGACTACCAGGGATCGAGCCACTTCTTCTTCAGCCTCGGCAACGGGAACACCTTGGCGTTCTTCGACTTCCCCGGTCTCGACCTGGGCCCCTATGCGGAGGTGCTCGGCGGGTTGCACCACGTCGCCATCTCCGTGGAGCCGGAGAGGTGGAAGCATCTCCGCGCCAAGCTCGACGACGCCGGGGTCGACTACCTCCTGGAGAGCGAGGTCTCGATCTACTTCACCGATCCCGACGGAGCGCGTATCGAGCTGATCGCCGACCCGCTCGGGGAGATGTACGGCAACCAGCTGCTCGACAAGAAGGAGTGAGGAGAGTCGCGTGGGTCGCCGATGCGGCTGAGCGTCTCACTGCTGAGCCGCTACGACGACCCCGACCCGCGCCGCGGGGCCGAGGCGATGGTGGAGCGCACCATCGCCGCCGGGAGGCGGGGCTCGACGCGCTCTATCTGGGTGACCACCACTCGGTGCCGTCCGGGTACTACCAGAACACACCGATGCTGGGCCGTCTCCTCGCCGAGTGGCCACGGACCACCGGAGCGCTGTACCTGGTGCCCCTGTGGAACCCGGTCATCCTCGCCGAGCAGGTAGCCACCCTGGCGGCCATCGCCCGAGACAGGTTCATCCTCCAGGTCGCCCTCGGCGGCGGAGAGGAGCAGTTCGGTGCGATGGGCGTTCGGCTGCGGGACCGGGTCCGGCGATTCGAGGCGGGCCTCGACATCGTGCGCCGGCTGCTCGCCGGTGAGGAGGTGTCGACGGAAGCGCCATTCCCCACGCATCGCGCCCGCATCTCGCCGTTGCCCGTCGAGCCGATCCAAGTCTGGCTGGCCGGGCACGCTCCCCCGGCTCTCGCCCGGGCCGCCCGCCTGGCCGACGGGATGGGTGGGCGGGCCCGAGGTGACGATCGACGGAGTGGCGGCACTCGCCGACGGCTACCGGGCAGCCTGCGCGGCGATTCGACGCCACCCGGGCCCGATCGTGGTGCGCCGTGACATCCATGTCGCCGGTGATCACGAGGAGGCCGATCGGGTGACGGCACGGGCGGTCGAGACGGGCTATCGAGGGTTCGATCCGGACGTGTTGGTGATCGGTGTGGTCGACCAGGTCGTCGGCGAGCTCGGGTCGCTCGCCGCTGCCGGTGTCGACGAGGTGGCGGTCAGGCACCTGGCGGAGGATCAAGCCGATGTCCTGGCATCGATGGCCCGTCTGGCCGACGTCCGCGAGGCGTTGCTCGCTGCGTGAGCCAGACTGCCGCCATGAGCGAGACCTACGAAGTGCGGCCGGTCGGCTACGTGCGCTCGGCGCTGACCGACCCGTCGGACGCGCCGATGCAGGGAACAGAGGGCGCCCCCGACGCCTGGCTCGAGTTCGACCCTCCCGTCGGTGAAGCGCTGCGCGACCTGGCGGTCGGCTCCGAGGTGATCGTGATCACCTGGCTCCACCTGGCCAGCCGCGACGTCCTCCGGGTCCATCCCCGGGACGACGAGAGCAGGCCGATGGAGGGCGTCTTCAGCACTCGGTCCCAGGACCGTCCCAATCCCATCGGCCTCCACCCGGTAACGGTCCTCGAGATCGACGGGTTGCGGGTCAAGGTGAACAACCTCGAGGCCGTCGACGGCACCCCGATCCTCGACATCAAGCCTGTCCTCCGTGACCGACCTCCCGCTTGAGGTGACGCCGGCGCCTCTGCTGCAGTTCCACGATGACTTGGCCACGGACACGCGCCGAGGGGACGCCACCGGGGAGTCCCCTCTGACGGCAGCCTGGCGTCAGCCGACCGGGACCAGCTCCGGCTCGTGCTCGACCTGCTCGGGGGCCGCGACGGGTGACGCCGCGCCCTCGATGTGGACTTCGGGGAGCCACTCGAGCCACGACGGCAGGTACCAGTTGCGGTCGCCGAGCAGCTTCATGGTGGCGGGGACCAGGATCGAGCGGACGATGGTGGCGTCGAGCGCCACGGCCACCGCCAACCCGAACCCCATCTGCTGCAGCGCCACCAGGGACCCGGCGGCGAACCCGGCGAACACGGCGACCATGATCGCCGCCGCCCCGGTGATGAGCGCGCCGGTGGTCCGCAGCCCGTAGGCGACGGACTCGGTGTTGTCCCCGGTCTGGTCGAACCGTTCCCGGATTCGGCTCAACAGGAACACGTGGTAGTCCATCGACAGCCCGAACAGGATGGCGAACAGGAACAGCGGCATCCCGGCCTCGATGGCCTCGACCTGGCCGAAGCCGAGCCAGCCGGCGATGTCCTTGAACACCTCGGGCCCGACACCCTCCTGGAAGAAGAGGACCACCAGACCGAACGCCGCCGCCACCGAGAGCAGGTTCATCACGATCGCCTTCGCCGGGATGACCAGCGACCGGAAGGCGACGGTGAGCAGCACGAATGACAGCCCGAGCACGAACAGGATGACGATCGGGGTGTAGAAGCGTCGTCTGCGCCAGGTAGTCGACGTTGTAGGCGGTGTCGCCGCCGACGAGGACCTCCACGGGCAGGTCACCGAACGTGCCGCGGCACGACCTCGGTACGCAGCTCCCGGACCGTGTCCATAGCTGCTTCGGCGGCGACGTCCCCGGTCAGCGGGGCGCTCACCAGCGCCACATCCCCGCCCTCCCCCAGTTCGACCTGGACCGGGCCGAACGACGGGTCGGCGTCGAGCGTCGCCTGCAGGTCGGCGATGGCGGACGTCACCGGCGGGGTGAGTTCTCCGTCGACCACGATCTCCACGGGCGACCCGAGCCCACCGGAGAACTCGCTCTCCAAGACGAGAAACGCCTGCTTGGACTCGACCTCGTCGGGCAGGGTGCTCACGCCCGAGAACCCTTCCGACATGCTGAGGAAGGGCAAGGCCGCCAGCAGCAGTACCCCGGCGGCGAGCACCAGGCTGACCACCGGCCGACCCATGACGGTGCGGGCAATCCGGTCCCAGAACCGGCCCTGTCGCTCGGGATGTCGCCGGCCTCGGATACGAAGCCACTCGACCCGGTCGCCGAGCAGCGCCAGCACGGCGGGCAGCAGGGTCAGCGAGGCGATCACAGCCACCACCACGACCAGGATCGCCCCCAGCCCGATGCTCCGGTAGATGGTGTTGGGTAGCAGCAGCATGCCGGCCAGGGCCACCACCACGGTGAGGCCGGAGAACAGCACCGCCCGGCTCGCCGTTGCTCCTGCCCGGGTGATCGCCTGGAGCACGTCGTCGCCGGCGGCGCGCTCCTCCCGGTAGCGGGACACGATGAACAGCGAGTAGTCGATGCCCACCGCCAGGCCGAGCATGGTGATGATGTTGGCGATGAAGAACGGCAGGTCGAAGGCGAAGCCGAACAGGGCGGCGGCGCCGAGGGCGATGGCGATCGCCGTCACCGCCAGCACTATCGGGATCAACCCGGCGACCACGCCACCGAACACGAACACCAACACGACCAGTGCCACCGCCAGGCCGATGCTCTCGCCGCGCTGCAGCCCCTCCTCCGCCAACCGGATGAAGTCGTTCTCCAGCGTGGCCGGCCCGGCGACGTGCGCCTCGAAGCCATCAGGGGCGTCGACGCCGGCGACCGCCTCCACCACCAGCTCGGCGTTCTCGCCGACGGCGGTGTGGTCTTCACCGGCCACGGCCACCGGCAGAAGGGTCGACCGCCCGTTCTCCGAGACCGGTCCCTCCTCGGTCAGGTAGCTGCCGACGTCACGGACGACGTCGACGCCGAGCGCGGCGACGGCGGTCTGCAGCCCGTCTACGTACGCCTGGTATCCCGGGTCGGTGACGGGCACCTCACCGGTGACCACCACGAACTCCGTGGCGTCGTCGGCGGAGCCGAGCCGGTCCGCCACCAGGGCTGCCGCCCGCTTGGACTCCGGGTCGTTGGTGAAGTCGGTGTCGGTGGTGAGGGCATCGCCCAGGAACAGCGAGGACACCACGCCGGCGGTGACGAGGGCGACCACCCACGTCGCCAGGGTTCGCCATGGACGGCGTGCCGCCGATCGAGCCAGTGATTCGGTGGACGGTCTCACGATGCCTCTCCCTTTGCCTGGAACCCACACGCGTCGTACGTCGTAAGGTTGTCGTACGGCGTAAGTTAACCGTACAACGTAAGGACGTCAAGACGCGGACATCGGCGAGATGGTCGGGGTGTCCCGGGCAGGCTCGGGTCAGCCGGTTCGGAGCCGGGCGAGGCCGTCGAGGATGAGATCGAGCCCGAACTCGAACTCGGTCTGGTCGTCACACCAGCCCAGCGTCGAGTCGGGGTCGTCGTGACTGACCGTCATCGTCATCTCGACGAGGTGAGGGATCTGGGGCGCCATCTGCTCGAAGAGGGCCGTGTTCTCCTCCTCGGCTCCGGGCTCGTCGGGCTCGAACAGCTCCTGAGAGAAGCCGATGGCCCGGCTCCCCAGGGCGTGCAGGGCGTGGTGGGTCAGGTCGTAGGAGAAGCCCCCCTCACGGAAGAGACCCGACCAGCGAGTCGAAGTAGCGCAGCACGGGCGGGTTCATCGGGGTGTGGCGCCCGATGATCCCGGGCATCCACTTGTGAAGGAGCAGCACCTGGCGGGCGGCCAGGATCCTGGCTCGCATCGCACCGACCCAGTCCTCGGCCGCCGACGGGCCGGTCGACGGCGTCGACAGCCTGGTTGATCTCGTCGATCACCATCTCGACGACACCGTCGAGGATCGGCGTCCTTGTTGGCGACGTGGTAGTACAGCGACATCGCCTCCACGTCGAGCTCCTCGGCGAGCCGGCGCATGGTGAGCGCCTCGATGCCGCCTTCGTCGGCGAGAGCGACGGCCGCCGCCAGCACCCGCTGTCTACTCAGCGGGATCCTGGGCTGTACCCGGGGATCGGTCTGCGTGGCCATCGGTCCACCTCTCCGCCGAATCCTAACGTACGCGGTAAGGCTCCACGGGTCAGTCGTGTCGCCGAGCGCGGCCTTCTCAGCTCAGGGCGCGGCCGGCTTCGCTCCGCAGGCGGTCGATGTCGGTGCCGGTCTCCTCGCCGAGGATGCGGCGCACCGCCGGAGATGCGTGCTCGAGCACGTCCGCCATCTCCCCGAGGACGGCCCGCTGCGCCTTCGTCCGGGCCGCCTCATCCGGCGGGGTCACCAGGTCGTCGACGATCGATTCCTCGGCCCGGGATGCCACCAACGGGTCGGGCAACCCCCGCATCCAAACCAGGGTGCGCCGTCCGGGACCCCGGCCCTCGACGATGGGCTCCACGGCAACGACATCGTCCGACCGGACGTACTTCCCGTACCCGAGCGCCACGAGCTGTCCCGACTGGATGCGCATCCACTGCCTCCGGAGCGGTGTCGGCTTCGACGGTACCGCCTCGACCGGCCCGGTGCGCCGGGCGACCGGCCTGCCCTTTCGCTTTCTTTCGCAGTGGGCTCCAGGTCGTACCGTCGTGGCCAGGGCTGGCACACTGGCCCGGTGCCCCTACCCCGGCGATCTGGCGGAGCTCAACCGGACCTTCACCAACCGCGTGCTCGGGCCGCTGGCGGAGTACCTCCCGTGGTTCGGGGTGGTCCACCATCGCGGCCGCCGCAGCGGGACGGCCTACACCACGCCGGTGAACGTGTTTGTCGAAGGCGACCGGTTCGTCATTGCCCTCACCTACGGCGCCGACACCGACTGGTTGCGCAACATCACCGCCGCCGGCGGCTGCTGGCTGGGTCATCGCGGTCGCCTGGTCCGCCTCACCGGCCCGCAACGGATGGCCACCGACGCCGGGATGGCGGCAATGCCGGCACCGGTCCGGGTCATCCTCCGAACCCTTCGGGTGACCGAGTTCGTCGAGCTCCGGCGCTGAGTGTTGGAGTGCACGGGCACCGACCACCTCGACGGGTGGTACCATTGCGGTAGCTGCTCTCGGCGGCGACTCACTCTCCCCTGTTCACGGACCGGACGACAGCAGAGTCGGTACCGGATCAACTGCACCAGAGGAGCACGAAGCTCTTCGTTCTCAGAGGCGAGTCGCCATGAACATCTACGTAGGCAACCTTCCCTTCGACGCGACCGATGCGGAGCTCCGCACCCTGTTCGCCGAGTACGGGACGGTCACCTCGGCTTCGGTCATCACCGACCGTGAGACCGGCCGCTCGCGGGGCTTCGGCTTCGTGGAGCTGGCCGACGAGACCGGCGCCGGCAAGGCCATCGGCAAGCTCGACGGCCACGACTGGAACGGTCGCCGGCTCACCGTCAACCAGGCGAAGCCACGCTCGGTCAGGTAACCACCTGACCGCAGGACATCGAAGCGGCGCCGCTCGACCCGATGGGTCGGCGGCGCCGCTCTCTTTGGTGCGGTGACGCCCGAGCGAGGCACCCTTCGGGAGTCCTCGGCATCGCCGAGGCCCGCTGCCTATCCTCGGCCGCAGTCGAGAGAGGGGTTCGCCCATGCGGAGAGCAACTTCCATCGCCGCGATCGTGATCGGCATCATCCTGGTCGTGGGAGGCATCGTCACCTGGGTCGTTGTGACCCAGACGCTCGCCGACCAGAACATCGTCGTCTCCGACGATGCAGACTGCCTCGCCGGCGACGAGGTCGACGGGCCGTTCAGCGCCTACTGCGAGGCGCAGGTCATCGACAAGCACGCCCTCGAGGCCACCGGCGGGCTGCGCTACGCCGAGCTCGATCGGGAGGATCCTCTGCGCGAAACGGCGATGAACGCCTCGTTCCTCCAGGCCTCGCTGTTCACCTCGGTTGTCGCCTTCGGCGTCGCCGGAATGGCGGTGCTCGTCGGCGTGCTGTTCGTCATGATCGGGCTGGGCATCCGCGATGTCGCCGAGCGCGTTCCCGAGCCGACGCCTGCGCCGGCCGACACCGACGCCGCGTGATCTGCGTCGGATAGCCGGGGCGGGTCAGTCCGCCGGGTTGCCAACGCGGGCAGGGCTGAGGTAGCCGTGCTCGACGATCCGCTGACCCATCTCCTCGTACAGCTCGGGATCCGTCGGAGTCCAGGCGGCTAGCCCGTCGACGTACCGGTTGTACATGCAGAAGGCAGCGGCGATGAGCACGGTGTCGTGGATCTCGACGTCGGTGGCGCCCTCGGCGCGGGCGGCGGCGATGTCCGTCTCGGTGACCGTGCGCCCGTCGGCGCGCACCTTGGCGGCGATGGCCAGCAGGGCGCGCATCTTGGCGCCGATCTCGGCGAGGTCCGGGTCGGCCTTCACCTGGTCGACCAGTGACATTCCCCCTTCGAGTTGCAGGGCGGCGAACATGCTGTGCGACGTCTGGCAGAACTCGCACTCGTTGAGGTTGGACACATAGGCGGCGATCAGCTCGCGCTCGCCCCGGCTGAGGGTGTTGTCACCTCGCAGCAGCACCTCGGCCAGCGCCGACATCGGTTCGGCGGTCTCCGGCCGGAACATGAAGGCACTGCGGATGCCGGGTACTCCGTCGGGAAGGCTGATGTGCGGCAATGGGTCTCCTCGATCGTCGGGGCGCCATCGTATCCGGGTGTCAGACGGGGTCGCTCCCGGCTGGCGGCGCCCCGCGCCGCCCACGCCTTGGCGGTGAGTGTGAACGGCCCCGACGGCAGGTGTGCGGCGCACCGGTCGCGAAACAACCGCCGTCGGTCGGCATCGAGCCCGGCGACGTACCTGCCGGCAGGTCCGACGCCGAGGGTGAAAGGCTCCCACCATGCCGCGAAGCCGTCGAACGGCACCGACACCTCGAGGAGGTCGTCATCGATCCCCGCCAACCCGGCCGATCGGAACAGGGCGGGCAGGGATCCCCGGCGGGCGCCGGGTAGGTCGGCTTCGTCGACCGCCGACCGGTCGATTCCACGGACGGCGTCCCAGAAGGCGGAGAGAGGACCGCCACTCCCGGCGTGGTCCCAGACGCAGGCGGCGACCAAGCCGCCCGGCCGCGTCACCCTGGCCATCTCCCGGAGCCCGGCCACCGGGTCGGGCATGAAGTGCACCACCAGTTGGGCGAGGGTGCGATCGAACTCGCCGTCGCCGAACGGCAGGGCGGCGGCGGTGGCGATGCGGACGTCCACGCCCGGGTGGCGCCGACCGGCGGCGGCGGCGAAGGACTCCGACGGGTCGACGGCGGCGACGTTCTCCGCTCCGACGAGATCGACGAGCACCGAGGTCAGGGCACCGGGGCCGCTGCCGACGTCGAGCAGCCGCTCCCCGGCGGTGACACCGGCGAACTCGGCGAACGTCGGGCCGAGCGGCTGTGAGAACCGTCCCATGAACCGGTCGTAGGCGTCGGCGGGTACGTCGAAGCTCATCAGCCGATCGTAACGGCGGGCACCAATCCGCTCGGGCCTCAGCCGGACACTCGCCGTACAGGAACCAACCGGATCTTCTGGAAAGTTCTCCTAGACATGCTATGTAGTATGTGACATATTACATAGCAGAGAGGGAGAGAGAGCCTATGACCACGCTCGCGGAACCCGTCACCACCGTCTCCACCGATGCCTCGCCGGGGCCCTGGATCGGGCTGCTCAACGGGTTCGATCTCCGGATCGACGGGAACCCGGTTGCTCTGCCACTGAACGCCCAGCGACTGCTCGCCTTCCTGGCCCTGCACCGGCGTCTCCTGCTGCGCACCCACGTCGCCGGCAACCTGTGGGCGGACACGCCCGATTGCAAGGCCAACGCCAGCCTGCGGTCGGCGGTGTGGCGGATCGAGCGCCTCGGGCACCGCCTGCTCGAGGCCAGCCGCACCCATCTCCAGCTCTCCCCGAGCGTCGGCGTCGACATCGCCGAAGCGGCGCACGTCGCCCGGTTCCTCACCGGCCCCGTCGAGCGGACCGCCGAGCTGCCGCCGAACATGCACCTGGCCTTCTCGGCCGGCGACCTGCTCCCCGACTGGTACGACGAGGCCGACTGGCTGCTCATGGAACGCACCCGCTTCCATCAGTTGCGGCTCCACGCCCTCGAGCACCTCTCCGAGCTGCTCATCACCCACGGCCGGATCGTCGAGGCGGTCGACGCCGGGCTCGCCGCCGTCACCGCCGACCCACTCCGGGAGAGCGCCCACCGCGCCGTCATCTCCGCCTACCTGGCCGAGGGCAACACCGTCGAGGCGATCCGCCAGTACGACACGTTCCGCCGCCTCCTCGCCGAGGAGATGGGGACGGTCCCCACCCAGCACATGGAGAACCTCATGGCCGGTGCCTGGTGACGGTCCCATGACGACGACCCCTTACCGTCCGACCATGGCCACCGCAGGTCACCTCGGGATGCTCATCATCCGGGTGTGGAGGGAGGACACCGGCGACCCTGATGCGCTGCGAGCGCGCCTGACCGAGAGCATCGACATCGACTCTGACGAGCGGACCATCGCCACCACCGCCACCGTCGAGGGCATCTGCAGCGAGGTCCGCGAGTGGCTCGACCGGTTCCTGCGGGTGCGCTGACGTCGCTTCGCCCCTGCCGGGTGTCGTCGGGGTGCCGTTACTTGGGCGGCAGGCTCTCCGCGTAGGCGACACCCTGGTCGATCCAGGCATCCAACACGGCGTCGTCGGCGAAGCCCTCGGGCGACACCACCACCCATCCCCGCATCGGGCGCGACGACATGTCGAAGATCCGGGCCCCGGGCCGGGACACCGCCTCGTCGTGGGCGTCCTTGCCGACACGCACCATGAGCGAGTCACCGCTGACCCCGACTGCCATGTTGCCGTCGACCAGGAAGGCGATGCCGCCGAACATCTCCTTCTCGGACAGCCCGCGGCCGCGTCGCGAGGTGGGCACGAATGTCGTCGGCGAGACCCTCGTCATACGCCACAACTCGATGCTACGCCGGGCGTCGACACGTTGCTCCTCCGCCTCATCTCGCCGGCGGTACGCTTCGCCACCGTGCCCGCCGTTGCGCCGATCCGTCACGCCCGCTCCGGCGAGCTGGACATCGCCTACCAGGTCATGGCGACGGTCCCATCGACATCGTCGCCATGATCGGGGCCCGGGTTTCGGCCCTGTCGTCCGGTGACGAGATCCTGGTGTCGGGAACGGTGCGCGACATGGTGTTCGGGTCCGGATACACCTTCACACCCGAGGGCGACATCAGCTCAAGGGTGTGCCCGGCGATTGGGAGTTGTTCTCGGTCGATTCCTGAGCGGCCGACTCAGTCCCAGACGGCGACGATCGCCTCCACGATCGAGTAGGCAATCACCGCGTTCACCCCTTTGATCACGCAGTAGCTGGGCCCTTTCTGTTCGTAGAGCTGGCTCACCATGGCGCCCACCACGCCGAAGCCGACCCCGAGGACCACCCGAGGGCGAGCCCGTCGCCGAAGCTGGCCGCCCCGATGGCCTCAACGAGGCCACCGTCGGTGCGAGTTACGATCAGCAAATGGTGCTCGGCACGGTGCGTGACAGGGCGCTCCGGTGACCGGCCCCGAGCCCGACCGTCCGGTCGCCGAGGTCGCCCGACTCTTCGGTCGGATGGGGTTCACCGCCTTCGGGGGACCGGCGGCGCACATCTCAATCATGCATGACGAGGTGGTGACGCGCCGGGGCTGGCTCGACGACAGGCGCTTCCTCGACCTCATCGGGGTCACCAACCTGATCCCAGGGCCCAACTCGACCGAGATGGCGATGCATATCGGCCACCAGCGGGCCGGTTGGCGGGGACTACTCGCCGCCGGTGTCTCGTTCATCGTGCCGGCGGCGCTGATCACGCTCGCCTTCGCCTGGGCGTATGTCGAGTTCGGCAGCACCCCCGGCGGTGAGGCGATCCTCTACGGAATCGAGCCGGTGGTCGTGGTGATCATCGCTCAGGCGCTGATCAGGCTCGGCCGCTCGGCGATGCAGGGATGGCTCACCGGCGTCATCGCCGTGGTTGCCGCCATCACGTATCTGCTCGGGGCCAACGAGCTGCTCATACTGGCGGTCGGCGCAGTCCTGGTCCTCGTGCTCCGAACCTCGATCCGGTCCGACCTGCTGGCCCTGGCCGCGGTGGGTGCCGGTGGCTGGGCGGCAGCCGAGGTGGCCGGCACCGAGCAGATCTCGCTCGGCCGGTTGTTCCTCGTGTTCCTCGAAGTGGGGGCATTCCTCTACGGATCGGGCTACGTCCTGCTCGCCTTCCTTCAAAACGACCTGGTCGACCAGCTCGGGGTCCTGACCCAAGATCAGTTGCTGGACGCCGTCGCCATCGGCCAGCTGACTCCGGGACCGGTCTTCACCACGGCAACGTTCGTCGGCTATGTCCTCGCCGGCCTCCCCGGCGCCGTCGTAGCCACCGTCGGGATCTTCCTCCCTGCCTTCGTGTTCGTCGGGGCGGTGACCCCGATCGTCCGCCGGATCAGGGATCGGGTGTGGACTGCGGCCCTGCTCGACGGGGTCAGCGCCGCCGCCCTCGGACTGATGGCCGGGGTAACGCTCCAGCTGAGCCGCGAAGCCCTGGTAGACCCGTTCACCGTCGGGATCGCCGCGATGGCGGCGCTGCTCCTGTGGCGCACCCGGGTCAACAGCGCTTGGCTGATCCTCGGGGGAGCGCTTGCCGGGCTCGCCGCCGAGGCCCTCGGTTCTGTCCCTACCTGAATCGGCGCCGCTGCCAGGGGTCGATCAGCTCGTCCGACCACCGCCCAGCAGGCCGCCGAGCATGTCGGTGATGTCCGATCCGCCGTCCCCGCCTCCCGAGCTACCACCGAGGAGGCCGCCGAGCATGTCGCTCAGACCACCGGCGCCACTTCCCTCGCCTCCACCGAGGAGACCGCCGAGCATGTCGCCGAGACCGCCGCCACCGGCGTCACCACCCGCCGCCGGCTCCCGGGCGCCCCCTCCGGACATCGACTTGGCGAGCCAGCCCATGACCAGCGGCGCCAGCATGGGGAGGAGCTTGGCGAACAGCCCGCCGCCGCCGGTGCCACCGAGTTGGCTGACCACGGCCTCGCGCTGGTCTCCGAACACGTGGCCGACGATCTTGTCGCCGTCATCGGTGTCGATCCTGCCCAGGTCGGTGAGGCCGTCGAGGGTGTCGCCGGAGTGCTGGCCGAGCGCCTCGGTGAGTGAGTCGGCACCACCCGGATCCTGCGCATTGGCCTGCATGCCGCCGACGAGGGCGCCGACGCCCTGACGGGAGGCTCGCCTCACCTCCTCGGGGTCAGCCCCCAACTGAGCGGCGAGTTGGTCGATGGGAAGCTGGGAGACGAGCTCGTCGATGTCCATGTTCCACGTCCTTCAGGGGGGTGGCGAGGTGATGCAGTGTGCTCGAGTGGACGGCCGGATGGTCGTCGGCGCTCGGGGCGACGGATCGGCCGGTTGCCGGTCCACGGCCTCCCGGGATCGGCGGCCGGGTCGCCCTCACGGATCATACGCGGGGTGCCGCTCGTCGTGTGAGGGCGCACCACGTGGCGCGAATCTCGGCTGCCAGGCGGATGGTTCCGGTAGCGTCTGGGGTCACCGAGCCTCGGGAGGGCAAACCGTGAGCGTCATCGTCGGGTATCTACCGACCAACCGGGGCCAGGCCGCCGTGGATCTGGCGATCCGTGAGGCGAAGCTGCGCAACACCGACCTCGTGGTGGTCCATTCGATTCACGGTGACCGCCGGCACGACGACGATGACGCCATCGCGACCGACCGTGATCTCGCCGCGCTCGACAAGCAGCTCGCCGCCGAAGGCATCGAGTACGCCGTGCACAACTACGTACGGGGGAACGAGCCGTGCGAGGACGTCGTTCAGGCGGCGAAGGACTTCGACGCCGAGCTGGTCGTCATTGCGTTGCGCAAGCGGACGTCAGCCGGGAAGTTCTTCCTCGGCTCGAACGCGCACGACATCATGATGCACTCTCCGTGTCCGGTCCTGACGGTCCGGGTCGAGCACGCCAAGGAGTGAGGGCCGGTCCCCGATCCAGACGACTCCGCCGTGCCGGTCACGCCCCCGGAGGCCGGAAGGCGACCTCGGTCGAGCCGATCCTGTCCATCTCCTCCGGGGTGATGAGGACGGTCGTCTTCATGGTCCCGGCGCCGCTGGCCGACACCGAGGTGGACACGGCCCCGGCGGCCACGTTGTCGGGTAGGTCGGCGACGACGATGACATCCGTGCCGCCGAAGGCGAAGTAGAACGCCTCGACGGTCCCTCCGGCTCCGGTGATCGTGGCCTCGATGGCCGCTCGCCGCCCGGTTCCCCCTTCCTTGCGCAGTCCGGTGATCCCCTGCTGGGAGAGGGCGCCCTGGAACAGGTACTTCGGCACGTGGAGTCCTTCGTTCGGGTGGGTCGGATGGTAATCAGCGGGATGTGTGCCCGACGAGATGATGGAAGGTGCCTGGCAAACGTCCATCGGGTCGCTCCCACCCTCCCTTTCGCTGACCGTGCCGGCGGTCCTCGGCGGGCGTCGGTCAGGTGGTTGCGCTGGGCAGGCGGCGCAACCCGTCCACGAATTCGGCGCCGTCCTCCTCGCCGAGGACGTCGAAGGATCGCTGGGCGAAGGCGTTGGTGTCGTCCTCGATCGCGTCGCGCACCCGCCGTCCCCGGGCGGTGAGCCGCACCGGGTCCATCTCGGCGTAACCCCGCTCCACCAACGCCGCCGAGCCCCGGCCGATCGGCCTCGACGGCCTCGCCGTGCCACAGCGTCGGTCATCACCGGCATCTCCGTTGCGGTCAGGTGCCGACCGATCCAGGCGGCGGCGTGGTCGTGCTGACGCACTCAGCCGGAGCGTGATCAGCCGCCGAAGCAGCCGGACGGCGGGTCGTCGGGTCTCCCCGATCTGGCGATGCGCCACGGCGACGAGGTGGTCGGCACGGCGGCCGCGCCGACGCGGGCGGCGCGGTCGACACCGTCGCCACCAGCTCGGGATGCGGTGCCCATGCCGACGACAGCCACGCTCGTCTGGCCGCCTCGTCGATGGCGTCCAGCAGCGGCACCATGCGCTCGGTGGCGACATAGCTGTCGTCTTCCCGCCGAACGAGCACGCCCCTCTCCACCAGGCCGACGAGGTGGCGGTGACCATCGCCGGGTCGGCGTAGCGCATCCGCAGCGTGGCGATCTCGCTCGGTGAGCACTCCTGCCTGGAGGAACCGGCCACGTTGCTGGGCATTGGAGCCACCGCGTCGAGCCCGGCTTCCCTGGCCACGCCCGGAGCCGCTCCCCGTGTCTGCTGCCCGACGCCGGCATTCACCGACAGCACCAATCGGTCGATCTCGGGGGCAGCCCACCGGGCCGTGCTCATCGCCGGGACCCTAATCCCCGGCGAAGCCGGCGTCGGTGTCGGGACGCGGCAGCCGTCCGAGGATTCGTGGCGATTGCGCCGCTCCGGTATGCGTGAACCTCAGGTTCGGGAGACGACCTCCGGTCGTCAGTACCTCGTGGAGAGCGTCGGCGGCGTAGTCGGCGAGCAGGTCGGCGACCATCGGTGAGCACCGGCTCGCCGTGGCCGAACAGGATCGTCTCGAACTCGTGGTCCGGCCAGCTTGATCACACTGGCGCGGCCAGCGGCGGCGTCGGCGGTGAACTCCGGGTTGGCGCCGGACACGGTGGCACCGTCGTCGCCGCCGGTCAGGGCGTCGCCGACCACGAGCACACCGGTCTCGGGGTCGAGCACCGAGATCGACCCGGCGGTGTGACCGGGGTCTCGATGACGGTGAGCCCCATCACCTCCGACCCGTCGCCCACGGCCACCAGGTCACGGGGGGCGTCGATGGAGGCCGATGTCCGCCTCGCCGGCGTACAGGGTGGCCGCCGAGGCGAGCTCGGCGGCGGCACCGAGCCCTCCGACATGATCGGAGTGGTGATGGGTGAGCACGATGTGATCGACCTCCGCCCACCCCAGCCCGGCTTCGGCCAGCGCCTCCTCGATGGCCGCCTCGCCCCGTCCACCCCGGTGTCGACGATCGCCGCCCGACCCGAGCCGGTTGAGGATGTATGCCGAGACGAACACGAACGATGCCCTGGTCCAGGTCAGCGGACCGGCAGCCTGCACCGGTCCCGCCTGACGTCGTCGCCGTCGCCCGGTGCCGTCGATCCCGGCCCGGTGGTGCCGGTCGCCCGCCGTGGTGGTGACCCGGAGCGTCGACCCCGGACCCGACCGCCCGGTCGCCACAAGCGGCGACCCCCAGCACGCCGACCGCCAGGGCACCCCTTCCAACGGTCCAGATGAACCGCCTGCGCTCGATCACCCCTCTGGTGTCGCTCGGAGCCATCGACGATGGAGTACGGAGCAGACTGCCACCCGGTTCGCCAGTTCACTCGCCTCGAACGAGCGGCGACAGCACGCAGAACTCGTTGCCTGCCGGGTCGGCCATCACCACCCAGCTCACCTCGCCCTGGCCGATGTCGACCCGGGTGGCACCGAGCCCTTCGAGTCGCGCCACTTCGGCGTCCTGGTCGTCGGGCCGCAGGTCGAGGTGGATCCGGTTCTTCACCGTCTTCGCCTCGGGCACCTTGAGGAACAGCAGGTCAGGCGCAACGCCGTCCTCGGGGCTTCCCTCCGGCGGCTCCAGGACGACCTCGTCGTCGGCCTCGAAGGTGACCCGCCACCCCAGTGCCTCGGCCCACCACGCCCCGAGCGTCCTGCGGGATCGGCGCAATCCACGCCCAGCACTGCATCCGTATCGCCATGGCGCGCAGTCTATCGCGACGCCCCGGGCCGGGACGCCCGGGCCTACACTCGAAGGGCGGCGTGCCGACGGGCTGAGGCTTCGCCGCCGATCGAGCGGGGAGTCCTTGCGGATGTCCGAAGCACCCCTCCGCCACGTCCGTCATCCTCGTCGCGGTCCGCGATCAACAGCGCGCCGACCAGCTCGCCGCCGAGCTGCGGAGAAGGTACGACGCCGACTACGACGTGCGGTCGGTCAACGCCGCCGACGCCTGCGCCGCCGCCTCGACGAGATCTCGCACGCCGGCGGGAACCGTCGCCCTGCTGCTCGCCGACGACCCGACGCCGCTCGCCTCGGCCTCACCGTCTTCATCCTCGCCCGCCGCGTCCTTCCCGGACGCCGGCGCGGCCTGCTGGTGGAGTGGGGGGCGTGGGCCGATCCCGAACAGGCCCAGATCGTGCTCGGGCTGATGGCGGACGGGCCAGATCGACTACTACGTGCTCCGCCCCTGGCGCACCCCCGACGAGTACTTCCACCGCACCGTCACCGAGTTCCTGCCAGGAGTGGGACCGCGCCTACGACCGGACGCGCGCGCGAGGTCACCATCATCGCCGACCCGGCATGGCCGACGGGCCCACGAGCTGCGGAGCATGCTGGGCCGGGCGGGGGTTCCCCACGCCTTCCGGGACATGGTTCGCCGGAGGCGAACATCTGCTGGCGGAGCTCGGTGAGCCAGCCGCCCGACGTGCCGCTCCTCGTCCTCCACGACGGCAGGGTGCTGCGCGATCCCACCAACGTCGAGGCCACCCAGGCGTACGGGCTGCCCACCGAGCTGCCCGACATCGACGAGGCCGACGTGGTGGTGATCGGCGCCGGGCCCGGCGGGCTCGCCGCCGCCGTGTACGGGGCCTCCGAGGGTCTGGTCACGGTCGTCGTCGAGCGTGACGTCGATCGGGGGCCAGGCCGGTTCGAGCTCGCTGATCCGCAACTACCTCGGGTTCGCCCGGGGCATCGGCGGGGCCGAGCTCACCCAGCGGGCCTACCAGCAGGCCTGGGTCTTCGGCACCCGGTTCTCGCTGACCAGGGAGGCGACCGGGCTTGCGCCAGGAGGACGATCGGCTGGTGGTGTCGGTGGCTCCCGAGGGGGAGGTGCGCACCAAGGCGGTGGTACTCGCCACCGGAGTCTCCTACCGCCGCCTCGGCGTGCCCGAGCTGGAGCGGCTGCCCGGTGTGTTCTACGGGGCGTCCAACTTCGAGGCCAAGCAGCTCGAGGGCCGGGTGGCGCACGTCGTCGGCGGCGGCAACTCGGCAGGTCAGGCGGCGCTCTACCTGGCCCGTTTCGCCGACTCGGTCAGCCTCCTGGTACGCGGCGCAGGCGCTGGCGGAGAGCATGTCCGCCTACCTGATCGATCAACTCGACGCCGCCGGCGTCGAGGTCCGGCTCAACGCCGAGGTGGTCGGCGGCGGAGGCCATGACGGCCTCGACCACATCGTGGTGCGCGACCGCGGAGAGCGGCACCGACACCACCATCCCCACCGACGCCCTCTTCATCCTGATCGGCGCATCACCGCAGACCGCCTGGCTGCCTCCCGAGGTATGGCGGGACCAGTGGGGGTACATCGTCACCGACGACGACCTGGTCCACGGGAGGACGCCAGGCCCGCTGGCCCCTGGAACGGGCGCCGCGACCCTTCGAGACGTCGACTGCCGGGGGTCTTCGCCATCGGTGACGTGCGCCGGCAGCTCGGTCAAGCGGGTCGCCTCGGCGGTCGGCGAAGGCTCGGTGGTCATCTCGCACGTCCATACCCATCTGGCGCATCTCGAGGGCCGACGACGACCATGACCGGTCAGGCCGCCGGTCCCCGACCAGCCCTTCCGCAGCGGATGGGGGGTGCCGGCCCGTACGCCGGGTCGGACCGCGGCAGGCTGGTACTGCACCGCTCTCCTGCTGCTCCCGATCTTGGTCGGGCTCGCCCTGCTCATCGCCTGCCCCGAGCTGGACGACGAGTGGCGTCACCAGCCGTCGCACTTCTGGCTGGTGCTGTCCGCCGCCGCCGTCAACGTCGCCCTCGCCTACGGCACCGGCGCCGCCGCCCGACGCCGGGGAGACGCCCGGGTGTTCCTGGTCTCGCTCGCTTTCCTCGCCGTCCGCCGGCTTCCTCGGCCTCCATGCGCTGGCCACCCCGGGAGTGCTGCTCGCCGCCCCCAACGCCGGCTTCACCATCGCCACCCCCATCGGGCTGGCGCTGGCCTCCGTGTTCGCCGCCGCTTCCAGTGCCGACCTCGACCTGCGCAGCGGTCACAGGCGCTGATGCGCCACTCCGGCCTCATCCAGTGGTCGCTGATCGCGGTGATGGTCGCCTGGGCGGTCGCCTCGCTGACGCACTTCGGGCCACTCGACGACCCCACCGTCACCGAGCGTGCCTCCGGGGCGCTGGTGGTGATGGCGGTCGGCGTCGGTGGCCTGTATCTGGTGGCGGTGGTGCGCTACCTGCGCATCCCCCGACCATGGCGCCTCGTCCCTGCCGTTGTCGCTGGCGGCGGCGTTCACCCTCCTCGCCGAGGCGATGGTGGCTGTGATCCTGGGACGCGACTGGCACGTCTCGTGGTGGGAGTGGCACCTGCTGATGCTCGCCGCCTTCGTCCTGGTGGCGGTGGCGGCGCAACGATCGTGGCGCGAGGAGCGCTGGGTGGGCCTCTACCTGCCCGACACCGCTTCGGCACAGCGGGAGATCAGCGTGGTGTTCGCCGACCTGGCCAGGGTTCACCGCCTACTCCGAGACCCACACCCCCCAGCAGGTCAGCGCCATGCTCAACGCCTACTTACACCGAGGCCATCCCACCTGTCGTCGAGCGCTTCGGCGGCGAGGTGGACCGACTGGTGGGTGACGCCCTGATGGCGACGTTCAACAGCCGCGGCGACCAGCCCGACCATGCGCAACGGGCCGCCGGGGCGGCGCTGGCCATCCAGGAGGCGACCGGGGCGCTGGCCGCCGGATTCCCGGACTGGCCCCGGTTCCGGGCCGGGGTCAACACCGGCGAGGTGGCGGTGGGCGTGCTGGGCACCGACCGGGGGCCGGACGTTCACCGCGGTCGGAGATGCGGTGAACGTCGCCGCCCGAATCGAGGGGCCGGCCCCCGTCGGGCAGGTGGCGATCAGCACCGAGACGCTGCGCAGGCTCACCGGCGCCCGCGTCGAGCCGATGGGTGCCTTCGAGGTCAAGGGCCGCTCCGACCACGTCGAGGTGTTCCGCCTGGTGTCCCTGGATGCCGGGCTCGGGTGAGCGTGCTGACCGGCGCCAATTCCCGGGAGTGCTGAGCCGGCTTTCGGACCGGTATCGTGCAGGCGACGGTGGTTTCCGGCGGAGAACGTGAATCGCCAACCCCTCCCCCTCCCGACTTCGTCATCATCGGCGCGATGAAGGCAGGGACCACGACGTTGTTCCGCTGGCTCGGAGACGCCATCCCGCAGGTCGCTCCTCCCCACGGCCAAGGAGCCGAGCTTCTATCGCCGAGAGGCGCTGTGGGAGCGCGGATCGTCGTGGTACACGGCACTCTTCCCGGAGCGTCCACCCGGGTTCATGACCGGTGAAGCCTCCACCATCTACCTGACTCCCGCCATACGCCGCCGGGCGGCGGAACGCGTCTTCGCGCGCATCGACCGGACGTCCGGCTGATCTGCATGGTCCGCGATCCGGAGGAACGGCTTCGTTCCCATTACCGCCACGAGGTCCAACGGAACCGCGAGCGACGACCGCTGCCGAAGCCGTCGCCGAGCCGGACTCCCCGTACGTTGCCATCAGCTGCTATACGGTTTCCTCCAACCATGGATGGATGTGTTCCCGCGGACCAGCTGTTGGTGGTCGCCCTCGACGAGCTCGAGCCCCCGATCACCCCGCCTGGGCAGGTGCTCGACCATCTCGGGCTGCCATGGGTGGCCCCGCCGGGCACGGCCTACAACGTCACCGAGCAAAGCCGCAGTACACCGCGGTGATGCAGCGCATCTACGACTCACCGTGGCGTGAATCCTTCGGGAACCTTCCCCGGCCCTTGCGGGGCGTGCTCCGCCCCGCTCTCCTGCGCCGGGGCCCGGCGGTGAGGCTCGCTATGCCGAGTCCACCGCCCCTCTCCCCGATGAGGTGATGGAGGTCCTCGCCGCCGAGAACGTCCGTCTCCGCGCCGTCCTCGGCAGGGATCCGCTGCCGTGGGAGCCGGCGTCCGCTGCCGGTGCGGACCACGCCCGCGATGGGCGACTACCACGTCCATCTCCATCCCCACACGTGGCGGCCGGGCGACCCGGACCCGCACACCTTTCCCCAGGACCACATCGACCGGTACGTCGAGCAGGCCCTGCAGCGTGGCCTCACGGAGGTCTGCTTCACCGAGCACCTGTACCGCCTGGTCGAGGCCGGGCCGGTGCTCGGCGAGTTCTGGAAGGACGAGAGGCCGAGGTGGCCGCGCCCACCATCCGCTTCGTCACCGCCGAGCGCACCTTCCGGATCGACGACTACGTCGACGCCGTCCTCGCCGCCCGCGACCGCGGGCTCCCGGTGCTCCTCGGGCATGGAGATCGACTACTTCCCCGACTCGATCGACGCCGTCCTCGACCTGATCGCCCCGTATCCGTGGGACCTCCTCGTCGGGGCGGTGCACTGGGTCAGGGCTTCGCCATCGACCACGACGGGCTCGACTTCGAGTTCGAGCGGCGCGGTGTCGACCGGGTGTTGGAGGCGTACTTCGCCATCGAGACGCAGCTCGCCGCCAGCGGCACCGGTCGACGTCCTCGCCCACGCCGACAAGGTCAAGCGGAACGGGTACGGCCCGACGGTGCGGCTCGACGACTGGTACGAGGCCGTCGCCGGTGCCGCCGCTTCGACGGGCACGGCGGTGGAGATCTCCACCGCCGGGCTCCTCCAGGCGTGCGCCGAGGCTCTACCCCGGGCCTGGACTTCCTCGCCGCCTTCCATCGGGCCGGGGTCGGCATCACGCTGGCCAGCGACACCCACCGACCCGACGGCGTCGGCCACGACTTCGACGTCGCCTTGGCGGCAGCGCGGTCCGCCGGGTACACCGAGCGGCTGCACCTTCCGGGGCCGGGCCGCCACCGCGGTGCCGCTCGAGGAGCGGCTCGGACCGCAGGGCGATGGCTGACGGTGCTCAGCGGACGGCGAAGGCGATCTTGCAGTTGACCCGGTACTGGGTGACGATCCCGTCGTCCGACCCTGGCGTTCATCTTGATCACCTCGACCCCGGTGATCCCGCTGATGCTCTCCGCCGCCTTGGCGACCGCCGCCTTCATGGCGTCGTCGAAGCTGGCGGTCGAGATCCCGATCACCTCGATGACCTTCACCGCACCGGACTCGATGAACTCGCTCATGTCCCGGCTCCTCACCGCTGGCTGCGGACGACGATCGTACCGGCCGGCGGCGGTGTCCCGGCGGGTGCGCCGTGACCCGCGGCTCGCCGCCCAGCTTCGCTCCCGGCGCCCGCCACCTACCGGCGATCGCCGGTGGGCTGACTCGCCCTGGTCCTGCCCGTCGCCGCTCTCGCGTCCCCGCCATCCAGGCCTTGCTCGCCGGGGAGGGGGTGCTCGATGACCCGACCGCGCCCCTCCTCTCCGGAGTGCTCTTCCTGGTGGCGGCGCCCACGCTGTGGCTGTGGGCGCCGCTCGACCTGGCCCCCGGTGTCACCGTCGGCGCTGTCGGCGCTGACCAGCTTCCCGCTCTGGTTCGCCGCTCGGTGCCTGGCTGGCCGGACGGTCCCGCCGATGGAGCGGATTGGTGGGCCCGCTACCTGACGCTGGCCCTGACCTGGACCCTCGGGTTCCTCCTCTTCCTGGCCGCCGTCGCCACTCTCACCGGTTGACGACGCCGCGGGTAGGGTGCCCCGATGGACCTCTACGAGGCGCTGTACACCACCAGGGCGATGCGGCGGGTGCGCCCCGACCCGATCCCCGACGACGTGGTCGCCTCGATGCTCGATGCCGCCATCCGCGCCCCGTCCGGGTCGAACGCCCAGTCGTGGCGGTGGCTCACCGTCACCGATCGGGACACCCTGGCGGCGATGGGCCGGCTGTACGCCGACCGCCTGGCAGACGCTGCTCGACACCGTCTACAAGGGACGTGAGATGACCGATCCGCAGATGGTCCGGGTCACCCGATCGTCGGAGTGGCTCGCCGCGCAACTTCGGCGACCGTGCCGCTCGTGGTGCTCGCCTACACGCGCAACGACCCCAGCGGCGCCTCGATCTACCCGGCGGTGTGGAACCTGATGCTGGCGGCGCGGGGCCACGGTGTCGGCACCACGCTGACCACCATCCTCGGCATGTTCCAGGGCGCCGGCGCTCGCCGAGCTGCTCGGAGTGCCCACCGACCGGGGCTGGGTCAACGCCGCCGCCGTCCCCTGCGGCTACCCGACGGGGCGATGGGGTGTCGCCGACCGCCGCCCGGCGCACGAGGTCGTCCACCACGACCGCTGGGGCAGCCCCCGGCGTGGACCGCCCCCGAGCCGCTGTGGCCGAAGGCCTGACCGGGCCGGCGAGCGCCGTCGACGACTTCGTCGCCGGGTTGCCCAAGGCCGAGCTCCACGTCCACCTGCTCGGGTCGGCGTCGGTCGACACCGTGCTCGAGCTGGCCAGCCGCCACCCCGATCGCGGCGTCCCCACCGACCGTGACCGGCTTGCCTCCTTCTACGGTTCACCGACTTCGCCCACTTCATCGAGGTCTACATCGCGGTGAACGGCCTGGTGAGAGATGCGGACGACATCGTCCGACTGGCGCACGGCGTCGGGTGTCGACCTCGCCAGACAGAACGTCCGCTACGCCGAGGTCACCGTCACCCCCGACAGCCATCTCGATGATGGGTATCCCCCCTGACGGCCTCAGTGAGGCACTGGAACGGGCCCGGCGGACCATCGCCGCCGACCAGGCGTCGACCATCGGCTGGGTGTTCGACGTGCCGGGCGAGAGCGGCCACGCAGTCGGGGCTGCGCACGATCGAGTGGGTCGAGCGGTGGGCGCCACCGGAGACGGTCGCCTTCGGTCTCGGCGGCCCCGAGGTCGGCGTGCCCCGGCCGCAGTTCGCCGACGTCTTCGCCCGGGCCCGGGCCCTCGGGCTTGGGCAGCGTCCCCCACGCCGGGGAGACCACCGGGCCGGCGACCATCTGGGACGCGCTGCGACACCTGGAGGCCGACCGCATCGGCCATGGGATCGCCGCCGTCGACGACCCGGCGCTGCTCGACCACCTCGCCGTCAACGGGATCACCCTGGAGGTGTGCCCCACCTCGAACGTGCGCACCAGGGCGATCGGCTCCCTGGCCGACCATCCGCTGCGGCGGCTGCTCGACGCCGGGGTTCCGGTGACCCTCAACTCCGACGACCCGGGCATGTTCGGCACCACATTGAACGACGAGTACCGCATCGCCCACGACGTCCTCGGGGTGTCGCCGGCGGAGCTCGTCGACCTCGCCCGCCGCTCGGTGACGGCTTCGTTCGCTCCCGAGCCGGCGAAGCGGTCGATCCTCGACGAGATCGACGCCTAGTGGACGCAGGTGCTGTGCCGGCGTAGTCAGTCGAAGAGGCGGGGGCGGAAGAGCTGGTCGTGGAGGCGGATGGCGAAACGGTCGGTCATTCCCGCCACGTAGTCGATCACCTGGGTGACCTCGGGCGACCCGGGGTGGCGGTAACTCTCCGGGATCTCCTCGGGATGCTCGAGGAAGTGCTCCACCAGGCGGCGGACGATGTCCTTGGCCAGCCGTCGTTGCGGCTCCATCTCGGCGGCCAGGTAGACGTGCTCGAACATGAAGTCCCGCAACTCGCCCATCACCGCCAGGTGGTCGGGCTCCATCGACACCGACCCCACCCGCAGGCTCTCGTCGACCACGTCGTTGATCATGCTGTCGATCCACTGCCGGCCCGGCTCGCCGAACCTGGCGATGGCGGCCGGCGGCAGGTCGCGGCTCGGCCAGCACCCCGGCGCGTAGGGCGTCTTCGGCGTCGTGGGCCAGGTAGGCGATCCGGTCGGCATAGCGGAGCACCATGCCCTCGGCCGTCGACGGCCCATCGGACACCTTCCACGGGTGCCGCTCGATCCCCTCGAGCACCTCGAAGGTGAGGTTCAGCGGTTCGAGCACGACGAAGATCCGGGCGCTCTGCTCGGAGTGGACCCATTCGCCATCGACGACGAACTCGGAAAGCGCCTCCTCCCCGGTGTGCCCGAACGGCGAGTGCCCGACGTCGTGGCCCGAGGCACAACGCCTCGGTCAGCGCCTCGTTGAGCGACAGGTAGCGGGCGATGGCGCGGCCGATCTGGGTGACGTTGAGGGTGTGGGTGAGCCGGGTGACGTAGTGGTCGCCCTCGGGGTTCATGAAGACCTGGGTCTTGTGCTTCAACCGGCGGAACGCCTTCGAGTAGAGGATGCGGTCACGGTCGCGCTCGAAGGCGGTGCGGTGGCGGTCGGGGAGCTCGGTCACCGCCCGGCCCTTCGACTCCGCCGACCGCGCCGCCCCGGGGGCGAGCAGCTCGTACTCGAGCCGTTCCGCGTCCTCTCGGGTGCGGCGGAGGAACGATCCGGTCACAGCTCGCCGTCCAGCGGCCAGCCGTTGGGCAGGCATGCGCTCGGTCGTCTTCGACTGCTGCATCATCACCGGCGCCGGCTCGCCCGGCCCTCCGCAGGCGACGTGGGAGCGGCCCAGCCGGTGTCCGGTCTCGTGGTTGATCAGGTAGCGACGGTAGGTGAGCAGGTCGTCGCCGAACGGGGCGGCGCCATGCTCCCAGCGATCGAGGTTGATGGCGACGACGTTGCCGTTGCGGCAGGAGAACTCGCCGCCGGTGTTGATGGGGGCGCACAACCGGTCGACCAGGGCCGGCGAGGCCAGGACCAGCTTGAAGTCCCAATCGCTCGCCGTCGGCGCGGCGGAAGCTCATTTCGCCGCTCACGGCCCCATCCCCGCTGGTCGGACAGGATGCCGATGACGGCGTCGGCGAAGCACTCGGCGTCGATGGAGAGCCCATCCTCGATCTCGATGCGCACGTCCCACACCGTCCCGCTGCCGCCTTCGGTCTCGCCGGGAACGACCGAGGAGTCGCCCGTCCGGTTCGTGTTCTCCCGACAGCCGGCACGAGTCGGAGCCGGCCGCCGGAGGTCGGGTGGTCGTGGTGGTCGGCGGCACGGTGGTCGTGGTCGAGGTTGGCGGGACCGTCGTCAGGGGAGGGAGCGGGGCGATGGTGACGGCGGCCTGGGACAGTGGCGACGATGTCGTCGGATGCGGCGGACGACGACCCGGTGCTGTCGGAGCCGGTGAGGAAGAGCGCCAGCAGCGCCACGCCGACCAGCACCAGGCCCGTCGCCAGCCATCGACCGTTCACCGCGGGGCCACCTCCACCCGGCCCATCATGCCGCGCCCACGGTCGGTGGTGCCAGATCGCGCCCCGAGGGGGTGTCCGACCCCGGGGCTACCATCGGCTGCGAATGGACTACCAGGCGCTCTACCGCAAGCACCGCCCCCAGCGCTTCGACCAGGTCGTCGGCCAGGACCACGTCACCCAGACCCTGGCGCGCGAGGTCGTGGAGGGACGGATCGCCCACGCGTACCTGTTCGCCGGGCCCCGCGGGCACCGGCAAGACGACGCACGGCGCGGCTGCTCGCCAAGGCCCTCAACTGCACGCAGCGGGACGCCAGCGAGGCCGAGCCGTGCAACGCCTGCGTGTCGTGCGTCGCCATCACCGAAGGCACCTCCCTCGACGTCATCGAGCTGGATGCCGCCTCGCACAACAAGGTCGAGGACGTGCGGGAGATCAGGATCAACGTGGGCACGGTGGCGGCGGCCGGCGGGGCCAAGCGCATCTACATCCTCGACGAGGCCCACATGCTGTCGCGCGCCGCCGGCAACGCCCTGCTCAAGACGCTCGAGGAACCGCCCGACCACGTCGTCTTCGTGCTGGCCACCACCGAGCCGTACAAGCTGCTCGACACCATCAGGAGCCGGAGCCAGCGGTTCGACTTCCGCCCGGTGGCCGACGGCGACCTGGTCGAACACCTCGCCGCCATCGCCGCCGTCGAGGGCATCGATGCCGAGCCGGACGCCCTGGCGACGATCGCCGTCCACGCCAGCGGCTCCGTGCGGGACGGTATGTCGATGCTGGAGCAGGTGGCGGCCTACGCCGACGCGGCGATCACCCTCGACACGGTGGGGCGGACCCTGGGGCTGGCCGACCGGGAGGCCTTCGCCACCCTGGTGACCGCCGTCGCCGAGGGCGACGCCCCGAGCGCGCTGCGGCTGGTGGCCGAGCTCGCCGCCCGGGGAGCCGACCTGCGGCGGTTCGTCGCCGAGGCGATCGAGTACTTCCGCGGCATCTTCCTGGCCCAGTACGCCCCGAACCTCGAAGAGATCGTCGACGAGTCCGCCGACACGCTGGCCGAGTGGGCCCGGCTGGCCGAGACCATCCCGCGTCCCGACGTGCTCCGCGCCGTCGACACCCTGGGGGAGGCACTGCTGGAGCTCCGTCAGGGACGGGAGGAGCGCCTGGTCATCGAGCTGGCACTCCTCCGCGTCACCCGGCCGGAGACCGCCACCGACACCGCCGCCCTGGCGGCCCGGCTCGACCGGCTGGAGACACGGATGCAAGCGGGCTCCTGGAGGCGCGGCAACGTCGACGCCGATGAGCCGGAGGTGGCCGAGCCGTCCCGCCGATCGCCGGAGCCGGTCGTGCAGCCCGTTGACGACCCGCCGGCTGACTCCTCGGCGCCGTTCACCACCACGGCCGAGCCGAGCGAGGAGGCCGCCGAGCCTGCCGCGGAGCCGGTTGCGGTCGATACCGGCGCATCCGACAACGGCGACGGGCCGGACCTGGCCGCGGTCGAGACCGTGTGGCCCAACCTGGTGGCCCGGGTGCGCGAGGCGTCAGGCCCGGTTCGCCACTCCCTGCTCAAGGTGGCCGCACCCCACGCCGTCGACGGGCGGAAGATCACGGTCGCCCTCCCCGCCGACCCGTCCTTCTACTTCCAGCGGGTCAGCCAGGACGCCGGGCTGGCCGACACCGTGGCCGACATCGCCTCCGAGCTGCTCCGGGTTCCGGTGACGGTCGTCTGGACCACGGCCGACCTCGCCGAGGTGGTGGCCGAGGTGCCGGAGACCCTCCCGGCCGCCGGCGAGCTGGTCGACAGCGACGACGGCGCCATCGACCCCGCCAACATGGTCGCCGACATGCTCGGTGGCGAAGTCGTCGACTGACCACTTCCCCTTCTCCATCGGGGACCACTTTCCCTTCCCCCTCCGGGGGAAGGGTGGCTGCAGCAAGGGCCCGAAGGCAGCCCCGGCAGACGGGAAGGGGGGCAGGCGCGCCAAAGGAGAGGGACGCCCGGTAGACGGATGGGACTCGCCGGGAGGTCCGTGGATAGAGGCTCACCGAGCTGGGAATCGTCTCCCGCTACCCTCCGGTCACATGGGACGTATGCCGAAGGACATGCGCCAGCTGATGCAGCAGGCGCAGCGCATGCAGGTCGAGCTCGAGAAGGCGCAGCGCGAGCTCGCCGACAAGACGTACGAGGGAACCTCCGGAGGCGGGGTTGTGAAGGCCACGGTGCGCGGCACGGGTGAGCTGGTCGAAGTCGTGTTCGATCCGTCGGTGCTCGATCCCGCCGACCCCGAGCTGGCCGGCGATCTCGTCGTCGCCGCCGTCAACCAGGCTCACCGGGCGGCGCAGGACGACGCCGGCGAGGCGATGGGCGGCCTCGGCGGCGGGCTCGACCTGGGCGGCCTCGGCGGGCTCCCGGGCTGACCGAAGGATGTTCGAGCCTCCGCTGCAACGGGTCATCGACGAGCTGTCGCGGCTGCCCGGGATCGGCGTCAAGAGCGCCCAGCGCATCGCCTTCCATCTGCTCCACGTGGAGGAAGCCGACGCGGTGCGCCTCGGTGAGGCGATCATCGACATGCGGGGCAAGGTGAAGCTCTGTGCCCGCTGTTTCAACGTCACCGCCGACGAGCAGTGCACCATCTGCCGTGACCTGAGACGGGACCCCACCGTGGTGTGCGTGGTGGAGCGGGCCCAGGACATCGCAGTGATCGAGCGCACCGGAGAGTTCAACGGCCGCTACCACGTGCTCGGCGGGGCGCTGTCGCCGATCGAGGGCATCCGGCCCGAGCAGCTCCGGCTGCGTGAGTTGGTGGCCCGCATCGACGACGAGGGGATCAAGGAGGTCGTCGCCGCCACCAACCCCAACGTCGCCGGGGACGCCACCGCCCTCGTACCTGGCCAGGCTGCTCAAGCCGCTGGGAGTGATGGTGACCCAGCTGGCCAGCGGGCTGCCCGTCGGTGGTGACCTCGACTACGCCGACGAGATCACCCTCGGTCGGGCCCTGGCCGGCCGCCGCGAGCTCTGACCCGCACGACACGACACTCCCCTCCCCACCAGGAGCAGGGTAGAGAGCCCCCGGAACGGAACTGTCGGTCCGCCCCTGAGCGGGTCGCGGTCAGTCGACCGGCTGGAAGTAGTTCCGTTGCCTGAAGTTGGCGATTCGAATACCGATCGTCTCGCCTTCCTCGTCGGCGTGCCTGAAGTGGATCCCGGCCCACACCCTGGCATCGATGATCTCGTTGATCGCCTCTGAGAAGTGGGTGAAGCTGCGGACGGTGGGCCACGTCGGTCGGGAGGTCGACTCACCGTCCCTCACCACGCGATCCCCTCCCCACGAGGAGGAAGGGAGCCCCGGCACGGGCGGTCGCTCCGTCCGTTTCCGCGTCGCGGTCAGTCGACCGGCTGGAAGATACGGCTCGTACCCACCGTCGAAACGTCACCGCCGCATCACCCGACCTGAGCGAACTTTGAGCGACTGACCCGCTCCCAGCCGTTCAATCGCTCAAAGTTGCGGAACCCGGCTCGTCACACGGCTTCGAGCGCCACGCCGGGGACGTCGAGATCGCCGAGACGGTCGACCCGGTACTGGGCGTCGACGAAGCGGACCGTCCCACTGAACGAGCGCATCACCACCGAATGCGTCTCGACCCGGTCCCCGAAGAACTCGACACCCTGGAGCAGGGCGCCGTCGGTGACCCCGGTGGCGGCGAAGAACGTGTTGTCGGAGTCGACCAGGTCCCGAAGGGTCAACACCTTGTCGAGGTCGTGGCCCTCTTCGATCGCCCACGCGCCGCTCCGCCTTCGTCCCGGGGCCACAGCTTGCATTGCATCTCGCCGCGCAGCGCCGCCATGGCGCAAGCCGCCGTCACCGCCTCCGGCGAGCCGCCGATGCCGAACAGGATGTCGATGCCGCTGTACCGCTTGGTGGTGGCGATCGCCGCCGAGATGTCTCCGTCGCCGATGAGGGCGATGCGGGCGCCCGCCTCGCGCACCTGCTGCATGTAGCCCTCGTTGCGGGGCCGGTCGAGGATGACGGCGGTCACCTCGGATACCGCCTTGCCCTGTGCCTTGGCCACCTTGGCCAGGTTGTGGGCGACGGGGCGTCGATGTCGATGGAGCCGGCCGCCTCCTCGCCGACCACGATCTTGTCCATGTAGACGAGGTGGCCGGGCGAGTACATCGACCCCCGTTCCGCCATGGCGAGCACCGCCAGCGCCCCGGCTGGCCGAACGGCGGTCAGCCTTGTGCCGTCGACGGGTCGACGGCGACGTCGACCTTGCGGGTCGGAGCCGTTGCCCACCCGCTCGCCGTTGAACAGCATGGGGGCCTCGTCCTTCTCCCCTTCGCCGATCACGACGATGCCGTCCATGTCGACCGAGGACAGCATGGTCCGCATGGCGTCCACGGCCGCCTGGTCGACTCCGTTCTTGTCTCCCCGGCCCTGCCACCGGGCGGCGGCGACGGCCGCCATCTCGGTGACCCGCACCAGTTCGAGCGCCAGGTTGCGGTCGGGTCGCTCCCCCATCACGCCACCTTGACGACGAGGGCGTCGCCCTGTCCACCGCCGCCGCACAGGGCGGCGGCGCCGATGCCACCCCCACGCTCGACGGAGGGCGTTGATGAGCGTCACCGTGATGCGGGCGCCGGTGGCGCCCGAGCGGATGCCCCAGGGCAACCGCCCCGCCGTTGACGTTCACCTTGTCACTGGGGAGGTCGAGCATCGCCGCCGACCACAGGGCGACCGCGGCGAACGCCTCGTTGATCTCGACCAGGTCGAGGTCGGTGGGCTCGAGCTCCGCCTTCTTGAGGGCGATGCGAAGGGCCTCGGCGGGCCGTTCGTGCAGCGTCGCATCCGGGCCGGCGGTCTGCCCGTAGGCGAGGATCTGGGCGAGGATGGGGAGCCCGGCGGCCTCGGCGGCGGCCCGGTCGGCGATGACCAGAGCGGCGGCGCCGTCGGAGATCTGCGAGGCGTTCCCGGCGGTGACCGTGCCGGTGGAGCCGAAGGCCGGCCGCAACCCGGCTAGCGAATCGGCCGAGGTGTCGGCCCGGATGCCCTCGTCGAGTGTGACCCTCAGCGGCTCGCCCTTGCGTTGCGGCACCGCCACCGGGACGATCTCCTCGGCGAACACTCCCGATGTGGTGGCGGCCGCGGCCCGTCGGTGGCTCTCCGCCGCCCATTCGTCCTGGACCTGCCGTTCGATGCCGAGGGCGGCGTTGCGACGGTCCGACGACTCGCCCATGATGCAGTCGTCGAAGGCGCACCACAGCCCGTCGTGGGTCATCACGTCGACGATCGTGGCGTCACCCATGCGCAGCCCCTGGCGTGCCCCGGGGAGGACGTAGGGGGCGTTGGTCATCGACTCCATCCCACCGGCGACGGCGAACGTGGTGTCGCCGAGCCTGACGTTCGCCGCGGCGGAGGCGATGGCGCTCATCCCCGACAGGCACACCTTGTTGATGGTGGTGCACGGCACCGTCATCGGCAGCCCGCCCCCGACCGCCGCCTGGCGGGACGTGATCTGGCCCTGACCGGCTTGGAGGACGTGCCCGAACAGGACCTCGTCGACGTGGGCGGGATCGAGCCCGCTGCGTTCGAGGGCTCCGGCGATCGCCGCCGACCCGAGCCGCATCGCGGTCAGCGGGCTGAACACACCGGAGAACCTCCCGATCGGAGTTCGGGCTATGGAGCACACCACCGGGACGGCCATTGGACACCCTTTCGACGCCGCGCCGCCGATTGTTACGGCGCCGCAGGCCCGGTCGAGCCCCGCCCCGTGCCTCCGGCCGAGCGTTAGCCTCACGATCATGGCTCTTTCGCCTGACGGCTCGTCGCGTGGCCATGGGCGACCCCCAACCCCCATCGCCGAGCCCCACCTGACGGCGTAGCCTCGTGCGATGCTGGCGTACAACATCGACCACGTGGCCATCGCCGTGCACGACCTCGAACGATGCCATCGCCGACTACCGCCGTCTCTACGGTGTCGAGCCCCTGCGGCGCGAGACGGTGGCCGAGCAGGGGGTCGAGGAGGCGATGCTCCCGGTCGGTGGCTCGTTCGTGCAACTCCTCCGACCGCTCGATGCCGACAGCCCGGTGGGCCGCTTCCTCTCCTCACGAGGCGAGGGCCTCCACCACATCGCCTTCGCCGTCGCCGACATCGAGAAGGCCCTGGGACACCTCGAGGGTGAGGGTGCCCGGCTCATCGACCGCCGGCCACGCCAAGGCGGGGGCGGCGCAAGGATCGCCTTCGTCCACCCGAAGGAGACCGCAGGCACCTTGATCGAGCTGGTGGAGCATCCCGATGGCTGAGCACGCCCAAGACCCGATCGTCGAGATCCGGGGTGGCGCCGGACTCGAGGAGGCGGCGGCGATCAGCGCGGTGATCACCCACCTGCTCGAGGCCGAGGCGGCTGCCGTGGCGGCGCCGAGCACCCGGCCCGCCCAGAGCCCTTGGCTGGTGGCCGGCCTCCCCCGCCACGTCCCCGGCCCCTTGCCTTCGCACACCTACTCCACCGTCCGCTGGTCCGACACCGACGAAGTCGAACCACCCGAGTAGCGGCGAACCCATAGTGCGAACCTGAGGTCCTGGCAGACCGGAGCGGTAGGTGATTCTCTCGAGTTCGTCGGCACGCAAAGGCCGCCCACGAACATCGGGCGATTACCTATCGGAGCGATAGCCGAGAGCCTCAGGTTCGCTCAACCGGCCCGGGCGGCGATGGCGGCGACCACGTCGTCGGGCACGACGAGGTCCCCGTGGCCGGTCCCGACCGACAGGCCGGGCTTGTAGGCGCCGTGGTAGTCGCTGCCACCGGTGGCGACCAGCCCGAGCCCGGCGGCGAGCGAGGCGAGGTGCCTGCGCAGCTCGACGGGATACTCGGCGTACCACGACTCGATGCCGGCGAGCCCCATGTCGGCGAGCTCGGCGAAGGTGCGCCCATAGTCGTCGGCGGACACGCCGGTGGTGTGGGGATGGGCCAGCACCGGCACCGCCCCGGACCTCAGGGCGAGCCCGATGGCCTCCTCGGGGCCGAGCCGTACCCGGTCGACATATCCGGGCCGTCCTCGGGCCAGCCATCTGTCGAAGGCGTCGGCGATGGACTCGGCGGCACCGATCCGGACCAGCACGGAGGCGATGTGGGGACGGCCGACCACTCCGCCTCCCGACTCCTCGATGACGTCTTCGATGGTGATCGGCCACCCCAGGGTGGCGAGACGTTCGACCACCACGGCGTTGCGCTCGTCGCGCCCGGCCTGCAGCGAAGCGAGCCGATCCTGCAGAGGTCCCGGCCCTGGTAGGAGGTGGTACACGAGCAGGTGCATCCCGCCGAGCGGCCACTCGAGTGACAGCTCGACTCCGGGGACGAGCTCTATGCCGGCCCGCTCGGCGGCGCCGGCGGCCTCCGACCAACCCGTCGAGGGTGTCGTGGTCGGTGAGGGCAACGGCGGTGAGCCCGGCGGCGGCGGCGTGGCCCACCACGACCGCTGGGGTGTCGGTGCCGTCCGAAGTGGTCGAGTGCAGGTGGAGATCGACGGCCACGTCAACCCGACGACGTGGTCGTCTCCACCTGAGTGGTCGACGTGTCCGGGTCGAGCGAGGTCGAGGTCGCGGTCGTCGTCGAGGTCACCGCGCCGCTGGTGGTCGACGTCGCCGCCGGCACCGAGACCGTGGTTGCCGTGGCCGGGTCCTCGTCGTCGGCACCCCACAGGAAGTTGGCGGCGACCACGACGCCGACGGCGACGACGGCGATGACGGCGAACCGCTTGATGCGCCCCATCATCTTGTCGCGTCGTTGCTGCTGTTCCTCGACCTGCCGCTTCGCCTCGCGGTTGGCGCGCTGTCGATCTCGCTTCGAGGTGGCCATCGGCGCGCACTATATAGAACTTCGCTGCTTCCGCTCGGAGGAGGAATGAGCGTTGCGGCGCAAGGTGACAGCCGGCACCCGCCGGCGGGGAGGGGCTGAGGCGGGCCGAAGGCTCAGCGCTCGATGGTCACCGACTCGATGTAGACGGTCTCCAGCGGGACACTGACCTCCCCCTGGGTGCTGGGACCGAGCGGCGACGGCGGCGGCGGCGTCGAGGGTGTCGGCCGAATCAACGACATGCCCGAAGATGGTGTAGTCCGCCGGCAGCCCGACGTCGGAGAGGGTGACGAAGAACTGCGACCCCGAGGTACCCGGGCCGGCGTTGGCCATGGCCACGGTGCCGGTGGCATACACGGTGCCGGGCGGCGGCAGCTCGTCGGGGATGACGTACCCGGGCGACCCGGTGCCGGTCCCGGTCGGATCACCCATCTGGATGACGAACCCGGGAAGGACCCGGTGCGCCACGGTGCCGTCGAAGTAGCCCGACTCGGCGAGGAACACGAACGAGTTCACCGTGGCCGGGGCGGCTCCTGGGTCCAGTTCGACGACGATGTCGCCGCATGACGTGACGATGGTCGCCAGCGGAGTGGACTCGGGGTCGATCGCCATGTCCTGGGGGACGTCGAAAGTCATCTCGACGGCCTCGGGAGGTGCCTCGGCACCGCACGCCGTCGGTTGGGCACGGAAACCGGCGTAGTCGGCCGGAGGTGGCGCCGCCGCCCCACCGCCGCCCCACCGTCTCTTCCATGTACTGCTGGAGCGTGGCGACATCGAGCTCGCCGGCACTGCGGCGGACAACGGTTCCCTGTTCATCGACGAAGACCCAGTACGGGAAGGCGCCGGCGCCGTACGCCACCAGCGCCGCCGACTCCTCGCTGTCGCGGATGACCGGGCTGGTCCACCCCTCGCCGGCCAGCCAGGTCGACGGTGGGTAGTTGTCCTCGTCCGGCCGCACGGCCGTGCTCACCGCCGTGATCTCGACCCCGGGAACGCCGCCCCCGCCGTCGAGCCACTCCTGGACCCTGGGAACCTCGGCCTGGCAGTGGGGGCACCAATGGCCGACGAACACGATGGCCTTGGCCGTCCCGTCGGTCGGGTCGATCGCCACCGGGGCGCCGGCGAAGTCGGAGCCGACCACCGCCGGGGCGACCAGGCCCACCCCAGGGTCGGCGGACGGCTCGGTGCCGATCTCGAAGCCCGGCAGGGGTGTGCCGATGATCTCGACCACGCCGGTCTCGCCCGAAGGCTGCGCGGGCGACCCGGTCGAGCCGGCAGTGCTACCGGGGGCACCGCTCGTGGCGGCCTGGGAGAGCGTGGGGGCCGCGGTGGTGGGCGCCACGGACGAGGAGTCGCTGTCGTCGTCCCCGCCGGCGAGCACGATCGCCGCAACCAGCGCCCCGACGAGGACGCCCACCACGAGGAACACCACCCAGACCCGCTGCCGTGGCCCAGCCGGCTGCCCACCGGTACCACCGTCCCTGGCCGTCTCGTCGCTCACGCCCGTCTCCCACCGGTCGAGGTATGGCAGGTTATCCACCTCCTCGCACCAGCCGACCTCGCCGGCCGTGCGCCGAACCGTGACACGGTCGCGCTTCCCCGGACGGATCGTCGACGCCGGTGGCGATGGTGAGCGGGTCGAGGCGGCAGCCCCTCGTACACTCGGGTTGGCCATGGCGCTGATCGTGCAGAAGTACGGGGGCACCTCGGTGGCGGACGCCGAGCGGATCACCCGCGTCGCCGACGCGCATCGCCGCCACCCACCTGGCGGGGCAACCAGGTGGTGGCGGTGGTGTCGGCCATGGGCCAGACCACCGACGAGCTGGTGACCCTGGCCGGCGAGGTGAGCCCGAACGCCCACCCCCGCGAGATGGACATGCTGCTCACCGCCGGCGAGCGCATCTCGATGGCGTTGTGTGCCATGGCGATCGCCGACCTGGGGGTGCCGGCGATGAGCCTCACCGGCTCCCAGGCGGGGATCATCACCACCGCCACCCATGGCCACGCCGAGATCCTCGAGATCCGTGCCGACCGGGTACGCGACGGCGTAGACCAGGGCCAGGTGGTGATCGTCGCCGGGTTCCAGGGATTCAGTCGCGACTCGCGTGACATCACGACGTTGGGCCGCGGGGGATCGGACGCCACCGCCGTGGCCCTCGCCGCCAGCCTCGGCGCCGACGCGTGCGAGATCTACACCGATGTGGACGGTGTCTTCACCGCCGACCCCCGAGTGGTCCCGGACGCACGTAAGCTCGACGAGGTCTCGTTCGAAGAGATGCTGGAACTGGCCGCCACCGGAGCCGGAGTGCTGATGACCCGATCGGTGGAGTTCGGCCGTCGCTATCGAATCCCCATCCACGTCCGTTCGTCGTTCCACGACGGTGTGGGAACCTGGGTCAAGGAGGAGACGATGGAAGCGGCGATCGTGCGTGGGGTTTCCCACGACACCAGTGAAGCCAAGGTGACCGTGGCCGGCGTGCCCGACAAGCCGGGGATCGCCGCCGACCTGTTCGAGCCGCTGGCGACGGCCGGGGTCAACGTCGACATGATCGTGCAGAACGTTTCCCGGGCCGGGGTCACCGACATCTCGTTCACGGTGCCCAAAGAGCAGGCGCCCGTCGCCGGGGACATCGCCAAGGCGCTCGCCGACCGAGGTCGGGGCCGAAGGCGTCGACATCGACCACGACATCGCCCGGGTGTCGTTGGTGGGGGCCGGGATCAAGTCCGAGTTCGGGATCGCCGGGCAGATGTTCCGCATCCTCGCCGACCACGGGATCAACATCGAGATGATCTCGACGTCGCCGGTGCGGATCTCGTGCGTGGTGAGCTCCGGCGACGTGGTGGAGGCGGTGCGCCGCCTCCACGACGGCTTCATCGCCCCGCTCGAGGCCGCCGAGGGGATCGCTCATGACCCGGGTCGCGGTGGTCGGCGCCACCGGCGCGGTCGGCACGACGATGGTGCGACATCCTCGCCGAGCGCCGGTTCCCCGTGGAGGACCTGCGGTTGATGGCCAGCGCCCGCTCCGCCGGGACCGCGGTCGCCACCCCGTGGGGCGACGTCGAGGTGGAGGCGCTCGACGATGCCGACCCGGCCGGCATCGAGGTCGCCCTCTTCTCGGCCGGTGCCGCCCGCTCCCGGGAGCACGCCCCCCGGTTCGCCGCGGCGGGAGCGGTCGTCATCGACAACTCGTCGGCCTTCCGGATGGACCCGTCGGTGCCGCTGGTGGTCGCCGGGGTCAACGACCACGCCATCGGCTGGCCACGAGGGCATCATCGCCAACCCCAACTGCACGACGATGGTGCTGATGATGGCCGTCGGCCCGCTGCACCGGGCCGCCACGGTCCGCCACATGGTCGCCACCACCTACCAGTCGGTGTCCGGGGCGGGCCAGACCGGCATGGACGTGCTCGCCGCCGAGATCGAACTGCTCGCCGCCGATCCCGGACGCCTCGCCGCGCGGCGGCTGGGTCGACCCTGGCGGGGACCTGTACCCGCGGCCGATCGGGTTCAACGTCATCCCCCACGCCGGCCCGTTCACCGACGGCCGGGTACACCGAGGAGGAGTGGAAGCTGGTCAACGAGACCCGCAAGATCCTGGGCGACGGCAAATCCGGGTGGAGCCGACCTGCGTGCGGGTACCGGTGATGGTGGGCCACTCGATCGCCGCCACGCTCGACTTCGAGCGGGCCATGGGCCCGGCCGAGGCGCTCGACCTCCTCTCCGTCGCCCCCGGGCGTCGAGGTCTGGAGCGACGACAAGGTGCCCACCCCGCTCGACAGCGCCGGGGTCGACGCCACGCTCGTCGGCCGGGTACGGGGAACCCTGGGCCGGCCCGGCGGAATATCGCTGTGGGCGGTCGGCGACAACCTGCGCAAGGGGGCGGCGCTCAACGCCGTCCAGATCGCCGAGTTGCTTCCCTCGATGCTAGACCTCCACCGGCCACCCGGCGACTAGTCTCTGATGCAGGACCCTCTGGGGGGCGGCCGTGGAAGCCTGCGCGTCGATCGTCATCGACCGGCCCGTCGAGCGAGTGTTCGCCTTCGTCACCGACGTGACTCCGGCATGCCCGACCTGGGTCACCGGGGTCACCGGGAGCAGGATGGTCAGCTGACACCGTCGGGGCCGGTGCCCATTTCGTCCTCGTCTACCAGCCCGGCTACCGCGAGACCGAGCTCGCCGTCGTCGTCGGGGACCACGATCCGCCGCACCGGTTCGGGTTCTCGACGGAGCGAGGGCCATTTCGCTTCTCCGGCGTGATCGAGCTCGAGCCCAGCGACGGTGCGCCACCCGGGTGTCGAGCATCATCGAGGCCGACCCCGACAGCCTGTCCACGAAGGTCGCCAACCTCCTGCTCGGCCCATACCTCAGCCGCAGCATGGTCCGCCGTCTCGATCGGGAGCTGGCCGCCCTGGCCGGCGCCATCGCCTCCGACCCCAACGTTCGCGCTGATAAAAGAGGCTACGCCGTCAGGCGGAGACCCGGCGATGGGGGGTTGGGGTCCCCATCGCTCCACGATGAGCCGTCAGGCGAAGAGCGTGAAAGATACGAGCCCGGCGGGTCAGCCGCCGGGCTCGTCTCTACGGGTCGGGACGGCCGGATTTGAACCGGCGACCTCATCGTCCCGAACGATGCGCGCTGCCAAACTGCGCCACGTCCCGTTGGCCGGGGATTCTACCGCCTGCGCCGGTCGCTCAACCGGATCGGGTCCTGGTTCGCCCTCGGTGGTCGCCGGCCTCGGACGGCTTCCCCCACGGGCCGGCGATGCGCATCGCCTCGGCGAGCGCCTCGCGCAGATCGCGCGCGGTGAACGGCTTCACCAGCCAGCCGTCCGCTCCGGCCCGCTTGGCGAGGAAGCCGTCGGCGGCCCGGTCGAGCATGATGACCACCGGCGGGGAAGGCGGCGCCGGCCGCCCCGAAGCGGGACGTCGACCTCGTGGGTCACCGCCATGCCCCCCATCGAGCCCACCTGGAGATCGACGACCACCGCATCGACCATCGTGCTCCCTGCGCCGCCTCTGCGGCCGTCCTGGGTTCGGTGGTCTCGATCAGCTCGATGCCCGGCCGTGGCTCAACGATGCCCGCACGTCGTTCAGCACCCAGGGGACATCGGCGACCAGCAGGATCCGGCGCATCGGCATCAGGCTACGCCGTCAGGCGAAGAGGCATGAACACGAGACTACGCCGCCAGGCGAAGACTCGGCCATCGCTCACCCGACACGGCCCCCCGGGTCGGCGGGCCGATCCGCCGCCGGTGTCGAGGACCCGTAACATCGCCGGATGCGCCGGACCCTCTGCTCCTGGTCCGGTCGCCCCGGCCGCCGCTCCTCGCCGTCGCCGGCTCCCGCCACCGCCGCCGACGCCGCAGGCGGTCCGTCGTCATCGCCGACGTGCGGGGGCCGCTGGAGCAACGCGCCATCGACTTCCTGGCCGAGGCCGCCTCCACCGACGACGCCCGGCTCGTGGTGCTCCAGCTCAACAACCCGGGCGCCGCCTCCGGGGACCCGCAGCCGCTGTTCGACGCCATCTCGATGCTGCCACCGTCCCGGTCGTCGCCTGGGTGGGACCCCCGGGGGCAAAGGCCTACGGGCCGCTGGTCGAGCTGCTCACCCTCGTCGACCACGCCGGCGCCGCCCCGGGCGCCACGATCGGGTACGCCGGCGAGGACGCCCCCGGACGGCCAGATCCTCTGGCCGACACCGCCGTCGAGGTCGGCACCGAGCCCAGTCGCCGGCGTTGGTCGACGCCGTGGTGCCCACCATCGGGCAGTACCTCGCCTCGCTCGACGGGATGACCTTCGACACCACCGACGGCGCCGTCGTGGTCGACGTCGTCGAGACCACGCACGGCAGACGACGGCACCGAGACCGTTGGTGGCGGCCACCGAGGTGCGTGTTCCTGAAACCGGGGCTGCTCACCCGCATCCTCCGCCTGGCGGTCCGTCCCGAAGCGACGTTCTTCTTCCTGGTCGCCGGTCTCGCCGCCGCCTCCTTCGAGTTCTATGCCGCCGGGGCGGGGATCAGCCGCCTCGGTCGCCTCTCTCTGCCTGTTTCTCGCCGGGTTCGGCGTCGCCTCTCTGCCGATGAACTGGCTCGCGCTCGCCGCCGTGCCCTTGGTGTCGTGCTGGTGACCATCGACTTCCAGGACGCGGCGACCGAGCTGGCGCGGTGTTGCTGGCACCGGTCGCCCTGCTCCTCGGCGGTCTCAACCTGACCACCGCTGCCCCACTCTTCGCCCCGCGCTGGTGGGCGGTCGTGCTCACCGTGATCGCCTACCTGGCGTTCGTGCTGGTCGCCCTCGACCACGGTGGCCCGTTCCCGCTTCTCGACCAGGACCATCGGTCGCGTCCCACCTCGATCGGCAAGACGGTGTCGCCCCGACCGGCTTCGACCCGACCGGGATCGTCGAGGTCGACGGGGCCGAGTGGAGGGCGCGTACCCATCGGGCGGCAGGCGTGGGGACCCGGCGACCCGGTCGAAGTGGTCGCCGTCTCCGGGATCATGCTCGAGGTCGGCCCCGACCACGCTGTTCGCGAATAGCTAGCGACAAACTGACAGATTCTCCCTTGCCGCCTCCGCAGCTCTCTGGCTAGCTTCGCCCGGCTGGTACATCGATCGCGGAGGTCCTCTGGTGACGTCGCTCGACCGTTCATGGCAGCCTGTTGCGCTGTGCCGGGGTAACAACAGCCACCTGTTCTTCCCTCCCAGTACCCAGGAACGCAAGGACGATCGAGAGCGACGAGAGGCGAGGGCCAAGCTGATCTGCCAGAAGTGCCCGGTGAAGGCCCCGTGCCTCGAGTACGCGCTGCTGATCCGCGAGCCGTACGGCATATGGGGTGGGCTCACCGAGGCCGAGCGTCGTCAGGAGCTGGTCGCCCTCGGCGGCTGAGCCGAGGCCGGGCGACCCGCCGATGTGCCCGCCGGTGGCCGGCCCGGAAGCGCGTGCATCCCCGAGCCGCGGCTCGCCACGACGATGTGTGTGCTCGCGCCGGCCGACGAGCGGCATCCGGGTGCTGATGGTCCGCAGGTCGGCGGCGATGCGGTTCATGCCCGGCGCCTGGGTCTTCCCCGGTGGCGTGATCGAGCCCGGCGACGACGCCAGGGCCGCCGTCGCCGTACCCGGGGTCGCCGACGACCACCGAGCCTGGGCCGCCGCCGGGGTCCGCGAGGTCGATGGAGGAGACCGGGATCTGGCTCTCCCGCCGAACCGGTGGTCGTGCCCGCAGGCCACCGCCCGGCCGGCGACGAAATCCGCCGCCTCGCCGAACGAGTACGGACCGGTGGACGGGGCGGCCGTCCACCACTTGTCGACCTGGATCACCCCAACCGCAGTCCCGGTACGGTTCCATACCCGGTTCTCGGTGCTCGGTGTCGACCGCGCCGTCGACGGCGACCCCGACGGCACCGAGGTGGACCAGGTCGCCTGGATGGACCCCGCCGCCACCGTGGCCGCCGGCGACGCCGGTGAGGTCGCCCTACCCCTCCCCACCCGGATACACACTGGCCGGGTTCGCCGCCCTGGGCTCCGTCGATGCCATCCTCGCCGCGGCCCGGAACGCCGACGCCCCGGTCTACCAGCCCCGGCTGCGGCTCGACGGCGATCGCGATGGTCGCGCTGCTCCCGGGCGACGAGGGATACGAAGTGACCCCGAGCTGCCCCCGGACCCGGACACTCTCGAGCCGGGTGGTGGAGGTCCGCGGCGCCGACGGCCGCCCGGTACCCGAACTGGGTCGCCCTCGATGACCCCGGTCACGACGAGCCGGCGATGAGGTTCGAGCCGCGTCCTCGCTCCCAACCCGGGCCCGTTCACCGGGCCGGGACCAACACGTGGGTGGTCACCGATCCGGCGAGGCGGTGGTGATCGACCCGGGGCCGGTCATCGACACCCACCTCGAGGCGATCGTCCACGGCATCGGGGAGGCCGACCCGGTGGCGGTGGTGGTCACCCACACCCATCCCGACCACGCCCCCGCCGCCAACCCGCTGGCGGCCCGGCTCGGGGTCCCCGCCATCGGCTTCGCCCCCGGCCCGCAGTTCGATCCCCACCGACACCGTCGCCGACGGCGATCTCATCCCGGTCGGCGGGACGCGCTCGACGGTGCTCCACACCCCGGGTCATACCGCCGACCACGTCTGCCTCGTGGTCGAGGGGTCGTGTTCACCGGCGACCACGTCATGGGTGGCTCGACGGTGATCATCGAGGACGCCGCCGCCTATCTCGACTCACTGGAGCGGGTGGTCCGGCGTCGGCCCCGACCACCTCTGCCCGGGCCACGGCGCCCGAGATGCCTGACGCCGTCCCTGCCGTCGAGGCGGTGATCGCCCACCGCCGCCGCCGAGAGGACGAGATCGTGGCGGCGGTGGCGGGGGGCGCCGAGGCGGTCCCCGACATCGTCTCGGTGGTCTACCCGGACGTCCCCGCCGGCCTGCGGCCCGCTGCCGAACAACAGGTACGGGTGCAGATCCGCAAGCTCATCGACGAGGGCCGACTCCCCGGCTTTCCCTGGCCCGAGCCGGGAGAGTCCGGTTTGACCCTGCGCCGCGGGACCTCCCTAGGCTCGCCGGGCTGGTAGCCCGGGCCGGGCGCCAAGTACCCACCGTCCCTATGGGAAATCAGGTATGAAGCGAATCATCGTCATCGCCGTGGCAACGGCCATGACCATCCTCCCTGCGTACGCCGCCATCGGCGCCGAGGAGATCACTCCAGCGGACATCGCCGCCGCCCGAGATCGGCGCAGCGCGGTCGGAGCGGAGCTGACCGAGGCCACCGCCGCCTACGACGAGGCGGTGGCCCGGAGCATCGAGCTGCGCGACGAGGTCCGCGTCGTGTCCGCCGAGCTCGCCCTTGCCGAGCAGACCCTGCAGGCGAGCCGTCGCGAAGCCGAGCAGATCGCCACCAACATGTACATGAACGCCGGTTCCGCTCCGGCCACGACACTGCTCGACGCCTCCACGATCAACGAGGTACCGCTCCGGGAGAGCTACCTCCAAGCCCTTTCCGCTTCGGGCGACGAGACCCTCTCCCGTTTCACCGCCCTCCAGGACGCCTACCTCGATCAGAAGGAACGGCTCCAGGGCCTGCAAGCCGACCAGAAGGAGGTCGTGGCGGACCTCGACGCCATGGCCGAGGACATCCTCGCCGAGCTTGCCGAGGCCGACGCCGAGTACAACGCCCTCGTGGCCGCCTACGAGGCCCAGGAGGCGGAGAAGCGGCGCCTGGCCGAGGAGCAGCGCCGCGCCGCGAGGCAGGAGGCGCCGCAGCGCAACGCCTACCTCCACCACCGCGGCCGAGCTCGGGTGGCGGCTCCAGCGAGGCGACGAGGGCGACGAGGAGAGCGCTCCCCCGCCGCCTCCACCCCCTCCGTCGAGCGGCGGGCAGGTGTGCCCGGTCAACGGGGCGGTGTCGTTCAGCGACACCTTCGGCGCCTCACGTTCGGGCGGGCGGGCCCACCAGGGCGTCGACATGATCGCCGCCAAGGGCACCCCGGCGGTCGCCGTCTCGAGCGGCACGGTGAGCCTGCAGTCCTCCTCGCTCGGCGGGATCACCGCCTACCTCTACAGCGGCGGCGACATGTACTACTACGCCCACCTCGACGGATACGCCTCCGGCATCTCGAGCGGCGTCTCGGTGTCCACCGGCCAGACCATCGGCTACGTGGGCAACTCCGGCAACGCCGCAGTACACGGTGTCCCACCTGCACTTCGAGTACCACCCCGGCGGCGGATCGGCGCGTCAACCCGACCCCGCTGGTCTCCTCGCTCTGCTGAGCACCGCCGCCGAACCTGAGGTTCTGACGTACCGCGGCGGTACCCAATCGTCTCCGGTTCGCCACGGTCGCATGCTCACCCGTTCTCGATTCTCGAGAGAATCAGCTACCGCTGCGGTGGCCCACGACCTCAGGTTCGCAGTCACCCGAAGCGGTAGCCGACGCTGCGGACGGTGGTGATCCAGGAGCTCCGCTCCTCACCGAGCTTGGCGCGCAGCCGGCGGACGTGGACGTCCACGGTGCGGGAGCCGCCGAAGTAGTCGTAGCCCCACACCGCCGCCAGGAGCTGCTGGCGGCTCCAGACCCGGCCGGGGTTCTCGACGAAGTACTTGAGCAACTCGTACTCCATGTACGTGAGGTCCCTCGGCTCGCCACCGAGCGTCGCCTGGTAGGTGGCGGTGTTCAGCTCGAGCTCGCGGTGGCGGAGCACCTCGGGCTCGGCCTCGACCTGAACGACGGCCAGCCGGCCGACCCGCACCCGGAGCTCGCTGACGTCGATGGGGGACAGCAGGAAGTCGTCGAAGCCCTCGACGCGCGTCGAGCTCGACCGTGTTGGTCCGGTCGGTGACCAGCAGCACGGGCAGGGCATGGTCGCTCCGCAGCTTCGCCGCGGTCCCGATCGCCAGCCCGAGGTCGTCGGTCACCTGCGACCACCGCCAGGGCGAATCCCTGCCGGGGCGCCTTGTCGGCCACCTCCGAGAGCGACCCGATCGGGACCGGCTGCAGCCCGACGGCGAGCAGCGCCGAGATCAGCGACGGCGAAGGGTCCGGAGGATGGACGGCAACGAACACCGGCGTGCTCACAGCACCGGGCAGGTAGGTCTCCAGCTCGAAGCGGGAGACGTGGCTCTGGTAGCGGTCCCACTCGTCGCGCTTGTTGCGGAGGAACCACCGGAACACGTGGTCGCCGAGGGTGGTGCGCACCAGCTCGGAGGCCTCCATGGCATCGAGCGCCTCGGCCAGGTTGCTGGGCAGACGATGGGCCCCCACGGCCATCGGCGGCGAGTCGCCGCGCCGGCCCTCGGGTAGGTCGTAGTTGTTCTCGATCCCCGCCAGCCCGGCGGCGAGGATGACGGCGAAGGCCAGGTACGGGTTGCAGGCGGCATCCGGGGAGCGGTACTCGATGCGGGCCGCCCCCGGCTTGTTGCGCTTGGCCGACGGCACCAGGACCACCGCCGACTGGTCCTGGCGGCCCCACTGCTCGTATACCGGTGCGTCGAACCCGCTGACCAGCCGCTTGTAGGAGTTGACCCACTGGTTGGTCACCGCGGTGATCTCCCGACCGTGGTGGAGGAGCCCGGCGATGAACCCCATGGCGACCTTGGACAGCCCGTACTCGGAGCCCTCCTCGTAGAACACGTTGTCTTCGCCGGAGAACAGCGAGAGGTGCAGGTGCATCCCGCTGCCGTCGAACGCCTCGAGCGGCTTGGGCATGAAGGTGGCGTAGATGCCGTGCTCCATCGCCACCTCCTTCACCGCCAGCCGGGAGGTGACCACGGTGTCGGCCATGGTGAGGGCGTCGGTGTGGCGCAGGTCGAGCTCGTGCTGGCTGGGCGACACCTCGTGGTGCGAGGACTCGACCGGGATGCCGAGCTGCTCGAGGGTGAGGATGGTCTGGCGCCGGTACTCCTGGGCGACGTCGAGCGGGGTCAGGTCGAAATAGCCGCCTCGGTCGAGCACCTCGGGATCGGGCGACGAGTCCTTGAAGTAGAAGTACTCCAGCTCGGGCCCGACGTACAGGGAGTAGCCGAGCTGGTGGGCGTGCTCCAGGCTGCGCCGCAGCACCCAGCGCGGATCGCCCTCGAAGGGCTCGCCCTCCGGGGTGACGATGTCGCAGAACATGCGGGCGGCACCCGCTTCGCCCTCCCGCCACGGCAGGATCTGAAACGTGCGCGGGTCGGGCCGGGCGAGCATCTCGGTCTCGTGCCTGCGGGAGAAGCCGTCGATCGCCGAGCCGTCGAAGCGCATCCCCTCGTCGAAGGCGGTCTCCAGCTCGGCCGGGGTGATGGCGAACGACTTCAGCATCCCGAGGATGTCGGTGAACCAGAGTCGGACGAAGCGGACCCCGCGCTCCTCCACGGTGCGCAGCACGTAGTCATGCCCGCGGCTCATGTCCTGCTCTCCCGAGTTGCGGGGACGCCTCGCCTAGGCTCCCGTTGTCGGTGATCGTATGCCGGCGCGGCTGCCCGGTCCAGCCCGGGAGCCGTTCGAAACACAGTGTTCACACAGTGGTCACCGACGAGAAACCGGCGTGCCCGAGACTGGCGGGGATCACGCCGGCCGAACCAGGAAGGACGACGAATGCCGTACCGGGCGGAATACATATGGATCGACGGGCAGAAGCCCACGGCCAAGCTGCGGTCGAAGACCAAGATCGTCCCCGACGGCCAAGAGCCGCCGATCTGGGGCTTCGACGGGTCGAGCACCGAGCAGGCGCCGGGCAGCAACTCGGACTGCGTGCTCCGGCCGGTGATGGTCAAGCCCGACCCGATCAGTGGTGGTGACGATGTCCTCGTCATGGCCGAGGTGCTCCTCACCGACCTCGAGCCGCACGCGTCCAACACCAGGGCGGCGTGCCTTGCCACCGCCGAGAAGTACGCCGGCCACGAGCCGTGGTTCGGGATCGAGCAGGAGTACACCTTGTTCAAGGACGGACGGCCGCACGGCTGGCCGATCGGCGGGTTCCCGGCGCCACAGGGTGGCTACTACTGCGGAGTCGGCGCCGACGAGATCTGGGGCCGCGACGTCGTCGAGCTGCACACCAAGGCGTGTATCGACGCCGGCATCGCCATCTCCGGCACCAATGCCGAGGTGATGATCGGCCAGTGGGAGTTCCAGATCGGGCCACTGGACCCGGTGGCGGCGGCCGACGAGCTGTGGATGGCCCGCTGGCTGCTCTACCGCATCGGCGAGGACTTCGACATCTCGGCCCACCTCAACCCGAAGCCGGTCGAGGGCGACTGGAACGGAGCCGGGGCCCACACCAACTTCTCCACCGCCGAGATGCGGGAGGACTACGACGCCGTGGTCGCCGCCTGCGAGGCGCTGGGCAAGAAGGCCGACCTCCACATCCAGAGCTACGGGGCGGGCATCGAGCGGCGGCTGACGGGGCTGCACGAGACGGCGCCGTGGACCGAGTACAACTACGGCGTGTCGGATCGTGGCGCATCGGTGCGGATACCGTGGCAGGTGGCGAAGGAAGGCAAGGGCTACATCGAGGACCGCCGGCCCAACGCCAACTGCGACCCCTACGTCGTCACCCGGCTCATCACCGAGACCGTGTGCAGCTATCTCGAGGGCGACGACCCGGCCTGACACGCCGCCCTCAGCCGGGAACGACCCACGGCGGAACCGGAGCTTCGATCCGCGCCAGCCTGGTCGGGACGTCACCGAAGCGGTCGGTGCGATCGCGCCAGTCGACCCAAGCGGCGGTGATCTCGTCCTTGCTGCGCGCCACGTAGTTCCACCACATCTCGATCCGCTCGCCCAGCGGCTCGCCGCCGAGCAGCAGGAAGCGGGCATCGCCCGGTGCCGTCACCGGCAGCTCGGCAACCCCCGGCGGCACCAAGGCGAGCCAGCCGGGCTCGACGATCTCGTCACCGATCCGCACGGTGCCGTCGAGCGGAGCCACCGCATGCTCGAACCGGCCGTCGACCGGCAGGGCCACCGTGCCCGCCCGGACGTCGATCTCGGCGCCGACGAGGGCGGTGTCGGTCTGCGCCGGAGACACCGCACCGGCGAAGGAGCCGACCAGCAGCCGGCCGGTGGCGCCGTCCAGCTCGAACCGGGGCAGCTCCCCGTGGTGTTCGAACCGGGGGGTGCCGTGCCGGGTGGCCTCCGGTTGGGCGACCCACATCTGCACCCCCCGGAACGGGGGCCGGGCCGCCAGCTCGGCGTGGGCGATCCCGTGACCCGCCGTCATCCAGTTGAGCTGGCCCCGCCGGATCACCTGCTCGGTGCCCAGGGAATCGCTGTGCAGTGCCTCACCCTCGAGCAGCCAGGTGACGGTGGACAGCCCGATGTGCGGGTGAGGGCCGACCTCCATCGGATTCGGCTGCTCGGCGTCGACCGGTCCCATCAGGTCGACGAAGCACCAGGCGCCGACGGTGCGACGACCCTTGGTGGGGAGGACCCGGGTGACGCCGAGGCCGGCGACGCTGGTGGCCCGGCCCTCTCTCACCTCGGTTCCGGCCAGGGCGTCGTTCTCACAGCGTCGATCGACGGGTTCCACCGGTCCACTCATGTCGTTCCTCCACGCCGGGACACGTGGTCTCAGCCTAAGCAGGACGACCCGACGGGTCTTGACCGCGCTACCCGCCGACGGCGGTGCGGGCCTCCTCGAAGCCGGTGGCCATGTCGGCGGCGGCTGCGGTGAACTGATCGAGGGCAGCCAGCCTGCCCTCCGACCCGGGCTGGTTGGCGAAGCCGTCGAGCATGGCGGCGGCGGCATCGGCGAACTCGATCGACGACTGGATGACACCGGTCCAGGCGTCGGCGGCGGCGGCGGGCACCTCCAACGATGAGATCTCGGTGGAGAGCGCATCCGCGTCGGCGGAGAGCTCGGTGAATGCGGTGCTGGTCTCCTCGGAGGTGGCGTTCCCCTCGTCCCATGCCGTGTTGATGTCCTGTGCCTCGGTCGCCATCGCGGCGGTGCGGGTGGCGAGGTCGTCCACCGCGGTCAGGAAGGCCTCGTCGGCCGGGCCGATCGTGGTGGTGGCGCCGTTGCCGTCCCCGGCCACGGTGGTGTCGGACACGGCGCCGGGAGTCGTGGTGTCCGTCGTGCTCTCCGGGGCCGGCGGGAGGGCATTGACGAAGAGATAGGTGAACCCGATGAGGCCGGCGATGACCAGCGGGAGGATCCACCGGCCGTGCTTGGGGTCGGCTCTGCTCACGGCGGGAAAGATAGCGCGGGCAAGCCGCCTCCGCCCGGGAACGTGCGCAACGGGCGATGGCAGCCACCCACCGGCTGCTCCTGGTCTGACCCTGCGCAGATGGAACTGACCGGGCGGGTGGCGATGGTGACCGGAGGGGCCGTCCGGGTGGGCCGGGCGCTGGCCGTCGGTCTGGCCGCGGGCCGGGGCCGACGTGTTCATCCACTACAACCGCTCCGCCGGGCCTGCCGAGGAGGTGGCCGCCGAGATCTCCGGCCTGGGTCGTCGGGCGGCGATCGGGTCGGTCGACCTGATGGACACTGCCCGGCGTCGCTGACCTGGTGGCGATGGCGACCGATGCCCTGGGCCGCCGTGAGCATCCTGGTCAACGCCGCCTCCAACTTCCCCGAGGACACGCTCGCCGACGTCACCCTCGACGGCTGGCGGGACACCCAGGCGGTGACCCTGCTGGCCCCGGTGTTCCTCACCCAGGCGTTCGCCGCCGCCCTCCCCGAGGACATGGATGCCGCCGTGGTCAACATCACCGATGTGAAGACCCTCACCCCGTACCGCAAGCGGTTCAGCTACATGATGGCCAAGGGTGGCCTCGACACGTTCACCCGGGCGGCGGCGCTGGCGCTGGCGCCCCGAATCCGGGTCAACGCCGTCGCTCTCGGGGTGATCCTGCCGCCCCCCGGTGAAGGCGAGGACTACGTGCTCGCCCTCGCCGAGAACCTGCCGCTGCAGCGGGTGGGCGGCACCGACCCCGTGGTGGCCGCGGTGGTGGCCCTGCTCCAGAACGACTTCGTCACCGGCGAGATCGTCCGGATCGACGGCGGCGCCCACCTCACCTGAGCGCCCTCCGGGGCCGAGGTAGCCTGACCGGAGTCTCCTGGATTGGCCCATGCTCGACCGCATCCACATCAGCAACCTCGAGGTGCGCGGCATCCTCGGGATCAATCCCGACGAGCGGGTCACTCCCCAACCGATCCGGGTGAGCGTGACGATGTGGGTCGACACCACCCCGGCAGGCTCGCAGTGACGACATCGCCGACGCCGCCAACTACCGCACCATCTCCAAGGCGATCATCCGCCACATCGAGCATGGTGAGCCCCACCTGGTCGAGCGACTCGTCGACGAGATCGCCACCCTCTGCCTCGACGGCGAGCCTCGGGCCGAGGAGGTCGAGGTGACCGTGGAGAAGCCGGCGGCGCTGCGCCATGCCGAGTCGGTGGGGGTCACCATCCGGCGGGGCCGCAGCTGATGGCGGCGACGCCGGTCCACGCGGTGCTCTCGGCGGGGAGCAACATCGACCGCGAGCAGAACCTGCCCGAGGCGATCAACCGGCTCCGCCGGCATCATCGGATCGAGGTGCAGAGGGTCAGCCGGCTGTACGACACGGTGGCGGTCGGCGGGCCCGAGGGCGCCGCCCCGTACTTCAACGCCGCCGTGCTCGTGTCGACCGACCTGAGCGTCGCCGAGCTGCGGGCGGAGCTGCACGCCATCGAGGAGTCGCTGGGGCGGGTGCGCACCGACGACCCCAACGCCCCTCGAACCATCGATCTCGACGTTTCGTACTACGCCGATATGGTCGATCCCCCTCAGCTGCCGGACCCGGCGGTTCTGGACCGAGCGCACGTCGCCATCCCCATCGCCGAGATCGTTCCCGATTGGGTGCACCCGGTCACCGGCGCCACCGCCGGGGAAATCGCCGCCGATCTCGACCGGGCCGGTGTCTACCCATTGCCCGGTCTCGCCGTGAACGCACGGCGGCTGGCGTCGGCGGGGGTCGACTTCGACGACGTGACCGACGTCTATGCCCCGCGGATGTCGGCGCTGGTTCGCCAGCAGCTGATCGAGTTGGGCGAGGACCCCGACCGGGAGGGCCTGCTACGCACCCCGCTGCGGGTGGCCAAGGCGATGGACTTCCTCACCAGCGGCTACACCGCCACCCTCGACGAGGTGGTCAACGACGCCATCTTCGATGCCGAGGGCGCCGAGGAGATGGTGGTGGTGAAGGACATCGAGTTCTACTCGATGTGCGAGCACCATCTCCTCCCCTTCTTCGGCAAGGCGGCGGTGGCCTATCTGCCCAAGGGACAGATCATCGGGCTGTCCAAGATCGCCCGGATCGTCGACCTGTTCGCCCGGCGTCTCCAGGTGCAGGAACGGCTCACCAACCAGGTGGCCGACGCCATGCTCCATGTGCTCGACCCGTACGGGGTGGCGGTGGTCATCGAGGGCCGCCACTTCTGCATGATGATGCGGGGCGTCCAGAAGCAAGACAGCTCGATGCTCACCAGCGCCATGCGGGGCACCTTCTCCGCCGATGCCCGCACCCGCAACGAGTTCCTCGACCTCACCAGGCGCTGAGCCGGACCGCCGACGCCCAAGCAAGACACGCTTTGCGGCTACGGCACGTCGACCCGGATCGAGTCGAAGATCTGGTCCCGTCCGGCGTACTGCTCGGGCGTGGTCTGGGGAGTTTCGTGAGCGCCGATCACCAGGCGTTCCCCGGCGACGTCAGCGATCCACAGCCGGTACCGGCGAGCGGCCGGCGACGGGGCCGGTACCGAGGTTGCCGTTCGAACAGGCCCAGAGGATCGCGTTCCTCGCCGCCGCTCATGCTCCTCGGCCGGTCCGCTGAGCTCGACGTACTTGCCGGCATAGCCGTCGACGGTCACGTCGGGGTGCGGTCGCCTCCGCTGCCGTCACCGCATGACCGATGCGGCGACCCAAACCCGAGGCTCGTCGTTGGTCACCGTCTGACTTCTCTGGCGTGTTGAGCTCCTTCTCGTCGTGCGCCACTGAGCAAAAGGCCAGGCACGTTGTCCATTGCCACGGGCCCACATGCGTTTGGCCGAGCTCAAGCCGTTGAATCCATCGACAGGTTGTTCCAGGACTCCGATCCAGCCGCTCAGGCTCCGTGATCTGGGCTCGACCGGCACCGCCACTACAGACTGCATGGTTCGGTTTCCAGATCCGTGAGCTCGCAACCAGGAAGTCTGAGGTCCCGTCGGCGGGCCTAGACCGGTCCAGCCTCGTCGAGCGGTGCCCGGAGCGGATCGAGGGCCAGGTGGCGTCACATCACCGGGTCGTCTGGATCGAGCTTGCAGCGCGGTGGTGACGCCGAGCGTCGACACCAGGTAGCCGAGACGCGTTCCATCCGGCGACCCAGCACAGGTCGCTTTCGCATTCTCGAACCCTATTCGATCACCCTGATTGGCTCCGCAGCTGCGACACCCTCGACCACCCGACCTGCGGCGATGACATCGAATGGTCTGTGGCACCCGGGTTCGTGCTTCCAGCGGACCGCGCATCCGTGAGCCATCTCGGAGACCAAGCGTCATGCGACAAGGCGTCCTCTCAGTTTCCAGTTCCGAGCCAGTGTCTCACCGGTGCTCCTTGACGTAGGTCTTAACGGCACCGCGAACACCCGTCCCCACTCCATAACCACCGTGCATCGAGGACCCATCCAGGCGACCGACTCCAGATCGGCCTGGCCGTCTGCGGACGGAGGCGGGTGCCGCCGCACCGAGAGCCCTTCCAGGATCCTCGGACTCGTCCCCATCGAGAGCGCCGATCTGCGATTCGCCCCGTCCCCGAACTGATAAGCAACCAACGGCGATGCTGCGCCGGATCAGCGACGCCGACTTGTTGGCCACCACCCGACGCACCCACAGATTGGGGAACTCGTAGCTCTTGACCCGATCCCACTCCCGGTACGCCGCCGAGAACGCCTCCTGGGCCAGATCCTCAGCCGCCCACCGGCTCCCCGACAAGGCCGCCGCCAGCGCCACCACCGACCGGTACTCACGTTGGTAGAAGGTGTCAAACGTCTGGACCAGCTGCACCGGTCTCGGCTGTTCAGCGGACGCCGTGATCCTGAACCTCCATGTACTACCAGTTAAATCGCATGGGCAGACCCCGCGGAGGACAAGAGATTTGTGCCGGTTCGGATGTGTCCGGTGCCGCGGGTTGACACAACTCACCCGCGAAAGGGCTAAGCCTTTGGGCCCACTACCCTTATCTCTACCGTGCTAGGCGGGGCGCTAGGGGTGCCCTGCACCCGAAATCCCCTTCATGCGGGGCCGAACCCCCGCCCGAGGGTGGGGTGTCCTCCGGGTCGAGCACCGTGGGATCGATGATGACGGACGGGTCCTGCGCGGCGAGGCGCCGTGAACCGGGTCAGGTCCGGAAGGAAGCAGCCCTAAGCGGGTCCGTCCTCGGGTGCCGCAGGGGTGCCCGTCCCGAGTCGAGAACACGGACTGGCGCCAGAGGGCCACCATTCGAGGGCGGGGCCGCACGGTTGTCCCCCCCGGGCTGGCCGAACATCAGGCGATTACCTGTCGCTCCGACAGGTCAGAACCTCAGGTTCGGAGATTCTGATCAGCGCTTGGCCAGGAGGGCTCCGTAGACGAAGCCGAGGGGGCCCATCCGCCAGACCTCGACGAGGTCGAGCGGGCCACCGGTGAACATCGCCTCGGGTTGGGGGAGCTTGGAGAGGCTCTCGCCGAGGTACCGATACTCGTCGGCGGCTCCGGCCATCCGGCCGACCGCCCCGAGGACGGCCTTCGATCCCATCCGATGGATGGCGGCGGCACGCGTGACCGACCGGCCGACCGAGGTCCACCACCCCGGCCATCCCCCCGACCCGGAGCACCCGGGCGATCTCCGCCAGCGTTGCCGGCACCGAGTCGAGGTTGCGGAACACGTAGGCGGAGAACACGCTGTCGAAGGCTCCGTCGGCGAATGGGAGGCGCTCCCCGATCCCGACGACCCGCATCTGCGTGGGGTTCAGCGCCAGCATCTCGGCCGAGGGGTCGAGGGCGATCACCTCGGTCGTTCCCAGGTCGGTCAGGGCGGCACCGGTGCCGGCCCCCAGATCGAGCACCCGGCCCGGCGGCAGCTTGACGATCACCGACCGGCGCCACGCCGCGTCGCGGCCCAGCGACAGGACCGGTTGATGCGGTCGTAGTTGCCGGCGATGTCGGTGAAGACCTCGCCGTTGGACACGCGTCAGCCGCCGATGACGGCGGAACCCGGTGTACGGCTGCAAAGCCTCCGGCATCCCGATCGAGCCGTCGTCGCGCTGGTAGTTCTCCAGGATGGCGATCAGCCAGCGCCCGGTCACCGCGGTCCCGTTGAGGGTGTGCACCAGCCGGTTGCCGTCCTCGGCCCGGTAGCGGATGCTTGAGCCGGCGCGCCTGGAAGTCGGTGGTGTTCGACGTCGAGGTGATCTCCCGGTAGCGGCCCTGGCCCGGGAACCACGCCTCGATGTCGTACTTCTTGGCGGCCGGGCCACCGAGGTCGCCGGCGGCGACGTTGACCACCCGGTGCGGGATCCCGAGCTCCTGCGCCAGCTCTTCCTCGCGGGCCAGCAGGAACTCGTGCTCCTCCACCGATCCGGTCGGGGTGGCAGAAGCTGAACATCTCGACCTTGTCGAACTGGTGCACCCGGAAGAGCCCACGGGTGTCCTTCCCGTACGTGCCCGACTCACGGCGAAAGCAGGTTGAGATCCCTGCGTAGCGAAGCGGCAGCGCGTCGCCGTCGAGGATCTCGTCCCCGTGCATCGCAGCCAGCGACACCTCCGACGTCCCCACCAGGTAGAGGTCGTCGTCGGTGCCGTAGATCTGTTCACGGTCGCCGGGGAAGAACCCGGTGCCGAACAGGGCGTGCTCGCGTACCAGCACCGGGGGGATGACGGGGACGAAGCCGTGAGGTTGGAGCCGGTCGATCGCCCAGCGGACCAGAGCCAGCTCGAGCGCCACCAGCGGGCCGGTGACGTAGCCGAACCGGCTTCCGGACACCTTGGCGGCCCGCTCGATGTCGATCAGCCCGAGGGCTTCGCCGAGCTCGAGGTGGTCGCTTCAGGCCCTCCTCGGTGCGTGGCTCGCCCCAGGTGCGCAGCTCGACGGCGTCGTCCTCGTCGAACCCGTCGGCGGCGGTGGGGTCGACCAGGTTGGGCAGCCGAGCCCACTCCTCGTCGAAGCGGGCGTCGAGGGCCGTCCGCATCGGACAGGGCGGCCTGGTATGCCGTGGCCAGCTCGGCGGCGCGGTCCAGCGCCGCCTGGCGGTCTGCCCCCTGGCCGGTGGCGATCGTCTTCCCCAGTTCCTTCTGCTCGGCACGAAGCTCCTCGGCGGCGGTGCGGTGCCGCCGCCGCTCCCGGTCGACCGCGCCCAACGCCGTCCAGGTCGATGCTCATCCCGCGGCGGCGCATCGAGTCGGCGATCAAGTCGGGTCTGGTTGCGGAGTACGGCGACGTCGATCATCGTGCCAGCGCCTTCTCCACCGCCTGCTGCTCCTCCGGGGACAGCTCCTCGACGCCCGCGTCCCCGGGCCACCTGCTTGGCGTAGAACAGCGTCTCGGTGCGGCCCACCAGGACGGAGATCACCAGGCCGTTGCCCATCGTGGTCGACGATCGCAATGGACCGGGAGAGCTGCCCGGCGATGTTGCCGAAGGCGTCGTAGGTGACGACACCGGTACACGACAGGGCGAAGGGGATCTGGCTCTCGACCCTGGCCAGCCTCGGACCGATATCGCCCACCGTCTGCTCCACGGTGGTGAGGTCCTGGTCGATCTCGCCGAGCAGCGAAACGACGTCACCGTCCTTCGGCACGGCAGCCATGCGCCGGGCCAGCGAGCGCGCCTGCACCGCCACCCCGACGGCGACGCCGAGGGCGATGACCGCGATGACGAGTGCTGCTTCGTTCATTGGGCGTTGGTGGCGAAGACGACCTCCCAGAGGTTGTCGTCGGGTGCCTGGTCGTTCTCGATCGACGCTGCGACGGTGAGGGTGTACAGGGTGTCCGCCTGGAGCGGGATGGCGAGGACCTCGATGGTCTCCGCCGCCCCCGGCGCCAGGGACGGGATGATACGTTGCTCGGTGAAGGGCTCCACCTCCTCGCCCTCGAGGCGGAGCTCGACGGTGATCTCCTCGGCGACGACGTTGCCGCTGTTGGTCACCACCGCGGTCACGTCGAGGGCCTCGGCGAACGGCATGACGAGGACGCTCCCCACCGACCCGGTCGGCTCCGGGACCGTGTTCACGGTGACCGCCACGTCGCGGCGTTCGTCGAGGTCCGGGGCGGCGACCAGCCGCTCGATCAGGAGCTCGATGTCGGTGGGCACCCCGGTACACGAAGGCCACCTCGGGAAAGGCCGGTGGATCGAAGTCTCCTTCGAGGGTCGGCATCTCCTCGAGGAACCGGGCGTACGCCGCATCCCCGACCGCCAAGGCCACGGCGGCACCGCGGACCATTTCGGTGAGGTCGAGCGCCTCCTCGGCATCGACCGCCTGGTGCACCGTGTCGTCCAGTGCAGCCAGCCCGTCGCGCCACGACGACGTCGCCGTCCCCAGGTAGCCATGGATGACGGCGGCGGCGGGGGTCACCTCGGCGGCGGCGACCCGTTCGTTGAGCGCCTCGGAGTCGCTGCGCATCCGCCCGGTGAGGTCGAGCACATCGGCCCGGTCGAGATCGCGCAGCCCGGCGAACATCCCACGCAGCGCCTCGGCCACCATCACCTGGCCCTGAGCCACCTCGTCGGCGATGGCGAGGTACTCGGTCGTCTGCCGCTGCTCGGTGCGATACCGCACCCCGAGCGCGATCGCGCCCACCACCACGAGGATGCTGAGAACGATGGCGAGGCGTCGACGGCGGCGCTGGCTACGGAGTCGCGCCAGAGAAGAAGTGGTCATGTGACTGTCTTGTGGGCGAGGAGGGACTTGAACCCTCACGAGTGTTACCTCACAGGAACCTGAATCCTGCGCGTCTGCCAATTCCGCCACTCGCCCCGGATTGGCCCGCAATCGTACCACGGGCCCGGTCTCAGGCTTCTGGGCGGGACGCGCGTCATCGCGCCCGTGGCGGCCGATCGGCCACCGCCGGCGAGGGTGCGTAGGCCCACCCGGCCGTACAATCCGGGATCGTGGGACTGGCACGCAAGCTGGAGCACCGGCTCGAACAGCTCGTCGACGGCCTCTCCGCGGCGATCTTCCGCGGCGGGATCCATCCCGTCGACCTCGCCGGCCGGGTGGTCCGGCAGGCCGACCTGTCCGCGTTCGAGGGCGAGTTCGGCCAGGAGATCCCCAATGACTACACCCTCCGCATGCATCCCGACGACCTCGCCGAAACGATCGACATCGACGCCCTGGAGGCCGAACTGACCAACGCGCTGGCGCAGACCGCGGCCGAGCGTGGCTGGCGCACCGGTGGCCCGCCGAGCGTGACCGTGGTCACCGACGCCAGAGTGCCGTCGGGCGTCCCGCACTGCGAGGCGCAGTCGTCCCCCGGGCCGATACCCCCCTGGGGGTATCTCATCGCCCTCCGCGGCTCGGAGTACCACGAGCTCGGCGACAACCGGGTCATGGTGGGGAGGGCCACCGAATGTGATGTGGTGATCAGCGACCCGGAGACCTCTCGGCGCCACGCCAGGATCATCCGCAGGGCGGGACAGGTGTGGGTGGCGGACGCCGGTTCCGCCAACGGCACCATGGTCAACGGGATGAGGGCCGGCCGCCAACCCCAATCGGTCAACCCCGGTGACCACCTCGTCTTCGGCAGCGCAGGATTCACCCTCCGGATGGCCTGACCGACATGCCCGCGCTGTTCCTCAACCTGCTCAAGCTGATCTTCATCGCCCTCATCTACCTCTTCCTGTGGCAGATCGGGCGATCCATCGGCGCCCACATCGGCCCCGCCCCGTCCTCACGGCCGGCACGCAAGCTGACCGAGCTGGTGGCGGTACGATCGGCGACGCTGAGCGGGCTGCGGTTCCCGCTGGGCTCCGGGATCACGGTGGGTCGGAGCGGGGACTCGGACGTGGTGGTCGACGACCCGTACGCCTCCGACTTCCACTTCAGGATCGCCGTGCAGAACGACGCCGCCGTGCTCTCCGACCTGGGCAGCACCAACGGCACCTACCTGAACGGGAGACGGGTGACGGTGCCCACCCGGCTCGGCAAGGGCGACTCCATCCAGATCGGCAATACCATTCTCGAGGTCAGATGAGGTACTCCTGGGTCATCGACAGCCACACCGGCATGGTGCGCGCCGAGAACGAGGATGCCTTCTTCCCCGAGTCCGACGACGCCGCCGACGGCCCGGTGGTGATCGCCGTCGCCGACGGGATGGGGGGTGCCGTCGCCGGCGAGGTGGCCAGCCGGGTGGCGATCGACGCCTCCACCGCCGACCCGACCTCGCCGCCGCCGACGTGGCAACCCGGCTCGAGGCCGCCAACCTGGCGGTGATCGAAGCCGCCATCGCCGAGCCGGAGTACCGGGGAATGGGCACGACGCTGACCCTGGGGATCTTCGCCGCCGACGGGCTCCTGCACCATCGGGCATGTGGGCGACTCCCGGGCCTATCTGGCCCGCGACGGTGAGCTGCGCAGGATCACTCGGGACGACACCGTGGTCGAGGAGATGGTGCTGGCCGGGATGATCACCGAGGCCGAGGCCCGGCACCATCCCCGGCGCCACCTGATCACCCAGTCGCTGGGCATGCCCGACATCGTCATCCAGGTCATCGAGGAGCAACTGGACGACGGCGACCGGGTGCTGCTGTGCAGCGACGGGCTCACCGCCATGGTCGACGACGACGCCATCGGCGACGTGCTGGCACACGCCGAGACGCCGGCCGACGCGGTGTGGCTCCTCATCGATGCCGCCAACGCAGCCGGAGGGCACGACAACACCACCGTGGCGGTGGTGGACGTCGAAGGATGACCCGCAACGCCGAGGCCTCGCTGCTGGCGGCAGCGTCGGTGCTGGCCGCCATCGGGGTGACCCTGGCCAACTTCGCCGCCGGCGGCGGGCTGGACGCCCAGGTGGCGCTGACCTTCCTCGTGTTCGCCCTCTCCTTCGGCGGGATCCACGTCGCCCTCCGCCGCTGGGCGCCGTCGGCCAACCCCTACCTCTTCCCGCTGGCTGCCTTCCTGGCGGCGATCGGGTTCGTCATGGTCTACCGGCTCGACCACGAGCTGGCCGCCCTGCAACGCTGGTCGCTGCTGGTCGCCGGGGCGCGTGTCGTCCTTCCTGCTGTTCCTCCTCCGCAACGAGGGTGTCGCCATGCTGCGCCGTTACCGCTATGTGTTCCTGCTGGCGGCGGTGGCCCTGCTCCTGCTCCCCCTCCTCCCCGACGGCCTGCCGATCCACGGTGTCGAGGTGTTCGGCTCGCGGCTGTGGGTGCGCATCGAGCTCCCCCTGGGCGGCCGGACGCTCTCGTTCCAGCCCGGCGAGATCGCCAAGGTCCTGCTGACGATCTTCCTCGCCTCGTACCTCGCCGACCGCTACCTGGCGATGGCGTCCGGACCGACCGCAAGTTCGGGCCGGTCACCGCTCCCCGACCTGCGCCAGCTGTTCCCGGTGGTGCTCGCCGGGGCCGCCGCCTTCCTCGTCCTCATCTACCAGCGCGACCTGGGGGCGTCGCTGCTCCTGTTCGGCCTGTTCATCGGGATGATGTACATCGCCACCGGGCGGGGCTCGTACCTGGCGATCGGCGCCGTGTTCGTCGGGATGGCCGGGTTCGCCGCCTACCGCATGTTCGACCACGTCGAGCGGCGCGTGATGGCCTGGCTGCGGCCGTTCGAGGACTTCGCCGACAGCGGCTACCAGATCGCCCAGAGCCTGTTCGCCCTCGGCAGCGGGAGCATCACCGGGTCGGGGATCGGGCTGGGGCGGCCCGACCTGATCCCGGCGGCCGCCCACCGACTTCATCTTCGCCGCCGTCGGCGAGGAGATCGGCTTCGCCGGCTCGATAGCGGTGATCGCCGCCTATTCACTGCTGATCGCCGCCGGGTTCGGCATCGCCCTCCGCGCCCGGGACGTTTTCCGCAAGTTCCTCGCCGCCGGGCTCACCCTGGTGCTCGGGATGCAAGCGGTGCTGATCATCGCCGGGGTGATCCGGCTGCTCCCGGTCACCGGCATCACCCTGCCCGTTCATGTCGTACGGGGGCTCGTCGCTGGTCGCCAACATGGTGATGATCACCCTGCTCGCCCGCATCTCGCACGGGGAGCGCACCTGATGGCCGGGTGTGGCATGAACGGGCCGATCCGCCGGATGGCGATGGCGTTGTTCGTGGCGATGGCGGTCCTGGTCGGCGATGGTCACCTGGGTCCAGGTGGTCGACGCCGCCCGCTACCGCGACGACCCGCGCAACGCCAGGGTGGTGGCCGCCCGGATAGGGCGGGAGCGGGGCCCGATCATCACCTCGGACGGGGTCGTGGTGGCCCAGTCGCTGCCCGATCCGGCGGACCGGACCGTGTTCCGCCGCTCGTATCCGCAGGGCCCGCTGCTACGCCCATCTGGTCGGCTACTCCACGGTGCTGTTCGGCAACACCGGCTTGGAGGCGAGCCGTTCCGACGACCTCGTCTCCGACCGTGACTCGACCATCTCCGGGGTCCTCAACGCCATGCTCGGCGGCGACCTGCGGCCCCACGGCCTGCGGCTCACCATCGACAACGACCTGCAGACGACGGCGGCGGCCGCGCTCGGCGAACCCTGCGGGGGGCGGTGGTGGCGCTCGATCCGGAGACGGGCGGCGATCCTGGCGATGGTGTCGTACCCGTCGTTCAACCCCAACCGGCTGATCGGCATCCGATGCCGCCGCCGCCGGGGAGGCGATCGAGCGGCACCCGTCCCAGCCGCTGCTCAACCGGGCCACCGACACCACATACAACCCCGGATCGACCTTCAAGACCGTGGTCACCGCCGCCGGTCTCGGTGGAGGGACGGTGGACCCCGAGACCACGTTCCCCGACCCGACGGACTTGCCCCTCCCCGGGTCGACGGCGACCATCTCCAACTACAGCGGCGGGCCGTGTGACAACGGGGTCGAAGTCACGCTGGCCCGGGCATTCGCCCTCTCGTGCAACACGACCTTCGCCCAATTGGGCATGGACCTCGGGGCGCAGGCGGTGGTCGGCCAGGCGGAGGCGTTCGGGTTCAACCGCGACATCGAATCCGAGGTCCCGGCGATGGAGTCGGTCATCCCGTCGGCGGACGAGTTCGATGACGACCTGGCCGCCCTGGCCCAGATCTTCGATCGGCGAGCGCGACGTCCGCGCCACCCCGTTGCAGATGGCGATGGTGGCGGCCGCCGTCGCCAACGACGGAGTCGTGATGAAGCCGTATGTGGTGGCCGAGGTCTTCGACGCCGACGGCCAGGTGGTCGACCGCCACCGAGCCGGAGGAGCTGGGGGTGGCGATGAGCCCGGAGACCGCCGACGTGCTGGCGTTGACTGATGGAGAGCGCAGTGACCAGCGGCACCGCCACCAGGGCGTCGGTGCCCGGGGTCAGGATCGGCGGAAAGACGGGGACCGCCCAGGTGCCCGGCAGCTCCCCGCACTCGTGGTTCATCGGGTTCGGGCGCCGTCGAGGCCGCCCCCGACGAACCCCAGATCGCCATCGCCGTGCTGGTGGAGTCGAGCGAGGCGACCGGCGACGACGCCACCGGCGGCACGGTGGCCGCCCCCATCGCCCAGCAGGTCCTCGCCGAGTTCTTTTCGACTAGTTCCATTCCCCCTTCGGGAAGCGGCTGAGCAGGGACTTCCGAAGGACGAGCTTCAGACGTGTAGGGTGCTGGCCGCCCGCCGCCGCTGCCGCACAGGCCTTCGGCCGGTGCTGCAGCCAAGACCTCGCCGACGAGGGGGCCGCGACGAGGCAAGCCCGTGAGATCGGGTTTCTCGGTCCGCCGGTACCATGACCGCCCGTGACCGACACCCGAGTACTTTCGGGCCGCTATCGCATCACCCGTCATCTTGCCCGAGGCGGGATGGGCGACGTCTTCGAGGCCGAGGACACGCTGCTCGACCGCAAGGTGGCCGTGAAGGTCCTCCACGAGCAGTTCGCCCGTGACGAGGCCTTCGTGGCGCGCTTCCGCCGGGAGGCGCAGCGGGCGGCGAACCTCAACCACCCCAACATCGTGGCCATCTACGACTGGGGCCAGGAGGGGTCCACCTACTTCATGGTGATGGAATTGATCGACGGCCGCACCCTGCGCGAGATCCGGCGTACCGAGGGGGCGCTGCTCCCCCGCCGTGCCGCCGAGATCGCCGCCGAGGCCGCCGCCGCACTCACCGTCGCCCACGACACCGGGGTCTACCACCGCGACATCAAGCCGGGGAACATCATGGTGACCCCGGGTGGGACGGTGAAGGTCACCGACTTCGGGATCGCCCGGGCACTCGACGACTCCGAGGAGCTGACCAAGGCGGGCGCGGTCATCGGCACCGCCACCTACTTCAGCCCCGAGCAGGCCCAGGGCCTCTCCGCCGACGGCCGCTCCGACGTCTACTCGCTCGGGGTCGTCCTCTACGAGATGCTCTGCGGGCGGCCCCCCTTCCAGGGCGACAGCCCGGTGGCGGTTGCCTACCAACACGTGTCGGAGTGGGCGCCTCCGGTGTCCCACTACAACCCCGACGTGCCTCGGGACCTCGAGGCGATCGTCGACCGGGCGATGGAGAAGGACCCCAACGCCCGCTACCAGAGCGCCGCCGAGATGCGCGACGACCTGCTCCTTTTCCTCCGAGGCACCACGACGGTCCCCACCCGACAGGACGAGAGCGCCACCAGGGTGATCGCCGCCCCGCATGGTGGTCCCGCCCCCGGCGACCGCGGTCCCCGACGAGACGTCGCGCCACATGGCGGTCGAGCCCGAGGATGAGCGGTCCCGCGCCGGGTTCATCGCCGGGGTGATCGGGCTGGTGCTCCTGCTGATCGCCGGTGCTGGTCATCCTGTGGATGCTCCTCGCCGGAGGTGCCGCCGCCGACCTGGTCACGATCCCCGAGCTGCGCAACCAGTCGGCCGAGGAGGCCACCGCCGAGCTCCAGGAGCTCGACTTGCGCGTCGGCCTGGCCACCGAGGCCAGCGACGAGATCGCCACCGGTTTCGTGATCGGGACCCTCCCCCCCGGCGGCAGCCTGGTGGAGCCGAGGTCGCTGGTCACCATCGTCGTCTCCGGCGGGACCACAACTGGTGGCGGTGCCCAGCCTGGTGGGCATGACCGAGGAGGACGCCAGAGCCACCATCGAGGACGAGGGTTTCCTGGTCGGGCGAGGTCACCACCCGCGAGGACCAGGAGATCGAGCAGGGAGTCGTGCTCGAGCAGACCCCGCCGGCCAACCAGGAGGCGGCACCGGGCAGCGCCATCGACCTGGTGGTTTCGGCGGGCCCCTTCGCCCTGACCGTGCCGTCGGTGGAGGGTTTGACCGAGCAACAGGCGCATCGACCTCCTCGAGGAGCAGGAGTTCGTGGTCGAGGTCGAGCTCGAGTTCTCCGACGAGGTCGAGGAGGGTTTCGCCACCCGGACCGACCCGCGTGCCGGGCAGCTGGTCGACCCGGGAGACACCCAACGTGGTGCTGTTCATCTCGGACGGCCCGGAGCCGATCACCATGCCCAACTTCGTCAACCTGTCCCCGGACGACGCCGAGGTGGCCGCCGAACTGGCAGGACTCGACCTGCGGATCGGGGACCCGATCGAGGTGAGCCTGAGCAGCAATCTGGCCGGCCGGGTCGCCGCCCAGAGCCCGGAGGCGGGCGCCGAGGTGTTCCCTGGCGACACCGTGGTCGTCCGTATCGGCCAGCTGCGACAGGTGGAGGTCCCCGACCTGTTCGGGCTGACCGAGCAGGAGGCCCGGGACGTACTCGACGACATCGGCCTGGAGCTGCGGGTGGTCGGGGTCGTCCCCAACGACGACCCCGAGCTGGGGAACCGGGTCTTGGGCCAGGAGCCGGTCGAGGGCGAGCTCGTCGACGAAGGCTCGGAGGTCGAGGTCCAGCTCGGCGAGGTTCCCTCGGTTCCCCCGACGACGAGCCCGTGACCGCCAGCCCGGTGGAGGCGGAACGCAACGCCGCGCTGCTCCGCTGGTACGAGGCCGAGGGGCGTTCGCTCCCCTGGCGGGCGACCTCGGATCCGTACGCCATCCTCGTCTCCGAGACGATGCTGCAACAGACCCAGGCCGGCCGGGTGGAGCCGTACTACCGGGAGTTCATGGCACGCTTCCCCGACGTGACGTCCCTGGCGGCGGCGCCCTTCGCCGAGGTCGTCCGGTCGTGGTCGGGCCTGGGGTACAACAACCGGGCACTCCGGCTCCACCAGGCGGCCAAGGTGATCGCCGACCGAGGCTGGCCCGACACCGTGGAGCAGCTGGAGGACCTGCCCGGGGTGGGCGGGTACACCGCTCGCGCGGTGGCGGTATTCGCCTTCGGCCGCCGCGACGCCGCCGTCGACACCAACCTCAAGCGAGTGCTGAGCCGCTGGTACGGCGAGGCGCTGTCCGGGACGGCCCTCCATCGCGCGGCCCTCAACGCCCTCGCCGAAGACGCGGTGTCGTGGAACCAGGCGATGATGGACCTGGGCGCCACCATCTGCCGACCTCGCCGGCCCGACTGCGATCGGTGCCCGGTGGAGCCGTGGTGCACCGGCCCCGAGGTCTACCAACCGCCGACCGCCCAAGGCCAGGTTCGAAGGCTCGGTGCGGCAGGTGCGCGGTGCCCTCGTCCGGCTAGCTGGTCGACGGCGCCGTCGACGACCCCGAGCTCACCGCCGCCATGGGCCACCTTCCGACCGACCTGGTGGCCGAAGCCCTCGACGGGCTCATCGACGACGGGCTCGTCGTCGAGACCGAGCACGGGTGGGAGCTCGTCGACTGAGGCGCCGGCGCCTTCCTGCAAGGGCCGGTGGATCGTTAGGATGCGCGGCCATGCCCGTCTCCAAAGGCCGTCGCAAGGCCAATCGCCGGCCGACGCCGCCCAGCAGGCCGATGACCACCGCCCACCAGAAGGGCCCCTCGCCGACATGGTATGTGGTGACCATGTTCAGCCTGATGGGGGTCGGGGTCCTGGTGATCCTGGCCAACTACATCAACCTGCTCCCCGGCGGCACCTCGAACACGTGGCTGATGGTCGGCCTCGCCGGGATCGCCGCCGGCTTCGGGATGACGTTGAACTACCGGTAGGTTCCGCCACCCTCAGCAGAGGACCGCCGGCGGCACCGGCCCGACGCTCGGCTCAAACCTCGACCATGTCCTCGCGGCAGTGCCGCGGCGCCGTCACGTCGCCTTCCTGGGCGTGGGTGACGGTCAGCCGCAAGCCGCAGACGGTGCACTGGTAGTCGACCTCGACCTGGCGCACCTCGTCGAGGTCGGGACCCTCGGGGATAGGGGTCGCCAGTGCCCGGATCGCCCACAGAGCGAGGGCGAAGATCGCCACACCGATGGCGATGGCGATCAACCAGACGAGCATGTCCGGCCCCGTCAGTCGAGGCGCTCGATGATGGTGGCGTTGGCCATGCCGCCGCCCTCGCACATCGTCTGCAGCCCGTACCGGCCGCCGGAGCGCTCCAGCTCGTTGACCAGCGTGGCGAGCAGCTTGCCGCCGGAGGCGCCCAACGGGTGGCCCAACGCCATGGCCCCGCCGTTCACGTTGACCTTCTCCCAGTCTGCACCGGTGTCACGCAGCCAGGCGGCCACGACCGTGGCGAACGCCTCGTTGATCTCGAAGCGGTCGATGTCGTCGAGGTCGAGCCCGGCCCTGGCCAGGACCTTCTCGGTGGCGGGGATGGGGCCGGTGAGCATCGTCACCGGATCGACCCCGGCGAGAGCGAAGGCGACGAACCGAGCCCGCGGCCTCAACCCGAGCTCGTCGGCCTTCTCCCTGCTGGTGATCAGCACCGCCGAGGCGCCGTCGGTGATCTGCGACGAGTTGCCGGCGGTGACCTGGCCTCCCTCCTTGAATGCCGGCTTCAAGGTGGCCAGGGTCTCCGGCGTCGTCGTCGCCCGAATCCCCTCGTCGCGGCGCATCACCTCACGGGAGCCATCCTCGCCGGTGATCTCGATGGGGATGATCTCGTTGTCGAACCGGCCCTCCTCGGTTGCCCGGGCCGCCCGCATGTGCGAGTCGTAGGCGAGCCGGTCGGACTCCTCGCGGGTGATCCCCCACCGCTCGGCGATCAGCTCGGCGGAGATGCCCTGGGGGACGATCCCGTTGTCGTAGCGGGCCATCATGGCCGGACCGAACGCCTGACCGGGACCCTGCAGCATGGTGACGCCCATCGGAACCCGGGTCATCGCCTCGACCCCGCCGGCGACGACCACGTCGTACACCCCGGCCATCACCCCCTGGGCGGCGAAGTGGACCGCCTGCTGGCTCGACCCGCACTGACGGTCGATGGTCGTGCCCGGGACGCTCTCGGGGAACCCGGCAGCGAGGACGGCGTTGCGGGCGACGTTCACCCCCTGCTCGCCGGTCTGCATGACGCAGCCGAGGATGACGTCGTCGATGAGCACCGGGTCGAGGTCGTTCCGCTTGACCAGCTCCTTGAGCACCTCGGCGGCGAGATCGACCGGGTGCCAGTCCTTGAGCTGACCGCCCCGCTTGCCTCCCGGGGTGCGGACGGCGTCGACGATCACGGCCTCGGTCATGCGCTCCTCGCGGTCACTCGATCACCCGAAGGTACCACGGCGACCGACGCCGACTACCGGCGCCGGCCACGCCCGTCTGCAGGCGAACTTTGAGCAGTTTTCATCGGTATTCGATGTAAACCGCTCAAAGTTGCGCGGAGTCGGCTCCGACCGCCTCCGACCACTGCTGTCGTCTAGAGGCGCAGGGCGTCGCGGCGCGGCTCGTGCTCGAGCAGACCCGGGGTGGAAGGCCACCTCGTGGTCGATCTCGCACGTGGTCGCCGACAGCGTCGGCCGGTCGATGACCAGGTTCTTGAACCCGGCGAACATCTTCGGGTCGCGCAGCGTCTCGATGAAGTCGCGGTACTTGTTGGCCACCTCGAAGAAGTCGCCGCCGATGAGGAAGTGGTAGACGGCGATGGCGTTCTGGTAGTGCTCGAAGTCGGGGAAGGCCTCCGACGCCGACCCCAGCTGGGCGAAGTTGATCGCCTCCGGCGTGTAGAACAGCCGGATCAGCCGGTCGATGACGTCGTAGGCGCTGACCACCCGGTCGTAGGCGTCCACGAAGTCCGGCTCGGTCGCTTCGACCCCGTCGTTGAGCCGCTTGGAGACGACCTCGGAGAGGATCTGGGCGCTGCGCATCGCCATGAACACGCCGCTGGAGAAGATCGGGTCGATGAACGCCGAGGCGTCGCCGACCAGGGCGAACCGGTCGCCCCACTTCTGCTTGCACAGGTAGGAGTAGTCCCCGTTGACCATCAGGTTCCGCTCCATCGTGGCGCCGTCGAGGATCTCCTTGGTGTACGGCGCGGCCTGCGATCTCCTTGAGGTAGAGCGCCATCTTCCAGTCCTCGTGGCCCTCGGCGAGCAGCTCCTTGCGCTGCGCCCGGTAGTACGACGAGTTGACCACCACGCCGACGCTCACCCGGTCGTTGCCCAGCGGGATGCACCAGATCCACCCCTGCTTCTCGCCGCCGAGGTAGACGATCTGGATCAGCCCCTCCTCGAGGGTGTCGATGAACTTGGCGCCCTTCCAGTAGCTGCAGCTGAGGGCGGTGCGCTCCAGCTCCTTGTGGGCGACCTTGGTGCCGAGGCGGTTGGACATGAAGGTGTCGCGGCCGCTGGCGTCGACCACGAAGCGGGTACGCATGCTCGATCTGCTCGCCGTCGGGGCCGGTGGCGAACACGGTGGCGCCGTCGTCGTCGAGGTCGACGTTGGTGACCTTGGTCTCGTAGTGGACGGTGGCGCCCAGCGAGGCCGAGTGCTTGAGCAGCTCGTCGTCGAACTCGGAGCGGATCACCTGGAACGACAGCGAGCTCTCGTCCTCGATGTGGTGCCAGAAGCACCACGCGGTGTTGGTGATCCCGTCGACGTCGATGAAGCGAACGCCGGGCTTGCGGACCCACCGCGCCTTCATGTCCTCGAGCACGCCCAGCTCCTTGAAGACGTGGTAGCAGAACGGGAGCATCGACTCACCGACGTGCTCGCGCGGGAACTGGTCGCGCTCGAAGACGGTGACCGAGTGTCCCTTCTTCGACAGGAACGACGCCATCGTCGAGCCCGCCGGGCCACCGCCGATCACCACGACGTCGGTGGTGGGTACGTCTGCCATCTTGCCCCCCAAGGTTGCATTCGAGTTCAGAGCACGGCGGGAGGTGCACCACCTCCGCCAGCGTCTGAGCCTAGACGCCTCACGCCGCATGCTCATGAGCCGACCGACCCGTTTCCGGCGCACCCGAGGGCGCGTCGACGGCCCGTATAAAGTCGCCCGATGGACCCCGCGACCGCCGGCCCCGACCCTGGCGACGAAGTCGTCGACCTCTTGCGGAGCGCCGTCGACTTCTCCCTCGAGTACGTCACCACCATCGATGAGCGCCGAGTGTCACCGGAGGCCACCGCGTTGGGGGCACTGGCCGTCTTCGACGAGCCCCTGCCGGAGCATGGCACCGACTCCCGGGACACCCTCCGGATGCTCCACCTCGCCGGCAGCCCGGCGACCATGGCAACCACCGGGCCGCGCTACTTCGGGTTCGTCAACGGCGCCACCTACCCGGTCGCCCTCGGCAGTTCCTGGCTGGCGAGCTCCTGGGACCAGAACACCGCGCTGCCGGTGATGTCGCCGGTCGCCGCCAAGCTGCACGACGTCGTCCAGGACTGGCTGGTCGACCTCCTCGCCCTCCCCGCGGGCACCGGGGTCGCTTTCGTTTCGGGCGACACCATGGCCAACGTCGCCTGCCTCGCCGCCGCCCGCGACCAGCTCCTGCACGACCTCGGCTGGGACGTCCAGTCCGACGGGTTGATCGGCGCCCCGGACCTCACGGTGGTGGTCGGCGAGCGCGCCCATTCGACGTTGTTCAAGTCGCTCGGCCTGGTCGGGCTCGGACGGCGACGCCTCACGGTGGCCCCGGCCGACGACCAGGGTCGGATACGCCCCGACCGGCTCCCCGACGTCGCCGGCCCGGTGCTGTTCTGCGCCCAGGCCGGCGAGGTCAACACGGGGGCGTTCGACCCGTTCGACGAGATCGCCGACTGGGTGGCGGAGCGGTCCGGCTGGCTCCACGTCGACGGCGCCTTCGGCCTGTGGGCGATGGCCGACCCGAGCCGGGCGCACCTGGTGCACGGGCTCGACCGCGCCGACTCCTGGGCGGCCGATGCCCACAAGTGGCTCAACGTCACCTACGACAGCGGACTGGTCTTCGTCCGCGACCTCTCCACGCTGCGCCGCACCTTTGCCGCCGTCGCCGGGTACCTGCCAAGCGGCGACACCTTCGACGCCATGCACCACACCCCGCAGTCCTCACAGCGGGCCCGGGCCGTCGAGATCTGGTCGGTGCTGCGCACCCTGGGCCGTCACGGTGTCGCCGGCATGGTCGTCACCGCCTGCGACGCCGCCTCCGCCATCGCCGATCGCCTGGCCGCCGATGGCCTGGCCATCCTCAACGAGGTGGTGCTCAACCAGGTGCTGGTGCGGTTGGTCGACGGGCCGACAACCGAGGCGCTCGTCAACGAGGTCCAGGCCGACGGGCGCATCTGGTGCGGGCCCTCCCAGTGGGACGGAGCCACCGCGATGAGGGTCAGCGTCTCGTCGTGGAAGACCAGGCCCGACGACGCCGCCTTCGCCGCCGACGTGATCCTCGAGTGTGCCTCGCGGGTGCGGTCCCGGTCGTCCTGAAGGACGCGAGCTCAACGAAGTCTCGGCCGGGTCGTCGCCCCACACCGGCCCTCGGTAAGCGCCGGGCCACCTCTACCCTTGCCGCTGCAGGTAGGGGCTCTTCTCAGGTAGGACGAGGCAGCTGACCTCGATGCCTCGATCGACGCCGTCGTCAGGCGGGTGCGCGCCGACTCCGACCGATCGGTTCCGATCTGACCTGAGCGGTGGTGGAGACGATGGGACTCGAACCCACGACCCCCTGCTTGCAAAGCAGGTGCTCTTCCAACTGAGCTACGTCCCCGAGAGGGCCATATTACCGGCCGTTTGGGAGCGCTCCCCGGCCGATCCTGGTGCTACGCAGCCCATCGCGGGCTCCGATCGAGGGGATCGCGCTCGGTGTGGTGACGTTCGGCCCTGGACCGTGGGTGTGAGGGCGCGCAGGGTGAAGGACGACGAGTGGAAGGAGTGGCGTGTCCGTCGAACTAGTCCATGCCAGACAGACTCATCTCCCCTGGGAGGTGCCGGTCACTGGCGTACTGCTGGTGGTGCTCGGTCTGGGAGCCTTGGGCGGTGGGCTGGCCATGATCCTCGGCATGGGTGGGGAGAGCTTCCTTCCCGACGAGTACCTGGACGACCTGCCCCTCGTCGACAGCTGGCTGGTGCCTGGGCTCATCCTGCTCGTCGGGTTCGGGCTCGGGTCGCTGGTCGCCCTGTACGGAGTCCTGCGCCGGCCGAGGTGGGGCTGGCTGGGGTGGTTGCAGCGGGCCACCGGGTACCACTGGGCTTGGATCGCCACCATCCTCATCGGCCTCGGCCAGCTGATCTGGATCGGGATCGAGCTGGCCTCGATCCCCTTCTCGCCGCTCATGCCCACCTTCGGTCTGATCGGGTTGGCCCTCACCGCGCTGCCCCTGACCTCAGCGATGCGGTCGTACCTCCGCGCTGATTGACCGGGGACATCAGCCGGCCAGCGCCGCGAACACCGGGAGCGCCCGGTCGAACATGTCGTTCGACCCGGTGAGTGAGATCCGGAAGTAGCCGGGCGCTTCGCAGGTCGTGCCCGGGAGGACGAGCACCTTCCGCTCGGCGAGACGGCGGCAGAACTCGACGTCGTCGTCGATTGGCGACCGCACCCACACGTAGAACGTCCCCTCCGGCGCCCGCAGCTCGTAGCCGGCGGCGGTCAACGCGGCGACGACCCGGTCACGCTTCGCCTCGAGGTCGACCATGTCGATGGAGAGGTGCTCCAGTTCGGGAACGGCACGCTGCAGCGTCGCGTTGGGGAACACCCAGCCGCCGGCGATCTGGGCCATCTGAATGGCGTCTCGCAGGTCCTCACGTCCGGTGGCCAGCGGCGACACCGCCAGCCAGCCGATCCGCTCCCCCGGGGTCAGCAGGACCTTGCCGTAGCTGTACGAGATGAGGGTGTTCGGGTAGACCTCGCTGGGGCTGTGGAACTCGGCGTCGCTGAACACCAGCCGGTTGTACGGCTCGTCGGAGATGAGCCAGATCGTCCGTCCCAGTCGCGCCGAGGCCGCCTCGAGCACTTCGGCGAGGGCGGTCAGCGTGGACCGCGGGTAGATCCGGCCGGTCGGGTTGTGGGGCGTGTTGACGATGACCGCTCTGGTGCGGGGGCCGATGGCGGCGGCGATGGCGTCGACGTCGAGGTCGAGGTCGTCGGCTCGGATCCTGCACCTTGACCGGCACCGCATCGGCGGCGAGCAACATCGCCTCGTAGAGGAACCAGGGAGGCAGCGAGAAGACCACCTCGTCGCCCGGGTCGAGCAGCGTGCGGAAGGCGGTTGCCAGGGCACCGAACGCTCCCGGGGTGAGGGCGATGTCCTCGGGTTCGAAGGGCAGCCCGCTCGACTCTCGCAGCGCCTTGGCGACCGCTTCCCGCGGCTCGGGCTCGGAGCGCTTGTAGGCGAACCAGTCCTTGTCGAGCGGAACGGCATGGTCCCGGATCGCCGAGACGAAGCCGGGCAGGGGCATCTCCTGCGGGTTGCCGAAGGCGAAGTCGCTCACCTCCGGGATCGAGCCGGATCCCGTCCCACACCGCGATGTAGTCGAGCAGCGGCGCGAGCGCACCGGCCACGGCGTCGAGCCGTCCCGCCCCGCTCACCAGACTCTCCTCCGCGGTTCAATCATGGTCGTCCCGCACCTTCGGCCGTGCGCCCACCTATACCGGCCCCCAACGAGGCATCATTGCGGCGGAGGACTCGCAGGCGCCGAGCGCCCGGATCGATCGGAGGAACATCATGGCAGTGACCGTCGACGCCTATGGCAGCCGGCACTGGCTCGGTTTCGAGGCCGGCAACGGCCTCCACGTCCATGTGCTCACCGGCCTCGTCATCATCAGCTTCCGCGGCGAGGGCAGCCTCAGCTGGGTGCACGACACGCTGACCTTCGAAGTCCCGCTCCCCGACCTGCCGGCCGGCCAAGGCCTCAAGGTCGTGCAGTGGGCGCCGTACGTTGCCCTGGCATCCGTTGCCAACGAAGGGCCCCCGTTGAGCGTTGGGTGGGCGGTCGACGGTTTCCGGCTGATGGACACGCGCGGCGCGGTGATCACCACCGCCACCGTGGCGTGCGACCTGGCGGTGCGTGACCCGGGCGGCTTCCTCTACCGCCTGGCGTACTCGCTCCACCTGACCGGCCAGCACGAAGCCCTGCCTTGACCGGCGGCCGGTGAAGGCAGGGCTTCGGACAACAAGCCCAGGGCGGCTCTCTCCAGGTGCCGGGACGCTCAGAGCATTTCGTCGCGTGCCTGCTCCGCCCGCGAGGCGCCGATCGCCGTCTTCACCTTCTTCTCCTCCTCCGGCGGCGGCAGCACCGCCGGCATCCCGAGGGACTCGATCCACAGCTCGCGGGCCCAGCCCATCGTGTGGTACAGGTGCTCGTCTTCCTGCTCCCCGACCTCGTCGTACGCCTCTTGCAGCACCGAGGCGAGCTCGCCGGTCGCCTTCTCGGCGACCTTCCCGATCAGCTCCCAGTTGGCGTGGTCCTTGGTCTCGGCATCGACCACGCCTCGGCGGCGACGAGTTGGGCGGCGGCGGGGTCACCGGACTCGCCGGCCATCCGCATCGACTCGACCAGCGCCTTCCCCTTGTGGCGGACGATCTGCCGTCCCGGGGTCTCGACTTCCGGGATCCAGGTCGAGGTCGTCGAACACCTTGCCCACGATCCTGACGTGGTTCTCGGTCTCCTCGAGGTACTTCTCCCACTCCTCGCGCAGCTCGTCGTTGACGGCGCACTCGATCGCGGCGTTGTACACCTCGACGCCACCCAGCTCGGTCTCCAGGGCCTGGTAGAGCAACTCGTGAACCTGGGCATCGTCCACGACGATCTCCTTCTCTCTCAATGACTTTGGCTGGCCGCACCTACCCGTGGCCGATGGGCCGCAAACCAGTGCGGGCTCCACGCCAGGGCCGGCGCCTGGTTCTCGTCGAACCAGAGGTCGGTGGTCAGGTTCTCGAGCCTCGTTGCCCATGCGGGCCCTGCCTACACCGCGGCCCTCTAGCCGTCGCCGGATCCGGTCCGTAATCTTCTTACCGATGCCCGACAACTGGAGATAGCGCTATGTATCACCGAGTCTCGTTAGTCGTATCGATCAGCGCGGTTGTCATCGCCGTCGTGACGGCCGCCGCCCCCGGGGTCGCCCAGGATGTCCTCGCCGTGGCAGGCCTCAACGCCGATATGGTCGACGGCAGGCACGCCGTCGGTTTCGGCGCCACCGTCGACAACCGCAAAGGGAGATTGGTCGCCACGAGTGGGGTCACCGGCAGGCTTCCCAACGACATCATCGCCAAGGCACCCAACGCCGACAAGGTCGACGGCCACGACGCCAACGGGCTGACCAGGGTCGCGATGATGGCCACCAGCGACACGCTCGACCTCGGCACCGGCGAGCAGACGTATGGGTCCCCGCTGACGATCACCGCACCCGGGGACGGGTTCGTCGTGGTCTACGGAAGCACCACGGTCCGCAACAACGGCTGCACCACGGGGTGTACGGTGCTCGCCCGGATTCGCCACCTCGAGACGGGCACGTACTCGGTCACCGCGGAGGAGACGGTTCCCTCCGGGGCCCGCAACGGCAACATCGCCCACGCCTCGGTCTTTCCGGTGTCCGCCGGCGAGAACCGGTTCGACATCAGGGTCTATCGGTTGTTCTCCGGGGACGGGACCCTCCAGGGCTGGTTCGCCGAGCTCACTGCGATCTACTCGCCGTTCGGATCGACCGGCTCGTCTCCGGACGGCAAGACCGGTGCCGACCCGGCGAATCCGTCAAGCGCCAAGGACCTGCCAGAAGAACCATCGGTCACCGCTCCCGCCGGGTGATGGTCCGACCCTCGATCCCGGCAGTGCGACCGCCTCCGGCTCGATAGCCCGCCAAGTGACCCGGGTGAGGCGTCGCCACCGGCTGAAACCGCCTCCACCGCGGCACTGCGCGACGTCCCAACGGGACGATCGGCGACCCCGGGGCGTCTACACTTGCTGCTCCTTGACGGCGCACCGGACGCCGAGACACCTTGTGGTTGTCGATGGCTTTTTCGAGGGCCCATAGCTCAGCCCGGTTAGAGCGCATCCCTGATAAGGATGAGGTCCCTGGTTCAAATCCAGGTGGGCCCACTGGCGAGGCTCGGTGGCGACGTGACGTGCCGTGAGAGGTCGCCGCTGAACTTCCTGCATTGGGTAGCGGCAGGGCCGCCGGGCAGCCCGATCGGGTAGCTTCCAGGAATGGCGCAGGACACCGACGACACGGAACGCGCCTTGCCCACGATCGTGCGCATGGTTGGTGACGACCACGCCGTCGTGTTAGGCGAGCCGGAGACGATCCGGCGGCTCGGCCTGAGTGAATTCACGGTGCCGGAACCGATGATGGCGGCGGTGCGTGCCCTGGCTACGGCTGCGCCAGGCCTCGCAGCCCTGGCGGCGAACATGGCTGGTGACGTGGTCCGCCTCACTCCGCAGTCGCTGGCGCTCCTTCGACAACATGGTGGCCTGATCGGGCGGGACGGCGCGATGCTCGGGGTGGTCCAGGCCGCCGACGGCAAGTTCGCCGGTGTGCTCGCGTTCCAGGCGATTGGCCCGATCGCCCATTTGGCGCCCGCCCTTCCGGTGTTGCTCTCGGCAATGGCAGTGCAGGCGCAGCTCATCGCCATCGACCGCAAACTGGACGACCTCCAGATCGATGTCGACACCATCATCCGCGACGGACACATCGAGGTACTCGCCGAGGCTCGTGCCGCCCTGAACATCCTCGAGGACGTACATGGAGATGTGATCGCCTCGGGGCGGCTCACCGACGCCAACTGGGACCGAGTGGTCCAGGTCGAGTTGACGGTCCGAAAGCTGCACGACCAGGCCAGCGCGCACCTACGCGACCTGGACCACATCCTCGCCGACGCCGATGGAGGGCTGAACGCCCGGCTGATGGCGCTGCGTCGGGCTGCGAGGCACAACCAGGCAGGGTTCTGGTTCCAGGCGTATGTCGTGGCAGAGACCGCCGTCGCCAAGTGGGACTTCCTCCACCTGGTACGGCTGACCGACACCGGTGCCCCCAACCTCGCCCGCGAGGTCGACGAGGTCGAGCGCCGGCTCGGACGGCGCCGCGAGTTCGTGGTCGGTCTCTCCCGCCGCCTCACGGTCTACCTGGCTGAAGCAGGCAAGGTCGACGGACTGCTCCAGCGGGTACGCATCATCGCCCGAGCGCGGTTGGAGCGACTCATCGTCGAATTGGACGGCATGCTCCGTGTCTACCGGGAGTGGGTCCCGGAAGAGGAGGTCCCCGAGGCGGTGCCAGCAGAGACCCCGCCCGCACTGGCGACCGATCAGGTGGACGAGCTATGGGCGCAGCTCGCCGCCAGGACTCGCCGGCACTCGGGCACTCTGGCCCGGCGTGCCGGAGACCTCGCCGAGCGAACCGGGACGACGATCGCTAGGGCCGCCAAGGATCCGGCTGCCGGTGCGTTGCGGTTGATCCGCGGTGGTGATAGCGCGCCGGACAGGGAGCCCGACGACAGCCCCGAGCAGCCCGGATAAGCCACCCACCTGGACTTGTCCCCAGGGTTGTCCACTGCGTGTGGAGAACTACACGGGTGTGATTTCAAGGTGTCGGGTATCTGACGTCGAGCGAGCCGAGCACGACCGTTGCGTTCACCACCAGTTCAGGGCCGTCGGTGACGCTCTCGGTGATGTTGTCCCAACCGCCGAACAGCGGCAGGCCGCGGATCTGCACCTTCCATCCGGGGGGCACCACGATGTCGGAGGCGCCACCGATGGTGAGCACGTCGACGACGCTGCCCGGCACCATGGTGGCCCCGGTCAGGTCGATCTCGGCGCTGCCGAGGATGGCGGTGAGCGAGCCACCGGAGAAGCGGTTGGACCGGTTGGCCGCCTGCTGACGGGACATGATGGCCATCACGGTCATCCGCTCGCCGGCGCTGGGCGACGGCTCCGGCCGTCCCCGGGTCCACCCGGCGACGATGCCGATCCCGAGCAGCACCAGGAGCGCCGCCCCGAACAGCGGCCAGGCGACATCACCGGGCACGAGACCGGTGGTGCCCGCCAGGAGCGCCGCACCCAGCCCGATGAGGAACAGCGGCGGGAACCAGTGACCGGGATTCAGCGTGAGTTGGACGATCCCGGCGACCACCAGCAGGACCGGCCACCAGTCCGAGATGAGCTGCCCGGCGTCGACAATCCCGGCCAGGTCGAGGAGCAGCAGCGCTCCGGTGAGCGCCAATGCCCCGCCGACCAGCATCCGACCCGGGTTGAAGCGCATCGCCCACCGCCAGGAGTCCGCTCCGCCACATCCGGCGGATGGCGGTGGCACGGTAACCGGCCACGGGCATAGCGGCGGGCCATCCCTACCCTGCCGCCAGCATGTCATCCCGCACGGTCCTCATCGTCCTCGGTTGCCTCGTCCTCGTAGCCGGGATCGCCGTCTTCGTTCTCCTCTCGTCGAGCGAAGACGACCCGGCGGCGGAAGCCGCCGCCTCCACCACGACGACCGGGCAGTCCTCGACCACCACCACGCCACCGGGCGGGTCCACGACCACCGGCGCCGGCGGCGAGTACACCCCGGTGTTCGAGGAGGACGACTGCGACTTCGAGCTCACCACCAACCGGGAGATGCGCTGCGGATGGCTGGTCGTACCGGAGAACCGCGCGGAGCCGGACGGCGCCGAGGTGCGTATCCAGGTGGCGATCTTCGAGAGCGCCAACCCAGACGCACCCGACGACCCGATCATCTATCTCGACGGCGGCCCCGGCGGCGAGACTCTGGACACGCTGCGGTTCAGCCTCGAGTCGACATGGGCGCCGTTCATCGAGAACCGCGATGTCATCTTCTTCGACCAGCGCGGCGTCGGGACATCGACCCCGTCGCTGGAGTGCCCCGAATCCCGAGACCTCACCTTCGAGGTGCTCGACGACGACCTCGACGGCGAGGAGTACGCCGCCCGTGAGCTGGCGGCGACCGAGGAGTGCCATGACCGCCTGGTGGCCGATGACGTAGATCTCACCGCGTACCACAGCGCCACCAACGCCGCCGACGTCGCCGACCTCCGCCTCGCCCTCGGCATCGACGAATGGAACCTGCTGGGGATCAGCTACGGCACCCGGCTGGCGCAGACGGTGATGCGGGACCTCCCCGAAGGGGTCCGCAGCGTCATCCTCGACTCCACGTACAGCCCCCAGGAGGACCTGACCACCGCCACCCCGGCGAACCTGGTGCGCGCCCTCGAGCAGCTGTGGGAGGGCTGCGCCTCCGACCCCGACTGTTCCGCCGCCTACCCGGACCTCGAGGACCGGTTCTGGGCGCTACGCGACCAGCTGGACACCGAACCGCTGTTCACCGACATCAGTGACGTGTTCACCGGTGAGGAGCACCGCGCCATCGTCAACGGGGACACCCTCATCGGCGCCTTCTTCCAGGGTCTGTACAGCGTCGACACCATCCCGGTGCTGCCCAAGGTCGTTGCCGACCTCGAGCAGGGCGACACCGAGAGCATCGCCACCCTGCTCACCAACAACCTCGCCAACGGGGCGTTCTTCTCGTGGGGCATGCACCTGTCGGTGGAGTGCTACGAGGAGGTCCCCTTCGCCGATCACCGCGGCCGTCGACGCGGCGGCGGCCGCCGCCGACCCCCGACTCGGCGACTACTTCGAGGGCGCCACCAACGTCGGGCCGGCGGTATTCGACCTGTGCGAGCTGTGGCAGGCGGGAACCCCTCCGCCGCTCGAGAACGAGCCGGTGGTGAGCGACATCCCCACCTTGGTGATGGCCGGCGAATACGACCCGATCACCCCGCCGGAGTGGGGAGAGAACGCCGCCGAGCACCTCACCGACGCCGCCTTCGTCGAGTTCCCGTCGGTGGGGCATGCCGCCTCGGTGTCCGGTGACTGCCCGCTCCAAGTGGCCACTGCCTTCGTCGACGACCCGACGAGCCCTCCCGGACACAAGCTGCGTCGGCGAGATGGAGCCGATCGACTTCGTGATCGCCGGCGAGGACGTCAACCGAGGAGGTCGTGCTGGTCCCGTTCGAGGAGTCGGTCTTCGGGCTGACCATCAGCGGGGTCCGTCCCGATGGCTGGGATCCGCTCGGCAACGGCGCCTGGGCGCGCGGGGGCCTCGGCGCTCGACGCCACGCGTGCTGGTGCAGCAGGCGGCGCCGGTGCCGATGGAGCCCGACGAGGCGCTCAACCTGCTGCTCTCGACGATCGAGTTCGAGGACGGCCCCGACGAGGTCGACACCGTCGCCGCCCCCGACCGCACCTGGACGGTCTACGAGGGAGTCGCCGAAGGCGAGCTGACCCTCATCGGCGTGGGGCCTGGATCGGAGACCACCGGCGTGGTCATCTTCAGCGTCAATGCCGAGGAACGCGACGAGCTCTACGAGACGGTGATGGTGCCCGTCCTCGAGGAGTTCGCCACCGGCTGAGCCGGGCTCCGGTCAGGACAGCGCCAGGTCGAGCAGCTGGTGGCGGGTGGCGTGGAGCCGCTCCGACATCACCTCGGCCACCCGGGCCATCACCCGATAGCCGGTGGCGGGCTGCTCCTCGAACCGGTTGCGCAGCTCGGCGGCATCGAAGCCGATGGTGCGCACCGGGGTCTGCGCCACCGCATCGAACTGCCACACGTACGGGGGGAAGAGCCACGACCACCCCAGGGCGGCACCCTCGTGGAGGTTCTGGACCGTGCGCGGGTACGGGCCGCCGGCATCGACCTGGAGGGAGACCACCCCCGACTTCACCAGGTAGAAGACGTCGGCGCCGTCGCCCGAGGCGAAGATGATCTGGCCCGGGGCGAACTCGACCAGGCGTCCCAGGTCGGCGAACACCTCGACGTCGTCGGGTTCGAGGCCGCGGACGAAGGGATGCCCGGCCAGCATGTTCCGGACCCTCTGGTCGGTGTGGTCGACGCCGGTCACCTCCGAATGGTACCGGCCGGGCACCAGGTACCCTCACGGGATGGCCGCCGACGTTCACCGGCTTCCCACCCGAGGCGTTCGACTTCTACGAGCGGCTCGAGGCCGACAACGACCGGGACTTCTGGACGGCGAACAAGCCCGACTACGAGCGGCTGGTGCGGCAACCGATGGAGGCCCTCTGCGACGAGCTGGTCGAGTTCGGCACCTTCCACCTCTACCGGCCGTACAACGACATGCGCTTCGCCAAGGGCCGGCCCCCCTACAAGACCCACCAGGGCGCCTTCACCCGAGGCCCCGAGGGCGGCGGCCACTACGTGCAGATCTCCGCCGACGGCCTGATGGCCGCCGCCGGCTACTACGTCATGGCCAAGGACCAGCTCGACCGGTTCCGCAATGCGGTGGACGATCCCGCCGCTCGGTGCCGAGGTCGCCGACCTGGCCGATGGGCTGGTCGGCTCCGGTTACGAGATCGGCGCCCACGAGACGCTGAAGACGGCGCCCCGCGGCTTCCCCAAGGACCATCCCCGCGTCGAGTTGCTCCGCCGCAAGGGGCTGATGGCGTGGAGGTCGTGGCCGGTCGCCCGGTGGATGTATGGTCGAGAGGCGATACGGCCGGGTGCGGGGCGTGTTCGCCGACGTCGCCCCGATGTGCCGCCTGGCTCGATCGTCAACGTGGGACCAGCCAGCTGCCCCTCCGACCGACGGCGCCGCTGAGGACCGGCGCCGCCGCGGGACTCGGGTACCATGCCGGCCATGAATCTCTCCGCCTGCTCGCCGCGGTCGCCGCCGCGGTCGCCGTGGCCGCCGCTGCCGCCTTGGTCTTCGCCCGGCGCCCGGTGAAACCGCCGGAGGCCTCGGGACCTGGCTGCCCGTCCTCCCGGTTGCCCACCCGCCGCTGACGTGCAGGTCGCCCTCCACGACACCAGCGAGACCGGTTCCCGCACCGGGACGGATCCTGCTCGGCGACCGCGGCTCGACGTCCTCGGCCTGCTCGACCACCGGCCGAGCGACACCGCCGAGCCCTCGCCTCCGGCGGGTCAGCGACCTGGAGAGCTACGGCGTGCTCGTCACCGACGCCGTCGCCGACCTCGAGGACGACATCACCACCGCCCTCGACGCCGGCATCTCGTGTGTCACCTGGTCGGACGCACCCGATCTGGCGGAGAAGTACGGCGAGAGCTTCGCCGCCGCCGGCCGGACGCTGCTCACCGGCGCCAACGTGGGCCACGGGATCGCCCCTTGCCTGGCGGCGCACGAGGCGGCCAGGAGCGACGAGGTGCTGGAGCTGATGGTGGCCTGGACCGAACCGGGGCGGCGGCTGCGTCGGGGCGTGCCGGTCGCCTTCCCCGACCCGGTCGGTGCCCTGTGGGGCTACGAGGTGGCGAGCAGCGGCCTCTTTCGGGCGGTCACCGCACCCGACCGGCGGCATCTGGTCGGGGGCGGCGACCAAGGTGACCGCTTCCACCGGCGACGGCCTGGTGGTGAGGGTGGTCGGGGTGGCCGACCTCGCCGTGCACCTCGAGGCGCTGGCGCTCGCCGCCGGCGCCCTGACCGTCGACAGCTTCGCCTACGGGGCCGCCCGGCCCGATGACCGCGTCCGAGGACTACCTCACCGCCGCCCTCCACGCCGGCCTGGACGTCGCCGCCCACACTCTGGAGACCTGAGCCGGCGGCCCGGGCGTATCACGCTCTCGAGCGATCACTACGCAGCCGCTGCTGACCTCAGGTCCCGGCGTCGATGGGTCGGTGTGGTTGCCGTGCGGAGGTTGCGGCTCCATCCAGTCGGCGGCGAAGGCTGACCAGGTCGGCGGCGTCGATCAGCTCCGACGTCGCTCCCCCGACCAGGCCTCGGCGCAGCTCGGCCCTCGTCGAGATAGGCGACCAGGATGAGCCCGAAGTAGTCATCGCCGGCCATTCGGCGATGCCGTCGCTGTCGTCGAGCGCCTCGATCCGTCCGGATCGACCGTTCCCGCTGCCGGCCCGCACCCTGCGATGCCGGACCACCCGCCTCTTGCCCGGCATCTCGGCCAGGTACTCGGCGTAGTGGAGGAGGGTGATCGTGTCGACGTCGGCGCCGAGGCGGAGCACCTTGCCCCCGGCCTCGACCAGCCGCTCCAACGGCGAGCCAGGTCCGTAGTAGTCGTCCCACGGCTGGTCCGCCATGAGAGCCTCGGCGAGCCGGCCCCGGGCGGCGAACCGCCCCTCGGGATGGTCGCTGACCAGGTGCCGGGGTGGCGACGGTACGACCTCGGCCAGCAGCGCCGACGTCAGGGTCGGCCGGGGTGTGCCTGGCGTCGAACGGCTCGGCATCGGCGAGCAACCCGGGGCGGTCCTCCTCGGGGCGCTCGTTGACCCATGACCAGTAGTCCCGGGCGCCCAGGGTCATCATCGACGTCCCGGCATCCCCGACGGCCCGGTCGATGGCGTCGATCACCCCGGCGCCCTTCCTCGACCGGCCCGATGCGGCGCAGCGAGGCGTGGACCATCACCACGTCGCCGTCGGAAACGCCCAGCCGGCGCAGTTGGGTCACCAGCTCGGTCGACGGTGAGGGTGTCTGGCACGATGGGCCCAGTCTGCCGCCTGGCAGAGCTGCCCGCCGGGGCGGTGTCCTTCTAGGGATCGGGGACGGGTTGAATGAGCCGGTGCGGCGGCTCGTCATCATTCTGGATCGCGACGGTGTCGCTGGTCTCCGGGTGCACCGGCTCCACGAGCGGCGGCGCCACACCGTCGACAGCGGATGCCGGCGCCGGGGTCGACGAGGGCGGCGCGGCGTCCACCACCACGGCGCAGTCCTTCGCCGGGGACCGGCCGGCCCCCGAGTTCCCGGCCGGGCTCGACTGGCTCAACGTCGACGCCCCGCTGACGCTGGCGGCACTGCGGGGCAAGGTCGTCCTGCTCGACTTCTGGACGTACGGGTGCATCAACTGCATCCACATCCTCCCGGAGTTGGAGCGGCTCGAGGCCGAGTTCGCCGAGGAGCTGGTGGTGATCGGGGTCCACTCCGCCAAGTTCGCCAACGAGGGCGACACCGAGAACATCCGCCAGGTGGTCCTCCGCTACGGGATCGAGCACCCGGTGGTCAACGACGCCGGGTTCCAGGTCTGGGACGCCTGGGCGACCAGTGCCTGGCCGACCACCGTGCTCATCGATCCGGCCGGCAACGTCGTCGGCGGGCACTCCGGGGAGGGCGTCTACGACGTCGCCCAACCGGTGATCGCCTCGCTGGTCGCCGAGTTCGACGCCCGGGGGGAGCTCGACCGTGGCCCGGTCGCAGATCGCCCTCGAGGCGGGCGGCACAGCCGGACCGGGCGCTCACCTTCCCCGGCAAGGTGCTCGCCGAGCCCGGCGGCGACCGGCTGTTCATCGCCGACACCGGGCGCAACCGGATCGTGGTCGCCGACCGCGCACCGGCGCGGTCACCGCCGTCTACGGCTCGGGTCGACGCCGGGCTCGACGACGGGCCGGCCACCACGGCGACCTTCGACGCGCCGCAGGGATGGCGCTCGACGACGACGGCCGCACCCTCTACGTCGCCGACACCGACAACCACGCCATGCGCGCCGTCGACACCGCACCGGGCAGGTCACCACCTGCTCGGCACCGGCGAGCGGGGCTACCCGCCGGAGCCGGGGACCGGCCCCGACGTCGCCATCGCCTCGCCGTGGGACCTCCTCCTCGACGGCGACACGTTTACGTTGCGATGGCCGGCACCCATCAGATCTGGTCGCTCGACCTGGAGTCGATCCGGCCGCCGCGCCCCTCGTCGGGAGCTCCGCCGAAGGCGTCCGCAACGGCCCGCTGGCGGAGGCGGAGCTCGCCCAGCCCAGCGGGCTGGCTCTGATCGGCGACACCCTCTACTTCGCCGACGCCGAGTCGAGCTCCATCCGCTCGGCCGACATCGGCCGGGCCGGCGCCACGGCGCTGGTAGCCGGGGCGAGCGCCTCGCTCTTCGAGTTCGGCGCCATCGACGGTGTCGGCGACGAAGCCCGCTTCCAGCATCCCGTTGGGGTCGCCGCCGTCGACGACGACACCCTGCTGGTCGCCGACACCTACAACTCGCTGATCCGCCGGGTCGACCCCGGCGACCGGGCTGGCCACCACCTATCTGGGGACGAGGCGGGATGGCGGGACGGCGACGAGCCGCGATTCAACGAGCCCGGCGGCATCTCGGTCGACGGCGACACCGCCTACGTCGCCGACACCAACAACCACGCCATCCGGGTGATCGACCTTGCCACCGGCTCGACCTCGACGCTGCTGCTCGAAGGGATCGAAGCCTTCGAGCCTCCACCGGGATCCGATGGCTACCGCGGCACCGTGATACCGGTGGGCCCGGCCACCGTCGCCCCTGGCAACGGCACGTTGCTGCTCGACGTGCGGTTGCCCGCCGGCTACGCGGTCAACGGGGACGCCCCGTCGTCACTGGTGCTGGCGCCGGACGGACCGGCGACGATCCTTGGCGGTGGTGGCGGCACCACCTTCGACCTCACCGGGAAGCGCCTCCCGGTGGGGATCCCGGTTCGGTTCACCGCCCCGGGTGACCTCGTGGCGGACCTGACCCTCGTCTACTGCGAGAAGGAGACCCCCGAGCTGTGCCTCATCGAGATGGTCCGCTTCGAGGTCCCGGTGGCCCTCGGTGGCGGGAACGCCGTCTCAGAGGCGGTGCTGACGCACCGGGTCGTCCTCCCCGACCTGGGCGGCTCGGGGACCGGGTGAGCCGTCACACCCGCTGCATACCAACCTCGTAGGCGGCGGCGAGCCAGCCGGCGACCTCGTCGTCGACGTCCTCCGGTGTCGCCGCGGCGAACTGGTACACCCAGTTCCGGGGCGGGATCAACTCCACCTTGGTGAAGCGGGGCGATTCGATCCGGTGCTTGAGCCAGAACCCGAGGATCAGGGAGTCCTTCCGCGCCCGGGCGACACCGGCGAACCGCACCCGCGCCTGAATCGAGATGCGGGTCCGCGCCACGTCGACCACTACCGGCCCGAATGACTCGGCGACCTCCAGGTAACGCTCGAAGGTCGAGCGCAACGCCTCCGGCTTGCCGGCAAAGAACTCGTCGACGCTACCCCGGTGGCAGGAGTGCCACGAGTTGGCGGTGACGAACCGCTTATTGCAGTCGGGACACACCCAGAGCGGCCGTTGGTCATCGACCGACATCGGGTGCCCGGCGCCGATCAGGGGGCCCTGGTGCCTGCGGTCGAGGCGGAGCCGGCGGTCGCCGGCTGCACGGGAGCGGGGACAGGCTGGGTCGGGGCGGCGGCGACCGGCGGAACCGGCCGGCGCACCGGGACGCCGGGACGCAGCATCATCTGGCTCTGCGGCTGGAACGTCTCCTCGAGCACGGTGAACTCGATCACCGCCGACGAGGTCGGAGATGAGGTTGTAGACGACGGCACCGAGGGTCATGGCGGCGGTGGCGACGACGACGCCGACGATGGTGAGGAGTATCAGGGCCCGGAAGTAGAGCTCGCCATCGGGCGTGTAGGTGAGGGTCAACGCCTCGAAGATGCTGGCGATGCCGTCGGGGATGCCGCGCTGCAGGGCGATCGACCAGGTCACCCACATCCCGAGCACGAACACCAGCCCGCCGATCACGTTGAAGATCAGCGCCGCCTTGAGGACCGTCCACGGGTCGATCCGGCGCAGCACACGCCGGACCCGACGCACCTCGACCTTGGGCAGGGCGCGGGTCGGGACGGACGCCGCCGGCGTCGTCACCGACAGCGGCTCCTTGGGCTTGCGGAATCGGTCAAGCACCGACGTCCACCATTCGGACACAACGTTGCTCTCGGGCTGGGGGTTCCCCTGACTGGCCGGTCATTCGTCGCTCTCCTCGGTCTGCACCAGGGTCACCGCCGACAGCTCGGCACCGTCGGCCAGGTTCATGACCTTGACCCCTGTCGAGTCCCGCTCTCTGGCGGCTGATGGCGTCGACGCCCTGTCTTATGAGGATCCCGTCAGTGGAGGTGGCGACGATCTCGTCGCCGGGCCGAACCGCGATCGCCTCCACCAGGTTGCCCCGGACCCGGGTCAGCTTCATGGCCTTCACGCCGAGACCGCCCCGGTTCTGGCGATTGAACTCGCCGGCGAGGGTCCGCTTGCCGTAACCACCGGAGGTGAGCAGGAGCAGGTCCTGGTCTGCGGCGGCGACGGTGGCGGACACCACCTCGTCACCCTCGGCGGAGCTTCAGCCCCCTGACCCCCTGGGTGTCGCGGGCCATCGGACGGGCGTCCTCCTCGGAGAAGCGGATCCCCTGGCCCATCCTGGAGAACATCATCAGGTCCTGATCGCCGCTGGTGGCGCGGACCGCCACCACCTCGTCTCCCTCGGTCAACCGGATGGCGTTGAGCACCTGGTTGCGCGAGTCGTACTCGGAGAAGCTGGGTCTTCTTCACCTGGCCCTTCCTGGTGAACGTGACGAGGTAGCGGAACGACTCGTAGTCCCGGGTGTCGACCACCGCCTCGACCACCTCGTCGGGCTCGAACGGCGAGCACCGACTGGACCAGCACACCCTTGGCGGTGCGGTCCTTGCGGGGCAGCTGGTGAGCCCGGATCCGGTAGACCTTGCCCCGGTTGGTGAACACCAGCAGATAGGCGTGGGCCGTGGTGTGGAGGACGTGGGAGACGACGTCGTCCTCCCGCAAGGCGGCACCCCTCACCCCTCGACCGCCCCGGCCCTGGGTCTTGTACGCCCGGGCCAGCACCGCCTTGATGTAGCCGCCGGCGGTGACGCTGACCACGAGGTCCTCGTCGGCGATGAGATCCTCCAGCGACATGTCGCCCTCGTCGGGGATGATCCGGGAGCGCCGCCCGTCGCCGAACTTCTCGCGGATGGCAGTGAGCTCTTCGGCGACCACCACCGCGTTGGCGCGGCTCGCTGGCGAGGATCGACTCGAGCTCGGCGATCAGCGTCCATCAGCTCGGCATGCTCCTCCCGCAACTTCTCGGTCTCGAGGGCGGTGAGCCTCCGCAGTGGCATGTCGAGGATGTGGTTGGCCTGGATCTCGCTCAGCTCGAAACGGCTCATCAGCGTGCCGCTGCGCCTCCTCGACGTCGGCCGACCCGCGGATGATCGCCACCACCTCGTCGATGTTGTCGAGGGCGACCAGCAGCCCCTCGAGGATGTGGGCCCGCTCCCGGGCCTTGCCGAGCCGGTAGCGGGTGCGCCGCACCACCACCTCGAGCTGGTGGCGCACGTAGGCGTGGACCATGTCGGCCAGGTTGAGCACCCGGGGCACCCCGTCGACCAGGGCGACCGTGTTGACGGCGAAGTTCTCCTCGAGCCCGGTCGCCTTGAAGAGCTGGTTGAGGATGACCTGCGGGTTGGCCTCCCGCTTCAGCTCGACGACGATCCGGATGCCGTGGCGGTTGGACTCGTCACGGATGTCGCTGATCCCGGCTGATCGTCTTGTTGTTCACCAGATCGGCGATCTTCTCCATGATCCGCTGGATCGACACCTGGTAGGGGATCTCGGTGACGACGATCGCCATCCGGCCCTTCTTGATCTCCTGGACGTCGGCGACGGCGCGCATCTTGACCGAGCCCCGCCCGGTGAGCAGGGCGTCCCTGATTCCACTGGTGCCGACGATGTAGGCGCCGGTCGGGAAGTCAGGGCCCTTGACGAACTCGGCTGAGATCCTCGGCGGTGGCGTCCGGGTTGTCGAGGGCGTGGAGGCATGCGTCGACGACCTCGGACCGAGGTTGTGCGGCGGGATGTTGGTGGCCATCCCGACGGCGATGCCGGTCGACCCGTTGACCAGCAGGTTGGGGAACCGGGACGGCAGCACGGTCGGCTGCTGCCGTTCGCCCGGAGTAGTTGTCGACGAAGTCGACGGTCTCCTCGTTGATGCCGTCGAGGAGGTGCATGGCGAGCGGCGTCATCCGCGTCTCGGTGTACCGCATCGCCGCCGGGCCGTCGTCGACCGAGCCGAAGTTGCCCTGCGGCTCGACCAGCGTGTAGCGGGTGGAGAAGTCCTGGCCGAGCCGCACCAGGGCGTCGTAGATGGCGTCCTGGCTGTGGGGGTGGAACCAACCCATCACGTCGCCGACCACCCGGGCGCACTTGCGGAACGGGGTCCCCGGCCGGATGCCGGTGTCGTACATCGAGAAGAGGATCCGTCGATGCACCGGCTTGAGCCCGTCGCGGACGTCGGGCAGGGCCCGCGACACGATGACGGACATGGCGTACTCGAGGAACGAGTCCTCCATCTCACGTTCGATCTCGATCGGCTGGATGCGGTCGTCAGTCATTCGTTTCCCGGTCGATCAGATGTCGAGGAAGCGGACGTCGTTGGCGTTGTGCTGGATGAAGTGGCGCCGCGCCTCGACGTCGTTGCCCATCAGCTTGACGAACACCTCCTCGGCGCGGAGCTGGTCCTCGAGCAGGACCTGGAGCAGTTGGCGCCTGTCCGGGTCCATGGTGGTGTCCCACAGCTGGTCGGCGTTCATCTCGCCGAGGCCCTTGAACCGTTGGATGTTCGCCTTCTTGTCGCCAAGCTCGCCCTTGAGCCGCTCCAGGTGCTCGTCGTCGAACGCCCACTGGGTCTTGGTACCGACCTTCACCGAGTAGAGCGGTGGCTGGGCGATGTAGACGTAGCCGGCGTCGATCAGCTCCTGCATGTGGCGGTAGAAGAAGGTGAGCAGCAGGGTGCGGATGTGGGCACCGTCGACGTCGGCGTCGGTGAGGATCACCACCCGGTGGTACCGGGCCTTGGTGAGATCGAACTCGTCGCCGATGCCGGTGCCGATGCCGGTGATCAGCGACTGGATCTCGTTGTTCGACAGCACCCGGTCGATCCGGTTCTTCTCGACATTGATGATCTTGCCGCGGATGGGCAGGATCGCCTGGAACTCGCTGTTGCGGGCCTGCTTGGCCGATCCGCCGGCCGAGTCGCCCTCGACGATGAACAGCTCGGACAGGGCCGGGTCCCGCGAGGAGCAGTCGGCCAGCTTGCCGGGGAGCCCGGCGCCGTCGAGCAGGCTCTTGCGGCGGGTGAGGTCGCGGGCCTGGCGGGCGGCCATCCTGGCCTTGGCTGCGGTGGTCGCCTTGTCGACGATCTTGCGGGCCTCACCAGGGTTGCGGTCGAGCCACTCGGGCAGAGCGGCGTTGAGCGCCTTCTCCACGAAGGATCGGATCTCGGTGTTGCCGAGCTTGGTCTTGGTCTGGCCCTCGAACTGGGGATGGCGCACCCTCGCCGAGATGACCGCGGTGAGGCCCTCTCGCACGTCCTCGCCCTGGAGGTTCTCGTCCTTCTCCTTGAGGAGGCCCGCGGCCCCTGGCGAAGTCGTTGATCGACCGGGTCAGCGCCTTGCGGAACCCCTCTTCGTGGGTGCCGCCCTCGTGGGTGCTGATGTTGTTGGCGAAGCTCAGGACGGTCTCGGTGTAGCTCGAGGTCCACTGCATGGCGACCTCGATCTCGGCCTCCCCGGTGCGGTCCTCGAAGTGAGGCGATGTGGGGGTGGATGGGCTCGCGGGATGCGTTGAGGTGCTTGACGAAGTCGAGCAGCCCGCCCTTGTACTCGAACACGACCTCGACCGGGCTCGGTGCCCCGCTCGTCCCGGAACCGGATCTGCAGGCCCTTGGACAGGAACGCCATCTCGCGCAGCCGGCTGGTGACGACGTCGGCGTCGTACTCGGTGGTCTCGGAGAAGATCTCGGGATCGGCCCATGAAGGTGACCTGGGTGCCGGTGCGCTTCGCCGGCTTGCCCTGCTCGACCGGGCCAAGAGGCTGCCCGTAGGAGAACTCCTGCCGCCAGTGGTACCCGTCCCGCACCACCTCGACCTCGAGCCGGGTGGAGAGGGCGTTGACCACCGACACGCCGACCCCGTGGAGACCGCCGGACACCTGATAGGCCCCGGAGTCGAACTTGCCACCGGCGTGGAGTGTGGTGAGCACCGTGGTGAGGGCGGACTGCTCTGGTCTTGGCCACCTTGTCGACCGGGATGCCCCGGCCGTTGTCCCGCACCTGGACCCCGCCGTCGGCCATCAGCCTGACGTCGATGCGGGTGCAGAACCCCGCCATCGCCTCGTCCACCGAGTTGTCGACCACCTCCCAGATGAGGTGGTGGAGCCCACGCGGCCCGGTCGATCCGATGTACATCGCCGGGCGCCTCCGTACCGCCTCCAGACCCTCCAACACCGTGATGGTGGAGGCGTCGTAGGACGCGCGGGAGGAAGATCTGGTCTCAGCCACAGGACTCCTCGTGCCGTTTGGCGACACCGCTCGGGGCAGGATTCGTGGCCCTCATCTTACCCGAAAGCGCGGGTAACCCGAGGCATCTCGAGCCCATCCGGACCGCTCAATCGAGCCACGACGGCAGCTCCGGCAGGGGTACCGGAGACGTGCCAGGAGCGGATTCCGGACCTTCCCCCGCCTCCCGGAGGGCGGCGCTCCCGTCTCGCTGCCCTCCCGTGGCAATCCCCCCTCCTCGTCCGCAGTGCCGGCCCTCGGCCCGTTCTGCGGCCACTCCTCCCCCGAGGCGGGAGGAGAAACCGGGTTGGAGGGGGAAGAGGCCGAGGCGGCTGCCTGCTCGGCCGGGGTGGCGACCCTGATGGCGATCCGGGTGACCGCCACACCGTGCCCGAGCGCCGCATCGGCGCGCTCGGCCAGCCCGGTGGCCTCGTAACGAAGCCTGGTCGCCTCCAGACCGGAGACCACCACCACGGTCAACACGCCGTCGCGCAGGGCGACCGGCCGGCACCGTGCGCTCCATGGTCCGGCGATCTGATCCCAGTCGAGCCGCAGACGCACGACAGGGGCGATGTCGGCTCTCGAGAGCCGTCCCAGCACCCTGTCGATGAGACCGGTGACGGGGACAGGGTCGCCTCACGTGTCCGTCATCCCTCATCGTGTGCTCCTCGCCTCACCCTTCGTGTTCACATCCCCCTCCTCGTCTGCCGTCGCGGCCTCGGGCGTCTGCTGCAACCACTCCTCCCCAGGATGGGGACGAGAAGCCATCCGGGAGGTGGTCAGGTCACCGTTCCCCCGGAGACCTCCCACCGCTTGGCGTCACCCGGCACCTCATCATGACGGGTGGTGGTGACAAGAACCTGGCCCCTGGGAAGCAGATCGACGACAGCCGCGGTCCGGAGGAGGTCGAGCTCGGAGAAGACGTCGTCGAGCAGCAGCACCGGCGGTTCACCGAGGCGGGCGGCGAGCAGGCGGTACGCCGCCAGCCGCATGCGCCACCACCACGGAGCGCTGCTCGCCCTGGCTGGCCTGGGTGCGGGCCGGGCGGCCACCCATCGTCAGTTGCAACTCGTCGCGGTGCGGGCCCGACCGTCGTGGTGCGCTGTTCCAACTCGCGACGTCGCCGCGCCGTCAGCTCTCCGCCGAGCCTGCGGGCGGCGGCGGCCGGGTCGAACTGCGACCCGTCGATGACTCGCGCGTGGATCGCCCCAGGCGGGGTCGAGTCCGACGTGGAGCGCCGCCGCTCCCCCGGACACCGAGTCGTGCGCCTCGCCGAGGGCCGGGGCGAGGACGTCGACGAGCTCGACCCGCTCCGCCCACACCAGCGTCGCCAGCGCCACCAACCGTTCGTCCCACACATCGAGCGAAACCAGGTCGACGGCCGGCCCATCCTGGCGGAGCAGGGAGTTGCGCTGGCGGAGCACCTTCTCGTACTCCATCAGCGTGGCCCCGTAACCGGGCGAGAGGCGGGACCCGAGGTCGTCGAGGAAGCCCCGACGGCCCGCCGACGTGCCCTTGACGAGCTCGAGATCGTCGGGGAGGAAGGCGACCACCGGAAATTGGTGGGCGACGGTGGACAGGCGGGTGGGTCGCTTGCCGTTGACCAGAACCCGACGCCTGCCCTCCCGGGGGACCTCGATCTCCACCTTGGACTCGCCGGCCGGCTTCTCGAAGCCCCCCCGCAGCACGGCCCGTTCGCAACCGGCCCGGACCAGCCCCTCGTCGGGGCCCGATCGGAAGGACCGCAAGGAGGTCAGGTAGGCGACGGCTTCGAGGACGCTCGTCTTCCCGGCGCCGTTGGGGCCGACCAGGACGTTGACACCGGGATCGGGCCGCCAGGTCAGCGAGTCGTAGCTACGCCAGTCGTCGAGCTCGAGCCAGGACAGCCACATCGGAGCCGGGTCACACCCGGACCGGCATCAGCAGATAGCGGAAGCTCTCGTCGCCGGCGGCGGTGATCAGCCCCGGCTTCACCGGATCGGTGGCCTGGAGCCACACCTCTTCGCTGTCGACGGCGGCGATGCCGTCGGCCAGGTAGCGCACGTTGAAGGCGATGGTCATCTCCTCGCCCTGGTAGTCGCCCTCGATGTGCTCGGTCTCCTCCCCCACCTCCTGGCGGGTGATGACGAGCTCGACTCCTCCGTCGTGGAGGTTGAGCCGCACCGGGATGTGGTCCTCGGCGACCAGCGACGCCCGACCCACCGCCTCGGTCAGCGCCTCCCGGCTGACCGTGAGCCGGTTCGGGAATTCGCCGAAGAAGTGACGGTACGGCGGGAAGGACCCCTCGATGACCCGGACCGTCATCGACCCGCGGTCGGACCCGAAAGTCGCCTCCCGCTCACCGAGCTCGACGGTGAGCTTGGAGTCGCCGATCGTCCGGCCCACCTCCTTGAGCGCCCGGTTGGGGACGAGGGTCGTCGGCACCTGCTCGGCTCCGGGGAGGTCGCGCACCGCCAGCCGGTAGCTGTCGGTGGCCACCAGTCGCAGCCCCTCCTCGTCGGACTCGAACAGGATCCCGGTGAGCGTGGGTCGGGCGTCGTCCCCCGACGCCGCCGATCCCACCTGGGCGATCGCCTTGGCGAGCACGTCGCCGTCATAGGTGACCCCGCCGCTCGTCGCCCGGGAGCCCGAGACCGGATAGTCGTCGACGGCGAGCTCGCGCAGCTTGAAGCGGGGACCGTTGCCGGTGATCTCGACCTGCCCGCCGGCGGCGGCGATGGTCACCGCACCCGAGGGCAGTTTCCGTACCGCCTCGGCGGCCAGCTTGGCCGGCACCAGGGTCCGACCTTCCTCGATCGTCTCCACCTCGAGCGCGGTGCGGATGGTGATCTCGCTGTCGGTCCCGGTCACCCGCAGCTGGCTCCCCGTGACCTCGCAGAGGATCCCCTGGAGGATGGGCAGCGGGGAGCGGTTGCTGACCGCCCGACCGGCACGTGCCAGGACGTCGGCGAGGTCATCTCTCTCGGCTCGAATTCGCACGGATCTTCCTCTGCTTCAGGAACTTACAGAATGACAGTAGTGGTGGTAGTAGGGCGTGGGGATATGGGGACAGATGGGCGATTGCCTTGGATCGCAAGGGTTTCCCATGCACAGGGGCTGGTGACAGGTGCGGGAACCCTCCCCAGCCGCCCCCAGGGCGGTGTCGGGCCGTGGCTTCGACTGGGGAGAAACCGGATGCGGCCCACAGGCGATCTCAACCGTTCCGCAGACCTGTGCACAGGGCGGTGACCTCGTCGAAGACCTGTTTGTCGCTCTGCATCTGTCGCTTCACCCGATCGACGGCGTGGAGCACCGTGGTGTGGTCGCGGCCCCCGAACACCTGCCCGATCTTGGGCAGGGACAGGTTGGTCAGGTCCCGACACAGGTACATGGCGATCTGCCGCCGGCCCGGCCAAGCGGTTGCTTTCGGCTCGGGCCGGTCAGGTCGGCCAGCGGGATCTGGTACTCCGATGCCACCCGGTCCATGATCACCTCGGGGGTGATCGGCCGGGGGCCCTCGGCGTCGCTCAGGTACTGGAGCACGTCGTGCGCCATGTCGAGGGTGATCTTCTCGTTGGTCAGCGAGGCGTAGGCCGTGACCCGGGTGAGCGCGCCCTCGAGCTCCCGGACGTTGTCGAGCACCTTCTCGGCGATGAAGAGCAGCACCTCGGGGGGGACCGGGCGGGGAGCGAACTCGGCATTCTTGCGGAGGATGGCCAGCCGGGTCTCCACGTCGGGCGGCTGGATGTCGGTGAGCAGCCCCCACTCGAACCGGCTGCGGAGCCGCACGTCCAGCGAGGTGTGGAGCTTGGGGTGCCGGTCCGAGCTGATCACGAGGTGCTTGCCGTTCTCGTACAGGCTGTTGAACGTGTGGAAGAACTCTTCGAGGATCTGCTCCTTGCCCTCGAAGAACTGGACGTCGTCGAGCAGCAGCACGTCGATGGTCCGGTAGCGGTCCTTGAACTCGGCCATCTGCTTGCGCCGGATGCCGTTGATGAACTCGTTGAAGAACTGCTCGGAGCTGACGTACCGGACCAGTGATCCGGGAGCGACCTCGCGCCGCTGGTGGCCGACGGCGTGGAGGAGGTGGGTCTTGCCCAAGCCGGCTTGGCCGTAGATGAACAGCGGGTTGTAGTTGCTGTCGGTCTGCTCCCCCACCGCCATGGCGGCGGCGTGGGCGAAGCGGTTCGACTGCCCGACGACGAAGTTGTCGAAGGTGTACCGGGGCACCAGCCGGGTGTGCAGCTCCGTCCGGCGCGCCCAGGTCGTCGAACCGGTGCCTGATGGCGTTGCCTGCGCCGTTCCGTGTGGCGTGCCCGGAGCTGGCGCTGACGGGCGCGGCCACAGGCGGCGTCGTTCCGGTCCGGCGACGGCGGCTCGGTTCCATTTCCGGGAAGCGATCTCGTCCAACCCGATCTCGACGGTCACGTCCGGGCCGAAGGCGATCCGGGCGGTCTCCTCGATGACCTCGAAGAGGTTCTGGGACACCCAGCGCCGGTTGAAGTCGGTGGGGGCGTCGACGTGGAGCACGTCACCTTCGAGGTGGTCCCGGAGTGGCTCGAGCCAGGTGTGCCAGGTCAGTGCTGACACACCTCGTTCCAACAACTCCCGGAAGTCGGGAGGTGGCGACGGCGATCTCGAATGCATCTCCACGGTGGTCCCTCCGATGCTCGACGTATCTGTCCACACAGCTGTCCACACGATGTGGACAAGCGCGTTGGTCGGTTCAGCACCGGCGGCGCCCTCTCCGACCCACCGAGGGAAGATGCGGGCCCGCGACCCCGCCCGGCGGAAGCCCGGCGAGTGTAGGGAGGCGGCTCCGAAGGGCTTCAACATCGCCAAAACCCTGCTTGTGGACAAGAGTGCCGGTTGGCACGTCGCCGGGAGGCCTTTCAGCGCAAGGGTTTCCGTGCATGCGAGGCCGGGTCGGGTCGCGGCGGATCCGGTCCTTGGGTCGATCGCACCCTTCAGCTATCTTTCGCGGGCGGTCGCCACTTTTCGCGCGAGCCGGGGTTCGAGCGAGTCGCCGACCCCGTCGCTCGACAGCGGCTCGGGCAGGCCCCGGCGACTTTGACAAACGCGCCATCCCGCCCATACTCTCCCGACTCGAACCGAGACACCACCTCTTCCGGGTTTCGCCTGCTCATGAAACGCACCTACCAGCCCAACGTGCGCCGTCGCAAGCGCAAGCATGGCTTCCGGGTCCGCATGCGGACCCGGCACGGGCGCGCCATCCTCAAGCGCCGGCGTGACAAGGGACGTCAACGGGTCAGCGCCTGAGGGCGCCGCTCCCTACCGGTCGGTGCGGGGTCGCCGTTCGTTCGCCAATATCTTCCAGAACGGCGAACGGCACCGGTGCGGTGACGTGGTAGCCATCGTCGCCCGAGGCGAGCCGGGCACGCCACAGGTGGGGATCGTCGCCGGGAGGAACGTGGGCAACGCGGTTCGGCGCAACCGGGCAAAGCGCCGGTTGCGGGCCGCCATCGCGCGGGTGCCGCTCGCCGCCGGCACGGCGTACGTCGTGATCGGCGGGCCCCGGGTGGCCGACGTCGAGTTCGAGCGGCTGCAGGGCTGGGTGGACGCTGTTGTCGGGAGGCACCAGGGTGAGTGAGCGATCGACGGGCCGGACGGTCGACCGTATCGCGCTCGCAATCATCGGCCTGTATCGGCGATTCGTGTCACCGATGACCACCGGTCGTTGCCGCTACCTGCCGACCTGCGCCGCCTATGCCGCCGAGGCCATCGAGCGCCACGGTGCCTGGCGAGGTGGCGTGCTCGCCGTGGCCAGGATCGGGCGCTGCCACCCGCTGCACGCCGGTGGGTACGACCCGGTGCCGGCTGCAGTCCGCCGTGATGTGGTCGAGGCCGGGCGATGAACCCGTTCACCGCGCTGGTCAACGGGCTCGGGGCGATCCTCAGCTTCTTCTACGACATCATTCCCAATTACGGCATTGCCATCATATTGCTGACACTTCTGGTCAGTTTCCTTCTCTTTCCGCTGACGTTGAAGCAGACCCGGTCGATGAGGGCCATGCAGGAGATCCAGCCGGACGTCAAGCGGATCCAGAAGGAGTACAAGGAAGACCGCGAAGAGATGCAGAAGCAGATGATGGCGCTCTACAAGGAGCGTGGCGTCAACCCTGCGGCCGGCTGCCTGCCCCTGTTGCTCCAGATGCCGATCTGGTTCGCCTTGTTCCAGGTTCTCCGGGTGAGCCCGGACCCTGCCAACCCCGGCCAGCTCACCGGCACCGCGATCGTCGGAGACCTCGAACCTCGGTCAGGCCCTGCTCAACGACAACGCCGACTTCCTCGGGATGCACCTGCTCGAGACACCGGGGCAGGCGTTCTCCTCGGTGGGACTGCCGGAGGCCCTGCCCTACATCATCCTCGTGTTGATCGTTATAGCCGCCGGCTACTACCAGACCCGCCAGACGTCGAAACGTGCCGCCGCCTCCGGCCAGGCGCAGAACCAGCCGGCTGGGATGCAGACCGTCATGAAGGTCATGCCCGTGCTGTTCGGGGTGTTCTCCTGGAACTTCCCCGCCGGGCTGGTCCTGTACTTCGCCACCTCGAACCTGTTCCGGATCGGACAGCAGGCGACGATCTTCGCCCTCGACGAGCGGCACGCCGCCGCCAGCTGCCAAGCCGGCGCCGCCCCCCCGGCGATCGGCAACCCCCGCCATCGAGCCAGAGCCGCCGCGAGGGCCGCCGCCGAACACCAGCAAGAAGCGCAAACCGCGCAGGAGGAAGTAACCCATGGAGTGGGTCGAAGCATCGGGTTCGACCGTCGCAGTCGCCGTCGAGGCGGCGATTGCCGAGCTGGGGATCACCGATCGAGCCGAACGCGCTCGGTCGAGGTTCTGCAGGAGCCGAAGCCGGGTTTCCTCGGGATGGGCAAGCAGCAGGCCGTCGTCAAGGTCAGTGAGAAGCCCGCCGAAGAGTCGGGTGGTCGGCGGCGAAGCCGGGGAAACTCGGGGCCGGAGCGACCGGGGCGACAGCTCGGCAAGGTCGCCGGAAACGGGAGCCGTTCCGAAATCCGAAGGGGACAACGGCGGTCGCAGTGGAAGCGGCGAGCGGCGGGACAGGATCGGAAACGAGATCGGAGGGACAACCGGGGCCGATCACGCGCGAGTCGAAGGGCAAGGCAGCGGGTGGCGATGGCGGCCAGGGCGAACGCAAGGAGCAGAAGATGGACGCACCGCAGGTCGATGAAGCGACTGTCGCCGAACAGGCGGCGGTGGCCCAACGGTTCATCGAGGGCCTGCTCAACGCATTCGGGCTGGAAGGCACGGTCTCGTCACGGTCGAGGAGGACACGGTCTACATCGACGTCGATGGCGAGCAGACCGAAGCGCTGGTCGGGACCAAGGGATCGGTGATGCAGGCGGTCACGGAGATCACCCGAACCGTTGTCCAGCGCACCACCGAGCGTCGGCGCCACGGATGCGACTCGACATCGCCGGCTACGCCGAGCGCCGGCGCGAAGCGCTCCGGATCTACACCACCAAGCTGGCGGAACGGGTCACAGCGAGGGCGGCGAGGTCATGCTCGAACCGATGAATGCCGCCGACCGCAAAGTGGTGCACGACACGGTGGCGGAGATCGACGGGGTCCGCTCCTTCTCCGAGGGCGAGGATCCCGACCGCGCCGTCGTGATCGCTCCCTCTGGTGAGCCGACTGTCCGCTCGAGGCGCACGGGGCTTCGCCCGTGCGCGGAGGTTTCACGTGAAACATCCCCGCGCCGTCCTCGCCTCGGTCGCCGCCTGGCTCGGGATCGACCTCGACGCCGCCCAGGTCGGGTTGCCCTCACTGCTACGCCGACTGGCTGGTCACCGAGGCCGCCTAGCCAGCGGGGCGATCGGACCGGCGAGCCGATCGGATCTGGGACCGTCACTTGCCGACTCGCTGGTGTTCGGCCATCGGCCTGGCCGGCCCGCCACCGTGCTCGACGTCGGGACCGGGCGCGGGCTTCCCGGGATCCCCCTGGCGATCGCCTTTCCCCACACCGAGGTCACGTTGCTCGACCGGTCCACGCGCCGCACCGACGCCTTCACCGGATCGCCCAGATCCTCGGCATCCCGGTCCGGGTCGTCACGGCAGACGTCCGGGACCACGACGGCAGGTACGCACGGGTCGTGATGCGCGCCGCGCTCCGCCCGGACGGGCCGCAGACCTGCGGCGACTGGTGCTGCCCGGTGGGCGACGTCGTCGTCGGCGGGAGCCGCGGCTCGCCGGCTCCCGACCCTCTTTCGGATGGCTGCGGTGGTCATCGCGGTCGGATTCCCCGAGGTCCTTGAAAACGGGGCCTGGCTGCTTAGGATGGAGTGACCAGCTATCACGGCTATCTGGGCCATCAGACCGATCCGTCGACGGAGAACGTCCTCGGCCGGGCACGCCACCGTCGTCGCCCTGGCCAACCAGAAGGGCGGGGTGGGCAAGTCCACCACCACCATCAATCTCGGTGCCGGCCTCGCCCTCCAGGGCGAGCGGGTCCTCCTGGTCGACATCGACCCGCAGGCCAACACCACGTCGGGTCTCGGGATCGACCGGGAGCGGTTCGGCGCGCACCATCTACGACGTGCTGGTCGAGGATACCGCCGTCGAGGACGTGATCGAGCCGACGTCGATGCGCGACCTGTTCGTCCTGCCGGCGACCATCGAGCTCGCCGGCGCCGAGATCGAGCTGGTGAGCATGCTGGCCCGCGAGAACCGGCTGCGCAACGCCTCGACAAGGTGCGCGCCGACTTCGACTTCATCCTCGTCGACTGCCCTCCGTCGCTGGGCCTGCTCAGCATCAACGGGCTGACCGCCGCCGACGAGGTGCTCATCCCGATCCAGTGCGAGTACTACGCCCTCGAGGGCGTCGGTCTGCTGATGCGGAACATCGGGCTGGTCCGCCGACAGCTCAACCCTGAGCTGGAGGTCGAGGGTATGGTGCTCACCATGTTCGACGGTCGGACCACGCTGTCATCGGATGTGGTGCGCCAGGTACGCGAGCACTTCGGCGAAACCACGTACCGGACGGTGGTGCCACGGACGGTCCGGCTCTCCGAGGCTCCGTCCTACGGCGAGCCGATCGAGGCGTTCGATCCGATGTCCCGGGGGGCGATCGCCTATCGGGAGCTGGCACGCGAGTTCAGGAGGCGCCATGGCCGAACGTAGGAGCGGGCTGGGTCGGGGGCTCGGTGCGCTCATCCCCGCCAGCGAGCTCGCCGGCGGGCCTGCAGCCATCGCTCTCGACCGGATCGAGACCAATCCCCAGCAACCGCGCATCCGGTTCGACGACGAGGCGCTGGAGGCGCTGGCGGCGTCCATCGCCGCCGTCGGGGCTCCTCCAGCCGGTGGTCGTGCGCGCGCTCGGAGACGACCGGTACGAGTTGATCGCCGGCGAACGCCGTTGCCGGGCGGCCCGGATGGCCGGGCCTCCTGGAAATTCCTTCCATAGTCAGGGACACGACGAGCCGCGGTGCAGCCTGACCGAAGCGCTGGTCGAGAACCTGCAGCGGGAGGATCTGGGGGCGCTCGAAGAGGCGGCGGCGTACCGCCAGCTGATCGACGACTTCGGGATGACCCACGACGAGGTCGGCGTGGCGGTCGGGCGGAGCAGGAGCACGGTGAGCAACACGGTGAGGCTGCTCCAGCTCCCGGCGCCGGTCCACCGCCTGCTCGAGGAGGGCGCCCTCACCGCCGGTCATGCCCGTGCCCTGTTGGGACTCGACGACGCCGGCCTACGCCGCCCACATCGCCGCCCGCGCCGCCGAGGAGGGCTGGTCGGTCCGGCAGGTCGAGGACGCCGTCCGCCTGCGCACCCGGCCGGATGGTCGGTCCGGTCGCCGAAGCCGAGGAACGGTACGGCCCGCCGCCGATCATCGAGCTCGAGGCCCGGCTCGTCCGAGCACCTCGGGCACCCGGGTCGACATCGAGCACGCCGTCAACCGGGGGCAGGCTGGTCATCCGGTACCGCTCGCTCGACGACCTGGAGCGGATCTACCGACACCTCTTCGGCTAGGTTCTCCTCCCCTTGGGGCAGGAGTGGCGGCGGCAGGTGCAGCGGACGAGCAGAGGTTTGAGCGCTGTCGGCAACGCGGCCACCTATCCGTCGGCGAGCAGGCCCCGGATGCCCTCCGCCGCCGATCGGCCCACGCCGGCGTCCATGGGCTCCCTGGCCACGATGATCGCCGGCGGCCTGGTGTCCTGCAGCATCGGGACCGACCGACCGGTGGCGGGAGGCCCAGAGTCGGCGACGGCGGCGGCGACCTTCTCGCCGGCAGCCGAGTGGCTGTGCGTCGAGGAGAAGTAGAACACCGCCGGCTCACCGTCGCGGGGAGTGGGCGAAGGACACCACGAAGTCGGCGCCCATCCGGTTGGCCCTCAGGGCGCGGACGCGCTCCGGCGGGTCGGTGTCGGCGCTGCGGGAGAACAGCGGGTGCCCGCCGATCCGCTGGATGGCCGTGGCGAACTCGACCGCCGCCTGCCAGCACGCCGCAGACTCGGCGGCAGACCGGCAGAAGGCGTCGACGTAGACCCGTTGCCCGGCGAGATGGGTGGGCAACGAGGCCAGCCACTGCCGCTCCCGTACCGCCTCCCGGCCTGTCCTTGCTGGTGGCGCGCGCCATCAACTCCAGCTCGGCGACCACCTCGGGCGCCGGCGATCCCGTCCTCGGCCACCCGCCGGTTCGCCTGGAAGTCGAGCAGCGCCCGCAGCGTGTCGGGACCGAACGCCCCGTCGACCTTGCCGGCGTCGAAGCCGAGGGCGTTGAGCTGTCGCTGGAGCTCGGAGACGTCGTCTCCCCGCATCATGGGCAACCGGTGGTACAGCTTGCGGTCCCCGAGCCGGAAGCCGGCGTCGGCCAGGGTCCGCCACGTGTCGGGCCCAACGATGCCGTCGGGGGCGAGGCCGCGCTGCTTCTGGAATCCGGCGACGGCCCGCCGGGTGGCGGCACCGAACACACCGGATGCGTCGTCATGGAGGCGGTAACCGAGGGCGGCCAGCCGCTGCTGGATGTCGTGGACCGGCTCACCCTCGTCGCCGAGTCGATAGAGCCTCACGGCTCCATCATTTCACATCGGGTGATCAGGCGAGATATTCGCCCAGCTCGGCGACCAGCTGCGACTTGGACCGGGCGCCGACGAGGCGCTTGGCCTCCTGCCCGTCCTTGAAGACGATCATGGTGGGGATGCTCATCACCCGATAGTCCATCGAGATCTGCGGGTTCTCGTCGACGTTCAGCTTGGCGACGCCGCAGGGTGTCGGAGTGCTCGGCGGCGATCTCCTCGAGCGGGCGCTCCATGGCTCGGCACGGTCCGCACCAGACGGCCCAGAAGTCGACGAGCACCGGGCTGTCCCCGTTGATGATCGTGTCGAAGTTGTCGCTGCTGGCGACGACGGTGTTGGTTTCCATGGCGCTGGCCCTCGGGGGCCCCACCTCCTCGGTAGCTGATTGGATCGGTGACTTCTCGCCGGTTCGCGGCTAGTCCGTTGTTGCCACGTTCAACAAACCTCGGGTCGTTTCATTCCGACGCCCGCCGCACGAGGTGCGCCCCGGGGCACGGCGTCACGCCTCGCCGGTGGTGACGGTCCTCGAGCCATCGCTCGGCCTCGAGGGCGGCCTGACAGCCCATGCCGGCGGCGGTGATCGCCTGGCGGTAGACCTTGTCGACCACGTCGCCGGCGGCGAAAACCCCGGGAACGTTGGTCTGGGTCGTCCCCGGGCTGGTGAGGATGTAGCCGGCATCGTCGGTGTCGACCTTGGCGGCGAAGACCCCGGTGTTCGGGGTGTGCCCGATGGCGACGAAAACCCCGTCGACCGGCATCTCCGACGTGTCATCGCCGTTTCCATGTCCCGGAGACGCACCCCGGCCACGGTCTCGTCGCCGAGGATCTCCTCGACGGTCGTGTCCCACATCACGTCGATGCGGTCGTGGGAGAGCACCCGGTTGGCCATGATCTTCGAGGCGCGGAACTCGTGGCGGCGATGGATCACGGTGACGTGCGAAGCGAACTTGGTGAGGAACATCGCCTCCTCCATGGCGCTGTCCCCGCCACCGACGACGACCAGCCGCCGATCGCGGAAGAAGAACCCGTCGCACGTGGCGCACGAGGACACCCCGTGCCCGCGAAGCTTGTCCTCGCCGGGCACGCCGAGCCACCGCGCCGAGGCGCCGGTGGCGATGATCGACGGGCTTCGCTCTGGTGGCGGCTCGTCCCCGACGCGCACCTGCAACGGCGTCGGCCCCGAGGTCGACGCCGGTGACGTCGGCGGCGACGATCCTGGTGCCGAAGCGCTCCGCCTGCTTGCGGAACTGCTCCATCAGCTCGGGCCCGAGGATCCCGTCCGGGAAGCCGGGATAGTTCTCGACCTCGGTGGTCAGCATCAGCTGCCCGCCCCGCTCGAAGCCCTCGATCAGCAGCGGGGAAAGGTCGGCCCTGGCGGCGTACACGGCGGCGGTGAGCCCGGCCGGGCCCGACCCGACGACGACGACCTGCTCGGTGTCAGCCACTGGACTCCTCTCGCTCCCGCGGCATGGGCCGCGCCCACAAGAACATCCCGACGATCAGGAATATGCCCCCGAGGATGAGGTAGGCCGGCTCGGTGCCGACCAGGGTCGCCAGGGCCCGGAACAGCCCGACGAACAGGAAGACGAGGACCAGGGTGAGGAGCATCGCCGCCACCAGCCCGACCGCCCCCCAGGTCACCCAGACCCTGACCCGGTCGACCGTCATCGAGCGGGTCCGCACCGCCACGGTCTCGAGCAGGTCGGCGATCTTGGCCGGGTAGTCCTCCATGGGCGGGCAGCTGGGCGACCTTCGGACGCAGGGTCGGGGTGGGGTGGGAGTCCCAAGGGCGGCGAGGCCGGTGCCCGCTCAGGGATGCGGGTCGGGGAGGACCTCGGTGATCACGGTCGCAGCTCACCGGGTCGTGCAACAGCAGGCGCGCCGTCCCGTCGGGAGCAGCGGTGACGGCGAGCACGGACTGCGCCGATGTCGACCAGCACCACGGTTCACCACGATCATGGTCTCGGCGGGCTCGGCGACGAAGGCGGCGGCGGCGCCGCCACACGCATCGTCGCGACCCCGAAGGACAGCCCTCGGGCAGCCGGCCAGCACGCGAGGCCACCTTGGAAGCGAGGTCCGGCGCCGTCGTCGAGACGTGGCGCCTCCTCCGCATCGAAGTCTTCCGCTGCACCATCTCGTCCCACATCGGCCCAGGTCGTCGATGGTCAAGACCGAAGGTGGTTGCCCCGGTCGCCCCGGCGGAGAACAGGGTCTCGTCATCGCCGTCTGCGGATGCGGCGTGGTCGTCTCCGGGGATTCAGCTCGAGCTCCGCGTCGTCGCTGTCTTCGGTGGTGCTTCCGTCGGCCGGGCTTCCTCGATGGCGCAGCCGTGGTCGCCAGTGTCGGCGGCGCGATCTCGGCGCCAGCGTCGTCCATCTCCCCGCAGACAGCGACCGGATGGCGTTCCCGCCCGACCACGACGGCCAGGAACACGGCGGCCACCGCGGCCAGCGGCCCCCAGGAGAACCGGCGTCGCGGGATGACGTCAGCGGGCGGCCGCCGGCGCCGCGGCCGCCGGCGTCGGCGTTTCGAGGGCGGAGCACCGTCGATGGAGGCGGCGGGCCTCCAGGTCGGTGAGGGCGTGTCGCCGGGTCGCCGGCCAGGGCGGCCAGGGCGGCGAAGGCGGTGCGCTGGGCCTCCAGGTCGGCTGGCACAGCGCGCAGGCGTCCACCTCGGCCGCGGCGAGGCGCGCCTCGGTATCGGTCAGCTCTTCCGCCGCCAGCGCCATGATGCGATCGGGGTCGTGGTGGTGCACGGTCATGCCTCGGTTGGATGCCGGTTCGGGTGGCCTCAGGTTCCCGAGCTCCTCGGCGAGCAGCCGCCGCCCGCGGAACAGTCTCGATTTCACCGTGCCCACCGGTACCTCGAGGGCGCCGGCCGCGGTGTCCAGCGCCAGTCCCTCGAGGTCGACGAGGACGATGGCGGCGCGGAACTCCGGCCGGCAGGGTGGCCAGCGCCCGCTGCACGTCGGGTCGGAGCTCGACCGACTCGATCGCCTCCTCCGCCCGGGGGTCGGGCTGGTCGTGGTGCTCGGGGAGCGGGTCGGCCGGCCTCCGCTGCTGCCCGGCGCAGATGGTCGTAGCAGACGTTCATCGTCACCCGGTACAGCCAGGTGGTGAAGGCGGCCTCCGCCCGGTACCGGTCCGCCTTGCGGAACAAGGTGAGGAACGTGTCCTGGGTGGCGTCGAGCGCGGCCTCGCGGTGGCGCAGCATCCGCAGGCAGATGGCGAAGACCCGGTCCTGGTGGATCGCGCATCAGCTCGTCGAAGGCGCCGATGTCGCCGGCGAGATAGCGCTGGATCAGTCCATGTCGGTGGGCGCATTCGCTCATCGGGATGGATTGTGGTCGATTTTCTCCCGTGGAAGCTCCGCAGCCCGGCTCCCGCCGGCACCGGCGTCGTCCGGCGGCTGCCCTCAACGGGTGAAGCTGACGTCGCCGATCTCGCCCATGAAGCTCCTCGTCACCGATCTCCGGGAGCGACGTCAGCCACAGGAGCCACACACCGGAGTCACGGTCGGGCAGGGCCGGCCATGGTGGCGTGTCATCGAGCGTGCCGGTGGCCACCATGTCCCAGCCGTCGATGTCGTCGGGCCGGTGGCCGCCCATCCGATCTCGAAGAGATCCCGGCGTCGCCGACGATGCGCACCGCCCGGGGCACCTCGGCGGGGTGAACATCACGCCGACCCCGGGCTTCAGCTTCGACAGCGGGCTGAAGTAGCGCTCGGTGTCCACGTCGTGGTCCGATCGCCGTCGTGGATCAGCGGGATGTTCGCCTCGCCCTCGGTCCGTTGTCACCGAAGGGGTCGTAGGAGCGGGCGGTCACCGGGACGACCTCCGCTTCGCCGTGTCGTCCGGCGGGGAGCTGGTGCACGACCGTGGTGCGTCCGGGTTCTGCACCGCCGGTTCCTGTGGTGTCGCCGGGAAGAGCACGGCGAGTCCGGGTCGACGTCGATCGTCAAGCCGAGGGCGGTGAACACCATGCTGCTCCCAGCAGGATGGCTGCCGGAGTCAGCCACCGCCACGACCAGGCGCCGTCATTGGCCAGGTCGGCGGAGTAGGGCGCCGCCCGGATCACGGTGGCCAGCTGGGCGGCGTCGACCGCACCCGCCTCGGCGCCGGCGAGCACGTCGTCGATGCTGCGAGGAAGCCCGTCGACGACCTGAGAGAGGCGCACCTCGGTGCTGTCCGACCCGATGATCGCCTGGCGCAGGGTGGCGGCCAACGCCCGGGTGTCGTCGGCGGCGGTCGTCGTGATCGGCCCCCGACCGAAGGCGCCGAGCTTGGCCGGATGGGCAGCCGAGAACTGCACCGCTCCACTGTCGATGGCGCCGTGGACCATCGCCGGCGGCATGGAGCGACGCCAGTCCTTCGGCGAGGCCGGAGGCGTTGGGGAGGAACTCCTGGACGGGAAGCGTGTCCCCGGCGTGGAGCCGGTCGGCGATCGAGACACCGCCGTTCCACTCCAGCACGGAGAAGACGGTGTCACCTTCGGAATCCGTCGGCCACCTCGTACACCTTCGCCAGGTGCATGTGGGCGACTCGGGCGGCGTCGCGCACCGCCTCGGTATAGAGGCGGCGGCGCTCGACCGAGGCCGAGGCGTCGAGCGAGCGGATCAGGACCGGGCGATCGAGGGCGGTGTCCGTGGCCAGCCACTCCTCGACATCCCCGTCGCGACCCAGCCGAACCTGGGTCTGGTACCGCTCCGGGAGCTTGGGAGCCACAGGTCCTCCTGGCCCCGAGGTTACTCCGCTGTCTCGTTTCTCCTCCCCCCGTGGGGGAGGAGTGGCTGCAGAACGGGCCGAAGGCAGGACGGCAGACGAGGAGGGGGAGCTGCCAGCCCGTTGTCCCCACCCCAGTCGTGCTTCTCGCTTGCGCTCGCCTTCGGTCCCTCCCCCAAGAGGGGAGGAAGAAAGGGTGCCTCAGCCGCCGGAGCGGAGCAGCGCCAACGGGTCGGGGAGCCGGACGAAGCCCTCGCTCTCGTAGAGGGCGATGGCGCAGGCGTTGTCGAGCTGGGTGTTGAGCAGCATCACGTGGGCACCGGAGGCCCGGGCCTTGCGCGCCGACACCCGGACCAATGAACGGCCCATTCCCCTGCCCCTGCCAGTCGGGGTGTACCGCCACCCGTTGCAGATAGCTGATGGCACTGCCGTAGCCGACCACGGCGAAGCCGGCGGACCGTCCCGACCCGTCGCGGATGACGAGGATGCTCGACGCTCCCGTTGCCTCGATGGCTTCGGTGAGCCCGTGGCGGTCGAAGCGCCAGAAATCGGAGAAGGCGGCGCTGTCGATGGCGAGCAGCTCGTCGACGTCGATGTCGTCGACCTCCACCACGAGATGGTCGGGAGCCCGCACCGGGCGGTCGAGGCTTCGTCGCATCAGGGCCAGGTCGATGAACGGCTCGTATCCGGCGTCGCGCCACGTGCCGAGCGAGTTCGCCGGGAGCGGCGGCGATACCACCGAGTCGGCGCCGAGCTGGCGCAGCTCCGACGGTGCACGCCTCGAGGAACACCGATCCGCCCCGCACCAGACGGAGCGTGGCTTCGGGGATGTCGTGGTTCCAGGGTCGGGCGTCGGCCCGGTACCAGCCCTTCCGGAACGACACCGGCCCCGGCCAATCACCGCGATGCCCGATGCGGAAGGCGCTGTCGGCGACCGCCATGTCCTGGTTCCCCTCCACGGCTGGACCTGGTCGGCGAACCCTACCCGGTTCGAACCGGCCTCTGGTCGGCTGGACACTCCGCCAGCCGCCCGGGGAGGTGACGGCCGGCGGTGGGGTAGGGGCCCCGCCTGCCGGAGAAGGGCCGAGCGCCAGCCGCCCGGGTATATCTCTGTCAACATGACCCAATGAGAGTGGCGCTGGTCACCCACGAGATGTCGATGGAGCACGACACCGGCTACGGGCACCCGGAGCGGGCGGCTCGCATCCCGGCGGTGGTCGGTGGTGTTCGGTCGGCCGGATACCCGGTGGTCGAGCTCGCCGCTCAGGCGGTCACCGACGAGGCGCTCACCCGGGTCCACACCGGGCCTACGTGGAGGCGATCCGCCGGTTCTGTGCCAGCGGCGGTGGAGCACTCGACCCGGACACCGTGGCCACCGAGCGTCGTGGGAGGCGGCGCGGCTCTCGGCCGGATCGGCGCTGACCGCGGTCGACGCCCTGGTGGCGGCGATCGGCCGATCGTGGGGTTCGTGGTGATGCGGCCGCCCGGCCACCATGCCCTGGCCAACCGGGCGATGGGGTTCTGCCTGTTCAACAACGTCGCCATCGCCGCCCGCCACCTCACCGCACGTGGTCGAGCGGGTGGCCATCTTCGACTGGGACGTCCACCACGGCAACGGCACGCAGCAGATCTTCTACGACGATCCCGGGGTGCTGTACGTGTCGCTGCACGAGTTCCCCGCCTATCCGGGCACCGGATGGATGACAGAGACGGGCAGGGGCGCCGGAGCCGGGTTCACCCTCAACGTGCCCTGGCCGACCGGGACCTCCGGGTCGAGCTACCGGCATGTCACCGATCGGTGTTGAGCCCGGTGCTGAACCAGTTCAGGCCCGACTGGCTGCTGGTGTCGGCCGGCTACGACGCCCACCGCGCCGACCCCCTGGCCGGGCTCGGTCTGGTGGCGACTGACTACGCGTACATGGCGGGCGGCTCGCCGAGGTGGTGCCGAGCGGCCGGATCGCCGTGTTCCTCGAAGGCGGCTACGACCTCGAGGCGCTCCACGACCTCGGCGGCGGCCACGGTCGCGCGGCCTTGCCGCCGGGCCGGGCGACGAGCACGTCCCGCCACCTGAACAGTACCGCCGGGATCATCGCCGACGAGCGTCGCCAGGATCGCCGCCCGTCACTGGGACCTCTGATAGCGACCGGTCTTCGTCTGCGTGTCAGGCTCTTCGCGGGTGTAGCCTTTGCGCCCTGCCCTCATTCCGTCGCTGGACCGATTCACCCTCGCCCGCTCCGTGCTCGATGCTTTCCCGGCTCTGACACCACAGGTGCCGATCGAGCGGCCGGCGGCGGTTCGCACCCGTCGGCCGGCCGGCGGTGAGCGGTGACGTCCCCGGGCGACGGCGTCTACACGGATGGGGCGCCAGCCCGAACCCCGGACCCGGCGGGTGGGGGGCGGTGTACGTGATCGGCGACGAGGTCGTGGCCGAGGCGCACGGCCACGACCCGGACACCACCAACAACCGTATGGAGTTGACCGCCCTGGTCGAAGGCGTCGCCCTGGTCCCTGAGGGGACTCGAGTGCGCCGTATGGTCGGACAGCAACCTGGCGGTGCGCACCATCACCGAGTGGGCCGCCGGTTGGGAGCGGAACGGATGGCGGCGCAAGTCGGGGCCGGTCGAGAATCTCGACCTGGTACAGCAGGCATACCGGGCGTTTCGACGACGGCCCGAGCTGACGCTGCGCTGGGTCAAGGGCCACGCCGGGCATCGCTGGAACGAGTACGCCGACGAGCTCGCCAACCGCTGGAGGCTGTGACATTCCCGGGCCGACTTCGGGCAGGCGGAGACGGTTCGGTGATGGGACCGAAGTCGGCCCTCCTCCCGCAGATCGGGCCCCTACCCGTGTACTCCCGGTCCGACTTCGGGTGGGGCGGCCATTCGGCGTGCCGGCACCGAAGTCGGCCCTCCTCCCGCAGATGGGGCCCCTACCCCATCGCGGGCCGTGAAGTTCACCACGATCAACCCGGCAGGGGGTCGGGTGAAGGGCCTGCGCCGGTAGCCTGACCGCCGTGATCCCTCGACGGCTGGAACCGCTTCTCGACGCGACAGCGGCGCCCCGCCGGCTGGCGGAGCGCTTCACCGCCGCCGGTAAGACCCTCTACCTGGTCGGCGGCAGCGTCCGGGACGCTTTGCTCGACCGGAGCGATGCCGACGGCGACCTCGACTTCGCCACCGATGCCCGGCCCGACGAGATCCGCGGCATCGTCGGCGACTACGCCACCAGCTTCGTGATGACCGGGCAGCGCTTCGGCACCGATCGGGGCGGTACGCGGCGGGCGCATCTACGAGATCACCACCTTCCGCTCCGAGGTCTACCGCGCCGACTCCCGCAAACCCGAGGTCACGTTCTCCGACGACATCGTCACCGACCTCTCCCGGCGCGACTTCACCGTCAACGCCCTCGCCATCCGGCTGGGCGACCACCCGGAGATGATCGATCCCTACGGAGGGCTCGCCGATCTCGCCGCCGAGGTGCTCCGCTGCCCACTCGATCCTTCGGTGGCGTTCGGTGACGACCCGTTGCGGATGGTGCGGCTGTTCCGCTTCGTGTCGAGCCACGGGTTCACCCCCTCCGCCGATGCGGTCGAAGCGGCCGGGGCGATGTCGTCGAGGCTCTCCGTCGTTGCGGTGGAACGGATCCAGACCGAGTTCGACAAGCTGCTGACCGGCGAGCACGTCGGTGCTGCCCTGTGGGGTCTCGTCGACAGCGGGCTGGCCGCCGAGATTCATCCCGGAAGTGCCGGCGCTGGCCGTCGAGCAGGACCCGGTCCACCGGCACAAGGACGTGCTCGCCCACACCGTCGCCGTGGTCGAGAAGACCTCACCGGACCTCACCCTTCGGCTGGCCGCGCTGCTCCACGACATCGGCAAGCCGGCCACCCGTCGCTTCGACGCCGACGGCGTTTCCTTCCACCACCACGAGGCGGTGGGGGCGAGGTTGGCCAGGGAGCGGCTCACCGGGCTGCGCTACCCGACGAAGACGATCGACGAGGTGTCCGAGCTGGTGTTCCTCCACATGCGGCCCCACACCTACAAGATGGGCTGGACCGATGCGGCCGTCCGCCGATACGTGCGCGACGCCGGGCACCTGCTGCCGCTGCTCAACGAGTTGGTCAGGTGCGATGTCACCACCCGCAGTGCCACCAGGGCCCGAGCCATCGAGCGCCGGATCGACGAGCTCGAGGAGCGGATCGAGGAGCTCAGGGCCAAGGAGGAGATCGACGCCATGCGCCCGCCCATCGACGGGCACCAGGTGATGGCCCATCTCGGCCTCGAGCCGGGTCCGGCCGTAGGGGAGGCGATGGCGATGCTGCTCGAGCACCGCATCGAGCACGGCCCGTACTCCGCGGAAGAGGCCTACCGGATGCTCGACGACTGGGTGGCGGGCCGGGCAGGCTGACCATCACCAGGCCGCCGGCCGGCGTCAGCTGCGTGGCACCTGGGCCCAGGGCAGGTCCCGGTCGGTCCGGGGCTCGCCGGGCAGGCCGAGCACCCGCTCGCCGAGGATGTTGCGCATGATCTCCGAGGTGCCCCCCTCGATCGAGTTCGCCCTCGCCCTGAGGAACAGCCACCGCGGTGTCGCGTGGGCGCCGAACCGGTCGACTGCGGGCATGGATGTGCTCGTAGGAGCCGTACAGCATCCCCTCCGGCCCGAGCAGCTCGACGGCGAGCTCGTAGATGCGCTTGTTCAGCTCGGCGTACACCAGCTTGGCGGTGGAGCCCTCGGGGCCGGGGGTCCCCGAGCTCCGGTTCTGGTGGGCGCGGATGTTGGTCAGCCGGGCCGCCTCGGCCTCCACCCACAGCTGCATGACCCGGTCCCGGTCGGTGGCGGAGCCCCCGGTGCGACGCCAGGTCTCGACCAGGTGCCCGATCGCCCCGGAGTTGCGGGGCACGACGGTGGCGCCGATGGCGACCCGCTCGTTCATCAGCGTGGTCAGCGCCACCTTCCATCCGTCGCCCCGATCCCCGATGCGGTTGGCATCCGGGATGCGGACGTCGGTCATGTAGACCTCGTTGAACTCGGCTTCGCCGGTGATCTGCCGGAGCGGCCGAACGTCGACCCCGTCCGCCTCCATGTCCATCAGGAAGTAGGTCAGTCCCTGGTGCTTGGGCAGATCGGGGTCGCTGCGGGCGACCAGCATTCCCCACCTGGCCACGTGGGCGACCGTGGTCCAGACCTTCTGCCCGTTGACCACCCACTCGTCGCCGTCCCGCACCGCCCGGGTGGACAGGCCGGCGACGTCGCTGCCGGCACCCGGCTCGGAGAACAGCTGGCACCAGATCTCGGCTCCGGTGAACAGCGGGCGCAGATAGCGGGCCTTCTGGGCGGCGGTGCCATGGGCCACCAGCACGGGGGCACCCATGCCATGCCCGATCACGTCGAACGGGCCGGGGTCGCGGGGCCCCGGCCCGGTCGAGCGCGGGCGTCGACCACGTCCTGGAGTTGCGGGGCGATCCCGAACCCGCCCTCGCCCTCCGGGAAGTGGACCCAGGCCAGCCCGAGGTCGAACTGGGCGCCCATGAACTCGTGGCGGTCGCCGCCGGGGTCGTGCTCGGCGAGCAGGCGGTCCGACCAGCTCGTCGACCAGGCCCTCGTCGCGTCGACGCCGGCGGTCGGCCCGGTCCGCTGGTCGGCACCGGTCATGGTTGCGGCCCTCGTCCCTCTCCGGCCTGGTGGCACGCTAGCGGTGCCCGGGGCCGGCGTCCCCACGGCGTGTCGTCGGCGTGTCGCGCCGCTCCCGGATGCGGCGCTCTGCCCACCGGACACCGAAGAAGGCGAGCACCACCGGGGCCACGAACAACAGGATCTCGTCCCATCCACCCTGATGGGCGATCAGCACGGCGCATCGCTCCGGCGCCACCTGCGTGCGAGGTCCCCAGCGTGGCTCATCCGGCGAGGATGAACAGCCCGAGCGAGGTGAGGCCGACCATCAACACCAGCATGGCATGTTGGGTGCGGGCCGCCACCTCCTCGCCGAACTCGGCCAGCGCCCGGTCGTGGGCCAGCACCACGCCGGCGACGTGGCCGGTCACGATGATCAGGACCTGCAGGTACCAAACGATCTCCGGGCTCAGCCAGAAGGCGACGGTGCGGTCGGCGGTGCCGAACAGGTCCCATCCCATCGCCGAACGGGTCGCTGGCGGCGGCGATCAGGATCTGCCCCTCGAAGAGGACCAGGGTCAGGTAGTGGGCGAGGGCGTAGGCGAGGGCGATCGGCACGAGGGTGTGGGCGAAGCGGTCGGCGATCTCCGTCGTGGACAGGCGCCCTCCGCCGACGGACGCCGAATACCGGCAGGCGAGGAAGTAGGCGAGGGCGATGACCCCGACCCACGCCAGCATCGCCAGCGTCTCGAACCACGGCTCGTCGCGCAGCCCGCCGGCGAGCCCGATCCACCACTCGGTTCCCGGAGACGCCGTCGTAGGTGACCGTGCCGAGCAGGACGGCCAGCAGCCACCACAGGTGACGCCACGCCGGCATCGCCGCCAGGGTGCGCAACCAGCCGGAGGGACGTCCCGATCCGGGGTCGAGGGTGAGGTCGGCGGGGGACATGCCGCCGAGGACCCCGAACCAGGTGTGGAACCCGTCGACCAGACGCATCCCCGACACCGGCCCGGCGACCCGTCCCATGGCGACGACCACGGCGGCGAACACGAGGGCGGCGACCGCCAGGGTGCGAGGGTCCGAAGAGCTCGGCGACACCAGCTCCAACCAGGAGAACCCGAGCAGCGAGATCGTGGCGGGGAGCACGCCGAAGCGGGCCACCAGATCGGGTCGTTCGGCGACCCCGTCGTTGACGATGCGGGTGAGCCATCCCCATGGGCTGATCCACCGCCACCAGTCGCCCAGCAGCGGCGAGAGGAACGGGATCACCAGCCAGAACCCGATGAGGACGATCACCGGGGCCACGTTCAGCGAAGAGGCCGTGCCGTCGGCGAGCCCGGCCACCACGGTCACGACGAAGATCACGGCCCCGAAGACGCGGAGCAGGCGGCCGAAGCCGTTCGGCGACGCGGTGTCGGTGTCCGGGTCGTGCTCCCGCCCTTGGAGTCGGGGCTCGGTCCACAGCGCCGACACCATCAGGAACGACACGATCACCACCAGCCCTGCTCCGATGGCGAAGTAGCCGACAGGGACCGGGAGGTCCGCCCTACCTCCGAGCCCGTGGGCCAGCGGCGGCGGCCGGGTCCAACGCCGCCAAGGCCGTCGTCGCCACGGCGATGGCGGCCCAGCGGCGGCGGCGCGGTCCTCCGCTCATGCCTCGGCGGCGGACCGGTGTCCGGAGGCCGGGCGGTGCTCGTTCACCTGGATGCTGAGGCCGTCGGGATCGGTGACCGCCAGCGAGCGGCCGAACGCCTCGTCCCTGATCTCACGCGAGACCGTCGATGCCCCGCTCGGCCAGTTCGGCGGCGAGGCCCTCCAACGATCCCTCGGCGGTCAGGGCGATTGCCACCTTGACCCTGGCTCGACAGCCCCGGTGATGTGGAGCGCCAGCGACGCCTCCCCGAAGGACAACTCGGACCAGTACCCCGACGAGGCGACGAGGAGGGCTTCGGGGAGCAACCGGCGATACCAGTCGAGCGACCTGTCCATGTCGGTGACCATGACGATGGTGACGGGTTTCACACCACGCTCCTCGATCGGGACCTTCCGGGCGGTCCTGAGCGTAAAGGGAGGCTCGATGGAGCGGTGCCGCCAGACGGGCCAGGCACCACCGCCGAGGTTCATGCAGATATGCGTATACTCGCGTGGCATGTCGACAACTCGGTCCATGCGGGTCGCCGTCATCGGCGCCTCCGGCTATGCCGGCGGCGAGCTGGTGCGGCTGCTCGACGGCCACCCGTCGTTCCAGCTCTGCGAGATCGGGGCCGGCGCATCCGCCGGAGCGACGCTCGGCACCGTGCACCCGCACCTCGATGGCGGCGGGCGACGACTCGCCGCGGTGGACGCCGGACACCATCGACGTCGATCTGGCCTTCCTCGCCATGCCCACCGGGGCCTCGGCGGGGCCGGCGGTGACGCTGGCCGAGCGGGGAATCGCCGTGGTCGACCTGGGAGGAGATCTCCGTTTCACCTCGCCGCAGCGCCATGTGGATGCCCACGGCCAACCCCCACCACACCCAGCCCAGATGGGCCGGTGGGAGTACGGGCTCCCCGAGCTGTTCGGCGACCGGATCAGGCACGCTCGCCGGGTGGCGGTGGCCGGGTGTTACCCCACGGCCGCCACCCTGGCCCTGGCCCCGCTGCTCGGCGACGGCCTGATCCGACCCCGGGTGGTGGTCGACGCCAAGTCGGGGATCACCGGCGCCGGCCGATCACTCCGGCCCGACCTGATGTTCGCCGCCGTCGACGGCAGCGTCACCGCCTATGCCGTCGGCAAGCACCGCCACCGGCCCGAGATCGAGCAGGCGTTGGAGGCGGTGGCCGGGGTGACGCCATCGGTGACCTTCACCGCCCACCTCGTCCCGATGACCCGCGGGCTGCTCGCCACCTGCTACGCCGAGGCGGTCGACGGCGTCACCCGGCAGGACCTCGTCGATTCGCTGGCCAAGCGGTACGCCGCCGCCCCCTTCGTCGACCGTCGTCGACGACCCGCCGCACACCAGGTGGGTGGTCGGCTCGAATCGCTGCCTCATCTCGGTGGATCTCGACGACCGCACCGGTTCCGTGGTGGCGGTGTCGGCGATCGACAACCTGCTGAAGGGAGCGGCCGGTCAGGCGGTCCAGTGCGCCAACCTGATGTTCGGCCTCGCCGAGGACGCCGGGCTCCCGACGTCGGGGGCGATGCCATGAGCCTCGGGCATGGCGCCCCCTCCCCGGTCAAGCAGCGGATCGCCATGACGATGGCCAAGGCGCGCATCTTCTCCGAGGCGGTGCCGTTCATCCGCGAGTACCGCGGTCGGACGGTCGTCGTCAAGTACGGCGGCGCCGCCATGGTGGACGAGGCGCTCCGGGCTTCGTTCGCCGACGACGTCGCCATGCTCCACTTCTCCGGGCATCAGACCCGTGATCGTCCACGGCGGCGGCCCGGACATCTCGGCGGCGATGCGCCGGCGGGGCGCCGAACCTGACTGGATCGACGGGCTGCGGGTCACCGACGCCGACACCATCCGTGTCGTGCAGTCGACACTCGCCGGTGAGATCAACCCGGACCTGGTCCGGTTGGTCAATGCCCACGGCTCGGTGGCCGCCGGGGTGAGCGGGCTCGACGGCAACCTGCTCGTCGCCCGGCCCACCGATCCCCGGCTGGGGTTCGTCGGCGACGTGGTCAAGGTCGACCCCGGGCTGTTGGTCGCGCTGCTCGACCGGGGGTTCGTTCCCGTGGTGGCCCCGCTCGCCAGGGGCGAGGACGGCGAGGTCTACAACGTCAACGCCGACGCCGCCGCCTCGGCGATCGCGGTGGCGATGGGCGCCTCCAAGCTGGTCTACCTCACCGACGTCGAGGGCCTCTACGGCGACGCCGCCGATCCCGAGACGCTCATCTCCAAGCTGCCCGTCGACGAGGTCGAGGAGATGATCGCCGCCGGGGCCGTTTCCGGTGGGATGCTCCCCAAGGTGCTCGCCTGCGTGGAGGCGAGCCGGGCGGACGTCGACCGGGTGCACATCCTCGACGGCCGGATCGAGCACGCCGCTGCTGCTCGAGATCCTCACCCCTGAGGGGATCGGCACCATGATCACGGCAGAGGAGGAGGGATGACCAGTTCGATCGCCAACCGTCGTCGCCTGGTGCGCCGGTTGGTCGACCGACGGTGGCGTCGAGTCCCAACGCGACCTGGTGGCGAAGCTGCAGGCGGCGGGACACCCGGTGACCCAGGCGACCATCTCCCGTGACCTCGACGCCATCGGGGCGGTCAAGGCGCGCACCGAGTCGGGCGGGCACCGCTACGAGATCCCGGGCGAGCACCCGGGCCAGGGCGTGGACCGCGAGCTGGGCCGGGTCATCGACGAGTTCGTCGACGAGCTGGCCACGTCGGGCAACCTGCTGGTCATCCACACCCGGCCGGGGGCGGCGCACGTGGTGGGAAGCGCCCTCGACAACATCGGGCTGAAGGGGATGCTGGGCACGGTCGCCGGCGACGACACGCTGTTGGTGATCGCCGCCGAAGAGGTCGGAGGCGAAGGGCTGCTCGAGCAGCTGGCGGCGCTGGGGGTGGAGGCGTGACCCGCGTCGCCCCACACTCCAGGGTGCCGGTGAAGCGGGTGGTGCTCGCCTACAGCGGTGGGCTCGACACCTCGGTGATCCTGCGCTGGCTGCAGGAGGAGTATGACGCCGAGGTGGTTGCCTACACCGCCGACCTCGGACAGGGCGAGGAGGTCGAGGAAGCGGGCCGCAAGGCACTCGCCACCGGCGCGGTGGAGGCCATCACCGAGGACCTGCGCCACGAGTTCGTCGAGGAGATGGTGTTCGCCGCGCTTCGGGCCAACGCCATCTACGAGGGCTACTACCTGCTGGGGACTTCCCTCGCCCGCCCGGTGATCGGGCGCGGGCTGGTCCGGGCCGCCGAAGCGACCGGCGCCGACGCCATCGCCCACGGCGCCACCGGCAAGGGCAACGACCAGGTGCGCTTCGAGTTGGCGGCCTACGCGCTCAAGCCGGACATCAAGGTCATCGCCCCGTGGCGGGAATGGGAGCCTGCAGGGGTCGGGCCGACTGCGTCGCCTACGCCGAGCGAGCACGGCATCCCGGTGCCGACGCACTCCGCAGATGCCCTACTCGATGGACGCCAACCTGCTTCACATCTCGTACGAGGGCGGGGTGCTGGAAGACCCGTGGGCGTCGCCGCCCGAGGACATGTTCCGGATGACCACCAGCCCGGTGATGCTCCCGACGAACCCGAGCCGGTGACGGTTGCCGTTCGTCGACGGGACCCCGGTGGCGGTCGACGGCGTCGAGATGGAACCCGTCGAGCTGCTCACCACGCTCAACGACCGTCGGCGGGCGGCACGGCGTTGGCCGGGTCGACATCGTCGAGAACCGGTTCGTCGGCATCAAGAACCGGGGCGTCTACGAGACGCCGGGTGGGACGATCCTCTACCACGCCCACCGCGCGGTCGAGTCGATCACCCTCGATCGTGAGGTCGCCCACCTGCGTGACGAGCTGGTGTCCCGCTACGCCGAGATGGTCTACAACGGGTTCTGGTTCTCTCCCGAACGGGAGGCGCTGCAGGCATTCATGGACCAGGTGCAGACCCGGGTCAACGGCGAGGCGAGGCTCATGCTGTACAAGGGCCAGGCGATCGTCTCCGGGCGGCGGTCGGACAGCCACAACCTGTACGACGAGGCCACCGCCACCTTCGAGGCGGACGACGTCTACGACCAGTCCGATGCCACCGGGTTCATCCGCCTCCAGTCCCTGCGGCTGCGGACATTCGCCGAGCACCGCGTCGGCGCCGGCGAGTGATCACCCGACGCCTCGTCACCGTCGAGGCGCCATCGTCCCCATCACCGGCAGTCCCCGGGGTTCGGGCCCCTATGTCGATCGGATGACCGAACGGCAGACCCTGTGGGGCGGCGGGTACAGCTCAGGGCCGGGAGACGCCCTGTGGCGGTACACGGTCGACGCCGGTCGATCGGCGGCTGCTCGCCCATGACATCCGCGGTTCCCAGGCCCACGTCACCATGCTGGGCGAGCAGGGGATCCTGGCGCCGGCCGACACCGAGCGCCTGCACGAGGGGCTGGCGGCGATCGCCGCCGAGGCCGAGGCAGGGGAGTTCCGCTTCCTCGAAGGCGACGAGGACGTGCACAGCGCCGTGGAGCGCCGCCTCGTCGACATCGTCGGTGACGTCGGCGGCATGCTGCACACCGGACGGTCGCGCAACGACCAGGTGGCTCTCGACCTCAGGCTCTACCTGGTCGACGCCGTGGCGGCCCGGACCACGGGACATTCGTCGCCTGGTGGCGTCCTCTGGCCGACCAGGCGGAGCAGCACTCCGAGACCGTGGTCCCCTCCTACACGCACCTCCAACAGGCGCAGGCGGTGCCGCTCGGCCACCATCTGCTCGCCCATGCCTGGATGCTGAGCCGCGACGCCGAGCGGATTCGCCGCCGCCGGCACCCGGATCGCGGTCTCGCCACTCGGAGCGGGAGCGGCGGCGGGGAGCTCGCTGCCACTCGACCCGGTGGCGGTGGCACGGGCAGCTCGGGTTGCCCGCCGTGTTCGCCAACTCCATCGACGCCGTCGGCGCCCGCGACTGGGCCGCCGAGTACGTCTACGCCTGCGCCCAGACGATGGTGCACCTCTCCCGGTTGGCCGAGGAGCTGGTGCTGTGGTCGACGACCGAGTTCGGTTGGGTGCGAGTTCGACGAGACCCTCACCACGGGCTCCTCGGCGCTGCCCCAGAAGCGGAATCCCGACATGGCCGAGTTGATCCGAGGGCGCACCGCCGACCGTGATCGGAGACGTCACCGCCGTCCTCGCCCTGCAGAAGGCGCTGCCGTTGGCCTACAACCGCGACCTGCAGGAGGACAAGGCGATCGTGTTCCATGCCGATGACACGGTGGCGGCGGCGTTGGAGGCGATGGCGGCGCTCATCGGAGGGACGCGGTTCGAGCCCCCGCTGCCCGGTTCGTCGGTGCTCGCCCTCGACCTGGCCGAGGTCCTGGTCGTCCGGGGCGTGCCGTTCCGCCGAGGCCCACGCGCGTCGTTGCCCGGTTGGTGGCCCGACTCGCTGCCGATGGCCGCCAGTTGGGCGAGGTCACCGCCGCCGAGCTGTCTGCGCGCCGACCCCGCATTCGGGGGTGAGGACCTGGCGGTGCTCGACGTGACCCGGTCGCCGGGTGCCCGGCGGACCCCGGGCGCCGCCTCGCCGGCATCCGTCGCCGCCCAGCTGGCCGCCCTGAGGACCTGGCTGGCGAAGCGGACGGCGCCTGATCAGGGCTCGAGGTCGAAGAACCGGCGCAGCCACTCCCAGCGCGACGCCAACCAGCGCAGCCCCGGGAGCGAGAACACGAACTGCGGACACGCTCCCGAACCGCTCGTGGATGACGGCGTTGACCGCCAGGGACAGCACCATCGCCCGGCTGACGATGAAGAGCCAGCCGAGCGCCACGAGGCTGGCTCCGATCGCCCCGTAGACCTCCGACGCCCTGGCGATCCGGTCGGGGAGGATCAGCGTGCTGACCGCTTCCAGCACGGTCAGCGTCGTCGCCACCAGCACCGCGCCGGGGATGACGGCGCCGGGGTCGTTGGTGGACTTCGGGAGGACCAGCGACATCACGGTCCAGATGACGACATGGACGCCGAAGGAAGCTGCCACCGAGATCCCGGCGACGGCGATGCCGAAGTCGTTGCGGAGCTTGTTGACCAGGACGATCGCCAACGTCAGGCCCGAGCAGCAGGCCGATGATGGTGACGACGGCCCGCACCGAGGCCTTGGGACGGACCGGGAGCCGCCACGCCAGGCAACTCGCCGCCACCAGAACCCGGCTCAGGGTGCGCCCGGCCAGGATCACCCCGAACAGACCGCCGAGCACCGCCAGCCACCGGGTGGCGTTCGGTTGGGAGAGGGCACTGTCGATCTGAGCCGCCAGGGCGCCGCCGATCCCCGCGTTACCGACATCGGTTTCGTCGACGATGTCGCCGAGGAAGCCGGCGATACCGACGGCGAACACGAGCAGCGGCACCACGAACAGGAAGAGCCGGAAGGCGAGGGCGCTGCTCACCACCGACCCCGCCATCTCTTGATCGCGGTTGTGGAGCATGAGAGCCACCTGGACGACCGGGCGCCCTCGGTGCCTCTCCAACAGCTCGTCGAGCCGGGCTTGGCTCGCGGCGAGCCGGCTGTGGCGACCGATCAGGCGTTCGATGCCGGTGACCGACAGCGCTTCCTCGGCCGGCGGTTCGCCCTCGAGTGTCGGGTCGTCAGCGAGTGGTCGGATCGGCTTCGACTGCGCGGTCGTCCTCGGTGGTCACACCGTCCCCAACGTGTCGGCGGTCGTCGCCAAGAGGCGGCGAGTAGCCGCAGCGTAGGTCGGCGTCCGCCGCCCGGTGGGGGAGCCCGGTGACGCGACCCGGTGCTCGGCGAGCCTCAGGCGGCGACCCGGTCGCCGTCCCCGTGTCTTCGCTCGCCCTGGTCGACTGGCCCGCAGCTCGGGCAGGTCGGGTCCGGGCAACCGGCGACGGCCACGGCTGCGATCCCGGCGGCCGCCAGGGTGGCCGTGGCGACGGCGATCTGGTCGATGGCGTCAAAACGATCGAGAGTGTCGGTGTTCATCATGCCCACACCGTATCGGACGGGTGTGACAAAACTTCTGACCCGGGCCGACTTCGGTCTGCGACACACCGAGGTGGCTCGGTGCACGCCCTGCCTCCGGCAGGCGTGAAGTCGGCCCTCCTCCGCAGATGGGGCCCCTACCCATCGCGGCCGTCTTGTTGCGCGGGCCGGTTTCGAGGATGCGACACACCGAGGTGGCTCGCGCCGCCCTCCGGCAGGGAGTCGGCCTCCTCCGCAGATGGGGCCCCTACCCCCATCGCGGCCGTCTTGTTGCGCGGGCCGGTTTCGAGTCTGCGACACACCGAGGGGACTGGTGCACGCCCTCCTGCGGCAGGCGTGAAGTCGGCCCTCCTCCGCAGATGGGGCCCCTACCCATCGCGGCCGTCTTGGCGCCCGGGTCTCGGATAGCACGCCTGACCACGCGGCATGGACTTTGGTGCGCCGGCGCCCGTGGGTCAGGCGGTCGAGCCCTTGGCGGCGGTGGGTCGAGATCGGGCGCCGGCCACCAGGGCAACCGCGCCGAGGATGATCGGGAGGGCGATCCAGGCCTCACCCGAGAGGGTCTCGCCGGCGAGCCAGATACCGAGCAACACGGCCACGACCGGGTTGACGTAGGCGTAGCTGGTTGCCAGCGTCGGGCGTACGTTCTGCAGCAGGTAGATGTAGGCGGTGTAGGCGAGCGCCGAGCCGAAGGTGGCCAGGTACAGCAGCGCCAACCACCCACTCAAGCCGGGCGCCTGCTCCCAGCGCTCGCCGCGGACCCATCCGACCAGCAGCAGGACCGGGGCGGCGGCGAGCATCTGGGCGGAGCTCGACATCGTCCCCTTGGGCATGGCGATCCTGCCGCTCCACACCGAGCCGAACGCCCACGAGATGGGGGCGACTATCACCAGCGCGGTGCCGGCCAGGTTGCCCTGGAAGTCACCCTCGCCGGTGAGGATCACCACCCCCACCAGCCCGAGGGCCAGCCCCAGCCACTCGCGGGCGCTCGGCCACGAGCCGAACACCCCACCCCACAACCCGCCCACACCGGCATGACGGCGACGGCGGTGGCGGCGAGGCCCGAGCCGACGCCGAGCGACTCGGCGATTCCCACCAGGCCGACACCGCCGACCAGGAGAAAGACACCGACCTGGGCCGCACCCCACCACTCGGCCGGCGTTGGCATGGGAGTGCCGGCGCGTCTGGCCATGGCCAGCAGGAGAAGTCCGGCGAGGGCGAATCGGACACCGTTGGCCATCAGCGCCGGCATCTCCTCCACCATGAAGCGGAGCGCCAGGTAGGTCGACCCCCAAACCACGTAGACCGTGGCGAGGGCGAGAGGCACCGCCAGCCGCCTGCTCCGGCCGGCGTCGAGGCCTCGGCGGCGGCGCTCACCGCCGAAGACCGTGTGTGGATGATCGGGGACGTCGACGGCCGAAGGCGGTGGCGACGCATCGAGGGACCCTAACCGACGCAGGCAGGCCGCGCTCGACGGCCCCGGGACGGGCCGGCGGAGCCGATAGAGTCGTCTTCGGAGGTCGAAATGAAGCTGCACCGCTACGAAGACACCGCCACTTTCCCGTTCGGGCACCTGCCGGTTCGCGACATGGTTCCCGAGGGTTTGGAAGGGCTGTCCATAGCCGAGATCGAGGCGCCCATCGGCGCCGACAACCCGCCGTATGCCGCCGCCTCCGCCGACAAGGTATACGTCGGGATCACCGGCGACATCGAGTTCCGTAGCGGCGAGGAGACGCCGCGGGTTCGCCGCGGTGACGTCCTCCTCGTCCGTGCCGGTGAGACGTACTCGTACCACAACGGCGGCTACGAGATGGGGCGCCTCCTGCTACTCCAGATTCCCCCAGAAGCAGGATGCTGAACGGGCGCTCACCACCACCAAAGCGAGGCCGCGGTACACCGTGGCGAAGTGCAGCATCGACGCGGCGACCACGAGGACATGGAACGCTTCGTGATACGAGAAGACCCGCGGCCACAACCGCGGCCGCCGGTGACCAGCATCACCATGCCGACGGTATAGAGGACGCCGCCGGCCAGCAGCAGGACCACCGAGTCCCAACCGGCGGTGGTCGCCACCCAGGGCAGAAAGATGAGCCCGATCCACCCAAGAGTGGTCATCAGGTCGATGCCGAATGTCCCGCTCTCGAGCGGGAAGAAGACCTGCTGGGCCACGCCGACGAGCGTGACTCCCCATGCCATGACCAGCAACGCGACCGTAGTCCACCCGTCGGTGGTGAGCACGGCGACCGGCGTGTAGCTGGCGGCGATCAGCACGAAGATCATCGAATGGTCGGTGCGCTGCATCCGCTGTTTCCATCGCTCCGACCACGGGATCGAGTGGTAGAGGGAACTCGTCGTGTACAGCCCGATCATGCCGAGGGCGAAGACCACCACGGCGATCTTGGTGCCGCGATGACGGCGCCTTGACGAGGAGCACGACCCCGCCGATGAGCGCCACGACGGCCGCGGTGGCATCGATCAGCCCGCGAACCGGGTTGAGCATCCGGCCGAGCGCTCGACCCGCTCGATGTCTGACGTCCCGATTGCGGTGGCGGGGACCTGGCATCCGTCGACGATACCGTGAGGCGCGCCGGAGCTACGGGCTGCCGACGCCGGGGCCGGATCGGCAACCCGGGCATCCGCGGGCGACGGGGACGGAGCACCCGCCGAGGATTGACATAATCGCCCGCGTGGGTATCAGGATCGCCAACTGCTCGGGCTTCTTCGGCGACCGCGCGCTCGGCCGCCCGGGAGATGGTCGACGGCGGCCCGATCGACGTCCTCACCGGCGACTACCTCGCCGAGCTGACAATGGTCATCCTCGCCCGTCACCGGATGCGCGATCCCGACTCCGGCTACGTCCCCACGTTCCTCGACCAGCTCGCCGAGGTCCTCGGTGCCTGCATCGACCGGGGGATACGGGTGGTGGCCAACGCCGGCGGCCTCAACCCGTCGGCGCTGGCCGGTGCCGTCGGGGACCTCTCGGCGCAGGCTCGGGCTACGCGGTTCGAGTGGCCACGGTGACCGGTGACGACCTCGGCGACGGAGCCACGGAACTGGTCCACGCCGTGACCGGCGGAGACCATGGCGGAACGGGCGGTTACCCCGCTGACCGCCAATGCCTATCTCGGTGGGTGGGGCATCGCCCGGGCCCTTGCCGAAGGGGCCGACGTCGTGGTGACCGGCCGCGTCGCCGATGCCTCGTTGGTGGTCGGCCCGGCGGCGTGGCACTTCGGCTGGGATCGTCACGACTGGAACCGGTTGGCGGGGGCAGTCGTGGCGGGGCACGTCATCGAGTGCGGGGCCCAGGCGACCGGCGGGAACTTCAGCTTCTTCACCGAGGTGCCGCGACCTCGACGACGTCGGCTTCCCCATCGCCGACGTCGAGGAGGACGGGGTCGGCGACCATCACCAAGCACCCCGGCACCGGAGGGATGGTCACGGTGGAGACGGTCACCGCCCAGCTGCTCTACGAGGTGGCCGGGCCCCGGTACCTCAATCCCGACGTCGTGGCCCGGCTCGACACGGTCGAGCTGGAAGCGGTCGGGCCCGACCGGGTGAGGATCACCGGGATCACGGGAGAGCCGGCCCCCGCCACCACGAAGGTGGCAGCCACCGTCGTCGCCGGCTACCGCAACGCGGTGACCTTCGTGATCCCGGGGCTCGACGTGGAGGCGAAGGCGGCGGTCGCCCTCGCCGCGTTGTGGAGGAGAGTCGGCCCGCCGGAGTCGTTCGGATCGGTCGACGTGCGCCTGGCGCGGCACCGACCAGCCGGATCCGCTGTCCGAGGACGCCTCCCACGCCACCCTGAGGGTGACGGTCACCGACCGTGACCCCACCAGGGTGGGACGGCGGTTCTCCAACGCCGCCGTCGAGCTGGCACTGGCCACCTACCCGGGGTTCTTGCTCACCGAGCCACCAGGTGCCGAGTCGCCCCAGGTCCTGTTCTGGCCGGCGATCACACCCCAGCCGGTGTCGACGGTGACCGTGGCCGGCGACACCATCGTCGTCCCACCCACCGAGCCCGGCGACGCCGGGGTGCGGACCCGTCCCGAGGCGGCGCCCGATCCCGCGGAAGCGGTTTGGCCGGGGCCGACGGTGCCGGGCCCGCTCGGCCTCCTCGTCGGCACCAGGTCCGGGGACAAGGGTGGGGACGCGAACCTCGGGGTGTGGGCGCGTGGCGACGATGCCTTCGAATGGCTGGAGTCGTACCTCACCGTGCAGCAGATCCGGCGCCTGGTCCCCGAGGCGAAGGATGTCCCGGTAGAACGACATGTGTTCCGGAGACTGCGTGCGCTCAACTTCGTGCTGCGCGGCTACCTCGGTGAGGGTGCCGCCTCGTCTACCCGCACCGATCCCCAGGCGAAGGGGCTTGGCGAGTTCCTACGGGCGAGGGTCGTCGATCTCCCCACCGAGCTGGTGGAGAGCACCGATGTCAGGATCCGCGGCTGATGCCCGCCTTCTTCAACGTCGCTGCAGGGACGCCGAACTCCCGCCACGCCTTGTACGACACGCCCTTGCGAGCGGAGTACCCGGCTACGTTGGCGATGAAGTTAGCCTCGAGCTCTGCCATGTTCGATGCCGTCTGCACCCTGGACAGGCTGTCCTCCAGGTCGATGCGCTTCTGGAGCAAATCGACGCGCCGGAGCGGGCTCGACTCCTTGTCGAGCTTGGTGGAGACGTCGGCGAGCTGGCGCTTGAGGCTGTCGACGCTGACCGGGCGACCCGGCCGCCGATCACCGAGGGCGCCGAGGTACGCATTGATCGCCCTCGACTCACGCCGGCCCTGTGCCAACGCCGCCTTGTGCTCTTGGGACATTGCCATGTATTCCCACCTTTCTTCGAGGGTGTGGTGCCGTGATTGTCACAGCCACATTCGAGGGAACCGTGCTGCGCTGTATCCCGGGAGAGACTGACCGATGCGATACGAAATCGACATACGCCGCCTCGTCAAGCAGCCACTCTATACGGTCTACGAGCGGCGGATGTTACGAGGTCTCGATCGCAAAGCCCTGCCGCATCATATCGGGGTGATTCACGACGGTCATCGCCGGTATGCGCGCACCGAGCGACTGCCCGACTACGCCGCCAGCTATCGGGTCGGGATGGCGAAGTTCATCGAGTTCCTTCACTGGACCGACGAGCTCGGAATAGCCGCGGTCACGTGCTGGCTCCTGTCCAAGGAGAACATGCAGCGCCCGGCCACCGAGCTGGAGCCTTACTACGACGTCCTGATCGAGATGTTCGAGCAGATTCCGGAGGCGGTGGCGGGCCAATCGGTGCGGGTCAGGTTCATCGGCAGCCTCGATCTCCTCCCCGGTCCGCTCGTCGATGCCGCCAAGCGGCTCCACGCGGCGTGTCCGGTCGGCGACCGGACCATCACCATCGCATTGGCCTACGGGGGACGGCAGGAGATCGTCGACGCAGTGCGGGAACTGGTGGCCGAGTTGGCCGACGACGGGGTCCCGGCCGGCGAGATCATCGACCACATCGACGCCGACGCCCTGGCCGCCCATATGTACGCCTCCGATATCCCCGATCCCGATCTCGTCATCCGCACGTCAGGGGAGGCCAGGCTCTCCGGGTTCCTGCTGTGGCAGTCCGCCTACGCCGAGTACTCCTTCGTCGACGTGTACTGGCCGGCGTTTCGCCGGGTCGACTTCCTCCGCGCCCTCCGGGAATTCACCCAGCGACAGCGACGGTTCGGCCGCTGATGGCGGGGCTGGGGAAGGTGGCAGTTGTCGGGGCGGGCAGTGTCGGCGCCGCCGTCGCCTATGCCTCGATGATCGACCGGGTGGCCGACGAGATCGCCCTCTACGACATCGACGGCCCGAAGGCGAGAGCCGAGGTGCTCGACCTGCGGCATGGGCTGCAGTTCGTCGGGGGAGGGCGGATCACCGGTGGTGACGACGTTCAGGTGTGTGCCGGCGCCGACCTGGTGGTCCTGACCGCGGGCGCCAAGCAGGACCCGGGCCAGACCCGCCTGGAGCTGGCGGGCGCCAACGTGGACCTGGTCCGCAGGACGCTTCCCCCGCTCCTCGACGTTGCCCCGGAGGCCATCGTGCTGCTGGTCACCAACCCGGTCGATGTCGTCACGTTCGTCGCCCAGGAGATCTCGGGGCTGCCGAACGACCGGGTCATCGGCAGCGGGACCGTGCTCGACACGTCCCGCCTCCGCAACCTGCTCGCCGATCGACTCGGCATCGCCGTCAACAGCGTCCACGCCACGGTCGTCGGCGAGCATGGCGACACCGGGATCGTGTTGTGGTCATCGGCGGCCGTCGGCGGCAGCCCGCTCCTCGACGTCGTAGGCCCCGACGGTGGCCGGGTCACCGAGGGCGACCTCGACGCTCTCCTGCACCGGGTGCGCAACGCCGCCTACGAGATCATCGTCGGCAAGGGAGCGACGAACCTGGCGATCGGCCTCGCCACCGCCCGCATCGTCGGTTCCATCTCCCGCGACGAGCGGACGGTGCTCCCGGTTAGCGTCCGCACCGAGTTCGACGGCATCGGCGAGGTCTGCCTCTCGTTGCCGAGCGTCGTCGGCCGCCGAGGAGTGATGGCGCAGCTCCCGGTGTCGATGACCGGGGCCGAGCAGGAGGGCCTCCGGGCCAGCGCCGCCACCATCCGCTCGGTCATCGACAGCGTCACTTGACAGGCGTTGTTGGACAGCCTCACCGCGATGAGATAGAGCCGCATGCCCGGCGACGGATCACGACTTTTACGGCCCGCAATGGGGGCTGGGGTCCCCATTTGCGGGAGGAGGGCGGCGCCAGCCGCCCGGGAATGTCACAGGGTAGGGGCCCCATCTGCGGGAGGAGGCGAGCGCCAGCTCGCCGGGTGTTTCCAGTCCGGGAGTCATACGGTGCGTTCGCCCTCGCCGAGGTGCTCCTGGTCGTTGAAGGCCCGCAGGCTCCACACGTGACCACCGGCGAGTGGCACGTTGCGTACCCGGGCGATCGACCCGTGGTTGAGGACGAAGCGCTCCCACTCCCACGGGGTCGGCTCGACACCGAGGAGCAGGGTGAGCGCGACCGAATTGGTGCCGCCGTGGGCCACGATGACCACCCGCCGTCCGGCATCGCCATCGCTGCGCCACAGGTGACGCTGCGCCGGGTCCGTCGTCACACCCCGCTCGGCGAGCAATCCGGTGAGCGTGCTCTCGACCCTCCGGTGGAAGTCGCGGAAGCTCTCCCCGCCTTCGAGCCCGTCCCACCACTCTTCCGGAGGCCGGCGCCGCGACTCGGCGAAGATGCGCTGGACCTGCTCCTCGGGCTCGCCTTCCCACGGGGGGACCCGCATCTCGGTGAGGTCGTCGACGGTGAGTGGCACCAGCCCTGTCGCCTCCACCAAGGGTTGGGCGGTTTCCTGTGCTCGCCGGGCCGGCGACACCAGGATCTCGGTGGGGTCGAGGCGAGCCAGTCGGGCCGCCGCCTTCTTCGCCTGGATCACCCCCAGCTCTGTCAGGTAGGGGTCATGCCGGCTGTGTCCGTCCACGCTCCACGCCGGCTGGCCATGACGTAGGAAGAGGATCTCCACCCGCCCGAGGCTAACGCTGTGACACTCCCGGGCGGCTGGCGCCGCCCTCCTCCCGCAGATGGGGCCCCTACCCCATCGTGGGCCGTGATTGCCCGGTCGGATCCGGCGCTGGATCGCGCCAGCAGTCGGGCTGCACCGGAGGCCCAAGTACCCTGTCGCCATGCCCGCCACCGCTCCGTCGTCGGCTTCATCGCGACGCTGTCGAAGTCCTCATCGACCACCTCCGCCGTCATGCGCTGCGCACCGACGGGCCGTTCACCTTGCGCTCCGGTGAGGAGTCGGCCTGGTACCTCGACGCCCGCCAGACCACCTTCGACGGCGCCGGGGCCAGGCTGGTCGGTGAGGCGGTGGCCGCGGTGCTACCGGCGGCCACGACCGCAGTGGGCGGCCTCACCATCGGCGCCGACCCGGTGGCGCTGGCGACGGCGATGAGCCGCCCGCCGTTGCGGGCCTTCTCGATCCGGGCGGCGCCCAAGGACCACGGCACCGGAGGGAGGATCGTCGGGCCGGTGGCGCCCGGGGACCGGGTCGTTGTCGTCGAGGACACCACCACCAGTGGCTCGGCCATGATCGAGGCGGTCGAGGTGCTGACCGCCGCCGGGATCGAGATCATCGGTGCCGTCGCCGTCGTCGATCGCAGCGGGGGCGCGGCGGCCCGGCTCCTCGCCGAGCGCGGGGTGTCGCTGACCGCCTTGATCAGCCCGGCCGACTTGGGCGTCAGCTGATGGAGCCGGTCGTCGTCCGCAAGTCGGCGGTGCACCAGTTGCTGCTGCTCTTCGCCGGAGTCGTGCTCATCGTCGCCGCACTCGACATCATGGCCTTCCACTGGGTGTCGAGCCCGCCGGAGGTGGACAGCGAGACGGGTGAGATCAACTCCACGGGTCGCAGTCAGGAGCGCGGCGACCTGCTGTGGGGGAGCGTGCTTACGGTCGCCGGTGCCGGGCTGGTGCTCGCCGGCGCCCTGGGTGTCATGTGGAGGAGGCCGGTGGCCGTCGTCGGCGAGGACGGTCTGGAGCTGAGGGTTGCCGGGCCGAAGAAGACGATCACCATCCCGTGGAGTGAGGTTGCCTGGGTCCACTCAGGGAGCGACGGCGACGACGAGCATGTGCCTACCCGGGTGTTCCTCGTGCACGTCGCCGACACCGGGCCCTACCCGGCGGATCCTTGGGGCGCCGAGTGGGACGGAGACACGCTGATGGTCGACGCCGGCAACTGGACCATCCGTCCCGCCGATCTGGTCATCCACGCCAACGTCGCCCTGACCGACTGGCGCCGTCACCGTGGGCTGCTCGAGGAAGCCGCCGCAGCTGTCGGACCCACGGGCGCGGGCGATACCGATGCCGACGGGATGGGCGACGGTCCGGGGGAGTCCCCGGGATGACAGACCGCATCCTCATCGGGGCGCACAGCGAGGGGGTCGACCCCCTCGAGGAGATGGCGGAGCGATCCGCCGACCTGGTGCAGATCTTCCTGGGCGACCCGCAGTCGTGGAAGGCGCCCGCCCCACGCCCCGACGCCGAGGCGCTGAAGGAGTCGGGCGCCCTGCTGTACGTCCATGCCCCCTACCTGATGAACCCGGCGTCGGGGAACAACCGCATCCGTATCCCCAGTCGCAAGACGCTGGCTGCGGCCGCCACCGCAGCCGAGGCGATAGGTGCCGCAGGGCTGATCGTCCACGGGGGGCACGTCGAGGACGACGAGGACGTGGCGGTGGGATTCGAACGATGGCGCAAGGCCTTGGACAGCTTCGAGAGCACCGTCCCGATTCTCATCGAGAACACCGCGGGCGGGGGCAACGCCGTTGCGCGGGAACTGTCCAACTACGGGCCCCTGTGGGAGGCGATCGGCGACCTCGACGTCGGCGTCGTCCTCGACACGTGCCACGCCTGGGCCGGCGGCGAGGACCTGGCGACGGCGGTCGACACCCTGCGCCGGCTCACCGGTCGGGTCGACCTCGTCCACTGCAACGACTCGCGTGACCCGCATGACTCGCGCCGCGACCGCCATGCCGGCCTCGGCACCGGGATGATCCCTGCGGAGCTGCTCGTCGAGGTGGTTGCAGGCGCCGGCGTTCCGGTGGTCATCGAGAGCCGCGGGGACGCCGAGCTCCACACCCGGGACATCGCCTGGCTGCGGGAGCGTCTCGCCGCCCGGTGACCGTACGTCCTGGGCAGACCTCGAGCGAGTGCATACACCACAGGGCGTCACCCGGTCGAAGTCACCGGTGGATGGTCAGCCGGCGAGGAACCCGGCGAGATCGGCCTCGGTGGCGTCCTCGCCGGCGATGAAGGCTGCCACGTGCTCGGCAGCGACAGTGTCCCGATACTGCACCGAAGGGCTCTTCATGAAGTAGGACGACGGGGCGAGCAGCGGCCCGCCGATCCCCCGGTCACGGGCCAGCTTGATGCACCGCACGGCGTCGATGACCACCCCGGCAGAGTTGGGCGAGTCCCAGACCTCGAGCTTCAGCTCGGCGTTGAGCGGGACGTCGCCGAAGCCGCGTCCCTCGACCCTGATGTAGGCCCACTTCCGGTCGCTCAGCCAGGGCACGTGGTCGGACGGGCCGATGTGGACGTCGTCGGTGCTGATGCCGCGGTCGATCTGGGAGGTGACCGACTGGGTCTTGGAGATCTTCTTCGAGATGAGCCGCTCTCGTTCCAGCATGTTCTTGAAGTCCATGTTGCCGCCGAAGTTCAGCTGATAGGTGTGGTCGATCGCCAGCCCTCGGTCCTCGAAGAGCCGGGCCAGCGTCCGGTGGACGATGGTCGCCCCCACCTGCGACTTGATGTCGTCGCCGATGATCGGCACCCCGGCATCGGTGAACCGCCGCGCCCACTCGGGGTCGGACGCAATGAACACCGGGATGCAGTTGACGAACCCGACACCTGCCTCGAGGGCGGCTTCGGCATAGAAGCGGGTGGCCTCCTCCGAGCCGACCGGCAGGTACGAGACCAGCACGTCGGCACGGCTGGTGCGCAGTGCGGCGGCGACGTCGACCGGCTCGACCGCCGACTCCTCGACGGCGAGCCGGTAGAAGTGGCCCAGCCCGTCGAGGGTCGGTCCTCGCTGCACCTCGATCCCGAGCTCGGGAACGTCGGCGAAGCGGACGGTGTCGTTGCGACCCGCCCACATCGCCTTGCCAACATCCTGGCCGACCTTGGTGGCATCGACGTCGAAGGCGGCGACGACCCTCAGGTCACCGACGTGGTAGCCGCCCAGGTCGACGTGCATCAGCCCGGGCACGACCACCGCCGGGTCGGCATCGGCGTAGTAGTGCATGCCCTGGATGAGCGAGTTGGCGCAGTTGCCGAGGCCGGCGATGGCGATGTTGACGGTGGGCATCGGAATGGTGGTCCTTTCGGGGGGCCTGGGTCGGTGGCGCCCGGTCAGGAGGGCGCCTGATCGGGGAGAACGGTGGTCAGTGGTAGTTCGGAGACGGGCGGCTCGATTCGGGCCAGGGTGATCAGCTCGTCGAGCCACGACACGTCGGCCTCGACGGTGCGCACGTTGTGGCGGACCAGCGCCAGCGTGTACGCATCGCTCCCCGCGGTGGCAGCCCGGCGCAGGGCGAGACGGGCCTCGGCCAGCCGGGCGACCAGCCGGGTGCGACGCCGCTTGAGGATGCCGATGCGGCGCTCCGGGTCGACGTACCCGAGGAACGCCAGCCTCATCGCGAAGCGGCGGTCCTCCTCCAACTCGTCACCGTCGTCGAGCAGCATGGCATCGAGCGTCTGGGCGCCGGCGGCCGTGAGGCGGTAGGCCTTGCGGCGCGAGGTCGGGTGCATCGCCTCGATCAGACCGCGGCGCTCCAACCGGCGGAGCGCCGGGTAGACGGCCCCGAACGACACCCGGAGCCACCCGAGCTCGGCGAGTTGCCGCTTGACGTCGTACCCGTGGCGGGGGCCACGACGGAGGATGCCGAGCACGGCGAGATCGAGCATGGCAACGACTATAGCGTTTCGATACATATGTAGCGAATCGATACATCGGCGGCATGATGTCTTCTAAACCGGTGCCCTCCCTACCATCTCGGCCATGGCGAAGATCCCCGGCTTGCCGACGGCGTGGAAACGCGCCCTCTGGTGGACGGTGGCCGGCATTTCCATCGCCGGTGTGCTCGTCGTCGGGGCGTGGGTCCTCGACCAGAAGGTCATCCACGAGGGGATGGTGATGCGCAACGTCACCCTCGACGGCGAGGCAGTTGGCGGGCTCGGCCCCGCCGACCTCGACGCCCGGCTGGCGGCCATCGCCGAGGACGTCGCCGACGACGTCCTCACCGTCGACCTGCCCGAGCGGGTCATCACCGCCACCAACGCCACCGCAGGCGTGACCGCCGACGTGACCGCCACCCGTGCCGCCCTGATGGAGCAGGGGAGATCCGGCAACCTGGTCGAGCAGTTCGAGGCCTGGGCCGCAGTCCTTCCTCGAGCCGGTGGCCCTCGAAGTGGCGTACACCTACGACCAGGGCACGCTCGACGACTGGGTCGGCGACCTGCCGGACGCCCACTTGAGCGACCCCGTCGAGCCGACCTTCACCGGCGCCTCCGGGTCGATCGAGGTGCAGCCCGGCGTCGACGGCGCCTACCTCGACGCCGAGACCGTCGCCGTCGCCGCCGCCGACGCGTTCACCACCCAGTCGTCACCCTTCACGGTGGCGGTCGACTGGACCCCGATCCCACCACAGGTCACGCCGGAGGCGGTGGATGAGGCGGTCGCCGAGGCCGAGACCCTGGCCGACTCGAACCTCACCGTGTCGGTGGGCGAGCACGTCAGCCGGATCGGGCCGAAGACGGATCCGTCGCTGGATCGTGTCGGAACAGGACGGGGCCACGCTGGTCCCGGTGTTCGACCAGCCCAAGGTCCACCGGCAGCTCGAGCGCATACTCGCCGAGTTCGCCGACGAGGGCGAAGACCCGACGTTCGCCATCGTCGACGGCGAGGTCGACGTCGAGTACGGGACCCCGCCCACCCGGTGCTGCGCCCCCGGGGTGGCCGACCTCGTGTTCGAGGCGATCTCGTCGGGCCGCCACCGGACGCTGGCGCTGCCGCTGGTGGAGGTCGAGGACGCCCGGACCCAGGCGGCCAAGCTCGGCATCACCGAGATGGTCTCCGAGTTCACCACCAACCACAACTGCTGCGAGAGCAGGGTGGAGAACATCCACCGCATCGCCGACATCGTCCGCGGCGTGGTGATCCACCCCGGGGAGACGTTCTCCATCAACGAATTCGTCGGGGAACGGACGACCGAGAAGGGGTTCGTCCCCGCCGGCACCATCCAGTTCGGCCGGTTCGAGGATGCGGTAGGTGGCGGGATCAGCCAGTTCGCCACCACCATGTTCAACGCCGCCTTCTTCGCCGGCCTCCAGTTCGAGGAGTACCAGTCGCACTCGCTGTACATCGACCGGTACCCATACGGCCGCGAGGCGACCCTCTCGTACCCGCATCCCGACCTCGCGGTCACCAACGACACCCCCTACGGGGTGCTGCTCTGGCCCACCTACACCGGGAGCTCGATCACGATGCAGATGTGGTCGACCCGCGTACTGGGATGTCGAGCAGACCGGCCAGAGCTCGTACCCCGCAGGCCAGTGCACCCAGGTCGAGACCTTCCGCAGCCGGACCAACCCGGACGGCGTCACCGAGAACGACGAGGTGTTCGCCCTCTACCGCCCGGGCGAGGGCCTCGACTGCAACGGCAATCCCACCCCGGAGGTCGGGTAGGGGTCACGATCCGGCCCGCCCGTCCCCGGCGACGGCGTGGCACTAGGTTTGCAGGGTGGACTTCCTGCCCACGGGGCCTTCGTACGACGGTGCTTCGCTCGACATCGAAAGCCTCGGCGGCGACCCGCTGGAGGCGGCGCGCCGCTGGCTCGAGGAGGCATACGTCGCCCATGTGCCCCAACCCAATGCGTTGAGCCTGGCGACCGCCAGCGAGTTGGGTCGTCCCTCGGTGCGCACCGTGCTGTTGAAGGCGATCGATGAGGGATTCGTCTTCTTCACCAACTACGGGTCGCGCAAGGGTGAAGAGCTCGAGAGGAATCCGTGGGCGGCGGGATCGCTCACCTGGCTCACCCTTCACCGACAGGTCAGGGCGGCGGGCCGGGTGGAGCGCACCAGCCTGGCCGAGTCGGACGAGTACTTCGCCACCCGGCCACGCGGCGCCCAGCTCGCCGCGGCGGCTTCCACGCAGAGCCGGGTGCTGTCCAGCCGTCAGGAGCTGGTCGACCGGGTCGCCGAGCTGACGGACCGGCATCCCGAGGAGGTCCCGCGGCCCCAACAGTGGGGCGGGTACCGGATGATCCCCTCCCGGATGGAGTTCTGGCAGGGCCGGGTCGACCGGATGCACGACCGTGTGGAGTTCGTCCGTCACGGGGACGGCTGGCTGAGCCGCCTCCTCTGGCCCTGACATACCCGGGCCGACTTCGGACGTTGGAGGGCTTGACCGGATAAGGTCCGAGTCGGCCCTCCTCCCACAGATGGGGCTACCCGGCCGACCGAGGGCGAGCTTACCGGATCGAGCTCCGGTCGGCCCTCCTCCCACAGATGGGGCCCCTACCCCATCGTGGGCCGTGTCTGTTGCCGGGTCGACTTCGAGCGACCCGGGGGCTTGCCAGGCCCCCACCCGCGGCGGGCCGTGCCCTCGCCCGAACCTGAGGTTCTGGCCTATCGGAGCGATGGGTAGGAACCTCAGGCTCGGGTACCTCGGTCAGTACTGGCCGGCGAGTTTGCGGTGGTCCCACGAGCTGATTCGGTACCGGGTCGACCACCACCGCCGTGTTCTTGGGGGCGAAGCGACCGAACGCCGCCTCCAACGACGCCCGGTCGGGGAATGTGACCGGCTCGGCGCCGGCGAAGGCGTAGCGGGCGGCCAGCCGCCCGTAGAGGTCGAGGACGAACTCCGGGTCGTCGACCAGGGTGGCCTGACCCTGGATCATCACTCCCGCAGCTCCTCGTACGCATGGCCCTCCTCGACCAGGACGCCGACCTTTGGGTTACGGCGCAGGTTGACGATCTTCTGCGACTTGGTGAACGAGCGGAACACGACCTTGCCATCGTCGACGACGTACCACATCGGGGTGACGTGCGGGTAGCCGCGACCGTCGACGGTGGTGACGATCAGGGTCCGGGGGGCCGACAGGAACTCCAGCCGCTCGCTCTCGGTCATGGTGATGTCCTTCTTCGCCACGGGGCCTCCGGGGTGCGGGGTCGGGCATCACGGTATCCTGTTCGCAGTCCCCGGGATCGGGCGGCCGCGGTGGTCGAGGGAACCAGGGGCCTGCGAACCATCCAGCGACATCCCCCAACCGGTGACGGTGGGGAGAAGGGACACTCGATGGCCGGCAAGACCACCGCTCCGGACATCGCAGCCCGCAAGGGCGGCGACAAGATCAGGATGGTCACCGCCTACGACGCCCCAACGGCGACCATCGCCGACCGGGCCGGCAGCGACATCATCCTCGTCGGCGACTCGATGGGCAACGTCGTCCTGGGTCGTGGCGACACGCTCTCGGTGACCGTCGATGACATCATCCACCACTCCGCCGCCGTCGCCTCGGTGTCGCCGCAAGCCCTGATCGTCGGAGACATGCCCTGGCTGTCGTATCACTCCTCGGTGGAGGAGACGGTGGTCAACGCCGGCCGCCTCGTCCGCGAGGGTGGTGCCGAGGCGGTCAAGGTCGAAGGCGGCCGGAAACGGTTGCGGATGATCCGGCCGATCCTCGACGCCGAGATCCCGGTGATGGGCCACCTCGGTCTCACCCCCCAGTCGGTGCATGCCATGGGCGGCTACCGGGTCCAGGGGAAGGACGCTGCCGTCGCGCACGAGATGATCAGCGACGCCGTGGCCCTCGCCGACGCCGGTGTGTTCGCCATCGTGCTCGAGGGCGTCCCCGACACCGTTGCCGCCCTCATCACCCGGCAGGTGCCGGTGCCCACGATCGGGATCGGGGCCGGTCCGTCCTGCGACGGTCAGGTCCTGGTCTTCCACGACGTGCTCGGGCTTCACGACGGCCACCTGCCCAAGTTCGTCCGGCGATACGCCCGCCTCGCCGACGTCGCCGTCGAGGCGTTGGAGCGGTTCTACGCCGACGTCGCCTCTGGCGACTTCCCCGGTGAGGCCGAGACGTACCACATGTCCGAGGAGGCGGCCCGGATGCTGGTCGAGCTGGAGCAGGCCGGGCCCGGGTACGAGCGGGTGCACGGGGACGACCTGCTCGCCGACGATGCCATGGATTGGTGACGGTGCCCCGCTTCGAGACCACGGTCCAGCTCGAAGGGAAGGACGCCACGGGGTTGCGGGTACCCGCCGACGTCGTGGAGGCGCTCGGCCGGGGCAAGCGGCCGCCGGTCTATGTCACCGTCAACGGCTACACCTACCGCAGCACGGTGGCCGCCTACGGCGACGTCTTCATGCTGCCGCTGGCCAAGAAGCACCGCGCCGCCGCCGGGGTCGAGGCCGGCGAGGTCGTCCAGGTAACCGTCGAGCTGGACGAGGACGAGCGGACGGTGGAGGTCCCGCCCGAGCTGGTTGCCGCCCTGGCCGCATCACCTGGGGCTGCGGAGCGTTTCGCCGCCCTGTCCTACAGCCACCAGCGTCGGTGGGCCGAGCACGTCGACGAGGCGAAGGGCCCCGACACCAGGGAGCGCCGGGCGAAGAAGGCCGCTGCTGAGCTGGCGGCGCCGACGACGTCCGAGTAGGCAGCCGGACGCGGCTGATCGGGTCGTCGGCGACGGCGGCTACAATGGCCCCGCTCACTCGACCCCTGCTCCCGGAGATGCCGGGGGCCTTCCTTTCAGGATGTCCACAGGAGGTGTAGAGCCTTTGCGTTCCTATGAGCTGATGATCATCCACAGACCCGAGATGGCCGACACCGACGTCGCCGGCCAGATCGGCGAGGTGGAGAAGGCGATCACCGAGTCCGGTTCGGTGACCGGGCGCGACCTGTGGGGCAAGCGCCGCTTCGCATACGAGATCGACCATCTCAACGAGGGCCACTACTCGGTGGTGACCTTCGAAGCCGAGTTCGAGCTGGTCGACCGGCTCGACCGGGCCCTCCACCTTTCCGACGCGGTCATCCGCCACAAGATCGTGCGCACCGACGCCTGACCCCCTGGTTTCTGTCATACCGCCGATGCATAGTGGCGGTCGACCCACGACGAGAGAGACGAGACAATGACGACGAACGCAGTGACCCTGGTCGGCAACCTGGTCGACGACCCGGAGCTCCGCTTCACCCCCAACGGGGCGGCGATGACCAAGATCCGTCTGGCGGTCAACCGGCGCTATCGCGACCGCAACGACGAGTGGCAGGAGGAGACCAGCTTCTTCGCCGGCACGTGCTGGCGCGACATGGCGGAGAACGTGGCCGAGTCGCTCACCAAGGGGATGCGGATCATCGTGACCGGCTCCCTCGAACAGCGCACGTGGGAGACCCAGGAGGGAGACAAGCGGTCCGTCGTCGAAGTCCGCATCGAGGAGATCGGCCCGTCGATCCGGTGGGCCACCGCCAACGTCACCAAGACCCAGCGCGGCGGGGACACCTGGTCGGACTCGAACCGCTCGGCGCCGGCCCCGGTCGCCCCGGTCGCCCCGGTGGCCCGCGACGACTACGGGCCGGACGAAGCCCCGTTCTGAACCGCCGACCGGAGTGCCGGGCGGCGCCATGCCGCCCCCTTCCGATCCTCACAGGAGAGACAACCAGATGCCACCAGTGAAACGAGCGCCGCGCCGCCGGCGGCCAACCGCCGCCGACTCGCGCCGGCGGCGCAAGGTCTGCCAGTTCTGCCACGAAAAGGCCGAGCCCATCGACTACAAGGACGTCGCCCTGCTGCGCAAGTTCGTGTCCGACAAGGGCAAGATCCGCACCCGTCGGGTCACCGGCAACTGCGGCATCCACCAGCGGGCGGTCGCCAAGGCGATCAAGAATGCCCGCGAGATGGCACTGCTCCCCTACGTGGCGACCCGATCGTGACCGTGAAGCTCATCCTCGTCGAGGACGTCGCCGACCTCGGGCAGAAGGGTGACGTCGTCGATGTCGCCGACGGGTACGCCCGCAACTTCCTCGTTCCCAAGGGCAAGGCGGTCAAGGCGACCCGCGGGGCCATCGCCCAGGCCGAGGCGGTGCGCACAACCAGGATCGAGGCGGCGGAGCGGGCCAAGGGGGACGCCGAGCAGCTCGCCCAGGCGCTCCTCGGCACCCGCGTCGTGGTGGCGGCGCGTGCCGGCGACGAAGGCCGGCTCTTCGGCTCGGTCGCCGAGCACGACATCGTCGAGGCGATCAAGCGCTTCACCGGCGTCGAGGTCGACCGCAAGATCATCTCGATCCCGGCACCGATCAAGGAGATCGGGCTCCACGAGGTGGGGCTCCACCCCCATCCGGACGTGGAGTTCAGCCTCACCCTCGACATCATCCCTGCCTGAGTAGTCCTCCCCGATGTTTCCCTCCCCTTTTCAGGGGAGGGGTGCCAGCAGCACGGGCCGGGTTTCCCCTCCCCTCATGGATGGTGGCAGGAGGCGGGGAGGGGTCATCGGAGGGCCAGTGACCTGCACCTCCCGGTGAGGGCGGAGACAGCATCCCGTGGTCGACGACGTCTTTCTTTCGCGTCCCAGGGCTTCGGCGGCTGTTTCATTTCCGCGCTCCGGTTCCGCCCCATACACTCGCCGGGCTTCTCCGCATTTCCCCGAGACGGTCGCACGCGGCCGTTTCGTGTCACACCTCGTCGGCAAGATGGTGGCGGGTAGGCACCGAGGCGTGACGGTGGCACACGGGATCGGACGGAGGACAGCCGGTGACAGCGGTGATGGAACGTGACGTGGGCCGTGGAGCGCGGATGGCTCCGCACAGCATCGAGGCCGAAGAGTCGGTGCTGGGGGCGATGCTCATCGCCACCGAGGCCGTCGACGTCGCCCTCGAGAAGCTCCAGCCCGAGGACTTCTACAAGCCCGCCCACCAATCGATCTTTGCCGCCGTCACCACCCTCTACGACGCCGGCGAGCCCATCGACGCCCTCACCGTCACCGAGGGCCTGCGCCGGATGGGTGGCCTCGACCAGGTCGGCGGCATCGCTTACGTCAGCGGACTGTCGGACGCCGTTCCGACCTCGGCCAATGTCGCCCACTACGTCGCCATCGTCGAGGAGCACGCCCTGCGCCGTCGGCTGATGCGAGCCGGTGGGGAGATCGGCACGGTGGCGACGGCCGTCGATCAACCGATCGAGGACGTCCTCGACATCGCCGAGCAGACCGTGTACGCCGTGTCCGACCGGCGGATCGGTGACGGCCTGGCCCCCATCAGCCCCCTGCTGTTCCCGGCCATCGAGCAGGCCGAGGAGCTGTACGGCAAGGGCGAGGAGGTCACCGGCCAGGCGACCGGCTACGCCGACCTCGACCGCACCTTGGCCGGTCTCCACAACAAGAACCTGGTGGTGGTGGCTGCCCGGCCCGGGATGGGCAAGACGGCGCTGGCCCTGTGCATCGCCATGAACGTGGCGATGCGTGAAGTCCCCGTAGCGGTCTTCTCGCTGGAGATGAGCCGGGAGGAGGTGGTCACCCGCCTCCTCTGCGCCAAGGAGTCGGTCGACTCGACCCGGCTGCGTACCGGCAGGCTCACCGACGACGACTTCGCCCGGCTGTCACGCGCCGCCGCCAGCCTCGACCAGAAGCCGATCTACGTGGACGACTCGCCGGGCTTGACGGTGACCGAGATCCGTGCCAAGTGCCGTCGCCTGGCCCGTCGACCCGGGCTGGGACTGGTGGTGGTCGACTACCTTCAGCTCATGAACGTCCCCCGCGCCGGCGAGAACCGCCAGCAGGAGATCGCCGCTATCAGCCGCCACCTCAAGAACCTCGCCCGCGAGCTCGACGTCCCGGTGATCGCCGTCTCCCAGCTCAACCGGTCGATGGAGACCAGGCAGGACAAGCGTCCGATGTTGAGCGACCTCCGCGAGTCGGGCGCCATCGAGCAGGACGCCGACGTGGTCATGTTCATCTACCGCCACGAGTACTACCACCCGGAGGAACAGGAGAGCCGGGGCGTCGCCGAGATCAACATCGCCAAGCATCGCCAGGGGGCCACCGCGAAGATCGAGATGCTGTTCAGGCCGGAGTTCGCCAGCTTCGCCGGCATCACCCGGCGGGCCGAGGCCCCGGTGTGAGCACCGGCTCGGGCCCCTGGTGGCGCCGCAAGCGTGCGCGGTCGGAGCCTTCGGTAGCATCGTCGCCCGTGACCTCCGATTGCGACCACCTCGACTCGCTGGCAACCGTCGACCCGTCGTCGCCCGGATGCGAGGACTGCGTCGCCGCCGGGCAGAGCAACTGGGTCCACCTCCGGATGTGCCGGGCGTGCGGTCACGTCGGATGCTGCAACAACTCGCCGGGCAAGCACGCCACCGGCCACTTCGAGGAGACGGGCCACCCGGTGATCCAGTCCTACGAGCCCGGACAGGACTGGCTGTGGTGCTACGTCGACAAGCGGTACCTCGAACCGACCGAGCCGGGACCGTCCCCATCGCACCCATGATCTCCACCCGCCTTCCCATCGGACAGGCCAGGAGAGCCCTCCGCCTGTGAAGCCGGTCGTTCCGTTCGGCGCCTGGCCGTCGCCCATCACAGCCGCCAAGGTGGTCGATGGTGTCGCCGCGCCGGGCGAGATCAGGCCCGACGGCGACGACATCTGGTGGAGCGAGTCACGGCCGGAGGAGGGCGGGCGCACCCAGTTGGTGCGCCGGGCTCCCGGCGGGGACCGCACCGACCTCTTCCCCGACCCCGAAGCCGGCGGCTCCACCTGGAACGTCCGCACCAAGGTGCACGAGTACGGCGGCGGGGCCTGGGCGGTGCGGAACGGCGTGGTGGTGTTCGCCCATTGGGACGACCAACGGCTGTATCGGGTCGACCCCGGAGCCGACCCGATGCCACTGACCCCGGTCCCCGCGCATCCCCCGCGGGCTGCGGTTCGCCGAGATCTCGTGGCTCGACGAGCAGTGGCTGGTGGCGGTGGCGGAGGACCACGCCCCTGCGACCGTTGCCGCACATGGCGAGGCGGCCAACACGGTGGTGGCGATCCCGTTCGACGGCACGGCCGCAACCGACCCGGACCGCATCGTCACCCTCGTGGAGGGGCCTGACTTCGTCGCCTTTCCGGTCACCCACGGGGATCGCATCGCCTGGATGCAGTGGGACCACCCCAACATGCCCTGGGACGACACCGCGGTGATGACCGCCACGGTCACCCGCGGCGGTGATGGTGCCCCGACCGGTACCGTCCGGCGCCGCCCGGGTGGGAGGGGGGCCCGGGGTCTCGGCGGTGCAGCCGGTGTTCGCCCCGTCGGGCGACCTGCTGTTCAGCGCCGACGTGTCCGGCTGGTGGGCGCCGCAGCGTGCCCGGGTCGACGTGGCGTCGCCGGTTCTCACCGAACCGGTCGAGGCCGAGATCGGGGGACCGGCCTGGGTCAACGGGCTCCGCTGGCTCGCCCCGCTCGCCGACGGCCGCCTCGCCTGCTCGGTCACCCGGCGGGGCTCGACCGGCTCGGGCTGATCGACGCCGGCGGGGTGCTCACCGAGGTGGACACCCCGTTCGTCGACGTCCGCCAGGTGGTCGATGCCGCTTCCGACGGCGACGTGCTCGTGGTGGCGGGCACCGCCACCAGCGCGGCTCGCCCCGTACCGGGTGAATGTCGACACGGGCACGGTCGACCGACTGTCCGAGGAGCTGACACCAGGACTCGACGAGGGCTACGATCTCGACGGCGCGGCCGATCACGTTCCCGACCACCGGGGGTCGCGACGCCCATGCCCTCTACTACCCGCCGGTCAACCCCGAAGTGGTCGCCCCCGAAGGCGAGCTGCCGCCGTTGCTGGTGTTCATCCACGGCGGTCCCACCTCGTCGGCGGCGCCCTCGCTGGCGCTCAGTCGCCAGTTCTGGACCAGCCGCGGGATTCGCCGTTGCCGACGTCAACTACGGCGGCTCGACCGGATTCGGCACCGAGTACCGTCGCCGGCTCGACGGCGCATGGGGGGTCGTGGACGTCGACGACTGCATCGCCGCCGCCCGCCACCTCGCCGACCGGGGCGAGGTCGATCCCGATCGGCTCGCCATCAGGGGCGGGAGCGCCGGAGGCTTCACCACCCTCGCCGCACTCACCTCCCACCACACGTTCGGCGCCGGCGCCAGCCACTACGGGGTGGCCGACCTCGAGGCGCTCGCCCTCGAGACCCACAAGTTCGAGAGCCGCTATCTCGACCGGTTGATCGGGCCGTACCCGGAGATGGCCGACGTCTACCGCGACCGGTCGCCGATCAACCACATCGAGCACTGCACCACGCCGCTCATCGTGCTCCAGGGACTCGAGGACGAGGTGGTGCCGCCCGCCCAGGCGGAGATGATCGTCGGGGCCCTCGCCGCCAACGGCGTCCCCCACGCCTACCTCCCCTTCGAGGGTGAGCAACACGGCTTCCGGATCGCCGCCAACATCGTGCGCGCCCTCGAGGCCGAGCTCTGGTTCTACGGAAGGGTGTTCGGCTTCACCCCGGCGGACCCGATCGAGCCGGTGGACGGCGCGGTCGGGCTGTGAGCCGGTCGGCCCCATGCAGCGAACTCGGTATCGGCTCGGCGACTTCGGCCACGTCTTTGGGCATCGCCCGGCGGATGTCACGGCAACATCGCCCGGCGGATGTCACGGCAACGCTGCCCGGCCGACCGGATCGGCTGTTGTACGCGGTCGGGAGCGCGCAGTAGGGTGCATCGAGGTTGCGCCGGCTTGGCGCCACCCGAACTATGACGTTCAAAGTACTGCTCCGAAGGGAGACATTCACGATGCGCAGCTTGCGATGGTTGATCGCCTTGATGCTGCTGGCGCTGGTAGCCGCGGCTTGTGGCGGTGACGACGACGACGCCGGCGGCGACACCAGCGGTGGCACCGGCGACGGCGAACCCGCCGAGTTCACCCTCTTTGGCGCCCCGACCGGGGTCGAGGGTGACGCCATGACCGGGTTCATCGAGGCGTACAACACGGAGACCGGGTCCGACATCTCGTACACGGGTTCGGACGACTTCGAGACCCAATTGCAGATCCGGGTCGAAGGGAACGATCCGCCCGACGTGGCGTTCGTGCCGCAGCCGGCGTCGATCTGCGTGTACGCCGGCGAGGGCCATTTGGCGTCGCTGGAGGACATGGGTTTCGACATCGCGGACATGGAAGCGAACCACGGCAAGTTCTGGATGGACCTGGGTCTGTGCGAGGACGGGAGCCACTACGGCATCCCGTGGTTCCCGAACTTCAAGTCGACGGTCTTCTACCACCAGCCGACGTTCGAGGAGAACGGCTACGAGGTTCCCGAGACCTATGAGGACCTGGTGGCGCTGTCCGAGCAGATCGTCGCCGACGGGATGACCCCGTGGTGCTTCGGTTTCGAGGCGGGCACCGCAACCGGTTGGGCCGGGACCGACTGGATCGAGGACATCGTGGTGCGCCAGGTCGGTGCCGACGTGTACACCCAGTGGTATCAGGGTGAGGTCCCCTTCACCGACCCGCAGATCACCCAGGCGTTCGACGCCTTCGGTGAGATCCTGCACGGTGAGGGCTTCGTGCTCGGCGGCGCCGAGAACGTGCCGTCGATCAACGTCGACGACTCGCCCGGGCCGCTGTTCCAGGACCCGCCGGGCTGCCTGATGCTGAAGCAGGGCTCGTTCATCGCCAACGTGTTCGCCGACATGCCCGAGTTCGAGGAGGGTGAGGACGCCGAGATCGCCGTCTTCCCGTTCCCGACCATCGACGGCAACGGCGGCGCCATGGGCGGTGGCGACACCCTGATCGTGTTCAACGACGACCCGGCCAACGTCCAGGCGGTGATGGACTGGATCACTCCTGAGTGGCTGTGCACCCTCGCCTCGGAGACCGGTGGCGGCATCGCTGAGCATGGTGGCCACGGCGTCCCCGGTGTCCAGCGGCTGCCCGGTCACAAGGACGTGGACCCCAACTGCTACGAGACCGAAGCCGCCATCGCCTTCGCCGAGACCATCACCGAGGCGCTCGGCACGAACACCTTCGTGTTCGACGCCTCGGACCTGATGCCCCCCGAGGTCGGGCAGCGGTCGTTCTGGGACGGCATGGTCACCTTCGCCCAGGGCACGTCAACCGCCGAGGTCACCGAAGCCATCCAGGCCGCCTGGCCGGCTTCCTGAACACCGATCGAGAGACGCCGAACGATCGGAGGGGGCGGCCTGCGGGCCGCCCCCTCCCGCTTGCTAGGGTGATCGAACCTTCAAGGAGGGAGGTCGGATGGCGGGAGTGACGCCGCCGCTGCTCGAAGAGGAGATGGGCGGGCCGCCACAGCCCGTTGTCCACGAAGAGCAGGCCAGCGGGTTCACCGTCTGGCTGCTCCGCATCGCCGCCGCCCTCGTCCTCCCCGCCGTCCTCGTCGTCTTCTTCTTCACCTTCGGGTTCCTGAAGAGCGAGAACGCCAACAAGGCTCTCCAGGTCATCGTCGCCGTCGTGGTGGGCGTCGCCGGGATCTGGGCGCTCTACTGGGGCATGGACCGGCTCACCAACACGCTGCCATCGAAGGCGGCGGCGGCGGTCCGTCCCTTCGTGTTCGCCGGACCTGCGGTCGCCCTGCTCGCCTTCTACCTGGTGTACCCGGCGATAAACACCACGATCACCAGCTTCCGGAACTCCAGCTCGACCGAATGGGTCGGGTTGGCCAACTACGAGCGGATCTTCACCGAGAGCACCTTCCTGGTAGCGATCCGCAACAGCTTCGTCTGGGTCATCGTGGTCCCCGCCGCTGCCGTGCTCATCGGCCTCTCCTTCGCCACCCTGGCCGACAAGCTGTCGCGACGCACCGAGTCGTTCTCGAAGTCGCTGATCTTCCTGCCCATGGCGATCTCCTTCGTCGGGGCGTCCGTGGTGTGGAGATTCGTCTACAGCTTCCGCGCCGAGGGCTTCGGCGAGCAGATCGGCCTGATCAACGGCATCATCACCGCTTTCGGTAACGGCGCCACGGACGTGCTCGCCCTGACCCCATGGAACAACCTGTTCCTGATGGTCATCCTGATCTGGCTGCAGACGGGTTTCTGCATGGTCATCCTCTCGTCGGCGATCAAGTCGGTGCCCGACGAGTTGCTCGAAGCGGCGCGGATCGACGGGGCCACGGAGTGGCAGGCCTTCCGCCGGATCGTCCTGCCCTCGATCTCGTCGACGGTGGTGGTGGTGTGGACCACCACCGTCATCACCGTGTGGAAGGTCTTCGACATCGTGTACGTGATGACCGGGGGTCGGGACAACACCCAGGTGGTGGCCAGCCAGATGGTTACGGAGTTCTTCGACAACAGCAACAACGGGATCGGCGCCGCCTTGGCCGTGGTGCTCTTCATCGCCGTCGTCCCCATCCTGATCATCAATGTCAAGCGGTTCCGCGCCCAGGAGGCGATGCGATGACGGCCGTCGAAGCCCCGGCCACCACGGTCGCCCCGCCGGCACCGACGTTCAAGAAGCCGTCGCGCTTCCCCATCTATCTCACCGTCTGGGTCATCGTCATCCTGTGGACGCTGCCCTCCATCGGGCTGCTCGTGAACTCGTTCCGCGACCCCGCCGACATCCGGCGATCGGGGTGGTGGACGGTGGTCGGCGAGATCTTCGAGCCGGCCACCTGGACCCTGGAGAACTACCGGGTGGTCTTGGACCAGGGCTTCGCCAACGCCTTCGCCAACACGCTGGCGGTGACCATCCCGGCGGTGGTCATCCCGATCACCATCGCCGCCTTCGCCGCCTACGCCTTCGCCTGGATGGAGTTCCCCGGCCGGAACATCATCTTCGTTGTCATCGTCGGGTTGATGGTGGTGCCGCTGCAGATGGCCCTCATCCCCATCCTGCGCATCTACACCAGCTTCGACCTCAACGGGACGTTCCCGGCGGTGTGGCTGGCCCACGCCGGCTTCGGGTTGCCACTGGCCGTGTACCTGTTACGCAACTACATGGGCTCGTTGCCGGCGTCGATCATCGAGTCGGCCAAGATCGACGGAGCCGACCACTTCACCATCTTCACCAGACTGATCGTCCCGTTGTCGGTGCCGGTGCTGGCGTCGTTCGCCATCTTCCAGTTCCTCTGGGTGTGGAACGACTACCTGGTGGCGCTGGTCTTCCTGGGCATCGACCCGGACGTGGCGGTGCTCACCGTCGAGCTGGCCCAACTGGCGGGCCGCGGCGAGGGCGCCCTCAACCTGCTCCCGGCGGCCGCATTCGTCTCCATGGTGCTCCCCATGGTGGTGTTCTTCTCCCTGCAGCGGTACTTCGTGCGAGGGCTCACCGCCGGCTCGGTCAAGGGCTGAGGGGCGGCTCCCGGCCATCGACGAGGACACCATCGACCAGTACCGGAAGCGGAACTGGTTGGCCATCGCCATCGGCACGGTGGTGATGATGTTCAGCTACTTCCCGTACGCCCGGGCCTTCGCCGTTCCGGAGGGTGCCCCGCCGGCGATCGACGTCCCGTTGGTGGGGATCGCCCTGGCGATGGCGCCCTTCGTCTTCGTGGCGGTTGGATTCGTGTCGCAGAACCCGAAGGCACCGCGCCACGTGCTGTACGCCATGGGGCTGCTGTTGGTGATCGGCCTCGGCCTCGGCCTCCTGTCCCCGGTGCTCGGAGCGTCGGCAGGGTTCGCCGCCGGCGGCGCCATCACCCTCAACCGGGCGCCGCTCTACGACCTGATGCGGTACCGGTTGATCGCCGTCGCGCTCAGCGCCGCCTACGTGTTCGGGCTGCTGTTGGTGATGACACCGACGGGGGTGCTCGCCGGTGGGCTCGTCCCGTTGATCGCCTTGGGGTTCGCCGACGAATACCGCTACTGGAGGGAAGCGCACCCGCGGTGAGACCCCGGGAGCCGGCTCACGGCTCGTCCGTGGGCACCGGTTCCTCGACGCGGCGGTGCGGCTCGCCGTCGATGGCCTCATCGTCGATCGCCGAAGGATCGGCGGCGGATCCCACCCCGGGCGGGTTCCCGTTCCGCTCGGCGCGCAGCGAGAGCACTATCGACACGGTCAGGACGAGGGCGATGAACAGCAGTGACGCCCACACCGGGATGTGGTACCACTCGGCGATGATCATCTTGACGCCGACGAAGGCGAGGATGATGGCCAACCCCTCCTGGAGGTAGCGGAAGCGGTTGTGCATGTCGGCGAGCAGGAAGTAGAGCGCCCTGAGCCCGAGGATGGCGAATGCGTTCGACGAGAACACGATGAACGGCTCGTGGCTGATGGCGAGCACCGCCGGCACGCTGTCGACGGCGAAGATCACATCGGTGACCTCGACCAGCAGGAGGACGGCGAACAGCGGTGTGGCGAGGAGGCGCCCGTCGATCCGGGTGAAGAGGTGCGGGCCGTCGAGCTTGTCGGTCGAGGGGATGATCCGGTTGACGACCCTGAGGAACCGGCTGTTGCCGGGATCGACGTGCTGGGAGTCGCCGAACATCATCCGCCCGGCGGTGAACAGCAGGAAGGCGCCGAACACGTACAGGATCCAGTCGAATCGCTCGATCAGCGCAACGCCGAGGAAGATGAAGATGGCCCGCATGACCAGGGCGCCGAAGATCCCCCAGAACAGCACCCGGTGCTGGTACATCCGGGGCACCCGGAAGTAGCTCATGATCAGCGCCCACACGAACACGTTGTCGACGCTGAGGCTCTTCTCGATGAGGTAGCCGGCGACGTACTCGCCGGTGGCGGCGACCCCGAACCACCACCACACGACCAGGGCGAAGAGCAGACCGATCGAGATCCAGGCGGCCGACTCGATGGCCGCCTCCCGGGTGTCGATCTCGTGCGCCTCGCGGTGGAAGACCAGGAGGTCCACCAGCAGCAGGGCGACGATCAGGCCGAGCAGGACGCCCCATTGCCAGAGCTCGACTTCGAGGCTGACGAAGTTGGCAGGCCCCGACTCGGCGGCGGCCATCAGTGGTGTCATCGGGAGGATCGGGTCCTGGGGTCGTGGCCGTTACGTCCCGCTCCTGGGGCGGCGACGTGAGCTGACATTCGGCGCGAGGTTACCAGCCGCCGGTGGGCGTCCTGAGGTCAGCTGTAAGAGAACTGCCCTTTCGGGACACCTAGGGGCAGTGGACAGAGGTGGCGACGACCGTGATCGGTAGCGTTGATGAGAAGGTGGATACGGCCGAGCGCTTCGACGCACTCTTCAAGCAGCACCACGCCGATGTCTACCGCTACTGCGTGCGCCGGCTGGGCCGCCCCGACGCCGAGGATGCCGCCGCCGAGGTCTTCGCCGTGGCCTGGCGACGGCTCGACGCGGTACCGGAAGATGCCTCCCGGGCATGGCTGCTCGGCGTCGCCTACAAGACGGTGGGGAACCAGTACCGGAGCCGGGCCCGGCGGGGCCGACTCGTCGCCCGTTTGGCCGCGGCCCCACATGCCGCGCAAGCGGACGGGGACTCCACCGATCCGATGTCGGACGCGGTCCTCCGCGCCCTCGGCGCGCTCAGTCGAACCGATCGCGAGCTCCTGATGATGGTGGCGTGGGACCAGCTCTCCAGGAGCGAGGCCTCGCAGATCCTGGGGATCAAGGAGAACGCCCTCGACCAGAGGCTGTTGCGCGCCCGGTCGCGGCTGCGCTCCCGCATCGAACGTGATCCCGACTTGGCCAGTGAACCGGAGGAGAAGCCGTCATGACCGACCCGTTGGAACTGCTGACCAGGGCCGACCCCGCCGCCGACGTCACGGTGCCCGCCGACCTGCTGCGCGCCGGAGTCGACCGGCGGATCGCCGGGGCGGGCGAACCGACACGCCGACCGACACCGGGCCTGCTCCGACGCCCGCTGGTGGCGGCGACGGTGTCGTTCGTCGCCGTGGCCGCCCTCCTTGCCCCATTGATCCTCCTCCGCGACGACTCGGCGGTCGACGACGCCCAGCAGGTCACCGACCTCGTGGGCGGAGCCGACCTGGTCGAGCTCCCCGGCATCGAGGCCGCCGTCGACATCGGTGGCGGCGGGCTGCGGACCGTGGCGGCCGACGGCGACACCGTCTGGGTGATGAGCGCGGCGATGAACGAGCTGGTGCGGGTGGACACCGCCACCGACAGCGTGGTCGGCCGGTATCCCATCGAGCCATGGGCCGAAGGTGTGGCAGTGGGTGGTGGCTACGTGTGGCTGACGGGTCTCGACGACGGCGGCGAGGTGCTCCGCTTCGACCCCGCGGAAGGAGCTGTGGACCTGACCATCCCGCTCGACGCCGATATGCCGCCGTGGCCGAGGGCTCACTGGTTCGGTGACCGGCTCTGGGTGAGCGCCGGCGGAGTGATCCGCCAGATCTCGGCCGAGGGAGAGGTACTGGACGCCCAGCCGGGTGCGTTGAAGGGGGAGGGCCTCGGCTACCTGTGGCAGGTGCACGCGGAGAGCGCGGACATCCTGTCGAGCGTGGACGAGAGCGGGACCATCGGCGATATCGGCGTCGACCTCGGCGTCGGCCCGGTGCCTGATGCCGACGAGATCCGGATGGTCACCGAAGCAGGCGGTTATCTCTGGCTGCTCGAGGGTGGCGATCAAGCCGACGGCAGCGGGGTGGTGCGGCTCGATGTCGAGTCAGGAGACGCCGTACGGGTAGCGCTGCCCGGCGGTCTGCTTTCTATGAAGGAGAGCGGTCGGTCCCTGTGGGTGACGTCCATCACGGATCACGTCGTCACCCGGATCGATCCGGAAACCCTGGAATTCGCCGGCCACCCACTGCCCGGAAAGCCGGGAGGGATGGTGGACACAGCCGGATCGTTGTGGATCCCCCTGTACCACCCAGGGGCGTTGCTCAGGATGGATCCGGACGCCGAGCTCCTCCCTGAGGGTGCCCGGGTCGTCGACCAGACCGTCGACGGGCACCGATTGCTGTGCACCGTTGGTGGGCTCGATGACGAGGCGGTCACTTTGCTGCGCACCGATCCCGGCTCGTACGACGGCCCGGCCACGGTGATCCTCGATGCGATGAACTGGATCGAGTACGGGTCGTGGTCGGTGGTGCAAGGCCTGCTCGCTGAGGACGGTGTCATGACCTGTAGCCACGGCTACGTCGGGAGAGAGAGCATTTCGCCGCCGGACGAACGGGCCGCGGACCTGGCCGAGGCTTTGCAGACCGCGGGGCTCGACGGGCCTTACCTGCTGGTGGCCAACGGCGACGGCGTCCACTCCACCCGGCTGTTCGCCGATTCCGGGGTCGATGTCACCGGCATGGTCCTGGTCGACCCGATGCCGATCGGCTTCCCTGCCTTTCTCGACAGCGTGTTGCCCGACCTGAGCGGCCCCCCGCCCTGGTCCGACCTCGACGAGGCGACGTCCGATGCTCTTGGCGACCTCGGCTCGGCGCCGCTGGTGGTGATCGGCCAGGACCCCGAGTCGACATACCTGAGCCCGGGAATGCGCGACTACGCCGGGGATGCGGTGGCCGAGGAAGTCAACGACTACTGGCAGGACGGGCTCACCTTCTATGCCTCGCTGTCGACGGACTCTCGCAGCCTGGTCGCAGACGGGGCCGCCATGGAGGGGATCCTGTGGTCCCGGCCGGAGCTGGTGGTCGAGGAGATCCAGGGCGTCGTCGACAGGCTGGAGCTCGGTTCCGGCGACGGGTGACGCCGCGGGACGACTCTCAGGTGGTGGCGGTGAAGTCCTCGTGGACCCGGCTCGGGGTCGGGCCGGTCTGGCCCTGGTATTTGGAGCCGGTTCCCGCCGACCCGTAAGGGTGCTCGGCGGCGGTGCTCAACTCGTAGAACGACACCTGGCCGATCTTCATCCCCGGGTAGATGGCGATGGGCAGGTTGGCGACGTTGGACAGCTCCAGGGTCACCTGGCCGACGAACCCGGGGTCGATGAACCCGGCGGTGGAGTGGATCAGCAGCCCGAGCCGGCCGAGGCTCGACTTGCCCTCGAGCCTGGCCACCACGTCGTCACCCAGGCCCACCGATTCCAGCGTCGAACCGAGCACGAACTCGCCGGGGTGGAGGATGAACGGCTCGCCGGTAGCGGCCTCGACCGCGCTGGTCAGGTCGGGCTGGTCGGCCTTGGGGTCGATGAGCGGGTAGCGGTGGTTCTCGAAGACCCGGAAGACCGAGCCGCAGCGAAGGTCGATGCTCGACGGCTGCACCATGGACGGCTCGAAGGGGTCGATGACGATCCGACCCGACGCGATCGACTCACGGATGGTGCGATCGGAGAAGATCATCGGGGCGGGATGCTAACCACCGCCGCGGTTGATGCCACCGGCGTCGACACCCCGGAGGCGTGTGAGCTCGCCCACAGCGATCGTCGCTGTGGTTGGCGCCGGGTCCCCGCATCGAGTTCACCATCGGTCTGTGACGGAAACCCGGGCCGGCGAAGGCCGGCATTCGGTTCACAGAACGCAGCCGGCGTGAGGCCGCGCCGGAGCTCGGAGGCTCGGCGATGGGGGCTGGGGATCCCCCATCGCATCGCGACGTGAGGCGTCAGCCGAAGAGCCATATAACGAGCGGATGAGGGGAATCGAACCCCCACTCCGAGCTTGGGAAGCTCGTGTTCTGCCATTGAACTACATCCGCCGGCGGCGACCATCGTACTCCGGCGGCCGGCGGTGGGATGCAGCGGTGCACCGCTCGCTGGGACTGGTCGGGATCGAGCGGGGGCCGCTAGCCCGCCAGCAGGCTGAGCCCGCCCCACAGGGCGATGAGGACACCGACGCCGAGCAACCACCACGCCCTGGTGCGGTCGAGGTCCCTCGGCTCCCTTGGGACGCCGACCTCGGGAGTCCGCCACCAGGGCGGCGATGTTGCCCACCACCATGGCGGCGCCGATCGCCAGCACGAGCTGGGCGAGCAGAGTGTCGAGCCCGAGCAGGTCGGTGATGTCCAGGGGTCACCTCCGTCATCGACTGGCATGACTGATGTCGGCATTTCAGCAACGGAGCCCTTCGCGGCGCTACGACACCAGCCGGACGGGCAAGCTACCCCGGCTGGGGAACCGCGGTCGCCATCGGTGACGTCCCACTCCAGACCGCCCCGCTACCCGGTCTGATTCAGCTCGTCATGACGAACTCGCCGAACTCTCCGCCCACCAGCCCAACCGCCGCCAGGCGCTTCGCTTCCTGGCTGCTCCTCTACGTCTTCGGGCTGTCGGTGACCACGCTCCTGGTGGGGGTGTGGGGCCAGGCGGTCAGCGGCGACGAGGAGGCTCTCGCCGCCGGAGTGCGGGCGGCGGTGGCGACCGAGTTCGTCGCCGAACGCATGGAGGCGTGGCTGGCCGAAGCGGCAGGCGGGCTCCCCGAGAGTCGAGGCTGCCGCCACCCTGCAACGTGTCGCCGCCACGCCGGAGGTGGCGGCGGCCGTCGACGTGCTGGTGGAGGCGATCGTCGACGGCGCCGTGGCCGAACCGGGCAGGGCCGCCACCGTGGACGTTGCTGCAGCGCTCGCCCCGGTGGGCAGGGTCATGGCCGAGGAGCTGTCGCGAACCGGGGTAGAGGCGTCCCCGGAGCGAGGTGACGGCGGCGCTGTCCGGCCTGGAGCCGATCGTGCTCGACGCCTCGGCCCAGGTCGCCGGCGTCGCCACCACGGCTCGGGGCGTCCTCACGGTGGCGGCGCTGGCCGCCACCGGCGTGGCGGCTGCTGCCGGAGGGCTTTCGGTCTTCCTCGCCGACGATCGCGTCCGCATGGCCCGAAGCCTCCTGTTCCGGCTGGCCGTCGCCGCCATGACGTTCATCCTGTTCGCCCGTATCGGCGCCTGGGCGCTCGACCCGGGTGGGGGAAGGTCGCCGGTCGCCGCCGGCGGCGCCGCCCTGCTCCGGTCCCACACCGGCATCCTGATGGCGATCATGGCCGCCGGGGCGCTCGCCGGATCCGGCCTGGGGGTGTATGCCGTGCGCCGCCGCCGCACCGGACCGGACCCGCTGGAGGGCATTGCCGACGGCGACGACGAGCCCACCTCCGAACGGGTGCTCACCACCGTCTGATCGCCGCGGGGAGCGACCCGACGCTCTGGTTCTTGGATGAAGGCGTACGCGATGGCGGCTCGTTCGGCTCCTCGAGCGGTGAGCACGACGAGGCCCGGGCGATATCCTCGGCGACCGAACAGACCTGCCTCGAGGGAGTGATCCTGCTAGAGAACGTCGCCTCGGTCGCCATCATCGCCTTCGCCCTGCTCAGCTGCGGGTTGTGGCTCGCCGGGGCCGACGCTGCCCCTAGCCGCCACAGCCGTCCCTTCGGCTTGGCGCTGCTCGGGCTCTCCTTCGTCCTCGTCGTCCTCAATGGCATCGCGGGGGACTGGTCGCTCGCCGCCGCCTTCGCAGTCTGGGGAGCGACCGAGACCGTGATGTCCCTTGCCCCCGGCCTCCCCGAACGGCTCCGCGACCGAGGAGACAGCCACTGACACCCACCCGCCACCAGCAGGCTTCTTCATTCCCGGCGTTGATCGCTGGACAGGTTTCCTATCCGATGACGGCGACGGCACCGGCCAGCACACCGACCATGGCGAGCACGAGCGAGCCGATCAGGGCGATGCCGGCGAGCAAGGGGAGGCGGGTGAGGGCGAGGAGCGTCACCCAGAGGTCGGTCAGCTCGAGCCTGCGGTCGGTGACCGCCCGGCGCAGCGCCCAGAGTCGTCTCCCGGAGCCGAGGAGACGACGGCGGCCGCCGGCCAAGCCGGCCACGGCGCCGCGGGCGGAAGGGTCGTCGAGGAGGCGTCTCACGTCGGCGACCAGCCCGGTGCGGCGTCTCGCCCGCTCCAGGATCAGCCTGGCCAGGAATGCGGCACCGGCGGGGACGGCGCACACCGCCACCCCCAACACGATCCACGCAGTCCGGGTGGCGCCCGAGGTGTTGGCGCCCACGGCGACCAGGCAGAACACCCCGGCGATCGTCGCGGTGACGGCGGCCATCGTGGCCAGGCTGCGTCCCCGCCTCAACAGCTCGCCGATGCCACGGCCGGCCAGCTCAGCGAGGTCCCACGGCGATGTCACCGGGCGATTGTGACAGCAGCCCACGTCGCCGGCGGTCCCGGCGGCTCGATCCCCTACCTTGACCGCAACCAAGTGGAGGAGCACACATGGGCGGGAGCGTGACGATGGTGCTCGGAGGTGGCTTCGGCGGGGCGGCTGCCGCCTTGACTGCCCGCCGGCTCCTGCCATCTCCCCACCGGGTGGTGCTCATCGACCGGACCCGCCAGGCCCGGTTGTGCGGCGTCAACCCGCTGATCGCCGCCGGGGCTCGCCCCGTCGGAGGCCTGACCCGCTCCCTCGATGTGGCGGCGGCGAAAGGGGTCGAGGTGGTGACGTCCGAGATCGACGCCATCGACGTCGCCGGGCGCCGGGTTGTTGCCGGCGAGCGTGACTGGGCGTTCGACCATCTCGTCGTCGCCCTCGGTGCCGACTACGACTGGGCGGCGGTGCCGGGCTCCGCCGACGCCGACACCTTCTACCACTACGACGGGGCGGTCCGATTGTCGTCGCGGTTGGGAGCGCTCGACAGGGGGACGGTGGCGGTCGTGGTCGCCGGGGCACCGGTCAAGTGCCCGCCGGCGTCGATCGAGGGCGCCCTGCTCATCGAGGAGTGGGCACGGCGCGCCGGCATCAGGGACCGCATCGAGGTGCATCTCGCCATACCGGAGCCGGCTCCTCTGGCGGTGGCAGGGCCCGCGGCGACCCAGACCCTGGTCACCCTGCTGGCCGAAAGGAGGATCACCCTTCACACCTCGGCGGTGCTCACCGACGTCGGCAAGTCCGGCAGCGAAGCACGCTTCGCCGACGGATCCGCCGTCGCCGCCGACGTCCTGGTCGTGGTTCCCGCCCATCGGGCGCCGGCGGTGGTCGAGGGGTCCGGGCTCACCGGGGCCGGCCGCTGGGTGGCCGTCGACCCGGCCACTCTCGAGACCGAAGCGCAAGGGGTGTTCGCCATCGGCGACGTCAACGTGGTCCCCACCGCCACCGCCGCCCTCCCCAAGGCCGGTGTCTTCGCCTCCGGCCAGGGCCGCACCGTCGGTTCGCTGATCGCCTCCCGGATCCTCGACGCCGACCCCCCGCCGGCGTACGACGGCGCCGGATCCTGCTTCCTCGCCGTCTCGTCGACCGAGGCGGCCTGGGTGGGCGGCACCTTCCTCGGCGAAGACGGCCCCGATGTCGGGCTGGGACCGGTCAGCGCCGCGGCACCGCCGACATGGCGGGATGGGAGCAGGACTGGCAGGCGTTCCGGATCTGACCGCGACCGGATCAGGGACTTTCGGCCCCGGTGCCCCGACGTCCGGTGCGGTAGGGTCGGGCATGGCAGAGAGCCACCCGGTTCGCGTCCGAGGTCTTGCGGTACGCGAATGCTGGGAGCTGCTCCGCTCCTGCGACGCTGGGCCGGCTGGCGGTGGTCTTCGACGGCGTCCCCGACATCTTCCCGATCAACTACGTCGTCGACCACGGCGTCGATCGTGTTCCGCACCGCCGCCGGCACCAAGCTCTCCGGCATCGCCGACGGGGATGGTGGCGTTCGAGGTCGACGGTGCCGACGCCGACGAGGTGTGGAGCGTGGTGGTGAAGGGGCGGGCGCTCCGGATCGAAGAGCCCTACGAGATCATCGACGCCACCGAGCTCCCGCTGTACCCGTGGCAGGAGGGCCCCAAGCCGATCTTCGTCAGGATCGAGGCCGCCGAGGTAACCGGCCGCCGCTTCCGGCTGCGGCGGGCGAGCCCGCCGACGGCTGATCGCCTCGCATGCCGACTACCGAGAGCCTCGGGCCGTCGGCCGGGCTGGCGCCAGCGTCGCGGCGGACCGGGACACCAGCACCGGACTGTGGGCATGCTGCACCACCTGCTGGCTCACCGACCCGAGCAGCAGCCCCCGGAAACCCGCCGAGGCCCCGGCTGCCCACGACCACCATCCACGCATCCCGGCTGGCGGCGATGATCGCCGGGGCGGCGTGGTCGTTGATCATGGTCACCTCGGTGCCGGCCGGCCGTTCGGCCAGCACGTCGTCGATGAACGCCTCCACCCATGCCGAGCCTTCGCTTCGCCGTACCCGGCGTCGAACTCGTCGAGATGGGCCTGATCGAGGTAGTTCCAGGCGAAGACCACCTGGAGGTCGCCTCGTGGGCGCCGGCCTCCACGGCGGCCCGGACCAACGCCACCCGGCTGGTGGCGGACCCGTCGACGGCGGCGACGATGCGGTCCCTGCGGGCATTCCTCCGGCGGTCGATCGTACCCAAGGGCAGAGCAGGTCCACCGGCCGTGCTCGGCCGTCCCCGCCGGCGACGACGATCGCCACATCGTGCGAACGGTTACCCTCGCCGCCCGATGCCCGACCCTGCGCCGACGCCGGCCCCCCGAACCGGAACCGCGTCGGCCCCGGCGTCCTCGGGCAACCTCGGGCCCGGTTTCGATGCCATGGCGCTGGCCTCGACATGTGGTGCCGGTGCGAGGTCGCCCCCTCCGATCACTGGCTGGTCGAGGAGGAGGGCGGACCAGGTCGGTCCCCGACCCGGGAGACCTCGTGGTGCGGGCGGTCGGCGCGCGGCGGGCGAGCGGCCGATGATCGATGCGCATCGCCAACGACATTCCCCGCTCCCGGGGACTGGGCTCGAGCTCGGCGGTGGCGGTGGCTGTGGCGGCGGCGGCGTTGCGGGCCGCCGGGCGCGGAGCCGACCGACCGAGACCTCTTCGAGCTGGTCGCCGAGCTGGAGGGCCATCCCGGACAATGCCGCCGCCGCCGTGTACGGCGGGCTCGTGGTCGCATTCGACGGCATCGTCCACCGACTGGACCTGGCCCCGGAGCTGAGGCTGGTGCTTGGCGGTCCCCGACGGGCGCCTCTCCACCCATCAGGCACGGGCGGCGCTCCCCGACGTGGTTCCGCACCAGGTTGGCGGCACGGAGCGTCGCCCAGGTCGGCGATGCTGGTCGAGGGGCTCCGCACCGCCGACCCTGTCGCTTCTCGACAAGGCAACGGGCGACGAGCTTCACGAGCTCCCGCGGCTGGGTCTCTCGCCGCATGACCGGGCGGCTGATCGAGGCCGCCCGGGCGGCCGGGGCGCTCCACGCCGCCTGGAGCGGCGCCGGGCCGGCGGTGATCGCCTTCACCACCGCGGCGACGACGGTCGGCCGTCGGCGGCGGCGCTGTCGGCCACCCTCGACGGCGCCGGCCGCACACTCAACCCCGGCGTCGCCTCCACCGGCTGGCGGTGACCCACCGGCTTGCGAATGCGTGCCGGGATCGGCCATCCTTACCGGTGTCACCGCCCTCGGCGGCTTCGCCGAGGGCATTTCCTTGAGTTCTTGACCCCTGTCCGTGACTGAGGTTCCATGGGTTCGTTGATCAAGAAGCGCCGGAAGAAGATGAGCAAGCACAAGTACCGCAAGCGCATCAAGGCCAACCGGCACAAGAAGAAGTGAACACGGGCCCCGGCGTGACATACCCGGGCGGCTTCGCCGCCCTCCTCCGGCAGGCGGGGACCTCAGCCCCGCCGCCGGCCGTGCGCAATCCCGACTCGACTCCTTGACCCGGGCCGACCTCCGGCCCGTCCCTTCCTAGATTCCCGCTGTGGCAGGCTCGATCCTCGGCGCCGCGGTGAAGCGGATGGAGGACCCGCGGTTCCTCAGGGGAGAAGGCACCTTCATCCCCAACCAGCGGGTCGACGGCGCGGTGTACCTGGTGCCGGTCCGTGCCCAGCTGGCGCACGCCTCCATCATCTCTGTCGACCCGTCGCAGGCGGCGGCGATGCCGGGCGTCGTCGGTGTGTACACCGCCGCCGACCTCGACCTCCCGGTGGTCGCGCCGGGCCGTCCGGCGTGGCGGTCGAGTTCGGCCGACCCGCCGATCGCCGTCGACCGGGTCCGGTTCACCGGTGAGATCGTCGCCGTGGTGGTCGCCGAGACCGAACGCCAGGGCGTCGACGCCGCCACCATGGTGATCGTCGACCTGGACCCGCTGCCGGCGGTCGTCGACCCGGATGCTGGCCCTCGGAGCCCGCCGCCCCGCTGCTCTTCCCGGCGGCAGGCACCAACCTCTGCCTCGCCGGCGGCGACGAGCCGCGACCCGGCATCTTCGACGGGTGCTCGGTCACGGTGCGCCTCGCCTTGCTCAACCAACGGGTGGCGGCGGTCCCGCTGGAGACCAACTCGGCCCTGGCGATCCCCGACGGCGACGTCCTCCACCTCTCCGTCGGGAGCCAGAACGTGTTCAGCCACCGCAACAGCATCTCGCGGGCGACGGGTCATCGACCGCGACCGGCTCCACGCCATGGTGCCCGATATGGGCGGCGGCTTCGGGGCCAAGTTCTACGTCTACCCCGAGCAGCAGATCACCGCCCGGCTGGCGCTCGACCTCGGCCGCCCGGTGCGATGGCACGAGTCTCGCCGTGACAACCTCCAGGGAATGACGCAGGGGAGGGCGCAGCAGATCATGGTCGAGCTCGGCGCCGACGACTCGACGGCCGGGTGCGGGCGATGCGGATGCGGATCGTCCAGGACGCCGGGCGCCTACCCGCTTGTATGGACCGCCCTGCCCGCCTGGACCCGGCTGATGGCGACCGGTGTCTACGCCATCGACCGGGCCGAGGTCTCGTGGCGGTGCGCCGTCACCAACACCACCCCGACCCACGCCTACCGCGGCGCCGGCCGGCCGGAAGCGACCCACGCCATCGAGCGGGCGATGGACGTGCTCGCCGGCGAGCTGGGGCTCGATCCGGTCGAGCTGCGCCGGCGCAACCTCCTCGACCCGGAGCGTCTTCCCTGCTGACCACCCCGACCGGCGCCCACTACGACTCCGGGCGACTACGGGCTCGCGCTCGACACCGCGCTCGAGATGGCCGGATACGAAGAGCTGCGTGCCGAGCAGCGGCGCAGCGGCGGCGCGCCGATGACCCGCTGCTCCTGGGCATCGGTGTCGCCTGCTACGTCGAGATCACCGCCGGCGACGACCAGAAGGAGTGGGCCGGGTTCGAGGTCCACGAGGACGGCTCGGCCACGGTCGCGGGTGGGGACGTCCGGTCACGGCCAGGGGCACGAGACCGCCTTCGCCCAGCTGGCATCCGGGCTGACCGGCATCGCCATGGACCGGATCCGACGTGCGGCAGGCCGACTCCGATGTCGTCGCCCGCGGCTGGGGCACCGGCGCCTCCCGATCGCTCCAGGTCGGCGGTACCGCCGTCCTCGAGGCGGGACGCCAGGTGCGTGGCCAAGGCGCGCCGCATCGTCGCCGACCGGCTGGAGGCGGCGGTCGAGGACGTCGTCGTGCTCCCCGAGTGCCGGCTCGGGGTGGCGGGTGTCCCCGGGGCGTGCTCACCTGGGCGGACGCTCGCTCGGCTCGCCGCCGAGCCGTCGCCGACGAAGTCCCCGGGCCTGGCCGCCGAGCTCGTCCACGAACAGGACGGGGCGACCTACCCGTTCGGCGCCCACGTCTCCGTCGTCGAGGTCGAACCGCCACCGGCTCGGTGCGGCTGGTGCGGCACATCGCCGTCGACGACTGCGGGGTGGTGCTGAACCCGCTGCTGGTCGCGGGCCAGGTCCACGGCGGGTTCGCCCAGGGGGCCGGCCAGGCGCTGTGGGAGGAAGTGGTCCACGACGAGGACGGCAACCCGCTGACCGGCAACCTGATGTCGTACCTGGTGCCCGCCGCCGGCTCGCTGCCTCGGTCGAACGCGGTCCGACGGTGACCCCCACCCCCCGCAACGCCATGGGGGCGAAGGGGATCGGCGAAGCCGCCACCATCGGCTCGACCCCGGCCATCCACAACGCGGTGATCGACGCCGTTTCCGACCTGGGGGTCACCCACGTCGACATGCCGCTCTCGGGACACCGGGTGTGGGAGGCGCTGCGCAATGCCGAGCGAAGCTCGGCGGGAATGCGCGCGAGTGGTCCTGGTTGCGGAGGAACGACTCGATCTCGTCCGACCAGGTCGGCCTCCGCCTGGGCGTCGATCTCCTCCGTCGCCGGCGTCGATCTCGTGCTCCAGGTCCGCCACGTACTCGGCCAATTCACTCCGACGCCTCCATGGCGGCGGCAACCTCGCTCTCGAACTCGTCGGTGGTCGAGCGGAGGCTGGTCGTGTCCAGTCGGAATCCCGAGGATCTCCGCCGTCTTCGACGCCAGCGCCAGCGATGCCTTGGGGTTGGGGTTGGACGCCAGGTAGTGCGGCGCCGCCGCCCACAGGCTCATCGCCGGCAGCCCGACCTCACGGCACGCCTCCTGGAGAACGGCGAGGATCCCGGTCGGCCCCTCGTAGGTGGAGTGGAGCAGCTTGTGGCGGTCGACCAGCGCCGGGTCGGTGGCCACCCCGATGACCGGCACGGGTCGGGTGTGGGCCACCTGGCCGGCGAAGGCGCCGAGCAGCACCACCGCCTCGACGTCGACCTCGGTGAGCATCTGGGTCAGGTATCGGGCGTAGGTGCGCCACCGGAAGCTGGGCTCCTCGCCGAGCACCACCACCAGGTCGCGGTCGGCGTCGCCCATACTCGACGGCGTAGAACCGGGTGATCGGCCAGGTGAGGCTGCGGGTACCGCCGGCGTCGATGACCACCTGCGGTCGGCGCACTTGGAAGTCGTAGAACTCCTCGGGGTCGATGACGGCGAAGGGCTCGTTGACCCGGGACGAGGCGAGCAGGTACTCGGCGGCGCCGCTGGCCGCCTCTCCGGCGTCGTTCCAACCCTCGAACGAGATCACCGCACGGGGCCTGCGGAGCACCGGCTTGGAGAATCTCCTGATCACATCCATGACCGCTCAGGCTACCCCGAAGCAACCAATAGGGCACCCCGCGATGGAACTCAGTCGAGGCCGAGGAGGGCTGCCGCGTTGTCGTGGAGGATGCGCCGGGTGACCTCGCCATCGACCCCGAGCCTCTCCCAGTCACCGATCCACTTCTGCGGGGTGATGAACGGGAAGTCGGAGCCGAACAGGAGCTCGCTCACGGAGTTCGCCGGTCACCGCCTCGAGCAGCGCAGCCGGGAACAGGCGCGGCGACCAGCCGGACAGCTCCAGCCACACCGAGGGCTTGTGGCGGGCCGTGGCGATCGCCTCGTCCTGCCATGGCCAGGACGGATGGGCGGCGACGATCCGCAGCTCCGGGACCCGGGCGGCCAGGTGTCGAGTCGCATCGGGTTGGCGAAGGACGTCTCCACGCCGGCTCCACCCGGCATCCCGGATCCCGAGGGCGGTGTATCCGGTGTGGAACAGGCAGACCAGCCCGAGCTCGGCCGCCCGGTCGAAGATGGGTTGGTGGTCCGGGTCGGCCGGGTCGAAGCGCTGCACCGACGGGTGGAACTTGAGCCCCGACATCCCGAGGTCGGCGGCGGCGTCGACGGCGTCGAGCGCATCCGGCTTGTGCGGGTCGATCCCACCGAACCCGATGAACACGTCGGGGCCCACGGCGACCAGCCCCGCCACGTCGGCCGAGGTGAACGGCCGGCACCCGGTGGCGGTCTCGGCGTCCCAGCCGAGGACGACCGCCCGCCCGTCGAGACCCCGGTAGAAGTCGGCCAGCTCGGCGGCCTCCATCTCGGCGACGGGGCGCCTGAACACCCTCTCCACCTGCTCCAGGTACGGGGCGAAGGGGCCCTCCAGGTAGGCGCGCACCGGCGGGTGGCAGTGCATGTCGATGAAGGCGGTCACGGAGGCAAACCTACCGGCGAGGGGCGGCCTCCGGAACCCGTCGCGTGGTGCCACCGGGACGCGTGTTCCTGTGGTGGAGTGCCGACCCTACCGGCGAGGCGGGGCTCACCCCGGGCCAGCATCAACTGCTCCAGGCGGTGTGGGGCCACCGGGACCGGATGGGGCCGGCGCCTCTTCGGCATCCGCCTGGCCGAAGCGGCGGAGCCGCAGCGAGTTGGCCACCACCGAGACGCTGGACAGCGCCATGGCGCCGGCGGCGATCATCGGGTCGAGCAGCCCGGCGGCGGCCAGCGGGATGGCGGCCGTGTTGTAGGCGAACGCCCAGAACAGGTTCTGGCGGATGGTGCGGAACGTCGCTTTCGCCAGGTCGACGGCGGTGGGCACCAGCGCCGGGTCGCCGGACATGAGCACGATGTCGCCGGACTCGATGGCGATGTCGGTGCCGGTGCCGACGGCGATCCCCAGGTCGGCCCCGGCCAGCGCGGGGGCGTCGTTGATGCCGTCGCCGACGAATGCCACGGTGCGGCCCGCTGCCTGCAGCCTGTCGATCTCACCGGCCTTCTCGCCGGGCATGACCTCGGCGCCACGACATCGGGGATCCCCACCTGGCCGGCGATGGCTTCGGCGGTCCGCCGGTTGTCGCCGGTGAGCAGGGCGGTGGCGATGCCGGCGCGCCCCAGCCTCGTCACGGCTGCGGCCGGCGTGTCGCGCACCGTGTCGGCGACCGCCAGGGCACCCCGGGCCGTCCCGTCCCAGCCCGCCAGGAACGCCGTGTGCCCCGCGGCCTCGAACCCGGCGACGGCGTCGGCGAATCGCCCCGGCACCGCCAGCCCACGGTCGGCGAGCAGCTTGGCGCCACCCACCACCACGGTGGTCCCGTCGACCATCGCCCACCACTCCGCGACCGGGGATCGTCTCGGTTTGGACGTCGGTGGTCAGGTCGACGCCGCGTTCCTCGGCGCCGAGCGCCACCGCCTTGCCGATCGGGTGCGAGCTGGCCGCCTCGACGCTCCCCACCAGCCTGAGGAACTCGGCTTCGTCACCGTCGACTTCGAGCGCCGACAGCGTCATCGCACCCCGGGTGAGCGTCCCGGTCTTGTCGAACACCACGATGTCGACGTCGCCTGCTCGCTCGAACACCTCGGCGTCCTTGAACAGCACCCCGATCTCGGCACCACGACCCGATCCGACCATGATCGCGGTCGGCGTGGCCAGCCCGAGGGCGCAGGGACAGGCGATGATCAGCACCGCCACCGCGTTGCGCACCGCCTCGGCGACCCCGGCGCCGCTCAGCAGCCAGCCGGCGAGCACCGCCAGAGCGATGACGATCACAACGGGGACGAAGACGGCGGACACCCGATCGGCGAGGTCCTGGATGGGCGCCTTGCTCGCCTGGGCGTCCTCGACCATGCGGACGATCTGCGCCAGCATCGTGTCGGGGCCGACCCCGGTGACCTCGATCTCGAGGACGCCCTCCAGGTTCACGGTTGCCCCGTACACGGTGTCGCCCGGGCCGTGCACCGCCGGGGCCGACTCCCCGGTGAGCATGCTCTCGTCCATCGAGGAGCTGCCCCGGTGGCGACCCCGTCTACGGGGATCTTCTCGCCGGCGAGCACGACGACCACGTCCCCGGGGGCGAGGGTGAGTGGGTCGACCATCACCAGCGCACCGTCCCGGCGCACCCTGGCCTGTTTGGCGCCGAGCTCGAGCAGCCGGGTCACCGCCGCCGACGCCTGGCCCTTCGCCCTCGCCTCGAGATAGCGGCCGGCCAGGATGAGGGTCACGATCACCGCCGCCGTCTCGAAGAACACGTCGTTGCCGGTGAACATCGCCCACACCGAGTACCCGAAGGCCGCCAGCGTCCCCACCGAGATCAGCGTGTCCATTCCCGCCCCGCCGGCGCGCAGCCGCAGCCAGGCGTTGCGATGGAACTGCGCTCCGTACCAGAACACCACCGGGATCGTCAACAGCAGCTGGGCCCACTCCGACCAGCCGGGGCCGGATGCGGCGGCCCCTCCATCGTTTCCATGCGGCCGGGGCGAACATGCCGAGAGCACCACGGGCATGGTGAGCACCGCCGCCCCGATCAACCTCCGTCGCTGGGTGGTCGCCTCCCTGGCGTGGCGGGCCGCCGGCGCCACCCGCTCCTCGCCGGGATCGACCGCATCGATCGTGTACCCGATCCTGGCGACCGCCTCTTCCAGGGCCTCGATGTCGACACCGGCGGCGGTGCGCACCCGCGCCTCCTGGGCGGGGAAGCTGACCACCGCCTGGTCCACCCCGGGCTGACGGGAGAGGACGCGCTCGATCCTGACCGCGCACGAAGCACAGGTCATCCCCTCGACATAGCGATTTCCAGTGCCCCGGTGAAGCGGGTAAAGGAAGCGTACGCCAAACAAGGCAAGGTCCGGCTGGTGCATCATGATTTCCCGCTGCCGCAGCACAAGTTCGCACGGCAGGCCGCGACACTCGCGGTCGCTGCCGACCGGCTCGGCAAATACGATGCGGTGGCCGATGCGCTCTTTCTGCAGCAGGACTCATGGAGCAAGACCGGCAACGTCGAGGCCGTGGTCGACAGCGTGCTCACGCCCGAAGAACGAAAGAAGCTGAGAGAAATTTCGAAAGATCCCGCGATTGCGGCCGGAATAGAGCGTGACGTTCAGCTTGGTGAGCGCAGCCAGGTCAACTCCACCCCGACGATGATCATCACGCACAACGGCAGCCCAAGCCCGATCGTGGGCGTTGTGACGTATCCCGTCGTGAGCAAGTATCTCGACTCTTTGTTGACACCAAAGAAATAAACACAGAAGTTCTTCTGATCTTCTGTGAAAGCACTTCACTCCGCTGGTACTTCGTATCCTGCTCGGCGCCGTGTTCATATACGCCGCCTACACCAAGCTGCGGCAATCGTGGCTGCTCTTCGCGCTCTCGATCGATTCCTATCAACTGCTTCCGGAATGGGCGGTCTATGCGGTGGCGCGCACGCTACCGTGGTTCGAGCTGGCGCTGGGCGTGCTGCTCGTTGCCGGCGTCTGGCTGCGTTATCTCGCTGTCGTGGCGACGGCGATCCTGGCGTTGTTCTTCACCGTGATGCTCGTCTCGTACTTCCGTGGAGCGGGTATCGATTGCGGCTGTTTCGGAGTTGGCGAAGCGCTGAGCGCGAAGACGCTCGCCCGCGACGGTGCGTTGGTCGCGGCGGCGCTCACGCTCGTGGCACTCGCGTGGCGCCGCCAGGATTCGGGGCCGATCACTTAAGGTTTTTCGACAATATCACCCTTCATTGGACCGAGCGCGCCGAGCAGCTGATCCTTCTCGGTCTTCCCGACCTTGAATTTGTCGAGCGCACCCACAAGATCCTCGACCAACGCGGTGAAATCGGCGCCGCTCACGCCCATCCCCATGTGCGCCGACTTCATGTCCTTGCCCGTGTATTTGCACGGCCCGCCGCTCGCCTCGCAGATCTGGTTCACAAGATGGTTCTTGAACATCTTCAGCCGCTCAGGATCGGCCGCCGTCTTTGCGAAGAAGCCGTTGATGCGCTTGTCGGCCGCGACGCGGGCCACGAACTCGTCCACGACGGCCATAATCGCGTTCTTGCCGCCGAGCCGCTCGTACAAGGATTTCTCCTTCATTGCCTGCCCGAGGAGTCCCGCCGACGACACCGAAACCAGGAGCCCCAAAATGACGAAAAAGCCAAAAATGTCTTTCTTCTGCATGAGTCATCCTTTCGCGTTGAATACCGTGTCTTCAAACCACTACGGATGGGGGTCCGTGCCGGATTGGCCGTACTGGTAAGATGCCTAACCCCATCCCTTTGGGCGTCTCGGCCGTAGAAACCTATGTGGGTCATACTGGCGGTTCTCGGGCGATCGGCCTCCACGCCGGAAGAGGAGCGGCTCGCCGATCGAGCCGCACTTGCGCGTATGGCGCGCGGTGACGAGGGCGGGCTCGCGGAGCTGTACGACCGCCACTCGCGGCTGGTGTTCTCCCTTGCGCTGCGCATTCTCCAGAATCGCGCGGATGCAGAAGACGTCGTGCAGGAGGTCTTCGCTCAGGTCTGGACGCAGGCGCGCCGATACGAGGGTGAACGCGGATCTGTGGCCGCGTGGATGCTGATGATGGCCCGTAGCCGCGCGATCGATCGATTGCGCGCGCGGCGCGCACGACCCGAGACGGGCGGTCAGACACCGGCGACTCAGAACGTCGCGGATCTCGCGCCCACACAGGATCTATTGCTACTCTCGAACGAAGAGGTCACCAAGTTGAGGCAAGCGCTCGATGGCCTCCCGGCGGTGCAACGCGCGGCGCTCGAGCTTGCCTATTACGAAGGGCTGACGCACGTGGAGATCGCCGATCGGCTGTCTGAACCGCTCGGCACGATCAAGACCAGGATTCGCCAGGCGGTGATCAAGTTGCGTGAGTCTATGGCGAGCAAAGGATGATGCAGTCGACCACAGAAGACGATCGCCCGGAACTCGAGTCGCCGATCCTTCAAGGGCTCGGGCAGGCCGTGCCCCAGGTTGATCCGTCGCCCGAGCTGCGTGCGCGGGTGTTCAGCGTGGCTTCAGCCAAAGCGCCGGCAGATCCTCGATCGTTGCAGGCCTACATCCCATGGCTGGCGGCCGCAGCATCCCTCGTTCTTTCGGTTGGGCTGACGATTTACGCAGGGCAGCTGCGATCGCGAATCAACACGCTCGAAGGCGAATTGCGCGAGGCGCGGGAGCGCGCCGATGCGAGCGAGCGACTGATGGCGGATGCTCAACGAGCCGCGACAGGCGCGCAAGCGTCGGTCGCCGTGTTGACGGCGCCGGATGTAGCGCGCGTCGATCTGGCCGGCCAGCCGATCGCGCCGAAGGCATCGGCCCGCGCGTTCTGGAGCCGATCGCGCGGCATGGTGTTCACGGCTTCGAACCTGCCGCCGCTACCCGCGGGGCGGACCTATCAGCTGTGGGTGGTCACTGCGAAAGCACCGATTAGTGCGGGACTCCTGACGCCGGATGCGGCTGGCAATGTGAGCGATACCTTCAATACACAGCCGGACCTGCAACCGGTTGCCATCGCAGTCACGATCGAACCGGCCGGCGGCCTGCCCGCGCCGACCGGTGACATGTATCTCGTCGGGAAGGTCTAACCTACCCTAGCCCTCAGCCCTCAGCCCTCAGCCCTCAGCCCTCAGCCCTAAGTTAGTCCCGATCAGGTTTGTCCGGGTGCTCATCATCTACAGCACGCGGCGTATCGTGCGTGAAATGGTCGTGCTTCGGAGGTGTGCCAGGTTTCCAGTCATGCCAGGGGTTTTCAGAGTAGATCGTATTCATCCGGCCGAGCTCTTCGATGCGTTCGCGATGCGGATCCTTCGGGGTGTCTGCCATAGCCCTATTTTACGGCATCGCTGGCAAGATTCTTGTTTATGGTGCTTGGGCAACTCTGGAAAACGTCAATCATCGATACATGTCGTGTGATGGCGGGTCTTGAAAAGGAGATACCGTGAGAACCAGACAGGTTATTGGGACTTTACTCATCGTGATCGGCCTCATTTCGCTTCTCTGGGGCGGGATTTCATGGACGCGCGAGGAGACCGTCCTGGATATCGGCCCCATCGAAGCCACCAGACGTGAACGCGAAACGATTCCGATGCCGCCAATTGTCGGCGGACTGCTGCTTGCGAGCGGTGTCGTGCTGCTTGTCATTCGGCCGCGACAGCGCGCCTGACGCCGATAGTCAGAGCTGAAACTTAACCAGATGATCGGGGTCATTTTCGAGGTCTGGCCGGCGGAAGGGCGCCGGCAGGAGTATTTGGACATCGCCGCAGCTCTTCGCCCGCTGCTGGATCAAATTGACGGCTTCATCTCCATCGAGCGTTTCGAGAGTCTTTATGAACCAGGAAAAATCCTTTCACTCTCGTTCTTTCGGGATGAGGAGGCCGTTGCGACGTGGCGCGCACTCGAACAACACCGTAGCGCGCAGGCAATGGGCCGAGCAGGCATTTTTCGAGACTATCGCCTGCGGATAGCAGGTGTCATCCGTGACTATGGCATGTTCAACCGGGAACAGGTCCCTGCAGACAGCAAGGAATTTCATCGCTAGTGTCCCGCTCGTAGGCTCCGGCCGTTTTCGCCGTCTGGGTGTCTAATCGTCCAGATGTTTTCGCGGAGGTCGGAATGTCTCATTACCTTTTCTCGGGACCCCTGGTCGCGCTGGCGCTGGCCGTTCCCGCGATCTCGGTGTGGGCGCGGCCGACCGTAAAGGTTGCGCTTCACCTTCACGACACCCCGTATCGCTACGCCAAGGTCGAGCTGCCTGCACACTTCACTCAACCTGCGCGAAACGACGACAACACGCCAACGGACAACCCACTCACCGACGACGGCGCGACATTGGGACGCGTATTGTTCTACGACACCCGACTCTCAGCGAATGACCGGACGTCTTGCGCGTCGTGCCACCTCCAGGCGCATGCCTTCAGCGATCCGCGCCCGGCAAGCAAAGGCTTCCGCGGCGCGCTCACCGATCGGCGTGCCATGCCGCTCGTCAACCTTCGGTATTACCAGCGAGCGCGATTCTTCTGGGACGAGCGAGCCGGGAACCTCGAAGAGATGGTCCTGCAGCCGATCCAGAGCCGAGTCGAAATGGGACAGGACTTGAAGACGCTCGTCGGGCTGCTCGCACGCGATCCGGCATATCCCAGCCTGTTCGAGCGCGCGTTTGGCGACCCCGAGATCTCTGAACCGCGGATCGAAGGCGCTCGCTCAGTTCGTGCGATCGATGGTGTCGTACCAGTCGCGCTATGACAAGGGTCGCGCACGTGCGCAGTCGGCGCATGACGACTTCGACACTTTCACGAGGCAGGAGAATCGCGGCAAGGCGCTGTTCATACGCCACTGCAGCAACTGCCACATGAAGGACGGCAACGAACACTTCTTCGTCCCGACGCCGGCCAACACGGGATTACGGCCAGACAATCCGGTCGCGGACGGCGGGGTCGGCGACGTGACGCTGCGCGCGGCGGACCTCGGCGCGTTCAAGTCGCCATCGCTCCGAAACGTCGAGGTGACTGCGCCGTACGGCCATGACGGACGCTTCGCGACGCTTGCCGCCGTGATCAATCATTACAGCGAGAACGCGATTGTGGACCCGAATCTCGGGTACGTGATACCGGTTGGTCCATTGAAGTTCACAGCATCCGAGAAGGCGGCGCTGACTGCGTTCCTGAAGACGCTGACAGACCGCACGTTCCTCTCGGACCCGAAATTCGCCAACCCTTTCGTGAACTGAGCGGAGGTCACGATGCGAAATCTGGTTTGGACGGGGGCAGTCGCGATCATCGTGATCGCTTCCGGGGCGGTAGCGGGCCAGAAGCGCAGCCACCCGGTCCCTCTCATGATCACGCCATTGCCGGAGCAGGCGCCGAGGCGAACTGCCCTAATCCCTCCGCGGTCGTGGATCGGATCTTGTCGTTCGATGCGAACGGAGACGATCGGATTGCGCGCGACGAACTGCCGGAGCGTATGGAAGGCATGGTCATCCGCGGCGACAACAATCAGGATGGGTTTCTCACGTCCGATGAAGTCGTCGCGCTGGTTGACACGCGGCCGACGGTGCGTCGGCCGCCCTTCATCGTGCGCGGACCAGGGAGTCTCGCGGACGTCATCGGTGATCTGAAGCTCCCACCGCCGACGCACAATCGAGCGTTGGCGATCGTCAAGGGTCCGCGGAACGTCCACGATCCCGCCAGCGTCGACCTCGACGCCAGAGATGAGGGAACTGCTCGACGATGAGGACTACGAAAACTTTGTCGCCGCGGTCACCCGTCTTCGAAGCACACCGCGTCCTCATCGGCGGGGACGTTGGCGGCGTCCCCAGGAATCCCGC
>CAWIBM010000005.1:0-465863 GCA_963834375.1 uncultured Acidimicrobiia bacterium | reverse complement strand
GGTGCTGGGCGCCGCCGCCGCCATCATGCTCGGGCTGGGCCTGGTCCCCTGGCCACTGCTCGAGCTCGTCGGCCATGCGTTCCCGCTCGCAGCGGGGTCATCTCCGCGTTCCTGGCGCTGCTGCGCTTGCGGTCCTGTCGATCCCGGTGGCGGCGGCGGCGCCGCCATCGGGCTGGGACACTACCTTCTCGGCGCAGACGAGGTCGGCGAGGACCTGGTGCTCAGCGCCGGCACCGCCCGCATCGAGGGCACGATCGACGGCGACCTGACCGTCGCCGCTGGCACGCTGGAGCTGAGCGGCGTCGTCACCGGGGACCTCACCGGCGCCAGCCATGGGCAGGTCAGGTCGACGGGAATGTTCGGCGGATCGATCCGGCGGGGTTGCTCTCGAGCCCGCACGCCCCCGGAAGTGTGACCGACGACGTCATCGTGACTGTCGGTCGTCACTGGACATCGAAGGCGACGTGGGCCGCGACCGTGGCCGCCGGGCGTGGCGGCTCGACTGTCCGGCGACGTTGGCCGCGGTACCTGATGGGCCGCGTTCTCCTCGGCGACGGTCGCTGGGTCGGTGGGGAATGACGTCGATGTGTCGGTCTCGTCGCTTACGGTGAGCGGGGACGGTCGGGGGCGACCTGGTCACCGGTCGAACAGCGATCTCCGACCTGGAGGGGGCGGACGTGGCCGGGCCAGGTGATCGACATCCCGGCGAGGGCGCCGTTCATGGTGACCGCGGTGCTCCAGGTGGCGGCCCTGTTCGGCCTCTTCGGCTACATGGTCGGGGGCATCGTGCTGCTGTGGCTCTTCGACGCCACCGGCGCCCGTGCCGTCGATGTCGTCGGCACCAGGGCCTGGCTGTGCATCGGGCTCGGCCTCGGCGTGCTGGTGGGTCTGTCCTATCGTGGCCGTGCTGGCGGTGACGCTGGTCGGCATCCCGCTGGCGCTGGCGGCGCTGCTCGCCTTGGTGGTGGCCGTCGGATTCGGTTCGGTGCCGGCGGTGGCGGCGGCAGGCACCGGCTGGTCGGTGGTCGTGGCGGGGTGTTCGGCGGGCTCGTCCTCGGCGCCGTCGCCCTGGCGCTGGTGGCTGCGCTGGTGCCGACCCTGGCCGCTCGCCGCGGTGGCGGCCGTGGTGTGGGGCCTGGGAGGCTGGGTGCTCGGCGGCTGGCAGGTGAGGGGTGATCGGGCCTCCGTCGCCGCAGGGCCAGAGGCCCCGCCCGGCTAGATTCCCGCCGGGATGGGGAGCTCATGGTCACCGAGTCGACGGACAGGGACACGCGTCACCTGGTGGCGGTCAATGCCGACATCGTCGGCTTCAGCCGGCTGATGGCCGACGATGCCGCCGGCACCGAGGAAACCGTCGAGGATTACCGCAGCCTGTCGAGGCGCAGGTGGGGGCGGCGTCGGGGACGCTGGTCAACTTCGTCGGCGACAACTTCATGGCGGTCTTCGATGACGCCACCGACGCCATCGGGGTGGCGATCGCCATCTCGGCCGAGGTCGAGGCCCGCAACGCCGAGCTTCCCGGCACCGGTGGGTGCGCTTCCGGATGGGTATCGACCAGGGCGAGGTGACGTCGACCGCCGACCGGTACTTCGGCGATGCCCTGAACATCGCCGCCCGGATCCAGGAGAAGGCACCGCCCGGCGGGGTCAGCGTTTCAGGTCGGGTGTTCGAGGCGCTCGACGAGCCGGCGCTCCGGTTCCGGCCGGTCGGCCGGTTGGCGCTGAAGAACATCCCCGAGCCGGTGGACATCTTCGAGTTCGCCGACCTCCCCGGCGACGGGGCCGCACCTCCAGGGGCTTCCCGGCTGCTGTCGCTCGCCGCGCCGACGCTCGTCGTACTCCCCATCCACGCCGAGACGGTGGGCGAGAAGGTCCGGGCGATCGCCGAGGTGATCCGCTCGGACCTGCTCCACCGGCTGACGACGATGTCGCGCCTCAGCGTGATCGACGGCGAGGCGGTCGGGCCCGCCGGCCCGGCCCCTGCCCAGTACATGGTGGAGACCGGGGTGCACGAGGTCGGCGACCAGGTGAGGGTCTACGCCAAGGTCATCCACGTCGCCACGATGAACGTGGTCACCTCACACAAGTGGGCGACCACGGTCGATGGTCTGTTCGCCCTCACCGACACCATCAGCGACGAGATCGAGCGTGGGGTCGCCATCGAGATCGTCATCGGTGAGCAGGCACGGCTGTTCTCGTCGATCGACGACCCCGAGGCCACTCAGACGATCTACCAGGGTTGGTTCCAGCTGACCCGCGACACCTACGACGGCTGGCTGGAGGCGGTCAAGGCCTTCGAGGAGGTGAGCCGTTCCCGCCCCGACCTGGTGTACGGATATTCACTGTCGGCCTTCGCCAACTGGTGGGGCGCTTCCGCCGGGTTCGCCGACGATCCGGAGGCGGTCCTCGACAAGGCCTTCGACCAGGCGTCGATCGTGCTGGAGAGGGGGGATCCGACGGGCCTGGCCCACATGGTCCAGGGAGCCGTCCTCATGGCCCGAGGCCGCGCCGACGAAGCCGTCGAGGTGATCGAGCAGGCGCAGATCACCCGCCCGACCTGCGACGTGACCTATGCGCTGGAGGGGAGCGTCCGACGGTATCTGGGGCACTGGCAGAAGGCGGTCGACCTCATGGACCACGCCATCCGGCTGAGCGGTCCCCCCGGCTTGGTACCCGACGGTGCTGGCCTGCTCGCTGTTCATCGGTGGGCGGCTCGACCAGGCGGGGGCTCACCGCCGAGGCCGTGCTCGAGGAGAGCTCGGACAACCTGGAGGCCATGCTCGTGCTGGCGGCGGTCCAGGCCGAGATGGGTCTCGACCGCAGGGCCAGGGCAACGGCCGAGCAGATCCGCGACCGGTTCCCGGCGATGGACATCGACCACTGGCTACGCACCCACCCGTTCAAGGACGAGGAGTTCATCGACCGGTGGCGGGACGACCTCGCCGGATTGGGCCTGCTCGCAGGAGCGGCCGGCTAACTGACCAGCTTGAACGTGAGGTTGTCCACGCCGCCCGGGTCGACCTCGGTCAGGTTCGCAGGCAGCCAGCTGGCCGATAGGACGACCACGGCAAAACCGTTGGGTGATGTCGACTGAGGGGTCATGAACACCGTCGACCATATGGAGTGGATCCAGACGGGAGCGAAGCCCTCGACGCGGTTACCTGACTGGTCGATCGCCCAACCCAGCCTGGCAGTTCCCCCGGCCGGGAAGCTGAACACGGGGTTGCCGCCGCCCTGGAGGCAGATGTTGAGGAGCACGGTCTTCAGCGTGAAGAGTATGGCTGGATCGGGATGAACGATGTTGCCGAAGAAGATCGGGTGACAGAAACCTGAGCTCGCCGGGGTCAGGTAGTCCCAGAGTTCGGGGCCACCGAGCAGGCCGCGGATCCCGGCCGTCCCGACGGTCGGGCTGGCGATCGGCTGGAACGTGTTCGGCAGGGTCAGCTCATGGCCCGCTTCGCAGGCGGGGATATCGGCCATCACCGGCTGCGCCATGTCGTTGTCGACCAGATGGTCGACGCCCATGGCGATGTTCCGGTTCGTGGTAGGCGACGCCTCGCTGTCATCGCACCCCAGGTCCAGCCGGCGGAATCCGAGGAACCGCACATCGGTACTCCCCAGCGGGACCGGGATCGGCAGGGGATCCGGGAGAGGGTCGGGAAACGGCGCGGTGAACGGGAAGATCGCACACTGGGGGATTGGCGGTGGTCCCGGGATCGGCCCGCCCTGGGCGAAGCACCGCAACCGCTGCCCGCTCGTCGAGTTGACCCCGATCGGGAAGAGCTTCATCGCCGGGTACTCGATGTCGATCTGCGCCTCGGCCGAAGCCGGGACGTCGATGGCGCTGGCGCCGCCGATGGCCGGGGCGAACGAGTTGTCCGAGCTGCCGTCGGCATCGACGGCGACGTTGGTGATGCACGGTCTGGTGAAGCCCGGCGGCCGGGCGGCGCAGCTCGGGCCCGCGGTTGGCTCGCCGACCGACGGCGTCGCATCGGCGTTGCGGGTGACGAAGTCGGCTCCCACGGATGCCGAGTTGGCGACGGCGTCGGCGAGCAGGGTGCGCGGGATCTCCTTGATGGCGGCCAGCGACCCCATGTCGGCGGCGGTCTGGACTTCTCGCTTCTCCGACCAGGCGGAAGCGGCGTCAACGGCGATGGCGGCGAAACCCATCATCACCAACATCAGCAGAGCGGTGAAGACGAGAACGGCGCCGCGTTCGCCATCGCGTCGTGCAAGTGAGGGCCGGATCACGGACACCCGTTCCCTCCGCCGCTCGGCCACCACGCGGGGCTGACGGTGCCGAAGAACTGGACGGTGAAGTCGACCGTCGAGGTGATGTTGATCCCTTCGAAGGAGGGGAAGAAGCCGGTGAACGAGTCGTACGGCGCCTGGACGATCACGCGTCCGATGGCTCCGGTGGTGCCGGTGGGTTGGCGCCATTGTTGCTAGGCCGGAAGCGTTCACCTCAGCGGCGTCGTTGTGCAGCCCGGGGCACACCAGGCCCTCGATAGCCGCCGAGTCGAGGTTCTGGGTGGCGGCGATGCGGGCCGCTTCCCGGGCGGCCCCGCGCACCGCGTTCTGCTGGGCGAAGGCGCCGGCCGCCTCGACGATGCCGAGGACGAGCAGGACCAGGAGAGGGAGCACGAGCGCCAACTCAACGGCACTGACGCCCTTCTCGTCCCTTCGCGGGAGCAGACGGCGCATCAGCACGAGCCCCCACCCGGGATCGACACGTCCGCCTCGGCGAAGTAGGCGTGGGTCGAGACGAGGTTGATCCCCCCCCAGCATCCCGTCGAAGAGCCCGGTCAGGGTCTGGTACGGAGCGGTGACGGTCACCTGCCCCACCGAGCCGCCATCGGCGACGGCGCCGCCGCCGCCGAAGGCGTATCCGGCCTCGTCGAGCAGCGTGATGTTGCCGCAGATCGCCGCCGAGGCGCTGTCGCCGACCGACGCCGCCCTGGCCCCCTCACGGGCGATGAACCGCACCTCGTTGTTCTGGGCGAACAGGTAGGAGAACTCGATCAGCCCGAAGACGAGCACGAAGAACACGGGCAGCACGAGGGCGAGCTCCACCAGGGTGGCCCCGCGCTCACGGTTGCCCCGGGCGCGAGTTGCCTCCCGGGGGGCGTGAGTTGTGCGATCCGACGCCGGCATCCTCCACCCCCTGAGCCTCGTCCCCGGCGGAAGCGGAACTGGCGGTCGCAATGGTACACGCCGCCGGTCGCCGCCGGCCGCCCAGATCGCGGAGCTGGGCAGTCGCCACGCGAAACGGCCCACCGTTGCCGGTGGGCCGCTTCGAGTGTTCGGATGGAGTTGCGATCAGTACGCCGCCTGGACCTTGACCAGGATCTTGCCCGGCACGGGACTATCGACGAAACCGGTCACCCCGACATAGCACTCGACCGCAGAGTTGGGCAGGTTGATGGTCTTGGTGTGGGTCCTGCCCGAGCCGATGGTCGGGTTGTAGGCGCCGTCGGCTTCCATCAGATTGCCGTACTTGTCGAAGCAGCTGCGGAACCATGTCATCTCGACACGGGCGCGCCTTGGTGGCGTAGTTGGTCACCTGGACGCGGGCGACCTCCGGGTTGGTCTCAGTCGTTCCCCCGAGTGAAACGACCGGGACATAGCCTTTCGACCACCCGGACGCCAGGGTGCTCCAACTGGCGGCCTTCGCCTCGGATCCGCCGGTCGCCAGGACCAGGGTAGGGATGAGAACGAGGAGGGCGAGGACGACGCGGACGCGCCGGCCCAGGTGTGCCGAGATTGACACGGGTTTCCTTTCGATGGGGATGTCGGTGTGACACCGACGGGCCGCCATTTCTTACAGCGCTCTACTAGGTCGGATGACCCTTTCGATCAACGGGCGACCAGCAGCGGGATGCGGAGCTCCGCCTCGGTGAGGCCGCCGTGGTTGCCGATGAGACGCTGGTCGGAGTAGCGGTGGAGAACCATGTGGCCGTCGTCCGCCACCAGGGCACCGTCGGGGATCCTCCCGGAGTAGGCGGGCTCCACCGGGCCGGGGCCCCACCAGCCGTCCATCTCTCGTTGGGCGACCCACGTCGCCGGGAGGTCCTCGGCCAGCTCCGCCCCGTCGCCGTGGACGAACATCACCCGGGAGTCACCGGAGAACACCCGGCCGTCGTGATGCTCCCGCGGGATTCGGATCTGGCGGGTCTGGGCCACGTCCAGGTGACCGTGGTCGGCGGTGCCCACCATGGTCACGCCCGGCCGGATCCGGCTCGCCATCCGGCTCCACATCGTGTCGACGAGACCGAGGGCGGCGGCGTACTCGGGCGACGCCTGCCCGTGGACGTGGGCGGCGTAGTCGACCTCGGGGAGGTAGGCCAGTACCAGCCGACCCGGGGTGGAGGCGAGGTCCACCGAGGCATCGACCAGGTCGTCGTACGTGGTGACGCCCTCGAAGCGGCACCCGCGGTACAGCATCAGGCTCAAGGGCGACCCAGCGAAGTGAGCCGGCTGCACCGTCACCGGCTCGATACCGGCGGCGACCAGCCTCTCCCACAGGTTGGGCCGGGGGAGCAGGGCGGCGGTGTCGACGGCGAGCGGGTCCCCCCAGAGGGTGGTCCACTTGATGGTGTTGGCCACCTCGCCGGAGTCCCCGGCGTCGGGCAGGTAGAGCTGGTAGCCGAGGATCCCGTGGCGTGACGGGGCCAGGCCGGTGGCGATGGTCGCCAGGTTCACCGTGGTCGTGGTGGGAAAGCAGGCGTCGATCTGGCCCGCCATCGCACGCTTCAGCGAAGCGGCGCGCGGATGGCCCAGTTGCCCCGCCCCCAGCCCGTCGCAGACCACGACGAGGTAGCTGGCGGCGTCGGGCAGCAGGTCGCCGAGGTGCCGGTGGAGCCTGGCCGACGGGGACTTGCCAGTGAGGCGGTGCTCGAGCTCTCCGATCAGGTTGAGCAGCGACCCGCCTTCATAATCGGGCAGGCGTCGCGGCGGCGGCATCGCCCGACGATACCGCCCGGCCTCGTGGCGAACCTGAGGCTCTGACATGTCCCTGCGATAGGTAAACGCCTCAGGCTCGGAGGACGGCTTCGACGGCCGACGAACTCGATGCAATTACCTGTCGCTCCGATAGGCCAGGACCTCAGGTTCGGCTTTGGGGAGGGTCCGGCGCCGGTGCGTATACTCGCCGCCGGGTACAGGCCACTGGAACGGACACCGCCCCCTACCTGCGAGGTCAGAGAGACGTGCTGGAGCAGTACCTCGGTGAGTACGTCACCGTGGCCGCATTCCTCGCCCTTGGTGCCCTGCTCGTTCTCGGCGGTATGGCCGCCTCGAAGCTGCTCCGACCCGACAAGCCCGATCCCGTCAAGGCGGAGACCTACGAGTGCGGGATCGACCCGGTCGGGGGCGGCTGGTCGCAGACCCACATCAGGTACTTCATCTTCGCCCTGCTGTTCCTGATCTTCGACATCGAGGCCATCTTCATCTTCCCCTGGGCGATCCGGCTCGAGCAGTTCGCCGGCGCCGGGATGGGGATGCTGGTCCTGGTCGAGATGGTCGTGTTCATCGGGGTGCTGGTCCTCGGGTTGGTATACGCCATCCGCAAGGGAGTGCTCCGGTGGGAGTGATCGAGAAGTTCGGGGTGCCCAAGCCGGTGTCCTGGCTGCTCAACTGGTCTCGCAAGTACTCGCTGTGGTACTTCCAGTTCGGCCTGGCCTGCTGCGCCATCGAGGTCATGGCGGCTTCGGCCCCCCGCTACGACTTCATGCGATTCGGGATCATCCCGCTGCCCGCCTCGCCTCGCCAGTCGGACCTGATGATCGTGGCGGGCACGGTCACCGACAAGATGGCGCCCGCCGTCCGCCGCCTCTACGACCAGATGCCCGAGCCCAAGTACGTCATCTCGATGGGATCGTGCTCGAACTGCGGCGGTCCCTATTGGGACTCGTACTCGGTGACCAAGGGTGTCGACCAGGTGATCCCGGTCGATGTGTACGTGCCGGGTTGCCCGCCCCGCCCCGAGGCGTTGATGGAGGGCATCGTCATCCTGCAACAGATGATCGCCGGCGAGGACGTGCAGCAGAAGTGGAACCAGCGTGACCGGCAGCCCGCCTGATCCCCCCGACGGCTCCTCGGAGGAAGCCCCCGAGGTACCGGCGGCCGAAGCCGGGCAGGCCGCGGAGGAAGCTGCGGACGTTGCGGACGCCGATGTCTCCGCAGTCGAGGGTGCCCCTGCCGAGGATGCTGCTGCCCCCGAGGACGCCCCTGCCGAGGGTGCCCCTGCCGAGGATGCTGCTCCCCCGAGGACGCCCCTGCCGAGGGTGCCCCTGTCGAGGATGCTGCTTCCCCCGAGGACGCCCCTGCCGAGGAGTGCTGCTGTCCCCCGAGGACGCCCCTGCCGAGGGTGCCTGCGATGTCCCCCGAGGACGCCCCTGCCGAGGACGCCCCTGCCGAGGACGCCCCTGCCGAGGGTGCTGCCGCCGCCGAGGACGCCCCTGTCGAGGATGCTGCCGCCAGCCGAGGACGCCCCTGTCGAGGATGCGCCTGCCGAGGCAGCGTCAGGGGGGACCGAAGCGCCCGACGAGACCGCGGACATCCTCGCCGGGTTCGCCGCCGAGATGGCCGACCTGGTCGGTGGCTCTTCGTGGACCGCCGAGCACGGCACCGTGAAGGTGCGGGTCGGGCGCGACCGCTGGCACGGTGCGGTGGCCACCGCATCCGGGCGTCTTCCGTTCTTCGGCTGGCTCTCTGCGGTCGATTGGGCCCGCGACGTCCAGGTCGGTGAGCCGGCGGAGGCATCCGACCAGCTCGAGGAGCGGTTCGAAGTCCTGTGCCGGCTGTCTTCGGTGACGGACGCCTCGGCGATGATCATCTCCACCGACGTCCCCAAGGACGACGCGTGGATGCCGTCGATCGTCGACGTGCTGCCCGGGGCGGGCTGGCACGAGCGGGAGGCCGCCGAGATGTTCGGCCTCGACTTCCGGGGCAATCCCAACAAGAACCATCTGTACCTGCCCGACTCGTTCGAGGGCCATCCGCTGCGCAAGGACTACCCGCTGCTCAGCCGGGAGGTCAAGCCGTGGCCGGGCACGGTCGACGTCGAGGGGATGCCGGGTACCGAGAACGTCGAGGCGGGTGACGGCGAAGCCGTCGAAGCCGCCGCGGAGGACGAGGCGTGACGACTCTCGACCCGCGAGTCGCCATGCACATCGCCGAGGCGTCGGTGTCGGTCGAGCTGGAGACCCCGGAGATGACCCTCAACATCGGTCCCCAGCACCCGTCGACCCACGGGGTGCTGCGACTGGTGGCCAAGGTCGACGGGGAGCGGGTCGTGTCGGTGGAGCCGGTGATCGGCTACATGCACCGTGGCTACGAGAAGCTCACCGAGGTACGGACCTACGCCCAGATCACCGCCCTGGTCAACCGCATCGACTGGGTGTCCGGTTTCGCCAACGAGATCCCGTTCATCCGGGCCGTGGAGGAGCTGGCCGGGATCGAGCCGCCCCCGCGGGCGCAGTACATCCGGATGATCCTCACCGAGATGGCGCGGATCTCGTCGCACCTGGTGTTCATGTCCTCCTACCCGCTTGAGCTGGGCGCACCGACGCCGCTGATGCACGCCCTCCGGGAGACGGGAGCGGGTGCTCGACCTCATCGAAGGGGTCACCGGCGGGCGTTTCCACCCCAACTTCAACCGCGGTCGGAGGGGTCAAGCCGGTTGCCGGCGGCGGGTCCGAGCAGAAGAAGGTCTCCCAGGACCTGCCCCAGGGCTTCCTCCAGGGCACCCGTGACGCCATGGACGAGGTGATCGCGGTCTGCGACGACCTCGAGGAGCTGGTCACCGGCAACGAGCTGATCCAGGCGAGGACCATCGGCGTCGGGGTCATCCCCGGCGACGTCGCCCTCGGGTACGGGATGTCGGGCGGCAACCTGCGCGCCTCGGGCATCGGATTCGACCTGCGCAAGCACGAGGACGTCCTGCCGTACGCCGAGATGGATTTCGAGGTGCCGGTGGGGCGCAACGGCGACTGCTACGACCGCTACGTGGTGCGGCTGCTGGAGATCCGCCAGGCGGCCCGGATCGTCCAGCAGGCGGTCGACGGCATCCCCTCCGGCCCGCTCCAGGCGAAGGTGCCCCGCATCCTCAAGGTTCCCACCGGCGAGGCCTACGTCCGCGCCGAGAACCCCAAGGGGGAGATGGGGTACTACATCGTCAGCCAGGGCGGCCGCATGCCCTACCGGGTGAAGATCCGGTCGGCGTCGTTCTCCAACCTCTCGGTGCTCCCGTGGGTGCTCGCCGGGGCGCTGATCCCCGACCTGGTCGCCATCATGGGGAGCCTCGACTTCGTGCTGGGGGACGTCGACCGATGAACTTCTGGCTCGAGCTGCTGCTCAAGATCGCCGTGATCCTCGCCGTGGTGCTCCCCGGCGCCCTGGTGGTGATCTACGGCGAGCTCAAGATCTCGGCGCACATGCAGAGCCGCATCGGCCCGTACTTCGCCGGCGGTCGGTACGGGTGGGCGCAGCCGCTGGCCGACGGGCTCAAGTTCATGCAGAAGGAGGACCTGGTCCCCGCTGCCGCCGACTCGACGGTGTTCCGCCTGGCTCCGTACATCGTGCTGATGGGGACCCTGGCGGTGTTCGTGATCGTGCCCTTCGGTCCCGACCTGGTCGCCGAGAACCTCGACCTCGGGCTCTTCTACCTGCTGGCGGTGTCGTCGCTGACCACCCTCGGCGTGCTGATGGCGGGCTGGTCGTCGGGCAACAAGTACTCCCTGATCGGGGGCTGCGCGCCGCCGCCCAGCTCATCGCCTATGAGCTGCCGCTGGTGCTGGCGGCGGTGGCGGTGGCCGTCCAGGCGGGCACGATGTCGCTCAAGGGATCGTGGACGCCCAGGCCGACCCGGTGCTCACCATCGGCAGCTTCGACGTCTCGCTGCCCTTCGTGCTGAAGGGCCAGATCATCGGCTTCCTGATCTTCCTCACCGCCGGGCTGGCCGAGCTGAGCCGCATCCCCTTCGACATGCCCATCGCCGAGTCCGAGCTCACCATGGGCTACCTCACCGAGTACTCGGGGCTGCGCTTCACGATGTTCTTCCTCGGCGAGTACGCCGGCATGGTGGCGCTGGCCGCCATCGTCGCCACGCTGTTCCTCGGCGGGTACTGGCTGCCCTTCGTCCCCGAGGACATGCTCAACTTCGTCGGCCCGCTGGTGCTGCTGGCCAAGGTGGGCCTGATCTGCTTCCTCTTCATCTGGATCCGGTGGACCTTCCCCCGGCTGCGGGAGGACCAGCTGCAGACCCTGGCGTGGAAGTGGCTGATCCCGGCCGCGCTGGTCAACATCGTGCTCACCGGGATCCTCAAGGTGGCGCTCTGATGCCCGAGGTGGAACGCAACTCGGCCAGGCTCCCGCTTGGGCGGGCTGCTCAAGGGCATGAAGGTGACGCTCAAGGCGATGGTCACCAGGGTGCCACCGTGCAGTACCCGGTGGTCAAGGAGGTCCCGGTGCCGAGGGCCAGCGGGGTCATCGCCCTCGACATCGAGGCGTGCACCGTCTGCATGCTGTGCGCCCGGGAGTGCCCCGACTGGTGCATCTACATCGAGGGCCACAAGGAGGAGATCCCGCCGGACAAAGAGGGCGGCCGGGTCCGGACCAGGGCGAAGCTCGACCGGTTCGACATCGACTACGCCCTGTGCATGTACTGCGGTATCTGCGTCGAGGTCTGCCCCTTCGACGCCCTGTTCTGGAGCCCCGACTACGAGTACAGCGAGTTCTCCATCTCCGACATGCTCCACGACAAGGAGCGGCTCACCGAGTGGCTCGAGACGGTGCCCGCCCCGCCCCCGTTGGAGGCCTCCTGACCATGAGCCTCTCCGATTGGCTGTCGACGCCGGAGAACTGGGTGTTCCTGGTCATCGCCGTGGCGATGTTGCTGTCGGCGCTCAAGCTGGTTACCACCACCCACATCGTCCATGCCGCCCTCTACCTGGCGGCCACCCTGGGAGGCTTGGCCGCCATGCTCGTGCTGCTCGGCGCCGAGTTCGTCGCCTGGACGGTGGTACTCATCTCCATCGGCGCCGTGGTCGTCCTGTTCCTGTTCGGGATCATGGTGACCCGGGCGCCGATGGACCACGAGCCGACCCTGAGCCACCCGCGCAACGTGAAGATCGGCGCCGCCGCTGGTGTCCTTCGCCCTGTTCGTCCTTGTAGGCGGGGTCGACAGATCGAGGCGTTCGGCGCCGAGGCCCTGACCGAGCCGGTGGACGCCACCCGCACCGGTGACTCTCGGCGAGGTGTTGTTCACCCGCTTCGTCATCCCCTTCGAGGTGGTGTCGGTGCTGCTACTCGCCGCCCTCATCGGTGGGATCGTGCTGGCCCGCAAGGACCCGGCGAGCGGGGAGCCGGGGCTGTGACTCTCACGCAGTTCGTGCTGGTCGGCGCCGCCCTGTTCTCGATCGGCGTCTACGGGGTGCTCACCCGTCGCAACGCCGTGCTCGTCCTCCTGTCGGTGGAGCTGATGCTGGCGGCGGTCAGCCTCAACCTGGTGGCGTTCGACCGGCAGCTCGGTGATGTCGTCGCCGGCGGCCAGGTGTTCGCCCTGTTCACCATCGCCGTCAGCGCCGCCGAGGTCGGCATCGGGCTGGCCATCGTGCTGCTGATCTTCCGCAACCGCCGCACCGCCAACGTCGACGACCTGGACCTGCTGAAGCTGTGATCGTGCCGCTCGCCCCCCTGGCCGGCTCGGTGGTCCTGGCGGCCGAGGAGGCCCACGCCGTGGAGCTCTCCACCGGAGGGTGGCTCGCCGCCGGCGCCTGGCTCATCCCCCTGGTCCCGTTGGTGGCCGCCTTCGTCATCGCCCTCTTCGGGAAGCGGCTCCCCTACAAGGGTTGGGACGTCGCGATCGTGGTGATGGCGCTTCGAGGCGCTCTACGGCACGGCGCTGCTGGTCAGCCAGTTCGTCGAGCCGATCGGCTACGAGGGGGCGGTGGAGATCGCCCGCATCGGGTCGTTCGCCATCGAGTGGGGATGGATGGTCGACGGGCTGTCAACATGATGTACTTCCTGGTCGGGGTGGTGGGCTTCCTCGTGTTCCTCTACGCCAAGGGGTACATGGAGGGCGACGTCCGGTTCACCTGGTTCTTCGCCTCCTTCACGCTGTTCGCCGGGGGAATGCTGGTCCTGGTGTCGGCCCCCAACCTCATCCAGCTCATCGTGGGCTGGGAGCTGGTCGGGGTCGCGTCCTGGCTGCTCATCGGCCACTACTGGGAGGAGCACGAGAACTCGTCGGCGGCGATCAAGGCGTTCCTCACCAACAAGGTGGCCGACGTCGGGTTGTTCATCGGCGCGATCATCCTGTCGGTGTCGGTCGGGTCCTTCCGCTTCACCGACATCCTCCACGGGGTCGAGGACGGCGCTCCAACCCTGGCCCGGTACGCCTTCTGGGCGGGGCTGGCGATCGTTCATCGGCGCCATGGGGAAGTCCGCCCAGTTCCCGCTGCACGTCTGGCTGCCCGACGCCATGGCCGGCCCCACCCCGGTGTCGGCCCTGATGCACGCCGCCACCATGGTCACCGCCGGGGTCTACCTGGTGGGCCGGGTCTACCCGCTCTATGCCACTGAGGGCTTCGCCGACGACGTGCGCTGGATCATCTCTGACCATCGGGGCGCTCACCCTGTTCCTCACCGGGCTCATCGCCCTCGTCCAGGACGACATCAAACGGGTGCTTGCCTACTCGACGCTCGCCCAGCTCGGCTACATGACGGCGGCGATGGGGGCAGGCGCCTACACCGCCGGGCTCTTCCTCCTGTTCACCCACGCCTTCTTCAAGGCCCTGCTCTTCCTGGGCGCCGGGTCGGTGATCCACGCCGTCCACTCCAACAACATGTCCGACATGGGCGGTCTGCGCAAGGACATGCCGTGGACGTTCCGCACGTTCATCGATCGGGTCGCTGGCGCTCATCGGGATCTTTCCCGCTCGCCGGGTTCTTCGCCAAGGACGAGATCCTGGCGTCGTTCCGCTACGCCGGTTCGGCAGAGTCCGGGCTCACCGCGGCCCAGGGCGGCGCCGCCCTGGCCAACGTCGTCTTCGTGCTCGCCGTGGTCGGCGCCTTCATCACCGCCCTCTACATGGCCAGGGCCGTGTTCCTCACGTTCTTCGGCACCTACCGGGGCCACGCCCATCCTCACGAGTCGCCGCGGATCATGTGGTTGCCGCTGGCGGCGCTGGCCGGGTTCTCGATCGTGGCCGGGTGGATCAACATCCCCGGGATCACCGAGCTCTTCACCGACCTGGTCGGCGCCAGGTTCAACCCGGTGGTGGAGCACCACGCCGACCGGGTTCGACTGGGTGGCGGTGATCCTCGGCTCGGCGGCCGGGCTGACCGGGATCTTCCTCGGCTACCGGATCTGGTACCCGGACCGCGACACCCAGCAGCGAACGCGACCGTTTCAACGTCCCCGTGCTCTACCCGTTGCTGGCGAACCGGTACTACATCGACGACTTCTACATGGACGGCATCATCCGTCCCGTGAGGGGGCCGGTGGCCGTCGGCCGTCGACTGGTTCAACGGGCACGTCATCGACTTCGTGATCAACGGTGCCGGCATCGCCGCCCGGTGGGCGGGCCGTTACGTATACGCCTTCGACCAGGAAGGGGTCGACGGGGCGATCAACGCCGCCGGGGCGGTCACCGGGGCGAGCGGAGGGTTGCTGCGGCGGACCCAGACCGGGTTGGTCCAGCAGTACGCCGTCGGGGCGGTCGCCGGGACGGTTGTCCTGGTGGCGGGGTTCGTCATCTTCCTATAGGAGGGACGCATGTTGGAGAACGGATGGGGTCTCAGCGCCGTGGTCTTCCTACCGATGGTGGGGGCCGGGGTGCTGCTGGCGATCCCCAGGGCCAACGAGCAGACTCCACAAGGTGGTGGCGCTGGCCTTCGCCGGTGCCTCGTTCGTGCTCTCGGTGGCGCTGATCTTCGCCTTCGACTTCTCCAACGCCGCCGAGTACCAGTTCGGCACCGACCTCGAGTGGATCGCGGTGATCAACTCCAACTACCACATCGGGGTCGACGGGATCAGCCTGCCGCTGCTCGTGCTGTCCACGTTCATCACCGTCCTCGCCATCGTCTACTCGTGGGAGCACTGGCCCGCCCCGCACAACCCGAAGGCGCTTCCTCATCCTGATCCTGGTGCTCGCCACCGGGATGGCAGGCACCTTCGTGGCGCTCGACCTCATCCTCTTCTTCGTGTTCTTCGAGGTGGTCCTGCTGCCGATGTACTTCATGATCGGCATCTGGGGCGACCGCAACGAGGTGACCCTCCCGGTCTTCCGACGGGTGACCGAGATGCGGCTCTACGCCGCCATCAAGTTCTTCCTGTTCACCTTCTTCGGGTCGGCGTTGATGCTGCTCGGCTTCCTGGTGCTGTACTTCCGCTCGGGCGACGGTGGCGAGGAGCGCACCTTCGACATCGTCGAGCTGACCGCCCGTAGCGGGCTCTTCACCGGCACGTTCGCCTTCTGGGTGTTCGCCGCGCTGTTCCTGGGGTTCGCCGTGAAGGTGCCGATGTTCCCGCTGCACACCTGGCTCCCCGACGCCCACACCGCCGCCCCCACCGTCGGTTCGGTGCTGCTGGCGGCCATCCTGCTGAAGCTGGGCACCTACGGCTTCGTCCGCATCTCGCTGCCGATCCTGCCCGCTGAGGCGCAGGACTGGGCGCCGCTGATCGGGATCCTGGCGGTCATCGGGATCATCTACGCCTCGCTCGCCTGTCTCGCCCAGACCGACATGAAACGGCTCATCGCCTTCTCGTCGGTGGGCCACATGGGGTTCGTGATGCTGGGGATCGCCACCCTCACCGACATCGGGATCAACGCCGCCATCATCGGGATGGTGGCCCACGGGGTCATCACCGGGCTGCTGTTCTTCCTGGCCGGGTCGATGTCACACCGCTACCACACCAGGGAGATGGCCCGCCTCGGCGGCAACCAGAAGCTGATGCCGATCATGGGGGCCATCCTCGGCTTCACCGTGCATGGCCTCGCTCGGCCTGCCCGGGCTCGCCGGGTTCTGGGGCGAGTTCATGTCGCTGCTCGGCTCGTTCAACCCGCTGGAAGGGCTGAGCACGTCGCTGTTCCGCACGCTGATGGTGGTCGGCGCCATCGGCACCGTGCTCGCCGCCGGCTACTTCCTGTGGATGCTGCAGAAGGTCAATTTCGGCGAGCCGGGCGCCGAGTGGGACGGCTCACGACTTCCACGACGTCGACCGCTGGGAGATGGCGGCGTGGGTCCCGCTGGTCGTCACCATCATCGCCATCGGGGTGTTCCCCAACGTCGTGTTCGGCGCCACCAACGATGCCGTGGCCGACCATGGTGCAGTCGGTGTTCGGAGGCTGACCGGGTGCCCGCCGCTCGACTACCACGCCCTCCTCCCGGAGATCATCCTCGCCTCCGCCCTGGTGGCGGTGCTGGTGGTCGACCTGTTGTCCCGTCCCCAAGTACTGGACCGCGGTCGTGGCGCTGGTCGGCCTGTTCCTCGCCTTCGTGCCGGTGCTCACCCTCGGCTTCTGCGAGTCGCTCGACTTCTGCACCTCGACCGGCGACCGGCTGATGCTGGGCGACTCGTATGCCGTCGACACCTTCGCCCTGGTCCTCAAGGGGGTGTTCCTGGCGGCCACCTTCGTCGCCGTCCTGCTGTCGGTCGGCTACCTGGAGCAGGAGCGTTACTGGCAGGGCGAGTTCTACTTCCTCATGCTGTGCTCGGCGTCTGGGGGCGGTGGTGATGGCGTCGAGCCGCGACCTGGTGACCCTCTTCGTCGGCCTCGAGCTGGTGACCGGGCCGACGTTCCTCATGGCCGGGTGGCGCAAGGGGGACCCTCGCTCCAACGAGGCGGCGCTCAAGTTCTTCATCATCGGCGTGCTGTCCGCCGCCCTCATGCTGTTCGGCATGACCCTGGTGTACGGCTTCACCGGTCAGCTGACCTTCGCCGGGATCCGCCAGGCAACCGAGGGGATCGCCAGCAGCCCGCTGCTCACCGTCGGGGTGATCCTCACCCTGCTCGGCTTCGCCTTCAAGGTGTCGGCGGTGCCGTTCCACTACTGGACCCCGGACACGTACCAGGGGGCCCCCATCCCGGTGACCGCCTACCTGTCGGTGGTGTCGAAGACCGCCGGCTTCGTCGGCCTCCTGGCGATGTGCTACCTGGCGTTCGTGCACCTGCGCGACATCTGGGGCCCGATGCTGTGGATCCTGGCGGCGGTGTCGATGACCGCCGGCAACCTGATCGCCTTGCGCCAGGACGACATCGTCCGTCTGCTCGGCTACTCGTCGATCGCCCAAGGCGGGTTCATCCTGGTCCCGTTCGGCGCTGCCGTCGCCGCCGACGTCAGCCTCGACCAGCTGCAGACCGCCTTCTTCGCCACGGTCACCTACCTGGTGATCTACGCCGTGATGAACCTCGGGGCCTTCGCCGTCGTCATCGCCGGCGCCAACAGGTTGAAGAGCACCGCCATCGCCGACTGGGCCGGGCTGGGCACCTACGCCCCCGGGCTCGCGGCGCTGCTCGCCTTGTTCTTCGCCTCGCTGGCCGGGATCCCACCACTCGCCGGGTGGTTCGCCAAGCTGGTGATGTTCACCTCGGTGATGGGGGTCGACTCCGGCTGGGCGATCGACGCTGGCCGTGATCGCCGCGGTCAACTCGGTGGTGGCGTTCTACTACTACGCCAAGGTGATCAAGGCGGTCTGGTTCGACCCGGTGCCGACCCACATCCCCGCCGGCGAGTACCGCCGGGTGGGTATCTCGGTGGCGCCCCCGCTGCGGTTCGCCCTCGCCCTGACCGCGGTGGGTGTCGTGCTCATCGGGTTCTATCCCCCGGTGGCCGCCGCCATCGGGGAGCTGGCGAGCACCATCGCCGCCGCTCCCTGATCGGGCGGATGCCGGGGACACTGGTGATGAGCGCCCCGCTCGTCGCCGCCCTGTCCGCCCGCATCGCCGCCACCGGGCCGATCCCGTTCGACGAGTTCATGCGCGTTCTCCCTGTACGACGTCGAGCACGGCTACTTCGCCACCGGCCCGCTGCGGTCGGTGGCCGGCGGCGACTTCCTCACCTCGCCCGAGGTGAGCCCCTGGTTCGGGAGGACCGTCGCCCGGTTCGTGGCCGGCGTGGCCGGTGACCGGCGCCACCCGGTCACCGTGGTCGACGCCGGGGCCGGGTCCGGTTCGCTGCTCCGCCCCCTGCTGGCCACCCTGGCGGACCTGGAGGTCCCGGTCGAGGCCCACGCAGTCGAGGTGTCGCCGGCGGCGCGGCGACTCACTACGGGCGATCCCTGGGTTGACCGTTCACCAGCACATCAACGAGGTGCCCTTGGCAGGTGGGAGGAGTGCGGTCGTCGTCGCCAACGAGTTGCTCGACAACCTGCCGGCGGCGCTGGCGGTCCGCTCCGGCGACGGCTGGGAGGAACGCCACGTCGGGCTGGTCGACGGGGCGCTCGCCCTGGTGGCCGCCCACCCCCGTCCCGAGGTGGTGACCTGGGCCGACCGGTTCGCCGGGCCGGTCCCCGAGGGCGGAGTCGTCGAGGTGCAGCTGGAGGCATCCCGCTGGGTCACCGGCGTGCTACGCCGCCTTCGCCGCGGCGCCTTGGTGGCCTTCGACTACGGGGACACCGCCGCCGAGCTGGCGCCGCGCCGGGCGGAGGGGACGGTGCGTACCTATCACGGCCACCACCTCGGCCCCGACCCGCTGCTCGAGCCCGGCGCCACCGACATCACCATGGACGTGAACTTCACCGCCGCGGTCGCCGCCGCCGAGCGGGCGCACGCCGCGGTCGAGCTGGTCTCCCAGGCCGAGTTCCTGGAGCGCTGGGGACTCGGCGACGAGATCGACCGGCTGGTCTCCGAGGAGCGGGAACTGGCGGCCGGCGGCGACCCGATGCGGCGCCTCCAGGTCCGGTCCGAGCACACCGACGCCGCCACCCTGCTCCACCCCAGGGGCCTCGGCGATTTCCGCGTGCTGGTGGCCCACCGGAGATCGTGAACCGGCGTCTTCGGTGCCGCCCGCCGGAGGCGGCCCGGGAGCCGGCTCAGCCGCTGCGGTCGTCGGCGGTGCGAACCGCCGGCGGGGTCCCGCTATCCGATGCGGCCGCTGCGGTGTCGACCGTGACCACGGTACGGCCCAGCACGCCGTCAGGGCCGATGTGGGTTACGACCCCGAGGTAGGTGGTGTCCGGGGCGAGGTCGACCCATGCCACCTCCACCTCGGCGGGAGCGGCGACCGATGCCTCCTCGGGTGCCCTGCTGACGCCGAGCCTGGCGGCTTCCGTTGCGGCCTCGTCGGCGGCCGGGGCCTCGTCGACCACCCAGGTGGTGACTTCGTATTCGACGGCCTCCCCACCGGTGGCGAAGCCGTGGACCGCCACTGTGTAGGCGCCGGTCACCGACGGGGTGAACTGCACCGCCTCGGACGCCCCGCTCGACCCGCTGCCGGCGACGAAGGCACCGTCGGGGTCGAACACATAGAGATCGAGATCGCCCTGTCCACCGCCCAGCGCCACCCGTACCAGCTCGGTGGCGTCGGTGACCTCGATGGTGTGCAGTGTCACCCCGTCGCCGGACGCCAGCGCTGCGTTGACGTCGGTGGCGGCGTCGGTCACCGATCCCTCGGTGGTCACCGGAGCCGCCAGCGTGCTGGGCACGGCTTGGTAGGTCCCGTCGTACCCGAAGCCGACACCGAGCGTGGCGCTGCCCGAGGTCCCGGCACCGGAGACCGACTCGGCGGCGGAGAAGTCGGCGCCGCGCACGGCGATCGGGCTCGTCACCCGGTAGCCGTCCGTGCCCCAGGTCAGGGTGCCGTATCGCCACACCCCGACGTCGTCGCGGTCACGGGTGATGGTCACGGTGAACGAGGCGGATTCGCCCGGGTCGAGGGCGATGGTCTGCGGCGATACCTCGACCGTGAACCCCGGCGGCTGGCGGATCTCGGCGGTGAAGGCGCGGGTCTTGTCCGACACGGAGGTCACGGTCCTGGTGACGGTCTCGGTGCGGGCCAGGTCGGCGACGGCGATGGCCGGCTGGTTGAGGTTGCTGGCGTCCGCGGGATATCCCAGCTCGGCGAGCCCCTCGCAGGTTCCCGGCTTCCACAGCGCCGCCCAGCCCGGCCCCGCAGGAGAAGGCGATGTAGTCGAGCGGGGCCGGCGTCGTACACCAGGCCCGGGTTGAAGGCGCTTCCCCGCTGGTAGACCTGGGGGCCGGGCCACAGGTAGCCGGCGCCCATCTCGAACGCCTCGGCCGGCGTGCTCCCGTCGGCGGCGTAGACGTCGCGTCTCGCCCCGGTGACCAGTGCCGACTTCACCATCGCCGGGGACCAGTCCGGATGGGCCTGGGCGAGCAGGGCGAACACCCCGGCAACGTGCGGGCTGGCGGCCGACGTGCCGCTGATCACCCGGAACAGCTGGTCCGCCGGCCCCGCCAGCGGGGCGGGACTCGACGGCGGCCAGGATGTCGACACCCGGTGCCACCAGGTCGGGCTTGACGATGTCGGGGCTGAGGCTGTTGGGGCCCCTGGCGGAGAACTCGGCGAGCACGCCGCCGTCGCCGGCCACGGGCACGCCACCGCTCAACTGGGCGGTGGGCGTCTCCCCGGCCTCCTCGGCAGCGCTCAGGTAGGCGGTGATGGCCTCGGCGGCCCCGGCCGGGAGATGGACCGTCGGCAGGTGGTGGTTGTCGGGGTCGAGCGACTCGTCGTCGCCGGCGTTGACCAGGACGACGGCGACGCCGCCCTGCTCGGCGACGGCCCGGCTCTTGTCGACCCGGGCCAACCCCCCACCGCGGGTGCACACGACGACGGCCGCCGGACAGTCGACTGTGAAGGACGACCGCCGGGTCGCAGGTCGGGTTGCCGGCGTCCTCGGCGGAGACCAGCGGGGCCGGGCCGGTGCCGCCGGCGATGCTGACCCCGACTCAACTCGGTGCCGTCGCCCAGCGTGACCAGTCCCTGGAAGCCTCGGCCGTGGGTGGCGGCGCCCACCGTGGTCACCCACGGGGCGGTCGCCGGGGAGGCGATCGTCGACGCCTCCGGGCCACCGTTCCCGGCGGCGGTGGCCACCATGACGCCGGCGGCGGCGGCGTGGAGGAAGGCGAGCTCGTCGGCGCCGAAGACCGAAGACCCGGACCCGACGGAGTAGTTGATGACATCGACCCCGTCGGCCACCGCCTGGTCGATGGCCGCCACCAGGTCGGCGGTGGAGCAGGCACTCCCGCTCTCCAGTCGACCAGCACGCCTTGTACACGGCCAGTCGGGCCCGGGGGGCGATGCCGGATACCCGGCCCCATTCGGCGCCGAGCACCGAGGCCCGCACGTCCCCGTTGCCGGCGGCAACCGCGGCCACGTGGGTGCCGTGGCCGTCGGAATCCCGGGCGGAGAGGAACTCACCGCCGGCCAACCCGTTTCCGGTCCCGCCGTGGAGGGCGGCGCCGAACGCCCGAGCGGTCACCAGCTTGCCGCCGCAGCTCGAAACCGGCATCGTCGGGGTTGAAGTCCCGCGGCGCCGAACTCGCACCCGCTCGGAGTGAAGCCGGCCGGCCGCCGCGGTAATTCCGCCGGGTCGAAGCTGGGGTGCTCCGGCCAGATCCCGGTGTCGATCGACCCCGATGACGACGTCCTCGCCGGTGTAGCCGGTGGCCCATGCCCCCTGTGCGTTGTCGAGCTCGAGGTAGCCCGGCGTCGAGTCGGTCACCGGCCGTCCTCACCTGGTCGGGGATGACGGCGACCACTCCCGGGGTGGCGTTGATCGCCGCAGCCTCGGCGGGCGTGAGCCTGGCGGCGAACCCGTTGAGGACCGTGGCGTACTGGTGGATGACGGCCTCCTCGGGAACCCCGGCCCGCGTCGAGGACCGCCATCTGCCTGCGTCGGAGGGTCCTGGCATACGCCACGGCGGCCGGGTCCGAGGCATCGAGGCGGGAGCCGGGTTCAGGCCGATGCCGTCCGCGGAGGCCACCGGGGGGGTCGCCGAGCAGCACGATGTGGACGGCGGCCGACTTCGCCCCGGCGATCGGCGGCGAGCGAATCGGGCGGGACCGTAGGCGCCGCCGACGCGGCAAAGCCAGGCGACAGCATCGTCGCCAGCGCGACAACCAGGACGGCAATCCTTCTCACCCGGTGGAATCCCCCTTCCTCCGTAGTCTCGTCGACCACTGGCGCCCGTCAATCGGACGAGTGACCCAACGGGACTCGCGGGTGTCTCGCCATCTCCATCGAGCCTAGCCGGGTCGGGTTGGGACCTGCCCCCGACCTCCGGGCACCTGGTCGAAACGACGGCGAAGTACCGCACATCGACTTCGGTACGATCCGGTCATGTCGAACAACCTGAAGACCGCCGCCCTGCTCGGGCTCCTGGGCAGCCTCTTCGTCGCCGTCGGCTGGCTCCTCAACGGCAGTCAGGGAGCGCTCACCTTCCTGTTGCTCGCCGTCGTGTTCAACTTCGCCATGTACTTCTTCTCCGACCGGATCGCCCTGGCGGCCGCCCGGGCCAAGCCGATCGCTCCGGGCCAGCTGCCCGAGGTAGAGCAGATCGTCTCGTCGCTGGCCACCCGCGAGGGGATGCCGATGCCCCGCCTGTACTACATCGACCAGCCGCAGCCCAACGCCTTCGCCACCGGCCGCAGCCCGAAGCACGCCGCCGTCGCCGTGACCGCCGGGATCCTGCAGCTGATGAACCGCGAAGAGCTGGAGGGCGTCCTGGCACACGAGCTCGCCCATGTCCGGAACCGGGACATCCTCATCGCCACCATCGCCGCCACCATCGGGGCGGCGCTGTCGTTCCTCACCCGCATGGCCTTCTTCAGCGGGGCGGGCCGTAGCGAGAACAACAATCCGTTCGGAGCGATCCTGAGCCTGGTGGCGGTGATCGTCGCCCCTCTGGCGGCGATGCTGATCCAGCTCGGCATCTCCCGATCGAGGGAGTACCAGGCCGACCGGTCCGGCGCCGAGATCACCGGGGCGCCTCTGGTACTGGCCGGCGCCCTGGCCAAGCTCGACGCCGGCACCAGCAAGGTGCCGATGCCGGTGAACCCTGCGGTGTCGCAGCTCTTCATCGCCGACCCTCTGAAGGCGTTCGGCGGCAACCGTGGCGGTGGGATCGCCCGGATGTTCGCCACCCACCCGCCCATCGCCGACCGGATCGCCCGCCTCCAGGAGATGGCGAGCCGGGGGCATGATCCGCTGACGGCGAGGCCCGTAACGCTGCGCACGGGCGTCGACACGACCGGGCTCCATCCGACATCGCTCAACGTGGGAGTTGCCACGGCCACGTGTGCGCCACCAGGCGGGAGGCTTCGAGCGCATCCTGGTGAAGTGCGTGGGCGCCCAGTGGCTCCACATCTCCCTCCGAGATGTTTCCGCCGACCGCGACCGGCATGAGCTCGGCGAGAGCGCCGATCGCCGCCGCCTGTTCGTGGACCCGTTCCGGGTCGGTGACGGCGAGCACGATCAATGAGGCCCGGGAGCTGCGGGCCGCGGTCTCGATCGTGGCAAGCGGGGTGTCGGCTCCGAGGAAGACCACCCGCCAACCGTGGCGCGACACCCCGATGCCGAACACGATGAGCCCCAGGTCGTGGGCCTCGCCGGGTGGGCAAGCGAGTATCACGGTCGGTCCGTACCCGGCAGCCCAGTCGCGGGCGATACCGAGCAGGCGACCGCGGATGAGATTCGACGCGAAGTGCTCCTGCGCGACCGAGAGCTCACCGGTCGCCCATCGCTCACCGAGATCGCGTAGATAGGGCAGGACGACGTCCCCTAGAGCGCCTTCGACCGACATGCTCGCCAGCAGTCGGTCGATGATCCGGTGTGCGTTCTCGCCGTCCATGGCGTCCAGGGACTCGCGCAGGCTGCTCGCCAAGGCCTCCACGAGCCGTTCATCGGACTGTGCAGGCGGCAACGGCCCATCGGCCGCACTAGTCAGTGCACGGTGGGCTGCCTGCGCAGTCGAGAGCCCTCCCTCGATCAGCTGCTTCGTCAGCCGCACCCGCCACTCGTCCTCGTCCGAGTACAGGCGGAACCCGCCTTCGGAGCGGGCCGGTCGGAGCAACCCATACCGCTGCTCCCACGCCCGCAGCAGCGCGGGAGACACTCCGGTGCGCCGCGCCATGGCGCCGATTCGCAGATACCGGTCGTCCGGTTCAACCATCTGGCCACCTTAGACCAAGATTCGACAAACTGGTAAACAAACTCTTGACAGAGGCATCGGCAGTCGATACCGTCATAGACAGACTCTCAACAAGGAGAACAGAGATGAGAAAGCTCGACGCAGTCGCCCTGATCCTCGTGATCGTAGGAGCCCTCAACTGGGGCCTCGTCGCCATCGCCGAGTTCGATCTGGTGGCGGCGCTGTTCGGCATGGACTTCGGTGAGACGAGTGCGATCACGCGTGTCGTTTACGGCCTGGTCGGTGTGTCGGGCCTCTGGCTCGCCACCCGGTTCGCCGTTCTGCTCGGTCGGGACCGCCAGCACGTTCCGATCGCCGTCTGATCTCGCCACGACTCCGGCTCGGCGCTGCACCGCAGCCGAGCCGGGAGCCCGATGGGGCGGCCCGCCTCGGTGGCGGGCCGCCCCATCTCGCTCGTGGCCGGAGCGGGTGTCGACCCGGGTAGGGCTCGAGGGGTGCGATGCTCGCCCGGCGGGCGAGCATCTCGGGTGGTGCCGGGAGAAGGATTCGAACCTCCGTAGGCGAATGCCGGCAGATTTACAGTCTGCTCCCTTTGGCCGCTCGGGCATCCCGGCTCGAGTCGTCGCAGGATAGTGGGCACTCGAGTCAGCCCCTCGGCAGTGCCCGGCACGCCATGGGGCCATGGAGGTGCTCTATCCTCGGGGCCGCAAACCTCGAAGCCGCCCCCTTAGCTCAGTGGCAGAGCACCTCCATGGTAAGGAGGGGGTCCCGGGTTCAAATCCCGGAGGGGGCTCGAGGCGACCGCCACGGCTGATCCGGCCCCCGGGCGGCTCATGACGGCGTCGCCTTGCTATCCTCTCCCGGCTATCCGCTATCCGCGATCGCCGGGCGGATGGCTGACGCGCAGAGCGCCAGCGCGGCGGCGTAGCTCAGTCGGTAAGAGCGCTCGACTCATAATCGAGAGGTCGGCGGTTCAAGTCCGCCCGCCGCTACGCACGCAACAAGAACGGCAAACACAACGGCAGCCGAGGCTGCGAAGAGGAGCACCAGGCATGGGCAAGGAGAAGTTCGAGAGGACCAAGCCGCACGTCAACGTGGGCACGATGGGACACATCGACCACGGCAAGACGACGCTGACCGCGGCGATCACCAAGGTGCTCTCGGAGCGGGTCGGCGGGTCCACCCAGTTCACCGCCTTCGACCAGATCGACAAGGCCCCGGAGGAGCGCGAGCGCGGCATCACCATCGCCATCGCCCACGTCGAGTACGAGACCGAGAACCGCCACTACGCCCACGTCGACATGCCGGGCCACGCCGACTACGTCAAGAACATGATCACCGGCGCCGCCCAGGTGGATGGCGCCATCCTGGTCGTGTCGGCCGCCGACGGCCCCATGCCGCAGACCCGGGAGCACGTGCTGCTCGCCCGCCAGGTCGGGGTGCCCAAGATCGTCGTGTTCCTCAACAAGGTGGACATGGTGGACGACGAGGAGCTGCTCGACCTCGTGGAGCTCGAGGTCCGCGACCTGCTCAGCGAGTACGAGTTCCCCGGCGACGACGTACCGGTCATCCGTGGCTCGGCGCTCAAGGCGCTCGACGGTGACGAGGCCGCCGGCGACCAGGTCATCGAGCTGATGAACGCCGTCGACGACTACATCGAAGAGCCGGTGCGGGAGACCGACAAGCCGTTCCTGATGCCGATCGAGGACGTGTTCTCGATCACCGGGCGCGGCACCGTGGTCACCGGGCGGGTCGAGCAGGGCATGCTCACCACGGGCACCGAGGTGGAGATCGTCGGCATCCGCCCGGTCAAGAAGACCACGGTCACCGGGGTCGAGATGTTCCGCAAGCTGCTCGACGAGGGCCGCGCCGGCGACAACGTCGGGCTCCTGCTCCGTGGGGTCGGCAAGGAGGAGGTGGAGCGCGGCCAGGTGGTCGCCGCCCCTGGCTCGATCACCCCGCACACCGACTTCGAGGCCCAGGTGTACGTCCTCACCAAGGAGGAGGGCGGCCGGCAGAACCCGTTCTTCGACGGTTACCGCCCGCAGTTCTACTTCCGCACCACCGACGTGACCGGCTCGGTGAAGCTGCCCGAGGGCACCGAGATGGTGATGCCGGGCGACAACACCGAGATGAACGTCGAGCTGATCAACCCCATCGCCATGGACGAGGGCCTCCGGTTCGCCATCCGAGAGGGTGGCCGCACCGTCGGCGCCGGCCGCGTGGTGAAGATCAACAAGTAGCACAGGACGAGGGACCCGCATGGCCAGCGACAAACGCCCGCCGATCACGCTCGCCTGCGAGACGTGCAAACGCCGCAACTACGTGACGACGAAGAGCAAGGCGAACACCCGCGAGCGTCTGGAGCTGAAGAAGTACTGCCGTTGGTGTCGGACTCCACACCCCGCACCGCGAGACGCGTTAGCGAATCGGGTCGGCGGGAATTCGTCGGGGGGGCGGCTCGTTCGCCCTCTCGCTTGTGCGACGGTGACGGCCGCCATGGGGTAGGGGCCCCATGTGCGGAGGAGCCGACCTGTTCGGCGCCTGACACTGTGACTGAGCCACCGAAGGTCGGCCCGGGCCAGAAACACGGTTGACCCTCACGTTACGTAATGGTTTACGGTGGAGCCATGAAGACGATCGACGGCTACACCGTCGGGGAGGTCGCCCGGCTCGCCGGAGTCACGGTGCGCACCCTGCACCACTACGACGACATCGGGCTGCTGCGCCCCACCGGCCGGACCGCCGGCGGGTACCGGGTCTACGACGAGGACGACCTGGAGCGGCTCCACGAGATCCTCGTGTACCGCGAGCTCGACCTGCCGCTCGACGGGATCCGGGCGGTGATGAGCGCCTCGGGGCTCGACCGCGCCGCGGTGCTGCACGGTCAGCTGCGTCAGCTGATCGGCCATAAGCGACGCCTGGAACGAGTGATCAACGCGGTGGAGAACGCGATCCGAGCAGAGGAGACCGGGATGAACTTGACCAAGGAAGAGATGTTCGAGGTCTTCGGCGACTTCGATCCCTCGGAGCACGAGGAGGAGGCCGAACGGCGTTGGGGTGAGACCGACGCCTACCAGGAGAGCGCCAGGCGAACCGCCCGGTACACCAAGGAGGACTGGCTGGAGATCAAGGCGGAGAGCGAGGAGATCGGCCGTCGCTGGGTCGAGGCCCTGCGATCGGGTGTCGACCCGACCAGCGAGGCCGCCGTCGACATCGCCGAAGCCGCTCGGCTCCAGATCGATCGCCGCTTCTACCCGTGCCCCCCGGAGATGCACGTCAACCTCGGCGAGATGTACCTGGCCGACCCCCGCTTCACCAAGACCTACGAGGACATGGCCCCTGGGCTGGCGCAGTTCGTGCGCGACGCCATCGTCGCCAACGCCGCCCGGCAGCGCTGATCACCCCTCACCGAGAGGCCCGGGCCCGCCGGCTGTCAGCCGGCGGGCCCGACGCGTCACCCAACTCCTGTCGGTAGATTTGCCACCTTCTATCTGATCGGTCAGGACGTGGTCCTCTCGCTCGAATCGGGTCGGCAGGCGGCGCAGCGGCGTCGATGGGAAGAGGCGCTGGACACCTTCACCGCGCTCGATCGCGAAGAGCCGCTGGCGCCAGCCGATCTCGAGATCCTGGCGGACGCCGCCTGGTGGGCGGGTCGAGCCGAGGAGGCGGTCGATGCGTTGGAACGGGCGTACGCCGGCTACATCGACGCCCACATGCCCGTCGAGGCAGCCGGTGTAGCCGCCACCCTCGCCTACCTGGCGATGCGACGCCTCGCCTTCTCGGTTGCGTCGGGATGGCAGGCGAAAGCCGTCCGGCTGCTCGAGGACGTGCCCGAGACCGGCGCCCACGCCGCGCTGAGACTGCTCGACGTCGCCGAGGCCGTCTTCGCCGGCCACGACTTCGAGCAGGGGGTCGAGCTGGCCGAGGAGGTGGTCGAGCTGGCGCGGAGAACGAACCGGACCGACGTCGAGGCGCGGGCGCTGGCGATGAAGGGCAATGGACTGATCTCCGCCGGACGCTGGCGTGACGGACTCGCCGCCGTCGACGAGGCAGCGGCCACCGCGTTGTCCGGCGGCGCCGACCTGAGGGCGGTCAGTGACGTCTACTGCATCACCATCAACGCCTGCCAGAGCCTCGCCGACTTCGGTCGGGCAGCCGAGTGGACCGACCAGGCCGAGCGGTTCATGAGCGCCAACTCCGTCCGCGGGTACCCGGGTGTGTGCCAGATCCATCGTGCCTCGCTGAAGCGTCTGAAGGGGGCGTGGCCGGAGGCCGAGGCGGACGCCCGCACCGCCTGCGAAGACCTGCAGCGATTCCACATCCTCGATGTGGTCGGGTTCGGGTACGACGAAGTGGGTGAGATCAGGCTCCGCATGGGAGACCTGGCCGGTGCCGAGGAGGCGTTCCACCGGGCCTACGAGTTCGGCTCGGACGCGCAGCCGGGGATGGCCCTGCTGATGCTGGCCAGAGGACAGAAAGAGGAGGCGGCCCGCAGCCTCGCCAGGAGCCTGTCCGGCGACGGCGTCGGAGGCGGTGTCGACCAACTCAAGCGCGCCCGCCGACTGCCGGCCCAGGTGGAGGTGGCGCTGGCGAACGACGATCCGGACACGGCCACCGCCGCAGCCGGCGAACTGGAGATCATCGCCGGCGAATTCGGCCAGCCCGCCTTCGAGGCGGCGGCGTTGCAGGCCCGCGGCGAGGTCGCTCTGCACCGAGGCGAAGCCGGCAGCGCCGTCCCCGACCTGGAGAAGGCGGTCCGGCTGTGGCGGGACCTCGAGTTCCCCTACGAGACGGCGCGTGTCAGGGTGGCCCTGGGACGGGCCCGTCTCCTGGCGGGTGACGACGACCTCGCTCGGATCGACCTCGATGCCGCTCGGGCGACTTTCGACCGGTTGGGGGCGGTTCCCGACCTCCGTGCCACCGAGGCGATCCTGCGCAGCTTCGGCCGGCCCGACGGGGACCGGGAGCGGGTCACCAGGACGTTCATGTTCACCGACATCGTCACGTCGACCGACCTCGTGGCACTCATCGGTGACGAACGCTGGGAGGCGCTGCTCGCCTGGCACGACCGTGAGCTGCGTGCGCTGTTCGCCAAGCACGGCGGCGTCGAGGTGAGCCACACCGGGGATGGCTTCTTCGTCGCCTTCGACCGCCCTGCCGATGCCCTGGAGGCGGCGGTCGCCATCCAGAGACAGCTGGTGGATCACCGGCGCGAGCACGGGTTCTCCCCATCGGTCCGCATCGGGGTGCACTCGGCCGAGGCCACGGTGGAGGGCGGGGACTTCCGCGGCCGAGGGGTCCACGTCGCCGCCCGCATCGCCGCTGCTGCCGGTGCCGAGGAGATCCTCGTCTCGGCGGACACCGTCGACATCCTCGACGGCATCGCCTACCCGGTTTCGGATGGGCGGCCCTTCGAGCTGAAGGGCATCAAGGACCCCGTGGAGCTCCGCTCCGTGGAGTGGCGCTGAGCGCGCCTTTCGCCCGGCGTGGACGCAGGCGTCAGCCGTCACGGGTTGCGCAGGCGGCGACCGCCGACATAATGCAGGGGAGGGGGAGCCCTGCCGAGGAGGATCGCCATGCGCACCTACCTGGTGGTCGCCAACCAGACCCTCGCCAGCGATGAGTTGCTGGGTCACGTCCGCGAGGCGATGGGGGGCGGGCCCGCTCGCTTCCATCTCGTCGTTCCGGCGACGCCACCCCGCGAGCACCTCACCTGGACCGAGGGAAGCGGCCACGCCATCGCCGAGCGCCAGCTCGATCGTGCGTTGACCGCTTTCGCCGCCGAAGGGGCCACCGTCACCGGCGAGGTGGGCGACCCGAACCCCTCGCTCGCCGTCGACGACGCCGTGCTCGCCCTGAGCCACGACGGCGTCGAGGTCGACGAGATCGTCGTGTCCACTCTGCCCGAGGGATCGTCCCGCTGGTTGAAGAAGGGCCTGCCCGATCGGATCCGCAAGCGCCACGAGCTTCCCGTGACCCACGTCGTCGGCCAACCCGAGCGGGCGTGACCCGCTTCCGGTTGATCGGCCCGCTGGACCACGACGCCGCCGCTCAGGTCAACGCTTCCCGGTGACGGGAGCCTCCGGCGGGACGTCGAGCGGTACCCTCTGCGACATGTCGCTGGAGACGCTCCAGGGGAGAACCTACGGGCCGGTGAACACCCGGATAACGGCCGAGCGGGTCGCCGACTTCGTGGCCGCGACCGGCGACGATCCCGAGCGGTGGCGAGCTGCGGCACCGCCCGGCTACGCCGCCGCCCTGCTCTTCACCGTGGCGCCGCTGCTGATCGGCGACCCCGATGTGGGAAAGAGCACTCGGGTGCTGGTGCACACCGACCAGCGGTTCACCTGGCACCACACCCTCGCCGTCGAGCTCGCCGTCGTGGTCGAGGGCACGGTGTCCAAGGTGCGCAGTCGCGGTCCGCTCAGCTTCGTGGGGCTCGACGTCGAGATGTCGTCGGAGGGCGAGCCACTGGTCTCCTCGTCGTCGACGTTCCTGATGGGGGCGGAAGCGGCGGGGAAGCCGGGCCCCGACCGTGGCGAGCCCGAGGTGACCTCCGGGTCGGTGCCCGGTGACGGCGGCTTCGCCGCCTTCAGGGGGGCGAGCCGTCTCGATCTGGTGCGCTACGCCGCCGCCTCGGGCGACTTCAACCCGATCCACTTCGACCACGACTCCGCCCGGGCGGCCGGGCTGGATGGCATCGTCGTGCACGGCCTACTCATGGCGGCATGGCTGGCACAGGCGGCGTCCGCCACCGAGGGTCGCTTCCGTACCGACCCGCTCGCCGACCTCCGGCTGCGCTTTCGGGCCTCGCTGGCCCCGGCCGAGGAGGCCAGGGTGGTGTGCAACGCCGGCCCGGTCAGCGACGACCTGACCACGATCGCCCTGGCGTTGCAGCGCGACGGCACCGACCTGGTGACGGGGACGGCGATCGCCCGATCCGCCACGGTCGTCTGATACCGGCGGCGCCGGCGACATTCCTCGTATCAGGTGGGCTCCCGGCGGATCCCGTTCTGCAAGGAGGTCTCATGGCTGCCCAACGCCTGTCCGCCAAGATCATGGCCACGCTGCCCGTCTCGTCCCCGATGCCGAGGCTCAGACGATCGCGCCACGACCGCCGCCGCCACCGAGCGGCCGCCGAGCTGGCCGCGCTGACCTGGCGCGGGCGCGGCTGAGCACCGGAGCGGTCACCCGTCCTCGTCCCATCCACGGCGGCGGGCCCGCTTCACCTCGCTGCGCCGCCGCTTGCGGTCGAGGCGCCGCTCTCGCGCTGCGCGGGTGGGCGTTGTCGGGAGCCGGGTGCGTGGCGGGGTGGCTGCGGCGTCGATACGCGCCGACAGCCGCTGCCAGGCGAGCTGCCGGTTGCGCCACTGCGAGCGGGTATCGGCGGCTCGGGCGGAGACCTTCTCCCCCAACACCGAGACGACCCGGTCTCGCACCGGGATGGGGAGGCCGGCTGCTGGGACGTCGATGGTGACCGTGACCGCGGTGTCACTGGTGTTGGCATGCTGGCCGCCGGGACCGCCGGGGCGGCTGGCGGTCCACTCCAGGGCCACCGGGTCTATGCGCCACCCACCAGCCGTGACGAAGTCGCTCAATCGGCCGCCCGTCGGGCCATGCTTCTGCCCGGCTCGCTGCGCTCGCCTCCTCCCGCAGATGGGGCCCCTACCCCATCGCGGGCCGTGGTCGTCGCAAGAGGGTCCATGGCCAGGGATGCTATCGGGTGGTCCCGGGAGGGCCGGCAACGCCCCTGGGCCTCGACCGGGAGCCCGGCCGGCTGGTTTACACTGTCGGGGACCGGCCCATATACTCCGGCGTCCGAGCTCAGGCTCCGGAGGGGTGTAGCTCTAACTGGCAGAGCGCCGGTCTCCAAAACCGGAGGTTGTGGGTTCGAGTCCCGCCACCCCTGCGTGCGCAGCCCTGCGAGGGCACCCCCGAGAGCGCAGCAAGGGCAACAGCCCAGACAGCACGACAGCCGAGGCGGTGGCGCCGAGGCCCGAGGAGGATCGTTGGCGAACCGAGAGCAGCGTCGCATGCTCGAGAAGGACGAGGAGCTGGCTCGCAAACGCCGCGCCGAGGGCAAGAAGCCCAAGGCGAAGGAGCGGACCGGCTTCCGGCAGTACCTGCGCGAGGTGCGCCAGGAGCTCAAGCGCGTCGCCTGGCCGACGCGATCCCAGACGGTCACCTACACCGTGGTGGTGCTGGTGGTGACCGCAGTCGTCGGCGCCTACACCTTCGGCCTGGACTTCCTCTTCAAGACGGCCGTGCTCGCCCTGCTCCGCGTCGACTGACCCATGACCACCAACGACACCACGTCCACCATCCACGAAGACGCGCCCGAGGTCGATCTCGAGAGTGCCTCCGACGTCGATCTCGACGAGGCCTCCGAGGTCGATCTCGACGAGGCCTCCGACGAGCCGGCCACCGTCGAGCGCGCCGCGCCCGGGGACATTCCCGCCGCCGGCTCCGAAGACACCACCGCCGCCGGATCCGTCGAAGCTCCGGTCGAGGGAGACGCCGTAGAAGGCGACGACGACCTCCCCGCTGATGACGCCGCCACGGCCGACCTGACCCCGGCCAGCCCGTACGACCTGCCCGGCTCGTGGTACGTCGTCCATTCGTACTCGGGCTACGAGAACAAGGTCAAGGCGAACCTCAGCACCCGGGTGAAGTCGATGCACCTCGAGGACAAGGTCTTCGATGTCGTCATCCCGCTCGAGGAGGTCGTCGAGTTCAAGGGCGGCAAGAAGGTCAACGTCCTGCGCAAGAAGTTCCCCGGGTACATCCTGGTGCGGCTGTTCATGGACGACGACACCTGGTACGCCGTGCGGAACACGCCGGGCGTCACCGGCTTCGTCGGGTCGGGCTCCAAGCCGACCCCGTTGAGCCGTCGGGAGGTCGAGCGGATCCTCGGCGTGCGCAAGGACGAGGAGGAGAAGAAGGAGCCACGCTTCAAGCCGGCCTGGGAGGTCGGGGAGACGGTGCGCGTGGTCGAAGGGCCCTTCGCCGACTTCAACGGCGTCATCGAGGACATCAACGTCGATCAGTCGAAGGTGACCGTGCTCGTCGACATCTTCGGCCGGGAGACCCCGGTCGAGCTCAACTTCGACCAGATCCTCAAGTTCTAGGAGACATCGCATGGGCCGCAAGCGGCTGGTGACCGTGCTCAAGCTGCAGATCCCCGCCGGGCAGGCGAGTCCCGCCCCGCCGGTGGGGCCGGCGCTGGGGCAGCACGGGGTCAACATCATGGAGTTCGTCAAGGCGTACAACGACGCCACGTCGAGCCAGACGGGAACGATCGTCCCGGTGGAGATCTCGATCTACGAGGACCGCAGCTTCACCTTCGTCACCAAGACCCCGCCGGCGGCCGTGATGCTCCGCCAGGCGGCACGCGTGGAGAAGGGCTCGGCCGAGCCGCACAAGGAGAAGGTCGGCTCGGTGACCCGGGCGCAGGTGCGTCAGATCGCCGAGACCAAGATGCCCGACCTCAACGCCAACGACATCGACGCGGCGATGAAGGTGGTCGAGGGCACCGCCCGCTCGATGGGGATCACGGTCGACGGCTGACTGCCGCCGACCGGTTGACAGCGACACCGCGCCCGACAACACCGGGCGTCACCGTGGGAGGGGCCGCCGGCCCCGTCCGGACCACCAAGGAGAAGCAATGGCACGACTCACCAAGGCGCAGGCCGAAGCGGCCCGTCGCTACGACAAGCTGACGCTGCACGCGCCCGGCGACGCCCTCGAGCTGGTCAAGGCGCTGGCCCATGCCAAGTTCGTCGAGGGGGTCGACGCCGTCTTCCAGCTCGGGATCGACGCCCGCAAGGCGGACCAGCTGGTGCGTGGGACGGTGTCGCTGCCCCATGGCACCGGGAAGACGGTTCGCATCATCGCCTTCGCCGACGGCGACGACGCCAAGGCGGCCGAGGCGGCCGGGGCCGATCTGGTCGGTGGGAAGGAGCTGGCCGAGGAGCTCGGCGCCGGCCGCGCCCTCGACTTCGACATGGCCGTGGCCACCCCGTCGATGATGCCCCACGTCGGCAAGCTCGGGCCCATCCTCGGTCCCCGCGGCCTGATGCCCAACCCCAAGTCGGGCACGGTGACGGCCGACATCGGCACCGCCGTCTCCGAGTTCAAGGCCGGCCGGGTGGAATACCGGAACGATCGGTACGGCAACGTGCATGTCCCCATCGGCCGGGTCACCTTCGAGGTGCCCCAGCTCACCGAGAACCTGGCTGCGGTCGCCGAGGAGCTCGTCCGCAGCAGACCCGCCTCGGCCAAGGGCCGGTTCGTCCGCCGGGTGGCGGTGTCGTCGACGATGGGCCCCGGAGTTCGCATCGACCCGTCGGAGATCGACGACCTGGTGCGCTCGTTGCGCTGAGCCCGTCTCGACCCGTATCAGCCGCGCGCCGAAAGTACGAAAAACGCGCTTGACCGGCGCCTGGTGGCTCCGGCTACACTACGGGGGTTGACAGATCACGGGGATCGAGCGACCGGTCTTGACGATCCACCACCGTCGAGAGGGCTGTCCTTCCAACCACCGGTGGCATCGATGACCAGCCCCTACCCTGGTCGCCATTGGTGGAGCGAGTGGATGGCTTCCTGGCCCGCCGTCTGCCCGAATCACCAAGAACGACGCCCTCCCGGGCGCCGATCCCCGTACTCGAGCTGAGCCCCCTCCGGGGGGCTCACTCGCGTCGGGGTCGAGGCCTCCTCGACCGCCCTTCCGCCGGCTCGCCTCGCTTTGGCTCGTTGGCGACGACAGGGCTACCCTCCTGGCCTCACAACCCATCCGACCCGAGACCGCAGGTGCCCGCGAGGGCGTGAAGTCGCCGAAGGCGACGCCGGCGCAGGTTGCCAGAGACCGCCCTCGTCAGCGACGAAGGTGGTCGACCACCGGCTCCCGTGCGGTCCCTCGCCCGGGAGCTTTCACTTGCCGGCGCAGGTCGACGGTCGGGGGTGTGCCGACCGTGAATCAGCGACCCGAGAGAAGGACGTGACATGCCGAGACCCGACAAGGTTGCGGCGGTCAGTGAGATCAAGGACCGGCTCGCCGGAGCCCAGGCGGTGTTCCTCGCCGAGTATGCCGGCCTGTCGGTGAAGGCTCAGCAGGCGCTGCGCCGCAGCCTCAAGGCACAGGGCGCCGAGTTCCAGGTCGTCAAGATGACCCTGGCGAGGCGGGCCGCCGACGAGCTCGATCTCGCCGAGCTGGACGCGATGTTGGTGGGTCCGACGGGGCTGACCTTCGCCGACGGCGATGCGGTCGCCGCCGCCAAGGTGCTCAAGGACTTCGCCGCCGCCAACGACGTGTTCACCATCAAGGGTGGGCTGCTCGGCACCACGCTGCTGACCCCCGAGCGGATCCGCCAGCTCGCCGACATCGAGCCCCGCGACGTGCTGCTGTCCAAGCTGGCCGGCCTGTTCAAGGCGCCGACCGCCGCCATGGCCGGGCTCCTCGCCGCGCTGCCCCGCGGGGCGGCGACCGTGCTCCAGGCCCTGCTGGACAGGAAGGCCGCCGAGGAGCCCGCACCCGCCGCCGAGCCGTCCCCGGAGCCGGTCGCCGACTCGTCGGGCGACGACACGGCCGAGGGTGGAGCGGAGCCGGTCGACGCGGCCGCCGAGACCGATGCGGACGTACCCGCCGAGGCCGGTTGACGCGGTCGCCGAGACCGATCCAGTTGCCGATGCGGACGTTCCCGCCGAGCCGGTTGACGCAGCCGCCGAGCCCGAAGCGGCGGCCGAGCCCGCGTGAAGCCGCCGAGACCGAGTGGTCGCCCGACGGGCCACCGAGCGGCGCCGAGCCCGAGGGCCGCGAGCCGACGGTGCCGATGCGGACGTGACCGCCGAGCCGGTCGACGAGGCCGCGACCGCCGAGGTCACCGAGACCGACGTTGAAGCCACCGAGCCCGATGCCCCAGCCGAGACCGATGCGGTCACCGAGACCGACGAGGCCGGGGAACCCGGCGACGGAGAAGTAGAGACCAAGGACGAGACGGCCGCCGAGGCCGAGAACGAGACGGCCGCCGAGGCCGAGGACGAGACGGCCGCCGAGGCCGAAGACGACACGGCCGCCGAGGCCGAGGAGGAGAACTGATGGCCACCACCCCGATCGACCGACGACCTGTTGAGCATCTTCGACAGCATGACCGTGCTGGAGCTGTCCGAGTTCGTGAAGGCGTTCGAGGAGCACTTCGACGTCACCGCCGCCGCTCCCGTCGCCGTCGCCGCCCCGGCGGCCGGCGGAGGTGAGGCGGCCGCCGCCGTCGAAGAGGAGAAGGACGAGTTCGACGTCATCCTGGCCGGGGTCGGCGACCAGAAGATCCAGGTGATCAAAGAGGTCCGCGGGCTGACCAGCCTCGGGTTGAAGGACGCCAAGGACCTGGTCGACGGCGCTCCCAACCCGGTGCTCGAGGGCGTCGACAAGGAGACCGCCGAGAAGGCCAAGGCCGCCCTCGAGGCAGCCGGCGCCACCGTCGAACTCAAGTAGACCTTTCCCCTCCCCACTTCGTGGAGAGGGGTGGCCGCGATACCGGCCGAAGGCCAGCAGGGCGGACGGGGAGGGGACTCGTTTCAGGGGGATCCGGAACCAGGTCGAGGCACTGGTTGGCGCAGCCCCGAGAATGCTGGCCGTCAGCCGGTGGAGACCCTTGACAGGGCGCGGGTTTCGCGGTTACGGTACGTCCGCCAGTTGAACGCTTCTTTGCGACTCCCGCCCGCCGGAGCTGGGATAGTCATGTGCTATCCTGGCCTTTCGTTCGTCCTGAGGCGTTCACGCTGACCCTCCCCACCTGCCCGTCCCTTCCGTTCCGCCCGCCGCCCGACACCATCACCCGGCCCCCGCCCCCGCCCACAGGAGGAACCCTCTCTTGGCTGACCGTGCGCGCAACCCTCGTCTCTCGTTCGCCAAGATCCCCGAGGTGCAGCCCCTGCCCGGGTTGCTCTCCGTGCAGCACGACTCGTTCTCCTGGTTCCTGGAGAAGGGGCTGAAGCAGATCTTCGCCGAGGTGTCACCGATCGAGGACTTCACCGGCAACCTGGCGCTCGAGTTCGTCGAGCACCGGTTCGAGGCGCCGCTCCGGACGATCGAGGAGGCCAAGGAGCAGGACGAGAACTACTGCCAGCCACTCTTCGTCACCGCTCGGTTCATCAACAAGGAGACCGGGGAGATCAAGGAGCAGCGGGTCTTCCTCGGTGACTTCCCGATGATGACCCGCAACGGCACCTTCATCATCAACGGCACCGAGCGTGTCGTGGTCAGCCAGCTGGTTCGCTCTCCCGGCGTCTACTTCGACCGGACCGTCGACAAGACCTCGGACAAGGACCTGTTCGCCGCCAAGGTCATCCCGGGCGGCGGCGCCTGGCTCGAGTTCGACATCGACAAGAAGGACACGGTGGGCGTCGGGTCGACCGCAAGCGCCGCCAGTACGTCACCACCTTCCTGCGTGCCCTTGGGCTCGCCGAGACCGACGAGGACATCCTCGCCCTCTTCGACGGTTCGCCGCTGATCGAGGCACACGCTCGAGAAGGACCCGACCTCGACCAAGGACGAGGCGCTACTCGACCTCTACCGCAAGCTGCGCCCGGGCGAGCTGACCACGGTCGATTCCGCCCGCAGCCTCATCCAGACGCTGTTCTTCAACTCGAAGCGGTACGACCTCACCCAGGTCGGCCGCTACAAGCTCGACCAGAAGATGGGCCGGGAACCGCTGCCGCTCGACGACTACCGCGCCGACCAGCACGGGCTGCTCAGCCACACGACGTGCTCGCCAGCCATCGGGTACCTCATCGCCCTGCACCAGGGCGAGCCGGGCCACCGCGAGGACGACATCGACAACTTCGCCAACCGCCGGGTCCGCACCGTCGGTGAGCTCATCCAGAACCAGATCCGGGTCGGCTCGAGCCGCCTCGAGCGTGTGGTCCGCGAGCGCATGACCACCCAGGATCCCGAGGCGATCACCCCGCAGAGCCTCATCAACATCCGGCCGGTGGTGGCTTCGATCAAGGAGTTCTTCGGCACCAGCCAGCTCAGCCAGTTCATGGACCAGCCCAACCCGCTGGCCAGCCTCACCCACCGCCGCCGGCTCTCGGCGCTGGGCCCGGGCGGGCTGTCGCGGGAGCGGGCCGGGTTCGAGGTGCGCGACGTCCACCCGTCGCACTACGGGCGGATGTGCCCGATCGAGACCCCCGAGGGACCCAACATCGGCCTCATCGGCTCGCTGGCCAGCTACGCCCAGGTCAACCAGTACGGGTTCATCGCCACGCCGTACCGCAGGGTGCGCAACGGGAAGGTGACCAACGACGTCGAGTACCTCACCGCCTCCGAGGAGGAGGGCCACGTCATCGCCCAGGCCAACGCCCCGCTGCTGCCGACGGCTCGTTCCGCAACGAGCGGGTGCTGGTCCGCAAGACCGGCGGCGACGTCGACACCGTGCCGCCCACGGACGTCGACTACATGGACGTGTCGCCGAAGCAGGTGGTCTCGGTCTCGACCTCGCTGATCCCGTTCCTCGAGCACGACGACGCCAACCGGGCGCTGATGGGCTCGAACATGCAGCGCCAGGCGGTTCCGCTGCTGCGTGCCGACGCCCCGCTCGTCGGCACCGGCGTCGAAGCCCGCGCCGCCCAGGACTCGGGTGAGGTCATCCTCTCCCCGGTCGACGGCGCAGGTGACCGAGGTCACCGCCGACCACATCGTGGTCAAGGACCACGGGACAACCGGAGCCACACGCTGGCCCTGCGCAAGTTCGAGCGCTCCAACCAGGGAACCTGCATCAACCAGAAGCCGCTGGTGGTCGAGGGCGACAAGGTGAAGAAGGGCGACGTGATGGCGGACGGGCCCTCGACCGACAACGGAGAGCTGGCCCTGGGCCGCAACCTCCTCGTCGCCTTCATGCCCTGGGAGGGGCACAACTTCCAGGACGCCATCATCCTGTCCGAGCGGGTGGTCAAGGAGGACCTGCTCACCTCGATCCACATCGAGGAGCACGAGATCGAGGCCCGTGACACCCGCCTCGGGGCTGAGGAGATCACCCGCGACATCCCCAACGTCGCCGAGGAGGTGCTGCGCGACCTCGACGACCGGGGCATCATCCGCATCGGGGCCGAGGTCGAGCGCCGGCGACTACCTCGTCGGCAAGGTGACCCCCAAGGGCGAGACCGAGCTGACGCCGGAGGAGCGGCTGCTGCGGGCCATCTTCGGCGAGAAGGCGCGCGAGGTGCGCGACGTCTCGCTCAAGGTGCCCCACGGCGAGGCGGGCAAGGCGATCGCCGTCAAGGAGTTCCGGCGCGAGGACGGCATCGAGCTGCCCCCGGGCATGAACGAACTGGTCCGGGTCTACGTGGCCACCGCCCGCAAGATCTCCGAGGGGGACAAGCTGGCGGGCCGCCACGGCAACAAGGGCGTCATCGCCAAGATCCTCCCCGAGGAGGACATGCCGTTCCTCGAGGACGGCACCCCGGTCGACATCATCCTGTCGCCGCTGGGGGTCCCTTCCCGGATGAACCTCGGCCAGATCCTCGAGACCCACCTCGGGTGGGCCGCCGCGCCAGGGCTGGGAGTCGTTCGGCGACCTGCCCAGCCCGGCATCCGGCGGCGCCGACCCGTGGCAGACCGTGGCCACCCCGGTGTTCGACGGCGCCCGCGAGGCCGAGATCCTCAAGCTGCTCGAGGTCGCCAAGCCCAACCGCGACGGCGACAAGCTGGTCGACGACACCGGCAAGGCCATCCTGTACAACGGGCGGACCGGCGAGCGGTTCGACTCGCCGATCACCGTCGGGTACATCTACATGCTCAAGCTGGTCCACCTGGTCGACGAGAAGATCCACGCCCGGTCGACCGGCCCGTACTCGATGATCACCCAGCAGCCGCTGGGCGGGAAGGCCCAGTTCGGCGGGCAGCGGTTCGGGGAGATGGAGGTGTGGGCCCTCGAGGCGTACGGCGCCGCCTATGCCCTGCAGGAGCTGCTCACCATCAAGTCCGACGACGTCCGGGGCCGGGTCAAGGTCTACGAGGCGATCGTCAAGGGCGAGAACATCCCCGAGCCGGGCATCCCCGAGTCGTTCAAGGTGCTCATCAAGGAGATGCAGAGCCTGTGCCTGAACGTCGAGATGCTCTCCGCCGGTGAGGAAGTCGAGCTCAAGGACCTCGAGGAGGACGTGTACCGCACCGCGGTGTCGCTCGGCATCGACATCTCACGGCCGGAGCGGGCCGAGATGCCGGTGTGACGGCGGGAATACGGAACGGTTGGAACAGTGGCCAGGGGAGTCCTAGCCGGAGAACGCGAACGGTTGGGATTGCCCAGTTGGGAGTGAGCACAGGTGCCGCAGCTCTTCGATGAACTGAAGATCGGGCTCGCCAGCGCCGACCAGATCCGGTCGTGGTCGTTCGGCGAGGTCAAGAAGCCGGAGACGATCAACTACCGCACGCTGAAGCCGGAGAAGGACGGTCTGTTCGACGAGCGCATCTTCGGTCCCACGCGGGACTGGGAGTGCTACTGCGGCAAGTACAAGCGGGTCCGCTTCAAGGGCATCGTGTGCGAGCGCTGCGGGGTCGAGGTCACCCGGGCGAAGGTCCGCCGCGAGCGGATGGGCCACATCGAGCTGGCCGCACCGGTGACCCACATCTGGTTCTTCAAGGGCGTCCCCAGCCGGCTCGGCTACCTGCTCGACATGTCGCCGAAGGACCTGGAGAAGGTCATCTACTTCGCCGCCTACCTCATCACCGGGGTCGACGAGGACAAGCGCCACGACGACATCCCCGAGCTGGAGGAGGCCACCAGGCACGAGCTCGAGCTGATCACCGACGAGTTCGACGAGTGGCGCGCCGGCCGTCTCGAGCGGCTCGAGGGCGAGCTGGAGCAGATGGAGGAGGCCGGGGCCAAGCCCCAGGAGATCACCGCCCGCCGCCGTGAGGTCGAGCGCGAGATCAAGGACCGCGAGGAGCGGGCCAACGTCGAGCGTGAGCTGCTCCAGGAGGCGTTCGACACCTTCCGCTCGATGAAGCCCAAGCAGCTGGTCGAGTCCGAGCAGCTGTGGCGCGAGATCGTCGACCGCTACGGGGACTACTTCCAGGGCGGCATGGGGGCCGAGGCGGTCAAGGACCTCATCGTCGCGCCTCGACCTCGACGCCGAGATCGTCTCGCTCAAGGAGGACGTCGGACGCCAAGTCGCAACAGCGGCGCCAGCGGGCCATGAAGCGCCTCAAGGTGGTCACGCCGTTCTCCGACGGCAAGAACGACCCCAAGGACCTGATCCTCGAGGCGGTTCCGGTGATCCCGCCGGACCTCCGGCCGATGGTGCAGCTCGACGGCGGCCGCTTCGCCACCTCCGACCTCAACGACCTGTACCGCCGGGTGATCAACCGCAACAACCGGCTGAAGCGGCTGCTCGACCTCGGCGCCCCCGAGATCATCGTCAACAACGAGAAGCGGATGCTGCAGGAAGCGGTCGACGCCCTGTTCGACAACGGGCGGCGTGGCCGCGCCGTGACCGGCCCGGGCAGCCGTCCGCTCAAGTCGCTGTCCGACATGCTCAAGGGCAAGCAGGGCCGGTTCCGCCAGAACCTGCTCGGCAAGCGGGTCGACTACTCGGGCCGCTCGGTCATCGTGGTCGGTCCCCAGCTCGAGCTGCACCAGTGCGGGCTGCCCAAGATCATGGCGCTCGAGCTGTTCAAGCCGTTCGTGATGAAGCGGCTGGTCGACCGGGACCACGCCCAGAACATCAAGTCGGCGAAGCGGATGGTCGAGCGGCAGCGTCCCCAGGTGTGGGACGTCCTCTCCGATGTCATCCAGGAGCATCCGGTGTTCCTGAACCGGGCCCCGACCCTGCACCGCCTCGGCATCCAGGCGTTCGAGCCGGTGCTGGTCGAGGGCAAGGCGATCCAGATCCATCCGATGGTGTGCGAGGCGTTCAACGCCGACTTCGACGGCGACCAGATGGCGGTGCACCTGCCGCTGTCGGCCGAGGCGCAGGCCGAAGCCCGGATCCTGATGCTGTCCACCAACAACGTGCTGTCCCCGGCGTCGGGCCGTCCGATCGTCACCCCGTCCCAGGACATGGTGATCGGCATCTACTACCTGTCGGAGATCGTCGAGGACGCCCGCGGGGCCGGCCGCGCCTTCGCCAACGTCGACGAGGCGCAGATGGCGTACGACCTCGGTGACCTCTCGCTGCACGCCCCCATCAAGCTGCGGGTGGGCGACCTCGCCGGGGACCCGGAGATGCACGCCGCCTTCAAGGCGTCCCTCGGGCAGCTGATCACCGACGAGCCGGTCGACGGCGTCGGCGTTGATCGAGACGACGCTGGGTCGGGCGCTGATCAACGGCGCCTTCCCCGAGGACTTCCCGTACATCAACGCCGCCGTCTTCAAGTCGGACGTCGGCATGCTGATCGAGGAGCTGATCGACCACTACGACAAGCCGGACGTGGCCCGCACCCTCGACGCCATCAAGGACCTCGGGTTCCACTTCGCCACCAAGGCGGGTCTCACCATCGGGCTGCGAGGACGTCAAGACCCCGCCCGAGAAGGAGGCGAGATCCTCGCCGACTACGAGGGCGCGGGCCGCCAAGGTCGAGACCCAGTACCTGAAGGGCATCATCACCGACGACGAGCGGCGCCAGGAGCTGATCGAGATCTGGACCGAGGCCACCGACAGGTGAAGGACGCCATGGAGGCCAACCTCAAGGCGGAGCGGTTCAACCCGATCGACATGATGGTGGGCTCCGGCGCCCGCGGGAACATGCTGCAGGTGCGGCAGATCGCCGGGATGCGTGGCCTGGTGGCCAACCCCAAGGGCGACATCATCCCGCGGCCGATCATGTCCAACTTCCGCGAGGGCCTCTCGGTGCTCGAGTACTTCATCTCGACCCACGGGGCCCGCAAGGGCCTGGCCGACACCGCGCTGCGCACCGCCGACTCCGGGTACCTCACCCGGCGGCTGGTCGACGTGGCCCAGGAAATCATCATCCACGAGGCGGAGTCGACCGACCCGCGGTCTACCGCTGACGGTGCGCGACGCCGCCGGCAGGCCGCTCCGCAACCTGCGCACCCGGGTCTTCGGCCGGGTCCTCGCCGACGACGTCAAGGTCGACGAAGTCACGGTCGAGACGGCGACGGCAAGCTCAAGGCCGGGGCGCTGATCGGGACAAGGAGTGATGCAGGCCATCGACGCCAACGCCGACGATCCCCGGAGGTCAAGGTCCGCTCGCCGCTCACCGACACGCTCCCGGCTCGGCATCAGCATCGCCTCGTACGGGCTGTCCCTGGCCACCGGCAAGGTGGTCGAAGTCGGAGAGGCGGTCGGGATCATGGCCGCCCAGTCCATCGGTGAGCCGGGCACCCAGCTGACCATGCGCACCTTCCACACCGGCGGCGTCGCCGGCGAGGACATCACCCATGGCCTGCCCCGGGTGGTCGAGCTGTTCGAGGCCCGCACCCCCAAGGGCAAGGCGATCATGGCCGAGGTCGCCGGCCTGGTCTCGATCGTCGACGACGAGGACGGCCGGCGGATCGTGATCGACCGCCAAGGACAGGCGGCCGAGTACGGCCTGCCGCGCCGGGCCCGGCTCCGGGTCCACGACGGCCAGGTCATCGAACCGGGCACCCAGCTCACCGAAGGCCCCCTGGACCCCAAGGAGGTCCTGGAGATCCAGGGCGTGCGAGCCTGCCAGCAGTACCTGGTCGACCAGGTGCAGGAGGTCTATCGCTCGCCAGGGCGTCGAGATCCACGACAAGCACATCGAGCTGATCGTCCGCCAGATGCTGCGCAAGATCCGGGTGGTCACCTCGGGTGACGCCACCGTTCCTGCCGGCCGAGCTGATCGACGAGCAGGACTTCCGCGAGGCCAACCGGCTCCTGGTGGACGACGGCAAGACGCCCGGCCGAGGGCCGCACGGAGCTGATGGGCATCACCAAGGCCTCGCTGGCCACCGACTCGTGGCTGTCGGCGGCCTCGTTCCAGGAGACGACCCGGGTCCTGACCGAGGCGGCGATCTTCGGCAAGTCCGACTACATGCGGGGCTCGAAGGAGAACGTGATCATCGGCAAGCTGATCCCGGCCGGGACCGGTAGCGAGAGCTACCAGACGATCCAGCCGTCGCTGCCGGACGCCGTCGCCGTCTCGGCGCTCGGGCTCTTCGGCGACGAGGTCCGGGAGAGCACCGAGGAGTCGATGCCGGCCAACCCGGCCGAGTGGCTGGCCAGCCTCGGCACCGGCAGCGAGACGGACGAAGAGTGAGTTCCCCTCCCCTTCGGGGGAGGGGGACGAAGGCTCGCCGTCAGGCGAGCAGCACGACCGGGGAGGGGGACGCGCGGCGACGGCTAGCGGTGCTCGCCTACCACGCCTTGCTGTAGCTGCTCATTGGCGAGGGGGACCACCGGGGCCAGTCGCTTGGTGTATCGCCGCGTGGGCACGCTGACGCCGGCGGCGACCTGGTGGTCGCGGCGGCCGCCGTCGTGCTGCCATCCGTGGCGCTCGTAGAACTCGATCGTCCCGGTGTTGTCCTCGAGGACCCACAGCATCCCGAGCTGCGAGCCCTGGTCGACCCAGGCCGACTCGGCGGCCTCGATCAGCTGGGAGCCGATCCCGGTGTGCAGGTACGGCTCCAGCAGGTAGATCGCCATCAACTCGACGCTGCCCTCAGGGAGGTCGTCGTCCAGTGGGGCGCCCGACGAGGCGAACCCGATGACCTCGCCGTCGACCTCTGCCACCCATGCCTGGAAGGCCCCGTCGTCGCTCGCCCAGCATCTGCTCCCACGCCCTCGCCCTGGCGTCGGGTCGGAGGCTGTCGAGCACCTCGTCGGGCATCAGCCCACGGTAGGCCCATTGCCAGGCGGCGACGTGAACCTCACCGAGGCGAGCGGCGTCCGAGGTGTCGGCCTGTCGAATCAACGGCGCCATCGGCCAAGCGTACCCCCAAGGGCCTTCGCAGGCAGGCACCTGAGCAGGCGACGCCGAGGATGGCTCCCGACCGGTCCCAGCTACCCTGCGGTGGTGCTGAGGTTCAGCCTGGCGGGGGTCCCCGTCGGCGTCCACCTGTCATTCCTGATCATCGCCATCGTCTCACCGTACAAACGGCCCGTCGACCTGGTGTTGTGGGTGGCGGTCGCCTTCCTCGCCGTGCTGCTCCACGAGGCCGGCCACGCCTTCACCGCTCGCCGCTTCGGTGCCGAGCCGGTGTCCATCACGCTCTTCGCGTTGGGCGGCGTGACCTCCTTCGGCGCATCGGAGCGCCTCTCCCCGGCGCGCCGCCTGGTGATCGCCGCCGCCGGGTCGGCGGTCGGCATCGTCCTCGGTGGGGCGGTGCTGCTGGCGTGGCGGGCTGGTGCCTTCGACGGGATGTCGAGCACGGTCCGGATCGCGGTGTACGGGTTCATCTGGGCCAGCCTGGGCTGGGGCCTCCTCAACTGGATCCCGATCCGGCCGCTCGACGGCGGGGCGATCCTCACCAGCTTCCTCGAGATCGTCATCCCGAAGCGGGCCTTCGCCGTTGCCAAGGTGATCTCGGCGATCGCCGGTGCCGCCGCCGCCTTCGTCCTGTGGCGGATGGGGTCGACGTTCGGCGCCGTGTTCATCGTGTTGATCACCCTGACCGGGCTCCGCTCCGATCCGGCCGAGCGATCCCACCCGCAACCGGCGCCACCGCCCGGCGGGGTGGTTCCTCCCGCCACCGGCCCCCAGGCCCCGTCTCCTCCGGGCGACGTCCCTGCTACCCGTCCGCGGGAGGGTGGTGGCGACGACCAGCCGCCGCCACCACCCCCGTTCCCGATCTGAGGGGTCCCAACCCCGAACCCGGAGTGGGCCGGCCGGGTACGATGCCCCGCCCCGTCGAGCCAGGAGATGTGCCCGTCCGTGCCGGAGAGCGATGGTCCCCATTTCCTCGGTATCGGTGCCCAGAAGGCGGGCACCACCGGCCTCCACGCCAACTTCTCGCACCACCCGCTCGTCTGGATGCCCCCCGAGAAGGAGCTGCACTACTTCGACGAGAAGCTGGACCGGACCCGGGACATCGAGGAGGCGCTCCGTTCCAGCGAGGTCTGGGCGGTGCGCTGGCGACGCCAGGTGCAGCGCCAGCTGCGGAACCACGCCCGGGACCCGGCTTCGACCGACCTCGCCTGGTGCGCCCGCTACTTCGTGTCCCAGCCGGACGACGGCTGGTACCGGTCGCTGTTCGCACCGGGCCGAGGCCGGGTGTCGGGCGAGTTCACCCCCGACTACGCGCTGCTCGGCAGGCGCCGGATCCAGCGCATCCGTGAGCTGAACCCCGACCTGCGGATCATCTACATGCTGCGCAACCCGATCGAGCGCGCCTGGTCGGCGGTGCACATGACGGGCCGGGTCGGGGAGGCAGATGTGAGCAACGAGTGGTACCTCGAGGCACTGCAGCAGTCGCGGGTCGCCGCCCATACCGCCTACGCCTCGAACCTCGACCGGTGGCTGTCGGTGTTCCCGGCCGAGCAGCTGTTCCTTGGCTACCTCGAGGACCTCTCCTTCCATCCCAGGAAGATCCTCAAGGCCGCCTACACGTTCGTCGGCGTCGAGCAGGACGAATACCGCGTGGTGAACCGCAAGGTCCACAGCGGCGGGGCGTCGACCATCCCAACACCGGTGGCGGAGCGGCTGGCGGCGCAGTACCACGCCGACCTGGTGTCGCTCGCCGCCCGGTTCGGGGGGCATGCCTCCACCTGGCTGGCGATCGCCGAGCAACTGCTCGACGACCCTCCCGACCAGCCCGAGATCGGCTACCCGTTCTGGGAGGGCGACCTGGCGGCGGCAGTCGCCGGCTACCGGACGGCGACCGGGGTCCCGCCGGGCCCGTTCAGCGGGCCGCTCGCCTGACCTCGGGTCAGCGGGCCCGCCTCCTCAGGAACTCGTGGAAACCGGGGGCGGTGTACTCGTACTCGCCCCGGCGCACCCGGTACATGACGCCGGCGGCGGCGATGCGGCCCATCAGGACGTTGATGTTGCCGGTCGTCTTGGGGCTGGCGGTGATCACGTCGGCGACGATGATCGGTGGGTAGGGGCACGATACCGGTGACGATGAGCACGTCCTGCTCGGCCGGGGTGAGCAACCGCACCCGGGGCTCGTAGAAGTCGGTGTCGAGCCGGCGGGTGATGTCCGGCTCGACCACGCTGGAGGAGGTCGAGCGAGAGGTGCTGGACGTCCGCCTGGTCGGCGGCGTCCCACAGCTCGGCGCCCCACAGCTGCACGAAGTACGGGTAGCCACCGATCCGCCCGATGACGGCGTCGACCAGGTCGTCGGCGATGGTCACCCCGGTGCCGTCCAGCGGGCGGATCAACGCCTGGCGGGCGGCGTCGGGTCGAGCGACCCGACGTTCTCGCCGCGGAACATCCGCTCGGTGTACGTGCGGGCACGGAGGAGGCGGGCGGCCAGGCTGGGGAGGCCGCACAGCACCAACCCGACCGGCACCGCGTTGCGTTGCAGCGCCGCCACCGCCGCCACCAGGACCGAGAGCGAGGCCGGGTTCTCCAGCACCTGGGCCTCGTCGAACATGAGGATCACCCCGTGGCGGCCGTGGCCGACGGCGGCGGAGACCGTGGCGTAGACGAGCTCGGCCAGCTCGATGTCGTGGTCGTCGGCAGTGGGGTCGAACGAGAGCCGCACGTCGTCGAACCCGATCTCGAGCTTCGAGACCTGCTCCACCGCCTTGCCCACCTTGCGCCTGATCCGGACCGTCCGCGACAGTCTGCGTCGCAGCCGCTCGCACAGACCCGACACCGCCTCCACCACCTCGGTGGTCGCGTCGTGGCGATGCTCCAGCTCGAGCATCTCGGTGACCCAGCCCTTCCTCGGCGGCGACGCATCTCGTACTCGCCGAGGAGCACGGTCTTGCCCACCCCGCGGAACCCGGTGACCCGCACGTTGGCCGGGATCTCGGGCGCCGACGCAGCATGGCCGGAATCGGCGCAGCTCGCCGCTCCGACCGGCCAGGTAGACCGGCGCCAGCCCGACCCCTGGCCGGTAGGGGTTCCTCCCCGGCATGGCACTCATAACAGCCGGCATGTTAGAAGTGCCTCAACCGGACGGGCAGGAACTTCGGCCGCGGCCGAGTTCGCGCGGTCCCCGCCTGCGAAGGAGGGCCGAATTCGGCCCGGCCAGAAGCAACGGCCGCGGTGGGGTAGGGGTACCCCATCTGCGGAGGTGGGCCGAATTCGGCCGGGCCAGAAGCAACGGCCGCGGTGGGTTGCGGCCCCACTTGCGGAGGAGGGCCGGGTTCGGCCCGGGTCAAGAAACACTGTCATATCTGCAGCGCAGATCTTCCCGATCGAGTACCCGCTTACCCGGAGGCGTTTCGGCGCTGTTGTGAGCGGAGCGGACCCACCAGGGATCGGCGACCGCCACGCCCGACCTCCCGGAACGAGGGCAAGGGACACGGCCGCCGATCTTCGTCATGTCCGGACCGGACCGGGCCTGGCCGGGAACCCCGCCTCGCCGGCGAAACGGCGGGTCGGGCGCACCGCAGTCACCACCCAATCAGAACTCAGCCGAAACGAGGAACATGCGTGCCGACCGTTGAGCAGCTGGTCCGCAAGGGCCGGAGCCCCAAGCGGAAGAAGACCAAGACCCTGGCCCTGGCCGGGTCGCCGCAGCGCCGCGGGGTGTGCACCCGCGTGTTCACCATCACCCCGAAGAAGCCCAACTCGGCGCTGCGCAAGGTGGCGAGAGTGCGGCTCAGCTCGCAGATCGAGGTGACCGCCTACATCCCCGGTGAGGGGCACAACCTGCAGGAGCACTCGATCGTCCTCGTCCGCGGGGGCCGGGTGCGCGACCTGCCTGGTGTCCGCTACAAGGTCATCAGGGGCGCCCTCGACGCCGCCGGCGTCGACCAGCGCAAGCAGTCCCGCTCCCGCTACGGCGCCAAGAAGGCCTGAGGAAGAGAGCGAGAAATGCGCAGAGCACCCGCCGAAGTCAAGAAAACTCGAACCGGATCCCGTCTACCGCAGCGTCCTGGTCACCCAGGTGATCAACAAGGTGCTGTGGCGGGGCAAGAAGGGCGCCGCGCCGCCGTATCGTGTACGGCGCCCTCGAGATCGTCGACAACCGCACCGGCGGCGACCCGCTGGCCACCCTCAAGAAGGCGATCGACAACATCCGCCCCCAGCTCGAGGTGCGCTCTCGACGGGTCGGCGGCTCCTCGTACCAGGTCCCGGTGGAGGTGCGCCCCCGGCGCGCCCAGACCCTCGCCGTGCGCTGGCTGGTCGAGTTCGCCCGTAAGCGCCGCGAGCCCACCATGGCCGAGCGTCTCGCCAACGAGATCCTCGACGCCGCCAACCGCGGCGGCGCCGCCGTCAAGCGGCGCGAGGACATCCACAAGATGGCCGAGTCGAACAAGGCCTTCGCCCACTACCGCTGGTGACCGCGCCGCCACCCGACATCGAACATCCACCGGCGACGAAGACACTGGTAGCGAACGACATGGCACGAAGCATCAAGCTCGACACGATCCGCAACATCGGGATCATGGCCCACATCGACGCGGGCAAGACCACCACGACCGAGCGGATCCTCTACTACACCGGCCGCACCTACAAGATGGGCGAGGTCCACGAGGGCGCTGCCGTCATGGACTGGATGGAGCAGGAGCAGGAGCGGGGGATCACCATCACCTCGGCGGCGACCACCACCCGCTGGCTCGACCACACCATCAACATCATCGACACCCCGGGCCACGTCGACTTCACCGTCGAGGTGGAGCGGTCGCTGCGGGTCCTCGACGGGGCGGTGGCGGTGTTCGACGCCGTCTCCGGGGTCGAGCCGCAGTCGGAGACGGTGTGGCGCCAGGCCGACAAGTACGGGGTGCCCCGGATCGTCTTCATCAACAAGATGGATCGGGTCGGCGCCGACTTCTTCCAGCTCGATCGACTCGATCGTCGAGCGGCTCGGGGGCAACCCGGTGGCACTGCACGTGCCGATGGGCGCCGAGTCGAGCTTCAACGGGATGATCGACCTCGTCGACATGAAGGCGATCATCTGGCACGACGAGGAGGGCAAGCAGCGCGAGGTCGTCGACATCCCCGACGACTTCCTAGGGACTCGCCGACGAGTGGCGCCACAAGATGCTCGACGTGGTCGCCTCCGAGGACGAGGAGCTGCTCGAGAAGTACCTCGAGGACGGCGACCTGGTCCCCGACGAGATCCGCCGCGTCATCCGCAAGGGCACCATCAACCGCGACTTCGTCCCGGTGCTGTGCGGCTCGGCGTTCAAGAACAAGGGCGTCCAGCCTCTGCTCGACGCCATCGTCCACTACCTGCCCAGCCCCGCCGACCTGCCCGCGGTGCAGGGCTTCCGGCCGGGCGCCGAGACCCAGCTCGAGGAGCGTGCCCCCAGCGACGACGACGCCGTTCAGCGCCCTCGCCTTCAAGATCATGAGCGACCCGTACGTGGGCAAGCTCACCTACTTCCGGGTGTACTCGGGCAAGGCGTCCAAGGGCGACGCCGTGGTCAACACCACCACCGGGAAGAAGGAGCGCTTCGGCCGGCTGCTCCGCATGCATGCCTCCACCCAGGAGGACATCGACGAGGTGATGACCGGCGACATCGTCGCCGCCGTCGGGCTTGAAGAACACCAAGACCGGCGACACCCTCGCCGCCACCGACCAGCCGATCCAGCTGGAGTCGATGAGCTTCCCCGACCCGGTGATCGCCGTCGCCATCGAGCCCAGGACCAAGACCGACCAGGACAAGCTCGGGGAGGCGCTGGCACGGCTGTCCGAGGAGGACCCGACCTTCCGCGTCCACTCGGACGAGGAGACCGGGCAGACGATCATCGAGGGGATGGGCGAGCTCCACCTCGAGATCATCGTCGACCGGCTGCTGCGCGAGTTCAAGGTCGACGCCAACGTCGGGCCGCCCCCAGGTCGCCTACCGGGAGACGGTGAAGCGGCACGTTCGCAAGATCGAGGGCAGGCTCAAGCGCCAGACGGGCGGATCGGGCATGTTCGCCCACGTGGTGGTCGACCTCGAGCCGACCGAGGCCGGCTCGGGGTTCACCTTCGTCGACTCGGTCAGGGGGGGCAACGTCCCCCGCGAGTTCATCCCTGCGGTGGAGAAGGGCATGCGGGACGCCCTCGACGGCGGCGTGCTGGCCGGTTACCCGCTGGTCGACCTGCGGGCCACGCTGGTCGACGGGTCGTCGCACAGCGTCGACTCCAACGAGATGGCGTTCCGCATCGCCGGGTCCATGGCCCTCCAGGCCGCCGCCAAGGCGGCCGGCGTGAAGCTGCTCGAGCCGATCATGGAGGTCGAGGTGGTGACCCCCGAGGACTACATGGGCGACGTGATCGGTGACCTGTCGTCCCGACGGGGAAAGATCGAGTCCATGGACAGCCGGGGCAACAGTCGGGTGGTGAAGGCGCTCACCCCGCTGGCCGAGATGTTCGGCTACGCAACCGACGTCCGGTCACGCACCCAGGGTCGGGCCACCTACACCATGCAGTTCCACTCCTACCAGGAGGTGCCCACCAGCACCGCCGAGGAGATCGTCGCCAAGTCCCGCGGCGAATAGAGACTTTCTCCTCCCCCTCCGGGGGGAGTGGCTGCGGCACGGCCCGAAGGCCAGATCGGCAGACGAGGGCCTCGGCCGACGGGAATAACGCGAGTTTGCCGTGGGAAACGGTCCGCCGCTACACTCGGTACGGCCGCAGGCCCCCCGGCTTGCGCGCTGGTCCTCACCGCAAACGTCCATTCGGCCGCCCGGTCCGTTCCGCTCGGCCCCGACCAAACCCGTGATGTACCCCACGCGGTACCGCTCGCCCGGTGGTCAGCCGCCGTCCCGCCCGGGACGCCCGCTGGCGCTGCACGGCGAAGTACCACGACGGGTCCAGAGAGACAGGAACCCGCCTGTGGCCAACGAGCCCCGGATCCGAATCCGCCTCAAGGCGTACGACCATTCGGTGGTCGACGAGTCGGCGCGCAAGATCGCCGAGACCGTGGTCCGCACCCAGGCGAGGATCCGCGGCCCGGTCCCCTTGCCGACCCGCATCCACCGTTACACGGTCATCCGCGGCCCGCACGTCGACAAGACCAGCCGCGAGCACTTCGAGATGCGGATCCACAAGCGGCTCATCGACATCATCGACCCGACCCCGAAGACGGTCGACGCCCTGATGCGCCTCGACCTGCCCGCCGGGGTGGAAGTCGAGATCAAGACATGAAGGCGATCCTCGGCGAGAAGTTGGGCATGACCCAGGTGTTCGACGACCAGTCGCGGGTGGTCCCGGTCACGGTCATCAAGGCGGGCCCGGTCCACGTCGCCCAGATCAAGACCGAGGCGCGCGACGGCTACTCGGCCATCCAGGTCGCCTTCAAGGAGATGAAGGCCAAGCAGGTCAACCGCCCCCAGGCCGGCCACTTCGCCAGGGCCAACGTCACCCCCACCAAGCACCTGGTCGAGGTGCGGGTGGACGACGTGTCCGAGTTCAAGATCGGCCAGCGGATCGGGGTCGCCGACCTGTTCGCCGCCGGCATGAAGGCCGATGTCACCGGGATCTCCAAGGGCAAGGGCTTCGCCGGTGTGATGAAGCGACACAACTTCCAGGGCCAGGGCGCCTCCCACGGCGCCCACAGGGTGCATCGGGCCCCGGCTCGCTGGGCGCCTGCGCCACCCCCGCCAGGGTTTTCAAGGGAAGCGCCTCCCCGGCCGCATGGGCAACGACACCACAACGGTGCTGAACCTCGAGGTCGTCGAGGTGGACGCCGAGCGTGACCTCCTCATGGTCAGGGGCGCCGTGCCCGGGCCCAAAGGCGCCGTCCTGGTGATCCGCGAGGCGGTGAAGGCCCATGCCTGAGAGCTCGACCGCAGAGCTGTGGACCGCCGGAGGCGAACGCCAGGGTGAGGTCGAGCTCGCCGCGGAGATCTTCGGCATCGAGCCGAACGTGTCGGTGATGCACCAGGTGGTGACCGCCCAGCTCGCCGCCGCCCGCGCCGGGACCCACTCGACCAAGACGAGCGGCGAGGTGCGCGGCGGTGGTAGGAAGCCGTGGCGCCAGAAGGGCCTCGGCCGGGCCCGCCACGGCTCGATCCGCTCCCCGCAGTGGATCGGCGGCGGCGTCGCCCACGGGCCCAAGCCCCGCGACTACTCCCAGCGCACCCCGAAGAAGATGCGGCGGCTCGCCCTGCGCAGCGCGCTGTCGACCCGCGCCGCCACCGGCACGATCAAGGTGGTGGAGACCTTCGACGTCTGGGAGAAGCCACGCACCAAGAGCGCCATCGCCCTGCTCGAGGCCATGGGGGTCGAGGGCAAGGTGCTGCTGATCGCCGAGGACCACGAGAAGGTGGCGATCAAGTCGTTCCGCAACCTGGCCACCGTCATCGCCTCCAACCTGGGGCAGGCCAACACCTACGACGTCCTGTGGGCCGACACGATCGTGATGAGCCGGGGGACGCTGGCACTCGGCCAGTCGGCCCCGCGGGGCACCGAGGCCCACGCCGAGGCGGTCCGCTCCGGCCGCGCCGACCGTGCCGAGGGACGACCTCGACCGGTGGTGACGAGCGCATGAAGAACCCGCGCGACATCATCCTGCAGCCGGTGGTCTCGGAGAAGTCGTACGACCTCATCGAGTCGGTCCAACACGTACACGTTCGAGGTCGACCGCCGCACCAACAAGACCGAGATCCGCCAGGCCGATCGAGAAGATCTTCGGGGTGAAGGTGCTTGCGGTCAACACCATCAACCGCAAGGGCAAACGCAAGCGCACCGGCTTCAAGGTCGGCAAGCGCTCCGACACCAAGCGCGCCCTGGTCAAGCTCGCCGACGGCGAGTCCATCGACATCTTCGAGGTGTGACGCCATGGCCGTGAGAAAGCTCAAGCCCACCTCGCCCGGTCGCCGATTCCAGACCGTGTCCGACTTCGCCGCGGTGACCACCGACCAGCCGGAGAAGTCGCTGCTCGACAAGCAGAACCGGTCGTCCGGTCGCAACACCCACGGGCGCATCACCTCCCGCCACCGTGGCGGTGGTCACAAGAAGCGGTATCGGATCGATCGACTTCCGCCGCAACAAGGACGGGGTTCCCGCCAGGGTCGCCACCATCGAGTACGACCCGAACCGGAACGCCCGCATCGCCCTGCTCCACTACGTCGACGGGGAGAAGCGCTACATCATCGCCCCGATCGGGGTGAAGGTCGGCGACATGCTCGAGTCGGGGTCGGGCGCCGAGATCCGGCCCGGCAACGCCCTGCCGCTGCGCAACATCCCCACCGGCACGGTGGTCCACAACGTGGAGCTGCGGCCCGGGGGCGGCGCCAAGATGGGCCGCGCCGCCGGCACCGCCATCCAGCTGATGTCGAAGGAGGGCAGCGTCGCCCTGCTCCGCCTCCCTTCGGGTGAGATGCGGCAGGTGGAGCTCGACTGCCGGGCCACCGTCGGCCAGGTCGGCAACACCGAGTCCGAGCTGATCAAGATCGGCAAGGCGGGGCGGAGCCGCTGGAAGGGCAAGCGCCCGCAGAGCCGTGGCGTCGCCATGAACCCGGTCGACCACCCGCTCGGCGGTGGTGAGGGACGCAGCTCGGGCGGCCGCCACCCGGTGAGCCCGTGGGGCAAGCCGGAGGGTCGTACCCGGCGCAAGAACAAGGCGAGCGACAAGTACATCGTCCGTCGCCGGGCGAAGAAGGGCCGAGGTGACCGATGATCGAGGTAAGCGATGACGAGAAGCCTCAAGAAGGGCCCCTTCGTCGACGAGCACCTGCTGCGCAAGGTGGAGACCGCCAACGACCAGGGCGAGAAGCGGGTCATCCGCACCTGGAGCCGGCGCTCCACGATCGTCCCCGAGATGGTGGGCCACACCATCGCGGTCCACGACGGCCGCAAGCACGTCCCGGTGTACGTCAGCGAGTCGATGGTCGGCCACAAGCTCGGCGAGTTCGCCCCCACGCGGACGTTCCGCGGCCACTCCGGCGAGAAGGCGGCGAGGCGGCGATGAACACACGCGGCCCAGGCGAAGTACATCAGGCAGTCGCCGTACAAGGTGCGGCGGGTGCTCGACCTCGTGCGCGGGCTGCCCGTGGCCGACGCCCGCGATGTGCTCACCCTGACCAACCGGCGGGCCACCGACCCGGTGCTGAAGGTGCTCGACTCGGCCGTCGCCAACGCCGAGCACAACCTGGCGATGGACACCGAGGACCTGTTCGTCACCGAGGCGTTCGCCGACGAGGGGCCCACCCTGAAGCGGTGGCGCCCCAAGGCCCGCGGTCGGGCCAACCGCATCCGCAAGCGCACCAGCCACATCACCATCGTCGTCGGCGACCGAGAGGAGGACTGAGATGGGACAGAAGATCCACCCCTACGGCCTCCGGCTCGGGATCGTCACCGACTGGAAGTCGCGGTGGTACTCCGACAAGGACTACGCCTCGAACGTCAACCAGGACCATCAGATCCGGAGTTACCTGCGCCGGGAGCTGAAGCGTGGCGCGCTGGCACGCATCGACATCGAGCGCATCGGCAACGCCAAGGTGCAGGTCGACGTGCACACCGCACGTCCCGGCGTGGTGATCGGCCGCGGCGGGTCGGAGGCCGAGCGGCTCCGCTCCGGTCTGGAGAGGCTCACCAACCGCCAGGTCAAGTTCAATGTCATCGAGGTGCAGAACGCCGAGCTGGACGCCACCCTGCTCGCTCGGAGCGTCGCCGACCAGCTGGAGGGCCGGGTCGCCTTCCGCCGGGCGATGAAGCGGGCCGTCGCCACCGCCCTCAAGGCCGGCGCCGAGGGTGTCCGGGTCCAGGCCTCGGGTCGTCTCGGTGGCGCCGACATGGGCCGGCGCGAGTGGTACCTCGAGGGTCGGGTCCCGCTGCACACGCTGCGTGCCGACATCGACTTCGGCAGGGCCACAGCCGCCACCACGACGGTGGGCGTCCATCGGGGTCCAGGTGTGGGTCTACAAGGGCGACGTGCTGCGCACCGACCGTCGACAGCCGGGAGAAGATCGCCGCCGAGGCCAGGCTCGCCGCCGGCGGGCCGTCCGGGCGCACCCGCTCCGCGAAGTCCCGTGCCGAGGCCGCCGCCGGAGAGGCCGGCGGTCGTCGCCTCATCGAGGCGGGCGGCGGCCAGCGGGTGGTCGAGGCCGGGGGCGGCAAGCGGCCCGGGCGTCGCCTGATCGAGGCCGGAGGCGGGCGAAGCTGACCACCAGCGATGCCGCCGCCGAGTTCGACCAGGCCCGTCAGGAAGAGACCGCCGACGCCGCGGTCCCGGTCGAGGGCGCGGCGTCGCCGATGACTCGATCGCCGAGAGGCCGCCGCCGAGGAGGTCCTCACCGAGGCCGGTGCGTCGTGACCGAGGCGGCCGCCGATGGGCCGGTTGTCGAGTCCTACCGGCGGGCACCTGACGAACCGACGGCCGCCGAGGTGGTGGCCGACGAGCCGGTCGCCGAAGTTGCCGTCGCCGAACCGGTTGTCGAGGTGCCGCGCCGACGAGGCCGTGCCGAACCGGCTGCCGCTGAGCCGGTCGAGCCGCGGTCACGGTGGCCGAAGAGCCGGTCGCCGAGACCGCCGAGGACGCCGTGGCCGAGAGCCGGTGGCCGAGGTGACCGAGCCGGACGAGGAGACCGTGGTCGAGCCGTGGCCGAAGCGCCGAGCCGGTCGACGACGACGTCGCCGATGCGGCCGCCGAGCACGTCGACGAGCCGGAGGCCGGCACCGACGAAGACGGGGAGCAGGTGACCTGACGTGCTGATGCCGAAGCGCACCAAGTACCGGAAGACCCACAAGGGTCGGATGACCGGTGCGGCGAAGGGCGGGCACCAGGGTCTCGTTCGGGGACTACGGGCTCCAGGCCCAGGAGCCGGGCTGGGTCACCGCCCGCCAGATCGAGGCCGCCCGTATCGCCATGACCCGCGCCATCAAGCGCGGCGGCAAGGTCTGGATCAACATCTTCCCCGACAAGCCGATCACCGAGAAGCCGGCCGAGACCCGGATGGGCTCGGGCAAGGGCAACCCGGAGTACTGGGTGGCGGTGATCAAGCCGGGCCGGGTCATGTTCGAGATGGCCGGGGTCGACGAGGAGCTCGCCCGTGAGGCCATGCGGCTCGCCGCCCACAAGCTGCCGGTGAAGACCAAGTTCGTGGTGAGGGACGAGCTGTGAAGGCCACTCGAACTGCGGAACCAGACCTATCGCGAGCTGGCCGTCAAGCTGGACGAGGCCAAGGAGGAGCTGTTCAACCTGCGCTTCCAGGTGGCGACCAACCAGCTCGACAACACGGCCCGCCTGCGTCAGGTGCGCCACGAGGTGGCCAGGATCAGGACCGTGATGCGTGAGATGGAGATCGAGGAGTGGCGCAACCAGCAGGAGGGCTCGGCGTGACCGACGAACGTGGACGCCGCAAGATGCGCACCGGGGTCGTCGTCTCCGACGCCCGGGACAAGACGGTGACGGTCGAGGTGCAGTCCTCGAAGCGGCACCCCAAGTACGGGAAGACGATGCCGACGCGCAAGCGCTACCACGCCCATGACGAGGCCAACGAGGCCCATCTCGGCGACACGGTGCGCATCGTCGAGACCCGCCCGCTCTCGAAGAGCAAGCGGTGGCGGGTGGCGGAAGTCGTGGAGCGGGCCCGATGATCCAGACCGAATCTCGACTGCGCGTCGCCGACAACACCGGTGCCCGGGAGGTCCTGTGCATCCGGGTGCTCGGTGGGTCGCGCCGGCGCTACGCCCATCTCGGCGACGTCATCGTGGGGGCGGTCAAGGAGGCCACCCCGGGAGGCACCGTCAAGAAGGGCGAGGTGGTCAAGGCGGTCGTGGTGCGGACCCGCAAGGAGAGCCGTCGCCAGGACGGCACCTACATCCGCTTCGACGACAACGCCTGCGTGATCATCAACGACCAGCAGCAGCCCCGCGGCACTCGCATCTTCGGCCCGGTGGGCCGGGAGCTGCGCGACAAGAAGTTCATGCGGATCGTGTCGCTGGCACCGGAGGTGCTGTGATGAAGCTCAAGGTGGGAGACACCGTGCGGGTCATCGCCGGCAAGGACAAGGGCACCGAGAGCCGGATCGCCCGGGTCATCAAGCAGCGCAACAAGATCATCGTCGAGGGGGTCGCCACCGCCAAGCGCCACCAGAGGCCCACAGGGCCAGACCATGCAGGGCGGGATCATCGACAAGGACATGCCGATCGACGCCTCCAACGTCATGATCGTGTGCCCGGACTGCGGTCCCGACCCGCATCGGGTACGCCATCGACGACTACGGGCGAGAAGCGCCGGGTGTGCCGCAAGTGCGGGGGTGACCTGTGACCCCCCGGTTCAAGCAGCGCTACAACGACGAGATCCGGGACCGGCTCAAGGAGGAGCTCGGGCTCGACAACGTCATGCAGGTCCCGCGGCTGCAGAAGATCGTCGGTCAACATGGGTCTGGGCGACGCCGTCGGCGACGCCAAGCTGGTCGATGCCGCCGTCGCCGACATGCGGGTGATCACGGGGCAGCAGCCCAGGGTGAATCGGGCCCGCAAGTCGATCGCCAACTTCAAGCTGCGGGAGGGCATGCCGATCGGGGCCTCGGTCACGCTGCGGGGTGACCGGATGTGGGAGTTCTTCGACCGGTTGGTGACCGCTGGCCATCCCGCGGATCAGGGACTTCCGCGGTCTGAACCCGAACGGGTTCGACGGGCATGGCAACTACAGCTTCGGGGTCACCGAGCAGCTGATCTTCCCGGAGGTCGAGTACGACCAGGTGGGCAAGGTTCGGGGCATGGACATCACGTTCGTGACCACGGCGGTGACCGACGAACAGGGCCGGGCCTTTCTCGAGGGGTTCGGGTTCCCGTTCCGGCGGCAAGAGGCAGGTGTGTGAAATGGCCAAGAAGTCGATGATCAACAAGAACAACCGGCGCAAGATGCTGGTCGAGCGCTACGCCGAGCGGCGCGGCGCCCTGGTCCTGGTGATCAAGGATCCGGAGCGGTCGTACGAGGAGAAGCGCGAGGCGTACCAGGCGCTGGCCAAGATGCCCCGCGACGCAAGCGCCACCCGCCACCGCAACCGGTGCGGGGTGAGCGGGCGTCCCCGCGGCTACTTCCGCAAGTTCGGCATGTCCCGTGGGGCGCTGCGCGACCTCGCCCACAACGGCGAGCTCCCGGGCGTCAGGAAGGCTTCTTGGTGATGTATACCGATCCGATCGCCGACATGCTCACCCGGATCCGCAACGCCAACCTGGCGTTGCACCCCGAGGTCTCGATGCCCGCCTCCAAGATGAAGGAGGGCATCGCCGAGATCCTCGCCGCCGAGGGCTATGTCGACAGCTTCAAGATCGAGGACGCCGGCGTTGGTCGATCGCTCGACCATCCGGCTCCGCTACGGCGACGACCGGGTGAGGGTCCTCAAGGGGCTCAAGCGGGTCTCGTCGCCCGGCCACCGCGTCTACAAGCCGGCGACTTCCATCGATCAGGGTCCAGGGTGGTCTCGGCGTCGCCATCGTGTCGACATCACAGGGCCTGCTCACCGACCGTGAGGCCCGTCGCCGCAACGTCGGCGGCGAAGTCGTGTGCGAGGTGTGGTGATGAGCCGCATCGGCAACAGCCCGATCCCGGTGCCCTCCGGCGTCGACGTCGCCGTCGACGGCCGCACCGTGTCGGTCAAGGGACCCGAGGGGCTCGCTCGACCGCTGGGTCGACGAGCGCATCTCGGTGACCGGTCGAAGACGGTGTGGTCACGCTGCAGCGGCACAGCGACGAGCGCGACGTCCGGTCGCTCCACGGGCTGTACCGGGCGCTGCTCGCCAACATGGTCACCGGAGTGTCCGACGGCTACCGCAAGGAGCTGCAGGCGGTCGGGGTCGGCTACCGCGCCAATCTGCAGGGCCGCAGGCTCGAGCTCCAGGTGGGTTTCTCCCATCCGGTCGTCGTCGAGGCGCCCGATGGGATCGACTTCGAGGTGCCCTGAGCCGACCCGGATCATCGTCACCGGCATCGACAAGGAGCTGGTCGGGCAGACGGCGGCCGACATCCGGCGGGTCCGGCCGCCCGAGCCATACAAGGGCAAGGGCATCCGCTACGTCGACGAGCAGGTCCGCCGCAAGGCCGGCAAGGCGGGTGGATGATGCGGGGATCACGCACCGACGCCCGGCGGCGGCGCCATACCGGGTCCGCAAGACGGTCCGGGGGACGGCGACCCGGCCCCGCCTCGCCGTGTTCCGCAGCAACAGGTACATCTACGCCCAGGTCATCGACGACGACGGCGGGGTCGACCCTGGCCAGCGCCTCGTCGCACGACCGAAGGACCTCGCCGGGCGCGCCCTCTCCCTGGAGACCGCCGAAGCGGTGGGCAAGCTCATCGCAACCCGGGCCGCCGCCGCCGGGGTCGAAGCCGTGGTGTTCGACCGGGGCGGCTTCGCCTTCCACGGGAGGGTCAAGGCGCTCGCCGACGGCGCCCGCCGAGGCCGGGCTCGAGTTCTGAGAGACGTGAGGAGCAAGTAGTGACCAGCAGGAGATCGGACAGCCGAACCCGCGACAGCGAGTTCGAGGAGCGGGTGATCGCCATCAACCGCGTGGCCAAGGTGGTCAAGGGCGGGCGGCGGTTCTCGTTCACCGCGCTGGTCACCGTGGGCAACGGCTCCGGCAAGGTGGGCGTCGGCTACGGCAAGGCCAAGGAGGTGCCGACCGCCATCCAGAAGGCGATCGAGATCGCCAAGCGCGGCATGGTCGACGTGCCCGATGGCGGGCACCACGATCATCCACGAGGTCATCGGGGTGCACGGCGCCTCCCGGGTCATGCTCAAGCCGGCCTCGCCCGGTACCGGGGTCATCGCCGGCGGTGCGGTGCGCCAGATCCTCGAGGCTGCCGGCATCCGTGACGTCCTGGCCAAGTCGCTTGGCTCGCCCACCCACATCAACGTCGCCCAGGCCACCATGGACGCCATCGCCCGGCAGCGCCGCCCCGAGGACGTGGCTCGTGCCCGTGGCAAGCGCGCCGAGGAGATCTTCCCGCCGGCGCTGCTCGCCGCCTACCGCTCGGCCGAGCTGATGAAGACCCAGGCCGGGGGCGGGCGGGTGGCAAGGTGGGTGAATAGCCGTGGCCGAGCATGCTGAAGATCACGCTTGCGCAAGAGCACGATCGGCGAGAAGCCGAAGACCCGGGCCACCGTGGAGAGCCTGGGGCTCCGCAAGCTCCACCAGACGGTGGAGCGCCCCGACTCGCCGGACGTCCGCGGGATGGTGTTCCGGGCCAGGCATCTGCTCGAGGTCGAGGAGTCGGGGACCGCACCGAGCGACGATAGAGAAGAGATGAAGCTGCACCACCTGAAGCCGGCTGCCGGCTCGAAGACGAAGAAGATCCGGGTCGGCCGCGGCGAGAGCGGGCGGCGCGGGCAAGACCGCCGGCCGCGGCACCAAGGGCCAGAAGGCGCGGGGCCAGGTCCGGCCCGGGTTCGAGGGCGGGCAGATGCCGCTTGCAGCGGCGGCTGCCCAAGCTCAAGGGCTTCAAGAACCGCAACAAGGAGTACTTCGCCCTGATCAACGTCGGGCGGCTGGCCCAGTTCGACGCCGGCACCGAGGTCACCCCCGAGGTGCTGCGCGACGCCGGGCTGGTCAAGCACCGCGGTCGGGTCAAGGTGCTCGGCGAGGGCGACATCGACCGTGCCCTCACCGTGCGCGCCCATGCCTTCAGCCTGGGCGCCGTCGAGAAGATCAAGGCGGCGGGTGGCACCGCCGAGGTCATCGACGCCGCTGCCGCGGCGCCGGCCGAGTAGCCGGCACCGCCGACCGGCCCTCCGGTCGCCCCACACCCGACCACTAACCTCGTCACACTCCCAGAAGAGGCCTCCCGCAGTCATGCTGTCCGTCTTCCGCAACATGTTCAGGATCCCGGACCTCCGGAACAAGATCCTGTTCACGCTGTTCATCTTCGCCGTCTACCGGCTGGGCACCGCCATCCCGACCCCGGGCGTCAACCTCGAGGCGGTCCAGCAGTTCGCCGAGCAGTCGGCGACCAGCGGGTTCGTCGGGCTGATCAACCTCTTCTCCGGCGGGGCGCTGGAGACCTTGTCGGTGTTCGCCCTCGGGATCATGCCGTACATCACGGCGTCGATCATCATGCAGCTGCTCGGCGTGGTGATCCCCCGCCTCCAGGCGCTCCAAGAGGAGGGCGACGCCGGGCGCAAGGTGATCACCCAGTGGACGCGCTACGTGACCGTCGTGCTGGCGCTGATCCAGTCGACCTCGTTCACCTTCCTGTTCCACTCCGGGCAGTTCACCGGGGGCATCGACCTGATCCCGGACTTCACGGTGCGCAACGTGCTCACCATCATCATCACGATGACCGCCGGCACCGCGCTCATCATGTGGCTCGGCGAGCTCATCACCCAGCGGGGCATCGGCAACGGGATGTCGTTGATCATCTTCGTCAGCATCGTCAGCCAGCTCCCCTCGCAGCTCGAGATCCTGCGGGTCAACTCGAACATCGGCCAGTACATCGCCGTGCTGCTGCTCATGCTGGCGTTCACCATCGGGATCATCTTCATCGACCAGGGCCAGCGGCGGATCCCCATCCAGTTCTCCCGCCGGATCAGGGGCCGCCGGATGATGGGCGGGCAGAGCACCTACATCCCGCTCAAGGTCAACATGGCCGGGGTCATCCCGGTGATCTTCGCCACCTCGATCATGTACTTCCCGGTGCTGATCGCCTCGATGCTCCCCGCCACCGGTTGGGGGCAGTCGGTGCGGGACTGGATCGACTCCAACCTCACCTCGGCGAGCGCCGGCGGGCTGTCGCCGACCCTGCCCTACATGTTCCTGCTGGGCGCGCTGGTGGTGTTCTTCACCTACTTCTACACCGCCATCCAGTTCGACCCGGAGCGCCAGGCGGACACCATCCAGCGCCAGGGCGGGTTCATCCCCGGCATCCGCCCGGGGCGGCAGACGGTCAGCTACCTCCAGCACGTGCTGAGCCGGATCACCCTCCCCGGGTCGCTGTACCTGGCCGTGGTGGCCATCGCCCCGTCGTTCCTCGGCTGGCTGTGGAACATCCCGGTGGGCCTTTCCGGGGTCTCGGTCCTGATCGTCGCCGGGGTGGCGCTGGAGACGATGAAGCAGATCGAGAGCCAGCTGATGATGCGCAACTACGAGGGCTTCCTGCGCTGATGACGCCCGCCGAGCCGTCCCGACGATGGGCCGATGATGGGCAGGCGGCTGCTCTTCCTCGGCCCGCCCGGCGCCGGCAAGGGCACCCAGGCGGCGATGCTGGCCCGGGCGGTCGGCATCCCCCACCTGTCCACCGGCGACATGCTGCGCCGGGCCGTCTCCGACGGCACCGAGCTGGGCCGCCGCGCCGAGGCGATCATGGCAGCCGGCGACCTGGTCCCCGACGAGCTGGTGGTGGCGATGGTCGCCGAGCGGCTCGCCGATCCCGACGCCGCCTGCGGCTACCTGCTCGACGGCTTCCCCCGCAACGTCGGCACAGGCGGAGGCGCTCACCGCCGCCGTCGGCGACGGCGCGATCGAGCTGGTGGTGCTGCTCGAGGTCGGCGAGGACGAGCTGGTCGCCCGGCTGCTGGGTCGCGCCGCCGAGCTGGGGCGGAGCGACGACAACGAGGAGACGATCCGCCGCCGGCTCCGGGTCTACCACGTAGGAGACGGCGCCGCTGGTCGGGCTACTACCCGGCGTCCGGGGTGCCGGTGGCCGCCATCGACGGCGTCGGCACCGTCGACGACGTGTTCGCCCGTATCGTCACCGCAGCTCGCCGTCGAGCGCTGACCGGCACCGCCACGGTCCGCACGACGGAACGTCACGACGATGAGCAAGGTGATCGACCCGGAAGACGGCGGCCGACTTCGAGAAGATGGTCGTCGCCGGTCGGTGTGTCGCTGCCGCGCACTCCGCCGTCCGCGACGCCGCGGTGCCCGGGGTCTCCACCGCCGACCTCGACGCCATCGCCGCCTCGGTGATCCGCGACCACGGATGCCGTCCCTCGTTCCTCGGCTACCACGGGTACCCGGCCAGCATCTGCGCCTCCCCGAACTCCGCCGTCGTGCACGGCATCCCGGGGGACACCGACTTCGGGACGGCGACATCCTGTCGATCGACGCCGGGGCCATCTACGAGGGGTGGCACGGTGACGCCGCATTCACCATGGCCATCGGCACGTCCCCCCGAGGTGGCCACCCTGCTCGAGGTCACCGAGCAGGCGCTGTGGAACGGCATCGCCAAGGCGGTCGCCGGCAACCGGCTCGGTGACATCGGCCACGCCGTTGAGGAGACCGCTCGGCCGCACGGTTACGGCGTGGTACGCGAGTACGTCGGCCACGGCATCGGGAGGGCGATGCACGAGGCGCCCGATGTCCACAATTTCGGTCACCGGGGCGAGGGCATCGGCTCAAGACCGGCATGGCCCTGGCCATCGAGCCGATGTTCAACCTGGGCACCGAGGAGACGGTGACCCTCGACGACGGTTGGACCGTGGTCACCGCCGACGGCTCCCGGTCGGCCCACTTCGAGCACACCGTGCTGCTCACCGAGCAGGGGTCGGTGGTGTCGACCCTCCCCGAGCCGGTGCTGGTACCCGGCTGAGCGCTGTCAGGGCTGGACCGGCACCAACCGCTCGGCGATCCTCACCGCCTCGGCCAGCGGGGCGTCGGCCTCGATCCGTACCGGCACCCCGTGCCGGGTGGTGAGCAGGGTGTTGCCCGCCAGCCGGGCGCGTCGTCCGACCGAGCATCGCCGTCGGCGTCGAGAGCACCAGGTGTGCGGCGCACCGGAGATCCACACGCCGATGGCGCCGGCGACGGTCACCGGCTCGATGGTGGTCCCCGGCCCGACCTCCTTGACGGCGAGCGCCTCGTCGATCGTCCCGTCGAGCTGGGTGACCAGGAGCATGCCAGCCCGTCGGTGGGGGACCCGTAGGCGAGGGTGACCATGCCACCCGCACCGTGGCGTCGAGGAACACGGCATCGGGCTCGACACCTTCGACGGTCACGACCAGGTCGAAGGCGACGCCGTCGGCGGCGGCGTCCATCGTGGTCAGCTGGCCCAGCGGGCGCACGGTGGCCGCCGGGGACAGGTCGGCCACCTGGCTGATGCCGCACCGGCCCGATGCCGAGCAGGTCGGCCACCGCCCGACGGGCCGCGGGCACGCCGGCGGTGAGCACCACGGGGCGACCGCGGCCACCGCCGCCACCCTGCCACCGAGGCGCCGGTGCAGCCGGACTGGCTCGCCGCCGGCGATCCGGTCGGCTACCGCTTCCACCAGCGGCGGGCGTGGCCGGGATACACGATGTCGGGGCGAGGTCGTCGAGCAGGGCGGCGAGGCGGTCGGTGGCGTCATGGCCGCCTTCCGCCGGCCTCCAGGTCGCCGCGCAGCCGCTCCATCGCCCGCCACATGCGCGACTTCACCGTCCCCTTCGGGCATCCCGGCCGCCGCCGCCGTCTCCGCCTCCGACAGCTCGAGGAAGTAGCGCAACCCGACCACCAGTCGCTCGGTCTCGGGGAGCCGGTTCACCGCCGCCGAGCAGGGCTCGTCTCGTCTCGGCCGCCTCGGCCTCCTGCTCGGGGGTGGCGGTCCGGCGTGCTCGACGGTGCGAGCCGGACGGCCCGAGCCTCGTATGCCAGCCTGCGCCCGGCGGAGCGGCGCCGGTTGCGGGCCTCGTTGGCGACGATGGTGAGCAGCCACGGCCGGAAGGGTCGCCCCGGGTCGAAGCGGTGGAGTGACCGGTACGCCTTCACGAAGCCCTCCTGGGCGGCGTCCTCCGCCTCGGCGCCGATCCGGTGACCAGGTAGGCGACGCGGAAGGCGATCTGCTGATGGGCCGCCACCAGCCCGGCATAGGCGCCGCTGGTCGCCGGCGCGGGCGCGGGCCACCAACTCGACCTCGTCAGGGGTCGGTGTCATCGGAGTGCCCGGGTTCAGGCGGCACCGGCCCGACGCCGTCCGAGCGCCAGCGCCCCGCGTCGACCGCCGCCAGCCCGACGGCGAGCCAGATCGCCCACGGCATCGGCAGGGGCCGGTTCGGCCCGGAGGGGTCAGCCACGGGCTCGGCGGCGTCGACCGGCGTCCCCGGAGCCGGTCACCGGGCGGCTAAGGGGACGCCGTAGCAGTCGAGCATCGTGAGCAGGGCCGTCGTCGGCGGTCACCCACCGCTCCGGGCCTGGTGGTCCATGAACTCGAGCCGCTGGGCGGCCATGTGCACCACGGGACCTCCGGCGGCGTTGGGATACAGATCCGTGGTCACCCGCTCGTCGCCCATGTGCCAGGTGACCGTGTACCGCGCGCCGAGTCGCTCCGGCGGCGAGGCGATGGCCTCACCGCTGGACGACATGGCGGACCCCTCGACCCCCATCACCACCTGCCAGAAGCCGGCGGCCTCGACGAAGGCGGCGAAGTCGGTCCCCGTGCCCGGCTCCCCGTCGCCTTCGATCACGATCGGCTCCGTCGATGCCCGGGCCCGGCGATGGTCGCCGCCGTCGGCCCCTTGGCCCACGCCGGGCCCATCACCAGCATCGCCAGGGCGAGCACCCCGACGAGCACACTGCCTCATCCGCCTCATCGCACTTCCTCCTCCGGCTCATGGTCACCCGTCATACACCGCGCCATGGCCGGTGACGGTTCGGAACAGCGCGGCCTCAGGCGAGCTCGTCGAGGTAACGTGGGCAGCATCTCCCGCCAGGTGGGCCAGTCGTGCGGCCAGGTCTCGTCCCACTGGTCGACCCGGTTGGGGATCCCCTTGGCTCCGAGGACGTTGGCCATCTGCCAGGTGCGCTCCGGGTACTCCCAGTCGCCGCTGCCGGTGGCGAACAGGGCGAAGCGGTGGCGGAGCATGTCGAGCTGCCAGCCGCCGATGTCGGGGAGGAAGTGGAGCGGGGAGGAGAAGTAGAAGTCGTCGTTCCAGTGGCCGTGGAGCCGGTCGGAGAGGTCGTAGGTGCCGCTCATGCACAGCGCGGCCCGGAAGAGGTCGGGGTGGCGGGTGAGCACCTCGATCGCCCAGAACGCGCCCACCGACGCCCCCGCCGAGACACCTCGATGCCCGGGGTCGGCGCAGTCGAGGCGGATGGCCGGGACCACCTCCTCGGCCACGAACCGGTCGAACTGGTTCTGCAGCCACATGGCGTGGCGGGGATCGTCACCCATCATCCACGACCGTCCCGAGATCGAGTCGACCGAGTAGACCTTGATCCGGCCCGCCTCCAGCAGCCCGGCGACGGAGGAGACGGCGTGGAAGCGCTCCGCCTCCTCGGCGTCGCCGCCGGCGGTGGGGAACAGCAGCACCGGGGTGCCGAAGGTGCCCCACCGGGCGAGGCTGACGTGCTGCTCCACCCGGTCCGAGTACCAGTACTCGACCGACTTCACGGCCGTCGACCCCTGCCCGGGCCCGCCGAAGCGGCGAGCCGGTCGATCCTCGGTGTGCCGCCAGAACTGGATCAGGCCGTAGAAGTGGTCGGTGAACTCGTCGACCTCATGGGCGGGGAACAGCGTGGCCACCTTGCGGCGGATGATCTCCCGTACCCGTTCGGTGCCGAAGTAGTCGACCGCGGCCGGTCGAGACCGGCGAGGTTGTCGGCGCAGAACCGGTCGAACCGGTCGGCGTCGAGTCGCTCCCTGGCGAGCTTGCCCAGCGCCTCCAGCCGCTCCACGGGGTCGTCGATGGCCTCGGCGACGGCGAAGTAGTCCGCCCCAACCCAGGTCGTGGCGCATCTTGCGCTTGGTGGCGGCGCAGAACAGCGACCACCGGATGCAGCGCCTTCACCAGCCAGGGCAGGTGGTAGTGCAGCGACGTCACCTGGCTGTCGGGGTTGGCGTTGGCGAAGTCGATCGGGTAGAAGGACGCCGTCCTGGCGGAGCGCCTCGCACGAGTTGAAGTCCCACCCGAAGAAGGTGTTGATGGTCAGGGTGAGGTCGACCAGGTGCTCCCACTCGGCCCCGTCGACGAAGTTGAACTCCACCTTGTAGCGGTCGTGGAGCGGGGCGTCCGGGTCGTACTTGATGATGTTGACCTGGGGGCCGACGCCGAGGCAGCGCACGAACAGGTCGAACGGGTAGCACCGCCTTCTGCAGGTGCATGATGCGCGACCCGGACGCCTCGTAGGCGGCGACGAGGGCGTCCCCGTCGTCGATCTTGGTCACCCCGACCCAGGCGCCGCCGTCGTACGGCTTCATGAACAGCGGGTAGCCGATGTGCTCGCCCAGCCCGCGCAGGTCGAACATCTGGGCGTAGCGGTCGAGGGTGACGTCGAGGTCGGCCTCGAGGGGGTCGGTGCGGCCGTACTCCTTCGGGGGGAGCAGCCAGGTCTCCGGGATCTCGGCCCCGAGCCGCATCAGGGCGGCGTACGACGTGTGCTTCTGCATCGCCTGCAGCGTGAACGGGTTGTTGAGGACGTACAGGTCGTCCTTCACCACCGCCTTCTTGATCCACTCCCGGCTGGTGTGGTACCAGGGGGTCAGCCGGTCGAGCACCACGTCGTACTTCACCGGCTGGTCGAGGTCGAACGGCTCGATGGTGATGCGCTCCACCTCGAAGTCGACGGTCTCGCCGTCGATCTCCACCACCGGCGCCATCTCGGCGAGGATGTCCTCGTAGAACTGGGGCCAGCAGAGATCGGCGCCGAGCGAGAGCCCGATGTGCCGAGTGCTCATGTCCCCAAGTTACCCCGCCCGCCGGCAGCCGCGCCGGGACGGCCTCAGCCGCATGAGCGGCGCCGGCGGACGGACAGGCTCGTACGTCGACCGACAGTGCGTTGCTCGGCGGTGGCCGTCACCGTGCGGTCGGATCCTCGGTGTCACGAGTTGCCACGACGAATCGGCCCGGCCGGGAGATCGGTCCCGCTCGGCGGGACGGCGACCACGTAGGCCTGGTGGCCCACTAGACCTCGTCGAGCTCGCCGAGGCGCCGGTGCCGCACTGGTATCCATCCGTGAACGGCGTGGGACGCCGGGTTCGACGAGCCGTCCTCCATCCGGTGCACGTGCTGCGACGTCGTCGATGCTCGACATCGGACAGATGTCCTCGAGCCGGCTATCGCACCGGGCCCGGCGAAGTCGGCATCAACCACGTACCTCGGTGACGCCAGTCGACGGGTCGGCACCGGTGGATGGAACAGCCCGGCCGGGAGCCGTTCCCACAGGTCGGAACTACGTGATGCGTGCTGGTGGTGGCGATCCCGGTGCAGATACCGGTCTCGCCGACGACAACCCCTCGCGCGAGCAGGCGCCAGTCGTCCCCGGCCTCGGGTTGCGGCGCCCTCCGGCGGGGGGCACCCCGGTCTCGTTGAGGCGACGATGCCGCTCGGCGGCCAGGGGCGCGCAGTCACGGAGGCGATGGCGCTCGTCGGCGGCGTTGCCAGTCGAGCGGCCGACGACCCACCGGGGAGGGTGCGATGCCGGACCCGCCGAACGGCACCCCGGACTGTCGCCACCAGTGCGGTGGGCGCTGCTCCTCGGAGCGTTGTGAGGTGGTTCGAGGGCGCTCGTCGGCACCTCCACCGCGACCGCCCCGCTCGTCGGGGATACTCGAGCCTGCCAGCTCGCGCCTGCCGGGCCGCCGACCAATCTCCGGTGAACGGCTACCGTGATGCGCACCCGAATGCGCTCGTTGTCGATCCAGGCGTCCTGGAAACCGCGCCGGCCGCCGGCCCACGCCCTCGACCTGCCGAGGACGGATAAGTCGTTGGCGAAGGCCGTCGGGCTCCAGTCGCCGTACCACGTCGCTCCGGAGCGGCTGAGTTGCCGGAAGGTCATGACCAGGCGCACCGCCGAGGTGGGCTGTCGTTGCCGAGAGACGGGCCAGTGCGGCACGGCTCGAGCGGCGCCTCGTGTCCATGTCGTCGCCCGGGCGAAGTCCGCGGCGACCGTGGCAGGGGGTGAGCGGAGTGTCGCCACACTGTTCGGACGTCGTTGACGGGCCGGCCGCCAGCGACGCCGAGATCAGGAGCATGGTGAGCACGCAGGACGGCAGGAACGGCGCAGCCATGACCCTCTGACGGTTCACGCCAGCGACGCTGGTGGTTCCCGCTGAGGTCGCTAGTCGGCGGCGTCACGGAGCGGCAGCAGGTCCGGAGCGCTTCACCGAGCGAGTTGCGCCAGCTCTGCCAGTGGTGGCCGTCGACGACCTCCTCGTAGGAGACGTCGATCCCGGCGGCTTCGAGCACGGGTCGGAACGCCCGGTTGTCCTCGACCAGGCCCTCGAAGATCCCCACCGCCATCCAGGCCCGCTCGACGGGTGATCCCGGATCGTCGGAGAATGTCTTCATGAACTCGATCACCGGCTCGAACAACGGCCCCCGCCGGAGCGGGCCGCCGGTGGCGGTGACGAACGACCCGGAGAGGAGCAGCGCCGATCCGAACGTCCCCGGGCGGAGCCACGCCGTCGCCAGGCTCGCCACCGCGCCCAGGCTGCTCCCGCCGATACACGCAGTCGCCGGGCTGGTCGGAGGCGGTCGAACCCTGTCGACCAGGCGCGACAGCACGTCGTCCACCACGAAACGGGCGTGCTCCTCCGACGCCGTGTACTCGCGGTTGCGGTGGATCGGGTCGAGCAGGGCCACCACGGAAGGGGCGCATCGCCCCGGCGCCGATCAGGTTGTCGAGCACGATGGCCAGCGAGGCGTACTCGACCATGTCGCTGCCGTCGTGGAGCACCACAACCGGATAGGGCCCTGCCTCAGGGTGGCCGGGCGGCAGGTACAGCCCCACCAGCCGGTCGTCGCCGAAGGCGCTGCCCTCCATGGGGAACGTCTCGAGCGTGCCCGGTGGCGACGTCCGGCGTCGGGCGCCACCCAGGCCGGCTCGCACGTAGCCGGGGGCATGCGCCACCGAGTTCGACCCGAACGGGTCGGAGGCGGTGCGCCGGTTGAGCGGGTCGAGGATGCGGTCGGTGCGGTCCCGCCGGTCACCTCCAGCTTGTACTCGACCCTGGCGCCACGGGGCAGCTCGACCGTGACGTGCCACAGGTCGGTGTCCGTCGAGCCGTTCCATGGGCGGGAAGGACGGGAACCGGGCCATGAAGTGGACCACCCCCACCGTCGTCGGCGTCCCCGACGTAGGTGAAGGTGGTGGTCCCGTCGAAGTGTACGGCGCCCCGGCCCTGGCGAGCCGGCGCCGCAGATAGGCAGGGGCCATCGCGTGACCGGCGGTGGCGAGGATCTCGGGCAGCGGGAGAGCGTCGAGCGCCGGGCGGTGGCCATTGCGGGCGGGAGGCTAGCGGCGGCGCCGGCGCCCGACTCGGTCCGGAGGGCCCGCGATCGGCGGTAGAATCGATCCCGGGCGGTCGCCGACCCCGGCTCACGGTGATTTGCCGGGTTCCAGGCCCGGCGTAGAATCGTGAGCCCGGTTCCCCATGGGTGCCGGGTTTCTCCGTGGCATCGACCCGTTGGCAGACCACCGCCGGTCGTCGACGCCGCAACGAGGTCACGGCCGTCCCGACCGCCGCGGTGGGCACGCGCTCGACGACAGGACACGACATCGAGGCGCCGAGCTAGGGGCAGATGAAGGTCTCAGCGTCCGCCAAGAAGATGTGCGAGAAGTGCCGGATCATCCGCCGCCATGGGCGGGTCTGGGTGATCTGCCCGAATCCGCGTCACAAGCAGCGTCAGGGGTAATCGATGGCTCGCATCGCAGGAACCGACCTCCCCAGGGACAAGCGGGTCGAGATCGGCCTCACCTACATCTTCGGGGTGGGCCGGAGCACGTCGCGCCAGGTCCTCGCCGACCTGGAGATCGACATCGACACCAAGGTCCGCGACCTCACCGACGCCGAGGTGGTGAAGATCCGCCAGTACGTCGACTGCAACCTCACCGTCGAGGGTGATCTTCGCCGCGACGTCGCCCAGAACATCAAGCGCAAGATCGAGATCGGCAGCTACCAGGGCCTCCGCCACCGGCGTGGGCTCCCGGTGCGGGGTCAGCGCACCCACACCAACGCCCGCACCCGCAAGGGCAAGGCGTCGCCGGTCGCCGGCAAGAAGAAGGTCGGCAAGTAGGCGCCCGCCGCCCCGGCACAGCAGTCAGTTCGGAGAGGCACAGGTACACGTGGCCAAGCAGCAGCGAACCCCCGGGACGGCGCCGCGTCAAGCGGACCATCCCGCACGGGCAGGCCCACATCCGGGCCACGTTCAACAACACCATCATCAGCATCTCCGACCAGGACGGTGGCGTGGTGGCGTGGACCTCGGGTGGCTCGGTCGGGTTCAAGGGCTCGCGCAAGTCCACCCCGTACGCCGCCCAGGTTGCCGCCGAGCAGGCCGCCCGCCGCGCCGGCGAGATGGGCATCCGCAAGCTCGACGTCATCGTCCGCGGCTCGGGCTCGGGTCGGGACACCGCCATCCGCACCCTGCAGAACATGGGCATCGAGGTGACCGGCGTCAGGGACGTCACCCCCAACCCGCACAACGGATGCCGGCCCAAGAAGCGGAAGGGTCGCTGATGGCCCGCTACACCGGCCCCCGCACCAAGGTCAGCCGCCGCGCCCGCCAGCTCCTCGACGAGAACAAGGCGAGGTACTTCGACCGGCGGCCCTACCCGCCGGGCCAGCACGGCCGGGGTCGCATCCGCGAGTCGCAGTACCAGATCCAGCTCCGCGAGAAGCAGAAGCTGAAGTTCATGTACGGGCTGCTCGAGCGCCAGTTCCGCCGCTACTACGAGACGGCGGCCGGCCAGCGCGGCATCACCGGCGAGAACCTGCTCCGGCTGCTGGAGACCAGGCTGGACAACGTGGTCTACCGCGCCGGGCTGGCCCACACCCGGCCGCAGGCCCGCCAGCTGGTCAACCACGGGCACTTCATGGTCAACGGCAGGAAGGTCGACATCCCCTCGTACCGGCTGGGCCAGGGCGACGTGGTGACGATGCGCCAACGCAGCCGCGACATCCTGCCGGTCCAGCATGCCGTCGACACCGTCGACCGGCAGGTGCCGGAGTGGCTGGTCGTCGACAAGGGAGACCGGTCGGCCACCGTCTCGGTGCTCCCCAGCCGCCACCAGATCGACACCGAGATCCAGGAGCAGCTCATCGTCGAGCTCTACTCCAAGTAACCGTCCCCCCGACCGTCCCGCACCCTTCCCGAGAGTTTGAGGAGCGTCAGTGCTCATCGTCCAGCGCCCCACCATCGAATCCGAGCCGGTCAACGACGACCGCTCCCGCTTCATCGTCCAGCCGCTCGAGCCCGGGCTTCGGCTACACCCTCGGCAACACGCTGCGGCGGACACTGCTGGCGCGGATTCCCGGCGCCGCCATCACCTCGGTCCGCATCGAGGGCGTCCAGCACGAGTTCTCCACCATGGAGGGCGTGGTCGAGGACGTGGTCGACTTCATCCTCAACCTGAAGCAGGTCGTGCTGCGGATGGAGACCGACTCGGCGACCATGTACCTGTCCGCCAAGGGCAAGGCCGACGTCTCCGCCGGTGACCTCAAGGTCCCCGCCGGGGTGGAGGTGGTCAACGGCGACCTCCACCTGGCCAGCCTCTCGTCGTCCGGACGGCTCGAGGTCGAGCTGACCGCCGACCGCGGTGTCGGCTACCGCAGCGCCGACCGCAACCGGACCGGCGACAAGATCGGGATCATCCCCATCGACGCCATCTTCTCCCCGGTGCGCAAGGTCGCCTTCAAGGTGGAGAGCACCCAGGTGGGCATGATGACCGACTTCGACCGGCTGGTCCTCGATGTCGAGACCGACGGGTCGGTCACCCCCAGCGAGGCGGTGTCGTCGGCCGGGAAGACCCTGCGCGAGCTGTTCGGCCTGTTCGCCGACGTCGACGAGTACGAGGGCCTGCCGCTGGGCGACGTGGTCCAGCCGGACATGGGCTCGCCCGACCTCGAGCTGCCCATCGAGGCGCTCGACCTCACCGAGCGGCCCCGCAACTGCCTGCGACGCGCCCAGATCCACAGCGTGGGCGAGCTGGTGGAGAAGACCGAGGACGACCTGCTCAACATCACCAACTTCGGGCAGAAGAGCCTCGAAGAGGTGGTGGCCAAGCTCGACGAGCTGGGGCTGTCGCTGCGCGCCGGGAGCGACACGGACGGCGGGATGGTCTGATGCCCACCCCCAAGAAGGGCCCGCGCCTCGGGGGAAGCCCGTCCCACCAGCGCAAGATCCTGGCCAACCTGGCCACCTCGCTGATCGTCGAGGAACGGCTCACCACGACCGAGGCCAAGGCCAAGCTGCTCCGGCCCTACGTCGAGAAGATCATCACCAAGGCCCGGCGGGGCGACCTGCACGCCCGCCGCACGGTGATGCGCCGCATCACCGACCAGGAAGTCGTCACCAAGCTGTTCGACGACATCGCCCCCCGCTACGCCGACCGACCCGGCGGCTACACCCGGGTGGTCAAGCTGGGACCCCGGCGGGGTGACGGCGCCGAGATGGCCGTCATCGAGCTGGTCTGAGCGACGTAACCGGCGCCGGCGCCGGTGGGTCCCGGCGGCTCGAGCTGGTCGAGCTCCTCGACCGCTTCGTCCCCGACTCCGAGGCACGGCAGGCGTGGAATGCGATGAGCGTCCTCGCCCGAAGCCCCGGCGACGTGCTGTCTTCGATGCACTTCGACCCTGGCCACTTCACCGCCAGCGGGTTCGTCACCGACCCCACCAACAGCCGGATGCTGGTCATCCACCATCGCAGGCTCGACATGTGGCTGCAGCCGGGCGGCCACGTCGAGCCGACCGACCCCACCCTGCTCGCCGCCGCGGTGCGCGAGGTGCTCGAGGAGACCGGGGTGGCCGTGCCACCCCCGGCGACGCGGGCGAGGACCCGGGGCTGTTCGACGTCGACGTCCACCGGATCCCCGCCTCCGCAACGGGTCCCCGGCACCTCCACCACGACCTCCGCTTCCGGTTCGTCGCCGAGGAGCCGGCGCTCGCCGCCGGTACCGAGGTGTTGGACGCCCGGTGGGTGACGCTCGACGAGCTCGCCGAGCTGACCAGGGAGCGGTCGATGCTCCGACCCGCCCGCCGGCTGCTGGTCGGGGATCACCCCTAAGCTCGCCGCTCGATCGGAGGGACGGCCGTGGCCGAGACGTTGCGACGGATGGTGGAGACGTTCGGGCTGAAGCGCGAGGCGTTCGTGTGGATGGACCTCAACGACCGGGCCACCGGTGATGCCCTCATCCTCGTGGTGGTCACCCGGCTGCTCATCCTCGTCGGGTTCGGGTCTCGGCTGCTCGGCCCGCCACCAGCATCTCGGGCTTGGAGGTCCTGTTCCGGTCGATGCTGAATGCCGCCGTGTTCTGGCTGGGCTACAGCGGGATCACCTACGCCGCCGCCCGGTTCATGTTCGACGGCGACGGTGGGTACGCCACGGTGCTGCGGGTCGCCGGCTTCGCCTACCCGACGCTGCTCCTCTTGCTCGTCACCGGCTCGGGTGTTCAGCAACCCTTGTCGCCTTCCTGGTCGCCGCCATCTGGTTCCTCGTGATCGTCGCCCACGGCGTCCGGGCCGTGTTCGACCTCTGCCTGGAGAAGTTCGCTGGCGGCGTCGGCGCTCGGGTCTGGCCGGGTGGATCGCTGTTCGCCTCCATCCTGGGCTACGGCCTGGTGTGATCCCGGCCCGCAATGCCGTGACCACCTATCGGTCGACCTCGCCTACGACGGCGCCGGCTTCCACGGCTATGCCAAGCAGCAATCGGTGCGGACGGTCCAGGGCGAGTTGGAGCGGCCCTGGAGCCCTTCACCGGCCCGGTCGAGACCTTCGTCGCCGGGCGCACCGACCGTGGCGTCCACGCCGCCGCCCAGGTGGTGAGCTTCACCGTCGCCGAGCCGATCGACACCGTCGCCGTGACCGGTCGCTCGAACCGCCGGCTCGGCCCGGAGATCGCCGTCAAGCGACTGGCCGAGGCGCCGGACGGGTTCCATGCCCGCTTCTCGGCCGTGGGCCGCGCCTACGAGTACCTGGTGCTCGATGCCGAGGCACCGGACCCGTTCCTGGCCAGGGTGTCGTGGCACGTCGCCCAAGCGCTCGACGTGGCGGCCATGGACCGGGCCGTCGTCGCCCTCTGCTCGGCGAGCACGACTTCGCCGCCTTCTGCCGCCGGGCGGGCGACAGCACGCATGGTGAGGGTCGTGCGCGCCGGCCGGTTGGGTGCGCCGTCCCACGGCCACGCCGACCTCGCCGTGTTCACCATCGAGGCATCCTCGTTCTGCCACCAGATGGTCCGCTCCATCGTCGCCATCCTGCGTCCGGATAGGCCGGCCACCGCGCCTCCCCGGAGTCGATGGCCGCCGTGCTCGCCTCGGGCGACCGGGCGATGACCCCGGGCCCGGCCCCGCCCCACGGCCTCACGCTGGTCCGGGTCGACTACGAAGCCAGCCAACCCGACGCAACTTCCGAGCGACTGACAGGCTCGAGGCGGATCGATCGCTCAAAGCTCGACGGGCCGCCTCCAGGCCGTCCTGCAGAGCGGCGGAGCAGTATTGGCGGGTGGGCGGCGATCTGCGGTATCATGCGGCGTTCCCGGGTTCCCCCGGGCGCGTTCCCTTGTCCGAGGACCGGTCCCTCACGCCATGAAGCCCAAGCTGCAGAAGACGTACTCGCCCAAGGCGTCCGAGCTCGAGCACCGCTGGTACGTCGTCGACGCCACCGACGTGCCCTTGGGGCGGCTCGCCTCCGGTATCGCCACGCTCATCCGCGGCAAGCACAAGCCGACCTACGCCCCCCACATGGACGGCGGCGACTACGTCGTGGTGATCAACGCCGAGAAGGTCGCGGTCACCGGCAACAAGGAGACCCAGAAGACGTACTACCGGCACTCCGGCTACCCGGGCGGGCTCAGGGAGATGCCCTTCGCCCAGATGCGGGAGCGCTACCCGGAACGGGTGATCGAGATCGCGGTGAGGGGCATGCTGCCCAAGAACAAGCTTGGCCGTGCCATGATCGGCAAGCTCAAGGTCTACGCAGGCGCCGAGCACCCCCATGCCGCCCAGGCGCCCGAGGTGCTCGCCATCGGCGGGGCCTCCACTTCCCGAAAGGAACAGGTCTGATGCCGCAGCCAGTGGCCCAGGGAACGGGCCGTCGCAAGAGCTCGGTGGCCCGCGTCAGGATCTACGACGGCACCGGGACCTTCGAGCTCAACGGCCGTTCCCTCGACGACTTCTTCCCCCAGGCGGCGCTTCGCCTGCGGGTGCTCGAGCCGCTGCGCACCGTCGAGATGGAGGGCCGCTACGACGTCAAGGCGACCCTCGAGGGAGGCGGCTTCACCGGGCAGACCGACGCGCTCCGGCTCGGCATCGCCCGAGCGCTGATCGCCGCCGATCCCGACCTCCGGCCCGGCATTGAAGCGGGAGGGGCTGCTCACCCGGGACGCCCGCCGGGTGGAGCGCAAGAAGTACGGGTTGCGCAAGGCCCGCCGCGCCCCGCAGTTCACCAAGCGCTGATCGCCCGACCCCTCACCTCCACGCTGCCCGTGACCACCGGTCGCCTCTTCGGTACCGACGGCGTACGAGGCGTCGCCAACGAGCGAGCTCACCCCGCAACTCGCGTTCGACCTCGCCCGCGCCGCCGCCGGCTCCATCGACGGCCCGTCGGGTGACACCGTGCTGATCGGGCGCGACACCCGGCGCTCCGGGCCGATGCTCACCGCCGCCCTCCACTCCGGCTTCAACTCCGTGGGGGTGGACACCGTCGACCTCGGGGTGATCCCCGTCGGCGGCGTCTCCCGGCTCATCCGCAGCGAGGGCGCCGCCATGGGGGTGATGGTCAGCGCTTCCCACAACCCGGCCGCCTGACAACGGCGTGAAGCTGATCGGCCCCAACGGCAACAAGCTGCCCGACGCCGAAGAGGAGGCCATCGCCGCCCGCTACTTCGCCGGCGGTCCCTACCCGCAGCCCACCGGCGCCGGGGTCGGCTGGGCATCCGAGCTCACCGACGCCGGCAACCGCTACGTCGGCCAGCTCGTCGTCGAGCAGGCATCCGCGCTCGACGGCATGGCGATCGTGCTCGACTGCGCCAACGGCGCCGCCTCGTGGGCCGCTCCGGAGCTGTTCACCAGGCTCGGCGCCGATGTCGAGGTGCATGCCGCCGACTCCCGACGGGGTCAACATCAACGACGGCGTCGGCGCCACCCACCCGGAGGCCCTGGCCCCGCTGGTCAGGGGACGGGTCGGCTTCTGCTTCGACGGCGACGCCGATCGACTGGTCGCCGTCGACGAGGACGGCGTCGTCGCCAACGGAGACGTGATCCTGGCGGTGCTCGCCAACGACATGAAGGCACGCGGCGAGCTGGCCGGCGACCGGGTGGTCACCACGGTGATGGCCAACCTCGGGTTCACCCACGCCATGGCCTCGCTGGGGATCGAGGTGGATCAGACCAAGGTGGGGGACCGCTACGTGCTGGAGCAGATGCAGCGGGTCGGCGCATCGCTCGGGGGAGAGCAGTCCGGCCACGTCGTGCTCGAGGACCGGGTGAGCGGGGACGGGCTGCGCACCGCGGCTCGGGTGGCCGCGGTGATGGCCGCCACCGGATCAGAGCTACGCCGGCTACGGCGGGTCATCACCGAGTTCCCCCAGGTGCTGCGCAACGTCAGGGTGACCAACCGTGACGGCCTCGCCGGCGCCACCGAGGTATGGGCCGCCGTCAAGTACGCCGAGGAAGAGCTCGGCGACCAGGGCCGGGTGCTGGTACGCGCCTCGGGCACCGAGCCCCTGGTCCGGGTGATGGTCGAGGCGGCCACCGTCGAGAACGCCGAGCAGGTGGCCGGCTCGCTGGCCGAGTTGGTGGAAACCGCCCTCGGCTGATCCCACGGCCGCAGCGTCCGGGAACTTCACGGCCCGCGATGGGTAGGGGCCCCATCTGCGGGAGGAGGCGAGCGCAGCGAGCCGGGTGTTTCCAGTCGGCAGACCCATGGCGGATCGCCGCCACCCGCCTAAGCTCACCGCTACAACAGAACCGACCGGGGCACGTGTTCTCCAGCGCCTGCCCTCGGCCGCATCCGGCGTCTGCGACGCCGGGACGGATCGAGGTGACGAGGGAGAGGGATCATCGAGCAGTCGGCGGGTGCCCTCTCGGCCGCCCACGGCCGTCAGGGACGGAGCAAACCCCGGGAGCGATCCCGGGAACAGAGGCCGTCCCGTGTGGGGAGCGGAGCACACTCCGCTCGGTGCCTCCGGTCGCCACGACACAGGAGGTCGATGCGCGCATGTGCGGCATCCTCGGCTACGTCGGCCCTCGCCAGGCCGCACCCCTCATCCTCGACGGTCTCCGTCGCCTGGAGTACCGCGGCTACGACTCGGCGGGCATCGCCACCATCGACGACACCATCGTCGACCGTGCCATCGACGTGCGCAAGGCCCAGGGCAAGATCGACCGGCTGTCCGGCCTGCTCGACGGCCGGCCGCTCCAGGGAACGGTCGGCATCGGCCACACCCGCTGGGCGACCCACGGCGAGCCCAGCGACGCCAATGCCCATCCCCACGTCGACCCTTCGGGCCGGTTCGTGGTGGTCCACAACGGGATCATCGAGAACTTCCACGAGCTGAAGAACGACCTGGTCGCCCAGGGCCACGTCTTCACCTCCGACACCGACACCGAGGTCCTCGCCCACCTCGTCGCCAACGAGTACGACGGCGACCTGGTTGAGGCCGTGCGCCGCTCCGTCAGCCATGCCGCCGGGGCCTACGCCCTCGTGGTGATGTGCGCCGACGAGCCCGAGCGGATCGTGGCGGTGCGCAAGGTGAGCCCGCTGGTGGTCGGCCTCGGTGACGGGGAGACCTTCCTGGCATCCGACATCCCGGCCGTCCTCGAGCACACCCGCCAGTTCCTCGTGGTGGAGGACGGCGAGATGGTGGTGGTGGACGCCGCCGGCGCCTCGATCGAGCTCATCGAAGGCGGCCCGGTCGACCGGCCGGTCCTCCACGTCGACTGGGACGCCGAGCAGGCGGAGAAGGGCGGCTACGACACCTTCATGCTCAAGGAGATCCACGAGCAGCCGACGGTGATCACCGAGACGCTGTCCGGCCGGCTCGACGCCACCGGGGACGTCTGGCTGGAGGGGGTCGGCTTCGACGACGACTTCGCCAGGGACATGCAACACCTCTGGGTGACCGCCTGTGGCACCGCGTACCACGCCGGCCTGGTGGGCCGGGAGATCTTCCAGCGGGTGCTCCGGATCCCCACATCGGTCGAATACGCCCACGAGATGCGGTACGCCGACCCGCTGGTGACCGCTCCCAGCCTCACCGTCGCCATCAGCCAGTCGGGCGAGACGGCGGACACGCTGGCAGCGGCCCGCCTCGCCCGAAGCCGCGGATCCCGCCTGCTCGCCCTCACCAACGTGGTGGGGTCCACCCTGAGCCGCGAGGCCGACGACGTCCTCTACACGAGGGCCGGCCCGGAGATCTCGGTGGCGTCGACCAAGGCCTACATGGCGATGCTGGTGGCCCAGTACCTGCTGGCGCTCCGCATCGGCCGGGTGCGCGGGGTGGTGGACGACGGCCTGGCGGAACGCATCGGGCACGGGCTCCACGCCCTGCCCGCCCAGGTGGAGGCGATCCTTGCCGACGAGGAGGCGGTGGCCAAGGCGGCGCTGCGGGTCGCCGACGCCCAGGACATCTACTTCATCGGCCGCGGGCTCGACTACGCCGTGGCCATGGAGGGCTCGCTGAAGCTGAAGGAGATCAGCTACGTCCACTCCGAGGCGATGCCTGCGGGTGAGCTGAAGCACGGGACGCTGGCGCTGGTGACCAAGGGCACCCCGGTGATCGTGGTGCTGACCCAGGGAGCGGTGTACGACAAGACGATGTCGGCGGTCCAGGAGGTCAAGGCCCGTGGCGCCACCGTGCTCGCCGTCGCCCATGACGACGATCCGTCGATCGACAGCTTCGCCGACGGCGTCCTCCGCATCCCCCGCACCGAGGACCTGCTCAGCCCGATGACCGCCGTGGTGCCGCTGCAGCTGCTGGCCTACCACGTCGCCAAGCTGCGCGGGCACGACATCGACCAGCCGAGGAACCTGGCCAAGTCCGTCACCGTGGAATGAACTTCCCCTCCCCGAGAGGAGACGTGAGATGTGCCTGACCTGTGGATGCAAGCTGCCCCATGAGGACCATGGGAAGACCGAGTACCTCACCATCGAGGACCTGGAGCGGAGCGCCGCCGTCGACTCCTACAGCCTCGACGAGGCGGTGAAGAACCTGGTGGCCACGGTCGACGTGGCCAAGGGCGAAGCCGAGCACCAGCACCAGTAGGGCCCGTCGCCGGCCCCGCCACCTGGCTCTTCCTCGTCGCCGACGACGAGACCAGGGACGCCATCATCCCCGACGACGTGGACGTATCCATCCAGAACTAGGGATTGCCGCAACAACTAGGGATTGCCGCAACGGAGGCCCTCGTCCCAGCTCCCCGGGGACGAGGGCCTCTTTCTGTCTTCGGTCAGCTTTCGCCGTCGTCCCGGAACGTCACCAGCGGCAGGTAGAACCAAGCCCAGACGGCTACGACGGTGACTACCAAGGTGGCGACCGCGGCCTCGGTGGAGTCGAAGACGATCGACGTGACCAGGTAGACCACCGAGGCGATGGCGACGACGAACACGACCGTTCCGACCAGGGCGATGTGACTGGCGATCAGCACGTGGTCCATCGAGCGACGTTTGATCCCGGAGATCGGCGCCCGCACCCGCTGATGCACGCTCGGGGCGATCAACAGGACCGCAGCCAGGGCCGACGAAGCGAAGGCGACGTAGTAGACCATCCGGTCCACCCCGCTCAGCTCGGCGAAGGTCGACTGCAGCGGGAGGGTGAGGAGGAAGGCGAACAGGACCATCACCCCGGGGATCGTGGTCCGCAGACCTTCCAGCAGGGCACGGAACTGGTCGTCGATCTCGTCGGGACTGCCGCGCCTCGACCTCGCGCTTGTCGGATCCGGAGCGAGGGGAATTCACCCGATCGGTTGTACCCCCGACTCGCCACGAACAAACCGGCCGAGGACGGTGGTGGCTAGCGTGACCGCCGTGAACGTCGTCGGGCTGGGTGTCGATCTCGCCGAGGTGCCCCGGGTGCGGCACCTGGTCAGCACCTACGGCGAGCGGTTCCGCCAGCGCTGCTTCACCGACCACGAGTGGGAGTACGCCCACCGCTTCGCCGACCCCTCGGTCCGTCTCGCCGCACGGTTCGCCGGCAAGGAGGCGGTGATGAAGTCGCTGGGCCGGGGATGGCGCCAGATCCACTGGAAGGACGTCGAGATCACCGGGGGCGGGGCACCCACGGTCAACCTCCGCGGCACGGCGGAGGCGCGCGCCGCCGCCATCGGGGTCAGCCGGGTCCTCGTCACCATCACCCACACCGACGACCGGGCGCTGGTGTTCGCCATGTCGGTCAACGACTGAGGGCGATGCGGCCGGTCCTCACCCCCGAGGAGACCGCCCGGGTCGACGCCGCCTCCGCCGACCCTGTCGACGTGCTGATGGAGCGTGCCGGGTACGCGGTGGCGCTGGCGGCGGTCCGGCATGGGGGCCGGGTACGGGAGGCGGGTCACCGTCCTCGCCGGGCATGGCAACAACGGCGGCGACGGATGGGTGGCCGCCCGTCACCTCACCCGTCGGGGTGCCGCCGTCACCGTCCGCCCGTTCGGGTCCCCGCGCAGGGAGCGCGGCCGGAGCGCGCCCTGATCGCCGCCCGCTCCGCCGGGGTGGCCGTCTCGGACAACCCGGCGCCCGCCGACCTGGTGATCGACGCCGTGTTCGGCAGCGGGTTCCGTGGCTCGATGGCCGTCGAGGTGATCGCCGCCGTCGAGCCCGGGCGCACCGGTGCTCGCCGTCGACATCCCCAGCGGCGTCGAAGCCGCCACCGGCGCAGGTCCAGGGACCGGCGGTGACCGCCCACCGCACCGTGGCCCTGCACAGCCTCAAGCCTGGGCATCTTCTCGGCGACGGTCCGGACCGCTGCGGCGAGATCGAGGTCGCCGACATCGGGCTCGGCGGCGGCGACCCGCTGTTCGTGGTGTGCGACGAGGCCGACGCCCCCCGGCCGGCCCGGCAGCGCACCGCCCACAAGTGGTCGGCCGGGTCGGTGCTGGTCGTGGGGGGATCGCCGGGCTTCTCCGGCGCCCCGTTGCTCGCCGCCACCGCGGCGCAGCGTTTCGGCGCCGGTCTGGTCACCGTGCTCAGCCCCGGAGGGGGTCCACCGCCTCGTCGGCGGCCGGCCCTCCGGGGTCATCAGCCGCGGGATCGGCTCCGGCGACCGCTTCGCCCCCTCCGACGTCGCCGAGGTGCTGCAGGCCGGCACCGCGTTTCGACGTGATGGTGCTCGGTCCCGGGCTGGGGGTCGACGTGGATCGTTTCGTGCAGGACCTGGTTGCTGCCTGGGACAAGCCGCTGGTGCTCGATGCCGACGGGCTCAACAGCCTGGAGAGCGCCGATCCCGGTCGCCGGTCGCCCGCACCCACCGTGATCACCCCCCATGCCGGTGAGTTCTCCCGGCTGACCGAGGACCCCACCGAGCTTCGGCGCCGCCTGCGAGCTGGCCGAGGCCGACCGGCGTGGTCGTGCTGCTCAAGGGCAGGGCCGACCTTCGTGGTCGGCGAGCAGCGCTGGGCGGTCGACAGCGGGGGACCGGAGCTGGCGACGGCCGGGACCGGCGACGTGCTCGCCGGGATGGTCGGGGCGTTGTGGAGCCGCGGGCTCGACGGCGAGACGGCCGGCCGGTCGGCTGCCTACTGGCACGGCGTCGCCGGCGCCGACCTCGCCACGACCACCGCGGTGACCGCCGAAGACCTCGCCGACCACGTCGGGCGGTTCGCCTGGTGAGGCCCACCTGGATCGAGGTCGATCTCGACGCCGTCGTCCGCCAACGTGGCCTCGATCGCCGCCGAGGTCGCCCCGGCGGCGATGTGCGCCGTGGTCAAGGCGGACGGCTACGGGCACGGCGACGTGCCGGTCGCCGAGGCGGCGCTGGCGTCCGGCGCCGGCTGGCTGGCAGTGGCGCTCCTCGAGGAGGGGGTCCGGCTGCGCGAGGCGGGGATCGAGGCGCCCATCCTGCTCCTGTCCGAGCCCGACCTGGCCGATGTCGGCGAGCTCGGCGCCTGGGGGCTGACCCCGACCGCCTATACCGCACCGTTCGTCGCCGCCCTGGCATCCACCGCCCCGGACCGCGGTGTCACCCATGGTGTCCACCTCAAGGTCGACACCGGGATGCACCGGGTCGGCGCCGACCCGAGGACGTGCCCGGCCTCGCCGACGCCGTCGCCGCCGCCCCAGCCCTGAGACTGGCGGCGGTGTGGACCCACTTCGCCGTCGCCGAGGAGGACCCGGACGTACACCGGCGAGCAGATCCGCCGGCTCAGTAGACGCTCGCCACCTCGCCGCCGCCGGGCACCGGCCCGACCTGGTCCACGCCGCCAACACGGCGGGCGCGCTGGGGAGGGACGACGCTCGCTACGACCTGGTCCGCTCCGGGCTCGGGATCTACGGCATGCGCCCCGATCCCGCCATCGCCCCCGATCTCGAGCTTCGCCCGGCGATGCGGGTGGTGTCCCATGTGACCATGGTCCGCCGGCTGGAGGCGGGGGAGCGGCTGTCCTACGGCCGGCGCCGCCCGCTGCCCGAAGACCGCCACCGTGGCCACCGTCCCCATCGGGTATGCCGACGGGCTGCCCCGGCGCCTCCCGGCACTCGACGGCGAGGTCCTGATCGGCGGGCGGAGGCACCCGTTCGCCGGCACGGTCACCATGGACCAGATCGTGGTCGACCTCGGCGACGCCCGGGTCGCGCCCGGCGACGAGGTGGTGCTGCTGGGCGAGCAGGGCGGCGACCGGATCACCGCAGAGGAATGGGCGACCCGGCTGGGCACCATCAACTACGAGATCGTGTGCCGCTTCGGGCCGAGGTTGCCCCGGACCTACCGCGGCGGGGGGCGGCGGGTGATGCCCGCGGTGTCGCTCACCTCCGTGCCGGGGTCGAGGTCGGGCACTGGACCGACCCGTCGCCCGCACCGGAGTCACGGTCATCACCTTCCCCGAGCCGAACGTGGCCGCGGTCGAGGTGCGCGGCGGCGCGCCGGGGAGCCGCGAGATCGCCATCCTCGGCCAGGGATGCGGGTCGAGACGATCCAGGCCCTGGTCTTCTCCGGCGGGTCGGCGTTCGGGCTGGCCTCGGTAGACGGTGTGATGCGCCGTCTCGAGGCAGACGGCCGGGGACATCCCACGCTGGTCGGCCGGGTGCCGATCGTACCCGCCGCTGTCGTCTTCGACCTGGCGGTGGGCGATGCCACGGTGAGGCCCGGGCCCGGAGCAGGGCGCCTCCGCATACGACGCACGCACCTCCGCCCCGGTGGCGGCAGGGTAGGTCGGCGCCGGGCCGGGGCCTCGGTGGCGGCGTGGCGCGGGCCCGACGCCGAGACGCGACGGCGGGATCGGCTCGGCCGCCGTGCCGTTTGCCGGCCCGAACGGCGGGGACGGTCCGGGCGGCGAGGGCACCGTGGCCGCCCTGGTGGTGGTGAACGCCGTCGGCGACGCCTTCACCCTCGAAGGGGAGCCGCTGACGGGTGGGCCGCACGTCCCCGCCCAGGTGCCCGTGCGTCCTCCGGCCTGATGGAGCAGACCACGCTGGTGGCGGTTGCGGTGGACGCCAGGCTGAGCGGGCCGAGCTGTCGCGGGTGATCGTCCGCAGCCACGACGCCCTCGGGGTGTGCTTCCGCCCTGCGCACACCCGGTTCGACGGCGACGCCGTGTTCGCCGTCGCCACCGGGAGCGAGCCTGCCGACGTCGAGGCCGTCGCCGAGGCTGCGTTCGAGGCGACCGGCCGGGCGATCGAGGTGGCGGTCGCGGGCCGCCGCGGAGGGCTCGTGACCCCTGAGGAGCGCGCCCGGGAGCTGGCAGACCTGGCGGCGGTGGCGGCCGGGTGCCTCGCCTGCCGCCTCTCCGAGGGCCGTACCAACGTGGTGTTCGGCTCGGGCGACCCCGACGCCGACCTGATGGTCGTCGGTGAGGGGCCGGGGCAGCGCGAGGACGAGCAGGGCCTCCCCTTCGTCGGCCCCTCGGGCAGGCTGCTCGACGAGCTGCTCGACGAGATCGGCCTCACCAGGACCGAAGGCGTGTACATCGGCAACGTCGTGAAGTGCCGGCCGCCGGGCAACCGGGATCCCCGGCCCGACGAGATCGACGCCTGCAAGGGCTACCTCCGCCGCCAGATCGAGCTGGTCGATCCCTCGGTGGTGCTCACGCTCGGCAACTTCTCCACCAAGCTGCTCCTGCGCACCGAGCTGGGGATCACCCGGCTGCGGGGGCGTCCCTACGAGTGGTGGGGCGGGCGCCACCTGGTGCCCACGTACCATCCCGCCGCCGCCCTGCGGGGGAGCGCCCGGGTGCTCGAGGAGATGCGGTTCGACCTGGCCGATCGTGCGCCAGTTGATCGACGGCAGCTATCCCGGGCTGCGTCCCACCGATCCCGAGCCCATCGCCGACGCCGCCGCCACCCAGCTCGACCTGTTCGGCTGAGGGCAGTCCCCGGGGACGCCGTCGCAGGTAGTCCTGCGCTCCCGCACCGGCCCGGCTACAGGACCGCAGCATGACCTCGATCCCATCACCCGAACCGGCCGGCGTGGTCGTCACCACGACGCTCCCCAACGAGACGGTCGCCCTGGGTCGCCGCCTCGCCGGTCTGCTCCGCCCGGGCGACGTGGTGCTGCTCGCGGGCCCGCTGGGGGCCGGGAAGACGCTGGTGGCCGCCGGGGTGGCCGACGGTCTCGGGGTCGACGAGCCGGTGACCAGCCCCACCTTCGTCATCGTCCGCAGCTACCACGGCTTCCTCCCCTTCCACCACGCCGACGTCTACCGGCTGGATCACACAGGTGAGTGGGACGACCTCGATCTCCTCACCCTCGCCGCCGACGGAGTCCTGTTGGTCGAGTGGGGAACGCCGGTGGCCGGTGCGGTGCCGGGGGACCACCTGGTCGTCGACATCGCCGTGGTCGACGAGGAGGACCAGCCGCATCACGCTTGTCCCGCACGGCTCGTGGCGCCGTCGCCCGCTGCGGGACCTGACGGCCGGATGGCAGGGCCATCCTCGCCATCGAGACGGCGACCGCGGCCAGCTCGGTCGCCATCGGCGTCCGACGGCCGGCTGGCCGCCATGGCGCTCGAGGTCGACGCCCGTGGCCACCTGGGGTTCCTCACCGCCGCCACCGACTTCTGCTTCGCCCAGGCGGGGTGGACGCCGCTCGAGATCGACGCCGTCGCCGTCGACACCGGCCCCGGTCGCTACACCGGGCTGCGCGCCGGCATCGCCACCGCCCAGGGCATCGCCGCCGCCATCGGCGCGCCGCTGATCACGGTGAGCTCGCTCTGGCGCTGCTGGCGCTTGCGGGCCGCCACCGGGCGGCGGCGCATCTGGCCGGTGATCGACGTCCGGCGCGGCCAGATCGCCACCCAGCCGTACCACCCCGTGCCCGGAGGGGTGGTCGCCGACGGCGAGCCCGAGGTGATGGCCCCCGAGGAGCTGCGCGGGCTGCTCGAGGCCGATCCCGGCGACTCGCTGGTGGTCGGGGACTGGGAGGCACTCCCCGACGCCGTGCTCCGTGGCTTGCACCGGGTGAAGCGGGGCCGTCCCCGGTACCCGTCGGCCGACGTGGTGCTCGAGATCGGGGCGCTCAAGGCGGCACGCGACGACTTCGCCACCCCCGAGCAGGTCCGACCCGTCTACCTGCGGGAGCCCGACGCCAGGATCAACTGGTCGCAGATCAGCGGGCGGCAACCGGCAGCGGACGGCGGCCTGTGGCCCGAGGCTGCATCGTGAACGCGGTCGACCCCGCACTCGTCCTCGGTGTCGGTGCCGGTCCCGGTGATCCGCGCCGATGCACCTCGCCGACCTCGACCGGGTGCTGACACCTGGAGCGGACCGTCTACCCACACCCCTGGAGCGAAGGCATCTTCCGTGACGAGCTCGCCGCCGCCGGCCGGGTCTACCTGGTCGCCGAGGTCGACGGCGAGCTGGCCGGCTTCGCCGGGATGATGGTGGTCGGCGAGGACGGCCACGTCACCAACATCGCCGTCGATCCCGGCCGCCGCCGCGGGAAGGTCGCCACCCGTCTCATGCTGGAGCTGGTCGATCGGGGGCTGGCGGGCGGCGCCCGCCATCTCACCCTCGAGGTCCGCGCCTCCAACCGGTCGGCGCAGCGGCTGTACACCCGTTTCGGGATGGCTCCGGTCGGCGTGCGCAAGGACTACTACATCGACGAGGACGCCTTGATCATGTGGGTGACCGACATCGACCGGCCCGAGTACCGCCGCCAGGATCGCCGCCATTCGTGGCCCGCATGGGGGATCCGCCATGGCTGAGGCGGCGCCGGTCATCCTCGGCATCGAGACCAGTTGCGACGAGACGGCGGTTGGTGTCGTCGCCGGTGACCGGCTGCTGTCATCGGTGATCTCCAGCCAGGTCGAGAGCCATGCCCGGTTCGGGGGCGTGGTGCCCGAGGTGGCGGCACGCGCCCACATCGAGGCCATCCGCCCCCTGGTCCACGATGCCCTGCGCCAGGCCGGTATCCACCAGGCGCAGGTCGACGCCATCGCCGCCACCCGTGGCCCCGGGCTGGTCGGGTCTCTGGTCGTGGGGTTCGGGTTCGCCAAGGCGTTCGCCTGGAGCCTCGACAAGCCGTTCCTGGGCATCGACCACATGGAGGGGCATCTCTTCGCCCCCCGGCTCGAGCACCCCGGGTACCAGCCACCCGCCGTCGTGCTGCTCGCCTCCGGTGGGCACAGCCAGATCGTCCATGTCCACGAGTGGGGCCGCTACACGGAGCTGGAGAGCACCATCGACGACGCCGCCGGCGAGGCCTTCGACAAGCTGGCTCGTTACATGGGCCTCGGCTATCCCGGTGGCCCGGCCATCGACCGGGTCTCCACCGGTGGCGATCCCGACGGCGATCACCTTTCCCCGGGCGCTGCGCGACCGGCCCTTCGACCTGTCGTTCTCCGGGTTGAAGACATCGGTCACCACGTTCCTGGCGAAGGCCGAGGCCGCCGGTGAGCTGCCCCCGCTCGAGGACGTGGCCGCCTCGCTGCAGGAGGCGATCGTCGACGTGCTTGTCGAGAAGACCTTCAACGCGGTCGACGCCACCGGGGTGCGCAGGGTCGCCGGCGGGGGCGGCGTACTGGCCAACTCGCCGGCCTGCGCCGCCGGCTCGCCGAGGAGGCCGACGCCCGCCGGGTCGAGCTGTACCTGCCCTCCCCGGCGCTGTGCACCGACAACGGCGCGATGATCGCCGCCGCCGCCGGGCACCGCTACGGCGCCGGCGCCCCGCTCGGGATGGGACACCGACGTCGACCCGGGCATGCGCCTCGGCGCGTTCCCGCCACGTCTCCCCGGCTCAGGTGCGTCGGCGTCGCCTCAGCACGGCAGTCCCCCTTCCGCTGCCACACCGGCTCGCAGACGGTGAGAGGAACGGACCGCTAGCACTCCCCTGCTTAGAGTGCTATGCTCTGGCATTCGCAGGCATCGACTGCTAACTCTGCCCACCACAAGGAGGAGCTCGCATGAAGCTGAAGCCCCTGGGCGACCGCATCGTGGTCAAGCCCAAGGATGAAGACGAGTCCCGGACCCCCAGTGGTCTCGTCATCCCGGACACCGCCAAGGAGAAGCCGCAACTCGGTGAAGTCCTCGCCGTCGGCCCGGGCGCATGGAACGAGGCCGGCACCGATCGTGTCGCCTTCGATGTCGCCGTCGGCGACCTGGTGTTCTACTCCAAGTACGGAGGCACCGAGGTCAAGGTCGACGGTGAGGAGTACCTGGTTCTTTCGGCGCGCGACGTGCTCGCCGTCCTGGGCTGAGAGGAGTCCGGCAACACATGGCTGCCAAGGAACTGAGATTCAACGAGGAGGCCCGCCGCAGCCTCCAGGCCGGTGTCGACAAGCTCGCCGACACCATCAAGGTCACGCTCGGCCCCAAGGGCCGCAACGTCGTCCTGGAGAAGAAGTGGGGAGCCCCCACCATCACCAACGACGGCTACACCATCGCCAAGGAGATCGAGCTCGACGACCCGTGGGAGAACATGGGCGCCAAGCTGGCGTACGAGGCGACCAACAAGACCAACGACGTAGCCGGTGACGGCACAACGACGTCGGCGGTGCTCACCCAGGCGATGGTCCGTGACGGGCTCCGGCTCGTCGCCGCCGGCTCCAACCCGCTCGAGCTGAAGCGGGGCATCGAGGAAGCCGTGGAGAAGGTCGTCGAGGCCATCGGCGACCTGGCCAGCCCGGTCGACTCCAACGCCCACGACCAGATCGCCTACGTCGCCGCCAACTCGGCGGCCGACAGCACCATCGGCAAGAGCATCGCCGATGCCATGCAGAAGGTCGGCAACGAGGGCGTCATCACCGTCGAGGACAGCCAGACGTTCGGGATCGAGCTGGAGTTCACCGAGGGGATGCAGTTCGACAAGGGCTACATCTCCCCGTACTTCATCACCGATGCCGACCGTCAGGAATCCGTCCTCGCCGACCCGTACCTGCTGATCGTCAACTCGAAGATCTCGTCGGTGCAGGATCTGCTCCCCGTGCTCGAGAAGGTGCAGCAGACCGGCAAGCCGCTGATGGTGATCGCCGAGGACGTCGAGGGCGAGGCGCTGGCCACCCTGGTGGTCAACAAGATCCGGGGCACGTTCGCCTCGGTGGCGGTCAAGGCCCCCGGGTTCGGCGAGCGCCGCAAGGCCATGCTCCAGGACATCGCCATCCTCACCGGCGCCACCGTCATCTCTGAGGAGGTCGGGCTCAAGCTCGACGGCGTGACCCTCGACCTGCTGGGCACCGCTCGCAAGATCGTGGTGTCCAAGGACGACACCACCGTGGTCGAGGGTGCCGGCTCCAAGGCCGAGGTCGACGCCCGGGTCTCGCAGATCCGGCGGGAGATCGAGAACTCCGACTCCGACTGGGACCGCGAGAAGCTCTCCGAGCGGCTGGCCAAGCTGGCCGGCGGGGTCGCCGTGCTCAAGGTCGGCGCCGCCACCGAGGTGGAGCTGAAGGAGAAGAAGCACCGCATCGAGGACGCCATCCAGGCGACCCGGGCGGCCGTCGAAGAGGGCATCGTCCCCGGCGGCGGCGTGGCTCTGCTCCGGGCCCGTGACGCCATCGACAAGGTGCGGGGCGGCAGCGACGACGTGAAGGCGGGTCGCAACCTGGTGCGCAAGGCGCTCGAGTCGCCGCTGCGCCAGATCGCCGACAACGCCGGCTTCGAGGCCGGGGTGGTCGTGGCCCGCGTGGCGTCCGAGGACAAGTCCACCGGGTTCAACGCCGCCACCGGCGAGTACGAGGACCTGATGGCCTCGGGGATCATCGACCCGGCGAAGGTGACCCGTTCGACGCTGCAGAACGCGGCATCGATCGCCGCGCTGCTCATCACCACGGAGGCTCTGGTCGCCGAGGAGAAGGAAGACGCTCCGGTCGGTGGCCACAACCATGCGGCGGTGGCATGGACATGATGTGAGAGCGTCTGCCGCCGGCCACGAGCCGGCGGGCGTTTCGCCTCGTCGGCGGGGCTCCCCTCGAGGAGCCCTCAGCCCGCGTCTGCAGGGTTCCGTGCTCAATCCTCGGCTTGCCCACGCCGCCAGCTGGCGTTCCCACTCGCGGCGGGAGGTGGTGACGCAGTCGGCACCCATCGCCGCCCAGAACGTCTGGCAGCTCCCACCGACCCGGTACTCGACGGCGTCGACCGTTTCGAACTGGAAGACGGTGGCGTTCAGGGAGGCGATCAGGTCGTTGGCCACCGTCGCCTGGTCCAGGTCGGGGATCGCCTCCAGCCCGACGAAGTCGACCAGGGCGGTGCCGTCGTCGATGTCCACCCCGGCGAAGATGCTGCTGGTGTCCTCGGAGAACACCGAGGTGAACCCGAGATCCCGCTCCTCGGCGTCGGGGCCCTGAACCAGCTCGGTGAGGGTGGCGGTGAGCCGGAGCTCGGTTGCTGGGACGTTGCGGTAGGCGTTGCCGGCGACGTCCGGGACCGGTCCCGACCCGCACGTGAAGAACAGCATCACCACCGTGCCCTGGGGGTTTCGTGGCGGCTCTTCCTGGCAGACGCCGCCGCCTCGGCCCTCTCCCTGCTGTGATCCGCCGCCGCCCGGGCCCGGCTGCGTCGGCTGGTTCCCACGGCCGCCGGCTCCCGGGGCGACCGTGCCGTCGCCCGGTGCGCCGGTGGTCGTGGTGCCGGCCAGCGCGACGGCCCGGGCGGCTATCCGGTCGGGGTCCGGCGGCTCGAGGACGCGGCGGAACGTGGCGAAGACGAGCAGCGCCAGCGCGGTGGTGACCGCGGCGATCAGCAGGCCGATGACGATCTGGCGGGTTGCTGGGGTCATGTGCGTTCGCAGCAGAGACGCTCCGGGCCTCGTGAAGAGTTCCGGAGCCTGGCCGGGGCGAGGTTAGCGGGGGACGCTTCTCCGCCACTCGTCTTCGAGCAGCCCCCACACGGTGTGGTCGAGCCACGACGACCCCACCTTGACCTCTTCACGCAGGGTGCCCTCATTGGTGAAGCCGAGCTTCTCGGCCACCCGTTCCGACCCCCGGTTGCCCACGGCGATGCGCAGCACGATCCGGTGCAGCCTCAGATCGTCGAAGCCGTAGCGCAGGAGGCGTCTCGTCGCCTCGGTGCACACCCCACGTCCGGTCAGGTCGCTGCGCACCCAGTACCCGATCTCGCCGACCAGGTTGGTGCGGGACACGTACCAGATCGAGATGCCGCCGAGGTGTCGCTCGGGATCGGGCGGGCCGAGCCCGTTGTCGGTCGAGGTGCTCACCTGGCGGATGGTGAAGTCGAACGCCCGGCCCTCCTGCCAGGCCGATTGCGACTCGCGCACGAACTGGCTGGCCGAGTTCCGGCTGTATCCGGTGGCCCATGGCAGCCACGGCACGAGGTCGGGCCACGACGCCACCACGGCATCGTGGATCGAAGCCACGTCTCGACGGCGGTACGGCCGCAACAGCAGGCGGGGGGTCTCGAGCACCACGCTCGACGGTACTGCCATGGGGTCAGGATATCGGTGCGACGGCTCCCCTTATCCTCGTGGTCGTGCTCGATGTGTGGACCAGGCTCTCCGCGCTCCCTCCGGTGTCCGACCACGAGGCGGCGGTGTCCGCGGTGCTCGTGCCGCTGTACGCCGACCGACATGGCGACACCAGGATCATCCTCACCAAGCGACCCGACGTCATGCGCACCCACCCCGGCGACGTCGTCTTCCCGGGGGGCCGGATCGAGGTGGGGGAGGGCCCGGTGGAGGCGGCCGTTCGGGAGGCGTGGGAGGAGATCGCCCTCCCCGCCGCCGCTGTCGAGGTGATCGGCGGGCTCCACCCGGTGACGACCCGGGACCTGACGAATTGGATCGTCCCCGTCGTCGCCCGGGTGGTCCAGCCGGTGGAGCTGAGCCCGGACCCGGCCGAGGTGGAGTTGATCCTGGAGCCCACCCTGGGTGACCTCCTCGACGAGAGCGCGCTGGCGGGCCTCCGAGTGGATGGGTGCCGAGCTCTGGTTCTACGAGTTCCCCGAAGGCACCCTTTGGGGGGCGACCGCGTTCATCGTCCGCCAGTTGCTCCGCTTCGTGCGCGGCGACGCCCTCGTCGACTGAGCCGACTCAGCCGGCGGGCGGGGCGGCCGAGGCATCGACCACGTCCCACAACCCGTCGACGTGGCGGGCTTCGGTGGTCGTCTGGCCGACGGCGACCCGGATGAAGGCCTGTCCGTCGATCACGGACGTCGTCACGTGGTAGCGGCCCGACCCGTTGATCGCGTCCGCCACTTCCGAGGTACCGGCGTCGCCGTCGACGTGACGGAAGCTCACCAGCCCGAAGTGGGTCGGGGCCACCAGCGCCAGCCTGGCGTCATCCTCGATGCGGCGGGTCAGGTCGCCGGCGAGCTCCACATGGCGGCGGACGTGGTGGCGGATTCCCTCGGCTCCGTAGCTGCGGAGGACGAACCACAGCTTCAGCGCCCGGAAACGCCGCCCAAGGGGAACGTGCCAGTTGCGGTAGTCGATGACGTCGGTGGCCGCCGATGCCCGGTTGCGCAAGTAAGGGGGGGTGATGGACAGGGCGTCGAGCAGGGGGCGTCGGTCGGCCACCCAGAACACCGAGCAGTCGAAGTTGGTGAACATCCACTTGTGCGGGTTGAACACGTAGCTGTCGACCAGCTCGAGCCCGTCCTGGTGGTGGCGGAGCTCGGGCAGCACCATCGCCGTCCCGGCGTAGGCGGCATCGACGTGGTGCCACATCCCGTGACGGGTGGCCGTCTCGGCGATCGACCGCACCGGGTCGACGGCAGCGGTACCGGTGGTCCCCACCGTGGAGCACACGAACGCCGGGGTGAGCCCGGCGTCGAGGTCGGCGGCGACGGCCTGGCGCAGCGCCGCCGGGTCCATCGCCTAGCCGGCATCCACCTCGACCAGCCGCAGGTGGCGGTAGCCGGCCACCCGGGCCCCCTTCTCGACCGACGAGTGCGCCTGTTGCGACGTGTACACCACCAGGTCGGCCGGATCCGCGGTGCGGCGCGGTGGCGGGCGACCACCAGCGCGGTGTGCGTCGAGTCGGAGGCGCTCATCTGGATGACACCGCCACCGGCGCCGTCGGTGCGCCACGCGGTGGGGAGCCCGAGCAAGTCGACCAGCCAGTCGAGCACCACGGTCTCCAGCTCGGTGCAGGCGGGGCTGGTTGACCAGAGCATGCCCTGCTGGCCGAGGCCGGTGGACACCAGGTCGCCGAGAATCCCGGGGCCCGACCCGTTCGCCGGGAAGTAGCCGAACCAGCCGGGGGACTGCCAGTGGACGAGGCCGGGCATCACCACCCGGTCGAGATCGGCGAGGATCGCCTCGAACGGCTCGGGCAGCTCGGGCGCCCTCTCGGGCAGCAGGGCGCGGATGGCGCCAGGGGAGACGTCGGGTGTCACCGGGCGGTCCTCCACCGAGGCGAGGTAGTCGGCCAGCCAGTCGATCACGGCGTGCCCGTGGCGGCGAAAGTCGTCGGGCGACATGTGGTATCCGGTCTGGGTCATCCGGTTCACCCTAGGTCGCCACCCGGACGGCCCCGACACCGGCCGAACAGGCGCCACCGGCCGATCGGGGGATCGAGGCGTGACGGTCGCCCGGTAAGGTCGCCGGCCAGAGATGGAGGGAGCCTCGGTGGACGGTCTGGCCGGTCGGGTGGCGGTGGTCACCGGAGGGGCGAGCGGGATCGGGCGCGGGTTGGTCGAGCGTCTCTCCGCCGAGGGCATGCGGGTGGTGGCGGTTGACATCGACGGCGATGCCGTCGCCGACGTGGCAGCCGCAGCTGGGGCGGTCGGGCGCGGGCTCGACGTCACCGATGGCCCCGCCACCGGAGCCCTGGTCGCCGAGGTGGAAGCCGAGCTGGGCCCGATCGACCTGTTCTGCATGAACGCCGGAGTCGCCACCGCCGGCGGTGTCGAGCTCTCCGATGCGGAGTGGCAGAGGACCTGGGACGTCAACGTGATGGCCCACGTCCACGCCGTCCGGGCCGTGCTTCCCGGGATGCTGGCCCGCGGGAGCGGACACCTGCTCCACACCGCCTCGGCAGCCGGCCTGCTCACCAACATCGGTGCCGCCGCCTATGCGGTGACCAAGCATGCCGTCGTGGCTCTCGCCGAGTGGCTGGCGGTGACCTACGGCGACCGGGGCATCACCGTCTCCTGCCTCTGTCCGCAGTTCGTCGCCACCCCGATGCTCGATGTGTTCGATGCCGGCGGCGAGATGCGGGCATGGGTCGACGGGCTGGCGGTCACCACCGAGGAGGTCGCCGACGCCGTCGTCGAGGGGCTGCTCGACGGCCGCTTCTACATCCTGCCCCACCCCGATGTCGCCGGCTACTACGCAACCAGGGCGACCGAGCCCGAGCGCTGGCTGGCCGGCATGCGCAAGCTGCAGGCGAGGCTCGGCTACCAGCCCCCTTCGCTCGGCTGAGGCGCCGGCCCGGCCGCCTGCTGCGTGACCGCCATCAGGTACCCGGTGGCCCGCTCGGTCAGCTCGTAGCGCCCGGTCAACGCGGCGAACCGGGGACCGTGGTTGGCCTCGACGAGGTGGGCCAGCTCGTGGACCAGCACCGAGTCCAACACCCATGAGGGCATCGTCGCCAGCCGGTCGGAGATGCGGATGCGGTCCGACCCCGGGGAGCACGAGCCCCATCGGCTGATCTGGCGGCTCGACCACTCGATGTGCCCCGGCGGCGGCAGTCCGTAGCGGGCGGCGAGCACCGCGGCGCGGGACGGCAGGTCGATGCGCCCTGCCACGACCTTGGCGGTGACCTTGGCAACCAGGCGGTCCACCAATTGGCGCTCCTCATCGGCGGGCAGCCCGGCGGGGACCAGCACCCGCACCGTGCCCCCGACCACCTGGGCCTGCAGGGTGCGCCGCCGGCGGTGGCTCCGCACCACCTCGACCGGTAGGCCAGGCGAGGGTACGGCCTCCTGGTCCGCCGGCTCGGCCGGCTGATGCTCGATGGGTCTGGCAATCATGTCGCCCAGCGTACGGGGCAGGTGTGACACGAACCGGCACGCGGCCAGGTAGGCGGTTCATCCGCCGGCCCGCAGCACCCGCTCGACCTCGAACCGCACCTGGAAGTCCGGGTCGCCGCGCAGGGCGGCGACGGCGTCCCGGCTCCCGCCCAGCCCGAGCTCGCCGAGGGCACGCACCGCCTTCCACCGCACCCAGGCGTCGGTGACCGTCAGCGCCTCCTCGAAGAACGGCCTCAGCCCGGCGTCGCCGGTGCCGGCGGCGGCGTCGACCGCGGTGCGGCGCACCACAGGCGACGGATCCGACCAGCCGGCTTCCACGGCCTGGCGGCGGACATCCCAGCTGGCCGACTCGGCGAGGACCGCCACCGCCACCCGTCGCACCGCCGGCGCCGGATCGGCCTGAGCGGCGACCAACCGGGCCCGGTGGTCGGGCAGGTCGGGGTCGAGGAGATGGAGCTCGTCGGGATGCTCGCTCTGCGACCGCCCGCCCTCGCCGATCATCTCGTCCCTGGTCATGCCGGCGGTCGACCGCTCGGCGGCCGGGAACAGCGCCGAAACGCGGTCGAGGACCGTGTCGAGCTTGTCCTCCCACGAGGCACCGGCGACCAGCCCGATGGTGACGAAGTCGCCGGCGACCATCACATCGCTCACGTCCCCGTCCTCGAACAGGGCCGCCACCCGGGCGTCGGCCGGCGGGTCGGGATCTCCGCGGCGGTGCCACACCCCCGGGGCGGGCTCGCCACCGGTGACGAACCGGACCTTGCGGGGGTGGGGGGTCGGCTCGGGCACCACCGGCCCGGCGAAGGCCCGGTCGAACACGGACGCCGCGGATCCGTGACCGCCTCCGGACACATACATGCGGTAACTCCCGGCCGGTCTTGCCATGGGCGAGGACGAGGCCCTCGCCCAGCTCGTGCTCCCACCACCCTTCGGCCACGTGCGGCGCCACCAGGCGATCGAGGGCGGCTGACTCCTCGGCGGTCCACGGCTCGATCGAGAAGAACCGCTTGAGGAGTGTCTTGTAGGCGGCGAGGTCCTCGAAGGGCAACCGGGCCGCCACCTCACCGGTGAGATGGCCCGAGGCGACGGCAACCAGCCCATGGCGGGCGACGGCGGCGCGGGAGTCGTCGAGGGCGGGAGGCGGTTCCGACGTCACACGCCGGGATGCTATCGGGCCGGCTCCCCGGAGTCGGCGTCACCCATGCGAAGGAGGCCGACCACCAGCCCGTCGACCAGCGCCAGCCACGAGGCGTCGATGATGTTCTCGTGGACACCGACGCTGCCCCAGGTGTCGGCACCGTCGCTGTGCTCTACCAGCACCCGCACCCGGGCGGACGTGCCGTCGCCCGAGTCGAGGTCGCGCACCCGGTAGTCGGTGAGCCGCACCCGGTCGACCTCGGGGTACCGGGGACGCAGCCCGGCCCGTAGCGCCCGGTCGAGCGCCGACACCGGGCCGTCGCCTTCACTGGTGGTGACCAGCCGCTCGTCGCCGACCCTCAGCTTGACCGTGGCCTCCGCCTGCACCTCGCCGTCGCGGTGCTCGACGAACACCTTGTAGGACTCGAGTGTGAAGAAGTCCTGCTTCCACCCCTGTGCCTGGCGAACCAGCAGCTCGAACGACCCGTCGGCGCCCTCGAGCTGGTAGCCGAGGTGCTCCAGCTCCTTGATGCGGTCGACCACCGCCTGGGCGTCTCCGTCGGAGAGGTCGAACCCCTGGGTGCGCGCCTTGGTGAGCACGGTGGACCGCCCGGCCAGCTCGGACACCACCACCCGGGTGGTGTTGCCCACCGCGGCGGGGGGAAGGTGCTCGTAGGCGTCGGCCCGCCGCGCCAGCGCCGACGTGTGCAGGCCCGCCTTGTGGGTGAAGGCGGACACCCCGACGTACGGCGTGTGGGGCTCCAGGGAGCGGTTGACGAGGTCGGCGACGTTGTGCGACACGGTGGTGAGCTTCGCCAACCGCTCTTCGGGGATGGTCTCGTAGCCCATCTTCAGCGCCAGGTTGGGGATGACCGAGCACAGGTCGGCGTTCCCGGTGCGCTCGCCGTAGCCGTTGACGCATCCCTGCACCTGGAGCACGCCGAGGCGCACCGCCGCCAGCGAGCTGGCCACCGCCGTCCCCGAGTCGTTGTGGAAGTGGCAGCCGAACGTCGCTTCCGGGAGGGACGCCATCACCTCGGTGAGCGTCTGCTCGATCTGGTGGGGTAGGGCGCCGCCGTTGGTGTCGCACAGCACGAGCCGCTCGGCCCCTGCTTCATGGGCGGCCTCCAGCACCGAGCCGGCAAAACCCGGGTTGGAGCGGTAGCCGTCGAAGAAGTGCTCGGCGTCGAAGAACACCCGGCGCCCCTCGGCGCGGAGGTGGGCGATCGAATCGGCCACCATTGCCACCGCGTCCTCCTCCGAAGTGCGCAGGGCGTGCTCGACGTGGTAGTCCCACGACTTGCCGACGAGGCAGATGACCCCGGTGCCGGCGGCGAGCAAGGCGTCGAGCTGTGGGTCGTTCTCCGGCCTGCCCCGGGGCCTCCGGGTCGAGCCGAAGGCGACCAGGGTGGCGGTGTCGAGGTCGAGCTCGTCGACGGCACGGGCGAAGAACTCGTCGTCCTTCGGGTTGGCGCCGGGCCAGCCGCCCTCCACGAAGGGCACGCCCAGATCGTCGAGCAGGCGGGCAACGCGCAGCTTCTCCCCGGCGGTCAGCGAGATGCCCTCCTGCTGGGTTCCATCGCGCAGCGTGGTGTCGTAGATCTCCACGTAGGGGCGTTGCCTGGTCTCCATGGGGCTCCTCGGGGGTGTTGTCGGGTCGAGACGGTCCGGGAATCGAAAGACCCCCCGCCGGGGCGGAGGGTCGAGGGGCGCACACGCGTGGTGAGCGTGCGCGCCTAGGGAATGATGATGCCGGGCAGCCCGAAGCGTCCCCGGGTCGTGGGGACGTCCGGCGAATGCGGCATCGTGATCACGAGGCCAGTAAACCCGGGCGGCTCGCCGCCGTCAAGGCGCTCCAGGGAATCACCTCTATTCCCCCGCGTCTTGAGGTCGCCGCCGGTGACCGGACCGAACGTTGGGTTCACCTCCACGGTCATGTCGACCTCGTCGCGTGCCCCATGAACGGCTTGTCGGGGTGAGGACCAGTTCCCGTCCTCGTCCACGTCCCATCCCGGCCAAGCGACGGGGTTGCCGCCGGCGTCGAGCTCGGCGTCCGGCCACAGGACGCGGCCGCAATCCACCGCCACCGTGAACACGGCAGAGTCGTGCCTGTCGGAGGAGCCCTCGGCCACGATGTCGTGACCAGATTCCACCACTGGAAGGAGTAGGGTGAATCAAGCGCGGGGGGAGACGGCATCGGCGCACTGATCAAGGCCCTGCACGTGCAGGTCCATCTCGCCGACGGCGGGGGGTCGCGCCTCGTCCTCGAGCTGGCCCGGCGGCTTCCAGAGCACGGCGTCGAACTGGCCTCGTCGTACCTGGTCCCTCCGCACGACATGGCGGTGCCCTACCGCGAGGCGGGCATCGACACCACCTTCCTCGACCACCGGGCGGGCCGGGCGCCGGCGACCGTCCTCGACCTGGTGCGCCGGATACGGGACACCGCCGCCGACCTTGTCCACACCCACGAGATGCTCCCCAAGCTGGTCGGGCACCCCGCCGCCCGGGTCGCCCGGACACCGGTGGTCACCCACATTCACGGGTTCTATCCAACCTCCACCGGGCGCGGGTACCGGGCGCGGCGCCGTCGGCTCCAGCTTCGCATCGCCTATGGCCGCCAGGTGCGGCGGGCGATCGCCGTATCGCATGCCGTCGCCGCCCAGTACGCGCCAATGGTCCGATGTCCCCTGGTCGTACTCCACAACGGCGTCGACGTCGAGCGGTTCGGAGGCACCGCGGGCGACCACGACCGGGCCGCTCTCGTGGAGAGCCTCGGGCTTCGGGACCGACGCGTCGTCCTCTTCGTGGGGCGACTGGTGCCGTTGAAGCGCACCGAGACCCTGGTGCCGATGATGCAGCGGGTCGTCCGGCAGGTCCCCGAGAGCGTGCTCGTGGTGTGCGGGGACGGGCCCGACCGGGCCGGACTCGCCATCGCCGCAGAGCGCAGCCTCGCCGGCCGCGTCACCTTCACGGGCTGGGTCGACGACGTCGTCCCGCTGCTTCAGGCCGCCGACGTGCTCGTCTTCCCGAGCCGGGTCGAGGGCCTCGGTCTGGCGCCGCTGGAGGCGATGGCGGCGGGTACACCCGTGGTCGCCTCGCGACTGCCGGTCGTCGCCGAGTACGTCGACGACGGCGTCACCGGACTGATGGTGGACCCCACCGATGCCGACGCCTTCGCCGCCGCGGTGTGCCGGGTTCTCGAACACCCCGATGAGGCGCGGGCGATGGCGGACAAGGCGCAGGCACAGGTCGCCGTCGACTTCGACCTCGACACCCAGGCGGGACGTCTGGCGGACCTCTACCGGCAGGTGCTCACCGGGCGTCGACGTTCGCCGGGTTGAATACCGGCGTCGATCGGGGGAGTGGATGGCCGGAGGTATGGCAGCGGGGGTGGCGGGGTCGGTGCTGGCACGCCGCATGGTCGTGGCGACGCCCAAGGAACTCGCCATGCCGGCAGTGGTCGTTGCCCCCCATCCCGACGACGAGACGCTCGGCTGCGGCGCCCTGATCGCCGCCAAGCGTCGCCGCGGCGCGGAGGTCGGGGTCGTGTTCCTCACGGACGGAGCCGCCTCCCATCCCCGGTTTGGCGCCGACCGGCTGCGGGCGCTGCGACGCGAGGAGGGTCTCGCCGCCTGCTCGATGCTGGGCGTGGCCGCCGCCGACGTGACATTCCTGGACTTCCCCGACGGCCACCTTCACGAACATGTCGAAGGCGCCGCCGCCTCGGTGCGCCGGATCATCTCCGAGCGTCGGCCCGCAGAGCTGTTCGTGACCGGGCCTACCGACCCCCACCGTGACCACCGCGCCGCCTCCCGCGTGGTCGCCGCCGCTCGCCGAGGCGTCGACCCCCGGGTCCGTGAATACCCGATCTGGCAGTGGAACCACTGGCCGTGGGTGCGTTGGTCCGATGTCGGTCGTGACGATCGGGGACGGCTCACCCCGGGCATCTGGCGCCGGTCGTTGGCGCTGCTGCCGCAGTGGCGACGCTACGACTGGTCGGTGCCGATCGGCGACCTTGAGCCCACCAAAAGGGCCGCGCTCGCCTGTCACGCCTCTCAGATGGCCCGACTCGGCGGAGACGACTGGTTCGTCCTCGGCGACGTCTCGGGTGGGCGCTTCCTCGAGTGCTTCTTCCGGGGCGACGAGCGCTTCACGGGTGGGGCCGTCCGACCCGGCTGACCGGCTTCGCCGAGGTCAGCCGGACCCGCCGAAGGATGGCAGCCCGGTCACGATGAGCGGTCACTGGGTGGCGTCGCTGGCGATCTGGCGGAGGAGGGTCGCCAGGGCGGGATCGCCGGTGACCTCCACCGCCGCCAGCGGTGCCCGGCCCCACAGCCACAGGTCGAGCCGGCTCGCCGTCCCGGTGATGGTGGCGTCGGGTTGGTGCACCGCGTCCACCACAACGGCGGCGTCGATGTCGTAGGACTTGCCGCTGTTCGGGGATGTCCCGGTCATGCGGCCGATGAGCAGGTCCCACCGCCACTCCCGGTCGTCGATGCGCACGGTCTTCCCGGCATCGGTGAACATCGCCCACTCCGGGATGCCGGCGATGAACACGTTCAGGATCTCGTCGACGCCGTCCTGGGCAAGCGCAGGGTCGAGGGCCGAGCTGCGGCCGGCCGCCGCCTCGGCGTCGGCACGGTGGATGAGCGCCTCGTGCGCCTGGCGGCGCATCACGAACCCGGCGTTCTTCTCGGTCGACCACGTGTAGCACGGCATCTGCGGATCAGCCTCGCGCAACGTCCGCACCAAGAAGGTCTTGGCGGAGTCGAGCGACCCGATGAGGAGCCCGTCGTCGTGGGGGCGATCCGGCTCGCGGTATCCCTCGGGGTCCATGAGCCGTTCGGCGACGACGGTGGACCAGAAGGTCTGGACCTCGGTGAGGTGCCACAGGAGTGCGGCGACGTCCCAATCCGGGGCTGTCGGCACCCTCGTCCCCAGCGGAACGGTACGGGCGGCGTCGATCAGCCGTTCGGTCTCGAGTTCGATGAAGTCGATGTAATAGTCGTTGTCGAGCCGCACCGGCACCTCCGGATCGGGGGGCGTCGGGACCACCGTACCCGAGGGCGGAGACGCCAAACCGTGGACCGGCCGGCTCGGCTCGGGTGGGGGTAGACGCGAGAACCGGGCCCGTCGCCGGGCCCGGTTCCCTCAGCAGCCCGCTCCGTTACAGGAGCACGGCCCTCGAGCGGATTCGCAGGAACACGAACCCGATGACCCCGAGCGTGACCCCGACGGCAATGGCCAACGCGGCCAGTGCGTAGGCGAGGATGCCGGCGCTCAGAGCGGTGGTGAGCACGGTGGCGTTGAACCACGAGGCCCTCGCCTCGTTGGGTCCCATCGCCGGCTCGCCGTTCTCGTCGAGGACGGCCTCGCCGTTTTCGTCCACCATCGGGACCTCGCGGGGCATCTCTGCGTAGTAGAGCCCGCCGGTGCTGTCGAGCTGGTGGTGGGTGATGATGTCCGCCTGGGCCCACATAGTGAATGGGCCGCGGACCGCGGTCTCCGGAATGGCGGCGTCGTCCGGCGTGACGACGTTCTGGGCGACCGCCTGGTCCCAGGTGTACCAGATGCCGAACATCCCGCCGGCGACGGCGCCGGCTCCGACCACCATGGCCAGGATGGCGGCTACGAGCAGGAGGGTGCTCTTCTTGTGGCCCTTCTCGGTACCTGTGGGCTCGTAGGTGGTGACCGGGGATTCCATCCGGTCGGTGCTGGCAGTCATTCGGATGCCTCTCTTTCCTGTGTCGGGCGAACTGCCGAATGCGCCCATCATCCGAAATGAGAGAGCGGGCGCCGAGGGGACTACGGCCCGAACCGGCCCGACGAGGGTCCCTGACCTCCGGGACCTATGGCCCTCGCCAGAATCGGCGCCGTCAATCAGCCGACAAGGGCTCGCAGTCACCGAGCTCGACACAGGACACCAGCGGGCCGACCGCCTCCTCGACGAGGGCGGCGTACACCCGCCGGCCGGCGTCGGTCAGGTGGACGCCGTCCTCCACGAACAGCTCGGGACGGTCGTCGGACGTCGCCTTCCAGTCGATGAGCTCGAGGTCCGGCCATCGGTCGGTCGCCGCCGTCAGCGTCTCGTTGACCTGCCCCTCCCACCTCCGCGGGACGCGGACCGTCACCGCCAGCACCCGGTCCGCCGGCTCGGCGTTGGCCATCAGCGTGTCGAAGAGCTCGGCGTCCACCGGCCCGTTGGTCCCAAGGTGGACCAGCACGATCTCGCCGAGGTCGCCGGCGGCCGCCAGTTGCCCGATCATGTCCGCCCCGGTGGCGAACGAGCGGGAGACTTCGGCGTCGACCGTGAGGGTCTCGCCCAACGCCTGGCGCAACGCGTCGGCGGCTCCCAGCATCACCGAGTCGCCGATGGCGGTGACCGCGGCCGGTTCCGGCGGTGGGCGCCTTCGGTTGGGCGCGCCGGCCAGGGTGGCGGGCCCGGGGACATTGGCAGTCACGGTGCCGGCGGCGGCGACCGGCAGCTCGACCGGGGCGGCGACCACCTCCGGTCGGGTGGCGCCGGTGTCGGGCAGCGCCATCACGAGGGGCGCCGCCGTGGTGCTGGTGGCCGCTGCCGGGGTGGTGCCGGCAACCGCCGACGGCGGGTCCTCGAGCGGGGTCGGGGCGACCACCAGGACCGCCACGAACGACGCCACCACGGCGAGCCCTCCTACTCCGGCCAGCGCCCTGGTGGGCCTCGGTCTCGGGGTCAGCAAGCCGCGCATCCAACCGGCCACGCCCTTCTCGATGATGGGCCGCTCCACGAAGCGGTACGAGGCGGCGGCGAGGGCGAGCGTGATGGCGACCCTGGCGGCGTCCAGCGCCCACCCGTCGACGGTGACATCGAGCTGGGGGCGGGTCACCATGATCACCGGCCAGTGCCACAGGTAGATGCCGTAGGAGCGCCGGCCGATCCAACCGAGCACCGGGATGCTCAACAGCCGGGATACCGAGGTGGGCGCCGCCGCGCCGATGATGAGCGCAGCCGACGCCAGCGACACCGCCAGGAACCCACCGTTGTACATGGCGCTGGTGAACTCGCTGCCGAGCAGCATCCAGGCAGCCAGGCCGGCGAGCCCGGCCCATCCGGCCAGCTCGGTCAACGCCCGGCGCCGCCCGATGGCCGGGCGGACCAGTCGAGTCGGGGTGGTGACGAAGGCCAGCCCGGCTCCGATCAGCAGCCCGACCGCCCTGGTGTCGGTGCCGAAGTAGACCCGCGACGGGTCGGACAGGGGCTCGTAGAGCAGCGCCATCAAGGCGACCGAGAGCAGTGCCCCCAGCCACACGATGCTCAGCATCCGGCGCCTCAGTAGCGCCCAGCCGGCTGCCACCGCCAACGGCCACAACAGGTAGAACTGCTCCTCTACCGCCAGCGACCACAGGTGGCGGAGCAGCGGCGGGCGTGCCATCGAGTCGAAGTACGACGTGTCGCTGTAGATGAGGGCCCAGTTGGTGACGTAGCCGACCGCGGCGAGAACGTCGCCCCGCAGCCGGCGTAGCTCGTCCGGCATGACGGCGGCGGTGAAGGCCACCACGCCGATCAGGACCAGGATGAGCGCCGGGAACAGGCGGCGGGCGCGACGCACCCAGAACCGCTTCACGTCGAAGTGGCCGAAGCGTCGGATGTCGGCCACCAGCAGCGACGTGATGAGGAATCCGCTGACCACGAGGAAGACGTCGACGCCGAGGAACCCTGCCGGCAGCCAGCCGACCTCCAGGTGGTAGAGCACTACGGCGATGACCGCCAAGGCCCGGACGCCGTCGAGCCCGGTCATCATCGGCAGCGTGCGATGGCGCTCCAACGGGGGGCCGGCAGGGTCCATGCCCCCATTCTCGCCCGATTCGCGAAAACGTCCACTATCTACGTGAAACGCAGGGCTTCTTCTCCCCTCCCAGAGAGGATCGGAAGGGGCTAGTCGTGCTCGATCTCGCCGATGATCCGCCACCGGTCGTCGTCCATGGTGACGACATAGGTCGTGTCGACGGTGCGCAGGGCCGTCCCGTCCTCCGAGCGCACCGTCCACTGGGCCACCGCCAGCCCGGCCCTGTCGGCCGGGTACTCGAAGGCGAGGTCCTCGAGAGTCCACACGTGCTCGTCGGCACTGCGCTCGGCGGCGACGATCCTCCGGTAGTAAGCGGTGAGTGACTCGGCGCTGTCGTGACGGACGACCTCCCCGGCTCGCACCGCGAAGCCCCCGGGGGCGTGCGCCGCCACCAGGGCGTCGACGTCGCCGTCCGACCGGGCAGCGGCGTATCCGGCGAGCAATTGCGACACCGGGTCGTCGGCCGGCCGGTAGCGGCGCCACCCCTCCTCCCCGGGGCGGGGCCACAGCAGGTCGAACCGCTCCAGCACCACCAGCGTGTCGTCCTCGATGCTGTGGCCGTTCTGGGCGAAGAAGTCGATGTGCGCCTGGCGCCAGAACGCCAGGCTCCGGTCACCCTCGCCCTCGTCCCACGCATAGGCGTCGTCGACCTCGCCGAACGGCCTGATGTCCACCTCGGTGGTGCGGATCACGCACACCGGGCCGCCGGACCCGTCGAGCACCACGCTGTAGGCCCCCCGTGTCGGCATGTCGCCGTCGGCCACGGCGTCCTCGTACAGGCACGTGGTAGCCCGCTTGGGCCCGTGGAGGACCAGCCAGGCCAGCTCGTCGGCGAGATCTGGAGAGTCCTCGTCGCCGAACGACCATGCGTCGTAGTCGGCGGTCACGCCGGTGGCGGCGGAGAACCGCTCCCAGAATGTCTCCACAGGGTCGGTGCGCACCACGTAATCCTAAGACCCCCGGGTCGAGCAGGACTCGGCCGGCCAAGGATCCCTCTGATCGCCCGGGTGTACGATCCGTGCGCATGAAACGAGTGTTCTCCGGGCTGCAACCGACCGGGAACATCCACCTGGGCAACTATCTGGGGGCGCTGCGCAACTGGGTGACGCTCCAGGACGACCATGACGCCATCTACTGCGTCGTCGACCTCCACGCCATGACCGTCGACTACGACCCCGCCGAGTACGTGTCGGATCGCCACGAGGCGGCCAAGGTGCTGCTCGCCTGCGGCATCGACCCCGCCCGTTCGCTCTTCTACTTCCAGAGTGAAGTGCCGCAGCATGTCGAGCTGTCCTGGATCCTCGCCACGATGACCCCGATGGGCGTGCTCAACCGGATGACCCAGTTCAAGGACAAGACCGGGCGCGGCGTCGCCGCCAACCTGGGCCTCTACGCCTACCCGGTGCTGATGGCCGCCGACATCCTCGTGCACCACGCCGACCTGGTCCCGGTGGGCGACGACCAGCGCCAGCACCTCGAGGTGACCCGCGACCTCGCGGAGCGGTTCAACAACCGCTTCGGTCAGGTCTTCCCGGTCCCCGAGCCGTACATACCGGACACCTCGGCCCGGGTGATGTCGCTCGCCGACCCCACCGCCAAGATGTCCAAGTCCGACGCCAACGAGAAGAGCCGGGTGCTCCTCCTCGACCCGCCCGACCTGGTGCGACGCAAGATCCGCGCTGCGGTCACCGACTCAGACGCCTCCGTGCTGTACGACTGGGACGAGAAGCCAGGGGTGAGCAACCTGCTCGAGATCATGTCGGCCGCCACCGGGCGCCCCATCCCCGACCTCGCCGACGAGTACGGCGTCAGCGGCTACGGGGTGTTCAAAGACGCCGTCGCCGACGCCGTCGACGAGGTCCTCGCCCCGATCCGCGCCGCCTACGCCGATCTCGACGACGGTGAGGTCGCCGCGGTGATGGCGAAGGGCGCCGAGACGGCGCGCCACCAGGCCGAGGGCTACCAGCGCCAGGTGCGGGCGGCGGTCGGCCTGGGCGGCGGATAACGGGGGCCGCCGTGGGCGAGAGCGGGCTCGCCAGGCTCGTCTCCCACCGGTACCCCCGCTCGGCCGGCTACGACCCGGCGTGGGTGGTGGCGAACCAGATGGGCCCGCACCCGCTGTGGCTGATGGAAGCGCTCACCACCGTCGTCGCCGTCGCGCGACCGATGCGGGTGCTCGACCTCGGATGCGGCCGCGCCCTCACCTCGGTCTTCCTCGCCAGGGAGTTCGGCGTCGATGTGTGGGCCGCCGACCTCTGGATCGACCCACTCGACAACCAGGCCAGGTTGGTCGAGGCCGGCGTCGCCGACCTCGTGTCGCCGGTCCACGTCGAGGCACACGAGTTGCCGTTCGGCGACGACTTCTTCGACCTGGTGGTCAGCGTCGACGCCTTCCACTACTTCGGCACCGAGGACTACTACCTGGAGACGCTGCTCCGGGTGGTCAAGGACGGCGGGCACGTCGGCATCGTCTCCCCGGGCCTGGCCTACGAGTTCGGGCAGGAGACGCCCGACCACCTGGTCCCTTTCTGGGAGTGGGAGTACGAGGCCTTCCACTCGCCGACCTGGTGGCGGGCCCACTGGGAGCGGAGCGGGCTGGTCGCCGTGGAGACGGCCGACCTGGTCCCGGACGGATGGCTGGACTGGCTGCGCTGGGCGGAGGTGGTCGGGCCGCTCATCGCGGAGGGGTGGATGAGGGAGGCGGTTCTCAAGGAGGCCGAGATGCTGCGGGTCGACGCCGGCCGGACACTCGGCTTCAGCAGAGTGGTCGCTCGAGCTGTGACGCTGCCCGGGCCGACTTCGGACGACGCCGTCGGCCGGAATAGGCATTAGTCGGCCCTCCTCCGCACGTGGGGCCCCTACCCCACGGCGGCCGTTCGTCGCCCATCGTCCCAGCCGGTAGGGTTTTCTGAGTGAGCAGGTGGATGGACGACGGCGTCGAGGGCTACCTCGCCGACCTCGCCGAGGTGGAGCACGGCGACCCGGTGCTCGACGACATGGAGGCGTACGCAGCCGAGCACGGGTTCCCGATCGTCCACCGGGCGACCGGCCGCTACCTCGAGCTGGCGGCCCGGTCGGTCGGGGCGCGCCGGGTGATGGAGCTGGGCTCGGGCTACGGATACTCGGCCTACTGGTTCGCCCATGCCGTCGGCCCGGAGGGTGAGGTGGTGTGCACCGACGCCGACCCGGAGAACGCCGAGCGGGCCCAGGTATACCTGGAGGCGGCTGGGCTCTGGGACAGGGTCCGCTACCACGTCGGCGACGCCCTCGAAGGTCTCGCCGTCGAGGACGGGGACTTCGACGTGATCTACTGCGATGTCGACAAGCCGGGGTACCCCGACTGCTGGCGGGCGGCGAGCGGGCGCATCCGCATCGGCGGCCTGTGGCTGTGTGACAACGTGCTGTGGAGCGGCCACGTGGCCACCGGCACCGACCGCGACGGGCTCGCCGGGTGGACGGCTCCCATCCAGGACCACAACCGGCTGGTCGCCGAGGACGAGCGCTACGTCGGCGCCATCGTCCCTATCCGCGACGGAGTGATGGCGGCGTTGCGGATCGCCTGAAGGGCGCCCATCCGAGCAACAGCCACCCCGCATCTGGCAGAATCAGCCGGTCGGCGTAAGCGCGCCGGCAACCGATTCGGCGGCGTTCACAGGGGGGCGAACGATGCAGGTTGAGTTCCTAGGGCATGCCGGCCTGTCGCTGACCGCCGGTGGCACCCATCTGCTGATGGACGCCTGGCTGTCGCCGCAAGGCGCCTTCGACGCCTCCTGGTTCCAGCTCCCGTCGAATCACCACTTCTTCGACCGGGACTGGAACGGGGTCACCGGGCTGATCGTCTCGCACGAGCACCTCGATCATCTCGACGCCGAGTTCCTCAACACGCTGCCGATGGAACTGCCGTTCCACATCCCCGCCTACGGGTCGATGCTGTACCGGCGCAAGGTCGTCCGCCTCACCGGGCGCAAGCCGGTCATCCTCCAGCTGGAGACCGAGCACCGGATCGGCGACATCGGGGTGGCGGTGTGGATCGAGGACTCTCCGATCAACCAGGACTCGGTGTGGGTCTTCACCCACGAGGGCCGGTCGATCGTGCACACCGTGGACAGCCGGCTCACCCCCCGGCAGCTCGACGAGATCGTCGAATACCTGGGAGGGCCGCCGGACATGCTGCTGGTCCAGTGTTCGGGGGCCAGCTGGTACCCGCTGGTCTACGAGCAGTACGACGAGGAGCTCCGCCGCACCCGTTCGGAGCGGAAGCGGTACCAGAAGATGGGCTACGCCCTGTCCGTGGCACGCCGGATGAGCCCGGGGACGACCGTCATCTGCGCCGGCCCACCGGTCTTCCTCGACCCGGAGTTGCAGCGCTACAACCCCGATCCGTCGTTCCCGCTGCCCTCCGAGGCCCGCGCCTGGTTCGTCGAGCAGGGCTACACCGGGAGGGTCCTGGCGCCACTACCCGGCGACCGGTTCGACCTCGACAGCGGCGAGCTGGTCGAGGACGAGGAGATGCATGCCCGCTTCGCCTGGGACGCCCTCGCCGACTACATCCCGGGCTACGCAACAGAGGTGGCACCAGCCATCGCCGCGGTGTACACCCACGCCGAGGGCCTCCACCACGGCGACCTCTACCCGGCCTTCGAAGAGCATTTCCTCGCCATGTTCGAGCTGAGCCCGTACTTCAACGAGCGCATCGAGATGACCCTCCGCTTCGACGTCGAAGGTGAGGGCGGTGGCATCTTCCTGGTCGGCGTCGGCAAGGAGTGCTGGGTGGCTCGGGGCGACGAGACGAGCGCCTACAACTACCGCTACCGCTTCCACAGTCGCTGGCTGAAGCGCATCCTCTTCGACGGTGTGCCCTGGGAGGACTTCTTCCTCAGCCTGCGCTTCCACGCCGACCGCGACCCCGACGTCTACAACGACCACCTGCTGGGTCTGCTCAAGTTCAACGACCGGGGCTCGCTGCGCGAGGTGGAGAAGTACGAGCGGCGGGACAGCCCGGAGAACATCGTGGTCACCACCGCGGACGGAGCCCGCTATGAGATCAACCGGTACTGCCCCCACGCCGGGGCCAGCCTCGAGGAGGCGACCATCGAGGGCCGCATCCTCACCTGCCTCAACCACCACTACGAGTTCGACCTCGACACCGGGGAGTGCCTCACCGGCAACTGCGAGCTGCGCACCCGGCGACTCGACCCCTCCGAGCCGGCTCCGGCCTGAGGATGGGCGACGGAGCCCGGGTCGACGCCGTCAGGGCCGGTCTGGCCCGGCTGGGCGATCCGGAGAAGGCTCCGGGCATGCAGGCCTACATGAGGTCGGCGATGCCATACCGGGGCGTGCAGTCCAAGCCGCTGCGGGCGCTGCTCGCCGAGGTCATGGCGGCCCACCCCTTCGCCGGCCGCGCCGACTGGGAGGCCACGGTCGACGCCCTGTGGGAAAACGCTCGCTTCCGTGAGGAGCGGTACGCCGCGGTGAACCTGGCCGGCGACAGGTCGGCGCGCCCGTGGCAGGATCCCGCCGCCGTCGCCCGCTACGACCACTGGGTGGTCACCGGCGCCTGGTGGGACCACGTCGACGCCGTCGGCATCCACCGCATCGGCCCGATCCTCCGCAGCCACCGCCCCGAGCTGACCCCGACGGTGCGCGCCTGGATCGGGGACGCCGACCGGTGGCGGCGTCGGGTGAGCATCATCTGCCAAGTGGGCGCCAAGGCGGACACCGACCTCGACCTGCTCGGGGACGCCATCGTGGCCAACGCCGCCGACCGGGACTTCTTCATCCGCAAAGCGATCGGCTGGGCGTTGCGGGAGCACGGCAAGACCGATCCCGACTGGGTGCGCCGGTTCGTCGCCGTCCACGAGGGCGAGCTGTCCCCGCTGTCGTACCGGGAGGCGTCCAGGCACCTCTGACCGGCGCTACCTTCGGCTGCGTCGCCAAGGAGGTCGTGGTCATGAGGAAACTGGTCGTCGTCGAGTTCTTGTCACTCGACGGGGTGATGCAGGCGCCGGGGGATCCCTTCGAAGACCCCGAGGGTGGGTTCGCCCACGGCGGCTGGCAAGCCCCCTACTTCGACGAGGCGCTCATGGCGGCCGGCCAGGAGGGCCAGGCCGGCACCGATGCGTATCTATTCGGGCGCAAGACCTACGAGATCATGGCCCGGTACTGGCCGGGCGCCCCGCCGGAGGACCCGTTCGCCGCTCACCTCAACGAGACCGTCAAGTACGTCGCGTCGAGGAAGACCCCCACCCTCACCTGGCAGAACTCGCACCTGATCGAAGGTGATGTCGCCGAGGAGGTCGCCACGCTGAAGGCCCAGGACGGGAAGGACATCGTCGTCCTCGGCAGCGGCGACCTCGTGCAGACGCTCATCGCCGGGGATCTCATCGACCGCTACTCGTTGACCGTCTCGCCGATCGTGCTCGGCAGCGGGAAGCGACTCTTCCGCCACCACGATCGGCCGGTGCGCCTCGACCTGGTCGAGTCCCACACGGCGACCACCGGATCGCTCGTCCTCACGTACGAGCCGGTTCGCTGACCGTTCCGGCACGGCGCCCGACCCACCCGGTGGTACCCTCGGCGTGCGCTGGACGACGCTGCTGGTAGACGGGGCGGAGGGGTTCATGGAGATCGAGATCGGCATCGCCAAGTCCGGACGGCGCGCCTGGGGGTTCGACGACATCGCCATCGTGCCCTCGCGCCGCACCCGCGACCCCGACGACGTCGACCTGAGCTGGGAGATCGACGCCTACCGGTTCGAGCTCCCCATGATGGGGGCGGCGATGGACTCGGCGGTGAGCCCGGCCACCGCGGTCACCATCGGCCAGCTCGGTGGGCTCGGGGTCCTCAACCTCGAGGGCCTGTGGACCCGCTACGCCGACCCGATGCCGCTCTACGACGAGATCGCCTCGCTCCCCGCCGAGAAGGCGACGCAGCGGATGCAGGAGATCTACCAGGAGCCGGTGAACCCGGAGCTGATCGCCCCGCGGATCGAGGAGATGCGCTCCGCCGACATCATCACCGCCGCCAGCGTCACCCCGCAGAACGCGGCGCGGTACGCCGGTGCCGCCGTCGGAGCCGGCCTGCACATCCTCGTCATCCAGGGCACCGTGGTGTCGGCCGAGCACGTGTCCTCGAAGACCGAGCCGCTCGACCTCAATCGGTTCATCTCCGACCTCGACGTCCCGGTGATCGTGGGCGGTTGCGCCTCCTATGCCGGCGCTCTCCACCTGATGCGCACCGGCGCCGCCGGTGTCCTGGTCGGGGTCGGTCCCGGCGCCGCCTGCACGTCGCGGGGGGTGCTCGGCATCGGGGTGCCCCAGGCGACCGCTATCGCCGACGCCGCCGGTGCCCGCACCCGCTACCTGGAGGAGACCGGCCGTTACGTGCACGTCATCGCCGACGGCGGGATGCGCACCGGGGGCGACGTCGCCAAGGCCATCGCCTGCGGGGCGGATGCGGTGATGATCGGCTCGCCGCTGGCCGCAGCCGAGGAGGCGCCGGCCAGCGGGTTCCACTGGGGGATGGCCACGTTCCACCCCACGCTCCCCCGGGGTGCCAGGGTGCACACCACCACCCTGGGGACCCTGGCCGAGATCCTCGTCGGCCCCGCCCACGAGAACGACGGCCGCCGCAACCTGTTCGGGGCGCTGCGGATGTCGATGGCGACCACCGGGTACGCCAACCTCAAGGAGTTCCAGAAGGCCGAGGTGATGGTGGCGCCGGCGCTGCAGAGCGAGGGCAAGGCGTTGCAGCGCTCGCAGAGCATCGGCATGGGGTCGTGACCACTTCCGGAGCCGTGACCGGGCGCGGCCAGGCCTCGACCGGCGACTTCGATCGGGTGCTGGTCGTCGACTTCGGCGCCCAGTACGCCCAGCTGATCGCCCGCCGGGTCAGGGAGGCACATGTCTTCTCCGAGATCGTGCCCCGCGCCGTCACCGCCGCCGAGGTCGCCGCTGCCGGCCCGGTGGGCGTGATCCTCTCGGGTGGGCCCGCCTCGGTCAACGCCGACGACGCCTACCGGATGGACCCGGCCATCCTCGACCTGGGGATCCCGGTGCTGGGCATCTGCTACGGCCACCAGGAGATGGCCATCGCCCTGGGTGGCGAGGTGGCCGCCGGCGACATCGCCGAGTTCGGCGGCGCCGAGCTCGAGGCTCGTCGACGGGGGCGGGACCCTTCTCGACGGGCTGCCGGCTGCGCAGACGGTGTGGATGAGCCACCACGACGCGGTCAGCCGCGCCGCCGGACGGCTTCAGGGTCGATCGGGTCGACCAGGGACTCGCCCGTGGCCGCGATGGAGGACCCGCAGCGGCGGATGTACGGCGTCCAGTTCCACCCCGAGGTGGGGCACTCTGTGCGGGGCCAGGAGATCCTGACCCGCTTCCTCCTCGACGTGTGCGGCGCCCGCCCCTCGTGGACGCATGTCGGGATCATCGAGCAGGTGGTGGCCGAGGTGCGGGCGACCGTGGGCGACCGTCCGGTGCTGTGCGCCCTCTCGGGCGGGGTCGACTCGTCGGTCGCCGCCGCGCTGGTGCACAAGGCGATCGGCGACCAGCTCACCTGCGTCTTCGTCGACCACGGTCTGCTCCGCGCCGGCGAGGCCGGCCAGGTCGAGGAGACGTTCCGCGGCCACTTCGGGATGAACCTGGTCACGGTCGAGGCGGCGGACCGGTTCCTCGAGCGCCTCGCCGGTGTCACCGACCCCGAGGAGAAGCGCAAGGCGATCGGGGAGACCTTCATCCGGGTGTTCGAGGAGGTGGCGGGCGATCTCGGATCCGCCGGGTTCCTGGTGCAGGGCACGCTGTACCCGGACGTGATCGAGTCGGGCACCGCCGACGCCGCCAGGATCAAGAGCCACCACAACGTCGGCGGCCTGCCCGCCGACATGCGGTTCGAGCTGATCGAGCCGCTGCGCGACCTCTTCAAGGACGAGGTACGGGCGATCGGCGAGGAGCTGGGTCTGCCGCCGGAGATCGTGTGGCGCCAGCCGTTCCCCGGTCCCGGGCTGGCGGTGCGGATCATCGGCGAGGTCACCGCCGAACGGCTGGAGATCCTGCGCGCCGCCGATGCCATCGTCCTCGAGGAGATCAGGCGGGCCGGGCCTGTACCGCGACATCTGGCAGAGCTTCGGGGTGCTCCCGGCGATCCGCTCGGTGGGGGTGCAGGGCGACGGGCGCAGCTACGCCTACCCGCTGATCGTGCGGGCGGTGATGTCCGACGACGCCATGACCGCCGACTGGGCGCGGCTGCCCTACGAGGTGTTGGAGCGGATCTCGTCACGGGTGGTCAACGAGGTGCCCGGGATCAACCGGGTCGCCTACGACATCTCCTCGAAGCCCCCGGCCACCATCGAGTGGGAGTAGTTCCGATGTCTTCTCTCCCCTCCCCTCCGGAGGGGAGGGGTGGCAGCGACACGGGCCGAAGGCCGGCACGGCTGACGGGGAGGGGTCCAGCTCAAGGCCGCAGGGTGCTGCCCGTCCTTGGCACGGCGCTTTGTAGCATCCGCGTCATGTCATCTGCCATCGACGTCACGCTCGACGCGGTCATCGTTGCGGTCACCGACGACCGGCCGCGCATCCTCACCCTTGCCGGGTCGACCGGGTCCGCCGCGTATCCCCTCGGGGACGCTCGACCCTGAGCGCGACAAGACGCTCGAGCAGGCGATGCGCCGCTGGATCGACCAGCTCGCCGGGGTCAGCATCGGCTACGCCGAACAGCTCTACACGTTCGGTGACCACACCAGGGGACGGCTGCGTGACCTCCCGGGTCGATGGCTGTCGGTGGCCTACCTTGCGCTGGTGCGCGAGGAGACTCCGGCCCCCGGTGCTTCCTGGGTCGACGTGTACGACCTGTTTCCCTGGGAAGACCACCGCCAGGGCAGGCCGCCGATCATCGGGGAGGCACTGCTGCCGGCGCTCGACGATTGGGCGGTGTCAGCGCCGGCGCCGAGGAGCGGGACGGTCGTCGCGAGCGCATCTCCGTGATGTTCGGGCAGGAAGCCGGTTGGGACGGGATCAGGGTCCTCGAGCGGTACGAGCTGCTCTACGAGGCCGGGCTGGTGGGGGAGGCCCACATCGACGCCGGCACACTCGCCGCCGACAGGACCGCCGGCACCACGATGGCGCTCGACGACCGCCGCATCGCCGCCACCGCCCTGGGACGGCTGCGCGGGAAGCTCACCTACCGCCCGGTTGTGTTCGAGCTGCTCCCCGACCGGTTCACCCTTTCGGCGCTGCAACGCACCGTCGAGGCGCTCTCCGGGGTCCGTACCCACACCCAGAACTTCCGGCGCCTCGTGGAGCGCAACCGGTTGGTGGAACGAACCGGGGTGACCGCGGCGACCGGTGGCCGGCCGGCCGAGCTGTTCCGGTTCCGTCCCGAGGTCCAGCGGGAGCGTCCCCGACCCGGGGTCGGCGTCCCCTATCGGTGACCCGGAGCTCAGCCGGTTCCGGGGGGCGGCGGGTCTACGAGGGCGGCTGCCGATGAGGCCGCTACCGTCCCGCTGATGCTCCAGCCCCACCAGGTGGCGCTCGACCTGTTCGCTCCCCTGGGGCCGAGCTACGAGCGCTGGGCGCGGATCCTGTCGATGGGCCAGGACAGCGGTGGCGGGCGGCGATGGTCGCCGGTCTCGGCGTCGAGCCGGAGGAGCGCGCCCTGGACGTCGCCGCCGGCACGGGCTCGATCACCCGGCTTGCTCCGGCAGTCGGCAGCCGACGTGGTGTCGCTCGACCAGAGCGCCCAGATGCTGACCGAGGCGGCGCAGCGCGGGGCGGCGGGGGTGCGGGCAGGCGCCGAGCGGCTGCCCTTCGTCGACGCTGCTTTCGACCTGGTCACCTTCGGCTACCTGCTGCGCTACGTCGACGACCTTCCGGCGGCGATCACCGAACTGGCCCGGGTACTCCGCCCCGGGGGCCGGATGGGCATGGTCGAGTTCGGTAGGCCCACCGGGGTCTGGTCGGGGCCGTGGTGGCTCTACACCCGTGTCGGCCTCCCGGCTGCCGGGGCGCTCATCGGCAGGGGCTGGCGGGAGGTCGGGACCTTCCTCGGACCGAGCATCGACCGGTTCGCCGCCGAGTGGCCGCCGGACCGGTTGGCCGAGGCGTGGCGGGCGGCGGGGATGGGCGAGGTGAGGGTTGCCCGGCCCTCGCTCGGTGGCGGGCTCCTCATGTGGGGGCGCAAGCGGTGACCGGACGCCGGGCCGCCTGGTACGCCCGGCGGGGGAGTCCCGGCGCCGACCTGCTCACCCTGCTCCACGTGCCGTACACGCTGTGGCACCTCGGCTACGTCGCCATTGGCGCCGCCCTGGCCGCCAGGCTCGACTGGAGGGTCCTGGCGGGCACGCATCCTCGCCTTCGCCATCGGGCTCGGGGTGTCGGCGCACGCCCTCGACGAGCTCAACGGCCGGCCCCTGGGCACCTCGCTCAGCGACCGCGCCCTGGTCGCCCTGGCGGCCGCCGGGTTCGTCGTCGTAGTCGCCCTGGCGGTGGCCGGAGCCGCCGAGGTGTCGCCCTGGGTGCTGGCGTGGGCGGCAACGGGAATCGTCCTCGCCGCCGCCTACTGCCTGGAGTGGGCGCCCGCCCTGCACACCGTGGTCGGCTTCGGGCTGGCATGGGGTGCGTTCCCGGTGCTGGCCGGCTACTGGGCGCAGGCCACGTCGCTGAGCGTGGCATCAGTCATCGCCGCGCTGGCGGCGGCACTGCTGTCGATGACGCAACGGACGCTCAGCACCCCGGCACGGTTCGTGCGGCGCTCTTCCGGCGACGCCACCGTCCACTTCGAGGCCGATGTCGCCGCCTGGGACGGCGACGAGTTGCTGGAGACCTGGGAGCGGCCGCTGCAACTGCTCGGCGCCTCCGTCGTGGTGCTGGCGGTGGCGATGTCCACTCTGGGTTGGCCCACCTCTGGAGCGGAACCTCAGCTCGCAGCCGGCACCGCTACCTTGCGACGGTGCGGATCGCCACCTGGAACGTCAATTCGCTGCGGGCCCGGGTCGACGCGCTGACGGCATGGCTGGAACGGGCCGACCCCGACGTCCTCCTGCTTCAGGAGACCAAGCTGGCCGACGAGCAGGTGCCCGGACTGGTGTTCGCCGGCGCCGGTTACGAGCTGGCCCATCACGGCGAGGGCCGCTGGAACGGGGTGGCCATCGCCAGCAAGGTCGGGATCGCCGACGTGGTCACCAACTTCGGTGACGGCCCGGTTCGGGACAGCCGGAAGGCCGGTGGCGAGGAGGACTTCGACCCGTTCGACGAGGCCCGCATGGTCAGCGCGGTCTGCGGGGACATCCGCTTCGTCTCCGCGTACGCCCCCAACGGCCGGGTGGTCGGGTCACCGTTCTATCTCGGCAAGCTCGCCTGGTTCGAGCGGCTCCACCGGTGGGTGGCCGAGACCTGCTCGCCCGAGGAGCCGGCTGGTGATCGGCGGCGACCTCAACGCCACTCCCGCCGACGAGGACGTCTGGGATCCCGCCAAAGCGCACGGCGGCACCCACGTGTCGCCGGAGGAGCGGGAGGCGCTGCGCCGGTTCCGCGACTGGGGCATGGTCGACGCCTTCCGGCTGCAGCGGCCCGAGTCGGGGAGGTTCTCGTGGTGGGACTACCGCGCCGGGATGTTCCACCGCAACGAGGGCATGCGCATCGACCTGCTCTACGTGACCTCGCCGATCGCCGAGCGGGTGGTGTGGGCCGAGATCGACCGGGAGGCACGCAAGGGCCCGCCCACCCCTTCGGACCATGCCCCGCTGGTCGTCGACCTCGATGAGCCCGGCAAGCCGTTCGACGCCGGATGGGACGGGGCCATGGCCCGCATCGCCGCCGCGTACCGGAAGAGGGGCTGACAGGAGGTGGAGCTACCGCCGATCGGCGGCGAGCCGGTAGGCGATGCCCCGCGGCGACAACCGGTAGCCGATCTCGCAGGCTCTCGGTGAGCCCCATCGCCTTCAGCTTGCGGATGTCGGTCTTGAAGGGCTGGGTCTCCCTCCCGACCATCTCGGCCAGGTCGGGTGCCCTCCGCGCCGGGTGCTGTTCGATCAGGTCGAGCGCCTCCCGGGTCCACGGGCCATGGCTGCTGGCCCGGTCGAGCCGGTCGAGGCGGCGGGTGATCGCCGCCACCTCGTCGGGGGTGAGGTCGGCTTCATGACGCAGCGCCACCCGCGGATCTTCACCGATGAGGTGGAACCGGATGCGGTACAGGTCTCCTTCGCTACCGGGTCGCCAGCATCGCCATCACCTCGGCACCGATCGGCGTAGCCGGCGGAACGGCGTCTTCCTCGGTGACCTCGCCCTCCTCGATGACCTCAACCGAGTCGATCCCGAGCAGGCCGCCCTTCGACAGCATGGTGCCGCCGGCCTTCACCGAAGGTCGCCGCCACCGCCGCACCGCAACGGTGATCGTCCCGTCCTGCAACCCGGCCCAGAACCGCTTGGTGAACTGCACGACCGGGGAGCGTAGGCATCGGGCGGAATCGCGTTCGGCTGTGGCGATTCCCCCTTCAGCCGCGATCAGTAGCCCGGCGGTGGCGGGATGTCCCGGTCGATCTCGAGCCTGGCGTGTGCCTCAGCCATCTCCTGCGCACGCTCCTCGGGGGTCTTCAGGGCGTCGACCGCGTTGCGATAGGCCACCGCCTCCAACGGCCAGCGGTAGTCGGCCAGCTTCCGCCGCTCCGGCTTCGCCCGAAGGTACGCCGACGTGCCCGGCTTGGGCAGCACGAAGTACCCCGCCACGAACACGCCCGGGATGAACACCGCAACCGTGCCCAGGCTCTGGTGGCCGGATTGGTAGAGACGCACCACCCCGATGATCCACGCGGCCACCACCGCCATCCCCAAGACCGAGTCCGCGGCCCCAGCTTCTCCGTCGATGGCCCCGAGGACCATCAGGCCGCCGACGATCGCTCCGCCGACGATCCAGCGGTTTCTTCTTCTCTTGTCCATGTCCGTCCTACCTAATTACCCCTGGCTCGTCGACGCGGAGCTGGCCGGACGCGTGGCGGTCCGGGGTGCCTCCCCGCCGTGTCGAAGACTGTACGACCGTTGCCATCGGGTGAACATGAGCCGCTCGGCCGGTTTTGCTCAGGAATAGCAGAAGTGGTACCTTGGTTGACCGGTAATGCTCACAATGAGCAGAACACAGCGGTCGGCTCCGCGGCTTCGAGAGGCACGCCAGCATGCTCCACAGTCCGACCGTCATCCCCCTCGACCGGCCCACCCGGGCCCCGGTCACCGAGCTGCCTCCGGTGTCGGAGCGCCTCGTCGGGATCGTCCCCGACGTCGAGCGGGTGATCCTGGAGCCGTTGATCGAGGAGATCGAGGCGCTCAAGGTGGAGCGCAACGCGGTGGTCCTCGCCCACAACTACATGACTCCGGACATCTTCCACGGGGTCGCCGACCTGCGGGGCGACTCGCTGCAACTGGCCCGGCTCGCCGCCGAGACCGACGCCGAGGTCATCGTCATGGCGGGCGTCCACTTCATGGCGGAGACCGCCAAGATCGTCAACCCCTCCAAGACCGTGCTCATCCCGGACACGCGGGCCGGGTGCTCCCTGGCCGAGTCGATCACCGGCGCCGACGTGCGGCTCCTCCGGGAGCGGTACCCCGGGCGTCCCCGTGGTCACCTACGTCAACACCTCGGCCGACGTGAAGGCCGAGTCGGATATCTGCTGCACCTCGTCGAACGCGGTCAAGGTGGTCGAGTCGCTGGGCGTCGACCGGGTGATCTTCCTCCCTGACCAGTACCTGGGCCGCTGGGTCGCCAGCCAGACCGACGTCGACGTCATCCTCTGGCAGGGGAGCTGCATCGTCCACGACAAGTTCACCGGCGACGAGCTGCGCCAGTACCGCACCATGTGGCCCGGGGTGGAGATCATCGCCCACCCCGAGTGCCCGCCCGACGTGCTCGAGGAGGCCGACTTCGTGGGGAGCACCAGCGGGATGATCAACTACGTCTCCGATCGCCGGCCCCGCCAGGTGCTGATGGTCACCGAGTGCTCCATGGCCGACAACGTCGCCGTCGAGTCGCCGGGCACCGAGTTCGTGCGGCCCTGTGTGCTGTGCCCCCACATGCAGCGGATCACCGTGGCGAACATCCGCGATGCCCTGGTGCACATGCGCCACGAGGTGGTGGTCGAGCCGGCCATCGCCGACCGGGCCCGGCTGGCGGTGGAGCGGATGCTGGCGGTGGGGCCGTCGAAGTGACCTCCTCTCGGGCGGTGATCGTCGGGAGCGGGATCGCCGGGCTGAGCACCGCCCTGGCGCTGGGCGATTGCGTCGTGGTCACCAAGACGGTGCTGGGGGAGGGTTCCAGTCGCTGGGCCCAGGGTGGCGTCGCCGCCGCCATCGCCGCCGATGACGACCCCCACCTCCATGCCGTGGACACGCTGGCGGTGTCCTCCGGGCTGGCCGACCCTGTGGTGGCCGAGCTGGTCACCGGAGCCGCCCCGGAGCGGCTGGCATGGCTGATCGACAACGGGGCTCGGTTCGACCGGGATGCCGGCGGCGAGCTGATGCTGGGGCGTGAGGCGGGCCACTCCCGCCATCGCATCGTCCACGCCAACGGCGATGCCACCGGAGCAGAGCTCATGCGGACCTTGCGTTCCGCGGTGCTCGCCCGCCCCGACATCGAGGTGCGGGAGGAGGCCCACGCCGTCGACCTGCTCCGCTCCGGAGGCATCGTGGTGGGGGTTTCGGTCCGCACCGCAGGCGGCGAGGACGAGCCGATCCTGGCGCCGGCGGTTGTGCTCGCCACCGGCGGCATCGGCGGGCTGTACGCCCATACCACCAACCCATCGGAAGTGACCGGCGACGGCCTGGCGATGGCGATCCGCGCCGGAGCACGCATCGCCGACCCGGAGTTCGTCCAGTTCCACCCCACCGCCATGCGCTCGACCCTCGACCCGATGCCACTGCTCACCGAGGCGTTGCGCGGCGCCGGGGCGGTGCTGGTCGACGCCGGCGGCGAGCGATTCATGGTCGGGGAGCACCCCGATGCCGAGCTGGCGCCGCGTGACGTGGTCGCCCGGGCCATCTGGCGGAGGCTCGACGCCGGCGACGACCCGCGCCTCGACGCCACCCACGTGGGTGGCGGCTTCCCGGAGCGGTTCCCCACGGTGCACCGGTACGCGGTGCAGGCGGGGCTGGACCCGACCGTGTCGCCGATCCCGGTGTCGCCGGCCGCCCACTACCACATGGGCGGGGTGGCGGTCGACGGGGCGGGTCGGAGCTCGTTGCCCGGGCTGTACGCCGTCGGCGAGGTGTCGGTCACCGGGCTGCACGGCGCCAACCGGCTGGCGAGCAACTCGCTGCTCGAAGGGCTGGTCTTCGGGGTGCGGGTGGCCGACGCCATCCGCCTCGACACCCCTGAGGCGACCGGCGACATCGAGGTGCCGGTGGCCGGGCTGGAGTTGCCGGTGATCGACGATGCGGCCGCGGTGGCGGAGCTGCGCCGGGTGATGTGGGACCACGCCGGGGTGATGCGCACCGAGGACGGGCTGCGTCGAGCCATTGCCGGGATCGATGCGCTGGCCCCATCGGTCGCCGTCGGGGTGACCGGGCGCAACATGGTCACCGTCGCCCGCTGGGTGGCGCCGTGCCGCCCTGGCGAGGCGGGAGAGCCGGGGTGCCCACCATCGCCTCGACTTCCCCGAGACTTCCATCGCCTGGGCCCGGCACACCCTGATCGAGCCGCTCCCGGAGCGCACCGCCGTGCTGGTGTCCCGGGCCGCCGCCTGATGGGCCGGGCTCCGTGACGGACTGGGCGCCGCCGCCGGCAGGGCTGGTCGACGACCTCCTCCGGAGGGCGTTGGCCGAGGACCTCGGCCTGGCCGGTGACCTCACCTCCGACGCCATCTTCCCGCCCGACCACGCCTCGACCGGGGCGATCGTGGCTCGCCAGGCGGGTCGGGTCGCGGGCCTGGGGCTGTCGACCGGCGTGTTCGCCCTGCTGGCGGCGGAATCGAAGGTCGCCCTCACCGCAGCCGACGGGGAAGACGTGGCGGCCGCCACCACCCTGGCCACGGTGTCCGGTCCGACCCGGGCGCTGCTCGCCGGGGAGCGCACCTGTCTCAACCTGCTCGGCCGGCTGTGCGGCATCGCCACCGCCACCGCCGACATGGTGCGTCGCGTCGAGGGGACCGGTGCCGCCATCGTCGACACCCGCAAGACCACCCCCGGGCTGCGCAGCGCTGGAGAAGTACGCGGTGCGGTGCGGCGGCGGCGTCAACCACCGGTTCGGGCTCGACGACGCCGTGCTCATCAAGGACAACCACATCGCCGCCGCCGGATCGGTGGCGACGGCGATCACTCGGGTACGGGAGCGAGTTGGCCACCTGGTGGCGATCGAGGTCGAGGTGGACGACCTGGAGCAGCTGGCCGAGGCGCTCGACGCCGGGGTCGACGCCGTGCTCTGCGACAACATGCCGCTCGATGCTACTCCGTCGCGCGGTCGAGGTGGTCGGCGGTCGGGTCCCCGTCGAGGCGTCCGGCGGGATCACCCCGGCCACCGTGAGGGCCGTCGCCGAGACCGGGGTCGACCTGATCTCCGCCGGCTTCCTCACCCACTCGGCTCGCCAGCTCGACGTCGCCTTCGACCTGGCGCCCTGATCGGCGGCCGATGAGCCAACCGGAGCGTCGCACCGTGTTCCAGGTGAGCCTGATGGCGGCTCTGCTCGACGGTGTCTACGACGGCGACACCGACCGTGGGACAGCTGCTGGAGCGGGGCGACTTCGGGCTGGGCACGTTCAACGCCCTGGACGGCGAGATGATCATCCTCGACTCGGTGGCCCACCGGCTGAGGACCGGCGGCGAGGCAACACCGGTCGGGCCCGAGGAACCGACCCCGTTCGCCATCGTCACCCGTTTCGTCCCCTCGATGGCCGTCGAGGTGGCACGGCGGAACCGGGCGCGACGAGGTGGCCGGGATGGTCGACCGGCTCCGTCTCCACCAACTACCTCTACGCCATACGCATCACCGGGCGGTTCACCGCCGTCAAGACCCGCGCCGTGGTCAGGCAGGAGAAGCCCTACCGGCCCCTGGTCGAGGTCACCAGGGGCGAGCCGACCCGGACGCTCACCGACGTCGACGGTGTCATCGCCGGGTTCCGCACCCCGCTCTACCAGCAGGGGATCGGGGTCCCCGGCGGGCACGTCCACTTCATCGACGGCGACCGGCGTCGTGGCGGCCACGTCCTCGACTTCGAGCTCGCCGCCGGGACGCTGGAGCTGTGCCTGGGCACGGACCTCCACCTGGCCCTGCCGCTCTCGGACTCCTTCGCCCATGCCCGCCTCACCCCTGATGACCTCGGCAGCCAGGTCGACCAGGCCGAGCGCCACCGGTAGAGGGTCGGGACGGCCCTGCGTGGGTAGCCTGGAACGATGGTGAGCGACAGCGTCCTCTCCTAGGCGCGTGCAGGTCTCGGCCCAGGACGCCCGCCGTCTTCTCGTCGCACGCCAGATGCTGGCGCCGCCGCGCTCGCTCGCCGGAGGGCCTGAGGCGGTGCTGGAGGTGGCCCGCCGCCTCGGATCCATCCAGTTCGACCCGCTCGCCGTCGCCGGCCGCAACCACGACCTCGTGCTCCACGCCCGCGTCGCCGCCTACGACCCCGCGTGGACCGATGACCTCCTCTACGAGCGCCGCCGGCTCGTCGAGGCCTACAACAAGGGCCTTTCCATCGTCCCCACCGGCGACTATCCGTGGTTCCGCGCCGCGCTGAGAGTGGGGGCGGACAAGATCCTGGGCGGGCACGCCGAGGTCGCCGACCACGTCCTGGCTCGGATCCGGGCGGAAGGTCCCCTCTCGACCCTCGACTTCGAGCGCCCGGTAGGGGTCGTTGGTCGACTGGTTCGGGGCGCCGGCGAACACGGTGCGGGCCGTGCTGGAGGCGTACTTCGTCACCGGCGTGCTCGGCCTCGCCCGAAGGGACGGGAATCGCCGGTACTACGACCTGATCGAGCGACTCCTGCCCGACGACGATCCTGGCGCCCACGATCCCTCTGAACGAGCAGATGCGCCACCAGCTGCTGTCTCGGTACCGCGCCCACGGTCTCTTGGGCATCAGCGGCGGCGGGGGCATCTTCGCCGGCCTCGGCCCGGCGAAGCCGGACCCGCGCTGGCCCGGGTACCCGGGTCGGACCGCACTGCGCGAGGAGCTCGTCGCCGACGGCGAGCTCGTCCCCGTCACCGTCGAGGGTGTCCGCGGCAAGCGGTTCGTCCTCCGCGAGGAGGTCGAGCTGCTGAAGCGCGCCGCCGGATCCGGGGCGCTCGGTCGCCTTCATACCGCCGTTCGATCCGCTGGTGTGGGACCGTGCCCTCCTCGGGTCGCTGTTCGGGTTCGACTACGTGTGGGAGCTCTTCCTACCACCGGCCAAGCGTCGCTGGGGCTGGTACGTGCTGCCGATCCTCTTCGGCGACCGGCTGGTCGGGCGTATCGAGCCGCGCATCGACCGCGAGGCCGATCGGGTGCAGGTGCTCGACGTCTGGTGGGAGGCGGGCTTCGACCCCGCGCCGGGCCGATGGCTTCGTCGACGCCATGCGCCAGGCGCTGCAGGCTTACGTGGCGCTTCGCCGGCGTGGGTCGTGTCGACTGGCCACCGCACCTGGGGACGGAGAAGCGGCTCTTCGGCGCCGAGCGTCTAGGGGCTCAGCCCGTCCGCGCCATCGGCTGCCCCGTCTCGACCAGGGTCTTGAGCCCGGAGAGGATGTACACCAGCCCACCGCTGAACTCGGTGACCAGCTTGCTGTCCGGATCGACGTCGTACAGCTCGACGGTCAACCCGACCATGCCGTCCGTCTCCTCGAGCGCCCATACCTCCCTCACGGGCCCTTCCATCGCCAGGTCGTCGTCCCAGAGGGCCCGGAAGGTGAACTCCAGCCGATTCGGCCGATCGATGGCGATGATGCGCCCGTCGGCGGCCGGCGTCCCGTCCGGATAGGCGTAGCTCAGCGGAGAACCGACCTCCCAATCGGACTGCACCCTCGTGCCGTAGAAGTACTCGACCGACTTGTCCGGTTGGACGATGGCGTCCCACACGTCCTCGGCCGACCCGCGGATGAGGATCTTGTACACGTGCACCGGTGTGTCCATGCGGGTCCCTCCAGTCTCCACGCCGGCCTTGAGGCGGGTCAGCGCCGTCACCGTGCGCTCGGCGTACCTACTGATCCACCGGTCGTGGATCAACCTGATGGGGACGGGGTTCAGGTAGTGGTGCTTGTACTTGCCCTGCCTGAGAGGGATCACCAGGTCGGCCTCCTCGAGCACGGCGAGGTGGCTCATGACGCCGAACCTGGTCATCCCGGGGAGGTACTCGCACAACTCGCCCAGCGTCTGGCCGTCCCGCTCGTAGAGCTTGTCGAGCAGAAGCCGCCGGCTGGGGTCGTCGATCGCCCGGAACACCGCATCCACGCCTGGATAATATGTGAGTAAATACTCACATGTCAACGCCTGATGTCGATCGGTGACTCACATCCGTGTAGTTCGCCGGCCGGGGAGCGCGGGTAAGATCGGCGGCGCAGCATGGCCGAGTCGCCCCTCTTCGACGATCTCAACCCGGCCCAGCGGGAGGCGGTCGCCGCCACCGAGGGGCCGGTGCTTGTGGTCGCCGGCGCCGGCTCGGGCAAGACCCGGGTGCTGACCCGCCGCATCGCCCACCTGATCCTCGACCTCGACGTCCCACCCCACGCCATCCTGGCGATCACGTTCACCAACAAGGCCGCCGGGGAGATGCAGGAGCGGGTGGCGGCGCTGGTTGGCGGGCCGTGGCGCGCAGCATGTGGGTGCAGACGTTCCACTCGGCGTGTGCCCGGATCCTGCGCCGGGAGGTGCACCGGCTCGGTTACCGGTCGGCGTTCTCGATCTACGACGCCGCCGACTCGCTGCGGCTGATCACCCAGTGCGTCTCCGATCTCGATCTCGACCCGAAGCGGTTCCCGCCCCGCACCATCCGCGCCATGATCTCCGGACGCCAAGAACGAGCTGGTCGACTACGAGACGTTCGCCGGCGACGGCGAGGGGTTCTTCCACGAGCGCATCGCCGACGTGTACCGGCTGTACCAGCAACGACTGGTGGAGGCGTCGGCGATGGACTTCGACGACCTGCTCATGGTGACGGTCGAGGTGTTCCTGGCGTTCCCCGACGTGCTCGCCGGTTACCAGGAGCGCTTCCGCTACGTGCTGGTCGACGAGTACCAGGACACCAACCACGCCCAGTACGAGTTGGTCAGGCTGCTCACCGAGAAGAGCCACAACCTCTGTGTGGTCGGTGACGAGGCGCAGTCGATCTACCGCTTCCGTGGCGCCGACATCCGCAACATCACCGAGTTCGAGCAGGACTTCCCCGATGCCAGGGTGATCCTGCTGGAGCAGAACTACCGGTCCACCGAGATCGATCCTGGACGCCGCCAACGGGGTGATCCGCAACAACCCGACCCGGAACCTGAAGCAGTTGTGGACCGACCTGGGCAAAGGCGACCTGATCCTCACCTTCGAGGGCCAGGACGAGCACGACGAGGCCGGGTTCGTCGCCGAGCAGGTGGGGGAGCTGGCCCACGACGGGATCAGGGCGAGCGACGTCGCCGTCTTCTACCGCACCAACGCCCAGTCCCGGGTGATCGAGGAGACCCTGGTCAAGTTCGGGGTGCCCTACCAGGTGATCGGCGGGCTGCGGTACTACGACCGGCGTGAGGTCAAGGACGCCCTCGCCTACCTGCGGGCGCTGGTCAACACCACCGACGTGGTGGCGCTCAAGCGGATCGTCAACACCCCGAAACGGGCCATCGGGGACACCACCGTCGCCCACATCGACCGCCACGCCGAGAAGGAGGGGCTCTCCTTCTGGGAGGCGCTCCACCAGGTCGACGACATCGCTCCGCTGTCCGCCAGGGCCCGTCGCTCGGTCAACGAGTTCGTCGCCCTGATGGAGCATCTCGCCGAGGTGATGCGGGACGGGCCCCGGGCGGTGCTGGAGGCGATCCTCGCCGACACCGGGTACCTGGAGTGGGTGCGGTCGGAGCGCACCATCGAGGCGGTCGGCCGGGAGGAGAACCTGCGGGAGCTGGTGGCCGCGGCCGGCGACTTCGAGATCGAGGGCCCGCTCTCGGCGGGCCCGGCCGACTGGGCGACCGCCGACGGGCCCCGCCGCAGCGAGCTGTTCCTCGAGTCGATCAGCCTGATCACCGACGTCGACAACCTCGAGGACACCGATGTGGTGACCTTGATGACGTTGCACAACGCCAAGGGGCTGGAGTTCCCTGTGGTGTTCATCACCGGGATGGAGGAGGGGGTGTTCCCCCACCTGCGGTCGCTCGGTGACCCCGCCGAGCTGGAGGAGGAGCGGCGCCTCTGCTACGTGGGCATCACCCGGGCGATGCGCCACCTGTACCTGACCAGGGCATGGAGCCGCAACCTTTACGGCGGCAACAACTACAACCCGCCCAGCCGATTCCTCGCCGAGGTGCCGGCGCGCCCTCAAGGTGGAGGCGAAGCGGTCGCGGCGCCGTCCCGAGCTGGAGACACCGGGTCGGGCGCCCCGCAGTCCCGTCTCGACGTGGTCGCCACCGGCGACCGGGTGCGGCACAGCCACTGGGGCGAAGGCACCGTGCGACGGGTCACCGGCGAAGGCGACCGCACCGAGGCGGTGGTCGACCTTCGACCAGCAGGGCGACAAGCGGCTTCTCCTCGCCTGGGCGCCGCTCGAGAGGGTCTGAAGCCCCGCTCGGCCCGCCCCTCCCCGGGGACGGCCGGCCACTAACCTCGGCGGAGAGATGCCGCCACGGATCCTCATCGCCAAGCCGGGGCTCGACGGCCACGACCGCGGGGCCAAGGTGGTGGCCCGGGCGCTGCGCGACGCCGGGTGCGAGGTCATCTACTCGGGCTTGCACCAGACGCCGGCGCAGATCGTGGAGACCGCCATCCAGGAGGACGTCGACGCCGTCGGCCTGTCGGTGCTCTCCGGAGCCCACATGACCCTGTTCCCCCAGGTGGTCGAGCAGCTCGCCGCCCGGGGCGCCGAGGACATCGTCGTGTTCGGCGGCGGGATCATCCCCGACGAGGACATCCCCAAGCTGGAGGCCAAGGGCCTGGTGCGCATCTTCACCCCAGGGGCGCCGCTCACCGAGATCGCCGACTGGGTGAACGAGTACTTCGGCGACCGGGATCCCGTCTTGACCCTCACCGCCGCGGGACTCCCGGTGACCCGCCACCGTCCCCACTAGCGACCTTCGAGGAGGCGCCGTTGAAGATCCACGAGTACCAGGCCAAGGAGCTGATGCGCGCGCGGGGCATCCCGGTCCCGCTCGGCCGGGTGGCCACGACCGTCGACGAGGCGGTTGCCGCGGTACGCCCCATCGTCGAGGAGAGCGGGAACCCGGTGGTGGTGGTGAAGTCGCAGATCCATGCCGGTGGGCGGGGCAAGGGCAGGTTCGTCGAGCACCCCGATCTCGGCGGGGTCACCGTGGTCACCGAAGGCAGTCGCCGGGGGCATCGAGGCCACCGAGGCCCGGGTGCGGGAGCTCGCCGAGAAGATGCTCGGCTCCACCCTGGTCACCGTGCAGACCGGGCCCGAGGGCAAGCAGGTCAACCGCCTCTACGTGGAGCAGGGCATCGACATCGACGCGGGAGCTCTACCTGTCGATCGTGCTCGACCGGGCCCAGGGTCGGAACACGGTGATGGCGTCGACCGAGGGGGCACCGAGATCGAGGAGGTGGCGGCCGAGACCCCGGAGAAGATCGTCCGCCAGTCCATCGACCCGGCCTTCGGGTTGCTCGGGTTCGAGGCGGCCCGGGTGGCCGACGCCCTCGGGCTCACCGGGCCGCCCACCGCAACGGCGTCGCCTTCCTCCAGACCCTCGCCGAGTTCGCCGTCGAGCTCGACACCGACCTGGTGGAGATCAACCCGCTGGTGGTGACCAAGGACGGGCGGGTGATGGCGCTCGACGGGAAGATGAGCTTCGAGGGCAACGCCGTCTACCGCCATCCCGACGTGGCGGCGATGCGCGACGAGAGCGAGGAGGACCCCGCCGAGCTGCTCGCCTCCGAGCACGGGCTCAGCTTCATCAAGCTGGACGGGAACGATCGGGTGCATGGTCAACGGCGCCGGGCTGGCGATGGCCACCATGGACATCATCAAGTACGTCGGCGGCGAGCCGGCCAACTTCCTCGACGTCGGCGGCGGCGCCGACAAGGACCAGGTGACCGCCGCCTTCAAGATCATCACCCGCGACCCCGACGTGAAGGGGATCTTCGTCAACATCTTCGGCGGGATCATGCGCTGCGACACCATCGCCACCGGGGTGGTCGAGGCGGTCAAGGAGGTCGGCCTGGCGGTGCCGCTGGTGGTCAGGCTCGAAGGCACCAACGTCGAGTTGGGCAAGCAGATCATCGACGAGTCGGGCCTCAACGTGGTGTCGGCGGTCGACATGAAGGACGGGGCGCAGAAGATCGTGGAGCTGACCTCATGAGCGTGCTGGTCGGGTCGGACACCCGGGTCGATCATCCAGGGGCTGGGCAAGACCGGCCGGTTCCACACCGACAAGGCGATCGCCTACGGCACGGCGATGGTGGGGGCGGTCCACCCGAGCCGGGCGGGAGAGGTCGAGCAGTTCGAGGGCGAGACCGACCACTCCGGGGTGCCCGGGCGAGACGACCGCTACACCCAGGACCTGCCCATCTACGGGTCGGTGCGGGAGGCCGTGACCGAGACCGGGGCCAACGCCTCGGTGGTCTACGTTCCGCCGCCATTCGCCGCCGACGCCATCATGGAGGCGGCCGACGCCGGGGTCCCGCTGATCATCGCCATCACCGAGGGGATCCCGGTGACCGACATGATGCGGGCGAAGCGGTTCATCGAGGAGCGTCCGGTCGCGGCTGGTCGGGCCCAACTGCCCCGGGGTCATCACCCCGCGGCAATGCAAGATCGGGATCATGCCCGGGTACATCCACACGCCGGGCCGGATCGGAGTGGTGAGCCGGTCGGGCACCCTCACCTACGAGGCGGTGTTCCAACTCACCAACAACGGGCTCGGCCAGACCACGGCCATCGGGATCGGTGGCGACCCGGTGAATGGGACCAACTTCGTCGACTGCCTGACCCTGTTCAACGATGACCCGGCGACCGACGGGGTGCTGATGATCGGCGAGATCGGTGGCTCCGCAGAGGAGGAGGGCGCCGACTACATCAAGTCGTCTATGACCAAGCCGGTGGCCGGCTTCATCGCCGGCACCACGGCGCCGCCTGGCAAGCGGATGGGCCACGCCGGGGCCATCATCTCCGGAGGGCGCGGCACCGCCGCCGACAAGATCGCCGCCCTGGAGGCGGCCGGCGTGGTGATGGCGCCCACCCCCACCGACATGGGTGCGGCGATGCTGCAGGCCCTGGGCGAGGAGTGACGCCGGCGGGACGGGTGGCGACCGCCTTCCTCATGGCGGTCACGGTGGGATGCTCGGCGACGCCGGGAGTGACCGGGGCACCACCACCTCGCCGGTGAGTACGGCTGCCCCTTCGACCAAAACGGCGACCACGGCCCCGCCGGCTCGGGCGACGACCACGGTCGTGGCCTCCACTGCCACCGTCATCGCCGTACCGGCGTACCCCGAGGTGGTTGCCGGCGACGTCGGTTCATGGGTGCCGGAGATCGTGGCCCGCATACCCCACGACCCGGAGGCGTTCACCCAGGGCCTGGTCGTCGACGGCGAGGTGGTCTGGGAGAGCACCGGGCTCTACGGCGAGTCGACGCTGCGCCGCACCGATCGCACGAGCGGTGAGGTGCTGGACTCGGCGTCCCTGGAGCCGGACCTGTTCGGGGAGGGTTTGGAGCTGGTCGACGGCCGCTTGGTCCAGCTCACCTGGCAGGAGGAGACCGCCCTGGTCTGGGACCCGGCGACGCTCCAGGGACGGGCACCTCGGCTACGAGGGGGAGGGGTGGGGGCTCTGTGCCCACGACGACCAACGGCTGGTGATGTCGAACGGCTCGACACGCTGACCGTCCGAGACCCGGCCACCTTCGACCCGCTCGACCAGATCGAGGTGACCCGCGATGGGGTCCCCGATGGCCAACCTCAACGAGCTGGAGTGCGTCGACGGGCTGGTGTTCGCCAACGTCTGGCTGACCGACGAGATCGTCGTCATCGGTCCTGACGGCGTCGTGGTGGCGGCGATCGACGCCTCCGCCCTCGGCGAGGAGCTGGCCGATGTGCCCGGCCGTGACGTCCTCAACGGCATCGCCTACGACCCGGCCACCGGTACGTTCCTGCTCGCCGGGAAGCTCTGGCCGACCACGTTCGAGGTGCGTTTCGTCGAGAGCTGACGCTAGGGGGATCGGCCGCTGGTGATGTAGGTGTGGCCGTGGGGGCTGGTCCAGAGGTGGTCGCCGTTGGGTCGGCGCCGGTATCGCCAGCCGCCTTCGTCTTTGGCGCGGTGGTGGTATTCGCATAGTGGTGCCAGGTTCCATTCGAGGGTGGGTCCACCGTCGGTGTGGCGTCGGGTGTGGTCGAGGTCGGAGGATCGGGCGGGTCGGCGGCATCCGGGGAACACGCAGGTGCGGTGCCGTGCCCGGACTTGCGGGCCTGGGATGTGGATGGTCGTCGTCGAACGGCCACGGCGAATGGGTCGCCGTTGTCGTCGATGACGGTGGCCTGCCACCGCCCGTCGGTTTGCCGGTCGGTGATCTGGCGGGCGATGTCGGCGACCACCGGTCCCCACCCAGCGAGGTCACCGGGGTCCTCGGCCAACCCGAGGAGGGTTCGCAGGTCCACGGTGAGGTCGACCATCCCCCGACCCAATGGCTTGCTGTGCCCGGTGAGCAGGTCCAGGGCGACGTCGGCGCGACGCTGATCCATGCTCCGCTCATCGGAGGGCAGCATCCGGGCAAGGTGGTCGATGCGTTCCCGGGCGGCCGCCGCCACATCGGGTGGCAGATCCATGAGCAGCAGGTTGGCGGAACCCGCCGGGTTGGCTTCCAAGACGATCCTTCGGTCCTCGACGGCGTGTTGGAGGCGCCCCTTGGTGTCTTCGGGGTCGGCCGCCAGGCACAGCTTGCGCAATAGGGCCCGCAGCTGCCCGGTCGTCAACACGGGTGCCCGGTCGGCCATGTCGGCCGACCACCCGACGCGCTGCTCGTTGGTCGAGGTGGGCGGTGCCGTCAGCCAGCACCCTGGCCCTCCGCCCATCGACCCGACCCGAACCCAACAGCTCACCGACCTGGGGCAACCGCTCGGTCACGTCACGAGCGAAGGCGACCTCGTGTTGAGCCGCGGTCCGGGTCAAACGCAACGCCGCCCCCACCTCGAGGGCGGCGAACTCCCCGGTGAGATCGTCGTCGCCGCAACGTCGGGTCACCTCACAGATGTCTGCGGCCCGCTGTGCCTGGTCGTGTGAAACCAACCGGTCCCGAGCCACCATCAACCGAACCACGTCGTGATCCGACAACCGGGACCGGTCAACCCCGGCCAACAGGCCGGCGAGCCGCGGCCCGGGCGCCATCGCCTGCGGGCAGCGCCGACCTCATAGAGTGCAGAGTGTTGTTGTCCATCACCATCAGCCCCATCATGCACCGTAGGTGTGACAAATTCCTCGTCCCCGCCCGCTATCTGAGAATGCCTCGAGTCGTGGACCGAGCCTGATCACCTCGGCGGCCCGAGCCCGGTCGAGTCTCGGCGGGGTACGCCCTCGTCGGCATGTCGACCGTCGCGCCTAACGTCCCGGCGATGACCGAGCCACGGCGCCGGCTGCCACCGGGGTACCAGGAGCAGCTCGACCTGGGCTACGTGTTCGGCAGCGTCACCACGTTCGCCCAACGGCCACTGCTCACCGAGCCCGAGCAGCTCGACGAGTGGCGCCCGGACGTCGCCGTCGTCGGGGCGCCGTTCGACGTGGTCGACCACCAACCGGCCCGGGCGCCCGGTTCGGGCCCAAGGCGATCAGGGGCAGGCGTACATGCCAGGCACCTACCACCTCGACCTCGGGCTGGAGATCTTCGATCATCTCGAAGTGGTCGACCACGGGGACGCCTACTGCCCGCACGGACAGACCGAGGCCTCTCACGCCAACATCCACGACCGGGTCCACGACGTCGCCCGGCGGGGCATCGTCCCGGTCGTCCTCGGCGGCGACCACTCGATCACCTGGCCGGCGGCGACCGCCGTTGCCGACGTGCATGGCCACGGCGCCGTCGGTGTCGTCCACTTCGACGCCCACGCCGACACCGCAGACAGCATCGACGGGAACCTGGCCAGCCACGGCACCCCGATGCGGCGGCTCATCGAATCCGGCGCGGTGCCGGGCAGCCACTTCGTCCAGGTGGGGCTGCGCGGCTACTGGCCGCCCCGCGAGGTCTTCGAGTGGATGCGCGACCAGGGGATGCGGTGGCACACCGATGCAGGAGATCTGGGAGCGGGGCTTCGGCGCGGTGATGGCGGACGCCGTCTCCGAGGCGCTCTCCACCGCCGACCGCCTCTACATCTCGGTGGACATCGACGCCATCGACCCGTCCCAGGCACCGGGAACCGGTACACCCGAGCCGGGAGGGATCCACGCCGCCGACCTGCTCCGCATGGTGCGCCGGTTGTGCGTCGACCACGACGTCGTCGGGCTCGACGTGGTCGAGGTCTCGCCTCCCTACGACGTGAGCGACCTCACCGTCAACGTCGCCCACCGCGTCGTGCTCGAGGCCCTCGCCGGCATGGCCCATCGGCGGCGCCTCGCCACCGGGGCCGAGCCCGGCCCGGTGGCCTCCAACTGACCGGGGCGCCGGGCGGATAACCTGCCGCCGGTCATGAACGGGCGCCTCCCCATCGCCGTGCTCGTCTCCGGGAGCGGCAGCAACCTCCAGGCCCTGCTCGACGCCGCCGCCGACCCGGCGTTCCACGCCGAGATCGTGGTGGTCATATCCGACCGTACGGGGGTGAGGGCGCTGGACCGGGCTACCGCCGCCGGGGTGCCCGCCGAGGTGGTCGACTGGGACGCCCATTCCGACCGTGCCGCGTTCACCGAGGCGGTGTGCACGACCGCCGCCGACCACGGCGCCGCCGCCCTGGTGCTCGCCGGCTTCATGCGGATCCTGGCACCGGCCGCCATCCGCCGGTTCCCCAACCGCATCCTCAACACCCATCCCGCCCTGCTCCCCGCCTTCCCGGGCGCCCACGCCGTCGCCCAGGCGCTCGCCCACGGGGTGACCCTCACCGGGATCACCATCCACCTGGTCGACGAGGAGGTCGACCACGGGCCGATCGTCTACCAGGAGGCGATTGCCGGTGCTGCCCGGTGACACCGAGGACACCTTGCGGGCCCGCATCCAGGAGGTGGAGCACCGGCGCTACCCGGAGGTCGTCGACGCCTTCGCCGCCGGCCGGCTCCGCGTCGAGGGACGCCACGTCGCCTGGGACCCGGCGTGACTCCCGGTGAAGCGGGCGCTGCTGTCGGTGTCCGACAAGACCGGGCTGGTTCCGTTCGCCACCAGGCTGGTCGCCGCCGGTGTCGAGATCGTCTCCTCGGGAGGCACCGCCGCCGCCCTCGCCGCCGCCGGGCTCCCGGTCACTCCGGTGACCGAGGTGACCGGCACCCCGGAGATGCTCGACGGGCGGGTCAAGACGCTGCACCCGGCAATCCACGCCGGGATCCTCGCCGACGTGTCCGACGACCGGAGCATGTCGCCGACCTGGACGCCCACGGCGTCGAGCCCTTCCAGCTGGTCGTTGTCGATCTCTATCCGTTCGAGGCCACCGTGGCCGACCCCGAGGTGGCCGAGCCGGCCGCCGTCGAGCAGATCGACATCGGCGGGCCGACCATGATCCGGGCCGCCGCCAAGAACCACGCCAACGTCGCCGTGGTGACCTCTCCCGGCGACTACGAGGCGGTCGCGAGCATGCCGTCGAGACCGGGGGGATCGACGCCGCCACCCGGCGGCGGCTGGCGGCGACCGCCTTCTCCCGCACCGCGCGGGTATGACGCCGCCATCCTCGACTGGCTGCACCGCGACGAGCCGCTCCCTCCGTCGCTGGTGATCGCCCTCGACCGGGTCGACGTGCTCCGCTACGGCGAGAACCCTCACCAGGAGGCTGCCGTCTACCGCGACCGGGGCCGTGACGGGGTGGTGGGACGCCGCCGAGCTGGTCCAGGGGAAGCCACTCTCGTTCAACAACCTGATCGACGCGGAGGCGGCGTGGCGGCTCGCCGCCCAACTGGCCGGCGAAGGGGCGGCGGCGGTGATCGTCAAGCACACCAACCCGTGCGGCGTCGCGGTCCGGCCGGGCGTCGCCGACGCCTTCGCCGCCGCCTGGGAATGCGACCCGTTGTCGGCGTTCGGGGGGGTGGTGGCGGTCACGCGGTCCGGTGGACGAAGCGACCGCGCCGCTGATCTGACCGACCGCTTCGTCGAGGTGGTGGTGGCACCCGGCCGTCACCGCCGAAGGCACCGCCATCCTCGGCCGGCCAAGCCGAACCTGCGGGTGCTGGTCGCACCCCCGCCCCGCACGACGCCGACCTCGACCTGCGCCGGCTCGAGGACGGGTTCGTCGCCCAGCGCCGCGAACGGCTCCCGGCGACGGCGACTGGGAGGTGCGGTCGACGGTGGCGCCCTACGAGGCGCAACTCGCCGACCTGCGGCTGGCGTGGAAGGTGGCCGCCGCCACCAAGTCGAACTCGGTGGTCGTCGCCACCGGCGGCGCCGCCGTCGGCATCGGCGCCGGCGACCAGAGCCGGGTGGGCGCCGCCGTCCGGGCGCTGGCCAAGGCGGGGGAGCGCGCCCGGGGCGCGGTGGCGGCCGGCGACGGCTTCTTCCCGTTCGCCGACGGTGTCGAGGTCGCTGGCCGCCGCCGGCGTCGCCGCCGTGGTGGCCCCGGGCGGGTCGCGCCGCGACGACGAGGTGGTCGCCGCCGCCGACCGGCTCGGCATCGCCGCTGATCCTGGCCGGGACCAGGCACTTCCGGCATTGACCGCACGGATCCTCTCCGGGCAAGGAGGTAGCGGCCGCGCTGAGGGCCGAGGTGGCCGCCGCCGTCGCCGCCCATCGGCCGGCGCATCGGCCTCGCCACCATCCTCGTCGGCGACGACCCCGCCTCGCACACGCTACGTCACCGCCAAGCACGCCGCCGCCGTCGCCGCCGGGATCGTGTCCGTCGACCGCCGGCTGCCGGCGACGACCGGCCAGGCGGAGGTCGAGGCGTGGTGAACGAGCTCAACGCCGACCCGGCGGTCGCACGGGATGATCGTCCAGCTCCCGCTGCCTGCGGGGCTCGACGGCGACCGGGTGGTCGAAATGGTCGACCCGGCCAAGGACGCCGACGGGCTCCACCCGCTACAACCTCGGCCGGCTCGTGCTCGGTCGACCAACCGTCACCCCGGCGACGCCCTCCGGGATCCTCCGCATCCTCGACCACTACGGCATCCCGACCGCCGGGACCATGGCGGTGGTGGTGGGGCGCTCGTTCCTGGTGGGGCGCCCGATGGCGCTGATGCTGGGCGCCCGCGGCGTCGGACGCCACCGTCGTGCTGGCCCACTCCCGCACCACCGGTCTCGGTGCGACCTACCCGCACCGCCGACCTGCTGGTGGTCGCCGCCGGGCGTCCCCGGCTGATCGGCGGCGCGGACGTGAAGCCGGGGGCGACGGTCATCGACGTCGGCACCAACCGGACCGAGGAAGGGTCTGGTCGGCGACGTCGACTTCGACTCCGTGGTCGAGGTCGCCGGGGCGATCACCCCGGTCCCCGGCGGCGTCGGCCCGATGACCATCGCCTCGCTGCTCGCCAACACGGTGCAGCTCGCCACCAGACGTATGGGCGCGGGATGACCGACGAGGCTCGCAGGAGCCGAGCCGGCCGCCGCCCGCCGACGTGCGGTGGATGATCCACGACATCGCCGTCGGTGCCCTGGCCGGGTTCACCATCGGTTTCGTCGCCGGGCTCTTCGGCCTCAGTCTCATCGACAACATCGCCGTCCCTTTCATCGTGGCCACCGTCGGCGCCGTGTTCGGCGCCCGCTGGCTGGTCGGTGCGGCCCGGCAGGGCACCGGCGATCGGGCTCGCCAGGAGGCTGGTCGCCTGGGCGCTGCTCGGCCTCGCCACCACCTTCCTCGTCATGCTGATGGTGGCCATCGCCACCTTCGAGTAGCCGGGCTGGCGTCCGTGCCGCCGCCACTACCCTCTGCGCCTCGAACCGCTGCGCCCGGAGGATTGCCAATGGCCGACAAGATCACCATGGGAGCCGGACGGGCTGAGCGTGCCCGACCAGCCGATCCTGCCCTTCATCGAGGGTGACGGGATCGGTCCCGACATCTGGGCGGCGGCGGTGCGGGTGTTCGACGCCGCCGTCGACAAGGCCTACGGCGGGTCGCGCAAGGTCGACTGGCTCGAGGTGCTCGCCGGGCAGAAGGCGTTCGACCAGACCGGGCCAGTGGCTGCCCGAGGAGACCGTCGAGGCGTTCCGGTCGCACCTGGTCGGGATCAAGGGCCCGCTGACCACACCGGTCGGCGGGGGAATCCGCAGCCTCAACGTCGCCCTCCGCCAGATCCTCGACCTGTACGTTTGCCTGCGCCCGGTGCGCTGGTACCAGGGGGTTCCCTCGCCGGTGAAGCATCCCGAGCTCGTCGACATGGTGATCTTCCGGGAGAACACCGAGGACGTCTACGCCGGCAAGGAGCTCGAGGCCGGGTCCGAGGAGCGCGCGCGAGCTGCTCGAGTTCCTCGACCACACGTACGGGTGGAACCTCCGCCCCGACAGCGGGCTGGGGATCAAGCCGGTGTCCGAGACCGGGTCGAAGCGGCTGGTCCGGGCGGCGCTGCAGTACGCCGCTCGCCAACGGCCGGCGCTCGGTGACGCTGGTGCACAAGGGCAACATCATGAAGTACACCGAGGGCGCCTTCCGCTCCTGGGGTTACGAGGTGGTCGAGGACGAGTTCGCCGACGTCGCCGTGTCCTGGGAGGCCAGCGGCGGAGATCCCGGCGACAAACTGCTGGTCAAGGACGTCATCGCCGACGCCTTCCTGCAACAGATCCTCACCCGGCCCGCCGAGTACGACGTGATCGCCACCCTCAACCTCAACGGCGACTACATCTCCGACGCCCTCGCCGCCCAGGTGGGCGGGATCGGCATCGCCCCGGGGGGCAACATCAACTACATCACCGGCCACGCCGTGTTCGAGGCGACCCACGGCACGGCCCCCAAGTACGCCGGGCAGGACAAGGTCAACCCGGGGTCGGTCATCCTGTCGGGGGCGAACATGTTCCGCTACCTGGGATGGGTCGAGGCCGCCGACCGGATCGAGGACGGGTTGGAGAGGGCCATCGCCGACCGCATCGTCACCTACGACTTCGCCCGACTCATGGAGGGGGCCCGCGAGGTCCGCACCAGCGAGTTCGGCACCGCCATCATCGACCGCATGTGAGGCGCTGAAAGGGTCGATAGAACCCGGCGGCAAGACGTCGCACGGGCTACGAGGAACATGGGCCGCGCCGCAGAGCGGCGCGCCGACGGAAGCAAGGCAGGCAATAGATGCACAGGCGTTACAGCCTGGTGCCGGCGGCGATCGCGGCGCTCTGCGCCGCCTTCGTCGTCGCGCCAGCACGAGCAGACACGAGCGTCCAAACCGTGTCCTGGGACTTCGCGTCCGGGCTCATGGTGACCCCGGGCACGCGCACCGAGGTGGCGACGCTCACCGTCGACGAAGCGGTCGGGATCTGCACCGTCGAGATGTCGGCGACCAGCGGGCAATCCGCGAACCCGGGCAACAACTTGATCCTCGAGTACAACGGCGTGAAGGTGGCGACGCTGTTCGGGGTCGAGGACGAGCCGTTCAGCACCAACGGGGTATCGTTCACCTTCGACACCTCGGCGGGCGACGTCTTCGACGTCTTCCTCGAGTCCACCGAGTCACCGCTGACGAACGTCGCCGGGACCTTGGAGGTGGCCTGCACCACGCAGACCACCACGACCACCGAAACGACCACGGCGCCCGACTCCACCACGACGACCGGGCCGCCAGTCACCACCACCACCGACCCGGACCGTCCCGCCCACGGGGTCGACCCCGCCGGCGCCGGGCAGCCACCAAGAGCCCGGGGGTGAGCTGAGCGCCCTGTTCGGTCTCCTCGGGATCCTGGGACTGGTCGGGTCGACGCTGTTGTTCCGCCGGACCCGAGCCGGGAGCTGAAGCCGGGCGAGTGAGTGCGGGGGCGTCGTCAACTGACGCCCCCGGCACATGAAACAGCACCGAGGGCGCCTTCCGCTCCTGGGGTTACGAGGTGGTCGAGGAGGTCCGCACCAGCGAGTTCGGCACCGCCATCATCGACCGCATGTGAGGCGAAAAAAGGGTCGATAGATGCCCGCGGCGAAACCTCGCACGGGCTATGGTGACGGCTGGGCCAAGACAGTCTGAGGTTCTCGCGGGGAGACCGTCGGGGCGACTGTCGGAGATCGGGGCGCGCGGCATTGCGCGGCGTGCCCAGGGAACGCTGGGGTGCGCCATTCGCTGGCGCGCCCGAGGAGGTAAGGGGGGCGCGCCACCGAGCCGCGCCAAGAGGGAGTTAAGGGGTGCGCCACTGGGCTGGCGCGCCTCGGGTAAGGAAGGGGTGCGCCACTGGGCTGGCGCGCCGAGGGAAAGCATGGGGCGCGCCACTGGGCGGCGCGCTGAGGGAAAGCAAGGCAGGCACAACCGATGCACAGGCGCTACAGCCTGGTGCTGGCGGCGATCGCGGCGCTCTGCGCCGCCTTCGTCGTCGCGCCGGCGCAAGCAGACACGAAAGAGACCGCCTCCTGGGACTACGCGACCGGGTTCCGGGTGACCCCGGGCACGGTCACCCAGGTGGCCTCGATCACCATCGACGAGGCCATCGGGCTCTGCACCGTCGACCTGACGGCGACCAACGGGCAGTCCCAACACCCGGGCAACAACCTGATCGTCGAGGAGAACGGCGTGGCGGTGTTGACGCTGTTCGGGGTCGAGGACGAGCCATTCACCACCACCACGGGCTCCGTGGACGTCGATGCCTCGGCGGGCGACGTCTTCGTCGTCTACCTCGAGTCCACCGAGTCACGGCGGACGTCCATCGCCGGGACGCTGGAGGTGAGCTGCACCACGCAGACCACCACGACCACCGAGCCGCCGGAGACGACGACGACGGTTCCCGATGACTCGACGACGACGACGACAGCCTGACGACGTCCACCACGACGACCGGGCTCGTCACCACCACCACCGATCCGGACGACCCGGACGCCCCGCCCACGGGGTCGACCCCGCCGGCGCCGGGCAGCCACGAAGAGCCCGGGGGTGAGCTGAGCGCCCTCTTCGGGCTTCTCGGTATCCTGGGACTGGTCGGGTCGACGCTGTTGTTCCGCCGGGACCGAGCCGGGAGCTGAAGCCGGGCGAGTGAGTGCCGGAAGGGCGTCGTCGAACCGACGCCCCCGGCACTCGTCCGCGTCCGCACGAAGATGTCCCCACGAAGATGACCGCTGTTCGTCGCCTCGCCGCCGTCTGCCTGCTCCTGGCGGGCATAGTCGGCGCGGTCGCCTGGGCCTGGTCGTCGGGGGCCATCCCCGAATCTCGCCACCTCGCCGGAACGGCGCCGACGACCGTGGCGGCGCTGCCCACCACGACCGCTGGGTCCACATCGACCTCGACAACCGCGGGCCCTCCGGCGGAAGAAGGAGCCGGCAACGCCGCCGAGCCGATATGGCCGGCGCCCCTGCCGGCTAGGTGGCGAGAACGCCTGTGGCTCACGCTCCCGGCAACGGCGACCAGCCCGGAGCGGTCGGCGCCGGTGATCGCGGTAGGCCCCAGTCACGAACCGACCAAGGAGTGGAACCCGGTGTTCGGCACCGTCGAGGTCTACCAGGACGCCCGGCTCGCCCTCCCCTGCGAGGGAGGTGCCGTTTTCGCCCTGGGCCACGCCAACTACAGCACCGCCGAGGAGGCGTGGGACATCTTCTACGACGTCATCGACTCGGAGCGGTACGACGGCGATTCCGGTCTGACCGCCGGCCAGCAGATCGTGGTCTCACTCGACGACGGCACCGAGGTCTGCCGCTACGAGGTCTTCGACCTCGTCGACGGCCCCGGCGAGCACCTCCCCGAGAGCCCGGGCCGTTACTTCCTGAAGACCGCGCTATCCGGCGAGCCCGACGATCCCACGGGCGGCCCGGACGACCAGCTCATCCGAAGGGCATGGGACGAGCGGGAGCCGACGATCTACCTCCTCGGCTCGTACGCCGGTCCCAGCGGGGACGAGATGGACGCCTCCGGTGTCCATCAGGCATACAACTTCGTGGTCGCCGCCAGACTGGTCGACCCCGCCGGTCGATGAAGAGCCCGACGCCGGGCAACTACCCTCGGCGCCGGACCTCGACCGAGGAGTGGAGAAGCGATGTCCAAGGTCACCGTCGTCGGGGCGGGCAAGTACGGGTCGACCACGGTGCAGCGGCTGGCCGAGGCGGACATCGCCGACGAGCTGGTGATGACCGACATCGTCGAGGGTCTGCCCCAGGGCCTCGCCCTCGACATGAACCAGTCGCGTCCGGTGCTCGGTTTCCGCACCAGGGTGACGGGCACCAACGACTACGCCGACACCGCCGGCAGCGAGGTGGTGGTGATCACCGCCGGGCTGCCCCGGAAGCCGGGGATGTCGCGCATGGACCTGCTCGCCGTCAACGCCAAGATCGTCAAGGACGTCACCGAGCAGATCGTCCGCCACTCGCCGGACACCGTCATCGTCGTGGTGACCAACCCGCTCGACCAGATGACAACGCTGGCGGCCGAGGTCTCCGGCCTGCCCCGACAGCGGGTCCTCGGCCAGGCGGGGATCCTCGACAGCGCCCGCTTCGCCAACTTCATCGCCGACACCGCCGGGGTCGACGTGCTGTCGGTGAAGGCGGTGACCCTGGGCAGCCACGGCGAGACCATGGTGCCCGCACCTTCGCTGTGCCGCGTCGGTGACCGGCCGCTCACCGAGGTGCTCGACGCTGCCACCATCGACGACCTCGTGGCCCGCACCCGGGACGGTGGAGCCGAGATCGTCGCTCTCCTCAAGACCGGCAGCGCCTATTACGCCCCTTCGGCGGCGGCGGCGCAGATGGTGGAGGCGGTGCTCACCGACTCGGGGGCCGAGCTGCCGGTGTGTGCATGGACCACCGGGGAGTACGGCATCTCCGACGTCTACCTCGGCGTGCTCGCCCGGCTCGGCGCCGGGGGGGTGCAGCAGATCGTCGAGGCCGACCTCACAGAGGACGAGCTGCGGGCACTGGTGGACGCCGCCGCCGCGGTGAGGGAGAAGGTCGCCGAGATGGATGAGATCGATCTCTGACCCTCGCGGCGATCACGTCGGCCACCGGCCCGGGATCGTGAACCCTTGCCGTGCAAGGGGAATCTTGGCTTTCTGTGCCTGGCGGGTTAGAGTTACAGCTCTGTGATTCCCCACCCAGGAGGTTTCGGATGAACAAGGGTGACCTGGTAGACGCCGTCGCCGCGGCGACCGGAGAGTCCAAGTCGACGGTCGGCTCGGTCGTCGACGCCACCCTCGATGCCATCACCGGCGCGCTCAAGGGCGGCGACAAGGTGACCTTCACCGGGTTCGGCACCTTCGAGCGGCGCTACTCGGCGGCACGGACCGGCCGCAACCCGCAGACCGGCGAAGCGGTCGAGCATCGCCGCCGGCCACCGGCCCGCCTTCAAGGCAGGCAAGGGCCTCAAGGATGCGGTGAAGTAGCGCCGGATCGACCGGCCATCCGAATACAGATCAGGGCGGGGCGCCTGCCCCGCCCTGATCTCGTTCCCGTCCCACCGGTCGGCGCCGGCGGGGGAGCCTCAGTACTCGACGTCGAGGCCGGAGAGCGCCGGAGCGAAGGCGTTGATCACGTGCTGGTTGAGCATCAACTTGGCCATGTCGCCGGTCACCTTGAGCTTGCCGGTCATGAAGGCCATCTGGGTGTTGAGCTCGCCGGTGGAGATGCCGACGGCGGTCTCGTAGTCGTTGGTCACCTCGAGGTCGGCGCCGGCCAGCTCGCCCAGCGCCATCTCGGCGGTGCCGTCGGCGATCGACAGCCCGTACACGACTTCGCCGGCCGGCGCATCGGTGATGGTGAACTGGATGGCGAGGTCGACGTTCCCGATGGCACCGGTGAATTCCGGATCGGCGTTGAGCGCCGCCGTGGCCTCGGCCATGAACGCCTCGGACAGGAACTGCGACAACGGGGGGTCCTTTCTGGGTCGGCGCCCGGGATTGTAGGTGGAGGGCGCCGGCGGCTGCTCGGGAGGTCGACCCGCCTGCCTCACCGACCGACGAGGCGCCGATCGGCCAGCCTGGCCTTCAGGTAGTCGCGGTTCATCAGGGCGATGGTGTCGATGCTGATGCCCTTGGGGCACGCCGTCTCGCACTCCCCGTGGTTGGTGCACGAGCCGAAGTACGACTCCATCGTGTCCACCATGGCGATGGTGCGGCAGGTGGCGCTCGGCCTGGCCCTGCGGGAGGAGGTTGAGATGGGCCAGCTTGGCGGCGGTGAACAGCTGGGCGGCGCTGTTGGGGCAGGCGGCGACGCAGGCCCCGCAGCCGATGCAGGCGGCGGCGTCCATGGCGGCGTCGGCGGCGTCCTTGGGCACGGCGATCTCGTTGGCGTCGGGCGACGGCCCCGGTCGACACCGAGATGTAGCCGCCGGCCTCGATGATCCGGTCGAAGGCGGAGCGGTCGACCATCAGGTCGCGCACCACCGGGAAGGCGGCGGCCCGCCACGGCTCCACCACCACGGTGTCGCCGTCGGTCGAACTTGCGCATGTGGAGCTGGCAGGTGGCGGTGCCCAGCTGGGGGCCGTGGGCGACGCCGTTGATCATCACCCCGCAGGTGCCGCAGATGCCCTCCCGGCAGTCGTGGTCGAAGACGATCGGCTCCTTCCCGTCGTGCTCCAGCCGCTCGTTGACGATGTCGAGCATCTCGAGGAACGACGCCTCCGGCGAGATGCCGTCGGCCTGGTAGGTCTCGAAGCGAACCCGGGGCATCCGGCCCGGCCTGGCGCCACACCCGCAGGGTCAGGTCCACTACTTGTAGCTCCTCTGCGAGGGGATGACGTTCTCGAACACCAGCGGCTCCTCGATCTTAGCTGCGGTACGCCGTCGCCCTCCCACGCCCAGGCGGCGACGAGGCCTGGTTCTCGTCGTCACGCCGGGCCTCGCCCTCCTCGGTCTGGTGCTCGACCCTGAAGTGGCCGCCGCACGACTCCTCCCGGTCGATGGCGTCGCGGCACATCAGCTCGGCGAGCTCGAAGAAGTCGGCGACCCGGCCGGCCTTCTCCAGCGACTGGTTGAGCGTCTCCGCCGAGCCCAGCACCCTCACGTCGGCTCGAACTCGGCCTTCAGCGCCGGGATCTCGGCCAGCGCCTTCTCCAGGCCGGTCCGGTTCCGGGACATCCCGCAGTGCTCGATCATGATCTTGCCCAGCTCACGGTGGAACCAGTCGACCGGGCGGCTGCCCTGCGACCGCCAGGAAGCCGTCGACCCGGTCGCTGTACCTCCGCCTCGACGGCGACGAAGGCGGCATCGTCGGTGGGCAGCGGGGCTGACGTTGAGGAAGTCCGCCAGATAGCCGCCGATGGTGGCGGGGAGCACGAAGTAGCCGTCGGCCAGCCCCTGCATCAGGGCGCTGGCCCCGAGCCGGTTGGCGCCGTGGTCGGAGAAGTTGGCCTCGCCGAGGGCGTACAGCCCGGGGATGGTCGTCATCAGGTCGTAGTCCACCCACAGCCCGCCCATCGTGTAGTGCGGGGCCGGGTAGATCCGCATGGGAGCTTGTACGGGTCGTCGTCGGTGATCCGCTCGTACATCTCGAACAGGTTGCTGTAGCGCTCCGCCACCACCTCGGTGCCCAGCCGCTCGATGGCGTCGGCGAAGTCGAGGTAGACGCCGTTCTTCGAGCGGGCCCGACCCCCCGGTTCTGGTCGATCATCCGCATCGCCGCCCGGGAGGCGACGTCACGGGGCACCAGGTTGCCGAACGCCGGGTAGGCGCGCTCCAGGTAGTAGTCGCGCTCGTTCCTCGGGGATCTCGTTGGGAGGTCGGGCGTCCTCGGGTCGGCGGGGACCCAGATGCGGCCGTCGTTGCGCAGCGACTCCGACATCAGGGTGAGCTTCGACTGGAACTCGTCGCTCGCCGGGATGCAGGTGGGGTGGATCTGGGTGTAGCACGGGTTGGCGAAGGCCGCCCCCCTGCGGTGGGCCCGCCAGATGGCGGTGACGTTGCACGCCATGGCGTTCGTCGACAGGTAGTAGACGTTGCTGTACCCGCCGGTGGCGAGGACCACGGCGTGCGCCGAGTGCGACGTCACCGCGCCGGTCACCAGGTCGCGCACCACGATGCCCGCGGCCCTGCCCTCGTGGACCACCACGTCGAGCATCTCGCTGCGGGTGTGCAGCTCCACGGTCCCGGCCTTCATCTGCCGGGCCATCGCCTGGTAGGCGCCGAGGAGCAGCTGCTGGCCGGTCTGGCCCCTGGCGTAGAAGGTGCGCGACACCTGGGCGCCGCCGAACGACCGGTTGTCGAGCAGGCCCCCGTACTCCCGGGCGAAGGGAACCCCCTGGGCGGCGCACTGGTCGATGATCTCGTCGGACACCTGGGCCAGCCGGTAGACGTTGGCCTCCCTGGCCCGGTAGTCGCCGCCCTTGATGGTGTCGTAGAACAGCCGGAACACGCTGTCGCCGTCGTTGCGGTAGTTCTTGGCGGCGTTGATGCCGCCCTGGGCGGCGATGGAGTGGGCTCGGCGGGGCGAGTCGTGGAAGGTGAACACCTTCACCCGATAGCCGAGCTCGCCGAGGGTGGCGGCCGCCGAGGCGCCGGCCAGTCCGGAGCCGACGATGATGATCTCGTACTTCCGCTTGTTGGCCGGGTTGACCAGCCGGGTGGTGAAGCGGTGCCGGTCCCACTTCTCGGCGAGCGGGCCCCGGCGGGACCTTGGCGTCCAGGGTCAGGGTCGTGCCCTGGCGGTTGGCCGGCGGCTGCCCCGGTCATCGCGATGACCCCGAGTTGGATGGCGATGGGCACTGCGGCGAACCCGGCGGTGACGATGACGGCGAACACCGGTGGCGAACGCTGCGCCAGAAGCGTTGAACCGTGGGTTGTTGATCCCCAGGCTCTGGAAGAGGCTCCAGGCGCCGTGCCAGACGTGCAGCGACAGGGCGCCCAGCGCCACCAGGTAGAGGAGGAACACCGGCCACCGTGACAGGCTGGCCACCAGGTTCTTATAGACCGCGCCGCGGATGAACTCGGGGTTCACGGTCTCGACGCCCCAGGTGAAGTCGGCGAGGTGCCACACCAGGAACAGCAGGATGATCACCCCGGTCCACCGCATGGTGCGCGAGGCGTAGTTGGCCGCCACGTAGTTGCGGCTGGTCGTAGGAGCCGGCCCTCGCCCGCTGGTTGGAGCGGGTGAGCGCATAGGCGGCGTGGACGTGCACCACCAGGGCGATGGCCACGGGGAGCCGGAGGACGACCCACAACAACAGGGTGCGGGGGAAGAGCGGCTCTCCGATGCCCCTGAGTGCCTCGCCGTACTCGTCGATCTCGACGGGTCCCTCGAAGGCGTGGAGGTTGCCCACCATGTGGGCGAAGACGAAGAGCAGCAGCAGGACGCCGGAGATCGCCATGGCGTACTTCTTGCCGACGTCGCTCCGGTAGATGCCGAGCAGCCCGGACCGCGATTCCGCCGTCTTCGGTCGGGTTGTGGTCAACACCGTCCTTTCTCGGGCAGGTCGCGACAGGCGCGGCTCATTATGCCAACCCGATGTCGGGCACGTTACGCCGGCTGCGGGGCGGGCGGCTGGATGGGACCGGGCAGGGAACGGCGGCCGTCGTCACGGAACGGGGTTGACAGGCGCGCGACCGGGGGCGAGAATCACACCGGCGTAATTACATCGGTGTAAGGGTTGGTCTGTGTTCACCCAGCTGCTCGAGATCCTCGCCTCGGACCAACTCGCCTGGCAGGATCTCGCCAACTGCCGGGGAGCCGATCCCGGACCTGTTCTTCCCCGAGCGCGGCGCCTCGACCCGCACCGCCAAGTCCATCTGCCGGGAGTGCTCGGTGCGGGCCGAGTGCCTCGAGTTCGCCATCGTCTCCTCCGAGAAGTTCGGCATCTGGGGTGGGCTGTCCGAGCGGGAGCGTCGCAAGATCCGTCGGGAGAGGGCCGCTTCGGCCCGCCGCGCCGGCTGACCCGAGCCCCCCGGCCGCCCCACGGCTCCGTACAATCGGGTGGCGCCCCCCAGCCAGAGGAGTTGCCCGTCGTGGATCCCTTGGTGGCCGTGCTCATCGCCGCCGCTGTCGTCATCCTGATCGTCCTAGCGCTGAGGGGCGCGGAGGGGCGCAGGCAGGCGGGCCGGCGGCACCGGCGGCACCAAGCGTCGATGACGGCGGGCTACATCCCCCGCCGTCGAGGTTCCACGTCAGCAGCGGCGAAGCCCACGTCGAGTTCGCCGTCCCTCTGCCCGAAGGGGTCGTCGACCCGGTGCTGCGCGACATCCTGCTGGCCGAGGCGGTCGAGGTGCTGCGCTCGAAGCGGGGCAAGCTGCCGATGGAGGGGGTGTCCCGGGTCCATGCCTACGCCGAGCGCGACGGTCGCCCGGTGGCGGTGGGCACGCTCGGCCTCGACGGCCCAGGCGAGCTACCCCCGCCGGCACCTCCGGGGATGTTCCACCTGGGCAGGGCGGCGGTGCCGCGACGTCTTCGACGAGCTCTCCTTGTTCGACGACTCGGGCGCACCGATCGCCGGCGGTCGACTCCCGGGTGCCCGCCGACGAGTTGCCGCCGCTCGCCGACGAGGTGCGACTCACCGCCATGCAGGACGCCGGTCTCCGCACCCAGGGGATCGACCCGGCCACGGCGCCGGCCGCGGAGCTCGTCGCCGGGCTGCTCCGCTTGGCGGGATACTCGGTCGATGGCGAAGGCCGGGCGTTCACCGCGACCCGCGAGGGGGTGGCCCACTACGTCGAGGTGGTCGAGCACCTACCGGGGAGCCATCCCGAGCTGTCGGAGCGGGCGATCGACGAGTTCGTCGTCCGCTTCGGTTCCTCCGGTGCGGGCCGCGGGTTGCTGTTCACGCCCAAGTACGGCTCGTTCCTGTGCTACGACCGGGAGCGGCGCCAGCCCAGGCTTCGCTTCGTCACCAGGGAGCGGTTCCAGACGTTCGTCAACTCGGCCGCGCTGGGCTAGGCCACTGGCGAGCGGGGCGAGCTTGGCGGCCGGCCGGAGGTACACTCGGAGGACAGGAAGGAGCAGTCCATGTTCAGGCAGTTCGCCGGCGGCGAGATCCTTCTGATCGTCGCCGTGCTGGTGCTCCTGTTCGGCGCCCGCAAGCTCCCCGACCTCGCCCGTTCGCTCGGAGCCTCCGCCAAGGAGTTCCGCAAGGGGGTCGAGGAGGGCAGCGAAGAGGAGCAGCCCGCCTCCGAGAAGTCGCCCACCCGATAGCGCGTGCCCGTCACCCGGGAACCGAGAGCGGCCCGGGTTCGTTCACTGTTGGTCCTGCCCTGTTGGAGGATGCGTGAACGATGCCCCGTTCCCTACATGGGAAGACGTCGCCCGGCGCTATGGGCGGCAGATCTACAACTACGCCTACCGGCTCACCGGCAACTCCCACGATGCCGCCGACCTCGTCCAGGAGGTCCTGCTCCGGGTGCGTTCCGGCATCGACCGGTACACGCCCGGATCCTTCGAGGCGTGGCTGTGGCGGATCACCCGCAACGCCTTCATCGACGACCTCCGTCAGTCGCCGGCGCCGTCCCACCGTCGAACTGGTCGAAATGAGCGCACCCTCTCATGTCGCCGCCGCCTCGCCCGACGAGGTGCTCGCCCACGTCAGGCTTGTCCGACGACGTCCAGGCCGCACTGCTCAAGTTGCCCTTCGATTTCCGCGAGTGCGTGGTGATGTGCGACGTGGTCGGGCTCAGCTACGACGAGATCGCCAACGCCGTCGACATACCGGTGGGCACGGTTCGCAGCCGCATTCACCGGGGCCGGCGCCGCCTCAGGGAGTTGCTGACATGGCCGGCTGTGACCGGTCCCGCCTGCCCGCCCGAGGAGGTCCTCTCCGCCTGGCTCGACGGTGCCTACCGAGGCCGCCGAGCACCGACTGGTCGACCGCCACCTGGCCGGATGCCCGGCGTGCACCCGGGCCGCCGGCGAGCTTGGGGGCGGTGCGGCAGCCTGACCAGGTCGCTCCCCGACCTCGACCCGCCCCCCGGGCTGCTGCCCGCCGGCCACCCCGACGACGAGCTGTCGGCATACCTCGACGGTGAGCTGCCCACCGCCGAGATCCAAGCCTTGTCGGGTCACCTCTCGGGCTGCGCCGAATGCAGACGCCTGCTCCAGGAGGTCGACGCCGCCCGGACCGCGATCCGGGCGCTGCCCCGGCTCGAGCCGACTGGTCGGCGGGCACCGTGGCATCAGCGGTGGCGGTGCCGGCGGCCGCGCCGCGGTCCCGGACACCGAGTGGGCCTCGGGGTGGCGCTCACCGCCGGGGCGGCCGCGCTCGTCGTCGGCTTCGCGCTCACCCGGGGTCCTGCACCGACGATGATCGATCCCGGCGACCTCGCCTCCCGCCATGGGGTGCGCAGCGCCGTCGACCCGGGGCTGTCGCTGCCGGTGTTCGAGCTGCCCGGAGACACCGGATGAGTCGAGCCGGTCTGCTCCGAACCTTCGCCACCATCGGCGCGGTGATCGGACTGGTGATCGGCCCCGCCGCAGCCGCGCCCGCCGACGATGAGCTCGACCGCTACCTCGCCGAGGCGCCGGCGGCCGACTACTCGGGGACCGCGGTGGTGGTGTCCAGCTGGGCGGGTCCGGGTGGCGCCGTGGTCGAGATCTACAAGAGCGGTTCGACGCTCGTCGTCGAGCTCCGGCGGCGAGTCCGTCACCATCGCCGGAGACGGCAGCATGCACGACGCCGGCGGGACGCTGCGGATGTCCGGGTGGTCGGCCACCGGCACGAGCGAACGCTACCAGGTGGGGAGGGCCGGCAGGTCGTCGTCGTCGGCCGGCCCGCGTCGAGCTCGAGTCACCGAGGGCGACCGACCAGGGCGGTCCTGGTCACCGTCGACGAGGCGACCGGGGCCGTCCTGTCCACGTCGTCTCGACGGCGACGGTGAGGTCTTCAGGGAGAGCGCGTTCACCAGTTTCGACGGCCCGGGGCGCGGGCTCGAGGAGGGCGACTCCGGGCCCGGCTACACGATGATGGTGGTCACCCCGGAGTCGGACCTGCCCCGCGAGCTCGCCGGCTACCGGCTGACCGACGGCTACCGGGACGGCGCCGGCGTCGCCCAGGCGTACTTCAGCGACGGGCTGTTCTCGTTCTCGGTGTTCGAGCTCGACGAGTCGGCCCGGCAGCCGACGCCGACGAGGCGGCCACCGTTCGATGTCGCCGGCCACGAGTACCGCGTGGTGGTGGAGCCGTCCCGACTCTTGGTGACCTGGCGGGCCGACTGCGGCGACTACCTGCTGGTCGGCGACCTTCCCCCCGACCACCTCGAGGCGGTGCTCCGCCTGCTCCCGGCCCCCGGCTCGGAAGGTCTCTCGACCGGGTGTGGCGAGCCTGTTCGGGTAGGAGGTTCCCCCTCGAGGGGGGAGTCATCTCCCCAGCTCCGTACGGGCCACCACCATGGCGTGGACCTCGTCGGGGCCGTCGGCGATCCGCAGGGTCCGCGCCATGGCGTACATCCGCGCCAGCGGGAAGTCGTCGGACACCCCGGCGCCGCCGTGCGCCTGGATGGCGTGGTCGATCACCCAGAGAGCTGTGCGGGGCACGACCACCTTGATCGCCGAGATCTCGGTGCGGGCCGCCCGGTTGCCCACGGTGTCGATCAGCCACGCCGTCTTCAGCACCAGGAGCCGGGCCTGCTCGATCCGCCACCGCGGACTCGGCGATCCACTCCTGGACGACACCCTTGTCGGCGATCGCCGACCCGAAGGCGTGGCGCTCCCTGCCCGGGCGTCATCAGCTCCAGGGCGCGCTCCGCCATGCCGATCGCCCGCATGCAGTGGTGGATCCGCCCGGGCCCGAGTCGGGCCTGGGCGATCATCGCCCCCTCGCCCTCGCCGGCGATCAGATTGCCCTCGGGCACCCGCACCCCGTCGAAGCGGACGACACCGTGCCCGCCCCGGTCTTGGTATCCGAACACGGAGAGCCCCGCTCCACTCCGACGCCCGGGGCGTCCATCGGCACCAGGATCATCGAGTGGCGCCGCCTCCGGTCGGCGTCGGGGTCGGTGACGCCCATCACGATCGCCACCTTGCAGGTGTCGCCGAGCGCCCCGGTGGTCCACCACTTGCGCCCGGTGAGCACGTAGTCGTCGCCGTCGGCGACGATGCCCAGCTCGAGGTTGGACGGGTCCGAGCTGGCCACCGCCGGCTCGGTCATGGCGAAGCAGCTCCTGATCTCGCCGTCGAGCAACGGCACCAGCCAGCGCTCCTGCTGCTCGGGGGTGCCGAACATCGCCAGCACCTCCATGTTGCCCGTGTCCGGCGCCGAGCAGTTGGTGGCCTCGGGTGCCAGCTCGATCGACCGGCCCATGATCTCCGCCAGCGGGGCGTAGTCGATGTTGGAGAGGCCGGCATCCCCAACGCTCGTCGGGGAGGAACAGGTTCCACAGGCCCGAGCGCCGCGGCGGTGGCTTGAGCGACTCCAGCACCGGGGCTGGCGTTGACCGGGTCCCCCGATCGCGGCGCGTTGCTCCTGGTGCACCGCCTCCGCCGGGTACACGTGGTCGTCCATGAACCCGGTGAGGAGGGTGCGCAGCTCGTCGCACCGCGGGAGTGGGCGAAGTCGATGGCGATCCTCCGTTGAAGGCCGCCAGCCTACGGTCGCCGGTCGGGAGACCGACTACTAGCGTCAGCACGTCCCGTCGAGGAGGCCGGACCCGAACACCGAGTCTCCCTAGACCCAGGTCGGTCAAGGAGCCCAATCGTGCGCCTACCGGCTTCTGTAGGTGAGCATCGCATCGCCGGCTCGCTGCTGGTGATCGGCTTCCTCTTCCTCGTCCTCGCCGCCTTGCTGTACGGCTTTGCCGCAGGTCTCCGCGTCCTCCTCTCCACCGCCGCTCCGACCCGCTGCGGATCATCCTTCGAGTCGCACGCGCTCCAGAACTGTCGGCTGGTGACACGCCCGAGCGCGTGACTTCAGCGTCCTTTCAGGACTCATAGGGCAGGCTGTGGACATCAACAGCCCATGGCGAAAGGAGCTGGCATGGTGGAACGGAAGGCGAAGTTGATCGGGAGTGCAGCACTCACCGTCGGGATGATCGGCGCAGCCACCGGGATCGCCGCCGCCGGTAGCGGGGACGACTCCGAGCCGGCGATCACCGGCGAGGCGCTCGATCGGGCCAGTGCCGCTGCGTTGGAGCACACCGGCGGTGGCCGGGTCACGGGCACCGAGGTCGGCGACGAGGAAGGGTTCTACGAGGTCGAGGTCACGTTGGATGACGGCAGGCAGGTCGATGTGCATCTCGACCGCGGCTTGACCGTCCTCGACAGCGTCTCTGACGATGACGAAGGAGACGGCTCCGAAGCCAACGAGGGCTGAACAACGGTGAAAGACCGTCCCGGCCACCCGGTGGCTGAGCCGGTCAGGCTTCGTCGGAGGGGACGGGCCGGCTGCTGTCCGGGAGCTCGGAGGTGACGATGTAGGTGACGTTCTCGGCGATGTTGACGGCGTGGTCGCCGATGCGCTCCAGGAACCTTCCCACCCGTGACATGACGATCGCCGTCTCCAGCCCGATGTTCTCCGCCTCGGCGCCGATCTCGGTGTAGTAGCGGCTGATGAGGTCGTCGAGCTCGTCGTCGGCGGCGTCGAGCCGGGCCCCGGCGGCCTCGTACATGTTGGACAGGGCGTCCACCGACATGTCCACCAGCCCGGCGGCGGTGTCCACCGCCCGGAGAGCAGCGCCTGCATCGCCGGGGACCTCGGGGAAGCCCTCCTCCCGTTCCAGCATGTTCATGCAGTTGACCACGAGGTCGCCGGACCGCTCCTGTTCGTAGAGGACCCGGGTGGCGGCGATGAGGAACCGTAGGTCGCGGCGCCACCGGCTGCTGGCGGGCGATGGTCTCGAACGTGATGCGCTTTCCATCTCGGCGCATCTCCGGTCGATCTCGCCGTCGATGGCGCGGACCTCGGCGATCAGCTCGAGCCTGCCATGACGCATCGCCTCGCCGGCCCTGTCGCAGGTTGTCGGCGATCAAGGCGCCGATCTCGGCCATGCCCTGTTGCAGGTCGGCCAGAACGGCGTCGAAGCTGGCGCGGATGTCTTGGTGGCGGAACGGCTCGTTGGTGATCATGTCCTTCTTCCTCGAGAGTCATCCGAAACGCCCGGTGATGTAGTCCTCGGTCGCCTTCTGCTCCGGGTTGGTGAACAGCGTGGCGGTGTCGTTGAACTCGACCAGATAGCCGGTTCGCTGGCCCTTCTCGTTGAGCGCCACGTTGAAGAAGGCGGTGCGCTCGCTCACCCGGGCCGCCTGCTGCATGTTGTGGGTGACGATGATGATGGTGTAGTCCTGCTTGAGCTCGCCCATCAACTGCTCGATCTTGAGCGTGGCCACCGGGTCGAGCGCCGAGCACGGCTCGTCCATCAACAGGACGTCGGGGTTGGTGGCGATCGCCCGGGCGATGCACAGCCGCTGCTGCTGCCCGCCGCTGAGGGCGTAGGCGGACTCGTCCAGCTTGTCCTTCACCTCGTCCCACAGGGCGGCACGGTGAAGGGAATGCTCCACGAGGTCGTCCATCGACCCCTTGTACCCGTTGATCTTCGGGCCGAACGAGATGTTGTCGTAGATCGACTTGGGGAACGGGTTGGGCTTCTGGAACACCATCCCCACCCGGCGGCGGACCTCCACCGGGTCGACCGCCGGGGCGTACAGGTCGGTGCCGTGATAGAGCAGCTTTCCTTCGACCCGCGCCCCGTCGATGAGGTCGTTCATCCGGTTGAAGCAGCGCAGGATGGTCGTCTTGCCGCAGCCCGACGGGCCGATGAAGGCGGTGATCTCGTGCTCCTTGATCCCGGCGGTGAAGCCGCGCGACGGCGTGGAAGTCGCCGTAGTACACGTTGAGCTCCTCCACCTCGAACATCACCGGCGCCGTCGGGTCGAGGTCGCGCACGTCGACCCGAGGCCGGATCGCCTGCACGGGCGTCGCGTCGGTCACGGCTGGAATGTCGGTTTCCACGATCGTCTCGGCGTCCGGCATGGTCTGGTCACCACTTCCGTTCATATCGGTTCCGAAGGATGATCGCTGCGGCGTTGGCGGTCAACAACACGACGAGCAGGGCGACGATGGCCGCCGCGGCCAGCGCCCGGAAGTCGGCGTCGGGCTGGCGGGACCAGGAGAAGATGGTCACCGGCAGGGCGGTGTAGGCCGAGGTGAGCTTGTCCATCGCCGCCGGCGCCGGCCCCCGAGCGTGAAGAACCCGGTGACCGCGCCCACCAGCAGCAGCGGCGCCGTCTCCCCGAAGGCGCGCGACAGGGTGAGCACGGTCCCGGTGAGGATGCCGGGCGCCGCCGAAGGCAGGACGTGGTGGCGGATGACCTCCCAGCGGGTGGCGCCGACCCCGAAGCCCGCCTCGCGGATGCTGTTGGGCACCGCCCGCAGCGCCTCGGCGGAGGTGATGATCACGATGGGGAGGACCAGGGCGGACAGGGTCATCCCGGCGGCGAAGACGTTGCGGCCGTTGACGCTGCCCCCCAGCCCGACCGCCACAAGGACGCGGACGAAGACGGCGAACCCGAGGATGCCGAAGACGATCGAGGGAACCCCGGCCAGGTTGCGGATGTTGGTGGAGATGAACCGGGTGAGCCACGAGTCGGTGGCGTACTCCTCGATGTAGATGGCGGTGCCGATCCCGAAGGGGAACGACAGCATCGCCACCCCGAGGGTGATGACCACCGATCCCAGGATGGCGGTGCCGACACCGGCCCTGGCCGGGTCGGGCGACAGCTCGCCGCTGAGGAAGTCGACGGGCCGCTCGGTGAGCACCGGCAGCGCCTTGATCACGATGTCGGCGAGCAGCGTGACCAGGAAGAGCAGCGAGATCAACAGGGCCAGCAGCAGCGCCGCCTGGAACGCCACCTCCTGCCACGGCAGCTTGCGCCCCGAGATCTGGCGGGCGACGACGTCGGCGGTGGTGGGCGTCGGTGCCTGGGTGGCGGTCATCAGTACTCGCCCCTCACCCTGCGGACGAACCGGTCGCTGATCAGGTTGAGCCCCAGGGTCATGATGAACAACAGCATCCCGACGAAGAACAGGCTCTGGAAGGCGTTGCCCGCTCCGGCCACCTGGTCGGTGCCGATGGCCAGCGAAGCCATCGCCGCCGTCATCGTGATCCCCGGCTCCAGTGGGTCGAAGGTGAGCAGTCCGCCCCCGGTGGCGCCGGCGGCCATGGCCACCACCATGGTCTCGCCGATGGCGCGTGACACACCGAGGATCAACGCCGCCATGATCCCGGAGACGGCGGCGGGGACGACGATCTTGCGGACCGTCGCCGACTTGCGGGCTCCGAGCCCGTAGGAGGCCTCCCGGAGCGCCTGGGGGACGGCTCGCAGGGCGTCCTCCGACACCGACGCCACCAGCGGGGTGGTGAGCACGCCGACCCCGATGCCGGCGGCGAGCATGTTGAAGATCTCGGCGTTGAAGATCGGCTGGATCAGGTTGGGGCTGAGCCAGGTGAGGGCGAAGTACCCGATCACCACCGAGGGGATGCCGGCGAGGATCTCCAGCATCGGCTTGAGGATGCGGCGCATCCGCGGGCTGGCGTACTCGGACAGGTAGATGGCGGCTCCGAGACCCAACGGCGTCGCCACCAGCATGGCGATGCCGGCGATGATCAGCGTGGCGACGACGATGGTGCGCAGGTCGAACATCCCCCGCCGTGGGAACCATCCGATGTCCCAAAGCGCCGACCACTCGACGGTGCGGAGGAAGTTGACCGCCTCCCCGATCAGCGACACGACGATCAGGCCGCTGAGCAGCACCGAGAACAGAGCCGCCCCCCAGAAGGCGCCCCTCACCCGCCGCTCCCGGCGGAGCCGTTTCCGGTCTCCGCCGAGGTCGAGTGCGGTCGGTGAGGTCATCGGCGCCATTCTGGTGCTGGTCGGGGCGGGGGCGGTGCGGTCGGTGTGTGGCGTGGGCTCAGCTCCCGATGGCGGCGCGCTGCTCGTCGTAGCTGTCGAGGGCGACGTAGCCGGCGTCGGTGACGGCGGCGAGGCCCTCCTCGGAGAAGTAGTGCTCGACGAAGGCCGCCAGCTCGGGCTTCTCGGCCATGTTGGCGGTGTTCACGTAGATGAACAGGGGGCGGGACATCGGGTAGCTGCCGTCGGCGATGGTCTCGGCCGTCGGAGCCACACACCCCTCGCCGCCGTCGACCTCGAACGCCTTCACCGATGTCCTGGTTCTGGGTGTAGAAGGCGAAGCCGACCCAGCCGAACGAGCTCTCGCTTCCCTGGATGCCTTCGATGATCACGTTGTCGTTGGGTGAGGCGGTGTAGTCGGGACGGGTCACCTCTTCCTGGCCCCGCTCCTCGGCGAGGTCGGCGACGACGAACTCGACGAAGGTGTCGTAGGTGCCCGACTCCTCACCGGGTGCGGTGATCACCAGCTCGGCGTCGGGGAAGCCGCCGGTGCCCCCGACCTCCGCGGCCAGGTCGTTCGGCATCGGACCAGTTGCCGAAGCCGGTCGACTCGGGGCCGACCAGGGCATACATGTCGGCGAAGGTCAGGCAGCTCAGCGCCGTGTTGGCGGGGTTGGTGAGCACCGACAGGCCGTCGATGCCGACCTGGAGCTCGAGGTACTCGATCCCGGCGTCTCTGCACAGGGCGATCTCCTCCTCGCTGATCGGCCGGCTGGCGTCGGAGATGTCGGTCTCGCCGGAGCAGAACAGCTGGAAGCCGTCACCGGTGCCGGGGCCGTCGACGGTGACGGCGACGCCCGGGTTGGCGTCGGAGAACTGCTGACCCACGCAGGGCGCTGATCGGCTCGACCGTCGACGAGCCGGAGATGGCGATGCTCCCGGTCGAGCCGCCGTCGCCGGCGGCCGTCTGTGCGTCCTCGGTGTCGTCGGTGTCGTCGTCGCCTCCGCAGGCCGCGACGACGAGGGCGAGGGCGAGGACGAGGAGAGCGAGTCGTCTCAACTGTCATGTGCTCCGTGCTCCGTGTCTGTTGGTGGCGGCGAGCGCCGCGTCTGCTGACGACGTGGACGGTATGGGCGGGGATTGACCCGATTCAGGCCCGGGGTGAACTGGACGTGAACTTCTCCGGCCCCAGGCCCCGGATGCGGCCGGCCGCTCGCAGGCGGTGCGTAGGATCGCCCGGTGGAGTGGGTCACCGTCCTCGCCGCCGCCCTCGCTCTGGTCGTCTGCGCCACCTCGTGGCGGCAGCACGCCAGGCTGCGGGAGGCGGAGGCCAGGGTCGAGGCGGTTCGGGCAGCGCTCCCCGGCGACCTCTCCGAGGGTCCGGTCGACGCCGCGGTGCGGCACCTGGTCGTCCCGTCCGATGCTTGTCGCCGAGCGGCTTGCCGATCGTGGAGTCGGCGGTGGACGCCGCACCGATGGGATTGCTGGTGCTGGACTCACTCCCTGGCTGTTGCCTACGCCTCGGGCGACGCCAGGGCGATCGTCTACGGAGGCGAGACCGGACAGGCGACGATGGCCCGGGTACGCGCCGCCGCTGCCGCCGTCCTCTCCTCCGGGGAGGCGAGGGAGGAGCGGGTGGAGCTGTACGGCAGGCGGCGCCGGGTCCTGCGACTCAGGACCGCCCCGGTCACCGTCTCGGGTGAGGCCCGGCTCGACCGCCCCCGCCGGACAGGTCGCCGGCGTCACCGTCGAGCTGGTCGACGTGACGGAACGCGAACGGTCGAGGCGATGCGGCGCGACTTCGTCTCCAACGTCAGCCATGAGCTCAAGACCCCGCTCGGCGCCCTGTCGGTGCTCGCCGAGGTGCTCGCCGATGCCGACGATGCCGTCACCAGGAAGCGTCTCGCCGGACGGGTCCAGGACGAGGCGGGCCGCATGTCCGACCTGGTCAAGGACCTGCTCGACCTGTCCCGGGTCGAGTCGGAGGAGCCCGAGCACGGCACCGGTCGACGTCGCGGGGTGGTCGAGCGAGGCGGTGCGCCGGTCGGGCGTCCTCGCCGACGCCTCGGGCGTGGCGGTCCGCGCCGAGTTGCCGGCCGAGGCCCGTTGGTGCTGGTTGCCGACCGGGCGCAGCTGGTCACCGCGGTAGCCAACCTGGTCGACAACGCCGTCGCCCACAGCATCCCCGGTGCTCGATGGCGCCGAGGTGGTGGTGCGTGCGACGCGCTCCGGTCGACGACGTCGTGATCGAGGTCGAGGACCACGGCGTGGGCATACCCCCCGACGAGCAGGACCGGATCTTCGAGCGGTTCTACCGGGTCGACCGGGGCCGGGCCGGGAGCGCGGCGGGACCGGGCTGGGCCTCGCCATCGTTCGCCACGTCGCCCTCAGCCACGGCGGGACGGTGGAGGTGGAGTCGGCGCCGGGCGCCGGCGCCACCTTCAGCTTGCGGATCCCGGTGGGGGCGTGATGGCGCAGCTCTCGCGTGCTGATCATCGAGGACGAGCCCAGCTACGTCGACGCCGTCGACCTGGCGCTGGGTCGCGAGGGCGTCGACGTGGAGGCGGCCGGTGACGGCCGTGCCGGGCTGGCCCAGTTCCGTGAGTCGCGGCCCGACGTCGTGCTGCTCGACCTGATGCTGCCGGGGCTGTCGGGGATCGACGTGCTCAAGCGGATACGAGCCGAGAGCGCCACCCCGGTGATCGTCCTGTCTGCCAAGGACGCCGAGGCAGACGTCGTGCTCGCCCTCGAGTTGGGGGCCGACGACTACCTCACCAAGCCGTACTCGCTACGCGAGCTGGTTGCCCGGGTCCGGGCGGTCGCCCGACGGGGGGCGATGGCCGAGACCGAGCAAGCGGTGCTGGTCGCCGGCGAGGCGGTGCTCGACCCCGACCGCTACGAGCTGCGCCTCGGCGACGAGACCTTCGAGCTGCCCCGGAAGGAATTCGAGGTGATGCGCCTGCTGATCTCGAGGGTTGGCCGGATCGTGCCCCGCTCCCAGCTGCTCGACGAGGTGTGGGGGATCGGCTGGGACGACTCCAAGACCCTCGACCAGCACATCCGCAGGCTGCGTCGCAAGCTGGAGACCGTCGACGGCGCCCCGGTGATCACCACCGTGCGCGGCGTCGGCGTTACCGGCTCCAGGCTCTGACATGCACTCCACGGCGGCGAGTCGACTAGCCAGTCTCGTCAGGGCGTCGGTGTAGGCCTGGACCGGGCGGGCGGTGCCCAGGTGCTCGCTGGCGATGATGTCGGTGACCACGCCGTCGGCGTCGAGCACGTAGCTGATCCGAAGGCACGCCGTGGGCTTCGTCGAAGGCGTCGAAGGCCTTGGTCACCGCACCATGGGGCCAGAAGTCGGACAGCACCGGGAACTCGATGTCGTTGTCCTCCGCCCAGCGCCGGTTCGCTCCATACGTGTCGCATGTGACGACCACCACGTTGGCGTCGAGCTCGGACAGGTCGGGGACGATGTCGCCCAGGTCGCACAGCTCGGCGGTGCACGTCGAGGTGAACGGGTACGGGATGAAGACGACCACCGAACGGCCGCCCGGTGAGGTCGGACAGCGACACCTTGTCCCGGTTCTGGTCGTCGGAGGGTGAAGTCCGGCGCGGCGGCACCGATCGATAGCGGCATGGGTCTCCGGTCTCGTGGTGTGCCGAGAGCTTACGAGGTTGGTCCGTCCGGTTGTTCGCGTCATGCCCGGCCCGACTTCGTCGGTAGGTTGCTGGCGACGACGCCAAGTCGGGCCTCCTCCCGCAGATGGGGCCCCTACCCCATCGCGGGCCGTCTTCAGGTCCCTAGTCCGCTCCGTCGGGTCCTTCGTCCAGCGCGTCGCCGAGCAGGACCCGGGCCGCCCATCCCACCGGGTCGGTCAGGTCGGCAACGGTGGGAACCGTCTCCGGCCCCGACCACACCCGGTCGACGGCGTCGCCGGACCAGCGCCGGCTGATCTCGGGGAAGAACCGGGCGGCGTCGGCAGCGCCGGCCCGGTCCGGGGTCAGCCCGACGAGCTGCCCGAGCAGCTCGCCGGCCTGGTCCGGCTCGGCTCGCCGCCTCGACCACGCCTCCGTGATCCGGGGCAACTCCGGGGCGATCCCTTCGAGGGCCAGCCCGGTCAGATGGTCGCCGTACCCCTCGATGGTGGCGAGCAGCGCCCGGATCGGCTCCAGCTTGACCGGGTCGTGTTCGCTGCCGAGCAGCCCGGCGAGCCCACCGGCCTGCCCGCCGATGGCGTCCTGGAGGGCGGCCGGGGTCGTCCATCTGCTGCAGGGTCTCGGTGATCCGGCGACGGGTCGAAGGTCACCGTCGCCTCGAAGTCGCCGACCAGTTCGATGATGCGACCGCGCACCCAGGGGATGTCGAGGATGGCGCGGTGGGCGACCTCGTGGCACGCCGCCCACAACCTCACCTGGCGACGGTCGAGACCCGTGGTCGGCGGCGAACCCCTCGACGTTGGGGACCACCAGGTACAGCCGGTCGCTGCCCAGGGCGGGGAGGCCGGTGTCGAACTGGCCGAGGACCCGGTGCGCCATGAACCCGACCATGGTCCCCGCCTGCATGCCCAGCACGGCGGGCCCCATCGGGGCCAGCATCGCCGCCATCGGATTGGCCGGGTCGGTTGGCCCGCCGCCGAACTTGCCGGCCAGCGGCTCCACGGCGTACCCGAAGCTCTCCTGATTGTCCTCTGGCCCAGACGGCGCGGTCGACCGGCTGGATCGCCCCGAGCGATCCGGTGGCGAGAGCGGTCACCGGCTCCAGCCGCATCGTGGCGGCGGTTCCCAACTCGGCGTACTCATCGGCGAGGTTCGGGGTCCGACCGGCTCGGCGGCGCCCACCAGGCTCTTGCGCACCTCGTCGGCGAGCCGCCAGTTCACCGGCCCGGGCGACTGGAACAGCTCGAAGAGCCTGCTGAAGATGCTGTCGTCGGATGTCATGGGACGGCGGTCGCCTGGGCGAGCTCGATCTCGAACACCAGGAGCTCCCCGTCACGGATCGCCTCGACGGTGGCGACGTCTCCGGCCGCCAGCATCCTGCAGATCGCTGATCAGCGCCTCCCGCGTGGTGATGGCCTGTCCGTTGAGGGCGACGATCACGTCGCCCCGCGGCCATCCCGGCTTCCTCGGCGACCGAGCCAGCCTCGGACGAGAACGCCGGCGATGACCGCTCCGGCGGGCACCAGGGCGCCGTCCTCGCGCTCGTTCAGCTCGTTGCGGAGCTCGATGCCCAGGTAGGCGTGGCGGACCTCCCCGGTGGCGATGATCTCGTCGGTGATGCGCCGCATCAACTCCACCGGCACGGCGAAGCCGATCCCCTCGGCGCCGGCGCTGCCGACGCCGATGGCGGTGGTGATGCCGATCAACCGGCCGGCGCCGTCGACCAGGGCGCCGCCGCTCGAGCCCTCGGTTATCGGAGCGTCGGTCTGCAGCATCCCGAACAGCGCCGAGTCGATGTCGGTGTCGATCTGGCGACCGAACGCGGACAGGACCCCTACGGTGAGCGAGGCGCCCGCCGGAGAACCCCAGCGGGTTGCCGATGGCGATGGCGGTCTCGCCGATGGTGAGGTCGTCGGTGTTCCCCACCTCCACCGGCACCAGCCCGTCCACGTCGACCTGGAGCACGGCGATGTCGGTGTCGGCGTCGCTCCCGAGCACGGTTGCGGGGTGGATGGACCCGTCCTGGAGGACGACCTGGACCGAGTCACCTTCCTGGATGACGTGGTGGTTGGTGACGATCAGGCGGTCGTCGATGACCACGCCGCTCCCGCCGACGAAGGGGACGAAGTCGCGCCCGAAGTCGCCGTCTCCCACCTCGACGGCGACGATGGAAGGGGTGACCTTGAGCGCCACGGCCGTGGCCACTTCGGCGCCGGCGCCGGACACGTTGATGGTGGGACGGACGACCGGGGCCGTCGGAGCCGCTGCTGGGCGGTGGAGGTCGGTCGAAGGCGCCCAGGGACCAGGCGCCGGCGAGGGCGGCCACCGCGGCGATGGCACCGGCCACCAGGGCGGTCAGCCAGGCCAGGCCGGTTGGGGACGCGGCGTCGTCTCGAAGAGCGCAGGGTCGGATCCGGTCAGGTCGTGGAGTTCCGGATCGGGCCGCCGGGGAGGTCGTGACCGGGCAGGAGGTGTGCCTCCTCCCACCGTGTGCCGGGGGCCGGGTGTGCCGGGGCCCGGGTCGGCGTCCGGAGGACCCCCGTACGAGAGGGGCGTGGTGATCCCACCATGCCTGGTTCGGGCATGTCACCGGCCGGGGTCGGGTCCGGGGGCTGACCACCCGGGGTAGATTCCTCCACGGGGGTGATTGTATGGCCCTGGACCCACTACTTCGCAGGACGCCCCGATCGCGGCGCTCACCGGTGACTCGGCGCCGATCGACCCGGCCGGCCTGCTCGGGCACGTCGCCGAGCGCCCGGAGCCGGCGCCGTGGTGCTGTTCCTGGGCACGGTGCGGGACCACTCACCCGGGATCGACGGTGTCACCCATCTCGAGTACGAGGCCTACGGCGGTGTGGTCGAGGCCGAAGATCGCCGCCGTGGTCGCCGAGGCGCGGGGAAGTGGGATGTCGCCCAGGTCGCCGCCGTCCACCGCACCGGGGAGCTGGCGGTCGGCGAGGTGAGCGTGGCGGTGGCGGTGAGCTCCGCCCACCGGCCAGAGGCCTTCGAGGCGGCCCGCTATGTGATCGACGAGCTCAAGCACCGCGCCCCGATCTGGAAGAAGGAGCACTGGCCCGGCGGCGCGGAGTGGGTCCGAGAGGACAACGTCGGTCACTCGCGGCTAAGTTGATCGCCGCGCTGGTGCCCGACCACCATCTCGGCCACCTCGCGCACCATGGGGTTGCGGTCGGCGGTGCGCCCGGCGCAGCGCCGCCTCGATGGCGGGGTCGTCGAACACGGTGAGCGCCACCACGGCGCGGCGGCGCACCTGGGGCGGGCCGGTGGCGAGCAGCTCGAGCAGCACCGGCACCGCCGCCGGGTCGGCCAGGGCACCGAGCGAGGCCACCGCCGCCTCCCGCACCAGCTTGTCCGCGTCGCCTCGGCGGCGATCCCGAGCAGCCGGGCGACGACGGCAGGTCGTGGCGGCAGCTCGCCGAGGGCGGTGACCGCCGCCTCCACCACCCTGGCATCGTCGTACCGGTGGCATCGAGGAGCGCCGCCGTCACCCGCTCCGCCAGAGCCGACTCTCCCGGCAGCCCGCCCAAGGCCTCCGCCGCCGCGGCCCGCACCGCCCCGTCCCCGTCGCCGGCGAGGACGGCGAGCAGCCTCTCGCCCGGCCCGGGCTCGGCGACCAGCGGCGCCGCCAGCGAGACGGCGAGACGGCGGATGACCGGGTCCGGGTCACCGAGGTGGTCGAGCGGTGCGGCGAGCACGGCCTCGGGCGTGGGCATCGGGTGCACCGTACCCAGTCGTCGGCCGCCGGCCACCACACCGCTGGCGCCGACTACAGCCTACGAACGTTCGTTCGTCGATTCCGGAAGGTGCCCGCGTTGACCGCCGAGCCACGCCGCAACGGGCTGCCCGAGCAGCAACGCACCCGCGACGACGTGGTGCGAGCCGCCGGGAGATTGTTCGCCGAGCGTGGCTTCCACGGCACGTCGATGCGCGACCTGGGCAACGAGGTCGGGCTGCTCGGCTCCTCGCTCTACTCCCATGTCAGCCAGCAAGGACGAGCTCCTCGTCGCCGTGGTGTCCCGTGGCGCCGCCCTCTTCCAGGCCCTGGCCGACGCCGTGCTGGCATCGGACGCTCGACCCGCCGGGCCAGCTGGCGATGCTGGTCGAGGGCCATGTCGCCATCGTCGCCGCCAACCTGCCCGAGGCGCGCACCATCCTCAACGAGGCCCGCTTCCTCCCCGACGATGCCCGGCACGCCATCGTCGAGATGCGGGACCGCTACGAGGCGGCGGTGCGTGCCGTCATCGGGCGGGGGGTGGAGCGGGGCGACTTCGCCGTCGACGATGTCGGGCTTGCCGCCATCCTCGTGCTGTCGGTGCTCAACGCCTTCGAGCGCTGGTTCCGCCCCGACGGGGAACGCACTCCGGAGGACCTCGCCGGGGAGATGTACGCCGGTTCGTGCTCGGCGGCCTCAGGTGACCGGAGATACCGTGGGGACGGAGGACCGCGGGCCTGCTGCCGAGGACCACCTGCTGGTCTCGGTCGAGTCGGGGTCGGGTCGGTGACGCTGAACCGCCCCGACCGGCTCAACTCCTTCACCGCGGCGATGCTGGTCGACCTGCGCGCCACGCTGGAGGGGTTCGCCGCCGACGAGGCGGTGCGGTCCGTGATGCTCACCGGGGCCGGTCGCGGCCTTCTGCGCCGGGCAGGACCTGTCCGATCGCAGCGTCGCCCCCGGGGCGGACGCCTCCCGACCTGGGCGAGTCGCTCGGGGAACGCTACAACCCGGTGGTCACCGCCCTCCGCACGATGCCCAAGCCGGTGGTGGTGGCGGTCAACGGGGTGGCCGCCGGCGCCGGGGCGAACCTGGCGCTCCACGGCGACATCGTCATCGCCGCCCAGTCGGCCCGCTTCATCCAGTCGTTCGCCAAGCTCGGGCTGGTGCCCGACTCGGGCGGCACCTATCTGCTGCCCCGACTGGCCGGCTCGGCTCGGGCCATGGGGATGGCGTTGCTGGCCGGGCCGGTGAGCGCCGAGCAGGCGCTCGAGTGGGGGATGGTGTGGGCGGTGGTCGACGACGGGGAGCTCTCGTCGGCTCGCCACGCGCGATCGCCGCCGAGCTGGCCGCCGGGCCCACCGCCGGCTACGCCAGGATCAAGCAGGCGTTCGCCGCCTCGCTGGGCAACACGCTCGCCGACCAACTCGAGCTGGAGAGGGTGCTGCAGCAGGAGGCCGGATGGAGCGACGACTACGCCGAGGGCGTGGCGGCGTTCATGGAGAAACGGCCGCCCCGGTTCGGCGGCCGATGAGCGGTTCGGAGGGCCAGGCCCTCGAGGGCGTCACCGTCGGGGTGCTCGGCGCCGGGACGATGGGAGCCGGGATCGCCCAGGTGGCCGCCACCGCCGGCCACCGCGCCCTCCTCCACGACACCGCGCCGGGGACCGTCGACCGGGCGCTCGCCGAACTGCGGAGGCGCCTCGACGGGGCGGTGGCGAAGGGTCGCCTCGACGGCGCCGGTGCCGACGCCATCGCCGCCAGGGTCGTCCCCGTCTCCTCGCTCGACGACCTCGCCGGGGCCGGGCTGGTCATCGAGGCGGTGGTGGAGCGACTCGACGTCAAGCGCCGGCTGTTCGCCGAGTTGGAGGCGCGTGGCCGCCGCCGACGCGGTGCTGGCCACCAACACCTCGTCGCTGTCGGTGACCGCCATCGCCGCCGAGCTACGCCGTCCGGAGCGGGTGGTGGGCATGCACTTCTTCAACCCGGCGCCGGTGATGCCCCTCGTCGAGGTGGTGTCCGGTGACGCCACGGCTCCCGATGTGGCCGACGGCGGTGTCCGGCCTCGCCCGACGCCTGGGGCAAGACCCCGGTTCGCTGCACCTCGACGCCCGGCTTCATCGTCAACCGGGTGGCCCGGCCCTACTACGGCGAGGCGCTCCGGCTGGTCGCCGAGGGAGCAGCCGACCCGGCCACCATCGACGCCGTCGCCACGGGGGCAGGGGCGTTCCGCATGGGGCCGTTCGCCCTGATGGACCTGGTGGGCCTCGACGTCAACCTGGCGGTGTCGAAGTCGGTGTTCGAGCAGACCTTCGGGGATCAGCGGTTCGCCCCCAGTGTCATCCAGCAGGGGCTGGTCGACGCCGGGCGGCTGGGACGGAAGACCGGTCGAGGGTTCTACCGCTACGGGGAGACCGCCGCCATTCCGGTACCGGCCTCCGTGGTGCCCGGCGATGCCGAACCGGGGGCGGTCGAGGTGGTCGGGGACCTCGGGCACGCCTCGGGGCTGGTCGACCGGCTCGCCGCCGGCGGGGTCGAGGTGGCCCGCCGCGCCGCCGATGCCGGGCCCGGCCGCTTGGTCGTCGGGGACACCGTGGTGGTCCCCACCGACGGCACCACCGCCACCGAGCTCGCCGTTCGCCTGGGGCGGGCCGAGGTGGCGGTGCTCGACCTGGTCGGGGACTGGTCGTCCGCCACCAGGGTGGCCGTGGCCGAGGCCGACCAGGCCCAGGGCCGTCCGGCCGTCGCCTTCGCCACCGCAGTCGCCCCAGCCGGCCTGGTCGTATCCCCGGTCGGGGACACTCCGGGCATGGTCCTCATGCGTATCGTCGCCCAGCTCGCCTCGGTGGCCGCCGATGCGGTCACCCTCGGGGTCGCCTCCGCCGCCGACGTCGACACCGCCATGCGACTCGGCACCAACTACCCGCGTGGCCCGCTGGAGTGGGCCGAGGCGCTCGGGCGTGGCAACCGTGGTCGATGCCCTCGATCGACTCCGGGCGTACTACGGGGAGGACCGGTACCGTGTCGCTTCCCGGCTCCGCAGGTCGGCGATGGCCGGGGCTCGGGGTAGCCGGCCGGGAGGGTACGAGTGACCGAAGCGTTCGTGTGCGACTCGGTGCGGACGCCAATCGGGCGCTACGCCGGGGCGCTGGCCGCGGTCCGCCCCGACGACCTGGCGGCGCTCACCCTGGCCGCGCTGGTCGACCGCAACCCTGGGGTCGACTGGGCGGCAACCGACGACGTGATCCTCGGTGACGCCAACCAGGCGGGCGAGGACAACCGCAACGTCGCCCGCATGGCGGTGCTGCTGGCCGGGCTCCCCGTCGAGGTGTCGGGAGCGACCGTCAACCGGCTCTGCGGGTCGGGGATGGAGGCGGTCGGGCTCGCCGCCCGGGCGATCAAGGCCGGCGAGGCCGATCTGATCGTCGCCGGCGGTGTGGAGTCGATGAGCCGCGCTCCCAAGGTCATGGCCAAGGCCACCACCGCCTTCGACCGGGGGACGGAGGTCCACGACTCCACGATCGGTTGGCGATTCGTCAACCCCGAGCTGGTGGCCCGGTTCGGCAGGGACGAGATGCCCGCCACCGCCGAGAACGTCGCCGCCGAGTTCGATGTGTCCCGCCAGGACCAGGATGCCTTCGCCGTGCGGTCGCACCAGCGTGCCGTCGCCGCCATCGCCTCCGGCGGCTCGGCGACGAGATCGTCGCCGTCGAGGTGAGGCACCGCGGCGGGGAGACCCGGTGAAGGTCGACACCGACGAGCATCCCCGGGCCGACACCTCGATCGAGGCGCTCGCCAGGCTGCGCCCGCTGTTCGAGGGCGGGACGGTCACCGCCGGCAACGCCTCGGGATCAACGACGGCGCCGCCGCCCTCATCGTCGCCTCGGAGGGCGCCGTCGAGCGGCACGGGCTCACCCCGGTGGCCCGGGTGGCGGGCATGGCCACCGCCGGGGTGCCGCCGAGGATCATGGGCATCGGCCCGGTTCCCGCCACCAGGCGGCTGCTCGACCGGCTCGAGCCTCGAGGTGGGCGACATCGACGTGGTGGAGCTCAACGAGGCCTTCGCCGCCCAGTCCCTGGCATGCCTGCGCCAGTTGGGGCTGCCCGACGACGCCGAGCACGTCAACCCCAACGGCGGGGCGATCGCCCTCGGCCATCCGCTCGGGATGAGCGGGGCGAGGCTGGTGCTCACCGCCGCCCGCCAGCTGGCGACGCAGGACGCCCACCGCGCCCTGGCCACCATGTGCATCGGTGTCGGCCAGGGCATCGCCATGATGCTGGAGCAGATCAAGTGATTTCCCCTCCCATGTGGCGACCCCTCCCCGTCTGCGTGCAGCCTTCGGCCCCTTCCGCAGCCACCCCTCCCCGAAAGGGGAGGGGAAAGGAGACAAGGATGACCGACTTCTTCGAACGACACGAGGAGACGCTGGACCGAGCCATCGAGGCCATCGGCTCCCGCCGGTACTGGAGCCCGTACCCGGAGAGCCCTCGCGCCTACCCCGAGGAGGCACCGGCGGAGGGCGAGGCCGCCTTCCAGGCTCGGCTGGGCGGCCGGTTCGAGCTGGCCGGACATCCCGGTGCATGGCTGGACCGCAGGTGACGAGTCCTCGCCGTTCGGGATCGAGCTCGGCATCACGCTATCCCGAGGCGAGCGCCGGTGAGCTGCTCGACGCCGCCGACGCCGCCTTGCCGTCATGGTCGGGCGCCTCGCCGCAGAACCGGGCGGGGGTGTGCCTCGAGATCCTCGACCGCCTCGCCCGCAACCCGTTCGAGATGGCCCATGCCGTGATGCAGACCACCGGCCAGGCGTTCCTGATGGCGTTCCAGGCCGGCGGCCCCCACGCCCTCGACCGCGGACTGGAGGCGCTGGCCTACGCCTTCGGGAGATGACCCGGTTGCCCGATGCCATGCGCTGGGAGAAGCCGCAGGGAAAGCGGGACCCGTTGCTCGTGGACAAGCGGTGGCGGATCCGGCCCCGCGGGGTGGCGGTGGCCCTCGGGGTCTCCACCTTCCCGACGTGGAACAGCCTGCCCGGCATCGTCGCCAGCCTGGTCACCGGCAACCCGGTGATCGTCAAGCCGCACCCGGCCACGGTGCTGCCGCTGGCGTTGTTCGTCGAGACGGCCCGCACCGTCCTCGGCGAGGCGGGTTCGACCCGAACGTCGTCACCCTCGGGGTGGACACGGCGGCGGCTCCCATCGCCAAGGAGCTGGTGACCGACCCCCGGACGGGGATCGTCGACTACACCGGCGGGTCCTCGTTCGGCCGCTGGCTCGAGGAGAACGTCCACCATGCCCTGGTGTTCACCGAGAAGGCAGGGATCAACTCGGTCGATCGTCGACTCCACCGACGACCTGAAGGGCCTCTACCGCAACCTGGCGGTGTCGATGACGCTGTTCTCCGGCCAGATGTGCACCACGCCGCAGGACGTGTTCGTGCCGCGCGGCGGGTGTCGAGACCGCTGAGGGGACGGTGTCGTTCGACGACTTCGCCGCGGGGACTCGCCGCCGAGATCGGCGGCCTGCTGTCCGACGACACCAGGGCCGGCGACGTGCTCGGCGCCATCAAGAGCGAGGACACGCTGCGCCGGCTCGACGAGTCCGCCGCTGACGGCGACCTCGCTGCTCGAGCCCCGGGTCGTCGACCAACCCGGCCTTCCCCGATGCCGTGGTGCGCACCCCACGCCTGGTCTCGGTCGACGCCGCCGACCAGGCCGCCTACATGCGGGAGATGTTCGGGCCGATCGGTTACGTGGTGGCCACCGACGGGCACCGCCGAGAGCCTGGCGCTGGCCACCGAGGCCGCTCGGGAGCACGGCGCCATCACCTGGTTGGTGTACACCACCGACGACGACGTCGCCGCCCGGGCGGAGGATGCCGCCGTCGACGCCGGGGTCTCGGTCGCCTTCAACCTGACCGGCGGGCTCTTCGTCAACCAGTCGGCGGCCTTCAGCGACTTCCACGTCACCGGGGCCAACCCGGCCGGCAACGCCTCGTTGAGCGACCCCGCCTTCGTCACCGGCCGCTTCCGGGTGATCGGGGTCCGCACGCCGGCGTAGCCCATGCCAACTTTGAGCGACTTTGCACCAGGTCACAGCGATGTCAGTCGCTCAAAGTTGCGTGGCCGAGCGCAATCGCACAGCTGAACTTTGAGCACTTTGCATCGACATGGCGATGTAGCCGCTCAAAGTTGCCGGGCCATGCGGCCTCTCCGAGCGGCGGGCGAGCCCGCTCTCTATCGTGGCGGCGCCCGGAGGAGGCTACCGGGAGGAGGGTCGGGGGTTGCTCGACGTCGCCAACCTGGAGGTCGTCTACAAGGACGTCATCCTGGTGTCCCGCGGGGTTTCCGTGACCGTGGCCGACGGCGAGATCGTGGCGCTGCTCGGCGCGAACGGCGCCGGCAAGACGACGCTGCTCCGTGCCATCAGCGGGCTGCTCGACGTCCACGGCGGCGAGGTGACCAAGGGCTCGGTGACCCTCGACGGCGACCGCATCGACCATCTCGACCCCGAGAAGATCGTCGAGATCGGGGTCACCCAGGTGCTGGAGGGCCGCCGCATCCTCGGCGAGCTCACGGTCGAGGAGAACCTGCAGCTCGGGGCCCACACCAACCGGTCGAAGGTCAAGGAGAACCTCGATCGGGTGTACGCCCTGTTCCCGGTGCTGGGGAACCGGTCGAAGGTCGACCGCCGGGTACCTGTCCGGCGGCGAGCAGTCGATGCTGTCGATCGGCCGGGCGCTGATGTCGTCGCCCCGGTTCCTGCTGCTCGACGAGCCCAGCCTCGGGCTCGCCCCCAAGCTGGTGCAGCAGATCCGCGATCTCATCGTCGAGATCAACGCCCAGGGCATCGCCGTGCTCCTCGTGGAGCAGAACGCCATGATGGCGCTGTCGATCGCCTCCCGGGGCTACGTCATGGAGACCGGCAAGATCGTCATGGACGGGGCGGCGGCCGAGCTGCTCGCCGACCAGGACGTGCGCGAGTTCTACCTCGGCATCGGCGGGGAGGGCAACACCGCCTCGCTGGCCGAGGTCGAAGCACTACCGGCGCAAGAAGCGCTGGCTGGCATGAGGGAGCGCCTGCTCTCCGAGGTCCTGCCCGCCGCCGGCGCCGACGCCGCCGGGACCGCCCTGCTCGTGGTCGACGACGTCCACCTCTCGTTCGCCGGGGTGAAGGCGATCGACGGGGTCAGCTTCGCCGTCCACCACGGCGAGCTCTTCGCCATCATCGGCCCCAACGGCGCCGGCAAGACGTCGATCTTCAACTGCCTCAGCGGCGTCTACCAGCCGCAGACGGGCCGGATCGAGTATCTCGGGCGGTCCATCCTCGGCGAGCGACCGGACGCCATCGCCTCCAGGGGCATGGCCCGGACCTTCCAGAACATCGAGCTGTTCCCCAACCTCACCGTCATCGACAACATCATGCTGGGACGCCACCTCAGCTTGCGTTACGGGGTGCTGGCCTCGGCGGCGTGGCTGGGGAGGGCGCGCCGCCAGGAGGTGGCGAGCCGGGAGGTCGCCGAGGGCATCATCCAGTTCCTCGAGCTCGAGCCCTACCGGCGCTCCTATGTGGCCATGCTGCCCTACGGGATCCAGAAGAAGGTCGAGCTGGGCCGGGCGCTGGCGATGGAGCCGGTGCTCCTGCTGCTCGACGAGCCGGCGGCGGGGATGAACCAGGAGGAGACCGAGGACATGGCGCGGGCCATCACCGACATCAAGCGAGAGCTCGGGATCGGGATGATCCTCGTCGAGCACGACATGCGGATGGTGATGGACCTGGCCGACACCGTCCTCGTCCTCGACTTCGGGAAGCCGATCGCCGTCGGCGAGCCCGGGCAGATCCAGACGCAACCGGGACGTGATCCGCGCCTACCTCGGGGAGGAGCACGCCGTCGTCGACACCTCAGGAGGAGTGGCATGACCGCCCTCGCCCAACCACCGACCCACCCCGTCGACCGGCCGACCCTGTCGACCATCCCCGAGCGGGTGAGACAGCGCGCCATGGCGACACCCGACACGGTCTCGATGCGGGTCAAGAAGCTCGGCATCTGGCGGGAGATCACCTGGGCGGGGTACTGGGACCAGGTGCAGACCGCCGCCGCACGGGCTGATGTCGCTCGGGCTCGAGCCCGGCGACCGGGTCGGGGTCCACTCGCTCAACCGGCCCGAGTGGATCGTGGCCGACTCGGCCTGCCTCGCCGCCCGGCTGGTGTGCATGGGGCTCTACCCGACCAACCCGGCCGCCGAGGTCCAGTACCTGCTCGAGGACAGCGGCACCAGGGTGCTCATCGCCGAGGACCAGGAACAGGTGGACAAGGCGATGGCGGTGAAGGACCGGCTGCCGGCACTGGAGCGGATCGTCTACATCGAGCCGCGTGGCGTCGACGTCATCGACGACCCGATCCTGATGTCGTGGGACGAGCTGATGGCGCGGGGCGACGAGCACCGCGCCGCCCACCCCGGTGAGCTGGACCGGCGCATGGAGGAGGACCCGGGCGGAGGATCTCGCCTACCTGGTGTACACGTCGGGCACCACCGGCCCGCCCAAGGGGGCGATGATCACCGTGGCCAACGTCTCGTTCGCGATGGAGATGGCCGGCTCAGACCAGGGGCTGGTGAACCCGCCGCCGGGCCCCGATGACGTGATCATCTCCTACCTGCCGCTGTGCCACATCTTCGAGAAGCTGATCAGCCAGGTGAACCACGCCGGGGTCGGGTTGGGTCACCCACTTCGGCGAGTCCATCGACACGCCTGTCGACCGACCTGCGTGAGGTGCAGCCGACCTTCGTCCAGGGTGTGCCCCGCATCTGGGAGAAGATGCACGCCTTCGTGCTGGTGAGGATGTCGTCGGCTTCCCGGCTCAAGCGGTGGAACTACGGGCTGTGGACCAAGGACGGCGAGCCGGATCGGGCGGCAGCTCGCCGCCCGGGGCGGGCGCCACACGGTCGGCAGCCGGGTGATGCTCGGGCTCGGCGACCTGTTCCTGTACCGGGCGCTCAAGGAGCGGCTCGGGTTGCGGAGGTGCCGGTACGCCCTGTCGGCGGCGGCCCCCATCGCCCCGGAGATCCTCGAGTTCTTCATGGGCATCGGGGTGCCGATCTACGAGGCGTACGGGATGACCGAGCAGACCGGCGCTCGCCACCCGCACCCTCCCCGGGCGGGTCAAGCTGGGCACGGTCGGCGAGGCCTACCCGAACATCGACATCGAGGTGTCGACCGGAGACCGGCGAGATCCTCACCAGGCACCCCGGGACCTTCGCCGGGTACTGGAACCGCCCCGACGCCACCGCCGCCGACCATCGACGCCGACGGGTGGCTGCACACCGGCGACGTCGGGGAGTGGGACGGCGACGCACCTGCGCATCGTCGACCGGATCAAGGACATCATCATCACCGCAGGCGGCAAGAACGTCTCGCCCTCGGAGATCGAGAACAGCCTGAAGATGTCCCCGTTCGTCGGCGAGGCGATCGTCATCGGGGACAAGCGGAAGTACCTGTCGGCGCTGATCGGCATCGACTACGAGGTGGTCTCGCGAGTGGGCGCAGCGACGCCGCCTCACCTACACCACCTACCGGACCTCACCGAGAAGCCCGAGGTGCGCGAGCTGATCCAGAAGGTGGTCGACCGGCACCAACGCCTCCCTGCCCAGGTGGAGCAGATCAAGCGCTTCAGCCTGCTCACCAAGGAGCTCGACCACGAGGACGGCGAGCTGACCGCCACCCAGAAGGTGAAGCGGTCGGCGATCGAGTCGATGTTCGCCGAGCAGATCGAGGGCTGTACCGGTGACCGCCTTCCTCCAGGCCACGGTCGCCGGGCTGTCGCTGGCGGCCATCTACGTGCTGGTGGCCCTGGGGTTCGTCATCATCTACAAGTCGACCCAGGTGCTCTCGTTCGCCCAGCCGGCGCTGCTCATCACGGGCGCCTTCGCCATCTCGTACCTGGCGGTCGACCGTGGGCTCGGGTTCTGGCCGGCGGTCGCCATCGGGGTGGTGTTCACCGCCCTGTTCGCCGGCCTGGTGGAGCGGGTGTCGCTGCGACCGCTGGTGGGCAAGCCGGTGTTCGCCGCCGCCATCGCCACCATCGGGCTGGACATCGCCATCCGGGTGGTGGTCGACGACCTGCTCGGCGTCAACATCCGCGGGGTCGGCGATCCGTGGGGTATGGCCGCTTCGACATGGGGCGGGGTGATCGTGCCCCACCGCACCATCGCCATGGTGGTGGCGGCTGTCGGTGGTGGTCGGCGGCGCTCGCCGTCTTCTACCGGCGGAGCCGTATGGGTCTGGCGATGCGGGCCACCGCCATCGACCAGGAGGTGGCGCTGGCCCAGGGCATCGACGTCGGCCGGGTGTTCTCCACCGCCTGGATGCTCGGCGGAGCGATGGCGGCGCTGGCGGGCATGTTCAGCGCCACCGGGCTCGCCGGGCTCTCCCAGGCCAACGCCGTGTCGGCGCTGAAGGCGCTCCCCGCCGCAGTGGTGGGCGGGCTCGACTCGATCCCGGGAGCGGTGGTGGGCTCGCTGATCATCGGGCTTGCCGAGGCGTACACCGCCGTCTACCAGCCGCAGTACGCCCCGTGGCTCGGGGCCAACTTCGCCCAGGTGGTGCCCTACGTGGTGATGTTGATCGTCCTGCTGGTCCGCCCCTACGGGCTGTTCGGCACCAAGGAGGTGGAGCGGGTGTGAGGGGCCGTTCCCAGCTCCGGGTGTCCTACGAAGCCGACTCGGCGGCGCTCCCGTCCGGGATGCAGAAGCTGTGGCTGGTCATCGCCCTCGCCGTCGCCGTCGCCGGGGCGTTCGTGCTCGACCGGCCCAACCTGATCCTGGTCGCCACCGCCTTCGTCGCCGTGATCGGGGCGATCGGGCTCAACATCGTCACCGGCTGGGCGGGCCAGATCAGCCTCGGCCACGCCTTCTTCCTCGGCATCGGCGCCTACACCGGGGCGGCGCTGAGCGGCGCCACCGGCAGCTCGGTGATCGGGCTCGGCCTCGACATGGTGATCTGGCTCCCCGCCGCCGGGCTGGTGGCGGCGCTGGTGGGGGCTCTCGTCTCGCCGATCGCCCTCCGGCTCAAGGGCCTCTACCTGGCGCTGGTCACCATCGGGCTGGTGCTGCTCGGCGAGCACATCTTCCGCAACTGGCGCAGCCTCACCGGGGGCCAGGGCCAGGGGCGGGAGCCGTCGGTGCTCAGCCTGTTCGGCTACCGGTTCGACCAGCCGGGCACCATCCTCGGGGTGTCGACTGACCGGCGAGCAGCAGACGTACCTGTTCGATGCTGGTGGTGATGGTGGTGATGACGGTGGTCGCCAAGAACCTCACCCGGGGCCGGTTGGGCAGGGCCTTCTCGGCCATCCGGGACCGGGACATCGCCGCCGAGGTGATCGGCGTGAACCTCACCCGCTACAAGGTGATCGCATTCGCCGTTTCGTCGTTCTACGCCGGGGTCGCCGGGTCCCTGCTGTTCTCGGTCACCGGATTCGTCGAGCCGTCCCAGTTCAACCTGCTGCTGTCGGTCGCCTACCTCGCCATGGTGGTCATCGGCGGCGCCGCCTCGATCGCCGGGTCGGTGATGGGGGCGTTCTTCATCGTGCTGCTCCCCGAGATCATCGAGCGGATCATCGGCGTGCTCCCGGTCGACCCCACCGACCTTGTCGAGTTCCTCACGGTGGGGCAGCTGGAGCGGGTCGCCTTCGGGCTGCTCATCGTGGTGTTCATCGTCGTCGAGCCGCTCGGGCTCTACGGCATCTGGCTGAGGATCCGCAACTATTGGAAGGCATTCCCATTTTCGTACTAGAGGGCGACGGTTCTGGTACACAGAGGACTGACGAGAGCTGGGATGAGGCGGAGGCTCGGAGACGGAAGCTGGGGTCCCCATCTCACACACGATGTCCCGTCGACGAAGAGCCATGAATACGCAGGAAGAGGAGACGATCGTGAAGAGAAAGATCCCGCGGGTCCTTCTGACGCTGCTCGTCCTGGCGCTGGTCGCCGCGGCGTGTGGCGGCGACGACGACGGGGACACGACCACCACGGCCGGCGACGCCGCCACGACGGCCGCCCCGGCGACGACGGCCGCCCCGGCCACCACCGCAGCCCCGGGGACGACGGCCGCCGCCGGCGGTGAGGTCACCCTCGGCCCCGGCGTGACCGCCGAGCCGTGCCCCGAGGGCGACCCCGCCCGAGGCTGCATCTACCTGGCGGCGCTCACCGACGAGAGCGGGCCGTTCGCCGCCGCCAGCCCGGGGCTGATCCTGGGCCAGCAGCTGTTCTGGCAGACGGTCAACGCCGCCGGCGGCATCGGCGGCGCCTACGACGTCGCGCTGCCCGACGCCAACGTGCTCGACGCCCAGTACACCCCCGACCAGATGGTGGTCCAGTACAACTCGGTTGCCGGCGACATCGCCGCCCTGGCGATGAGCCTGGGCACCCCGCAGACGCTGGCGGTGCTCGAGGACTACAACCGGGACAACACGGTCGCCGCCCCGATGTCGTGGTACTCGGGCTGGGCATTCGACTCCGTCGACCAGGGCCTGGTGATCGAGTTCGGCACCAACTACTGCTTCGAGGCGATGAACGCCGTCGACTGGTCGATGGGAGCGCTGCCGGCGGCGGGCCGCGAGGCCCCGACCACGGTCGGCATCCTCGCCTTCCCCACCGACTACGGGCTCGACTACGCCGCCGGTGTGGAGACCGCCGCCGAGGCCAACGGCCTCGAGGTGGTCTACAACGCCCCGGTCGTGCCGATCGTCGCCGGTGGCGACGCCCAGCAGACCGAGGCCGTGGCCCAGGTGCTGGGCACCCCGGCCGACGTCGTCTACCTGGCGGTGGGCCCGTCCGAGAGCGGGGCCATCGTCGGTGGCGCCGCCGCCCAGGGCTTCACCGGGCTGTTCATCGGCTCGTCGCCGTCGTGGAACCCGGGTCTGCTGGCCTCGCCGGCGGCCCCGGCGTTCGAGGCGGGGATCTTCTACCAGTCGTCGTTCAGCCCGCCGCTCGACTACGACAGTGAGGGTCACCAGGCGCTGCGCGACGCCCTCGAGGCGGCCGGGGTCACCGAGGTTCAACGACTTCTACGGTGCCGGATGGGAGTCGCAGTACGGGCTGCGCGCCGTCCTCGAGGCGGCGGTCGCCGCCGGTGACCTCACTCACGAGGGGATCCGGGCGGCGGCGGCCACGGTGACCGACGTCGACTACCAGGGGATGGTGTCGAACCGGTCGTTCCAGGGCGAGCCCAACGACGTGTTCCCCCGTGACTCGGTGGTCAACGGCGTCAACCCCGAGGCGCTGACCGGTGTCTCGGTGGTTCAGGACTTCTTCACGGGTCCCGACCGCCGAGGCCTACGACTTCAGCGCACCCTGCGTGGCGCTGGGCGAGTAACCGCACGCGCCGCAGGACCAGAGGGAGGGCGGCTCCGGTCGCCCTCCCTCCGGTCGGGCGCCCCTCGCTGGCACTGGCGACCTAGGCTGCCCCGCCATGCACCAACAGGACGCCTGGCTGCTCGAGGAAGGAACCCACGAGCGGCTCTACGAGGTGCTCGGCTGCCATCTCGACCAGGACGGCGCCACCTTCAGGGTGTGGGCCCCCAACGCCGACTACGCCGCCGTCATCGGCGACTGGAACTCGTGGAGCGACGCCGATCCGGATGCAGCCGGCCGGCGGCGGGGTGTGGGAGGCCCGGGTCGACGGCATCGGTCAGGGCGCCACCTACAAGTACCGCATCGGGCGTCTCGGCCGGTCGGTCGACAAGACCGACCCGGTCGGGTTCTACACCGAGGAGGGCAGAGGGGCGGCCTCGTGTCGCCTGGGACCTCGGCTATGAGTGGGGCGACGGCGAGTGGATGGCCGGCCGGGGTGAGCGGCAGGGCCACGAGTCGCCCGATCTCGATCTACGAGGTCCACCTCGGGTCGTGGCGGGGCCCCACCCGCTACCGGATCGTCACCGAGCCGCTGATCGAGTGGGTGCTCCAGCAGGGCTACACCCACGTCGAGCTGCTGCCGGTGATGGAGCACCCGTTCTTCGGCTCGTGGGGCTACCAGACCACCGGGTACTTCGCCGCCACCTCGCGCTACGGGGTCCCCCAGGACCTGATGCACCTCATCGACCAGCTGCACCGCGACGGGATCGGGGTGATCCTCGACTGGGTGCCTTCCCACTTCCCCATGGACGAGTCGGGCCTGATCCACTTCGACGGCACCCACCTCTACGAGCCGTCCGACCGGCGGATCGGCTACCACGCCGATTGGGGCTCGGCGGTCTTCGACTACGGCCGCCCCGAGGTCCGGTCGTTCCTGCTGTCGAGCGCCCACTTCTGGATCGAGGTGTTCCACGCCGACGGGATCAGGGTCGATGCGGTGGCCTCGATGCTGTACCGCGACTACTCGCGTGGCGACGCCTGGATCGCCAACCGGCTACGGGGGCCGGGAGTACCTCGAGGCGATCGGGTTCCTCCGCCAGCTCAACGACAGCCTCTATGCCCGGCACCCCGGCATCCAGATGTATCGCCGAGGAGTCCACCTCGTGGCCGCTGGTGACCGGGCCGGTCTCGGTCGGCGGGCTCGGGTTCGGCTTCAAGTGGGACATGGGGTGGATGAACGACACCCTGCGCTATGTCGCCCGGGAGCCGGTGCATCGCAAGTGGCACCACAACGAGCTCACCTTCCGGGCGATGTACATGGGCACGGAGAGCTTCGTGCTGCCCCTGTCCCACGACGAGGTGGTGCACGGCAAGGGCTCGCTGCTCGGCAAGCAGCCGGGCGACCGGTGGCGGAGCTTCGCCGGGCTGCGGCTGCTGTTCGGCCACCAGTGGACGACACCGGGCAAGAAGCTGCTCTTCATGGGGGGCGACCTGGCCATGCCCGGCGAGTGGAACCACGACGCCTCGCTGCCCTGGGACCTGCTCGACCTGCCCGAGCACGCCGGGGTGGCCCGTTGGGTGGCGGACCTCAACCGGGTCTACCGGGAAGAGCCGGCGCTCCATCGCAGCGACATCCGACCCGAGTGGTTCCGGTGGCTGGCCGCCGACGACGCCTCCGGCTCGACGCTGGCCTTTCTCCGTCTCGCCGACGGCGCCCGACCGGTGCTGGTGGTGACCAACTTCACCCCGGAGGTGTGGACCGGGTACCGCTTCGGCGTCCCCGAAGGCGGCTATTGGGAGGAGGTCCTCAACGGCGACGCCGCCGAGTACGGCGGGAGCGGGGTGGGTAACCTCGGCGGCGTGGACGCCGAGGACGTCGCCGCCCACGGCTACGAGTGGTCGGTGGCGGTCGACGTCCCGCCGCTGGCGACCCTGGTGCTGGCGCCCGGATCCAGGCCGACGGCGGTTGCGCCCGGGCGCCGGACACCGGGGTCGCCCGACGTCGAGGAAGGTGTCTCGGAAGAGGGACCGGTGGCTTGATGCCACGGGGCAACGACAGCGTGCTCTCGATGGTGCTCGCCGGCGGCGAGGGCAAGCGGCTGCTTCCGCTGACCGCCGACCGGGCCAAGCCGGCGGTCCCCTTCGGCGGCCACTACCGGCTGATCGACTTCGCCCTCTCCAACCTGGCCAACGGCGGGTTCCGCCACATCATCGTGCTCACCCAGTACAAGAGCCACAGCCTCGACATCCACCTGTCGCGCACCTGGCGCCTGTCGACGCTGCTGGGGAACTACGTGACCGCCGCCCCGGCGCAGATGCGCGCCGGGAAGCGGTGGTTCCTCGGCTCGGCGGACGCCGTCTTCCAGAACCTCAACATCGTCTCCGACGAGCGCCCCGAGTACATCTTCGTGTTCGGCGCCGACCACATCTACCGGATGGATCCCAGCCAGATGCTCGAGCACCACATCGAGACCGGCGCCGGGGTGACCGTGGCGGCGCACCGGGTACCCATCGAGGAAGCCCACCAGTTCGGGGTGATCGAACGTGGCGACACCACCAAGATCGAGGCATTCCGGGAGAAGCCGTCCGACCCGAAGCCGCTGCCCGACGACCCGGCCCTCGCCTACGTGTCGATGGGCAACTACGTCTTCGACGCCGACATCCTGGTGGACATGGTCAGGGAGGACGCCGGCGACGACAGCTCCCGCCACGACATGGGCGGCGACATCATCCGCAAGCTGGTCGACGACGGGGCCGCCCACGTCTACGACTTCACCGAGAACGAGGTCCCCGGCCAGACCGAGCGCAGCGCCGGCTACTGGCGGGACGTGGGGACGCTCGACTCGTACTTCGCCGCCAACATGGACCTGGTCGACATCGAGCCGGTCTTCAGCCTGTACAACGCCGAGTGGCCGATCTACACCGACATGCGCTCGTTGCCCCCGGCGAAGATGGTGGGGACCAGCGCCCACGGCGCCGGCACCATAGCCAATACGATCGTCTCCAACGGGTGCATCCTCTCCGGGGCGACGGTGACCGGCACGGTGCTCGCCCCGGACGTGCGGGTCGAGGACGGCGCCACGCTGGAGCGTTGCGTGGTGTTCACCGGTGTGAGGATCGGGCCGGGTGCGGTGGTGCGCAACGCCATCATCGACAAGAACGTGATCGTCCCCGCCGGCGCCAGGATCGGGGTCGACCCGGAGCGCGACGCCGCCCGGTTCACCATGTCCGACTCCGGCATCGTCGCCGTCGCCAAGGGCCAGGAGATCACCGAGCCCGAATGATCTGGGCGTGCACGAGGGCGAGAGAGGTCTCGGACGGCTGGACCCCTCCCCGTCAGCCCTGCCGGGCCTCCGGCGCCCGTTCTGCTGCCACCCCTCCCCTCCAAAGGGGAGGGGAAACCTGTCACCCGGAGGGCCGCACCACGACGAGTTGGTCGGCGGACGACTCGGCTCCCCACACCTCGCCGGGCCGGCCGAGGATCTGGCGGACGTCGCCGGGGTCGTGGGGGAGCGGGATCTCGGTGAAGGTCTCGGTGGCAGGGTCGAAGCGGACGATGGCGTTGGCGTTGAAGTCGCTCAGCCACACGGCGTCGGTGTCGTCGACGTATACGGCGTAGGTGGCGGCGTCGCCGGGCAGGTCCCATGTGGTCCAAGTGTCGGTGGCGGGCTGGTACCGGCTCACCTGGCCGCTGTTCCACTCGCTCACCCACACCGCGCCCGCCGAGTCCGACCACACCCGGCGGGCACCCTGCCCGGGGGTGGGTGGCTCGAGCACCTCTGCGGAGCCGTCGGGCAGGATCCGCCCCACGTAGCTGCCGGCGAGGGAGGCGTAGTAGACGTCGCCGATCGGGGTGGCGGTGATCCCGTACGGGCCGGCCCCCCGGGGTGCGTCGAACACCTCCATGGCGCCGGTGGCCGGGTCGAGGCGGCCGTAGATGCCGTTCTGGCCGGTGAACCAGAGGATGCCGTCGCCGTCGAACACCGCCGTATTGAGGTTGGCGTCGCCACGCTCGGGGGCAGGGGGTAGACGGTGACCTCGTCGTCGGAGGGGTCGACCGAGACGATGGCGTTGAGCCCGCCGTCGGTGATCCATGGCGTCCCGGCGTCGTCGACGATCACGCCGTGCGGCGCCGAACCGGCGCCAAGCGGGATGTGCCGGGTCTCGCCGGTGGCAGGGTCGAGGTGGCCCAGCGCCCCGACGTTCTGCGCCGTGTACCACACCCCGCCGTCGGCGGCAGGGGCCACGTCGTGCGGGTGCGTGCCCGCGGGTACCGGGTACGACTCGATCGTCCACGCCGTCGGCGCCGCCGTCGAGGTCGTCGTCGTCGGGGGAGGCGCCTCGGTGTTCGTGGGCACGAACGTCGTGGTCGTCGGCTCCGGCGCAGTCGTCACCGGGACGGTCGAGTCGACGGCGGGCGACCCGGTGCTGGCTGTGGTGGCTTCACCCGAGCAGGCGCCGAGCGCGACCGCCGCCACGAGGAGGAGCGCTCGCCGACGAGCCGGTCGGGTTGGCATCATCGAAGGCTACGTCGGGGATGTGCAGCCGGTTCGATAGCTACGCCGGTCACGTCACCAGGTGGCTATCACCCGGCAGGGCCCCCCGGCGGCGCCCTCGAAGGGCACGGCGCCAACGAACGCCGTCGCTCCGCGTTCGGGGATCGACGCCAGGTTGGCCATGCACTCGATCCCATAACCGCCGGTGGCGAGGAACCCGAAATGCACCGGGAACGTCGCCGAGTCGCCCGGGTCGATGCTCAGCGTGTCGACCCCCAGGCCGACGGCGTGCCGGCGGGTTGCCAGGAAGTCCGCGGCCTCCTCCCCGAACCCGGGAAAGGCGAGGTCGGGGAACCCGGTCCCACCGCGGAAGGCGTCACCGTCGTGCACCTTGGCGTCCCACCCCGAGCGCATGCACACCAGGGCGCCATCGGGGATTCGGCCGTTGTGGCGCTCCCAGTCCTTGACGTCGCTCAACTCGACGGTGGCGTTGGGGTCGGCGGCTGCCTTGGCGGTGAGGTCCAACACCACGATCGGCGCCACCAGCGCGGCGACGTCCAACTGGTCGACCGACGCCATTCCCTCCAGGAAGTGCCCCGGAGGGTCGATGTGGGTGCCGATGTGCTCGTAGAACGTCCACTCCTTGGCGAGGAAGCCCGCCGTGTCGAAGTCGAAGATGGTCTCGACGGAGATCGAGGGGCCACCGCCGAGGAACCCGGGGAAGTCGACGAAGAGCCGATGGGTGAGATCGACCACCCTGCGGCCGGGGGCTTGGGTGGCGAGCGCAGGGACGGCGCCCCCTGCGGCGACCACGGCGGCTCCGGCCGCCGCCGTCGCCGACATCTTGAAGAACCTGCGCCGGCTCAGGCCTTCTTCTCGGGCGGGTCGGTCTGTCGCCAGGCGGTTGCAGGAGTCGGTGATCGCTGACATGCACATGGGGGCTCCCTCCTCGTCGCCTTCCCGGAACGATACGTCGCCGCATCGACCGGCGTCCCATCGCGCAGGGAGAACGGACTCCGGGGACTTCTTTTTCTTCCGACGTCGCCACCCGAATCTGTCACACCTACGGTGCATGATGGGCGGATGGTGATGGACAACGACATTCTGAGATCAACGGCGCTGCCGGTGGACCTGGAGGCCATGGCCCCGGGACCGCAGCTCGCCACCCTGCTGGCCGGAGTCGACCGGACCAAGCTCACCGATCATGATGTGGTGCGGTTGATGGTGGCCCGGGACCGGTTGGTTTCACACGACCAGGCACAGCGCTCGGCCGACATCGCCGAAGTGACCCGACGTTGCGGCGACGACGATTTCACCGGGGAGTTCGCCGCCCTCGAGGTCGGCGCCGCGTCTGCGGTTGACCCGGACCGCGCTCAACACGAGGTCGCCTTCGCCGACGACGTGACCGAGCGGCTCCCCCAGGTCGGTGAGATGCTGGGCGACGGTCGGGTCGATGTGCGCCGCGCCCGGGTACTGGCGGACGGCATCCGCCCACCTCGACCAACGAGCCGCGCGTCGGGTAGTGGCCGACGTTGCGGACCGGGCACCCGAGCTGACCACCGGCCAGCTCCGTGCCGTGTTGTGCAAGCTGTGTCTGGTGGCCGATCCCGAGGACGCCAAGCGGCGGCTGCAGCGGGCGGTCGAGGACCGAGGGTCGTGCTGGAGGCGAACCCGTCCGGCTCGGCCAACCTGCTGCTGATGGACCTGCCACCGGATGTGGCGGCGGCCGCCCGGGAACGCATCGACTTCCTGGCCCGCAGGCTCCCCGGTGACGGGCGGAGCATGGATCAGCGGCGAGCCGACGTCGCCGTCGACCTCCTCACCGGGCACACCAAGCCGTTGGGTCGGGGGATGGTGGACCTCACGGTGGATCTGCGCACCCTATTGGGGTTGGCCGAGGACCCCGGTGAGTTGGGTGGGTGGGGACCGGTGGTCGCCGACATCGCCCGCCAGGTCACCGACCGGCAACGAGACGGCCGCTGGCAGGCCACCGTCATCGACGACAACGGCGACCCCCTGGCGGTGGCGGTCCGGCGCCGCCCCACCACCTCCCAGGCCCGCCAAGTCCGGGCCCGGCACCGCACCTGCGTGTTCCCCGGATGCCGCCGACCCGCCCGCTCCTCCGACCTCGACCACACCCGCCGCCACACCGACGGCGGACCCACCCTCCAATGGAACCTGGCACCACTGTGCGAATTCCACCACCGGGCCAAAGACGAAGGCGGCTGGCGATACCGGCGCCGACCCAACGGCGACCACATCTGGACCAGCCCCCACGGCCACACCTACATCACCAGCGGACGCTCGCCATGACAGGGCGCGGATGCGACTCCGAATGGCACACGATGCGGCGGCCTAGCGGGAGATCTCCTCGTACAGCTCGATGTGGCGGCGGGCGGGCTCCCGCCACGACCAGTCGTGGCGCATGCCGCGCTGCTGGATGGCCTTTCTCCGGGTGGGGGATCGCCACGCCCGGGTGGCCCGGTGCAGGGCGTCGAGCAGCGCCATCGGCGTCACCTCCCCGGCGACGAACCCGGTCCCGGCCGACTCGTGCAGGTCGGCGTCGATCACGGTGTCGCGCAACCCACCGACATCGGTGACCACCGGGATGGTCCCGTAGATCATCGCCTGCATCTGGGCCAGCCCGCACGGCTCGAACCGGCTCGGCATCAGCAGCAGGTCGGACCCGGCGAAGATCCGGTGCGACAGCCCCTCGTCGTAGCCCTCGACGAACCGGGCGACCTCGGCTCGGCCCGACGGTGGCCCAGTGGGCCCGCTCGGCCAGCTCCCGGTCGCCGGAGCCGAGGATGACCATGCGGGCCGGGAACCGGTCGAGGTAATCGATCATGTCGATGGCCAGGTCGACGCCCTTCTGCGCGGTGAGCCTGGTGACCATCCCGATGACCGGGTCGCGGTTGGGCTCCCACCCACAGTCGGCGATCAGGTCGCGCCGTGCCGCCGCCTTCCCGGCCAGGTCGTCGGCGTCGAACGGCTCGGCGAGGTGAGCGTCGGTCGACGGGTTCCACTCGTCGGTGTCGATGCCGTTGAGGATGCCGACCAGGGCGTCACCCCTCGCCCGGAGCGGTCCGTCGAGCCCGAACCCGCCCTCCGGCCGGCGGATCTCGTGGACGTAGTTGGGGCTCACCGCCACCACCCGGTCGGCCAGGGCGATCGCCCCCGACATCGGGTTGACCGTGCCGTGCCACTCGTAGGCCTCGGGCCGGTGGTGGAGCACCCCGGCCCAGCCCCCGTCGGCCATCCCCTGGTAGGCGAGGTTGTGGATGGTGAACACCGAGGGCACCGGTTGGTGCACCATCCCCAGGGAGGCCCCGGTGTGCCAGTCGTTGACGTGGAGGACGTCCGGGTCGAGCCTGGCGGCCAGCTCGCGCCACCGCCGCCGAGAACGCCATGAACCGGAAGTCGTTGTCTTGCCAGCCACGGCCGTCGCCGTCGTTGTAGGGGTGGGCGCGCTCGATCGCCGGGGTCCGCACCGCCACCAGCGGGACGCCGTCGCCCACGCGTCCCGCGGCGGATAGTGGTGATGCCCACCCAGCCGGGCATGTCGAGGGGCTCGTCTGCGCCGAGGGCGGCGTCGTAGGTGCCGTAGTCGGGCAGCACCACGGTGACCTCGATGCCCTCGGCGTGGAGCTGGCGCACCAGCCCGGCGGCTGCGTATGACAGGCCCGCCGACCCGTACCAGGGGTGCCAGCTCCGCAGTGGCGAACAGGACCTTCACGATTTCCCTTCTCCGGGCTCGCACGGCCCGGTCGGCGCAGCACCATCATGGCAAACGGCTCGAGGGTGATCTCCTCGCCGGGCGTGCGCCCTCTTGACCGAGCCGGGCTTCGCAGGGTCCCGGCCGGTTCGTCGCCGGTGGTGTCGACGACGACCGTCCATTGCCCCCTCCCGGAGCCGCCGGGCGATGGCGTGTCGACCGCTGTGCCGGCCATTGGCGATCACCATCGCCGAACGCGGCGCCGATCGGGGAGGGATCGAGGTCGAGGGGTCGCAGGACGTCGCCGTTGAGCACCATGGCCACGGCCCGGGTGTCGGCCGAGGCCCACTCCTGCCAGCGTCATCGGCAGTGCCCGGTCGGCGAGACCAGGTGACGTCCATGGGACTCGGGGCCGTCCGGCGGGGAGCCCGGTCAACCACGTGCGCCGGCGCAGGACAGGGTTGGCCCGGCGCACGGCCACCAGCCGGCCGCACGAAGTCGACGAAAACGGGGTCGGCGTCTCCCAGTCGTACCACGAGGTCTCGTCGTCATGGGCGTACGGGTTGTTGTTGCCGCCCTGGGTGCGGCCCAACTCGTCGCCGCCGAGCAGCATGGGCACCCCCTGCGACACCAGTAGCGTCGCCAGCAGGCTGCGACGTCGTCGACGTCCTCAGGGCGAGCATCTCCGGGTCGTCGCTGGGGCCCTCCACGCCGCTGTTCCACGACCGGTTGTTGTCGCTCCCGTCGGTGCCCCCTTCGCCGTTGGCGTCGTTGTGCCTCCGGTCGTAGGCGACCAGGTCGGCCAGGGTGAATCCGTCATGACTCGTCACGTAGTTGATCGAGCTCGCCGGTGGGCGGCGTCCCGCCGGCGAGGAACACGTCGGCACTGGCGGTGAGCCGGGTGGCCAGGTCGGGGACGGTGCGTTCCGCTGCCCGCCAGAAGTCCCGCACCGTGTCCCGGAAGCGGTCGTTCCACTCTCCCCAACCGGCGGGGAACCCACCGAGCTGGTAACCGCCGGGCCCGACGTCCCACGGCTCGGCGATCAACTTCACCGTCGCCAGCACCGGGTCCTGGTTGATGAGGTGGAACAGCGGCGCGGCCGGGTCGAACAGCTCGTGGCGGCGACCCAGCGTCGTCGCCAGGTCGAGGCGGAACCCGTCGACGTGGTACCGGGTGACCCAGTGGCGGAGGCTGTCGACGATGGCTCGCTGCACGGCCGGGTGGTCGGCGTTGACGGTGTTCCCCGTGCCGGTGAAGTCGAGGTACCTGCGCCGGTCGTGGACGTCGAGGCGGTAGTAGGCCGGGTTGTCGATGCCCCGCATCGACAGGTGCGGGCCGAGCTGGTGCGACTCTGCGGTGTGGTTGTAGACGACGTCGAGGATCACCTCGAGCCCGGCGGCGTGCAGGCGACGCACCATCTCCTTGAACTCGGCGACGGGGCCGGTGCCGCCGGCCGTGGCGTAGCCGGCGTGCGGGGCGAACCAACCGATCGGCTGGTATCCCCACAGGTTGCGCAGGCCGCGTGCCGCCAACGCCTGGTCGTCGACGAAGTGGTGCACCGGCATCAGCTCGACCGCGGTGACCCCGAGCCTCTTCAGGTGATCCAGCACAGGGTCGCAGGCGAGGCCGAGGTACGTGCCGCGTAGATCGTTGGGCACGGCCGGGTGGAGGCGGGTGAGGCTCTTGACATGGGTCTCGTAGATGACGGTGTCCGCCCAGCGGGTGTGCGGCGGGCTGTCGTCTCCCCAGTCGAAGTCGTGGTCGACGACGACTGACCGGGGGACGAACGGGGCGCTGTCGGTGCGGTCCAGCACGTCGGGGTGGTCGGGGCGGAAGCCGAACACCGCCGGGTCCCAGGACACCTCCCCGGCGATGGAGCCGGCGTAGGGGTCGATCAGCAGCTTGTGCGGGTTGCATCGCAACCCCGCCGCCGGGTCCCACGGGCCGTCGACCCGCAGCCCGTAGCGGGCGCCGGGCCCGACCCCGACCAGGTACCCGTGGTGGGTCGACCCGGTGCGGTGCTGCAGCCAGTGGGTCGTCTCCGCGCCTGCCTCGTCGAACAGGCAGACGGCGATCTGTCGGCGATATCGGAGTGCACGGCGAAGTTGACGCCATCGGCGTCGGGGGTCGCCCCCAGCGGCGTGGGCCGCCCGGCCAGCTGGCGAACGGTCACCGGTGGCTTACTGGCGGCGGAGTCTCGTCACCAGGGCCCACGTGCCCGGGAGCAGCAGCCCGGCGATGGCGACCTTGAGCAGGTCGCCCACGATGAACGGGACCAGCCCGAGCTCCATCGCCTCGGTGCCGGTCACCCCGAGACCGGCGGCCAGCCAAGGGACGCCGATGAGATAGATGACGACGGATCCGAGCAGGAACAGCGGTATGGCGGTGGGCACCGTGCGGTCCTGACGGCGTTCCGCCAGCTTCCCGACCTGCCAAGCGGCCACGATGAACCCGATCAGATAGCCACCGGTTGCCCCTCGAACCACCTCCCAGCCCGATGAGCCCTCGGCGAAGAAGGGCAGCCCCACCGCCCCCAGCAGCAGGTACAACGCCATGCTGGCCGCCCCGAGGGTGCCACCGAGGGCGGCCCCGGCGAGCAGCACGGTGAACGTCTGCCCGGTGATCGGCACCGGGGTGAAGGGCAGCGGGATCACGACCTGGGCGGCCAGGGCGGTGAGGAGGGCGAACCCGACGACCAGCCCCATGCTCACCGCCCGGGAGCGGGGGAGGACCACCGCCGTGATGACCGGCGACGGGACGGTGGTTTGCACGATCGTCTCCCTTCCGACACCTGCGGGCGGGGAGTGTACCGGGCGGGTGAGCCACGGCTTTAGCCACAGGGCTCCGGTACCATTCTCCCGTGGAACCTACCCCTGTCGACAGCTCTCCCGACGCGCCCGCCGCCACCCCCTCGATGGACCCGACGCCGCCCGAGGCGACCGATGATCAGGTCGTCTCTCCGCGACGTCGCCGGCGGGTATGGCCATGGGTGCTGGTGGCGATCCTCCTCATCTCCGGGGCGGCGGCGGCGGTGTCCTGGCCGATCAAGGTCCCGTACTACGCCTTCTCCCCGGGACCGGTCGAGGACGTCTCCGACTTCGTCAACGTCGAGGCGCCGGTGGGGGAAGCCTCCGAGGGCGAGCTCATGTTCCTCACGGTGTCGATCCGGGAGACCAACCTGCTCGGTTACCTCGGTGCCATGTTGAGCGACGAGGTCGACCTCGCTCCCCGCGAGAACATCCGCCCGGCCGGGGTGTCCTCGGAGCAGCTGCGCCAGCAGAACCTCGACCTGATGGAGACCTCGAAGGACTACGCCGTCTACGTGGCCCTCGACCGACTCGGCCACGACCCGGAGCTGGTCGGCACCGGGGCGCTCATCGCCCAGGTGGTCGAGGGGTCGGCCGCCGACGGCGCTCTCCAGTTGGACGACGTGGTCGTCGCCGTCGACGGCGAGCCCGTGCAGTTCAACAGCGACGCCACCGCCCTGGTCGCCGGCCACGCCCCCGGCGACACCATCGAGGTCACGGTCGAGAGAGCCGGCGAGGACGGCGAGGCGGAGACGGTGACCGTGCCGATCACCCTGACCCCGTTCCGCTTCGTCCAGGACGACGGCACCGTCGAGGAAGACCCGGAGCGGGGGATGGTCGGGGTCCTGCTCACCAACGACGAGGTGTTCGTCGACTTCCCCATCCCGGTGAACATCGACTCGCAGAACATCGGGGGGCCTTCGGCAGGGCTGATGTTCGCCCTCGAGGTGTACGACCAGCTGTCGGAGGGCGACCTCACCGCCGGCCACCGCATCGCCGGAACGGGGACCATCGACATCGACGGCACGGTGGGAGGCATCGGCGGGATCCGCCAGAAGGTGTTCGGGGCGATCGCCGTCGGCGCCGACTACATCCTGGTCCCTGCCAGCAACTACGACGTCGCCGTCGAGGCCGCCGGCGACGACATCGAGGTCGTCCGGGTGGCGACCGTCGATGACGCCCTCGAGTTCCTAAACGGGCTGGCTCCGGCGGACTCTAGGCCCCTTCACCGGACGCGGTCGGCGCTCTCCATCCAACGCTCTGCCATCTCGATGCGGCGCAGCGTCGCCGTGGGCCAATCCTCCCGCTGCACCCGGAACGGCCCGGTGGCCAGCCCGAGGACGGCGGCGGCGGTGCGGCGTCTGAGGTCGCTCGGGTCGAGCATTCCGTCCCACCTGCCGAGCAGGCTCGACGCGTAGTCCTCGATGCGCCGGGCTCGAGCGGGGTCGGACCGGCGGACGTCCAGGTGGCCGAGCATGGTGGCGGGGTCGTCGCCGGGCCGCCCCCATCCGAAGGTGTCGACATCGAGCACGCCGACCACCGTGCCGTCGGAGACGAGTAGCTGGGCCTCGTAGAAGTCGCCGTGGATGGGGACGCTGGGCTTCACCGGGTCGCGCCCGATCCTCTCCACCAGCTCGGCGATCCGGTTCGAATCCTCGGGCAGGAGGTGGCGGAGGAGGTCGCCGAGCCGCTTCACCCGCTCGATCGGCGAGCGGGCGGTCAGACCGGGGGAGGGCTTCGGGAGGGCGGCGAGGAGGCGGTTGAGCGCGTCGACGTCAGGGAGCGGCGTATCCGGCTGGTCGAGGGCGTCGCGCATGCTGGTCCCGGGCAGCGCTTGGAGAGCGAGCAGGCCGAGGTCGCGGTTGAAGCCGAGACTGCGAGGAACCGGCAGGTGGGCGGCGAGTCGCCGGTGGTTGTGGTCCAGTGCTTCGACCTGATCCTTCGGCACCAGCTTCAGGAAGAAGCTCGCCGTCCTTCCCCGAACCTCGACCACCGCCCGCGTTCCGGGCCGGTAGGCGCGCAGGCGCGTCTCGACCTCGCCCCCGGCGCCGAGCTGTTCGACCAGCGCCGCGGCCCGGTCGGGGTCGAGGGCGGCGGCGAGCCCCGGGATCCGAGGGTCGTCGGGCATGCGCCACACCCCGATCCGGGTGCCTTCGGTGTCCGTCATCAGCGCCCCCTTGGGGATGGCCTTGCCGGCCACGGCGATCAGGTCGTGGGTGCCGCTCAGGTGCAGGCCCTCCAGCCGGGCCCGGTATCGCACGGAGATCGACCGGCCCGGCCACCAGGTGACCTGACGGGTGGACACGGAGACGATTTCAGCCCCGTCGGCGCCCACGGCGGCACGCAACGGCGCAGGGACGGCCTCGCCGAGGAGCATCTCGACGGCAGGGAGGCGGTCGTCGCGGAGTATGACGTTGCGGACGGGATTGGCCACGTGGAGGGATCCTCCGGGTCGGGCACATGATGGGCTCGGGGAGCCTTCCGTGTCATCTCGGGGATCCCCGTCCCGGTGGGGTCGTCCCACCCCCGGCGTGGGCACAGCCGGGTGACGACGGCACCGAGCTGCCGGGAGATGAGGGGTGCGGGCGGTATCGTCTCCCGTGATGCCCATCACCCCCGACGACATCCGGCAACGCCAGTTCGAGGTGGGTCGGCGTGGCTACGACCGGGACGAGGTGGAGCGGTTCCGCGCCGAGGTGGCGGAGACAGTCGAGGAGCTGTCCCGGACGATCGCCGGGTTCGAGGCGAGGTTGGGCCAGCTCGGGATCGACGACGTGCCCGACCTGGGAGAGGAGCTCTCCCGGGTGGCCGCCGAGGTGGGCACCATCCTCGAGGACGCCCGCCGGGCGGCGACCGAGATGCGGCGCGCGCGCCGACGAGGATGCGGCCCGATGGCGCGCCGACGCAGAGCGAGATGCCGGTGCCAGCCGGCTCGCGGCGGAGACCGAGGCGGCGGAGTTGCGCTCCCGGGCCCAGGAGGAGACGGCGGAGCAGCGGTCGTCCTCCGCAGCGGACGCCGATCGGTTGCGGGCCGAGGCCAGGGCCCAGGCCGAGGAGCTACGCGGGGCGGCCTGGGCGGCGGCGGCGGCCATGATCGAGCGGGCCGACGCCGACGCCGCCGGGCTCATCGCCGAAGCCACCCAGGACGCGTTGTTCATCAGAGCCGGGGCAGAGCGCGACTCGCTGCGGCTCACCGGCACCGCCCGCCAGGACGCCGAAGCCGAGATGAAGGGCGCACGCACCGAAGCCGAGCGGATGATCCGAGAGGCGGAGCAGGAGAGCAGCCGGCTGATGGAAGAGGGTCGCCTGACAACGGAGGCGGCGGCGGAAGAGGTCCGTGTCCTCGACCAGCAGCGAATCGAGCTGCTGGTCGACGTCGAGGCCCTGCAACGCACGTTCGACCAGATGGACATCCAGCTGGAGGCGAGGCTCAACCCGACCCCCGTGGTCGAGGACCAGCCGTCGGCCGGGTGGACGCCCGAGCCGGCCGTGCGGGTGGTGCCGGCCAGTCGGGTCCTCACCCCGGGGCCGATCGACGCCGACGAGCTGATGGCCGAGGTCGCCAGGCTGCGCGAGGAGAGCGCGGTCACCACTCCCGGGGCGGGCGCTCCTCCCGACGATGAGGCGATCGGGGGACCGGGGCAGCGCGTCGACGGGAACGACGGCGAAGCGCCCGCAGCCGGTGGAGACGACGCCGAGGACGCGGCAACCGGCTCACCCGTCGAGGAGGCAGGCCCCTCTGCGGAAGAGGCTGGACCGGTCGAAGTCTCGGCCGGCGCCGAGGTGATCGAGCTCGCCAGCCGCGGCGGCGAGGTCATCGAGCTCCCGGTCCCGAGCGAGGCCCCCGTCGAACCTGCCGGGGCGCTGGTCGAGCCAGACGACCCTCTCGAGCCAGCCGGCTCCCTCGAGCCTGCGGCCGTGAGCGGGGCGGCCGGTCCGCCATCATCGGCCCTCGACGACCTGTTCGCCAGCCTCCGGATCGCGGGCGAAGACACTCCAGTTGATGTCGGGGAGTCTGATGGGAACCTGACCACCGGAGGTGACTCGGAGCAGGTGCCTGCCCAGATTGCCGAGCCGGCCCCGCCGCCGGCCGCGGATTCACCGCCCGCCGTCGATCCCGCCACTGCAGCCGAACTGAGGGCGAGGCTCCTCCTGCCCACCGAGAACGCCGCCTTGCGCACCGTCAAGCGGGGGATCGTCGACCTGCAGAATCGGGTGCTCGCCGAGATCCACGACGACCCGACCGGCTGGTCCCCGGACCGGGCGGCCACCGCGGAGGCCTTTGCCGCCTCGATGGCGACGCTGGTCGAGGCCGCCTACGCCGCCGGCCACGAAGCCGCCGGCGAGCTGACCGGCCGGCCCGGTCCCGAGCCGGCGACCGGGACCGCGCCGCTCCCCGACGTCGACCTCGGTGCCGAGCTCGCCGCCCAGCTCGCCGATGCCCAACGGCGGGCGGTCGCCGTCGAAGCCGGGCCCAAGGAGATCGCCGCGGTCGTTTCGAAGGTTTTCCGCGCCTGGCGGATGGACGAAGGCGAGCGCCGGCTCCATGCCGTCGTCCTGGTCGGCGTACCACCACGGTGTGCTGTCCGGGCTGGCGATGCTCGGGGTCGACGCGGTGACCACGGTGGCCGACGCCCGCGGCTGCGCCGAATGCTCGGGACGCGCCCCGGCGCCTTGGGACCCCGCCGGCCCGGCACCGACCGGCTGGACGATGCCACCGGCGCACTCCGGGTGCGTGGTCAGCATCGTGCCCGCCTGAGGTCACCGGTAGGCTCCGGGCGGTGACCGCCGCCACCACCCCCCCGACCGCCGGCCGCTATCCGTCCGACTGGGAGTTCGACCTCCTGCTCAAGGACGGCTCCACCGCCCACCTGCGCCCCATCAGGCCGGACGACGCCGCCGGGCTCGCCGACCTCGTCGCCAGGATGTCGCGCGAGTCGATCTACCACCGGTTCTTCCGGGTGCGGACGGGGCTCACCGACGCCGAGCTCGAGGCGTTCACGGTGCTCGACTACCGGGACCGGATGGCCTTCGTCGTCGAGACGGCAGAAGATGCGAGCGGAGAGCGCCGTCTCGCCGGGGTCGGCCGTTACGAGCGGAGCCTGCCCGAGGGCGACGCCGCCGAGGTGGCCTTCAGCGTCGCCGACGAGTCACCAGGGCAGGGGAGTGGCCAGCCGCATCCTCGAGTACCTGACCGCCTATGCGCGGACCCAGGGGATCTCCGCCTTCGAGGCCTACGTGATGGCCGACAACCACGCCATGATCCGCGTGTTCCGGGGTGCCGGATTCACGATGTCCCGTCAGCTCGACGAGGGGATCTACCGGATCGAGTTCCCCACCGAGGAGTCGGACGAGACGAGAGCGGCCGACCGAGGAGCACGAGAAGCGTGCGGCGGCTGCCAGCGTCACCCCCCTGCTCTACCCGACATCGGTGGCCGTGATCGGTGCCAGCCGCGATCCCGAGTCGATCGGCGGGCGACTCCTCGCCAACCTGCTCGCCGGCGACTTCACCGGGCCGGTGTACCCGGTGAACCCCAAGGCGACGGTGGTCCGCTCGATGAGGGCCTATGCCTCGGTGCTCGACATCGAGGATCGGGTCGACCTGGCGGTGATCGTGGTGCCTGCGCCGTTCGTGATGGAGGCGGTGCGCCAGTGCGCCGCGAAGGGGGTCAAGGGGCTGGTGGTGATCAGCGCCGGGTTCTCCGAGACCGGAGAGGACGGCCGTCGCCTCGAGCAGGAGCTGCTGGCGCTGGTCCGCGCCCACAGCATGCGGATGATCGGCCCGAACTGCATGGGCGTGGTCAACACGGATCCGGCCGTCAGGCTCGACGCCCAGTTCGGGCCGGTGGTGGCAGGCCGGGGCAACGTGGCCATGTCCTCGCAGAGCGGCGCGCTGGGGATCGCCATCCTCGACCACGCCACCCGGATCGGTCTCGGCATCTCCAGCTTCGTCTCGGTGGGCAACAAGGCCGACGTTTCGGGCAACGACCTGTTGCTCTACTGGGAGGACGACCCGGCGACCGACGTGATCCTCCTCTACCTGGAGTCCTTCGGCAACCCGCGCCGATTCGCCAGGATCGCCCGGCGGATCGCACGGAAGAAGCCGATCGTGGCGGTGAAGTCGGGCAGGACCGCCGCCGGGGCCCGCGCCGCCGGGTCGCACACCGGGTCGCTGGCCAGCCGTGACGTCGCCGTGGACGCCCTCTTCCGCCAGGCGGGGGTCATCCGAACCGACACCCTGGGCGAGTTGTTCGACGTCACCGCCGTGCTCGCCAACCAGCCGCTCCCCGCCGGCCGCCGGGTGGCGGTGGTCAGCAACGCCGGCGGGCCTGCCATCCTCGCCGTCGACACCCTCGAGTCGTTGGGGCTCTCGGTGCCGGAGCTCTCCGAAGGCGCTCAAGGAGACGCTGCGCGCCAACCTGAGCAGCGACGCCTCGGTGGGCAACCCGGTCGACATGATCGCCGCTGCCGGGCCGGAGGAGTACCGGGCCTCGTTGGGGGCGGTGCTGGCCTCGGACGAGGTCGACGCCGTGCTGGCGATCTACATCCCGACGTCGGTGCACGGCGCCGGCCTGGTCGCCGCCGCCATCGCCGAAACCGCGGCGCACCATCACGGTGACAAGACCTTCCTGGCGGTGTACATGGACTCGTCGGGGACGCCACCCGACGTGTTCGGCCGGCATCCCGGTCTACCTGTTCCCCGAGCAGGCGGCCCGGGCCCTCGCTCGGGCGGTGGACCACGCCGAGTGGGTGGGCAAGCCGACCGGCTCGATCGTGACCTTCGACGATGTCGACTCTGCCCGGGCGCGCGCCATCGTGGCCGAGGCTCTGGCGGCGACCGGTGGGGAGTCGACCTGGCTCGAGCCGGAGCTGGTCGAGGAGGTGCTCGCCTGCTTCGGCATATCCGTGCCCCGCTCGGCGGTGGTGGCCACCGAGGACGAGGCGGCGGCGCTGGCCGCCGGACTGGACGGCCCGGTGGTGCTCAAGGTGATCTCCCCATCGGCGCTGCACAAGAGCGACGTGGGCGGCGTCGCCCTCGACGTCAGCGGCGAGGACCAGGTGAGGTCCGCCTACCGGGAGGTCACCGCCGCCGTGCCCGACCCGGAAGGCGTGCTGGTCCAGGAGTTCATCGCAGGCGGACACGAGGTGCTCATCGGCATCACCCAGGACCCCAACTTCGGCCGGCTGGTCGTGTTCGGCATGGGCGGGGTCTACGTCGAGCTGATCCGCGACGTGGCGTTCCGGATCCACCCGCTGACCGACCTCGACGCCAGGGAGATGCTCGGCGACGTCCGCTCGTCCCGGCTGCTCGAGGGCTACCGAGGCGGCGACGTCGGCGACGTCACTGCGCTGCTCGACGTCCTGCTCCGGGTGTCGGCGATGGTCGAAGCCGTGCCCGAGCTGGTCGAGATGGACATGAACCCGGTGAAGGTGCGTCTCCCCGGCCAGGGGGTGTGCGTTGTCGACGCCCGCATCCGGGTCGAGCCGTCCGAGGTCTCCCTGGCTCCCGAGCCGGGCCTTCGGTATCAGGCGGTTAGCCTTCCGGCACCCGGCGCTGAGGAGTTCCATTGCAGGTCGTCGACCTGATGACGAGCGAGTTGATCGTGGTGAACCCGGACACCCCGATCCGGGAGGCGGCGAACCTCATGTCGGTGAACCGGGTGTCGGGGCTGCCGGTGTGCGACGGGGGCACGGTGGTCGGGATCATCACCGAGGCCGACTTCCTCCGGCTCGAGGTTGCCCGCCAGGAGGCCGAGCACCCCACCCCGATCGAGCGGGTGGGCGATGTCATGAGCACCGAGCTGGTCACCATCCGCCCCGACCGCCTGGTCACCGACGCCGCCCGGGTGATGGTCATCAACGACGTCAACCGGCTCCCCGTGGTCGACGAGGGCGACATGCTGCTCGGGATCATCTCCCGGATGGACGTGGTGGGCGCGTTCGCCCGTCCCGACGAGGTCATCGAGGACGAGATCCGCGAAGACCTGCTGCGCCGGGTCCTGTTCGTCGACCCGGAGACGATCGACGTCGCCGTCGCCGAGGGAGTGGTCTCCTTCGCCGGGGAGATCGGCACGCTCACCGAGGCCGAGATGCTCGACGAGCTGGTGCTCCGGCTCCCCGGGGTGGTGCGGGTCGACAACGGGCTCACCTGGCGGGTCGACGACAGCCCGGTTTCGTGAGGCGCAGCCTGGGAAGGGCGATCGCCCCCGACGGGCTGTCGATCGCCGTCGAAACCAGCTCGTGGGGGCCTGATCCGGCGCCGCGCGTGGTCGCCGTCCACGCCACCGGGTTCTGCAAGGAGGTGCTCCGCCCGGTCGTGGCCGTGCTGTCCTCGCTGGTCGAGGCCGGGCGCGGTGACCGCCGTCGACCAGCGCGGCCACGGGTCCTCGGACCGTCCCGAGCCGCCGTTCGACTGGTGGGACCTCGGTGGTGACGTGCTCGCCGTGGTCGACCAGATCGGCGGAGCCGGGTCGGTGGCAGTGGGCCACTCCGCCGGTGGCGCCGCCGTCGCCATGGCCGAGCTGATGTCGCCGGGCACGTTCTCGGCCCTGGTCCTGGTCGAGCCGATCATCTTCCCCCCACCGCACGTCCGCCAGGAAGAGGGCGCCGCTGGTCGACGCTGCCCTCAAACGGAAGCGGCTGTTCGCCAGCCCGGCGGCTGCCGCCGAGAACTTCGCCGTCAAACCCGCCTTCGCCGGATGGCACCCGGCGGCGCTCACCGACTACGTCGAGCACGGCCTGAGGCCCGGTGCCGACGGATGGGTGCTCGCCTGTGTGCCCGAGGTCGAGGCGGAGTTCTACCGGATGGGATCCGCTCACGATGCCTGGGACCGGCTCGGCGAGCTGACCCTGCCGGTCACGCTGATCGCCGGCGAGCGGTCCACGACGCATCACGGCGCCTATCTGGAGGACCTGGCGTCCCGATTCGGTTCCCGGCCGGAGGTCGACATCGTGCCCGAGGCCTCGCACTTCGTGGTCATGGAGCGGCCCGAGCTCATCGCCGCCCATGTCGCAGCACGGCTCCCGGCGGGAGCGGCAGCAACGAGCGCCGCTCACGAAGACCGCCGGTAGCATCGTCCGGCGATGCTCCTCCCCGCCGGTGTCATAGCCGCCGTCTCCGCCCAGCTCACCGCCTCCGACCCGGGCCCGGTCGCCGTCACCCGCGTCGCCGCGGTGCCGGTCGAGGTGGCGCCGCTCGACCTCGTCAGGGCCGGGGCGGCGATGTTCGGCTCGGCCCGCTACCTGCGGAGGCCCGACGGCGCCGCCGTCGCCGGCCTGGGCACCGCCGCCAGGGTCACCGCCGCCGGGGCCGAGCGCTTCGTCACCCTGGACCGCCTACTGGCGGAGCTACCCGACCATCCCGATGTGGTCACCATGCTCGGGTTCTCCTTCGCCGCCGACGGCCCCCGGGCTCCTGAATGGGACGGCTTCCCAGCTGCCGAGGCGGTGATCCCTGCGGTAGCCGTCGTCGCCGACCACGTGGGTGCCCGGCTGGTGGTGGCGGTACCCCCCGGGTCGGATCCCGGCGGTATCATCGCCACGCTGCGAGACCTGCCCGACCCGGGTCCACCGCGGGTCCCCGGGCTAGGTGACCATGCGGTGCATGCGCTGCCGAGCGGGTCGGACTGGTGCCGCTCGGTCGACGAGGCGGTGGGAGCCATCGGTGACGGCGCCCTGGCCAAGGTGGTGCTCGCCCGCGCCGCCCTGGTGACCACGGAGATGACCATCGACCCGTTCGAGACCGTCCACCACCTGGCCGGGAACAACCCGCACACCTACTGCTACGGCTGGCAGGTCGGCGGGACCGCCTTCGTCGGGGCCAGCCCGGAGATGCTGGTCGGCAAGCGCGGCGACGCCGTCGTCTCCCACCCCCACGCCGGCTCGGCGCCCCGCGGCGACGGCGACGAGGAGGACCGGGCCGTCGGGGCGGCGCTGATGGCCAGCGCCAAGGACCGGGAGGAGCACGCCGTTGTGGTCGACGACATCGCCGCCCGGCTGTCCGGGGTGACCACCGAGCTGGCGGTGCCCGCCTCGCCGTCCCTGGTGGTGACCAGCTCGGTCCAACACCTGTCCACCCACGTCACCGGGACCCTCCGGCCCGGAGTGTCGCTGCTCGACCTGGTGGGCCGGCTCCATCCGACACCGGCGGTGGGCGGTGTGCCCAGGGCGGAGGCCATCGCCTTCATCGACAAGCTCGAGGCGATCGACCGGGGGTGGTATGCAGGAGGGATCGGCTGGGTCGACGGGGCCGGCGACGGCGAGGTCGCCATCGCCTTGCGCTGCGGGCTGCTCAACGGCCTCGAGGCCCGCCTCTACGCCGGCAACGGCATCGTCGCCGACTCCGACCCCGAACGCGAGCTGGTCGAGACCCGCTGGAAGCTCCGCCCCCTCCTCGACCTGCTCACCGCCACCTGACGGCCTGCCCTGATCGACCCGCCGTCTATTCGAGCGCGGTCCTGACCGCCTGCACGAGTCGGGCGTGGACGGCGACGTTCTCGGTCCGGTCGGTGTGGAACTCGACCAGGGTCGGGCCGGAGCCGGCGGCGACCAAGCCGTTCTAGAGCGTCGGCGGTGTCGACCTGCTCGACCTTCATTCCCAGGGCGGTGGCGACGGCACCGAAGTCGGTGCCGTGTGGGGTGCCCAGGTGACGCTCGAAGACGTCCGGGTCGAACCGGGTCGGGTCGGCCTGGGGGAGGAACGAGAAGATGCCGCCCCCGTCGTTGTGCACCACGACGATGGTTACCGGTAGGTCGAGCCGGACCGTGGTGGCGAGGGCGTTGAGGTCGTGCAGGGCGGCCACGTCACCGACCAGGGCGGTGACCGGGGCTCCGTAGGCGGCGGCGCCCAGCGCCGACGAGATCACGCCGTCGATGCCGTTGGCCCCCCGGTTGGCGAGCACGGTCACCGAGGAGCCGTCCCCGCGGTGACCGCCGAAGGCGTCGACGTCGCGGATCGGCATCGAGCTCGACGCGTACAACAGCCCGTGATCGGGAATCCCGGCGAACACGGCCCGGGCGATGGCCGGCTCGTTGGGGAAGGGCTCGGCGGCGATCGCCTCGTCGAGCGCTCGCTGGGCGGTGGCGTCGGCCTCGGTGCCAGGCGTCCGCCCACTCCTCCGGAGCGGGGCGCGTGGTGGCCAGCGCGGCGGCGAGAGCGTGGGGATCGGCTCGCACCACCAGGGCGGCACTGGCGGTGGAGTCCCGCCACCCGGCAGGGTCGACCACCACCTGGGGGACCGCATTGTTGGCGGCCAGCCAGGTGGTGACCGCCTTCGACGTGAGCGGGGCCCCGAAGCGGAGCACGGCCTCCGGCACCATCCGGTCGAGCATCCCGACCGCTGGCCAGCAGGTCGCCCGAGGCGAGCACCGCACCGGCGTGACCGCCGCGCAGGCCCGATTGCGGGATCGGCCAGCACCGGGATCCGCAGCGTCGTCGCCAGGCTCGGCGACGGCCTCGGCGTCGATCGGGGGGAGGGCGCCCACCACGGCGACGGCCCGCTTCCCCCCGACCAGGGCGTCGACCTCGGCGACCGCGGTCAGGTCGGGCACCACCATCCCTGAGGCGACGGACGGGGTCGGCGTCGTCGGCGGAGGCGTCGACGCTCCCCGGCCGGCAGCACCAGGTCGTCTTCGAAGGGGAGGTTGAGGTGGACCGGTCCGGGCGGGACCCCGACGGCCAGGGCCCAGGCGTGAGCGGACAGGTGGGAGGCACCACCCGGCGAAGCCGGTCCGGGCACCGACCCCTGGTGGAACCACCGGACGGCATCGCCGTACAGCTTCACCTGGTCGATCGCCTGGGGGGCACCGATGTCGCGCAAGCGGTCGGGGCGGTCGGCGGTCAACACCAGCAGCGGCACCCTCGCCAGGTTCGCCTCGACCACGGCCGGGTGGTACTCGGCGGCGGCGGTACCGGACGTACACACCAGGGCGACCGGGCGACCCGACGCCTTGGCGATCCCCAGGGCGAAGAAACCGGCGCTCCGCTCGTCGATCACGCTCCAATCGGTGACACCGACGTGGGTGGCGAAGGCGGCGGTCAGCGGGGTGTTGCGCGACCCCGGGGAGATCACCGCATCGGTGAGCCCCAGGTCGGCGAAAGCGCCGACGAGGGCGGCGGCGAACCCATGGGCGGCGACGGCGGGGTGCACGATGGCGAGGCTACCCGTCAGACCAGGATGCCCACCGCCATCAGGGCACCGGTGAGCGCCATCAGCCGGGAGGTACCCACCAGGACCGGTACCAGCCCGGCGGCGGTGGCGCCCGACGTCACCGGTCGGGCGACGGACACGGCGAACGGGGCGGCGATCAGCCCCAGTGCCGTCCACGGCGGCAACCACCGAGCCCATGCGCCCAGCAGCAGGACGGCAAAGGCCACCGCGACCACGACGATCACGTACAGCCGGCGGGTGGCGCGCGTCACCGATGCGGACCGCCAGCGTCCGCTTGCCCGCCGTCTCGTCGGTCGGGATGTCGCGCAGGTTGTTGGCGACGAGGATGGCGGCGGCGAGCAGGCCCATCACCACCGAGGCGACCCAGGCGTCCCGCGGGGCGGATCGATCGAAGGCGTAGCGGCTCCCCACGGTCACCACCGGCCCGAAGAACACGAAGACCGACACCTCGCCCAGCCCGAGTGAGGCGTAGGGGCGGGGCCCGCCGCTGTAGCCGAGGGCGGCCAGCACCGCCGCCAGCCCGATGAGCAGCATCTCCGGGCCGGTCACCCAGGCGACATAGACACCGCACAGGGTGGCCACGGCGACGACCACGGCGATGCCGCCGCGCATCGTCCCCGGGGTGATCAGCCCGGAGGCCACCGCCCGGGGCGGCCCGGTGCGGTGCTCGGTGTCGATGCCGCGTACCGCGTCCTCGAGGTCGTTGGCGAAGTTGACCGCCACCTGGAGCAGGGCGGCCACCGCCAGGACGGCGAGGAAGATGTCGACCCGGAACACTTCGTCGGCGGCGGCGAGAGCGCCGGCCACCACCACCGGGGTCACCGACGCCCACAGGGTCGCCGGGCGGGCCGCCAGCAGCCACGGCCTGCACCCGGCCGGTCCGGTGGTCCGCCACCACTCAGTAGTGCCAGGGGAACGAGCGGTAGTCCGGGGGTCGCTTCCCCAGGAACGCGTCGCCGTCCCTCCACCGCCTCGTCCGACCCGTAGGCGAGGCGGGTGGCCTCCCCGGCGAAGAGCTGCTGGCCGACCAGCCCGTCGTCGGGCAGGTTGAAGGCGTACTTCAGCATCCGCTGGGCGGTCGGGCTCTTGGCGGTGATCTCGCCTGCCCACTCCAGCGCCACCTTCTCCAGGTCGTCGTGGGGGACCACGGCGTTGACCGCTCCCATCGCCATCATCTCCGCCCCCGTGTAGGTGCGGCCCAGGAAGAAGATCTCGCGTGCCCGCTTCTGACCCACCTGGCGGGCGAGCAGCGCCGACCCGTACCCGCCGTCGAAGCTGGCGACGTCGGCGTCGGTCTGCTTGAACCGGGCGTGCTCGGCGCTGGCCAGGGTGAGGTCGCAGACCACGTGCAGGCTGTGCCCGCCCCCGGCCGCCCACCCGGGCACGACGGCGATCACCACCTTGGGCATGAACCTGATGAGCCGCTGCACCTCGAGGATGTGGAGCCGGCCCAACCGCCCGGGATCGACCTCGCTGTCGTCGTCGGCGTAGCGGTATCCGTCGGCGCCGCGGATCCGCTGGTCGCCGCCGGAGCAGAACGCCCACCCGCCGTCCTCGGGCGACGGCCCGTTCCCGGTGAGGAGCACGCACCCCACGTCGGAGGTGGCTCCGGGCGTGGTCCAGGGCGGTGTAGAGCTCGTCGACGGTTCCCGGGCGGAAGGCGTTGCGCACCTCGGGGCGGTCGAAGGCGATGCGGACGGCGCCGACGGCACGGGCCCGGTGGTAGGTGATGTCCTCGAAATCGAAGCCCTCCACCGGCGTCCCAGGCGGCGGAGTCGAAGATCTCGGACACCATTCTCCTCACCGATCCCTCCCACCCGTGCTCGTCACCCGTCCTCCCACCCGGGTCGTCCCATCCCTCGCACCGGGGCCGGATACTGTAGTGAGCGCTATGACCGCGCTCCCTGGCGCCCCGGACTGGGTCGCCGCCGCCGCCGCCAGCACCCCTTCGGCACCGGCGTTGGTGGTCGGTGACGGGCTGGTGGTCGATTACGCCACGCTGGACCAGCGGATCGAAGCCGAGATCGCCACCGCCGAGCCGCCGCTCGAACCGGGGTCCCGCCAGGCGGTGGTGGCCGTCGCCGACCTCGACGGCATCACCCGGCTGTGGGCCTGCTGGCGCACCGGGGCGGTGCCCATCGTCCTCCCCGGCCCGGCCCGGTCCCGACCTGAGGGCGGCGCTGTTCCACGTGGGAGCTGGTCGACCGCAGCTCGTTCGAGGCCGGGGACCACACCTGGGTGCCCACCTCCGGGTCGACGGGGGTCCCGAAGGCGGTCCGTCTCACCTTTGGCAACGTCGCCGCCGCCGTGTCCGCCTCCCAGGCCCGCTTGGGCAACGGCGCCGGCGACCGCTGGCTGCTCGCCCTGCCGCTCCACCACGTCGGGGGTCTCTCGGTGCTGTGGCGCAGCGCCGCCGCCGGTGGTGCGGTCGTCCTCCAGACCCCGTTCTGATGCGGTGGCGACCGCCGACCTACTCGCCTCCGGTGCCGTCACCTACGCCAGCCTGGTGCCGACGATGCTCGCCAGGGTCCTCGACGCCGGCCCGGCTCGCTACCGGGGAGCCCGCGCCGTCCTGGTCGGTGGTGCCGCGGTACCGCCGCGGTTGATGCGGCGCGCCCTCGACGCCGGGCTGCCGGTGCTCGCCACCTACGGCTCGACCGAGACCTGCTCACAGATCGCCACCGTCGCCCCCGGCGAGCAGGCAGGCGGCGATGGGCACGGTGGGCCGGCCGCTCGACGGGCTCAGCGTCACGGTCGACGCCGCCGATGGCGGCGTCGGCGAGATCCTGGTGGACGGGGAGGCGGTGTCGGTCGGCTACGGCCTGGAGCCGAGCCGCACCGGGCCGTTGCGCACCGGCGACCTGGGGAGGTTCGACGGGGACGGCCGGCTGGTGGTGGAGGGGAGGGCGGACGAGGTCATCCGCACCGGCGGCGAGAGGGTCGTCCCCCAGCGGGTCGAGGCGGCGTTGGTGGACGGTGTCACGGTCACCGCGGCGGCCGTGGTGGGGGTCGCCGACGCCGAGTGGGGCGAGATGGTGACCGCCCTGGTGGTCGCCGGTGACGGGTACGACCCCGACGCGGTCACCCGGCGCTCTCGGCAGAGCCTGGCTCCCCACGAGGTCCCCAAGCGGCTCGTGGTCGTCGACGAGCTGCCCTTGCTCCCCAACGGCAAGCTCGACCGCGTCTCCGCCACCGCCCTCGCCTCCCGCCCGTGACCGAGGGTGGCCCGGCACCGGCGGCCCTAGCCTGGGGTCGTGGACCTGGGGCTCTCCGGCAAGCGGGCGGTGGTGGCGGCTGCGTCGGGCGGGCTCGGCCACGCCATCGCCATGGAGCTGGCGCGGGAGGGTTGCCAGGTCACCATCGGCAGCCGTGACGCCGAGCGGGTGAACGCCGCCGCCACCGCCATCGGCGACGCCACCGGGGCGACGGTCAGGGCGCTGGTGTGCGACGTCTCCGCCGAGGGCTCGGTGCGCACGTTCGTCGAGGACGCCGCCGCCTTGATGGGTGGCCTCGACCTCGTCGTCCCCAATGCCGGTGGGCCGCCGTACGGGATGTTCGGCGACCTCGACCCCGGCGCAGTGGGACGACGCCTACCGACTGGTCCTGGCTTCGGCGGTGTCGTTCGCCCGCCATGCCCGGCCGCTACTCGGCCCCGGCTCGGCGATGCTGTTCATGACGTCGACGTCGGTGCGCGAGCCCATCGGGACGCTGCTGCTGTCCACGGTGTTCCGGTCCGGGGTGGCGGCGCTGGCCAAGGCCCTCGCCACCGAGTGGGCGTCGTCGGGAGTCAGGGTCAACCACCTCATCCCGGGCCGCATCTTCGACCGAGCGGGTCCGCGCCCTCGACGAGGAGTCGGCCCGGCGCCGGGGCGCCGACCCGGTGGACGTCCGCGAGGGCATCGAGGCGTCGATCCCGCTGGGACGCTACGGAGAGCCCGACGAGTACGCCAGGGCGGCCGTCTTCCTGCTCTCGGATGCCGCCTCCTACATCACCGGCGCCACGCTCCAGGTGGACGGTGGCATGCTCCACGGGGTGTGAGCCGGCCTCGGGGCGGCGGCCGCTCCGCGTCAGGCCTGGTTCAGCCCGAGCTTGGCGAGGAATGCCTCACTGTTGGGCTCACGTCCGAGGAAGGCGCGCAGGTGGTCGATGGCGTCGCGCGAGCCGCCGGTGGCGAGCACCTCGTTGCGGTAGCGCATCCCCACCTCGGGGCTGGTGATCCCGACGCGGGAGAACTCGGAGAACATGTCGTCGCCGTACACCTCGGCCCACAGGTAGCCGTAGTACCCGGCGTCGTAGCCGCCCATCAGGTGACCGAAGCTGGCGGGCATGAAGGTGTCCTCGCGGAACGGCAGGCGTGAGTAGGCGTACGTCTCCCGGTACACGTCCATGAGGTCGACCTCGTGGTCGACGGCGTGCATCCCCAGGTCGAGCTTGCCGAAGGACACCTGGCGCATCATGTGCAGGCCGACGTTGAGATCGCGGACGGCCACCAGGCGGCTCCACCAGGTCGGCGGGAATCGGCTCCCCCGTCTCGTGGTGCCGGGCGAAGCGCTGCAGGACCTCGGGCTCCCACGTCCAGTTCTCCATGATCTGCGAAGGGGCCTCGACGAAGTCCCACTCGGTGTCGTAGCCCGAGAACCGGGCCTCGGAGACCGTGGTGAGGCAGAAGTGGAGGATGTGCCCGAACTCATGGAACAGGGTGAGCACCTCGCTGTGCTTGAGCAGCGACGGGGCGGTGGCGGTCGGCTTGGTGAGGTTGGCCACGATCGCCGCCACCGGCATCCGGTAGCCGTCCGGTGTCGCCATCCCGTACCGGATCGAGAAGGCGGCGGCGTGGCCGAACTTGCCCTCGCGGGGGAACAGGTCGGCGTAGAAACTGGCGACGGGGCGCCCCGTTTCGCGGTCGATGATCTCGTACAGGGTGACGTCGGGATGCCACGCCGCCGCCTCGTCGACGATCCGGTAGTCCAACCCGAACACCTCGCCGGTGAGGTCGAACATGCCCTTCACCACGGCCTCGAGCGGGAAGTAGGCGGCGACCTCGTTCTGGTCGATGCCGTGGTCGAGCCGGCGCTGCACGTCGTCGAGGAAGTTCCAGTCCCACGGCTCGACCCGCTCTCCGGGATGGTCCCGCTGGTGGAGCGTCGGTGAGCACGGCCAGCTCGGCGTCCGCCTTGGCGGTGAGCCCGGGCACGACGGAGTCGTAGAACTCCTCGACCGCCTCGGGCCGCTCCGCCATCTTGACCTCCATGGCGTAGTGCGCCCAGGTCGGGTAGCCGAGCAGCCGGGCGATGTCCAGGCGGATGGCCGACGGCCTCCTCGAGCAGCGGCCGGTTGGCGTCGGTGGCCCGGTTCCAGAACTTGTGCTGCAGGTCGCGGCCGGGCGTCGCGATCGGTGGCCTGCTGCATGAACGGGACGTAGTCGGGATAGTCCATCGACACCCGGTACCGGCCGTCCTCGGTGGTCTTCAGCCCGTCGAGGTAACTGTCGGGGAGGCCGTCGAGCCGGGAACGCTCCAGCTCCAGCCCGTCCTCCCACTCGGCGAGATTGCGGTCGAAGGCGACTTGCAGCTCGACCAGCCGGTTCTGCAGCCGTTGCAGCTCGGTGCGGGAGCCGTCGTCGAGCTCGTGCCCGGCGCGCCGGAAGTCACGCAGCCAGTGGTCGAGCAGCCGGCGGCTGGTGCCTTCGAGCGCGGCGGCCCCTGTCGGAGTCGGCGTAGGCGATCAGCGCCTCGTAGACCGGGCGGCGGAAGGCGAGGTCGGTGGCCCACTTGTCGAGGCGTTCCTCGGCCTCGCTGGCGGCGACGCGCACCTCCGGGTCCGGGTGCACCTTCGCCATGAAGGCCCCGGAGCCGCCGGCGTCGCCGGATCACGGTGGCCGCCCGCTCGAGGGTGGGCAGCGGGTCGGCGGCGTCGATGGCGGTGACCAGGGCGTCTGCCTCGGCGATCGCCTGTGTCGGTGAGGGCGGTCACCGACGACGCGGTGATCGAGGTGAAGTCGAGCGGCATGACGACGCGAGACTAGGCCTCAGCTGGAGCTCTCCCGCTCCGGGAGGGAGGCGGTGCGGGGGCTCGCCGGAAGGGAGGTGACGGCCGAGCCCCCGCAGGTCAGCAGACGCTCGAGGTACCGGGCCTCAGGGAGCTCGCCGAGGACGACTTCGACGGTGCGCGGGGCTCTCCCCGGCGGCGAGGGCACCACGGTCAGCGTGACCTCGTCGCCTGCGCTGTGATGGCGGAGGGCGATCACCAGCTCGTCCATCGTGATCATCGGCTCCCCGTCGACCGACGTGATGATCTCGCCGGCTTCGAGCCCGGCATCGGCGGCCGCGGTGCCCGGCTCGACCGAGTCGATCTGCACCCCGGCCGCCACCTCGGCCCCGTCGGGCGAGGTGGTCGAAGGCGGTGGCGCCCCGGATCCCGAGGAAGGCGTGCTCGACCGACGCCGTCGGCGACCAGCTCGTCGACGACCCGGCTCACCAGCTCGACCGGGGTGGCGAACCCGACCCCCTCGACGCCGACGTCGGAGACGCCGACGGCGGTGGTGATGCCGATCAGCCTGCCCTGCGGAGTCGACCAGGGCGCCCCCGCTCGATCCTTGGGTGATGGGGGCGTCGGTCTGCAGCATCCCGAACAGGGTGCGCTCCGGGTCGGTGGTCACCTGGCGACCGAACGCGGACAGCACGCCCACGGTCACCGAAGGGCCGCCGTCGAGACCGAGGGGGCTGCCGACGGCGACGGCGGCGTCGCCGACGCTCAGCTCGGTGGTGGCGCCCAGCTCGATGGGCACGAGCCCGGCGGCCTCGATGTCGAGCACCGCCAGGTCGGTCACCGGGTCGGTTCCGATGAGGGTCGCCTCGTAGGAAGTGCGCCCATCGGAGAGCACGACCCGGTAGTCGGGGGCGCCTTCGACGACGTGGTCGTTGGTGACGATGAGGCCGTCCTCGGAGATGATCACGCCCGAGCCGGAGCCGATGGTGTCCAGGCCCTGCGGCGGAGTCGTTGCCCACCATCACGGTGACGATCGATGGCAGGACCTCGGCGGCGATGGCGGCGTTGCCCCCGGTCGAGGGCGCGGCCAGGTCGGGTGCGGCGCTCGGTGTCGCCGCGGCGGCGGTCGGAGTCGTCGGGCGCGGTGTCGTCGTCGCCGATGACGGCGGCCCCGGCGAGGGCGAGGGCGGCGCCGACCAATCCGGCGACGATGGCCTGGAACCACGAGCCACGGCGCGAGCCGGCGGCAGGGGCGGGGGCGAGCCGGGTGCCGGGGTAGGCGTCGACCTGTCCGGGGTCGGGCGGCGCCGGATAGGAGGGGTCGGTGGCGACGGCCGCGGCGACGGGCTCACCGGCGGTGGCGGGCCGCTCCACGGTGTCGTCGTCGGGGCGCGGCTGATCGGGATAGGCGGCCAGCGGCGGCTCGTCGGGCAGCCGGTACCACACCGGGAGGCGGGAGCCGGTTGGTGCGAGGCGCTCGGTCGGTTCGGCGGTGACGGTCTCGGGGGGCCGCATCGAGGCGATCAGACGTCGATGACGGGGACGTCGCGTCCCCGAACCCGCGGGAAGACGATCGGGCTGTGCATGTAGCAGGTCCCGTTCCGGTTGTACCGCGAGAGGCGGGTCTCGCATCCCATGTCGCCGAGCAGATGCGGAGCCCGTCGAACGCCTTGGGGCGCCGGCGCCTGCCGGAGACCTTGGACCCGACGAGGATCGGTGCTGTCAGTCATGCCGCCCAGGATGGGCTGCGGTGGGTAAAAGTGTCGTAAAGCGAAGGTGAAGTTCGGATGTGAACGCACCCGTCGGAGACGATCGACCACCCGGTGCGACGTCTCAGGTCAGGGGGAACCGGTCGAGTCGTCGCTCGCAGCAGGCGTGAAGGTGATCGCAGCGGGCGGTGGTCCGACGCCGCCGTGCCGGGCCGAGCTGACGGTCGGTGACGGTGAGGTCCCGGGAGTGGAGGGCATGGTCGATCGGGATGCGGCCGAACGGAGGCAACCTCGCCGGCCACGAGGCGGCGTAGCCGAACCCCTCCTGGGAGTTGGCCAGGTCGGCGGGGCCGGCGAGCAACGGAAGCCCTCGGACCATGGGGTGGCGTTGAGGTCGCCGATCACGATCACCGGCTCGGTCCTCGGCGGCCACCAGCCGGCCCACCTCCGCGAGCAGCTCGTCACGGAGGTGGGCGTCGCGGCTGTTGATCGGGCTGGGCGGGTGGATTCCGTAGACGACCACGATCCCGTCGCCCACCGGCAGCTCGACCCGCACCGCATCGCCTCGCCTGCCGGGCGATCTCGAGCAGCTCTACCTCGACCGGCTCCCTGGCGAGGATGGTGGCGCCGTAGTCGCGGGTGTCGAAGATGCCGCTAGATCACCTCGTACTCGGGGAAGTGCTCCACCAGCTCGTCGAAGTGCACCCGGCCCGTCTCGAACAGGAACACCAGGTCGGGGTCGTCCTCCAGCACCCAGGTCGAGCCGGGGTAGCCGGTTGCCGATCTGGATGTTGAAGCTGACCAGCGTTACCTCGGGGCCGTCCATCGCCGGCTCGGCGGGGCTCCGGTAGTACAGCGGGGCGATCACGGCGGCGTTGACCAGCGCGCCGGCGAGCATGGCGGCGGCCGCCGCGCTACGCCCCATCAGCATCACGACGATGCCGAACAGCCGAGCACGATGGCGAACTGGAGCTTGAAGTTGGCGAGCAGGTCCAGCCACCAGGCGAGCGAGCCCAGGAACCCGAGCAGCGACGCGGCGAGGACCACGCCGCCGGCCACGGCGAGGACACCGGAGACCTTCTCGCGCCATCAGCCCGCTTCGAGGGCGTAGAAGAACCCGTCGCGGGACGACACGTACACCCTGCCCTTCCAGACCGCCGGCGTGGCCTCGATGCAGCCGCCGGCGAAGGTGTTTTCGACAGCCGCACCGGGGTGCCCGGGTCGGATATGTCGTAGATGCGGAGCGCCGCCGCCGACTCGCAGTCGGCCGCCACCAGCAGCCTGTTGCCGGCCCGGACCGCCGACGACCAGGCGTGGATGCCGATGTCGTCCCGCCACACCACGTCGCCGTGGCGGTGTCGACGGCGAGCAGCTCGCCGACGTTGGTGGGCACGAACAGCAGCCCGTCGACGAGTGCCGGGGTCGCCCAGATGCCCCCGTCGGCGCCTCCGGCCGGGACGTCGATGCCCCAGACCCTCGGGTTCGTCCGGATTGCGCGGGTCCAGCTTGACCAGCTGGCCGACCTCGGCGGCACGGGCGGTGGCCAGGTCGACCTGGGCGGCGACGTACAGGTAGCCCTCGTCGTCGATGACGATGGTGGCGTCGACGTCGTCACCCATCCAGTAGTCGAACACCACCGAAGCCTCACCCCGGGCAGAGCCGGCCGATGTCGACCCCGACGACCCGTCCCGGCCGAGTTGGCGAAGTAGGCGCGGTCCTCGAACACCGCGGTCGAGCTCTCCACGCTCTGCTGGGTGCCCACGGCGCCGACACCAGGTCGTCGGTGAAGGCGGGCATGGAGAAGACCACCTCGGGGTCGACGGTGACCCGGCCGTCGGCGTCGGTGCCCCGGTTCGAGATGGATGGCGAACCACCACGAGTTCTCGCCGCCGACGTAGAGCATGTCGTCGATGACCACCGGGTTCGAGTCCCAGTCGTCGTTCCACATCCCGTCCACCGAATCGGCGCCGAGCCGCCACAGCTCGGTGGGCTCTTCCCGATCGAGGGCGATGATGCGGAAGTTGGCGTCACGCGACCCGGCATAGAGCAGCGGGTAGCCGTCGGGGTCGAGGGTGACCGTTCCCTTGATGATGTCGCCCATGTCGAACGGTGGTCTGGTGTCCCTCCCGGTGGCGGCGTCGACGAAGTGGATGTGCTTGTCGTAGGCCCCGAAGATCACCTCGGTGACGCCGTCGGGCCGCTCCCACACCAGCGGCTGGCCGGTCCATCCGCCGCCGCACCAGACCTTGTCCGCGCCGCCGACCGGCGAGTTGCCGCACATCGCCTCGTCGGGGTAGCGCCACCTGACGGTGAGCGACTCCGGGATGGGGCCGGCCCCGTACCAGGTGCGCGACGGGTTGCCCCGGAACATGGTCAACCCCGCCACCGACGCCGTACGGGGCGCCCGACCCCGCCCGGCGTCGGGGCGACCGTGGTGGTGGGTGGAGTCGTGGTGGTGGGGAGAGGGTCGTCGTCGATGCCAGGGTGGCCAGGGTGGGCAGCGGCGCCCTGGTCCCTCCCTCGGCCGCCGCTCCCTCCTCGACCGCCAGGCTGCACCCGGCGGCCGCCATCGGCCGACAGGGCGAGCGCAACGACGACCAGCCGGCGAGGCGGGGGAGAACGGCGCATGACCACGGTCACTGTAGGAGGGCACCGGATTTGAGCCGGAGCAATCGTCGCCCGTGCGAGAATCTCTCGATGTCGACACCTTCGTCACCACGGGTCGAGGTGCGCCGGTTGGCCGAGCGCGGCGCGTACGAGCGAGCCGTCATCGACGCCGTCCTCGACGAGGCGCTCATCTGCCACGTCGGGTTCGTCCACGAGGGCGGGCCGGTGGTGATCCCCACGATCCACGCCCGTGCCGGCGACATCCTCTACCTGCACGGGTCGCCCGCCAGCCGGATGCTGCGCTCGATGCGCTCGGGCGACGAGATCTGCGTCACCGTCACCCTCGTCGACGGGCTGGTGATGGCGCGGGCGCCGTTCCACAGCTCGATGAACTACCGCTCCGTCGTGGTCTTCGGCGAGCCGCGGCTGGTCGAGGACCGGGAGGAGAAGTGGCTGGCCTTCGAGGCGCTCACCGAGCACGTCGCCCCGGGGCGTTGGGCGGACAGCCGGCTCCCCAACGACAAGGAGATCAAGGGGACGCTGGTGGCGGCGGTGACCATCGACGAGGCTTCGGCCAAGGTGCGCACCGGCCCGCCCGGCGACGACGAGGAGGACTACGAGCTCCCGATCTGGGCCGGCGTGGTGCCGTTGCGGCTCGAGCCGGGCGAGCTGGTCCCCGACCCGAGGCTCGCTGCCGGGGATCGACCCTCCCGGCTACCTCACCGCGCTACCGGCGTCCCACCACCCCGGCACCCGAGGGCGACTTCCGGTCACCGCCATCGCCGTTCTGATCGTACGGTCACCAGGAACGGGCGGCAGGGTCGACGTTCCCACCGCTGAGGACGACGCCGACCCGGAGGCCGGCGACGCCGGCATGGCGCAGCGCGGCGAGCGACCACGGCCGAAGACGGCTCCACCTGCCACCCCAGCTCGTCCCAGGCAAGCCGCAGGGCCTCGATGATCTCCTCCTCGGTGACGGTGACGATGGCCGCGACGTGCTCGCAGATGATGGCGAACGTCCGCTCCGACAGCGCCGGTGCGGAGCCCGTCGGCGATGGTGTCGGGCGCCGCATCGGGAGCAGCGCGCCGCCGGCGAGCGATCGGGCGGCGTCGTCGGCTCCGGCCGGCTCGCCCCGATGACGGCTCATGGAGGGGTTGGTGCCGTGCGCCGCCAGCGAAGTGCCCGAGATGAGCCCGCCGCCGCCGACCGGCGTCATGACCACCTCGAGGTCGGGCTCGGCGGCGAGGAGCTCGAGGGCGGCCGTGCCGGCGCCGGCGATGACGTCCGGGTTGTCGTATGGGTGGATCTCGATGGCGCCGGTCTCGGCGAGCACCTCCGCCAGGGTGGTTCGCGGGCCGAGACGATCGACTCGCACTCGACGATGGTGGCTCCGTAGCCGGCCACCATCTCCAGCTTCGCCGCCGACGGTTCGACGGCATCACCACGGTCACCGGGATCCCCCGGATGGCGCCGGCGGCGGCGAGGGCGGCACCGTGGTTGCCCGACGAGTGGGCGGCGACGCCCCGCTCCGCCGCTTCAGCGCATCGAGCAGCAGGACGGCGTTGGTGGCGCCGCGGAACTTGAAGGCGCCGCCCCGCTGGCGGTACTCGGCCTTGGCGGACACCTCGGCAGCCCGCCCATTCGTCGAGACGGTCGTGGCGGAGCACCGGGGTGCGCACGGCGTGGTGGGCGATGCGGTCGGCCGCCGCCACCACGTCGTCGAAGGAGACGTCGTCATTTCCCGGGCCGACGATCCCGGCGAGTCCCTCGCTCCCCCGTCCCGGGTAGCCCAACTGGCCGGAGGCGGCCCGCCGTCGGCAACCGGCGGGGCGAGCCCCGACCCTATCCGTGGCCGGTGAGCAACGAAACGGCCGCCGTGGGGTCGGCCCACGTGCGGAGGAGGGCCGACCAGCGCCTGTTCGGGTGGCTAGCCACCCGAAGTCGGCCCGGGTCATGAATTCTTACCCGGTCGCGCCACGCCAGCCAGTCGGGGACGGCCGACAGGTCGTAGTCGGGGCCGCTGAGACCGATGGCGAACTGCCGGAACCCCAGGCCGTAGAGCGCCTCGCGCTGGTCGTTGTCGAGGCCGGGCCGCACCCCGGTCGACCGCTCGATCTCGGAAGGGTCGCGGCCGATCTCGGCGCACCAGTCGTCGAGGACCCGCGACTTGTGGGCCAGGGTGTCGACGTTGCCGAAGGCATGCCAGGCGTCGGCGTGGCGGGCGACCATCCGCAGCGTCTTGCGCTCGCCGCCGCCCCCGATCGAGGACGGGGATCCGCCGCGTCGGCGGTGGGTTCAGCTTGCTCAATCGCTCCTCGATAGCGGGGAGGGAGGTGGCGAGGTCGGCGAGCCGGGTGCCCGGGGTGCCGAACTCGAAGCCGTACTCGTGATAGTCCCTGGCGAACCAGCCGGCGCCGATGCCGAGGATCAGGCGGCCCCCCGACATGTGGTCGACGGTGCGGGCCATGTCGGCCAGCAGGTGCGGGTTGCGGTACGAGTTGCAGGTGACCAGGGCGCCGATCTCGATGCGCTCCGTCTGCTCCGCCCAGGCGCCGAGCATGGTCCAGCACTCGAAGTGCTTGCCGTCGGCCTCGCCGGTGAGCGGGTAGAAGTGGTCCCAGTTGTAGGCGATGTCGACGCCGAGCTGTTCCGCTTCGGCGACCGCCCGGCGGATCGCTTCGTAATCGGCGTGCTGCGGCTGGAACTGGACGGCGATGCGGACCCGGGACGACACGGTGCTCCTTGGCGACGGCGGTGGGTGGAAGGTAGCCGCCGCATCCAGGCCCGAGAACGGCCGGTAGGGTCCACCGCCATGGCCATCGAGATCCGGGCGGTAACCGACGACGAGTTCCCCAGCCATGTACCGGGCGCTCAACCGCGGGTTCGGCGAGGACCCGCCCGAGGACGATCCCGACGGCGAGCTCGTTGGCGGCGGTGCTCCCGGCGGACCGCACCGTGGTCGCCTTCGACGGCGCCCGCATCGTCGGCACCCTCGGCGACTTCGACCTGATGGTGTACCTGCCCGGGGGCGCCCTGGTGCCGATGGCGGGCACCACCGTCGTCACCGTGGCCTCGACCCACCGGCGCCAGGGAGTGCTGCGCGCCATGATGCAACGGCACCTCGACATCGCCGTCGACCGCGGAGACCCGCTCGCCGGGCTGTGGGCTTCGGAGACACCCATCTACGGCCGGTTCGGGTTCGGCTGCGCCGCCGACGAGCTCGGCTACGAGTTCCCCGGCGACCAGGTGGTGATCCCACCTCCGGAGGACGTGTCGGTCGAGCTCCTCGACGACGGCGCCGCCATCGACGTGCTGCCGCCGATCTTCGAGCGGCTGGCCCGCCGCCCGGGTACGTCCCCGCGGACCGCCACCTGGTGGGAGCACCACAGCCTCCACGACTCGCCGTCGCGCCGCCACGGCCGGTCCGCCCTCCGGCACGCGGTGGCGGTGCGCGGCGGGGAGCGGGTGGGCTACGTCAGCTATCGCCTCAAACACCAGTGGGAGCGTTACCCCGACGGGACCGTGTCTGTCACAGGCCCTCATCGCCGCCGACACCGGGGTGCGCCGGGCCCTGGTGCACTACCTGGCCAACATCGACCTGTTCCCCAACGTGGGACTCTGGCGACCAGCCTGCCGACGACCCGCTGGTGTGGGAGGTCGCCGACCGGAGGCGGTTGAAGAGGGAGATCAGCGACTCGCTCTGGCTGCGGCTCCTCGACGTGCCCGCCGCCCTCGCCGCCCGCACCTACGAGGCCGACGGCCGGCTGGTGATCGGGGTCGACGACCCCACCCGTGAGTCGAACCGCGGAACCTACGAGCTGGCGATCGAGGAGGGTGTGGCCTCCTGCATCCCGACCTCCGCCGAACCGGAGGTGGCCATGGACATCGCGACGCTCGGTGCCCTCTACCTGGGGGGCCGGAGCGCGGTGGTGCTCCACCGCGCCGGGCTCGTCTCCGGCACCCGACCGGAGATCGCCAGACTCGACAACCTCTTCCGGACCGCCGCCGCTCCCTGGTGCCCCGAGGTGTTCTGAGCCCGTCAGGCGAGCCACTCGGCGGGCCATCAGCGGGTCGGGGCTCCCGCGGGCGTCGGGGTGGAAGATGCCCGCCAGCGCTTCGATACCGTCGATGAGCCGCGGGCCGGGCCGGGCGAAGGAGGCGTTGGCGTCGACCGCCCACACCGGGACGCCGTCGCCGAACCGACCGGCGGCGACCAGCTCCTCGGCCAGCTCGGTCGCCCCGTCCAGGTGGTAGCCGCACGGCGCCACCACGACCAGCTCCGGCGCGGTGGCGTCGATCTCCGGCCAGGTGACCCGCCTCGACTGCTCGCCGGCGGTGCCCAGCACCGGGTCGCCGCCGGCGGCCACGATCATCTCCGGGATCCAGTGGCCCGGTGCGAACGGAGGCTCGGTCCACTCCAGCAACAGGACGCGCCGCCGCCGGAGCCCGGCCACCGCCGCCGTCACCGCGGCCAGCCGGTGCCTGGCGCCGGTCACCAGCTCCGCCGCCGCCGGCTCACGTCCGGTGACCGAACCGAGGGCTTCGACCGAGGCGAGCACCTCATCCAGGGTGTGCGGGTCGACGGTGAGGACATCGGCCGTGCAGCCCAGGTAGGCGAGGGCATCGTCGACCACGGACACGTCGACGGCACACACCGCGCACAGGTCCTGGGTCACCACCAGGTCGGGTTCGAGCTCGGAGAGGGCCCCGGAGTCGAGGCGGTAGAGGTCCTCGCCGGCCCGGACCCGGTCGGTGACCACGCGGTCGATCTCCTCGGCAGCCGAGCCCGGGGGGCAGCGCCGAGGTCGACACGATCCGTCTGGTGCGGGCCTCGTCGGGTAGTCGCACTCGAAGGTGACCCCGACCACCTGGTCCCCGGCCCCGATGGCGAAGAGGATCTCGGTCGTGGACGGCAGCAACGAGACGATGCGCCTGGTCACAGGCGGTCGAGCGCCTCGAGCCGGCGCACCTCGCCGGCGATCTCCGCCGGTGGCGAGGTCACCGCCCACCGAGACCAACTCGACGGCGCCGGCAGGGGTGAGCCTGGCGTCCACCCCGGGGTCCTCGACCACGATGATCCGCGCCACCCCGGCATCGGTCAACCCTTCGCTCCAGGCGTCGAGCACGGACTGGGGATCACCGGCGAACGACCGCTCCCGGTCGTCGGCGGCGGCGGCGACCACGGCGACGGCGCAGAAGGCCCTGGTGGCGGCGCCGCCGATGTGGGATCCGTCTGAGACGTCGCCGACGGCGACCTTGACCCCGCGCTCCCTGAGCGCCGCCCCCTCCTTCGGGTCGGACACGAAGGCGCGCACCTCCCCTCGGCGGGGGAGCAGGGCGTCCACCACCGCGCGACCGGTCGGGGTGTCGGCGCCGATCACGATCACCGGCATCGGGTCAGCGTAGGCAGCCGCAGGTCGCCCCGGCGGGCGGTCTGGCAGTGTCGGCGGGATCACGTTTGGGGGCAAGGCGTTCAGGTCGTACACTCCAGCTTCCTGCATACTCATCAGGGTATGCGCATAACTCAGGAGCGCCTTTGACCCGACGCTTCCCCCTGGTCGACCCCGAAGAGGTCAGGGACGCCTGCGGCGTCGGGTTCATCGCCGACCGCCGGGCCGGTCCACCCACCGCCTGCTACGGACCGCGGTCACCTGCCTCCACAACCTCGACCACCGGGGCGCCCGCTCGGCGGACGGCACCGGCGACGGCGCCGGGATCATGACCAGGATCCCCTATCGCCTGCTGGCCCGCGAGCTCGATGCGGCCGGGATCCCGGCCCCGGCTCCCGAGGCGCTCGGTGTCCTCATGGTGTTCCTGCCGCTCGCTCGAGACCGAGGCGGCCCGTGGCCACATCAACGCCACCCTGGCCGACGAGGGTGTCGACCTCTTGCTGTGGCGGAGGGTGCCGGTGGGGCCGATGGCGCTGTCCGAGACGGCGCGGGGCTCGATGCCGGTGATCGCCCAGGCCCTGGTCACCTCCGACGACGAGGATGCGGACTCGTTCGAGCGACGGCTGTTCCTGGCGCGACGTCGCGTCCGTCGCACGCTGCCGGAGAGCCTCCACGGCACCTTCGTGGTGTCCGGCTCGTGCCGCACCGTGGTCTACAAGGGCCTGTTCACCGCCTCCCGCATCGACGACTTCTACTGGGACCTGAAGGACCCGACGTTCGAGACCGACTTCGCCATCTTCCATCAGCGCTACTCGACCAACACCGAGCCGGCGTGGTCCCAGGCCCAGCCGTACCGTCTGTCGGCGCACAACGGCGAGATCAACACGATCAAGGCCAATCGGGCGTGGATGGAGGCGCGGAGCGAGAACCTGTCGAACGCGGTATGGGGCGACCGGACCGACGAGCTGCGCCCGCTGGTCTCGATGGCGGGCAGCGACTCGGCCAGCCTGGACAACGCCTTCGAGGTGCTGGTCCGCTCGGGGCGCACCGTCGCCCACGTCAAGGAGATGCTCATCCCGGCCGCCTGGGAGAACGTGCCCGACCTCGATCCCGAGCTCCGCGCCTTCTACGAGTACCACGCCTTCCTCACCGAGCCGTGGGACGGGCCGGCCGCCATCGCCGCTTCCGACGGCAAGCACGTGATCGCCGGGCTCGACCGCAACGGGCTGCGTCCCGCCCGGTGGACGCTGACCCCCGAGGTGATCCTCGTCGCCTCCGAGGCCGGCATCGCCCCCGCCGAGGAGATCGAGGCCGAGCGCACCGGGCAACTCGGCCCCGGCGAGGTGGTGCGGGTCGACCTGGCCACGGGCGCCATCGCCTTCTCCGACCAGGTCAAGCGCGAGCTCGCCGCCCGGGCACCGTATGCCGACTGGATCAGCACCGAGACCAGCTACGTCAGCGATCCCGTTCGACCCGTTGCAGGACGAGCGGTTCGACCCGCGGCCGGCTCGCCCGGGTGTTCGGCTACACCGCCGAGGAGCGGCCGTCTCATCCTGGAGCCGATGGCGGCCGGAGAACGAGCCGGTGCTGTCGATGGGCAACGACACCGGGCTGGCGGTGCTGGCGGACAGCCCCGCAGCGGATCACCCGCTACTTCCACCAGGCATTCGCCCAGGTGACCAACCCGCCGATGGACCCCATCAGGGAGCGGCTGATGATGTCGCTGCAGACCTATGTGGGCAGGACGCGGATCGGTCCTCGAGGAGACCCGCCAGCAGGCCCACCTCATGGAGCTGCCTTCATGCGTGCTCAGCGACGCCGAGGTCGAGAAGATCCGCGCCTCGACCGATGCCTGGTTCGGGCGGTCTGGATCCCGGTCCTGTTCCCGCCGGCAGCGGTGGCGGCGAGGGGCTGCGCCGCGCCCTCGTCGACCTCGGTGATCGGGTCGAGACGGCGGTCCGGGCGGGGGCGACCGTCGTCCTCCTGTCCGACCGTGAGGTCGACGCACGACAACGCACCGGTGCCGATGGCAGCTGGCCGTCGGCGCAGCCCACCGCCGCCTGGGATCCTCCGGGTTGCGGTTGCAGCGCCTCGCTCCTGGCGGTGTCCGGCGAGCCGCGCGACGCCCACGACCTGGCGTGCCTCATCGGGTTTGGGGCGTCGGCGGTCAACCCGTACCTCGCCATCGAGGAGGTTCGGGCGATGGCCGTGCGGGGCGAGGTCCCCGTCGTCGCCCGTCGAGGCCCAGGAGAACTACCGGGCGTCCCTCGAGAAGGGCCTGCTCAAGATCATGTCGAAGATGGGCATCTGCACCATCGCCTCGTACCGGGGCAGCGAGCTGTTCGAGGCGATCGGGCTCGATGGCGAGGTCTGCGAGCTCGGCATTCCGCTTCGTGTCGCGCCGGGTGGGTGGGGCCGGCTTCGACCGGATCGCCGCCGACACCGACGGCCCGCCACGCCGCCTTCGCCGACGGCGAGGAGGAGCCCGGCGGCTACTACAAGCATCGCCGCGGCGGGGCCGCCGCACATCAACGGCCCGAAGGCGGTGCTGGCGCTGCAGAAGGCGGTGCGCCACGACGACCCGGGACACTGGGAGGCCTTCAAGGGCCTGGTCGAGGGCGACCGACCGCCGCTGGAGCTGCGCGACCTGCTGGCGATCCGCCCGGTCGGTCCGCCCATCTCGACCGACGCGGTGCAGTCGGTCGACCTCGTCATGCGCCGCTTCACGACGGCGGCGATGTCCCTCGGCGCCCTGTCCGCCGAGGCGCACGAGACGCTGGCCGAGGCGATGAACTACCTCGGAGGGCTGTCCAACTCGGGCGAGGGTGGTGAGGACCCTGCCCGGTTCGGGACGCCCCGTAGCTCATCGATCAAACAGGTGGCGAGCGGCCGGTTCGGGGTCACCCCCGGCTACCTGGCCTCCGCCGAGGAGCTGCAGATCAAGATGGCCCAGGGCTCCAAGCCGGGCGAAGGTGGCCAGCTCCCCGGGCACAAGGTCACCGCCGGAGATCGCCCGGCTGCGGCACACCGAGCCCGGGGTCACCCTGATCTCACCGCCTCCCCACCACGACATCTACTCGATCGAGGACCTCGCCGAGCTGATCCACGACCTCAAGGTGTTCCATCCGCTCGCCCGGGTGTCGGTGAAGCTGGTGTCCGGGCCCGGGGTGGGCACCATCTCCGTCGGGGTGGCCAAGGCGCTGGCCGACGTGGTCACCATCTCGGGCAACGGCGGCGGCACCGGGGCGTCGCCGTTGGTCTCGATCAAGCACGCCGGGTCGCCGTGGGAGCTCGGTCTGGCCGAGTCGCACCAGCACCTGGTCGCCAACGGGCTCCGCCACACCATCACCGTCGAGACCGACGGCGGGCTGCGCACCGGGCGGGACGTCCTCATCGCCGCCCTGCTCGGCGCCGACCGCTACGGGTTCGGCACCGTCCCCCTGCTCGCCCTTGGCTGCAAGATGGTCCGTCAGTGCCACGAGAACACCTGCCCGGTGGGCATCACCACCCAGGACGAGGACCTCAGGGCCAAGTACACCGGATCGGTCGAGCAGGTGATCTCGCTGTTCCGCCACATCGCCGAGGACGTGCGCACCCATCTGGCGGCGATGGGGGCCCGCTCGCTCGACGAGGTGATCGGCCGGGCCGACCTCCTCGCCCCCGCCGACCCGGAGCACCCGGTGGCGGCGGAGTTCGTCGCCCTGCTCGACCGGGCCGACTTCGGCGACGACCGGGCCGCCCGCACCGACCGCTCGTTCCGCACCGTGGCCCGGTCGCCGGTGGGTGACCAGCTCGCCGTCGAGGCCGCCCGCATCGCCGCGGTGAAGGGCCACGTGCAGCTGGCGTACCCCATCGAGAACACCGACCGGGCGGTGGGCACCCGCCTCGCCGGTGAGGTGGCGGCCATGGTCGGCGATGCCGAGCCCCCCGGCTCGCTCGAGGTCCGCCTCTCCGGGACGGCCGGCCAGAGCCTCGGCGCCTTCCTGGTGCCCGGGGTGACCATGCGGCTGGCAGGGACCGCCAACGACTACGTGGGTAAAGGGATGGCCGGCGGGACCGTGGTCGTCGCCCCCGAGGTGTCCGACCCCGATGCCATCCCCCACGGCGCAGGGAACGCCTGCCTCTACGGTGCGACCGGGGGGCGGCTGTTCATCGCCGGCGGCGTCGGGCAGCGGTTCGCCGTCCGCAACTCCGGGGCGACGGCTGTCGTCGAGAGCGACCTCTGACCACGCCTGCGAGTACATGACCGGTGGGGTGGTCGCCCTGCTCGGGCCCGTCGGGCGGAATGTCGGCGCCGGCATGACCGGCGGCGCCCGTCTACGTGTGGGACCCGGACCACACGGCGCGAGGCCGACTGGCCGACTCGGCGCCGGCGGCGCAACGGCTGGGCTCGGACGACGCGGCGACCTTGCGCCGTCTCGCCGAGGAGCATGTCGAGCCTCACCGGCAGTCGTCGGGTGATGGCGATGCTCCGCTCGTGGGAGGAAGTCGTCGCCGCCTGTTGGGTGCTGCGGGCGTCGTCTCCGCGACCCCGCCGGCGTCGAGGAGCCGACCGCCGTCGGGGTGGCCGCCACCCGAGCCTGAGGCTCTGCCATGTCGCTCCGACTAGGTGGGAACCTCAGGTTCGACGGCATCGGGGTCCATACTCTGGCGCGAGATGACGAAGGTGGTGGTCGCCCCCGATTCGCTGAAGGGGAGCCTGCCGCCCTCGCCGCCGCCGCCGCCATCGGCGCGGGCGTGCGCCGGGCCGATCCCTCGACGTCGACGTGGTCGAGGTGCCGATGGCCGACGGCGGGGAGGGGACGGTCGCCGTGCTCCGCTCGGTGTGGGGCGGCGACCTGGTCATCCGTCGACACCCTCGACCCGCTGGGCCGGCACCTGGCGGCCCCATACCTGCAGCACGCCGGACGGGCGGGCCGTGGTCGAGGTCGCCGCCGCCGGAGGTCTGCCCCTGGTGTCCGACGCCCTCGACCCGCTCCGCGGCCGACTCGCGGGGCACCGGGATCCTGCTGCGCCACGCCATCGAGCACGGGGCCACCGAGGTGGTGGTGTGCCTGGGCGGCTCGGCGAGCACCGACGGAGGGGCCGGTGCTCCTCGCCGTCGCTCGGCGTGCCCGCTTCCTCGATGCCGGCGGGACAGTCCCTGCCCCCGGGCGGCGGCGCGCTGGCCCGGCTCGACCGGTCGACCTGGACGGGCTGATCGACGGCCCCCGGACGTGCACTGGACGCTGCTGTGCGACGTCACCAACCCGATGGTCGGCCAGACCGGCGCCGCCGCCTCTTCGGCCCGCAGAAGGGGGCGACGCCCGACGACATCGCGCTCCTCGACGCCGGACTGGCCCGCCTGGCCGACGCCCTCGAGGAAGCCGGTTGCGACCGCCGGTGCGCCACCGGAGCGGTGCAGGGGCGGCCGGCGGGGTCGGCGGTGGCTTGGCGGCGGTGACCGGGGCCGAGCTGCTGCCCGGCGCCGAGGTGGTGGCAGAGGCGGTCGGGCTCGACGAGGCTATCGACGGTGCGGACCTGGTGATCACCGCCGAGGGCCGAATCGACGCCCAGTCCGCCGCCGGCAAGGTGGTCGGCGCCGTCGCCCGCCATGCTCGCGCCCTCGGCGTCCCCGCGGTGGGGCTGGCCGGGTCGGTGGCCTCTGGCTTCGATCCCGTGGCGACGCTCGGTCTCGCCGCCACCCTGCCGATCGCCGGAGGAGCGGTCGGTGAGGCCGAGGCGATGGGCCGGGCCGGGGAGCTGCTCACCCTGGCCGCCGAGCGCGCCATGAGGCTCCTCGGATCCCGTTGAAACGCCTCGGGCATGATCCGGTGAACGCGGGTGTTGCACCGAGTAGAATCACACTACGGCGGTAGTGGAAAACCATGCGTCTCCCCCACGCCGCCAGAGGAGTTGAGCCGGACATGTCCACCGTTGACATCGACCTGGGCAAGTACGCCCTCGGCTGGTCGGATGCCGAGGACTACGCCTTCAAGCCGCAGAAGGGCCTGAACGAAGAGATCATCCGCGAGATGTCGCGGATGAAGAACGAGCCCGAGTGGATGCTCCAGTTCCGGCTCAAGGCCTACCAGCGCTTCCTGCGCAAGCCGGTGCCCACATGGGGCGGGGGTGGGGCCCTCGACGACATCGACTTCGACGACATCTACTACTACATCAAGCCGTCGGGTGAGCTGACCAAGGACTGGGACATGGTCCCCGAGTCCATCAAGAACACCTACGAGAAGTTGGGCATCCCAGAGGCCGAGAGAAAGTACTTGGCCGGAGTTACCGCGCAGTATGAGATCGGAGGTCGTTTACCACCGAAACCGTGACGATCTCGAAGGCGATGGGGGTCCTGTTCTGCGACATGGACACCGCGTTGCGGGAACACCCCGAGATCGTCAGGCAGTACTTCGGGACGATCATCCCGCCCAACGACAACAAGTTCGCCGCCCTCAACTCGGCCGTGTGGTCCGGCGGGTCGTTCATCTACGTGCCGCCCGGGGTGCACGTCGACCAGCCGCTCCAGGCCTACTTCCGGATCAACGCCGAGAACATGGGGCAGTTCGAGCGGACGCTGATCATCGTCGACGAGGGTGCCTACTGCCACTACGTCGAAGGCTGCTCGGCGCCGGTGTACTCCAGCGATTCGTTGCACTCGGCGGTGGTGGAGATCGTGGTGAAGGAGGGCGGCCGCTGCCGCTACACCACCATCCAGAACTGGTCGAACAACGTGTACAACCTGGTGACCAAGCGGGCCGCCGCCTACCGCAACGCCACCATGGAATGGATCGACGGCAACTTGGGCTCGAAGCTCACCATGAAGTACCCGGCGGTGTGGCTGATGGAGCCGGGTGCCCACGGCGAGGTGCTGTCGATCGCCTACGCCGGCGCCGGCCAGCACCAGGACGCCGGCGCCAAGATGGTCCACGTCGCCCCCGACACCACCTCGCTGATCACCTCGAAGTCGATCTGCAAGGACGGCGGCCGGGCGGGGTACCGGGGGCTGGTGAGGGTCGAACCGGGTGCCGACAGAGCCCGCTCCTTCGTCCGTTGCGATGCCCTGATCCTCGACGAGGACTCGCGGTCGGACACCTACCCGTACATGGAGATCGAAGAGTCCGGCACCCAGATCGGGCACGAGGCCACGGTGTCCAAGGTGGGCGAGGAGCAGCTGTTCTACCTGATGAGCCGCGGGCTGACCGAGGCCGAGGCGACGTCGATGATCGTCGCCGGGTTCATCGAGCCGATCGTCAGGGAGCTGCCGATGGAGTACGCCGTCGAGCTCAACCGGCTCATCGAGCTCCAGATGATCGGCGCCGTCGGCTGACCAGGCGGTCGGCCGGGATCGGGTGACTCGTCGCCGACCGGTGCGCCGAGATGCCTACTCGGTTTCGAGCGTTCCGGACCGATCGCGGGCGCCGTCCACCAGCGGGGTCAGCGCCTCCCAGTCGGGGAGTTCGTCGAGGTGGGTCACGTCGACCCCGGCGAGGTGGATGGTGACCGGGCCTCCGCGGTGTCGAACGCCCGGGCGCGGTAGATGAGCTCGGTGGCGGCGGCGTCGAGGCGGTTGTGCTGGGCGAGATGCTGTTCCCACGATCCGAGGACCATCAGCTCCGACATGCGGTGGACGTCGTCGACATTGCGGTACAAACGCCACCGCAGGGCGCCGGTCCGCAGCCGCACCAGCCGCAGCTCGTTCATCGTCGCCAGGAAAGGCTCGAGGTCCTCGTCGGCGATCACCCAGGTGTTGACCACCAGCACCGGGGTGCCGGAGACGGCGACAGGGTGCGGGGTCGGGGTGAAGTCGCCCTGGTGCTCGATCTCGGCGACCTCGGCCAGCGACGGGAGCCGCAGCCGCGTGGCGGCCAGCGCGATGAGCAGCCCGGCACCGGACATCCAGGCGATGGTGGCGGCCGGGCCGATGGTCAGCCCGATGACGCCGGCGAGCAGCGCACCCAGCGGGAGGATCCCGGTGAAGGAGAGCATGTACAGGCTCATCGCCCGGCCCCGCACCCAGGGGGGTGCCAGCAGCTGCACGGTGGCGTTGAGCGTTGCCAGGGTCCACACCCAGAAGAGGCCGCTCACCGCCATCGCCGCACCCGCCTGCACCGGGGTCCGGGCGATGCCGACCCCGACCCCCGACAGGCTGAACCCGACCATCGACAGCGGGACCATGCGGCCGGCGAGCGCCCCACCGACCCGGGGCCTGGTGAAGGCGCCGACGAGGGCGCCGACGCCCATGGCGCCGAGTAGAGCCCCGTACATGACCTCGCTCCCGCCGAGGACGTCGCTGGTGAAGTTCGGCAGGATCGCCTGGATCGGCGCCGAGGTCACGGCGAACCCGGCGGCGATCAACAAGCAGGGTCCGGAACACCGGGGTGTAGCGGGCGAAGCGGAGCCCGGCGGCCACGGCGCTGCTCACGGTGGCGGTCTCCCCGGCGCGGAAGGCACCGCCCAGTGACAGGATCACCCCGATGATTCCGATGTAGCTGAGTGCGTTGAGCCCGAACGCCGTCGACGGGCCCCACAGGGCGACGACCAGCCCGCCCAGCGCCGGGCCCACCGCACGGGCCACGTTGAACGCCACCGAGTTGAGCGCCACGGCGCTGGCCACCATGCCGCGGGGCACCAGGTCGGGCACCATGGCCTGCCAGGCGGGCAGATTGAAGGCCATACCCGTGCCCAGGAGCAGGCCCAACGCCAGTAGGGACGGCGCCTCGAGGAGCCCGAGCATGTTGAGCACCGCCATCGAGAGAGCGGCGATCCCCATCACCGTCTGGGCGCCGAGCAGCAGCTTGCGACGGTCGAGCACATCGGCCAGGGCGCCGGCGTGGAGGGCGAGGAACAGCAGGGGGAGGGTGGTGGTGGCCGACATCGCCGCCACCCACAAGGTCGATCCGGTCAGCTCCAGCATCAGCCAGCCGGCTGCCACCGACTGCAGGAAGGACCCGATGTTCGACACCACCGAGGCGATCCACAGCGCCCGGAACTGAGGGACGCGCAGCGGCTCGACGGCGGAGATCGACATGGACACAGAGGCTACAACCGGGCCTGAAACCGCCGAACCTGAGGCTCTGGCCTATCGGAGCGATCGGTGATCGCCTGAGGTTCGGAGATCGAGGGCAGCCGGAAGGTACGCTCAGCCGCCGATGCGCATCGTCGTCGCCGAGTGCACCGTCGACTACGAGGGCCGGCTCTCCGCCCACCTCCCCATGGCCACCCGGCTGGTCATGGTGAAGGCCGACGGGTGCGTCGCCGTCCACGCCGACGGTGGCGCCTACAAGCCGCTCAACTGGATGAACGCCCCCAACCACCTGCTCGACGAGGGCGACCGGTGGGTGGTCACCAACCCGAAGGGCGAGCGACTCACCGTCACCTTCGGTGTGATCGAGTTCGACCACTCCGTCGACCTCGGCGACGATCCCGGCCTGACCAAAGACGGCGTAGAGGCCGAGCTGCAGCGGCTGCTGGCGGAGCATCCCGGGGCGATCGAGGACGGCATGACGCTGATCCGCCGCGAGTACCCGACACCGATCGGCCCGGTCGACCTGCTGTGCCGGGCGGCGGATGGCTCCACGGTGGCGGTCGAGGTCAAGCGTCGCGGCGACATCGACGGCGTCGAGCAACTGGCGCGCTACGTCGACTTCCTCGACCGGGACCGGCGGCTGGCGCCGGTGCGGGGGGTTCTGTGCGCCCAGCAGGTCAAGCCGCAGGCACGACGGCTCGCCGAGGACCGCGGCATCGGGTGGGCGGAGGTCGACTACGACGGGCTGCGGGGGGCCGACTCTCCGTCGCTCCGGCTCTTCTGACCTGGCTTGTCCGCCGAACTGCGATTGCCTATCGCTCCGATAGGCGAGGACGTCAGGTTCGCCGTTTCAGCAGCTCAGTAGAGGTCCGTGGAGGCGTGGGCGAAGCTGGGGTGGCGCAGCTTGGCGAGGGCGGCCATCTCGATCTGGCGGACCCGCTCACGGGTGAGGCCGACGATGGCCCCCACCTCGGTGAGGGTCAGTGGGCCGTTGCCCTCCAGACCGAACCGGAGCCGCATCACCCTCCCCTCCTGGGTGTCGAGCAGCGCCAGCACGGCGAGCAGCTCGTCGCGCCGGACCGTCTCGAACACGGTGGCGAACGGGTCGGCGGCCTGGTCGTCGACGATGAGGTCGCCGAGGGCGGTCTCCCCGTCGTCCCCGACCGGGCGGTCGAGCGAGACGCAGTCGACCGGGGCCGACAGCGCCACCCGGACCTTGTCGATGTCGAGCCCGCTCACCTCGGAGATCTCGGCTGCGGTCGGCGACCGGTGGTGGGCCTCGGCCAGCGACATCTCGGTCTCCTGGACGGTGCGCACCACGTCGACCATGTGCACCGGGAGCCGGATGGTGCGGCCGCTGTTGCCCAACCCCCGGGTGATCGCCTGGCGGATCCACCAGGTGGCGTACGTGGAGAACTTGAACCCCTTGCGCCAGTCGAACTTCTCCACCGCCCGGATCAGCCCCAGGTTGCCCTCCTGGATGAGGTCGAGCAGCTCGAGACCGCGGCCGGTGTACCGCTTGGCGATCGACACCACCAGCCGCAGGTTGGAGGCGATGAACTCGGCCTTCGCCTCTGCCCCTTCCGACAGCTCCCGCTCGAAGGTGCACCGCTCGTCGAACGAGAGGTCGGGGCCGCCGACCTTCAGGGCGCCGGCCGCCCACCGGCCCCGCTCGATCGCCCGGGCGAGGCGCACCTCGTCCTCGGCGTCGAGCAGTGGGTGGTTGGACACCTCGTCGAGGTACTGCCCGATGAGGTCGCCGGCGGAGCCGTTCCTGGCCGAGCTTGGTCACCGGTCCCCCCCGGAGCGGTCGCCCACGACCGGTCAGGTTCGGAGACGGGCAGCGGCTCAGCACGTCCGGGCAACGGCAGCCTTCGCCTGACATAGTCTCCTCCCTGAGCGCGAAACTATCACTCAGCCAGCGTCGCTGACAATGGGAATCGTCTGTCCGTGATACCCCGCCGTGCGCCGGTGATCCGCAACCGCTTCTCGCGCCCGGCCGTTCGCAGCTACCCTGTCTCGCCGTCCTCCGACCACAGCTCGGCCCGGGTTTCCGAGGTTGCGTGGAGTCCCACTAGCCTGTCGGAGATCCCATGCGCTGGTTCGAAAGGGAACGTCCCTCTACTGTTGCGTCGCCGAATCCTCTCGCCTGCCCGCCGTGCTCGTGGTGTCGGCCTGCGCCGCCCCCACCGGCGTTGGTCATGAGCGACTCCGCCCTCAATCCCGAGCCGGGGGCGCCGCTGGTGACGGTCACGGTGACCGCCTCCGACGACGGCTCGGTGCTCTCCGGTGCCGAGGTCACCGCCGGCTCCGCCCAGCTGATCGCCGACGAGAAGGGGCAGGTCGAGGTCGAGTGGCGTGAAGAGCCGATCCAGCTCGTCGTAGCCGCCCCCGGGTTCTCTGGCGGCGAGCCAGACCATCACGACTACCCCGAGGACGACCGACGGCGCCCTCTCCCTCGCCCTCGACCCCCGTGTCCTGAAGGGAAGGTCGTCGGCCCGGACGGGACCGGCCTCCCGGCCACCACCGTCACCCTCAACGGCGTGACCACCCGCACCGAGGAAGACGGCATCTTCGCCATGCCCCGGGCCCTCGCCGGAGACGTGTCCGCCGAGCGACCGGCGTGGGAGCCGGCGAGCACCCCCTGGGACGGGGAGACGGAGACCGTCGAGGTCACCATGGAGCCCCGCATGATCCGCGGCCTGCGGGTCAGCGGGGACAAGGCCGCCGACCCCGAGGTCTGGGCGGAGCTCCTCGACCTGGTGGACGGCACCGACCGTCAACGCGCTGATCATCGACACCAAGGACGAGACCGGCTGGGTCTTCCACGAGAGCGGTGTCGAGCTGGTGGAGGAGATCGGCGCCCTCAACAAGGCCACCTCTACGACGTCGAGCAGGTGATCGCCGACATGGATGCCCACGGGCTGTACAAGATCACCCGGATCACCACCTTCCAGGACAACTTCCTGGCCCAGGCGCAGCCCGATATCGCCATCCGCGACGAGGTGAACGGCGGGTTGTGGACCAACGACAAGGGGATCCACTGGCTCGACGCCACCGACCGCAACGCCTGGGAGTACCCGCTCGACCTGGCGGTGGAGGCGTGCGAGCTCGGCTTCGACGAGATCCAGTTCGACTACATCCGGTTCCCCTCCGACGGCGACGTGGCCACCGCCGACACCGACGGGGACTATGCCGAGCCCAACCGCATCGCCACCGTCCGGGCCTTCCTCAGGGAGGCGTACTCCCGCCTCAACCCGATGGGGTGCGCCGTGGCCGCCGACATCTTCGCCATCACGCTCACCAGCGACTGGGACGAGGGCATCGGGCAGAAGCCCGAGCCGCTGTCGCAGACCGTCGACGTGCTCAGCCCGATGGTCTACACCTACACCTACGGCGCCGGGCTGGGGCGGCTTCGAGGACCCCAACGAGCACGCCGCCGAGATCGTGGGGATGGCGCTCGACGCCGGCATCGAGAAGGACCGGGGCTTCGCCATCTACCGGCCGTGGATCCAGACCTGGCAGCTCAACGCCGAGGAGATCAACACCGTCCAGGACGCAGGTCGAGAACGCGGCCTGGGGTGGATGATCTGGAGCGCCAACACGCTCTACGACAACAGCTTCCTGCCGGCAGGGTGAGGATCGCCGAGGTGCCGGCAAGCCGGCGCGCCCTGGCGCCTAGCTGACCCGGACCGCCACCGGGTCCACCGGGAGGGGGAGGTCGGCTCCCCGGCGGGCGGCGGCCACCGCCCGGTTCGGGTGGAGAGAGGGGTGGAGGCAGGCGGCGTCGACACGGTCGGCCGCGTTGAGCGCCGTCATGTCGAGCGTCGCGACCGTGCCGAAGTCGGCGCCACCGTCGGCGCCCTTGGCGGAGACCGCCTCGAGGGGCTCGGGCTCGACGCGCCGGCGGAGCCGCTCGATGCGCTCCTCGGCCTCGAGCACGGCGTCATACGGGTTCACCGGGCCACCGCCGATGTGCAGCTCGAAGTGGAGGTGGGAGCCGGTCCACTCGGCGTTCCCCGAGTCGCCGACGTAGCCGATCACCTGCCCGGCGACGACGCGGTCGCCGACGTCGAGGCCCTCGGCATAGGCGGTCTTCGGCGCCGCCGGAACCGTCGTCGGTGCCGCGGGCTGTCGTTGTCGAGGTGCATGTACCAGGTCTCCCAGCCCCCGGGGTGGACCAGGCGGACGTAGTAGCCGGCGCCGGAGGCGGTGTCCAGCGTCTCCACCACGCCGTCGGCCACCGCCATCACCACGGTCTGCTTGGGCGCCATGATGTCGGTGCCCTGGTGGCCACGGCCGCCGGAGCGGGCCGCTCCCCAGGTGTTGTCGTAGCGGATGTCGGCGGGGGCCAGGGGGAAGCAGGTGAGGGCGTGCCCGTGGGCGGCCCGCGCCGGGAGTGCTCCCAACGGCATCAGCGTGGCGACGGCGGCGAGCGCGAGCAGGGTTCTTCGCATGGTCCTGGCCTCTTTCGATCGATGGCTGCGCGCCGTGCCCCGAAGGTTCCCCACGGGCGGCGCAGTCGGATCAGGTGTAGTGCCCGTCGTTCGGGCTCGGTGGGCGACTCCTGGCAGGTCGCCGTCGACGTGGCCGGCAGACGACGCGCTCGTGGAGGGTCGGCTGCCTGGCCGGCGTGACCCTAAGCCGGCCCCCGGGGCTGTGCCAACTCGCCGCCGGCGCCGACCATGGGCCTGACGCACCCTTTTTCGATGCTGAGGTTGGCTCAACTCCGGGACCTTGCTACTTTCTGGACACCAGCCCCGCAGGTCCAGGTGGGGCGATCCGGGACTACGGGGGATCGGTCTTATGCATACGGTCAAGAGGGCGGTTCTGATCGCCCTGGTTCTCGTCCTGGGGCTCGTCACCACGGTGGCGCCCGCCTCGGCAGCAGTGAAGTGCAATGGCAAGACGGCGACCATCGAGGGAACCGGTTCTGGCGAGACCATCAACGGGACGACGGGGAACGATGTCATCGTCGGCCTCGGCGGCGCCGACATCATCGACGGCAAGGGCGGCGTCGACACCATCTGCGGGGGCGCCGGCAACGACACCATCACCGCCGGCAACGGCGCGGACTGGGTCGACGGTGGCGGCGACGACGACGACATCACCGGGGGGGCCGGCGCCGACACGCTCAAGGGCGGCGGCGAAAACGACACCATCGACGGTGGCACCCTGGCCGACACCCTCGAAGGCGGCGGCGGCGACGATCATCTGACCGGCGACCTGGGCGCCGACACGCTCAAGGGCGGCACCGGCACCGACGAGGTCCACTACGTGAGCGCTCCGGACAGCGTGATCGTCAACCTCAGCACGGGCAACGCCAGTGGCGGCCACGGCGCCGACACCCTCTCCACGGTGGAGAGCATCCAGGGGTCCGACGAGCACTCCGACACCCTCACCGGCACCAGCGGCTCCAACGACCTCGACGGTCTCGGTGGCCACGACTCGCTCTTCGGCCTGGCCGGCAAGGACGACCTGACCGGCGGCCCCGGCATCGACAAGCTCTACGGCGGCGGCGGCGGCGACGCCATGCGGGGCAACGCCCACAACGACACGCTCAACGGCGGTATCGGCAACGACGACATGCTGGGCGGCACCGGCCGTGATGCCTGCAACGGCGGCATCGGCACCGACACCGCCGACTTCCACTGCGAGACCATCACCAGCGTCCCCTGACCGGGGCGCGCTGACTGATTGCTCGCCGGACCGCACGACAGGTAACGTCCCGGCCGACCTGCAGCACCCCATAGTGGAGGAGTAGGGGGAACGATGAGGACTTGATCACGCGGATCGTGGTGGTCTTGGCGCTGTCGCCGGTTTGCTGGTGACCACGGCGAGCGCCGGGCTCGGCGCAGGACGACGCCGCCCCCCAGGTCGACGAGGAGGGCCGCGCTTACTACGTCGTCCAGATGGACGGGCCGATCAGCGAGGAGTCCCAGGACGAGCTCGCCGCTGCCGGGGCCGAGGTGCTCGGCTACGCCCCCGACTTCGCCTACCTCGTGCGGGTGGAGCCCGACGGGGTCGAGGAGGTCGCCGACCTCGGTGCGGTCACCGACGTGGTCGCTGTCGAGGCGGAGGACAAGCTGGCCGACGACCTCGCTCCCGAGGGGCTGTACCGGGTGCTGATGCACCCCGGCGTCGACCAGGACGTCGTCGTCCAGGGCCTCGACGACGCCGGGCTGGAGCCGACACGCCCGCAGGCGACCTGATGCTGGTGGCGGGCACCGCCGCCGAGGTCACTCCCCTCGCCGAGCTGGCCGAGGTCGCCTGGATCGAGAACTTCACCTTCCGGGAGAAGCACAACGAATACGGGGCCGGCGTCATCAGCGGCACCGCGGCGGCCAACGCCCGCGGCTACGACGGGTCGAACCAGACGGTGGCGGTGGCCGACACCGGCCTGGGTGACGGCACCCAGGCGGGCGCCCACACCGACATCCCCAGCTCGCGCATCACCGCCATCAACGACTGGCCGGGCGTCGAACATCCCGAGCTGCGTCACCGGTCACCGCCCGACGGCGCCCAGGACGTCGACTCCGGCCACGGCACCCACACCGCGCTTCGGCGGTCGGCGACGGCAACGGCACCGGGGTGGGCAAGGGCAGCGCCCCCGGCGCCGACCTGGTGTTCCAGTCGATCGAGGACTTCGCCACCCTGTCCGGGGCGTGCGGCTTCGGGTCGCGGCTACTTCCTGCTCGGGCTCCCCGACCCGCTCTACGACCTGTTCGACGAGGCGTACGCCGACGGCGCCCGCATCCACTCCAACTCGTGGGGGTCGGACGTCAACGGCGACTACACCGCTCGACTCGGTCAGCGTCGACGACTTCATGTGGGACTTCCCGCGGATGCTGGTCACCTTCTCGGCGGGCAACGCCGGCGACCGACGCCAACGCCAACGGGGTGGTCGACAACGACTCCATCGGCGCGCCGGGCACCGCCAAGAACGTGCTCACCGTCGGCGCCTCGGAGAACGCCCGGCCGCGGTACGACCTGCGCCGAGGCGGCCGACCAGGACGGGCACCTGCACCGGCACCCAGAACGACATCTTCACCTACGGCGACGGCCTGGCCGGCCGACTTCCCGGCGGCGCCGATCTCCACCGACCGCTCGGCGGGCAACATCCAGCAGATGGCGGCGTTCTCGTCGCGGGGCCCCACCGACGACGGCCGGATCAAGCCGGACGTGGTCGCCCCGGGCACCTGGATCCTGTCCGGCTACTCGGACATGTACCAGTTCAACTACGACACGCCGACCAACCCGCAGAACGGGCTGTCCCAGTACGACGGGTGGGGGGTGCCGTACAACATCGACTACAAGTACATGGGCGGCACCTCGATGTCGAACCCCATCGCCGCCGGCGCCGCCGCCGTGGTGCGCGACTACTACACCGCCATCGGCAACCCGACCGCCACCGCGGCGCTGGTGAAGGCGACGCTGATCAACACCGCCCACGACCTGCTCGACGAGAACAACGACGGGGTCATGGACAACGACTTCCCCATCCCCAACAACCACGAGGGGTGGGGGCGGATCGACGTCGATGCCGCCACCGACGGGTCGCTGCAGCACCGGGACTTCGAGAACACGGAGGTGACGCCCTCGGCACCGGCGACATGGTCGAGTACACGCTACACCGTCGGTCGCCGGCCATCCGTTCAAGGTGACGCTGGCGTGGACCGACTTCCCGTCGACCGCGGCGGCTGCCACCAACCTGGTCAACGACCTCGACCTCGAGGTCGAGTCGCCCACCGGGCACCATCTACCGGGGCAACGTGTTCTCCGGCGGCTGGTCGACCACCGGGGGGACCGCCGACTCGCTCAACAACGTCGAGAACGTGCTTCCTCAAGACCCCGGCGGCGGGCTCGTGGACGGTTCGCAGTCATCGGAACCAACGTCCCGATGGGCCCGCAGGGCTTCGCCCTCGTCGTCGACAACAACCCGGGATCCCAGGACAAGTGCGACGGGGTCGTCGCCACCATCATCGGCCGCAGCACCGGCGAGACCTTCGTCGGCACCGGCGGCCGTGACGTCATCCTCGCCGGGAGCGGCGCCGACACGGTGGTGGGCACCAACGGCAACGACGTCGTCTGCGGCGGCAACGGCAACGACACGCTCAACGGCGCCACCGGCAACGACGACCTGTTCGGCGAAGGTGGGGCCGACGTGGTCAACGCCGGGGTCGGCGCCGACCTCCTCGAGGGCGGCGTCGGGTGCCGACGACCTCAACGGGCAGAACGGCGCCGACGACCTCTTCGGCAACGCCGGCGGTGACGACCTCAACGGTGGCGGAGGCAGCGACTTCTGCAACGGCGGCGCCGGGGTCGACACCCGCGTCTCCTGCGAGAGCGCCGTCAGCATTCCTTAGGGGCAAGCCGGACGGTTCACGAGCAGCGGTATCCTGGGGCGGTCCCCCAGGCACCACAGGACGCTTCGTGACACCACTGGACACCGCGGCGGTCGCCCGCGCCACGGCCGGCGAGCCGGCTTGGCGGGCCGCGGCGCGCCGCGACGCCCTGGGGAGGGTCGAGGGTCGGGAACTGCCGTCGAGCACGGACGAGCTGTGGAAGTACGTCGACCTCGACTTCGATCTCGCCGACTATCGCCTGGTCGACGAGCCCGGCCCGCCGCCCGGCCCGGGTGAGTTCCTCGGCGCCGCCCCCGGGATCGTCGTCGTCGACGGGATCGCCGTCACCGACGACCGGCCGGCGCCCGCCGTCCCCGACGGCGTCACGGTCCTGCCGCTGGCCGCCGCTGTCGCCTCGGGCGACGCCGGCCTGGACACGGTGCTCGCCTCCGCCCTGGCCGCCGACACCGACGTCTTCGCCGCCGGGCATGCCGCCTTCGGCGGCGACGGCGCCCTGGTCCACGTCGCCGCCGGCATCGCCGCCGAGCCGGTGCTGATCCGGCTCCACACCGCCACCGCCGGGTCGGTGAACTACCCGACCGTGGTGGTGGTCGCCGCCGAGAACACCCAGGCGTCGGTGGTGGTCGACATCACCTCAGAGGACGTCGACTCGATCACCGTCCCCCTCGTCCAGGTAGCGGCCGGTCCGGCGTCGGTGGTCAAGCTGTCGATCATCCAGCACCTCGGCCCGTCGGATGCGCCAGGTCGGCGCGCTGCGCGCCACCATCGACCGCAACGCCACGCTGTCGATGGCCGAAGCGGGACTCGGGGGGAGCCTGGCCCGCCTCCACCTCATGGTCGACCTCGAGGGCCGGGGCTCGTCCGCCAGGGTCGTCGGCACCTACTTCGGTGACGGCGAGCAGGTGATGGACTACCGCTACTTCATGCACCACGCCGGTCTCGACACCAGCTCGGACATGTTCCTCAAGGGCGCCGTGGAGGACCGGGCGCTGTCGGTGTTCACCGGGTTGATCCGCATCGACGAGGGCGCCCAGCGCACCGACGCCTACCAGACCAACCGCAACCTGATCCTCTCCGAGGGCGCCGCCGCCCAGTCGGTCCCCAACCTGGAGATCCTGGCCAACGACGTGAAGTGTGGCCACGGGTCTTCGGTGGGGCCCCTCGACGAGGAGCAGCGCTACTACCTGATGAGCCGCGGGCTCGACCGCAGCCAGGCCGACCGGCTCCAGGTGCGGGGCTTCTTCGAGCAGGCGCTCACCCGGTTCCCCCACCCCGAGGTCACCGACGCGGTGCGGGAGTGGGTCAACGCCAAGTACGTCACCGCCCAGGAGGAGGGCCGGGTATGACCCGGTCGTTCAAGGTCGCCCCCCTCGACCAGCTTCCCCGAAGGGCGCGGGATGCGGGTCGAGATCGGCGAGCATCGCATCGCCATGTTCCGCGTCGACGACGCGGTCTACGCCATCGGCGACCGGTGCAGCCATGCCGAGGCTTCCCTCTCGGAGGGCGAGGTCTTCGACGGCGAGGTCGAGTGTCCCCGCCACGGGTCGGCGTTCGACCTGGCCACCGGGGCGCCGCAGACGCTCCCCGCCACCCGACCGGTGCCGGTGTACGCCGTCGAGGTGGTCGACGGGGACGTCTACGTCACCGTCGAGGACGTCGTCTCCCAGGAGGTGGCGGGGTGACCGACGCCCTGTTCGTGGAGGGGCTGCGAGCCGACCTCGGCGACCTGCAGATCCTGCGTGGGGTCGACCTCGCCGTCCCCTTCGGTGAGGTCCACGCCCTCATGGGCCCCAACGGCTCGGGGAAGTCGACGCTCACCCACGCCCTCATGGGCAAGGACGAGTACACCGTCACCGGCACGGCGAGGGTCGACGGGCGTGACATCCTCGGCCTGCCGGTGCACGAGCGGGCCCGGCTCGGCCTGTTCGAGGCGTTCCAGTACCCGGTGGTGGTCCCCGGTGTCCGCCTCGACGAGCTCGTCGTCGAGATGGCCGCCGTCGCCCCCGAGCCGGAAGAAGCGGCGGCACGGGTGGCGTCGGCGGCGGCGGCGATGCGGGTTGAGGGCTTCCTCGACCGGGCGGTCAACGACGGTCTCTCCGGTGGGGAGAAGAAGCGGTCCGAGATGTTCCAGCTCGCCGTGGCCGAGCCCAAGGTGGCGGTGCTCGACGAGGTCGACTCCGGGCTCGACATCGACGCGGTGCGCGAGGTGGCGGAGCTGGTGGAGGACCTGCGCAGCGACCGCCTCGGCGTCCTCATCATCACCCACTACTCCCGCATCCTCCGCTACCTTCGCACCGACCGCATCCACGTGATGGTGCGGGGCCAGATCGTCCGCTCCGGCGGCTCCGAGCTGGCCGAGGAGCTGGAGGCGACCGGCTACGACCACTTCCGACGTCCCGTCGACGAACCTGCGTAACCCGGCGTCGGACGACCGCCCTGTGGCCACTACACCATCGAACGCTGGTCCCGCTCGCCCGGGCCCACCGACCTGATCGCCTCCTGCGTCACCCTCTACTCCGTGGCGGTCACGCTCCCGTTGTTCGACCTGCTGGGGCGGAACCCGGAGTTCTTCGTCGCGCACCGGGTGGGCGGAGCCGACATCGTGGCCATCGCCTTGGTCGTCGCCATCGTGATCCCGCTGCTGCTGGGCGGGTTGGTGGCCGTGGTCGACCGGATCGACCACCGGGCCGGGCGGGTGGTGCATGCGGCCGTCCTCGGGCTCCTCGGTGGGACGATCGCCGTCGTGATCGTGAAGGCGAGCCCGCTCGACGGCCTTCCCTGGTGGGCATATGGGGTGATCGCCGTCGCCGCCGGGTCAGGCGTCGTGTACACCTACCACCGGTTCGCCAATCTGCGCTGGGTGTTGCGGATCGGCGCGGTGGTGCCGCTGGTCGTGGTCGGGTTGTTCCTCCTCGGCTCCCGCACCTCGGCGCTGGTGCTGCCGTCGGAGCCGCCGGCCGCCTCGGCCGTTGGGTTCCCCGCCGACGCCCCGCCGATCGTGATGCTGGTGTTCGACGAGCTGCCGCTGGCGTCGCTGATCGACGGCGATGGTCAGATCCAATCGGGCCCGTACCCCAACCTGGCCAGGCTGGCCGCCGAGGGAACCTGGTACCGGGACACGACCACGGTGGCCAGCCACACCACCTATGCCGTCCCTGCGCTGCTCACCGGGACCACCGCCGCCGCCGGCTCGCTGCCCACCTACGCCGACCACCCCGACAACCTGTTCTCCTGGGCGGAAGGCGGCTACGACCTGCGTGTGGTGGAGCCGGTGACCGACCTCTGCCCGACGGAATGGTGTGGTGATCCCATCGGGGACCGGATGCCCGCAGGGCAACGGTGGCGGCTCCTCTGGTCGGATCTGCAGGTGGTGGCGGGTCACGTCTTCCTGCCCGACGGCGTCGCCGCCCGCCTGTTGCCACCGATCGACCAGAACTGGACCGGGTTCGACCTTCGAGATCGGTTCGGCGACGCCGTCGAGGGCGACCGCCGCATCCACGTGGAGGCCTTTCTCGACCTGATCGAGCCGGCGGCGGAGCAGCCACCGCTCTACTTCGGCCACTTCATGCTGCCCCACACCCCGTGGGCCTACCTACCCGACGGGCGGGCCTACCTCCCTTACCTGATGGTGGAGAACTCGTTCGTCGACCCCGGTTGGTCTGAGGACCGGTGGGCGGTGTCCCAGTCCCAGCAACGCCACCTCGCCCAGGTCCAGTACGCCGACCACATCGTCGGCCAGGTGATGGACCGGCTCGAAGAAGCCGGCATCTACGACGAGGCGATCGTGGTGGTGACCGCCGACCACGGCATAGGGGTCAGGCCCGGGCTGGGCAACCGGCGACGGCTCGTCGAGGGAACCATCCCGGACATCGCCGCAGTGCCGCTGATCGTGAAGGCGCCCGGCCAGGACGCCGGGGTGGTCGACGACTACCCGGCCATGGTCACCGACGTGGTGCCGACGATCGCCGCCATGGTCGGGACGGACCTCGGCTGGGACACCGAGGGCATCCCGCTCACCGAACCGGACCGCCCGCCACGTCCCACCCGGACCTTCGTCCCCGTCAGCGGGGACCCGACCCCGGTCGTCTACCCGAGCCCTTTCGCCGACGTCACCGCACTCGCCGAACGCCGCATCAGGAGCTTCGGGCCCGACGGGGCCTTCGGGCTGGCACCGCGGGGCCAGGCCGGGCTCCTCGGGGCCCAGGTGAGCAGCCTCGACGCCGCCGCTGCCGACGAGCGGTGGGTCGCCTCCGTCCTCAACGCCGCCGACTACGAGGACGTCGATGCCGCCGCCGACGGGCTTCCCGCGGTGACCAAGGTCCGGCTCTCCGGCCCCGACGCCGAAGCCGGGGAGGTGGTGGCGGTGGCGCTGAACGGCACCATCACCGCGGTCAGCATCACGTACACCGTCGAGGGCGACGAGGCCTACTACCTCATGGTGATGATGAACCCGACCCACTTCGTCGACGGTGCCAACCGCATCGAGCTGCTCCACGTCACCGGCGCCGGCCCCGAGCGGGCGCTGCAGCACATCGCCGTCGGCTGACGACGGCTCCGACGGCCCGCGATGGCCTAGATGCCCATCTGCCGGTCGAGCTCGGCGACGAACTCGGCGAACTCGTCACGCTCCCGATCCAGCGTGTGGTTCGCCAGGACGGCGTAGCCGGCGGCCCGCATCTTCTCGATGTCGTCGGGCGCTGCCGCCGCCAGGTCCTGCAGGGCGGCGAGATAGGCGCCGGCGTCCTCGAAGGGGACCTCGAGGCAGTTCGACCCGAAGTCGGCGTAGGCGCGGTTGCCACCGACGTCGGGCATGACCACCAGGCAACCGGCCGCCATCGCCTCCAGCCCGGCGAGATAGAAGCCCTCCTCGGACAGCGGGCACCCGAGGAACACGTCGCACCAGTGGTACAGCCGGCGGATCTCCGGCCAGGTGGCGGTGGCGCGGATCGAGCGGAATTCGAAGCCGGGGTCGCCGTCGAGGAGCTCCTCGACGGCCACGCCCACCTGGGACTTCCAGGTGGTGTAGCCGACCCGGATCGGGCGGTCGAGGCCACCCTCCCGCTCCTTGGAGAAGTACGGCCAGTCGTGGCCCTCGACGATCACCCTGGTGGGGCAGCTGTGGTCGACCAGGTCGGCGATGGCGTCGGCCACCTGGTGGGTGACGGCGATGCGGGCCATCGGGGCCGCCAGCACACGGATCGCCCTTCCCTCGACGAACCGCGGGTTGGCCCAGCGCACGTTCTGCACGATGAGGATGACCTGGCGGGGGTCGTGCCACGGGCCGATGACCGGGAGCACGTTGTCGGCGTGGGTCGGCCAGGAGAAGAAGCAGTAGTCGGCCTGGTCGAGGCCGACGCGGAAGCCGGCATGGAAAGCCGTCCCCGGGTCGTTGGCGAGGGTGGCGAACCGCTCGATGGCGAACACCGGCAGGTCGGGAGAGAACGGCGTGGGGCCGTGCAGGTCGACGGCGAATCCCATCGACCGGGCGTACGTGACGTAGTCCAGGATCTTGACCACGCCCCCGGCAGGGAGCCATGTGGGGGTGAGGAACACCATTCGCCTGGTGGTGGTGTCTGCCGCCGTCGGTCGTCTCCGTGCCGCCTGCTCGCTCATCGCTCGGCCCACACCGCCTCGACGAGCCGGACCAGCGGCTCCGTGGCGCGCCGCGGCTCGAAGACGTCGGCCCACAGTCGTACGGCATTGGCCGACTTGGCCGCCGCCTCCTCGCGAGTGATCGACCGCAGCAGGTCGGGCAACGTCGCCACCTCCTCGGCGGCGTGCAGCCACCCGGCGTCGTAGGCCTCGATGAACGGGGAAACCTCGGTGAACGGAGGGTGGATGACCGGCACGCCGCAGGCCAGGGCGACCACGGTGCGGGTCACCATGGCGTACTCCCGCTCCAGGCTGTGGTCGAACAGGTCGATGGCCACGTCGACACCGGAGAGCAGCTCCTGGAAGTCGCCGTACCGCATCACCGGGTGGGATCGCACGTTGGGCAGCGCGAGCAGGTCGGCCAGGGCCGGCACCTCGAGGCCCGCCCTTGCCTGCCCCCAATGGGCATGCAGGAGGATGTCGAGCGACGTGTCCTCATGCGAGGCGATGTGCTCGGCCACCACCCCCAGCCACGGCCCGGGGATGCTCCAGCCCTGGAGGTAGCCGGCGATGGCGTATCGCAGCAGGCCGTCGGTTCGCCGCCGGTGCTCGAAGCCGGCCACCGCCATGTTCACCACCTCGACCGGGAACCGGCGAGGGTCGTGCCCGGTCTGCATGAGCCAACCGAGGACGTAGCCCTGCTTCTTGGGCCCGTTGACGGCGATGGCATCGGCCAGCTCGAGCGCCTCGATCTTCCGCGCCCTGAGCTGGCGCAGCTCGTCGCCGGGGTGATCCTCGCCGAACTGGTAGGCCAGCTCGAGCATCTTCGGGGCGAAGAAGTCGAAGATGTAGCGGAGCCCGGGGGCGGCCTCGAGATCCCGCACCTTGTTGCTGTTGGTCATCACCACGGTGGCGGGTTGGCGGGTGGCCAGGTAGCTCGCCAGGTTTTCGGCGCCAAGCGCCACCGTCCCCGGCTGGACCGGAGGCGGGGACGCCGGGTTGGCCCACAGCTGCTCGAGCAGGGACGCCGGGACCAGGGTCTCGACCTCGTAGCCGTGGGCGCGCAGGCCTTCGGCCAGCCCGAACGCCCGCAGCCCGGGGGCGGCGGCGGGCACACCGAGCCCGGGGGTCACGTCGTTGGAGACGACGAAGACGCGCCTGCTCACCATCCCGGGATCACCATGTCTGGGGGGCTCCGATCTTGGTGAAGGCGAACAGCGCCGAGCTCGCCCGGCCCGAGCCCGGATCCTGGGCCCCGCCCACCTCGGTGAGCACCGCCTGGCCGGCGGCGACGTCGAGCACCAGGCGGGTGAGCCGGTCGAGGGTCCAAGTGCCGGCGCCGGCCCGCAGCACGACCACCATCGAACCGCCAACGCGGAGCCCGGCCCACACCGCGCCCAGGAACTCGACCGAGGTGGCGTCCGGTTGCTCGATGAGGCCCACCGCCAGGTCGGCGTGCTCCGGTCGTAGCCGGAGCGACCCGGCGACCTCGGGCGACCCGACGGCGAAGTCCGGGTAGGCCATGGCGGCGTGCGCCCCGACGGCGGGGTCGTGGCGCGCAACCAGCGTCTCGGCCGCGGTCCGCCCGACGACGGACACGAACCCATGGACGTCATCGGAGAACTCGATGGTCGCCCGGCTCCGGCCCGGAGGCACCGCGGCCAGCGCCCGACGCAGCATCGGCTGGAGCATCACCACCTCGGCCTGGTACCGGCCCTTGGGCCGGCGGCTGCGGACATCCCACTTCGACAGCATCCGCACGCTGTCGCCGGGGGTCTGGGAGCCGGTGAGCAGGCCGGCGAGCATGTCGGCGCGCTCCGCCGCCGCCACCAGGTCGCGCACCACCAGGTCGGTGCGGCTCCGCGGCGGCCGCCACTGCGTCTCGGCGAGGGCGAAGGCCTGCCGCACCTCCTTCCACAGCCACGGAGGTGAGACCACGACGTCGAACGGGGTGAGCCGGCTGAGGAGGGGCCCGCCGAGCACGGCGATCAGGCCTTCACCCCCCAGGTCGGGGAGGGAGGATCACCGAAACCGGCGCGTCCCAGTGGCGCTCTCCCATCGCCTCGTAGGGAAAGGCCACCGGGTCGACGATCACCCAGTGGGACGGGTCGACCGGCCGGATGGCGCGGGGGAGCGCCTCGGTGATGACCGGGGCGCCGGGGTCGTCGACGGAGAACCGGCCGGCGAACACGACGGGTGCAGGCGCCACCTCGGCGTGAGCAATCCTCAAGGCGCCACCAGGGGCTCGACCCGCGCCCGGTGGCTCTCGGCCACCGCCAGCACGTCGAACAGCTCGTCGTCCACCAGCGAGCCGACCTCCACCAGCCGGAACCCGGCCGGGGAGCCGTGTCGATCCCCGACGTTGCGGTAGAACCGGTACCCCGCCCGGGCCAGGGTCTCCTCGATGTCCGCCACCGAAGCCCCGGTGCGCCCGAGCTGGTCGGCGGAGATCTCGGCGTAGACCATCGGGGAGTGCTCGGCCAGTGTCGTCGAGGCGCCGGCCAGCACGTCCAGCTCCATCCCCTCGGTGTCGATCTTGAGCAGGTCGACCCTGGCCACCCATTGGTTCTGCTCCAGCCAGCCGTCGAGGCCGACCGCGGTGACCATCCCCCGGGGTGCCGGCTCGAGAAAGCGAGCGCCCGTGTTGTCCGGATCGGCGTCCACCACCCGGTAGTGGGCCTCGTCGGCGGCGACCGCCCGGCGGCGGGTGGTGATGATCCGTCCCAAGCCGTTGAGCTCCACATTGGCGTCGAGCAGGCGGGCCGTTGCCGGCACCGGTTCGAAGCAGACCACGACCCCCTCGATGCCCACCACCCGGGCCAGCGGGACGGCGAAGGTGCCGATGTGGGCCCCGACGTCGAGGACGACGTCGCCGGGACGGAGGACGGCTTCGAGCAGACCCAATTCCCCGCCGGCGTGGGCACCGAACTCGAGCAGCTGGCGGGTGATGAGATCGCCCTCCGATGCCACGTACACCCCGCTCGGGGTCTCCACGGTGACCAGGGAGCTCACTCCTCGGGCCCGATCCAGCGCTCCCACAGGCTGCGGAACCCGGCTCGGGATCGGGCGATGAACCCGAGGGGAGGCGAGTTGAGCTTGCGGAGCAGCCACACGAGGTCCTTCTCCGCAGCCCTGAGCCTCGCCAGCTTCTCCGCCTCGAGCTCGGGACGCTCGGCCAGCAGCTCTTCGAGCGAGGCGAGCCGGGCCTGGAGATGGACCAGCTCGTACTTCAGCAGGTCGTTCTCCATGCGGAGGTCGGCCACGCCAGGGTCGGGGACGAAGTGCTCACGCCGCACGGCTCGGCTCCCGGTCGAGGACCGTCCGTCGCTCCAGGTCGCCCAGCCGGTGCCACGTGGCCATGGCGACATCGACCAGGCCGGGGTCGGAGACGGTCATCGGGTAGGTTCGCGAGCTGGTGACCGTCGCGTCGAACACGCGGTGGGTGGCCACAGGGTCGAGCTCGACACCCCACCGCTCGTTCACCAGCCTCACCAGCGGATACCCCGATGTGACCGTGTCGAACGAGACGGCGAGGCAGTCGTCCGGGTACCGGTCGGCGATCCGCAGCACCGCCTCGTTGTGCTCGATCCACATCCGGAGGGCCAGGTCCGGCTCCCTCCAGAACCGGAGGTGGTGCTCCGCGCGGGCCCTCGCCTTCGAAGTACTGGGCGGAGTGGCGGCGCTCCAGCGAGTAGGCGGAGTCGACCGCCGACCGGAACACCACGAGGACCTTGGCGGCGGGGAGAAGGTGCTTCCACATTCCGAGGAACAGGCACGCCCTGGGGTCCTTGAACCCCCAGACGTCCCTGGCGATGCGTCGCTCGGTGATGAGCCGGGCCGCCTCCCGCCACCGGGAGGGGCCGATGTGCGGCGTCAGCGGGCGGGCGGTCTGCCAGGTGACCCCGTTGTCCTGCAGGATCCGGTCGTGGAGCTTGACCACCTCGCGGTCCTCGAAGTGCCCGTAGGGGTTCGAGGGCACCGCTCCGAGGAGGTCGTCGCCGACGAACAGGCCGGCGGCGTGGAGGAGCTGGGTCACCATCGAGGTGCCGCTGCGATGGAAGCCGGCGATGATGATCTCGGTGGGCACTGAGGTTCCATCCGGGGTAGGCGACGGGCGCGGTCCCCGATCGTGATCCTCCACGGTGGCGGGGTCGGCACGGAGGTTAGTCCCGCGACCCTGATCTCCCGATGACCCTCGCCGCCGCGCCGGGGAGTCACCGGAGGCTTCCGCTACCGTCCCCGGTGATGGACGGCGACACCTGGGGTCTCACCACCGCCGCCGAGGCGCGGCCGTACCTCGGCGAGGTGGGCAGGCTCTGGCTCGGCTGGCTCGCGGGGCCTGGCGGTGCTCGTCCTGTCGACCGGGTGGGGCGTGGTCATCGGGGGAGTTGGCGGTGATGGTCCTCCTGGTGTTGCTGACCCGGCCGCTCCAGGCGCGGACCGACCGGCTGATGGCGGAGGGCGCTCTCGGCTCGGCGCGACGTCGCCGTCCCCGTCGGGCTGGGGCAGCGCCGCGGGAGAGGACGATGCGCCGGCTGGCCTACGGCGCCGAGCCGATTACTGCGGCGGTCGAGCTGGCCGGTGCCGGTCGCTGGTGGCTGGCGGCCAGGTGGGTGATGATCGGGGTCACGGTGGCGGCGGTCGTCATGGTGGTGCTGGACGGCGGCGGGGACCAGGGCCTGACGTGTGGCCGAGCCCCGGGGTCGACGCGGCTCGCCGTCCTGATCGAGCGAGCCGCCCGGATCCTGGTGTTCACCGGCGCCGGGGTCTCCACGGCGAGCGGCCTCCCCGACTACCGGGGGCCGCAGGGCGTGTGGAACACCGACCGGCCGGTCGAGTACGGCGAGTTCATGCGTTCGGTCGATGCGCGGCGGCGGTCGTGGCAGCAGAAGATGGGGGGTGGGACCGCTTCGCCGCGGTACGAGCCCAACGCCACCCACCACGCCGTGGTCGAGCTGGAGCGGGCGGGCAAGGTCGAGGCGGTGGTCACCCAGAACGTCGACGGCCTCCACGCCGCCGCCGGCACCTCTCCCGAGCGGCTCGTCGAGATCCACGGCACCGGGCGCCTCATCGCCTGCCAGACCTGCGGCGAGCGCACCGACCCCGAGCCGCACTTCGCCGCCTTCGCCGCCTCCGGCGAGCCGCCGATGTGCCACTGCGGCGGCATCCTCAAGTCGGCAACCATCAGCTTCGGGCAGAGCCTCGACCGTGCCGACCTGGCGCGGGCGACCGCCGCCGCCGAGCGGAGCGACCTGGTGCTGGCGTTGGGCTCGACCCTGGTGGTGTACCCGGCGGCGGAGATCCCATTGATCGCCGCCGCTGCCGGCGCCCCCTACGTGATCGTCAACCGGGGGCGCACCGAGCACGACACCCATCCGCTGCTCAGCCTGCGCATCGATGGGGACGTCACCGAGATCGTCCCCGCCGCGGTGCGCATCGCCCTGGGCACTGACTGCCGGCGGCAGGCGCCGCTCCGTATCCTGCTGGACGGCCTGATGCGCGAAGGAGCTGACGAAGTGCGAATCGAACGCGACTCGATGGGCGAGGTCTCGGTACCCGACGGGGCCTACTACGGGGCCTCCACCCAGCGGGCCGTCGACAACTTCCCCATCTCGGGAATCCGCTTCCCCCGCCGGTTCATCTGGGCGCTCGGCCTGATCAAGGGCTCGGCGGCCCGGATCGCCGGACCGGCGGGCCATCTGCCGCCGACCTAGGCGGAGGCCATCGCCGCCGCCGCCGACGAGGTGCGCGACGGGCGGCTCGACGACCAGTTCCCGCTGGACATCTTCCAGACCGGGTCGGGCACCTCGACCAACACCAACGCCAACGAGGTCATCGCCGGGCGGGCCACCGAGTTGCTCGACGGTGCCGTCGGACGGTCCATCCCAACGACCAGGTCAACTTCGGCCAGTCGTCCAACGACGTCATCCCCACCGCCATCCACCTCGCCGCCGTCGCCGCCATGCGAGAGGACCTGCTCCCCGCTCTGAGGCGCCTCGGCGACGCCTTGGCCGCCAAGGCCGACGAGTTCGCCGGACGTGGTCAAGTCGGGCCGCACCCACCTCATGGACGCCACCCCGGTCACCCTCGGCCAGGAGTTCGGCGGATACGCCACCCAGGTCCGCAAGGGGGCCACCCGGCTCACCAAGGTGCTGCCCGAGCTCGAGGAGCTGGCGCTCGGGCGGCACCGCGGTGGGCACCGGCCTCAACGCCCCCGACGGGTTCGCCGCCGCGGTCATCGCCGACATGGCCGGCATCACCGGCTACCCGCTGCGCGAGGCCGACGACCACTTCGAGGCGCAGGGCGCCAAGGACGCCGTGGTCAACGCGTCCGGGGTGCTCAAGACGGTGGCCCAGTCGCTGTTCAAGATCGCCAACGACCTGCGCTGGCTGGGCAGCGGGCCCCGCACCGGGATCGCCGAGATCCGGCTGCCGGCGACTGCAGCCGGGCTCGTCGATCATGCCGGGCAAGGTCAACCCGGTGATGGCGGAGATGGTGATGCAGGTGGCCGCCCAGGTCATCGGCAACGACGCCGCCATCACCTGGGGCGGGGCCAACGGCAACTTCGAGCTCAACGTGATGATGCCGGTGATGGCCCACAACCTGCTGCAGTCGATCGGGCTGCTCGCCGCCGCCGCCGACACCTTCGCCGACCGATGCGTCGCGGGCATCGAAGCCGACGTGGAGCGCGCCCGGGCGCTGGCGGAGGCCAACATCATCGTGGTCACCGCCCTCAACCCCCACATCGGCTACGACAAGGGCGCCGAGGCGGCCAAGGAGGCCTTCGCCACCGGACGCAACGTGGGGGACGTCGTGGTGGACAAGGGCTGGCTCACCGAGGAGCAGGTCACCGAGCTGCTCGACCTGGAGCGGATGACCAGGGGCGGCATCGTCGACTGAGAGCGTCGGGGTCATCCGGCCCAAGGCACCGGGGCCGTCAGGCGGAACCGGTCGGTGTCGATGAGGGCGGCTCGCCCACCCTGGCGGCCACCCGGTCCGCATACCGTTGCCAGCGGTCCTGGTACGGGACGAGCTCGTCGCCCCATGGCTTGTTGCGCGCCGGCGTAGTGGATGATCCCCGGCTCGGTGACGTCCTCGAACATGGGCAGGGCGTTCCACTTCTCGATCGAGCTCGGCCCGGTTCGGGCCGACGTAGGCGTTGAGGACGTCCTGGTCGTTGAGCCCGAACCGCGGCCGGCCAGCGGGAGGTAGCGTCGCCGACGAACCGGTCGGCGCGCATCCGGGCCAGGTCGAGCACCAGCACGCCGGCGTTGAAGGTGGTGAAGTCGAACGCGTGGCGCGCGGCCATCGTGCGCCGCAGCTCGGACGCCGTCTCGGCCGGTCGAGCAGGTCGCCGGCCGGCGCCACTGCTCGGCGCACGGAGCTGACACCGAGGTGCGAGCCGCCAGCGGGTAGCCGCCGAGGTCGGTGCCGCCAGCTCGCACACGTCGCCCTCGATCGACCGTGTCGATGTCGACGTACGTGATCCGGTCGAGCTCGGTCGAGCACCTCGGGCAGCAGCAGCGGTCCATGGTGGCGACGGTGATGTGCCCGATCATCCGGGTGATCTCGCCGTAGTCGACGTGCCGTCCAAGTCGAGGAACGTGATCGGCACGTCGGGACAGGCTCGGCTGATCCATTGCTGGTAGTCCGGCGTCGAGGCCGCGCGCGAGTGACCCACAGCCGGACGCGGGCCGCTCGCGTTGGTGACCAGCGACTCGAGCGTCGGTGGGCAGCGTGCGGCTTGAGGTTCTGGTCGAGGCTCATCGCCACGTCGGTGACGGTCGGCCGGGTCGACGTGCGTCGTGCGGGCCGAGCGCGGTCGCCTGGCCGCGGATCTCGCCGTCGACCAGCGCGGGGACGTCGATCGGCCGGGACCGACTCCGTCGGGCCGGAGCCTGCAGCCGGTCGCTCCCTGGCCTCGGCGACCCGCGGCGCGGTGAGCTCGCGCCAGCGGGCGTAGACCTCGCCCTCGTCGGCGCCGTCGAGGACCAGCGCCGAACGTCGCGGCCAGCAGCTCACGGATGCCGTCGCGCATCGCGGTGAACGCCGGCGCGTCCGGCTTCATGCCGAGCAGGCCGTCGAAACGGACGTCGCCCGGACTGCGGGCGGAACTCGACGGGGACGCCCAGCGAGGTCGCCGGCAGGTAGGAGTGCAGCCGGCTGGTGACGATCCGGCGGTACGCGCTGCTGGTAGTCTCTCGAGCAGCTCGTCCGCCGCCGGATGCCCTCGGCACCAGGCCGGCCTGCGGTAGCGCGGGTCCGCGTGGGTGATCTCGTCGACGGCGCGCTTGGTCTGTCGACCTGCGGCGCCGGGCATGTCGATGACGGCGACCAGTCCGGCTGCTCGCGCTCGACCTCTGCGAGCTCGGGGAACACCGCGTTGACCGTGGTGGTCAGGCAGCCGGTGAAGAACGCGTCGACGCCGGCGCTGAGCAGGAGGTCGACCGTGGTCCAGTCGCGGCAGCCGATCGGCCCGTGCGCCTCGAGGTACTCGATCGTCTCGGGGGTCAGCGCCTGCACCCGGTTGAGGTGGAACGAGACGAAGATCGGGTTGATGTTCGGGTGGTAGGGCAGCCCGAACCGCAGGCTGAACAGCGAGTGCATGTGCCAGCCGAACGCGACCATCCAGGTGTTCGGCGGGATGTGATCGCCCTCGCTGAAGTCGCGGCTGACCGGGAGCAGGTGACGTCGCGTCCTCGCCGGCCGTCGAGTGCGCAGCTCGGGGCGGACGCGTCCCTGCAGGCGCTGACCAGCTCGCCGAGGCCGTCGGCGCCGGGGAACCGGACGCCGCGGAAGCGGGCGAGGTTGCCGAGCATGGCCAGGGTCTGGACGTAGTCGCCGACGTTGCGCGAGGCCCGGTCGTGGTCGGGCTGGTGGTAGTCGATCACGGCGACGTCGACGGCGCCGGCCGGCGTGGCTCGGTGGTCCCGGATGGGATGGGTCCAGCGGCGGAGGTTGTCGAGGTACTCGCGGACGCTGTGGTCGTCGCCACCGGCGCGTGATCGAGCTCGTCGTCGGGGCGCCGGCTCGCCTCCTCGACCAGGGAGCGAGCCAGTTGTCGTGACCGGTCACCAGGAATCGGCCGGCGAGGGCCACGAGTCGCCGGTCTCGATGCGTGGGCGTGCTCGGCGATCCTCACCGCCGCCGCCACCGCGTCGGCGGTGCCCACCACGAGGGCCGTCTCGACCGCTTCCACCGGGACCAGCTCGGCGAGCACCGCCTCGTCCACCTGGGAGAACTGCGTCCCAGGCGAGCTCCGGGGCAGGGGCCGCGAGGCGAGAACGAGGCCCAGCCCGAGGTGTTGTGCGGCCCTCGATGGAAGCACCGGCGGCTATCGCCCGGGCGAGATCCCGGGCGCCGACGGCGACGAGGGCGCGGCTGGTGGCGACGTGGGCCTCGTCCAGGCTCCCGCCTCGAGCGAGGGTTCGGGCGAAGGTCGCCAGGGCCTCGGCGCCTCCATGGCCTCCCTTATCACCCCCCGCACCAGCGAGCGATCCCGTCGCATGTCCTCGGCAGACCCCGGCAACGCGTTGTGCCCGAGGAGCGTGCGGCCGACCCGCCAGAACGGATCGGCGAACGACGGTGTCACCGCCGGCGACGCTCGCCTCGGCACCTCCGGCTCCACTGGTGTCTGCCCGAAAGACCTGGCGGCTCGCCGGTGTCGGCGCCTCCCCCGGGTCCGCCCGGCGGCCGTCGCCCGCCAGCAGCTGTCCGATGGCCCGCAGGGTGCGGCCGGTCACGTGACGCACGGATTGGTACGAAATGTGCCGCTACTTCCGGACGATGTGGACTTTGGCGTGCTTCTCGACACGATACCCGGGGCGGTCTGAGAAGTACTCGTCGACCGCCCGCCGGCAGCCGGACCACCGGTAGTAGTCGTCGATCACGATGCGACCGCCGACCGTCAGGTGTGGCGCGATCCGGTCGAGGCATGTCATCGTGGACGAGTACCAGTCGGCGTCGATGTGGGCGACGGCCACCGGCCCGTCGATGTCGAGGACGTCCTCGAACAGCCCGGGCACCAGTGACACGTTGATTCTCTTCGATCGGCATGCCATGGCGGGCGAAAGAGGCGGTCACCTCGCCCGAGCAGGTCCTCGTGATAGCCGTAGTAGACGTCGTCGCCCAAGCCCTTCGCCTGTCCACCGGCGATGTCGTCGTACCTGCTGCGGCTGTCGTCGGTGTCGAGCTCGCCGGGCGGCGGGATCATCCCGAACACGTCGTAGACGCGCATCGGTCGATTCGGGCGACTTCGCCGCCGCCATGGCGATGGCGGAGCCTCCCAATGCAGTTCCCGCCTCGACGATCATGCCCTGGCGCCGGTTGACCTCGCTCTCGAGCACGCACTTGGCCAGCGACGCGAGTTGGGCCCTGGTGAGGTAGGTGAGCCGTTCGGCGCTGACCGCCTCGACCCTCCGGCGGACGTCGTCGGGCATCGCCAGGTCGGGGAAGACATCGAGCGTGAAGCCGCCGACTTCGTCGAGCATTTCCCTGGACCGGTCGAGGGCGGCCCTCAGCCTGTCAAGTTGGTCGGCGCGCCGCTGCAACCTGCGGCGGGCCGTTTCGAGTGAGGCCCGGCGACGGTCTGCCTGGCCCTGCAGCCGGGCGACCTGTCGTTCTGCCGCTTCGAGCCGGCGAAGCAGCTCGGGATCGGTAGGTGCCTCCACCAGGGACCTCCGGACGGGGAGGGGGAGGGTAGCCAAGCCGGCTACGCGGTGGCCGTCGCCTCCCACTGGGCGAGGGCGTCTTCGAGCGTTACCCAGGCGAGGTCGGCGCACCGTATCCGCACCGGGAACTTGCGCACGCCCTGGAGGGCCTCGAGGTCGCCAAGGGCGGCGCCGGGTCGGTCGGGGTCGAGCCCACCTGCGGTGCCGTCATCCGCGGCTGTGTCTGCGGTGATCGACATCATCGCCTTGAACCTGGCGGCGAGGTCGCGGACCCTCGTCGGAGCTCAGCCCGACGACGGCGTCGGCCATCATCGACCCCGAGGCCTGCGAGATCGAGCATCCCTGGCCCTGGGTGGCGATGTCGGCGATCACCCCGTCGCCGAACAGCACGTCCAGCGAGAACGAGTCGCCACACGACGGGTTGGTCCCCTCTGCGTGGACGGCGTCGTGGTTGAGCCGCCCGCGCCGCCGTGGGTTGCGGTAATGGTCGAGGATGACCTCGCGGTCAGGTCGTCGATCGGCATCTCCACGGGAAGGCTAACGGCGCCGGGAACATTCCCGGCAGTGGCGGCTCACCAAGCTTTCCGGCAAGAAGTGGAAGAAGCCTGTCACGAAGGGGTGGGTGCCGGGCATAGACGGTATGAGCACCACAGCGAGGGAGTACCGAGATGGAGCCTCAGATCACATGGCGACGCCGACGTCGCCTGGCGGGCATCATGGCAGCGGCCGCACTGGCGGCCGGGTTGGCCCTTCCGCCGGCGTCGGTCGGTGCCGTAGCCGAGGCGCCTCGCGCCGATGCGGTGATCGTCTGGAACGAGATCGCCACCGCCGCGTTCGTCACCGCCGCGGCAGTCGTCGCATGTGGCCCTCCTTCACATGGCGATGGTGCAGGGTGCGGTCTACGACGCGGTCAACGCCATCGACGGCGGTTTCGAACCGTACCTCGTCGCCCCGGCCGCCCGGCCGTGGTTCTCGAAGGCGGCCGCAGCGGCGACGGCAGCGCACGGGGTGCTGGTTCATCTTCTTCCGGCCCAGCAGGCGACTCTCGACGGCCATCTGGCCGACTCTCTGGCCGCCATCGCCGACGGTCGCGCCGAGAACGGTGGCATCAGGGTCGGCGAAGCGGCTGCGGCGGCCATGGTGGCTGCCCGCACCGGCGACGGGCGGTTCGGACCGCCCGGGTTCCCGGTCGGCTCCGAGCCGGGGGAGTGGCGTCCGGTGCTGCCTCTCTTCATCAACGACCCGGGCGCCTGGGTGAAGGACGTCGAGCCGTTCCTGGTTCCCGACGTGGCGCGGTTCGGTACCGATGGCCCATTGCCGTTGACCAGCGCCCATTACGCCGCCGATGTGAACGAAGTCCAGGACGTCGGCTCATTGACATCGACGACCCGCACCGCCGACCAGAGCGACGCAGCCGTGTACTGGTCCGAGCAGGCGCCCAACCTGTGGAACCGGCTGTTCCGCGACATCTCCGCCTCGGCCGGCCTGGGGATCGTCGACAACGCCCGGTTGTTCGCCATGTTGGGGTTGACCGCCGCCGACGCCGCCATCGCGGTGTGGTACGACAAGGGGGTCCACGGGTTCTGGCGGCCGATCACCGCCATCCGGGAGGCCGACACGGACGGCAACCCTGCCACCGTCGCCGACCCGGATTGGCTCCCGCTCCTGGCAACCCCGCCGTTCCCCGAGTATCCCTCAGGGCACTCAGGGGTGAGCGGGTCCATCGTCCGCACTCTGCAGCAGTTCTTCGGCACCGACCGGATGACCTTCGGCGCCTTGAGCAACGCCTCTGGCACCGTCCGCACCTTCGACCGGTTCTCCGAGGCGATCGACGAGGTCATCGACGCTCGGGTGTGGTCCGGGATCCACTTCCGCCATGCCGACGAACAGGGCCAGGGAATCGGTATCCGGATCGCCAACTTCCGCCAGCGGAACTACTTCCAGCCGGTCGACTGACCGTCGCTCGTGATCCGAGGCTGGGTCGAGCCTCACCGGCCGGCAGCCGGGCTCCGGGTCGGTCAGGCGGCGGTGGCGGTGGTGAATCGTTGGTTTCGGTATTGTGTCACGTAGGGGTGGCCCGGTGGGTTGGCGGGGAGAGAGCAGTTTCCGCGGTGGGTGGGTGATTTTGGGTCGATGGTGTAGCCGAGTTGGTGGATGGCGACGTGGTGGTGGTACCAGCACAGGCTGACCAAGTTGTCCGGATCGTGACTCCCGCCTCGGTGGCGTTCGAGGATGTGGTGGGGTTGGATCCGATACCGGCTGTGACAGCCTTCGATGGAGCATTGACCCATGTCGCGCCATTGCACGAACCGGCGCACCGCCGGGGGTATCACGTCGGTGCGGTCGGTGTAGGCGATGGGGTGGAGCCCGTCGGTGGCGATGACCCGGACCTTCCCGCCGCACAGGATCTCAGCCAGGGTGTTGGGCCCGACCTTGACCCCGGATGGCAGGGTGGCACCGGATTCGCCACCATCGCTGGATGCGAGGCCGGCGTCGACGAACACCTCGGCGACGGTCACGTCACGGGGTGTGCCGTCTGGATTCGTGGAGCCGGTGAGGGCATCGAGGCAGATGGCGGTGAGGGCGTCGGCGCGTCGCTGCCCTTGCCCGTTCCCTTCACCGGGTAGCACCGGGAGCTCGGTCTCGCGCTTGTGGAGGGCGGCTTCGACGACGCGTCCGTCGACGCCGGGCAAGAGTCCCCACAGTTTGTAGGCGGCGTCGTCGAGGGAGGGTTGGATCACCAGGTACCGGTTGGCGAAGCCATTCCGTTCATCGCCGTCGGTGAAGGACCGGACCCGTTGCAGCAATCCGTAGAGCCGTCCCAGTGAGAACCCTGAAGCGGTGGCGTCACCCAGCTGATCTTCGTTTACGTCGGTGGCGTGGAGTTTGATCAGCACGGCGGCACGGTCCAGGCCGCAGCGACCGTCCGCCATCAGGGCATCGATGTTGTTGTCACCGGCCCTGGCCAGTTGCCACAACCGGTTGGCGGTCTGGGAGGAGACGTCGAGGTGGGCGGACACCCAGTCACCCATGGTGCGCATCCCCGCCCCGGTATCCACCTGGTGGCGGTCGAGCTTGCGGAGCAGTTGGACTTGGCAGGCCCGCTGCCGGGTGATCTCGGCTTCCAACCCGACCAGTTCCTGTTCCCAGGCCTCGACCCGGGCCGCTGCGCTGCGGCTGTCGGCGGTGTCTGACGTTGCATCGAACATACCTTCGTTATACCAGACCGCTGTGACAGATTACGCATGTCTGCCGAAGGTTCCCGGTCGGCAGGTACCCGTGGTCGACCTCGAGCTCGTGACAACTTCTGCCAGCAAGGCTTATTGACGTTTCGTAGGATGGTGAGCCGCAAGGAGGCGCATCATGTCGTTGGACCATATGGATCCACATACCTTCGTCTTCACGACCGTCGTTCCCCCTGGGGTTAAGGCGATCAGGGAAGGTGCCGCAGCGCACTTCGGCATCGAACTCAAGGATCGCGCAGGTCGTCCGAGACAAGGCCCGCTGCGATAAGAATGGTCGGAGCATCTGCGAGTGCGGAGCCATCGACTTCTTCCCTCTCCCTTCCACGGCATCGACCGGTGCAGGGCGCCGCATCTTCGACTTCTTCGTCGCCAACGAAGAGGCGCTCGGCATACAGATCGTCATCTTCAACAGACGAGTCATCGGAGGCGGAAGCGCTGTCGAGCGGGAATACCACCGAGGATCACCCTCACACCGATCATGTGCATGTCGGGATCAACCAATCGGCGCGACAGACGATCACACGAGAACGGTCGACGAGTGCCTCGCGATGGAGGAGTTCAGGATGTTCACAGAAGCCGAGCTGGCCAACCTGAAGGAGCTGGCCGCCCTTTCGCCGGCCAGCCTCAGCAGGCTGGCCGCCCTTCCGTCCGCCAGCCTTAGCAAGCTGGCGGCCCTGCCTTCCGCTGAGATCGGCCGGCTCATGAAGCTGGCGGCGCTGCCTTCCGCCGAGATCGGCCGGCTCGTGAAGCTGGCGGCGCTGCCTTCCGCCGAGATCGGCCGGCTCGTGAAGCTGGCGGCGCTGCCTTCCGCTGAGATCGGCCGGCTCGTGAAGCTGGCGGGCGACTTCTCCGTGAGAGAGCTCAACAGACTCAACAGCCTTGTCGTCTTCATGATCGCCGAGGGCCTCACCGGCGAAGAAACGGGCCGACCGGCGCTGTGGTACGACGCTTCCGCAACGAGCTCGGAGTCCCACGGGCCAGCCCGGATGTCCTTGCGCAGGAAGTGGCTGCGCACATCGCCGGCCGGCGAGGCGAGCGCGAGAGAGCTCGCCGTGAGACCCGACGGGTGACCCCCCAACCCCCGACCCGGTAGGCCAGCGGGTCTCGCCCCTCAAGCCGGCCCGGCGGGCTCCTACTAGCCTCGCCGCGCTGACTCTTGCCGACCGGGGGGCTCGTCCTTGGCCAGAAAGAAACCGGTGACCCCGGAAATGTCGTCTCGCCGTCCCCGTCTCGTCGTGGTGGTGTCCAGCGATCGGCGGCGGGGTGCCGAGGTATTCGGAGAGGCGCTGGCCACCGGGCTCGGCGAGCGGGGCTGGGAGGTCCGGCTGGTCGCCCTCAGCGGCAGCGACGTGCCCCCCCGGGTCGACGCCGAGCTGGTGGGGGCGGTAGCTCCCGAGGCCCTTGGCAAGCTCGACCGGGCTGTCGTGACCGGGCTTCGGCGGCGGCTGGCAACGTGGCGACCGGACATCGTGCTCGCCTACGGCGGCCCGTCCGTGCAGTACTCGACGGTGGCGGTGCGCACCCTGCGACCGGCGTCCCCGGCTGGTGGTGGCCAGCATCGGCGACCCGATGTTCTGGATCCGCTCCAGGCGGCATGCCCGGTTGCGCGCCCTCGTGCTCGCCGGCGCCGACCGGGTCTTCTCGGTGGCCGCCGCCACCGCCACCCCGCTGGTCGACTCGCTCGGGGTGGACCCGGCGAAGGTGAGGATCGCCCCGACCGGGGTTCCCGACCGCTTCTTCTCGGTCGCCCGGGAACCGAGGGGCGAAGAGCTGCGCATCGTCGTGGTCGGAGCGCTGTCGCCCGAGAAGGACCCGCTGGCCGCGGTGGGGGTCGTCGCCCGGTTCTCCGCCACACCCCCGGTCGAGCTTCGCATGGTCGGCGACGGGCCCCTCGCCGCCGAGGTCGCCGCCGCCATCGACACCGCCGGCATCGGCGACCGGGTCACCCTGCTGGGATCGGTGGCCGACGTCGTCCCCCATCTCGCCTGGGCCGACATCCTGTTGCAGACCTCGAGGTCCGAGGGGCTCCCCGGCGTCGTGCTCGAGGCGGCGGCCGCCGGTGTCCCTCGGTCGTGTACGGCGTGGGCGGATGCGCAGAGGCGGTCGTCGACGGCGAAACCGGAGCCGTCCTGCCCCCGGGGACTGCGGACAGGGCGATGGACGCCCTGGTTGCCGCCGGCGGCGACCGGAGTCGACTCGCCGAGATGGGGGAGCGGGCCGCCAAGCATGCCTTCGACAACTTCCGTCTCGAGTCGCCGTCGACCGCTACCACGAGCTGCTCACCGACGAGCTCGACGCCGCCCCGATCGGGCGGGGCGAGGTGGCCGATGGGCCGGGCACCGCGGCCGGTGAAGGTCGCCCACCTCACCACCATCGACCTGAGCCTCCGCTACCTGGTGATGCCCCAACTCACCGCCGCCGCCCGATTCGGCTGGGAGGCGATCGGGATCAGCGCCCCCGGGCCGTATGTCGCCGAGTTGGAGGCGGCCGGGATCCGCCACATCGCCCTGCCCACCTCGTCGCGGGGATGGAGACTGCGGAGCGACCTGGGCGCCGCCCGCGACCTGTGGCGCATCCTCGGGCGGAGCAGGTCGACATCCTGCACACCCACAACCCCAAGCCGGGGCTCTACGGGCGGATCCTGGGCCGGCTGGCCGGCGTACCCGTCGTGGTCAACACCGTGCACGGGCTGTACGCCACCGAGGACGATTCCGCCGCCAAGCGGGCGGCGGTCTACCTCGCCGAGGGCGTCGCCTCCCGCTTCTCCGACGCAGAGCTGGTGCAGAGCGTCGAGGACCTCGAGCTGATGACCCGCTACCACATCACCCGCCGCCACCGCACCGCCCTGCTCGGCAACGGCGTCGACCTCGACCCGGTTCGACCCCGGCCCGCTTCGGCGCCCGAGGAACGGGAGCAGGCCCGGGCCGAGATCGGGGCGTCGGCCCGACCGCATCGTCGTGGGCTCGGTGGGCCGGCTGGTCGCCGAGAAGGGTTATCCGGAGCTGGTCGAGGCGGCCGAGTCCGTTGCCCGACCGCTACCTGGTGGTCGCCGTCGGGCCCGACGACCCGGACAAGCCCGACGCCCTCGGTCCCGGGTTCTCCGCACGGGCCGCCGAGGCCGGTGTCCGCCTGTTGGGGATGCGGACCGACGTCGACCGCCTGTACGCCGCCATGGACGTGTTCGTGCTCGCCTCGCACCGCGAGGGCTTCCCCCGCGCCGCCATGGAGGCGGCGGCGATGGGGCTGCCGGTGGTCGCCACCGACATCCGGGGCTGCCGCCAGGTCGTCGACGACGGCGTCAACGGACGGCTGGTCCCGGTGGGCGACGCCGTCGCCCTCGCCGACGCCATCGCCTCGGTCGGTGACGACCCGGCGGTACGCCGGGCCGCCATGGGCGAGGCGAGCCGGGCCAAGGCCCGGGCCGAGTTCGACGAGAACCGGGTGGTCCACACCGTCTATTCCACCTACCACGCGGTAGCCCTGCGGAAGGGGGTCGCCGCGGTGCTCGCCGCCGCTCCCGCCACCCGGGCACCGGTCGATCCGGGTCGCCACCCTCGCCGACGTCCCCCACCTGGCCCGGCTCCACGGCGAGGCGATCGACACCGGGTTCCTGCCGCGGCTGGGCGCCGGGGTCATGGAGCGGCTGTACACGGCGCTGGTGGCTCGGCCGACGCCGTGGTGCTGGTCGCCGACGGGGCATGGCGCCCGGTCGGGTTCGTCGCCGGGGTGGCCGACACCGGCTGCCTTCTACCGCCACTTCCTCCGCAGCCATGGTGCCGGTGCCGGGTTCTCCGCCCTCCCTCGCCTGGTTCGGCCTTCGGTGGCCCGCCGGGCATGGGAGACCCTCCGCTACGGCTCGGGTGACGACGACCACGGCTTCGCCCGCCGAGCTGCTGTCGATGGCGGTCGACTACGAGGTGCGCCGCCGCGGGCTGGGTGGCGCGCTGGGAGACGGTTCCTCGCCGCGATGGCCGAAAGGGGCGTCCACGGGGTCCGGGTCGTGGTCGCCAGCCACAACCAGGGGGCGATCGCCGCCTACGAGGCGACTGGGGTTCACCGGAGTCGACACCATCGAGGTCCACGAGGGCGAGCCGTCGCTCGTGATGACATGGTCGCCCCGCTGACCCTGGTGATCGCTGCGCTGCTCGGTGCGGCGCTCGCCAGGTTCGGCCCCGGGCTGGGGATGGTCGACCGACCCGACGGCAGGAGCTCAAGCCGCATCGGAACGACGTGGTGGCGCTGGGCGGTTCGCCGTGTTCACCGCCGTCCATCTGGGGATGGCACTCTCCTCGAGCTTCGACCCCGGGCTGTTCGCCGCCTCGGCGATCGCGCTCGCCCTCGGCCTGGTCGACGACCGGCTCGGTCTCTCCCAGGTTGCTGCGGCTGGTCGTCGAGATGGGGTTCGGCATCGTGCTGGTGCTCGCCTCGGCGGCCCCAGGGTTCGACGGCGGCCCGGCGGTGAAGGTCATCGGGGTCCTCCTGGTCGTGGTGGCGGTCAACGCGGTCAACCTCTTCGACGGCCTCGACGGGCTGGCGGCATCGGTGGCGACCGTCTCGGCACTCGGGCTGGCGGTGCTCGCCGATGTCCACGGGCTCGACCTCGGGTTCGGGATCGTCCTGGCGGCGGCGCTGCTCGGGTTCCTGGTGTGGAACTGGCCGAAGGCCCGGTTGTTCCTCGGGGACAACGGCTCCTACACGGTGGCGGTCTTCCTCGTCTACGGGATCGCCGACGCCGCCGACGCCGGCTCGGCGTGGTCGCTGCTCGCCGTCGCCGGGGTGCTCGGGATGTTCGTCGTCGACCTGGTGGCGACCCTGGTGCGCCGCCGGATCCTCGGCTATCCCACCTTCGGCGGCGACCGCAACCACCTCTACGACCAGCTTCGACCGGAGGGGCCTGTCGGTGTGGAAGGTGACGCTGGCGATGACCGGTGCCCAGGCGGTGTCTCGTGGGCATGGTCGTGGCGTGTCGACGCCCTCCTCGGCGACACCGTCACCGTCGTGGTGATGGCATCGGTGCTGGTGGGGTCGCTCTGCCGCGCTGGGCGGCTCGGGTTCCTGGGCCGTCAGGAGAGCCGGGGGCCCGGCCGCTCCGACGGCCCCCGGCGAGAACGGGTAGCCGGCCGGCTCGGGCTCGCCCTCCAACGCCGGAGCCGCCGTCTCCGGTGCGTCGGCGTCTTCGGCGTCCTTCGGCGGGCCGAACCCCAGTGCGACGATCATCGCCAGGAAGAAGGGCATCACCTGCGACCGCTCCCGGGCCATCAGGCCGAGGTTGAGGAAGGAGGAGAAGGCGATGATGAAGAGGAAGGTGAACATGATGCAGAACAGCATGTACGGGTCGCGTCCGGGACCGGAAGCCGCGTCTCGACCATCGGGATGAACCTCCAGATCACCAGCAACAGGAGGGCGGCGCCCTCGAGGCTGCTGGCGAAGGCAGGCGGGTTGTGCGCCTCGTAGGGGAGGGGCCGGAACAACACCCGCAGCGTCACCTCGGGGAACTCGAGCGGGCTGGAGATGAACCCGCCTTCGACCGACGAGCCCCCGGTCGTGGTCTGCCCCTCGACCGACGTGACGAACTCATCGATCTCCCCGACCCCCGACTCGAGGTTGATGTTGAAGTTGGCCGCGCTGATCACCACCAGCACCGCCAGCCCGCCGAGCGAGAGGGCGATGAGCGGTAATCGCTTCGCCCGCATCGTGGCCACCCCGGTTCCCTTGCAGAAGACCAGGGCGAACACCGCCGGCCGCCGCCACCATCGCCGAGATGTGCGGACGGATGATCCCCGCGATGAGCAGCCCGATCGACGATGGTCACCAGCGAGCCGAAGCTCCCCTGGGCGAGGACCCGGGACAGGCCGTAGGCGGCGATGCCCAGCCCGAGGACGATCACCGACTCCTTGCCGATGCTCGACGGCCAGTAGACGATGGTGGGCACGAAGAAGATGGCGACGGCGTACAGCTTGTTGCGGCGGGGCACGGTGGCGTTGCGGAAGGCCATGTAGCAGAAGATCTGCCCGATGAAGGCCAGCGTGGCGAACATGTAGAAGCCGCCCAGGAAGTTGGGGGCGTAGGGGACGTACACCAGGCCGACCAACCCCTCCATGGCCTCGGTGCCGGAGGCCATCGGGGGCATGTGGAATGTGCGCCACAGGTGCACGTACTCGTGACCGAACTTGTGGTAGCCGACGGCGTCGCCCGAGCCCTCGTAGAAGTCGACCAGCACCCACCAACGCACCGTCGAGGCGATCAGCTTGGCGGTGAAGCCGGCCATGATCATCGTGGGTAGCCACTTCTTGTCCTCTTTGGTGGTCACCCCGACGGCGATGAACCCGATGACGATCGCTGCCACCACCGCCACCCCGAATGCCGAGACGTGCTCGTTGGCATTGGCGATGGCGATGCCGTAGGCGACCACCAGCGCCAGCCCGCCGAGCATGGGGACGAGGGCGAGCATCAGCGGGCCCCGCCGACGATGTGCCGGCTCACCGGATGCGTGCGGATGGTGATCGGGCTCACAGCAGCTCCAGGTCGCTCGACGCCAGGTCCCACCCGGCCAGCGACGTGATCCGGGCGTCGATCGGGCGCAGCGGGTTGGCCACCAGGGTCAGGGTACGCACGCTGGGGACGGGCAGCACGCCGCTGCGGAGAGCGGCGGCCCGCTCCGGAGAGCCTCCCGAGAACCAGGTGGCGAGGTAGGCGGCACGGTTGTGCAACACGGTGGCGCGGATGGCGGCGGCGGGGCGGGGGCCGAACACGTCGGAGAGCACGAGCTCCTTCCACCTGCCGCGCACGTTGGGCCGAACCACCGCCGTCGACGCCCCAGACTCGACCGCCAGATAGCCGGCGGTGGGGTGCCCCGAGAAGCGCCATGCCAGATACTCCGGGGTGCGGGGGGTGCGCAACCCTGCGGCAGGCCGGTCGGCGACGGCGGCCAGCGGTCGATCGGCCAGCGGCCTCGCCTCCGCCACCCAGCCGTCGGGATCGGGGAGCGTCCCTGCCGCGGCCTGGGCCCCGGGCCTGCGAAGCCCCGGGGCCGCCATGACCCCGAGCCGGCCGACCTCGAACCAGCCCATGGTGAGGTAGCCGGCCCCGGACCTGGGGTTGGGGGTGTTGAACACCAGGTCGACGCCGTCGTCGCGGGCGTGCTCGACGGCGGCGAGGGTGAGGGTGCGGAAGATCCCCCGCCGCTGGTGGTCGGGGTGGGTGGCGGTGTCGACGGCCCGGACGCACCGGAGCCGCTCCCCCCGTGCGGTCACCAGCTCCCATCGCATGAAGGCGCGCAGCCCGACGATCGCCCCACCCGACTCGGCCACCAGGATGATCGACCGGCCGAAGGGGTTGTCGAAGTGCTTCCAGGCGAAGAGGTCCGGGGTGCGCCGGAGCACCGCGGACTCGCCCAGCGACAGCCGCATCACGTCGAGCACCTCGTCGAGATCGGCGTCCTCGAAGGGGCGGACCGTGATGGCGACCGTGCTAGGCACCGAGCACCTCGTCGTAGATCGACTCGATCTGGCGCACCATGGCCTCCAGCGAGTACTCGGCCTCGACCAGCTTCGCCCCGGCGGCCCCGAGTGAGGAGCCGAGATCGGGGTCCTCCAGCACCCGGGCCGTCGCCGCCGCCAGGGCGGAAGGGTCTCCGGGCGGCACCAGGAGCCCGGTCTCCCCGTCGTGGACCAGCCCGGGCACACCGCCGACCGCGGTGGCGACCACCGGGCGGCCCAGCGCCATCGCCTCGAGGACGGCGACGGGCAGGCCCTCGAAGTCCGCGGGGTTGACGAAGACGTCGGCGGCGGCGATGAAGTCGAGGGCGTCGGGACGCCGTCCCAGGAAGCGGAGACGGCCGGTGACCCCGGCGTCTTCGGCCAGTGCCCGGACCCGGGCGAGGTCACCGTCGTGCTTCTCGCCGCCGATCGACACCACGGTGACGTCGGGGTGGGTGGCGAGCAGGTGCGCCACCGCCGCCACCAGGTTGGCATGGCCCTTGTGGGGTCGGATGTTGCCGACGTGCACCACGAGAGGCGCTTCGCCGTCGATGGCGAGCTCCCGGCGGACCCGGTCCGGCGCCCCCGCCGGCACGTCACACGAGACGCCGTTGGGCACCACCTGTGGATCGGGACCCGGGTAGTTGGCGATCGAAGTGGCCACGGCCGCCGACACGGTGGTCACCGCCGCGTTGCCCCGGTAGGTGAGCCGGTTGGCCCAGCGCACCGGGCCCCGGTACGACGAGGCCACGTTGTGCTCGGTGTACACCACCGGGCGGCCCGAGAAGACCCGGGCCACGGCCCCCATGGCGGGTAGATGGGCGTGGACCAGGTCGGCGGCGGCGGCCTCCTTGCGCAGCCGCCACCACGCCGACGGGGTCATCCCCCGCTTGGTCCCGATGCAGGTCACCGGTATCCCGAGGGCCTCGATGGGGGCGACCAGTTGGTCCTTCCACGGGAGGGCGTAGACGACGCGGTAGTCGAACCGGGTGCGGTCCCACTTGGAGGCGCTCTCGGCGATGAGCTTCTCGGCACCGCCGATGCCCAACCCTTTGATGGCGACCAGGATCGCCGGTCCGCTCATGGATCCCCCCGGGAGCGTGCTCGATACCGGCCACCCAGGCCGCCGGAAGGCCGTGCCAGGAAGCTACCACGACCCCTGCGGGACCCCGAACAGGGGGCGCGTGGGTCGATCGACTCAAATCGCCCCGAAACGGCGGTTTTGCCTAGTCACCAAAGGGTCTGAGGGTTATGGTCGACGTGTTGCCGGGGCACCGTCCCGGGGACAGATGGGGGTCTCCGGTCACCGTCGGAAGTGGACGCGGTGACCGGCGGGGCGGATCTTGAGGGGACGTGCTGTGCAGAGGGAACGGGACCGGCGCCGGGGACGTGGTAGGGGTTCGTGGAGGACGAACGTCGCCCAGAACATGGCACGACTCCGCGCCGACGTCAGCTTCGCACTCGTCGACGGGGTCATCATCACCATGGCCTACGTCGCCGGGCTCACCGCCCGCTTCGCCGACGGCCTGGGCGGCTCGCTCGACTGGTGGCCGGGGTTCTGGAAGGTGCTCCCGTTCATCGTCCTCGTCCACCTCTCCGCCAACGTGGTCTTCGGCAACTACGGGCATGTCTGGGAGTATGCCTCGGTCGGTGAGGCGCTCCGGGTGGCCGCCGCCTCCGCCTCCGCCGGCATCCTGATCGTCTCGGTCCTCTTCGTCTCCCACAACGCCTTCGACGCCCGCCAGCCGATCCCGATCTCGGTGGTCATCCTCGGCGCCATGTTCACCGTGGTCGGCACCGGGGTCGTCCGGTTCCGTTCGAGGGTCTTCTCGTTCCAGCGGATGGTCGACCAGGGCACCTCGGTGCGCGCCCTCGTCGTCGGCACCGGCCGGCCGGCCGCCGTGCTCGCCCGGCAGGCGCCCGAGCTCACCCCGCCGCTCGACGTCGTCGGGTTCGTCGACATCGACCAGGCGGCGACGGTCCGGCGACTCATCAGCCGTCCGGTGTGGTCCGGTGTCGAGCGGGTGCCCGACCTGGTGCGCACGTACCGCATCGACCAGGTGATCGTCGCCACCACGGCGCCGCAGGACGTGCTCAACCAGCTGGTCGACTCGTGCTCGTCGATCGACGTGGCGCTGCGGATCGTCCCCGACCTCAACGCCCTGCTCAAGGGGGACGTCGCCGGCGGCATCCGTAACATCGAGCTCGCCGACCTGCTGCCCCGCCCGACGGTCGACACCGACCTGACCCCGGTCGCTTTCGCCCTCGAGGGGCGCACCATCCTCGTCACCGGGGGTGGAGGGTCGATCGGCTCGGAGATCGTCCGTCAGTGCCTCGCCTTCGCCGGCACGACGGTGGTCGCTCTCGACCACGACGAGACCCACCTCCACGACTCGATGGGATGCTGGTCGTCGAGCGGCCGGCAGCCGCTGCTGGAGATCACCGACGTGCGCGACGTCGAGGCGTTGGAGCAGGTGTTCGATCGCCACCAACCCGACGTGGTGTTCCATGCCGCCGCCCACAAGCACGTGCCGATCCTGGAGCACTGCCCCGAGGAGGCGGTGAAGACCAACGTCATCGGGACCGCCAACGTGATCGAGGCGGCTGTCCGCGGCCGGGTGGAGCGGTTCGTGCTGATCTCGACCGACAAGGCGGTCGACCCGTCGAGCGTGATGGGCGCCTCGAAGCGGGTGGCCGAGATGCTCACCCAGGCGGCGGCGCAGCGGGTGGAGTCGGGCGTGTTCACCGCCGTCCGCTTCGGCAACGTGCTGGGCAGCCGGGGCAGCGTGGTTCCGACCTTCATGCGGCAGATCGCCGGCGGCGGCCCGGTCACGGTGACCGACCCGAAGATGACCCGTTACTTCATGACGGTCCACGAGGCGGTCCAGCTGGTGCTCCAGTCGGCGGCCATGTCGATGGGCGGCGAGGTCTTCGTGCTCGACATGGGCGAGCCGGTGCGGATCCTCGACCTCGCCAACCGGCTGATCCGGCTCTCCGGCCTGGTCCCTGGCCGGGACATCCAGATCGAGACCGTCGGGATGCGCGAGGGCGAGAAGCTCCACGAGGTCCTGTCCGACGGCCCGCTCAGCCCCAGCGACCACCCTAAGATCAACAAGGCCGCGCTCGGCCTCCCCGACGCCGACATGGTCGACCTGGAGGTCGACCGACTCGCCAAGCTGGCCTGCTCGGGAGATCGTGGCGAAGTCGCCATGTCCCTGCACGGGCTGGCCCGTCACGGAGTCAGGCGGCTGGTGGCCGAAGTCGGTGGATCGCAGTCGGCGGCTCGCTGACCGGCCCGGACACGGGAGGCCGGCCCGCAGTGAGCGGTCAGGCGCCGACCGGATGAGCTCGAGCCGGATCGACCCCCAAAGGAAGATGACAGGACACGAACACGTGAGTCAGGAACGCAACCCATGGATCTGAGTCGCATCGGCCGCATCGTCCGCGCCCGCTGGTGGGTGGTCCTGGCGACCGCCGTCCTCGGGGCTGCCGGGGGGCTGTGGTTCGCCAGCTACACCAACGCCAACGTCGAGCCCCGGTTCGGGGCATCCGCCGTCATCGAGTTCATCCTGCCGGCGAGACGAAGCGGCGCCGTCGCGGGCGAGCTCGGCCGGATCGCCGGAGATGATCGAGGCGGTGGAGAACGCCCTCCCGGTGGCCGAGGAGGCCAACGCCGAGCTGCTCGAGTCGCCGGGGTTCCTCATCGTGTCGGCCCCCAACGCCGGGCACGCTGACCTTCCAGGCGCAGGCGCCCTCGGAGGAGACGGCGATCTCGATCGCCACCGAGATGCGGGACAACTACATCGCCGTCGACCCCACCGCCGTCGACGTCGATGCCGAGATCGCCCAGCTCGTCGAGGAGCGCGACAGCTCAACGCACGGCTCGACGAGCTTGCCGCCCTGGCACCCGAGCCGCTGGTGAGAAGCCGCTGACCGCGGCGCGACACGGCGGACTCGCCGTCCTCGACAGCCAGATCTCCACGGTGACGGCCGGGTCGGCGAGCTCGAGGACGAGCGGTTCGAGTCCACCGACGCGGCGAGGATCGCCGAGATCGACGCCGAGCTGGGTGCAATCCAGCCAGCGGTTGCGCGACCTGAACCGGCAACGCAACAGATCGACCCGCCCGAGCCCGAGCAGCAGATCGATCCCACCACCGGGGCACAGATCGAGGACCTCAGCTACCTCATCCGCCGCCCAACAGCTGGAGAAGTCGGCGGCGGAGACCCGCCTCACCGAGATCAACACCGAGTACACCGACCTGCTCGCCACCGACACCTCGCTGGCCGCCCGGTACGACCTGCGGAGGTCGGCCCCCAGGACATGACCCCGGCACCGATCAGCCCGCGTGCTGGCTGGCCTGCTCGGGACGCTGGTCGGAGCCATGCTGGGTATCGCCGGTCTGATGTTGGCCGATCGCATGAAGGGCACGGTGTGGACTCGTCCGACATCGAGGACGTGCCGCTGCTCGCCGAGGTGCCGCCCGGCAGCAGCCGCCGCGGCCGGGTGCATGCGGGAGCGGGCGTGCAGACCGTGCGCTCGGCGGTCCTCGGCATCACCCAGCTCGGTGGCCCCACCACGATCGGGTTCACCGGGCTCGCCACCTCCGATGAGGCGTCAGCGACCTGGTGCTCGAGGTCGCCCGCAGCCTCGCCGGGGTGGGTCGCAGCGTGCTGGTGATCGACGGCCAGATCGGTGCCCAGCCCGCTCCACCGCGACCTGATGGGCGGGAGCACGCTGGCCGAGCTCGACACCCACAGCATCGACGACACCTGCGGTCGCCCTCGGTGTGGTCGGGGTCATCGACCGGTCCAAGGAAGTGGCTCCCAACCTGTCCGTCCTCCCCGGCGACCCCTCGGTCACCGACCCGGTCGACGTCCTGGCCAGCAAGGCCTTCCGCGAGCTCACCGACCAGGCGACCCGCCGCTTCGACATCGTCATGGTGGTCGGGCCCGTCGGCGCTTGTCGCCGTTCGCCTACGTGATGGCGGGGACGGTGTCCGCCTACGTCGTGGTGGCGACGGTCGGCAAGACCCGCCAGGAGCACGTCGAGCAGCTCGCCAAGCAGTTCTCCGGCGAGCCGCAGCCGCCTGGTCGGCCTCGTGCTCCTCGGCGGCAAGGCCAGGCGTGGGTTCGAGCCGACGGTGGAGGTCGGCCGCGCCCCTGTCGGTGGCGGCGGATGCGCACCGAGCCGTCCGATCACCGCCGAGGAATCCGAGCAGACGCTGCTCGAGCGGCTCGGAGAGTCGATCGCCGCCTGGGGCGGCGACGACGCCGACCGCTGACCCGGGCAACCTCCGATGAGCGGGCTCGTCCACCGGGCCGCCGATCGGGCCAAGGTCCTCACCCCGTTGGCGCCTCCGCAGGTGGTTGGTGCGCACCCGGCTGACCGTGCGATCTTCGACCGGCCGCTACCGCACGCTGCCCGATGCCCTCGTCATCGGAGCCCAGCGGTCCGGCACCAGCTCGTTGTACAAGCACCTGGGCCGTCACCCCAATGTGGCGCCGTCGTTGCGCAAGGAGATCGAGTACTTCTCGATCGATCACGCCAGCGGCGAGACCTGGTACCGGGCCCACTTTCCCGCTCGAGCTGCGCCGCCGGGTCGGCCCGGTGGCGGGGCCGGCCCTGGATCACCTTCGAGGCCACGCCCGACTACCTGTTCGACCCGCGGGTGGCGGAGCGGGTTCGTCGGCAGCTTCCTGCACGCCAAGCTGATCGTCATCCTCCGCGACCCGGTGGCTCGGGCGGTCTCCCACTACCACCACAACGTCCGACACGGGCTCGAGCCGCTCGGGCTGGCCGATGCGCTCGCCGCCGAGGACGAGCGGCTCGACGGCGCCTACCAGGAAGTGCTCGACCATCCCGACTCCCGGGCGCTCGCCCTGCGACGCTTCGCCTATGTGGGTCGGGGACGCTACGCCGAGCAGCTGGATCGGTGGCGGGCGCTTTCCCCGCCGAGCAGATGATCATCGTGCGCAGCGCGACCTGTTCGACGCCGGCGGCGACACGCTTCGGGCGGATCCTCGACTTCCTGGGATGCCCCGCTGGCAGCCGGAGGAGTTCCGCAACTACAGCTACCGCAACCCGTTCGAGGGCGACTACCCGGACCCGTCGCCCGAGGTCACCGCGTTCCTCGACGAGCGCTTCGCCGAGCCCAACCGGGCGCTGGTCGACCTGCTCGGCGACGAGTTCCGCTGGGACGCCCGGTCCCGAGCTAGGTCACCGTCCTGTCACCGCCACCGCTTCGCAAGGAGATCGCCCGACGGGCGAGCAAGGTGGTGTTCGCCGCCGCCGACCCGTTCCTCGGCGACTTCCCCGGCCCCCGCATCCTCATCTACCACCAGATCGGAGCCGGGCTGGGGCGGCAGATGGAGGTGACCGAAAGGCGTTCACCGCCCAGATGGCATGGCTCGCCGACCGGTACCGGGTGGTCGACCTCGAGACCGCCCTGGCCGGTCGCGGCGACCCGGGCGCCGACCGGATGGTGGTGCTCACCTTCGACGACGGCTACGACGACTTCCACCGCCTGGGCTACCCGGTCCTGCTGCGACATTCGCTGCCGTTCACCCTCTACCTCACCACCAACCCGGTGGAGTCCGGCGAGCCGCTGACCCCGGGAGGCCGCGCCGAGCCGCTCCGCTGGGGCCAGGTCGAGGACATGGCCGGCTCGGGTCTGATGACCCTGGGTGCCCACACCCACCGCCATCCCGACCTGCGGGCCATCGGCGCCGACCAGATCGAGGACGAGCTGGGCACGTCCGACGACCTGATCGCCCGACGCACCGGCGACACACCGGCCCACTTCACGTACCCGTGGGGCTTCTGGTCGCCGCAGGCGCACGAGGTGGTGTCCCGTCGCTACCGCTCGGCGACGGTGGGGAGCGGTGCCCCGGTCACCGGCGACACCGACCTGCTGACGGTCAACCGTATCCCGGTGCAGCTGGCCGACGGGGTCGCCTTCTTCAAGCGCAAGCTGCGCACCGGGCTGCGTATGGAGGACCGGTTGCGGCGGCGGATGACCGGCTATGACGGTCCCTGAGGCCGGCGCCACTCCCGGCGTCACCTACCTGTTCGTGATCAACTCGTTCGGGGCGGGTGGTGCGGAGCGGTCGCTGCTCGAGTTCCTGCCCAAGCTGGCCGCCACCGGGGTCCGCCCGGTCATCGCCTGCCTGTCCCGCAGCGACGTCGGCTTCGAGGACGAGGTGCGGGCCCAGGGTTGGGACGTCCGGGTGCTGGCCGGGACCGGCCGGCTGGCCAAGATCAGGTCGCTGCGGGCGCTCATCAGGGAGCTCCGGCCCGCCCTGGTCTACACCGCCTTGTTCGACGCCGACATCGCCGGCCGGATCGCCGCCGCCCGCACCGGGGTCCCGGTGGTGTCCAACCTGGCCAACACCGCCTACGACCCGGCCCGGCTGGCCGACCCCAACGTCGATGCCCGCAAGCTGGCGCTGGTGCGGATGGTCGACGGTTTCACCGCCCGGCACCTCACGGACCACTTCCACGCCATCAGCGACGCGGTGAAGGAGTCGACCGTGGAGACGATGGGGGTGGAGCCGGAACGGATCAGCGTGGTGCGCCGAGGCCGTGACCCGGCGAGGTTGGGGGAGCCGTCACCGGAGCGCACCGCCGCCGCCAGGGCACTCCTCGGGCTGCCGCCCGACGCCCTCGTGGTGGCAACGGTCGGGCGCCAGGAGTACCAGAAGGGCCACCGCCACCTGGTCGACGCCTTCGCCACCGTGGTCGAACGGCGGTTCCCGAGGCGGTGCTGGTGATCGCCGGGCGGGAGGGCCACGCCTCGGCCGCCCTCGGCGACCAGATCGCCCGACTCGGCCTCGACGACCGGGTCCGCCTGCTCGGCCACCGCCCCGACGTGGCCGAGGTGCTCTCCGCCGCCGACCTCTTCGTGTTCCCCTCGGTCTACGAAGGGCTGGGCGGCGCCCTCATCGAAGCGCTGGCGCTCGGCCTCCCCATCGTCGCCAGCGACCTGCCGGCGCTGCGCGAGGTGGTGCGACCCGGGGAGAACGCCGACCTGGTGTCACCCACCGACTCCGCCGCCCTTGCCGCCGCCGTCGTCGCCCTGCTCGACGACCCGGCCCGGAGGCAGGCGTACGGCGCCCGCAGCCGGCAGTTGTTCGAAGATGGGTTCGACGCCGACCGGGCCGCCGACGACGTGGTGACCCTGCTCGCCGGGTCGCCCGGCCGCAGGGCTGAGCGGTCAGTCGGGCCCCGGCGTCGGGTCCGGTGTACTGCCCGAGGGGTCGCGGTCGGGACCGTCCGGGTCTTCGTCGGTCGGGGTCAGTCCGTCCTGGATGCGGCCCATCGAGGCTTTGATGCGTTCCTTGCGGTCGGACCACTTCTTGTCCTTCTCCTCGCCAGGGCCCGCATCCGATCCTCGTAGTCGTCGGTGCTCTCGATGGTCTCCGAGGCGATGACCTCGTAGTGGTCGGCGTAGGTGCCGATCAGCGCCGCCACCACGGCGGCTGCGGGCAGCGCCAGGAGCGCCCCGACGCCCCCGAGCAGCGCGGCGCCGACGATGACCGAGCCGAAGGCGACCGCCGGGTGGATCTCCATGGTGTTGGCGGTCACCCTCGGGGAGATGAGGTAGTTCTCGATCTGCTGGTAGACGGTGACGGCGAGGATGACCCAGAGGGCCTGGACGGGGTCCCCGTCGACCAGGGCGATGAGCGTCGGTAGCGCCCCCGCCAGGTAGGTCCCGACGGTGGGGATGAACTGCGAGACGAGACCCACCCAGACCGCAAGGGCGAAGGCGTAGGGCAGCCCGATGATGGTGAACGCCACGAAGTGGAAGACGAACGAGCACACGGCGAGGAGCAGCCGCGAGTAGACGTAACCGCCCACCTTCTCGATCGTGATCGCGGTGATGGTGTCGATGTGGAGCTGCTGGGCAGGCGGGAAGCGGCCGAGCAGGGCCTCTCTCAGCTTGGGCAGGTCGGCGAGGATGTAGAACACGAAGAGGGCGATGGTGAACGCCTGGAAGACGATGCCGAGGGCGGTGGTGGCCAGGCCGAGGATGCCGCCGAGCGCGTTGGCGGCGAGCTCGGTGAGCTGCTCCCGGTTCCCGGTGAGCTGAGTGACCGTCTCGTCCACGTTGATCTCGATGCCGAAGGAGTCGTTGAGCCACTGTGGCGATGGACTCGACGTATTCCGGCGCCGATTCGATGAGGCTGATCACCTGGCTCACCAGGACCTGGGTGAAGGCGAGGAGCAGACGCCACCGTGAGGATGCCCCCAACGACCATGACGAGCCCGGTGGCCGGTCCCCGACGCCAGCCCCGCCGCACCAGGAAGTCCACGGCGGGAAGCAGGGCGAAGGCGATGAACACGGCGATCAGCAGGGTGATCAGGAAGCTGGCGCCGGCCTCGAAGACCCAGGTGGCCACCGAGATCACCGCCAGGGCCACCACCGCGGCGGCCCCGCAACCCGGGGAAGCCAGATCCGGTACCAGGTCGCCGGCCTGGCCTTGTCGGCCGGCAGCGGCGGAACCCGGGAGAGTCTCTGCCTCGGCATCGGCGGCAGCATACGTTCTCGCACCGAGCCGTTCCGGGAATGAGTCGGGGGACCCGTTGCGGGCCCTGGCGCCGCCGGTACGCTTCGGACGTCGGCGTGCCCCGAGAGTTCGGGGAGGGCGCCGGAGGTGTCGGCACATTTCGCGGGGGGTGTAGGACGTTGGCCGGAAAGAGCCCGGTGCGGCTGCTGATCATCGGCAGCCGCCACCATGTGGACACCATGGTTTCCAGCGCCCACGGTGGCTACGATCCTCGACCGGGGGGTCGCCGAGGTCGCCGCCGACCGATACCCGGGGGTGACGGTCGAAGTCGAGGTGGAGCTCGTCGACGGCTTCGCCGAGCTGCGGCGCCGCCTCGAAGCTGGAGGCCGACCGTCCGCCGATGTCGTCATCCTGTCCGTCGACGACGAGGTCCGCCGCCTGGGCAGCCGCTCCACCGTACGCCGGCACCGCCGTTGCCGCCGTTGAGGCGGATCTGTCGGCGATCGTCGCCGGCATACAAGGCCGACCGAAACCCGGTGATCGTGGCCAACGCCTGCACCGTCGACCCCGACTCGTGGGCCCGCAGCTACGCCGGCCACGAGGAGGAGCCGGTCGGGTCTGCGCGCCCACCGGCTCGACGCCATGCTGGTGCGGGTGTCGCACGACCTCGGGATCTCGGTCGTGGACGTCGACCGCGCCGTCGCCGAGATCGGCGCCGCCGGCAAGCTCGATGCCGCCATGGTCTATGGGCCCGAGGCGGCGGCACGCATCACCGAGGAGACCGTGGCGGTGCTCGCCGACTACGGCTTCTTCGACGACCGTCCTCTCTTGGAGCAGGTGGGCGCGGCCGCAGGGGAGGGGTCGTGATCCTGCAGCTCCGGATGCCGGTGGTCGACCAGGCCTTCGGGGGCGGCCGGCTGGTCCGCTGGCACGTCTCGCCCGGCGACACCTTCGGCCCCGGCCAGCGCATCTGCACCGTCGCCGTCGAGCAGGCCAAGCTGGTGCGCCGCACCGCCGAGAAGGGCGGGCTGCTGCGGCGCTCCAACGGGATGGTCAATCGAGAGGACACCGGCAAGGCCAAGTGTACCTCGAGGTCGAGCTGATCTCGAACGACCGGGGGCGGCTCGACCGCGGCCTGGTCGGCGAAGGCGACCGGGTGACGGCGGGTGACCCCCTCGGGGTGGTCACCACCACCGACCACGACGGCGCCGTCGACGATGGATCATGGCGGGACGCCCCGTTGGTCAGGGTGACCGCACGCTACGGCGACGACGGGGAGGGTGAGTGATGGCGGCCAGATCGACCAAGGTGGCGATGAAGGCGGTGCGGACCGTGTTCGGTCGCGACTCAGCCGTGGAGAGGTGGGCCCGGGATCGGTACCTGGAGAACCGAAAGAGCGAGGTCCGGTTCGAGAAGGGCGACGGCTGGGTGCAGATCAGCGGGGCGGCGTTCGTCATCGTCAGCGAGTCCCCCGACCTGCCCGAGCCACGCCGGGGCATCCTGTTGCGGGGCGGCTGCGACCTGCCTTCCACCTACACCGCGGCGCCGCTGATGCGCTCGGGGATCGAGGGGACGGTGGCCATCTACCGCCAGCTGGGCGGCACCGGGAGCCACCGCTCCGACCAGCTCCTCCAAACGCTCGACGGCATCGACCTGGCGAACGTGCAGGACGCCATGGAGAAGCTCGAGCTCCGCCAGCCGTACTTCGAGCCGATCATGTTCCAGCCGGACTTCGAGATCCGGCGGCACCCGCAGGCCGGTCGCTTCCCGACCACTGCGGTGGTGATGTCGATCGCCCAGGACGAGGTGCGCCAGCTCTACCGGCACAAGGAGCACGGGTTACGTGGTCGATCCCGGGGGCTGGTGGCTCAACCAGGACCTCGGGCAGGTGCTCGACGACCTCTCCGCGGTCGAGTGGTTCCGGGAGCACTTCACCAAGATCGGCCGGCTCTCCATCGAGCAGTCGGTCGCCAACAACACGAGGGTGATCGACGAGCTGCGCTCACGGATCGGCGCCAAGGTCGTGTTCTACAACACGATGGTGGTCGACCCGGGGTCGACGGTGCACAACTACCAGTGGCTCAACGCCGCCCATGCCGCCCGTCGCCGCCAGTTCGCCATCGCCCTCGCCGAGATGTCGGCCGACCTCGACTTCCCGGTGGTCGACATCGACCGGTTGCTGAAGAGCGAGGGAGTCAAGGAGCAGGTCGACTTCGCCCACTTCCCGGTGGAGCGGATGGAACCGATCGGGGCCGAGTTCCACCGGATCATCAGGGACCTTGGCATCGTCTGATCGCCGGCGAGCTCCGCCGTGAGCCCGTTCGTGTTCTTCGTTGGGTCGGGTCGGTCCGGGACGACCCTCTACCGCAACATCTTCGACTCGCACTGCCGAGCTGGCGATGACGCACGAGGCCCACTTCGTGGCGCCCATGGTCCGCAACCGCCAGGACGCTACGAGGGCGACGGGTTCGCCGTGGCGAAGTTCGTCGACGACCTCTACCCGAACCCAACTTCCGCCGCCAGGGCCTGGAGCGGGCGGACGTGGAGGCGGCGCTGGCGAGCGGCTCCGCCCGAGGCCCGCCGGCCGCGGTCCGCACCGTGTTCGCCACGTATGCCGCCGGCACGGCAAGGACGCTATGGGGACAAGACCCCGGGCTACGTCACCGGCATCGGTCTCCTGGCCGAGGCGTTTCCCGGAGAGCCGGTTCGTGCACATCATCCGCGACGGCCGCGACGTCGCCCTCGGCTACCTCGACCGCGACGAATGGGGCCCGTGCACCCTGCGCCGACGCCGCCTTCTACTGGGCGAGCCGGGTGCGGCGGGGGCAGGCGGCGGGTCGGGAGCTGGGCGCCGCCCGGTACACCGAATCCCGCTACGAGGACCTGGTGGCCGACCCCGAGGAGGTCACCCGCCGGCTGTGCGGGTTCCTCGACCTCGAGTACGAGGACGGGATGATGCGCTACCACGAGCGCGGCGCCGCCTTCATCGCCGCCACCCGGGACCCGCAGGCGTTCGGCGGGCTGGCCCGGCCGGTGACCAAGGGGATGCGCGACTGGCGCACCGAGATGGAGCCGGACGACGTCCTCCGCTTCGAGGCGATCGCCGGCGACCTCCTCGCCGAGCTGGGATATCAGCTCACCGGGGTCGCCGACGCCGCCGGCGGTGAAGCTCGAGGTGGCCAGGGCGCGACTCGGGTGGGAACGGCAGCGCCTCGCCGCCGGCTCCAGCCGCTCACCGCCCGGATGGCGAAGCGGGCGGCCTCGCCGAGCTGAGCAAGTACAGCTCGACCAGGCTGCGTGGCGACCTCCTCGGTCGGGTAGAACGTACAGGCCGAGCAACTGCTCGGCGTCGGCGGCGGGGAGCGACGCTGCGCTCCCGTCCCGCCTCGCCCAGCCGGCGCGGAGCGCCGGGTCGTGTACCAGCCGTCGCAGGGCGGCGGCGGCGGCCTCGGGATCCTCGACCGGGTAGAGGAGCCCGGCCTCGTCGTCGCCGAGCAGGTCGCGGAGCGGGGGGATGTCACCGGCGACCACCGGGATGCCGTTCATCATCGCCTCGGCGGCCACCCGGCAGAACGACTCGGCCCGGGACGCCACCCAGACGATGTCGACGGCGGCGTAGGCGCCCCGCACGTCGTCCAGCTTGCCGACGGGCTCGACGCGGTCGGACCCCACCGGTCGAGCTGCTCCCAGATCGCCGGGGACCTGCCGTGCCGGTCGAGGTTGACGTAGAGCTGGAGCTTGACCGGCTCCTCGGCGAGGGCGTCGACGACCGGCGGGACCAGGTCGAATCCCTTCCGGTGGGTGACCCCGCCGAGGAAGCCGACGGTCACCGGGTCGTGGTCGGAGCGCTCGGGGGCGACCACGTCGGCCGGGTCGATCGGGTTGGGGACGATGGCGGCGTCGCCGGGGCGGCACAGCCCGTTGGCCACGGCCGAGGCCTCCGCCGTGGTCGACACCGCCGCCAGGCGGAGGCGGGGGACCAACCGCCGCACCAGCGGGCCGATGCCGCGATCCCCAGGTCGACCCGGTCGGGTCGTGGATCCAGGCAACCACCGGCACCCGCGAGACGACTGCGGCCGGGGTGGCCAGGTTGAGCCCGGTGAGGGCGTTGGCGTGGATGGCGGCCACCCGGCGCCGGTTGCGCACCAGCCACCAGGCGATCCGACCACCGGCGGCGATGCGGAGCCACCGGTCGGTCCAGTGGTGGGGGCGGCGCGGGAGCACCACGTACTCCTCGACCAGATTCCGCTCCCGCACCAGGTCGGTGAACGCTCCCCGGGCCGGGGCCGCCAGGATCCGGTGTCACCCGGCCCTCGAGTTGCTCGAACAGGGTGAGCAGGCTCCGGTTCGAGCCCCCGAGCGGCCCCGGGGTGGCCACGAACAGGATCCCCGGCAGCTCACCCACGTTGTTCTCCTCCACTGTCTCTTTCCCCTTCCGCCGTTGTCTGCTTTCCCCTCCCCGCCTCGCGGGGAGGGGTGGCGGCTGCACGGGCCGAAGGCCCGCACGGACGCCGGGGAGGGGTCTGGCCGATCGCAGCCGTGCCACACTCGACCAGCCCGTGGTTGCCGCGAAACGCCAGCCCGGCGGGATCTTAGGGCAGGGGGAGCGAGGGCAGAGAGACGGCCCGCGATGGGGTAGGGGCCCCATCTGCGGGAGGAGCCGAGCCCTGCGAGGCGGGCATATCAAGTGCGATCGGCCCAGTCTCAAGCGGGGGAGCCGCTGATAGAGTGCGGGGCCAGTGGCCGTCGGCGCGCGCCGGCGACCGGGCACATGGTCGAGGACGGGGGGCATTCGGTGGACTTCTCCTGGAGCGACGAGCAGCTCGCCTATCGGCAGGCCGTCGTCGAGTTCGCCCAGAAGGAACTCAACGAACGCATCGCCGAGCGCGACGCCGCCTCCGAGTTCTCCCGTGATGCCTGGCAGAAGTGCGCCGACTTCGGGCTGCTCGGGCTCCCGTTCCCCGACGAGTACGGCGGTCAGGGGGCCGACTACCTGACCACCATGCTGGCGATGGAGGCGCTCGGCTACGGGTGCCGCGACAACGGCCTGATCTTCTCGCTGGGCGCCCACCTGTGGTCCGGGGCGACTCCGGTCCTCCGCTTCGGCACGCCTGAGCAGAAGGACCGCTACCTGCCGGGGATGATCGACGGCTCGCTGATCGCCGTGCAGGGGATGACCGAGCCTGGCTCCGGCTCGGATGCCTACAGCCTGGCCACCACCGCCACTCCAGATGGCGACGACTGGCTGCTCAACGGCTCCAAGACCTTCATCACCAACGCCCCGGTCGCCGACGTGTTCGTGGTGTTCGCCACCGTCGACCGATCGAAGGGGTGGCTGGGGCTCACCGCCTTCATCGTCGAGCGGGACATGCCGGGCCTGTCGGTCGGCAAGCCGTTCCACAAGATGGGGATCCGCACCTCGCCGATGAGCGAGCTCGTCCTTCGAGGACTGCCGGGTCCCCGGCGGCGAACCTGCTGGGGAAGCGGGGCTCGGGGATGATGGTGTTCAACCACTCGATCGAGCACGAGCGCGGGGCGATCCTCGCCCACACCCTGGGCACGATGGAGCGCGCAGCTCGAGGAGGCGCTCGAGTACGTGCGCTCCCGCAAGCAGTTCGGGCAGAGCATCGGCAAGTTCCAGTCGGTGGCCAACCGCCTGGTCGACATGAAGGTCGGCTCGAGTCGGCCCGGCTGCTCGTCTACAAGCTCGGTTGGGAGTGGGACCGCGGCGGCGGCAAGCCGATCGACGCCTCGATGGTCAAGCTCGTGCTGTCCGAGGCCTGGGTGCAGTCGAGCATCGATGCCATGGCGGTCCACGGCGCCTACGGCTACATGACCGAGAGCGAGATCGAGCGCGAGGTGCGCGACGCCATGGCCAGCCGCATCTACTCGGGCACCTCCGACATCCAGCGCAACATCATCGCCAGCCAGATGAAGCTGTGACGCCATGAGCTACCGCTACCTGGTCAACCACTACCTCGAGGACTCGGCCGACGCCACGCCGGACAAGGTGGCGGTGGTCGACGGCGAGCGGACGTCACCTACGCCGAGCTCGAGGCCAGGGCCAACCAGGTGGCCAACCTGCTCATCGAGCTGGGCGTCCGCCGCGGCGACCGGGTGGGGATCTTCCTGCGCAAGTCGATGGAGTCGGTCGTCGGCATCTACGGCGTGATGAAGGCGGGCGCCTGCTACGTCCCGCTCGACCCGGGCGCCCCCGACGCCCGGATCGGCTACATCGCCGGCAACTGCGGCATCCGTCACCTGGTGACCGGCACCGAGAAGCGCCGCTCCTGGGCGACGCTGCGGGACGAGGGCGCCGACCAGCTGGCCCACCTGGTGGTGCTCAACGCCGCCGACTCGGACACCCTGCCCGCCGTCGACGGGATGACGGCGTGGGCGGCCGACGCCGTCGACCGCCAGTCCACCCACCGGCCCGACACCGGCACGGTGCAGCAGGACCTGGCCTACATCCTCTACACGTCGGGGTCGACCGGCACCCCGAAGGGGGTGATGCTCAGCCACCTCGCCTGCCGCGGGTTCGTCGACTGGGCCGCCGAGGAGTACGCCGTGGTCGCCGACGACGTCGTGTCGAGCCATGCGCCGCTCCACTTCGACCTGTCCACCTTCGACCTGTACGCCGCCGCCCGGGCCGGCGCCACCCTGGTGCTGGTGCCGTCCAAGATGTCGGTGTTCCCGGTCGAGGTGGCCAAGTTCATCGACCGGCACGCGCATCACCGTCTGGTACTCGGTGCCCAGCATCCTCACCATGCTGGTCGAGCACGCCGAGCTGTCGGTGGGGGCGCTGCCCAGCATCAGGGTGCTGCTGTTCGCCGGCGAGGTGTTCCCCACCAAGTACCTGTCCCGGCTGATGAAGCTGATGCCCGGGGTCACCTTCGGCAACCTGTACGGGCCCACCGAGACCAACGTGTGCACCTACTACAACGTGCCCGAGCCGCCCGACGAGGCCGCCCCGCCGGTGTCCATCGGCTCGGCGATCGGCAACGTCGAGTGCTTCGTGGTCGACGAGGAACATGGCCGAGGTGGAGAAGGGCTCGGTGGGGGAGCTGCTGGTGCGGGGCCCCACCGTGATGCGGGGCTACTGGGGCGATCCCGACCGCACCAGGGAGCGCCTGATCCGCGACCCGCGTGACCCGGTGTTCGGCGACCCGGTGTACCGCACCGGCGACCTGGTCGAGGAGATGGCCGACGGCAACTACAAGTTCCTCGGCGGCGGGACAACCAGATCAAGAGCCGCGGCTACCGCATCGAGCTGGGCGACATCGAGTCGGCGATCAACGCCCATCCCGACGTGGTGGAGTGCGCCGTGGTGGCGGTCCCCGACGAGATGATCTCCAACCGCATCCGCGCCTTCGTGGCGGTGAAGGCACCGATCACCGAGCCCGAGATGGTCGCCTTCTGCGCCGAGATCATCCCCAAGTACATGATCCCCGAGGCTTCGCCTTCCGCGAGACGCTCCCCAAGACGTCCACCGGCAAGATCGACCGGCAGACCCTCAACGCCGAGGCGCTCGCCGGCGCCTGAGCGTCCGCGGCGACAGCCTGTCTCCCATCGCACGTTGGGCGGTCGACGTGCTCACGTGTCGGATCGCCGCCATCACCGACGAGGTGCGGCGAAGGGGCATCCACGAGACGCAGGGTTTCCTGTCGGTGACCCGGTGGCTGGCGCACACCAGCGACACCGACGACTCCACCGCCCAGCGCATCGTCACCATGGGCCGGACGCTCCGAGAGCACCCCGATACCCGCCATATGGCCGAGAGCGGCGACATGTCCGGGTCACGGCTCCGGATCCTCACCCGGGCGGCGCGGGCCCACCCCGATGCGTACCGGGACCACGAGGGGATGCTGTTGGAGCTCGCCGAGAAGCTCGAGTTGCGTGACCTGCGCAAAGCGGTCACCCACTGGGCGAACTGCGCCGACGCCGTCGCCGCCGAACGGACCTTCGCCGAGCAGCAGGAAGCCTCCTACCTGTTCGTGTCACTGACCGCCGACGATATGGTCAAGATCGACGGGCTGTTGGACAAGGAGACCGGTGAGGCGGTGCTCACCGCCCTCGACGCGGCCATGACTCCCGAAGCGAGGGCTGACGGGGCAACCGGCGACCTGCGGCCCGCTCCGCGGCGACGGGCCGCCGCGCTCGGTGACATCTGCACCCGGTTCCTCGACCACCACCCCGGGGTCATCGGCGGGCAGAGACCGCACGTCAGCGTGATCGTCGACCTCGACACCCTCCTCGACAGGGAGCGGGAAGCGCTGTGAACTGGCCCGTACCGGCACCATCACTCCCGAGACCGCCCGTCGCATCCTCTGTGACGCCGAGGTCACCCGCGATCATCGTCAACGGCGATTCGGTGCCGTTGGACATGGGACGGGCGGTGCGTACCGCCACCCCTGCCCAGCGCAAGGCCCTCGCCATCAGAGACGGCGGCTGCACCTGGCCCGGCTGCCGGCGTCCCGCCCGACTGGTGCGACGTCCATCACCGTACCCACTGGATCCACGGCGGCACCACCGATCTCGACGACCTCGAGCTCCTCTGCAAGCCGCACCACATGGCCGACCACCGTGGCCAACCCCGATCCGGCTCTGCCGCCGACCACATCATCCTGAGACGCTGACGGCGTTCGGAGGCTGATCGACCGGATCGATGAATAGGGTGTTCACCCGATGCGCTCGGCGCTCCGCGGCGGCAAGGTATCTCCATGTCGACTGATGGCTCTTGATCCGTATCGTTATCCGTTGGACCGCCCGGTCTGAGAGGGGTTCCGATGTCGCCAGCCGAAACTGAAGGCGCACCGACGGGGTACACGCTGGCCGCATTCGCCCTGTCGGTGACGCTCGGCGGGGCCAACTTCCTGGCCGTCCGGTTCAGCAACCGTGAGCTGGACCCGATCTGGGGAGCCGGCCTCCGCTTCAGCCTGGCCGCTGCGCTGTTCGTCGTGATCGTCTGGGCGATGCGGCTTCGCTGGCCGCGAGGCCGGCAGCTGGGGCTCACCGTCGCCTACGGGTTCCTCAGCATCGCCCTCTTCTATGCCCTGATGTACTGGGCGCTGGTGCAGGTCACCGCCGGGGTGGCCACCGTGGTGCTCGCCGTTGTCCCGCTGCTCACCGTGCTGCTGGCGGCGGCGCAACGACTGGAGCGGCTGCGCCGCCGGGCCGTGATCGGCTCGCTCCTGGCGCTGCTCGGCATCGCCTGGATGACGTTGGGCCCACAGGAACTGGAGGTGCCACTCCCGGCACTGCTGGCGATGCTGGCAGCCGCTCTGTGCATCGGGGAGGGTGTGATCCTGGGCAAGCGGCTGTCCGGCGCCCACCCGGCGATGACCAACGCGGTCGCCCTGCCGGTCGGGGCGGTGGCCCTGCTCGGGCTGTCGGCGATCGCCGGCGAGGACTGGGTAGTGCCCACCCAGCCCGAGGTGGTGTGGTCGGTGGTCTACCTGGTGACGCTCGGCTCGGTCGGGCTCTTCGTCCTCGTGCTGCTGGTGGTCCGGGATTGGACCGCCTCCGCCACCTCCTACATGTTCGTCCTGTTCCCGGTGGTGACCATGCTGCTGAGCGCCTGGCTGGCGGACGAGCCGATCACCGTCCAGGGAGTCGTCGGCGCCGGGCTGGTGATGGCGGGGGTGTGGTTCGGCGCCCTGTCACCCGCCGCGCGTCGAGATCCCGCACCCGTCCTCGCCGAGGCTCCGACGACGTCGGGCGCCTGAGAAGGGCCACGACGCGGAGAAGGCGCCCGGAGGGCGCCCTCTCCCCGAATCGGTCGGTCGACTCGATCAGTTGAGCTTGGAGTCGACCAGCTTGGTGATGCGGTCGAGGGTCTCGAAGTTCTCGAGGTTGACCTCCTCGGCATCCACCGAGACGCCGAACTTGCTCTCGATGTAAGAGACCAGGGTGAAGATCCCCAGCGAGTCGATGACGTCCTGCTCGAGGAGGTTGGTGTCGTCCTCGATGGCGATGTCACCGTCGGAGGCGAACTCCTCGACGATGTACTCCTTCAGCGTTGTCTTGGTGTCCGCCATGCGGAGATGCTCCTTGGTTGCTTCGTGGTCGTCGTGTTCGGTGCCGGTCGGCGTCAGTCGATCGGCATGTCGGTCAGGTACGGCGCCCACAGGTGGCCGGGCGTGCCCTCCACGGTCCGGATGATGTTGCGCATGGCGTCGAGCACCGGCGCCTCCGACCGGTCGTACACCTCGCCCTGCAGGAGCTGGTGGATCTGCTGGCGGTACTCCTTCGACGAGATGAAGAAGGTGAAGAGGTGCATCAGCTTGTAGTACAGGCGGATGAACTCGTACCAGATACCGACCCCTGCCTTCACCCGCTCCTCGAACGGGAGCAGCGCCTCCTCGGAGCGGTCGCCGGTCTCCAGCGCCTTGACGATCAGCTCGGAGGCGTACCGGGCGCTCTCGCAGGCGATCGACACCCCGGAGGAGAAGATCGGGTCCACGAAGCGGGCGGCGTCACCGAGCAGCATCCAGCCGTTGCCGACGAAGCGCTCCATCTTGTAGCTGTAGTCGGCCTCGGTCCAGAACTCGTCGATCTGCTTGGCCGGCTCGAGCGCCTTCACCAGGTCCGGGCTCTTGGCGACCATCTCCCAGAACCACTCCTCCTTGCGCTGCGACGACTGCTTGAAGACCTCGCGCTCGGCGACGACGCCCACCGACGTGATGGTGTCGGTGATCGGGATCTGCCACACCCAGCCCCGCTCGATGGGCAGGAAGTAGATGTGGATGTAGTCGGCCGTGGCGGGTTGTCCCCGCGGTGCACGTTCTCGAACCAGGTCGACACGGCGAACTGGTTGAACAGCGGGTCCTTGATCCGCAGCCCGAGCTGTCCGCCGAGCACGTGGAGCGACCCGAGCAGTCGATGACCATCTTGGCCGGGATGTCCATCGTCTGGCCCTCGATGTCGACCCGGACCCCGCAGGCGTGGTTGTCGTCGTCGAAGAGGACCTCCTTGACGGCGACGCCCTGGATCACCTTCGAGCCGAGGCTCTTGGCGTGCTGGAGGAGGAGGTGGTCGAGCTTGCCCCGGTCGACGTGGTAGGTGTAGTCCTGGTCGACACCGGGCTGGGGGAACTCGGCGAAGACGATCGACACCTCACCCTTGGCCGAGGTGGGGTGCCAGGCGGCCCCGTACTTCTTGGGGAAGTTCTCCCGCTCCATCACGGGCAGGAAACCGATGTCCTCGAAGTTGCGGGTGGTCGAGGGGACCATGGACTCACCGATGTGACGGCGCGGGTGCATGGCCTTCTCGATGATCAGGTTGTCCACCCCGGCCTTGGACAGGTAGGAACCGGTCATCGAGCCAGCCGGTCCCACCGCCGATGATGATGACGTCCGCCATGCGAGAGCCCCCTTGGAAGTGTGTCTGCTTCAGGTCGTCGGGGTCCACCGATCGCTCGGTAATGCGCGGCTCGTGGCCGATCCGGCCGGAATGCCCCCCGCAGTACGTGACCAACGTACGTCATACCCCGTCACCCAGTCAATCTCAGGGCATAGGGCCGCACGACTCATTGCGCCGTCGCGGTGTCATCCCGGACAGCGCCCGTCACTCGCGGCGCCGCCGGTCCACCGGCGCGGGCCCGGATCCTGTCCCTGACGCCCGCACCACCAGGATCACAACATCATCGACTCCGGCCCCGGCCAGCACCCACACCACCGGCGGAACGTCGTCGCCGCTCCCGACGGCGCGGCGGCGACCGGGAGTCGTCGGGTCGCTCGCTCGGGTCGTCCGGTCGCTTCCCGGTCCTGGGTGGACGAGGTGCCCTGCGTGCTCCCGCTGCTCCTGCTCCCGCTCTGCCCGCTCCTGCTCGCGGCGCTCCCTGACGGGTCGTCGTCTCCGGGTCGGGGTCCGTCGCCGGGCGGCGCCGGTGCCGAGAGGTCTCGCCCGGGTTCCTCGAGCCGCTGGGCCGCCGCCCTGGGTCCGGTACCGGGATGGTCGCCTCCGAGAGCCCGGCGTCGCCGGCGAGCGTGGTGGTGGTGACGGTTCCGGCTGGCGGCGGCTTCGGTGCGGCCCCACCGGCTCGCCGAACAGCCAGGTGGCGGTGGGCTCGTCCCGCAGGAACTCGAGAAGCAGGTCCCGGCCACCTTGTCCGATCCCGTTCGCCGTTGGGGTGGATGCCGTCCGAGTTGAACTCGCCGCATTCCCAGGTCAGCCCGTCGGAGCGTGGGTTCATGCCGTCCGCCCAGATGTACGGTCCCCATGCGACCCAGGGCGCGACCACCTCACCGCGGCGGGGTCCGCATTGAGCACCGGGTTACCGGCCATCTGCTGCTCGATCACCCACTTCACCCCGAACCCCTCCTCGTAGGCATTGGGCTCGGGGTTCGACGAGGTGACGGCGTTGTAGCCGCCGTAGATGCGGCTGGAGAGGTAGGCGACCTGGAGGTTCGGGACTCTTCTGCTGGATGGTCCGCAGGGCGGCGGTGAGCATGCCGCGGTAGTCGAAGATGTTGGTCGGGAAGTCGGCCGGCGGCTCCTCGTATCCGCTCCGGGATCTTCACCCACGCCCCCTGCACCTGCTCGGCGGTGACCCCGGCGTCGAGGAGCGCGCGCTCGAACAACGACCAGACCGTCGTCGTTCGGGTCGAGCCACGAGCTCACCGGCTCGCCGTTCTGGGCGGCGTTGACCAGGACGATCGAGTCGGCGATTCCGGTCCGGCCCGGCGGCTGTCAGGAAGGCGGTGAACTCGCGCCTGGTGTTGGAGACGCCGATCGAGACGAAGGCGATCTTGCCGTCGGGGTCGGGATTGCCGCTCTCGTCGCGGGGGGTGATCTCCGCCGCCCGCATCATGCCCAACGCCTGGTGCGTCGCCGGGATCTCGTTGGAGCCGTCGGGGTAGAGGCCACCCTGGGCACCCTGATAGGTGCTCGTCCCGAGGTCGATGATCGGGCGTCTTGCCGGTCGAGTCCAGCGTGCAGTCGATGTCGTTGATCCGCCTGCGCCAGGGCGGATCCGCTGTGCGCCGAAAGGCGTTGAGGGCGGAGATCAGCGACGCCGCCATCAGGATGGCGGCGAGCGGGCACAGATGACGGCGGGCCGGGGACCCCGATCTCACCTCGGCGAGCTTAGGAGGCGCCCGTGTGATACCTTGCTGCGCCCGGGCCCTGGTCCGACCAGGGGCGGCCGCCAGGATGACGCCGACGGCGAGGAACGGGACGGCGAACAACGCGGCGGTGATGAAGCTCGCTGCGCAGCCCGGCGAACCGGGTGATGCCGACGACGAGCAGGGCATGGAGGGCGCCCAGGATCAGCACGCCCCGCACGCCGCTGGCAGCCAGGCCTCCTGGAGCGCGGTCGGGGACCGGCGCGACGAGCCAGCGGCCGATCGGCTCGGCCAGCATGAGACCCAGCGCGCCCGATGGCGCCGACGATGGCACCGGGTCGTGACATGCCGGCGTCGGCGGCGACGTAGCCGATCAGCCCGACTGCGGCGGCGCCCCCGGGCCGAGCGAGAGCATCCGCAAGGGGAAGCCGGCGATGGCGAGCGGGAGGGCGGCGGCCGCCAGCCCGAGCGGCAGCTCGGTGTCCGGGACGGTCACCACGACCCCACCATCGTGATGAAGAGGAACGGCGGTCCCACGGCGGCCCGGCGGAAGACCCGGTCGAAGTCGACCACCATCCCGGCGGCAATGGCGACGGCGACGACCAGCCAGGGCTGGAAGTCGGCCGGCGGGAACTCGCTCAGGTAGACGATGGCGGCGGCGCCGGGGAGCGCTCCCATCATCACCTCCCAGGGCCGGCGACCCAAGCAGTCCGGCCGCCACAGCAGCGGCAGCCCGACGATGACACCGAGCGGCAGGGTGGCGTGGCGGGACATGACCGCCATGACCGGCTCCGGCCACGAGCAGCGCCCGCCCATGGCGCCGGGAGGCGGTGACGCCCGCGTCGATCTGTCGACGATGGCCCTGACGAGACCGGTGATCACCACCAAGCCGGTGCTCACCAGCAGGCCGAACCGGACTTCTTCCGACCGGATGACATCTTCGAGGAAACGCTCGCACCGCAGGATGCTACGGGCGCCCGGCGCTCCCCCGGTGCCTCGAGCCTCCGTCGCCGGGTTGGCCGACCCCGGCGCAGCCTCGCTAGGATGAGCATCTGATGCCCGGTAGGGCAGGCTGGAGATGCCGAAGCTCCGGCGCAGGGGGGTAGGTACAGCAGTCGTGCCGAGAGGAGTCCTTCTATGCCCAACCCCTCGAGCCGGGCGCCCCGCCGGAGGTCGCCGCATCCGCCTCCTCGCATGCGTGTTGCCCTCGTCGTGGCTGTCGCCCTCGTCACCTCGGTGCTGGTCGCCGGGAGCACCGGCCCGGCCCAGGCCCAGGTCGAACAGGATCATCCGCTCGTGCGACCCGACCTGGCCGACGGGTTCATCGTCCCGGCCGGGGAGACCTGGGAGTTCGACCCCGACCGCCGACACCACCATCCGGTGACCGGCAACGTGGTGGTGAAGGGCACGCTGGTGATGCGGCCCAACTCGTCGGCCATCACCCACACCCTGATCTTTACCGACATCGACGAGTCCGACTTCGAGGGGGGCGGGGGCACCACCCCGACCGCCGTCGAGTTCCCCAACGACATCGGGCTCTGGGTCCAGGGGGCCGGCGCCCTCGACATCCAGGGGAGCACGGTGGTGCCCTGGGCGCGAAGCTGGCAGGCGGGATGGGCCGGTGACGAGGTCAGGGCGGCGCCGCACCGTGCCGAACAGTTGGAAGAGCTTCCCACTGGTCGATCGGGTGCCGGCCGAGGTGCCCGGGGTGAACGGCCACGGATACCGCACCGAGCTGCTCAACCTGACCAGGAACGTGATCATCAAGGGCACCGTCGCCGGCCGTGCCCACATCCTGATTCGCTCGTCCGCACCGCAGACCATCAAGTACGCCACGATCCGACACATGGGGCCCGCAGGTCCCCGGGTTCCAGGACGCGGACACCGACGTCACCGGCCGCTACCCGCTCCACTTCCACCACAGCTCGGGCTCGCGCGGGTCGATCGTCGAGGGGGTCGTGGTCCGCGACTCGGGCAACCGCGCCTTCGTGCCCCACGGCTCCAACGGCGTCACCTTCAACAACACCATCGCCTACGACGTCGTGGGCGCCGCCTACTGGTGGGACCCACCCTCGCCGGCAACCCGGGGCTCCACGAGAGCGACGACATCGTCTACAACGGCGCGGTGGCCGCCAAGATATGGGCCTCGGAATTCCAGATCCACCGCTCGGCCGCCTTCGAGCTCGGCGCCGGCGCTCAACCCGACCGTCATCAACTCGGTGGCGGTCGGGCATGCAGGGCGGCGGCAAGGACAACTCGGGGTTCTTCTGGCCGGCCACCGCCGAGGGGGTGTGGACCTTCGTCAACAACCGCGCCCACAACAACAACGCCCACGGCGTCTTCGTGTGGCAGAACACCGGCACTCCGCCACGTGATCAACGGATTCACCGCCTACTTCAACATGAAGTCGGGGGTGCAAGCACGGCGCCTACAACAACGCCTATCTCTACCAGAACGTCGAGTTGCGGGGCAACGGCGTGCCCATCACCTCGATTGCCATGGGGCAGCGGGCACCGACGGCGGGTGCGACCCAGGTGTGGAAGAGCATCGACACCAACGGCAGGCGGCTGGTGATCAGCGGCCACATCAGCAACGACGGGTCGCAACCCGCCCAGGTGGATGTTCTGCGACTTCGGCACGGTCGTGTTCCAGGAGGGCGGACTCGGTGGGCGGCGTCGACTTCGTCGAGTGCGACCTGAAGATCATCGACTTCAACCGCGAAGGGCATCCACCCGAACGACCCGGGTGCGGGTGCAGGACGGCGACTACCGCGTACAAGTTCACCGGCAACGGCCCCAAGAAGACGATCGACCCGTTCTTCGACGGTTCCTTGGTGCCGCCGCCGCCGGCGCCGAACCCGGCGAAGCCGCCACCGCCGGTCGGGCCTACCGCCGTGCCCGCCGTCTACCGGACGACCCCGGTCAACGGGATGCTGACCGGTCGATGCACTTCGGCGGCGGGCACCGTGTTCTGCCCGCTCACCTGAGCGTCTACCCGAGGCCGAAGACGGAACGGGCGGTGTGCAGCCCGGCCACGAGCTGGTCGATGTCGTCCTCGGTCGTGTAGACGTAGAACGAGGCGCGGGCGGTGGAGGCCAGGTCGAGGTGGCGCATCAGCGGCTTGGCGCAGTGGTGGCCGGCGCTGTATCGCCACCCCGTTCTCCTCGTCGACGATGGTGGCGATGTCGTGGGCGTGGATGTCGCCCGAGCGTGAAGCTGACCGCACCACCCCGCTGGGACAGGTCGGTGGGCCCGTGGACGACCAGGTCGGGGACCTCACCCAGCCGGTCGAGGGCATACGCGGTGATCGCCACCTCGTGGCGGCGCACCCCGTCCATGCCGACCTTGTCCAGGTAGTCGACGGCCGCCCCCAGGCCGACCGCCTCGACGATGGGAGGCGTGCCCGCCTCGAACTTGTGGGGCACCGGGGCCCAGCGCGACTCGTACAGGCCGACGTCGGAGATCATCTCGCCGCCGCCTTCGAGCGGGCCCATCTCCTCGAGGAGGTCGGCGCGTCCCCATAGGCAGCCGATACCGGTCGGGCCGAGCATCTTGTGGCCGCTCCAGGCGAGGAAGTCGGCTCCCAGGGTCGCCACGTCGAGCGGGAGATGGGGCACGGCCTGGGCGCCGTCGACCACCACCACCGCTCCCACGGCGTGGGCCGCGCCGCCACCTCAGGGACGGGCGGCATGGTCCCGGTGACGTTGGACATGGCGCTGACGGCGACGATCCGGGTCCGCTCGTCGATAACGGATTCGGCCTCGGCCAGGTCGAGCTGGTAGTCGGGGCCGATGGGCAGATAGGCGAGCTCGGCCCCGGTGCGACGGGCCACCAGCTGCCAGGGGACGATGTTGGAGTGGTGCTCGATGATGGTGAGCACGATCCGGTCTCCCGGCCCGAGATGATCGAGCCCCCAGCCGTAGGCCACGGTGTTGAGCGCCCCGGTGGTGCCCCTGGTGAACACGACCTCGGAGGAGGCTCGCCGCCCCGACCATGGCGGCCATCTTCACCCTGGCCCCTCGTAGGCGGTGGTCGCCTCGTCGGAGAGGGCGTAGGCGCCCCGGTGGACGTTGGCGTAGGACGCTGCGGTAGAAGTCGGCTCATCGCCTCGATCACCTGCACCGGCTTCTGGCTGGACGCCGCCGAGTCGAGGTAGACCAGCGGCTTGCCGTTGACGAGCCGGCCCAGGATGGGGAAGTCGGCGCGGAGATGGGTGAGGTCGGTATCGGGCCACACTCGTCGAACGGAAGGCGTCGTAGCCCGTCCTCCTCGACCCGCCGGGCGAGGTCCGGCGCCGCCGCTCTCCACGATGCGCCCGTCGACGAACACGTGGACATGCGTCGGCTCCAGGTACTCGAGCAGTCGCTGGTAGTGGGTGATCACCAGGAAGCCGCGTTGGTCCGACGCCATCCTGGCGACCCCTTCCGCCACCGTCTTGAGGGCGTCGATGTCGAGCCCCGAGTCGGTCTCGTCGAGGATGGCGAGCACGGGTTCGAGGACGGTCAGCTGCAGGATCTCGTTGCGCTTGCGCTCCCCGCCGGAGAACCCCTCGTTGAGGTAGCGGTCGGCGAACGACGGGTCCATCCCGAGGCTGCGCATGGCATCCATCACCTTGAGCCGCAGTTCGAGCACCGTGTAGTCGACCCCGGTGCGGTTGGTGAGGGCGGTGCGCAGGAAGTTGACCACCGAGACGCCCGGGATCTCCTCGGGGTACTGGAAGCCGAGGAACATCCCCGCCCTGCCCCGCTCGTCCGCCTTCCACTCGGCGATGTCCTCGCCGTCGAGCATGATGGTGCCGGCGGTGACCCGGTACGCCGGGTGGCCCATGAGGACGGCCGCCAGGGTGCTCTTCCCCGACCCGTTGGGGCCCATCAGCGCGTGGATCTCGCCGCGGTCGACCACCAGGTCGAGTCCCTTGATGATCTCGGTGTCCTCCACCGACACGTGGAGGCCCGGAGATGGACGAGCAGCGGGGAGCCGCCATGCCCTGGATTCTACGACCGGCGGGTCCGGCGGCCTCCGGGGGCGAGGCCCTGCCGATCGAGCGGGTCAGATCGAGCGGCCGCCCCGAGGGCGAGCAGGGCGTTCTCCCGGTCGATGTCGGTCAGCGGATCGAACTGCTGCAGGTACACCCGGCCCAGCCCGAGCGCGGCGATCGGCGGCGAAAGCGCCTCGGCCACCTCGTCGACCGTTCCGTACGGCGTACCCCGCTCATCCAGCCTGGCGAGGAGCTGTTCCCGGTCGGTCGCCGCTCCGGGCCAGCCGTGTCGCCGAGCCGGTCCTCGAACTCGTGCCCGTCCCGACCCCGACCAGGGGGCTCATCATCGCCGAGAAGGTCACGGAATCCGGGTGGCGCCCGGCGGCCTGGCGGCCGCCCGGACGGCGGCGGCGACCCGGGCACGCACCGTCTCGGGGTCGGCGCCGAACAGGTTGAGCTCGTCGGCGATACCTTCCGGCGAGGCCCGGGGTTGCGCCGGGGCCCGGAACCGCCGATGATCAGCCGCACACCGTCACCGGGGCTGGGCAGCGGGGTCAGGTCGCCCAGGGTGAGTGGTCGCCGGCAACCGGCCCGCCACTGCGGCCCAGCGCCGCCGACAGGTAGGCGAGCGCCTCCTCGAGCATGTCGAAGCGCTCGCCGATCGGCGGGAGGCGCAGCCCGAATGCGTCGTGCTCACCCTGCATCCATCCCGTGCCCAACCCGAGCTCGAACCGACCAAGGCTCATCTCGTGGAGCGTCGCCGCCGACTTGGCGATCACCGCCGGGTGGCGGAACGTGATCGGGCTGACCAGCACGGTGAGGCCGATCGAGCCGTCTCCGACGGCGAGCCCGCCCAGCGCGATGAAGGCGTCGGTGACCGGACGGGAAACGTCCATGTCGAGGTAGTGGTCGGAGCGGGCCAGCGTGTCGAAGCCGTGCTCCTCGGCCCAGCGGGCCAGCCCGACGAGGTCCTCGTAGGTGCCTCCCATCTGCGGCTCCACCATCAACCCCACCTGCAGCCTGCCGGGTTCGCTCACCATCCACGCTCCTTCCATTCGTCGAGCATCGGCGCCTCGGCTCCGATCGTCGTGTCGAGCCCGTGGCCGGGCATCACCAGGGTCGCCGGGTCGAGGGTGAACAGACCGAGGCGGCGATGCTGGACACGATCGTTTCGAACGACGAGTACGGGAAGCGGGTTGCTCCGGGACCTCCCGGGAACAGCGTGTCCCCGGTGAACACGACACCCGGGACCAGCAGGCAGGTCGAGCCAGGGGTGTGGCCCGGGGTGTGGCGCACCTCGACCTCCAGCCTGCCGGCCGTCAGCGTCCCTTGGGTGAGCGGCTTGTCGGGCTCGAACCCGGCGATCCCGACGTCGGCCGGGTGCATGAGCAGGGGCACCTGCATCCGTCCTGCCGTCTCCCGAGCGGCGCCGACATGGTCGGCGTGGCCGTGGGTGATGACCACCGCCACGGGATCGACGTCGGCGACGGCGGCCTCCACCCGGTCCGGCTCGAAGCCGGGATCGACCACCAGATGCTTCGCCGGTGACGGCGCAGGCCACCACGTAGACGTTGTTCTCGAACCCGCCGACGGCGAGCTTGCGGACCAGGAGCTGGGGGCTCTCGAAATGCCAGGGGGCGGGCATGGGCAGAGAGGCTACGCCGTCAGGCGGAGACTCGGCGATGGGGGCTGGGGGTCCCCCATCGCTCAGCGATGAGGCGTCAGCCGAAGAGCCATGAGACAGAGGCTAGAGACATGCCACAATGCCCGACCCGCCGTCCGAGGAGCCCGGCCCGATGGACTTCGCCTTCACCGAGGAGCAGGAGATGCTGCGCGGCTCGGTGGCCGGGTTCCTCGACGACAAGGTGCCGATGAGCCGCGTCCGTGAGCTCATGGAGACCGACACCGGGTTCGACCCGGCGATCTGGGCCGAGATGTCGGCGATGGGCCTTCCCGCCCTGGCCATCCCCGAGGAGTACGGCGGGGCCGGGTTCACCCAGCTGGAGCTGGGCGTCGTCCTCGAGGAGACCGGCCGCCGGCTCACGCCGTCTCCGCTGCTCGCCACCGCGGTTCTCGGTGCCAACCTGCTCCTGCTGGCCGGGACCGAGGACCAGAAGCTGGCGCATCTCCCCTCGGTGGCGGCGGGGGAGAAGACGCTGGCGGTGGCGATCGTCGACACCGGAGGGGGATGGGATGCCGACTCCGTCACCACCACGGCCCGGGCCGAGGGCGACCGCTTCGTCCTCGATGGCGCCAAGTCGTACGTCGTCGACGGGCACACCGCCGACGTGCTTGATCGTCGCTGCCCGGGAGGGTTCGAGTGTCGAGGCAGCCCTGGCGTTCTACCTGGTCGACGCCGACACCTCGGGGGTCACCAGAGAGCCCCTCGTCACGCTTGACCTGACCCGCAAGCAGGCCGCGGTGCGGCTCGACGGTGTCGTCGTCGACGCCTCGGCCCGGTTGCCGCGTGGCGGCGCCGGCGTGCTCGACGACCTCTACGACCTGGCAGCGGTCGGGCTCTCCTTCGAGGCCGTTGGCGGGGCCGCCCGCTGCCTGGAGATGTCGGTGGCCTATGCCAAGGAGCGGAAGCAGTTCGGCCGTCCGATAGGCTCATTCCAGGCGGTCAAGCACGCCTGTGCCGACATGCTGGTGGCGGTGGAGTCGGCCCGATCCGCCGCCTACTACGCCGGATGGGCGGCGTCGGCGGCCGACCCCGAATTGCGCATCGCCGCCCCCCTGGCCAAGGCCTACTGCGCCGATGCCTACTACTCGGTGGCTGCCGAGACCATCCAGGTGCACGGGGGCATCGGGTTCACGTGGGAGCACGACGCCCACCTGTACTTCAAACGGGCGAAGACGACCCAGTTGATGCTGGGCGACTCGCCGGCGTGGCGCGCCGAGCTGGCCGACCGGATCGGGTTGTAGACCGGAGCGCCCTCGGCCGCCGGCAGGAGTCGCCGTTAGGGGGCGATCTCCTGCATGTACTCTCCAGCGTGGCGACGTCGAGCTCGCCGGAGCTGCGCCGCACCACGTTGCCGTCGGCGTCGATGAACACGTAGTAGGGGAAGGCGCCGCCACCGTAGGCGATGTAGGCATCGGACGCCGCCGTGTCGCGGAGCACCGGGGCGGTCCACCCCTCGCCCTCGAGCCACTCCGACGGCGGGTAGTTGGGGCGTGCGGAGTTCATCGACGTCGCCACCGACATCGAGCTCCACGCCGTCGACGCCACCGCCGGCGTCGAGCCATGCCTGCACCCGGGGAACCTCCGCCTGGCAGTGGGGGCACCAGTGGGCGAGGAACACGACCGCCTTCGGCGTCCCGTCCGCAGGGTCGATCACCACCGCGTTGCCGTCGAAGTCCTCGCCGCTCAGCGTTGGGGGAGTGGTGCCGACGGCTTCGTCCGAGGCCGGCTCGGTGCCGGTGGCGTAGGGTGCGAGCACCTCGCCGGTGATCGTCGGCTCGCCGGTCTCGTCGTCGTTGATCGAGCGGCTCGAGCTGAACATGATGGCGGCGATCAGCGCCAGCGCCACCACCCCGAACACGACCGGGAGCACCGGGAACTTCTGCTTGGGCGGCGGCTGCGGACCGCGGCGGGAGGCGGCGCTCCGGGCGCTGGTTGGCGGTCGAGGTCGAGCGAGGCCTTGGCGGCGTTGGCGGTCCGTCGGCCCTGCTCTTGGCCTGCGGGGGCGGATTCGGCCGCTTCTTGGCGGTATGTCACGAGATCACCTCGGGAGAGTCGGGAGAGCGATCGTTGACCCAGGCCACGACCATCAAGGCAATGATAAGGGCAAAGCCGCTCATATGCCATATACGGGATGGTGGCCCAGCCCCACACCCACAGCGGGTCGGCGGTGCACGGAGCGGTCAGCGAGCACGAGCCGCCGTCCTCGAGCGACGGGAAGCGCTGGATCGTGTAGTGCCAGGCGCTGATGAGGATCCCGATGGAGGCGAGGGTGAGCACGTACGGCCGGATCCAGCGGTCCCGCCTCCACGCCGCCATGCCGAGCAGCACGGTCAGCGGGTACATGGCGATCCGCTGGAACCAGCACAGCCGGCACGGCTCGAGGTGCTCGATCTCCGACAGGTAGAGGCTGCCCACGGTGCACACCAGGGCGACGATGAAGGCGAAGCCAGTACTCGTAGCCGTAGAGCGACTCGTGGAGCCGGTCACGCCACGAGGCCAGGGCGTCGGAGAACCGGCCGCCGACCCAGAGCACCACCAGCACCACCACCGCCACGTTGGCCAGAACGGCCAGGATGGCGAAGAACAGCTTCAGCGTGTCGAGGATGGGCACGGCTCCGGACCGGGGACGCCGCGACGGTACCATCGCCCGGTGACTTCGACGCTCGTCGCCGCGGGGCTGGCGGTCGCCCTGACCGGAATCGCCCTGGCCTTCCTCTGGCAGGAGCGGCGCCACCGTCCCGAGCCGGTGGTGGTGTACGGCGTCGAGGACGCCATCGACTGGGTCATCGCCCCACCTGTCCCCGAGCGACCGCCCGCGACTGGGGCGAGAGGACGTGCGGCGGATCCTGGCCTGGGAGATGCGCTACGTGCAGGACCCCGACCTGCGCCCCGACGGACGACGTCGTGGTCGTCGGCGGCCTGGAGGCGGCCGAGTACGCCCAGCGTCGAGCCGTCGCCGAGGGCCATCCGTATGATGGCGACATGATCATCGAGGTGCTCGACCTGCAGGCCGGGTACCTCGCCGCCATCGGCGCCGTCGGCGAGCCGGTCGGGCCGGACGAGACCCGCCGGGTCATCGATCGCTGGGAGCACCCCGAGATCCGCCGAGGAAGCGACGCCGTGACCGCGCCACCCGACGCCGACGGGCGCGCGACTGGGAGCGGCGCTACACCGAGGGGCGGCACCGCAAGGACCGGTTCACCACGATGTCCTTCGAGGACGTCCCCGCCCTGGGCTACCCGGCGAGGGCGAGCCGGACGAGTCGATCGGTTACCCGGGCGCCTTCCCGTACACCCGCGGCATCCACCCCTCCGGTTACCGGGGCAAGCTGTGGACGATGCGCCAGTTCGCCGGGTTCGCCTCGGCGGCCGACACCAACGAGCGTTTCCGCTACCTCTCTCGCCCAGGGCCAGGACGGGTTCTCGGTGGCGTTCGACATGCCCACCCTGATGGGGCTCGACGCCGACGACGACCGATCCCTCGGCGAGGTCGGCCACTGCGGGGTCTCGATCAGCTCCAGCGAGGACATGGTCGACCTCTTCGCCGGGATCCCGCTCGGCGACGTCTCGGTGTCGATGACGATCAACGGCCCCGCCGAGGTGCTGTTCGCGTTCCTGCTGGTCGCCGCCGAGGAGCAGGGGATCGACTGGCGGCCGGCTGCGCGGCACGCTGCAGAACGACATCCTCAAGGAGTACATCGCCCAGAAGGAGTGGATCTTCCCGCCGGAGCCCCACCTGCGGCTGATCGTCGACATGATCGAGTTCTGCATGGAGCGTGTGCCGATCTGGAACACGATCTCGATCAGCGGATATCACATCCGCGAGGCGGGACCGACCGCCGCCCAGGAGCTGGCCTTCACCCTGGCCGACGGGTTCGCCTACGTGGAGGCGGGGATGCGGCGCGGGCTCGATGTCGACAGTTTCGCCCCCCGGCTGTCGTTCTTCTTCGACGCCCACATCGACTTCTTCGAGGAGATCGCCAAGTTCCGCGCCGCCCGGCGCATCTGGAGCCGCTGGATGCGGGACCGCTACGGGGCCAAGGACGAGCGTTCGCTGAAGCTGCGCTTCCACAGCCAGACCGCCGGGGTGTCGCTGACCGCCCAGCAGCCGGAGAACAACATCGTCCGCACCGCCGTCGAGGCGCTGGCCGCCGTGCTCGGCGGCACCAACTCGCTGCACACCAACGCCCTCGACGAGGTGTACGCCCTGCCGACGGCGAAGAGCGCCGAGATCGCCCTGCGCACCCAGCAGGTGCTGGCCGAGGAGACCGGGATCGCCGACACCATCGATCCGCTGGGCGGCTCGTGGTTCGTCGAGGAGATGACCGACCGCATCGAGGCCCGAGCGGAGGAGATGTTCGCCGCCATCGATCGGATGGGCAACGGGTCGATGCTCGACGGGGTTCTCGCCGGGATCGAGGAGGGTTGGTTCCAGGGGGCGATCGCCGACGCCGCCTACGAGTTCGAGAAGGCGGTCACCTCGGGCGAGCGGGCGATCGTCGGGGTCAACGTCCACGTCAAGACCGAGGAGAACCCGCTCGACATCCTCCGCATCGGGGCCGAGATCGAGGAGGGACAGCGGGCCGCGGCTGACCCGCGGCTGCGGGGGCAGCGAGACGAGGCGGCGGTCGCCGGGGCTCTGGCCGCCCTCGAGGCAGGGGCGCGGGGCGACGAGAACACGATGCCGCTCCTGATCGACGCCGCCAGGGCCCGGGCGACGCTCGGCGAGGTCGTGGCCACGCTCAAGTCGGTGTTCGGCGGCTACCGCGAGCCGCCGCGGGTCTGACCTGGTGGGCAGGTTGCGCCGCTTCGAGAGCCACCGCTCGCTGGGTCTCCGCGACACCATGACCGTCTACGACAGCGACGACGAGGATCAGTTCGCTCGCCCTCTCGACACGACCGACGACCGACGACCTGGTTCGCCGGCGGATGGTGCAGACGTTCGGCCCCGACACGCTGGCGGAGGCACGCAACCGGGGGTTTGCCCCGCTGCCGTGACGGGCGGTCCGGCCGCCGGACACAGGCGCTGGCCTCGTTGGGTGGTGGCGACGGACCGGTGGCGACGCGGGCGCCTCAGAGGTCGAACGTGGTGCCGGGCATTCCCGGGGACCACCTCGAAGCCGCGGCTTGCTCCATGAGCCGCTGGTGCGCCTCGTCCAGCATCTCGTCGCTGTGGGCGGGTCGTGATGGAACGTGACCAGCCCTTCACCTGGGTCAAGCCGGCGAACCGAGGACGTGGCTGTCAGCGAGCTGTGGCCCCAGCCGACCCGCTCGAGGTACTCCTCGTCGGTGTACTGGGAGTCGTGCACCAGGACGTCGGCGCCGAGCGCCAGCGAATAGCCCGAGGTCCACTCGCCGCTCCGGGAAATTGCGTGACCCCGAGCGCCGGCTCGTGGTCGGGCAGGTAGGTGAAGCACCCCGCCCGCCTCTTCCAGCCGGAAGCCGAGCGTGGGCCCGGGGTGGCTCACCATTTCGGCAGTGACCTCGATCCCCTCGATCTCGAACGTGCCCGGCGCCACGTCGTGGAAGACGACGTTTGGCAGGTCACGGACCCGCACCGGGAACAGCGGTGGGGAGAGGTAGCGGTTGAGCCGCTCCTGCAGGTACTGCCCGTTGGACACCGGCCCCCAGACGTCGACGCGCACGTCGGGGTCGTGGAGCGGGGCGAAGAACGGGAGACCCTGGATGTGGTCCATGTGCAGATGCGTGAGCAGCACGTCGACCTGGGTCCAACGCCTTCGCACGCGGCGTCCGAGTGTCCGGATCCCACTCCCGGCATCGAGGATCGAGGAGGCCGTCGCCACCGGACGCCACCTCGACCGCCGACGTGTCCCCGCCGTAGCGGGCGGTCCCCGAGCCGCCGCTGGCGATCGAGCCTCTCGTGCCCCGCAGCGTGACTCTCAGGTCTCCACCTCCCAGAACGTGGCCAGCACCCCGTGGAACCTGCCGCCCTGGCCCTCGATGGGGATCGCCGTCACCTCCACCCCCCGCCACACGCCGTCCAGCCCGCGGATAGCGGATGGCACGGTGCACCGGCATCCGCTTGCTGAGCGCGACCCCGACCGGGAAGTCCTCGTCGGCGAGCGGCGACCCGTCCAGCTTCTGGTCACCTGCCACATGCCGACCAGCTGCTCCGCCCGAATCATGCCGACGTCGTCGAAGCGCACGCCGAGCAGGCCCTCCGCCGGCTCGTTGTAGTAGATCAGGTTCCCGTCGACGCGTCCATCATCCACATCGGGATGGCGAGGTAGCTGGCGAGCTGGCGGAGGAGGATCAACTCGAGGGCTGCTGCGACATGGCGGAACGCTACCTTCGATCGCCGGCGAGGGCGGTTCGACGCCGAGCCGGTCGTGCGGCGACTCATGACTCTGCAGCGAAGCGACCGTGAGTGCCATGCCGTCGTCGAGGCTCCGGCAGGCCCAGCCCAGCTCGCGCCTGCGGCCCTCGCCGGGCTGCCGAAGTAGGTGGCGGTCGCCGACCCGCAACGTCTCCGCGGCGGTATGCCGGGGGCAGCCTGACGACCTTCTCGACGAGCGCGGCCATGGCCGCCGCCGATCGCATCACGCGCCCGGTCGGCATGGTGACCGGCCCCTTCGTCCCGGCGAGGCGGGCGGCGATGCGGAGAGCCTCGGCGAGTGGCGCCGGTGGCCCGGCCAGCATGTACGACTCGCCCTCCACTCCGCGACTCCATGGCCAGGACGTGACCATCGGGCGATGTCGTCGATGTACCCCCAGCAGTACGCCGCCTCCGGATGGCACCAACGGCCGGCCGCCGGAGACCACGTCCTCGACCAGCCCGCCGACCTGGCTGGTGTCACCCGGCCCGTAGACCAGGCCCGGCTGGGCGATGACGATCGGCAGCCCTTCCGCCGCCATTGCTGCGGCGATCTCGATGGGCTCGGGCCTTGGTCTCGTCGTACACCGAGAGGTGTCGGCCCGGCGAAGCGGTAGGTCTCGTCGACCAGCCGACCGCCGGTGTCCGAGTTCACCGCCAGGGTGCTGGTGTACACGATGCGAGGAACCTCGGCCTGGGCGGCTGCCGCCAGCATGTCGCGGGTCCCGGCGACGTTCACCGTCCATGCCTGCTCGGGACGCCCTGCTGCCCACCTGGTACCACCCGGCCACGTGGAAGAGCCCATCGACGCCGTCGCACAGGCTGTGCAGGGACGCGGCAGTCGCCGAGGTCTCCCGGCACGAGCTCGGCTCCGAGCCCGGTCAGCATCGTGGCGCCGTCGGGGTCGCGGACCAGGCAACGCACGTCATGCCCGGCCTCGACGAGCTGGCGAGCCAGGGCGCCTCCGACGAACCCGGTGGCTCCGGTGAGCGCGAACAGCACCGGCGCATGGTGGCACGATCAGCGGGTGGCGGCCTGCTCAGCCGCCCATCGCCCCCTCGATCGAGCCGACCCTCGCCGCAAAGGCCTCGTCGGAGAGCACCGGGCCGTCGAGGCCGAACACTCTGAGGATCGCCAGGTCGTCCGGTCCCCGGCTCCGCCCTGATGTGCCGGCCGGCGCCGGCCTCGACGTCGAGCAGCGCCGCCGGGTCGACGGCGACGACCACCGCGGTCCAGGTCCCCTCGGGGGCGGGATGCGACGCCCAGCGACGGTAGGCCGGCTTGAGATCCTCGGCGGCCATGGGCCCGCCGGGCAGGAGGGCGAGCTCGTCGCCCTCCCCAACCGTCATCCGGGGGACGAAAGCGACCACCACCTCGCCTGACGCCAACGCTCTCAGTTCGGCGTCGGGAAGCGGAGCACGGCCCGATCCTACGCCCCGGGTGACCGTCGGCTCAGCCGACGCGGGGCCGAGGGCGCCCACGTCGACGCCGGCGGCGGCCAGGTCGTCCGGGACCGGCTCGCCGAGGACGGCGGCGGCGGCCAGCCGCCCGGCCGCAGGCGCCGTCTGGATGCCGGTCCCGCCCTGGCCGACCAGCCACACGAACTCGGCTCATGTCCGGGTCGGGACCGATGACCATCGACACGGTCGGCGGCGAAGGTCCGCAGCCCGCACCATGCCGAGCGAACCGACCGGATGTCGAGCGTGGTGGCTGCGTTGATGCGTTCGATGGCGAGGGCGACATCGAGCTCGTCGACTCGGGGGTCGCACGGCTCGGTGGGGTTCTCCTCGGCGAGGCTGCACAGGACCTGCGACCCGTCCGGCTTGAAGTACCACCCGTGGTGGGCCTCGATGACCATGGGCGTGCCCGCCCAGCGCTCCTCTCCCGCCACCATGAACGCAGTGCGCCGCATCGGGGTGAGCCCCACCGGTCGAACGCCGCACCGGGCGGCGACGACGTCACCCCACGCCCCGGCGGCGTCGACGATGGCGTCACCGTGCCACACGGACCCTCCGACCGTCGGCGGTCCAACCGCTCCGCCCAGCTCGGCGTCGACCAGCTCGGTACTGGTCATGATGTCGGCGCCGTGGCGGCGGGCGGCCCGCACCATGGACTGATGCAGACCCGGCGACGTCGATGTCGGCCGCCTCCGGCTCCCACAGGGCGGCGGCGACGGCTTCGGGACGGAGCACCGGGCTGCGAGCGATCGCCTGCGCCGTGGTGAGCCGTTCCACGACGGTTCCCGTGGCGACTCCCTCGGCGTGGATGCGGTCGAGTCGCTCGATCGGCGCCCTCGCGCCGGCGATGGTCAGCCCGCCCCGGGTCGATGAGCAACGGGGCGTCGACGAGCTCGCTCGGGCGGATCCTGCAGGTACGGCCGGCTGGCCCGGCTCAGCGGGCGGACGGCGGCTGCCGCCGTAGTTCTCGAAGTACAGGGCGGCCGACCGACCGGTGGTGTGGTAGGCGAGCGACGCCTCGCGTCTCGACGAGGGTGACGTGGGCGTGGGGAGCCAGCGCTGCCGCCGCCGACACCCCGGCGATGCCCCCGCCGACCACGAGAGCTCTCATGCCGGTCGCCCGCTCACAGCGAGCCGAACCACACCGCCGCCGCGATGACGATGGCGAGGGCGGTCAACGAGGGCGGCGAGGATCAGGTAGCGGGTCTGCATGGGCTCCCCGCCAGTGTGGGGTTTGAACGGGTGCAGTGCCAACGGGCTCCGAGCGTGGCTCTGCTCAGACATGCAGAAGGGCGGGGCCTAATGGCCCCGCCCCTCTGCGATCGAACGTTCCGGCTAGAAGCTGCCGTAGTAAGAGCCGACCTTGTCCCGGTACACGTCGGACATGTAGTCCATCGTGTCCTTGTCGAGCTCTGGTGAGTTCTTGATCTGCTCCTTCGTCAGTCGCACCGACACCTTCTGGTCGTCCTGGTCGATGTGCTGGATCACACCGGCCGGCAGTAGCACCTTGCGACCGAAGATCCAGGGACCGGTGTCGACGACGATGTACGACGAGCTCACGTCGTATGTCGCCTCGTCGATCTTCCCGATCTCCCCGTCAGTGGCCACGACATCGAAGCCGTCGATGTCGAGGACCGTGCCCTGGTACTGGTCGGGATATGTCCATAGATCCTTCATTAGGAAATCTCCTTGTTGGCGTTCCGAGACGTTCGGTGCGATCGCTTCCCGAGTCTCGTGTCTTGCCTACCCGGAACGCGAGCCGCCGAAACATGCGATCAAGGTGCGGGCGGAGGGACTCGAACCCCCACGGGCTTTCGCCCACCAGGTCCTAAGCCTGGCGCGTCTACCGTTCCGCCACGCCCGCGCGGCATGCCGGCGTCCATTGTGCCAGCAGGGCACCGCGCTTCGAGACGAAGAGCCGGGCGGTCAGCCGACGATGAACTCGGTGAAGACCGCCACCAGCATGGCGACCAGGCCTGCGCCCAGCGTCAGGAACAGGCGGTCGAGCCGCTGGTTGACCGCACGGATCTCTGTCCCCACCAGCTGGATCTCACTCTTGAGCTCAGTCCGGACGTCTTCGACACGCGCCTCGACCACGGCGACATCACTTCGAGTGGCCAGGGCGGCAGTCTCGACTGTGGGCAGGTAGGCCATGAGCGTGTCGGCCCGATCGGTGCCGAGCACCTCCTCGAGCGCATTGTACAGCTCGTGACGGCGCGCCTCGGGGACGGTCATGGGCGGCCACCCTGCCGAACCGTACGCCACGATGCAAGAGGCGCGGTCGAGACAGCAAGCGTCGGACGGCCGATGCGTGGGTCGCCCGGGACTCGAACCCGGAACCTGCGGATTAAGAGTCCGTTGCTCTGCCAAATTGAGCTAGCGACCCGGCGGCAGGATAGCGGAGGGCACTCTCCGCCTGATCATGCCGGCGACCCTCGCCGTGCCGCATTCGGCCCGCGAGTCGACCGGGAGGGGCCACTAGGCTCGCTGGCTGGAACGCTCCCCGGAGGAACATGTACGACGTGGTTGTCATCGGCGGCGGGCCCGGCGGTTACGCCGCCGCTCTGTATGCCCACAACTTCGGGCTCGATGTCGCCATGGTCGAGATGGACGCGGTGGGGGGGACGTGCCTGGTGCGGGGGTGCATACCGGCCAAGGCATGGCTGCAGACGGCGCATGTGTACTCGATGGTCGAGCGGGCCGCCGAGTTCGGGGTCACCGCCGGTGAGCCGGAGCTCGACTGGGGAGCCGCCCTCGCTCGCAAGAACACCATCGTCGCCAACGTGGTGAAGGGCCTGTCCGGGCTGCTCACCGCCCGCAAGGTCGAGGTGATCAAAGGGTTCGGAAAGGTGACCGCCGACGCCGACGTCGAGGTCACCGGCGAGAAGGCGAGACCAGGCTGCTGGAGACCCGCAACATCGTGCTCGCCACCGGGTCCTATCCCCGCACCATCCCAGGATGGGACATCGACGGGCAACGGGTCGTGTCCAGCACCGAGGCGCTCGACTGGACGGAGCGGCCGGAACGGGTGGCGATCATCGGCGGCGGGGTCATCGGTTGCGAGTTCGCCTCGCTGCTGTCCGAGACCGGGTCGCAGGTCTGGATCTTCGAGGCGCTGGACCAGATCCTCCCCGGGACCGAGGAGTCGGCGGTCAAGATCCTGCTCCGTCGCTACCGCAAGGCCGGGGTGACCGTGACCACCGGGATCCCCGTTGGGCCGCCGGAGTTCCGCGACGACACCGTCGTGGTGACCGCCGGTGACACCATCCGCCGAGGTCGACGTCGTGCTGATGTCGGTGGGGAGAGGCCCGCTCACCGAAGGGATCGGGCTGGAGCACACCCAGGTGAAGCTCGACAAGGGCTTCGTGCTCGTCGACCCGCAGACCCAGCTCACCGACCACGCCGGCATCTACGCCGTCGGGGACATCGTCGCCGGCACCCCCAACTCGCCCATGCCGGCTATGCCGAGGCCATCGCCGCCATCACCCATCTCGCCACGGGGGAGACTGCACCGGTCGACTACCGGGCCATCCCCTCGGTGGTGTACACCCACCCGGAGATCGCCTCGGTGGGGCTGACCGAACAGGCGGCCCGACCGACGCCGGCTACGAGGTCGAGGTCACCGAGCACGGGATGCGCGGGCTGGGCCGGGCCCAGATCCTCGGCGAGGCCGACGGCATCGTCCGCGTCGTCGCCGAGAAGGGCGGGCCCACCCTCGGCGCCACCGTGGTGGCACCCAACGCCGGCGACCTCATCCACGAGCTGATGTACGTGGTGGCCTGGGAGGCGTTGCCCACGGAGGCGGCCTTCGTGCACGCCCACCCGACGCTGGCAGAGGCGATCGGCGAGACGCTCCTCGCCGCCGCCGGAAGACCTCTCCATTGACCCGCAGAAGGAGCTGAGCAGTGGCCGTAACCGTCAACATGCCGCAACTCGGTGAGACCGTCACCGAGGGCACCATCCTCTCGTGGGCCAAGCAGGTGGGCGACACCATCGCCGAGGACGAGATCCTGCTCGAGATCTCCACCGACAAGGTCGACACCGAGGTCCCGTCACCGGCGGCAGGGGTCATCCGCGAGATCCTGGTCGAGGAGGGGACGACGGTCAGCGTCGGTACCCCGTTGGTGGTCATCGCCGAGCCCGGGGAGGACGCCGAGGCGGCACCGGCGGCCGCCGCCCCGGAGCGGCGCCGGCCGCCCCGGAGCCGGAGGCGGCCCGCCGCAGCCGGAAGCCGGCGCCCTCGAGCCCGAGCCGAGCCCGAGCCGGCTGCCGAGGCACCGGCGCCGCCGAGGCGCCACCGGCTCCCGAGCCCGCGCGCAGCAGCCCCGCTCCGGCCGAGCCCGCCCCGGCGCCGGCTGCGGCGGCGACCGCGCCCGAAGCCGCCACCGCGAAGATGCCCGAAGCCGCCGAGGACGCCCCGAAGCGGGGCGTCCTCTCCCCGGTCGTGCGCAAGCTCGCCGATGAGCACGGGCTCGACCTGTCCCAGGTCACCGGCACCGGCGAGGGCGGGAGGATCACCCGCAAGGACGTGATGGCGTTCATCGACGCCGCCGCCACCAAGGTGGCGGTGGAGCCCGAGCGCGGCGGCTCCGGCCCCGCCCTCGGCGCGCTCCACCGGAAGCTGCTCCCGCTCCCGCCGCCCCGGCGCCTGCAGCCCCCGCTGCCGTTGCCGCGCCGGCTCCAGCCCCGGCCGAACCGGCCCCGTCTCCTGCGGCACCGCCATCGCTCCCGGCGGTGGCGGCCTCGGCGGACGCCGTCCCCATCGACCGGTTGCGCAGGCGCATCGCCGAGAACATGGTGATGGCCAAGCAAACCGCCGCCCACGTGTGGACGTCGGTCGAAGTCGACTTCGAGAACGTGGAGCGGGTGCGCCAGGCTCACAAGGACGCCTTCAAGGGCACCGAGGGCTTCTCGCTCACCTACCTCCCCTTCATCTCACGGGCGACGGTCGATGCCCTCAACGCCTTCCCCGTGGTGAACAGCGCCTTCGACCTCGACGCAGGCACCCAGACGTTCTCGAGAACGGTCAACCTTGGGGATCGCCGTCGACCTCAACCAGAAGGGCCTGGTGGTGATGTCGCTGCGGGGCGCCGAGAACCTCCGCCTCGGCGGTTTGGCGCGGGGGATCCGGGCACTCGCCGACAAGGCCAGGGCCGGGAAGCTCGAGCCGGACGACCTGTCCGGCAGCACGTTCTCCATCACCAACCCCGGCCCGTTCGGGTCGTTCATGAGCGCTCCGATCATCAATGTGCCCAACGTGGCGATCCTCTCCACCGACTCGATCGTCAAGCGCCCGGCCGTCGTCACCCTGCCCGACGGCACCGACACCATCGCCATCCGCCACATCGGCTACCTGGGGCTCACCTGGGACCACCGGGTGTTCGACGGCTCGACCGCGGTGCTCTTCCTGCAGCGGATCAAGCAGAACCTGGAGACCTGGGATTGGGCGCAGGAGCTGTCGTGACCCCACCGGTCGGCCGCCCGCTGCGGATCCGGTGGCTGGGCAGGTTGGACTACGGCGAGGCCTGGGACCTGCAGAAGGCGTTCTGGGAGGGCCGGGTGAGCGGCCGATCCGGTGACGACCGGTTGCTGCTCCTCGAACACCCGCATGTGTACACGGTGGGTCGGAACGGCGACGGGTCCAACCTGCTGGCAGGTCCGGACCGACTCGTCGAGCTCGGCGCCACCGTCGAGTTCGTCGACCGGGGTGGGGACATCACCTACCACGGTCCCGGTCAACTGGTCGGATATCCGATCTTCGCCGTGCCGCGGCTCGGCGACGGGTTCGACATGGTGGGCCACGTCAGGCGCCTCGAGCAGGTGCTGCTGGCCACGCTGCGCCGCTTCGGGATCGAAGCCTGGATCGAGGACGGCTTCACCGGGGTGTGGACCGATCGGGGCAAGGTGGCCGCCATCGGGGTCCGTGTTGCCCGGGGTGTGTCGATGCACGGGTTCGCCCTCAACGTCGACCCCGACCTCGCCGTACTTCGGGCACATCGTCCCCTGCGGGATCGCCGACCGACCCGTCACCTCGATGGCGGCGCTGCTCGGCGGCCCATCACCCTCGAGGAGGTCGTGAGGGCGCTGGTCGACGAGGTGGCGCCGGTGTTCGGCCACGACACGGTCGAGACCCAGCTCGGAGCCTTCTCCCGCGGCGCCCACCGGACGCCATACGACGTCGACCGGATGGTGGCCGACGGAGTGTTCTCCCCGGAGCGTCGCCACGAGGTTCCCCTGGTGATCGGCAAGCGCCTGGTCGGCGAACCGGCGCGTCCCGAGTGGATGAGGGTCAAGGCAGACGTCACTTCGGAGGGGTACCGCGACCTGAAGACGCTGATGCGGGACCTGGGGCTCAACACCGTCTGCGAGGAAGCCGGCTGCCCCAACATCTACGAGTGCTGGGGACAGGGTACCGCCACCCTGATGCTGCTCGGCGACCGGTGCACCCGGGCCTGCGCCTTCTGCAACGTCGCCACCGGGCGGCCCGGGCGACGTCGACCTCGACGAGCCGAGGAGGGCGGCCGAGGCCATCGAGAAGATGGGCCTGCAGCACGCCGTGCTCACCTCGGTCAACCGCGACGACCTCGCCGACGGTGGGGCGGCCATCTTCGCCGAGACCATCGAACGCATCCGCGACCGGCTGCCCGGCTGCTCGGTCGAGGTGCTCATCCCCGACTTCAAGGGTGACCGGGCAGCGCTGGAGACGGTCATGGAGGCACGGCCCGACGTGCTGAACCACAACACCGAGACCGTCCTCAGGCTGCAGCGTGACATCCGCACCGCCGCCAACTACGGCCGCTCGCTGGCGCTGCTGGCCCGGGCCAAGTGGCTGGCACCCGGGGGGCACCGTGAAGTCGGGGCTGATCGTCGGCATGGGGGAGAGCGAGCCGGAAGTCCTCGGCGCCCTCGCCGACATGCGAGCCGTCGGCGTCGACATCGTGACCATCGGCCAGTACCTGCGGCCGACGACCCGGCATCGGCCGATCGACCGCTACGTGGACCCCGACGAGTTCGAGCGGTACCGGGCCGAGGGAGAGCGGCTCGGGTTGGCGCACGTCGAGTCGGGACCGCTGGTGCGCTCCTCCTACCACGCCCGCGACTCGCTGGCTGCGGCGCGGTGATCGTGCCTCCATTTCCGGTCCGACTCCGGGCCGGCTGACCGGCCGGTGATCGAGCACGCCGGGCGGATCGCGCCGCGCCAGGACACGGATGGCCGGCGCCGGGGTCGACGCGCTGCTCCTGTCGGTGGGAACCGACCTCCCCTACCTCATCGGTTATCGGGCGATGGCATCGGAGCGGCTCACCATGGCGGTCATCCCGGCGACGGGTCGCCCGTACGCTCCTGGTGCCCGAGCTCGAGGCGCCCCGGGTCGACGTCGACCCGGACGTCTGCGACACGGTGGCCTGGGGCGAGACGGAGCAGCCGGTCGACCTGGTCCGGCCGACCGGCTGGCGGGGGTGAGCACGGCCGCCATCGGCGACCACACCTGGACGCGCTTCCTGCTCGCCCTCCAAGATGCGGTGCCCGATGTTCGTTTCCTGTCCGGCCTCGACCGTGGTCGGCCCCCTGCGACTGGTGAAGGACGAGGCCGAGATCGCGCTGCTCGCCGCCGCCGCCGCCGCCGCCGACCGGGTGATGGCGCGGCTCGCCGGGAGCGCTTCTCCGGCCGCACCGAGCGCGACCTCGCCGGGTTCATCGCCGGCGCGTTGGTTGAGGAGGGCACGACACCGCCGCCTTCGCCATCGTCGCTTCGGGGCCCGAACGGCGCCTCGCCGCACCACGAGCCGACCGACCGTGTCATCGAGGAGGGGGACATCGTGGTCACCGACTTCGGCGGCAGGCTCGGCGGGTACTTCTCCGACACCACCCGCACCTTCTCGGTGGGCGATCCGACCTCCGAGGTGGCCGCCGCCCACGACGCCCTCGCATGCCGCCCAGCGAGCAGGCCTCGAGGCGGTCCGGCCCGGCGTGCCGGCAGGGGAAGTCGATGCCGCACCCGCGCGGGTCCTGGACGAGGCCGGCTTCGGCCGATGGTTCATCCACCGCACCGGGCACGGGATCGGGCTCGAGGTGCACGAGGAGCCGTACCTGGTGACGGGCAACGACGAGCCCCTGAGGGCCGGGCATGGCGTTCTCCGTCGAGCCGGGGATCTACGTCCCGGGCCGGTTCGGGATGCGGATCGAGGACATCGTGGTGGTCACCGACGACGGGGTGCGACGGCTCAACGAGTCCCCCGCCTTCTCGTCGTGGTGGCACTGACCGCGTCGCTCCCGGGCCGATGCCCGGACGCCTCTCACTAACGTGACGCCGGCGCGACCGTAGGAGTGGAGTGACCGACCTCGACCTGACCAGCCCCCAGGCCGACCTGGCCGCCAACGCCATCCGCTTCCTGGCCATCGACGCGGTGGAGAAGGCGAACTCGGGGCACCCGGGGATGCCGATGGGCATGGCCGACATCGCCGTCGCTCTCTGGGGCCGTCACCTCGTGGTCGATCCCGACGACCCCGAGTGGCCGGACCGGGACCGCTTCGTGGTCTCCAACGGCCACGGCTCGATGCTGCTCTACGCCGTCCTCCACCTCGCCGGTTTCGAGCTCGACATCGAGGACATCGTCAGCTTCCGTCAGCTGGGCTCGCCCACCCCGGGCCACCCGGAGATCGAGCGCCACCTCGGCATCGAGACCACCACCGGTCCCCTCGGCCAGGGGTTCGGCACCGCGGTGGGGATGGCCCTGGCCGAGGAGAGGCTCCGCGCCGGTGTTCGGTGCCGAGCTGGTCGACCACACCACCTATGCGTTCGTGTCGGACGGCGACCTCATGGAAGGGGTCTCGTCCGAGGCGGCGTCGCTGGCCGGCCACCTGGCGCTTGGCCGGCTGGTGCTACCTCTACGACGACAACCGGATCTCGCTCGAGGGGCCGACCGAGTGGACCTTCTCCGAGGACGTCCCCAAGCGGTTCGAGGCGTACGGGTGGCACACGGAAACCGTCGACGGCCACGACCGCACCGCCGTCGACGAGGCGATCGGCGCCGCCAGGGCCGAGTCCGGCCGGCCGTCGCTCATCTCGTGCAAGACCCACATCGGGTACGGCAGCCCCAACAAGCAGGACACCGCCTCCGCCCACGGATCGCCGCTCGGCGCCGACGAGGTCGCCAGGACGCGGGAGGCGCTGGGATGGGAGCTGCCGCCGTTCGAGGTGCCGGACGAAGCCAGAGCGTTCTTCGTGGCGGCGATGCAGCGGGGTCGAGCCGCCCGCAACAGCTGGCTGGAACGGCGCCATGCCGCCTTCTCGGCCGATCCCGAGCTGGCGGCGCGCTGGCTCGCCTTCCACGAGCCACCACCGGTGCGTCTCGACGCTCCGACGTACGACGCCGGCAAGAGCGTGGCCACCAGGGCGATGTCGGGCGACGTCATCCAGCAACTCGCCGAGCTCCGCCCCGACCTCGCTCTCCGGCGACGCCGATCTGGCCGGATCCACCAAGTCGCTCATCGAGGGCCTCGGCGACTTCTCCGCCGCCGACCGGACCGGGCGCAACATCCGCTACGGGGTGCGGGAGCACGCCATGGGCACGATCGTCAACGGGATCAACCTCCATGGCGGGGTCCGCGCCTTCGGGTCGACCTTCCTCACGTTCTCCGACTACATGCGCGGCGCGGTGCGGCTGTCGGCGTTGATGAAGTGCCCGAGCATCTGGGTGTGGAGCCACGACTCGGTGTTCCTCGGCGAGGACGGCCCCACCCACCAACCCATCGAGCATCTCGCCGCTCTGCGCGCCATCCCCGGGCTGTGGGTGATCCGTCCCGGCGACCCCGGGGAGACCGCCGGCGCGTGGGAGGTCGCCGTCAACCGCATCGACGGGCCCACCGCCATCGTCCTCAGCCGCCAGGGTGTGCCGGTCCCGAGCCACCCCGACCGACCCCGCCGTCGTCGGCCAGGGCGGGTACGTGGCCAGGGCAGGCGACGATGCCGTGCTGGTGGCAACCGGCTCCGAGTTGGGCACGGCGCTGGCCGCCGCCGCCATCCTCGCCGAACGGGGCCTGTCGCTGCGGGTGGTGTCGATGCCCTGTGTCGAGGCGTTCCTCGCCCGGGACGAGGCGTATCGGGCCGATGTCCTCGGCGAAGGGCTGCCCCGGGTCTCACTGGAGGCTGCCTCGCCGTTCGGGTGGGGTGACATCGTCGGCGAGAAGGCGTTGCGCATCGGCATCGACCACTACGGGGCCTCGGCACCGGCGGAGGCTCTCGCCGAGCGGTTCGCCCTCACCCCCGAGGCGGTGGCCGACCGGATCGCCGCCCACCTCGGCTGAAGGTGGACCTGTCCCCGGTCCTGATGCTCGGCATGTGGGCGTCCGGGCTGGCCCTGGGGGCCGCCGTGGTCGTCTGGTGGCAGATCGTCGGCCCGGGTTACACGTGGACGGCCGGGGGAGCGGTGGTGCTGGTCGGCGTCTTCGTGATCGTCAGCGGTGGCGGGACGATCGCGGTCATCGGGACGGCGGCGGCGGCGGTCGCCATCGCCGTGGCGCGGTCGGCGACCCCGGCGACCTCCGGCCTCCTGGTGGCGGCGGTGGCCTTCGCCCTCGTCGCCTCGACCCGCTCTCCCGTCCTGCCGGTGGTCACCGGGTCGGTGCTCGCCGGCGGGGTGACCTCGGAGATGTTGCTCGGACACTGGTTCCTGGTCGATCCCCGGCTGCCCCGGTGGTCGCTCAAGGTCCTCACCGGCGGCGCCGCCATCGGGCTCGTCGCCGACGTCGGCATCGTGACCGTGCAGCTGGCGGTGAACGGCTACTCCGCCGACCCGCTCTTCGGATGGGCCTGGTTGGCCCTGGTGGTCATGACCGGGCTCCTCATCGCAGGCGTGTGGCTGGCACTCGACGAGCCGCGCTACAGCGGGGTGATGGCGGCGACCGGTCTCAGCTACCTCGCCGTGCTCACCTCGTCTCGGCGTGCTGTTCCTCGGTCGCACCATCGCCTTCGGCTGACGGGACGGGTGTGGTCCTGCAGAGATCTAACCTCGCCGCCGTGAAGGTGTACACCAGGAAGGGTGACGACGGCAGCACCGGGCTCTTCTACGGTGGCCGGGTGGCCAAGGACGACACCGGGCCGGAGGCCTACGGCACCACCGACGAGGCGGTGGCGGCGCTGGGGGTCGCCCGGGCCATGGCCGCCGACTCCGAGCCCGAGCTGGCCGGGATGCTCCTCGACCTGCAGCGACAGATGTTCGTGGTCGGCGCCGAGCTCGCCACCGCCCCCGAGAACCGGCACAAGCTCGAGCCGGGCACCACGTTGGTCTCCGCCGAGATGGTGACTCCCCTGGAGGAGGCGATCGACCGCATCGAAGTCGAGCGGGGCATGCCGACAGAGTTCGTGGTCCCCGGGCAGAACCCGCTGGCGGCCGCGCTCGACCAGGCCAGGACCATCGTCCGGCAGCGCCGAGCGGCGGGCGGTGACCCATGCCAGGGTGCACGGGATCGAAGGGTCCCAGGTCGTGCCCTACCTCAACCGGCTCGCCGACTACCTGTGGATGGCGGCGCGCCAGGTGGAGCCGGACTGGGAGTCGAGCACGGGGAGATGCTCAGGCATGAGCTTCACGGTGAGGACCGCGCCGTCGGTCGACGCCGCCAAGGCCGACGTGCTGGTGGTGCCGGTGCTCGACGGGCTCGAATGGGGGCCCGGGGCCGACCTCGTCGCCGATGCGCTCGGCGAGGGCCTGACCGACTTCCTCGCCGCCCAGGACTTCACCGGCGCCGCCGGTCAACATGTCGCCGTGCCCGGGGGCGACTCTCGGCTTCGCCAAGGTGGTCCTGGTCGGGCTCGGCTCCGAGGTCGACGCCGAGGCGCTGCGGCGGGCGGCCGCCGGCGCCGGCAGGGCGACCACCGATAACGAGAAGGTGGCGACGACGCTGGCCGCTATCGACCTGGATGGCGCCGCCGACCTGGTGGTCTTCGGCTTCAGCACCGGCCAGTACCGGTTCACCCGCCACCACAGCGAGCCCAAGCCGGTGAAGACGACCACCCTGACACTGATCGGCGAGATCCAAGGACCGGGGGGCTGGAGGGGCGTTGCTCGCCGAGGCGGTGGCCGCCACCCGAGACCTGGTCAACGAGCCGGCGGCGGGCAAGTCGCCCACCTGGCTGGCGCAGTGGGCCACCGACCGGCTCGAAGTCGTCGGCGTCGATGTCGAGGTGTGGGACGAGTCGCGGATCGAGGAGGAGCGACTCGGCGGTTTGGCGGCGGTTTCGTGGGGCTCGGCCGCAGCCGCCGCGCCTGGTCAAGCTGCACTACCGGCCCCGTCGGCGGAGAGGCAAGCTCGCCTTCGTCGGCAAGGGCATCGTCTTCGACAGCGGCGGGCTGTCGATCAAGTCTGCAGATGCCATGATGCCCATGAAGACCGACATGGCGGGCGCCGCCGCCGTTTTCGGGGCGGTCTGGGCCATCGCCAGCCTGAAGATCCCGGTGGAAGTCGTCGCCTTCGCCCCGCTCACCGAGAACATGCCGGGCGGTAGGGCGCTGCGCCCCGGCGACGTGTTCACCGCTCGCAACGGCAAGACGGTCGAGGTGCTGAACACCGACGCCGAGGGGAGGCTGGTGCTGGCCGACGGCCTCGCCCTGGCGGTCGAGGAGTCGCCCGATCTCATCGTCGACGTCGCCACGCTGACCGGGGCGTGCATGGTCGCCCTCGGTGAGAAGGTGGCCGGCCTGTTCGCCTCCGACGATGCGGTGGCCGATCGGGTGATGGCGGCGGCGGCCCACGCCGGTGAGCCGGTTTGGCGGTTGCCGCTGGTCGAGGAGTACCGGTCGAAGATCGACTCGACCGTCGCCGACATGAAGAACATCGGGGAATCGCTATCGGCGGCGCCATCTCGGCGGCGTTGATGCTGGAGCGCTTCGTCGGCGACGTCCCCTGGGCGCACCTCGACGTGGCAGGGCCGGCTCGGTCGGAGTCCGACGAGCACTACCTCACGAAGGGTGGTACCGGCTTCGGGGTGCGCACCCTGGTGGCGCTGGCGGCGCAGACCGCCGAGCGGTAGACCGCCGGCGGCAGCCGCGTTGAGCGCCCACCCGATCCGCCGCCCTCCTCCGCCGTTTCGTGCCGGTAGCCGTCGTGGCCGTTCGCCATCTCAGCCGGCGCATGGTCCGCGTCACCTTCTCGGCGGGCCGGACGCCGGTTCGCTCGCCCCGGAGCTGCCGGCGGCAAGTGTGCGCCTGCTGCTCCCCACTGGCGATGGCGAGTGGTGTCCCCGACTGGGACGGCAACGTCTTCCTGCTCCCCAGACGGGTCCCGTGCCCCCATCCGCACCCTCACCCCACTCCGGGTGGGCCGGAGCGAGATCGACCTCGAATCGTGGTGCACCCGGGCGGTCGGCTCTCCCGATGGGCGGTCGCCGCGCCGCCCAGGGTGCGCCGGCTGCGATCTCGGGCCCGGGCCGCGGCTACCGGGTAGACCCCACCGCCACCGCCTATCTGCTCGCCGGTGACGAGACCGCCCTGCCCGCCATCGGCCAGCTGCTCGACCACATCCCCGGCCACCGTTCCGGTCAACGTTCGTCGTCGAAATCGGCCGGCCCCGAGGCCGAGGCCCAGCTCCGGACCACCCCTCGGCATCGGTGTGCTGGCTCGACCAGCCGCCAGGATCGTCACCCGGCTCCACGCTGGTTGCCGCGGTGGCCGCCGCCGCCATCGACCCGGACACCAGGGTGTGGGCGGCCGGCGAGGCGGCCGCGATGTTCCAGCTCAGGCAGCACCTGTTCGAGGCCTGCACCACCCCCGTTCCCATGCCTGGTGCGCGGCTACTGGAAGGCGGGCCGGGCCGGTGACGGCGACGTGGGGCTGACGGCCGACGGGCGACCTTCGGCCCGAGTACTCGGCCTCCGGCTCGTGAACCGCCCTCGGGTCGACTCTCGTATCTCCCGACCGGGGGAAACGAACACCGAGAGGTGACCGATGACCGACGAATCTGGATGCTGCTGGCGGTCCTGCTGCTGCTGGCCGCCGCCTGCGGCGGCGACGACGATGCCACCGACACCACCGGGGCGATGCGGGTGGAGCCACCACGGCGGCGCCGGCGGACGACGACGGCGGCCCCTGCCGGCACCACGGCCGCCCCCGCCGGCACCACGGCGGCCCCGGCCGGCGGCGCCGAGCTGTGTATCGGGTGACCACCTGGCCGACGGCGAAGGACGTTCGCTGTACCTGTTCACGGTCGACACCCAGGACTCCGGGCACGAGCACCTGCGACCCCGACTGCCTCGAGAACTGGCCGATCTTCGTCGGTCCCGCCACCGCAGGCGAGGGTGTCGACGCCGCCCTGATGGGGAGATCGCCGACACCGGGCAGGTCACCTACAACGGCTGGCCGCTGTACTACTTCGCCGGCGACGCCGCCCCCGGGTGACACCAACGGGCACGGCCTCGGTGACGTGTGGTGGCTGGTGGATGCCGCCGGGGAGCAGATGCCGCTCCCCTGACGACCGCGATACAGCCGCCGCCGGGTGATTCCGGCGGCCCGATGTCTGCCGCCCGGTCGGTGCGCTTACCCCGCAGCGCCTATGCCGACCGGGCGGCACGCGTCGTCGTAGTCGACCAGCGGGGGTGGGGCGGAGCGTCCGCGCAGGCCGGGCAATCGGGGCTGCGGGTGACGGTGAATGTCCGCATCGACTGGTCGAGGGCGTCGTACACCAGGAGCCGCCCGATCAGCGGATCCCCGATGCCGAGGATCAGCTTGAGCGCCTCGGTCGCCTGGAGCGTGCCCACCACGCCTGGCAGCACCCCGAGCACACCCGCCTGGGCGCACGACTGGGCGAGCTCGGGCGGCGGCGGCAGCGGGTAGAGGCAGCGGTAGCACGGCCCTCGGTAGCGGGTGCGAACACCGACACCTGGCCCTCGAAGCGGAGCACCGACCCATGCACCACCGGGGCGGCGGTGTGCATCGAGGCGTCGTTGAGGAGATAACGGGTGGGGAAGTTGTCGCCGCAGTCGACGATGACGTCGGCGCCGCCGATCAGGTCGAGCACGTTGGAGGCCTCGAGCCGCACCGCCCGGGTCTCGACCTACACCTCGGGGTTCAGCCCGTGGAGCGTCTCCGCCGCCGAGTCGACCTTGCGGTCGCCGATCCGGTCGTCGGTGTGGACGATCTGCCGTTGCAGGTTGGTGAGGTCGACGGTCGTCGTCGTCGATGAGGGTGATCGTGCCCACCCCGGCCGCCGCCAGGTACATCGCCACCGGGGAACCGAGGCCGCCGGCGCCCACCACGGCGACCGATGCAGCCGAGCAGCCGATGTTGACCCTGCTCGCCGACCTCGGCCAGGACGAGATGGCGGTGATACCGGTGGCGCTCGGCGGCCGATCAGCAGTGAGGGTCGCTGGAGCGGGCAGCCGTCGTCGACCCATTGGTGGACGCCGCCGGCTCACGGAGGCGACGGCCCGGTAGCCGAGCCCGGTCGAGCGCCTGGGCCACCAGCGCCGAGCGATTGCCGGCGGCGCAGAAGACGAGACCTCGGTGCCCTGGTCGGGAACGCCGATCCGAAACTCTGTCGAGCACCGTGCGCATCGGAGGTTGAGCACCGCCCCGTCGATCGCGGCCTGGGCGATCTCGTCGGGCTCCCGCACGTCGAGCAGCACCGCCGCCGGCCTGGATGCGACGCCATGCCTCGGCGGGTGACACCTCGGTGATCTCCGCCTTGGCGGCGGCGACCCTGTCGTGGTAGCTCGTCATCGGTGTCCTCCAATGTCGTCGAGGCTAGCCACGATCGCCGGTCGGATGCGGCCGTCGCCGGTGCTCGGCCCGTCGCGTCCTCGAGCTCCCGCTGGAGCATCAGGGGCAGCCTCCGGCGCAGACTGCGGCAGGCACCGCCGGGATCGGGTGCGCACCGACACTGCCGAGGCGGTCTCCTTGACGAAGCCCGATGCGGGCCAGCTCCACCAGGTGGACCGGCCGGGGCAGGGAGCGGCCGCGGGTGGCCGCGGTGGCGAGCCGGAGCAGGTCGGCGACCGCTCCCGGCCCCAGGATCGGCCGTCCAGTACCGCCGCACGTACGGATGCGAGGCCGGGTAGTCGCCGGGCAGGTCCCACACCTCGGGCACGAACCGGGGCCGGTCGAACACGGTGCGGCGCAGGCGGGGTAGGGCTCGGCGACGCCCGGGGGCGGCACGGCCCCGATGGGAGGACGTTCATCGGTTGAGGATCCCGAGCGTCGCCGAAATCGAGTACGTTGTCATCACTCGAAACACGATACATATCTCTTAAACAACGTCAATCCTTCCAGTCAGGAAGCGCGAAAGTTCGTCGGTAGCCGGGACGGGCGGCCGGACGGAGTGCGTTCAGGAAGCGACCGGTCCGGCCCCGGGCCGGTCGCCTCACCGGTCTGCACCGCCCACAGCGTCCGGTAGAGACCGGGCCGGGCGATCAGCTCGTCGTGGGTGCCGGTGGCGGTCACCCGGCCGCTCTCCACCACCACGATGGTGTCGGCGTGGCGGATCGTGGACAACCGGTGGGCGATGACGATGGTGGTGCGTTGGTGCGCCACCGAGGCCAGCGATCGCTGGATCGCCGCCTCGGTCTCGTTGTCCACGGCCGAAGTGGCCTCGTCCAGGATCAGGATCGGCGCCCGGGTCAGGAGCGCCCGGGCGATCGACACCCTCTGGCGCTGGCCGCCGGAGAGCCGCTGGCCGCGCTCTCCCGACGATCGTGTCGTATCCCTGCGGCAGAGCGGCGATGAAGTCGTGGGCCTCGGCCAGCTTCGCCGCCGTCTCCACCTCGTCGTCGGAGGCGTCCGGGCGACCGTAGAGGATGTTCTCGCTTGACGGTGCCATGGAACAGGAACACGTCCTGGCTCACCAGGGCCATCGCCCGGCGAAGGTCGGCGACCACCAGCTCTCTGACGTCGTGGCCGTCGAGCGTCACCCGGCCGGACGACACGTCGTAGAGCCGCAGCAGCAGCTTCATCAACGTCGTCTTACCCGCTCCGGTCGACCCGACGATGGCGAAGGTCTCGCCAGGGTCGATGGCGAAGGTCGACGTCGGCGATCACCTCGGGTCGGTCGGGGTACGAGAAGGAGACCTGCTCGAACGCCACCGCACCACCGGCGGCGGAGAGCGGCGCCGTGCCGCTGCGCATCGCCGGGGCGGTGTCGAGCACGTTGAGGATGCGTGTCGTCGACGCCATCGCCCGCTGGTAGAGGTCGAGGGTTTCGCCCAGCCCGGTCAGCGGCCACAGCAGCCGCTGGGTGATGAACACCAGCACCGAGTAGCTGCCCGACGCCGAGCTGGCCGTCGAGAACGAGGAAGCCGCCGAAGATCAGCGTCGAGATGAATCCGGTGAGCACGGCCACCCGGATCAGCGGCGAGAAGGCGGCGGACAGCCGAATGGCCCTCTGGTTGGCGTATCGGTAGCGGAGGCTCTCCTGCGAGATCCGGGCGGTCTCACGCTCCTCGGCGTTGAACGCCTTGATCGTCATGATCCCCGACAGGCTGTTGGCCAGCTGGCTGTTGAGGACCCCGGCCTGGTCTCGCACCGCCGCGTAGCGCGTCTCCATCCGCTTCTGGAACCTGATCGACCCGTAGACGATGAACGGGATGGGGAGGAAGGCGAGCCAGGCGACGCCCGGGATCAGGACCACGAAGGTGATGCCGATGAGGATGGTGGCCGTCGCCGTCTGCAGCATCGTGTTGGCGCCGTTGTCGAGGAAGCGCTCGAGCTGGTTGACGTCGTCGTTGAGCACCGCCATCAGCTCGCCGGTCGACTGCTGCTCGTGGTAGGCGATCTCGAGATCCTGGACGTGGCGGTAGGCGTCGATGCGCAGCTCGTGCTGGATGGTCTGGGCCAGGTTGCGCCACTCGACGCCGTGCAGGTACTCGAAGAGGGACTCCAGCGCCCAGACCACGAAGGTGATCACCGCCAGAACGACCAGCTGGGCCCGAGGATCCTCGATGCCGAACTGCGCCAGGAACGAGTTCTCCTGGTTGACCACCACGTCGACCGCCAGCCCGATCAGGAAGGGCGGGGCGATGTCGAGCGCCTTGTTGATGATCGACCACGCCGACGCCCTGATCACCTGGGCGCGATGACCGGTGGCGTATCGCCACAGCCGCACCAGCGGAGAAGCGCGCTGCTCGTGACCGACCGATCCCATCGGCTTCGAGGCTACGCCGTCAGGCGGAGACTCGGCGATGGGGGCTGGGGGTCCCCCATCGCTCCGCGATGAGCCGTCAGGCGAAGAGCCATGAAACGACGTTAAACCGTCGACCACAGGCCTCAGTCTCAGAGCAGCCCGAGCTGCACCGGCTGCGGCGGCTCGGGCTCGGGGAGAGATTCCGGCGCGGCGAGCAGGTCGTCGATCTGCTCGAGGCCGGTCACGGCGACGGCTCCTCGCCGTTCCAGGGCCTCGTTCCCGGTCGCGTCGCCGGCGCCCCGCCATACGGCGACTGTTCCGTTCCCGGCTCGCAGTGCTTCCGTGGCGCCGGCCCAGGTGCCGCCCGACCCTTCGGCGCACGCCACCACCAAGGTCACCGTCGACAGTGCGTAGATGATCTTGTTGCGGGCCATGGCGGCTGCCGGGGTGAATCCCGACGACGGTGACTGCTGGGTCACCAGGCAGGTCGGGTGCTCGTCCAGTGCCGCCAGGGTCTCCGATCGCCGGATCTTGGCGACGAGAGAGTCGGCCAGGACGCCGACCACCGCGCCACCGACACGGTGGGCGGCGTCCATCGCCAGCCGGTCGACGCCGCGGGCGCCTCCCGACACCACGGGTCGGCCCGTCCGCGCCGCCCGGTCGGCCGCCGCCTCGGCAACCCCGGCACCCGCTTCGTCGACGTCACGGGACCCCACGATGCCCAGGCCGCTGATCCCGAGAAGGCCGCGCTCACCTACGCCGAAGAGGACGGGCGGAGCACCGGGCCCGAGGCGCCGATGCAGCTGAGGCGGGTAGTCGTCATCGGCGACGGTGAGCACCCAGATTCCCCGTCCGGACAGTCGGTCCGCCTCCGTCGTGGCGGCACCGGCGTCGGCGAGCAGCGACTCCACTGCATCGGCGAGGTCGCCGGGCAAGCCGGGCATGTCCCGCACCGCCCGAGTCGGCTCGAAGAGGTCGACGGGCCGCAACCCGTGCTCACCCAGGCCGGACTCGAGTCGATGCCATCCAGCCGGAGACAACGAGGGCCGTCGACTCGACCCCAGCCTCGTGGTGAGCGCAATGACCGCCTTAACGTCGTCGGTGAACATCACTCGCTCCGGTTGCTGGTGTTGCTCAGGGCGATAGGGTAAACGGGGCCCGCTCCGGCCGAGCGGAGCAGGCTGCCCAGCGCCCGCATCTCTGGGCGCCGGGGTCGTCGAGTTGGTGCTGAAGGAACTCCATGAGGCACCCGTCGGTGGCGACGTACCCCTGCATCGCCTGCTGCTCGGCGCGCCTCGCCCGGGTGACCGCGGCGAAGCGCTCTGAGGGATAGGCCCATCGGGATGCGGAGCGGAACCACCTCGACTGTTCGCGATAGACCGCGCCGTCGACCTCGAGGATCTTGAGCATCCCCGCGAGGCGGCTCCTACGGAGGTTGACGAGGCCCTCGAGGTCGCCCAGGCTTTGGCCAGGCTTCTCCCGCAGCGACTCGAGGACGGTGGACACGTGCGGCTCGGTCGGGAATGCGGTCTCGATGAACCAGTCCTGGATGTCGGTGTCCTCCTGCCCGGCGAGCAGCACCCCCACAGCCAGTTCGACCGCTCGGCCGGCGCGACCCACCTGCTGGTAGTAGGCGACCGCCGAGCCGGGTGCCTGGTAGTGGACGACGAACTCGATGAACGGGTTGTCGTAACCCATGGCGAGCGCCGACGTGGCGACGACGACCTTCAATCGCCCCGCTGACAACTGGTCCTCGATGTGGAGTCGGTCGGCGTTGTCGGTCTCGCCGGTATAGGTCGCCGCCTTCACACCCCGAGCCTGCAGCCATCCGCCGACTATCTGGGCATCGCGCACGGTCAGGCAGTAGACGATGCCCGACCCGGGGAGATCGGGAATCGTCGTGGCCAGCCAGGCCATCCGGTCGGCGCGATCGGGCAGCGGGATGACATGGAGGGCCAGCGACTCACGCTCGAGCGTGCCTCGGAGCACGGTGAGGTTCCCTCCCAGCTCGGCGTTGACATCTTCCACGACCCGATCGTTGGCGGTCGCCGTCGTCCCGAGCACCGGTGTTCGCGGTGGCAGGGCGTTCGCCACGTCGCGCAGCCTGCGGTAGTCCGGCCGGAAGTCGTGCCCCCAGTCGCTGATGCAGTGGACCTCGTCGATGACCAGCAGGCCGATGCTGGCGAACAGCTGGAGGCTCACCTGCTCGATGAACTCACGGTTGTTGAGCCGCTCCGGCGAGATGAGGAGCAGGTCGAGGAAGCCGAGCCGGATCTGCTCGAAGATCGGCTCCCAGTCGTCCCGGTTGGTCGAATCGACCCGACGCGCGTTCAGATCGAGCCGTTCGGTCATCTCGAGCTGGTTGCGCATCAGGGCGAGCAAGGGGGAAACGATGACCGTCGGCCCGGCGCCGGCGCCGCGAAGGAGTCGGGTGGCGATGAGGTACACCGCCGACTTGCCCCATCCGGTGCGCTGGACCACGAGCGTGCGTCCCCGGTCGTCCACGATCGACCGGATGGCTTCGAGCTGGCCGGGGCGGAACTCGGCGTCGGGGATGCCGGTCAGATGGCGTAGGAGTCGAAGCGCTTCGTCTGCCGGCGGCATAACCGGAATGTATCTGGAGAGTGTGACAGATCCGGACGATGGGCTGTCACGGCCGGTGCGGAGGTTCAGCCGCCGCCGTCGCCGCCGTCGCCGCCGTCGCCGCCGTCCGCCTCCGCCTCCGTTGCCGCCGCCGCCACCGCCGTTGTCGACGTGCTCGCCGACGTAGACGGTGATGACGCCGTCGTCGGCTATCGGGGCACCCGGTGCGGGATCGGTGCTGACGACGATGCCAGCGTTGGCCTGGTTGAGCACCGGTTGCTGTTCGGATGACTAGCTGAGGAGGAGCCCGGACGTCCTCGTTGTAGGCGGCGATGGCGCCGGCCACCGCGCCCTCGGAGAGCCCGATCAGGTTCGGGGCCACCGGTGGGATCCCCGACGAGTACCGCACCGTCACCGTGCTCCCCTGGGACACCTCGGCACCGGCCGTCGGGGACTGGCCCAGGAAGGTGCCCTCCGGCTGGGTCGACGGCGTGTCGACCAGGCTGGGGATGAGACCCGCCTTGGCGATGGCGCTCTCGGCCTCTTCACGGCTCATGCCGGAGACGTCGGGAACCGTCGTCTTGGGGATCCTGAACCACTCGCTGAACCCGTCGGGCGGGTCGGGGAAGTCCTCGACTGGGAGGTCGGCGGTGATGTACTGCATGAACTGCGCCCAGATCGGCGCGGTCAGCGTGCCGCCGAACGCCCGGTCGTAGTACTGCGGGGCCCCGGCCGGCTCGTTGTACACGGTGAAGTCGGACAGCTCGATCTGGGCGTCGGGGTATCCGGACCACACCGCGGTGGTGAACTGGGGGATGAACCCGACGTACCACACGTCCCGGTAGTTCTGCGCGGTGCCGGTCTTCCCTGCCTGGGGCCGGCCGATGTCGGCGCGGGTGGCGGTGCCGCAGCAGACCACCTTCTCCAGCGTCGAGACCACGGCGGCCGCCATCGAGCGGTCGATGACCTGCTCGGCGCTGCACCCGGTGGTCGTAGATGACCTCGCCGCCGACCGTCTCGATCCGCTCGATCAGGTACGGCTCGACCTTCTCGCCGTAATTGGCGATGGTGGAGTAGGCGGCGGCCATCTCGAACGGGCTGACCGCCTCGGCGCCGAGGGCGATCGACGGCACCGGGTTCAGCGGCGACTCGATGCCCAGGCGGTGCGCCATCTCCACCGATTGCTCCGGCCCGACGGCGACGGACACCTGGGCATACACCGTATTGGTCGAGTTGTAGGTCGCCGACTCGAGGCTGACCACGCTGCCGCCGCCACCTTCCGGCGTTGTTCACGGTCCAGATGTTGCCCCGGTCGCTGCACGGGTAGCCGCAGTCGATCTCCTGAGGGCTCGAGCCGTCCCAGTACGTCCCGAGGGTGATGTCCCAACCCTCGAGCGAGCCGTTCTCCAGGGCGGCGACCAGGGTGATGCGGCTTGAACGCCGAACCGGCCTGGCGGCGACCCTTGGTGACGATGTCGTACGGGCGCTGCCCGGCTTCGATGTCGGTCCCGAACTCGACGCCGCTGGCCATCACCCGCAGCGCCCCGGTCCGGTTGTCCAGCATGGCGATGGCGCCGGTGGGCCCCGACCGGTCCTGGAACCAGGTGCGGAGAATCCGGGTCGCCTCGTCGTTCCACTGCTTGTTGACGGTGATGGTGATCCTGAGCCCGCCGCCGCCGGTGCACTCGGTGTCGTTGGCGGGACAGCCGTAGATCGCCTGCTTGCGCTCGGCGTAGGTGTCGCCGAGGTTGAACCGGCTGTCGTTGAGCAGCTGCTCCCGGGCGGCGATCAGGATCTCGGGGTTCTCGGCGACCAGGTCGCGGTGCGGGGCGGGCTCGAGCGGGGTGGCGATGGCTTCGGCCGCCTCTGCCTCGGTGATGAACCCGTTCTCCGGCCATGTTCTCGATGACGTCGTTGCGGGCCCGCTCCACCCGCTCAGGCTCGCTGCGGATGTTGTAGAAGCTCGGGTTCCGGATGGGGACCACGATCGTGGCCGCCTCGGCGATGCTGAGCTGCCGCCAGCGGCTTGTCGAAGTACTCCCGCGCCGCCGCCCTGATCCCGTAGGCGTTGGCACCGTAGAAGACCGAGTTCATGTAGAACTCGAGGATCTGGTCCTTGGTGTAGCGCCGTTCCAGCTCGGCGGCGATGACCCCTTCGCAGATCTTGCGCTCCAGGGTCACCTCGGTGCTGAGGAAGTTCATCTTCACCACCTGCTGGGTGATGGTCGACCCGCCCTGGAGCCCGGCGTCGCTGCGGAAGTTCTCCAGCGCGGCGCGCAGGATGCCCTTGAAGTCGAGGCCCTCGTGCTCGTAGAAGTCCGAGTCCTCGGCGGCGAGCACGGCGTCACGCACCACAGCGGGGACGTTCTTGATCGCCGCCGGCTGGCTGTTGCGCTCGGTGAGCTGCCCGATCAGCACCCCGTCGGCGGTGTAGACGGTGGACAGGCGGGAGAGGTCGGGGAAGGTGAGGTCGAACTGGTCGGGTTCGCAGATGTAGGTCGCCTCGAGATCCTTGGCGGTGCCGTAGGCGGCGTTCACCTCGAGGAACCCGAACAGGCCGGTCAGCGCCGAGGCGAGCAGGGCGATGACGGCGAGCAGGGCGAGCGCGGGCAGGCGCCGGCCCCGGCGCTCGTCACGTTCGATCAGATGGAGGTTCGGTTTCATCACAGGTGCGAGCGTCGGGTGGGGTTCAGGGAGTTCGACGGATCATCCGCCATCGGGGTTCCCGAGTACCATGCCGTTCCGGCCGATGAGGGCATGATAGGGATGCCGCAGGGCAACGAAGAGGACCGTCGTACCACCAGCGGCTACACCATCGCCGCCCGGTACGCGCCGTCCGACCTCGACGGCTGGGACCCTGCCACCAGCCTCGGTGAGCCGGGCCGGTTCCCCTACACCCGGGGCCCGCACGAGTCGATGTACCGGGGCCGGCTGTGGACGATGCGCCAGTACGCCGGATTCGGCACCGCCGACGAGACCAATCGACGGTTCAAGGCACTGCTCGCCGCCGGGCAGACCGGCCTCTCCGTCGCCTTCGACCTCCCCACCCAGATGGGGTACGACTCCGACCACGCCATGGCCACCGGCGAGGTGGGCAAGGTGGGCGTCGCCATCGACAGCCTCGACGACATGCGCACCCTCTTCGACGGCATCCCGCTGGGCGAGGTCTCCACCTCGATGACGATCAACGCCACCGCCGCCGTGCTGTTGCTGCTCTACGAGCTGGTCGCCGACGAGCAGGGGGTGGCCCCCGATCGGATCACCGGGACGGTGCAGAACGACATCCTCAAGGAGTACATCGCCCGGGGGACCTACATCTACCCGCCGGCTCCGTCGATGCGGCTGGTCACCGACCTCTTCGCCTACTGCAACGAGCGGCTGCCCCGCTGGAACACCATCTCGATCAGCGGCTACCACATCAGGGAGGCGGGTTCGACCGCCGCCCAGGAGGTCGCCTTCACCATCGCCAACGGGCTCGCCTATGTCGAGGCCGCCGTCGCCGCCGGGCTCGACGTGGAGACGTTCGCCCCGCGGCTCTCGTTCTTCTGGAATGCCCACAGCCACCTGTTCGAGGAAGCGGCCAAGTACCGGGCGGCCCGACGGTTGTGGGCCCGGCTGATGCGCGATCGAGTGGGAGCCCGCACCGAGGCGGCGTGGAAGATGCGGTTCCACACCCAGACCGCCGGCTCGACCCTCACCGCCCAGCAGCCGTTGAACAACGTGGTGCGCACTGCGTACCAGGCGCTGGCGGCGGTGCTCGGCGGCACGCAGTCACTGCACACCAACGCCTACGACGAGGCCCTCGGCCTCCCCACCACGGCGTCGGCCATGATCGCCCTGCGCACCCAGCAGATCCTCGCCTTCGAGTCCGGGGTCGCCGACACCGTGGACCCGCTGGCCGGGTCGTACTACGTCGAGAACCTGACCGACGCCATCGAGGCCGAGGCAGAGGCGCTGATCGCGCGCATCGATGCGTTGGGCGGTGCGGTGGCGGCGATCGAGGCCGGGTTCCAGCAGTCCCAGATCGAGGACGCCGCATACGCCGCCGCCACCGACGTCGAGAGGGGAACGACCGTGCAGGTCGGCGTCAACCGGTTCGTCGCCGCCGAGGAGGCGCCAACTCCGGTGCTCGACATCGACGCCGCGCTGGAACCGGCGCAGCGCCTGCGGGTGGCGGCGGTCCGGGAGGGCCGCAACCAGGCGGCGGTCGACAAGGCACTCGGAGAGGTACAGGACGTGGCCGAGGGCTCGGGCAACCTGCTGCCCGTCATGAAGACCGCCCTGGGCGAGATGGCCACGTTGGGTGAGGTGTCCGACGTGCTCCGCGACGTCTTCGGCCGTCACCGGCCGAGCAGCTGATGCGATCCGAGCGGCGGCGCAGCGCGGCGATGGGGGTTAGGGGGTCCCCCATCGCACCGCGATGAGGCGTCAGCCGAAGAGCCATGAACAGGGAGCCACGGTGAAGCGGGACGATCTGGTTCGGATGGTCGGTGGTCGGCGGCGGGCCGGCAGGGAACGCCGCCGCCACGGTGGCGGCGACCCTCGGCGCCGAGGTGGTCCTGGTCGAGGACTCGATCGTCGGCGGCGCCGCACACCTCTGGGACTGCATCCCGTCGAAGGCGATGGTGGCCAGCTCGACCCGGATGGCGGCGATCCGGATGGCGAGTGAGGTGGGTTTGAGCGACGCCGGGCACGTCGGCCTCGACATGCCCCGCCTCAACGAGCACCTCGACAGCATCACCGGGTCGCTGGCCCAGGGCGCCACCGACATGCTCCGCTCCCAGGGAGTGGAGATCGTCCGGGGGAGGGGCCGGTTCGTCGACCAGAACACGATCGAGGCCGAGACCGAGCAGGGAACCGTACGGGTTGCGTTCGACGTCGCCCTCGTCTCGACCGGCTCCCGCCCGTGGGTCCCGGACTGGGCACCGGTGGACGGGCAGCGCATCCTCACCACCCGCCACGCCTACCACCTACCGGAGCTGCCCGAGCACCTCGTCATCGTCGGCTCGGGGGTCACCGGGGTGGAGATGGTGCACATCTTCTCCAGCCTGGGCTCCGGGGTCAGCCTGCTGGTGAGCCGCCAGCACGTCCTGCCCCACCGCGACGCCGAGGTCGCCGCCGCCCTCGAGGAGAACTTCCTCGACCGCGGGGTGAAGCTGTACAAGGGCACCAGGGCGGTGGCCTCCGCCCAGGTGGACGGCGGGGTCGCCGTGGAGACCGACGACGGCCGCGTCATCCGGGGCAGCCACCTGCTGCTCGCCGTCGGCCTGGTCCCCAACAGCGAGGACCTCGGGCTCGAAGGGATCGGGGTGAAGGCCGATGGCGGCTACGTCGGGGTCGACGAGTGGCAGCGGACCTCGGTGCCGCACATCTATGCCGCCGGCGACGTCACCGGGCAGATGCCGCTGTCCTCGGTGGCCGCCATGCAGGGACGGAAGATCGCCCGTCACGCCCTCGGCCAGGAGGTGACCCCGCTCGACTACGGCAAGGTGGCCCAGGCGATCTTCACCGACCCGGAGATCGCCTCGGTGGGTTGAGGAGGTGGACGCCGCCGCCCTGGGACGCAAGGTGCGGATCACCAAGGTGCCGTTCGCCGCCAACCCCCGGGCACTCATCCAGGCGAGCCCCCGTGGCTTCGTCAAGGTGGTGTCCGACCCGGCGACGAGGGTCGTGCTGGGTGGCACCGTGGTGGGCCGCTACGCCTCCGAGCTGATCGCCCCCATCGCCCTCGCCTCCCAGGCCCGGCTCAGGGTCGATCAGCTGGTGGAGACGCTGATGGTCCACCCGTCGATGTCAGAGAGCATCGTCGAAGCCGCCGAGTAGATGACTGATCGAGCGGGAGAGTCGAGGACATGTGGCGGAGACCGTCGTCGATCTCGATTGTGCTCCGACCGCGTGGCCGTCAGACGTCCACGGTCAGGGTGACCGTCACCAGGTCACCCAGACTCGAGCCCCTCGCCCTTCCGGACCATGTCCTTGATCGGCACGATGTACAGCTCTTCCTTGGGGAACAGCGCCGTGGTCCACGTCGGTGCTTCCGATCCGGGCGGTGACCGGGACCATGCCCCAGCCGTAGGTGACGACCGGGGCGACCGCCTCCAGGGCGCCGGACTCCTCGTCGGGGACGGTGATGAAGTGGAACGGCGGCGGGCCCCTCCAGTACCACAGGTCGCCGGTGAAGGTCAGTTCCATGAGCGCAGGTTACGAGCCGACGAGATAGGTGCCACGTGCACCGCCACCGACGACCAGGGCATCGGCGCCGGCAGTGTCGCCACGTCGTGGGCGTCGGGTTTACGCTCGCCCGGCGATGACCAGGCTCTCCAGGCGAACCTCCCGCACCACCGAGGTTGCCCAGGGTGCCACCTACGTCGAGCTGTTCTTCGACCTGGTGTTCGTGTACGCCGTCACCCAGGTGACCAGCCTGCTCGTCCACGACCTCACCTGGGGCGGTGCGGGCCGGGCGGCGGTGATGGCCTGGCTGGTGTGGTGGGCGTGGCAGCAGTTCACCTGGACGCTGAGCCCCGCCGACACCACGAACCCGATGGTGGAGGTCACCGTGCTGACTGCCAGCGCCGTCGCCTTCTTCATGGCGCGGGCCGTGGTCGAGGCGTTCGTCGACAGACCCCTGGTTCTTCCTCGTCCCTTACCTGATGGTGCGGCTCATCGGGATGTGGCTGTATGGGTGGGTGGGCGGCGACGACCGGCAGATGGGCCGCTCGATGGCACTGTTCGGGGCGGCGTCGCTTCCCGCGGTGACCGCCCTGGTCATGGGGGCGGTGGCTGGCCCCGACGCCCGGGTCTGGCTGTGGGGTCTGGCCATACTCCTCGACCTGGGCGCCGGTGTCTTCGCCCGGCGGGTGGAGTGGAACATCCACGTGTCGCACTTCGCCGAGCGCCACGCCCTGTTCGTGATCATCGCCCTCGGGGAGTCGCTGATCGCCGTCGGGGTCGCCTCGGCCGACGTGGAGTCGACCCTGGCCGCCTTCCTCGCCAAGGCTGCCGGCGTGACGTTGGTGTGCGTCCTGTGGTGGGGCTACTTCGGCTGGTTCGGCCGGTGGCTGGAGGAGCAGGTCGAGGCGTCGCCCAGCGTCGACCGCATCCGCAACTGCTACTCGTTCCTGCATTTCCCGGTCGTCGCCGGGGTCATCGCGGTGGCCGCTGCCCTCGAGGAGGTGGTGGCCCACCCCGGCTTGCCGCTCGAACGTCCGGCGGCGACGGCGCTCGCGGTTGGGCTTGCTCTGTACTTCGGCGTGGTGGCGTGCTCGCCATGGCGGCGGGACGACTGCTGCTCGTCCCGCGCCTCGTTGCCGTCGCCTCATGGTGGTTTCTGCCGCCGCCGGAGCCGCCCTCGATGTGGACGGCACCGCTCGTGGTGGCGGTCGCGGTGCTCCTCGGCGTCATCGTCGCCCTGGCCGAGCGCCCGCGCCTGCACACCCGACCGCGCACGACGACTGCTACCGCACCACCATGAGCACGGCACCCGAGGCGACGGTGTCGCCGGCCTGGATGCGGAGGTCGACGATGGCCCCGTCGACCGGGGAGACGATCTCGTTCTCCATCTTCATCGCCTCGAGCACGCACAGCGGCTGACCGGCGGTCACGGTGTCGCCGGCGGCGTGGTGGACCTTGACGATCGTCCCCTGCATCGGGGCGGTGACGACCCCGGCGCCCTCGGCGGTCGGGGCCTGCCGCTCCAGCTTCGGGGGCCGCCGCCGCGGCGCCAGCCGCTGCCCCCCGCCACCGGCCGGGGCCATCACCGGCGCCCAGAAGGTGACGCCGAAGCGGCGCCCGCCCACTTCGACGGTGATGGTGCGCTCGTCGACCTCCTCGTCCTGGGGCAGTGCCGGGGCGGTGCCCGCCGACAGGCCCGAGAAGTCGAGCTGGTCCTCGACGAACCGGGTGTAGTGCGTGGCGGTGCGGAAGGCGTCGGTGTCGAGGATCTGGAGATGGGCGGGGATGGTGGTGGCGATGCCGGTGACCCTGAAGGCCCGCAATGCCCGCTGTCCACGGGCGATCGCCTCCTCCCGGTCGCGGCCCCACACCACCAGCTTGGCCACCAGGTTGTCGTAGTACTGGCTGATCGCCGTCCCGGCCACCGCCCCGGAGTCGACCCTGACCCCGAAACCACCCGGTTCCTCGTACTCGACGATGGTCCCCGGGCTGGGCAGGAAGCCCTTCGCCGGGTCCTCGGCATTGACCCGGAACTCGATGGCGTGGCCACGCACGTCGACGTCGGAGAACGAGAGCGGCTCGCCCCTCGCCACCAGGATCTGCTCCTTCACCAGGTCGATCCCGGTGACCATCTCGGTGACCGTGTGCTCGACCTGGATGCGGGTGTTCATCTCCAGGAAGTAGACGTCCTCGCCGTCGTACAGGAACTCGACGGTGCCGGCGTTCACGTACCCGGACGACTTGGCCAGGGCAATGGCGGAGGCACCGAGCGTCTCCCGCGCCTCGGCGGGGAAGTCCGGTGCCGGCGCCTCCTCGATGAGCTTCTGGTGGCGACGCTGGACCGTGCAGTCACGTTCGCCGAGGAACACGACGTTGCCGTGGGTGTCGGCGATGAGCTGCGCCTCGATGTGACGGGGACGGTCGAGGTAGCGCTCGACGTAGACCTCGGCGTTGCGGAAGTAGGCATCGGCCTCCCGCTGCGCCGACTCGAAGGCCGCCACCAGCTCGCTCGGCTCCCGGACCACCTTGAGTCCCTTGCCGCCGCCGCCGTGCGCCGCCTTGATGGCGATGGGATACCCGTGCTCGGCGGCGAACGCCTCTACCTGACGCGGCTCCGCCAGCGGCTCCAGGGTCCCGGGGACACCCTTGACCCCGGCGGCCTCGGCGGCGCGCCGGGAGGCGATCTTGTCGCCCATGGTGGCGATCGCCTCGGGCGGCGGCCCGACCCACACCATCCCTGCCTCGATGACGGCACGGGCGAACCCGGCGTTCTCGGCGAGGAAGCCGTAGCCGGGGTGGACGGCCTCCGCCCCGCACTCGGCTGCCACCTGCATGATGCGATCCAGGTTGAGGTAGGAGTCGGCGGCCGGGGCAGGCCCGATGTTCCACGCCTCGTCGGCAAGCTTGACGTGGCGGGCGTCGCGATCGAGCTCGGAGTAGACGGCGATGGTGCGGATGCCCAGCTCGGCGGCCGCCCTGACCACCCGGACGGCGATCTCACCGCGGTTGGCGACGAGCAGCGACTTCATCGCCGGCATAGTACGGGACGTGGACCGGAGGTGCCGTTCCGGCGCCCTCCGGCCCGGCTCACAGCGGGATGTTGCCGTGCTTCTTCGGCGGGAGCGTGTCCCGCTTGGTGCGCAGCATCTCCAACGCCCGGATCAACCGGGGCCGGGTCTCCCTGGGCTCGATGACGTCGTCGACCAACCCACGCTCGGCGGCCAGGTATGGGTTGTTGAACCGCTCCTCGTAGTCGGCGATCAGCTCGGCCCGCCTCGCCTCCGGGTCCTCGGCTGCCGAGATCTCCCGACGCTGGATGACGTTGACCGCGCCGGCGGCCCCCATCACCGCGATCTCGGCGGTCGGCCAGGCATACACGACGTCGGCCTTCACCGCCCGCGAGTTCATGACGACGTAGGCGCCGCCGTACGCCTTGCGGGTGATGACGGTCACCTTGGGCACGGTGGCCTCGGCGTAGGCGTAGAGCAGCTTGGCGCCGTGGCGGATGATCCCTCCGTGTTCCTGGTCGACCCCGGGCATGAATCCGGGGACGTCGACGAAGCTGATCACCGGGATGTTGAAGGCGTCGCAGAAGCGGATGAACCGGGCGGCCTTGACCGAAGACTCGATGTCGAGGACTCCCGCCAGCACCTTCGGCTGATTGCCCGACGATCCCGACCGTGTACCCGTCGAGCCTGGCCAGCCCGATCACGATGTTGGCGGCGAAGTGCTCGTGCACCTGGTAGAACTCGCCGTCGTCCATGACCATCTCGATCAGGGTCACCATGTCGTACGGCTGGTTGGGGGAGTCGGGGACGATGCTGGTCAGCCCCTCGTCCATCCGGTCGGGCCGGTCGGTCGGGGTGAAGAACGGCGCCACCTCCATGTTGTTCGACGGTAGGAACGACAGCAGGTAGCGCACCTCCTCCATTGCCGACCGCCCGTTGGCGGAGACGAAGTGGGTGACGCCGGAGACGGTGGAGTGTGTCACCGCCCCGCCGAGATGCTCGAAGCTGACGTCCTCGCCGGTGACCGCCTTGATGACGTCCGGCCCGGTGATGAACAGGTGCGAGGTGTCGGCCACCTGGTACACGAAGTCGGTGATGGCGGGGGAGTAGACGGCTCCGCCGGCGCACGGTCCCATGATCACCGAGATCTGCGGGATCACCCCCGAGGCGCGCACATTGCGTACGAAGATGCGCCCGTAGCCGTCGAGCGAGACCACTCCCTCCTGGATCCGGGCCCCGCCGGAGTCCTTGAGCCCGATGATCGGAGACCCGGTGTCCATCGCCAGGTCCATCACCTTGCAGATCTTGTCGGCGACGACCTCGCCGAGGCTCCCACCGAAGACGCCGAAGTCCTCGGCGAACACGAACACGGTGCGCCCATCGATCGTTCCCCAGCCGCAGACCACGGCGTCCCCTGGCGGCCTCCTCCCCTCGATCCCGAACCCGGCGGCCTGGTGACGGGTGAAGAGGTCGACCTCCTGGAAGGAGCCCTTGTCCAGTAGGACCTCGAGGCGCTCCCGGGCGGTGAGCTTGCCCAGGTCGTGCTGGCGCTCGACGGTGCGGGGGTTCGCCTCCAACGCCTCGTGACGGAGCTTGCGGAGCTGCTCGATCCGCTCCTCGGTGCTCATTCCCACCTCGGGTAGTGTCTGGAACGCCCGTATCGCTCGGCCAGGACGGCTCGAGTTGGCCACACCCTACGACACGGTGACCCTGGGTTCCGTCGACTCCACCCAGGACGAGGCGCGCTCCCGGCTCGGTGACCGGCCGGGCGCACTGCTGGTGGTGGCCGCCCGGCAGACCCAGGGTCGGGGCAGGAGCGGGCGGGAGTGGGTGGCCGCGCCGCGGGCGCTGGCCGCATCGCTGGCCTTCCGGCCCGCCTGGACAACGGAGCAATGGCCCCGCATCACGCTGGCGGCGGGGCTGGCCGCAGTGGCGGCCGTCGAAGACGTGACCGGCGTCGGGACCGCGGTCAAATGGCCCAACGACCTGGTCGACCCCACCACCAAGGCCAAGTTGGGGGGCATCCTCGCCGAGTCGTCGGCCGGCGTGGTGGTGACGGGATTGGGACTCAACATCCACTGGCCGGCGCCGGCCGCCGGCATCGGCGCCCTCCTCTCGGAGGACCCAGGCGCCCACCTCGCCGGTGAGATCGCCGCCGCCTGGGCCGAGCGGCTCCTGGCGACGCTGGGGCGGGACCCGGCGCTCTGGGGTCCTGACGACTACCGGCGTCGCTGCGTCACCATCGGCGAAGAGGTGTCCTGGGAGCAGCGGGGGGCGTCCGGGAACGCCGACGGGACTGCATCCGGTCGGGCCGTCGACGTCGACGACGAGGGTCGCCTGGTGGTGGAGACCGCCGCCGGCCAGGTGCGGCTCGACGCAGGCGAGGTGCGCTCGGTGCGGCGGGCTACTGTCACTGGACGACCCGAAGACGGAGGCAGCCCAACGTGACCGTGCTCAAGGGTGAGGGCAAGGTCCCCATCCTCTTCGGCTCGACGTCGATCTCCGTCGCCTCCCGGGTCCACTCCGGCTACCTGTCCCGGCCCGATCTCACCGGTGAGTGGCCGACGGTGATCCTGGTGCCCGGTTCTTCGGGCGTCACCCCGGCGGTCAAGGACCTGTGCCGCAAGCTGGCACGACGCGAGCTGGCGGCGGTGGCCGTCGACCCCCTCCGCCGCGCTCGGGTGTCGAGACTGTGGGCGGACCGCCAGGCGCCGGTCTCCGCAGCCGATCTCGACGCCGACATCGACGACATCGTCACCTTCGTGACCAACCCCTCCGGCTCATGGTCCAGCGCCGAGCTCGGCTTCGGCGTACTCGGCATCGGCGACGGCGGAGCGGCAGCCTGCCGGCTCGCCGTCCGTCACCCCGGTCTGGCGGTGGCGTTGGTCGCCGCACCGCTGCAGCCGAGCGAACTCGCCTCGGCGGGAGCGCTGCTCGGCCTCTACGGACGGGACGACGACGGGGTGTCCTTGGATGAGGTGGTGGCGGCACGGTCTGGACTGCCCAATGCCGAGGTGGTGATCTACGACGGCGTCGGCGCCGGGTTCATCGACGACGACAGTCCCGGAATTCGACCTCGAGGCCGCCGTTGACGCGCTCGAACGGCTGGTGGCCTTCTTCCTGCGTCAGCTGCCACCGCCCCCCGGGTAGGCCGGCGACACCCAGATCAGGCGCCGGTACCGCCGCGGCCCATGCCGACGTAGCGGAGGCCGGCGGCGGTGACCTTCAGCGGGTCGAGCCAGTTGCGACCGTCGATCACCAGGTCCCCGGCCATGGACTCGGCCACCCCTACCAGGTCGAGGTCGGCGAACTCGGACCACTCGGTCACCAGGACGACGGCGTCCGCGTCGGCCACGGCCTCGTAGGCGTCGGCGGCGATCGCCACCTCGGGGTGACCCGGGAGACTGCCCACCACGGGGTCGTAGCCAATGACCCGGGCACCCTCGTCGACCGCCGAAGCGGCGATGGTCAGCGCCGGGGCGTCGCGCAGGTCGTCGGTGTTGGCCTTGTAGGCGAGCCCGAGCAGCGCGATCCGCTTCCCGTCGAGATCTCCCAGCCCGGAGCGCAGCTTGTCGAGCACGGTCGACCGCTGCACCTGGTTCGAAGGGTTGACCGACTCGAGAATGGGCAGCTCGATGCCCTGGTCCTCGCCGAACCAGATCAGGGCATCGAGGTCCTTGCTGAAGCACGAGCCCCCGTAGCCGATCCCGGCGCCGAGGAACCGACGCTCGATCCGGTGGTCGAGCCCCATGGCGTCGGCGACGGTGAGCACGTCGGCGCCGATCTCGTCGCAGATCCGGGCGATCTCGTTGATGAAGGCGATCTTGGTGGCGAGGAACCCGTTCGCCGCGTACTTGATGGTCTCGGCGGTGGCGGTGTCGGTGCGCACCAGCACCGGCTCCAGCTCGGGTCGCCCGCCGGGGAAGGACTGCTCCAAGATCGGCCGATACAACTCCGTCACCAGGTCGAGCTCGTCTCGGCCCTCGCCGCCGAGCACGATCCGGTCCGGGTACAGGAAGTCCTCGACGGCCGACCCCTCGCGCAGGAATTCGGGATTGGACATCACCACCGTTCCGGCGGTGGAGCCCACCTCGGCGATGAGTCGTCGCAGCTCGGCGCCCCAACCGATGGGGACCGTGCTCTTGGTGATGACCACGGTGCGCCCGGTCGCCGCCTCGGCCACCGCCCGGCTCGCCCCGCGCAGCGCGGTGAGATCCGGCCGACCGTCGTCGTCGGGGGGAGTCCCCACGCAGATGAAGACCACGTCGGCGCCGGCGACACCGGCGGCGAGGTCGTCGGTGAACGTCAGGGCACCGGACGACACGACGTCGCCAGCATCGTGTCGAGCCCCGGCTCGTGGAAAGGGACCGTGCCCGACGACAGCGCCGCCAGCTTGGCCGGGTCGCTCTCGATGCCGACCACCTGCCACCCGACCGTGGCGAACGCGACGGCAGCCACGGTGCCGACGTAGCCGGTCCCGATGACGGCGACGCCGGGCGCGCCCGTGTCGAGGTTGGTGGTGAGATCTTGGATCATGGTCCCCCCATGTCCCGGTCGACATCCGACCAGGGGTGCGGGCGAATGATAACCACCCCGACGCGATCGGCCCATGGGTCGGGCGACGGTCTCGTTATGATCGTCCGCCATGCTCACCAGGGCCGTCGTCACCGGCGGAGCCGGCTTCATCGGGGCCACCCTGGTGGATCGGATCGCCGACGAGGGCGCCCAGGTCCTCGTCGTCGACGACCTCAGCGGCGGGCGGCTCGCCCGGCTGATCGACGCCAGGGCGACCGGCAACGTGACCTTTCACCAGGCGGACATCCGCCAGCCCGAGCTGGTCGACCTGTTCGCCCGTTTCCAACCCGAGGTTGTGTTCCACCTGGCCGCCCAGATCGACGCCAGGCGCTCGGTCGTCGAGCCGGTGCTCGACACCTCGGTCAACGTCGTGGGCACCGTCAACGTGCTCCAGTCGGCGGTGGAGTCCGGTGCCTCGCGGCTCGTGTTCGCCTCCTCCGGGGGTGCCCAGTTCGGCACCACCGACCGCATGCCCACCCCCGAGACCGAGCCCCGCCGGCCCGAGTCCCCTACGGGGTGGCCAAGGCGCGTTGACCGACCGCTACCTCGACTACTTCGCCGGCAACCATGGCCTCGACTACATGTCGCTCGGCTTCTCCAACGTCTACGGGCCCGGGCAGGACCCACACGGCGAGGCGGGCGTGGTCGCCATCTTCGTGCGGGCCTTGCTGCGAGGGGCGGACCCCGAAGATCTTCGGTGACGGCTCGATCACCCGGGACTACGTGTACGTCGACGACGTCGTCGACGCCTGCATCCGCGCCGCCGAGCGGGGTGGGCGGCGGTACGTCAACATCGGTACCGGGGTGGAGACCTCGGTCAACCGCCTCTACGACGTGGTCGCACAGGGCCGTCGGCTCCTCCACCCGGCCCGACTACGCCGCCGCGCAAACCGGGTGACGTGCCCCGCTCGTGTCTCGACGCGTCGCTGCGCAAGGAGGCCCTCGGCTGGGAGCCGTGGGTGGTCTCGAGGAAGGGGTGGCCCGGACCGTCAAGTGGTTCCGCCAGAACCCGGATTTCTGACCCGGGCCGACTTTGGCCGGTGCGACGCCGCCCCGGAACAGACTTGCCGGTTCGCCTCCTCCGCGATGAAAGGGCCCAAAGCCACGGTCCGGCCCTTACTCGAGGTCGTCGACGGTCTGCGGCCAGTCGGCCTTGAGGAGGCGGCGACAGCGCGCGGTCGGCGAGGAGCTTGCCGCCGGTCTGGCACCCGGGGCAGTAGTTGGTCTCGCGGTCGGCGTAGACGATCCGCTGCACCTTGGTACCGCACACCGGGCACGGCTCGCCGAACTTGCCGTGCACCGCCATGTCGGGGTGGAAGGCGGTCACCTTCTCGGGGAACCCGTCGCCGACCTCGCCGACCCGGCGGTCGATCCACTCGGTCATCACCGCTCGACGCGCGGCGCGCGTGGAGCGTGCCGCAGCTCGTCGTCGGTGAGGTTGGTGTTCATCTGCATCGGCGACAGCCGGGCGCGGTGCAGCATCTCGTCGGCGAAGGCGCCACCGATCCCGCGACAGACGCCGGGCGTCGGTGAGCGCCCGCTTCAGGGTGTGTCGCTCGGCGTTGAGGGCGGCGGCGAAGTCCTCGAAGGCTGCTCCCGATCGACCTCGATGCCGCCGGGGTCGAGGGCGGCGACGCCCTCGGCGCCGCGCACCACGTACAGCGACGCCCGCCGCTTGGTGCCCGCCTCGGTGAGCGTCGACGTCCCGGTGTCGAAGTCGAAGGCGGCCAGCGAGTACCTGCGCGGGAGCGGCTTGCGCTCCTCGACCCAGTGCAGCCTGCCCGCCACCATCAGGTGCAACACCAGGTGGAGGTCGTCCTCGAGGTCGATGACGATCCGCTTGCCGAGCCGTCCCAGCCCGGTCACCCGCCGGCCGAAGGTGGCCTCCAGGGGCGGATCGAACGAGCGCAACAGCGAGAACGAGGCGACACGGACTTCCTCGAGAACCGCCCCCGAGCCCGGCTCCGGGAAGACACGGGGCCGGAGCGCCGCCAGATAGGCCTCGATCTCGGGCAGCTCGGGCATGTCAGCGGAAGAAGTCCTCGGCGGCGGGACGCACCAGGTCGACGGCCCGGCCGTCGCCCCGTACCCACTCCAGCCCACGCACCACGGCCACCGGGATCCCGGCGGCCTTGCCCATGACCAGGTCGGCGGCGGATGCGATCTCGTCGACCACGGCTATCTCGGTCACCTCGAGGACCCGACCCGTCGCGTCGGCCGTACCCCGAGGTCGAGGATGGGATCGATGCCGGAGATGCCGATGGCGACGTCGGTGAGGCCCCGGCGCCACGGCCGCCCGAACGTGTCGGAGACCACCACCGCCAACCGGGCGCCGGTGGCCCGCTCCCAGCGGACCCGGAGCGTGTGGGCCGAACGGTCCGGGATCGAGCGGGAGGAGCACGACGGCGTCCCGGGGACGTTCGATCGGTCGACCCCGGCGTTGGCGCACACGAAGCCGTGCCGGGTGACGGCGATGACCATCGGACCGCGGCTCCGCAGGATCTCGTCGGCCTCGGCCAGCGCCACTGCCAGGTAGTCGTCGTCACGTGCGACCTCTACCACCCGGCCCTCCGCCTTCGACACGACCTTGTGGGTCACCACCACCACGTCCCCGTCGACCAAGCCCAGGCCCGACGCCGTCCATCGCCGCCAGGACGATCGCCGGCGAGGTCGTCGCCGGGTCGGATCTCGCCGATCCCGGTCACCGGGATGACGGTCAGGGTCATGGCTCCCGGCCGCTCATCGCGCGGTCATCGTACGGGTTCCACGGGACGGCGGCCACGGTCAGGTGGGTGTCAGCCGAGGTCGAGCATGGCCCGACGAGCCAGCCCGGCACCGCGGTCGGGACCGGTGAGCATGGTCGGGGCGACATGGACCGCGACTCCCTCGGTCGCCAGGCGCGGTCGCCTCGTCGGCATCGCCCGCATCGATCCACAGGTCGGTCACCAGCCGGCGGTACACGCTCCAGCAGCCCGCGGTTCCCCGGCGGCAGGCCCATCGAGTCGAGCACCTCAGCAGCCGGTCCCTTCAGGGCTCGACCGGCGAAGAACGGGCTCACCGCTACCACCCGTCGGTGCGCGCCGAGGACGTCGCCGAGGCCAGGCACCGCCAGCATCGGTCCCGATCGACAGCACCGGGTTCGAGGGGGCCACCACCACGATGTCGGCAGCATTGATCGGGCCGGCACCCCGGGCGCCGGGATGCCGCGCCGCCCCGGCGTACTCGACCTCGCCACCGGGTCGACGTGGCGGCGGAGCACGAAGTAGTCCTGGAACGCCGAGCCATTCCCCGGCGGCGGTGCGCACCCGGGTGCGCACCTGGTCGTCCGTCACCGGGATCACCGTCGCCGGACGCCGAGCGGTCGGCGATCCGGGCGGTCGACTCGCCGAGGGCGTACACACCGAAAGGAGCGACGTGCGGAAGAGGCAGGTGGCCAGGTCGGCGTCGCCCAGCCGGAAGGTGGTGTCGGCGCCCAGCGCCGCCAGCGCATCGAGCACGGAGAACGTGTCGTCGCTGCCTCCCCCAGCCCTCCGGCGCCCTCGATGCCGGCGAGCGTGTACACCACGGTGTCGAGGTCCGGGCACACCCGCAGCCCGTAGATGTCGTCGTCATCGCCGACGTTGACCACGACCGTGAGCGAGGCCGCGGGGAACGACGGCGGCGACCGCCCGCGCCATGCGGGCTCCCCCGACACCACCCCCGAGCACCCGGTACCCGATATTGCGATACGCCCCGACCGGCCCCAGAATGCCCATCTCCATGTCTGCCGCTCCGGTGCATGCACCCCCTCTGTCGGTGGCGGTCGCGGTCGTCGCCCGCGACCCGTCCGACCGTCCCTGCCACGCTGTCGGCGGTCCGCCGGCAAGCTTACGGCCCGCCGCGGATCACGGCATCGTGGGCGGTGATAAGGCGGGCCGGCAGATGGCCGACGAGAACGAGACCGAGTGGGTCTCCAACCTCGGCGGGTCTGCTCGGTCGCTCTCGACCCGAGATCACCCATGTCTGGATCGTCCACGGCCGGTGCCGAGCCCCGCCCCGACGCCCTGGGGGCCCTGCTGTCCGAGGCGGAGCGCGACGACGTGGCCGCCGGGATCGCCGGGTCGAAGCTGCTCGCCCTCGACAGACCCGGACCGGCTGGTCTCGGTCGGGTTCGCCACCGATGTGTTCGACGCCCCCTTCACTGGGATCGACGACGGCGAGATCGACCATGGCCAGTACGACGTCGTGCGCGACGTGGCTGCGGTCGGCGGCGCCTCGATGCTGGTGCGTCGCGACCTGCTGCGCGGGCTGACGGCCCCGACCCGCTGCTCGCCCCGACGGCGGCGTCCATCGACCTTTGCCAGCGGGCCCGGCTCCGGGCGCACGGGTCGTGGTGTGCCGTCGTCGGAGGTGCTGGTCCCCGAGGCGACCCACCGATGGCGCGAGGACGCCGGGGAGATCCGGGCGATGCTCAAGGTGTACAGCCCGCTCACCCTGTTGTGGGCGCTCCCCGTCCGGTTCCTGCTCGGGCTGCTCGAGCCGATCGCCGCCCCCTTCCTCGGCCGCTGGACGTTGTTCGGCTGGGTCAAGGCATGGGGCTGGAACCTGGTGCGGCTCGCCCTCGACCGTCCGGGGCACGGCTGTCGGCGCGGGTAACCGGGTGGCCGGGGACGAGGAGCTGTTCCGCTTCCAGCTGCGAGGCTCCACCGATCTGCGCATGCTCGGTGCCGAGACCGCGACGACCCTGCGGGACCGGCTCCCAGGCGACGATCGCCTCAGCCTCACCGAGCTGGGCCGTGAGCTGCGCCAGCCGTCCTTCGTCGTCGGCGCCCTGGCGGTCGGCCTTCGTCGCCGTCGCCACCCGGACGCTCTGGGACGGGTTCCCCGCCGTCGGGTACAGCCTGCCGCTGCCGGCATCCGGGATCGACCTCGCCGGTGCCTACGCCGGTGGCTGGAACCCGGGGGGCTTCGGCAGCACCGAGCCGCTGGAGCCCTTCACCGCCCTGGCCGGGATGGTCGCAGACGCTCTCCTTCGGCTACGTCCCACCTCGCCGCCGGGGTCCTCGTCTTCGGGGCGTTCCTGGCCGGGTCTGGGGCATCACCCGCCTGCTGCGCACCTGGGGCGTCGGCGCGGTGCCCGGGACGCTCGCCGGGTTGGCGCTCATGGCGGGACCGGCGGGGCGCGCCATCGCCGAGGGCACCGGGCTGGGGACGTTGGTGGCGTTGGGCATCCTCCCATGGGCGCTTCGCGTCCCGCTGGCCCGGGCCCCGCGCACCCGAGCGGGCTGGGTGGCCAGAGATCGCCGCCACCGCCTGGGTCACCGCCCTCGTCGGCGCTCGCGGCACCGGTCGCTGCTGCCGGTGCCGTTCGCCGCCCTCGCCCGGGCTGGCGCTGATCACCCCGAAGGAGCCCGGCCCGTGGCGGCCGCCGGGGTGTCCGCCGCCGGGGCGGCGCTGGCCGTCCCGATCCTCCTGCCTTGGGTCGCCTTCGCCGACTCACGCGTACCTGTCGGCCGGGGCGAGGCCTTCTGGGACCCGGTCTGGTTGCTGGTGTCGCCGGCCGGCCGGCCCTGGTGTGCGCCCTGGTTTCGGCCCCCAGCCGGCTGGCCCAGGTCGCCGGCTGGGGTGGTGTGCTCACCGCCGCCGGCGTGCTCGCCGCCCGCACCGGCTCGTTGGACCCGGGTGCACAGTCGAGCTGGCCGGCATGGCGTCGCCTCGCTCGGGCTCGCCGTCGTCTGCCGGCGTGACGCTCGAGGTCATCATCCGAGATGCGCCTGGTCACCGGCTGGCGCCGGATCCTCGCCGGGGTCGGTGTCGTCGCCGCCATGGCGTTGTCGTGTCCACCGTTCTGGTGTTCCTGCCCGGCCGGGCCGGGCTCCCCAGGACTCAGCTCACCGACGCCCTGCGGTTCACCAGCATCGCCGAGGGCAACCCGGACTGTCGCGGGTCCTGCTGTTCGGTCCCCCGGACACCTTCCCGGGGCCTCCCGCGGTATCGAGGGAGCCGCCTACCGGGTCATCTCGGCGCCGGAGCCGCCGCTGTGGGAGACCGACCTGCCGCCGTGGCGGCAGTCGACGAGGCGCTGGCCGGATGCTCCGCACCCTGATCGGCGGCGACTCGTTCCGGGCAGGCGCCGACCTCGCCCAGTTCGGCATCCGTTGGGTGATCTTCACCGGAGACAGCCCGTTCCAGGCGGTCTTCGCCAGCCAGCTCGACCTGGTGCCGCTGCAGGGCCTGGACTTCCCCACCTATGTGTCGGATGCCGAGGGTGCGTTGCGCTCGTCCCGCCTACCGGCTGGGACGATCGACGGGACCGGGTTCGTCGGCACCCCGAGTCGCCTCCGGCAGGGTCGTTCGCCGCGGACACCGCCAACAGCCGGTGGGGCCCCGACTGGCAGCCGGCTTCGTGGGGGAACGAAGTGTCCACCGCCGACGGCATCGTCGGGTTCGCGCCGATCGCGGCTGCGGCGCAGCATGGGGCTACTCGCCCTTGGCCTGTTCGCGCATCCTGCTCGGCGTGTCGGCGTGGGGAAGGAGGGCATCGATGAGGCGTGCCCTGCTGCTCGGCCTCGCCGTGGTGACGGGCCTGCTCGCCCTGGCGCTGCCTCGGCCGGCCGCACCCGAGGAGCCGACCTTCACCGGGCCGGCAATGGTCGAGGAGGAAGCCGTCTCGGCGAGCACGGTGTGGTACTGCCCGTGGCTGGCCGCCGACGCCTCCCGCGACGGCTGGCTCGATGCTCTCGACGACGACGTCAACGGATGTCGAGATCACCATCCCCAACGAGGTCCCCAATGTCGATCCCGACCGTCGAGCTCCTCAGCTACACGGGGGCGAAGGCAGAGCCCATCGAGGTGGGGGCGCTGGTCCGACGGGGCCCGGCACCCACCTATGTCGAGTTCTCCGCAGGCCCGGCGGCGGTCTCGGCGATCGTCACCGAGGACCTCGCCGACGGGTCGACCCTGGTGACCGGCGACCGGTGCACCTCCTCGGTGCCCAAGCTGTGGCACCTCCCCGGGGGCACCACCCGGGAGGGGCGGCGGTCGACCCTGAGGCTCTTCAACCCCTTCCCGGACCAGGCGAAGGTCACCGTGACCGGGACCAGCGAGTTCGGCGAGGTCGGCTTGGTGGACCTCGCCGCCGTCGACGTGCCCGGGCGGTCGTGGCTCACCGTCGACCTCAACGAGCTGGTGTCGCTGATCGAGACCCTCAGCCTGACCATCACCGCCGACCAGGGAGTCGTCATCCCGTCGATGGTGGTGGCTTCCGACGTCGACGAGGCGTCATGGCCCGGAACCGGCCTCGCCACCACCTGGGAGTTTCCCGCCGCCCGGCAGACCGGGCTGACGCCCAGAGTCGTCGTCTCCAACCCGGGGACGGCACCCGTCACCGTGAGGTGGACGTCTACAGCCAGGACGACTGGGTCGAGTCCGCCCGGGTGGTGGAGGTGCCCCCGGCCACGCCGGTCTCCATCCCGGTCGGGGACCTCATCGCCGGGTGTTCGGGCTGCGGGTCCGCGCCTCCGACCCGGTATCGGCGGTGGTCGTCGCCGAGGACATCAGCACCCGCGACGACGGCACCGCCAGCCCGGAGGCGTCGCGACCGGGTGGCGGGCACGGTGGGCGCCCCCACACCGCAGCGGCGCTGGCTGCTGCCCGGCCCGGGGTCGCTGCCCACGGCGGCGTCGGCGGTCTGGGTGCTCAACTCCGGGCCGGAACGGGTCACGGTGACGCTCCAGCCGCTCGGGATCGATGTCATGGAGCCGCAGAAGGTCGTCGTCGCGCGGCAACCGGATCGTCCGCATCGTGCTCCCTCAGGGAAGCGACGTATACGGGTACGAGGTGTCGGCGCCGCAACCGATCTCGGCCGCGTGGACCGTCGAGTCGGGGAACGGCGTCGCCTTCGTCGCCGGGATCGGCGTCGAGGAGTGACCCCACCTGGGACCGGCGGCGGCGGCCATCCGGCTCGGCGTGGCGTGGGCTGAGGGTGCTCGACGATCCCGTCGGCCGGCTGGTGTTGATCGGCCTGGCCGCGGTGGTGCTCGTCGTGGTCATCAGGATGGCGGGCCGTGGCCGGCCACCGGACCAGGAGATCGACCTCACCGGGCTCGGCCTGCCCGCCGGGCTGGTGCTGTTCACCTCCACCGACTGCGGCAACTGCTCCGCGGTCCGCACCCAGCTGGCCGTCGCCGGGCTCCGTCCCCGGGAGGTCACCTGGGAGCTCGAGCCGGCGACCATCACGCGAGCAGGCGTCACCGCAACGCCGCTGACGGTGGTGATAGACGGCGACGGCGCGGTGCTGGAACAGTGGTCGGGGGTCCCGCCGCGATGGTGGGTGTCCCGCGCCGCCGCCGCTGCCCGCAAGGTGACCGGTCGCTGACCGGCGACTGAGCCTTCGCCGGTCGCCGATCCTTGGTGTCGGGCGCCGCCGACCCTAGGTTGACCAGCCTCATGCAGCCGTGCTCCAAGTGCACCGACCCCGCCCGCGCCGTGATGGCGTTCTCCTATCGGGACCGGCTCGCCTGGCTGCGCCGGACTAGAGGCCGGCTTCGACCCCTTCACCGACCACCCGCTGTGCCTCCGGCACGCCGACCGCTTCGTTGCACCCGTCGGCTGGCGGCTCGACGACCGCCGCGGCCGGCTCGAGCAGCCATTGCTGACCGCCGACGTGGCCTGATGGCCATCGACCGCGACGTGCTCGAAGCGGTGCGGGAGATGGACGAGCACGAGCTGCGCCGGCTGCTGATCCTGGCCACCGCCCGGCTGGAGCGGCGCGGAGTCGTCCTCGACAACCAGTCGGCGAAGGTGAGCCTGCGTCGCCAGCTGGTCCGCTGCGGGAAACCGGGATGCAACACCTGTCCGCATGGGCCGTACTACTACGCGTACTGGTGGGAGGAGGGCCGCCGGCGGTCCCGCTACGTCGGGAAGCTCGACGACCTCGATGGAGACGCTCCCGTCCCCCGGTAGGGAGCCTCCCATCCAGCTAGCCCGTTCGGGCCGGTACCCTTTGCGCCGTGTCGACGAGCACGCTGATCCGACCGCGGGATGCAGTGCCTCGGCCGGCCATGACCCGGGCTGGCGACGAGCGATCGGACAAGAAGCTCGTGCTGGGCGTGCTGGCGGTGGCGTCGCTGATCATCCTCATCGCCGTGAGCGGTGTGGTCCAGTCCGTCTCGATCGTCGACGGGTTCCCCTTCGTGCGGGTCCAGGTGTCCGGCCCGGCGCTGCTCGCCGCCAACACCCCGGCCGGGGGCGACATGGGGGCGCACGTGCTGCTGCCCCAGTACCTGAAGGACACGCTGCTCCCCGACGGGCGCCTCTTCGGGTGGAGCATGGACTGGTACGCCGGCTTTCCCAGCCGGCTACTTCTACTTCCCGCTGCCGGCGCTCGCCATCGTCGCCCTGGACACGCTGCTCCCGTACGGAGTCGCCTTCAAGCTGGTGACCATGGCCGGGCTGGTGGCGCTTCCCTGGGCCGCCTACTACCTGCTGCGCAGCCTCGGCTTCGCCCGGGTGGTGGCCGCCCTCGCCGCCGCCTTCTCGTCGACGTACGTGTTCATGGAGAGCTTCTCCATCTACGGGGCCAACATCAAGTCGACCTTCGCCGGGGAGTACTCGTTCAGCTGGTCGGTGGCGCTCTCCCTGGTCTACGCCGGGATGCTGGTGAGAGACATCAGGGAAGACCGGGGCTTCACGGTGGGAGCCGGGGTGATGCTCGGCCTCACCGCCCTCACCCACATCGTCACCACGATGCTCATCGTGCTGATCACGCTGCCGTTGATCGTGCGCAGGGGCGGTGCGAAGGTGCTGGCGAGATCGTGGGCCATCGGCTTCGGCCTCTCCGCCATCTGGGCGCTGCCGCTCGGGATCAGGGTGCTGCAGGGGATGACCACCGACATGGGATGGAACCCGGTCACCGGGCTGATCGGCGAGACCGGCAGCCCGGGGGTCACCGCCACCGCCATCCCCGGCGAGTTCTTCCCAGTCCTGGCGCTGGCGGTGATCGGGGCGGTGTGGACGCTCCTGCGCCGCGACGACGTGATGGTGCTGATGTCGATGGCGCTGATCCCGCTGGGCGGCTACGTGGCGCTCGGCCAGGTGCTCGACTTCACCAAGCTGTACAACGGGCGCCTGCTCCCGTACTGGTTCCTGGCGGGCTACCTGTTCGCCGGCCTCGCCATCGGCCTGGCGGTGCGGTCCCTGGCCCGTGCCCTCCCCGACCGAAGACGGAACCTGGTGGCCGGCTCCGTCGTGGCGGTGGTGCTGATCGGCAACGTCACGCTCGCCGCCGTGCACGACGTCCCCGGCTGGGTGCGGTGGAACTACACCGGCTACGAGAGCAAGGAGGCCTGGCCGGAGTACCAGGCGATCCTGGAGACGCTCGACCAACTCCCCCCGGGCAGGGTGATGTGGGAGCCGAACAGCGAGGAGATGGGCAAGTACGGCTCCCCGCTGGCGTTCATGCTGTTCCCGTACTGGACCGGGGAGCACCCCTCGATGGAGGGCCTCTTCTTCGAGTCCTCCCTGACCACCCCGTTCCACTTCCTCAACGCCTCGGCGGTGGCCGAGCAGCCGTCCAACCCGGTGCGAGGCCTGGACTATCCCGGGCGTGACATGGAACGGGCGGTGGCATGGCTGGGGATGTACGGCGTCGACTACCTGGCCGCCTGGTCGGACGAGACCAAGCAGGAGGCGGCCGAGTCTGGACCTACCCGAGGTAGCCGCCTCGGGCCCGGTGACCTTCTTCCGGCTGCCCGAGTCGCCGCTGGTCGAAGTCGCCTCCCGCCAGCCGGCGGTGTACGCCGGAGATCTCGACTTCGTGGACGCCTCCCTCGAGTGGTACGACGACTGGGAGGGCATGGGCCAGTGGCTGGTCGAGGACGGCCCGGACACCTGGCCCCGCACCGGCGCCACCACCGGGCTCGACGACATCGGCGCCGGCGGCATCGGGGCACCGGTCACCACCGACGGCGTGGTCAGCGACATCGTCATCGAGGACGAGCGGATCTCGTTCACCACCACGGCCGTCGGCGAGCCGCACCTGGTCAGGGTCTCGTACTTCCCGGCGTGGCGCGCCACCGGGGCCGACGGCCCCTACCGCGCCGCCCCGTCGCTGATGGTGGTGGTCCCGACCGAGGAGCACGTCGTCCTCGAGTTCGCCAACGGGGTCCCTGAGAACGTCGGTCTGGTGCTCACCCTGCTGACCCTGGCCGGGGTCCTCGCCTACGGGGTGCGCCGCCGCGATCTCCACCGGGACGAGCACGACGACCTGACGGCTGCACCGGCAGGGGACGGGCGATGAGGAACTACCTGCGCACGCTGACGACCCGAGACGCCGCCACCCGGATGGTGCGGCTCGGGGTCATCGGCGTGCTGAACACCATCGCCTATTTCCTGATGTTCAACGTGCTGCGCTACGCCGGCGTCTCGCTGTTCTGGTCGATCACCATCGCCTTCGGCCTGGCGACGCTCGGCTCGTACGTGCTCAACCGACGGTGGACCTTCGACCTCGAGCACAACTCCGGTGGGTTCGGGGAGACGTTCCGCTTCTTCGCGGTCAACGTCGTCGCCTGGCTGGTCACCGTGGCGTTGGTGCTCGGTGCCGAGGCGTGGTTCGGCCCGCTGGGGACCATCGGAGAGAACGTCGCCTCGCTGGTGGCGGCCGGCATCATCATCGTCCCCAAGTTCGCCTCGTACCGCGACCTGGTGTTCCACCATGCGCTGCGTCACCAGGCGCGGCAGGCGCAGGTGGCCGGCAGCGGGGTCACCGGGACCGGGGCGGGCGGCGGCGAGTCGGAGTGACGCCGGTCGACGCCTCGGTGCGCAAGGATCAACCGAGGCTGCGGCGGATGTCCCACATGCCACGCACGGTTCGCGGGACCCGGCGCACCAGGCGGGAGCGGCTCTCCCGAGTCTCCTCCACGGTCACCGGCACCTCGACGATGCGAAACCCGGCACGCTCCGCCCGGATGACCAGCTCGGTGTCGAACAGATCCTGGGTGGAGGCGACCTCGCCGGCCACGGCGTCGATCACGGTGCGGCGCAGCGCCTTCATCCCGTGGGTGTCGGAGACGTTCGAGGCGAGCATGGTCCGCAGCAGCAGGTTGAAGCCCCATGTCGCCGTCTTGCGGAAGGTGGAGCGGCGGTCTTCCGAGCCAGGGGCCCGCTTCGAGGCGAGCACCACGTCGGCGTCGTCGCGGGCGACGGCGGCGGTCAGGAACTCGCCGGAGAAGTAGTCGATGTCGAAGGCGACCACCCAGTCGCCGGAGCTGGTGAGGAAGCCCTCCCGCATCGCCGCCCCGTAGTCGGGGGTCGCCAGCCGGAGCAGTGACAGGCGGGGCTCGGTGGCGGCCAATGCGGCGACCTGGTCGGCGGTGTCGTCGACGGAGCCGTTCTCGACGACCACGACGTCGACAGCCAGCTCGCCGGCCCCTCCGGAACGGTCGACGGCGACAGCGTCGAGGTCGGCGAAGAGGTCGACGAGCGCACCCTCCACGTACGACGCCTCGTTGTGCACCGGGATGACGACCGACACGGTGGTGCGGGCAGGCGGGACGGGCGCGCCGGAGGAGGGAGGGGAAGCCATCGGTGGTGGCAGTGTAGGAAGGCCCGGTCGCTGCGATCCGGCCGGCCGAGGGTGCCCTCGAGGCGGCACCTACACTTGCCGGCGACATGGATCTCTCCGCCATCTTCAAGGCGTACGACGTACGCGGCGTGTTCCCCGACCAGATCGACGCGGCCACGGCCCGTCGCATCGGCCAGGGGTTCGCCTCCTTCGCCGCCTCCGACCGGGTCGCCGTCGGCCACGACTGCCGCACCTCGTCCCCGGAGCTGGTGGCGGCGCTGGTCGACGGCATCTGCTCGCAAGGGGTGGATGTGGTGCGGCTCGGGCCGATCACCACCGACGCCCTGTACTACGCGGCGGGGGCGTGGTCGATGCCCGGGGTGATGGTCACCGCCTCGCACAATCCGCCGGAGTACAACGGGCTGAAGTTCTGCCTGTCCGGCGCCGCCCCGGTCGGCGAGGACAGCGGGCTCGACGAGATCCGGCGCATCGCCGAGGAGGGCCGCGACGACGTCGCCCAACCCGGCACCGCGTCGGACCGCGAGGTGATCGCACGCCTATGTCGAGCACCTCGTGGGGATCGTCGGACGCCGGCGCCATCGGGCCACTGCGGGTTGCCGCCGATGGTGGCAACGGGATGGCCGGAGTGGCGGTCCCGGCGGTGTTCGACCGGCTGTCCGCCACCCTCGACCCGCTGTACCTCGAGCCCGACGGCACCTTCCCCAACCATCCGGCCGACCCGCTCCGACCGGAGAACATCGCCGACCTGCTCGACCTGGTGGAGCGCACCCACCCCGACCTCGCCGTCGCCTTCGACGGCGACGCCGACCGCGCCTTCTTCGTCGACGAGTCGGGGGTGGCCCTCCCTGGCAGCACCACCACCGCCATCGTCGCCGAGTGGTACCTCGCCCGGAATCCCGGGGCCACCATCGTCCACAACCTCATCTGCTCCCGGGCCGTCCCCGAGACCGTGATTGCCGCCGGCGGCACTCCGGTGCGCACCCGGGTAGGCCATTCGTTCATCAAGCAGGTCATGAAGGACAGCGGCGCCGTCTTCGGTGGGGAGCACTCCGGCCACTACTACTTCGAGGACCACTACCGGGCCGACTCCGGCATCCTGGCGATGCTCGTCCTGCTCCGCGTGATGTCCGACGACGGCCGCCCTCTGTCGGAGATCCGCAAGCGCTACGAGCCCTATGCCCAGTCCGGGGAGATCAACCTCGAGGTCGCCGATCCCGCCGGCGCCATCGAAGTCGTCGCCGAGGGGTTCCCCGACCTGGTCCCGGACCGGCTCGACGGGCTGACCATCGATTTCGGTGACAAGAGCTGGTTCAACCTGCGACCGTCGAACACCGAGCCGCTGCTGCGGCTCAACGTCGAGGCGGCCACGCCCGAGCGGGTCGCCGCAGTAGTCGAGCAGGTCACCGACCTGGTGGGAGGTACCCGTGAGTGACCCGACCGACGACGGCCACAGCGGGCGCTGCCGTTCCTGTTGTCGCCCCGGACCTGCTCGCCATCATGCAGTGCATCCGGTGTGCCGGGAAGCTCGAGGCCGTGGCTGAGCCGCCGTCGCTGCTGTGCACCGGGTGCGGGCTCCGCTACCGGTGGACGACGGAGTCCCGGTGATGTTGCTCGAAGAGGCCGAGGAGACCCGTTGACGGCTGCCCCGAGCCCTGACATGACCGAGCTGGTGCTCGGTCTGCCCGACCAGCTGCGCTGGGGCCTCGACCTCGAAGCGGTGGAGCTGGCGCCGGCCGACCACGTCGTGCTCGTCGGTATGGGCGGCTCGGGGATGGCGGGTCGGGTGGCGGCGCTGCTGGCGGCCGCAGAGCCAGGCCCTGGTCGAGGTCCACCAGGACTACGACCTCCCCGGGTGGGCGGTGTCGAAACGTGCGCTGGTGGTGGCGGTCAGCTACTCGGGGAACACCGCCGAGACGCTGGCCGGGCTGGAGCAGGCCCTCGCCTCCGGGCTCCCGGTGGCCGCCGTATCCACCGGAGGAGCCGTCGCCGCCCTCGCCGCCGAGGCCGGCTTCCCGCTGGTCGAGGTGCCCGGCCGGGCACCAGCCGCGGGCGGCTCTGGGTTACCAGGTCGCTGCCACCGCCGCCGTGCTCCGCGGCGCCGCCGCCGTCGCCGACCCGCCGCTCGGACCTCGCCGCCGCCGCCGATGTCGTCGACCGGCTGCTCGACGGCGGCGAAGGGACCGGATGGCAGCTGGCGACCGACCTGGCCGAGGCGCTGGTCGATCGGCTGCCCGGTCATCATCGGCGGGCAGGGCCCGGCGTCCATCGCCGCCGGACGGTGGGCGACCCAGTTCCACGAGAACGCCAAGAGGCCCGCCTTCGCAGCCACCATCCCCGAGATGAACCACAACCTGTTCGAGGCGCTCGCCGGGACCGGTTCCGGAGCCGGGTAGGTTGGGCATCGTCGGCTTGTTCGACCCGGCCGGATCGTCCGCCAACGACCGTAGGATCCGGCTGACCCTCGACCGCCTCGGTCCCGAGGTCGCCCGCTCGGGCGAGGTCGTCGCCCAGGGGGCGGGTGCGCTGGAGCGCGTCTTCAGCCTGATCGCCGTCGGCGACGTCGCCTCGGTGGCGCTGGCCGAACGGCTCGGGGTCGACCCGGTGGCGGTCGACGCCCTCGAGGCGTTCAAGAGATCCCTGTAGGAACAGTCGCTGGAGGAGGAACGAACGTGGACTACGACATCGCCGACCACGATCTGGCCGAGCTGGGTGACCGCCGCATCGAGTGGGCGGCACGGCGGATGCCGGTGCTGGCAGCCATCCGGGAGCGTTTCGAGGAGGAACAGCCCCTGGCGGGCATCACCGTCGGGGCGTGCATGCACGTCACCAGCGAGACCGCCAACCTCATGCTGACGCTACGTGCGGGTGGGGCCGCGGTAGCCCTGTGCGCCTCGAACCCGTTGTCCACCCAGGACGACGTGGCGGCATCGCTGGTGGCCGCCGGCATCCCGGTCTTCGCGGTGCGGGGTGAGGACTCGGACACCTTCTACCGGCACATCCACGCGGTGCTCGACCACAAGCCGGACATCGTCTTCGACGACGGCGCCGACACCACCACGGTGCTCCACAAGGAGCGCAGCGACCAGCCGGTGCTCGGCGGGCTGGAGGAGACCACGACCGGGGTCATCCGGCTGCGGGCCATGGCCGCCGACGGGGTGCTGCGCTACCCGGTGGTCGCCGTCAACGACTCGGACACCAAGCACCTCTTCGACAACCGCCACGGCACCGGGCAGTCGTCGCTCGACGGCATCCTGCGTGCCTCCAACATCCTCTTCGCCGGGCGCACCGTGGTCATCGCCGGCTATGGCGACTGCGGGTGGGGGATCTCCGAGCGGGCCGCCGGGCTCGGTGCCAACACCGTGGTGACCGAGGTCGACCCGGTGCGGGCGCTGTCTGCGGCGATGTCGGGGCACCGGGTGATGTCGATGGAGGAGGCCGCTCCCATCGGTGACGTGTTCATCACCGCCACCGGCAACATCCACGTGATCCGGGAGGAGCACTTCGTCGCCATGAAGGACTCGGTGATCCTGGCCAACGCCGGGCACTTCGACGTGGAGATCGACCTCGCCGCCCTGGATGCGCTGGCCGAGTCCAACCGCGAGCTCCGTCCCAACCTGCGCGAGTACACCCTGCCAGACGGCCGTCGCCTGCTGGTGGTCGCCGAGGGGCGGTTGGTCAACCTCGGAGCCGCCGAGGGCCATCCCGCCGACGTCATGGACATGTCGTTCGCCGACCAGGCGCTGGCCGCCGAATGGCTGGTGCAACAAGGTGAGTCGCTGGCGCCGGACGTGTACGTCCTGCCGGGCGAGCTCGACCGCGAGGTGGCGCGGCTCAAGCTGGAGGCGATGGGCGGCGGTCTCGAGCAGCTCACCGCCGAGCAGGAGCGCTACCTGCAGAGCTGGCAGGAAGGCACCCAGTAGGGCAGCTGGGGCCTCAGCGGTAGCCCGGCGCCGGGCTACGCGATGCGAGCCAGCTTTGCCTCGCAGTTCCTGCAGTGCCTCTTGCCTCGGCAGCTCACAGGTGCTCTCCGTCACGGAGCCTGGCTGAAACCGTTGCTCATGTTGCAGCCGCTGACGTGATGGACGACGTTCGTCGGCGGCAGGTGATGGTCGATCGCATCGCTGAGGAGTACCCAGCCGTCGTCGCGCGAGCGGAGCTGCCGGTCATGACGCTCACACTACTGCTCTCAGGTGACCCGGCGATGGGTGCCTGATGGTTCGGCACCGGCTCAGCGGAACGGCACCCAGTGGGCTGCTCCGCGATTCGGGTCTCGGCCCGTGCTCGACTCGTCGACCGGCTATGGCGGCGGTGGCGATGGTGCCGGGTGCGGGTAGCGGTCGCGGAGGGGTGGCCCGGTGGGTTGGCGGGGGGAGAGCAGCCGTCGGCGGTGGGTGGGTGAGTCGGGGTCGATGGTGTAGCCGAGTTGGTGGATGGCGACGTGGTGGTGGTACCAGCACAGGCTGACCAGTTGTCCGGGTCGTGGTTGCCGCCGCGGTGGCGTTCGTGGATGTGGTGGGGTTGGATCCGGTACCGGCTGTGGCAGCCTTCGATGGAGCATTGACCCATGTCGCGCCATTGCACGAAGCGTCGGACCGCCGGGGGTATCACGTCGGTGCGGTCGGTGTAGGCGACGGGGTGGAGCCCGTCGGCGGCGATCACCCGGACCTTGCCGCCGCAGAGGATCTCAGCGAGGGTGTTGGGCCCGACCTTGACCCCGGACGGCAGGGTGGCACCGGATTCGCCACCGTCCTCGGCGGCGAGGCCGGCGTCGATGAACACTTCGGCGACGGTCACCGCCCGGGCCTGGTCACGTCACCGGTGTCGATCCGGTGTGGCGGTGAGGGTGTCGAGGCAGATGGCGGTGAGGGCGTCGGCGCGGCGCTGCCCCTGCCCGTTGCCTTCACCGGGCAGCACCGGCAGCTCGGTCTCCCGCTTGTCGAGGCGGCGGCGATGACTTGCCCGTCGACGCCGGGCAACAGCCCCCATAGTTTGTAGGCGGCGTCGTCGAGGGAGGGTTGGATCACCAGGTACCGGTGCTCGAACGCAGTCCGTTCGTCATCTCGGGTGAAGGACCGCACCCGCTCCAGCAACCCGTAGAGGCGTCCCAGTGAGAACCGCGGTGGCGAGCGTCACCCAACTCATCGGTGGCTCACGTCGGCGGCGTGGAGCTTGACCAGCACCGCCGCCCGGTCCAGCCCGCAGCGACCCTCCGCCATCAGGGTGTCGAGTCGCTCGTTGCCGGCTCGGGCCAGTTGCCACAGCCGGTTGGCGGTCTGGGAGGACACGTCGAGGTGGGCGGACACCCAGTCGCCCATGGTGCGCATCCCCGCCCCGGCATCCACCTGGTGGCGGTCCAGCTTGCGGAGCAGCTCGACCTGGCGGGCCGCTGCCGGGTGATCTCGGTTTCGATCTCGCGGATCTCGTCTTCCCAGGCCTCGACCCGGGCCGCGGTGGTGCGGGTATCGGTGCTGTCTGACGTTGTATCGAACATACGTTCGTTATACCAGACCGCTGTGACAGAAAACAGCCCCTCGTTCCTGGTCGCACCGGGAGAAACGCCGAGCAGATGTCCGATCCACCCGTCGGCCGTCGGCCTGTCGCTGGAGGGCCGATCGAGACGTTCGTGTCACACGCCGCCGGGCACCATGCGGACATGATCGGATGTGTCGTCTGCGGGATCGTCGGCGTGGCGCCGTTGTGCGCACGATGCCGGCGCTCCCTGGCACCGGGCAGGCGGTTCCTCACGCCCGGCGGGCCTGCTGGTCGCCGCCGGCGTCAGCCCACCACGGCGCCGGGCGCGTGCTGGTGCACCGGCTCAAGTACCAGGCGATGCCGGTTGCCGCCGAGGTGCTCGGGGCGGCCATGGCCGACATGCTGCCCGGGTCGGCGACGGCGCTGGTCCCGGTGCCCCGGGCACGCGGGCGGCGCTGGCGGTACGGGATCGACCCGGCCCGCTGGCTGGCGGAGGCGGTCAGCCGGCGCACCGGGATCCCGGTGGTCGGAGCCCTGGCCGCGGGATGGTGGTGGCCCCGTCACGCCGGGCGCGGCGACGACCGACGTTCGACCCCTGCCTTCCGCCTGCTGGCGGCTCCGGATCCGGGCTGGGTGCTGGTCGACGACGTGGCCACCTCGGGCACCACGCTGGATGCCGCTGCAGCCGCCTGTGAACGGGTCGTCCGCCTCTGCCTCGTCGCCACGGCGCCGAGTAGCATCCGGGTGGTGGCGAGGTCTGAGGCCTCGACGAACCGGGAGGTGGCGTGATCGGGTCCGGACTCTCCAGGTCCACCCGTCCGGCACGCCACGACTGCCCGAAGCCACGCTCGACCCGACCCGCCCTCGAGTGGCCGTCCCGTCGGCGTCTTTCTGACTTGTCTGTGCAGGTGCCCCATGGCGGGCACCTGCTTCTCGCCCGCATCGAAGGAGGGACCTCGTTGGACGTTCAGGTGCACGGTAAGAACATGCAGGTGAGCGAGGCGATCCGGCTCGCCGCCGAGGAGAAGGTCGGCCACGCCGGTCGCATCTTCGGCGACGGGGCCAACGCCGACGTCGAGTTCACCGAGTGGCGGAACCCGAGGATCGCGGGCCGCCACCGGGTCGAGATCACCACCCGCACCAAGGGCCACACGGTTCGGGTCGAGGCGTCGGCCGGCGACGAGCGCTCCGCCCTCGACCTCGCCGTCGACAAGTTCGAACAGCAGCTGCGACGGCTGAAGGAACGGCTGGTGCAGCGGTCCCGGCGCCACGGCGACCCCGCCCCTGCCCCCTCGGAGGACACCGTGGCCTCGGCCGGCCCCGGTCCACTGGTCCGCACCAAGCGGTTCGAGCTGCGGCCCATGACCGTCGACGAGGCCACGCTGGAGATGGACCTCCTCGGTCATGGCTTCTTCTTCTTCCTCGATGCCGAGACCGGGTCGCACTCCGTGCTCTACCACCGCAAGGATGGGAACCTGGGGCTCATCGTCGCCGCCTGAGCACGAGCCGCCGACGACCCGTCGACGCCGAGGCTACGGCCCGCTAGCGCCGCGCCGCCCGATATCATCCCGAGGTCATGTCAGTCTTCAGCAAGGTCCTCCGCATCGGCGAGGGCAAGCGGCTGAAGGAGCTCGAGGGCCTCGTCACCAGGGTCAACGCGCTCGAAGCCGCCGTCGAGCCGCTCACCGACGCCGAGCTCGCCGCCAAGACGGTCGAGTTCCGCGAGCGCATCGCCGACGGCGAGACGCTCGACGACCTCGCCGCCGAGGCTTTCGCCGTGGTGCGGGAAGCCGCCCGCCGCACCCTCGGCCAGCGCCACTTCGACGTCCAGGTCATCGGGGCCGGCGCTCTCCACGAAGGCGCCATCGCCGAGATGAAGACCGGTGAAGGCAAGACGCTGGTGTCGACGATGCCTGCCTACCTCAACGCCCTCAGTGGCGCCGGGGTCCATCTCGTCACCACCAACGACTACCTGGCCAAGCGCGACTCGGAGTGGATGGGCCGCATCCACCGGTTCCTCGGGCTCGAGGTCGGCCTCATCCAGTCGGAGATGACCCCGGCAGAGCGACGCCCCGCCTACGCCGCCGACATCACCTACGGGACCAACAACGAGTTCGGGTTCGACTATCTGCGCGACAACATGGCGATGCGGCCCGACCTCCGGGTGCAGCGGGGCCATGCCTACGCCATCGTCGACGAGGTCGACTCGATCCTGATCGACGAGGCGAGGACCCCGCTGATCATCTCGGGGTCGGTCGGCGACACCGGCAAGTACTACCAGGACTTCGCCAGGATCGCCCGCCAGCTGATCCGCGACACGCACTACGAGGTCGACGAGAAGAAGCGCCAGGTGATCACCACCGAGGACGGAGTCGCCCGGGTGGAGCAGGTGCTCGACGTCGACAACATGTACGACTTCGCCAACGTCGACTTCATCCACCACCTCGACATCGCCCTCAAGGCGAAGGAGCTCTACCAGCGCGACGTGGACTACCTCATCAAGGACGGCGAGGTCAAGATCGTCGACGAGTTCACCGGTCGGGTGCTCGAGGGCCGGCGCTACCAGGAAGGGCTCCACCAGGCGATCGAGGCCAAGGAAGGCGTCAGGATCAAGGAGGAGAACCAGACCCTGGCCACGGTGACGCTCCAGAACTACTTCCGGATGTACGAGAAGCTGGCCGGGATGACGGGCACCGCCGCCACCGAGGCCGGCGAGTTCAAGGAGATCTACGGCCTCGAGGTGGTGGAGATCCCCACCAACGCCGAGGTCGTCCGCTGGGACCAGCCCGACTACGTGTACATCAACGAGGATGCCAAGTTCGACGCCCTGCTCGCCGACATCGTGGAGCGCAACCAGGAGGGCCAGCCCATCCTGGTCGGCACCGTCTCCATCGAGAAGTCCGAGAAGCTGTCCCGGCACCTCACCACCAACGGCATCAGGCACGAGGTCCTCAACGCCAAGCAGCACGAGCGGGAGGGCCACATCATCGCCCAGGCGGGCAAGTCCGGGGCGGTGACCATCGCCACCAACATGGCCGGGTCGGGGCGTCGACATCCAGCTCGGCGGCAACCCCGAGGAGCTGGCCAAGACCGAGATGCGGCGCCGCGGGGTCGAGCCTGCCGACGACGGGTACGCCGAGGCGTTCGCCGGCGCCTTCGAGGCGTCGCGAGCCGAGACCGAGGCCGACCGGGAGCGGGTGCTCGAGGCCGGCGGGCTCTACGTGCTGGGCACCGAGCGCCACGAGTCGCGCCGGATCGACAATCAGCTCAGGGGACGCTCAGGGCGCCAGGGCGACCCGGGTGAGTCGCGGTTCTACCTCTCGCTCGAGGACGACCTGATGCGCCGCTTCGCCAACGAGCGGGTGGCGGCGATCATGACCCGGCTCAAGATCCCCGCCGATGTGCCCATCGAGCACAACATGGTCACCAAGGCGATCGAACGCGCCCAGGGCCAGGTCGAGGCCCAGAACTTCGAGATCCGCAAGAACGTCCTCAAGTACGACGAGGTGATGAACACCCAGCGGGAGATCATCTACCGCTGGCGTGACCAGGTGCTCGACGGCGACGACACCGAGTCGTTGCTCTCCGAGTGGCGTGACCAGGTCATCGAGGCCGAAGTGCTGGACATGACCGACGAGGGTGATCCCGCCGACTGGGACTGGGACGAGCTGGACACCCGGATGGGCCAGTACTTCGAGTCGGGACTCGGCCGGGACTCGTTCGAGGATCCCAAGGAGCTCGATCCCTCCGAGGTGGTCGATCGTTACCTGGAGGCGGCGGCCGTCCGGTACGAGCAGCGGAGGGAGGAGCTCGGGGCCGACATACTGCAGACCCTGGAGCGCCAGGTCGTGCTGTCGATCATCGACAACAAATGGCGCGAGCACCTCGCCGAGATGGACTACCTGCGAGCCGGCATCGGGCTGCGGGCGATGGGCCAGCGCGACCCGCTGGTCGAGTACCAGCGGGAGGGCTTCGACCTGTTCTCGGCGTTGGTGGAGACCACCAAGTCCGATGCTCTCCGCTACCTCTACCGGGTCCAGGTGAAGCGGGAGGCGCCGGCGCCGCAGGCCCGCAACGTGCAGACCTCGGGTGGGCCCTCTGCCAAGCCCAAGCCGGTGAAGGTCGACGCCAAGGTGGGACGCAACTCGCCCTGCCCGTGCGGCTCGGGCAAGAAGTACAAGATGTGCCACGGCTCGAACCAGGCGCAGGTGCCGGTCCAGCCGGAGCCGGCCAAGACAGCCGACCGTCGCTGACTGTTTCATGGCTCTTCGCCTGACGGCTCATCGCTGTGCGATGGGGGACCCCCAGCCCCCATCGCCGAGTCTCCGCCTGATGGCGTAGCCTCTGTTCCCAATGAACGACTTCGACCCCCGCGCCCGGCTCAAGGAGCTCCAGGCCAGGCTCGACGACGCCCGGAGGTTCCTTTGACGTCGACGGCAAGCTGGCCGAGGTCGAGGAGCTGAGGGCAGCCGCTTCCGCCCCCGATCTCTGGGACGACCAGGAGCGAGCCCTCGAAGTCACCCGGCAACTGGCCCGCCACGAGTCCACCATCGCCCTGGTGACCGGGCTCGCCGGTCGCCTCGAGGATGCCGAGGTGCTGCTCGACCTCGCCCAGGACGAGGACGACGCCGGCACCGAGGCGGAGGCTCGCCAGGAGCTGGTCGACCTCCAATCCGAGCTGGCCCGGCTGGAGCGGGAGACGCTCTTCTTCGGCGACTATGACGACCGCGCCGCCATCGTGAGTATCCACGCCGGGGCCGGCGGGGTCGACGCCTCCGACTGGGCGGAGATGCTGCTTCGTATGTACCTCCGCTACCTGGAGCGGTCGAAGCTCGGCTTCGAGATCGACGAGGTCTCACCCGGCGAGGAGGCCGGCATCAAGTCGGCCACGATCACCGTCAAGGGCGACCACGCCTACGGCACCTTCGAGAGCGAGCGGGGGGTCCACCGGCTCGTCCGGATAAGCCCGTTCGACTCGCAGTCGAGGCGTCACACGTCGTTCGCCGGCGTCGACGTGGTGCCCGAGGTCGAGTTGGGCGATGTGGAGATCGAGGAGGACGACCTGCGCATCGACACCTACCGCTCCCAGGGCGCCGGCGGCCAGCACGTCAACACGTCCGACTCGGCGGTGCGGATCACCCACCTGCCCACCGGGATCGTCGTCGCCGTCCAGAACGAGCGGTCCCAGCTGCAGAACAAGAACCGGGCGTTGCAGATCCTCGCCTCGCGCCTGGCCGAGCACGCCCGGCAACAGCAGCAGGCCGAGATCGACGCCATCCGCGGCGAGCAGACCGAGGCGGGCTGGGGGCGGCAGATCCGCTCCTACGTGCTCCAGCCCTACCAGATGGTCAAGGACCTGCGCACCGACACCGAGGTGGGGAACGTCGACGGGGTGCTCGACGGCGACCTCGACGTCTTCATGGACGCCTACCTCCAGTGGCGAAGATCCAAACAGGGTTGACGACTTCCTCTCGTCGTCCGGAGGAGTAGCGGCAACGACACGGCCACGATGGGGTAGGGGCCCCATCTGTGGAGGAGGGCCGACTGGCGTCAGCTCGGCGTTCGTAGTCGTGATCGCGCCGCCAGTCGGCCCGGGCAAGAACACAGAAGCTTGGTGTTGGCCCGGGCCGTCGGTACCATCCTGGACCGGGAGTAGGGGCCGACCATGACAAATGGGGCCGGGCCGCGCTGTCCCATCCTGAGCGAGGACCGATGATCCGACTCGACAACGTGACCAAGGTCTATGACGGTGGCGTGGTGGCCGTCAAGGACGCGGCGCTCGAGATCAACAAGGGCGAGTTCGTCTTCCTGGTCGGGCCCTCGGGGTCCGGCAAGTCGACGCTCATCCGCCTGATGATGCGCGAGGATCGCCCGACCAGCGGGGACATCTGGGTGGCGGGCAAGCACGCCTCGGCCCTGGCCAACTGGAAGGTCCCTCACCTGCGCCGCTCCATCGGGACCGTGTTCCAGGACTTCAAGCTGCTCCCCAACAAGACCGTGTACGAGAACGTCGCCTTCGCCCTCGAGGTCACCGGGCGGCATCGATCCGTCATCAAGTCGCAGGTGCCCCAAGTGCTCAAGCTGGTCGGCCTCTCCGCCAACGCCGACCGCTATCCCCGCCAGCTCTCCGGTGGCGAGCAACAGCGGGTGTCGATCGCCCGGGCCTTCGTCAACCGCCCGCTGATCCTGCTCGCCGACGAGCCGACCGGGAACCTCGACCCGGCGACATCGGTCGGCATCATGCGGATCCTCGACCGCATCAACCGCACCGGCACCACCGTGGTGATGGCCACCCACGATCACGCCATCGTCGACGCCATGCGACGCCGCGTGGTGCAGCTGGAGCGAGGCAGGATCGTGCGCGATCAGCTGGGTGGCCTCTACGACCGGCGTGGTGCCGGGCCGGTGCCGGTGCCGGCGACGCCGGGCGGCTTCGAGGTCCCGCAGGCCGACCCGTCCGAGGTCACCGCCGAGATCCCCGCCGTCGATCGACCGATCGCCGTCCGCCCGGGCGCACCGTCAGACAACGGCCCGGTCGACATCGAACCCGAGACGATCGAGATGCGACCCGTCGAGGTCGATGCCGCCCCTGCCGGCACCGCCGCCGAGGACACCATCGCAGACGGTGAAGTCGGCGAGGAGGTTGCCGAGCCGGTCGAGGTGCCCGCCGCCGGCGACCCAGGGGAGGCAGGGCGATGAGTATCCAGTACGTCCTCATGGAGGCGTTCAACAACATCAGGCGCAACGGGCTGGTGGTGCTCGGCGCCATCCTCGCCGTCTTCATCTCGCTGCAGCTCATGTTCGGGACGCTCATCTTCGGGGAGATCGCCCGTATCAACACGGTGCGCTGGGAACAGGACGTCCGGGTCATCGCCTTCCTCCGCGACGAGTTCCGTGACGTCGAGGCGTTGCGCGACGAGGTGGAGAGTTGGGAAGACGTGGCCGAGGTGATCATCTTCTCCAAGGCCGACGCCCAGCAGGAGGCGCTGGAGATGCTGGCCAACAACTCGAGCGCCAAACGGCTCATCGAGGAGCGTCCCGGCATCCTCCCCGCCTCCATCCGGGTGCGGCCGGTGGATCTCGATCAGTACGACCCCATCGTCCAGCGACTACAGAGCTCGCCGGGGGTGAGCAACATCATCACCGCCGGGCCGCAGATCGCCGCCCTGGCGGCGCTGCGCGACGGGTTGCGGGTGGTGTTCTCCATCCTGTCGGTCGCCCTCGGCATCGCCGCCGTGGCGCTCATCGCCAACACCATCCAGATGGCGATCTACGCCCGGCGCGAGGAGATCGAGATCATGCGCCTGGTCGGCGCCTCCAACTGGTATGTGCGGGTCCCCTTCATCCTCGAGGGCATGTTGGAAGGGCTGCTCGGTGCCGGTCTCGCCATCGTGGTCGCCGTCGGGGTGTATCGAGTCGCCCTGGAGCGGCTGACCACCCTGCCCGAGTTCATCACCATCGACATCGGTTCCGAGTTCCTCGCCCGCTGGTCCATCATCACCCTCCTGTTCGGGGTGCTGGTCGGGTTGGTGGGCTCGAGTCTCAGCTTGGCGGTCCATCGGTATCTGAAGACGTGACCGGGCTCTAAAAGCCATCGACGGTTCGGCCTACGGCGAGGTGCAAATCGTGAGATGTCGATCGGCGGCCCCCGGTGGGACCGGCAGGACAACCATCCTCCTGTCTGCGGCGGCCGTCCTCTTCACGCTGCTGGCCGCGGTGCCGGCCACCGCCGACGACCTCGAAGAGGAGCTGGCCGAGGTCAGCGCGCGAGCTCGACGCGGTCGCCGCCAGCATCGAAGACGCCGAAGGGGCAGCGCTCCGGCCTCGCCTCCGAGGTCGTCGAGACCAGCGGCCGGGTCGACTCCCTGCTGGATCGGGTCGCCGAGGTGAGCACCGACCTGGCGACCGCCCGGCAGGCGGTGACCGACCAGCGGGCCCGCATCGTCACCGTGCAAGAGACGTTGGACATGCTCGACGGCCAGCTGGCCGAGACCAGGGACGACCTCGCCGGCACCCTCTCCCAGGCCGAGACCTGGGCACGCCAGCTCTACATGGCCGGCGGGAGCGACCAGACGCTCCTGGTGCTCTCCTCGACCGACCTCGCCGATGTCGGGGTGACCCTCGAGTACCTCTCGATCGTCTCCAGGGAGACCGATCGGGCACTCCTCGAGCTCGAGGCGCTGCAACGGCAGGAGCAACGCTGGATCGCCGCCGCCGAACGGCAGGAGCGGATCCTCCAGCGCCAGCAGGTTGCACTGAAGGCGGAGGAGGACGGGTGGCCGAGCTGCTCGAGGAGCAGATCGCCAACCAGCAGGCAGCCGAGGCGGAGCTGGCCAGGGAGCGGAGCTGCTCTCCGATGTGGAGAGCGAGATCGCCCACTTCGAGGGCGAGCTGGCGGCGCTCGAGGCCGAGCAGGACCGGATCCGCGACGCCATCAACTCCGAGGCCTCCTCGGACGGGCCCGGTGGTGTCCACCTCGGGCTGGGTGCGACCGGTCCCGGGCCGGTGACCTCCGGGTTTCGGCCCCCGGCTCCACCCGATCCTCGGCTACTACCGGATGCACACCGGGTGGGACATGTCGGCGGGCTCCGGCGACGCCGATCAGCGCGGCGGCGTCGGGCAGGGTGATCCTCGCCGGTTGGTTCGGCGGCTATGGCAACTGCGTGGTGGTCGACCACGGCGGGGGAGTCTCCACGCTGTATGCCCACCAGACCTCGGTGGCGGTGTCCTACGGTGACCGGTGTCGGCCGGCGACACCGTCGGCTACGTCGGCTCCACCGGGCTGTCGACCGGGCCGCACCTGCACTTCGAGGTGCGGGTCGACGGCAACCCGGTCGACCCGTCCGGGTACCTGTGACATGGCCGGCAAGGGGCCAAACGTGACCACCGCCGGCGGGGAGGGCGGTCGCAAGGTGGTGGCCTCCAACCGCCGGGCGCGACACGACTACGAGATCGTCGACACCCTCGAGTGCGGCATCGTGCTCACCGGCTCGGAGATCAAGAGCCTCCGCGCCGGCCAGATCCAGCTCAAGGACGCCTACGCCGAGATCCGCCGCGGCGAGGTGTGGCTCAACAACGCCCACATCGCCCCCTACCAGTTCGCCCGTGACGGCGGGCCACGACCCGGAACGTCCCCGCAAGCTCCTGCTCCACCGGCGGGAGATCGACCGGCTGAACGGCAAGGTGAGGGAGGCAGGGCCTCACCCTGGTCCCGCTGTCGGTCTACCTCACCGAGGGTACGCCAAGGTCGAGCTGGCGCTGGCCAAGGGCCGCCGCACCGTCGACAAGCGGGAGCGGATCAAGGAGCGGGAGCAGCGTCGCGAGATGGACCGGGCGCGGCGAGCGTTGACACTCCCGGCCGGACTTCGCCGGCTCGGCCGGCGAACGGCCGGGCACTCCCAAGATACGGCCCCACCCCATGTGGGCAGTGAAGCCCCGTACTGCCGGAGGAGCGGCATCGGGAACACAGCGGTGCGGCGTCGGAGTCGAGCTGGGCGCCTACCGAAGTCGGCCAGGGTGACGATGTCGGTCCCAATCGGGGGTGACACGGTTTCGACTGTGAGGGTCGAGGCGGCGGAAGCGAGCCGAGGAACCCCGGAGTCCTCGTTAAATCGCCGGGAACCATATACGTGCCGAAGACAATCTGGCACTGGCTGCCTAAGTAGCAGCCTGTCCGCCCGGTGGGTGCCTGCCTCGCCGGAACGGGCAACGCAATGCAGGAGGCAGCCGTGGGGGCGCCGGAGACCCACGGTCGAGATCACCTCCGGATAGGGTTGTGAGAGACCTGCCGACAGCGGTTCACGACCCGAAAGCTCGCTGTTGGCTGCGCTCGGAGATGCCGACGCTGAAACCTCACGGGACGGGGGTTCGACTCCCCCCACCTCCACCGGAGCCCCGGTCCTCGGACCGGGGCTCGATGGCGTCGCTGGCACTCGCCAACCGGGGGCTCAGACGTCCGGGCGGGAGCGTACGGGCGGTCTTCCGGACCAGCCGCCAGGTGACGGCGAAGGCGATGGCGAAGGCGAGAAAGGCGAACAGCTGGACCAGGGTGATCCCCGGATCCGACCTCTTCTCGTCGGTCCAGCCGGGGTTGTGGCTCACCTCATGGGCCTCCCTCGTCCACGCATCGGGTGATCAGCTCCTGCAACCGGCTCTTCAGCTCGGGGTCGGGGGGAGGATCATGAGCTGCGCCTCCCGGTCCCCGACCGCCACCCAGACCTTGAAGTCGTACGTCCGAGTGCTCTGCCCGACGGCGTGCGGATCGCAGCGGATCACCTGAAACTCCACGGGCACTCGCACGGAGGGCTCGCCAGGATCGAGCACGGCCACCGGATCGGTCGTCTCCGGCGCCTGGCGGAGGCCGATCAGCTCGGTGCCGCGGAGGCTCGACGCGGTCACGACCTCGTCGCCCGCTCGTCTGTCGATGGCGAGCTCCGTCGCCAGCACGCCTCCTTCGACCGTCCCAGTCCTCGGCGAACCCGATGTCCACGGCGTCGGTGACCACCAGCTGGGCGCACTCCTCGTCGCGGATGGCGTCGAGCGGGGCGGGGTCGATGGGCACCACCGCGTGCTGCGCCGGGCTCCCCGGCGGCCTGGCCACCTCGATCTCGACGGCGGCCGACATGGCCGGTGGAGCCGCCGCAATCGACCAGGTCCCCGAAGTCGACCTGGAGGTCGGTGCGGGAACCGGGTGGAATCGAGGGCACTCTTCTCCTCGGGGGCGAGCACCTCGAAGTGGTCGGCGACGAGCCCGACCAGACGCACCTCGATCGGGTCGGTACCGGCGTTGGTGGTGGCGATGGCCAGCCGTCGCTTGTGCCACAGGTAGCGCGGGTAGTCGGCGAACAGCTCCAGCGCCAGGTCGTCGGCGGTGACCGGCGCCGTCGTGCTCGGCGCCGCCGGCGCGGTGAGCTCTGTACCGGTTCGTCTGGCGCCGGTCCCGTCACCGGAGGCGCAGCCGGCGAGGCAGACGGCGATGACGAGGATGCCCAACCGGCCCGCCTGGTGGCGTGCCGGCGCCGTGGGTGCGGCGTTGTGAGTCCGGGTGGGCGACACAGCCGGTCGAACCTACCACCGGCCTGCGCGGCTCCGGTCGGAGGCTACGCCGTCAGGCGGAGACTCGGCGATGGGGGTTGGGGTCCCCCATCGCAAAGCGATGAGGCGTCAGCCGAAGAGCCATGAGCACAGAGGCTACGCCGTCAGGCGGAGACTCGGCGATGGGGGTTGGGGGTCCCCCATCGCACCGCGATGAGGCGTCAGCCGAAGAGCTATGAGCACAGCTCAGCTCCAGGGCACCAGGGCCACCTCGTCCATCACCAGGGCGCGGGCCTCGGCGGCATCGACCGGGCATCGGCCTCGGTGGAGGTGATCGATGGCAGCGCCGCCACGTCGAAGGGCCCGAAGTCCTGGCGAGCACACCGTCCCGTCGGCAGGCGGCACCGCGGTGAGCAGATAGTCGGAGACAGCGGCGTCGGCGCACGCCGACAGGAACAGCGACGTGTGGCCCCACCCCTCGACGGTGAGCAGCGACGAGTTCGGGCAGCAGGCCGCGCACCGTCTCGGCGCCCTCGTACCTGGTGGCGGGGTCGAACCGCGTCCCCACCACCAGCACCGGGTTGGCGGTGTCGGCATCCCACGGCCCGACGATACCGGTCGGAGTCGACGCCGCTCCACACCGCGCACGGCGACGGACGCCCAGGTCCAGATCCGCCCGAAGTAGCCGAAGCCGGCTTCGGCGTCGTCGGCGGCCGTCGACCAGAAAGAGTGGCCGTCCGGGTTGTCCGAGTCCGAGCACGCCACCCCGAGGAACCCCTCGATGAAGTTGGGGTAGGGCGGAGGGAACGGGATCGAGCCCGGTGCTCTCCCACACGGCCTGCAGCGGAGGCGCCGAGCGCGGCCGGGGATCGCCGCCGCCTCGAGGTCGACGAGGAAGGCGGCGAGGAACGGCCAGTCGAACGAGCTGTACATCGCCCCGAGAGTCGACCGACGATCAGGTCCTGGTATCCGAACAGGACCAGCTCGCCGGTGAACGGGTCGATGACCTCGACCGGCCCGCCCTGGAGCAGCGTGTCGGCGATGGCGGCGAAGCGGGCGGCCGAGTCGCCGGAGAAGGCGCAGCCGGCCGGGCTCTCGTCGCACAGGCGGAAGAACTCGTCGAGGGTGGCCTGGGCGCCGGCGTCGCTGCGCAGCCGGTAGGAGAATGGCAGGGTCGCCGCCTCGTCCCCGACTCCGGTGGTCCATGCGACCGGGTCGAGCACGCCGTCGACGACGACGGCCCCCACCTTGTCGGGGAACAGGTTGGCGTAGCTCACCCCCAGGAACGACCCGTACGAGTAGCCCGCATAGTTGAGCTGGTCGTCGCCGAGCGCCTGACGGATCCGGTCCATGTCCCGGGCGACGTCAGCGGTCGCCATGTGGTCGACGGATCGGGCCGGCGTTGCGATCGCAGAAGTCCAGCCGAGCTCGTTGTCGTCGGCGATCCGATCGCCTCCTCGGCGTCGGTCACCGGGAAGGCGAAGGCGCGCTGCGAACACCGGATCGCCTGGTCCAGCGACCGGAAGCAGCGCAGCGGGCTGCTGGTGATGATGCCGCGGGGATCGAACCCGACGAGGTCGAACCGGGCCCGCACCTCGTCGGAGTAGAGGAACTGGCCGGCGAGACAGCACGAACTCGACGCCCGACCCGCCCGGGCCGCCCGGGTTGACCAGCAGCGAGCCGATGCGTTCCTCAGGGGAGGTCGCCGGGAGGCGGACCAGGCGATCCGGATCGGGGTGCGCCCCGGCTGGTCGTAGTCGAGCGGCACCTGGAGGGTGCCGCACTCGAACGGGCCCGAGGTCTGTGAAGCACGGAGACCAGCGGATGGTCGGGACCGGTCCGGGCGGGGGTGGCTGGGCCGCCGCCGGCAGGGCGAGTGCCGCCACGGCGGTGGAGGCGACGAGCAGGGCAAGGAGGAGAGCGGTCCGTCGCATGGTGCGCTCCTGGCTGACCGGGTGAGCCGTGCGTGCGGACCCTACCCGCAGTCAGCCGGCGATGTCGGGGTCGCCAGCCCGCTCGACCACCTCGGCGCCCTCGACCACGAGGGCGGCCGGGACGACGCGGAGCTTGAGCCGGCGCGATCCTCCGCCGACGATCACGCGTTGGAGGTGCATCACCGCGCCATCGACCCAGCAAGCGAGACCATCGGGTAACCCGAACGGGGTGACCCCGCCCATCACCATTCCGGTCACTTCGGCGGTGGCTTCCGGAGCGGCGAACGAGACCTTGCGCACTCCGAGCTTGCGGCGCACGGTCCCGTTGACGTCGAGCCTGGTGGTGGCCAGCACCACACAGGCGGCGAAGTGACCCTCCGGGCGCCGCGAGGCGACGACGATGGTGTTCGCCGACTCCTCGAGGGAGTATCCGTAGTGGGCGCAGAATTCCGCGGTGTCGGCCAGGTCGGGTTCGCAGGCGATCACTTCGAAGGGGTGCCCGGCGGCGGCGACGGCGTCGAGGACGCGGGCCTCGACCGGGTCGGGGTGGTTCGCCGGCGTCGTCATCCGTCGCCGGCGACGCCCATGGAAGCCCCCATGGCGCCGGCCGACACGATCCAGGGGTGGTCGAGGGGGACGGCGCGGCGTCTTCCCGGCCACCTGGTCGAGGGGCACCGGGACGGCGACGTCGTCTCGGATCGCCACCATCACCCCGTGGACGCCGTCGGCGACGAGTTGGGCGGCGGTGGTGCCGAGCCGGGTGGCGAGCAGCCGGTCGACCGGGGACGGGGTGCCACCCCGCTGCACGTGACCGAGGATGGTCACCCGTGCCTCGAGCCCGGTCAGTGCCTCGAGCTGCTCGGCCAGCCGCTCGGTGCTCCTCGCCTGGTCGACGACGAACGACTCCATCTCCTTGCCGGCGGTCTCCTTGCCGGCCTTCTCCGACCGGTCGCCGCCCTCGTCGATCCGCCGCTGGAGCGCATCCCGCAACAGCGTGTCCGGTTCCGACAGCGCACCTTCGGAGACCACGACGATGCTGAACGTGCTGCCCGCCGCCCTTCGCTGCCAGGATCGAGGCGGCCACCGCCTCCACCCGGTAAGGGATCTCCGGGATGAGGATCACATCGGCTCCGCCGGCCAGCCCCGAGCCGAGCGCCAACCACCCGGTGTTGTGCCCCATCACCTCGACCACCATGATCCGGTGGTGGGAGTGCGCCGTCGAGTGCAGACGGTCGATCGCCTCGGTGGCGATGTCGAGGGCGGTGTCGAACCCGAAGCTCTGGTCGGTCCCGTAGACGTCGTTGTCGATGGTCTTGGGCAGGGTGATCACCGGCAGCCCGCGTTCCGAGAGCCGGAGGGCGTTGCGGGCGGTGCCGCCACCGCCCAGGCAGATGAGGGCATCCAGCCCGAGCGAGTGGAAGTTGTCCACCATCACGTCGCGCATGTCCATCGCCGTGCCGCCGACGTCCATCCGGTGGGGCTTCTCCCGGCTGGTGCCGAGGATGGTCCCCCCTCTGGTCAGGATCCCCGACAGCGCTGTCCTCGTCGAGGCGGAGGTATCGCTGTTGCATCAGCCCGCGAAACCCGTCCCTGAACCCGATGACGTTCATGTCGTGGCTGCGGATCGCCGCCTTGCCGATGGCGCGGATGGCGGCGTTCAGCCCGGGAGAGTCGCCGCCGGCGGTCAGGATGCCGATGCTCTTGCCCATGGCCCCTTCCGGCTCGGTGGGCGGATGTTAGGGACCGACGGCCGGGCTGCCACTCCGGCGGTTACGGGCCTGGCTACGGCGCACGATGGGGTAGGGGCCCCATCTGCGCGAGGAGGCGAGCCCTGCTCGCCGGGTGTTTCCAGTCGGCCCGGGGAAGATAAGTCGCTCGGCAACGACCGTCTGATGTGGCACAATCACCGGACCAGGGAAAGGAGGTGGTCCGAACGATGTCTGAGAGTTCACACAGGACCCTGGAGGTGGCCGAGCGCTAGGCGGCCAGTCCTAGGCGAAGCCCAAGTTGGCCGCCTGCTCCCATCGCGGAGCGTGGTGGCGACTCCGATCTCGGACCACCGGAAGCCCGGAGACCGCAAGCTGGTCCCTTGCGGCGTCGCTCATGTGGAGTGACGAAGCCTCCGGGCTTCTACGCGTCCCGGTGACGCCGGCGAGTTCGGGAGCAGGTCGCCACTTTGTAGATCCACCGCGGTGGCGTATCCTGCCACTCGGGGATCGGGGCCCTCGTAACGCGGCGCCCCGGTCATTGCCGCATCGGAAGGAAAGAAACCACATGAAGCGATCGCTCAAGTTGCTCGCCGTGTTGGCCGCTCTCGCCCTCGTGCTCGCCGCCTGCGGCGGGGACGATGACAGCGCGGACACCACGGCTGCGCCTGAGGCAACCACGGGAGCCCCGGCCGACACGACCGCCGCCCCCGCAGCCTCCACCACGGCGGCTCCGGAGTCGTCGACGACGGCCGGCGGCGAAGCCGGTGCGTCGGTTGACGGCGTACTGACCTACGGCACGATCCTGCCGGTGACCGGGAGCCTGGCGTTCCTCGGCCCACCGGAGATCGCCGGCGCCCGCCTCGCCATCGAGGACATCAACGCCGCCGGTGGAGTGCTCGGTGCCGACGTCGTGCTCGTGGAAGGCGACTCCGGGGACGACACCCAGGACATCGTCAACCCCGAAGTCGACCGGCTGCTGGCCCAAGGGGCCGACGCCATCTTCGGCGCCGCCTCATCGGCGGTGACCAAGCTGGTGATCGACAAGATCGTCGGCGCCAACGTCATCCAGTTCTCGCCGGCGAACACGTCGCCCGACTTCACCACGTATGACGACAACGGGCTGTACTTCCGTACCGCCCCGTCCGACCTGCTGCAGGGCAGGGTGCTCGCCGACCTGATCGCCGGAGAAGGCGCCCAGACGTTGGGAATCCTCTACCGGCAGGAGGCGTACGGCGAGGGTCTCGCCAACGCCATCCGTGAGAACTTCGAGGGTCTGGGTGGCACGGTGGATCCGTTCATCGCCTACGACACCAGCGCCGAGACCTTCGACGCCGAGGTGGACCAGCTCGTCCAGGCCGACCCCGACGCCATCGTCGTCGTCGGCTTCGTCGAGTCGGCGGTCATCCTCACCACCATGAACGAGCGGGGCATCGGCCCGGCGGACAAGGCGGTGTGGGGCGTCGACGGCAACATCGGCGGCATCGGTGCCGAGCTCCAGGACCCGAGCATCATCTCGGGCTTCCGGGGCACGGCTCCCAGCGTCGATCTGGCCACGATCACCGACTTCACCGACCGTCTCGACGCCGCCTACCCGCCCGATGGCGTCGGTGGCATCTTCGACTACGCGGCCGAGACCTACGACGCCATGGTCATCACCGCGCTGGCGGCGGTGATCGCCGGCACGGACGACCCGGTCCAGGTGGCCGCCCAGATCAACGACGTCACCAGGGTCGGCACCAAGTGCACCACGTTCGAGGAGTGCCTGCCGCTCGCCGAAGGCGGCGAGGACATCGACTACGACGGCCTCGGTGGCCCGTACGAGTTCGAAGATGCGGGCGAGCCCTCTGCGGCCAGCTTCCGCGTCTCCACCTACGACGGTGACGCGCTGCCGAACGCCGAGCTCGACGAGTACGTGTTCGCCGGCGGCTGAGCCGAGGCGAACCCAGAGACGGACAGGGGCCGGTCCTGCGGGACCGGCCCCTCCCGCGTCCATTCCCGGTTGCCGTCCCCGCACGTGCCGTCGATACTGCCGGGATGGACGTCACCGTGCTGGTGTTCAACGGGGTCACCTCGCGCGAGGTGGTGGGACCGCTCACCGCCCTCAACGACGTCCAGGAGCTGCACGGTCCGTTGGGTCGCCCGTCAACCGGGGTCCGTCCACGGCTTCGAGCCGGTGCAGCGGTTCGATGCCACCGACGGCGTCGACCAGGTGGCGCCCACCGACCTGCTGCTCATCCCGGGCGGGCTCGGCTCGATCCGGATGATGGAGGATCCCGAGGTCGTCGCCTGGGTGGCCGCCAGCGCCGAGCAGGCGCGGGTGGTGATGAGCGTCTCCACAGGGTCGCTGTTGCTCGCCGCCGCCGGGCTGCTCACCGACCGTGAGGCGTCGGGCCACTGGCTGGCCAGCGGGGAGCTCGAAGCGGCCGGCGCCCACCCCTCGGAGAACCCGGTCACGTGGACGGGGAATCTGGTCACCACCTCGGGCGCGGTGGCGGCAGCGGAAGTGGCGGCCACCCTCCCCGAGCGCATCCTGTACGGCGCCAGCGGACTGACTAGCGCCACGGCCCCACCGCCGTGGAGGCGCTGCGCTGCTACTCCACTTTCGCCAGCGTGCCGAGGTAGAGCTCGATCACCTTCGGGTCGTGGAGCAGCGCGATCCCGGTGTCGGTGTAGGCGTTGCGGCCCTGGTCGAGCACATAGCCCCGGTCGCAGATCTGGAGGCACCGGCGGGCGTTCTGCTCGACCATGATCACGCTCACCCCGGTGGCGTTGATCTGCTTGGTGCGGATGAACACCTCGTCCTGGAGGGCGGGGGAGAGCCCGGCGGAGGGCTCGTCGAGCAGTAGCACCTTCGGCTCCATCATCAGCGCCCGGCCCAGCGCCAGCATCTGCCGCTCGCCCCCGGACAGTGACCCGGCCCGCTGCTTGATGCGCTCGCCCAGCCTGGGGAACATCGCGGTCACCGCGGCGATGCGCTCCCTGGACTTGGCCGGCCGCAGGAACACCCCCATCTCGAGGTTCTCCTCGACCGTCAGCGCCTGGAAGACGTTGCCCACCTGCGGCACGTAGCCGACGCCGCGCTCGACCAGCTCGTGCGCCTTGAGGCTGGTGATGTCCTCGCCCTCGAGCACCACCCGTCCCTCGCGCACCGGGATCAGCCCGAACAACGCCTTCAGCATCGTCGACTTGCCGGCGCCGTTGGGACCGATGATCCCGACCAGCTCTCCAGGGGCCACCACCAGGTCGACCCCGTTGAGGATGTTGACCCGGGGGACGTAACCGGCGACCACGTTCTCGATGGTGATCAGCGGGTCGCGCGGGGTGATCGACTCGGCGGTCACACGGGTCCTCCGTCCGGTCCGTCGGGTGCTGCATCCGTGGCGTCGGCAGGCCCTGCCTCACCCGGCGTCTCCGGTTCGGCCGGCGTCTCCGGTTCGGCCGGCGGCTCCGGCTCGGCGGCGGGCGGCGAGTCCGGCGGGCCGGTCGAGGCCGGCCTCGATGTCGAGATCGGCATCGTGGTGCGCCCCGAGGTAGGCGTCGATGACGGCCGAGTTCGAGGTGATGGCGTCGTGCGAGCCCTCGGCGATGATCGACCCCTCCGCCATCACCACCACCCAGTCCGAGATGTCGCGCACCACGTCCATGTCGTGCTCGACGAACACCACGCTGATGCCCTGGGAGCGGAGGTCCTTGACGTGCTCCAGCAGCGACTGGGTCAGCGCCGGGTTCACCCCGGCCATCGGCTCGTCGAGCATGATCAGGTCGGGCTTCGACATGAGGGCCCTCGCCATCTCGAGCAGCTTCCGCTGTCCACCGGAGAGCGTTCCTGCGTACTCCTCGCGCATGTGGTCCAGCCTGAAGCGGGCGAGCAGCTCGTCCGCCTGCTCCTCGATCTCGCGTTCCTGGGACGACCACATCCACCCCAGCGTCGACCGCCACAGGCTCTCCCCCCGCTGGTTCCGGGCACCGAGCTTCATGTTGTCGATGACCGACAACTTGGTGAGCGACTTGGTGAGCTGGAAGGTGCGCACCATTCCCCGCCTGGCCAGCTCGTGTGGGCTCTTGCCGTCGATGTTGACGCCGTCGAACGAGTGGGTGCCGGTGTCCGGGTCGTCGAACCCGGTGAGCACGTTGAAGAACGTCGTCTTGCCGGCGCCGTTGGGCCCGATCAGGGCGGTGATCACCCCGCGCTGGACCTCGAGGTGGTCGACGTCGACCGCGGTGACACCGCCGAATGTCTTCCGCATGCCGTCCGCGACCAGGATCGGGTCCGGCTTGGCGACGCCGGGCTCTCCGGCGAGCCCGGCGAGGACACCGTTGCCGGCGACGGTGGCGGGGCTATCGGGCATCGAGCAACATCTCCTCCCGGTTGCCGAAGATCCCCTGTGGTCGGAACACCATCAGCAGCGCCAGCGCCGCCCCCACGATCCAGTAGCGGATCTGGTCGATCTGGCTGGTGTCCATGAACGACGGCTGGATGATCCCGTTGTCGACCAGCTGCCGGCCGGTGTTCTGCACGAAGGTGATCAAGCCCCAATAGATCATCGAGCCGACGATCGGTGCCCATACCTTCCCGACCCCGCCGATGATGAGGACCAGCCAGAAGAAGAACGTCAGCGAAGCGGCGAAGAAGTCGGGCTGCACCGTCGCCTTGCCCAACGCGTCGACCATGCCGGCGAAGCCGCCCATCACCCCGCCGATGATCAGCACCTGCATCTTGAACCGGTAGGCGTTCTTCCCCAGGGCGCGGGCGGCGTACTCGTCCTCGCGGATCGCCTTCACCACGCGGCCCCATGGGCTCCTGATCAGCAGCCAGGTGATCAGCACGAACAGGCCGGCCAGCAACCACCCGATGGCGACGGCGAAGAACGTGTTGCCCCGGTACTGGACGAAAGCGAAGCCGTAGGTGGCGCTCGGGTCGAACGGGCTGAATTCGCGGAACGGCCCGATGAACTCGTTGAGGCCCTCGGCGCCGCGGGTGAGGTCACGCATCGCCGTGGAGCGTGCCAGCAGCCGGACGATCTCGGCGGCGGCGATGGTGACGATTGCCAGGTAGTCGGCCCGCAGCCGCAGCGTGGGGATGCCCAGGAGGAGGGCGAACACGGTGGCGAACGCCATCCCCATCAGGACCGCCACCCAGACAGGGAGCCCCCACTGGTTGACGGCGATGCCCATGCCGTAGGCGCCCATGGCGACGAATCCGGCCTGGCCGAAGTTGAGCAGGCCGGCGTACCCGAAGTGCAGGTTGAGCCCGATGGCGGCGATGGCGTAGACCGCCGCATTCAGCCCGAGCGCCTGGATGAGGGTCTGCTCGAAGATGAAGCCCCATTCCACGGCTAACCCACCCTCTCCTTCTTGCCCATGATCCCTTGGGGTCGAACGATCAGCACGACGATGAGGACGACCAGGGCTCCCACGTTCTTGAGGTCGGTGGGGATCCAGATGGTCGAGAGCTGGACGCCGACGCCCACGATGATGCTACCGACGAGAGCGCCGAAGGCGGTCCCCAGACCACCGAGGGTGACGGCGGCGAACACCAGCAGGAGGATGCGGAAACCCAGGTCCCACCGGATCTGTTCGGCGAGGGCGTCGAACACCCCGCCAAGCGCCGCCAGCGACCCGCCCATGACCCACACCAGCCGGATCACCCGCTGCACGTCGATGCCCGAGGACTCGGCCAGGTCCCGGTTGTCGGCAACGGCGCGCATCGCCTTGCCCCAGCGGGTCTTCACCAGGAACACCCCGACCGCCACCAGGATGATGATCGACATGGTGCTGATGGCGATGTCCTTGGGGGTGATGTCGATGGGCCCGAGGTCGAGCGCCGACTGGGCGGTGTACTGGGCGAAGAAACGCGGGCTTCCCGCCGAATACGAACAGGAATATGTAGCGGAGGACGAGGGACAGGCCGATGGTGACCACCATCTGCGAGATGAGCCCGATACCCCGCGGCGCGCAACTGGCTGAAGATGCCGGCATCGAGCAGCCAGCCGAGCGCTCCACCGAGGATGATGGCGATCCCGGTGGCGAAGATGACGTTCACGCCGGCGCCGAACGGGGCGGGCCATCCGTCCATCCAACCGAACATCCCGGCCAGTCCGTAGAAGTTGAAGAAGTACGCCATGAGCATGCCCCAGCCGACCATCTCGCCATGGGCGAAGTTGACCAGGCCGGTGGTGCCGAAGATCAGGGAGAGGCCGATCGCCGCCATGGCGATGAACAGCCCGAACTTGATGCCCTCGACCGTGAGCTGGAGCACCTGCCGCGCCGTCACCCCACTGCTCCCGCCGGCGGCTCCCGCCTCGCCGGACGTGAGGGCGAAGATGGTCGCCCGGGTCTGCCCGGCTTCGACGCGCACCGTCGCCGGGTTCCGGTCCGGTGTGTTGAGGACGATCCCCTCGGGCAGGGTGGAGTCGTCGAGCAGGATCTGATAGGAGCCCGGTTCGGGGACCTCGAGGAGGAACACCCCCTCGGCGTCGGTGGTGCCTGTGCCGATCTCGTTGCCGTCGGCGTCGGTGACCGTGAGTGACACCCCCTCGACCGGCTCGCGCTCACCGGTATCGGGGTTCTCCACCTGCAAGGTGGTGGTGACCGCCTCGGTGTCCTGGGCGAGGACGGCGCCGACGGGGAGGATCAGGAACAGGCCCGCCGCGATGATCAGCATCACGATTCGAGCCCTCCGCGGCATCCCGGTCCCTTCTCGCGGTCGTGCGGCACGGCCCTTGCGGGTCAGGCACACTAGGCATGCGCCCGCTCGCGCTGCCAGCAAACCGGCGGGGCCGAATCGTGCCTCTTGTCGTAGCCCCGGGTGACTGGCATGTTGACGACGCCATGACCACTCCTGAAGCTCGCCGTCACGACCTGTACGCTGGCCTTGCTCGCGTCCTCGGAGAGCAAGGAGCGGACACCTTGATGGCTCACCTGCCACGCGACGAGGCGGTGGCGCTCGCCAGCAGGGCCGACCTCGCCGACCTCGAGGTGAGGTTGGGGGCGCGTATGGAGCAGATCGACCGACGGATCACTCGCCTGGAGGAGCGTATCGACGGTCGCTTCGATTCGGTCAACGGGCGGCTGGACCGGCTCTTCCTCATGCTCGGCGCTGGTCTCCTCGCCACCGTCGGGACTCTGGTCGCCGGCACGTTCTTCGGATGAGCCCTCCGCCGATGACCGCCGAACTCGGCGTGTCCAGCGAGATCGGGCGGTTGCGCACGGTGATGGTCCACCGGCCCGGGGTCGAGATCGCCCGGTTGACCCCGGACAACAAGGCCGACCTGCTCTTCGACGACCTCCTGTGGCTGGAACGTGCCCAGCAGGAGCACGACCGCTTCGCCAAGCTGATGGTCGACCGGGGAGTCGAGGTGCTCTACTTCGAGGACCTGCTCTCCGAGGCGATCGCCGACGACGCGGTGCGCGACGACCTGCTCGACCACGCGGTCACCCCGACGACGTGCGGGCCGCGCGTCTCCGAGGCCCTGGGGGCACAGCTGCGCCAGGCTCCCACGGAGACGGTGGTCGAGGTGTTGGTGGGCGGTCTGCTGGAGCGCGAGCTCGTCGACTGGGGAATCGCCCACCTCTACGAGGACCTGGTGGCCGACCGCTTCCATCACGTGCTCCGGCCGCTGCCCAACCTGCTGTTCATGCGAGACAACGCGGCCTGGATCAACAACGGGCTGTCGCTCAACGTCCTCGCCACACCGGCGCGTGAGCGGGAGTCGATGTACATGCGGACCATCTACCGCCACCATCCCCGGTTCCGCAACCACCGATTCCCGGTGTGGTTTGGCGCCGACCCGTCCGACGTATACCCGGCGAGCATCGAGGGCGGCGACGTCCTCGTGCTCTCCCCTGACACGGTGATCGTCGGCCTCGGCCAGCGCACCGCCCCGGCGGCGGTCGAGATGCTGGCCCGCCGTCTGTTCGCCGATGGCCAGGTGTCCCGGGTGATCGTGGTGCACTTACCCCACGACCGGTCGGTGATGCACCTCGACACGGTGTTCACGATGGTCGACGTCGACAAGTTCAACGTGTTCCCCGGGTTGCTCGAGTCGGTGGACGTCTACACCCTCAACCCTGCCCCCGGCGGCAAGATCTCGGTGTTCCACGATCAGAGCCTGGTCGGTGCCCTCACCGTCGCCCTGGGGCGCGACGACCTGGTGATGATCCCCACCGGCGGCGACGCCATAGGCCGCCTGCGTGAGCAATGGGACGACGGCAACAACACCCTGGCGCTCGCCCCCGGCGTCGTCGTCGCCTACGAGCGCAACCAGGAGACCAACCGGCGCCTAGCCGACGGCGGGATCGAGGTGCTCGAGCTCGACGCCAGCGAGTTGTGCCGGGGTCGCGGCGGCAGCCGGTGCATGACCCAGCCGCTGCTCCGCGACCCCGTCTAGAGCCGCCCGCTCTGACGGGCCTGGCCTTCCCCGTGGGTACGCTGCGCACGGTGAGCGACGGGATGCAGACCGTGTGCACCTTCTTGCATCGCGACGAGGCCGACATCGCCTGCGCCCGGCTGGCCGCCGCCGGGATACCGGCCATCGTGGTCGCCGACGACGAAGGCGGCCTCAGCGTCGGGTTCTTCACCGACTTCCGCATCCGCCTCGTGGTCAGGGACGAGGACGTCCCCGACGCCCGGGAGTTGGTGTGCGACTGCGTCGAATGACGACCGTCAGCCTCCCCGGGGCTCTCCCGCAACGCCAAAGGATGAAGCGCACCGCCCTTCGGCAGGCCTCCACCCTGAGTTGGTGGCCGCCATCGTCCAGCACACGAGGTTCTGCGCACCCGAGGAGGCGTGCGGCCTCCTCGCAGTGGATGCGAGCGGCGAGCCGGTGATGGCGTACTGCCTCACCAACGTCGACCGCTCGCCACGGCGGAGATTCACCGTCGACCCCGCCGAGCACTTTCGGGCGATGCGCCACGCCGAGGCGAACGGGTGGGCGATCGGCGGCTCGTTCCACTCCCATCCTCGGGGTCGGGCGGTGCCCTCCCCGGTGGACGTGGCCGCCGCTCTGGACCCGAGATGGTGGTACGTGGTGGCAGGCCCCGTCTCCCGGCCCGAGGTGAGGGCGTACCGGATCGCGGACGGTATGGTTGCCGACGCCTGGGCCGCAGACGGACCGGCGTCGGGCGCGGGAGAACCAGGAGACGCCGCCCGATGAGCTTCACCCTCGACGTGCTGGGCAGCTGCGGTAGCGGGCCCAGCCGCACCGCCCCGGCCTCCGGCTATCTGGTGCGATCCGACACGACCGCCATCTGGGTCGACGCCGGCACCGGCACGTTCCACCAGCTCGCCCGCCGCATGGAACCGGCGGACGTGGCGGCGACCGTCATCAGCCACCTCCACGCCGACCATTGCTCCGACCTGTTCGGGTGGTTCCACTACCTCGCCTACCGGTTGCAGCTCGACCATGCCATCCCGGTGTTGCTCCCTCCCGGGGGGACGGAGCGGATCGAGACCTTCCTGGGACAGAGCGGGCCCACGGATCCGCTGCACACGGTTCTCGACCTGTCCGACGTCCTCGACGGCGAGAAGTTCGAGGTGGGCGACATCACCTTGCGGTTCGCCTACGCCGACCACTCGGTGCCGACGATCGCCTCCCGTTTCGAGCACGACGGCAGGGTTCTGGTGTTCTCGGGCGACACCGGGCCGGGGGGCGGCTTCCCCGCCCTCGCCGACGGGGCCGACGTGGTGCTGTGCGAGGCGGGCCTCGCCGGGCCGAGGGAGACCGCCATCTACCCCTTCCACCTGTCTGCCACCGAGGCAGGTGCGCTCGCTGCCGCCGCCGGGGCGAGCACGCTGGTGCTGACCCATCTGTGCCCCGGGCTGGAGCCCGAGCAGGCGGTGGAGGTCGCCGCAAAGTCGTTCCCGGGAGAGATCCTGGCCGCCCGGCCGGATTTGGTGGTCGATGTGGGGAGACCGTGATGCCCGGCGGTCTCGGCGCCTGCCGGGGTGAGAGGCTCGGTGACACGAACACGAGCTGGCGAGGGCAGCCGCCATGACCCGGGAAGGTAGGGGGCCGGCCGAGCTCCGGCCGGTGGCCATCCAGCGCGGCTACACCGAGATGACCCCGGGCTCGGTGCTCGTGGAGATGGGCGGCACCAGGGTGTTGTGCACGGTCGTCGGTCGACGACTCGGTCCCTTCCTGGCTGCGGGGCTCCGAACAGGGCTGGCTCACCGCCGAGTACTCGATGCTGCCGGGGTCGGGCCGGCAGAGGGTTCCCCGCGGCTCGATCTCAGGCGGGCGGGTCAAGGAGATCCAGCGGCTCATCGGCCGCTCGCTGCGGGCTGCCGTCGATCTCGGGGCCATGGCAGGGGTGAGCCTCCACGTCGACTGCGACGTGCTCCAGGCCGACGGGGGGACGCGAACCGCGTCGATCACCGGGGCGTGGGTGGCGCTGGCCGACGCCGGCGACGCGCTGGTCGCCTCCGGACGGCTGACCGGGAGCCCGGTGGTCCGCCACGTCGCCGCCGTCTCGGTGGGGATCGTCGGCGACGAGGTCTTGCTCGATCTCGCCTACGCCGAGGACGTGACCGCCGAGGTGGACTGCAACGTGGTGATGACGGGTGACGGGGCGCTGATCGAGGTGCAGGGCACCGCCGAGGGCGAGCCGTTCACCCGCGCCCAACTCGACCGGATGCTCGACGTCGCCGGCGCCGGCATCGCCGAGCTGGTCGACCTGCAGCGTCAGGCTCGCTCCGGGGCATCGGAGCCGTGAGCTCGGCCCCGGCGCGGCGGGTGAAGGTCGACCGGGTGGTCGTTGCCTCCCACAACCCGGACAAGGTGGCCGAGATCGAATCGATCCTCGCCGAGCTCTCGCCTCCGATACCGGTGGTCACCGGTCTCGACTGGCCCGACATCCCCGAGACGGAGCCGACGTTGGAGGGGAACGCCCTGCTCAAGGCGCGCCAGGTCGCCCGGGTCACCGGGGTCGCCGCCCTCGCCGACGACACCGGGCTCGAGGTCGCCGCCCTCGACGGCGCCCCCGGCGTCACCACCGCCCGGTTCGCCGGCCCCGACGCCAGCTACTCAGCCAACGTCGCCAAGCTGCTCGAGGTGATGCGCGGCGTCACCGACCGGGCCGCCCGCTTCCGCACCGTGGTCGCCTTGGTCACCCCCGACGGAGACGAGGTCACCGCCGAGGGCGTGGTCGAGGGCTGGATCACCGACGAGCGGAGGGGTGACGGAGGCTTCGGCTACGACCCGGTGTTCCTCGCCGGCGAGCGGACCCTGGCCGAGATGGGCCCGGTCGAGAAGAACCGGATGTCGCACCGGGGGCGGGCGGTCAGGGCGTTGCGGGAAGTCCTCGAGAGCTGACGGTGGCGTCGATCACCGTCACCGGGCTGACCGTCGTCAGGGGCGGTCGCCCGGTACTCGACGCCGTCGACCTGCACGTCGACGACGGCGAGTTGCTGGCGGTGATCGGTCCCTCGGGATCGGGGAAGACCTCCCTGCTGCGCGCCATCGCCGGGCTCGACCGCCCCGACTCCGGCGAGGTGATGCTCGGGGACGAGGTGGTGACCCGGCTGGAGCCGCAGGAGCGGCGGGTGGCCATGGTCTTCCAGGATTCGGTCCTGTACCCGTTCCTCACCGCCCGGGAGAACGTCGCCTTCCCGCTGCGGGTCCGGCACCGACCACCCGAGGAGGTCGAGCTGCGGGTGACCGCCGAAGGGAGGGCGATGGGGATCGAGGCGCTGTTCGACGCCAAGCCCTCGCAGCTCTCCGCCGGCCAGCACCAGCTGGTCCAGATCGCCAAGGCGATGGTCCGGGCTCCCCGCGCCCTCCTGTTCGACGAGCCGCTGGCGATGGTCGACGCCAAGGCCCGCGTCGCCATGCGCACCGAACTGCGCACCGTCCAGCACGGGTACGGGGTCACCGCCGTCTACGTCACCAACGACCCGGTCGAGGCGATGGCGATGGGCGACAGGGTGGCGGTGATGGCAGCAGGTCGTGTGGTCCAGGTCGGCACCCCGGACGATGTGTACGCCGCCCCGGCAACCGTCGAGATCGCCGAGGTCACCGGAGACATCGGTCTGGTGACCGCCCGGGTGGAGGTCGATCCCCCCGGCTATCGTCCTGGTCGCAGGTTCCCTTCGCCTGCGGGCGTGGGCTGAGGCCCTGGGCGGCCGCACCGGCCACACGGTGGTCGTCGGTGTACGACCCGAGGACATCCTCGTGGGACCGGACGTCGCCGGGGGAGAACGCCTCCCGGCCGCGGTCACCGTGGTCGAGCCGCTGGGCCACCACGACATGGTCATGCTGGACTTCGGTGGCGCCCAGCTACGCGCCAGGCTCCGCCCCGGAGCCGTCCGTCGCGGCGATCAGGTCTCGGCCACGATCCGCCACCACATCCTCTTCGACCCCGAGACCGGGGAGCGAATCGGCTGATCCGCACCGCGCGCGAAGTCGGCCCGGGTAACCGCACGGCCCACGATGGGGTTGGGGCCCCATCTGTGGGAGGAGCCGTGCGAGCACGGCGGGAGTTTCCAGCCCACGATGGGGTTGGGGCCCCATCTGTGGGAGGAGGCGAGCGCAGCTCGCCGGGAATGTCCAGTCCAGTCGGGCTGGCCGGATTCGAACCGGCGACCCCCTGCTCCCAAAGCAGGTGCGCTACCAAGCTGCGCCACAGCCCGTTTCCCCGGCCGGCGCCAGGGGCGACGGTATCCTGACCGGTGCCGGCGGATGTAGCTCAATGGTAGAGCCCCAGCCTTCCAAGCTGGTGGTGCGGGTTCGATCCCCGTCATCCGCTCCGCGGGCGACCCTGGCCGGGTCGAGGTCGCCGTCCCGCCCCCGTAGCTCAGTGGACAGAGCAGGAGCCTTCTAAGCTCTTGGTCGAGGGTTCGAATCCTTCCGGGGGCGCAACCGGGAACCCTTGCGCCGCAACGGTTCCCGCCCTTCACCCACCCAGCCCGAGGATGGTCGGGGCGCGCTCGGGGCGCGGTGGGGGCGCGGCAGCCGGCGGCAGCAAGGCGAAGCTGGGAGACGTACGGGGCTGAGCGTGGTTCTCCGATGGGTGCAGGATGAGGTCGTTGGGGGCGTGAATCATGGACGACGACACGCAGTGGGATGTCGACGAGTGGCTCGAGTTCTCTTCACTGCCCGACCAGAAGCACGAGTCCTGTGAGGATGAGCCATAGCGACCAGGCTATGTAGGTGACAGGGACGATCGCACCAGCGAGTCGCCAGCCTTGCTCTTCGAAGCGGCCTACGAACTCGAGCGACCCGCGACGAGGGAGAGGCCGATGATGATCCCGGGCCAACCGAGCCACGGATCGAACGTGGACGACTGGAGCATCGCAACCCCGACAAGCAGACTCCACATTCCAGTGAGGAGGTAACCGAGGCACTCCCCGATCCCGACGCCGAGGTAGCGGTTGAACGAGTCGAAGGCAACCTTGGTGGCGTCGCGTGTCGCTTGGGTCGAGGCGGTATCAGCGTAGGTTCGGGCCAACGCCGGCACGAGGAACGGCCAACGCGCCAACCCGAGGAACTGCACGACCGCGGCGAGGACACCAACCACGGTCGCGGTAGGCACGACGGCGAGGCTGTCGGCGGCGAGCACCTGACCGAGCAGCACGGCAAGCGGGGCGAGTAGGACGGCAGTGAGCATGAAGCCGAACCAGATCAGCTTGAGGCTGACCCCGCCCGCCTGGAAGCGGCTCAGAATGTCTTCCGTCGGGCTGCGCAGGATGGTGGGGTAGTCGAAGCGTCGTGCGAGCAGCAGGAAGAACGCGTTGAACGCGAGTGGCAGGAGGACGAGGAGAGCGCCTGCGACGCGTTCTATGGTCACCGATCGGCTGGAGTCGCTGCCGGCCCGGATTCGGGTGCCGCCGTCGCAGGAGCATTGCGAGGACCAGCCAGGTCAACAGTCCGAATACGATTGCCCCGCTCGCACCGAAGTTCGGCCACCGGTCTTCAATGTTCCTTGTGATTACGAACGACGTTACGAACCAGCCAAGCGCCCAGGCGGGCGGGTTGACGACCGCCCACCAGAACGCCCCGGGAATCCCGTGTCGCGCGAGTACGAACGCCTGCATGACCCCTACACCGACGCCGGTCACAGCGCCCATGATGGCGAGGTCTCCTCGGGTGATCCCGTAATCGACCAGGGCTGCTCCGGCGGCGAGGCCGACGGCCATCCCTGCGCTGGTTGCCGGGATCCACAGCCACGAGACCCAATGGCGCAGTGCGTACCACTCTGCTGCTCCGATGATTGCGCCCGCGATGAGACCGGCGGCGATCGCCGCCCCTACGGAATCCACTCCGTCAACCACCAGATCAGCAACCAACCCTCCGATCGGGAAGCCGATCAGAATCGACACTGGCCAAAGCCAGATGCGACGCGCGGTGGACATCCAGTCACTTTGCGCCTCCATGTTCTTCCTCCTCGTGTCGGCTACTCAGGCTGCACTTCTCGAAGGGAGGTTGTACTGGCCCCCAACTCCGCGGGTCTTCCACAAGGCGGCGGTCAAGAGATGTGGTAGTCGGTCTCGGTATCGGCTCCGTAGTAGCGCACATGGAGGGAGTCTCGATCGGCGAGCACACGAAGCGCTTTCGGCACACGAGCTTCGTCCGGGGTGCGGATCCACAACGCGCATCGATTCTCTCGCGCGTAGGCAAGGTAGAGATCCCGGCCCTCGATGTCGTCCGTAACGGCCCCCACTGCCTTGTCGGCCAGATTCCTTTGTCCCTTGTAGATCTCATAGGTCGCGAGGATCTGCTCCGCCATGTAGAGCTTGATGTCGTGAGAGGCAAACCCGGCTTCGACTAGTGCCGCCTCTGCTCGTTGCGCCTCATCCGCATCAGACAGCACTACCACGAGATAGCCCTCGGGCCGGAACTTCCATGGACGTTCGCCAGGTGCTCGCTCAGTGATGTCTAGCGGGAAGACGTTCTCACCCTCGGCCATAGAAACCCCCAATCAAGGCCAACCCGACGCCCGTCGCAAGGACTCCAGGCCGACCACGCGACTTCGAGAATCGGGATCGAGCGCCTTCCGGACACTGTATCAAGGTCGATACCCGGCTCGCGCTGCCATGGACAGGCTCGCCGGGGCCGCCGCCTGGTAGCGAGCGTCGAGGGCGACGCCGAGGGCGTCGAGATCGTCGTCATAGAGGTGCCCGTACTTGTCGAGGGTCATCGCCGCCGACTTGTGCCCCAACTGCCGCTGCACCGCCTTGATAGGCGCCCCGGTAGAGATCATCAGCGACGCCGCCGTGTGCCGCAGGTCGTGGACCCGCATCGGCTCGAGCTCGGCGGCCTCGAGCGCCGGGAGCCAGCGGCGCGCCCTCCACGTGTACCGCAGCGGCCCGCCGCGGGGCCCGGTGAACACCAGCCCGCCGGGCTCGACCGACCCGAGGTGGGCGCCGATGCGCTCGGCGAGAAAGCCGGGCATCGTCACCGACCGCGGCTCGTCGGTCTTGGGCATCCCCCAGACGAGGCGACCCGACACCTCGGTCGCCGCTTCGCTGATGTCGAGCCGCCGGCGCAGCACGTCCACCCGTTCCCGACGCAGCGCCACCAGCTCGCCCCACCGAATCCCGACCCACGCCAGCGTCACCACCACCAGCCCGGCACCGGGCTCGATGTCGTCGGCGGCGGCGGCCACCGCGTCCACCTCCTCGGCGGTGAGGTAACGCTCGGGCGCCGGGCACTGGGCGCCTTCACCTTCACCTTGTCGGCAGGGTTGCGGGCGATGCGCCCGTCGTCGACCGCTTGGGCGAGGATCGCCCGCATGAAGCGCAGCACCTGTGAGGTGCGCGACCGCGACAGGTCATTTGCCATTCCAAGGTCGCCGCCCTCGACCCGGGGCGGAGCTTCGCCCGCTTGGCGGCCTTGTCGGTGATCTCCGGCCACAGCTCGACCAGCCGTTCGGCGCGTTCGGTCCGGGCCCGGGCGGCGGCGTAGTCGGCTTCGAGGTCTGAGCGCCGATCACGGCTCTGGCGCTCCGCCCTCGTGTTCTGAACGTATCGCTCCACCTCGGCGCGGTGAGCCGGCGACAGCCCCCGCCGCTTGGTCACGCCGGCACCTCCCACGACCAGACCAGCTCGCGGCGTGCGCCCTCGCGGGTGAGCTCCACCGAGGGCGGCGGGTCGGGTCGCTCGGTCAACCGCTCCGCGGGTCAGCTTCGCCGAGCTCCACCGCCTCGCCGTCGCCGCACTCGAAGCCGGCGAGCACGTCGTCTACCTCTGACCCTTGGGGCGCGCTCGGGGCGCGTCGGGGCGCGATGGAGGTAAAACCGACGGTCCGGCGGTAATCGGGCGAGAGTCCTAACACACCTTGTGTCACTTCCGTTTCCGCCCGAAACCATTGCAGGGCAACGACCCGACCGGATCGGCCGTATCAATCTTCTAAGCTCTTGGTCGAGGGTTCGAATCCTTCCGGGGGCGCGGTGTCGTTCCCGAATCGGCGCGGCACCTTCACCCATGGTGGCCGTAGCTCAGCTCGGTTAGAGCGCCTGGTTGTGGTCCAGGAGGTCGCGGGTTCAAATCCCGTCGGCCACCCGATAACGCCGATCCCTCATGGCGAGACGCGAAGCTTCGACCCCGACCCGGGTCCTCGGTGCGGCCGTCGGCGCCCGGGTCCGCTACCCTCCTGCCCGTCCCCGCCGTCGCCGTCGCCGGGAGTTCCCGCACACCCTCCGAGGAGTTCGCAACGTGCGCAGCGACGTGACCGAGGCCGGCCCGTTCGAGCGGCTGCTGACCCTGCACATCGAGGACGCAGAGTTGGACGAGGCCAAGAACGCCACCGCCCGCAAGCTGTCGCAGCAGATCAAGATCAAGGGCTTCCGGCCGGGCAAGGCGCCCCGATCGATCGTGGAGCGGATGGTCGGCGCCGACACCCTCCGCGCCGAGGCGGTCGACGAGGCTCTGCCCGACCTGGTCGGCACCGCCATCGAGCGATGTCGACCTCGAGCCGGCGATCACCCCATCGGTACGGGACGTCCGCGACCGTGACGACGGCGGCTTGGACGTCGAGGTGATGGTCACGCTGTGGCCGACGCTGGCAGAGCGCCGTCCGCCATCGCCCGCACCGTCGAGGTCGACATCCCGGACGTCGAGGACGCCGAGGTCGACGCCCAGATCGATCGGGTCCGGGCGCAGTACGCCGAGCTCGAAGACGTCTCCCACCCTGCCGGCGAAGGCGACTTCGTGCTGGTCGACCTGTCGGCCACCTCCTCGTTGGGCGCCGCCGTCGAAGACGTCGCCGCCACCGACCTCCTCTACGAGGTCGGGTCGCGCTCTTACATCCCCGGATCTCGATGAACTGCTCGACGGGGCATCGGCCGGAGACATCACCCAGGGACCGGCCGTGCTGCCCGAGGGCGTTCGGCGAGCGCGCGGGCTCCGAGGTCACGTTGCGCGCCCTGGTCAAGGGCGTCAAGGCCCGCAGGCTCCCCGACCTCACCGACGAGTGGGTGTCCGACGTCTCCGAGTTCGAGGGCGTCGACGAGCTGCGCGAGCAGCTGCGGTCGAGCCTCGAGCAGGCGGGCCTGAGGCTCGCCCGGGAGCGGTTCCGGGACGAACTGCTCGACCAGATGCTGGCCGAGGTCGAGCTCGAGATCCCGCCTGCACTGATCGGCGCCGAGAGCGGAGAACACCCTCCACAACCTGGCCCACTCGCTCCAGTCCCGTGGGCTCGACCTCCCCACCTACCTCTCGGTGACCGGCCAAGACCAGCAGCAGTTCGCCGACCAGGTCCGCGCCGACGCCGAGCGCTCGCTCCGGGTTCGGGTGCTCCTCGAAGCGGTGGCCGCCGCCGAGGGGCATCGAGGTCGACGACGACGAGGTTGCCGCCGCCATCGGCGAGATGGCGGCCTCGGCGCGGCGTGATCCCGGAGGAGTTCGCCCGCTTCATGGCGGAGAGTGGTCAAGATCGGGTGCTGGCTGGTGATATCCTGCGACGGAGGGCGCTCGATCGGATCATGGAGGCATCGACCGCGGTCGATGCGGAAGGTGAGCAGATCGACCTTGGAGCGCCGGCCGGCGAAGACGCCGACCCGGACGAGAGTTGGCCTGGACGACGACAGCGGCCCGGGAGACGACAGCCCGGAGACCGCCAGGGACGACAGCGTCGACATCATCGGGGGACCGGTCTCCCGAGGACGGATCGCCTGGAGACGAGTTGCTTGGCAACGGATCTGACGACATGACACCGGACGAGGAAGCAAGATGAGCCGCAGCGAGATGACACCGATGAACTACCTCGTCCCCACCGTCGTCGAGCAGACGCCGCGCGGCGAGCGCGCCTTCGACATCTACAGCCGGCTCCTCAAGGACCGGATCGTGTTCCTGGGCACCCCGATCGACGACACCGTCGGCAACCTGATCATGGCCCAGCTGATCCACCTCGAGGGCGAGGATCCCGACAAGGACATCGCCCTCTACATCAACTCACCGGGCGGGTCCACCACGGCGCTGATGGCCATCTACGACACGATGCAGTTCATCAAGCCGGACATCTCCACCTACTGCATGGGGCTGGCCGCCTCGGCCGCCGCCGTCCTCCTCGCCGGGGGCGCCCACGGCAAGCGCTTCACCCTGCCCCACGCCAGGATCATGCTGCACCAGCCGCACATCTCGGGTCTGGGCGGACAGGCCACCGATATCGAGATCCATGCCAGGGAGATCCTCAAGACCCGTGAGGACATCAACCAGATCCTCGCCGACCACACCAACCAACCGTTGGATCGGGTGCAGAACGACACCGACCGCGACTTCTGGATGGGTGCCGACGAGGCCCTCGACTACGGGATCGTCGACCGGGTCATCCAGTCCCGCGCCCTCGAAGCCGTCAAAGCCGGTTGAGGAGGTAGCGCCCGGTGGCCAAGTACGAGGGGTCCGAGCTTCTCAAGTGCAGCTTCTGCGGGAAGTCCCAGAAGCAGGTCAAGAAGCTGATCGCCGGTCCGGGCGTCTACATCTGCGACGAGTGCATCGAGCTGTGCAACGAGATCATCGAGGAGGAGCTCTCCGAGACCCCGAGCGCCACGTTCACCGAGCTGCCCAAGCCGCACGAGATCTACTCGTTCCTCGACGACTACGTGGTCGGCCAGGAGCGGGCCAAGCGCATCCTGTCGGTGGCGGTGTACAACCACTACAAGCGGGTCGGCGCCGACAACAAGAGCGACGACGACGTCGAGCTGCAGAAGTCGAACATCCTGCTGGTCGGCCCGACCGGGGTCGGCAAGACGCTGATGGCGCAGACGCTGGCCCGGCTGCTCAACGTCCCGTTCGCCATCGCCGACGCCACCGCCCTGACCGAGGCCGGGTACGTCGGCGAGGACGTCGAGAACATCCTGCTCAAGCTCATCCAGGCGGCCGACTTCGACATCAAGCGGGCCGAGACGGGGATCATCTACATCGACGAGATCGACAAGATCGCCCGCAAGGCGGAGAACCCGTCGATCACCCGTGACGTGTCCGGCGAGGGCGTCCAGCAGGCGCTGCTCAAGATCCTCGAGGGCGCGGTGGCCTCGGTGCCGCCGCAGGGGGGGCGCAAGCACCCGCACCAGGAGTTCCTCCAGATCGACACCACCAACATGCTGTTCATCTGCGGCGGGGCCTTCGCCGGGCTCGACGCCGTCATCGGGAGCCGCATCGGCGCCCACTCGGTCGGGTTCGGCGGCGAGGTCCGGTCGGCCGAGCACAGTCGCAAGAGCGACCTCATCAACAAGGTGATGCCCGAGGACCTCATCAAGTTCGGGCTCATCCCCGAGTTCATCGGCCGGCTCCCCGTGGTGGCCACCGTCGACGACCTCGACAAGGAGTCACTGGTGCGGGTGCTCACCGAGCCGCGCAACGCCCTCACCCGCCAGTACGCCCGGTTCTTCGAGATGGACGGGGTCGAGCTGAAGGTGACCGACGACGCCCTCGTGGCCATCGCCGAGCAGGCGATGCGCCGGGGGACCGGGGCCGAGGTCTGCGGGCGATCATGGAAGAGGTGCTGCTCGACACCATGTACGAGCTGCCTTCCCGAACCGACATCGCCCAGGTGGTCATCGATGCCGAGGTGGTGCGCGACCGGGTCAACCCGACCCTGATCCCCATCCAGGACCTCGTCGCCAACGACCCGCCCCAGGAACGCTCCGCCTGACCCCGGCCCGGGCCCGCCATCCCAGAGCCATCCTCCCCCCGCCGCCGCCGCTTCCCACCGACCCGGCTGATCCCTCCGATGCTGGTGGCGCTCGCCGCCTTCGCCCTCGTCGGCGCGGCGTGCGCCGGTGCCGATACGTTCGGGGTCGACGGGACCGGTTCGACCGGCACCGAGGCGACCCACCGGGTCGACCACGGCGGAGACCGGATCCGGGTCGGGCGACGGGGCGTCGGGCACCACCGGGGCCAACCCACCGAAGCGCCCGCCGGCTCGACCACGGCGGCGCCGCCGAGTGGCGCCGCTGCAGGGCCTCGCCCTCGAAGCGGTGGCCACCGGGCTGCACCAACCGACGGTGGTGACGTCACCGCCCGGTGACCGGCGGCTGTTCGCCGTCGAGAGGGTCGGGGTGCATCCGCATCATCGACCGCGCGACGGGCTGCGTGACGAGCCGTTCCTCGACCTGCAGGACCGGGTCGGGTCGAACGGGATCGAGCAGGGCCTGCTCGGGCTCGACTTCCATCCCGACTATCGCCGAGAACGGCCGCCTGTTCGTCTACTTCGTCACCAAGGAGGGAAACCGGCGGCTCTCCGAGTTCACCGTTGGCTCGACCCGCAGCGGGCCGACCCCGACTCCGAGCGGGTCCTGTTCGAGTTCCCCCAGCCGCCCGACTCCACCGACATCCGCCACTACGCCGGCATGGTGCATGTTCGGGCCCGACGGGCTGCTCTACGTGTCCCTGGGCGACGGGGCCGACGCCGCCGACCAGGGCCAGAACCCGGATACCCCGTACGGGACCGTCGTCCGCATCGACGTCGACTCGGGCGACCCCTACGCCATCCCGGCGGACAACCCCTTCCCCGACGGCGGCGCTCCCGAGGTGTGGGTGTACGGGCTGCGCAACCCGTGGCGGTTCACCATCGACCCGGTCGACAACCTCATGTACATCGCCGACGTCGGCCAGGGCGACTGGGAGGAGATCAACGTCGTCGCCGCTCGACGGGGGCGGCACCAACTTCGGCTGGGCCGACACCGAGGGCACACCTGCTACCTCAAGCTCGATTGCGACCTGGCCGACTACACGATGCCGGTCTTCGAGTACGACCACGAGGCGGGGTGCTCGGTGACCGGGCGGCGTGGTCTACCGGGGCGAGGCGATCCCCGAGCTCGACGGGCACTTCTTCTACGCCGACTGGTGCGGCATGTGGGTGCACAGCTTCCGCTACGTCGACGGCGAGCTGCTCGACCAGACCGACTGGAGCGCCGACCTGCCCGAGGCGGGCCAGGTCAACGCGTTCGGCACCGACGCCGACGGTGAGATGTACCTGACCAACTTCGACGGGGCGGTCGCCAAGATCGTCCCGCGTCGTTAGCTTCCGGTGTCTCCGTTCTTCCCCTGAGGGGCAAGGTGGCTGCGCACGGGCCGACAGGCCGGCACGGCAGACGGCCCGCCGGTCGGCAGCAGGATGGTGGCCCCCGTACCCCGATCGTGGCTGCGCCGTCAGTCCGGAGACCGACGGCTGGATCCGAACTATGGTCCGCCGACATGCGGCGGATCTCCACCGGGGTGCTGGTCATCGGGGGCGGCGCCACCGGCACCGGGATCCTCCGCGACCTGGCGATGCGCGGGTTCGATGCCCTGCTGGTCGAGCAGCGTGACCTGAGCCACGGCACCAGCGGTCGATACCACGGCCTGCTCCACTCCGGCGGCCGCTACGCCGTCAAGGACCCCAAGGCGGCGGAGGAGTGCATCGAGGAGAACCGGGTGCTGCGCCGGATCATGCCGCACTGCATCGAGGACACCGGCGGGTTCTTCGTGGTGACCCCCGAGGACGACCTCGACTACGTGCCGAGGTTCGTCGAGGGCTGCCGGCACCGCCGGGATCACCTGCGAGGAGATCCCGGTGGCTCGAGGCGCTGGTCGAGGAGCCGTTCCTCAACCCGCAGATCCTCCACTGCTTCCGGGTCCCCGACGCCTCGGCCGACTCCTTCCTGTCCGCCGAGTCCACCGTCGCCTCGGCCCGGGAGCACGGCGCCGACATGCTCACCTACCACCGGGTCGACGAGCTGGTCCGCACCGGCGACCGGGTGGTCGGCGCCCGGTGCCACGACCTGGTCGAGCGGCGAGCAGGTCGAGATCGCCGCCGACATGGTGGTCAACGCCTCCGGGGCGTGGGCGGGCCGGATCGCCGCCGGCGCCGGCATCCACTTCGAGGTGCTGGCCGGGAAAGGCACGATGGTGGCGATGAACCACCGGATGGTGAACACCGTCCTCAACCGCTGCAAGATGCCCGACGACGGCGACATCATCGTCCCCATCCACACGGTGGCGGTGATCGGCACCACCGACGAGCGGGTCAGCGACCCCGAGCGGTTCTCCATCGAGCCGTGGGAGGTCCGGCTGATGCTCGAGGAGGGGGAGAAGCTCGTCCCCGGGATCTCGAAGATGCGGGTCCTGCGCGCCTGGGCCGGGGTGCGCCCGCTCTACCAGGAGACCAGCGTCGACGACACCCGCGACGTCACCCGCGCCTACGCCCTGCTCGACCACGCCAAGCGGGACGGCGTCGAGGGCTTCGTCACCATGACCGGCGGGAAGTGGACCACCTTCCGGCAGATGGCCGAGGTGTGCGTCGACGAGGTGTGCCGCAAGCTGGGCGTGCGACCGCCCGTGCCGCACCCACCTCGAGCCGCTCCCCGACGACGCCGGCTCGCCGCGGTACCACTGGCTGGGCCAACGGCTCGCCCACGATCGAGGAGACAGAGGCGTACGGCGACCTCATCTGCGAGTGCGAGCTGGCCACCAGGGACCAGGTGGTCCACGCCATCGTCGAGGGCGAGGCGAAGACCATCGACGACGTCCGCCGTGACGTGCAGGGTCGGCATGGGGCCGTGCCAGGGTGGCTGGTGCGCCGCCCGGGTCACCGGCCTCATCCACGAGCTGCGGTCGCCGCCCGTCGAGGACTCCAACGTCGCGCTGCGCGACTTCCTCCAGGAGCGGTGGAAGGGTCTGCTGCCCATCCTGTGGGGCAGCCAGCTCCGCCAGGAGCGGCTCGACGAGCTGATCCACCTCAGCGTGCTCAACGTCCCCGACCTTCCCGGGCCCGGAGGCTTCGGCGCTGGCGTCGGTGCCCTACCAGGCCCCGCCCGAGGACGTCGTCGTCGGGGAGTCGTCGCGGTGAGCGACGTCGTCGTGCTCGGCGCCGGGCCGGCCGGGCTGATGGCCGGGCTGGCCGCCCAGCGCCAGGGGGCGCGGGTCCGCGTCCACGCCAAGGGGTGGGGGCTGTTCCACTGGCACGCCGGCTGCGTCGACGTGCTCGGTCACCACCCGGTGCCGGCGGGCGATGGTCACGTCGCCTCGAAGCGACCTGTCGCACCTGATCGCCACCAGGCCCGACCATCCCTACGCCCTGGTCGGCGTCGGCGGCGTCACCGCCGCCCTCGACGACCTGCGGGCGCTGTGCGCCGCCGCCGGCTACCCGCTGGTCGGTTCCATCGACCGCAACCGGCTGATCCCCACCGGGGTCGGAGCCGCCCGCCCCACCTGCCTGGTGCCGGAGACGATGGCAGGCGGGACCTCGACCGGCGACGGCGCCATGCTGATCGTCGGGTTCGAGCGGTTCCCCGATCTCACCCCGACGCTGGTGGCCGACAACCTCGGGCGGCGGGGCGTCCCGGCGCGGGGTGTCACCCTCGACCTGGCTTCGCTGCGGGCAGCGGCGGTTCGTCAACGGCCCGGTGCTGGCGTCCCTGTTCGAGACCGAGGAGTTCCGCGCCGAGGTCGCCGCCGCCCTTCTCCCCAGGGTGGGTCGACGGCGATGCGGGTGGGGTTCCCCGCCGTGCTCGGCCATGACGGCGCCGCCAGGGTGGTCGCCGACCTCCGCACCCGGCATCGGGGTCGACGTCTTCGAGATCCCGGTCGCCCCACCGTCGATCCCCGGGATGCGGCTCCACCGGATCCTCGCCGCCGCCATCCGTGCCGGAGGAGGCCGGGTGCACGACGGCATGGAGGCGGTGGCGGCGGAGAGCGACGCCGAGAACGGGCATCGCCGGGTCACCGCCGTCCTCACCGAGGCCGCCGCCCGGCAACCGGCGCCAGCATCGCCGACGCCTACGTGCTCGCCACCGGGGGCATCCTCGGCGGAGGGATCGTCGGCTCCGAGCCGGACGGCGCTCGCCGAGGTGGTGTTCGGCCTGCCGGTGGCCGCGCCCGTCGAACGGAGCGAGTGGCTGCGGCCCGAGCTCACCGCCCCCGCCGGCCACCCCGTCTACCGCAGCGGCGTCGCGGTCGACGCCGAGCTCAGGCCGCTCGACCCTGGGGCTCGATCCTCCGCTGGCAACCTGCACGCCGCCGGTGGCATCCTCGCCGGCGCCGACTCCATCGCCGAGCGATCGGTCGACGGCATCGCCCTCGCCACCGGGCGCCTCGCCGGGCTGTTCGCGCGCAGACCGCCCGCCTCGCAACGGCTCGAGGGGGCCGATTCCCGATGACGTCACCGTACGACGGCCACCCCGCCGCCTTCCCGGTCGGCCCGCCCGACCGGGGCGCCGGGCACCACCAGCCGGTCGAGGCGACGCTCGACCAGTGCATCAAGTGCAACATCTGCGTCACCGTGTGCCCGGTCGCCGCCGTGACCGACGCTCTTCCCCGGCCCCAAGTACGAGGCGCCCGCAGGGCGGCCCGGTTCCGTCAGGCCGACCAGCCGGCACCGGACGCCTCCGTCGACTACTGCTCGGGGTGCCGGGTGTGCAACATGGCCTGCCCGACCGGCGTGAAGATCGCCGAGATCAACGCCAGGGCCCGGGCCCGGCCTGGTCGAGGACGGGGCAAGCTGGGGAGTCCGCCCCGGTTGCGCAACAACCTCATCGCTCGACCCGGCACGATGGGCAAGATCGCCGGCCCGGTCGGCCCGCTGGCCAACTGGGCGTTCGCAGAACCGGGCCACCCGGTGGATCGCAGAGAAGGCCCTGGCGGATCCACCGCTCGGCGCCGCTACCCACGTTCGCCGGCGAGCGGTTCACCAAGTGGCTGGATGCCCACCGCGCCGAGTTGCGCCGGGGCAGCGGCGGCCACCCGGCCGGCCGGGTCGCCTACTTCACCGGGTGCACCGCCGACCGGTACGAGCCGCGGGTGGCCCGCACCGCCGTCCGGGTGCTCGAACGCCTGGGGTTCGAGGTCGTCGTCCCCGAGCAGCACTGCTGCGGGCTGCCGCTGCTCTCCAACGGGGAGTTCGACGCTGCCCGGGCCTACCACCGGCGGAGCGTCGACGACCTGATCGCCCTCGCCGACGAGGGGGTGCCCATCCTCGGGGCGTCGACGTCGTGCACCCTCACGCTCAAGGAGGAGGCGCCCGGAGCTGCTCGATGTCTTCGACCGGGATGCCATGACGGTCGCCGCCGCCACGTACGACATCCACGAGTTCCTCGTGCTGATGGTCGAGGACGGGACGGTTCCCGACCGAGCTGCGACCGATCCCGCTGCGGCTGGTGTACCACCCACCCTGCCAGTACCGGGGGCACCGTCTCGGGCTTCCCGCGCTCGACATGATGGAGCTCGTGCCGGAGCTCGAGATCGTCGAGTCGGGGGCGGCGTGCTGCGGGGTCGCCGGGTCGTACGGCTACAAGGTGGAGAAGTACGACATCGCCATGGCGGTGGGCCGGCCGCTGTTCGACCGGGTTGCCGAGATCGGCGGCCCGGTGACGGTGTGCGACGCCGAGACCTGCCGCTGGCAGATCGAGATGGCACCGGGGTGCCTTCGGTCCAGCCGATCGAGCTGATCGCCTACGCCCTCGGTGTCGACGAGCCCGGGCCGCTCGCCGACGCCATCGCCGGCGCCACCGCCTCGCAACTTTGAGCGAGTGACGCCACCTGGTGTGTTCAATCGCTCGAAGTTGGTGAGCGTCAGCCCTCGATCAGGCCCTCTTCGCGGAACCAGGCGACGAGGCGGGACACCGTCTCCTGCGCCGGGGTGTACTCCAGGCCCAGCTCGCGGGTGGCTCTCGACCCGTCGTAGGCGTGGCCGTGGAGCATGGTGCGCACCATCTCCCGGCACACCTTCGGCTTGCCGCCCTTGAGCCGGGCAACACCCTCCATGACGGCGGCGCCGGCCATCGCCACCGCGCCCGGGGCGTAGCGGACGCCGATGGGGCGGCCCACGGCCTCGCCGAGCAGCTCCACCGCCTCCTCCATCTCCAGCGTGAACCCGTTGAGCACGTAACGCTCGCCCGGAGCCCCCCGTTCCTCGGCGAGGATATGGCCCCGGGCGCAGTCCTCGATGTCGACGATCGAGAACCTGGTGTGGACCACGGCGGGGAGCTTGCCGTTGACGAGGTCGAGGATCACCTTGCCGGTGCCGGTGGCCCGCCCCGGGCCCTGCACCGAGGACGGATTGACCATCACCACCTCGAGCGGCGGGCGCACGGTGGTCAGCACCGCCTGCTCGGCGAGATGCTTCGACTTCTCGTAGTCGGACAGGTAGCTGCCCCGGTGAGGCGAGCGCTCGTCGCCCACCGTCCCCGCCTGCTCGCCGAGGGTCGCCGCCGACGAGGTGTACACCAGCCGTTGCGACCCCCGGTCGAGACAGGCGTTGACCACCTGGCGGGAGCCCTCGATGTTGGCCCGGAACATCGGCGCCGGGTCGGCCGCGCAGAAGCTGTTGACGCCGGCCAGGTGGTAGACGGTCTCGGCCCCGTCCATGGCCGCCCGCAGCGACGCCGGGTCGAGCACGTCGCCCCGCACCGGGCTCGGCGCCCAACGCGCCAGCGCTCGTCACCCGCCTCGCCCCGGGAGAGCGCACGGACGTGGCGGCCCGCCGTCACCAGGTGGCGAATCACGGCGCCGCCCACCACGCCGGTGCCCCCGGTGACCAGCACGCCCACCGGGTCACGACTCGGCCGCCGATCGGGACGCCCGCACGACCTCCCAGAAGGCAACCAGGTAACCCCAGAACGAGGCGACGGTGGCGATGACCGCCACCAGCATCGCCCACTCGTCGAGGTACCACGGGCCGATCGGCTCACCGAGCCGCAGGAAGGCGAGGAAGATGGCGAGGAACTGGGCGGTCGCCTTGATCTTGCCCCACATCGACGGCTTCACCAGCCCGCCGGTGACCGCCACGATCCCCCGCAGCCCCATCACCGCGATCTCCCGGAAGATGATGACCAGCGCCGCCCACACCCACACCCGGTCGATGGCGACCAGGCCGAGGAGCGCCCCGGTGACCAGCAGCTTGTCGGCGGTGGTGTCGAGGAACGCCCCCAGCACCGACTCCTGCTTCCAGCGCCGGGCCAGGTAGCCGTCGAAGAAGTCGGTGAGGGCGGCGATCCCGAACAGGACGCCGGCGATCGACCAGGTTCTGCTCGGTGCCCCCGCCGCCGACGGTGAGGGCGACCACGATCGGCACGATCAGCAGCCTCGCCAGCGCCAGCGCGTCGGGAACCGTCATCTGTCTCCCAGGGATCGGGGGGCCGATGATAACGTTCCGGCGCTCGACGACCTGGGCCCGGAGTGTCCGCGATGACGCAGCAGGCCGGAGAGACCGCGTGGCGCGCCGTGACACGTGTGGAGGGCCGGTGACGGCGACCGGAGCAGCCGTCGCCTTCGTGCTCGCCTACCTGATCGGCAGCGTCGACTTCGCCGTGCTGGTGGCCCGGGCCCGGGGCGGCGACATCTACCAGATGGGCTCGGGCAACCCGGGCGCCGCCAACGTCCTGCGCAACCTGGGATGGAAGGCCGCCCTGCCGGTGATGCTCGGCGACATGGCCAAGGGCGCCGCCGCCGCCGCCATCGGGCTGAGGCTCGGCGGCTCGGACCGCGGCCGGATGGGCCGCCGGCTTCGCCGCCGTCGTCGGGCACTGCTTCCCGGTGTGGCACCGCTTCCGGGGCGGGAAGGGAGTCGCCACCGCCTTCGGGGTCGCCCTGTGGATGGAGCCGGTTCTTGGGGCTCGCCCTGGTGGCGGTGTGGGCCGGGCTGCTCGCCGTCACCAAGGTCTCGTCGATCGGCTCGCTGGTCGCCATGGCGGTCCTCGTCCCCGGGACTGGTCCTCGCCGGATGCGCCCCTGGCCGCAGCTCGCCTGGGCGGGGGCGATCGTCGTGCTCGTCGTCGCGCGTCATCGGGAGAACATCCGCAGCCTGATCGGCCGCCGAGAAAACCGGATTTGATCCGACACGCGGGTAGGCGCGATTCGCTAGGTTGCGGCCCGATGCGGTAGGAGGTCGCCGACGGCGCACGGGGGACGGCGCCTGACCCACCTCCGCAGAGAAGGGATAAGACGGAAGCGGGGAGTGTCGGCACCCCTGTGCCCGATCACCGGGAAACCGGGGAAGGAGCGGTGCGTGGACAACATATTCGTAGCGGAGATGGTCGGGACCGCGATCCTGATCCTGCTGGGTGACGGCGTGGTCGCCAACGTCCTCCTCAAGGATTCGAAGGGAGAGGGCTCGGGCTGGATCGTGATCACCGCGGGGTGGGGCTTCGCGGTGCCATCGGTGTGTTACGCCGCCAGACTCTACAGCGGCGCCCACCTCAACCCGGCGGTGACCATCGGGCTCGCCGTCGGTGACCTGACCGCATGGGAGCGACGTTCCGCAGTACCTCGCCGGCGAGTTCGCCGGGGCGTTCATCGGGGCCATCCTGGTGTACCTCGCCTACTCGAACCACTGGGCGGGGACCGAGGACCCCGGGCTGAAGCTGGCCGTGTTCTCCACTGGCCCGGCGCAACGCAACACCGGCGCCAACCTGATGACGGAGATCATCGGCACCGCCATGCTGCTGATCGGCGTGCTCGCCATCACGGGCACGACCGGGGCCGGACCATGGGATGCTTCGGTCTGGGCCGGGGCTCAACCCGCTGCTCATCGGCTTCCTGGTGTGGGGCATCGGCCTCTCGCTCGGTGGCCCGACCGGATACGCCATCAACCCGGCACGGGACCTGTCACCGAGGATCGCCCATGCGGTCCTCCCGATCCCGGGCAAGGGCGACTCCGACTGGAACTACGCCTGGATCCCGGTGGTCGGGCCGATCATCGGCGGCATCATCGGCGTCCTCCTGTACAACTGCGCGTCCCCGGTTGAGCCGCCGAACCGACGACCTGAAGGACAGGCCGGCCGGGAACACTGCCCGGCCGGCCGAGCTGGCGATCGAACCGTTGAACGGACGACAGGCGGCGCCTGGCGACCCCGGCGGGACAACCCCGATGTCCCTATAGGAGACCCACGAGGGAGAGCAGATGAAGAAACTGATCAACAACGTCGACGACGTCGTCACCGAGGCCCTCGCCGGCGTCGCCGCCGCCCACCCCGAGGTGCGGGTGAACTACGACCCCGCCTACGTCGTCCGTGCCGACGCCCCGGTGTCGGGCAAGGTCGGCATCGTGTCCGGCGGAGGCTCCGGTCACGAGCCTATGCACGGCGGTTTCGTCGGCATGGGCATGCTCGACGCCGCCTGTCCGGGCGAGGTGTTCACCTCGCCGACACCCGGACCAGATGCTCGAGGCCACCAAGGCGGTGTCGGGCGGGGCCGGGGTGCTCCACATCGTCAAGAACTACACCGGCGACGTCCTCAACTTCGAGATGGCCGCCGACCTCGGCGGCGAGGAAGGCATCGAGGTGGCCGCCGTTGTCATCGACGACGACGTCGCCGTGCTGGACAGCCTGTGGACCGCCGGGCGTCGTGGCGTGGGCGCCACCGTGCTCGCCGAGAAGATCTGCGGCGCCGCCGCCGAGGCGGGCAAGTCGCTCGCCGAGGTGGCCGACCTGTGCCGCAAGGTCAACGCCAACTCCCGCTCGATGGGGATGGCGCTCACCTCGTGCATCGTGCCCGCCGCCGGCGAGCCGACCTTCCAGCTCGGCGACGACGAGATGGAGATCGGCATCGGCATCCACGGCGAGCCGGGTCGGGAGCGCAAGCCGATAGCCACCGCCGCCGAGATCGTCGACCTGATGGCCGGCCCGATCGTCGACGACCTCCCGTTCGGTGAGGGCGACAACGTGCTCGCCTTCGTCAACTCGATGGGGGGGACCCCGCTGATCGAGCTGTACGTGATCTACAACGACCTGGTCAAGTACCTGACCGGGCGCGGGATCACCATCACCCGCAACCTGATCGGGCCGTACATCACGTCGCTCGAGATGCAGGGCTGCTCGATCACGCTGCTCAAGCTGGACGACGAGCTCACCAGCCTCTGGGACGCCCCGGTCAACACGCCCGGGCTCCGCTGGGGCGTGTAATGGCGGAAGCCGTCGATCTCGACGGGGTGGTCGCCTGGATCACCACGTCGGCGGAGCGCATCGAGGAACAGAAGGCCTACCTGACCAGGCTCGACTCCGACATCGGCGACGCCGACCACGGGATCAACATGAGCCGGGGCTTCAGGTTCGCCATGGAGAAGCTGGCGGCGTCACCGCCCGACGACATCTCCGGCGCCCTGAACAGCGTCGGGATGACGATGGTCTCCAAGGTCGGCGGGGCCAGCGGGCCGCTCTACGGCACGATGTTCATCGATATGGGCAAGGCGGCGGCCGGGAAGGAGACGATCTCGACGGCCGACTGGGCGGAGATGCTGGGCGCCGGCCTGGCCGGCATCCAGCGTCGAGGCAAGGCCGAGCCGGGCGAGAAGACGATGGTCGACGCCCTGCTCCCGGCGATCGAAGCCCTGGAGCGAGCGGCCAGCGCAGGCGCCCCGCTCGACCAGGCCTTGGCCGACTCGGCCGAGGCGGCCCGCCAGGGCATGGAGGCCACCATCCCGTTGGTGGCGAGAAAGGGCCGGGCGAGCTACCTCGGGGAGCGCAGCGCCGGCCACCAGGACCCCGGGGCGACCTCGTCGCACCTGCTGCTCCAAGCGGCAGCGGACACATGGTCGGGGTGAACCGGGGACGACGGCACGACACGAGCAACCAAGCACCGCCGTCGACAGACGGCGGCTGACGGACGACAGGCAGGAGGTCTGTATGGCGAAGTATTCGGCGGCGATCGACCAGGGGACGACGAGCACCCGGTTCATGGTGTTCGATCATGGGGGGAACCCGGTCGGGATCCATCAGATGGAGCACGAGCAGATCTACCCGAAGCCGGGTTGGGTGGAGCATGACCCGGCGGAGGTGTGGGCACGCACCCAGGATGTGATCGCCGGTGGCCTGGAGAACGCCGGGATCTCGGCGTCGGACCTGGCGGCGGTGGGTATCACCAACCAGCGGGAGACCACGGTGGTGTGGGACCGCGCCACGGGTGAGGCGGTGCACAACGCCCTGGTGTGGCAGGACACCCGCACCGACAAGCTGGTCGACGAGTTCTCCGCCGACGGAGGGCAGGACCGGTTCCGTGCCAAGGTCGGCCTGCCGCTGGCCACCTACTTCTCGGGGCCGAAGATCCGCTGGATCCTCGACAACGTGGAGGGGGCCCGGGCGCGGGCCGAGGCCGGTGACCTGGCGTTCGGGAACATGGACACCTGGGTGATGTGGAACCTCACCGGCGGCACCAACGGCGGGGTGCACGTCACCGACGTGACCAACGCCTCCCGGACGATGCTGATGGACCTGGAGACGCTCGACTGGGACGACGACATCCTGTCGACCATGGGTGTCCCCCGTTCGGTGCTCCCCGACATCAAGTCGTCTTCGGAGGTGTACGGCGAGGCCACCGGCGCCCTCGGCGGCGTCCCGGTCGCCGGCGACCTGGGCGACCAGCAGGCGGCCACGTTCGGCCAGGTCTGCTTCGACCCGGGGATGGCGAAGAACACGTACGGCACCGGCAACTTCATGCTGTTGAACACCGGGACCGAGGCGGTGCCAGTCGGCCAACGGCCTGCTCACCACCTTGTGCTACAAGATCGGCGATGCCGACGCGGTGTACGCCCTGGAGGGCTCGATCGCCATCACCGGCGCGCTGGTGCAATGGCTGCGGGACAACCTGGGGATGATCCAGAACGCCGCCGAGGTCGAGGAGCTGGCCAAGACGGTGGAGGACAACGGCGGGATGTACATCGTGCCGGCGTTCTCGGGCCTGTTCGCCCCCTACTGGAAGTCCGACGCCCGTGGCGTGTTCGCCGGGCTCACCCGGTACGTGAACAAGGGCCATTTCGCCCGCGCCGCGCTGGAGGCGGTGTGCTGGCAGACCCGTGAGGTGCTCGACGCCATGAACCAGGACTCGGGCGTGCCGCTGGCCGAGCTCAAGGTCGACGGCGGCATGGTCGCCAACGACCTGCTCATGCAGACCCAGGCCGACACGCTCGGCGTGCCGGTGATCCGGCCCGCGGTGGCGGAGACCACGGCGCTGGGCGCCGCCTACGCCGCCGGTCTGGCGGTCGGGTTCTGGGGCGAGGTCGACGACCTCCGCGAGAACTGGGTGAAGGACGCCGCTGGCAGCCGCAGATGGATGCGGATCGCCGCGAGGCCGAGTACGCCCAGTGGAAGAAGGCGGTCACCCGCACCTTCGACTGGGTCGACTGAGCGTCGACCACTCGAATCGAGCGAGTGGGGGGCCCGGCGACGGGCCCCCCAGCCGCGTCTCCGGTATCTTCACCGCCCATGGTCGGCATCGTCCTCGTGTCGCACAGCGCCCTGATCGCCGAGGGCACGGCTCAGCTGGCGCGGCAGATGGGTGGTGACGCCCCCATCGCCACCGCCGGGGGGATCGACGACCCCGACGACCCCATCGGCACCGATGCCACCAAGGTCCTCGCCGCCATCGATGAGGTCTGGTCCGAGTCCGGCGTGGTGGTGTTGATGGACCTGGGCAGCGCCATCCTCTCCGCCGACTTCGCCCTCGAGATGCTCGACGACGACCGACGATCGCGGGTCGTGCTGTGCGAGGCGCCGCTCGTGGAGGGGGCGGTCGCCGCGGCCACCGCCGCAGGGGCCGGGCTCCCGCTCGACGCCGTGCTCGCCGAGGCCCGGGCGGCCCTGCTCCCGAAGGCATCCGGGTTGGGGATCGAGCCGGCGGGGGCCGAGCCGCGCTCCGAACCTACGCCCGGGCCGGCGGGCGACGATGCTCGTGACCACGGTGCTCGACCGTGGGGAACGCCACCGGGCTCCATGCCCGCCCCGCCGCCCGGTTCGTGGCCACCGTCTCCCGTTTCGACGCCGACGTTTCGGTGTCCAACGTCACCACCGGCTCGGCCCGGTCCGCGGCGACAGCTTCAGCGCTGTCTGCACGCTGGGTGCCCGCCAGGGACACCGGGTGGAGGTCACCGCCTCCGGTGCCGATGCCGATGCGCGTGCTCGCCGCCCTGGAGGAGCTCGCCGCCGACGGCTTCGGTGACGAGCCGGATGGCGCGGTGCCGGCGGCTCTCGACGTAGCCCTCCGATAGCACCGCCGACACCGACCGCAGGCCCCGTGGGGGCTTCGCCGGGGATCGTCGTACGGCCCCGCCCGGCACCTGGCCGTCCCCGATCTGGAAGCGGTGGATGCCGCCCCGCCGGGCACCCCCACCGAGGAGCGCAACCGGCTCGACGCCGCCCTGGCGGAGGTGCGCACCGCCGTCGAGGAGACGCGCAGGGTGGCCGGTGGTCGGGCAGGCGAGGCGGAAGCGGGGATCTTCGATGCCCACCTCCTGCTGCTCGACGACGCCGAGCTGCTCGACGGGGTGACCGCCGCCATCGCCGGCGGGGCAGGCGCCGTGGCTGCGTGGCATGGCGCCATCGCCGACCTGGCAGGCCGCTTCCGGGGTCTCGAGGACGAGTACCAGCGGGGACGCGCCGCCGACGTCGAGGCGGTGGGCCGCCAGGTGCTCGCCGCCATGCTCGGTGTCGACCTGGCCGTCGAGCCCTCGGGGCCCGGGATCCTGGTGGCCGACGACCTCGACCCGGGGCAGACGGCACGACTCGATCCGGAGGTGGTCACCGGGATCCTCACTGCCGAAGGGGGCCCGACGTCCCACGCCGCCATCCTGGCCCGCTCATTGGGCATCCCTGCCGTCGTCGCCGCCGGTCGGGGCGTCCTCGACATCCCGGAGGGCGCACGGTGTTGATCGACGGGAGCACCGGTGAGGTCGTGGCCGAGCCCGACCCGGATCGCCTCCGGCGAGCCGATGAGGCCGCTACCGCCGACAGGGAGCGTGCCGCTGCCGCCGCCGCACTGGCGCACCAGCCGTCGGTCACCCTCGACGGCACCGTGATCGAAGTGGCCGCCAACCTCGGGTCGGTGCCCGAAGCCGCCGCCGCGTTCGCCGCCGGTGCCGACGGCGTCGGCCTGCTCCGCACCGAGTTCGTCTTCCTGGGCCGGGACACCGCCCCTGACGAGGCCGAGCAGGAGGCCATCTACCGCGCCATCGCCGAAGCCATGGCGGGACGTCGCCTGGTGGTGCGAACCCTCGACATCGGGGGCGACAAGCCCGTGCCGTTCGCCCCGCAGCCGCCCGAGGAGAACCCCTTCCTGGGGGTCCGCGGGCTCCGCCTCGGGCTTCGCCGCACCGACCTGTTCGTCGCCCAACTGCGTGCCATCGCCCGGGTGGCCGCCGACCACCGCATCTCGCGTGATGTTCCCGATGGTGACGACCGTGGCGGAGCTGCTGGCGGCACGGGCGATGCTCGACGCCGCCTTCAGCGACCTGGCGCTGACGGCCGCCGACGGGTTCGAGGTCGGGGTGATGGTCGAGGTACCGGCGGCGGCGGTGCTCGCCGACCGGCTGGCCCCGCACGTCGACTTCTTCAGCATCGGCACCAACGACCTCACCCAGTACGTGATGGCGGCCGAACGGGGCAATCCGGAGCTGGCGGCGCTGGCCGACCCGCTCCACCCTGCGGTGCTCCGGCTGATCGGCTCCGTCTGTGACGCCGCCGCCGCCCACGGGGTGTGGGTCGGGGTGTGCGGCGAGGCCGGCGGGGACGTGGTGGCGGCCCCGGTGCTGATCGGGCTCGGTGTCGGCGAGCTCTCGGCGGCGGTGACCCTGGTCCCTGCGGTCAAGCAGGCGGTCCGAGCCGTCGACCTCGCCGCCGCCCGGGAGCTGGCGAGAGCGGTCCTCCACCTCGACGACGCCGCTGCGGTCCGCCGCCACGTCGCCGAGTCTCGTTAGCGTGGGTTGACCGCTTCCCAGCCCGGGTAGAGGGTGGGGGCTGATGGCGCCGACCCGGGCGCCCCGGTCAGGAGGATGACCGCATGGAGAACACAGACGACCGCACGGATCTCCCGCCGGTGGGGACCCCCGAGCCCGACCCCGACTTCGCCCGTGGAGAGCGCACGACTCCCTGAGGACGCCCGCCCCGACTTCGCCCGCGATCAGCGGACGCTGCCCGACGACGGCACCGAGCCGGACTTCGCCCGGGGGGAGCGGACGCTGCCGGAAGACGGCACCGAGCCGGACTTCGCCCGCGGGCAGCGCCAGGACGACACCAGCTCGGACGACACCGCTCGGACGACAGCTCGGACGACAGCTCGGACGACAGCCCCGACGACAGCCCCGAGGTCGGCAACGAGCTCCGACGGTAGCCCTCAGGTCGGGAACCGATAGCCCTCACGTCGGAGACGCCAGGGCCGTCAGCCCTCCGGCGCCGGTGAGCTCGACGTCCGTGACATCGGCGACGCCGAGCTCCAGCCGGGACTTCAGCCTTCCGGTGCGGTGAGTTCGGCGTCGCGGTGACAGAGAGCTCGGCGGCCCGTTCCGCCAGCTCGTCGATCTCGGCGGCGAAACCCTTGCGTCGCTCCACCACGTCCGGTCCCGGCTCGAACATGCCCCGATGCCGAGCCAGGGTCACCGCCGCCTCGAACAGGATCTTGGACACCGATTGGCCGGAGGTGATCGTCCCTGCGGCGAGCTGGTCCCTCCCGGCCTTCAGTGCCCGGTTGACCAGCGTCGACTCATCGATGGTGCCCATGTAGGCGTCCTCCTCGATGAGCCCGGCCACCACCCGGTACGCCTCGAGGAACGGGCGCAGGATCGCCGGCGACCGGAACGGACGGAACCCGTCGAGCACCGACGCCACCTCGCCGGCGGCCACCAGGTCCCGCCAATCAGCGCATCCGGTCGGTCGATCTCACCGGCGATCACCGCGTCGTATTCGTCGCGTCCGGCGAAGAAGAACTCGAAGAGCAGCACCCGCGGATCCGCCTCGCCTCGGCGAACACCGCATCGACCGGCTCGCGGCTTCGGCGCCATCGATGCCCGGCCAGCGCCAGCTCGGCCACCGCCCCGTCGACGAAGAAGTGGATGACCATGTTGCGGTAGTAGGCGGCGGCCAGCTGCGACTCCGGCGGCGATCCCGTAGCGGATCACGTCGCCGTCGACCACCCGGTTCACGATGCCGTGCACCACCAGCTCGTCGATGGCGGAGCCGACGACCGCGCGGTCGTCGAGCGGGCTCGATGGTCGTGCTCGGCAGGTGACGGTCGGCCGCCTCGGCGGCGTACGGGCTCACCAGGTCGTGGATCTCGTCGAAGTCGAGCGAGCGGGCCGGTCGTCGCCCAGCATCGCCAGCGTGACCAGCGAGATCGGGCGTGATCGGCATCACCTCGTTGATGCGGTTGGCGATCTCGAAGGCGAGCTTGGGAACCGCCGGGCTCCGGGTGTCGTCGGCGTCCGCCGGCTCGGTCGCCCAGCTCGGCGAGGAAGGCGCGCAGCGAGATCGGCCGGCCCAGCCTGAGGTGGATGGACCCGTAGCGCCGCTGCAGCCCGCGGATCACCCGGACCATCCAGCCGAACGTCTCCGGCCGCTTCGGGGCGCCGGACTGCTCGGCGGCGTAGCTCTGCACGTCCTGGATCTGGTCGTAGGCGATCGCCACCGGGATGAAGACGACGTCGTCGGCGGAGCCCGCGCTGGTAGCCCTCGACGACGTAGGCGAGCATCCCCAACTTCGGCGGGAGGAGCTTGCCGGTGCGGGAGCGGGCGCCCTCGATGTACCACTCGAGCGGGAACCGCCGCTGCAGCAGGTAGTCGATGTAGCGGCGCAGCACGAACTTGTAGGCCTCGTTGTCCTTGAACTCGCGCCGGATGAAGAACACCCCGGAGCGGCGGATCAGCGGGCCGACCGGGAAGAAGTTCATGTTGATGCCGCCGGCGGTGTGGTTGGGGGGCAGCCCGTTCTCGTACAGGGCGAACTGGAGGCTCTGGTGGTCGAAGTGCGACTTGTGGGTGGGGAGGAACACCAGCGGGTAGCGCTGGCCCATCCGGTACAGCGCCTCGAGCTCCTCGTGGTCGTAGTCGAGCTCCACGTATGCCTTGGTGATCAGCCTGCGGAACCCGCCGGTGACGACGTCGATCATCCACGGGGAGTGGGTGGCGGCGATCTCCCGGACGTACCGTGAGGTGCGGGCCGCCATCCGCTGGTAGCTGACCCCGCTCGTCCCTGGCCAGCTTGGCGACACCCAGCCTGGAACTGGCGGTTCCTCGATGCAGCGTCTCCCTGGGGAACTTGGGCACCTTGTAGCGGCTGCCCCGCAGCGCCCGTTCGGCGCGCTCCAAGGTGAGCCAGGCCTTGCGGGCGACCTCCTCGACGAGGCCCCGCCCCTCGTCGACGGCAGACGACTCGCTCCACGAGCGGCGCAGGTCGGGGAGCCGGGCGGTGGCACCCTTGATGATCCTGACCCGCTCGGGAGAGCCGGCGATACATGAGGTACTGCCGGATCGGCCCGGGGTCCCGCGGGTCCCCCAACCTGAGCAGGTCGGACACCTTCACCGAGTCGCCGGCCCTCGCGCTGCGGCGCGAGCCACACCACCCGGAGCGGGACCACGAGGGCGTCGGCGTCGGCGGCGATGAAGGCGGCCAGCGCCGGATCGGGCGCGGAGCCGGGCACGGCGTCGGGTGGCGGGGAGCCGGGCCTGCTGCACCTGCCGGCGGTCTACGTCGTCGGGCCGGTTGCGCTCGATCCAGGCGTCGAGGAGCCGGCGCTCGAGCGGCCCCGACACCTCGGCGACGAAGAGGTAGGGTCCGGCCACTTGCTCGTCGGGCACCACAACCGGGCGGCAGCGGCCTCGATCCCGAAATGTAGACGGGCCGGGTCCCAGAACCTCGGGTACCGGCGCGTCGGTCTGGTCACGATGGAATTCAGGTCGCCGACGTTACTTGACCCGGACGCCCGCCTTCCAGACGTGGGTCACCCGGTCGGGCTCGCCCCACACGGCGAGATCGGCGAGCGGATCGGTGTCGACGGCGATGACGTCGGCGTCGTACCCGCCTCGAGCGGCCCGACCGGGCGCCTGGGGGCCGACGGTCGAGCGGCCCGGTGGCGGTGGCGGCCTCGATCGGCCTGCAGCGGCGTCATCCCGGCGTCGACGAGGTGACGGATCTCGGCGCTGTTGCGCCGTAGCCGCCGGGCAGGAAGATGTCGGTCCCCATGGCGATGGTCACCCCGGCGGCGACGGCGATCTTCATCGCCTCGGCGTGCCGGTCGGCGATCGCCAGCGCCTTGTGGCGCGCGTAGGCCGGCAAGGTGTCGGCCACCTCCTGCAACTGCTCGACCACGAACCGGGTGGCGACCAGCACGGCCCCGTCTCGCGCATCAGGTCGGCGGCCTCCTCGTCGAGGTAGGTGCCGTGCTCGATGGTGCGCACCCCGTCGCGCAGCGCCGCCATGATCCCGGGCTTGCCGTGGCAGTGGGCGGCCACCACCCGGTCCGCCCGGGCCGCCTCGGCGACGATGGCGGCGATCTCCTCGTCGGAGAACTGCTGGTGGATCGGGTCGTCGATCTCGCTCATCACACCGCCGGACGCGCAGATCTTGATGACCTTGGCGCCCGCGCCGGAGCTGCATGCGCACCGCCCGCAGGCATTCCGGGACCCCGTCGCACAGCTGGCCGATCCAGCGCTCGTCGGCGACGACGAGGTCGACCGGCAGGGAGTGCCGTCGCCGTGGCCCCCGGTGGTGGACAGCACGTGCGCCGGCGCCGTAGATGGTCGGCCCGGGGAGCAGCCCGCCGTCGATAGCCGGCGCCAGGTCGACACCGAAGCCCCCGACCTCGCGCACGCTGGTGACCCCGCCGAGCAGGGTCGCCTCGGCGTCCCGGGCGGCGAGCGCCGCCAGCCGGGCGATCGGGACCCGCACCGCCTCGGCCAGGTCGGCGGTCTGCGTGCCGAGGAAGTGGGCGTGTGCCTCCCAGAGCCCGGGGAGCACGACCGGCACCTCCACCGGGTCCTCGTCGGCTGACGGTGCGGACGCGGTCGGCCCGGTGTACGAGATGGTCGGCCCGTCGAGCACCACCGAGCCCTTCTCGATGGGCTCGCCCCGGCCGGGGATCAGTAGGTCGGCATCGATGCGGATCACGGCATGGAGGATACGCCTTAGCAGGACTCGGCGATGGGGGTTGGGGTCCCCCATCGCATCGTATGAGGCGTCAGGCGAAGAGCCATGAGCGCAAAGGTTCCGCCCGAGGCGGGGACTCGGCGATGGGGGTGGGGTCCCCCGTCGCACATTCGACGAGGCGTCAGCCGAAGAGCCATGAGCACCCGCCTAGTAGGTTTGCGCCCCTGATGGATCCCACCTACCGGCCCGAGCAGGTCGAGGCGCGCTGGTACCGGGTCTGGGAGGACGCCGGCGTCTTCATGCCCGAGGTCAACCCGGACGGGGAGCCGTTCTCGATCGTCATCCCGCCGCCCAACGTGACCGGGATCCTCCACATGGGCCATGCCCTGAACATGTCGCTCCAGGACGTGATCGTCCGGCGCAAGCGGATGCAGGGATACGCCGTGCTGTGGCTGCCGGGGACCGACCACGCCGGGATCGCCACGCAGAACGTGGTGGAGCGCGAGCTCGCCGCCGAGGGGCTCACCCGCCACGACCTAGGCCGGGAGCGTTTCGTCGAGCGGGTATGGGCCTGGAAGGCGGCTTCGGGCAACCGCATCACCGGCCAGATCCGCCGCCTCGGGTTCTCCACCGACTGGACCAGGGAGCGGTTCACCCTCGACGAGGGCCTGAGCAAGGCGGTGCGGGAGGTCTTCGTCAGCCTGTACGAGGCGGGGGTGATCTATCGCGGGCGGCGGATCATCAACTGGTGCCCGCGCTGCCGCACCGCCCTCTCCGACATCGAGGTCCACCACGAGGAGACCGCCGGCGAACTGGTGTCGATCCGCTACCCACCTGCCGAAGGGGGAGGGGAGGGCATCGTGGTCGTCACCACCCGAGCCGAGACCATGCTGGGCGACACCGGCGTGGCGGTGCACCCCGAAGACGAGCGGTACCGCGCCCTGGTGGGCGGCACCGTCCGCCTCCCGCTGATTGGAAGGCAGATCCCGATCGTGGCCGACGCCGCCGTTGACCCGGACTTCGGGACCGGGGCGGTGAAGGTGACTCCGGCCCATGACCCGGTCGACTTCGAGATCGCCGCCAGGCACGGGCTGGAACCGGTGGTGGTCATCGACGTCGCGGGCGAGATCACCGACGCCGGAGGTCGCTTCGCCGGCATGGACCGGATGGAGGCTCGTCAGGCGGTGAAGCGCGCCCTCGAGGACGAGGGGGCCCTGGTCGCCGCCGAGCCCCATCACCATGCCGTGGGACGCTGCTCGCGCTGCACGACCGTCGTGGAGCCGCTGCTCTCGCTGCAGTGGTTCGTGGAGGTCGCCCCGCTGGTGGGCCCCGCCATCGACGTGGTCACCGCGGGGGAGGCCAGGTTCATCCCCGACCGCTGGCGCAACGTGTACGTCCCGTGGATGGAGAACCTGCGCGACTGGTGCATCAGCCGCCAGTTGTGGTGGGGACACCGCATCCCTGCGTGGTACTGCGACGCCTGTGACGAGACGATCGTGTCCCGCACCGACGTCACCGCCTGCCCCCGTTGCGGGGGCACGGTGCGTCCCGACGAGGACGTGCTGGACACCTGGTTCTCGTCGGCGCTGTGGCCCTTCTCCACCCTTGGCTGGCCCGAGGCGACTGCCGATCTGGACCGCTTCTACCCGACCAACGTGCTGGTCACCGGGTTCGACATCATCACGTTCTGGGTGTCACGCATGTTGATGACCGGCATGCGGTTCATGGGCGAGAGGCCGTTCACCGACATCGTCATCCACGGGCTGGTGAGGGCCGCCGACGGGAGGAAGATGTCGAAGAGCGCCGGCAACGCCCTCGACCCGCTCGACCTGGCCGACCGCTACGGAGCGGACGCCGTCCGGCTCGCCCTGGTCCAGTCGGCGGCCCCCGGCCACGATGTCCCTCTCAACGAGGAGTGGATCGACGCCGCCCGGCGCTTCGGCAACAAGCTGTGGAACGCGGTCCGCTTCGCGGTGGAGCACGCCGGGGTGAAGGGGGTGCCGGTCACCGGCGGCTACCCGGAGGATCCCGGACCGGAGGGCTCATGGGTGCTGGCCCGTCTCGCCGAGGTCGCCTTCGCCTACGACCGGCATCTCGACGCCCACCGCTTCTCCGATGCGGTGGCCACCCTCCTCAACTTCGCCTGGTCGGAGGTGTTCGACTGGTACCTGGAGATGGCGAAGCCGCTGCTCGCCGGGGAGCCCGATGTCGCCACGGCGACGAGGGCCACGCTCGGGGTCGTGCTCCGCGACGTGCTGGCGTTGCTCCACCCGGTCATCCCCTTCGTCACCGAGGAACTGTGGTCGGAGCTCGGTGACGGCTCGCTGCTTGCGGCGGCGCGGTGGCCGTCGCCGCCCGAGGCCGAGGCACCCGCGGGCACGACCGGGCTGTTCGACATCGTCACCGAGATCAGGAGGTTCCGCGCCGAGCACTCGCTGGGCGGGCGCCGCCTCGACGTGCGGCTCGACGTCCCGGCGGGGATCGACCGGCCTTGGTGGCGACATCAGCTCGCCTCGCTGGGGAGGGTCACGGTCGCCGGCCCGGTCGACCCCGATGCCTCGGGGGCGGTGATGCTCACCGCTGGTGGTGTCTCCGTCCAGGTCCCGATGGCCGGCCTGGTCGAGGTCGAGGTGGAGCGGTCCAGGCTGGAGAAGGCGATCGCCGAGCACGAGGCGTTGCTGGAGGTGTCGGAGCGAACCCTGGCCAACCCGCGGTTCCGCGATCGGGCCCCGGCAGCGGTCGTGGAGAAGGAGCAGGCCAAGCGCGCCGGGTTCGTCGCCGCCCTGGAGCGCCTCCGTCGCCAGCTGGCCGAGATCGGGCCGGCCCCATGATCGGTTCGGCCCCATGATCGGTTTGGCCTGATGGTCGGGCCCTTGTCGACCAGAGCGCAGGCCGTCGAATTCCTCGACCGCCGGATCGACCGCGGGCTGCGACCGGGACTCGAGCGCATCGCCGGGCTGCTCGAGCTGATGGGCGACCCGCACCGCCACGTCCCCGTCATCCATGTCGCCGGGACCAACGGCAAGACGACGGTGGTGCGTCTGATATCGCAGCTCCTCGGCCACCACGGGCTCAACGCCGGATGGTTCGTCTCGCCCCACCTGGAGCGGATAGAGGAGCGGTTCGCCGTGCGCGGCACACCCCTCGACGAGGGCAAGTTCGTCGCCGCCGTCGCCGACGTGGCTCCCTTCGTCGAGGCCTTCGAGGCCCGGGCAGGGGCGACCGGCCCCGGCGACGGCCCCACCTACTTCGAGCTCACCGCCGCCATCGCCTTCGCCGTGTTCGTCGCCAACGCCGTCGACGTCGGACGTTGTCGAGGTGGGGCTGGGAGGGCGGTGGGACGCCACCAACGTGGTGGATGCCGATGTCTCGGTGATCACCGGGATCTCCCTCGATCACACCGGGCTGCTCGGCGAGACCGTCGCCGAGATCGCCGCCGAGAAGGCAGCCATCCTCAAGGACGGGGGGCGACTGGTCACCGGTCCGCTGCCCGCAGGAGCCGAGGGCCCGGTAACCGCCCAGGTCGCCGCCACCGGCTCGACATGGCTCCGCTCCGGCGAGCACTTCGCGGTGACCGACGCGGATCAGGCGGTGGGGGGCTGGGTCGCCGACATCGAGGGCGTCTTCGGACGCTACGAGGGCATCTTCCTGCCGCTTCACGGGAGACATCAGGTCGACCACCTCGCCACCGCGGTCGCCGCCGTCGAGGTGTTCTTCGGTCGGGCGCTCGACCACGACGCCGTGCTCGGGCGCCATCGCCGAGGCCACGTCGCCGGGGCGGATCGAGGTGGTGCGGGCGCAGCCCGCTGGTGATCATCGACGGCGCCCACAACCTCCAGGGGCTCACGGCCTGGCGTCGACGCTGCTCGACGAGTTCCCCGAGGCCCGCCGGGTCCTGGTGGTCGGGTTCGGGGGCGAGCGGGACCCGGGCACGCTGCTGGCAGCCGCTCGCCGGGTTGGTCGACGAGGTGGTGGCGACGGCGGCCGCCGACGGCAGCGCGGTGCCCGCCGACGAGGTCGCGCGCCGCCGCCGGCAGAGTGTTCGGCCCCGGCATCCCGGTCACGGTGGCGGCCCCGGTCGCTGCGGCGGTGGACACTCGCCCTGGCGGCATCCGGCGCCCGCCGACCAGGTCGTGGTGGCCGGCTCCCTCTATGTCGTCGGGGAGGCCCGGTCGGCGCTGCCGGAGACGTTTCGGAAACCCACTCTTGACTGATGGGGCAATGCTTGCCACTCGGGCGCTGGCAGAGTACACGGCCGCCATGGTAGCGGCCCCATGTGCGGAGGAGTGGCCGACCGCGTACTGTTCGCCGCCCGTGTCATCGTGACTTTGCCGCCGAGGTCGGCCTCGGGCAGAATCACGCAGTAGGATTCCGGCGTCCCACGCAGCCGGCCACGGTGCCCCTGCTGCATCCTCCCGCGACCAGTTCGAGGTGACGAATGGCGATCGAACGGACATTCGTGATGGTCAAGCCCGACGGGGTCGCCCGGGGTCTGGTCGGCGAGATCGTCTCCCGGTTCGAGCGCAAGGGGCTGACCCTCGAGGACGTGCGCATGTTGACCATCGACGAGGAGTTGGCCCGTCGCCACTACGCCGAGCATGTCGAGAAGGGCTTCTTCCCCGAGCTGCTCTCCTTCATCACCAGCGGTCCGGTCGTCGCCATGGCCTGGTCGGGCGAGTCGGCGGTGGCGGTGGGGCGCACCCTGATGGGTCCCGACCGATCCCGCAGCGAGGCTCCGCCAGGCACCATCCGCGGCGACTACGGGACGGTCGTCACCGAGAACCTCGTCCATGGCTCCGACTCATCCGAGAGCCGCCGCCCGCGAGCTCGCCATCTTCTTCCCGTGATTTCCTCCCGGCCCGAGTTCGCCGGCTGCGCCGGCGAACGACGTGACGTCCCGCCGTGCAGGCGTACGGCTCCTCCCCATGGGCCTCACCCGTGACGGACCGTTCCGCCGTGGTCCACCGCGGCCGTGATGCCCACCGGCCATCGAGGGCCGGCTGAGCTTCTGTTCGACGCTTCCCGGGGTTCGAGGCGTCGAGCAGCGGTCGGCCTCGGCCGACCCCCGGACGCCTGCCGACCGTTCGCATCTAGACTCCGACCCCATCGTCCGCCAACCCAGGTCCTGATCCCGCCCCATGTTCAACTCGTTGTTCTCCGTGGCCGGCCGCGACATGGCCATCGACCTCGGCACCGCCAACACCCTCGTGTTCGTGCGCGGGCTCGGGATCGTGCTCAACGAGCCTTCGGTGGTGGCGATCAACACCCGCGACAACCGGCCGCTCGAGGTCGGCATGGAGGCGAAGCGGATGATCGGGCGCACGCCGTCCTACATCCAGGCGATCCGCCCTCTGCGCAACGGGGTCATCGCCGACTTCGACATCACCGAGAAGATGCTCCGCTACTTCATCGACAAGGTGCACAACCGACGGCTGTCCGCCCGGCCCCGCATCGTCATCTGCGTCCCATCGGGAATCACCGCGGTCGAGCGGCGCGCCGTCGAGGAGGCCGCCTACCACGCCGGGGCCCGCCGCGCCTACACCATCGAGGAGCCGATGGCGGCCGCCATCGGCGTGGGCCTGCCGGTGCACGAGCCCGCCGGATCGATGGTGGTCGACATGGGCGGGGGCACCACCGAGGTGGCGGTCATCTCGCTCGGGCGGATCGTGGTGTCCCGCAGCATCCGCATCGGCGGCGACGAGCTGGACGAGGCGGTCATCTCCTGGGTCAAGAAGGAATACAACGTCATGCTCGGTGAGCGCACCGCCGAACAGGTGAAGATGGCGATCGGGTCGGCATGGCCGTACGCCGACGAGCCCGCCGCCGAGGTGCGGGGACGCGACCTGATCAGCGGCCTTCCCAAGACGATCGTCCTCTCCAGCCCCGAGGTGCGCGAGGCCATCGAGGAGCCGGTCCAGGCGATCGTCGACGCCGTCAAGTACACCCTCGACAAGACACCCCCGGAGCTCGCCGCCGACATCATGGACCGCGGGATCGTCCTCACCGGCGGTGGGGCGCTGCTGCGTGGCCTCGACATGCGGCTGGCCAGCGAGACCGGGATGCCGATCATCACCGCCGACCGGCCGCTGCAGTCGGTGGTGTTGGGGTCCGGGTGCCTGCCTCGAGGAGTTCGACGTGCTGGGTGTCGTGCTCTCCTCGAGCGGCCGCGCCTGATCGCTCGGTCGGCGCCGGTTGGAGGAGAGCGAGCGAGCGACATGCTTCCCGTTTCGCCGAATCGAGCGCTCCACCGTCCTGCTGATCGGGTTGGTGATGCTCTCGTTCCTCATCGCCACGTTCGACGTGCGCGCCCAGGGCGAGGGCGTGGGCGGCGATGCTCCGCTCGGGCGCCCAGTCGCTGTTCGCCCCGGTTCAGCAGCTGGCCACCGCGGTCACCCGCCCCGTGGTCGGCTTCATCGACGGTGTCTCCAACATCGCCGGGCTGCGGGACGAGCTGGAGGCCGCGCGCGCCGAGAACGACGTCCTTGCGCCAGCAGGTCCTCGACGTGCAGAGCATGCAGACCCGGCTCGACCGAGCTGGAGCGGATCCTCGACCTCACCCCGCCCTGTCGACGTCGCCACCGTCACCGCCCGCATCTCGTCGCTGGCCCCCAGCGAGTTCGACCAGATCCGCTGGATCGACCAGGGGCAGCGACGACGGCATCGCCCTCGGCCAGGCGGTGATCGACGAGGACGGCCTCGTGGGGAGGATCGACTTCGTCACCGCCGGCTCGTCCCGGGTCAGGCTGGTCACCGATCCCCGCAGCGGTGTCGGGGTGCGCAACCTGGTCCACCAACGAGACCGGCTGGGTCGAGGGCCGCGGCTCCGGTCTGCTGGAGCTCAAGATGTTCAGCACCACCAAGCCGGTGCAGGCCGGCGACCGCTTGGTGACCGACGGCACCCGCTTCCCTCCGGGCATACCCGTCGGCGTCGTAGCCGAGGACGCCGAGGCGGTCGCCGGGTTCGCCCTCATCACCACGGTCGAGGCCGGCGATCCAGCTGGCCGAGCTCGACTACGTGAAGGTGGTGGTGGGATGGTCGCCGCTCGACGGGATCATCGACCCCGAGACCGGCGAGGTGGTCGAGACTCCCGGTCGGCCCGGTGCCGGTCGAGTGAACGCCCGACCGGTCGCCCTCTCCATCCTGCTCGTGCTCGTCGCCGTGGTCATCCAGACCACGCTGTTCGGGCCGGGCCGGATCCAACCGTTCGGTGCCGCCCCGATGCTGGTCCTGTCGGTGGTGATCGCCTGCGCGCGCTACCTCGACAGCGAGCCGGCCCTGCTCCTCGGCTTCACCGCCGGGCTGCTGCTCGACCTGCTCGGCGGTTCGCCGTTGGGCCTGTGGGCGATGGTGTACGTCGTGGTCACCTACGTCGCCCTCCGGCTCCGCCACCGGGCGGAAGGGGCGGCGCCCATGGTGGCGCTCGGGGTCTTCCTCCTGGCGCTGCTCGCCCAGGCTTTGTTCCTGGTGGCGAGTACCCTGTTCGGTGCAGCCGCTCCTCTCCACCTCGGGTCTCGTGAAGCAGCTCTTCCTTCCCGCCTTCTACACCGTCATCGTCGTCCGCCGCCGTCTTCCCGCTGGTGACCCGGCTGCTGCGCGGCCACTCGGTGAGGACGTGGGTGCGATGAGCACCGGCGCCCGGATCACCGTGCTCGGCGATCGTGTTCCTGGCGCTCTTCAGCGTCCTCGCCCTCAGGCTGTGGACGGTCCAGGTCACCGCCGCCACCGAGTACCAGACGCTCGCCGAGAGCAACCAGGTGCGGGTGGTCGAGACCCCGGCACCCCGTGGCGAGATCCACGACCGCAACGGCCGGCTGATCGCCGGCACCCGCTCGGCGCTGGCCGCCGTCCTCGACGGCGCGCTCGTCCCCGACGAGGACGACCCGGGCGAGCCGGACTTCATCCAGCGTCTGTCGACGCTGTCGGGGATCCCCGCCGACGAGGTGCGCGAGGCGGTCGCCTCGGCTCGCAACCGCGCCGATCGGATCACCCTGGTCGAGGAGCTGACCTCCGAGCAGGCCCTGCGCCTCGTCGAGTACGCCGAGGACTACCCGGGCGTCTCGGTGTTGCCCCAACCGGTCCGCATCTACCCGGAGGGCGCGCTCGCCGGTCACCTGCTCGGCTACATCGGCGATCCCAACGAGGACGACATCGCCAAGCCGGGGATCAGCCCGACCGACCGGGTGGGGCGGGCCGGGGTGGAGCGCCAGTACGACGACCAGCTCCGGGGCACCCCGGGAGCGATCAAGTACCGCATCGACGCCGAGCAGAACGTGCTCGACGTCATCGGCGAGCAGCCGCCTGCACCCGGCGACAACCTGGTGCTCACCATCGACCTCGACGTCCAGAGGATCCTGGAGAGCGTCGCTCGCCGACGGGCTGCAGGCCGCTCGGGACGTCATACGACCCCGAGCTGCAGCCCGACCGACGACCCTCGCTGCCCGGTGCGGGCGGTCGGGGTCGTGCTCGACGTCACCGACGGCTCCGTGGTGGCGATGTCCTCCGTCCCCGGCTACGACCCGAACCTGTTCGTCGACGGGGTCAGCCAGCGCGAGTGGGACCGTCTGTCGGCGCTCTCGCGTGTTCAACAACTTCGCCATCCAGGGCGAGTACGCCCCGGCGTCGACCTTCAAGTCCGTCGCCTACGTGCTCGCCCTCGAGGAGGGCATCTTCGCCCTCGAGGGCAACGCCCAGGCAGACGACGCCAGCTACTTCTGCGACGGCCAGCTCGAGTTCGGGTTCACCGACGGCAGCCCGCAGGTGCTCAACGACTGGGTCTCCAGCGGCCACGGCGACGTCGACCTCCACACAGGGTTGCAGAGCCTCGTGCGACCTCTACTTCTGGCAGATCGCACTCAACATCTGGACCAACCGCCAGGGGCACCGAAGGAGGCACCATCGCCGAGGACCTGCTCCAGAAGTGGGCGCGGCTGTTCGGGTTCGACGAGCCCACCGGCATCGACCTCCCCTTCGAGCAGGACGGGTTGATCCCCGATCGGGAGTGGTTCGAGCGGGCCCAGCTCGAGAGCCCCGGGTCTGGTCAGGGACGGGCCGTGGACCGGCGGCGACGTGCTCAACGCGGTCATCGGCCAGGGCTCGGTGCTGGTCACCCCGCTGCAGCTCGCCAACGCCTACGCCGCCATGGTCAACGGCGGCACGCTGTGGCGGCCCCGGGTGGTCGATCGGGTCGTCGACCAGGACGGGCGCCTGGTCTGGGAGAACCGCCCGTCGGCGATCGACGAGCTCGACCTGGCGCCCCAGTCGGTGGCCTTCCTCCGCAGACGACCTGCAGCAGGTCGATCAACGGCCCGGCCGGCACCGCCCGCGGTGCCTTCGCCGACTTCGGGCCGGGGCTCGAGGAGGTCGGCGGCAAGACCGGCACCGCAGAGGTCATCAAGGGCGAGACCGCCGAGGAGGACGTCGACACCGCGGTGTTCACCGGGGTGGTGCCGATCAGCGATCCCCGCTATGTGGTGGTCGTGGTGATCGAGCGGGGCGGGAGCGGCGGGCAGATCGCCGCCCCCACCGCCCGTGCCCGTGCTCCAGTACCTGCTCAACGGCGAGGTCGGGCCGGCAGGAGATCGAGGTCGAGGAGGAGTACACGGACTGATGGCTGCCACCGACACCCGACCCCTCGGGCTGCTGCAGAGGGAGCGGGCCATGCGCCCCGACCTGCTCCTGGTGCTGCCTTACCTGGCGCTGTCCGCGTTCGGGCTGCTGATGGTGTACACCGCCTCGGCCTCCCGGCTCGAAGCGGCCGGAGGCGACCCCGGCGTCGCTGATGAAGCGGCAGGCGGTGTTCGTCGTCGTCGGGAGTCGTCCTCTTCATGGTGCCTCGTTCATCGAGAGCCGCCCCCTGAAGGCGAAGGTCCCGGCTCATCTACCTGGCGACTCGCTCACCCTGCTGCTGTTGGTGCTCACCCCGCTGGGCGCGCTCCCGGCTGGGCGCCGGCCGGTGGATCGAGCTGGGCCCGTTCCAGCTGCAGCCGTCCGAGTTCGCCAAGCTGGGCGTGATCCTGGCGGTGGCCGCCCTGCTGTCGGACACCGGCGACGAGCCGCTGCGCTGGCATCACCTGGCCAGGACGGCGGCGGTGGTGGCGATCCCCTCGGTGCTCATCTTCCTCCAGCCCAACCTGGGCACGATGCTGGTGTTCGCCTTCATCGCCGCCGTGATGCTGTTCGTCGCCGGCACGACGTGGCGCCAGTTGGTCTTCCTGGCGCTGGTCGGCGTGATCGGGATCGTCGCCTGCTCCAGGCCGACGCCCTCAAGGACTACCAGCTGACCCGGATCACCGCCTTCATGGACGACACCTCCGACCTGTCCGCCACCGCCAACTACAACCAGGAGCAGAGCGTCACCGCCATCGGGTCCGGTGGCTTCCTCGGCAAGGGGCTGCTCGAGGGCACGCAGACCAACCTCAGCTTCGTCCCCGAGCAGGAGACCGACTTCATCTTCACCGCCGTCGGTGAGCAGCTCGGCTTCGTGGGGGCGTCACCGTGCTCGCCCTGTACCTGGTGATCATCTGGCGGCTCCTGGTAGCGGCGGTCAACGCCCGTGACCGGTTCTCGCAGCTGCTCGCCGTCGGGGTCGCCGCATTCATGGGATTCCACGTGTTCGTCAACGTGGGCATGACGCTGCGGCTGATGCCGGTGACCGGCCTGCCGCTGCCGTTCCTGTCGAGCGGCGGGTCGGCCTTCCTCGCCATGAGCCTCGCCCTCGGTCTCGGCCACGGCGTGTGGATGCGCCGCTCACCCGGTCCCCGGCGAGCGCCAGCTCCTGTAGGGCACACTCCTCGCCCGGCAGCGCGAAATTTGTCACACCCGTGTTGCTTGATGGTTGTCTCGGTCGCGGGTACGTCACCACCGGCCGTTCTCCGTAGCGGTTCGCCCCGCCGCGGGGGGCGATGTCCGATCGCCGACGTCAGCCGACGGTCTCCTCGAGGAGGAGGCGCTCCTGGGGCAATTCGTCGGGGTTGTAGCAGCGGCGGCACCTCGCCTCGTAGGCGCCGACCGCACCCAGCACGACCAGCTCGTCGGACTGCACCACCCGCTGGGTGAAAAGCCCCGGCCCGCCGCAGCGGTGGCACACCGCCAGCGCCTTGGTGACGTACTCGGCGCGGATCATCAGTGACGGGATCGGCTCGAACGGCCGCCCCAGGTAGTCGAGGTCGAGACCGGCGACGATCACCCGCTTGCCCGCCCCGGCGAGCAGCGTGGCCACCTCGACGAGATCGTCGTCGAAGAACTGGCCCTCGTCGATGCCGACGACGACGGTGCGGTCGGCGACCGACCGCAGCAGAGTCGCCGGCGTCCGGCACCGGCTCGGCCGCCGTCGACAGCCGGGAGTGGGAGACGACCTCGGCGACGCCGTAGCGGTCGTCGATGGCCGGCTTGAAGGTCTGGGTGGGCACCCTGGCGATGTGGTAGCGGGTGATCCGGCGGATCAGCTCCTCGCTCTTGCCCGAGAACATCGGGCCGGCGATCACCTCGATCCAGCCCTGGTCCGCTCGCTGCAGCATGGTCAGCCGAGGTAGCAGTGGCGCCGCCCCAGCCCCCGGGACGAGGTACCCGGGGAAGGCTCGCCGCCGTGCTACCCTGGATCCCGGCCGGGTCGCACGCACGACCGGGCGAGTTCCGCTCCTCGGAGATTCTTCGAGACTGGTATGTCCGAACGCACATCGCTCCATCGATCGGTCCACGTGCTCTCGTCGAGCCGGCCCGTCTCCATCCTCCCAGCCCTGGTCAGGGGCTTCCGGGAAGCGATCCCTCGCTGCCCGGCGCCGTCGGCGCCCCGCTTGGTTTCGCGCTGCCAGGTGCAGCACATCGAAGGAGAGTTTGCATGGCACTGTTCGGCAAGAAGTCCGCACGGGTCACTCCGTCGCGGCGAAGCGGCCGAGGACCGGACGGTCCGCCGGGTAGGGAAGGAAGAAGTCGTCGTCCGCAAGTTCTCGGCGCCCGCCACCGAGGCACTCCCACCGACACCCGGACCAGCACCGATAGCTACCGGGCCGCGGCGTCGGCCGCGCCCGGTCGAAGACCCGCGGCAGCGCCCGCCGGCGACAGCAGCCGGTCCCGCAGGGACGACGCTCGCCGCGCCCACCTCGCCGTCGTCCCGCCCCCGGAGACGGCCAGAAGCAGATGCTGGTCCGCTCCAACCCGCACCAGACCCAGATCGTGGTGATGGAGGGGCCGGTGCTGGTCGAGCACTACGTGACCCGATCGGACCGCCAGTCGCTGGTGGGCAACGTCTACATGGGCAAGGTCCGCAACGTCCTCCCCGGCATGGAGGCGGCGTTCGTCGACTTCGGCGAGGGCAAGAACGGCGTCCTCTACGCCGGCGACGTCAACTACGACGACGCCGAGATCGAGGGCAAGCGCGCCCGCATCGAGATGGTGCTCAAGCCGGGTGACTCGGTCCTGGTGCAGGTGGTCAAGGACGCCATGGGGAAGAAGGGCGCCCGGCTCACCAGCCAGATCAGCCTCGCCGGCCGCTACCTGGTGCTCGCTCCCGACGCCGAGGTCAACGGGATCTCCCGCCGTCTCTCCGACGACGAGCGGCGCCGGCTGCGTGACATCGTGGCCGACATCCGTCCCGAGGGGATGGGGATCATCGTCCGCACCGCCGCCCAGGACGCCAGCCGTGACGACCTCGCCGCCGACGTCGGGCGTCTCGAGGAGGTGTGGGGCCACGTCGCCGGCAAGAAGTCCGACAGCCCCGCCCCGGCGCTCATCTACGAGGAGCCGCCGCTGGTGCTGCGGGTCATCCGTGAGCACTTCACCAAGGACTTCAAACGGCTGATCATCGACGACCCCGAGGTCCACCGCCAGGTGATCGGCTACCTGGAGAGCACCGAGCCCGAGCTGACCGCCAAGGTGGAGACTCTACGAGGACGAGCAATGCCCATCTTCGAGCGGTTCCACGTCGAGGACCAGCTGCGCAAGGCGCTCGATCGCAAGGTGTGGCTGCCTTCCGGGGGGCACATCGTGGTCGACCGCACCGAGGCGCTGACCGTCATCGACGTCAACACGGGCCGGTTCGTGGGGCACACCAACCTGGAGCAGACGGTCCTCCAGAACAACCTGGAGGCCGCCGAGGAGATCGCCCGGCAGCTGCGTCTGCGGGACATCGGCGGCATCATCGTGATCGACTTCATCGACATGGAGATCTCCAAGAACCGCGACGCCGTGCTGCTCAGGTTCCGCGAGCACCTCGCCAAGGACAAGACCCGCACCCAGGTGTTCGACGTGTCCAACCTCGGGCTGGTCGAGATGACCCGCAAGAACGTGTCCGCCGGGCTGCTGGAGTCGTTCTCCGACGTCTGCCCCACCTGCGGGGGCCGCGGGGTGGTGCTCTACGAGGACTCGGCCACCCACGGGCCTCCGATGCCGGGGTCGTCGCCACCGACCCGTCCTGAGTCCGAGCCGTGGCGAACCGGGTCGAGGAGGACCTGCACCGCAGGATCCCGCTGGCGATGGCGATGGGGGTCCAGGTTCTGGTCGCAGGCCCCGACCGTGTCGAGCTGACCGCGCCGCTGGCTCCCAACATCAACCACCGCGACACGCTGTTCGGCGGCAGCGCGGCGGCCATCGCCACCCTGGCGGCGTGGACCCTGGTCGAGCTCCGTCTCGTTGGGGCGGGGATGGCGGCACGGCTCGTCATCTCACGGAGCGACATGACGTACGACACGCCGGTCACCGGCGACTTCTCGGCGGTTGCGAAGCCCCCGCCGCCGAGCGCGTGGGACCGTTTCCTCGCCACCGTCGAGCGGCGGGGCCGAGGCCGGGTCACCGTGCAGGCCCGGGTCGTCAACAGGATCGCACCGCCGCCCGGTTCACGGCGACTTCGTCGCCATCAGTCCGACTTCGTCGCCATCCGGGTCTGACCGGGACGTCGTCCGGTCAGCGGACTGCCTCGCCGAGCTCGATGACCCCGGCGGAGGCGGGGGTGAACCCGCAGGCGTCGATGTAGAACGACCGCAGGTCGTCGTCGAAGTCGACGTGGAGCCATTCACACCCGGCGGCGGCGGCGTGATGGCGGGCGCTGTGGACGAGGCCGACCCCGATTCCCTGGTGGCGTGCACCGGCGGCGACCATCACATCCTGGATCCAGGCGTGGACCAGCCCGTCCCACAGCACGTTGACGAACCCGACCAGCGAACCGGCCCGTCGGGCCGTGACCCATCCCAGGCTGTGCGTCGCTGTCAGCTGCGACCAGTCCCACTCGTCATCGCCGAACACCCGGGTTGCGAACGCCTCGGCGTGGAGCGTGTTGACCTCGCCGTTGTCGAAGACGCCGCGCCATGCGATACACGGTCTGGTCGACTTCGCCGGCGACAGTGGCCGGGCCCCCCCGCCCGATGGGTTCGGCGGGAGGCCGACCTGCCGCCCGCTCCGGCAGCAGCGTCGGCTGCGCCCCGATTCGTCCGGGACGTGGCGACGCCCGGTCCGGGCCGGAACACCTGCGAGGAAACCATGTACGCCATCATCCGCGCCGGAGGCAAGCAATCCAAGGTCCGCGAGGGCGACGTCATCGACGTCGAGCGGATCAAGCTGGCCGGTGACACCGTCACCTTCACCCCCCTGCTCGTGGTGGGCGACGACGGCAGCGTGGTCTCCGACCGTGATGCGCTGGAGAAGGCGACCGTCACCGCCGAGGTGATCGGGGAGCACCGTGGCGACAAGATCGAGGTGTTCAAGTACAAGCCGAAGACCGGTTATCGCCGCCGCCAGGGACATCGCCAGACGTACACGACGCTGCGGGTGACCAGCATCGGCACCGGTGCCCCGAAGAAGAAGAAGGCGTCGGCGACAAAGACGCCGAAGCAGGCCGAGACCGGTCAACCGCCGATCCGGCTGTGCCGGACGTCCCGAGGCGGAGCAGGCGGACGGCGAGCGGCGGAGACGGCGAGCAGGCGGAGACGGCGAAGCAGGCCGAGGCCGGTGCCACCGCCGATCCTGCTGTGCCGGACGCGGCGACGACGAGCGACGCCGCCGAGACCAGCGAGGAGAGCTGAGTGTCGAAGACCAAGGCAGGCGGGTCGACCAAGAACGGCCGCGATTCGGCGGCCAAGCGGCTCGGCCCCAAGGTGTTCGACGGGCAGACCGTCACCGCCGGGTCGATCCTGGTGCGCCAGCGGGGCACCCGCATCCACCCCGGACGCCAACGTGGGACGGGGGAGCGACGACACCCTGTTCGCCAAGGCGGAGGGCACGGTGCGCTTCGGCACCCGGCGTGGTCGCCGCCTGGTCGACATCAACGCCGGCTGAGACCGGCCCCTCCCGGACGGCGCTGACGTGTTCGTCGACCGCGTCCGCATCGGGGTCGAGAGCCGGTGACGGCGGGGCGGGCGTCGCCGCCTTCCTCCGCCAGAAGGGCCGGCCGCGGGGCAAACCCACCGGCGGGTCGGGTGGGAGCGGGGGCGACGTCGTCCTGGTCGCCGATCCCGACATGGCCAGCCTCCTGACCTACACCAGGACTCCCCACTGGACCGCCGAGCTCCGGCACCCACGGTGAGGGCGACCTGCGCCACGGGCGGAGCGGCGCCGACCGCGAGCTCCCGGTCCCGTTGGGGACCGTGGTCCGGGACGAGGCGGACACCGTGCTCGCCGACCTGGTCGATCCCGGGCAGCGGATCACCGTGGCCCGCGGGGGCCGGGGCGGTCGGGGCAACGCCGCCTTCGTGGCACGGGCGCACCGGGCCCCGGGCTACTCGGAGCAGGGAGAGTACGGCGAGGAGGCCACGTCACGCTCGAGTTGCGGCTCCTCGCCGACGCCGCCCTGATCGGGTTCCCCAACGCCGGCAAGAGCACGCTCATCTCCCGGCTGTCGGCGGCCAAGCCGAAGATCGCCGACTACCCGTTCACCACCCTCGAGCCGCACCTCGGCGTGGTGGAGATCGACGATCGCCAGTACGTCATGGCCGACATCCCCGGGCTGATCGAGGGCGCCGCCGACGGTCGTGGCCTGGGCCACGAGTTCCTCCGCCACACCGAACGCGCCCGGGTGCTGGTGATCCTGCTCGACCCAACTCCGCTTCAAGAGGAGGACGTCGCCACCCAGCTCGCCGTGCTCCGCAACGAGCTCGCCCGGCACTCGCCCGACCTGGCCGCCCGCCCGCAGCTGGTCGTCGTCACCAAGGCCGACATCTCGGAGGCGGCCCCTCCCGGCCTCGATGGCGTCGACGTGGTCCACCACATCTCGGCGGCTACCGGCGCCGGGCTCACCGACCTGTCCCGTGCCATCGCAGACTCCGTTGTCGCGCGCCCGAGCGAGCCGCGCCGGAACGCGAGGGCTTCGTGCTCCACCGGCCGTTGCCGCCAAGCTTCACGGTGCGTCGCCACGATGCGGTCTGGGTGGTCGAGGGCCGCGCCGCCACCCGGGCGGTCAACCTGGCCGATCTCACCGTCCCCGAAGCGGCCGATCTCGCCGCCAGCCGGTTGCGCCGGCTCGGCGTCGACGACGCCCTCGCCGCCGCCGGCGCCGCCCCCGGGGACGACGTCCGAATCGGCGACATCGTGTTCACCTACGCTCCCGACCAGGACGCCTGGGAGGACGACGCATGAGGCGCCCGGTCGCCACCGGAGCCGCCGTCGTGGTCAAGGTGGGGTCGTCGAGCCTGGCGTTGCCTTCCGGAGGGCTCGACGACTCCGGGATCGAGCGCACCATCGCCCAGATCCTCGCCCTCCGCACCGCCGGCTACCGGCCGGTGCTGGTCAGCTCCGGGGCCGTGGCCGCCGGGTTGCCGGCCCTGGGCATGACCGAGAGGCCCCGGACCTGCCCGGGCTCCAGGTCGCCGCCGCCGTCGGTCAGGGACGCTTGATGGAGCGCTATGCCGGCGGGTTCGCCGCCGATGGCGTCGTCGTCGGCCAGGTCCTGCTCACCCGTGACATCCTGGCGCACCGGGCCCAGTACCTCCACGCCCGGCATGCCCTGACCCGCATGCTGACCATCGGGGTGATGCCCATCGTCAACGAGAACGACACGGTGGTGGTCGACGAGCTCAAGCTCGGTGACAACGACCGGCTCGCCGCCATCGTCGGCCACCTGGTCGGAGCCGGGATGCTGGTCCTCCTCACCGACACCGATGGCCTCTTCTCCTCCGATCCCCGTCTCGGGGACGCGGAGCTGCTCTCGGCGGTGCGCCACACCGACGCCATCCTCGACGAGCTCCACCGAGGGCCGGGGGTAACGACCGTTCGGGTCCGGCGGGGTGGCGACCAAGATCGCCGCCGCCAGGATGGCGGCGTGGTCGGGCATCCCCACGGTCGTCGCCGACGCCCGGAACCCGGACGTCGCCGTCCGGGCGGTGCCGGGAAGGCGTCGGGCACCTGGATCGACCCGCAGCCGGTCGCGGCTGTCCGCCCGCCGGCTGTGGATCGCCTTCGGGCTGCCCTCCGAGGGGACCGTCACCGTTGACGCTGGCGCGGCCCGGGCCCTGGTCCAGGCCGGCAAGTCGCTGCTCCCGGTCGGGGTCGTCGCCGTCGACGGGTCGTTCGGCGCGCAGCCGCCGTCGAGGTGTTCGATCCCGAGGGCGTCCTCATCGCCAAGGGCCGCACCGCCATGGGTGCCGACGCCATACGATCGGCGGCGGGCCAGCACAGCCGGGACGTCGCCCTGGTAGGCGGCGGAGGCGTGGTCATCCACCGCGACGACCTGGTGGTTCGATCCAGAGCCGTCGGTGCCCGTCGACGCCCCGGGCGGGGACCGAGGGCGGCTGATACCGTGGCGCCGCATGCAGTTGGAGTCGCTGACCGCCGGCATGCCCATCGTCTACGGAGGCGACCGGGTCGCCATGGTCGACGAAGAGCTCGCCGCCGCCTTTGTCCCCGGGCGACCGACTGGTCGTCGTGCAGGTCGACCGGCGATCTGCTCCACATACCGGCCTCCGTGCACGGGACGGTCACCGCCGCCGTCGACGCCGCCGTCGACGCCTTCGCCGCCATGGGGGCGGTCGACGACGGCCAGATCGACACCTTCTTCTCCCTGTTCGCCGATCGCCTCGCCGACGACGACTCGTTCGCCCCCGTAGCCGCCGCCAACGAGGCCGACGTCGCCGCCGCCCGGGAGCGGGGCCGCTCGATCACCCGGCTGGTCCTCGTCGAAGGCGATGCGGGCGGCGATGGTGGACGGGTTGCGGGGTGGGCGGCGGCCCGTCGCGCCGCGGCGCGGCGGTGGAGACGGTCGAGCACACGGGTGGCGTGTCGAGCTGGTGCGGGCGCGGCCTCGGCGTCGTCGGTTTCGTCTTCGAGGGCCGGCCCAACGTCTTCGCCGACGGCGCCGGGGTGCTCCGCTCCGGCAACACGATGGTGTTCCGCATCGGGTCCGACGCCCTCGGCACCGCCCGGGCGATCGTCGAGCACGCCCTCGACCCCGCCCTGGCCGGCCCGGGCTACCTCCCGGAGCGGTGTCCCTGGTGGCGTCGCCGGCACGATCGGCGGGCTGGGCGCTGTTCTCCGATCCCCGCCTGGCGCTGGCCGTCGCGCGCGGTTCGGGCCCGGCCGTCGCCCAGCTGGGGGCGGTGGCCCGCCAGGCCGGGCTCCCGGTCAGCCTGCACGGCACGGGGGGTGCGTGGATCGTCGCCTCGGCCGGTCCGCCGATCCCGACATCTTCGCCTCGGTGGTCCTGCGCTCCCTCGACCGCAAGGTGTGCAACACGCTCAACACCTGCTGCGTGGTCGCCTCCGCCGCCGCCGACCTGGTCCCCCGCTTCCTCTCCGCCTTGGACGAGGCGGGGGAGCGGAGGGGAGCGGTCGCCAAGCTGCACGTGCCGAGGGGAGCGAAGCTCTCGTCCCCGACCGTGGTTCGCCCGGCGCCGATCACCCGGGCGGAGGGCGTCGTCGAGGAGCGGCGCACCGAGGTGCTCGCCCCTGACCGGCTCGGGCTGGAGTGGGAGTGGGAGGACAGCCCCGAGGTGACCCTGGCGATCGTGCCCGACGTGGACACCGCGGTGCGGCTGTTCAACGAGCACAGCCCCCGCTTCATCGCCAGCCTGGTGTCGGGGGACGAGTCCGAGCAGCGGCGCTTCTTCGACGATGATCGACGCCCCATTCGTCGGCGACGGCTTCACCCGCTGGGTCGACGGGCAGTACGCCCTCGATCGACCCGAGCTCGGGCTCGCCAACTGGCAGTCCGGCAGGCTGTTCGGCCGCGGCGGGATCCTCAGCGGCGACTCCGTCTTCACCCTGCGCACCCGGGTCACCCAGACCGACCCCCACCTCGCCCGCTGACCCTCGGCTCCAACTGATCCGGACCTGCCCCGGCAACGCGAGAATGCCGCCATGACGTTCACCGACCCCGCCGGGACCGCCACCGCCCTGCAGGGCGCGGGCTACCTCACCGACGACCGGATCGCCCAGGTGGTCTTCCTCGCCGACCGGCTGGGTAAGCCGATCCTGGCCGAGGGCCCCGCCGGGGTGGGGAAGACGTCGTTGGCGGTGGCGGTGGCCGCCGCCACCGGCCGGCGGCTGGTGCGGTTGCAGTGCTACGAGGGCCTCGACGAGGCGAAGGCGTTGTACGAGTGGAACTACCACAAGCAGCTGCTCCGCCTCCAGACCGACGAGGGGCGCCGGTGGGACGAGCTCGAAGGCGACATCTTCACCGAGCCGTTCCTGCTCACTCGACCGCTGCTCGAGGCGATCCGCAGTCCCGAGCCGGTGGTGCTGCTGGTCGACGAGGTCGACCGGGTCGAGATCGAGAGCGAGGCACTGCTCCTCGAGGTGCTCGACTCCTTCCAGGTCACCATCCCCGAGCTGGGCACGATCACCGCCACTTCGCGGCCCTTCGTGGTGCTCACCTCGAACAACACCCGCGAGCTGTCCGAGGCTCTGAAACGAAGGTGTCTGTTCCTCCACATCGACTACCCGACGGTGGAGCGGGAGAAGGAGATCCTCCTCAGCCGGGTGGACGGGCTCTCCGAGCGGCTCGCCATCCGCGTCGCCGAGGTGGTGAGGTCCATCCGGGCTGTGCAGCTGCGCAAGGCGCCTTCGGTCAGCGAGAGCATCGACTGGGCACGCACCCTGCTCGCCCTGGCGGTGACCGAGGTGGACGGAGCCGTCACCGAGGACACCTTGCACGTGCTGCTCAAGTACCAGTCGGACATCGACAAGGTGCGCCGCCAGCTGGCGCTGGCCGCCGACGGACTGACTCGGTGGCGCCGTGCTGAGCTCGCTGGCCGACTTCGCCGCCGAGCTGCGCACCGCGGGGGTGCCGGTCTCCATGGTCGAGGTGGTCGACGCCGCCGCCGCCATCGACCTGTCGACCTCGGCGACCGGTCGTCGGTCCGCACCGCCCTCGCCGCCACCATGGTGAAGAGCGCCCGGCACCAGCCGCTCCTTCGACACCGCCTTCGACGTGTTCTTCGGCCTGACGGCGGCGGAGCCGCCGCCGGTGGTCGAGACGCCGCCGTCCCCAGGCGACCCGGGCATCCCGGGGGAGGCAGCGGCGGGCGCCGCCGGCGGGTGAAGACATCGACCGGTTGGTTGAGGCCCTGGTCGAGGCGGTCCGCGCCGGTGACGCCGACCGGTTGCTCGAGCTGGTGCGGCAAGCCGTCGACCGCTTCGCCGGGTTCCGGCCGGGCCAGCCGAGCGGGGGCCGCTACTACGTGTACCGGGTGATGAGCCGGCTCGACGTCTCCCGGCTCCGTAGCCGGTTCGCCGAGGTCGCCGACGATGTCGATGGAGACGACGACTTCGCCCGCCGGATCGCCTCCGCTGGCGTCGACGAGCAGGTGGAGCGGATCCGCCGGGCGGTGCAGGACGAGATCGTGCGGCGACTGGTTGCCGACCGGGGACGCCCTGCGGTTGCCCGCACCCTGCGTGACCCGTTGGTCGAGGACATCGACCTGATGCACGCCACCCGGGAGGAGCTGGCGATGATCGAGGCCAGGATGGCCCCCCTGGCACGCAAGCTGGCCTCCCGCCTGTCGGCACGGCGCCGGCACGGACGTCGGGGCCGTCTCGACGCCCGTCGCACCATCCGCCGGTCACTCGCCCACGGTGGCGCGCTCATCGACCCTCGATGGAAGCCGACGCCGCATCACCAAGCCCGAGCTGGTGATGCTGTGCGACGTCTCCGGGTCGATGGCGACGTTCGCCCGCTTCACGATGCAGCTCACCTACGCCATCGGGCACCAGTTCTCCAACGTGCGGTCGTTCGCCTTCGTCGACGGGATCGACGAGGTGACCCGCTTCTTCGCACCCGGTGTCGACTTCGACGAGGCGATGCGCGACGTCGCCGCTGATGCCGAGGTCATCCGGCAGGACGGCCACAGTGACTACGGAGCCGCCCTGCACCATTTCGCCGAGCACTTCGGCGATGCCGTCACGCCCCGGTCGACGGTGATCGTCACCGGTGACGCCCGCAACAACTACCGCGACGCCGGTGTCGACGTGCTCGCCGCCATCGCCGAGCGGGCCAGGGCCGTGCACTGGCTCAACCCCGAGTCGCCCCGCTACTGGGACACCGGCGACTCGATCATGTCGACCTTCGCCGCACTCTGCGACGGGTGTCCACGAGGTCCGCACCCTGCGGCAGCTGGAGCGCTTCGTCGAGCGCATCGCGCTCGACGAGCGCACCCGGGATCGGCGAGCACCTGTCGGCTGAACGCCGCCGCGGTCCGTGCACGTTCGCCGGCGACGAGCCGGGCTTCTTCCTGTCGTACCGCCCCGGGTTACGGTTGCAGAGGGCTCGCGGTGGCGGAGGGGATGAGAGATGCGTCTGTCCGTCCCGCGTCGGGCCCTGCGTTGCTCGGCCTGCCGTTCGTCATCGCGTGCTCGTCGGATCGTCGGTCGTCCCGGCGGCCGCCTCCCGACCCGGGTGCACCGGCTTGATGGCGCCCGGTGGCAGGCCCGGTGCTCCGCTCGTTCGCCCCGATCGGGAGCTATGCCGGCCATTGGGGCATCGACCTCGGGCGCCCGCCGGGGACCCCGGTGGGCTCGGCCGGCACCGGGGTGGTCTGTTCGCCGGCACCGTGGTCGATCTGCTCACGGTCACCGTCGACCATGGCGGCGGCCTCCGAACGTCGTACTCGTACCTGGGCTCGCCGTGGTCGGCCGTCGGCGCTCCCGTTGCCCCGCACACCCTCATCGGAAGCTCGCGGGCGTCGACAACGGGATCGAGGCGGTGCACTTCTCGGTGCGGGTCGGCGCCGAGTACCTCGACCCCGAGCCGTGGCTCCGCTGCCTCCCGCCCGGCTCCGGCCCTCTCCTTGACCACCGACGACATCGCCACCGCCGGCGCGGCGCCGGTGCCGGCGGTCACCGCTCCCTATGCTGGCCCCGGTGCGACGCGGCATCCTCGGCGGCACGTTCGACCCTCCCCACGTCGCCCATCTCGTCGCCGCCGAGACCGCCTACCGGCAGCTCGCCCTGGACGTGGTCACCCTGATGCCGGCAGGGGATCCGTGGCAGAAGGCCGAACGGCGGGTCAGCGACCCGTCCACCGGCTCGCCATGACGGAGCTCGCCGCCGCCGGCGTGGAGTACTTCGAGGTCGACGACCGTGAGGTCCGCCGGCCGGGCCCGACCTACACCATCGAGACGATCGGGTCGTTCCCGGCGGACGACGACATCGTGCTCGATTCTCGGAGCCGACGCCGCCGCCGGCCTGGCCGGCTGGCACCGGGCAGACGAGGTGCGGGGCCGCGCATCGTTCGCCGTGATGCCCCGCCCCGGTATCGCAGACCGACGCGGTCGAGGATCCGCTGCACCCGGCTTCGGCCCGTGTCTGGCTCGACACCCCGGAGATCGCCATCTCGGCCACCGAGCTGCGGGCGATGGCGGCACGAGGGCGTCGATCCGGTTCCTGGTACCCGACCGGTCTGGCGCTATGTCGAGGCGCACCGGCTCTACTCGGCCGGTCAGTGATGCCCATCGGCAGCAGCTGCCCGCCGCGGCGAGCCGGCGGTCGAGGCGGCGCCGGGCACTCGGTCGAGCCGTTGGCCCTACACTTCCGCCTCGGCATGCGACCCCGGGAAGGCCCACCATCAGCGCTGACCATTCAGCGGTCGAGGCGGCCAAATGTCGCCGCATCCGCCATTACCGACAAGAAGGGCACCGCCATCGCCCTCCTCGACGTCTCCCGGCTGATCGTGCTCACCGACATCTTCGTCATCGGCACGGGCACGTCCAACCGCCATGTCAAGACGCTTGGTCGACGAGGTCGAGGGCCAGATGCGGATGGCGCTCCGACCGCAAGCCGCTGCGCCGTGAAGGCGTCGAGCACGCCCGCTGGGTGCTGCTCGACTACGGAGACATCGTGGTGCACCTCTTCGACGCCGAGACCAGGGACTACTACGACCTGGAGCGGCTGTGGGCCGACGCCCCCCGTATCGCCTTCGAACCGGTCGCGGTCGAGGCCTGATAACATCCCGGCGATCCCCGGGGCTGTAGCTCAGCTTGGCAGAGCACCTGCATGGCATGCAGGGGGTCAGGGGTTCAAATCCCCTCAGCTCCACCACCGGAACCCTTGAACCCTAAGGGTTCCGACTGTCCGCCTTCTGCCGCCGGTCCAGGCACCAGGGTCCGACGGCGCCGTCCCCGGATCGAACCCTGATGTCGTCCTTAGTCGGTCGGGGCCGTGATACGACAGAGTCTCAGCAGAAAGAGCCCACCGCCCTACGAGTTAGGCCACGAAGCCAGGAAGAATGGGGCTGGCTGAAAGCCAACGCCCGCTGCGGCTGTGACCAACAGGACAACAATCACCGTGATCAGCAAACCCCGGCGCCGTGTGACATGCCGTCTTTGCAGGGTGATCCACGACGAGCCGACTGACTGTCCCGAGTGGCATGAGATGGTTCGGCTGTACGTGAATGACGGTCTCTCTCAGCAAGCTATCGGGGAGCGGTATGGGTACACCCGCGAGCGCGTTCGTCAGATCATCAGGGAGGTAAGCCCCGATGCGCGCGGTCTCCGCGGTCGGAGCCAACGGACAGAGGACGAAGCATTCGCCGTCAGGGTCTGGAAGCAGGTTGATCGGCGGGAGGTTGAGCGGCTGGCGGAGCTCGCCGATGCTCTTGGAGTGACCAGGAACGATCTAAATACAGTCATGTCCCGCAACGCCGATTTGTTCGTCGGCCTCTCGGACGCCCTTGCGCGCAACCGGGCCAACCGCACCTCCAAGAGGTGCAGCGTTTGTCGGGAGACGAAACCGATCACCGAGTATTACAAGGGCGGGTCGACGGCGGACGGGCACGGGTCAGTCTGCAAGCCGTGCGCGATCAAGCGGTCGAAAGACTGGCACGAGAAGAACCGCAATCACGACGTCCCGACCGTCGAAGCCAAGGAGTGCCCTGCCTGCCGCCGGTACCTCTCGGTAGGGAACTTCCACCGGTCTGCCCATAGCAAGAGTGGATTGCAGACCTACTGCGCCGAGTGTCAGATCAGGTTGGCGTCCGGCGAAACGGTCGCTGACATTGCCGAGAGCCACGGGCATACGTACGTTCGGGGACGGCAGGACTTCGGGCGACCACGTCGCTAGGCGGTCCACGCCGCGGTGGGCCTGGTCTGGCTGGACGAGGATGGCTGGCACCTGCATCACACCACCTCCCCTCAACTCCACCACCACCGGAAACCCGATGATCCGTGCCGGACAGGTGGTTTATGGCACCCCGGATGGGCGTGCTATGTTCCGCGTCGAATCGTCCCCCTGAAAGAGGAGTGCAATGAACTGGGACTCGATTTGGGATGTGCTCTGGTTCTTCCTGGTCATCTTCCTGTGGGTGGCCTTCTTCATGGTCCTGTTCATGGTCATCGGCGACCTGTTCCGCGACCGCACCATGGGTGGTGGCGGCAAGGCGGTATGGGCGATCGTCCTCATCTTCCTGCCCTTCCTCGGAACGTTCATCTATCTGATCGCCCGAGGCAGTGGCATGAGCGACCGGGCGGTGGCCGCGGCGCAACACGATCAGGAGCTCGCCCAGCAGTACGCGCAGAGCGTGGTGGCCTCGTCTGGCGGGGGCAGTGCGGCCGAGCAGATCGAGAGGGCCAAGTCCCTGCTCGACTCCGGTGCCATCACCCAGGACGAGTTCAACGCCCTGAAGGCCAAGGCGCTGGGCTGAGCCGACACCCCTAGGGGACGGTGGGAGCGGGGCCGGCGAACAGCCGGCCCCGCTCCCGCGTCGAGGATGCGATACCGGGGCGACCGGCACCACGACCGGCTCGCCCGGACGGTGCCCCGATTAGCCTTTCCGAGCTCCCCGAATCGCGTCCGTCCACCCATTGAGGCACCCGCCGGTGACCGACTACGACCACACCACCATCGAGTCCACCTGGCAGCGGCGCTGGGAGGAATCCGGGTTGTATCGCGCCCGGGTCGACTGGTCGCGTCCCAAGCACTACGCCCTCACCATGCTGCCGTACCCGTCCGGCGATCTCCACATCGGGCACTGGTACTCGATGACCCCGCCCGACGCCCGAGCCCGCTATATGCGGATGAAGGGCTACAACGTCATGTTCCCGATGGGCTTCGACGCCTTCGGGCTCCCCGCCGAGAACGCCGCCGTGCAGCGCAACGTCCACCCGGCGACCTGGACCAAGGCCCAAGTCGAGCACATGCGCGGCCAGATGAAGTCGATGGGCACCATGATCGACTGGGAGCGGGAGATCGTGTCCTGCGAGCCCGAGTACTACCGGTGGACCGAATGGCTGTTCAAGCAGCTCTACGAGCACGGCCTCGCCTACCGGGCCGAGGCCCTGGTCAACTGGTCGCCGACACTGCAGACGGTCCTGGCCAACGAGCAGGTCATCGACGGCAAGGACGAGCGCACCGGCCAACCGGTGGTTCAGAAGCTGATGGAGCAGTGGTTCTTCGCCATCACCCGGTATGCCGACGAGCTGCTCCGCTTCGACGGCATCGACTGGCCCGAGCCGGTGCGGGCCATGCAGACCAACTGGATCGGCCGCTCCGAGGGCGCCGAGGTGGTGTTCCCCACCGACGGTGGGCGAAGGGATACGGATCTTCACGACTCGCCCGGACACGCTCTGGGGGGCGACCTTCATGGTTCTCGCCCCTGAGCACCCGATGGTCGACGCCCTCACCACCGACGACCGTCGGGTCGAGGTCGACGCCTACCGCGAGCAGGCGGCGCGCAAGACCGAGCTGGAGCGGATGGAGGAGAGCAAGTTCAAGACCGGCGTGTTCACCGGCGGATACGCCACCAACCCGGTCAACGGCGAGGAGATACCGGTCTGGGTGGCCGACTATGTGCTCCTGTCGTACGGCACCGGGGCGATCATGGCGGTGCCCGCCCACGACCAGCGCGACTTCGAGTTCGCCCGCCAGTTCGGTTTGCCGGTGGTCCCGGTGATCGCCCCTGCCCTTGGTGACCTGGTTCCCGGCGACGAGATGACCGAGTCGTACGTCGGGCCGGGGGTGATGGTGGGCAGCGGCCCCATCGACGGTGTCGAGACCACCACCGCCAAGGGGCGTGCCAACCCGTCGATCGCCGCCACCATCGACTGGCTCGAAGAGGAGGGCATCGGTTCCGAGTCGATCAACTACCGGCTGCGCGACTGGCTCATTTCCCGCCAGCGCTACTGGGGTGCCCCCATCCCGATCGTCTACACCGACGACGGAGGCATCGAGTCGGTGGCCGACGATGACCTTCCCGTGGTGTTGCCCGAGGACGTGGTGTTCGACGGGACCAGCCCGCTCGGGACCCTCCGGCCCTTCCTCGAGACCGTCGACGCCGAGGGGCATCCCGCCCGGCGGGAATCCGACACCTTGGACACCTTCATGTGCTCGTCGTGGTACTGGTTCCGCTATCTCTCACCGCACTTCGACGAGGGGCCGTTCGACCCCGAGGAGGCCGCCTACTGGCTCCCGGTGGACTCGTACACCGGGGGCATCGAGCACGCAGTCATGCACCTCCTCTACGCCCGCTTCTTCGTCAAGGCGATGCGGGACATGCAGTCCTTCGATGACACCGCGGCGGTGATGCAGGAGCACGGCCGCGATCCGAGCCACCTCTTCGACGAGCCGTTCCTGGCCCTCCGCAACCAGGGGCAGGTGCTGGGCGAGGAGCGCACCGGCGACCGCCTCGTCATCGACGGGGAGCGAGTCGACGGCCGGGTCGTCGCCACCTCGGTGCGCGTCGATCCAACGGCAGCGACGGGTGACGGCTTGGTGGTCGGCGAGCTGATGCGTCGCACCGAGGCGGTCCTCCAGGTAGCCACGGACACCGCCACGACGACCGTCGAGGTGCCCGGCCACGCCACCGTCGACATCCCTTCGATCCCCGGGGCCAACGACGTCAACCAGCTGCGCCACCATCTCGAGGTCCAGCGGATGTCGAAGTCCCGGGGCAATGTCATCGACCCCGACGACCTGGTGCTCCAGTACGGGGCCGACACGGTCCGTACCTACCTGATGTTCGCCTACGAGTGGCAGAAGGGTGGCCCGTGGGACAGTCGGGGGATCCTCGGGGCGCGCCGTTTCATCGAGGACGTGTGGAAGCTGGGGATCGCCGGCTACCGCGAAGTCGCTGCCGATCCGGCGGCCTCCGAGCAGCTGGAACGTCGCGTCCACCAGACGATCGCCAAGGTGGGCGACGACATCGAGCAGGTCAAGTTCAACACCGCCATCGCCGCCCTGATGACGCTGCGCAACGAGCTGCAGCAGATCCTGCGCGCGGGAACGGTGACTTCGGAGACCTGGGACGCCGCCGTCGACACCCTGCTCTTGTTGCTGGCGCCGTTCGCCCCGCACGTCACCGAGGAGCTGTGGCACCGCCGCGGCAACGAGGAGTCGATCCACCTCCAGGCGTGGCCGGTAGCCGACGCCGCCAAGGCCCGTGACCCGGTGGTGGTGATGGTGGTCCAGGTCAACGGCAAGGTTCGGGACCGCCTCGAGGTCTCCCCGTCGATCAGCGAGGACGAAGCGGTCGCCGCCGCCCTCGCCTCCGAGCGGGTCGCTCCCTACCTCGACGGGGGAGAGCCGCGCCGGATCGTCGCCAGGGTCCCCGACGTCGTCAACCTCGTGGTGTGAGCCGCCAGGCCCCCATCACCGCCGAACGGGCGCTGCTCGCTGCGGGCATCGACCCGGCCGAGGTGCGCCGTGCGCTGCCCTCGATCGACCCGGCTGAGGCCCGGATCTCGCCGGCGCCGGCCTGGTACCGGAGGACCTGGTCGAAGGGCATCGTCGCCGTCACCATGCCGTGGGGCATCTCCGTCGCTCCGGATATCTACGACGCCCTCCTTGATCCCAACCGGGCGGGGCGATACGGCCCGCTCGTGGTGCACGAACTGGCCCATCTCGACCAGTACCGTCGGCTGGGCGCCACCCGCCACCTGACCCGTTACCTCGGTGACTATCTCACCGGGCGATGGCACGGCCGGTCCCACTGGGACGCCTACCGCGACGTGGGGCTCGAGGTGGAGGCGCGGCGTGTCGCCGCCCGCTTCGCCGCCGGCGGCGACCCGCCGTGACCGTTGCCCCGATGGCGACGGTGCGGAGTTGAGCCGGCTCCGTCCGCTGGACACCCCGTACCTGCCGGAGAGCCGGTGGACGGTGGTCGACGTGGTGTTGGCCCTGCTCGCCGGGTTCGTCGCCGTCGCCGTGCTCGGCTCTCTGTTCTTCGTCGCCACCGGTATCGAGGACACCGGGTTCGCCGTCCTGGTGGTGAGCCTGCCGATCCAGGCGGCTGCCACCCTGGCCACGCTCGTGCTGCTCGGTCGCCGCCATGCCGGGGTCTGGTTCCCGGCTCAGGTCGGGCTGGCGTGGCGTTGGGGTGATGCGGCTTGGATCGCCGCCGGGCTCGCCCTCCAGATCCTCGTCGCAGTCGTGGTGGGCAGCTTGCTGAACCTGCTCCCCGGCGAGCCGTCGCAGCAGCAGGTCGTTGAGGTGGCTTCGGAGGTGCCCCGCGACTGGGTGCTGGTCGTGGTGTTCGCGCTCCTCGTCGTCGTCGCCCCGGTCGTGGAGGAGATCGTGTACCGGGGAGTGCTCCTGTCCCGGCTGCGCCGGTCGATGGGCCCGTGGCCCGCCATCCTGGTGGCGGCGGGGGCGTTCGCCGCCATCCACCTGGTCGACCCGGCCGCGGTCTACGCCGTCCCCGGGTTGTTCCTGATCGGGGTGGCACTGGGCTGGCTCGCCCTCTCCACCGGCGACCTGGGGGTGCCGATCGCCGTCCACGCCGGGGTCAACCTCACCGCAGTGGTGCTGCTGACCTTCGCCGAGGACATCGCCGGGGCCGGCGGCGGGATGGTCACCGCCGTGCTTGACGTCCTGCCGGGCTGAGCCCACCGCAGGGGAGTGGGCGGGGACCACCACCTGGTTCGGGTCACACCGGCGTGGTAGATGTGTGCCATCGGACGGCACAACCCGACGGGCGGAGCGAGGAGGCCGCCATCGAGACATCTCCGACCGGCAGCCCGCCGAGTGGCGGGGCGCACCGGGACTCGACGCCGGCAGGCGAGCCGGCGGCCGAACTGGGCGCCCGGCTGTTCCGGTCGCCAGCCCGGGGCGCCGGTCCGTCCGCGAATCGCAGCCCGGTCCGCTCGGGCCGAGTTGTGGGGGCCTTGGCGGTCATCGCCGCCCTGCTCGGCGGTTGGCTGTGGTGGGGCCAGCCGTCCGTTCCCGCCGCCGGCCCCAGCGACAGCTGGTCGACGAGCGGGCTCGCCGCGCCCGGCACGTCGGTGCCGGCGTCGTCGGGGACGATCGTGGTCCACGTGTCGGGAGCGGTTGCCAACCCCGGCGTGGTGTCGGTTCCGTCCGGCGCCAGGGTGGCCGACGCGGTCGCCGCCGCCGGCGGTGTCGACCGCTCTGCCGACGTCACCGCCATCAACCTGGCGGCGCCCCTGGCCGACGGCGACCAGGTGGTGGTGCCGCAGGCCGCCGGGTCCGGGGGCGGAGGGCCAGCCATGGCTGGTACGCCTTCGGTGGACGTTGGCGGGTCCTTCGCCGAGGGGACCGGTGACAAGGTGGCGCTGAACCTGGCCGGCCCGGCCGACCTGGAGACCTTGCCCGGCATTGGCCCGGTCCTCGCCCAGCGGATCATCGCCCATCGCGAGGCCAACGGGCCCTTCCAGGCGGTCGAGGACCTGCTCGACGTCCCCGGGATCGGCGAGGCGACCCTGGCCGGTTTCCGTGATCTCGTCGTCGTCCCGTGACCGGCTGGTCGCCGTCCTTCCCGTGCGTCAACCGGTGGTGGCGGCGGCTGGGCTGGTCTGGATGGGATGTGCGCTCGGGTTGGCGCGCACCCCGGCCTCAGGCCGCCTGGTCGTCGTTGTCCTGGTGCTGCTGGCATCGGTGGCTGCGGCCAGGCTCGGCCGTCCGGCCGCCGGAGCGGCCGTCGCCGGGCTGGTGCTGGCGGGTATGGCGTCGGGGATGCTCGCCGCCGGCCGCATCGAGGCCGCCGCCACTGTCCCGGTCGTCGCCGGACGCCAGCAGGTGGCGGCTCGTGTGCTGTCGGATCCCGCCGCCGGGTCACACGGGTCGCTCATGCTGGTGCGCGCCTCCGGACCGGGCACCGCGGGCGAGGTCACGCTGCTGGCGTCGCTCGACGACCTGGAAGGAGAGGACCCCGTCGGCGACACCATTGCCGCCGGTGACCTGGTCACCATCGACGGCACGGTCGCCGATCGGCCGGGCCACTATCGGGGGACCGCCTACCGCGCGGCGATAGACGTCGACTCGGTCGAGCTCGTCGCAGCCGCATCGGGGCCGTTCTTCGGGCCGGGCAACCTGCTGCGTCGGGTCGTCCTCCACCGCCTCGAACAGAACGACTCGGACGCCGCCGCGCTGGTCGCCGGGTTCCTCGTGGGCGAGACCGACCGGCTCCCCGACCACCGCATGGACGAGTTGCGCCGGGCCGGATTGACCCACTTCGTCGCAGTGTCGGGGAGCAACGTTGCCCTCTTCTTGGCGGCGTGGTGGCTGATCATCGGGCCGTTCGGGCTCGATCCGCGCCTGCGGGCGCTCTTCGGCGTGGTGGCGTTGGGGGCATTCGTGGTGGCCACCCGTTGGGAGCCGTCGGTGGTCAGGGCGGCGGCGATGGCGGGAGTCGTGCTCGGTGGTCGCATCGTCGGGGTACCCGTCGAGCCGTGGCGGGCACTCGGGCTGGCGGTCACCGGTTTGTTGCTCGTCTCGGGCGACCTCGCCGTCGACGTCGGCTTCCAGCTGTCTGTGGCGGCCACCGCCGGGGTGATGGCGGCGATCGAGCTCGTTCCCCGGCGACGGCCGCGGTGGTTGTGGACGGCGCTCACCGTCACGGTCGGTGCCCAGCTCGCCGTGCTGCCGATCATCCTGGCGCACTTCGACACGGTGCCACTGCTCAGCCCGGTGGCCAACCTGCTCGCCGCGCCGCTGGTGACGGCGGCCACCGTGCTCGGGGGGATCGGGGCGATCACCGGGATCGGTCCCGTGCTCGACCTCGCTCTCATGGCGGCCGGCGGTGTGCTCACCGTGGCATCGACGGCGGCGGGATGGCCGCAGCTGGGGCCCGGCGGCGTCGTCATCACCGGTCTGGCGGCGGTCGGTTTCGCCTTCGCCGGGCCGCTGCGGCCGTTTCTCGGTGTCGCCGCCTGTGCCGGCCTGGTGGCGTGGAGCATGCCGGCCGCGACGCCGTCGGAGCCGGCCGTCGTGTTCCTCGACGTCGGCCAGGGGGACGCCATCCTCATTCGCCGGCCTCCGGACGTCGTGATCCTCGTGGACGGTGGCCGCGACGTCGCCGTGCTGGAGGGTGCGTTGCGCCGCCACGGCATCGGGGAGATCGACGTGCTCGCCGTCACCCATGGCGACGCCGACCACGCCGGAGGGCTTCAGGGCGTGGTCGAGAGGCACCGCGTCGGGGAGATCTGGTACCCGGAGGGCCAGGACCATGGTGAGCTCATCGAGAGCCTGCTCGTCGAAGCAGCCGCCGGCGACGTCCCGGTGGCGGCCGTCGGTGCAGGCGACGTGGTCGACTTCGGCTCGCTCCGGCTGGAACTGCTCGCCCCACGCCGGCGATATGCCGCCGAGAACGACGGATCGATCGTCACCTGGGTGACCGCCGGAGGCATCGACGTCCTGCTCACCGGTGACGTCGAAGCCATCGCCCAGGCCGATTTGCCCCCAGTCCGACCTGACGTGCTCCAAGTGCCCCACCACGGCTCGGCCACCACCGATCTCGACTGGCTGGGCGTGACGGTGGGAGCGGTGGCGGTGATCAGCGTCGGCGAGAACACCTACGGCCACCCCACCCCGGGCGTGCTCGACGTCCTGGCGTCGGCGGGGTCCACGGTCCTCACCACGCTCGACGAGGGCGACGTGGTCGTCCCGCTCTGCCCGTGCCCGTCCCCTCCGTAGCCGGCACGAGGGGTGGTCGCCGGCGTGTCGCCCGACGGTACTCTCGGCTCGTGCAGCAGATCGTGGTTGTCACCGGGCCGCGAGGGAGCGGGCCCGGCGAGCGGGAGCTGATGTTCGAGGCGGCCTACGAGGCGTTCGAGCGGTGGGGCATCGGCGCCATCACCCGCATCGACGTCCCGGGGAGGGCGAGCGGGGAGGAGACGGACGATTCCGGGATCCGATCGGCGGTCTCGGCGGCGATTCCCGCCTTGCAGAGTGGCTCGTTGTTCGGTGGCGCCACCGGAGTCCTCATCGTGGATGCCGACCAGCTGCAGAAGACCGAGGCGGACGTCCTTGCCGAGGTGATCCCGGCCATCGGTGACGACGGCTCCATCGGTGTCGTCCTACTCGCCGCCGGAGTGCTTCCGAGCTCGCTCGACAGGGCGTTGAAGCAGCGTGCCGGCCAGGTGGCGGTGAGGGCGCTGACCGAACGGACCGCCGTCACCTGGCTGGGCGCCGCCGCCAGGAAGCGAGGGGTCCGCTTGGGTGAGGGTGCCTCGGCGGCGCTGATCCGTCGGTTCGGGTCCGACGTGGCGTCGCTTGCCCGAGCGCTCGACCAGCTGGCTGTCGACGGTGGGACCGTCACCGCGGCCACGGTCACCGAGCGGTTCCGCAACCGTCCTGACGAGCCCATGTGGCACTACACCGACGCCGTGGCCGCCGGCCGCACCGGCGAGGCCCTGCGCAGGCTCTCCGACTTCCTCCTCCACGGCCACCCGCTGCAGCTGCTGGCGTATCTGCAGGGCGACCTGCGCCGTCGGGCCATCGCTTCCTCGGCCCCCGACTACGGCGCTTTCCTTGCCCTCTCAGGGAGTAACGACACCAAGGCATCTGAGCGCATCTGGCAGGCAGGCCGGCGCGCCCGACCCGACGACCTGAGAAAGGCGCTGGCGGCGCTGGCCCGGGCCGACCTCCAGCTGAAGACCGCCCCGGAGCCGACCCACCGGGTCACCCTCGAGCGCCTCACCGTGGCCCTGAGCTACTGGTACACGTAGACAACTTTCCCCTCCCCGGAGCGGAGCAGGGAAAGCGGTTGCCGTCAGCCTTCGTAGACGCGGACGGCCTTCACTTCGTAGGTGAAGGTGCCACCGGGCGCCTCGTAGGTGACCGTGGCGCCCGGGGTGGTGCCGAGCAGGGCGGCACCGAGCGGTGAATCGGGGGAGGCGAGCAGCAGGCCGGGCACCTTGTTCTCCGCCGGTGCGACCAGGAACTCGGTCTCGTCCCCGTCGCCGTCGACGACGGTGGCGATGGTGCCGACCTCGACCCGGCCCGAGTCCTCGATCTCGCGCACCTCGGCCTTGTCCAGGGTGGCCTGGATCTGGCGGATCCTCGCCTCGAGCATGCCCTGGTCGTTCTTGGCGGTGTCGTACTCGGCGTTCTCGCGGAGGTCACCGTGGTCCCGGGCGGCGGCGATCCGGGCCTCGATCTCGGCGCGGCCGTCGTTCTCGAGGTGCTCGAGCTCCTCGCGCAGCTTCTCGTACGCTGCGGCGGTCAACCACGTCTTCGCACTCGTCATGGGAGCGTCTGTCCTGTCCTGGTCTGCCGACGCTTCGGGCGCCGGAGGCGGAGCGTCGAACGGTTACTGCTGGAGGTCGTTCATCCGGCGGGCGAGACGGGACTTACGACGTGCCGCCGTGTTCTTGTGGATCAGGCCGCTCGCCGCCGCCTGGTCGATCCGCCGCTGCGCGGTGCGGGTGGCCTCGGCGGCCGCCTCGGCATCGCCGGCCTCGGTGGCGGTGACCACCGTCTTGTAGCGGGTCTTGAGCTCGGAGCGCACCGCCTTGTTGCGGTCGTGGCGCACCTTGCTCTGGCGGTTGCGCTTGATCTGCGACTTGATGTTGGCCATGCGGCGACAAACCTCTGCGAGCGGGAACGGCGCAAGGTTACCACAGCGAGACCCCGGTACAATGCCCGGTGGCTGCGTCGTGGGGCCGCGAGGCCCGTGCCGCAGACCTGTTCCGCCGCTCTCCCGTGGGGCCCATGACCGACCTGGCGCGCATTCGCAACTTCTGCATCATCGCCCACATCGACCACGGCAAGTCGACGCTGGCCGACCGCTTCCTCCAACTCACCGGCACCGTCGCCGAGCGGGACATGCGCGAGCAGCTGCTCGACACCATGGATCTCGAACGGGAGCGGGGCATCACCATCAAGGCCAACGCGGTGCGGCTCGACTACCGCGCCGCCGACGGTGAGCAGTACGCCCTCAACCTCATCGACACCCCGGGCCACGTCGACTTCTCGTACGAGGTCTCCCGGTCTCTGGCGGCCGCCGAAGGGGCGCTCCTGGTGGTGGACGCCACCCAGGGGATCGAGGCACAGACCCTGGCCAACGCCTACCTGGCGATCGAGAGCGGTCTCGAGATCGTCCCCGTGATCAACAAGATCGACCTGCCCGCCGCCGAGCCCGACCGGGTCGCCGACCAGATCGTGGGCGTCATCGGTGGCACCGCCGACGAGGTGCTCCGGGTGTCGGCCAAGTCGGGCGAAGGCGTCGACGCCCTGCTGGAAGCCATCGTGGCAAGGCTGCCCGCCCCAACGGGCGAGGTGAGCGGTCCGCTGCGGGCTCTCGTGTTCGACTCGCACTACGACACCTACCGCGGGGTGGTGTGCCACATCAGGGTGGTCGACGGGGCGATGATGGCCGGCGACCAAATCGAGTTCATGGCGACCGGTGAGCCGTCCACCGCCGACGAGATCGGCACCCTCACCCCGGCACCCCGGGCCGGCAAGCGGCTCGGTACCGGTGAGGTGGGCTATCTCATCACCGGGATCAAGGAGATCGACCTGATCAGGGTCGGCGACACCGTCACCCACGACGGTCGTCCGGCGGCGGCTCCTCTTCCTGGCTACCGCGAGCCCAAGCCGATGGTCTTCTCCGGGATGTTTCCCAGCGAGGGCGACGACTTCGAGCGGTTGCGCGAGGCGCTGGACAAGCTCCGCCTCAACGACTCTGCCCTCGTGTACCAGGCCGAGACTTCGCGGGCGCTCGGGTTCGGGTTCCGCTGCGGGTTCCTCGGTCTGCTCCACATGGAGATCGTCCGGGAGCGTCTGGAACGCGAGTACGACCTCGACCTGGTGGCCACCGCCCCTTCCGTCGAGTATTTGGCCACGCTCACCGACGGGACGGTGCTCCCGATCCGCTCACCCCAGGACCTGCCGGAGCCGGCGCGGCTGGCGGCGGTGGCGGAGCCGATGGTGGCGGTGATGATCCTCACACCCACCGAGTACGTGGGGACGGTCATGGAACTCGTGCGGCAGCACCGGGGAGAGATGGGGGAGATGAACTACCTCGGCCCGGAACGGGTCGAGCTGCACTACCGGCTGCCCCTCGCCGAGATCGTGTTCGACTTCTTCGACCAGCTCAAGTCACGGACTCGGGGCTACGCCTCGCTCGACTACGAGCCGAGCGGGGTCCAGGTAGCCGACCTGGTACGGGTCGAGATCCTGCTCAACGGCCTCCCGGTCGACGCCTTCTCGACCATCGTCCACCGGGAGAAGGCGTACCACTACGGGCGAGCCATGGTGGACCGGTTGCGCCAGTTGATTCCCCGGCAGCTCTTCGACGTGCCGGTCCAGGCGGCGATCGGCACCCGAGTCATCGCCCGGGAGACGATCAAGGCGAAGAGAAAGGACGTGCTGGCCAAGTGCTACGGCGGGGACGTAACCCGCAAGCGCAAGCTGCTGGAGAAGCAGAAGGAGGGCAAGCGCCGGATGAAGATGGTGGGGAACGTCGAGGTGCCGCAGGAGGCGTTCATCTCGGCTCTGCGGATCAACGAGTGATCACGTGCCGGAGGTAGGTGACCCGGCTTCCGCCCCGCCGGACAGCCCGCTGCTGGCCGACTCCGCTGCCGCCTGGCGGTCGGCCTACGTCCACGTGCCCTTCTGCCGGCGGAGGTGCCCCTACTGCGACTTCGCCGTCGTCGCCGGCGGCGAGTGGTCCGGACCGGTCGACAGATACGTCGACGCCCTCGTCGCCGAGATGGCCATGGAGCCGGCGTGGGGCCCACTGGACGCGGTGAACCTGGGTGGTGGTACCCCTACCTCCCTGGACCCGGCGCAGCTGGCGAGGATCCTCACCGCCCTCGCCGACCGCTTCGTGATCGCCCCCGGCGCCGAGGTCAGCATCGAGGCCAACCCGGAGGACTGGGACCCGGGCAGATGGGCCGACCTGGTCGGCGGCGGATTCACCCGCATCTCGCTCGGTGTGCAGTCGTTCGACCCCACCGTCCTTGGAGCCTTGGGGCGGGCCCACGGCGCGGGACAAGCAGCGGCGGGGGTCGCCGGCGCCCGCCAGGTCGGGTTCCGGTCGGTGTCGCTCGACCTCGTCTTCGGCGCCGCACCGGAAGACCCGGCGAGTTGGGGCGACACCGTCGCCCGGGCCCTCGCCCTCGAGCCCGACCATCTCTCCGCCTACGCCCTCACCGTCGAGCGGGGCACCGAGCTCTCCCGCATGGTCGCCGCCGGGACCGTTCCAGCCCCCGACCCCGACGAGCAGGCCGACGCCTACGAGCTGCTGATCGAAGCCGCCACCGGCGCCGGGCTGGTCCACTACGAGGTGTCCAACTTCGCCCGACCCGGCCACCCGTGCCGGTACAACCTGGGAACCTGGGCCCAGGGCGAGTACCTCGGCTTCGGGCTCGGGGCCCACGACCACCGGGACGGTGCCCGCAACCGCAACCTGCGCCGGCTCGACGCCTACCTGGCGGCGGTGGAACAGGGTGAAAGGCCCCGCGCCGGCTCCCACACCGAAGGGCCGTGGGGGAGCGAGCAGGAGCGGCTGATGCTCGGGCTGCGCCGGCGCGCCGGTGCGGTCGCCGGTGAGATCGGTGACCGCCTGGTCGTCTCGGACGCGGGGAGGCGCCTGATCGCCGCCGGGGTGCTCGGCCACGGAGACGGTCGGTTGGTCGTGCTGCGCCCCCTGCTCACCGACGAGGTGACCCGCGCCGTGCTCGACCTGGCACCACCCGCCCCGGTTCCGATGCCAACTTTGAGCGATTGAACACACTGGGTGGCGCCACTCGCTCAAAGTTCGCATACGAGGGGGTCGGAGTGCCAGCAGACGACTGCTAATCTCCGGGCATGTTGGACGATCGTCGTTCCCGGGTCCTCCAGGCACTCGTCGAGGAGTACATCGCCACCGGGATGCCGGTGAGCTCTCAGGCGATCGTCGAGCGCAGCGGGCTGCCCGTGTCCAGCGCCACCATCCGCAACGACGTGGCCCGGCTCGAGGCATACGGGTTCGTCGAGCAGCCGCACACGTCGGCTGGCCGGGTGCCCACCGCCGCCGGGTACCGGTTCTATGTCGACCACACCTCGCCGGCCCGGCTCCGCAGCGCCACCCGGAGCCGCATCGACTCCTTCTTCTCCGACATCCACCGCGAGCTGAGCCGGGTGCTCAAGGAGACCACCGGGCTGCTCGCCGAGGTGAGCCACTCGCCCGCCGTGGTGATCGGCCCCGTGCTCGGCCTGGAGACGGTGCGGGCGTTGCACCTCATCCCGCTGGGGCCCTCGGAGGTCCTGGTGGTCACCGTTGCCGGGTCGGGCCGGGTCACCAGGGACGTGGTGCGGCCGGAGCGCACCGCCGACCGGGGGGCGATGTTCGAGGCGGAGCGCCTGCTGGGGAGCGCCTTCGAGGGTCGGACGGTCGCCGACGGTATCGTCCAACTGCGCGCCATCCCGTCCGATGCCATCGCCCCCGAGGTTCGGGCCGCCGTCGACGCCGTCGCCACTGCGCTCGGGCGCGCCGATCGCGCCACCAACGAGGTGTACGTCGGGGGAACCTCGCAGCTGGTCGACCTGTGGCAGGATCTCGCCCACGTCCACGCCATCCTGGCGTTGCTCGAGCAGGAGGCCACGGTGCGGCGCATCGTCGACGCCGAGGAGCCGGGCACGTCGGTACGGCTCGGGGTGGAGATCGACGTGGTGGGCGTCGACCTGGCGGTGGTGTCGAGCGCCTACGACGCAGGCGAGCACGGCTCCGGGCGGCTCGCCGTGCTGGGGCCGATGCGGATGGACTACCGGGACAACATGCGGATCGTCGAAGAGGTGGGCGACAGCCTGGGCGACAGCCTGGGCGGCTGAAGATGCCGCCCCCGCTCACCGGCGGCCAGGCCGGGTAACGACAGAACAAGCCGATCGAGAGGTTCGAGACGGATGGCAGCCGACTACTACGAGGTGCTCGGGGTCTCCCGCGACGCCACCGCGGACGAGATCAAGCGCCGCTTCCGGGCGTTGGCCAGGGAGACCCACCCCGACGCCAACCCGGGAGATCCGGCGGCCGAGGCCCGTTTCCGGGAAGTTGCGGAGGCCTACGAGGTGCTCTCCGACGAGGGCAAGCGGGCCGCCTATGACCGGGGCGAGCGGTTCGGCACCGACCTGTTCAGCTCCGGTGCCACCCTGGAGGAGATCCTGTCGCAGTTCTTCGGCGGCAGCTTCGGCGGCTTCGGCGGGTTCGGTGGCTTCACCGGCCGGCCGGCGCGGCGTGCCGGGCGCGACCTGGCAGTGAACGTGGAGCTCACCCTCGACGAGGCCGCCTCCGGTGTGGCCCGCGAGGTCACCTACCGCACCGCGGTCGCCTGTTCTACGTGCTCGGGTTCAGGCGCCGCTCCCGGTTCCAGCCCCACCCGATGCTCGACCTGCGGGGGAGCCGGGCAGGTGCGGGTCAGCAGGAACACCTTCCTCGGCTCGATGATGACGGTCACCGAGTGCTCGACATGCCGCGGTTGGGGTGAGACGATCACCTCGCCGTGCACCATCTGCTCGGGCAGGGGACGGGTCGACGACACGGTCACCATCACTGTCGACATCCCCGCCGGGGTCGACGACGGGACCCGGCTGCGGCTCGGCGGCCGCGGCGAGGCGGGCGAGCGCCGCACCCCGCACGGTGATCTGTACACCACGGTGCGGATGGGTCCCGACGACCGGTTCACCAGGGTGGGGGACGACCTCCACCACCGGGTGCAGCTCGGGTTGGCCGAGGCCACGTTCGGGGCCGATCTCAAGGTGCCGCTGATCGGCGGCGAGTTTCTCGATGTCGAGATCCCCGCAGGGACGCAGCCCGGGACGGTCTACCGCGTCGACAAGCAAGGGATGCCACGGTTGCGCCGCCGAGGCCGCGGCGACCTGCTGGTCGAGGTGCAGTTGGTGGTCCCCACCGACCTCGACGACGAACAGGCCGAGGCGTTGAGGCGCTTCGCCGAGCTACGCGGCGAGTCCCCGGCTGCGGCCCGCAAGAAGCGCCGCTTCTTCACCGGCTGACCGGGCGCCGACGTGCGCCACGTCCCCCATCTCTTCCTTCCCGCCCCATGGAGCGACGGGGCGATCCCGCTCGCCCCGGAGGCTGCCCGCCACCTGAGCAAGGTGTTGCGCCTGGATCCGGGCGCCCAGCTCAGCTACACCGACGGCGCCGGCATCGTCGGCGACGGCGTACTAGACACCGCCGCCACCGCCGTGGTCCGTGGCGAGGAGCGCGCGGTTGACCCGCCAGGCCCCCGCATCACCCTGGCGGTGGCCCCGCCCCACGACACGACCCGGGCCCGCTACCTGGTCGAGAAGGCGGCCGAGCTGGGCGTGGCCGAAATCCGCTGGGTGGTCACCGCGGCCACCCAGGGAAGGGCGCCAAGCCCGAAGCGGGCGCAGGCGTGGGCGGCGGCGGCGTTGCAGCAGTCACGGGGAGCCCACCTGACGGCCGTCGACGGGCCGATCCCGCTGACCGAACTGGGCTCGGCAGCGGTGGTCGCCCACCCCGGAGGAGGCGACGTCGACGCCGACTGGTGGGAGGGCGGCTCGGTGACCGTGGTGGTCGGGCCCGAAGGAGGGTTGTCCACCGAGGAGGTCGCCCGGTTCCCCCGGAAGATGGGACTCGGCGACCTGGTCCTCCGCACCGAGACGGCGGCGGTGGTCGCCGCCTCGCTGGTCCTCGACGCTGCTCGCCGCCGGGGCCGCTGAATCGCCCACGCGAGGGGTGGTTCGGAGGCACCGGTATACTGCTGGAGCCTCGATGCGTTCTCTAGCGCAGCCACTTCCCCCACGTCCCTGTGAGGATCCGTGACGTCCCCGTCCATCGTGGACATCCAACTCAAGGTTCCCAGCAACCATCTCGTCGTCGACCTGCTGGGTGAGCGGGACTCCCACCTCAAGCACATCGAGGCGGCGTTCCCCGACGTCCGCATCGTGGCCCGGGGGAACCAGATCGACGTCCACGGGGCCGAGACCGAGGCGCAGATGGTGCGCACCATCTTCGACGAGCTGCTCATCCTCGTGCAGGAAGGCGAGCCCCTCGACGGCGACCGGGTGCTGCGGGTCATCGAGATGGTCCGCAGCGACGTGCCGGCGCCGTCCGGCGTGTTCACCGAGGCGATCAAGGTGGGGCGGGGCAAGGTGGTCCGCTCCAAGACCCTCGGCCAGAAGCAGTACGTCGATGCGGTGCGCGACAACACGCTGGTCTTCGGGGTTGGGCCGGCCGGGACCGGGAAGACCTACCTGGCGATGGCCTGTGCCGTGGAGGCGTTGATCACCGGTTCGGTGCGGCGGATCATCCTGAGCCGTCCTGCCGTCGAGGCCGGCGAGCGTCTCGGGTTCCTGCCGGGCGATCTCGCCGCCAAGGTCGACCCGTACCTCCGCCCCCTGTACGACGCCCTCTACGAGATGCTCGGCCCCGACGAGACCGGCCGGTTGATGGAGCGGGGAACCATCGAGATCGCCCCGCTCGCTTACATGCGTGGGAGGACGCTCAACGATGCCTTCATCGTGCTCGACGAGGCGCAGAACACGTCCCCCGAGCAAATGAAGATGTTTCTCACCCGATTGGGGTTCAATTCGAAGATGGTGATCACCGGGGACATCACCCAGACCGACCTGCTCGACGGGAGGCCGTCGGGGCTGCGCGTGGTCGGCTCGGTGCTGCGTGACATCGATGGGATCGCATTCGTCGAGCTGACCCTCCGCGACGTGGTGCGCCACCGCATCGTCGCCGCCATCGTCGAGGCGTACGAGCGCTTCGACGCCCGCCGGCAACGAGCAGGCGGGGACGGGCGCCGATCGAGGGAACGGTCGTGACGAACCCGGATGGCCCGGAGGCCACCGTCACCACGTCGCCGCCGCGGGCGAACCTCAGGAGCATGCTCGCCGTCGTCGCCACGGTTGTTGCGGTGGCGCTGGCGTTGGTGGTTGGCCGGCCGGCGGCGGAACCGGCGGTCCGGCTCGAGGTGGGCGACACCGCCACAGAGGACTTCGTCGCCACCCGCTACACCGAGCTCGTCGACGAGGTCGCCACCGAGCAGGCCCGGGCGCAGGCGGCGGAGTCGGTCGAGGCCATCTACGAGATCGACCAGGACGGCTCCAGCCGGGTGCAGCAGCTCCTCGGCAGCCTGTTCGCCGCGGTGCGCGACGCCCCGGCGCCGGTCGGGCTCACCCTCAACCACGACGTCGCCACGGTGCAGGAGACGTCGGTGAACAACGAGTTCGTCGTCGAGTACACGGTGACGGTCACCAACCCGGCGTCCAACCGCCGCAGTTACCAACTGGCGCAGACGCCCCGACTCTCGCCGGCGGCGCGGGTGATGTCGGCGGCGGTCACCGCCGAGCTGAGCATCGGCGACTCGACCGAGCGTGACCTCGACCCGGCGACGTCCCCCTGGGAGCTCACCGCCGGCGAGCAGCAGATCCAGCCGAGCAGCACCGACACCTACACGGTCGAGGTGCGCATCACGGTGAGCCCGGGCCAGGTCACCGACGTGAACTCGGACTGCCGGATCGGCGAAGGCGACCTGTCGACGGGATTGCGCAGCGACGCCAGGGTCACGGTCGCCCCCAACAGCGCCGACGCCGCAGCCTGTGCACCACTACCCGCCGTGGTGGCGCCGGCACCTTCCGGCGGCCAGGGCGACAGCTCGACGACATCGAGCTCGACCACGACCACCACGACCACCGCACCGGGCTCCACCACAACGACCATCCCGGTCGAGCAGCAGATCGAGGCCCTGGTCGCCGAGTTCGGAACACTGTACGAGGACGCCATCCCGGTGCTGGTCAACCTGCACGCCGACCACCTCGCCGACGTAGCCAACGGCGGCGCCGGCTTCTTCGACGCGGTTGAGCAGGAGGTGATGGACCTGGCGGCGGAGCGGATGGACCCCGGCATCCGGGCCTCCGAGCTCAACGACGCCCGGCTCGGGCTGACTTCTCGCCCGCCTCCCCTGTTCGTCGCCGGCCTCGACGCCGAGACCCGGGCCACGCTCAGCGAGGCCGGAGCCACCGTGGTCGCCCTCTCCGCTGGAGGCCAACGAGATCGAGGACCGGGACGCCACCGAGCAGGCCCGCGAGGCTGCCGCCGCCTCCGTCGCCGATGTCACCAGGGTGTGGGTGGAGACCCAGCCGATCGTCCGCGCCGGGAGCACCATCGACGCCGTCCAGCTGGAGGCGATCACGCTCAACGGCCTGCTCGACCCCGAGCCGGGCACGTCCCGGGTCGCCGCCGCCGCCCTGGGCGGGCTGGCGGTGCTGCTGGCCGCGCTGTTCCTGTGGCGGATCGCCCCGACACGCTGGTCGCAGCCGAAGCACATCTTCATCCTCGGCATCCTGCTGGTCATCGCCGCCCTGGTGTCGCGCATACCGCAGCTGCTGGGGACCGAGAGCCCGCAACTGGCGTACATCATCCCCGCCGCCCTTCTCGGGTACGCCTCGGCGATCCTGTACGACCCCCGCACCGCCCTGCTCACCGCGGTGCCGATGGCGTTGTTCGTCGCCATCTCCACGCTCGACCCGGCGCTCACCGTGTTCGCCGCCGCCGCCACCATCGCCCCGGTCGCCTTCGTGTCGGCGGTGTCGACCCGCCGGGAGCTGCGGCTGGCGGTGCTGCTCGGAGCCGCCGTGCTCGCCCCGCTGGCGTACACCATCGCCTGGATGTTCGACGGCCGGTCCGCCGCCTTTCCCGCCGCAGTCGCCGGAGTGGTCGGAGGGCTCATCGGCGGCTTCGTGGGACAGGGGCTGGTGTCGTTCCTGGAGAACATGTTCCAGCTGACCACCACGGTGACCCTGCTCGACCTGACCGACCGCAACCACCCGGCGCTCCGCCTCGTCGAGGAGCAGGCCCCGGGAACCTTCAACCACTCGATCCTGGTGGGCAACCTGGCGGGCAAGGCGGCCCGGGCCATCGGCGCCGACCCCTTGTTCGCCCAGGCGGCGGCGTTCTACCACGACCTCGGCAAGACGGAGAACCCGCAGTACTTCATCGAGAACCAGTTCGGGGTGTCGAACCCGCACGACGACCTCGATCCGGTCGAGTCGGCCGAGATCGTGCGGCGCCACGTCAGCGACGGGCTGGTGCTCGCCCGCCGCTACCGGATCCCTCCCGACGTGGCCGAGGCGGTCCGGCAACACCACGGCACCGGGTTGATGCGGTACTTCTACCACAAGGCGCTGGAGTCCGACCCGACCGCCGACCCTGCCCTGTTCCGCCACACCGGGGTGAAGCCGCAGCGCAAGGAGATGGCGATCCTGATGATCTCGGATGCCGTCGAAGGCGCCGCCCGGTCGCTCGCCCAGCACGAGGACCCGACCCCGGAGAGCCTTCGCAAGGTGGTCGACTCGGTGGTCGGGGAGAAGCTCGACGACGGTCAGTTCGACGAGAGCGACCTGACCTTCGGCGATCTCACCAGGGTCAAGGACTCCCTGGTGGCGGCGCTGGTCGGCTACTACCACACCCGGATCCCGTATCCGGGCTTCCCCGGCGCCCCGGTCGGCCCGTCGTGAACATCGTCCTCTCCGACGAGCGCGACGACCCCCTCAGTACCGGCCCGACCGGGCACGACCGCCTGGTGTCGCTGGCGCGGCTCGTGCTACGCGGCGAGGCATATCCCGAAGCCACCGAGGTCGCGGTGACCCTCGTCGACCGGGAGCGGATCGCCGAGCTCAACACCGAGCACATGGGGGAGTCGCGGCCCACCGACGTGCTGTCGTTCCCGATAGAGGACCTCGCGCCCGGCGAGGCCCCGGACTGGTCCGACGACGGCCCACCACTCCTCATCGGTGACGTGGTGATCTGCCCCGAGGTCGTCGCCGAGCGCGCCCCCGAGCACGGGGTGGCTGTCGACGACGAGATGGCGCTGATGGTGGTCCACGGGCTGCTCCACCTGCTGGGGTACGACCATCAGGTCGACGCCGACGCCGAGCGCATGGAGGCGAGAGAGCGCCGCTACCTGGAAGCGGTGGGGAGGGTGCGCCGATGACAACGGCCGCGCTCCTGGTGGCCGCCGCGCTGGTGGTCGCCGCCGGCTTGCTGCGCGCCGCCGGCGCCTCGCTGGTGCGCACCCCGCGCGCCGACGCCCTGCAGGACGCCGCCGAGGGTGACGAGCGGGCGGCCCGGGTTGCCCAGCTGCTCCAGGCTCGCCCGACGCTGCAGCCTGCCCTCGGCCTGGCCCACGCCGGGCTGATGGTGGTGGCCGCCACCGCCGCCACCTGGGCGTTGACCCGGACCACCACCGGGTGGGGCCTGCTCGTCTCGCTGGTCTTGCTCGGGCTGCTCCTCCTGGCGGTCGGCGACATCCTGCCCCGCGGCTACGGCCGGGGCCATCCTCGCAAGCTCGCCTACCGGTGGGTGTTCCTGCTGGAGCCGGCGGTGCGGTTCGGCCGGGCCGCTTCGGACCTGATCAGCGACGAGAACGGCGAGGACGACGAAGCGGCAGACGAGGACGGCGAGGACGACGAGGCCGAGCGCGAGCTCATCTCGTCGGTCATCGAGGTGGGCGACACCATCGTGCGCGAGGTCATGGTGCCCCGCCCGGACATGGTGACCCTGCCCTCGACCGCCACCGCCGACCAGGCGGTGGCGCTGTCGGTGGAAGCCGGTCGCTCCCGCATCCCGGTGCTCGGGCAGGGCATCGACGACGTCGTCGGCGTGCTCTTCATCCGCGATCTGCTGCCGCTGTTCGATGACGAGGGTGGCGGAGACCGACCGATCGCCGACCTGGTGCGGCCCGCCTTCATCGTCCCCGAGGCGATGCCGGTGCTCGACCTGATGCGGGAGATGCAGAACGACCGCGACCACATGGCGATCGTGGTCGACGAGTTCGGCGGCACCGCCGGCCTGGTCACCATGGAAGACCTGCTCGAGGAGATCGTCGGCGAGATCACCGACGAGTCCGACGAGGAGACTCCGCTGATCACCGCGGTAGGGGAGGGCGAGTACCTCATCGACGGTCGGGTCGGTGTCGACGAGTTGGAGGACCTCATCGGCATCGAGGTGCCCGACGAGGACTGGGACACGGTGGGCGGGCTGCTGCTCGGGCTGGCGGGGAGGGTCCCAGAGGCGGGCGAGTCCTTCGAGTTCGAAGGCAACGTCCTCACCGCCGAACAGGTGCTCGGGCGGCGGATCGCCCAGGTTCGCGTCCGCACCAGATGACCCCGGGCCCAGGAACCGACGACGCCTCAGTGACACCACTGCGATCCGGGTTCGTCGCCGTGGTGGGCCGGCCCAACGTCGGCAAGTCGACGCTGGTCAACGCCTTGGTCGGCTCGAAGGTGTCGATCACCTCGTCGCGGCCCCAGACCACCCGCAACAGCGTCCGGGGAGTGGCCAACCTCGCCGAGCCGCCGGCGCAGATCGTGCTGGTGGACACCCCCGGCCTGCACCGTCCCCGCACCGCTCTCGGCACCCGCCTGAACCGGTTGGTGGAGGACTCACTGGCGGACACCGACCTGGTTGCCTTCCTCCTCGACGCCACCCAGAAGATCGGGCCGGGAGACCGGATGCTGGCCGACCGGCTCGCCGCCGCCGCCGATCGCACCGTCCTCGTGGTGGCCAAGACGGACCTGGCCAGGCCGGAGCGGGTGGCCGAACAGTTGATCGAGGCGTCGTCGTGGGACTTCGCCGCCTACGTCCCGCTGTCGTCGGTCACCGGGGAAGGCCTCGATGCGCTGCGCGGCGAGATCGTCGCCAGGCTGCCCGAGGGGCCCGCCTTCTTCCCTCCGGACATGGTCACCGACCAGCCCGACGAGCTGCTCGCCGCCGAGATGGTGCGTGAGCAGTACCTGGAGCGGCTCCACCAAGAGCTGCCCCACTCGCTGGCGGTTGTCGTCGACGAGATGACCGAGCGGCCCAACGGCACCCTCTACGTGGCCGCCACCGTGGTAGTGGAGCGAGCGTCGCAGAAGGGGATCGTCATCGGCAAGGGCGGCGCCCTGCTCAAGGCGGTGGGCGAAGCCGCCCGCATGGAGATGGAACGACGCTTCGCCGCCCCCGTCTACCTCGACCTCCGGGTCAGGGTCGAGCCCGACTGGCAACGGCGCGACCTCCTCCTCGACCGCCTCGGGTTCTGACCAGGCGGACCCGCCGGGTGTCCCGCGGCGGCTCTTCGCCGGCCGGTCGTAGTGCGATCGACCCGTTTCCGTGCGATTGCGGTACTTAGGTGTAAGGACAAGGCCAATGTGGTGTCTCACTTGTGAAGGTCGTCGCAAGACGGACCGAGGACACGATCGCAACGGCGGGCCAACGGTAGGGACCGGTGGGCATCCGGTAGGTGATCGGTAGGGGGTTGCAGTAGGGGGAACCTCTCTCCCCGGTGGGGGGCTGCACCACGAAACGGGGGGTCGGTTATCCGACCCCCCGTTCGTACGTTCCGGGGCGCCAGGCTGCTGGCAGACGGTGGAAACGAGGGGTGAGCGGTAGTCTGGATCTCGCCCACGATGGTGGTGGGAATCACATGGTCTCGCCGGAGCGGCAATCAGACGGAGACCTGGTCCTGGCCCATCTGGCCGGCGACCCCGACGCCTACAGCGTGCTCTATGAGCGCTACTTTCCCGGGGTCCACGACTTCCTGAGCCGCCTCCTCCGCGACCGGAACGACGGAGCGGACGTCACCCAGGACACCTTCGTGAAGGCGATCGAGCAGCTGCCCACGCTCGAGGACCCGGAGCAAGTTCAAGAGCTGGCTGTTCGCCATCGCCCACCGCACCGCGCTGAACCGGATCCGCAAGTCGAAGCGGGCCCGGCTCGACCCGGCCTCGGTCGACGACGCCGAGCGGGCCACCATGGCCATCGCCGACCCCGACCCGACGATCGATCCCGAGCAGATGGCGGCCTCGCAGGAGGCGGCCGACATCGTGTGGGAGGCGGCCGCCGGGCTCGACGAGCGCACCTACACCGTGATGGACCTGCACGTCCGCCACGGCCTCGAGTCCGCCGAGATCGCCGAGGTGCTCGGGGTGACCACCGGCAACGCCTACACGATGGTCAGCCGGATGAAGCAGCGGTTCACCGACGCCTTGGGCACTTACCTGCTGGTCCGCACCGCGCGTCGGGGTTGCCCGGTGCTCGCCGGCATCGTCGGCGAAGACGTGCGCGAGCTCACCCCGGAGATCCGCCGCGTCGCCGACCGCCACATCGCCGCCTGCGACGCCTGCACGGCCAACCGGATCGCCTACCTCGACCCGGTGAAGATCTTCGCCGGGCTGCTGGCGGTGCCCATCCCCCTCGCGCTGAAGCCGGCGATCTGGGGGACCGTGGTCGTTGGCGCCGGAGGGGCCGCCGCCGTCGCCGGGGCGCCGGGAGTGGTTCGCTGGTCGGGGCGGGCGCCGCCGGGGGAGCCGCCGGTTCGGCCGGTGCCGCCGCCGGTGGCTTTCTCGCCTCGGTGGCCGCGGTGGGACCGATAGGGATGATCGTGGCCGCCGCGGCGCTGCTCGCCGTGGTGGGTGTCGGCGGGTTCCTGGCGATCACTGGCGGCGACGACACCGCCCCGCCGGACGACTCCGGCGATTCCCCGGCGGTCGCGGGGGCGCCGGGCACGACCGCGCAGGCCGAACCGTTCAGCTCGACCGAGGCCCCGGCGACGACCGCCCCGGACGAGCCCATCTCGTCGACGACGCTCCCGGACACACGCGCCGGCGACGACCACGTCGCCGCCCGCGGCCACCACGACGACCGAAGCCGTGGTGCCGCCGCCCCCGACGACAACAGTCGCCCCGCTGGCGCCGCCGGTGGCCAACGACGACACGGCCACTGTCGACGAGGACGGCTCGGTGACCATCGACGTGCTGGACAACGACACCGGCGACGGGCTCGACCCCGCCTCCGTAACTGTCGCCTCCGGGCCGTCCTCGGGGGCGGCGGTGGCGAACCCGGCCGGCACGGTCACCTATACCCCCGATCCCGCCTTCTCCGGGACCGACGACTTCACCTACTCGGTGACCGGACCATCGGGGGACAGCTCGTCGGCGACGGTCACCGTCACGGTGACCGCGGTCAACGACGCCCCGGAGGTGGACCCACTTGCCCTCACCGTCCCGGAAGACACTCCGGAGGGAGACGTGGTGGGCACGGTCTCCGCCACCGACGCCGACGGCGATCTGCTCACCTTCTCGGGGTCCGGCGACGGGTTCGACGTGGAAGCCGGTGGCGAGGTGGTCGTCACCGGCCCGCTCGACTCCGCTGCCTCGCCGGTCGTGTTCACCGTCACCGCCGACGACGGTAACGGAGCGACAGGGGATGCCGAGGTGACGGTCACGGTGACCGCCGGTGAATCAGCCGCCGACGATCGAGTCGGCGACGTTCTCGGGCGTTCTTCCCTTCCCCGGCACCATCGTCGGCACCGTCACCGCCTCCGACCCCGACGGCGACCTGCTCACCTACGCCATCACCGCCGGCAACGACAACGGGCGCTTCGCCATCGACGACCAGGGCGAGCTCTCCATCGCCGCCCTGGTGCTGCCCCTCTCCAGGACCGTCGTCCTGACCGTCGAGGTGACCGACCCCGACGGCCTCGCCGCCTCTGCCACCGTGACGGTGAACTTCATCCTCGGTGACACCGGCCTCGGCGGCCCGGCACGACGCTACGAGTAACTGTGCCCATGGCTCTTCGGCTGACGCCTCATCGCTGTGCGATGGGGAACCCCCAGCCCCCATCGCCGAGTCTCCGCCTGGCGGCGTAGCCTCTGCCCGTGACCCGGGCAACGGCGGCCGTCATGTGGACGCTGATCTTCCTGCTCATCGCCATCGTCCTCGTGTTCGCCACGATGCGGGTGGCCACCGATGGCCCGCTCATCGCCGCCGGGGAGCCGGCCGAGCCCGGCAGCTTCGAGGCCCGGTACGTCGCCAATCCGTGGCTGGCATACCTGCACATCCTGCCGGGCGTCCTCTACCTGCTCGGGGCTCCATTCCAGCTGTGGCGGCGCTTCCGTGAACGCCACTTCGCCTTCCACCGGAGGCTCGGTCGGGTGATCCTCACTCTCGGGCTGGTGAGCGGCGTCTTCGCCCTCGCCTTCGGGGTGCCGTTCTCGTTCGGTGGTGCGTGGCAGGCGTTGGCGGCCGCCGTGTTCGGCTCGTGGTTCCTCGTCGCCCTCTTGCTCGCCTTCAGGGCGATCCGCGGTGGGAACGTGCGAATGCACCGCCGGTGGATGATCCGTGCGTTCGCCGTCGGCCTCGCGGTCGGCACCATCCGGTTGTGGGTGGGGCTGTTCGAGGGCACGGGGATGTTGGACGCCGTGGAGAGCTTCGCCCCGGCGTTCTGGCTGGGGTTCTCGATGCACGTCGCCGCCGCCGAGCTCTGGCTGTGGTGGCGTCCGAACGAGGACGGGTTGCCCCGGGGCGCCGCGATCCGGGGGGCGAGCGGCGCAACGGCCTCCTAGATGAGGTCGTCGATCGCCCCGGCCAGGTCGAGGTCCTTGCCGGTCAACGCACCCTCCGAGTGGGTCGACAGGGCGATGGTCACCTTCTTGTAACGGATGTCGATGTCGGGGTGGTGGTCGGCCACCTCGGCCGCCATCGCCACCCGCACCACGAACGCCACCGCCCCGGAGAACCCGTCGCACTCGAAGGTCCGGGAAACGGTCTCGCCGTCGATCGACCAGCCGGGATGGCCGGCGAGAAAAGCGGCGCGGGCGTCGTCGTCGGCTCGCATCAGCCCCGAGCATACGCTCGGTGTCGCCATGGTGCCCGGTAGCCTTGCCCGGTGGGTCTCCGGCGTGACCAGGGAATCGTGCTGCGTGGCTACCCGTTCGGGGAGGCCGACCGCATCGTGGTCCTGCTCAGCCCCAACAACGGCAAGCTGCGCACCGTGGCCAAGGGCGTCCGGCGCACCAAGAGCCGGTTCGGGGGCCGGCTCGAGCCGTTCTGCCACGTCGACCTGCTGCTGTACGAGGGGCGCAACCTGGACACGATCACCCAGGTGACGCTGGTCGAGCCGTTCCACGCCCTCCGCAACGACCTCGACGCGGTGCTCATCGCCGGGTCGATGGTCGAGGTGGTCGACATCGTCGCCCAGGAGAGGGAGTCGTCGGTGCGGCTCTTCCTGCTGCTGCAGCGCGGGCTGCGGGCGCTCGACGGCGGGAACGTGAGCCGCGACCTCGCCACCGCCTTCCTGCTCAAGGCGGCGGGGGTGGTCGGGGTGGCGCCGGCCCTGGAGACCTGCGCCGGATGCGGCCGCCCCGACGGGCTCACCCGGTTCAGCTTCGCCGCCGGTGGAGCCCTGTGCGAGGGGTGTCGCACCGCCGGCGCCTACGCCCTCCGCCCCGGGGTCACCGCCCACCTGTCGCTGCTGGCCGGCGCCGACCTGGGGGACCTCCCCGACACCGACCCGGGCATGCAGGGCGAGGGGCTGGGTGTCGCCCGGCGCTTCCTCGAGTATCACCTCGAACGCGGGCTGGGAGCGCTCGCCGTGCTGGATGGCTGACCAGCGGACCGGCGACAGCCCCGGTCGGCCGGTGGACCGCACCGGGATCGTTCCCGGCCGGGTGCCGGTACACGTCGGGTTGATCCTCGACGGCAACGGCCGCTGGGCGAACGCCCGTGGACTACCCCGCACCGCCGGGCATGCCGCCGGGGAGGCGGCGTTGTTCGACGTGGTCGAGGGGGCGGTCGAGTTGGGGATCCGGTGGCTGACGGCGTACACGTTCTCCACCGAGAACTGGTCGCGCTCCCCCGAGGAGGTCGACTTCCTGATGTGGTTCAACGAGGACCTCCTAGTGCGCCGCCGCGACGAGTTCGACGCCATGGGCGTGCGGATGTGGTTCGCCGGCGATCTGGACGATCCACGCATCCCCGACCGCAACCGCACCATCATGCGGGAGGCGGAGGACAAGACCGCCGCCAACACGGTCCTCGACCTGGTCTTCGCCTTCAACTACGGCAGCCGGGCCGAGATCGCCGCCGCCGCCCGCCGCATCGCCGCCGCCGTCGTCGCCGGCGAGATCGACGCCGGCGACGTCAGCGCGGAGACCGTCGCCCACCACCTCTACGTGCCGGGGATGCCCGATCTCGACCTGGTGATCCGGTCGTCGGGGGAGCACCGGCTTTCCAACTTCCTGCTGTGGCAGGCGGCATACGCCGAGCTCTGGTTCCCCGGCATCCTGTGGCCCGACTTCGACCGCCACCACCTCGCCGATGCCGTCCGCCACTACCAGCAGCGCCACCGTCGCTTCGGTGGGGCGGTCGACGCGGTGGGCAGCTGAGGCTACGCCGCCAGGCGGAGACTCGGCGATGGGGGTTGGGGGTCCCCCATCGCTCCGCGATGAGCCGTCAGGCGAAGAGCCATGAGAATGACCCAGACCTGCCCGCCCTATCATCCGCCGCTCCGCCTTCCAGCCGAGGCCCAGCCATGCCCGCCGACTTCGACACCATCGTCAACCTCGCCAAGAAGCGCGGCTTCGTGTTCCAGTCGTCCGAGATCTACGGCGGGCTGCGGTCCGCCTACGACTACGGGCCACTCGGGGTGGCGGTGCTGCGCAACGTCAAGGAGCAGTGGTGGCGGTCGATGGTGCGGCTGCGTGACGACATCGTCGGGCTCGACTCGGCCATCATCCAGTCCCCGCGGGTCTGGGAGGCCTCCGGCCATGTCGCCTCCTTCACCGACCCGCTGGTCGAGTGCACCAACTGCCACAACCGTCACCGGCTCGACAAGCTCGAGGACCAGGACCAGTGCCCCTCGTGTGGCATGCGGGGTACCTTCACCGATCCCAAGCAGTTCAACCTCATGTTCCGCACCCACATGGGCCCGGTGGAGAGTGAGGGCAACCTGGTGTACCTGCGGCCGGAGACGGCCCAGGGCATCTTCATCAACTACGAGAACGTGCGGCGCACCTCGCGGCTGCGGCTGCCATTCGGTATCGCCCAGATCGGGAAGGCGTTCCGCAACGAGATCACCCCTGGCCAGTTCGTGTTCCGCACCCGCGAGTTCGAGCAGATGGAGATGGAGTTCTTCTGCCGGCCCGACGAGTCGCAGCAGTGGTTCGAGTACTGGCAGCAGGAGCGGATGCGCTGGTTCACCGACCTCGGGCTGACGCCCGAGCGGCTGCGGTTGCGGCCCCACGACGCCGACGAGCTGTCGCACTACTCGTCGGGCACGTCCGACATCGAGTACCTGTTCCCATGGGATTGGGACGAGCTCGAAGGGATCGCCAGCCGCACCGACTTCGACCTGAAGGCGCACGCCGCCGCCAGTGGCGAGGACCTCACCTACTTCGACGACGCCACCGGCGAGCGCTTCTACCCCTACGTTGTCGAGCCCGCCGTCGGCGCCACCCGCACCACGTTCGCCTTCCTCATCGACGCCTACACCGAGGACGAGGTCGGTGGGGAGAAGCGCACCGTGCTCCGCCTCGACCACCGTCTCGCCCCGGTGAAGGTGGCGGTGCTCCCGCTGTCGAAGAAGGACGAGCTGATCGCGGTGACGCAGAGGGTCGCCGATTCGCTGCGCCCGCGGTGGGACATCGAGGTGGACGTGACGCAGGCGATCGGGCGCCGCTACCGCCGCCAGGACGAGATCGGCACGCCGTTCTGCGTCACCGTCGACTTCGATTCGCTCGATGACGACCAGGTGACCGTACGTGACCGCGACTCGATGGCCCAGGATCGGATCCCGATGTCGTCGCTGGTGGGGTACCTGTCGGAACGACTCGATCCGTAGCGTTCAGCTGTCCGCTGCCGGGCTGGTCGGACCGACGCCAACCGGGGCGCTGCGGTCGAAGTAGGGGCTGAGGACGAGCACGGTCTGGGTGGCTCCCTTCGATGCCTTGCGGATGTCGTCGATGATCTCGCCGAGGTGACCCGGGCTGGCCGCCCGGACGTGGACGAGCAGGTCGAACTGGCCGCTGACCGCGGCGCACGCCACCACCCAGGGGATCTGCCGCAGGTATTCGGCCACTGAGGAGAGGGGTCGGCGCGAGGTGACGCTGATCGACACCAACGCCGCCAGCGGCAGGTCGAGTTGCGACCAGTCGAGCCGGGCGGTGTAGCCGGTGATCACCCCTGATTCGCGCAGCCGCCGCACCCGCTGGTGGACGGTGGCGGTGGCCAGGCCCAGTCCCTCGGCGATCCGGGCGTACGGGGTGCGGGCGTCGGCAAGTAGAGCGGCGATGATCTTACGGTCTAGAGCGTCCATTCCTGAGAATCTATCAGCTGGAATGAGAAATTGGAATAGATAGTTCAGATTCGTGTTACGATGGTGGAACGAATGTGGGGGAAGGAGTAGGGATGATGCTTAATCCAGTCACGATGGCCCAGATGGTCAGTCTTCAGCGACGCGAGGCCGAGGCCACCGCGAACGCCCGTAGGGCTCGCTGAGCCATAACCGATGAGCGGCGCCTGCCAGGACGTCCGCTCCGAGACCCGGTCCGGGGGCGCCCCCTCGCCCCCGCACCGATCCGAAACGGGGAGCCCGGAGTTTCCTCCCTTCCGCCGGGCTCCCCGTTTCCGCGCCCGCACCCGACCCCGATGGACGAGATGCGACGTCCCTCAGGTCCGTTCGGAGCTACGGGCAGTCGTCTCGGGTGCCTGACCGGGCGCCCGATCGGGTCCGAAGCCGGCCGGTACAATCGCCGCGGTGGCCTACTCCTCCGACGACAAGGAACGCGTCAGGGAGCGGACCGATCTGGCGGAGCTGGCCGCCGAGGTGACCAGGGTGAAGCGGTCCGGCCGCAACGCCACCGCCATCTGCCCGTTCCATGACGAGAAGACTCCCTCGCTGTCGATCGATCCGGCGCGGGGGCTGTACCACTGCTTCGGCTGCGGTAAGAGTGGCGACGTCTTCACCTGGGTCCAGGAGACCCAGGGCGTCGACTTCCCGACCGCTTTGGAGATCCTGGCGCGGCGGGTTGGGATCACCCTCACCGAGAGCCCCGGTGAACAGCAGCGACGGGGCAGGCGAGAGCTGCTCGTCGCCGCCGTTGGCGACGCCGTCGCCTTCTACCACGGGCGCCTGAAGACCGGCGATGACGCCGGGTCGGCGCGCAGCTACCTGCGGGGCCGGGGCTACGACGGACCCGTGGTCGATCGGTTCTCCCTCGGGTACTCCCCAACGGCCTGGGACACCCTGGTCACCCACCTCACCGACAAGGGACACGAGCCGGTGACGATCCAGCAGGCCGGGCTCGGCTCCCGGTCCTCGCACGGTCGCTTGATCGACCGCTTCCGGGGTCGGTTGATGTTCCCCATCACCGACCTGCGGGGAGACCCGGTGGGATTCGGGGCCCGCGACCTGGAGGGCGACGGGCCCAAGTATCTCAACACCCAGGAGACGCCGATCTACCACAAGTCGCGGCTGCTCTATGGGCTCGACCGGGCGAAGTCGGAGATCGTCCGCGGCGACCGGGCGGTCGTGGTGGAGGGCTACACGGATGTCATCGCCTTCCACCTCGTCGGCCACCCGATTGCGGTCGCCACTTGCGGTACCGCCCTCGGTGAGGAGCACCTCGACCTGCTACGCAGGTTCAGCAACCGGGTCGTGCTCGCGTTCGACAGTGATGCCGCCGGCACCGGCGCCGCGCTGCGCGGCTTCGATCGGTCGGTGCCCGGCGACCTCGACCTGCGCATGGCACGATTCCCCGACGGGCGTGACCCCGCCGACCTACTCCAGGAGGGCCTGGGGGACTCACTGATCAGCGCCGTCGACGAATCGGTGCCACTGCTGCAGTTCCGCATCGACCGCGAGCTGGACGGCTACGACATGGCGGAGCCGGAGGCCAAGGTGAAGGCGGCCACGGCCGCCGCCCGTCTCGTCAGGCTCCACCCCGACGCCGCGGTGCGCGCCGACTACGTCGACCGGGTGGCCCGACGCACCGGCGTCGACCGAGCCGTCATCACCCGCGCCGCCCGACCGGATGGGGCGGTGCCGGTGTCGGCCATCCCCGCCACTGCGCCGCCGACGACCGCCCAGGAGCGGGCCGAGCGCGAGCTGCTGCGCCTGGTGCTGGCCAACGACCCGGGCGTGCGCCGCCACGACGTCGACGCCGAGTGGTTCGCCGTCCCCCGCCACCGCGCCGGGTTCGAGCTGGTGGGCTCGGCCATCTCGGCGCTCCCGGCCGGCGAGGACCCGAACCTGGGCAGGCTCCTCGACGGTGCCGACGACGACCTCGCCTCGTTCCTGCGCCGCACCGCCCTCGATGAGGCGCCGCTCGGTGACGTCGACGATGTCGTCCGCAAGCTGCGGCTGGAGCGGGTGGAGGCGGAGACGTCCCGAATCCACCGTGCCATCGAGGCGGCCGAGGCGGTGGGTGACACGCCGTCTGACCTGGTCGGCGAGCTGATCGTGTTGCAGCGGGAGCGCGACCGCATCCGCAGCACCACCGTGCTGGATTGACCCTGCCGGCGAACCTGTTCCAGCGGGCGGTGGGAGCCGGTACCGTGTCGAGGGACGGAGCGGTGCCGAGGCAGGTGAGGGCGTGACGGTCCAGCAGATCATCGGCGACCTCCTCCAACGGGGGCGCCAGCGCGGGTTCCTGGTGGTCACCGAGATCCACCAGGACCTCGAGGAGCACGAGGCGCCCGCCGAGGCGCTCGACGAGGTGCTGGTGGCGTTGGCCGCGGCGAAGATCGAGATTCGCGAGGACTCCAACGACGCCCTCGCCGCGACCGACCTGCCCCACGACGACATGGTGCTCATCTCCGACCCGGTCCGGATGTACCTGCAGCAGATCGGGCGTTACCCGCTGCTGACCTCACAGCAAGAGGTCGAGCTGTCGATGCAGATGGAGTCGGGGATCCGTGCCGAGGAGAAGCTGGCCGCCGGCGGTGACTTGTCGATCGATGAGAAGGTGTTCCTCGAGCGGGCGGTACGCCAGGCGGACAAGGCGAGGAAACGGTTGGTCGAGGCCAACCTGCGGTTGGTGGTGTCGATAGCCAAGCGGTATGTCGGCAAGGGCTTGTCGCTCCTCGATCTCATCCAAGAGGGCAATCTCGGGCTGATCCGGGCTGTCGAGAAGTTCGACTATCGCAAAGGGTTCAAGTTCTCCACCTACGCCACCTGGTGGATCCGTCAGGCAGTGACCCGGGCACTGGCGGATCAGGCCCGCACCATCAGGGTGCCGGTGCACATGATCGAGACGATCAACAAGCTGTCCCAGACGCAGCGGGCGCTGATGCAGGAACTGGGGCGGGAGCCGACCATCCAGGAAGTCGCCGTCGAGATGGAGATGGAGCCGGACCGGATCACCGAGCTGCGCCGCATCGCCCTCGACCCGGTGTCGTTGGAGACGAAGCTGGGGGATAGCGACGACTCGACGTTGGCCGACTTCGTCAAGGACAACGACGCCAACGTCCCCATCGAGGCGGCGTCGTTCCGCCTGTTGCAGGAATACCTCGGGTTGGCGCTCGAGGGGTTGAGCGACCGGGAGCGGCAGGTGCTGATCATGCGCTACGGGCTGGCCGACGGAAAGGTGCGTACCCTCGAGGAGGTCGGCGCCCACTTCAACGTCACCCGGGAGCGGGTCCGCCAGATCGAGACCAAGGCCCTGGCGAAGCTGCGCCAGCCGGCCCGGTCGAGGCGGCTGGAGGGCTACCTCGAAGGAGCGTGAAGGCCCCGGCTATGCGCTTGACGGTGTCGCTATGCGCTTGCGGTATCTGAGTCGGAGTCGACCGCGGTATCCGGATTGACTGCGTCGACCGCAGAGTCGACTGCGTCGCTCACCGAGCGCAGACCGTCGCCGATCATCTCGCGCACCTGTTCGCTCGGTGCCGCCATGATGCCGGCCGCCTTGTCGACCACGGCGCCGACCCGCTCGTCGCCGCGGATGTTGGTCCACGCCTCCGTGATCTGCAGGTAGCGCTCCCGCCCCGCACGGGCTCCGAGCACGTACCCGACGCCCAATCCGATGATGACTCCTGATTTGAATCCAATCATGGGCTCATTCTTCCACATCGGGCCCGGCCGTAAACATCGGTAGGCAGATCAAGGTGACTGACAGCCGGTTCCCAGGATCCTGACGTATCGTTCTCGGCCATGTCACCGACCGGGAAGACAGCGATGCAGCGCCATCATGACCACGAAACCGAGATCTTCGACCGGGGCCTGGCCTTCGATCTCTCGACGCTGATGGAACGGCGGACCCTCCTGCGGCTCGCCGGGATAACCGGTTTGCTGGCCATCGCGGGCTGCGCCGACGACCTGGTCTCGGCCTCGACCACGACTGGGGCCGCCGGTAGCACATCGGCGGCGGCCGCCGGCGGCGCCTGCGACGTCATCCCCGAGGAGACCGCCGGTCCATTCCCGGGCGACGGCTCCAACGGGCCCGATGTGCTCTCCGAAAGCGGGATCGTTCGCGCCGACATCACCTCGAGCTTCGGCTCGTCGACCACCGTGGCCGAGGGGGTGCCTCTGACCATCCGGCTCGCCATGCAGGACCTCGCCGCCGGGTGCGCCCCGCTCGCTGGAGCCGCCGTCTACCTGTGGCACTGCGACCGTGAGGGCCGCTACCTCGCTGTACTCCAACGGCGCCACCAACGAGAACTACCTGCGCGGCGTCCAGGAGGCCGATGCCGACGGCACGGTGACCTTCACCTCGATCTTCCCCGCCTGCTACCCGGGTCGCTGGCCGCACGCCCACTTCGAGGTGTACGCCAGCCTGGCCGATGCGACCGGCGGCGGCGACCCGATCGCCACCTCGCAGCTGGCCTTTCCCGAGGACGTCAGCAACGAGGTGTATGCCACCACGGGCTACGAACAGAGCGTGGCCAACCTGGCGGAGCTCAGCTTGGAGTCGGACATGGTGTTCGCCGACGGCGCCGATCAGCAGTTGGGGACGATGGGGGGCAGCGTCTCCGACGGAGCTGACCGTCGACCTCGCCGTTCCCGTCTGACCGGGGCTGGTCTCACCGCTGCCATCCCCGCTCGACGCGAGGGCGGTTCGTCCGGCAGCTAGCGCTCGTCCAAGAGGCCGAGCAGCTTGGTCGTCGTGCTCCAACTCCGGATCGTCATCAACTGGTACTCCGAAGTACCGACGATGCTGCTCATCTTGCTCTGGGTTCGACGGGCGCTCAGGCGAGCGAAGTAGAGGACCCCGGTCCCCGGCCAGACCTGGTCGACACCCTCCCGGACGTCGACGACCCGCATCGCCCGTTTCGGGGTGAGCGGGGCCTTGAGGAAGATCACGTCCGAGTGGTACAGGTCGGGCTCGTCTCCAAACCCTCCCGGTGACCGGTCGACGAGGTTGCGGATCTGGCGGTGTGATCGAACGACCACAACCAAGTTGACGCCGAGCCGGCGTTCCAGCATCACCTCGAGTTCCTTCTCGAGTGAGGCTCGCGGCGTGTCCGACTCGAACAAGACGTTGCCGGATGAGATGTAGGTCCTGGGATCCCGGTAGCCCTCGGCTTCGAAAGCGTCCCGTAGGTCCGCCATCGAGATCCGGTTACGGCCTCCGACGTTGATGCCGCGAAGCAACGCAACGAAGCGGTTGACGCTCATCGCAGTCGACCGTACCACCGGCCCCGGGTCTCATGAGGGTTGGCGGGCCGTCTCGATGGCTAGATAGATGAGCTACAACCGTTCTACGGGAGTCGATCAAAGGAGACTCGATGCCGGAGCTGATCGTCGACTTCATCACGTCGCTGGACGGCTATGCGTCCGCGGAAGGGTGGCCGGGGTGGTGGGGACTCCAGGGACCCGAGTATCTCGCCTGGCTCGACGAGCAGCCCGAACGCGACTACACGATCTTGATGGGGGCGAACACGTACCGGCTGATGTCGGAATTCGCCGGCCAGTCCGCGGCATCGGAAGCGGACGAGACCGCCGAAGACGACGCCATGGCCGAGCTCACCAGATCCCCAAAGGTGGTGTTCTCCTCGACGTTGGACGCCCCGTTGTGGTGGGCCAACACGCAGCTCGTCAGCGGCGATGCGGTGGAGGCCGTGGGAGCGATGAAGCGTGATGGCACCAGTATGAGCACCCTTGGCAGCCTCAGGCTGTGCCGATCTCTCCTGGAGGCTGGCCTGGTGGACCGCTACCGGGTGGTCGTCTTCCCGGTGATCACCGGCAGCACCGGCCGCGAGCGCATCTACGACGGCTATCCCGATGTCGCCCTCGACATGGTCGCCAGCCGTACGTTCGACGCCCGAATCCAATTGCTCGAGTACGTCCCTACGGTCCTCACCGGTCCGCCCGGCCCGGTTGGTTGAGGGGACGGCCGAGTAACCCGTTCCAGGCCCTCGGCGACGAGGTTCCTCAGCCGGTGGACGGAAGCCGGGCGCTATCCTCGTGCCACGCGAACTCTCCCACGGGCGGGTCCGCGCGGCTTCGGTCCGGGGTAGCTCAATTGGCAGAGCGTCGGACTGTTAATCCGAAAGTTGAGGGTTCGAGTCCCTCCCCCGGAGCCAGCGGATCGCCGGAAACCCTTATGCGACAAGGGTTTCCGGCTTCTCGAAGTTCTCGGCCGATCGGGCGATTCGGCCCGATTCCAGCCTCGTGCTCGACGCGGACGGGCACAGGGCCGGCACAGGACCAATGGTCCACCTCATCGCTTCGGTTGGTCACAGACGCTGCCTCATCCCGACCGCCGGCTCACGATGCCCCTTGTACTCGGCACGTGCACACCGTCTACCGGCAGGTCTCGTAGCGGCCCGTAGTTCGATCTGAAGATGCGCTCGGCGGCCAGGCGCAGCGTCACGTTCCGGACGTCGGGGCCAGGCTTCTGGTTTGGTTGCGGCGATGGGTCTGCTCCTGCACCCAGCTACTCGGCCTTGCGCCGGCTGCTCGTCCCCGGCCAGCGCCCGGTCTACGGTCTGGTCGGCGGCGAGCATCTCGGCGAGTACGAGCGCGTCCTCCACCGCCATCGCCGCTCCCTGCGCCATGTTTGGTGAGCTGGCGTGGGCGGCGTCACCGACGAGGACGACGCGGCAGCGCTGTCCAGGCCGGTGGTGCGACCTCCTCGATGGGGGCGAAGTACACGTCGTGGCTTGATCTAGCAGGCCCGGCACCGGTTCGGCGAAGTCGGCGAACGTTGGCGCCAGTCCTGGGGCCTGGCGCCTGCCGGCTCGCTCTGTTCAGGTCTGCGTAGCAGTAGACGGCCCCCGGCCCAGCGCGACGGTCAGGAAGGTGCGGCCTCGGTCCAGCATGGCCGTCCAGTCGCTGATCTCGGGGAAGCCGTCGGCGACGAACCGCCAGGACGTCTGTCCGACGTAGCGGGCCGGGGGGCCGCCCATGGCGACGCTGCGGATCATCGAATGCACGCCGTCGGCGCCGACGACGAGGTTGTAGCTGTCGTTCGAACCATCGGCGAAGCTCACCGCGGCGCCTCGCCGTCTTCCAGGTCTGTCACCGACGTGCCGAGCCGGACCGGCACCTCGGCAGTCGCCTCCGCAGCGCCTCGTGCAGCGCCGCCCGCTGGATCGCGACGCAGCCGCCGACGCCGTCCCAGATTCTGTCGAGGTCGATGTCGGCGAGAAGACGGCCCCGGTGGTCGAGGAGGCGCTGACGCCCGATCGGGTTCGCGCCGCGCTGCCAGCGCCGGTCCAGACACCGAGCTCACTGGCATGCCCGGCACGGCGTTGCCCGGTAGGTACAGGCCCGCGCCGGTCGGTCCCACGCCGTCGCTCGCTCGACCACCTCCAGCGGTGATGCCGTGTCTGATACAGGAGCGCGGGCCAGCGCGAGGCCGGCAATACCGGCACCGACGATGAAGACACGCAAGGCAGCTATGTCGGCCCGCCTTCTGATTCGGCTCGAGGACGAATGTTCCTGTTCGAGCGGAACAGGTTCTCCGGGTCGTACTCCTCTCTTGACTTCGACGGGCGGTCGTAGTTGTCGCCATACGTAGCCCGGAGACGCTCTTCCTCTTCGTCGGCGGTCTGGAAGTTGAGGTAGTTGCCCCCTGTCGAGAAGGGCCGGACGCTCTTCCACGCCTCCCGTACCCAGGCCACGTGCTCGCTCGTCGCCGCGTACGGCCGGCCACTGACCGGCAAACGCGATCAGGTAGGGTATCGCGATTCCGACTGCCCCGTCGTCGTCGCCCAAGGTCGTTCAGCGCCCCCGCAAGGTGGATGACGAGCGACTCCGAAAGCGGGGGACGTCACCTTCAAAGCGCTGTCACGGAAGGTGTCGAGGAACTGATTCGAAAGCCCCGCCAGGTACTCGGTCTTCCAGTAGTAGTGCCGCCCTTTGGGCTCCATAGCCGTCTAAGCATCGACTGCTGGGCCGTGTAGGGCGTTCTCGGTGACGAGGGTCGGCGATGGGCTTCTCCAAGGGCGCGGAACCGCGGAGAGAAAAATCGGCCCCGACGTTCTCGCCGCTGTGGCACAGGAGCATGCCGATGATGGAGCTTGTCCCGTGCCCTTTACGCATCAGGGAGGAACACAGGTGCGGGTCGCGAGGCGCACGGTCACGGCCATAGTCAACTCACGCGGTGCCGACTCCGTGGAGGTCGTGGTAGGTCGCGAGCACGTCGTCGGTCCGGTCGGCACTCCAGACGATGAGGCCTCCG
>CAWIBM010000004.1:0-354404 GCA_963834375.1 uncultured Acidimicrobiia bacterium | reverse complement strand
CGGCAGCGTCGTCAACGGCGGCCGGTCGGTTGTGGTGGTGGTGCTCGTTGGAGAGGCAGTGATCGGCGCCCCGGGCGGACGCGGGAGGAGCGGCGGTCTTGCCGCCGGCCACGGTGCAGCCGGTGAGAGTGAGACCGAGGGCGACGGGGGCGAGGATGGCAGGGAGCTGGCCCATGAGCTCAGGCTACCGACGCCGCCCGGTTGTGCCAGGGATGTCGGGTCACGGCCCGCGATGGGGTAGGGGCCCCGTCTGCGGGAGGAGGCGAGCTTCAGCGCCGCCGGGAATTTCCAGCCCGCGATGGGTAGGGCCCCATCTGCGGGAGGAGGCGAGCGTCAGCTCGCCGGGTACGTCACAGCCAGCCGCTGCGGCGGAAGCTGCGGTGCAGGAGGAGCGCCACCCCCACCATCAACACCAGGACGGCGAAGAAGCCCCACCACTGGTCCAGCCCGGGAATGTGCACGAAGTTCATCCCGAAGATGCCGGTGACCAGCGCTCGGGACCACGCCGATCGCCAGCCACGCCGAGATCTTGCGCATGTCCTCGTTCTGTCTGACCCCGATCTGGGTCAGGTTGGCATCGAGGATCGAGGTGGAGCAGGTCCCGGTGCTGGTCGGCCGCAGACAGAACGCGTACCGCCTGGTCGTACACGTCTCGGAAGTAGGCGGCCGACCCCGGCGGACCCCCCGCCGCATCTCCCCCCTGGAGAGGAGCAACAGCGGGTCGAGGAGGGGAGCCGACGGCGGTCTTGAACTCCAGCACCTCGCGCTCGAGGAAGTAGATCCGCTCGGTGGGGTTGGTCGACTCGGCCGAGAAGACGTCCCGCTCGACCTCCCCGATGTCATTGTCCACATCCCGCCACCACCGGGGCGTAGTCGTCGACGACGCGGTCCATCACCGCATGCAGCACGGCGGTGGGACCGTCACTGGAGCATGTCCGGAGTCTCCTCCAGCGCCCGGCGCACCGAGCCCAGCTCGCTCGCCTTGCCGTGGCGGACGATGACGACGTAATTCCGGCCGACCAGCACGACGATCTCGCCGAACTCGATCTCCTCGGCGTCATCGAGGTAGCGGGTCGTCTTCAGCACGACGAGCAGCGAGCCCTCGTACACCTCGAGCTTGGGACGCTGGTGTGCGGCCACCGTGTCCTCGGCGGCCAGTTGGTGCAACCCGAACTCGATTCGGACCTCGTCGAACTCCTCGTGGTCCCTCGTAGAGGCCGAGCCAGACGAATGCCGTCGTCTTCGACGAGGTCGAGAGCGCCGTCGATCGACAGCGTCTGGGTGACCCGCTTGCCCTTCTGGTAGACGGCACAGTCGATGATCACGTGGTCGATGATGCCACCTTCGCCCAGGGCGGCATTCGAGACGCACAGGGCTGCCCGGCCCCCGCCGGGGGCGGCAGGGGGGCGATGCCCATGCGGCCCGCTCGAACGGGCTCGGTGGCGCCAACCCCACGCCGGTGTCCAAGGCGCGTACCGCGCCAAAGGCGTCTGGGCGAGGCCCTGACCCGGGTGTACCGCAAGGGTGTGCTCGAGGCGAGGGCTTCCCGGTCGCCGACGTCTCCGAGCATCTGGAGGAGGCCGACACCGTCGTCTGGGTCGACCTGTGCGGCCCGTCGAACGACGCAGCTCCACGAGCTGGCCGGCGAGCTCGGGCTGCACGAGCTGGCGGTCGAGGACGCGCTCGAGCCCCATCAGCGGCCGAAGCTCGACCACTACGCCACCCACCTGTTCCTGTCCAGCCACGCCGTGCGGCTCGACGTCGACGACGGCCGACTCGACAAGACCGAGATCGACGCGTTCATCAGCCAGCGCTGGCTGATCACCGTCCGCAAGGACGACCGGTTCCCGATCGAGCCGGTGCTCGCGCGCTGGGACCGCTCCCCCGACCTCGCCGTCCACGGGGTCGGCTTCCTGCTCTACGGGCTGCTCGACGTCGTCGTCGACAGCTACTTCGACGCCGTCCAGGCCTTCGACGACTACTACGACGAGGTCAGCGGCGGCATCTTCGCCGAGCAGCCCCTCGAGCCCGTCCAAGCAGCGCCACTGGTTCGAGATGCGCCGGGCGCTGGTCCGCTTCCATCGCCTGGTCGTGCCGATGCGCGAGGCGGTCAGCAGCCTCATGCGCCGCGAGCACCCCGCCGTGACCGAGGAGCTGTACCCCTACTTCCAGGACGTCTACGACCACATCCTGCGGGTCAGCGAGTCCACCGACTCGCTGCGCGACCTCGTGAGCACCATCGTCGAGACCAACCTCAGCCTGCGCGACTACCGCCAGAACCTGATCGTGAAGAAGGTGACCAGCTGGGCCGCCATCATCGCCGTGCCCACGCTCATCACCGGCTACTACGGCATGAACGTGCCCTACCCCGGGTCGGGCAGCACCTGGGGCGTCGTCGCCTCGACGCTCTCATGGTCGCGGTGAGCTTCGTCCTGTACCTCGTCTTCCGCCGCCGCGACTGGCTCTGAGCCGGGGACGCCATGCCCGAACGTCGCCGCCCCACGCATCCGCTCCCTGGTCCGCAGCCGCCGCCGGCGGCGGCGCCGGCGGGCGACGACCGCCGATGGCCGGAGGCGATGGTCGACGGCACCGAGCGCGGGGCACGTGTCTCGCGCATCGTCGACAGCGCCGTCTACGTCGACGGCGATCCGGGTCGCCTCGCCCGCGTCGCTGGCCGAGACCTACGCCGCCCTCCACGAGCAGCCCGGACGGCATGGCCTGGATCGGGCTGTACCGGCCCGGAGCAGCACGAGGTCGCCTCGCTGGCGTCGGAGTTCGAGCTCCACGAGCTCGCCGTCGAGGACGCCATCGTCGCCCACCAGCGCCCGAAGCTCGAGCGCTACGGCGACACCCTGTTCGTCGTGCTGCGCCCGGCCCGCTACCTCGACGAGACCGAGGAGGTCGAGTTCGGCGAGGTCCACGTCTTCGTCGGCCCCGACTTCGTGCTCACCGTCCGCCACAGCGAGGCGCCCGACTTCGGCGCGGTCCGGCGCCGGCTGGAGAGCCAGCCCGACCTGCTGCGCCGGGGCCCCGAGGCGGTCCTCTACGCCATCCTCGACCGGGTGGTCGACGGCTACTACCCGGTCGTCGCCGGCGCTCGGCAACGACATCGACGAGATCGAGACCGAGGTGTTCAGCGGCGACCCCAAGGTGTCCCGCCGCATCTACGAGCTGCTCACGCGAGGTCACCGAGTTCCAGCGCGCCACCCGGCCGCTGCATCGAGATGCTGACGGCGCTCGAGCGCCGGGCTTCGCCAAGTACGGCATCGACGAGGAGCTCCAGCGCTACCTGCGCGACGTCGAGGACCACCTCACCCAGGTCGTGCGAGCGGGTCGACGAGTTCCGCCAGCTGCTGCGCGACATGCTCACCGTCAACGCCACCCTCGTCGCCCAGCAGCAGAACGAGGAGATGAAGAACCTCGCCGAGGCCAGCAACGCCCAGAACGAGGAGGTCAAGAAGATCTCGGCCTGGGCGGCCATCCTCTTCGCCCCGACGCTGATCGGCACCGTCTACGGCATGAACTTCGAGCACATGCCCGAGCTCGGCTGGGCCTACGGCTACCCGTTCGCCCTGTTCCTCATGGCGGTGACCTGCGTCGACCCTCTACGTCGTCTTCAAGCGCCGCGACTGGCTGTGACACGCCTCTCGGTCAGGTCCGCCGTCAGGGCGCGACATGACCGAACCTGAGGCTCTCACGTATCTGAGCGATGGGTGATTGCCTGATGTTGGACGTCAGCTCGGCCCGCGCCGCGGGCACCCCGTGATTACGGTGGCGCGATGAATCTCGCCCCGCTTCCCGAACCGCTGGCGCCAACCCTCGATGCCCTGCACGGCTTCGCCAAGGCGCTCGGCGCCGTCGTCCGGGAGCACGCCACGCCGCGGCCGCACTGGTGGCACCTCGGCCTGGTGGTCCGGCCCGACGGTCTCGCAACGGTCCCGGTGCCGTTGCCGGGCGGGGGCGCCATGGCGGTCCGGCTCGACCCGGTTGCCGCTCAGGTCGAGGCGCGATCCAGTCGAGGCGAAGGGTTGTCGGTGGACCTGCGTGGCGCTACCCCGGCCGACCTCGCCGCCGAGCTGGCGCGGTTCGACGCACGGTGCGGCCTGGGGCCGGAGCTCGACCGCTCCCGCATCCCGGAGGGCGCCGTCGACCCGGATTGGGACGTCGCCGCCGCCTATAGGGATGTGCTGGTCGCCCTGGCCGAGGCGTTGGAGCGGCGGCGATCGGCCCTGGGCGCCGCCGCCGGGCCCGCTGGTGGTATGGCCCCATGGCTTCGATATCGCCTTCGAGTGGTTCGGGACCAGGCAGGTGCCCGGCGACGACGGGAAGCCGGCGCCGGCCCAACTCAACCTGGGCTTCTCCCCGACGACGGCGGCTACCTGTACTCGAACCCGTGGCCCTTCGACGCCGCCCTGACCGGCGAGCCGCTGCCGCCAGGCGCGCGTGGCACCAAGCGACTGGCAGGGCACGATCCTCCCCTACGCCGAAGTGGCGGGCCGTGACGACGGCGTTGAGCGACTGCTCGACCTACGCCGAGGCCGTCCATCGCATCGCCCGGCCCACACTGGACACCTAGGAGTAGGCGGCCGTGCCCGATCAGCACCTGGAGGCGCTGTTGTCGGCCCGCCTGTTCCTGGAGCCGCAACTGGCCGGCGGCCGGGTCTACTTCCTCTCCAACCTCGGGGGGCATCTGTCGCTGTACGCCATGGATGTAGCCGGTTCGGTGCCCGAGCAGCTGCTCCCACCGACCCTCGCGATGCAGAACCCTGACCTGGTCGACGGCGAATCCTTCGTGGTCATCCCCGGCTCGACCGGATCCTGGTGGCCCTCGACCGTGACGGAGACGAGCGCTACCTGCCCTACCTGATCCCGATGCAGGCGGGTTCCCGGAGCCACTGGCCCCCGACACGCTTCGCCGGGATGCGCAACGTCCACGTCGCCGGTGTCAACCATGCCACCGGGGTCGCCTACCTGGTGGCGGAGTCGCTGGAGGAGTCCCTGGGGACCGTGCTCCGCGTCGACGTCGCCGCAGGGACCGCGAGGCGGCCGGCGAAGCGCCTGGGTCCCCGAGTTCCAGTCGCCTGGACATCCGACGACGGCCGGCTCTTCGCCCTCGAGCCCTACTGCCTGGGTGACTCCGTGCTCGTCGAGCTCGGCGGCGACGGCGCTCGGCCCCTGTGGGGCACTCGCCTCGGCGATCGGGCCCCGGCGAGGACCATCCGCTGTCCGGCTTCGCCGAGGCGGCGATGGCCCGAGCGGCTCGGCCCTGTCCTCGTCACCGCGTTGTTCGACGACGCCTACTCGCTTGGCCATCTCCCGCTCGATGCGCCCGGCACGTGGAGGGGTGGAGGTCGAGGGGTGGTGCACACCGGCCACGGCGAGCTGGACCTGTTGGAACGGCTCGGGGACGGTGACCGCTACCTCGTCGGTTACAACATCGACGGCTGCTCGTGGGTATATCACGGTCGTTCGACGAGGAACGTCGCCGGATCACTCTGGACCGCGTCCTGTGCGGCTCCGGGGCGCTCGCCGACGGCGAGCTCCACGGGATCCACCACGACGCGGCGTCAGGCAGGTTCGTGGCGTCGTACTGCACGGCGACCGACCCGACCCAGCTGTACCTGATCGATGCGGATCCGGCCATTCCGCCACGGCGCCGGATCACCAACGAGCGACCGCTCGGCCTCGACCCGGACCTGCTCTCACCCGGCGTCGACGCCTCGTTCGTGTCACATGACGGGCTGCGGGTGTCCGCTCGGCTGTACCTGCCCAGCGAGCGACTGGGCCACACCGGACCTCGACCCGTCGTCCTGTACATCCACGGCGGCCCGCAGAGCCAGGAACGGCCCAACTTCGCCTGGTTCTCGATGCCGTTGATCCAGTACCTCACGCTGCGCGGCTTCGCCGTGTTCGTCCCCAACGCCCGGGGCTCGACCGGCTACGGCCTGGGATACGCCAAGCGGGTCGACGGCGACTGGGGCGGGCTCGACCGACTCGACCACGTATGGGCGATGACCGAGGTCCTGCCCGCCGACGCTCGGGTCGACACCGATCGGGCGGCGGTGGTGGGTCGGTCGTACGGCGGCTACATGGCGCTCATGCTGGCCGGCCGCCATCCCGAGCTGTGGGCCGCGGCGTGCGACATGTTCGGCCCGTACGACCTCTTCACATTCCTCGATCGGATTCCCGAGACGTGGAAGCCGTACTTCAGCCTCTCCGTTGGCGACCCGGACCGCGACCGCGATCTGCTGGTCGACCGTTCGCCGGCCACCCATCTCGACGGGCTCGCCTGCCCGCTGCTGGTGATCCAAGGAGCGAACGATCCCCGGGTGGTCGAGGCCGAGTCCGCCGACCTGGTGGCCCGGCTGCGTGCTGACGGCAAGGAAGTGGAGTACCTCGCCTTCCCCGACGAGGGCCACGACGTCCTCAAGCTCGCCAACCGGGTGCGGTGCTACGCCGCCATCACCGACTTCTTCACCGAGCGCCTCGAGCCTTGACGGAGGCACCCAGCAACGCCGATCACTCCTCGACCAGGGTGATCCCGCCCCGCAGGATGTCGGCGGCCCGGCCCGAGATCGACCCATCGGCGATGTGGACGTAGAGGTTCTCGCCGGGACAGGTGGTGGCGGCGTGGTCGCGGTGGCCGGTGATCTCGGTGACCGGTACGTCGAACCTCCCGGCGCCGTAGGCGACGATGCGGGCCAGGGTCTCCAGCTGGCCGGCGGTGGGGACGTCCACCTCGAAGAAGCCCTCGACCACGACCAGGAGGTGCCCGAAGGGGTCGTAGTCGGTGTCGGTGTCTCCCGCCTTGGTCCACGATCGGCCCTCCCAGAGCGTGCCGTCCCGTCCGACGATGTAGTGGTAGGCGAGGTCGGGCCAGCCCAGGCTGAGGTGATGGGCTTGCCAGCCACGGAACTGGGCCGGGCCGACGGTGCCGGTGGCGGTCCCGGCATGATGGATGGTGATCCTGCTGATGTCATGGTCGGTCATCCCCGGCTCCGGAGGTAGGGCACCCCACGCCTCGCGGGGCAGCAGGGTCACCGTCACCGGGTCGGTGAGGACCTCGCAGGTCCTCGCCAGGTCGGCTCCGGGAGCGCCGTGGCAGGTGTCAAGGCCCGTTCCGCCGTCCAGGGTGTCGTCGCCGGCGCCCCCGGACACGTCGTCGGCCCCGGCACCACCGTTCACCGTGTCCCTGGCGTTCCCGCCACCCAGATCGTCGGCACCGCCGACGCCGCTGAGGAGGTCCGCCCCTGGCCCGCCACTGAGGGTGTCGTCACCTCCCGCCGCCCACAGGGTGTCGTCGCCCAGGCCGCCGGCGAGGTCGTCGCTGCGGACACCGCCTTTCAGGGCGTCGTTGCCGGCTCCGCCCTGGAGGACGTCGGGACCTTCGCCGCCGATGAGCGTGTCGGCACCGGCCCCGGCGTGCAAGGAGTCCCTTCGCGGACCGCCGCGTAGCTCGTCGCTCCCATCACCGCCGTAGATGGTGTCGGCGCCCTTGCCCCCAAACAGCGTGTCCCGGCCACGGCCACCGCAGATGACGTCGTTGCCACCCCGCCCGTCGACAGTGTCCGGGCCCGACCCGGCGGTGATCACGTCGGCGCCCGGGGTGCCGGTGATGACGTCGCGGCCGTCGGTGCCGCCGATGGTGGCGATGCGCCCGTCGCAGGCGCCCGTCGCCGAGGTCACCTGGGCAGAAGGGGGTCGGTGATGAATCGGCGACCCCGATGGGGCGAGGCCGGCCGTACCCCAAACGAGGACGAGGGCCGGCAGCAGTCGGACGACGCGCACCAGAACCCTCTCGCTCGGCCGGGCGTCCCAGCCCGGGTGTTCCGTCCCCTCGGGGGGAGGGGAGATCGTCACTCCTGGCCGATGTCCTCGTTCCAGAGCTCGGGGTTGGCGGCGATGAACGTCCCCATCATCGCCACGCACCGTGAGTCGTCGACCACGATGACCTCGACACCGGCCTCCCTGAGGAGGTGCTGCGGTCCCTGGAACGTCCGGTCCTCGCCGACCACCACCCGCCCGATGCCGTAGAGGAGGGCGGCGCCGGTACACATCGAACACGGCGACAGAGTGGAGTAGAGGGTCGCCCTCCGGTAAGCAGACGCCGGGAGCCGGCCGGCATCCTCCAGGCAGTCCATCTCGGCGTGGAGCACGACACTTCCCTGTTGCACCCGGCGGTTGTGGCCCCGGCCGGCGATGCGGCCGTCGACCACCAGCACCGACCCGATCGGGATGCCGCCCTCGGCTCGCCCGGCCTCCGCCTCGGCCACGGCGGCATCGAGGTATTGGTCGGGAGCGGGCCCGGTCACCACTCGAGGATCACCTTGCCGCACTCACCGCTCCGCACCATGTCGAACGCCGCCGCGTAGTCCTCGAACGGGTAGTGGTGGGTTATCACCGCGGTCACGTCGAGCCCGGTCTGGAGCATCGCCAGGGTCTTGTACCAGGTCTCGAACATGCGTCGCCCGTAGATGCCGCGCAACGTCAGGCCCTTGAAGATGATCTCGTTCCAGTCGATCGGAGCGTTCGCGGAGGGGATGCCGAGCAGGGCGACCTGGCCGCCGTTGTTCATCGTCGAGATCATGTCGTGGAGCGCCGAGGACACGCCCGACATCTCCATGCCAACGTCGAAGCCCTCCAGCATCCCCAGGTCGGCCATCACCTCGACCAGGCTGGTGGAGGTGACGTCGACGGCCCGGTCCACCCCCACGGTGGAGGCGATCGCCAGTCGGTACCGGTTGATGTCGGTGACCACCACGTAGCGGGCACCCACATGGCGGGCGATCGCCGCCGCCATCACCCCGATGGGCCCGGCGCCGGTGATCAGCACGTCCTCGCCCACCAGGTCGGCGCTGAGCGCGGTGTGGGTGGCGTTGCCGAGCGGGTCGAGGATGGCGGCGACGTCGTCGGTGACGTCGTCCGGGACCGGTTGCACGTTGTCGCCGGGAACGGCGACGTACTCGGCGAAGGCGCCCTCCCGGTTGACGCCGATGCCGACGGTGCCGTGGCAGAGGTGGCGTCGCCCCGCCTGGCAGTTGCGGCAGCGCCCGCACACGATGTGGCCCTCGGCGGACACCCGCTGCCCGATGTCGAGGCCGGTGACCTCGGACCCGACCGCCGCCACCGCCCCCATGAACTCGTGGCCGATGACCATCGGCGTCGGGATGGTGCGCTGCGCCCACTCGTCCCAGGCGACGATGTGGGTGTCGGTGCCGCAGATCGAGGCCTTGCGCACTGCGATCAGCACGTCGTTCGGCCCGATCTCCGGTTCGGGGACCTCCTCCATCCAGATCCCCGGCTCGGGCTTGGCCTTGACCAGCGCCCGCATCAGGCCACCACCCCCAGCTCACGGCCGACGTCGGTGAAGGCGGCGACGGCGCGGTCGAGATGCTCGACGGTGTGCGCCGCCGACATCTGGGTGCGGATCCGCGCCTCCCCACGGGGCACCACCGGGAACGAGAACCCGATGACGTAGATCCCCCGTTGGAGGAGACGGTCGGCGATCTCTCCGGCGAGGGTGGCGTCACCAAGCATGACCGGGATGATCGGGTGCCCGGCGCCGGCGAGGGTGAAGCCGGCCGCTTCCATGCCCCGGCGGAAGTGGGCGGCGTTGGCGGCGAGCCGGTCGCGCAGCTCGCTGGATCCGGACACCATCTCCAGCGCCTTGAGCGTGGCGCCGGCGATCATCGGAGCCAGGGTGTTCGAGAAGAGGTAGGGCCGGGAGCGCTGTCGCAGCCACTCGACGATCTCCGCGCGTCCCGACGTGTACCCGCCCGACGCCCCGCCCAGCGCTTTCCCCAGTGTTCCGGTGACGATGTCGACCCGGTCGGCCAAACCGTGCAGGTCCGGGGTGCCGCCGCCGTGCGGCGCCCATGAACCCGACGGCGTGGGAGTCGTCCACCATGACCATGGCGTCGTGCCGGTCGGCCAGCTCGCAGATCGCCGGCAGGTCGGCGACGATCCCGTCCATGGAGAAGACCCCGTCGGTGGCGATCAGTCGGAACCGGGCGCCGGCCGCCGCCTCGAGCTGCCGCTCCAGGTCGGCCATGTCGTTGTTCGCGTACCGGAACCGCTGCGCCTTGGACAGCCGCACCCCGTCGATGATCGAGGCGTGGTTGAGGGCGTCCGAGATGACAGCGTCCTCCTCGCCGAGCAGGGTCTCGAAGAGCCCGCCGTTGGCGTCGAAGCACGACCCGTACAGGATGGTGTCCTCGGTGCCGAGGAAGTCGCTCAACGCCGCTTCCAGCCGGCGGTGGACGGTCGTGGGTGCCGCAGATGAACCGCACCGACGCCATGCCGTAGCCGTACTCGGCAACCGCCGCCCCGGCCTCCTCGATCAGCGCAGGATGGTCGGCCAGCCCCAGGTAGTTGTTGGCGCACAGGTTGACCACCTCGGAGCCGTCGTCCAGGGTGATCACGGCATCCTGGCGGCTGGAGATCGTCCGCTCCGCCTTGTAGAGCCCGTCCTCGTGGAGCTGCTCGGTCTGGTCGGCCAGGTGGTCGAGGAAACGTCGCGTCATGGCACCTCCGGTGCGAGGAGGCATGGCACCTCCGGTGCGGAAGGCATGGCACCTCCGGCGCCGAGTCTATGGGCAAGCACCGCCGCCGGAGGTCGCTCGGGTACCGCAGCCGGCTACACGCCGGCTCTGTGATGCTCGAGGAGCTTGGTCGCCAACTTCTCGCCCCAGCGCCGGGCCCGGGCCGCCTCGCCTTCGCCGAGCGGGCCGGTGATCCCATCGACGAGGAACGACGTCGGCGGCACGGCGAGGTCGAAGCCGAGCTTGCGCAACCTGCGGGCGGCGGCGCCCGAGGCGCTCCCGGGCATCCACGGCTTGTCGACCTTGGTGTCGAACGCCGCCGCCGCGGCTCCCTTGTTCTTCGCCAGACCACCGAGCCACTCCCTGATCCCGGGTCCGCGGCTCACCAGCGGCTCGTCGGTGTGCTCGGTGGCCGACTCGCGCGTCTGCGGCCGGCTCATCCCGAGGGCGTGCGTGGGGCCGCCAACCACGAGGAGGTCGACGCCGGCGAGTACCGCGGGCGCTTCGCCCACCTCGACCAGCTCGGTTTCGACGGTGCCGCCGAGTCCTTCGCCGACGGCCTCGGCGATCTGCCGGGTGTTGCCGAACATCGACTCGTACACGATCAGCGCCTTCATGGCTGTCTCCTCGGGTTCCGGGGTCTCACCTATCCAGCATGTAACGGCTGTGCCGGCACCTGCCAGGGCCGAATGTCCCTCCGGGTAACGTCCCGCCGTGCAAGCCGCCCGCCGCCTCCTCGGGCTCGCCACCCTCCTCACCCTGGTGCTGGCGATGCCGCTCACCTCCAGCGGGGTCGCCTGGCCCTCCATGGCGGGCGACCTGGCGATGCCGGTGGGCCAGCTCGGGCTGCTCATCGCCGTGTCGGTCGGCGGCTTCCTGGTTTCGACCCTGTCGAGCGGGTCGGTGGCGGCACGCATCGGTCCCGGCCCGATGCTGCGTTGGGCGGCGGCGCTCGCCGCGGTCGGCATCGCCGGCCAGGCGCTGGCGCCCAACCGGGCGGTGCTGCTCACGTCCGTGCTCATACTCGGGTTCGCCGCCGGATACCTGGAGGCGGGCACCAACACCCATGTCACCTTGCGCCACGGGGCGAGGGGAATGGGGATGCTCCATGCCGGGTACGGGATCGGGGCCGCCCTCGGCCCGCTGTTCTTCACGACCCTCATCTCCGCGGGCGTCTCGTGGCGGTGGGGGTTCGCCGGGTTGGCCATCGTGCAGGTCGCCGTCGTGGCGCTCATGTCGGGTGCGACCTCGGGATGGGCGTCATCTCCGCCGCCGCCTGACGGGAACCGCCGATCGCGGGGTCTGCCCCGGTCGGCCTGGTGGGCGCTCGGCCTGTTCGTCCTCTACACCGGTTTCGAGGTCGGCGCCGGTCAGTGGGCGTTCACCCTGTTCACCGAGGGCCGTGGGCTGACCGCGGCCGTCGCCGGGCTGGCGGTGACCGGCTTCTACGGCGCCCTGACCGCCGCTCGGCTCCTGCTCACCGGGCTCGGCAACCGGCTCCCCGCGCCCCAACTGTCGACCGGCTCGGCCGTGGTCGCCGTCGTTGCCATGGCGGTCGTCTGGTGGTCGCCGGCCCCCTGGGTCGGCCCGGCGGCGCTGGTGGTGTGCGGCTTCGCGATGGGACCGATCTTCCCGCTGCAGATGCTGCTGACCCCGGGGCGGACCGGCACCGGGGGTACCGCCAACATGGTCGGCTACCAGATGGCCGCCGCCTCGCTCGGCGCCAGCCTCGTGCCCGGGCTGATCGGCCTCCTGGTAGGCCCCTTCGGTGTGCCCGTGGTCGCCCCGGTGCTGGTGGCCACCGGGACGGCGATGGTGTTGGTCGACTTGAGGCTGCGCACCGCCGCCATGTCCATCGCGCCCACCACCCCGGTGCCGGGGGGTGGCTGAGCCGGGATCCCGGCACAGCGTGGGCCGCGTGATGGTTGAATCGCCCTTTGGCGGACCTGTCGAGGAGCCCATGAGCCGCGTCCCACTGCCGACCGGCACCGTGACCTTCGTCTTCACGGACATCGAAGGCTCGACCCGGCTCGTCCAGACCCTCGGGGAGGCGTGGGTGGGCGCTCTCGACGACCACAACCGGCTGGTGCGGCAGGCGATCGAGGACCGGGGCGGCACCGTGGTCAAGACCGAGGGGGACGCCTTCTTCGCGGTGTTCCCTGCTGCCGCCGACGCCTTGGTCGCCGCCGCCGACGCGCAGCGTGCTCTGGCCGCCCACCCATGGCCGGACGAGCTGGCCGTGCGGTCGCGCATCGGGGTGCACACCGGCAACGGGGTTCTCGGTGGCGACGACTACGTGGGAATCGACGTCCATCGGGCCGCTCGGATCGCCGCCGCCGCCCACGGCGGGCAGACGGTGCTCTCCGAGGCGACCGCGGTGCTGGCGGAGCGGGGAATCCCCGATGACCTGACACTGCGCGACCTGGGGAAGCACCGGCTCAAGGACCTGGCGCAACCGGAGGCGATCTTCCAGCTGGTCGTCCCCGGGCTGCAGGAGGAGTTCCCGGTCCTCAACACCCTCGATGCCATTCCGAACAATCTCCCAGCGGTCGCCACCAGCTTCGTGGGGAGGGAAGACGAGCTGGCGGAGGCATTGCGGCTGCTCGAGCAGACGCGGGTCCTCACCCTCACCGGGCCGGGGGGCACCGGGAAGACCCGACTCGCCCTCCAGGTCGGCGCCGAGCTCGGGACCACCTTCCGCAACGGGGTGTTCTTCGTCGACCTCTCACCGGTGAGCGACGTCGACGTCGTCCCCACCCAGGTGCTGATCTCCCTAGGGCTGCAGGCTCCGATCGGCACCCGGTCACCCACCGACGCCCTGCTCGAGCATCTCGCTGACAAAGAGGTGCTCCTCATCCTCGACAACTTCGAGCAGATCATCGGCGCCGCCCCGGTGGTTGCGGAACTGGCCCGGGTTTCGTCCCGATCCAAGTTCGTGGTCACCTCGCGGGGCCCACTCCACATCAGCGGCGAGCAGGAGATGCCGGTGCGCCCGCTCGGGGTGCCCGACGGCAGTGTGGAATCGCTCCTCGACGTCGATGCGGCGCGGCTGTTCGTGGAGCGGGCGATGGCGGTCCGGCCCGACTTCGAGCTGACCAAGGACAACGCGGCGGCGGTCGCCGAGCTGGTTCGGCGGCTGGACGGGCTGCCGCTCGCCATCGAGCTGGTCGCCCCACAGGTGCGCCTGCTGCCGGTCGGCACCATCGTGGAGCGGCTCGGCAACCGGATCCTGTCCTCCGGTGCGGTCGACCTCCCCGAACGGCAGCGCACCATCGCCGGCGCCATCGACTGGAGCCACGACCTGCTCGACCAGCCGCATCGGACGCTCTTCTGGCGTCTCTCCGTGTTCTCCGGCGGCGGAGGTATCGAGGAGGTCGAGCAGGTGTGCGGCGGCGACGGGTCGTCGGACGTGCTCGAGGGACTGAGCGTTCTCCTCGACCAGAGCCTGATCTTCCCGGTCGAGCGCGAGGGCCGATCTCGCATCCGGATGCTGCAGGTGATCCGGCAGTACGCCGCCGAGCGCCTGGTCGAGTCGGGAGAAGCCGAGTCCATCAAGGCCGGGCACCTGGAGGTGTACAGGGCGCTGGCCGAGGAGATGGCCGCCAACGTCCTCGGCCACGACCGCAAGCTCTATCTCGACCGGATCGCCGCCGACCACGACAACGTCCGAGCAGCCAACGATTGGGCGGTGGAGGCAGGCGACACGGAGCGGGCGCTGCGGCTGACCGCGGCGATGTGGCGCTTCTGGCAGGCCCGGGGCCACCTCCTCGAGGCCCGGCGTCGTTTGGACGCGGCGCTCGCCATGCCGGGAGGGACGCTGGCGAGTAGGGCCAAGGCGACCGAGGCGCTCGGCGGGGTGTTGTGGTGGCAGGGCCGCGTCCAGGAGTGCCTCGCCACGTACCGTCGTGCCTTGGAGTTGCAACGGGAAGTGGGCGATCCAGGCGAGATCGCCAACGCCCTCTACAACATGGCCCTGGCGGTCGACTTCGCCAGCCCGCAGGGCGGCACCGGCGTGACCGAGTCCGTCGCCATGCTGGAAGAGGCGGAGGAGATCTACCGCCGACTGGGCGACGTCGGAGGCCTGGGCGACGTCGCCTGGGGAAGAGGCAACGCCTACCTCATCGACCGAGGACTTCGCCAAGGCCGTCGAGCCGTTCGAGGCCAGCGTCGACTACTACGAGCAGGCGGGCAACGAGTTCGGGAGGGGCTGGGGGCTCTACGAACTGGGTTTCGTCGCGATCCGCCGCGGCGACCTGGAGGCCGCCGGCAGGTACTTCCACGACGGCCTCTCGCTGTTCGCCGGCCACCACGACGAGTCGGCGGCGGTGATGTTCGATCGCCGGGCTGGCCGGCCTCGCCCAGGAGCAGGGCAACGACGAGGAGAAGCTGCGGCTCGCCGGCGCCTTCCACAGCATGCGGATCACCACCGGGACCGATCTGGTCTCGTACACCATCAACCTGCCTCCCGGGCTGGAGTACGAGACGATGGAGGCGCTCACCGGCGAGCCGGCCGAGTGGTACCGCCAGGGCAGGGCCATGGGGTACGACGAGGCCGTGGCCTACGCCCTCGCCTGCTGCGCCCCGTAGCGAGTCACACGATGCGGCGGTCGGTGGCCCAGCGGGCCAGCTCGTGGCGGCTGGAGAGCTGCAGCTTGCGCAGCACCGCCGACACATGGGTCTCCACCGTCTTCACCGAGATCGACAGCCGGCGCGCCACCTGCTTGTAGGTGTGACCGCGGGCGATCTGGCGCAGGACCTCGCGCTCGCGGGGAGTGAGCTGGTCGAGCTCGGGATCCTCGGGACGGGGCAGGGCCCCGGCGAAGGCGTCGAGGACGAACCCGGCCAGCCGCGGTGAGAACACAGCATCGCCCTCGGCGGTGCGCTTCAGGGCTTCGGCAAGCTCGTCGCCGGCGATGGTCTTGGTCACGTAACCCCGCGGGCACCGGCGCGGATCATGGCGATCACGTCGTCGGGGGCGTCGGACACGGACAGGGCGAGGAAGCGGACCTCCGGGTTGGCCTCGGCCACCCCGCGGATGACGGCGAGGCCGCCACCCCCCGGCATGTGCACGTCGATGAGCACGATGTCGGGCACCAGCCGGCGGATCGAAGCCACCGCGTCGTCGACGTCGCTCGCCCAACCGACCACGTCGAAGCCGTCCCGGTCGGACAGCTCGGCGCGCACCCCGGAGAGGAACAGCTCGTGGTCGTCGACCAGGAACACCCGAATGGGAGTCATGAGGCCTCCATGGGCATGGTGAGGTGGACCTCGGTGCCCTCGCCGGGCTCGCTGACGATGGCGGCGGCACCACCGTGGCGCTGCATCCGGCCGATGACCGACTCACGCAGCCCGTGCCGGTCGGCGGGCAGCGCCGTGGAGTCGAACCCCACCCCTTGGTCGGTGACGAAGACCTCGAGCATCGCGCCGTCCACCTCGGCGTACACCGACACCTTGCCGGCACCGGAGTGTCGGGCGGCGTTGGTCATGGCCTCGCCGGAGGCGGCCACCACCGCTTCGAGCTTCGGCCCCATCGCCAGGTCGCTGACGACCACCACCTCCACCGGGACGTCGGATGCCTGCTCCACCCGGTCCGCCATCTCTTCGAGGGCGTCGGACAGCATCCGACCGTGCTCGGAGTTGCGGCTGCCGTACAGCCAGGCCCGCAACTCCCGCTCCTGGGAGCGTGCCAGGGTGGCCATCTTGCGGGGGTCGTCTGTCCTCTGGATCATGGCGAACGTCTGCAACACCGAGTCGTGGAGGTGGGCGGCCATCTCGGCGCGCTCCTCGGAGCGGATGCGGTCACGTCGCTCCTCGGCCAGATCGGTGGCCAGCCGCATCGCCCACGGGCCGAAGACCAGGAGGACGCCGGCGACCGGTGATGCCGACGGCGAGGGCGATCGGGGCCAGGTCGGACACCCGGTAGCTGGCACCGATGAGCAGCGCCATGCCGGCGAGGATCACCGCCGCCCCCATGATGATGCGGAGCCGGCTCTGGTTGGTGTCGCCACCGGTGGAACCGCTGACGCTTCGGTCCCAGACCGCGGCGACCCCGAAGGCGATCAGGATGAGGGCGGCCAGTGCCGGGCCGTTGAGCCAAGGCATCGGTGAGCACGGCGGCGGCGACCGTCACCCCGGCGAACATCAAGGCCGAGCCCGACCTTCTGCCGGCCGTCGATCGGGCTGCGCGCCAGGGTGACGCTCGGCGCCGTGCCGGCGGAGAGGAGCGTACAGCACCGGGTACAGCACCAGTCCCAGGCCGGTGAGTGCCAGACCCGCGAAGCCGGCGCGCACGTAGCCCGAGCCCATCCCGAGACGGGCCGCCAACCCGCCGGCGACCCCGGTGACGACGCGGTCGTCGGTGCTCCGGGTCAAGTACTCCCGGAGCCCGCTCCAGTTCTCGGCCCATTGAGGAGAGGCCGGCGGCGAGGTCGTCATCGGCCGCGATGGTGTCACAGCGGCCGGTGGGCCACAACAGGGGATCACCCTGGCCGCCCCGCCGTGATCTCAGGGACTGTCCAGGGTCATCCCCGATGGCGGCGAACATCGCTGCGGTGACGCACATTGCGGGCATGACCAACCACATGACCACACAACGACCCGAGCAACGTCCCGCCCCCGGAGGCCTCACCCGGATCCGGGACGGCGCCATCCTCGGGGGAGTCGCCGGCGGGCTCGCTCGCCGGCTGGACGTCTCCCCGTCGTGGATCAGGCTCGGCTTCATCGTCACTGCCTTCTTCGGCGGGCTCGGGGCCCTGCTCTACCTGGTGGGATGGCTGGCCATCCCCGAGGAAGGGGCGGACAAGTCGGTGGCGGAGGACTTCTTGTCCGGCCGCACCGGCTCCTCGGCCTGGCTGGGGATCGGGTTGATCGTGGTGGCGGGTGCCGTGCTCATCGGCGCCGCCGACCTCTTCAGCTTCCAGCTCGTCTTCGCCGCCGCCCTGTTCCTGGCCGGCTTCCTGCTCTACCGGGGGCAGACGGGTAGGGATGCCGTCACCCCCGGTGGGTCCTCACCGCCCGACGGCGAGACGCCGCCGCCGGGGCCCCTGCCAGACGTCGTGCCGGCCCATGCGGCGCCCGCCATCCCGACTGATCCCGCCGCAGACGCGCCCCGGCATCGAACCGCCGCCGGCTGCGGCGTCGTGGGTGTCTCCCGTGGTCGAGACGTACCGCGACCCGGCGGACGGCGCCGATACCGTCACGTTCACCCCGGCGGCACCGCCCGGCACCACCCCACCACCCCCGCCGCCTCCCGTCGCCTTCGACCCGGTGCCGCCGCCGCCGAGCTCCCCGGTGCCGCCCCGGCCCCGCTCCTACCTTGGCCGGCTGACCTTTGCGGTGTTGCTGATCACCCTGGGGACGATGGGGCTGCTCCACACGGTCGGGAACGTCGACTTCGACCTGGGCGACTACTTCGCCGCCGGCTTCATCGTGATCGGCGCCGGCCTGCTTGTCGGCACCTTCTTCGGGCGAGCCCACGGACTGATCTGGTCGGGCTGCTCGCCTCCCCGCTGCTGTTCGCCACCGCCGCCGTCAACATCCCGATCGGGGGGGAGTGGGGACAGGAGACCGTCGCTCCCGACCGGAGTGAGACGCTCCAGCCCGAGTACGAGCACGGGATCGGCGATTTCACCCTCGACCTGACCCAGGTCGAGCTGCGGGAGGACACCACCGTCGCCGTCGAGCAGGGCATCGGCCAGCTGCGGGTCGTCCTCCCCGACGATGCATCGGTGAGCATCGAAGCCAACGTCGGCGCCGGGTGCCATCATCCCTCTTCGGGGACGAGGAAGGCGGCTTCGACCACACCCGCACCTTCGAGAGCACCGTCGTCGGGGAACCGACCCTCCACCTCGACCTCGACATGGGCGCCGGGCACATCGACATCACCGAGAATTGAGAGGCCCCGCTCATGTACCGACATCCCTTCGACGCAATCTCCTTCTTCTTCGGGCTGCTGTTCATCGCCGGAGCCCTCTCGGCGGTCTTCGTGGACGATCCCTGGCCCTTCGGCCGGGGCGGGGTATGGGCGATCATGTTCATCGTCGGCGGACTGGCGCTGCTGATCGCCGCCGTGCGCCCCGGCACCGACCGCCGGCCAGTAATGGTGGCCGACCCGATGGCGCCGGCGGGCGTGGCCACCGACCCGCTGCTCAGCCAGGCTCGGCGCGAGGTCGACGACTACGTGGACCCGACCGTCCCGTCGGACGCAGCTGCTGACGACGTGCTCACCGCCCAAGCGGCGGCCGACGATGCCGGCCCGCTCGCTGTCGAGAGCGACGGAGCCGAGACCGTCCAAGACGAGGCGGTGGACGGCGGTCAGCAGGTTGGCGGCGAGCCCGAGACCCCGGACGAGGCGAACCACGCCGGTCCGTGACCGACCGATCCGCTGCGGTCGGTGGTAGCGCCACCCGGGAACCCACCCGGGTGGCGCTACCGTGCACCGTGGCCGATCTCGTCGCACTGCTCTCCGAACCGGGCGCCTCCGTCGCCGTGGTCGGCGCCACTGACAACCCGGCCAAGTACGGCTCGGTCATCTACCGGGACCTGAAGGCGAAGGGATACACCGTCTACCCGGTGAACCTCCGCCGGTCCACCGTCGACGGTGACCCTGCCTACCCCGACCTGGCTTCGCTGCCGGTCCACCCCACGGTCATCGACATCGTGGTGCCACCCGACCAGACGATGAAGGTTTTGGAGCAGGTGGTCGCTCTCGATCTCGACAACGTCTGGGTCCAACCCGGCGCCGAGGACCCGGAGGTCGAGCGTTTCATCGCCGCCAACGACCTGACCGCCGTGGTCAACGCCTGCATCATGGTGAGGACCCGCGGGACGGCATGAGCCCGGAACGTGGCTTCGGCAGCGGCGAGCGCCGGATGCTGCTCATCCACGGCATCCTGTCGAACGCCAACGGGTGGTGGCGGCTCGGCCCCGACCTCACCGCCGCCGGGTACGCGGTGACGGCGCCCGACCTGCGGGCTCACGGGGAATCGCCGCCGGTGGACGACCACCGGCTCGATGCCTACCGCGACGACATCCTCGCCCTCGGCTCCGGCTGGGACGTGGTGCTCGGACACTCGCTGGGCGGGCTGGTGGCCGTCGCCTGCCAAGCGGCCGACCCCGACTGGACCACGGCGCTGGTGCTCGAGGACCCGGCGCTGGTGCTGGCCGATTCCGAGCAGGTGCGGGGATGGCTGCTCGAGGACTTCGCCGGCACGGTCGACGTGGCGACCATTGCCGCCCGCCATCCCGGCTGGGGGCCCGGGGACGTCGCCGCCAAGGTGGAGGCGCTGCGCCAAGCGGGACCTGAGGTGGTCGGCAGGACGCTGGGGGCGATCGGCTCGATCGATACCCGCCCGTGGCTCGCCGAGCTGGGGATCCCGACGCTGCTCATCGGCGCCGACCCTGCGGTCGGGGCCCTGGTCGAGCGCGGCGGACGGCGAGGCGGCCGCCAGGTTGCCCGGCAGTCGACTACGTGATGATCCCGGGCGGGGAGCACTCGATCCACCGCAACCGGTACGAGGCGTTCCGTGACGTCCTGATGGACTGGCTGGACCGGCTCAGCCCCGGCTGATCCACTGGTCGACCGGGGCGAAGTCGTCGGTGAGGATCGGGGAGCCGTCGATCCACTCGGCGGCGTCGGCGCCGGTGAGGGCCACCTCGGAGCCGGCCCGGTCGGCGATGGCGGCTTCGATGGAGGCGACATCGAAGGGTGCCGCCCCGGCGGCGAGCACGACGTTGCCCCCGGCCCTCCCGTCCAGGTAGTCCGGCGGGGCCAGCACCAGCACTTCGGGGAACACCTCGGCGAGCGTTGCCGCTTCCGCCCTGGCGAAGCGGAACGGCGGGTAGTCGATCAGGTTCATCACGTAGAGCCCTCCGGGTGCCAGCCGGGAGTCGATGTCCTCGAGGAACTCGCGGGTGGTGAGATGCCATGGCACCGACAGCCCGCCGAAGGCATCTCCCACCACGACCTCGAACGCCCCTTCCGGGGTGTCGTCGATGCCGAGGCGGGCATCGCCGATGGCGATCTCGTCGATCTCGGCGGCGACCAGCCCGAGCTCGTCCTCGGCGATGTCGACCAGGCTGGGATCGAGCTCGAGCACGGTGTTGGTGCTCCCGGGCCGCTCGGCGGACAGCCAGCGGGGGAGGGTGAACCCGCCGCCCCCGATGTAGAGGGCGTCGAGGGGACCATCGGGTGCGGTGGTGAGCACGGTGTCCGCCACCAGCCGGGCATAGCGGAAGTCGAGGTAGGCTGGGGTCGAGCAGGTCGACGTAGGAGTGGCGCAGGGTGTCCAACCACAGCACCCGGCCGCTCTCCCGGAGCTCGTCGGTGGTGACGCGGGCGCAGAAGTACCCGGTCTCGAACTGGCACGGCCCAGACACGATCCCGAGCAGGGCCGCCCCGACCAGCGTCGCCGCCACCACGGCCGCGACCCCGGGAGGCGCCAGCTTGGCGGAGCGGACGGCGAGGATCGTCCCCACGATCACCAGGGCGACGCCGACCGCCAGCACGATCGGCCGGCTGGGCAATGCGGCGAGCAGCACGAACCCGGTGAGGAAGGTGCCGAAGATGGCGCCGGCGGTACCGGTGGCGGACAGGCCGCCGACCACGGCTCCGGTCTCGGCGAGGTCGTCGAGGGTGATCTTGGCCACGATCGGGGTCACCGTGCTGAGCACCACCGCGGGGGCGAAGAAGCCCAGGGCGGCCAGGACCACGATCTCCACCGGCCCGCCGCCGGTGAGCGACGGCCCAACGGCGGCGACGATGGTCGGGGCGAGCAGCACGAACAGCCCGCCGACGACGAGCGCCGGGCCCAGCAGGCGCACCGGCGGGTGGCGGTCGGCGAGCCGTCCCCCGGCCCACGCCCCCAGCGAGATCCCGGCGAGCACGGTGCCGATGATCCCGGTGAAGGTCTCCAACGTGACCCCTACGTACGGGGCGAGGAGACGGCCCGCCAGGATCTCCATCACCAGCACCGCCGCCGCGGTGAAGAACACGAGGAGGCGGGCGGTCAGGGGGGCCATCGCCGGCAGTATGGCCCGCCGGACGGGATACCCACGCAGGCATGCGCATCGGCCTCTTCTAGAGTTCCGTGCGTCCCCGGGCGTTTAGCTCAGCTGGAAGAGCGCTTCCCTTACAAGGAAGAGGTCGGCGGTTCGAGCCCGTCAACGCCCACTGGATATTCCCGCAGATGCGGCCCCAACCCATCGATGGGCCGCGTCCCGCCCGGGCCGATTTCGGCCAGCACGCTATCGGCGTATCCTCGACGCCATGGTGCACTTCGACACGGTCAGGGTGGCGGCGATCCAGGCCACCCCGGTGATCCTCGACGCCGAGGCGACGATCGACAAGGCATGCAGCCTGCTGGGCGACGCCGCCTCCCAGGGCGCGCAGCTGGCGGTGCTGCCGGAGACCTTCGTCCCGCTCTACCCGAGCGGTGCGTGGGCCCACGACGCAGGCTCCTTCAACGGTTGGGACGAGCTGTGGGCGCGTCTGTGGGCCAACTCGGTGGACGTGCCCGGCCCGCTCACCGAGAAGTTGACCGCCCGATGCCGCGAGCTCGACATCCACTGCGCCATCGGGGTCAACGAGCGCGAGGTGGATAGACCCGGATCGCTGTACAACACGATGCTCGTCATCGGCCCGGGCGGGCTGCTCCACAAGCATCGCAAGCTGATGCCCACCATGCAGGAGCGGCTGTTCCACGGGGTTGGCGGTGGTGACGACCTCGAGGTCGTCGACACCGCGGTGGGCCGGCTCGGCGGCCTCATCTGTTGGGAGAACCGGATGCCGCTGGCCCGGTACGCCCTCTACCGCGGCGGCCCGCAGATCTGGCTGGCACCCACCGCCGACGACAGTGATGGGTGGCTCGCCTCGATGCGGCACATCGCCATCGAGTCCGGTGCCTTCGTCGTCTCCGTGGCCCAGTACATACCGGCGTCGGCTTTCCCCGCCGACTTCCCTGTGGCGCTCCCTGAAGGCCAAGACGAGTTCGGCCGCGGGGGTGCGGCGATCATCGAGCCCACCGACGGCGAGGTCATCGCCGGTCCGCTCTACGACGCCGAGGGGATCGTCGTCGCCGACTGCGACCTTCGCCTCGGACTGCGCGCCAAGCGCTGGTTCGACGTGGTCGGCCACTATGGCCGCGAGGACGCCCTTCTCGGACCTTCCCGGATCGCCGCTCGTGGGGTCGGCAGTGGCGAGGTCGACGTGCCCGACGTCGACGGCTGACCGAGGCGGGCGAAGGTCAGGGATTACTGCCCAGGATCGGAGCCCCGGGCAGCAGCCTCCTCGGCGGCCCGCTCCAGTCGCTCCCGGTAGGCGGCCCACTCGGCGGCGGTCATGCTCGGGGAGGTTGCCGTCCTTGTTCCCCGCAGAGCCGTCGATCATCTCCCGGATGATGTCGGCGTGACCGGCGTGGCGGGCGGTCTCGACGCTCACGTGGACGAGGATCTGGTGCAGGGTCACGTGCTGCCGGTCCGGCCCCCACCAGGGCACCAGCCCGGGGGAGTCGAGGTCGAGCGCCTCGATGGTGGCGTCGCTGTGCCGAGCGGAGATCCGGTGGAGCTCGAGGATCTCCTCGCGGGTCTCGTCGGCGGTCGCCCACATGTCGGCGTTGACCTCGGCGTCGTCTTCGAACCAGGGCAGCGCAAGCCCATGCGGTCGATCGAACACCTCGCCGAAGTACCCGATCTGGACGCTGGCGACGTGCTTGACCAGTCCCAGCAGGTTGGTGCCGGTCGGCGTCATCGGCCGGCGGATGTCGCCTTCCCCGAGGCCGTCCAGCTTGGCGACCAGCTGGTCTCGCTGCGACCCGCAGATAGCGGTGCAGCGTCGCCTTGGGGTCCGGGGGCGCCATGGTCAGAGCAGGCCGCCGGCGGCCGGCGGGCTGCCCTTGCTGCGGCCCCCGTCGCCCATCCCCTCGCGTGCCAGGTAGTCCTCGGCGAGCAGGATGCTGGAGTCGAGGGCGCGCTCGACCGTGGTGAGCAGGTCGGCCATCGCCGCCATCTCCTCGAGCTGCTCCTTGAGGAACCAGGCGAGGAACTGCTCGCCGACCAGGTCGCCCTCGGCCCGGGCGAGCTGGGCCAGCTCCTCGATCTGCCGGGTGACGTCCTGCTCCTGCTCGAGCGCCATCCTGACCGGCTCCAGGAGGTCGGCGAACTCGGTCCGGGGTGCGGCCACCGACGGGATGGTCACCGGCTTCTGGGCGTCGAGGAGGTACTGGGTGATGATCATGGCGTGGTTGCGCTCCTCCACCGCCTGCCGGTAGAAGTGGGAGGCGAGCTGGGGAAGCGTCTCGCCGTCGTAGTAGACGGCGATGGCGATGTACTGCTGGCTGGCGGCGAACTCGTTGGCGAGCTGTTCGTTGAGCGCATCGGTGAACTTCGACATGCATCCTCCGGGTCGGCGACCGGGCCAGAGGGTACCCGGGCCGGCAGGTGCGAGGGTGGTCAGGCTTTTTGCACCACCGACGTAGTGGAAATAAGGTCTCCCTAACACAGAGAGTTAGGGAGAGTCGACGAATGGGTGCACGTGTTCGGAAGCGGACCGCGGCGGCGGCACTGGTGGTCGGGGTGGTGCTCGGCGGCTGCGGCGGCGGTGAAGACGACGTGTCCGAGCAGGACGTGGTGGATGCCTACGCAGAAGGCGTGTACGCCATGTACTCCGCCAGCCTGGAGTCGGCACAGGCGATGGACGAGGCGATCGACGCCTTCGTCGCCGACCCGACCACCGAGACCTTGGACGCCGCCAAGCAGGCCTGGCTGACCGCCCGGGACGACTACGGCCCCACCGAGGCGTTCCGGTTCTACGGCGGGCCCATCGACAACGAGGAGACCGGCGTCGAGGGCCTGGTCAACGCCTGGCCGCTCGACGAGGCCTACATCGACTACGTGGATGGTGACCCCGAGGCGGGCATCGTCAACAACACGGACGAGCACCCGACCATCGACGCCGACACCCTGGTGGCGGCCAACGAGCAGGGTGGCGAGGCCAACGTGTCCACCGGGTGGCACGCCATCGAGTTCCTCCTGTGGGGCCAGGACCTGAGCGCCGACGGGCCGGGGGCGCGGCCGGTCGAGGACTACACCACCAGCCCGAACGCCGACCGTCGCGCCGCCTACCTCTCCACCGCCTCCGACCTGCTCGCTCGAGCACCTGGACGGCCTGGTGGCCGCCTGGGCCCCCGACGAGGCGGCAATTACCGCAGCGAGTTCGTGGCCCTCGACCCGGCCGAGGCGCTGGCGATGATCTTCACCGGCGTGGGCGAGCTGAGCAGCGGTGAGCTGGCCGGGGAGCGGATGTCGGTGGCCTATGAGGAGCGGAGCCAGGAGGACGAGCACTCCTGCTTCTCGGACAACACCACTTCCGACATCGTGGCCAACGCCTCCGGGATCGGCGCCGTGGTCAACGGCGACTATGGCGACGTGTCCGGGCCCGGGCTGGCCGACCTGCTCGCCGGCACCGACGAGCCCCTCTCGGAGGAGCTGGTGGCGGCGGTGGAGGAGAGCACGGCCCTCGCCGAGGCGATACCGGCGCCGTTCGACCAGCACCTCGGCATCGACGTGCCCGACGACGACCCGGGTCGCCAGTCGATCCTCGCCACGATCGAGTCGTCTCCAGGCCCAGGCGGAGCTCATCGCCGCCGCCGCCGACCGCTCTCGGGATCCAGCTCGGGGCCGGGTGACGCAGGCCCGGACACGGCTGGCGGCAGTGGCTCTGGGCTTGGCCGCCCTTGGCGGCGTCGCCGCCTGTGGCGGAGCCGATGCTGAGTTGCTCGACGCCGGCTTCGGGTGGCGACGCCACGGTGGCGTTCGCCACCCGGAACGCCTTCGGGCAGCCGATCCCCGGTCTCACCGCCCGTGAGCGGAGGGTGTTCGAGGTGGGCGACAGCTTCTTCACCCAGAACTGGGTGACCGCGCCCGTCCTCGACCGAGGCCCGGGACGGGCTGGGGCCGTCTGCTCAATGCCCAGGCCTGTGCTCTCGTGCCACGTCGGCGACGGGCGGGGTCGCCCGCCGCATTCGCCAGAGGATCCCGAGCGGGGGCTGCTGGTGCGGCTGTCGGTACCCGGGCGAGACGGCCTGGGGCGCCCCTCTGCCCGAGCCCGCTGTACGGAGACCAACTGCAGGACCGGGCCATCTCCGACGTCGAGCCGCAGAGGGCATCGCGCGGATCACCCACTGCGAGATCGAGGGGACGTACGCCGACGGCACCACCTACACCCTGAGCGAGCCGCTGTACGAGCTTGACCGACCTCGCCTACGGCACCGCTCGACGCCGCCACGCTCACCTCGCCGCGGGTGGCGCCGCAGATGATCGGCATGGGGTTGCTCGAGGCGATGCCCGAGGCCGCCGATCCTCGAGCTCGCCGATCCCGATGATGCCGATGGCGACGGGGTGTCCGGCCGCCCCAACTACGTGACCGCCGGTCCCGACGAGCCGGCCGAGATCGGGCGGTTCGGGTGGAAGGCCAATGTGGCCACGGTGCGCGACCAGGTGGCCGGTGCCTTCGCCGGCGACATCGGCATCACCAGCGACGAGCACCCCGACGAGTATTGCCCCACACCGGCGATGGCCTGCCTCGACGCACCGACCGGGGGATCGCCCGAGATCCCCGCAGACCGCATGGACGACATGGAGTTCTACTCGCAGACGCTGGCCGTCCCGGCCCGCCGGGGGGTCGACGACCCCGAGGTCGAGCGGGGCGCCGAGCTCTTCGCCACCATCGGGTGCACGGCCTGCCACATCGCCACCCTGCTCACCGGGGACCACCCGGTCAGCCAGCTCTCCGGCCAGGAGATCCACCCGTACACCGACCTGCTCCTCCACGACATGGGCCCGGGGCTGGCCGACGGGACGACCCGACTTCCTCGCCACCGGCTCGGAGTGGCGAACCCCCCGCTGTGGGGGATCGGGTTGGTGGAGACCGTCAACGGCCACACCACGTTCCTCCACGACGGCCGGGCCCGCAACCTCGAGGAGGCGGTGCTGTGGCACGGCGGCGAGGCGGCCGTCGCCCAGGGCCGGCTTCACTGCCCTCGGCGCAGCCGACCGGGCCGCAGTGTCGCCTTCCTGGAGTCACTGTGAGCCTGGCGAACCGGGTCTGTGAGCTCTTCGAACCGGGTCATTGTGAGCCTGCGAACCGGAGTCATTGTGAGCCTGCGAACCCGGGTCACCGTGAGCCTGCGAACCGGGTCATTGTGAGCCTGCGATCCAGCTGGGCGCTCCGTTGCCTCGTGGTGGTGGCATCGCGGGCGGCGTGCTCGCCGGGTACCGACCGGGGTGACGCGGTTGAGGCGATGGTCGACGACGTCCTGGTGCCCGGATTTACCGCCGCCGCCGCCGCCACCGCCGACCTCGCGGCGCTCGGCCGGCCTGTGCGCCGCCCCTGGGCAGGCGACCCTCGACACCGCCCGCACGCGTGGTCGGAGGCGGTGGTGGCGTGGAACGCACCGAGGCCGCCTGGGAGGGGCCGGTGAAGATGGACCGGATCGACAGCTGGTCCACTACCCGGCGGTCGACGTCGAGGAGATCGAGCAGCTGCTCGACGGGCATGGTCGAAGGCGAGCAGTTCGACGCCGCCGACCTGGCCTCGGTCGTCCGCGGCCTCGGAACCGCCGAGTACCTGCTGTTCGCCTCGGACGATCCGGCCGCGGTCACCGCCCCGGGGCGTTGCGAGCTGCTGACTGGCGGTCACCGATGGCGCCGCCGACGGGACCGCCGGTGCCGCCGAACTCGCCTGGACCGAAAGCTGGAACGGCGGCGCCCCCTACGCCGACACCCTCGCCGGTCGGGCCGACGGCGGCGATGGACGCCAACGACGCCCTCGCCGAGCTGGTCCGGCCGGCATCGACGCCATCCTGTCGAATGCCACCGTCCAGGGCCTCGGCCTGGCGCTCGGGCAGAACCAGGGAGGAGCCGCTCCCCGAGGCCCTGAACGAAGGCCCGCCGGCGCCGCCGGCGACGTGCTCGCCGCCCGGCTCGCCGGTATCGCCGCCGTCTACGACCCTCCCGGCGAGACACCCCGGCCTCGGTGACCTGGTGGCCGAGCGATCGGCCGAAGTCGACGCCGCCGTCCGCGCCGACCTCACCGCCGCCCGGGGCGCTGGACTCGCTCGGCTCGCCGTTGACGCCGGCTCTCGCCGAGTCCCCGGACCAGGCGGCCGCCCTCTACGACGCCCTGGTGGAGTTGCGCCGCACCTTCGAGACCGATGTGGCCTCTCTGCTCGACATCACCGTCGGCTTCAGTGACACCGACGGGGACAGCGGGTGACGGCGATCCCGGCACCAGCTCGGCGTCACCAGGCCGCCCGCCCGCTGGAGAGACGACCATGCCCCTTCCCGGTCAGCGCCGCCTCCGCCGCAGTCTTCCGGATCGCCTTCGGGGCGATCGCCCTGCTGGGGTGGCTGCGCTACGCCGCCAACGGATGGATCGATCGAGCTGCTGCTCGACCCTACCGCTCCACTTCACCTACCCGGGGCTGGTTGGGTGCGACCCTGGCCGGGCGGATGGATGTACCTGCACTTCGCCGTCATGGGGCTGGCAGCGCTGGGCATCGCCCTCGGATGGCGGTACCGGTGGAGCGTGGCGGCGTACGCCGTCCTGTTCACCTGGGTCGAGCTGATCGACCGCACCCTGTACCTCAACCACTACTACTGGGTGTCGCTGACCGCCGGCGCTGATGGTGTTCCTCCCGCTGCACCGGATGTGGTCGCTCGACGCCCGGGCCGGGCGGGCCGGGGAGGCCGGACGGCGGCGCCGGCGGGGCAGACGGTCCCGGCCTCGGTGGTCTGGCTGCTGCGCACCCAGCTGGCCATGGTCTACCTGTTCGCCGGGATGGCCAAGGTGGGCGTCGATTGGCTGGTGCACGCCCAGCCGCTGGCGACGTGGCTTCCCGCCCGGGCCTCGCTGCCGGTGATCGGGCCGCTGCTGACGCTCCCCGGCGTGGCGTTGCTGATGAGCTGGGCCGGGGCGCTTGTTCGACCTGACCATCGTCGGCTGGCTGCTCTGGCGCCGATCCCGGCCGTGGGCCTACGCGGCCGTGGTGGCCTTCCATCTGCTCACCTGGCTGCTGTTCCCGTCGATCGGGCTGTTCCCGTGGCTGATGATCGGCGGGACGCTGGTGTTCTTCGACCCGGACTGGCCGCTCCGGTTCCGCCACGGCGGTGGCAACGATGGCGCCGGCCGGGGAGCGCGGTCCGGCGATCCCGCCGGTCGCCGTGGTCGCCGTGGCCGCCTACCTCGCCCTGATGGCGGTGGTTCCCCTCCGGCACCTGGCGGCCCCGGGCGACGTCCTGTGGTCGGGCGACGGCTACCTGTTCTCGTGGCGGGTGATGCTCACCGAGAAGGCGGGCTCGGTCCAGTTCCGGGTCACCGACCCGGCCACCGGAGCGCTCGCGGTCGAGCCGATGCCGGCGGCGCTCACCCCCCGTCAGGCGGTGGTGGCGGCGACCGACCCGGCGATGATCCGGCAGGCGGCGACGTGGATCGCCGCCGCCCATGGTGGCGGCGTCGAGGTGAGGGCGGACGCCTTCCTCAGCTTCAACGGTCGCCCCCACGCTCGTCTCATCGACCCCGACGTCGACCTGGCCGCCCCGTCACTGCCCGACGGCTGGGTACTCCCTCCACCCGGCTGAGCGCGGCGCACGCCGCAGCTCACCCGCCGGGGGACAGCACGGTGTCGACCGCGTGGGCGAGCCCGTTGCCGCCGAGCACGTTGGTGATGGTCACCGTCGACGCCCCGTCCAGGACGAGCAGCCCCTGCTCGACGGAGACCGGGATCGACCCGCCCCCGGCCGAGGTCGACCGAGGACACGTCGAGGAGCTCGAAGGCGGACAGCTCCTCTTCGACGACATGGTGGAGGAGGATCGCTTCGAGCTCGGCAGGATCCTCCGGTAGCGGGGTCTCCAGCCTGCTGAAGGCGTCGTCGGTGGGGGCGAACAGCGTGAAGGGCCCGGACCCGTTCAACCGGTCGGTGAGCCCGGCGGCGTCGATCGCCGCCAGCAGCTCGGTGAACTGCCCGGCGTCGGCGAGCACGTCGAGGATGCTGCCCTCCGGGGTCGGGCGCGCCGTGGTCGGCGGCGCCGGTGCGGTCGTCGTGGGTGCTTCGGCCGCGGTGGTGGTCGGGGCGGGGGGTCGGGTGGTATCCGGTTCGTCAGGTGGCGGGGCCTCCGTCGCCGGTGGCGGAGGTGGAGGCTCGCCTCCCTCGGCGAGCGCCTCCTCGAAGGCCCGCAGCGTCTCCGCGTCGATCGTCCCCGTCGGGGACACCCCGAGGTCGGTCTGGAACGCCTTCAGCGCCTCTTCGAGCTGGGGCGACCACTGGCCGTCGATCGGGCCGGGGAAGTAGCCCAGGGTGACCAGGATCCCCTGGAGGGCGGCGACCTGCGCCGAGGCGGCGCCGTCGAGCGCCGCCTGGATGGCGGCCTGGGTCGCCGGGTCGGGTAGCCCGGTGACGGGGAGGTCGTTGGCCTCCTGGAGCTCCTCGACGGCGGCGACCGTCTTCGGCCCGTAGATCCCGTCGATCGACCCTGAGTAGTACCCGAGGGTCCGGAGATCGGTCTGGAGGGCTTCCACGTAGTCGGCCACCCACTGGCTCGCCTGAGCCGCATCCTCGTCCTCGATGCATCCGGCGTCGGCGAAGGCACGCACCCATGCCACCTGGAGCGAGTACGCCGCCGATGTGAACGAAACCGCGGCCTCGGTGACCAGCGTCCGGTCGTTGATCCCGTCGACGGCGTCGGCGAAGGCCGCCTCCGCCTGCTCGACGACCTCCATCGTCTCCGGATCGACGAGCTCGATGGTCACCCCTTCGGTGCTGTCCGCCTCGACCGCCTGCTGGAACTCCTCGGCCGATGCCACCACCGCCTCCCGGGCGGGCTCGAGGTCCTCGGCGGCGCTCTTGACCTCGCCAACGGTGAGCTCGACATCGGCGAAGAGCCCGCCGTAGGTGTCGAGTGCCTCGACGTACTCCTGGACGTCCGAGCAGAACTGCTGCTGGGCGGCGTCGACGTCCGGGGGCTCGTCGTCTCCACAGGCGGACACCACCAGGGCCGTCGCCAGCAGCGCGGTGATTGCCGAAGCGCCGGCCGTTCATGGACCGATCCCGGTGTCGGGGCCGGCCGGGACCGTGACGGGCGCGTCGGCACCGGCTCCTTCGGGTGGGGTGACCGCGGCTCGGTTGCGCGCCGCAGAGATCGCCCAGAGATAGAGGGCGAGCAGACCACCGACGACGAGGACAGAGACGACCCCGATCCCGATGAAGTAGAGGATGACGACGGCGAGGGCGATGCCGGCGATGCGGAGCCCGTCGAACTTGGGGGCGATCCAGCGGTCGAGGTCACTCGCCCCCGACCCTCCGGCGGTCTCCCGAGCGGCGCGCTGCTCCCTCAGTCGTTCCAGCCACGCAGGCCGTCCGGCCAGGTAGGCGGCGATGGCGACGACCACGGCGACCACGACGATCACCCAGACAACCCGGCGGAGGTCGCCGATGACGTCGCCGATCAGGGCGGCCGCGGTGGCGGCCCCGTCCGGATTCTGGATGCTGTCGATGATCGCCGCTTCGAGCCGGCGAACCGCAGCCACGCCGAGGACCACTGCCACGATCACTCCGATGGCGACCTGCACCACCGCCCGCCGACGGTTCCGGGCGACGGCGATCGCAGCTGCGATGAGGACGATCGCCAGGATGGCGACCAGCCAGACGAGCCGGTCGAATCGGCCGGCCGCCTCCTGGGCGGCGGAGAGGTCCTCCTCGGACATCACGGTCAGCTGGCCGAAGTCCTCGGGGAGCTCGGCACGGAGGGCGGCGGCGAGCTGCTCGCGTGCCTCGGCCGCCCGGTCGGAGACGACGCCGGGGAGGGTGACGTCGGGGAGGAAGTCCCTGATCTCGTCGAAGACCCGCTGCAGCGTCGCCGTGATGAGAGGGATCAGGTTGAGCCTCACCTCCCCATCCTCGATGGTGACGTTGGGGAGCTCGGCGAGGTCGTCGCGCACCAGGGCGACGGCCGCCTGGTGACCGCGCCGTACCAGCTCAACCACGGCAGTCCTGAACTCTTCCGAGGTGACGAAGCTGTCGATCCTGTCGGCCACGCGCGTCTCCAGGGCGGCGCTGATCGACGGGGCGAGCGCGGTGAGCGACGGCCGGTCGAACCGGGAGAGCAGCTCGAGGATCTGCGGGTCGGGGTTGATCGCCTCCACGATCGCCTCGCTCAGGTAGGTGTCGAGACGGTCGAGGGCATCGGTGACCCGCGTCTCGATGTCGAGGGCCTCGAGCGTCTGGTCGGTGACGTACCCGCTCATCGACGCGTAGAAGGCCGGGTCCTCGAGGGTCGGCTCCACCGTGGCCATGAACTTGTCGGTGTTGAACACCCTCTCGTGGGCCCAGACGGTGACGACGGCGGCCAGGACGACGATCGAGGCGAGCACGACCAGCACCAGCGACAGCCATCCTCGGACGCGGCCGCGCCGGTCGGGCCTCGCCTTGCGGGGTCGCGTCACCGGCCGGGACTCCGTCCGGCCGGTCGTCGGGCTCGGCGCCCGCTTCGGGCGGCTCGCCCATGGGTTCGGTCATGGCAATCCTCGGCGCCGATCAGGGGAGTCTCGTTCCGGCGTGGCCCGGACCTTAGGGGAGTGACCCGGAGGACGTCATCATCTTCGGGGACGAGCCGGGCGGGTCCTCACGATCCCTGCACGCTCAGGGGACAGCAGACCCACGGTTCCGGCGCACGCGGCGCTCGACGGTGCCGAAGAAGACACCGTCGACGATGATCCCGATCACCAGCACCACGATCATCATCGCCTGCAGCGCGGCGGCGTCGGCCAGCTCACGGGCGAAGGTGAGCCGGACCCCGATCGAGGGCTGGGCAGCGATGATGACCAGCAGCTCGCCGGCCATCAGCGACCGCCAGGCGAACGCCCATCCCTGCTTGAGCCCGGCCACGTAGCCGGGGAGGGCGGCGGGAAGCACCACGTGCAACCACGACATCGGGCCCCTGGCCCCGAGCACCTTTCCGGCGCGCAAGCAGGATCGGCTCGATGTGGTCGATGCCCGGAGATCAGCCCGTTGGCGATGGCCGGGGCGGCCCCGAGCACCACCACGAAGAAGATCGCCGTCTCCGAGATCTGGAACAGCAGGATGGCGAACGGGAACCACACGATCGAGGGCATGCTCTGCAGCCCGGTGATCAGCGACCCGACCGCCCGGCGCAGCACCGAGCTCTGCGCCACCGCCAGCCCCACCACGGTTCCCACCAGAGTGGCGGCGGCGAAGCCGATGGCGGCCCGCTGCATGGTGATGCCCACCGCCTGCCAGAACGACGGCGGTCCGGATGCTCTCGCCCAGTGTGCTGGAACACCTCGGCCGGCGGCGGCAGCACGTAGGTCGGCTTCCAGCCCGACAACACGATCAGCTGCCAGCCGATCAGGACGATGGCGATGGCGGCCAGCTTGGGCCAGGCGACGTCCCAGGCCCGGGCCGTCCACCGCGCCCGCTCCCGCATGCGGGACCTCGAGGTGGTCGAGACCGACGATCTCCTCGTCCAGCGTGCTCGCCTCAGTGAGCATGGCGGCGCACCTCTCCCCGGAGCCGTGCGGTTATCTCGGCGGCCAACCCGCCGACGGCGGCGGACTCCAGCTCCCGTGGGCGGGGAAGCCCGACGTCGTAGGTCTCGATCACCCGCCCGGGCGGCTCGACAGCAGCACGACCCGGTCACCGAGCCGCACCGCCTCCCGGACGTCGTGGGTGACGAACAGCACGGTCAATCCGACGAGCTTTCCAGATGCGCTCGAGCTCGTCATGCAGGATCCCCCGGGTCATGGCGTCGAGCGCCCCGAACGGCTCGTCCATGAGCATCACCTCGGCGTCCTGGGCGAGAGCCCGGGCGATCGAGGTCCGCTGCCGCATCCCGCCGGAGAGCTGGTGGGGCCGCTTGTCGGCGAATTCGTCGAGATGGACCAGCCTGAGCAGCTCGTCCACCCGCTCCTTGCGGCGCTGCTTGGGCACGCCCCGGAACTTCATGGCGGCGTCGACGTTGCCGGCGACGGTGAGCCACGGGAACAGCGCCGACTCCTGGAACACGAGCCCGACACGCCGATCTCCGGTGTCGATCGTGCCCTCGGTGGTCGAGTACAGACCGGACACCAGGCTGAGCAGCGTGCTCTTGCCGCATCCCGAGGCGCCGAGCAGGCAGACGAACTCGCCCTCGGCGATCTCGAGGGAGACGTCGTCGAGCGCCTGCAGCGACGATCGACCGTCGTGGTACGTCTTGGAGACGTGACTGATCGAGACGGCCGCAGCCGATGGCGCCCCGATGGGCGCCATCGGCTGGTGGTCGACCGACCTGTGCTCGACGATCACGAACTGACCTCGGGCAGGCCCAACTCGGTCAGGATGGCGTTGAGCGGGTCGAGGGCGTAGATCCCCTCCAGGTCGACCGGGTCGAGCAGCCCGACCGCCTCGGCGTTGTCCGCCGACACCTGGAGCGACGAGGCGATCGGGTCGAGGGTGAACTCGAGGTTCTCCCACGCTCCCGCCATGGTCTCCGGGGCGATGGGGCTGCCGGTGATCTCCTCGATGCCGGCGCTCACCGTCGCCTGGGCGCCCTCGGGGTCCTCGTTCACCTGCTCGATGGCCTGGACCAGCCCACGGAGCACGGCATCGACGACGTCGGGGTGCTCCTCGAGGAACTCGGTCGCCACGATCAGGTGGGTGGTGACGAACTGGCCGTCGGGCCACAGCTCGGCCTCGTCGACCAGCACCGGTCCTCCACCCTCGAGCACGAGGCGGGTCGCCCACGGCTCGGGCACCCAGGCGGCGTCGACCCGACCCTCCTGGAAGGCGGTCAACGTCTCCGAGTTGTCCTGGGGCGCCACGTTGACGTCGCCGCCGCCCTCGAGGGTGACCTCGAACCCGTTGTCGGCCAGCCAGGCGCGGGCAGCCACATCCTGCGTGTTGCCCAGCGACGGGGTGGCCAGGGTCTTGCCGGCCAGGTCCTCGGGCGCCTGGATCTCGTCACTGACCACCAGCGACGCCCCGCCCGACGTGGTGCCGGCGATGATCCGCACCGCTTCACCGTCGGATTGGGCGAACCCGTTGATCGCCGGGTTGGGACCGATGAAGGTCATGTCGATGGCCCCGCTGAACAGCGCCTCGATCGCATCGGTCCCGGCATTGAAGGTCACCGTGCGCAGCTCGGTGTCGCCGAGCTCCTCCTGGAACAGCCCGTCGGCCACCCCGACGATGGCGGGAGCGTGGGTGACGTTGGCGAAGTACCCGAGGTTGACCACCTCGCCCGCCGATCCCCCTGCCGTACCGCCGGCCCCGCCGGCCCCGCCGGAATCCCCGGCGTCGTCGTCACCGCCACATGCGCCGGCGAGCAGAACCACTGCCGCCAGCACCACCGTCCTGGTCCTGATGAAAGTCTTCATCACTTACCCCCTACTGAGTTACTGATTTATCTGATAATGTTGACTTGTAAAGTCGACATACTCGATAACGAGCCGGTACTCTACACGGGTCGGTGCGCGTGTCAAACCACCGACACCGGACCGATCGTTGCCTACTGTTGAGGTCGACAATCGGATGAGGACGAGGGGATCCCGGAGACGCCATGTGGATCACCAGGAAAACCGACTACGCCACCCGGGCCGTGCTCGCCCTGGCGATCGCCGAGAGCGAGCGGTTCATCGCTGAAGCTCGCAGAGCTGGCGGAGCGGACCGCGGTGCCGGCGCCCTTCCTCGAGCAGATCATGAGCCAGCTCCGCGGGGCAGGCATCGTCCGGTCGGTCCGCGGCCCCGCCGGCGGCTACCGGCTCAACCACCAAGCGGCCGAGATCTCGCTCGACCGGGTGGTCAGGGTGTTCCAGGGCCAGCTCGCCCCCATCGCCTGCGCCACCCGTCACTCACCGGAGCCGTGCCCGATGGACGTCGCCTGCTCGCTCAAGGAGGTCTGGCAGGAGGTCAGGGAGGCGACGATCTCCATCCTCGAGAACGTCGACTTCGCCCAACTGGCCGAGCGGGCCGGCGGGCGCTGGACCGCCCCGCTGGAGCTGCTGCCGCCCCCTCGCTGACGGTGTGCCGTCGGGCGCTGCCCTACCCGACCAACTCGAACCGGTAGCGGTCGCAGTTGTGAACGGCGCTCTCCGCAGTCAGGAAAGCGCCGACCCGGCGCAGCTCGTCACCGGTGGCATCGCGCCAGGGCCGGGCCCCGAGGAGGGCCAGACAGGACCGGTTGCCGCCAGGCCGGGCACGACCTCGCAGAGCGAGCCGCAGTGCGGGCGGAGCCAACGTGCCGCCCGGTCGACGACGGAACAGACACGCCGGATCGGTCGCCGGCCCCGCTGCCGGCGGTAGAGGGCGAGCTCCAACCGCCGGCGCACCGACTTCCACCTCCCGGGCGCCACCCCGGCACGGACCAGGCGCACGCGGCGGGCCCGTCCAGAGCCTTCGGCGCATCCTCACCGCCACCTGCGCGATCCTGCTGTCTTCAGCCGAGAGCCTCTCCGACGGGTCGGAAACCGCACGGGTCAATACGTGGGCCGCACGGTCGGTACGTCTCCGGTCGAGGTCGTCCCAGGCGACGGCGGTACGACGGGCCGACCGACGATCTCCTCCGCTCTGTCGAGCACGACGCTCAGCACCGACTGCAGGCCTCCGGCCCTGGCCGAGTGGTCACCAGATCCCAGTCGAGGCCGGGCTCCTCGGGAGGATCACGGCGGCATCGTTGTAGTTGACGAAGGCGAATTGACGCTTGCGGACCACACGGGCCGCGAGCATCACCAACATGTCCTCGGCCGCCGGCACCTGGACGGTGCCGCCCCGCCAGGGGAGCGAGCGGGATCTCGACACGATCGGTCCTCGGTGGCCGTGGTAGCCACCGACGAGGACGCCGACCGATACGTGGTGCTCCCCGACCTGGCGGCCACTGGAGAAGGACGCCTGCGGTGCCGGTCCGAGCCGGGAAATGCGCGGTAGCCGAATTGGTAGCCGGCCTCGTGGAGCGCCGACGCCACCGCCGCCCCGGCGGCAGGTCTTGGGTAACAGGTCCGTGTCGAACTCGGTCCGGGTCGTGTACGCCGGGTAGGCCACCTGGAAGCCCCGACCGGAAAGGACCACGAACCCACCGACTCCTGCCGTCAGCAGCGTCGCCACGGTTCGGCCAGCAGCTCCTTGTGACGCGCCGCCACGTCGAGCAGGCGCCGGGCACTGACCGGGCCGGTCTCAGAGACGGTCCACACCTGGGTGCGGGGAAGACCCCATTGACACGGCCTGCGGGCACCAGGATGGCGTCGAGGTCCACACCGGCAGCCTCCAAGTGGCCGAGAGCCACTGCCATGGTGCGCTGCCAGACCAGGAAACGCAGGGCGCGACCCAGCGCGTTCCCAGGTCGTCGACCGCGAGGAACTCGGCGGCCGCCGTCTTGGTCCGCTCGGACGGGTACACCGCCGACAATCGACGCAGGATGCCGGCGAGCCTCCTGACGCTTGGATCCATGGGGATCCCCCGGGTTGGCGGCTACCTGGCCGGTACACTATCGCCGGCCAACGAAGCGGTGTCGGGCGGGTGACGGCGGGATGGTGACATCCCGGTGAGGAGGAGGGGTGCAATGCCGGTTCACATGTCGCACACGGTCCGGTGGGGAGCCACGGGGAGGAGCGTTCTCATCTTCGCGCGCGACGCCGGCCGCGCTGTCGCCGGGCTCACCGCCGAGTCGCCCGGCGCCGCCGCCGCCTATGTCCGGGAGGGCGAGGGGCGGTGGCGATCAGCCTGCCGCCGGGCGCCTTCGAAGAGGTCGATAGCGATCTGGCCCCTGGCTTGTACCGGGTCGGGCTCCCCGACGAGCTCTTCGCCTCCGGCTCGCCCCACGCCCTCCTCGTTCTCCGCTTCGACGGCGCCAGGGTCGACCCGATCGAGTTCGAACTCGTGGCGTACGACCCGCTCGACGCCTCGTGCATCGGTATGACACAGCTCGGGGATCGGAAGCGGCACGAGTTCCTCCGTCGAGCGCTGCCCCGGTTCACGGAGATGGAGTACGAAGCAGGGCTGGACGGCGAGAAGCGCCTCTCCGACTTCATCGACTCGGCGGGGGGATCCGGCTGATGCCCTTCCACGCCTACACGTCCGGCGTGGCTCCATCGGTCGTGTCCCTGCTCGATGTACGCCCGCGATGCAACCGGGCCGGAGCGACCGGTCTCGATCCGGGGCGGCCACGGTCGGCTACATCCGCGACGTCGACAGTTCCGCCACGTCGCTCGATGCCGGGACCGCTGGTCCGGAGGTCGATCCCGCGTTGGTCCCGGGGTCTACCGGGTCGCCCTGCCGGACGCCGCCGTCGCCGAGGGGGCCACCAGGGTCGTCGTCGTCGTCCAGCATCCCGAAGCGGCCTTCGATCCGGTCGACATCGATCTCGTCGCCTTCGACCCCCAGGACCCGGTCCGCCTCGGGATGAGCGCCCTCGGCCCCGAGGAGCGGATCACCGCCCTGCGGGGGCATTTCCCCGCCTGGCCGAGCTGGAGATGCGCGAACGCGCAGGCGATCGAGGGGGCGTCGACTGAGCGGTCCCCCATCGAGCCTGCTGCGACGTCGCCTGGTCGGATCTGCCCCTCCAGCAGTCGGTGTTCGACGAACTATGGACCGCCGCCGAGTTGGTCGGGTCTGGCCGGCGCCTACCCAGACGGGCGTTTTCCGGCCCGTCTCGATGGCGACGGCGACCTGCACGTGGCCACAGAGGGACTCGCGGTGATGCGCCAGGCGTTCCCGACCCGTCCGGACCTGCGCTTCCTCAGCCGCCTCGAGGGCAACCGCACACAGCGGTGCCGAGCCTCCTCGACGCTGGTCGCCGGTCGATCGACCTGTCGGATGCGGATGCGGGGTCTGGGCAGGCCGCCTCGCCAGCCTGCTCGAGCGGTCGCCCACCTGATGCCCTACCCGGTACTCACCAAGATCGTGCCCGATCTGCTGCTCGCCGCCATGGCCAAGCAGGGCGACCCCGACCCTCCCCTCCCCGATCACCCCAGCCCCGGCGCGTGCTGACCGAAGACCTGGGTCGCCTCGCATCCTGGTCCGCCGGCCGCGGCCAGCCGCTCGCGCTCCTCGTCGAGACCTGGCCGAGAGCGGACCCGAGCTGGTCGACGCAGTGGGTGCTTCTGCCGGCACCGCGCCGGATTCGGGCCGGTGGCGTGGGAGGCCCCCGGCTTCGACAGCCCCGCTCACACTGTTCGGGCGATGACGGCATTCGTGCCCGATCCGACGGTCTCGCGCCCCGCCGGCCGCCGGTCGACTTCTCGCCGACCGACACGGGCCGGCGGTCACCGGCCTCCGAGACGTCGACCGTGCGGTGGGTGGAGTTCATGGACATGCAGATCTGGTACCTGCGGCACGCCTTCTACAACGGGGTCGTGCCTCTCCTGACGGCCTGGGTGATTCGGCAGGCGTCGACCCCGTGGCGTCTGCTCTTCGTCGAACGGCGGCGAGTTCACCACCGGTGCCCGACGCCGACCGAGGTCGACCACAGGCTCGACCGCCTATCTGGCGCAGTCCGACTACATGGCGGCGAACGGGATCGGCTCTCGGCAGGCTGGCGGAGATCTTCCACCGGCCGACCCGGCCCCCGAACCATCGGTCCCCGCGAGCAGCCAATCACCGCCGGCTCCGGTGCCGGCATGGACTCTGCAAGGCATCGGTGCTTCGCCCGGAAGGGTGACCGCACCGGCGGAGGTGTTCACCGCCGGGAGGCATCGTCACCGAGTCGGTGCCATCGGGATCGGTCCTGGTCGCCCCGGTGCTCCATCCCTACCTGGCGCCGGTCCTGCCCCGAGTCGCAGCCGTCGTCGTCGAGGAGGGTGGCCTTCTCCAGCACGCCACGGTCCTCGCCCGTGAGTTCGGCATCCCGGCGGTGGTGGCGCTCCGGGAGGCGACCCGGCTCATCCCCAACGGGTCCTGGCTCGACGTGGACGGCCGGTCCGGCCGAGGTCACGGTGGTCGCCGCCGCCGGCGAGGGTCTCACCGGCACGCCTCCGCCCTGAGGGCCGGTTCGACATCGTCACCGGGTGAGTGCCCAGGTCACCGGCGTCTGGTGAGCAACTCGAACCGGTAGTCGTCACAGCGGTGGGCGCCCGCCGTCGTGGGCACCTGTGCGGCGAGGAGACGCAGTTGTCGACCGGCGGCGTCATCCCATGGCCTCGTGCCGAGACTGGAGAGGCACCGCTCGCCGCCGGCTAGGGCGGGATTGACCTCACACAGGGCCCCGCACCGGGGCCTGAGCCACCGCCCGATGCGCCCGATCACCGAACGCTTCGCATCCGCCTTCGCCATGCGGCCGAGTTGCATGGCATAGAGGTTGTGCTCTGCTCTCCGCCGGATCTTCGCCAGTGGGCTCGGCTCGACACCTGCCCCGATCTGGCGGACTCGCAACGCCCCCCGCCACACGGCGGTCCGCAGATCACGTCTGGTGCTCGGCGAATTGACGAACCGGGTGGTCGGGTCGGAGACTCGGCCTGTCAGCCGATTGATCGCGCGATCGAGAGGATGGCGGGCCAGTTCCTCCGAGCACCGCCGGTGGGAAGGGTCGAGGTCCGGGTCCGTGTGCGGTCCCTTCGAGCAGTCGCGCCAGGACTGATCCGACCCCGACATCCCCGGCTATGCGTGTGACCAGGTCCCAGTCGAGGCCGGCGCCTTCCTCGTGCAGGATCACGGCGACGTCGTTGTAGTTGACGAAGTCGAATTGCCGCTTTCTGACCACTCGGGCGGCCGCCATCACGAGCATGTCCTCCGCCGCAGGCACACGCAACATTCCGCCTCGCCAAGGAACCAACCGTGACCGAGCAGCGATCGCACCTTGGTGGCTGTAGTACCCGCCGACCAACACCTCGATCCCCACGAGGTGGTTCCCCACGGCTCGGCGATGCTGGAATATCGCCTCCGGCTTCGGACCCAACCCCAGAACACGGGCGTGATGCAGCCCGTAGCCGGCATCGTGGAGGAGGTGGGCGAGACGGATCCCGTCGTCGAGCCTGGGGACCAGGAGATCGGTGTCGAATTCGGACCGAGTGGCGTACGACGGGTATGCCGCCTCGAAAGCCCGGCCCGATACGGCGATGAAGGCGTCATGGTCAGATCTCATCAGCGCCTCGACCGGCTCGGCGAGGAGCGCCTTGTGGCGGGCGAGAGTGCGGCGCAGGCCGAGGCAGGTGGTCCGGTCATCCGGCGGGTGCGTCCACAATGGAACCCGGGAGGCGAAGATCTGGCGCACCCTGTCTCCGCTCACTGCGATCTCGTCGAGGTCGGCTCCGGCTTCCTCGAGGCGGTCGAGCGTCAGCCAGAGTATGCGCTGCCAGGTCAGGAACCACACCGCCCGCCCGAGGGCATCACCAGGGTCTTCGAGGGCGAGGAGCTGCGCCGCGGCCGCTCTGGTGCCGTCGGTGGGGTAGACCGGCGCCAACCGGCGGCACAGATCGGCGAGCCGGTCGGTCGACAGTTCCATTCTCCGCCCCCTCGGCCGTCGTTCACGCCGCTCAGTAGTAGTCGTCCTCGTCGTCGACAGGGCTCGACGTCCCGTCGTCGAGTCGCGCCTCCTGCTCGAAGCCGCGGCGGCGGTTGCGGACCTTCGCCACCAGGCCCGCATCTGGCGGTTCTGGGAGCGCCCGCGCCAGGTCGATCACCTCCGGTGCCTCGAAGAACCAGATGTCGCCGGCCTCGATGGAACCCTGCTCGATGAGTCGCCGTTCCATCTCGAGGAACACGCGGCGCAACGGATAGGAGTACTTGAGCCACAACACGTGGTGGTTCTCCCGTTCCACGTTGAGATCCTGGAGGTTGCGGACCGCGTAGGCGAGGGCTCGGTGGCGCCCCGATGCTCGCGCCAGGCCGGCGTGGAACCCGAGGGCGAACAGGTTGCGTCGCAGGTTCTCCCCGTACTGCACCGGGGTGTGGGGCCCGGCTCGCAATGCGGTTTCGAGCACCCGGTGCGGTGTGTCCCAAGGCTCGAAGAGCAGGTCACGGTCGCGCATCCAGTGCCAGTCGACGAGGTGTCGCTCGAGGGCGTCGGCCAGTTCGGGCACCTCGCCGCGCTCCACCACGGTGACCGCGGCGTCCGCGGTGTCGAGCCCCTCTCGAGCATCACGCTGCGCAGCCGACCGACACTCGCCATGTAGTCGCCGCTCAGCACCGGTGTCGTGGGCAGCACCAGGTCGGCGGCGGTGGGCCAGACGACGACCTTCTCCGCGTGGGCGCCGGTGGCGGCGCGGTTCGCGGCCACCGTCTCTTCGATGAACGGGTAGAGGATGTCGTCTCCCTGCGCCTGGATGAACCAGCAGAGGGCGAAGAACTCGACCCACCGAGGCCACCACGAGGTCATCAACGCCACCATCCGCTCCCCGGTCAGCATGCGCAGCTCGGCGTCGTCGGTGGGGAAGAGCACCGTCACCTCGCCGAGCTGGTCGTAGGAGCGTCGCACCCGGCGATTGAGGTCGGCCATGTACGTCGGGTCCCAGGTGGCCCGCACGATCGCTGCCCACACCGCGGCGAAGGCATCGGCACGGAAGTGGTAGCGGCACCGGATCCACTTCACGTAGAGCGGCGGTAGATCGGAGAACCCCATCGCCCGCGGGACCATCTCGAACCCAGGCTGCACCAACGACTTGAGCAGCGGCGAGATGACGAGCTCGGGTCGGATCTCGAGCCACTCGTGTTCACCGAGCTGCTGCGCGGTGGAGAACTCCTGGTGGAACCGTCCGTACTCCGGGAGCAAGCTCCACCAGCGTTCCCGCCACCCGGGGTCGGGCATCGCCGCCCGGCGCACCGCCGGGGTGTGCCCGAAGAACTTGGCGGTATCGGTGGCAGCCTCCACCGCCTGGGCGACTGCAGGGAGCATCCTCCGCCGATCGCCGGCGGCGCCGGTGAGGGCTTCGGTGATGGCGACGGCGCCTCCGGCGTCCTCGACGATCGAGATGCGCTGGTCTCCGGTGGCGGAGACTGCGGCGTCGAAGAACCCGGGCGGCAGGTCCTCACCGAGCAACGAGACGCGCGCCATGCCGCTGGCATCGAGGGCGCGGCGAACCCGGTCGACGTACGCGGCGGCGATGGCGGTGCGTCCCGACTCCGAGAGGTGCTCCAGGTCGTTCCACAGACCTCGGACCGAGCTGCGCAGGTCGATGTCGGCGACCAGAACCGCGGCCTCTTCGCCGGGCGGCGCCGCCTCGAGGGCGGCTATCCCGGGGACCAGGGGGATGCCGGATCGGTCCGCCTGGAACCGAGACCAGACGTCCGCCCACTCGGCCGGGGCGCCTCCCAAGTCCCTGGCGACCTCGACGACTCCGTCGTAGACCGCGCCGGACGAGCCGTCCACCGTGACCATCTGGCCGGTCGGCGAGCATGGCGGTCGCCGTCTCGGTGCCGACCACACAGGGAAGTCCCAGCTCCCGGGAGACGATGGCGGCGTGGCAGATCACACCGCCGACGTCGGTGACGATCCCTGCGGAGGCCCGCATCGCCACCACCATGTCGGGGTTGGTCATCGGGGTGACCAGGACCGACCCGTTCTCCAGCCGCAACGCCTGGTCGATGTTGAACACCAGATGCGATGGCCCGGAGCCGACCCCTCCGCTGGCTGCGATCCCGGTCAGCAGGGCGTCACCGATCGGCGAGGACTGGGTCGTCAGGAAGGTGGTTATCGGGCGGGTCTGGACCACGTGGATGCGGTCGCCCCAGATGACCCACTCCACGTCCTGGGGCCCACCGAATTCGTCTTCGAGACGGGTGGCGAGTGCCGCCAGGCCGAGGACCTGCCCGGCGTCGAGCCCTTCGACGCCCCTTCGGTGACCCCGGTCGTCCGGTCGATCCTCAGTCGTTCCGGGATCACCTCGCCCAGGACCAGCTTCTCGCTGCCACCGTCGACATGCTCGACCAGGGTGGCGCCGTCGAACGTGGTGAACATGACGCCGGCGCGGGTTGCCCCGAGGAACCTCTGGACCACCACGGCCATCAGCGGAGCGGCGTCGGCCCCCGTCTCGATGGCGTAGGTGACGGCTCTGGGCGAGACGGTAGAGCGCCATACGGCGCGGACGGCATCCTCGAACGAGGCAGGGTCGTCGATCGCCACCGACTCGAAGATGCCGGCGAACGACGAGGACTTGCGAGTCCTCGACGGTCGCCGACGACCGAACGATCAACCCGTCCGACTGGTCCCAGAGCCGCAGGAGGGCGATCTGCTCGGCGATCTGCTCGGCGAGACCGGGCGGGTAGGGCGACGCGTCGATGGCGGATGCGATGCGTTCCGCCAGATCGAGCCGGGTCTGCCCGCTGCGGAAGGCGGCGCCCAGCTCCGCATGGGCATCGCTGACTCCGCCGAGGGCGAGCATCGCCAGGTAAGCGGGGACGGTGATCACGAATCCGGACGGCACCGGGTGCCCGAAGGCGACCAGCTCGGCGAGTGCGGCACCCTTGCCACCGAGCACTGAGGCATCGACCGGAGCGGTGTCCAGCGGCACCACCCATGTGTCTCCGGCGGTCATCCCCGCGTCACCCCCCGGTCGCTGCTTGCCAACTCTATCCAACAGCCGGTGCGCCGCTGCCAGAGCCGGCGGCCGGTCGGCTCGGTGCCCGCTCTCAGGTCGCCGCGGTGAGGACGATCGGTCCGTCGTCGGTGACGGCCACGGTGTGCTCGGAGTGGGCGCCCCGTGAGCCGTCGACCGACCGTAGCGTCCAGCCGTCGGGATCGGTGTAGATGAGGTCGGTGGTCTCCAGGAACCAGGGCTCGATGGCGATCACCAGCCCGGGCCGCAGCGACAGGCCCTGGCCGCGGCGGCCGTCGTTGGGGATGTGCGGGTCGCCGTGCATGACCCGACCGACGCCATGGCCGCCGAACGTTGTGTTGATCCGGTAGCCGGCGGACTCGGGCCACACCGGCGATGGCCGCCGAGATGTCGCCCACCCGGTTCCCGGGTCGGGCCGCGGCGATGGCGGCTTCGAGGGCGAGGCGGGTGGTGTCGATCAACCGGATGTCGCCGCTACGGGGGCGGCCGACGATCGTCGAAACGGCGGCGTCGCACACCCATCCGTCGACCGAGGCGGCGAAGTCGAGCGTCAGCAGGTCGCCGTCGCGCAGGGCGTAGTCGTGGGGGAGGCCGTGGAGCACGGCGTCGTTCACCGAGGTGCAGATCACCTTGCCGAAGGGGCTGGCGCCGAACGACGGGTGGTAGTCGATGTAGCACGACTCCGCCCCGGCGTCTTCGATCATCCGGTGGGCGAGCCGGTCGAGGTCGAGCAGGTTGACCCCCACGTCGGCGGCTTCGCTGGTGGCGGCGAGGACGGCGGCGACGAAGCGGCCCGCAGGTCGCATCGCCTCGATCTCGTCCGGTGTCCTCAACTCGACCACGCCCCTCCTCTCCGGGCGCCGGCATTCTGGCGGCTCGCCGGCATCGCTCGGCCGGGCGAGTGACAATCGTTGTCATGATGCTTGACAATCGAACGTACGTTCGATAAGATGAAAGGACTTCCCCATCGAAGCGCTCTCACCGAGGGCGCGTGTGCGGGAAGGGGCCTGGGTTGCTCGACGACTTGCTGGCGGTGATCGAGCGGGTCCCGGTGCGCGTCGAGGAGCCGGTTCCGTCCTTCGCCCTGGCGGAGGACATCGCCTCCCTCGGCCGGGCCATGTCGATGCTGTCGGCGAGGCTCGCCGGTCGGATCGCCTCCCAACGCGCCCTCGGTGCGCACCCGGAAGGGCTGAGCCTGACCCGGTGGGTTGCGGTGCACGCCGACGTGTCCGACGGAGAAGCCCGTTCCCTCGTCGGGCTGGCCAGGACAATGGTCGACCATCCGGACACCGCCGACGCCTTCGAGTCCGGCTCCCTCTCCCATGCCAGGGCTCGACTCCTGTCCCGGGTGGCGCACGCACACCCCAAGCCCTACGAGCGCGACGAGCCGATGCTGATCGGGCTCGCCGGTGACCTCGAACTCCCCGACCTACGCCGCGCCACCCGGTATTGGGCCAACTGCGCCGACGAGTCGCGAGCCGAGCGGGCGGCGGAGGATCGTCGGGCGCTGGCCTACCTGCATGCCTCGGTCACCTTTGAGGGCATGGTCAGACTGGACGGCCTCCTGGACCCCGAGCTCGGCGAAGCAGTGCTCACCGCGCTGGACGCTGCCACCCCACCGCCCGTCGTCACGGACTCGCGCTCGGCTGCGAATCGGCGAGCCGAGGCGTTGGGCCTGCTGTGCGAGCAGTGGCTCCGCAACGGCACAGTGGACGGTGGCCTACGGGCAGCGGTCACACTCACGGTCGATCTCGACACGTTCCTGGACAGAAGCGGGACCCGCTGCGACCTCGACCACACCGGCCCGATCACCCCGGGGTCCGCACACCGGATCCTCTGTGACGCCGAAGTCACTCGGGTGATCACTCGGGGCGTCTCGGAGATCCTCGATCTCGGGAGGGCTACTCGCGTGCCCTCACCGGCCCTACGCAAGGCATTGGTGGTGCGGGACGGCGGTTGCCGGTTCCGCGGTTGCCGGAGGCCGGCGCACTGGTGTGACGCGCATCACATCGTCCACTGGCTCGACGGCGGCGAGACGAGCCTCGAGAACTGCATCCTCGTCTGCCGCTACCACCACACCGCCATCCACCAGGGCAGGGCCGTCGTCATCGGCAACGACGTCGTCCCCACCGGCCACGCTTTCGCCACGGCCGATCGGGCTCCGCCGTGATGTCCCGTCAGCCGGACGGGGTTACGACCCCCGACGTGCCGGCCGCCCAATCGGTGTGGAGGTCGGCGTAGACGCCGCCGAGCGCCAGCAGGTCTTCGTGGGAGCCGCGCTCCACAAGGCGACCCTCGTCGAACACCAGCACCCAGTCCGCCGCTTCCGCCGTGGACAGCCGGTGGGCGACCGTGATCGAGGTGCGCGACTCGGTGAGGTGCTCCATGGCCCGACGGATCTGCACCTCGAGGGCGGGGTCGACCGCCGACGTCGCCTCATCGAGCACCAACACCGCCGGGTCGGCGATCCAGGCCCGGGCCAGCGCCACCAGCTGCCGTTCGCCGGCGGAGAGGGCACTGCCCCGCTCACCGACCTCGGTGGCGGCCCCGGCGGGGAGCGACGCCAGCCATCCGTCGAGCTCGAGGTCGGCGAACGCCTCGACGACCTCGGCGTCGGTGGCGTCCGGGCTGCCGTACCGGACGTTGTCGGCGATCGTCGTGTCGAACAGGAAGCCCTCCTGGGGGACGAAGACCATGCGCCGGCGCAGGCTGTCGAAGGCGACCTGATCGACGGGCACGCCGCCGACGAGCACCCTGCCCTCCGGTCGGGTCGAGCAGCCGGGTGGCCAGCTTGGAGAACGTGGACTTACCGGACCCAGTCTCGCCCAACCACCGCGACGCGCGCCCCGGCCGGGATGGTGACGGTGACGTCCTGCAACACGTCGTCCCCGGCCGGGTACCGGAACCGCACTCCCTCGAAGGCGACGTCGAGGGCGCCTGCCGGCAGGATGGCGCCGTCGATCGGGTCGGCGATGACGATCGGGGTGTCGAGCACCTCGACGATGCGCCGAACACCCGAGGCCGCCGACTGGGCCTGGTCGAGGGTCTCCACCAGGGTCTGCACCGGCTCCACCAGCAGGGTCACCAGGAACAGGAGGCCGAGCAGGGTCCCGGCGGTGAGGCCCCACCCCGGGCCGAGGGCGACGCCGAAGGCGATGACCCCGGCCGTGATGGCACCGGCGAAGATCTCGGCGCTGGAGAACAGGGCGGCGCCCACCACGAAGGTGCGGTGCTCCACCTTGAATTGCGCGTCGACCACCGAACGGACCTTGGCCACCGTGGCGTCCTCCGTCCCGTAGGCGCGCACCACCGGGAGTCCCGAAACCGCCTCACCCATGGCCGACATCGTGTCACCCACGCGTCTCCGGACCTGGTCGTGCAGTCGTTGCAGCACCCGCTGGAACAGAACCAGGAGCAGCCCGTAGAGCACCACCCCGGCGAGCACGAACAGGGCCAGCCGCCACTCGAAGGCCAGCATCATCGCCACTGCCATCACCACCTGGGCGCTGCCGATGAGGAGCCCCACCCCTCCCCAGTCGACGAAGTCCTGGATGGCGGCGATGTCACTGGTGACCCGGGCGACCAGCGACCCGCGTCGCTCCGCCTCGACGTGGAGCACGTCGAGGCGGTGGAGGTGCGAGAAGGCTCCCACCCGGAGGTCGGACAGCCCCTGAGCCGCCTGGGTGGCCAGCCGCACCAGCGCCAGCCGGCGCACCACCATCGCCGCCAGCATCGCCCCGACCGCCACCGCGCCGAGCGTCAGCACCCCGCCGACATCGACCCCGGCCGGCGCCAGGATCTCGTTGTCGATGATCCGCTGGACGACGACGGGGACGACGATCTGGATCGCCGTCCCCAGGGCGGCGAGGAGGATGGTCACGACCAGCCCGCGCCGCAGCGCCGGCGCCTCGACCAGCATGCGCCGCAGCGCCCGAGAAGTCGACATGGTCTGGTCGGCGGTGGTCACGGCTCCTCCGCACCGGCCACGGCGCCGGCGGACCGGGCCTCGGCATCACGCTCGTACGCCTCGAGGATGCGGGCATAACCGGGGACGGAGGTCATCAGCTCGTCGTGGGTCCCGTGGGCGATGACCCGACCGTCGTCGACGAACACCACCTCGTCGGCGAGCATGATCGACGAGCGGCGATAGGCGACCATCACCACGGTCGACGGGAGCTCGACGACCCTGAGCCGCTCGAGGATCCGGGTCTCCACCGACGGGTCGACCGCCGAGGTGGCGTCGTCGAGGATCAGCAGCCGGGGGCGGCGCACCAGCGCCCGGGCGAGGGCGATGCGTTGCCGCTGGCCACCGGACAAGGTGGTGCCCCGCTCACCGACCAGGGTGTCCCACCGCTGGGGGAGCTGCTCGATGAACCCGGTGGCGCCGGCAACGTCTGCGGCCGTCCGCACCGCATCGTCGTCGGCGTCGGTGCCGAAGGCGATGTTGCCCCGCACCGTGTCGTCGAAGAGGAAGGCGTCCTGGCCTACGAAGGCGACCTCGCCGGGCAGGGCGGACCGGGCGAACTCGCGCAGGTCGGCGCCGTCGATGGTGATCGAGCCCGGATCCCGGGTCCCAGAGCCGGGCGAGCAGCGTGACCAGCGTCGACTTGCCGGACCCGGTCGGGCCGACGACGGCCACGACCTTGCCCGAACGGATGTCGAGGTGCACGTCGAGCAGGACGGGCTGATCGGGCAGGTAGCCGAACCCGATCGAGGCGCCGTCGACCTCCGCCCCGCTGGGCCACATCCGGGTCTCCAGGGTCCCGTACTCGACCAGCTCGTCGGCGGTGAGCACCCGCTGGATCCGCCGCCACGCCGCCGTCGAGTGCGACATGTCCCAGAGCATGAAGCCGATGATGCGGATGGGGATGAACAACAGCGACAGGAGGTAGGCGATGGTGATCACCTCGCCCGGGGTGACCGCCGCTGCCTGGATGCGGATCGCCCCGGCCACCAGCATCACCACGGTGACCACCGACAGCAGACCCTCGACCACCACCCGGTACGTGGAGAACGTGACGCCGACGCTGGTCAACATGCCGCCGCAGGTTGTCCGATGACCGCTCGAATCGGGCCGTCTCGGTGTCCTCGCGGCCCAGCGCCTTCACGGTGAGGGCGCCGTCGAAGCTCTCGTGGGCCACCCGGGCCACCAGGCCGCGCTCCTCCTGCACCTCCTGGTACTGCTCGAAGGTGCGCCAGCTCCCCCGGATGTCGATGGAGAGCAGACCCGCCAGGGCGACCAGGGCGATCAGCCGCCAGCAGCGGGTCGATGAAGGCGATCATCACCACCGACCCGATCAGCAGGAGGGACGCCCCTGTGGAGAACGGCAGCGGGTTGAGGATGAACGTGGACTGGCTGGTGTCGGCGTCGGTGACGGCGAGCAGGTCGCCGACGGTCTGTCGCCGGTACCACGACAGCTCCAGCCGCAGGATGCGGTCGATCAGCCCCAGTCGCAGGTCGGCCTGGTTGGCGAAGAACAGGTAGCTGGCCCCGCTCCGCCTCAGCACGATGGCGGCCGCCTTCCAGGTCGCCACGGCGACCACTGCCCACACCGCCGGTGCCAGCCGCCCGTCGATCGGCTCGCCCCCGTCGAGCACCGGGACGATGACCTGGTCGGTCGCCCTACCGATCACCACCGCCGAGGCGACGATGGCGCCGGCGAAGAAGGCGGCCCCGGTGGCGGCGAGGGCGAACGACCACGGGTGCTGCTTGACGAAATAGCCCGATCAGCCGCAGCCCGGAGGCGAGGGCGGCGCGCAAGCGTCTGAGGATTGTCGGACATGAGAACCTGCAGCGGGGGAGCGGGTCCCCGACTCTACCGGCAGGCCCAGCCGCCGCTCACGGCCTCGGCCGGCTACCGGTCAGGTGGTCGGCGTCCAGCCCGTCGTCTCGCGGAACAGGCGGTTGGACACCGGCTTCGCCGTCGGCCACGACGTTGTACAACCCGGCGGGTGCGTCGAGGGCGGCAACGATCGCCCTGGCGGCGTCATCGATCTCGAGGGTGGTCCCGAAGTAGTCGTCGGGCCCGTCCGAGCCGGTGCCGGGCCCGTAGAGCAGCCCGAGCCGCAGCACGATCCCGCGGCGCCCGGATTGGGTGAACCCGGCGACCGCCTGCTCGGCGACCAGCGCAGTGTTCAGGAAGAACGGCAGGTCGTCCCTGATGGGCGTCGTCTCGTCGGACGGCCCGGGCGGGTAGACGAAGGCGACGGTGGGCATGAGGAGCAGGTCGACCGACCCGACCAGTGCGGCCCGGGCCAGGATTGGTGTCCCCTCGCCGCGCAGCCGGTCGTTCTCCGCCCAGTTCTCCGGCTCGCCTCTCTGCTCCGGTGGCGGGATCCTGGTGGCGAAGTGGAGCACGGCGTCCGCCGGGGCGACGGCGTCACGCACCGCATCCGGGTCGAGCAGGTCCAGGTCGTGATGCCCCGGGGCGTCGACGTCGTGCCCGGCCTCGGTCAGCATGGGGATGGTGTGGCGGCCGATGACCCCGGTGCCGCCGGTGACGAAGATCTTCATGGCGGCGAGCCTACCCAGCCGAGTCCGCGCTCACACAAGTCGAAGGCGACGTACGTTTCGGTTTCCATGAAAGCGCGGCCGGGGAGGGTGGTGGTGTCAGCCTGGGAGGTTGCCCATGCGATTCCTGATCGCTCAGTTCCTACTCGTGTCGTTCCTGCTCGTATCGGTCCTCGTCCTGGGTAGCTGTGGCTACGACGACGACAGCGACGACGGTGGTGCCGGCGGGTATGGAGCCTGGGGGGTACCGACCGTCATCTCGATGTAGCGGGTTGGTCGCGACCTCGCCGATCGGGGTTGCCGCAAGCTCCCCGCGGATCGCCAGCGCCGGCCTGCTCGATCAAGAAGCGGGCGCTGGTGCTGCCGCGACCCCCAGTTGCTGCAGCATGCTCATCGAGTCCCAGCTGACCCACTCGGAGATCAGCTGGCCGCCCCGAACCTCCCAGATGCTGGCGCCTCCGACCTTGAATGACTTGCCGGTCGCCGGCATTCCCATGAACTCGCCCTGATGCGTCCCGGTCATTGTCAGCCGGCTGACGACCTTGTCCCCCTCGGCGACCTGCTCCTCGACCGTGGCCGCGAGATCCGGGAACGCGGTACGCAGGCGAGCGACGAGGTCTTTGAGGCCGGAGATGCCTTCCGGAGCGGGCTCGACCACGCCCTGCACCATCACGAACGACGGATGGCAGACGGCGCAAATCTCATCCAGCGTGCTCATGTCGCCGTTGCTGACGACTTCGCTGAACCACCGTCGGACGACGGCCTTATTCTCATCGGTGCTCACGTAAAGCCTCCTACGGCCAGGGGCGGCCAGCGTACAGCAGCCCCTGTCATCGTGCTCGGACTCGTTTGCGGATGAGGCCGGCCGGGTGGCCGGTTCAGGCAGAGCGCTCGGCTGTAGGGTGGGCAGGCGCCTATGGAAGGACTGAGTTCACCGAGCCCCACCCCCCTGTCGACCCGGCATGTCCAGTCGAATAGCGGTCATTTCCATCGACGCTGTGCAGCCACGTCTGGTCGCCGACTTCTGGTGCCGCGTCCTCGGTTGGCAGGTCGTCGACGAGGACGGCAGCGTCATCAGCATCGCGCCGCAGGATGGATCATGGCCGACGATCGACGTGGTGGCGGTGCCTGAGAAGAAGACCGTCAAGAACCGACTCCACTTCGACGTTCGCGCCGACGGCACAGCCACAGCCGATGAGCTCGGACGGCTCCTCAGCCTGGGGCGCGGCGCACGGACGTGGGCCAGGGGGCCGACGCCACGTGGGTGGTCCTCTCCGATCCCGAAGGCAATGAGTTCTGTCTGCTCTCCCGATCTGTCGAAGAAGCCGGGAGCTGAGTTCGTGCCCGAGTACTCGCTACCGCCCACCTAGGAGGGACCGGGTGGCGAGCGATTCGTTGATCTCGAGATGGCGCATCAGGAACGCCCGCTCGTCGAGCCGCTTCCTTCGGAGCCAGCCTGTCACCTCGTCGCCGCACTTGCTGGTGTTGCAGGATCGGCATGCCGGTACGACGTTGTCGAGGGTGTAACGGCCGCCACGGGAGAGCGCGAGCACGCAGTCACGCTGCAAGGGGGCATCCGTCGCACCGCAGTACGCGCAGCCACCCCACGCCGCCTCGAGCGCCGTCCATTGCTCGTTCGTGAGGTCGTGCTCGACCCGATCCATGCGACGCTTGCGTCGGCGGGCGGCCCTCGCTCTACGACTGCGGTTGACCGTCATCGACGCCAGCCTATGCCGGAACCCCGACTTCGTAATGGAGCCTCACGCCGGATGCGGTCCTGATCGATGTGACCGACAGCCACACCAACGTCCTCTTGTTCGCAAGGATTGCGGGGCACAACGGGGGACTCAGCTGGCCTCAGCGGAGTCGAGGGCTACCTGCTCTGACAAGGAGCGCGTCTCCGCTGATTCCCAAGGCTCACGACTCCGACCCGGCCTCCGGCGCGGAGTAGCTCACCTGGCAGAAGCCGTGGTTGCAATACCCGTTGGGGTTCTTGGCGAGGTACTGCTGGTGGTAGGTCTCGGCGTAGTAGAAGGGGCCGGCGTCGAGGATCTCGGTGGTGATCATGCCGTACCCGGAGCCGCCGAGCAGCTCCTGGTACCGGTCCTTCGACTGCTTGGCGATCTCACGCTGCTCATCGGTGGTGACGTAGATGCCCGGACCGGTACTGGGTGCCGACGTCGTTGCCCTGACGCATTCCCTGGGTGGGGTCGTGGTTCTCCCAGAACGCCGCCAGCAAGGTCTCGAACGACACCTTTGCCGGGTCGAACACCACCAGCGCCACCTCGTTGTGCCCGGTGCGGCCCGGTGCAGACTTCCTCGTAGGTGGGGTTCGGGGTGACGCCGGCGGCGTATCCGACAGCAGTGCGTGTGCACGCCGTCGATCTTCCAGAAGATCCGTTCGGCGCCCCAGAAGCACCCCATTCCGAAGTAGCACGGTCTCGTGACCCTCGGGCCACGGTGGCTTGGTCGGCGTCCCGAGCACGAAGTGGGTGTCGGGAACCTGCATTGCCTCGGATCGGCCGGGGAGCGCCTCGCCGGCGTCGGGCATGGTGGTCATCTTGCGGAACATCGGCCCTCCTGCGGTTTCTCTGATCTTCCCACGACTCAACAGCCCGTGCGGCGGCGATATGCCGGCGGTCGGCTTCGTCACGCATCCGGTACCCTGCCGCCCGGCGCGGGAGAGCGAGGAGGCGCGGTTGGACCGGATGACAGGGCTGAGCAACCTGCTCGACCTCCAGGACGTCGACACCGAGATCGACCGCCTCCGCCACGACCGGCAGTCGCTTCCGGCGCTCGAGGAGTACCGGGCGGCGCACCAGCACCTCACCGGCTTGACCGCGGAACGCGACCGAACCGCCGCCGACCTCCGGCAGACGTCACTCGACCTCGACCGGGTCTCCGGTGAGTTCGACCTCAACGAGGCGAGGGTGGCCACGGAGCAGAACCGCCTCTACGCCGGTGGGCTGAGTGCCCGGGACGCCGACTACCTGCGGCGCGAGGTCGAGATGCTCAAGAACCAGCAACGCGACCGTGAGGAGGGCGTCCTCGTTCTCATGGACCGCAAGGATCAGCTCACCGCCGGCCTGGAACGCCTCGAAGGCGAGGTGGCTGCCGCCGAAGGGGTGAAGGGGGAGCGCGAGGCGGTGATCAGCGCCGCCTGGGCCGAGATCGACGCCAAGCTCGATGTCCAACAGGGATACCGAAGCGAGGTGGTGGCCGCGATCGACCCCGACGTCCTCGAGCTGTACGAGTCGATCCGGCCGACGATGGACGACGGGGTCGCCGCCGCCCGGCTGAGCGACGGGGTGTGTGGCGCCTGCCACCTGCGGCTCACCGCCCCCGAGCGGATCGAAGCGTTGCGCGACGACCCGCCGCGATGCGTGCACTGCCGGGCGATCCTCGTCCCGTGACGCCCGGGAAAGGGCGTGTGGGCCGCCCGGTGATCTTCTGGCACGCCGGGGCGACGATCGCCATCGCTCGGACGACGTTCCGAGACCCCCGGATGGACCTCCGGTTCCTCGTCCTCGGGGCGCTCCTCGCCGACCTGATCGACACCCCGGTCGGGCTAGCCCTCTTCGACCGGTTCCACACGGTGCGATCTGGTCACGCCACACCCTGCTGGTCTCCGCCGTGGTGATGGTGGCGGTGGTGATGCGCACCAGACGGGGCCGACCCCGGAAGCGGTGGATGCTGATCGCCATCGGCATGCTGCTCCACCTCTTCCTCGATGCCATGTGGCAGGACCAGGAGACGCTGTGGTGGCCCTTCCTGGGCCTCGGGTTCACGCCCGTCGGGAGCGGCATCGGCAGGGGACTACGTGGTCTCGGTGCTCACCGATCCCGCTGGTGTGGGTGCTGGAGGCGATCGGTCTCGCCTACCTCGTGGTGCTCTGGCCGGTCGGGCCCGGCTCTTGGACCCGGTGGCCCGCAGCCGGTTCCTGGCGACCGGGACGGTGGACGTCCCCATCGACCGGTCAGGTTGACGACCCGGCCCTGTTCTCCCGCTGATCCCTGGCCATGTGGACGCTGCGGATGGTCAGCTGAACGATGATCGACGAGCAGCAGGGCGGCGTAGAGGCGGCGGAGCACCGTGCCGTCGAGCGACAGGGCCAATCGGGCGCCGGCGACAGCGCCGACGATCCCAGCGAGGCCGACGGCTACCGCGGTCGGCCAGACGACCCGGCGGTGGCGATGGTGGACCCAGGTGCCCACGATGGCGGTGGGCAGGATCACCGCCAACGAAGTCCCTTCGGCGAGGTGTTGCCCGAACCCGGCGACCAGCACCAGGGCGGGAACGAAGATCACCCCGCCGCCTATGCCCAGCGACGCCCCCAACATCCCGGCGACCAGCCCGATGGCGACGAGGGCGATGGCGGTCGTCACGTGATCGCCAGCCGCGCCACGGTGAACACCAGCAGCAGGATGAAGCCCCGCAGCAGCCACAGCTCGGGGACACGGTCGAGGTAGCGGGCCCCCAGCCACGCCCCCAGCCCGGCACCGGCGAGCAAGCGCGGCGGCGGCCGGCACGTCCACCTCGCCGCCGGCGGCGAACCCGACGACGGCCGCCGCCGACGATGGCGACGATCGTCGCCGTCGACGTTCCCGATGCCTGGTGCTGGGAGAAGCCGAGCAGGAGCACCAGTCCCGGCACCACGATGATGCCCGCCGCCGACCCCGAACAGGCCGCCGATGAACCCGGCGGTGAGCCCGATCCCCAGCGCCCGGCCCTGCGACCACACCGCGGCGAGTGTACGAGGTTGGCTGTGCGGAGGGCTTCGGTAGGCTCGGCGGCCATGCGGGAACGGTTCGCCTTGCTCGCCCTCCCTCTCCTCCTCGCCATCCTGGCGGGCGGGTGCGGCGATGAGGCGACTACCGAGACCGAGGTCCCGGTGCACGCCGATAGCCGCCGTCGCCGACTGGCTCGGGGCCATCGCCGACGACGACGTCGACACGATCGACCGGCTGGTGGACCCCGTCGACCTCGCCCTGCTCGCCGGTGCCGAGAACGCCTTCACCCGCGAGCAGCTCGCCGCGGTGGCCGCCACCGGGCTCCCGGAGGCCACCCGTTCCTCGTACTGGCAGAGCTTCGCCGAGGGATTCGAGGAAGTCCTCGGGATGCCGTTGGACGAGGTGACCATCGTCGGCGCCGAGGAGTTCACGTCCGAGGGGGAGCGGTACGCCGCGGTCACCGTCGGTGTCGGCGACGCCACCACCGAGGTGATCACCCACCTGGTCGATGGAGCCTGGCAGGTCGACATGGTGGCCACGGCAGGTCCGGCGCTCGCCGTGCCGATCCGGCGACTCGTCACCGACCTGGCTGCCTCCGAGGACGAGGCCACCGCCCGCACCTATGCCCGGGCGGCGGTCGCCTCGCTCGGCGCCGCCCACGCCTGGTCGGCCGACCGCAGCCTCGAGCTGGAGGCTGCGAGGCTCACTCGAGACGGCCTGCCGATCAGGCATCAGAGTGAGTGTGACGAGCCCGGGTGTAAGCCGGATTCTGTCGTGGGCGACCATCTCTCTCGACCACGGCATTGCTGCCGGGTTCCTTGCGGCCCACCTGGGACGTGACGGGCGGGCCACCCTGTCCCTGCTTGGCCTTGCTCCGGATGGGGTTTACCGAGCCGCCCCGGTCACCCGGGGCGCTGGTGGTCTCTTACACCACCGTTTCACCCTTGCCTGTGGCCGCGAGGCCCATCGGCGGTCTGCTCTCTGTTGCACTTTCCGTCGGGTCGCCCCGCCTGGGTGTTACCCAGCATCCTGCCCTGTGGAGTCCGGACTTTCCTCGACCCGCCTCCGAAGAGGCGGAACCGCGGTCGCCTCCCGGGCTCGTCGATTCAACGGTAGACCGGAGCGGCCGATTCCGGGACGGTCCGGCCCGGGGCCGACGCGATCAGGGCGCGGGGCAGGGCTCTTCGAGGCCGGCGATCCAGCCGGCGGGGAGCGCCCAATGGCGTGATCCGTCGAGCATGAGGTCGACGTAGGCGGCTGACGGCTGGTGGCCGTTCCCGCTGCCGGCGGCGGCGACATGGACGCTGACGGTGTGCCGCTTGCCGGTGCGGTCGATCACCTGGGTGGTCGAGGCCGCTCCGTCCCTCGGCGACCTCGGCCTCGTCGAGGGCGGGGAACTCGGGCTCGGGGACGGCGAACACCGCGCCCCACACCGTGGCGGCCGGGTTCGGGATGAGGCTGGGGAGGCCACCGCCCCCACCGTCGGCGATGGGCCATTCCAGGCCGTGCTCGGGGAGATGGGCGATGAAGCGGAACTCGGCTCCGGGGGCGGCGGCAGCCATCCGCACCGGGTCGATCCGCGCGGTGTACGCGAAGTAGAGCAAGGTTCCCCTCGGCGCTCAGACGGCTGCCGATTGTAGGCGGCCCGGTCACCGACGGGTCTCTCGGGAACCAAACCGACCGGCGGCGGCGTCAACACGACAGCCGGCGACCACTGGGGCGGCGGCGACCTCGGAGGAGCAGCACCGATGGAGACGGCATCGATGACCGGCGGGATGATGCCCGGTTCCGATCACCGACGAGCGGCCGTGGGCGGTGTTCGCCGCCTGCCGGGACGCCACCGCCGAATGGTTCTTCCCGCAGGACGAGGCCTCCGAGGAGGCGGCCTTGGCGGTGTGCGCCCGCTGCCCGGTGCGAAGCGAGTGCCTCGACTACGCCCTCGAGGCCCGCGAGGCTGTTCGGCGTCTGGGGCGGCACCACCGAGCGCCGGCGCCGGGCGCTGCGTCGACGCTCGTCCTGAGGCACCGGGGTGGCGCCGGTTGGCGCCCGATCCTGGGTAGCGTTGCGCCTCGTCCCGCCGGGAACCGCCGACTTCTTCGATCGGCGTCTGATCATCGTGCGAACCACCCTGCCGCCGGCCCGCCTCGGGCTGACCGTCGTGGCCACCGTCGTCCTCGGCCTCGGCGTGGTCGTCCCCGGCGTTCGCCGGGAGGCGCCCGAGACCACGGTGGCGCCGATGCCACCACCACGACGACGCCGCCGGCCCGGTCACCATGGACGTCTCGCCGGCCTCGACGGCCTGGTCGCCGACGACGCCCCGCTGGTGGTCGACGTCGAGCTCGGGTCACAGCAGCTCGTGGTGGGGACGCTGGAGCTGAGTTCCGTGGAACGACCGCGATGGCGGTCGAGGTGCCGGCGGGTGGCGTGAAGCAGTACCGCTTGGAGAGCCCGGCCGCCGGCAGGGGGCGCTTCGTACACCGTCACCCTCCGCGACGAGCCGGTGACGAGGTCGCGTCGCATGCCGGTCGAGCCCGCCGCCCCGAGACCGAGGTGGTCGGCGTGCTCGGCGTCGAAGGCATCGATACCGCCCTCAGGTCCGCTCGCACCACGCCCCTGCAGCGACACCCCGGAGGTCGTCCGCCTCGACCCCGACCGACTCGACGCCCGCATCGCCCCGATCGGCTACATCGTGGCCGGGCCCGGATCCGTCAGGCCCGCCTCGACCGACGAGGCGTGGTCGACTCTGACGGGCTGGGTGCGGGACGGTGGCGCCTGCTCGGCGACCGCGCCGATCTCGCCGAGATCGCCGAGCCGGCCGGCGGGGCCCTGCTCGCCGGAACGGGGATCGACCCTCACCCGGCTCGGGCGCCGGCGAGCTGGGAGTGATTCCGCGTCGCCCGAAGAGGTCACCCGCGAGGAGTGGAGCCGGTCCTCCGCGACACCCCGGGGGCGCTGGACATCATCGACTCCGCCGGCATGGGTCTTCGAGGCGGGGCTGGTGGTGGCGGCCTCCACCGGCCAGGAGGCGGCGGTCCCAGCCCTGCCCTGGCTGCTGGGGGGCATCCTCCTGTTCATCGTGCTGGTGGGCCCGGTCAACATGCTGGTGCTGCGGGCCGTGGGCAAGCCGGAGTGGTCGTGGGCCACCATCCCGGTGCTGAGCGTCGTGTTCCTGGTCGGCTTCTGGTTCGTTGGCAGGTCCCAGGTCATCGACTACACCGCCAGCCACGCCTCGGTCGTGGTCGACGACGGCGCCGGCCGGCGCCGTCGTCGACACCGGGCTGCTGGTCCAGGTGGCGTCGCAGGAGAGCACGTCCTCGCCCTCGGCGACGGATGGCAGGCATTGCCCTCCGGCGCCGCACGCCGGGGCGGTGATGACCGAAGGGGTGGTCGACGCCGACCGTGGGTGTTCGACCTCGCCGATCTCGGGCTGGGATCGACCCGGGTTCGTTGGGAGGCCGACCCGGTCGACCTCGAGACCAAGTCACTCGCGCCGGCGAGTACGGCTTCGCCGTCACCGTCGCCAACGACACGCCGTGGGACCTCGTCTCGTGGGGTGTCGTGGTCGACGGCCGCGGGTTCTCCTCCCGGGAGCCGTTGCCTCCGGTGACACCGGCACCGTCGAGGTGGTCGGCGGGCGGGCCGCACTCCCCGAGCCTGCGGTGGTGTCCGGGATGTCGTTCGGGCAGGTCGACTACGAAGTGGTCCGGCTGCTCGGGGGGCACCTGGAGGCAACCTGGCCGGCACTGAAAGACGGCGCGTCCGTACGTCTACGCGGTCACCACCGAGCGGGACGTCGACGTCGACGTCGACGGCAGGACGGCTCCGAGCACGGGAACGACGCTGGTGGTGCGTCGCTTCGAGCCCACCGACGCCGACCTGGTCAGGCTGGGCTCGGCCGCCCCCGAGCTGCTCTCCGTCGACGGGGCGTCGAGCATCGAGCGCTACGGCGAGGAGATCTTCGCCTACGGCGCAGACTCGGTCGTTCTCCGCTATGCCGTTCCCGGGGGTGTGGCCGCCCCCGCCGCCATCGGGCGGGTGGCCACCCAGTTCGAGGAGGTCGAGATCTGGGACTGGGACGACGGCCGGTTCGTCCCTTTCGGGTGGGAGTGGACGATCGACCCCGCCCGACACCTCTCCGCCGGCGGCGAGATGCTGGTCCGGGCCTCGATCGGGGATGGCGACGTCTTCGTCGACGCCTCGCTGCGGCTCCAGCAGTTCGCACTGAGGTGGTCGGCGTGATCGTCGAGTTCTCAGCCGTGGAGAAGCGGTACGGCAAGATCCATGCCCTTCGTGATGCCGACCTGGTCGTCCCCGAGGGCTCGGTGCTGGGCCTGATCGGTCCCAACGGCGCCGGGAAGACCACCTCGATGCTGATCATGACGTCGTCTGCTCGACCGTGACGGCGGCCGGGTCCGCGTCGGTGGGATCGACCCGGCCAAGGACCCGATGTCGGTGCGTCGCCACGTCGGGTACATGCCCGACTTCTTCGGGGTCTACGAGGGCATCACCTCCGCCGAGTACCTCGACTTCTTCGCCGCCACCCAGCGGATCCGCCCCTCGGCCCGGCCCGCCGTGGTCGCCGACCTGCTCGCCCTCGTCGATCTCGAGGACAAGGCCGAGCGCCGATGTCAACACCCTGTCGCGGGGGATGAAGCAGCGGCTGTCGCTCGCCCGGCGCCCTCATCCACGACCCGGCCCTCCTGGTGCTCGACGAGCCCGCGCTCGGGGCTCGATCCTCGGGCCCGGGTCGAGCTGCGCGAGTTGATCGGGGAGCTGCACCGGATGCAGCGCACCGTGGTCATCAGCTCGCACATCCTGTCCGAGCTGGAAGGCATCTGCTCCCACCTCGCCGTTGTGGACCACGGCCGCATCCTCGCCCAGGGCAGCATGCCCGAGGTGCGGGCGCAGATCCTCGCCGCCCGGAGGGTGACCGCCCGGATCGAGGACGGCCACGTCGAACGGGCCGAGGCGGTGCTCAAGGCAGCGACCGGAGGTGTCCGACCTCGACACCGAGCGTTCCATGATCCGGCTGCGCTTCGACGGGGGCGACGACGTGTCCGCCGTCATCCTCGGCGATCTGGTGGGGAACGGGGTGGCGGTCTCCGAGTGGCGGATCGAGGGGGCCGGGTCTCGAGGACCTCTTCCTCCAGCTCACCGCAGCCGATGCCGGGGCGACCGCCCACGGGCCGGCGACATGAACCCGGTGGCACGCCGCGAGCTGCAGGAACGGTTCCGGAGCGCTCCGCTCGCCGCTGCTCATCTCGGTGTGGGTGATGGCCGCCGGTGTGGTCACCTTCCTCTCCTACGTGGTGGCGCGGAATTCGGCGGAGACCAGGATCGACGTCGTCGGGGCTTGCCGGGCTGGGCTCGGTGTTCGCCGCCTCGTCGATGGGCCCGTTCATCCTCCACAGCCTGCTGCTCGGGCTGCTCACCGCCGCCGTGTTCGTGGTGCCCGGCCAGGCGGCGGTCACCATCGTCGGCGAACGGGAGCGGCAAACCTTGCCCCTCCTCCAGGTGAGCCAGCTCAGCGGCACCCGGATCATCACCGGCAAGCTGGCGTCGTCGCTTGCGTTCATCCTGCTGCTGCTCGTGGTCTCCTTGCCGCTGCTGGCGGTCCCGGTGCTCCTCGGGGGCGTCACCATCGCCCAGGCGGTGATGGGGATGGTCATGGTGGCGGGCACCGCGGTCACCATCGGCGCGGTGTCGATGTGGATCTCGGCCCGGGCGCGGAGCATGCAGGGAGCGGTGCTCGGTTCGTACGTCGTCGCCGCCGCTCTGGTGTTCGGCGGCTTCGCCCTGGTGGCCGCCGAGGTCGTGCTGCTGGCTCCCGACGACACCGGGCGCACCCGCTACAGCCAGGGCCTGCCCCGCGACGACGGCCGGGAGCTGTACTCGTCGTGGGTCAACCCGTACCTCGGCCTGGTCGACGCTTCCAGTGAGGTACTCCGCTTCGGGGGCGAGATCGTCCCGTCGCCGTACCAGCCGTTCCGAAGCGTGCTGATCAAACGCCAGGGGTTCGCCGCCGCCGACGCCGACATGCTGTACGACCCGTTCGCCCGGTTCGGCGGTGGCGTGGCCGAGGGAGCGTTCCTGGAGGACCGAGCCGTCGCCCAGGTCGGCGATCTCGCCGATGCTGCCCGCCCCCACCGAGGTGGACCCGATCCGTGGCGCCATCTGGTGGCGGGTGCTCGTGTTCCAGGCGCTGGTCACCGCGCTCGCCCTGTGGCGGTCGAGCCGGCTGGTGACGGTGCCGCGGCGTCGACTGCGTCGGCTCCCCGGCCTTCCGTCGCGGTCGCGCCCGGCGAGGAGGTGACCGCCGATGCCGCCTGACTCGATCGGCCGCGTCGTCGTGGCGGCTCGCCGCCGGTTGATGGCCATGGATCTGTTCCGCCGCCTGGCCACGTCGGTCGGGATCGTCGCCGCCGCAGGTGCGCTGCTCCTCGGGATCGCCCGGCTCGTCGTGCTCCCGTGGTCGGACACCGCTGTCGTGATTGCCGTCGTCTGCGCCGTGGTCGGGGCGCGGCTGTGGACGGGCCTGCGGCGCCCCTCGCTGCGCCGGGCTGCGATCGAGCTCGACACCCGGCTCGGTGCCAAGGACCAGGTCTCGACCGCTCTCGAGCTCTTCGCCCTTGACGCCCGCTCGCCCATCGAGGACGCCCAGGTGGGCCGGGCAGCGGCATGGGCCGAGGGCCGGGCGCTCGCCGGTTTCGGCCGGCTGACTCCCAGATCGCCGGTTGCTGGGGCTGAGTGCCCTCGCCGTGGTCAGCGCCTTGGCACTCGCGATCCCGCATCTCCCGCCGATGCCGAGCAGGATCGCCGTCAGGCCGACGAGGCAGCTGATCGCCGAGGCGGTCGAAGACCTGCGTGAGGCAGCCGACCAAGCCACCGCCGACGAGGTCGCCGACGTCCTGGAGAGCGCCGCCGAGGAGTTCGAGCAGGCGGACGATCTCGACGAGGCGGTCGCCGAGTTCGGGGAGACACGGTCGGAGCTCGCCGAGCTCGACGACTCCGACGCTCTGCCTCTGCGGGCGGCGCTGTCCGGCGTCGAACAGCGGCTCCGCCAGGACCCGATCGGCGAAGGCGACTCGCCTGTCCGAGCAGCTCGCCGACCTGGCGGAGAGGGCGCCGGTGGATGTCTCCCGAGGAGCGGGCTGCGGCCGCCGAGCAGCTCGCCGAGCTGTCCGATCTGCTGTCACCCACTTCGCTCGAGCTGGGCGACCGTCTCGACGCCGCCGCCCAGGCGATGGCGGGCACCGGAGACCCTGGTGACGCCCTCGCCTCCGCCGCCGCCGCTGCTTCGGCGGCCGAGGACCGGGCCGCCGCCGCCGACAGCGCCGCCGCCGCCCGCACCACCGTCCGGGACCTCCAGAGCCGGCTCGGTGATGCCAGGGACGCAGGAGAGGGGCAAGGGCGAGGGGCAGGGCGAAGGTGAGGGGCAGCGGCAGGGGCAAGGTCAGGGGCAGGGGCAAGGTCAGGGCCAAGGCCAAGGCCAGGGGCAGGGGGAGGGGCAGGGTCAAGGTCAGGGTGGCGGTGGGGGTGGGGGCTCGGGGGCGAACAACCCGAGTCCCGGCACCGGCGGCACGGGGAGCGGCGGGAAGCACCGTGCAGTGGACAGGGTGACAACGACCACGTCGCCGACCCTCCCGCGGAGCCATCTTCGACCCGGCGCCCGGCGCCGCCGGCGAGGAGGAGCGTGTCGACTTCGACACGTCGGACCCGTCCGGCCAGGTCGGGGCCGCACCATCGGCGAAGGGTTGATAACACCCCGCTGGTCCCTTATGCCGACCGGTTCGCCGAGTACCAAGCAGCAGGCGCTCGACGCCCTCGACCGGATGGCGGTGCCCCCGAGCATGCAGGACCTGGTACGCATCTACTTCACGGAGCTCGACCCTTGAGGACCACGACTGATGAACCCCGACGAATTCGCTGCCAACGTCGCCGCCGTCGAGACCGAGATCGGCCGGGTCATCGTCGGCCAGCAGGCTCTGGTCCGCTCGGTCGTCATCGGGCTGCTGTGCGAGGGCCACGTCCTGCTCGAGGGTGTCCCCGGGCTGGGCAAGACCCTGCTGCTGCGCACCCTGGGTGAGGCGCTGGCGATGGAGTTCGGCCGGATCCAGTTCACGCCCGACCTGATGCCCGCCGACATCGTCGGCACCAACGTCCTCAGCGAGGGGCGGTTCGACTTCCACGAGGGGCCGATCTTCGCCAACGTGGTGCTCGCCGACGAGGTCAACCGCGCCACCCCGAAGACGCAGTCGGCGCTGCTCGAGGCGATGCAGGAACGCCAGGTGTCGCTCGGCGGCACCACCCACCCGCTGCCGCGGCCGTTCTTCGTGATGGCCACCCAGAACCCGTTGGAGATGGAGGGGACCTACCCCCTCCCCGAGGCCCAGCTCGACCGCTTCCTGCTCAAGGTGATCGTCCCGTTCCCGGCGATTGGCGAGTTGGTCGTCATCCTGCGGCGCACCACGGCCACCGAGATCGTCGAGGTGAAGCCGCACACCGACCCGGTGACCTGCAGGAGATGATCGGGATGGTGCGCCAGGTGCCCGCCGCCTCGCACGTCGCTGGAGTACGCAGCCACCCTGGTCACCGCCACCCACCCCGACCGACCGGACGCCATGCCGGTGGTGCGGGACTACGTGCGCTTCGGGGCTAGCCCGCGCGGCGCCCAGGCGATGGTGCTGGCGGGCAAGGCGAGGGCGCTGATCGACGGCCGGCTCAATCTGTCGGCCGACGACATCCGCGAGCTCGCCCCGGCGGCTCTCCGCCACCGCCTGGTGGTCGGCTACGAGGCGGTGGCCGACGGGATCGAGACCCGATCGGATCATCGAGGCGGTCCTCGAGGCCCATCCGGCACCCGACCCCGGGCGACTGATGCTGCTCGACGCCGAGCTCCGGTCCCGGCTCGACCGGTTGGCGTTGCGGGGCAAGCGGCGCCTGCGCGGGGTGTGGAGCGGCTCGCACCGCTCCATCCGGTTGGGGGAGAGCCTCGACTTCGCCGACTACCGCGAGTACCACCCCGGCGACGACTTCCGGCGCATCGACTACAACCTGTGGGCCCGGCTCGGCGTGGTGCTGATCCGGCTGTTCGAGGCCGAGGACGAGATGCCGCTGCAGGTCGTCGTCGACAACTCGGCGTCGATGGGTTTCGGGGACAAGTTCCCCACGGCGCAACGCGCCGGCGGCGATGGTCGCCTACCTGGGGCTGGCTTCCGGGGAGCGGGTGCGGTTGGTCGACCGTTCCCGGTCCCGGGCCGCGCCGTCGCTGCAGGGCCCATGGGCCCGGCACGTGTCCGCCTGGCCCCGGCTCGAGGCGTGGCTCGAGAAGCCTCGAGCCGAGGGCGGCACCGACCTGCCGGCGGCGGCCCGATTGCTCGCCGCCCCCGGCGCCCATCGTGGGCCGGTGGTGCTGGTCAGCGATCTGCTCGCCCCCGGCTGGGAGACCGCCCTCGATGTGCTCGGTGCCCTCGGCGGCGGAGTGGTGGTGCACGTGCTCGGCCCCGACGAGCTCCAACCGACGCTCTCGGGAGACCTGACCCTTCGTGACGTCGAGACCCACAGGAGGTGCGGGTGTCGTTGAGCTCGGCGGCCCTGGACCGGTACCGGGCCCGGCCGGGCACCTTCGTCGCCGACGCGAGGCGTCGGGCCCGGCGTGCCGGGCTCGACCACGTGCTGGTCACCGCCGGGCCCGGCGCCATCGACGGGGCGCTGCGTGACCTCGTCGGGGGCGGTTGGGTGCGATGAGCCTGCTTGCCCCGTTCGGCCTGGCCGCCCTGGCGCTGCCGATCCCGCTGGTCGTCCTCTACATGCTGAGGTCGCGCCGTAGCGGGGTCGAGGTGTCCAGCGTCCGGCTGTGGGAGGGCGAGGAAGAGTTCGTCTCGTCCTCGGTGCCGTGGAAGCGGCTCGAGATCACCGCCGCCCTGCTGCTCCAACTGCTCGCCCTCGTCCTGTTCGCCCTGGCGCTGGCCCGCCCGTTCTTCCGTGAAGCCACCCTGTTGGGCCCGCACACCGTGCTCGTGGTCGACACCTCCGGGATCGATGGCCACCGCCGGGCGGATGGAGGCGGCCCGGGCCGAGCTGCTCGAGATGGTCGCCGAGGCGTCGGACGAGAAGCTGGTCTCGATCGTCGAAGCCGGCCCGCAGGCCAGGGTCCTCACCGCCTTCTCCCGCGAGCCGAGCACGTTGACCGGTGTGGTCGAGGAGCTCGCTGCCGGCGGAGGGACCGCCGACCTCGAAGGCGCCATCCGCCTCGCCCGCGGCCTGGCAACGCCGGACCGGCCCACCACCATGCTGCTGCTCAGCGACGGCGCAGTTGAAGGTGCCGTCACCGAGCCGGTCTCCGATGGCCGCCACCTGCTCTTCGACGCCGTCGACGACAACCTGGCGATCACCGGGTTCGGCCCCGGCGACGCCGGGGAGGGCGTTGCCCGGGTGTTCGTCGAGGTCACCTCGTTCTCGGGGAGCCCGGCGACCGCCCCGGTGGCGATCACCGTCGACGGGCTCGAGGTGGGCACCGTCGACTTCGATCTGGGGCCGGGGGAGTCCGGACGGCAGCTGTTCCCCATCGACGCCGGGCCCGGCCAGGTGGTGGAGGCCCGGTTGCTCACCGGGCCGGACGGCAACCCGCTCGATGACACCGCCTCCCTGGTCCTGACCGGAGGCACCCAGCTGGCCGTGGCCACCACCGGCGAGGTCTCACCGTTCCTCGATGCCCTGCTCGCCGCCATGCCAGGGGTTGCCCGCCCTCAGGGCACCGAGCCGGACCTGGTGGTGATGGACGGCGGCGACGGCTCCACCATCGACCGTCCCACCTGGATGATCCGGCCCGAGGTGCCTCCCGACGGCGTCGACGTGGTCGGCCGGTTCGACAACCCGGTGATCACCTTCACCCAGCCGGGGGATCCGCTGATCGACGGTCTCGACTTCTCGACGGTGACGGTGGCAGAGGCCGACATCGTCCAGGCGGAAGGGCTGGGTGCCGATCGTCTCCGCCGGCGACGTGCCCCTGATCCTGCTCGGCGAGGTAGACGGCCACCGCGCCGTCTACTTCACCTTCGACCCGGTGCGTTCGAACCTGCCGGTTCAGGTGACCTTCCCGGTGCTCGGCGCGCGCATCATCGACTGGCTGGCGGGGAGCCGGCTCGGTGCCGAGGCGTTGGCCGACGCCGGGACACCGATCCCGGTGGCGCCACCCGCCGGCGCCACCGCGGTGGTGACGACACCCGCCGGAGAGACGGTCGCGCTCGATGCCTCGGTGCTGGAGTTCGCACGCACGGAACAGCCCGGCATCTATCGGGTCGGCTACGTCGACGCCGATGGCGAGCCGGTCGGCGAAGTGCTGGCAACCCGCCGCTTCGTCGCCGCCGAGTCGGCGGCTTCGCCGCGGGCCATCGCCGTGGTCGAACCGGATGACGGCGGGCTCGAGGACACCACCCTCATCCGGGAATGGGCGCCGCTGATCGTGGCACTGCTGCTCGCCCTGGTGCTGCTCGAGTGGTGGGTGGCGCTTCGGCCGGCCCCGGCCGTGGCGTCGCCGGGCACCGGCGGCGGCCGCCGAGCGGGACGGTGGCGACATGACCTCTCAACTTCCCGTGGGCGCTGCTGCTGTTCATCCCCGCCGCCCTGCTGGTGTGGGCGGTGGCCCGGCGCGGCCACCGGGTCGTCCCGGTGGGCCAGCAGCGGGCGGCGGTGGTCGTCCGCCTGGTCGCCGTTGCCTTGCTGGTGCTCTCCCTTGCCCAGCCGGTGCTGGTCACCGGATCGGATCGAGCGCAGCGTGGCATTCCTGGTCGACCGCTCCGCCTCGATCACCGCCTCCATCGTCGCCGCCCAGGACGCGTACCTGGCCGAGGCGATGGAGTCGTCGCGTCCCGGAGACCGAACCGCGGTAGCCGTGTTCGGCCGTGACGTCCGGCTCGATCGGGCCCTGGCCGAGATGCCGCAATCCGCAGACCCGATCCGCACCGTGGTCGCCACCGACGCCACCGACCTGGCCTCGGCGCTCCGTTCGACCGCAGCGGTGCTCCCCACCGAGGGATCGCGCCGCATCGTGGTGCTCACCGACGGCGTCGAGACCGTTGGCTCGGCCCGCTCGGTCGTCGGCGACCTCGCCGACGCCGGCATCGCCGTCGATACGGTGATCTTCGAGGGTGGGCTCTCGTCAGACGCCCAGATCTCGTCGGTGCACGCCCCGGCGGTGGCGCGGGATGGCGACGACGTGCCGGTGCAGGTCGAGGTCCGCGCCACCCGCTCCGGCCCGGCCACGGTGACCGTCGCCGCCGGCGGCGAGGAGCAGACGGTCGACGTCGACCTGGCGGTCGGGCCCAACCAGGTCGAGGTGACCATCCCGGCGGTGGAAGCCGGCGTGCTCGACGTCGACGTCACCGTCGAGGCCGGCTTCGACGCCATCGCCGAGAACGACCGGGGTCAGGCGATGGTCCACGTGCTCGGCCCGGCGCAGGTGGCCGTGGTCGAAGGCAGGCATGGGCGAAGGCGACGACGTGGCGCGGGCCCTGGAGGCCGGCGGGATCGATGCTCATGTGCTCACCGCGGTCCCGTCCGCCGACGACCTCCTCCTCTACGACGCCGTGGTGCTGGTCAACGTGCCGGCGCCCCCCGACGAGGTCGCCGTCGACCTGGCCGCCTTCGTCGAGGACCTCGGCCGTGGCCTGGTGGTGATCGGTGGCGACCAGTCGTACGGGCTGGGCGGCTACCAGAGACAGCGCCCTCGAGGAGATCCTCCCGGTGACCTCCGACCCCGACGACCTGATCCGGCGCCAGCCCATCGCTGAGGTGCTGGTCATCGACACGTCCGGGTCGATGGCCGACCTGCCACTGCGACGGGATCAGCGAGCACGACCCGACCGATGCAGGGCGGGGTCAACAAGACCGACATCTCCCGCGCCGGCGCGGGCCTCGCCATCGACGTGCTCGAGGACACCGATCGGGTGGGCGTTCTCGCCTTCACCTCGGGCAGCCGGTGGGCGCTACCCCTCGACTTCAAGCCGGACAGCCTCGGTGGTCGCCGCAGGCACTCGGCCGGCTCACCCCGGCGGGCGACACCGAGATCTCGCCGGCGCTGCGCGAGGCGCTGGCGGCGCTTCAGGACGCCCCCGAGGAGATCAAGCACATGGTCCTGTTCACCGACGGGTGGGGCGACGACCCCGACCTGCTCTCGGCGGCCGCGGACATCGCCGGCGCCGGGATCACCCTGTCGGTGGTGGGCACCGGCGAGGGCTCCGGCGAGCAGCTCCGCCGGGCGGCGGCATTGGGCGGGGGCAGGTTCTATGCCGGGCAGGACCTGGAGTCGGTGCCGGAGATCTTCGCCGAGGAGACGCTGCGGGTTGCCAGGCCGCTGGTGGCGGAGGGCTCGTTCCTGCCTGCCCTGGGAGCGGCATCGCAGGTGACCGCCGGCCTGACCGCCGCCCCACCTCTGCGGGGCTACATCCTGGCCACGCCCAAACCGACGTCGGCGGTGGCGCTGCGAGATCGGCCCCGGGGATCCGCTGCTGGCCAGCTGGCAGCGGGGCTGGGCCGGGCCACCGCCTGGACCTCGGATGCCACGTCACGCTGGTCGGCCGACTGGATCGCCTGGGACGGGTTCGTCGACTTCTGGGGGCGGGTGGTCGGCGACGTGCTGCCCGCCGGGAGGGAGACGCCCCCGGAGGTCCGCCTCGACGAACGGGTCGCTGCAGGTCGGCTACGAAGCCGGCTGCGCCGCTCGATGCCGTCGCCGTCGCCCATGTCCGCGACGCCTCGGGCGAGGTGACCGCCATCCCCATGCAGCGGGTGTCCGAGGACCGGTTCGAGGTGGCGGTGCCGATGCCCGAGACCGGCGCCTACTGGGTGGCGGTGCGGGTGGAGGGGCAGGACGGACTGGTCGGCGTCGGGGAGCAGCGGGGTGGTCGCCCCGTATCCCGACGAGTTCGCCTTCCGCCCTCCCGACCCGACCCTCGGCGCCGACCTCGCCGATCTCACCGGCGGGCGGGTCGATCCCGATCCCTCGGTGATCTACGAGGCGGCGCCGTCCCGTGGCGACGCCGGGCTTGCCCTCTGGCCGTGGCTCACCGGGTTGGCGCTTGCGTTGTTCCTGGTCGACGTGGCGCTCCGCCGCCTGGTCGTCTCGCCCGGCGACCTCGTCGAATGGCGCCGGGCGGTCGTGCCGCTCGAACGCCCGAGCCGGTGGCCGCCGTCGTAGCCCCGCCGCTCGACGCTCCGACCGGCACCGAGCCCACTCGGGAGATCCTCGCCGAGGAGGAGACCCTCGCCCAACTGCTCCGTCGCAAACGGCAGTAGCGCGAGGTGGTCCCGCCCGTAGGATCGCGCCCATGACCGAGCGACCTGGGTGCTGGTGGGACGTGCTCTCGGTCTGCGGAGCGTCTGGCGTCGGCAAGAGCTCGCTGAGTCTATCCGCTGGCAGCGCGCAACGGCGTGCCGGTGTTGGAGGTGGACGACATCGTCTGCGCCGTCCAGGCGATCAACCACACCCGAGTCGATGCCGGCCATTCACTTCTGGGACACGCATCCTGACCCCATGTCGCTGACGGCGGCGCAGGTATTCGAGCAGGGTCGCGCCCTCTTGGCCGAGGTCGGTCCCGCCGTGGAGGCGGTGATCGCCAACCATCTGGAGACCGGCGTACGGTTGGTCGTCGACGGGGACTTCGTCGCACCGTCGCTGGCCGCCGCCGCCAGTTCGCCGGACAACCGAACGACGGCCGGGTTCACGCCGTCCTCTCACCGAGGACGAGGAGCAGATCCTCGCCAACTACCTCATTCGGGAGCCGGACAGGGCGAACAGCGGCTCCTGGACGGCGGTGCGTCGCCCTCCGCTGGTCGGACTGGCTCGTCGTCGACGCCAAGGCCGTCGGCGTCCCGAGTTGTCGCTGCCCGACCCTGTCGACCCTGTTGAGTGCACCGAACGAGCGTTGCTGGGTTAGTCAGACCGCCACCAGCTCCGGGGTGAGCCCCAGCCGAGCCAGATCGGCGGCGATCTCGTCCAGGTACACCGGGTTCATCGCCACCACGAGGCCGGATCGAGGGCGACCAGCTCCGCCGGGGCGATCACCCTGTGGCCGGTGCCCGCCATGTACTTGCCCTGCTTGTGCGGGTTGATGTCGACGGCGGCGGCGATGGGCGCCCCGACGGCGGCAGGAAGGCGACCCCCTTCGACCCGCCGCCCCAGACGACCGTACTCCCGCCGGCATCGGCGACGGCCCGCACCCGGTCGGTCCACTCCCGGGTGATGGTGGCGAACCCGGTGGCGAACCGGTCCACCCCTGCGGCCGTCGCCGCCACGTCGTCCTTCGACCACCCGCCGCCTTCCCCGGCGACCGGCCGGGCCTCGAGCATCAGGTACTGGTCGTCGTAGGCGTAGCGGACGTCCTCCACCGACGAAGCCGTTGACGGCGAACAGCCGGGCCAGCGACCCGGCGGTGAAGTAGGAGCAGTGCTCGTAGTAGACGTCCCAGAAGGCGACCTCGTCGAGCACCCGGGTGGTGTCGGGAAGCTCGAACAGCACCGCGGTGTCCAGCCGGTCCCCGATCGAGGCCGCACCAGCCGGACGAATTCCCCGACGGGGGCGATGTGCTCCAGGGTGTGCCGGCACACCACGGCGTCGGCGACGATCGGCCCGAACCGTCGTCGAACGCTCGGCGACCCAGGTGAGTGTGCCGTCCCAACGGGGATCGATTCGCTCGAGGTGAACCCCGGGGTCGATGCCGATCCCGCCGCCGATGCCTGCCTCGGCCATCATCACCAGGAACTCGCCCTTGCCGCACCCGATCTCGACCACGGTGCCCCCGGCCAGAGCCGTGCCGGCTCACCCAGTCGGCGGCGAGATCCGCGGGCGAACTCCCGGAAGTGGGGGGAGAACGCCTGGGTCTCCTCGTAGCGCTCCGAGTACTCGGCCGCGATGGGTCGAATGCGGTGTTGGCGATGAACCCGCAGCTCGGGCACACGCCGAGCCGCAGCGACCCCGTGGGGAAGCGCGAGCGCCTCGTCCTCGTCGTCGACCAGCAGACAGCTGTTGGTGGGCATCACCGTCCTGGGCGTGGAACAGCTCCAGCCCGGTGCCCCGCAGGCGGGGCACCGCGCCCCCGGTGGCGGCCCGGGTCATGAGCACGACCCGCGGCTCGGGCACCGGGACGATGAACCTTGCCCCCGGCCGCCAGCATACCCGGCCTGTTGCTCGATGATCTCGTCGGCGAAGTTCCACGCCAGGAGCAGGAGGTAGTCGGGCCGGCGTTCCATCAGGGCGGCGGGTCGAGGATCGGCTGGTGGGTTCCCGGCATGTGCCGCCCCTGCTTGTAGCGGGTTTCGGTCGACGACGAAGGCCACCAGGTCGGTGCCCAGGCCCGACGCAGTTGAGCATCGTGGCTCCCTTGGCCGCCGCCCCGTACCCGGCGACGGTGGCGCCGCCGGCGACCAACCCGGCGATCAGGGTCCGCAGCGCACTCGCCACGCCCTCGACCCGCTCGGCGAAGCGGGCGTAGTACTCGAACCGGTCGAGCCCGGCCGCCCTCTCGTCGGCGAGGTACCCGGCACGGTCGGCGAGTGGGTCCTCGTACCGGCTCATGCGCCAGCGCAGCGTTCCACCGTGGAGCTTCGGGAAGTGCTCGACGTGGTTGAGATAGAGCCCGTGGCGGCGCATCAGCCGGTCGATCGAGGTGCACGAGTAGTAGCAGAAGTGCTCGTGGTAGATGGTGTCGAACTCGCAGTCGTCAACCAGCGGCTTGACCCAAGGGTTCTCACTGGGTGATCAGCCCGTCCTCGGCGAGCATGGTGGCCATCCCGGCCACGACGTCGTTGAGCCCGGGAACGTGGGCGAGCACGTTGTTGGCGATGATCACGTCGGCAACACGGCCCTCCCCGCGCAGCCGGCCGGCCAACTCGCGAGCCGAAGAAGGCGTCGATGGTGGGCACCCCGGCGGCGTTGGCCGCCGCCGCCTGGTCGGGGGCGGGGTCGATGCCGAGCACGGGACCCCGGCGTCGACGAAATGCCTGAGCAGGGTCCCGTCGTTGCTGCCGATCTCCACCACCAGCGACTCGGGCCCGAGGTCCGCGGGTCTCGATCAGTGCCTCGCATGGCGGCGGCCGTGCTCGACGAGCGACGTCCGAGTAGGCGGAGAAGTAGAGGTAGTTCTCCACGAACAGCTTGCTCGGCGGGCACCTCCTCGAGGATCTGCACCAGGGCGCAGTCGGGACAGAACGCCATCTCGAGCGGATAGCGATCCTCGACGTCGTCGAGCCGCTCCGCCGGGACCAGGGCATCGGCAAGGGGGGTGACGCCAAGGTCGAGGAAGGGCAGGAGGTCGGCCCCGCCGCAGGAGCGGCAGGGCACCGTGCCGCGCCGTTCATCGGCCCGAGTCATCGCCGCGTCTCATGCCCGCCAGCGCAGGTCGGGGTCGAGCACGCCCTGTTCGACCAGGTCGAGCACGTGCCCGATCCGGCGGAAGCGACTTGCCCTCGAGCTGGTCGAGGGTGAGCCCGTTGGCGGTGAACGCCTCGGCGAGCTGCTCGATGCCCTTGCGCACCGTCCACCGGGGGCGGGCCGCGGGGAAGGCGGCTCTCGTACTTGGCGCAGTCGACCCGGTAGTTCCGCGGGTCGTCGAACGCCTCGTTGGCGAACGTGATCTCCGAGCCGGGCACCAGCTCCTCCACCAGGCCGCGACGTCCGAGATGCGGTAGTTCTCCTCGGTGGCCGCCGACGTTGAACGCCTGCCCGTGGACCAGCGCCCGGTCCGCCTCCAGCATCGCCAGGAAGGCGAGGGCGATGTCCTCGACGTGGATCAGCGGGCGCCACGACGAGCCGTCGCTCTTCAGGAACACCTGGCCGGTGGTGACGGCGAACCCGGTCAGGTTGTTCACCACCAAGTCGCCCCGCAGCCGGGGCGAGGCACCGTAAGCGGTGGCGTTGCGCAGGTAGATCGGGGAGAAGCCGTCGCCGGCCAGCTCGGAGAGGTCCACCTCGGACCGGGCCTTCGACTCGCCGTACGGGGTGAGCGGGTTCCACGCCCCGCTCTCGTCGATCAGGGCATCGCCCTGGGCGCCGTACATGCTGCACGAGGACGAGAACAAGAACCGGCGCACCCCGGCTTCCTTCGCCACCGCGGCGAGCCGGACGGTGGCCTGGTGGTTGATGTCGTAGGTCGTCTCCGGGGCGAGGTCCCCGAGCGGGTCGTTGGAGATCCCGGCGAGATGGATCACCGCCTCGAACCCCTCGCAGGTGCTCGACCTCGACGTCGCGGACGTCGAGGCGGAGCGACGGCGGATCGACGGCGTCGGCCCCGAAGACGCACGGAGCGAACAGGTAGCTGTCCAGGCCGACCACCTCGTGACCCGGCGCCTTGAGGATGGGGACCATCACGGTGCCCAGGTACCCGTTGTGCCCGGTGACGAGGACCCTCATCGGGTCACCACACCTTCCAGCAGCGGATCGCTCTCCCACATCCGCTCCAGCGCCTTCTTGTCACGCAGCGTGTCCATCGCCTGCCAGAAGCCGTAGTGGCGGTAGGCCATCAGCTGACCGTCGGCGGCCAGCTTCTGCAGCGGCGCCAACTCGAACATGATCTTGTCGCCCTCGATGTAGTCGGCGACTCCCGGCTCGAGCACGAAGAAGGCGCCGTTGATCCAGCCCTCGCCGGTCTGCGGCTTCTCGTCGAAGTGGACGATCTGGTCGCCCTCGATCTCGAGGTGGCCGAAGCGGGCCGGGGGCCTGCACCGCGGTGAGGGTGGCCAGCTTGCCGTGGCTGCGGTGGAAGTCGAGCAGGGCGTCGAGGTCGATGTCGGCGAGCCCGTCGCCCCAGGTGACCATGCAGGTGCCCGGTCCGAGGTGGGGGAGTAGCCGCTTGATCCGACCCCCGGTGCCGGTCTGAGCAGGCCGGTCTCGATCAGCGACACCTTCCACGGGCGACGGTCCTCGACCTCCCCGGCGCTGACGTGCCGCGGCTGGTCGAGGTCGAGGTGGAGGTCGCCCTCGAGCGACGAGTAGTCGACGAACCAGCGCTTGATGTAGTCGGCCTTGTACCCGAGCGCGACGGCGAAGTCGGTGAACCCGAAATGCTCGTAGTAGCGCATGATGTGCCACAGGATCGGCCGGCCGCCGATCTCGACCATCGGCTTGGGAAGCCGCTCGGTCTCCTCGACGAGCCGGGTCCCGACCCCTCCGGCCAGGATCCCCACCTTCATCGCCACCCCCCTGTTCGACGATCTCCGCCGCCCATTCTGCCACCTGGGCCGGATCAGCCGCTCGGCGCCGCCTCGGTGGCCGGCCGGATGTTCTCCAGGCCCGATCGAGATCGGCGTCGGTGACCTCGATCGCCTTGGAGTCGCGCCGCAGCGCCTGCAGCGCCGCTTCCCGCAACATGCCCGACAGGTCGGCGAAGGAGTAGCCCTCGGTCGCCTCGACCAGCCGGTCGACGACGACATCGCCGGCGAAGGGCACGTCGCCGATGTCGAAGAAGGCGCGTCGCGCCTCGGCTTCTCGGGCAGCCCGAGGTAGAGGTGGGTCTCCAGCCGGCCCGGCCCGGATCAGCGCCGGGTCGACCAGGTCGCGCCGGTTGGTGGCGCCGATCACGAAGACGTCGCCGCGCTCGGTGACCCCGTCCATCTCGGTGAGCAGCGCCGCCACCACCGAGTCGGTGACGTTGTTGGTCGACCGTCCCCGGACCGGCGCCAGGGCGTCGATCTCGTCGAAGAACAGGATCGACGGCGCCACCGCCCGGGCCCGGGCGAAGATCTCCCGCACCGCCCGCTCCGACTCGCCGACCCACTTGTCGAGCAACTCGGCGCCCTTCACCGTGAAGAAGGCGGCGCCCGCCTCGTGGGCCAGCGCCCGGACCACGAAGGTCTTGCCGGTGCCGGGAGGACCGTAGAGCAGGATGCCCCGCGGGCGGCTCGATCCCCAGCCGGGCGAACCGTTCCGGTTCGCGCATCTGCCAGATGACGCTCTCGGTGAGCCGCCGCTTCACCTCGTCGAGGTTGGCGACCTTGTCGAACCCGCGGTCGGCATCTCGCCGAGCCCGGTGGTGCCCAGCGACGGGGTGATCTCTCCGATCGCCTCGAGCAGCTGGTCCTGGGTGACCGCGCCGCCGTCGGCGGCGATCATCGCCGATGCCTGGACCACGGCGGCGAGGACGTCGGCCCCCGAGAAGCCGGCACTGCGGTTGGCCAGCTGGTCGTAGTCGAGATCGTCGTCGGTCGGCACCAGGCGCAAAGCGGCGGCGAAGAGCAGGGCGCGACGGGCGGTGTCGGGGGGCGGGATGGTGAGGGTGCGGGGGAGGAGCGGGCTCGAGGTCACCGCCTCCGGGAGCCGGGCGGCCGAGGAGACACCGAGCACGCAAGCCAGCCGGGACTTGCCGGCGACGGAGTCGAGGAACCAGCGCATGATCGCCGCCATCTGGGTCCGGAACATGGCGTCGTCACCGGCGACCGCATCCAGCCGGTCGACGAACACCACGGCGGGCCGGGGACGGCCACCGCCTTCTCCAGCCGGTCGAGCAGGCCCTCCGGCTTGAACACGAGCTCCAGCGACACCTCGTGGACCCTGGCGCCCACCCGTTCGGCGGCGGCGGCGACGATCTCGGACTTGCCGCAGCCGGTTGGCCCGGCGAGCACCACCCCGGCCACCCGGGGCAGCCCCCAGGCGGCGGGGAGATCGTCGGCGGAGGTGAGCAACGACAGCCACCCGGTCATCAGGTCGAGCTCGGTGTCGAGCCCGGCGAGCAACGCCTCGGCGGTGGTTGGGCCCTCGCCGGCCACCGATCCCTCGGGGTGCTCGACCACCTCGGTGGTGGCCCCTGTCCCCGCCGGGTACACCAGGGTCCGGTTGCCCACCAGGCCCGGCCTGGCGGGCTCGACGGCGGTGACCCGCAGCCGGACCTCGGTGGCGGTCTCCCTGACCGTACGAGGTGCTGATCGCCACGGTGTCACCGAGAGTGACCGGCTGGCCCTGGAGCGACCGCGACAGGTGCCGGGCGTCGAGGGTCTGCTCTCCGGTGACCTCGACCCGCGAGGCCTCGGCCAGCGGCACCCGCACCACGTCGACGGTGTCACCCACCGACACCCCGGCGTTGGCGAGCGCCAGCGGCCCGAGCAGGATGGACGAGGGGGAGGGGACGTCGCCGGCGGAAACGCGGCAGTGGGTCTTCCCCACCCTGACCACTCCGCCGCCGGGCAGCCCGAGGGCGGTGAGCAGTGTGGCGTCGGCGCGGGCGGTCGGATCGGCGCCCGCCTTGACGATGAACCGCATGGCGCGAACCTAGCCGTCGAGCGACTCGACCCACTCGGCGCGCCAGTCGGGCGCCGGGAACGGTTCGGTCCAGTAGGCCGTCTCCCGGGCGATCTTCCCGTCGCGTATCTCGAGGATGAACACGGTCTGGTAGACGGCCCCGCCCCCGTAGTCGAGCGTCGCCTCCAGGACCCACAGGTCGCCTTCGCCGATGATGCGCCGTGGGGCGAAGGTGGGGAGACTGGGGAAGGAGTGGTAGACGGCGCGCCGGTTGTCACCGCCGGCGATCCGCTCGCCCGACTGCGGCCACTCCATCACCGCGTCCTCGTGGAAGACGTCGTCCATGCCGTCTGCGTTCCCGGCGTTGAAGGTGGCGACCAGGGCCTCCACCACCTCGCGTCCGTTCACGGAACCTCCTCTCGGGGACGGGCGGGCAGCGTCGAGCCTACGAGGCGGGGCCGGTGGAGGCAGGCCTGCCCCCAACCGGAAGTCGGTGGGCAGCGCCGGAGGAAGCACCAGCGGCGCGTCGCTGTGGACCACCGTCACCCCGGGCCGGTCGAGCCATCGCCACAGCAGGCGCAGCTCCTCGGCGGCGAGTGCCGTCGGGGGAGTCTCGACGGGATCGCCGAGGTCGCCGGCGGCACGGAGCGGCGCGGGGTCGGTACGGCGCCAGGCGGCCGCCAGCCCCCCGTGGTCTATGGCGACGGCGTCGCCGGACGGGTCCTCCGCCCAGACAAGACGGGCGGCGGAGAGTGCCTGCCACACCCGCCTGGTGTTGAGGGCGGCGGCGAGAGCGCGGTAACGGTCACGCACATCCGCCGCCTGCTCGAACCGCTGCGACGCCGCCAGCCTCCGCATCCGCTCGACGAGAGGCTCGAGCAGCAGCTCGGGGCGCTCGGTCATTCCCTGCAGCACCCGGTCGACGATGTCGGCGTACCGCGCCGGGTCGACGGTCCCGTCGCAGGGGCACACGGCGACACCCAGCTGGGCGAACCGGCACCGGGGGCCTCCGCCGCTGCCGATGCAACGGCGGATGGGGGCCGCATCCCAGATGGCGGTGACTGCCAGCTCGGCGCCCGACTTGCGGCGGAACGGGCCGAGATGGGCCAGCGCCCGCCCCTGCTGGCTGCGCACCACCGACAATCGGGGGAACCGCTCGTCGGTCAGCCGGACCCAGTGGGCGGTCCCGGTCGGTCGGGATCGCCGGTTGTAGCGGGGGGCGTGGTGGTCGATGAGGCGGATCTCGGTGACGGCGGCGTCGATCTCGGTGGGGCACACCATGTGGTCGACGGCGGTCAATTCGCGCATCATCTGGGTGATGCGCCGCCGCCGGTCCCCGTAGAAGTAGCTGCGAACCCGGGATCTGAGCTCCTTGGCCTTGCCGACGTAGATCACCTCACCGGCGGCGTTGCGGAACAGGTAAACGCCGGGCCGGCGGGGGAGCCGGTCGGTGAGGCGCAGCTTGGCGTAGTGGGGGGCGCCGCGGGCGGTGGGCAGCCGCATGAGGTCCTCGAGGTAGGTGACGCCGATCGCTCCCGCCCGGCCCAGCAGCTCGAAGAAGACGTGGGCGGTGGCCCGGGCGTCGTCGAGGGCCCGGTGGGTGGGCGTCACCGGCGACCGGAGATGCGCCGCCAGCGTGGCGAGGCGGTGGTCGCGCACATCCTCGGCGAGGAGCCGCCGCGACAGAGCGCAGGTGTCGGCGGTGCGATTGGGCAACGGCCCGTATCCGAGTCGGCGCGCCGCCGCGTCGAGGAAGCCCTTGTCGAACCGCACGTTGTGCCCGACGATCACCCCATCGCCGACGAACTCGAGAAGCGAGGGGAGTGCCTCCTCGACCCGTGGGGCCCCGATCACCATGGCGGAGGTGATGCCGGTGAGCACGGTGATCAGCGGAGGGATGTCGGTGCCGGGATCGACCAGGGTGTGGAACGTCCCGGTCAACTCGCCGCCGAGGTAGCGCACCGCCCCGATCTCGGTGATGGCGTCAGATCCCGGCGAGGTGCCGGTCGTCTCCAGGTCGAGCACCACGAACGGCACCGTGTGCAACGGGGCGCCGAGGTCGTCGAACGTCTGCTGCACCCCGAGCATCCGCCGAGTCTGCATCGAACACACGTTCGATGCAAGGACCGGGTGATCCCGGTCGGCTGGTTACGCTCGCCTCGGTGAGGTTCTCGGGCGACATCTGGTTCGACTTCGACGACGTCGAATGCTGGCGGTTGTTCCTGCTGCTCGACCGGGCGGCCGGGGACGAGGGCGTCGACGTCGACCTCACCTGGCTCGGCTTCGACCCGTCGTGGGACGGCGGGGATGCACCGCTTCGGGGCGGGTTGCGGGCCCTGGCGATCCATGCCGCCGTCCACGATCGCGATCGGCAACGGACTCTCCGATCGGCGCTGTTCACGCTGCGCCACCGACAGGGCGACGACTTCGACGACGACGTCTCGCTGCTCGCCGCCGCCCAAGTGGCCGGCCTCGACGGCGCGGTGATGCTCCAGGCGATCGACACCACTGGTGCGGCGCAACTGCGCCGCCACCGCCAGACGGCATCGTCCACGGGGATCGTGAGCGTGCCCACCGTGGTCCGGGACGGGCCGCCGCTGGCGATCGCCACCACTCCGGCGGTCGAGGAGGGCCCGGCCCGGGCTCGGCTCGAGGTGATCGACCGGATGCTGGAGGACGACGGGCTGTGGAAGCTCGCCAAGCCGTGACCACGACCTATCGGTGCTCCCACTGCGGCAACCGGACCCGGTTCGATGTCTACGAGACCTTGACCCGGCGCCGGTTCGCCCACTTCTCTCTTGGTGGCGACCTGGAGATCGACGAGGAGGAGATCGTCTCGGCAACGGTCGATCGCGTGGTGTGCCGCTGGTGTGAGAGGGACGACGGGGTCGAGACGCTGCCGGACGGCGAGTGGGGCTGAGCACGCGCTCGCTATCGCCGGGATCCCCGCTGGCGGCGCGCCTCGTAGGCGATGATCGATGCGGTGATGGCGGCGTTGAGGCTGTCGGCGGTGCCCGCCATCGGCAAGGTCACCGCCGGGCACCGGTCCCACACCGACGAAACGCCGGCATGCTCGCCGCCGACCACCACGGCGCAGCCGGCGGCGAGGTCGACTTCCCACGGCGGCGGCCCGCCCTCCGGTCGAGCCACGTGAACCGTCAACCCGCGGCCATCCAGCCAGCCGAGCGTCTCGGCGGCTCCCGCCACCGCCAGCGGGACGGAGAACAGGGATCCTTGTGAGGCTCGGACCACGTTGGGGTTGAAGGGATCGGTGGCCGGGTCGGCGGCGACCACCGCGTCGACCCCGGCGGCGTCGGCGGTGCGGAGGACGGCGCCCAGGTTGCCGGGCTTCTCGATCGCCTCCATGACCAGCACGAACCCGTGGTCGCCCACCGTCAGCCCGGCCAGCGGCAGTGGCCGGGTGCGGGCCACCGCCAGGATCCCGTCCGGGCTCTGCCGGTAGGCGACCCGCCGGAAGGCCTCGGCGCCCAACTCGGTGACCGGGGCCCGGCTGTTCCGCCGCCAGCTCGACCGCCTCGGCTGCGGCCAGCTCGGGGGAGAGCACGATCTCGTCGATCGGCCAGCCCGCCGCCAGTGCCCTGGTCACCACCCGGAGCCCTTCCACCGGGAACCGGCCGGTCCGATCCCGTTCGCTCCGCCGTCCCAGGGCCGCCAGCGCCCTGACCCGGGGGTTGGCGGTGGAGACGATCACGCGGCTACCAGCCGCTCCCGCCACCCCCGCCGCCACTGAACCCGCCGCCCCCACCGAAGCCGCCGAAGGAGCCGCCACCCCAGGACGATCCGCCCCAGGACGACCCGCCGCCCCCGCCGCCGCTGAAGCCGCCGCCACCGCCCCATCCGCCGAACGTCCCGCCGCTGCCCCACCACGAGTCCCGGTCGTCCGACCACGACTGGTCGTGGTAGACCGGCTCCCAGCCGTAGCTGCCGGCGTGGCCCCTGGTGATCACCCAGTGGTAGAAGAGCAGCGTGTACGGATCGAATGAGTAGAGGCCGGTCGGGATCGGCTCGCCGGTCGAGCGGTCGGTGTGCCCCCGGACCCCTTCGTGGGCCAGCTCGGGTGCGAAGCGGTCGGCGTCGTCGATGGCGCTGCGGGCCAGCGACTGGCGCTGGGCGGCGTAGGCGAGGGCGAACACCCTCGCCCCGCGAGGGTCGGAGGCACCGAACGCGGCGGCGACGTCGGCGTAGGCGCCCTCCAGGCCGAGGGCGCGGAGCGCATCCCGGGCCTCGAGCCACCGCCGCATCGCCTGTGACGGTTCCATCGAGATGGCGAGGATGCCGGCGATGGTCCTCCGGCTCTCGTCGTCGACCTCCTGGGCGGCGAGCTCGTCGAGCAGCGCCTGGTAGACCTCGGGCCCGTCGTCGCGCCGGCGCAGCAGGGCGGCGGTGATGGACACCGGAAGCCCCAGTTGCTCTGCCTCCTCCCTGATGTGGTCGGCCTCGCGTGGCGTGCGCAACCCCGCCAGGGCGTACTCCATCGCCTGGTCCGGCTCCCGGCCCCGGCTGCGATGCTCCGAGTAGATCGACGAGGAACTCGTCGATGTCCTCGTCGTCGTTGTTCATCAGCAGCAGCGCCGCCACCGCCGGGATGGCGAGCCCGTCCGCATCGAGTGCCGTTCCCCGCTTCTCGAGGGTGGCGCGCGCCGCCTCGTACCGGGCGGTGACGCTGTCGAGGTCGTCATCGAGATCGCTGAGCGCCGCCGCCACGGCCGGGCGGGTGGTCGACTCGGGCAGCCTGCCGTACAACGTGGTCAGCCGGTCGGTCTTGGTCTCCGCCGCCTGGTACAACCCGGTGAGCTCGGCGGCGGAATCGCTCGTGGTGGCACCGTGGTCGAGGGCGGCGGCGGAGCGGAGGAAGCGGACACCGGGGTCGGTGAGCAACGCCTCCCCGACGGGGGTCGACACCATCGTGTTGACCAGGCGTGGTGGCGAGCCGCTTGCGGGCCGCCGCCACCCGGTGGGGGCGCAGGCTGGCGACGAGCCGCTGCACCTCCTGGCGCCGCACCTCGAACTCGGCGTCGTCGCCGGGATGGACGGCGATGGCATCGTCGGCGGCCTGCTGCACCGCCCCTTCGAGGATGTCCCGCTCCTCGGCGGCTCGCAGCTCCAGCGGCACCTCGGACTCGGCCTCGAGCCGCTCCCGGTCGACCACGGCGATGAGCCCGGCCGCCCACACCGCCCGGGTGGCCGCCTCGTCGCTCACGTCACGCCCGGCGTCGATCGCCTCCAGCACCGCGATCGCCGCCGCCGTGTCGACGTCGCTGGCCGGCCGGTGCGGGTTCGAGGTCGTAGTCCTCGACCCTGGGAAGCTCCTGCCCGGCGGGCTCCAGCTTGGAGAGGTCGTCGTCGACGAGGTTGCGCCGGGTGGCCCGGACCTGATCGTGGCGGCTCTTCCGCTTGCCCCAGGCACTGGCGGCGACCCCGCCGACGCCGACGAGGGCGATGACACCGAGCACCACCAGCCAGCCGCGTCCCCCGGACGCCTCCGGGGCCGGCTCGGGGACGCTGATCACCGGTGCCTCACCGGTGTCCCCATGGAGCTCGGCGAGCGCCTGCTCCAGGCTGCCGGCGATGGCGAGCATCCCACCCTCGAAGTCCCCGCTGGCGAAGAAGGAGTTGCCGGCCCCGGCGATGGCGTCGGGTCGGGCAGGTCGGCGACGCCGCTCCCCGGGGTCACCGCGGTGAATCGCTGGTCGAGGTCGACCAGCACCACGATGCCGTCGTTGGCCTCGGTGCCCACTCCCCACGCGTTGCCGATCTCGGCGGCGAACTCGGTGGGGGGACGCCGCCGCTGTCGTCTGACGATCACCATGGCGATCTGGTTGCCGTACCTCGCCACCAGACGGCCGATGGCTTCTTCGACCCGGGCGTCGTCGTCGACCACGCCCGCCTCGTCGGTGAACCAGCCCTGGCAGACCACGCCCTGGTACTCGCCGCAGTCGACCGGCTGGCGTGGCCACCGTTGTCGAGGTCTGGGCGAAGCCGGGCGAGGCGCTGCAGCGAGGGCGATGGCCACGGCGGCGAGCGAAGCGACGACGATTCGGGTGGTCCGGGTCATTCCGGATCACGCTACTCGGGTCCCGTCGCCGGCCGAGCCGCCGGACGTGTCGCCGAACAACTCGATCACCCGAACCGGAGGGGCAGGTCGGTCGGGCGGTAGAACGACGGGGTCAGCTCGGTGCACCGCCGGAGCGCGGTGGTGATCTCGGCGGCGGCGCCGAGGTCGCCCTGGTACCCGCCGGGGATGACCAGCTCGAACGGCGGCTCACCGTCGACCACGATGGTGTCGCCGGGATCGGGCAGGCTGCCAGGTCGCCTCCAACTCGAAGCGGATGGTCCGCTCCGCCGCTCGCAGCGTGACCTCCTGGCGCATCCCCGAGGCCGCTTGCCCCGTCGAGCACCGGCTCGCACGGTCTCGGTGACGTCGTGGTTGGGCCAGCCGAGAGCATGGGCGAGCAGCTTGGCGCTCGGTACCAGGCCACGGTGGCCGACGTCCCTGGTGGCGACGGCGGCGGCGAATGCCGCCGGGTCGAGCCCGCGGCCGGTCCTGGCCAGGAACGACTCGCGGCGCAGCGAGGAGTCGATGCGGCGGCTCACCGTCACCGCGCCGGACCCGCCGGGCAGCCGCCGCGGCCAGCAGCGGGAGCCGGTCCATGACGAACCCGGCATTGACCCCGGTCATGATGATCACCCGTTGATGGGTCCGCGCCGCGGTGTGGAGGGCGTTCCACGTGTGCCGCGGCGGCCAGGCCAGCTCCTCGCAGGTCGACACGGCGTGGTAGCCGAGCGAGAGGAGCCGGAGGATCACCGGCGCGACGGCGTCCACCGCCGGCCCCAGGATGACGAGGGCCCGGTCCCCTTCGCGGGCCGGGCTGAGCTCGGCGACCGCCGCGTAGCCGGGAGCGTCGAGGGCGGAGGCGAGCCGGTGCCGGGCGATGCCGTCGGCGTCGACCACCCCGGCGATCCCGTCGACCACGCCGTCGGCGAGCGCGGCGTGGGCCGCCCCGGTCGCCACCTGCCCCGCTCCGACCACGAGTAGGCCGCGCCATCGCCGGGCATGATGGTCGTCCCGCCGCCGCCGGCAAGCCAGCGCCCGGGCGGTCAGGTGATCACGGCGTGCGCCGTGGCGAAGCGGCGTGAGGTTGGCCAGGTCGACGGCGACGGCCGCCCGGGGCACCAGGTGCCACCCACGAGCGCCCAGGGCGGGACCACCAGGTCGTCGTCGAAGTAGCGGTTGGAGGCGGCGAGGTCGCTGGGCAGCCCGACCGCAGGGTGGCTGGCGAAGGCGACCAGCAGCCCGCGGCCGATGCCGGTCTCGACCATGCCCGCCGATCCTCATGCCGAGCCCGTGGCGAGCGGCCACGCCATGGCGCGCCGGGTGAGCGTCGGCCCCAGCCTCCCCGGCTTCAGCGCCACCGCATCGGCGAGCCCGGCGGCGCCGGTGATGTCGGCGATGGTCCGGATCGGACTCGTCGAGGCACACCGGGGCGACGATCGTGGCCGCGCAGCTCGGCGGTGGTCTCGACCGTCGCCGGCGGGGAACGGCTGCTCGACGTAGTCGAGCCCGAGCCGTCGAGCTCGACCAGCAGATCGGCGCTGGCGGCATCGAAGATGCCGTTGGCGTCGACGCCGATCCCGAGGCCGGGATGCCGGCTTCCCGGACGGCGGCGACGTGGCCGACCGCGGTCGGGTCGATCTTGACCTTGACGTGGCGGTAGCCGGCGGTGCCGCCTCGTCCGACGTCGTCGAGCAGGGCGGCCCGGAGCGGGGCAGGTCGATGGCCACCGAGGCCGGCACCGGCTCCATCGCCCCTCCGAGGTGGACGGCGGCGGCGACCCTCGAGACGGGCGGCCAGGTCGGTGAGGGCGGCGTCCAGGGCGGAGGTGGCGGTCGAGCCCTCGATGGTGGCGAGCTCCTCGCCGGCGACACCAGCTCCGCCAGCGCCTCGAGCAGGATCCACGCCTCGTCGGCGGTGTCGAGGCTGTGCCCGGTGACCGGGGCGGCCTCGCCCCACCCGGTGACGTCCCCGGCAGTGACTGCCACCACGATCGAGCGGCGTTCGGTGATCGCACCCGTCGCCGAGCGGAGGCCGCGCCGCATCGGCACCGTGACATCCCACAGCTCGAAGCGCTCGGGTCGGGCGGGCGGACCCACGGCCGGGAGGTTACGCCCGGGTAGCGTCAGCCGATGCCGCGTCATCAGCCCTCGACCTCGCTCGCCCGCTCGACGTGGCGGCGACGCTTGCGCACCACCGCCGGCAAGGCGGTGGGTCGGGTGCAGTGGCGGGGCCGCCGGCGCCTGGTGGGTGGAGCGCACCCCGGACGGCGCGGTGAGCCTGCGGGTCGACCGGGCCGCCGGCCGGGTCGAGGCGGAGGGGTTCGGTCCCGGGTCGGCGTGGGCGCTCGACCACCTCCCCGACCTCCTCGGGCTCGGCGACGACCCTGACGGTTTCGATCCGCCGCCGGGGGCGCTGCGCGACCTCCACCACCGGGCCGGCGGGCTGCGGATGGGTCACAGCGGCCTGGTGTGGTCGGCGCTGCTGCCCGCGGTGCTGGGGCAGAGGGTCACCGGCGAAGAGGCACACCGGGAGTACCACGCCGTGGTGCGTCGCTCACGGCGAGCCGGCACCGGGGCCGGTCGATTCCTGGGTGCCTCCGCCGCCCGAGGTGGTCGCCGGGCTCCGCTACGAGGACCTCCACCCTTTCGGCGTGGAGCGGGCCCGGGCGTCCACGGTGATCGAGGCGGCGCGCCGGATGGGGAGGCTCGGGGCGATCACCGGGCTCGGCTTCGAGGACGGCTACCGGCGGCTGGGCGCGGTGCGGGGCATCGGGCCGTGGACCGCCGGAATCGTCATGGGAGCGGCCTGCGGCGACCCCGATGCCGTCCCCATCGGCGACTACCACCTGCCCAACCTGGTCGCCTGGGTGCTGGCCGGGGAGCCCCGCGCCGACGACGATCGGATGCTGGCGCTGCTCGAGCCCTACCGGGGCACGGCGGAGACGGGTGGTCGCCCTTCTCGAGCGGTCGGGGATCAAGGCCCCGAGCTACGGCCCGAGGAGGGCGGTGCGCCGCATCGAGTCGACCTGACCTCCCTCGCAACTTTGAGCGATTGACCCGCTATTCCGTCAATCGCTCAAAGTTCGACGGTGGAGCGAGCTGCCTGCAACTTTGAGCGATTGACCCGCTTGCGCCGTTCAATCGCTCAAAGTTCGGCGGTCCAGTGGTCGCTCAGTAGAGCTCGTAGAAGCCGGCGATGAGTCGGTCGCGGACGCCTGCCCAGTCGGCGAAGGCTCGTCGACGGCGCGGCGGATGTCCTCGTCGTCGACCTCGCCGGCCACTTCGACGTGGACCGCCTGGGGGCTGGTCACCGGATGCCCGATCGAGCTCAGCAGTCGCAGGGTCACGTCCTCGGCGCCGGTGGCGGCGAGCAGCTCGGTGGCGATGTCGAACCCGAAGGCGTGGTAGGTCTTGCCGACGTGGGCGGCCGGGTTCTTCCCGGCGGCGGCCTCGAGGCTCATCGGGCGGTAGGGGGTGATCAGCCCGCCGAACCGGTTGCCCCGTCCCACCTGTCCGTCGTCGCCGGCTTCGGCCGAGGTGCCGGTGAGCGTGAGGTACACCGTGTTCTCGAGGTCGGCCTGGTTGACGGCGACCTCCACCGGGGCGCCGAACGCCTCGCTGGCCACGGACGTGGCGGTGGCCCGGATCTCGGCGATGGCATCGTCGTACTCGGCCCGGCTGGCGACCTTGGTGGCGGTCACCGGGGCGGCCACGGTGAGCCGGGCCTGGTCGCCGACACGGGCGCCCATCACCTTGATGTCACGGCCGACCGGGACCCGCGGCCCGGTACTCGTCCGAGTTCAGCGTCGTCTCCACCTCGTACACCGCCCGCTCCAGCGGGGACCGGGGGAGGGAGACGGCGGCGAAGGACGTGTCGTTCGCCATCGGCACGGTGTCCCGACCGCCGGCCACGGCCTCCAGGTCGACCGAGGACGGGTTGAGCCAGATGTCGACCTCGAACGCCTCGTCGGTGGCGTCGGGGAGCAACTCGAGGAGCTTCATCCGGTACTCCTGACGGAGCTGCTCGATGTCGGGCTTCCACTCGCCGCCCATGTACGCCTTCCCCACCAGCACCAACTTGGACGCCTTGGTGTGGTGGCCGCCCCCGAAGCCGATCTCGACCGAGCCGGCGGCGAAGATCGCCTTGTCGACGTTGAAGTGCTGCACCTGGCCGGTGTTGGCGATGTACTGGCGGGCCAGCGTCCGGGCGAGATCCTCGGCGAGGTGGTCGCAGATCGTGTCGGGATGGCCGGCGCCCTTGCGCTCGACGAACTCGATCTCGGGCCGGTAGGGGCTGCGGCGGGTGATCGACAGGTTCATGGGTACAGGGCTCCAACGGGGATCGTGGCGAGGGGCGCCGCATCGCGGAGCCGACGGACGCCCGGAATGCTAGCCGACCCGCTGCCAACGGCGACTTCGTCCGGCGGTGCGGCTCGGAGCCCTCGACCGGTGGGAACCGTCAAGCCTCGGCGCCGCGGAAGGCGTCCCGCAGCTTGGCCCGACCCCCCGGGCGGAGCAACCCGCCCGAGTAGACCCGGCCGCCGATCCGGAGCATCGCCAGGATGGCGGCGATCATCAGGATCATCGCCAGCGCCACCTCCCAGGCGGCGGCTTCGCCCGCCACCTGGCGCAACGGCATGACCATCGGGGAGAACGGCGGCACGATCGACAGGATCCGAACAAGCACGTTGTCCCCCCCGCTGCCGAGCGCGCTGGTGGAGACGAAGTAGCCGACCATCAGCACCAGGGTCAGCGGGAAGGAGGCGTTCTGGGCGTCCTCGTTGTTGCTCACCAGGGACCCGGCGACGGCGTACCCGGCGGCGTAGAACGCGAACCCCAGGACGAACCACACCAGGATCGTCATCACCACGCCGAACGTGATCGGGGGCAGGTCGACCGGTTTGGTCAGCCGGGAGACGACGAAGGCGGTGCCGGCGATCAGCAGCACCTGGATCAGCCCGAGGGCGCCGATCCCGAGCACCTTGCCGCTGAGCAGGTGGCGGGGTTGCACCGCCCCGAGGATCACCTCGACCACCCGGCTCGATTTCTCCTCGACCACCCCCTGCAGCACCCACTGACCGTAGGTGACGATGGAGACGAACAGCACCAGCGAGCCGATGAAGGCGAGGTAGAGCTGTTGCTCCTTGGCGTCGTCGACCGGCTCGATCTCCTCGACCACCGGAGCGGCGGACAGGAGCTCGCCGAGCGCCCCCCGGTCGATGTCGAGCTGCTCGGCGGCCGCCTGGCAGCGACTCGGCAGCCGCCACCGCGGTCACCAGGGTGACCAGCTCGGGTGGGCTGTCCGGCCCGGTGACCACCGTCATCCCGTCGACGAGGCCGATGTCGATCTCGCCTTCCTCGAGACCGGCGCGGACGGCGGCGGCGTCGTCCATCCGCTGCAGCGCGACCTCGGTGTCCGGCTCGGCGGCGCCGGCGAGGACCTGGTCCTCGAGCCCTTCTGGGACCGACCCGGCCAGCCCGATCTCGTAGCGGGTGGGTTCGTCGAAGAATGTCGGCACCACCAGCAGCCCTCCCACGAGCAGCAGGGTGATGAGCGTGGACAGCTGGTAGGCACGGCTCCGGAGGCGTTCGGTGAATTCCCGATGGGCCACCAGCCACGAGGACTGCAGGGCGCCGGGGCTCCCGGTCACGTGCCGACCGCCTCGACGAACACCTGGCTGAGGCTCGGCGGGGTGAACGAGAACGCCTGCAGGGTGCCCGCCTGACGGGCGACGTGCAGGATCGCCTCGGGATCGGTGTCCCGGTCGACCATGAGGACGACCCGCTCCGGCTCCTCCTCGACCACATCGACCACCCCGTCCAGCGCCTCGTGCCACGACGCCCGCCGGGGCGACGTGCTCGACCTCCAGGTATCGGTAGCGGGACGCAGCCTTCAGCTGGCTCACCCGGCCGGCGAGCACGATCCTGCCCTGGTTGATCACCGCCACCGAGTCGCAGAGGTCCTCGACGAGGTCGAGCTGGTGGCTGGAGAACACCACCGCGTTCCCGGCGGCGGCCCGGTCGGCCAGGATTTCGGCCATGGCCCGGACCCCGAGCGGGTCGAGCCCGGAGAACGGCTCGTCGAGCACCAGCAGGTCGGGGTCGTGGACGAGGGCGGTGGCGAGCTGGACCCGCTGTTGGTTGCCGTGGGACAGCTGCTCCAGTTTGGCGTCGGCGCGGTCTTCGAGCCCGAGGGTGTCCAGCCAGCGACCGGCCGATGCCTCGGCGTCGCTACGCCCCATGCCGTGGAGCTGGCCGAAGTAGGCGAGCTGGGCGGCGATCTTCATCCGCGGGTAGAGGCCGCGCTGCTCGGGCATGTACCCGAACCGGTGCCGGGTGGGAACGTCGATCGGGGCGCCCTTCCAGGTGACCTCACCGTGGTCGGGCCGGATCAGCCCGAAGATGGCCCGCATCGCCGTCGTCTTGCCCGCCCCATTCGGTCCCAAGAACCCGAGCAACGTGCCTGGGGTCACCTCGAACGAACAATCGTCGAGGGCCACCACGTCGCCATACCGCTTCGACAACTCGTTGAGGCGGAGCATGGGCGTCGATCCTAGAGGTACGCCGATGCAGCACGATCGGGGCACCGTTACCTTGCGCCGCATGCGAGGACAGGTGCTCCGGATCGCCACGCCGGCTCGGAGAACGGTCGCTGGGCATCGACGGCGAGGGCCGCTGGGTCGAGCCCGGGGGCGCCGCTTCCGGCGAAGCCGTCGACCTGACCGGGTGGGTGGCGGTGCCCGGGCTGGTCGACGCCCACGTCCACCTCGGGGCGGGGAGCATCGGCGAGCTGCTCGACCAGGGGCGCCGGCGGGACCGGCACGTCGCCAGGCACGCCGCCGAACAGCTCGCCGGCGGGGTGCTGCTGGTGGGCGACAAGGGCACCGACGACGACGAGACCGTCGGGTTCACCATGGCGCTCGATCCCGCCGAGCGGCCCGAGGTGGAGCTGGCCGGGGCGCTGCTCGCCACCGCCGGCGGCTACTACCCGGGGATCGCCACCGAGATCGACGGGTCGGCGGTGGGCGACCACGTCGACCGGTACGGCCCCGATGGCGTGCGCTGGGTGAAGCTGATCGGCGACTGGCCCCGCAAGGGGCGTGGGGCGTTGCCCAACTTCGGCGAGGCGGGAGCTGGCCGCCGCCGTCGACCGTGCCCACCGCCGCGGCCTGCGGGTGGCGATCCACACCTGCGCCCCCGAGGTGCCCGGGATGGCGGTGCGGGCCGGCGTCGACTCCATCGAGCACGGGTTGTTCCTGACCGACGACGACGTCGCCATGCTGGGGGAGCGGGGTGGCGCCTGGGTGCCCACCGTGGTCGCCATGGAGGGCCTCGCCGCGCAGCTCGGCGCCGGCTCGTCGGGAGGGAGGCTGGTCAACGAGGGACTGGCCAATGTGCGCCGCCTGCTGGCGCCGTCGGTGGCCGCCGGCGTGCGGGTCCTGGCCGGCACCGACCTGGCCCTGCCGCACGGGGCCGTCGTCGACGAGGCGCGCCGGCTGGTCGGATACGGCCTGCCCGAGCCCACCGCCATCGCCGCGTTGGTCGAGACGGGCAGGGACGCCTTCGGCCGGCCCGGCTTGGCCCTTGGCGAGCCCGCCGACCTGCTGCTCGTGGACCAGCCGGGCGGATTGGCGGAGCTGGGCCGTCCCCGTCTCGTCCTGCGCCATGGCCGGGTGGTGGTCGACCGCCGGTGACCGACCAGCGGACGTTCCCCGGGGCGACGCCCGGTATATTTCGCCGACGGCACGAGGGAGGCCATGGAGATCGAAGCCGGCCCGGCCGGAATGGAGACGGTCGACCGGCATTTCGCCGCCGAGAACGCCCACGATGTGGCAGCCACGCTGGCCACCTACACCGACGACATCGTGTGGGACGACATCACCCACCCGCTCAGCCCGGTGCGGGGCAAGGAGGCGGTGGGCGCCGTGTACGGCGACATCCTCGGCTCCATACCCGACCTCGAGCTGAGGTCGCTGCGGCGCTTCTCCTCGGGTGACGGTCGGTGGGTGGTCGACGAGTCGATCGCCTCCGGGCACGTCCACGGCGCATGGGCAGGTGTTGCCGGCGGTGGGGCCTTCGTCGAGGTGCGGATGCTCCACGTGTTCGAGATCCGTGACGGTCTCATCGTCCACGAGAACACGTGGTTCGACTCGGCGGCGGTCGCCCGCCAGGTCGAGGAGTGGACGGCGGCGCACACCGCCGGCTGAGAGGAGCGGAATGCTCGACGATGCATCCCTACGGGCGCTCCTCGACCGCTATTTCGCCTATTCGGGCCAGGACGAGACGGTCGATACGGACCTCTACCACGAGGACGCCGTGCTCGAGTTCCCGCAGTCCGGAGAGCGCTTCGAGGGACTGGCGAACTTCCTCGAGTGGCGAAGGATGTACCCGTCCGACGTCGCCTATCGCATCCGCCGCATCGCCCGACGCGCCGACCTCGTGGTCATCGAGCTGACCATCAGCTATGACGGCGGCCCGTGGATGTTCGGGGTGAGCATCATGGACTTCCGGGACGCCAAGGTCGCCAGGGAGCACATCTACGTCATGGAAGGCTGGGAGGCGGCCGAATGGCGCGCCCCGTGGCGGGCCGCACCGCCCGAGGGCGACGACTTCGCCGACTTCTCATCCGTCGCCGCCTTCGACGGTGAGCCCGGTGACGGTGACCTCCTGGACGATGCGGACATGCGAGCCGCGTTGCACCGCCATTGGGATTACTCGGGCAAGGACGAGGACGTCGCCGGCGAGATCTACCACGACGACGCCATCCTCGAGTTCCCCCAGTCGGGTGAGCGCTTCGAAGGGCTCGACAACTTCCGGGAGTGGCGCCGGATCTACCCGGCCGACCTCGCCTTCAGGATCCGTCGCATCAACCGGCGTGACGACCTGGTGGTCACCGAGTACGCCATCAGCTACGACGGCGGCCCCTGGATGTTCTGTGTGAACGTCATGGAGTTCCGGGGGATAGGGTCGCCCGGGAGCACATCTACATCATGGAGGGGTGGGAGGCACCCGAGTGGCGTGCTCCCTGGCGGGCCGAACCCCCCGAGGTCGACGACGCCGGCGGCATATGACAACGTGACCTCTCCCGCCGCCGATCACCAGACCTCGCGGTGGATGGTCTCCGTGCCCGGTCGGGCGCCTCGGGCGAGCGAAGTGGAGCGACGGTCGGTCGCCGCATGGCCGATGGTGACCACCCCGATCGCCCTGACGTCGGCCGGAAGCCCCAGCCCGGCCTCCAGCTCGCGAATGGCGTGCGACCCGAGGAACCCGGCGGCGAGCCCCTCGTCCACGACGGCGAGGAGCAGCAGCATCATCGAGGCGCCGGCGTCCACCCACCAGTACGGGACGGGCCAGTCCTGCTCCGCTCCCTCAGGGTTCTTGTCCGGCTCGTCGTAGCGGTCCCGGTACAGCCGCTCGCTCACGCAGACGACCACGTGGACCGGCGCCCTCGAGATCCACGGGTCGAACCCGGCGGCGACATAGTCGGCCTCACCGGCGAGCTCGGCGATCCGTCGCCGCCGCTCCGGCTCGGTGACCACCACGAAGGACTGGCCCTGGCTGTAGCCGGCCGAAGGGGCACGCAACCCCGCCGCCACGATCCGCTCCACCGCCGCCGGATCGACCGGCTCGTCGGTGTAGTTACGGACCATCCGCCGGCGTCGCACGACCTCGCTGAACTCCACGGCGATCCTCCTTCTCGACGGCGAACGTACCAGCCGGCGTCGGGCGGCTTCCCATACACTCGTAGGCGATGGGAGACAGGGTCACACTCGACGACGTGGCCACGACCGCCCGCCGGATGGCCGACGCCATCAACGCCGGTCTGCCGGCGCACGAGGAGTGGCTGGCGATGGCGGCCTGCCTGGTGTCGGCGGCGGAGTCGGTCGACGAGCTCGATCCGCCGGAGGCGTTGCTCGACCTGCGGTCGGCGCTGGTGATGAGCCGGCCCGCCTGGCCCTCCATCGACCCCGGGCTCGCCGCCGAGGCCGCCCGGGTCCTCACCGGCGCCAAGCGGCTGGCCATCGACTTTGTCCGAGCGCTCGCACACCTGCGGAGAGCGGTCGGCCCTCCTCGCAGTGCCCCCACCCCCCAGCGGCCGTCTCGTCGATCGGTCATGCGGATCACCGGTCCCGGCGGCGGGTCCTCCTCGTACTGGGGGTAGCGCTCGGCGAGCAGACGGGCGGCTGACTCGACCGCCGGCGGCGAACCGTCGACGACGGCGATCCCGTCGACCCTGACCCACCACAGCCGGTCCCAGTCGTCTTCGTAGTGGTCGACGAGGAGGGTGCAGCGCGGATCGCGCTCGAGGTTGTCCAGCCGAGCCAACCGGCGGGTGCTCTTCGGCTTGTGGTCGACGGCGGTGACCACGGTGTCCCCTTCGACGGCGTAGACCACCGGGACCAGATGAGGGCGCCCCTCGCCCGCGGTGGCGAGGACGCCGTGGTCGGCGGCGGCGACCAGGAACCGTGCCGTGCTGCTGTCGAGGGAAGGCATCGTCGGGGGGCCTCACGATCTCGATGCTGGCGGCGATTGTCCCACGGGCGCCACGCCTCCGAGCCGAGTGCGGAAGGAATAAGGTTGACAGTCAATAGTTGAATGTTCAACTGTAACCAGCCCCAGAGAGGAATGCAGAGATGACCACCGCAACCACCGCCGTCGGACGTGACCTGTACCCGGCCGCCGGCGCCTGGGAGATCGATCCCGCCCACACCACCGTTGAGTTCGTCGCCCGCCACCTCATGGTCTCCAAGGTCCGGGGACGGTTCGAGTCCTTCACCGGCACCATCGAGATCGGCGACGACATCGTCGACTCGGTGATCGACGTCGACCTCGACGTGGCCAGCCTGACCACCGGCTCGCCCGACCGCGACGCCCACCTGGCCTCGGCCGACTTCTTCGAGGTCGGCGACCACCCCACCATCCACTTCGCGAGCACGCGCCATCGCCGCCGGCCGGTGGCCGACAGGCCCATTGGACGGTGACCGGGCGACCTCACCATCCGCGGCGTCACCAAGCCGGTCACGCTCGACCTCGAGTACCTCGGCGCCGGCCAGGACCCGTGGGGCAACACCAAGGCCGGCTTCTCGCTGCACGGCGAGGTCGACCGCGAGGACTGGGGCCTGACCTGGAACGTCGCGCTCGAGGGCGGGTGGCGTGCTGGTCTCCAAGAAGGTCAAGCTGGAGATCGAGACGCAGATCAAGCAGTCCGTTGTCTGATTTCCCGCCCTTGCGATGTCTCTTTCCCCTCCCCGCTCGCGGGGAGGGGTGGCATCGGCACGGGCCGAAGGCCAGCCGGATGACGGGGAGGGGCCTCGCGAACACTGACTCGTACCACCCTCGAAAACCCGCGGTCTCAGCGCCTCAGCTGCTCGACGACGGCCCCCCATCTCGGCCGTAGAGACGGCCGGCCCGCCGGCGGCGATGTCGGGCGTCCTCGCCCCTGCGGCCACCACATCGGCGACCGCAGCCTCGACCGCCGCCGCCTCCTCCTCCAACCCGAGCGAGTGACGGAGCGCCATGGCGGCGGCGAGGATGGCGGCGAGCGGGTTGGCGACGCCGGTGCCGGCGATGTCGGGGGCGGAGCCGTGGACCGGCTCGTACAGCCCGGGTGGTCGGTCGCCGAGCGAGGCCGACGGGAGCATCCCCATCGAACCCGGGATCATCGACGCCTCGTCGGTGAGGATGTCGCCGAACAGGTTGCCGGTGACGACGACGTCGAAGTCGGACGGGCGGGACAGCAGGTGCATCGCCATGGCGTCGACCAGCACGACGTCGTAGGCGAGGTCCGGGTACTCGGCGGCAACCACGGCGCCGGCGACCCGCCGCCACAGGCGGGACACCTCGAGGACGTTGGCCTTGTCCACGGACGTCAGCCGGCCACGGCGGTCCCGGGCGGCATCGGCGGCGACCCGGACGATGCGCTCGATCTCGCCGGCCGAGTAGGCCATCGTGGAGAACGCCTCGGTGCCGTCGGCGCTGACCCCGCTACGGGCCGAAGTAGATGCCGCCGGTCAGCTCGCGCACGAACAGGATGTCGACACCGACGAGACGTTCCGGGCGCAGCGGCGACGCCTCGGCCAGGTCGGGGTGGACCTTCACCGGGCGCAGGTTGGCGTACAGCCCGAGCTCGCTGCGGAACGCCAGCAGGCCGGCCTCCGGCCGGGTCTTGGCCGTCGGGTCGTCCCACTTCGGGCCGCCGACGGCGCCGAGCAACACGGCGTCGGCTCCCCGGCATGCCTCGAGCGTCGCCTCAGGCAGCGGATCGCCGTGGGCATCGATGGCGTTGCCCCCGATGGCGTGCTCGGCGAAGTCGAAGTGGTGCCCCCACCGCGCCGCCACCGCGTCGAGCACCTTGCGTGCCTCGGCCACCACCTCGGGGCCGATCCCGTCACCGGGCAGCAGGACGATGGCGGCGTCCACGCGGGGGACTAGGGACCGAGACGGGACGGCGTGCGTCGGGGGGCCGGTGTCATGCAGGCACGCCGTCCGTCTCGGGGGCCTTGTCGACGAGGAAGGGGATCATCGCCCGCAGGTCGCGGCCCATCACCTCGATGGGGTGCTCGGCGACGGCGGCGCGGGCGGCGAGGAGGTTGGGGGCGCCGGCGGCGTTCTCGTCCATCCACTCCCGGGCGAACGCACCCGAGCGGATCTCCTCGAGGATGGTGCGCATCTCCGCCCGGGTATCGGCGGTGACGATGCGCGGCCCCCTGGTGACGTCGCCGTACTCGGCGGTGTCCGACACCGAGTACCGCATCCAGCTCAGCCCGCCCTCGTACAGGAGGTCGACGATGAGCTTCAACTCGTGGAGCACCTCGAAGTAGGCGATCTCACCCGGGTAGCCGGCGTCGGTGAGGGTCTCGAAGGCGGCCCGGATCAACTCGTCCACCCCTCCGCACAGGATGACCTGCTCCCCGAACAAGTCGGTCTCGGTCTCGAAGGCGAAGGTGGTCTCGAACACGCCGGCCCGGGTGGCTCCCAGGGCGTGGGCGTACGACAGCGCCGTCGCCCGGGCATCGCCGGTGGCGTCCTGGTAGACGGCGACGAGGCTGGGACGCCGCTGCCCTCGAGGTACTGGCGGCGCACCAGATGGCCGGGGCCCTTCGGCGCCACCATGGCGACGTCGACGTCCGCCGGCGGCTTAACGTACCCGAAGTGGACGCCGAAGCCGTGGGCGAACAGGACGGCGTCACCGGCGTCGAGGTGAGGGGCGATCTGCTCCTCGTACACCCTGGGCTGCACCTGGTCGGGCACCAGCACCATGATCACGTCTGCCCAGTCCGCCGCCTCGGCGGGCTCGATCACCTTGAGCCCGGCGTTGGCGGCCAGCGGCGCCCGGCGGCTGTCGCCGCGGAGCCCGACGGCGACGTCGATGCCGGAATCCTTGAGGTTGAGGGCGTGGGCGTGGCCCTGGCTGCCGAAGCCGATCACCGCCACCCGCCGGCGTTGCAGCAGCGTCGGGTCGGTGTCGCCGTCGTAGAGGATGGTGGGGGCATCGGTGCTCCGTGGTAGTGGGGGTGGCCGGCCTAGGCGCTACGCAGCCGCGGTCGGCCGGTCTCTCTGGTCTGGGGCCGTGTTCTTCGGATCACGCGTCTTGACGTCCCGGGCGAGGGCCACCCGGCCGGACTTCACCAGGTCGACGACGCCGTAGGGCGTCATCAGCTCGAGGAAGTCGGCCAGTCGAGACGGGGTGCCGGTCAGCTCGAAGGTGATGGTGGCGACGCCGACGTCGATGGGTACGGCGTCGAAGATCTCGGCCGCAGCCAGCAGCTCGTGGCGGCGCGACGGCTCGCTGGTGACCCGGAGCAGCATCACCTCCCGCTCGATCCGGTCGTCGTCTGGGATCTCGCTGACCTTGACCACCGGGACCAGCTTGTAGAGCTGCTTGATGACCTGCTCCATCGCGGGACCGTCGACCACCAGGGTCATCCGCGACATGGCCGGGTCGGCGGTGGGTCCCACCGCCAGCGAGTGGATGTTGAACCCACGCCGGGCGAACATCGACGAGATCCGCGCCAGCACCCCCGGCTTGTTCTCCACGAGCACGGCGATGACGTGGTGCTTCTCGCTCATGCCAGGGCGCCCGTGTCGTCTGCGCTGGGGGCGCCAGGTCCTCGGGACCGAGCACGACGAGGTCGTTGGAGCCACCGGCCGGGACCATCGGGAACACCATGGCGTCGGGGTCGCACCGGAACTCGACCACGACCGGGCGGTCGTTGATCGCCATCGCCTTCTCCAGGACCGGGCCGCACCTCGCCGGGATGGTCGGCGCGCAGCCCGGCGCAACCCATCGCCTCGGCCAGCTTGACGTAGTCGGGGGTGTGGTCCGTGAGGTCCACCGCCGAGTAGCGACCGTCATAGAAGAGCCGCTGCCACTGCTTGACCATCCCAAGCGACTGGTTGTTCATCACCGCCACCTTGATCGGGATGCCCTCGACCGAGGCGGTGATCAGCTCCTGGCAGGTCATCTGGAAGCACCCGTCGCCGTCGATGGCCCACACGGTGCGCGTCCGGGACGGCGATCTTGGCGCCCACCGCGGCGGGCACGGCGTAACCCATCGTCCCCAGACCCGCCGGAGTTGATCCAGGTACGGGGCCGTTCGAACCGCCAGAACTGCGACGTCCACATCTGATGTTGACCGACCCCGGCCACCACGACGGCGTCACCGCCGGTGATGGCGTGCATCGCCTCGATGACGTACTGCTGCTGAATCGGGCCTGTCTTCGTCGCTGCTCGTACCCCAGCGGGTGGTCGCCTTGCCAGCCGCGCAGCGTCTCCAGCCACGGACCCCGCTCCGGCGCCGGTCGGTCGCCGAGCAGCCGTCTCCATGGCGGAGATGAGCTGGATCAGCACCGCCCTGCGTCCCCGACGATGGGGATCTCCGGGGTCCCGGACCTTGGCGATCTCGGCCGGGTCGACGTCGACGTGGATCACCTTGGCGTGGGGGGCGAAGCTGGCGACGTCGCCGGTGACCCTGTCGTCGAAACGGGCGCCGACGGCGACGAGCAGATCGGCGCTGTTGCATGGCGGTGATCGCCGTGTAGTTGCCGTGCATGCCCGGCATCCCCAGGCAGAGTGGGTGGGAGTCGGGGATGGCGCCGCGGGCCATCAGCGTGGTGACCGCGGGCAGGTTGGCCAGCTCGGCGAAGCGGAGCGCCTCTTCGGCGGCATTCGCCCGGATCACCCCGCCGCCCGAGATACAGGACGGGGCGTTCCGACTCGGCGATCAACCGCACCGCCGCTTTCACCTGCTTGGGATGGCCCTCCACGCTCGGCCGGTACCCGGGCAGGTCGAGCTTGCCCGGACCCCGCCAGGCCAGCGAGGCGTTGAGCATGTTCTTGGGGACATCCACCAGCACGGGCCCGGGTCGTCCGGTGGAGGCGAGATGGAATGCCTCGTGAATCGCGTCGGCGATCGCCTCGGGCTCGGTGACCAGGTAGTTGTGCTTGGTGCACGGCATCGAGATGCCCCAGGTGTGCGCCTCCTGGAAGGCGTCGTAGCCGATGGAGGCCATTCCGACCTGTCCGGTCACCGCCACCAGCGGGATCGAGTCCATGAAGGCGTCCTGGAGGGCGGTGATCAGGTTCGTCGCTCCCGGCCCCGATGTCGCCATCGCCACGCCGACCCTTCCGGAGGCGTGGGCGTAGCCGGAGGCCATGTGGCCGGCACCCTGCTCATGACGGGCGAGGACATGGCGGATGGGGCTGTCGAGGATGGGGTCGTAGGCGGGCAGGATCGCCCCGCCGGGCACCCCGAAGATGGTGTCCACTCCTTCGAGCTCGAGGGCGCGGATCAACGCCTGGGCTCCGGTGAGGGTCTCACTCATCGTCGTCTCCGGGTCGGGTGGGGGATTGGGGGGTCGGGGGTCACGGTGCGGGGCCAACAAAAAAAGACCCTCCGGGGGAGGGTCGGGTCGGCGCTGGGCGAACGGGTCGCTCAGGCGCCGTGTCAGATGAGAAGTACGAGGGTGCGGGCGGTGCTCATGTCGTCGACCCGAGTATCGCACCGGGGGCGGTTTGGGGCAAGATGGGCCGCATGGCCGCCCTGCCTCCTGATGTGCTCAAGGCGATCGACCTGCCGATGAGACAGGTGCGCAAGGCGCTGCGGGAGCTCGATGCGAAGGAGGTGCCGGCATCGCTGCGCAAGGTGGCGGCAACCGAGGGCGGCGGGCTCCCGCCCCCGCTGCTCGCCAAGTTGCTCGCCGAGCTCGACGGCAACCAATGGCTCAGGGAACGGCTGGTGGAGCGGCTCGGGGACCGGATCGACCCCATCACCGAGTCCTTCCTGACCCGCGGCGAGGGATGGTGGCTCGGCCTGGCGACGGCGGCGGTCGAATCGGCGAGATCCCGACCATCGCCGCCCGCCGGTGACGAGGTGGCGGAGCTACGCAGGAAGCTGGCCACCACCTCGGATCGGCTCGTCGCCGCCAAGGCGGAGCGGGACCGGCTCCGGATCGAACTGAAGCAGAGCCAGGCGGCACGGGCCCGATTGGTCGATCCTGACGTGGCGGGCGCCGGGCTGGACGCCCTGACTGCCGAGAACCGCAGGCTCATTGCCGCCCTCGCCGACATGGAGGCGAGGGTGGTGGCGGCGGACGAGCGCGCCGAGAGCCTTCGCCGCCGCGCCCCGGGAGGCGGCGACACCGCAGATACCCAGCCATCCCCGGCCGCGGGCCGTCGGGACCGGCGACCCGGTGGTGGTGGCCCGGCGTCTCGACACCGAGATCGCCGCTCTCGCCACCGGGTTGTCCCTCGCCGAGGCCGTCGAGCCGGGAGTCGTGAAGGTCGACGGCGCTCCCGCCGAGCCGTTGAAGCTCCCACCCGGGCTCGCCCCCGACCGTCCCGAGGCGATCGAATGGCTGCTCCGCCTACCGCGACCCGGTGCGGGTGATCGTCGACGGCTACAACCTCACCTACCTGCTCGACCGTGCCGACTTCCACGGTGGCGAGGCGCGGCGGCGGCTGGTCGAGCCTGCTCGGCCGGTTGGCGACCCGCCGGCCGCACCGCTTCCTCGTGGTGTTCGACTCCCGACCAGCCGCCGGGCTCGCCGGCCCGGATGGGTGACGTCGAGGTCGCCTTCACCAGCGGCGAGAAGGCCGACGACCTCATCGTGCAACTGGCCGGCGCGGCTCGGTGACCTCCCGGTGGTGGTGATCACCAACGACCGTGAGCTGCGGGAGCGGGTCGAGGCGGTAGGTGCGCTGTCCCTGTGGGGCGACGCCCTCACCCCGCATCTGGGCTGAAGGCCGGCCCTCTAGAGAACCAGCTCGGCCAGGGTTCGCAGGGTGTCGACGTCGTGGGGCTGGACCAGCAGGGTGGTCACCCCGGCGGCTCGCCACACCTCCAGCCGCTCGGCGATCCTCTCGGCAGGCCCGACAGGTTGAGCTCGTCGACCAGCTCGTCGGGGACCGCCTCGACGGCCGCCTTCGGGTTGCCGCCGAGATAGAGGTCCTGCACCCGCTCGGCCGCCTCCTCGTAGCCGTAGCGTCGGGCCAGGTCGTTGTAGAAGTTGCGCCCCTTCGCTCCCATGCCGCCGAGGTAGAGGGCGAGCATGGGCTTGGCCGCCGCCAGGCCGCCAGCGACGTCGGCCGTGACCCGAACGTCGAGCGCCGGGATCACCTCGAAGCGATCCGCCTTTCCCGGTTCACCCGAAGCGGCGAAGCCTTCGTCGAGCAGTGGCTGGAAGACGGCGGGGCCGCGGAACGGCGAGTAGAACACCGGGAGCCAACCGTCGGCGATCTCAGCGGCGAGGGCGACGTTCCTCGGGCCCAGCGCCGCCAGGTGGATCGGCACCGGGTGGGTGGGATGGGTGATCAGCTTGAGCGGCTTGCCCAGCCCGGTGGCGTCCGCACCGTCGTACGGGATGGTGTAGTGGTCGCCGCGGTGCACCACCGGGCTCTGGCGTGAGATGACCTGGCGGACGATCGACACGTACTCCCGGGTGCGCCCAAGCGGCTTTCCGTAGGCGACCCCGTGCCACCCCTCGACGACCTGGGGGCCGCTCAGCCCGAGCCCGAGGACGAATCGCCCACCGGACAGCTCGTTGAGGGTCACCGCGGTCATCGCCGTCATCGCCGGGGTCCGGGCAGGCATCTGCAGTATCCCCGCGGCCACCTTGATCCGCTCGGTGCGGGCCGCCACCCACGAGAGCACGGTGACCGCGTCCGATCCCCAGGCCTCGGCGGCGAACACCGCGTCGTAGCCCAGTCGCTCGGCCTCGAGGACGAGGCCCATGTCGAGGTTGGGGCGCGATCCCCAGTACCCGATGTTGATCGCCAGCTTCACGGTGGCACCTCGTCGTATCCGCCCGCCGGCCGGATCCCAGCGCCGCAACGGTACACGTGGTCGGCTCCGGCCCCGCAGGCGGGAGAGGTGCTTCCGACGCGTCGTTTCGTGTCACACCCGCTTCGTATGGTCGGGACATGGTTGGCAGGCGGACGAAGCGGGCGGATCGGGCGGGGCGGCAAGGCGGGCTGGGTGGGCCGGGAGTCAGTGAGGAGGGCGACGATGTTGATCGACTGTGACCGCTGCGTGATGCAGCACACCTCGGCGTGCGACGACTGCGTCGTCTCGGTGCTCCTGGCCGGGTTCGATACGGGAGACGTGGTGTCCCGTGGCCCGGTGGAGCTCGACGACGGCGAAGCGGAGGCCTTGCGCCACCTGGCCGACGCCGGGTTGGTGGCCCCGCTGCGGTTGGTGGTACGCGACGAGCGGTCCGGGGGCGGGAAGGCGGGCGAGACGGCGACGGGATGACATCGTGAATGGTGAGGTGACGGGGAGCGAGGGGTCGCCGCCGGTCCCATGGTGCCGGCCGGGAAGCATCGGAGGTTGCATGGCGGCCACGGTAGGATCGGCGTTGCCGAGCTCCCGGGGTGGCTAGCGGGGACCGGCACCGGCGCTGACGCCGCGGGGACCAGCCGGTGTGCGTCCTGGGTGGGTAACGACAGGGGGGTCGAGATCATGGTTGACGTGCCGGAGAGCGGGGCCGCGGAGTCCCAAGAGCACGCACGCGGGACGGGCGCGCCCGAGCCGGAGGACGCCACGCACACAGACGGTGCCGAAGTGCTCACCGGGGACGCCGCCCCGGCCGGGGCAGATGTCGAGCAGGGGCCGTCGAGGCGGCGCTGGCCCTGGGTCGTGGCGATCGCCGCCGCCATCCTCCTCGGCGGAGCGGCGTGGGCTCTCGTCGCCGTCCTCGGCGGCGGCGGCCCGCAACCGGCCGAGGCGCTCCCTGCCGGCGTCGACGCCTACTTCCGGATCGATCTCGACCCGTCGGCCGGCCAGAAGCTCGCCGCCCGGGAGCTGGCGAGCCGGTTCCCCGCGCTCGAGGACGTCGCCGACGACCTGGAGGGCGACCTGAAGCGGGTCATCTACGACATCATCGCCGAGCAGGATCCCGACTTCGCCGCCGACGTCGACTTCGACGAGGACCTGGCGTCCTGGCTGGGCGACCGTGTGGGCGTGGGGCTCATCCTGGATGATCCCGGTGTCCCCGTCGCACTGGTCGCGGTGCAGGTGACCGACGGGGACGCCGCCGCCGAGGCGCTACCCCGACTCTTCGACGAGGAGGACGTCGGGCTGGTGGCGTACGCCTTCGCCGGCGACTACGTGGTGTTCGCCGAGGACCAGGCGACGGCCGACCAGGCGGTCGCCGACGCCGCCGACGAGTCCCTGGCCGACAACGAGCTGTTCACCGAGGTGCACGGCGGGCTTGGCGATCCGGGGGTGGCGTCGATGTGGTTGGGCGCCGACCTCGACGAGCTGTTCGGAACCACCCTCACCGCGCAGGGAGCTGGGGAGATCGAAGCAGCCCCGGCCGGCTTCGCCGAAGCCGCCGCCCAGCCAGAATTGGGCGAACTCACCATGGCGGCGGCGCTACGACTCGATGCCGATCACATCGAGCTGGCCGGCCAGGCGATCCTCGACACCGGTTCGCTCGGGGACGTGGCCACCGGGGTCGGGTCGGACCTCGATGCGGCGACGACACTCGGCCGGCTGCCGGCCACCACGCTGTTCGGCCTCACCTTCGCCGGCGTCGACCTCACCGCAGAGCAACGCCAGGACGCATGGGACCAGATGATGTCCGGTCCGGCCGGCTCCGGCTTCGATCCCGACCAGCTGGCCGACGACCTCGAGGAGAGCCTCGGCGTGGTGCTTCCCGACGACCTCTTCGACCTGCTCAGCAACGACATCACCGTCGTATTGGACGCCTCGGTCCTCGACGTCGAGGACCCGCTTGACCCGGCTGACTTCGCCGCCGCGTTGGTGTTCGACCTCTCCGGCGAGGCCGGTGAGCAGGCGGTGGTCAAGGTGGTCGACCTCATCGAGGAGTCGGGACTCGGGTTGGCGGTCGACAACGACGGGGAGCGGGCGGTCATCACCTTCAGCGAGAGCTACCTCGACCAGCTCACCGGGGCGACCGACGTCGAGCTGCTCTCCGACACCGGGGCGGCTGCCCGGGCGCTCGGCACCGAGGGCCCGGTGTCGGCGGCCTTCTACCTCGACGCCGGCGGCCTGGCCGACGCCGCCGCCGACGGCGATGGCGCCACCGACGCCGTGCCCGAAGACGTGCTGGCCAACATCGAGGCCATCGAGGCGGTCGGCCTCACCGCGTGGCAGGAGGAGCGCGAGGACGCCCTTCCCATGGGCCACTTCAACCTCCGCGTCACCCTGGTGGATGACTGAGGGGCAGGCCCTCAGCGCTGCTGACGCTCGAACGCCGACAGGACGGCGTACAGCGACGCCGTGGTGATGTTGGGGTCGCTGCCCACCCCCCACCGCACCTGGCCGTCCCCGCGGGAGCTCTCCACGTAGGCGACGGCGGTGGCGTCGGCGCCACGGCCCATGGCGTGCTCGGCGTAGTCGACCACATCGAACTCGGCGTCGAAGGCCTGGCGCAACCCGGTGACGAACGCCTCGATGGGGCCGTCCCCCTGACCGATGACGGTCCGCCGGTCTCCATCCACCTCGAGCACGGCGGTCACCACCGTCCGACCGTCCCGGGTGTGGAGCTCGTGGTTGCGCAGCCGGTACCGGGGCTCGTCGGGGGCGTACTCGGCACGGAACTCCTCCCACATCACGGCGGGGCTGATCTCGGTGCCGGAGTCCTCGGTGATGTGCTGGATGGTCCTGGAGAACTCGATCTGGAGCCGCCGAGGCAGGTCGTAGCCGTGCTCGGCCTTCATGACATAGGCGACGCCGCCCTTGCCCGACTGCGAGTTGACCCGGATCACCGCCTCATAGGAGCGGCCGACGTGCTTGGGGTCGATCGGCAGGTACGGGACCGCCCACCGGTCGTAGTCGGGGTCGAGCGCCTCGAAGCCCTTCTTGATGGCGTCCTGGTGGGAGCCGGAGAAGGACGTGTAGACCAGGTCGCCCACGTACGGGTGGCGGGGGGATACCGGGAGCCGGTTGCAGTACTCGGCGGTCCGGCGCAGGGCGTCGATGTCGGTGATGTCCAGCTCCGGGTCGACGCCGTTCATGAACAGGTTCATCGCCAGGTTGATGATGTCGACGTTGCCGGTGCGCTCGCCGTTGCCGAACAACGTACCTTCGACGCGGTCCGCTCCCGCCATCACCCCGAACTCGGCGGCGGCCACCGCGCAGCCACGGTCGTTGTGCGGGTGGAGGCTGAGCACGACGTGCCTGCGCCGGCTGATGGTTCGTCCGAACCACTCGATGACGTCCCCGTAGACGTTGGGTGAGTAGCACTCCACCGTCGCCGGCAGGTTGAGGATGACGGGCCGGTCGTCTTCGGGCTCGATCACGTCCATCACCGCCTCGCACACCTCGACGGCGAAGTCGGGCTCGGTGAGGGTGAAGCTCTCCGGCGAGTACTCGTACCGGACCACGGTGTCGCCGAGGCCCTCCTCGAGCTTGCGGCACAGCTTGGCCCCGTTGACCGCGATGTCGACGATCCCGGCCTTGTCGAGGCCGAACACGACCTCCCGCTGGAGTGGGTTGGTCGAGTTGTAGAAGTGGACGATCGCCCGCGGGGAATCCTCGATGGACTCATAGGTCCTCTCGATCAGCTCCTGGCGACACTGGGTCAGCACCTGGATGGTGACGTCGTCGGGAATGCGATCCTCGGTGATCAGTTTCCGGATGAAGTCGAAGTCGGGCTGGCTCGCCGCCGGGAACCCCACCTCGATCTCCTTGAAACCCATGCGTACCAGTTCCTCGAACATCCGCAGCTTGCGGGTGGGGTCCATCGGGTCGATCAGCGCCTGGTTGCCGTCGCGCAGGTCGACCGAGCACCACGCCGGCGCCTTGTCGATCACCACGTTGGGCCAGGTGCGGTCCCGGAGCACCAGCGGCACCGTTGGCTGATACCGGTCGTAGGGCATGGCCTGCGGCGTGACGTCGGGGGGTGGCATGTCTGCTCCTGGTTTCGTCGTGGCGGGTCGGGGGTCGGGTTCGGGAGGGTGGAGTTCGGAAGGGTCCCGGGAGGTGGGTGGTCCGAGAATTGAAGAACCCCCCGGCTTGCGGCGGGGGGTTGCGGACGAGCGCGGTTGTGTGACGCTCGCCCTACACGAGGAGGAGGAGGCGGCCGGGCCGGTTGGTGGCGTGGCGGTTCACGCCCCCACCGTACCGCATCGACTCGGCGGCGACAACGCCCGCCGGAGGCGGCGCCGAGCGCCGGTCCATCGCACCGCCGTACCCTCGGGGGATGGCGCTGATCGACGACCTGGCGCAGATCGCCGTCGACGCCGGGTGCAGCGGTATCGGGGTGGCCGGCGCCGGCCCGTTCCCCGACGAGCGGGACGAGCTCCGCCGGCGCCTCGCCGACGGCAGCTCGGCGGGGCTCACCTTCACCTACCGCGATCCGGACACCGCCACCGACGTCAGGAGCAGTTTCCCGTGGGCGGAGCGGTTGGTGGTGCTGGCCCATCCGTACCTGCCGGCGGCGGGAGCGCCGGGACCGGCACAACCGGGTACGGGTCGGGTGGCCCGCTTCGCCACGGCCGACCACTACCGGCCGTTGCGAGCGGCCCTGGCGGCAGTCGCCGACCGGCTCACCGCCGCCGGACACCGCGCCGAGCCCCTATGTGACGACGCCCGGCTCTCCGACCGGGCGGCGGCGGTACGGGCCGGGATCGGGTGGCGGGGCAAGAACACAATGGTCCTGGCACCCGGGGTCGGGCCGTGGGTGTTGCTGGGAACGGTGGTCACCGATGCCCAACTACGCGTTTCCGAGCCGACGTCGCGGACCTGCGGGTCGTGCTCCGCTTGCCTGCCGGCGTGCCCGACCGGGGCGTTGGTGGCGCCCGGCGTGCTCGACGCCCGTCGCTGCCTGGCAGCCATCGCCCAGCAGCCCGGCGCCATCCCCCGCCAGTATCGGAAGGTCCTCCGCGACCGGCTGTACGGATGCGACGACTGCCTCGAGGCGTGCCCCCCGGGGAGCCGGCTGCTCCTCTCGTCGACCGAGAGCCGGGGACGGGTCGACCTGGCCGCCGTCCTCGACGCCGACGACGCCGCCATCCGGGCGGACCTCGGACACTGGTACCTGCCGAAGGCGGACCCGGTGACGGTCCGGCGCAATGCCCTGGTGGCGCTGGGGAACACGGGCGGGGACGATGCGGTGCCGCTGCTGGCCAGGTTCCTCGACCATCCCCGACCGGTGCTCCGGCTCCACGCCGCCTGGGCCCTCGGGGCGATCGGGTCGGCGGCCGCCCGCAGCGCACTCCGGTCGGTGCTGGCCGGCGAGCGCCATCCCGACGTCCGCAACGAGATCGAGGTGGCGTTGACCACCTCGGCGGCACCCGCCACCTCGGGTTCGACGGACGGCGGGCTACCGTCCCGGAGGTGAGCGCCGAGCCCTCACCGAGCCCCGCGTGGTACTGATACTCGCCGACGTCCACGGCGCCACCGAGGCGCTACGGCGGGTGGCCAGGGCAGGCGAGCCGCTGGTCGTGCTCGGCGACCTGATCAACTTCATCGACTACCGGACGAACGAAGGCATCGTCACCGACATCACCGGGCGGGACTTCGTCGACGAGATCGTGCTGATGCGGACCGCCGGACGGTTCGACGACTCCCGCGCCCTTTGGCGCCGGTTCGTGCTCGGGACGCGAACAGGAGGTGACCGAAGCCTTCGACCGGGCGGTGACCGCGGCCTACGTCGAGGTGTGCGCCGGCCTCGAGGGGTCCACGGCGTACGTCACCTACGGCAACGTCGACAGACCCGACCTGCTGGCGTCGATGCTGCCCCCGGGAAGTCGCTTCGTCGACGGCGAGGTGGTCGACGTCGACGGTCTCCGAATCGGGATCGCCGGCGGCGGCCAGATGTCGCTGGGGACCCCCGGAGAGGTCACCGAAGAGGCGATGGCCGCCAAGCTCGACCGCCTGGGCCCGGTCGACGTGCTCGGAACCCACCTCCCCCCGGCGATCCCGGCGCTCTCCACCGACGTCATCGGGGGACGGGCGAAGGGCTCCGAGGCGGTCCTCGAGTACCTCCTCCGGGAGCGGCCGCGCTGGCACTACTTCGGTGACGTCCATCAACCCCAGGCGAGCTCCTGGAGAGTCGGGCCGACACGGTGCGTCAACGTCGGCTACTTCCGAGCCACCGGTCGGGCGGTGCGTCACCCGGCCCGGATCTGACCGGGCCGGGCCGCTACTCTCATGGCCATGAGTAGCGAGGCTACGCCGGAGGCGGAGACTCGGGCGATGGGGGTTGGGGGTGCCCCATCGCTCCGCGATGAGCCGTCAGGCGAAGAGCCATGAGCATGGAAGGAACCGTCCAGAGCATCGAGGTGTCGGCTCCGCCCCAGCTGGTCTACGAGGTGGCGCTCGATCTCGAGGCCTATCCGGAGTGGGCGACCGGCGTGAAGAACGTGGAAGTCGTCGAGGAGGACGAGCAGGGCCGCCCGCTCAAGGCCGCCTTCCGAGCCGATGCCATGGTCAAGGAGATCGTCTACACGCTGGTCTACCGCTACGAGATGGACAACGGGTTCTCGTGGTCGGCCGAGCCCGGCGACGACATCACCGCCATGGACGGCAGCTACCAGTTCAACGAGCTCGACGACGGCGGCACCGAGGTGCTCTACGCCCTCCGGGTCGACCCCGCCTTCTCTCTGCCCGGCTTCCTGAGGCGCCAAGCCGAGAAGCAGATCGTGTCGAGCGCCCTCCGCGGCCTCAAGAGGCGGGCCGAAGCGGCGTCATGAGGGTCCTGCTCGTCACCGGGAAGGGTGGCGTGGGCAAGACGACGGTGGCCGCAGCAACCGCGCTGACGTGCCGCCGACATCGGCAAGCGGGTCCTCGTCATGTCGACCGACCCGGCGCACTCCCTGGCGGACGCCTTCGGGGTGCCGCTCGGCGACGCCGCCACCCAGGTGACCGACAACCTGTTCGCCGAGCAGATCGACGCCCAGCAGCGGCTCGAGGAATCGTGGGGAGAGGTGCGCGACCACCTCACCGACCTGTTCGACTGGTCGGGGCTCAAGGGCATCGAGGCCGAGGAGCTGTCGGTGTTCCCCGGGATGGACGAGGTGTTCGCGCTGGTCTCGGTGCGGGACCACGTCCGCTCCGCCGAGTACGACGTCATCGTGGTCGACTGCGCCCCCACTGCGGAGACGCTCCGGCTGCTCTCGCTCCCCGAGGTCCTCTCCTGGTACATGGAGAAGATGTTCCCCGTCGGCCGGCGGGTGGCCAAGGTGGTCCGTCCCGTGCTCTCCCGGGTCACCACCATCCCGATCGCCGACGACAAGGTGTTCGACGCGGTGGCCCGCTTCTACGAGCGGCTCGACGGGATCCGCGAGATCCTGGGCGATCCCGATGTGACCTCGGCCCGGCTGGTGATGAACCCGGAGAAGATGGTGATCTCCGAGGCCCGGCGGACGTACACCTACCTCGGGTTGTTCGGTTACGCCGTCGACGCCGCCATCGTCAACCGCGTGCTCCCCGACACGGTGACCGACCCCTACTTCGACCGGTGGCGGGAGATCCAGGAGCGGCACCTCGCCGACGTCGAAGAAGGGTTCGCCGACATCGCCATCCTGCGGCTGCGGCTGTTCGGCGAGGAGATGGTGGGGATCGATCAGCTCCGCGTCATCGGCGACGAGCTGTTCGGCGAGGACGACCCGACGGTGCACCTGTCCAAGGGCCGCCCCTTCCGGGTGGAGGACGACGGCGAGAACGTGGTGTTGGTGCTGTCGGTGCCCTTCGCCGAGCACGGTGAGGTCGACGTCCTCCGCCACGGCGAGGAGCTGTATGTCACCGTTGGCCCTTACCGGCGCTCGCTGATCCTGCCCGACTCGCTGAAGCGACGCGAGGTGCAGCGGGCCCGGCTCACCGGGGGCGAGCTGCGCATCACCTTCGGCGATCGGCTGATACGCTCGCCGGACAGCGGATTGCCGACGAACCCGATGAAGGGAGCCCGCACATCGCCACCGTCGGGATCGACCTCGGGCGGGACCAAGCTCCTCGCCGTCCGCCTCGACGGCGACGCCGTGGTGGACGAACGTCGCTCGTCCAACCCGAGCGGCCGGGTCCCGATCGTCGATGCGCTGGCGACGGCGATCGGCGAGGTGCTCACCGACGACGTGGACGCCATCGGGGTGGGGATCGCCGGCCTGGTGGAGTGGCCCGAGGGGATCTTCGTGTGGGGCCCGCACGTCGCCGGCATCGGGCTCCACCTGCGCAGCCATCTCGAGGAGGCGTTCGGGCTTCCCGACCGTGGTCGACAACGACGCCAACGCCGGCGCCCACGCAGAGCACACCAGGGGCTCTGCCCGTGGCTACGACCACGTCGTGCTTCGTCACCCTGGGAACCGGTATCGGCGGCGCCCTGATCGTCGACGGGCGGCTCTATCGGGGCGGCCTCCTTCGCCGGCGAGTGGGGTCACACCCTGTTCGAGCGGAACGGCGAGCGATGCGCATGCGGCAAGCGGGGTTGCTGGGAGACCGTCGCCTCGGCGCACGCCCTCGAGCGGCTCGCCACCGACTTCGTCACCCGCAATCCCGGTGGCACCCTCGCCGCCCGGCTCGGCCGGAGCCGCGATCACCGGACAGGCGGTCATCCGCGCCGCCGACGAGGGCGACGAGACCGCCCGGGGCCTGGTGGCCCAGGTCGGCATCGACCTCGGCCTCGGCCTGTGCAGCCTGATCGCCACGCTCGACCCCCAGATCGTCGTGGTCGGCGGGGGCCTCGGATCGGTCGGCGAGAGCCTGCTCGGCCCGGCCCGGCGGGTGGCCGCCGATGCCCTCCACGGCGGCTCCCACCGGATGCTGCCGCCGATCGTGGTGGCCGACCACGGCCCGTCGGCAGGGGCGATCGGGGCGGCGATGATGGCCTTCGACCTGGTCGATCGGCCGGCTCGAGCTGGAGGTGGCGACTTGACCGACATGACGCCCGGTGGCCCGAACGACGGTGCCACCCATCACATCGACGACGCCGCGGCGGCGCCGGCCCGCTCGAGCGCCGATCTGGTCAAGGAGGCGGTGCTGGGCGCTGCCCGCCACCCTCAACCTGCTTCCGCAAGCTGATGACGGACCCTGCAGGTCCCGAGGCGGAGCAAGCTGCTGGCGGTGGCGGCGCTCGCCTACCTGGTCAGCCCGATCGACCTCGTCCCCGACTTCATCCCGGTGCTCGGCCGGTTCGACGACATCCTGCTGGCGGCCTTCGCCGTCGACCGGCTGCTGCGCTCGGTGCCCCCCGAGGTGCGGGAGCAGTACTGGATGGGTTCGCCGGAGACGCTGGAGCTGGTCACCGGGCTGCTGTCGTGGGGCGCCGAGATGGTCCCGTCCCGAAGGTTCGCCGCCTCCTCGGGTCGTGAAGACCGTCGCTGGGCCGGGCCGTCCTCGGCGGGGCGGCCATCGTGGCCGGGCGGTCCTGTTCCTCTCGGTGATCGGAGACGTCGACGCCGGAGCCGTCCTCGGACGGTGGTGGCCGCTGGTGTTGATCGCCCTCGGCGCTGGCACAGGTCGCCACCGAGCGGACGGCTGCGCATCGGTTCGACGGCGCTGCTCGCCATCGGTCTGCTGTTGCTGGCGTCGACGACGGGCCTGATCGACGGACTCGGTGTGGCCGGTGCTCGGGGCGGTGCCGCTCATCGCCCTGGGGGCCCTGGTCATGGCGCCGCGGTCCAGCCGGGAGGTCACCGTCGCCGGCGACGACGTCGCCGGTGTCGTGGTGCTGGGCGCCCGGCGGTTCATCGCCACCTCGTCCCGGCGGTGCGCAGCGGGGACGTCACCGTGGTGGCGGCCAGCGGGGTCGTCGACCTGAGTGCTGCCGGGCTCGCCGACGGCGCCCGCATGAAGCTGACCGTGGTCCTCGGCGGATGCGACGTCATCGTCCCTCACGGGTGGGGTGTGAGGCTGAGCGGCATCCCCCTGCTCGGCATGTGGGACAACACCACCCGCCGCGACCTCGCCGTCGAGGAGGCCCGCACCCTCGATGTCAACGCCACCGTGCTTCTCGGCGGTCTCGAGGTCCGCCATACCGACCGGTGGGGCTGACGTGGCGCAACCGCTCGACGAGGCGTTGCAATCGGGTGCGGGCAGCCGTCCTCGACCAGGCGACGCTGTTGCGGGCGGTCGGGGCGGGGCGACGCAAGGGTGCGGCCAGCCGCGGTGGCGTCGGGTAGAGCTTCGCTGGGTCGATCTCAAGCAGGGCCGCCGGCTCCAGGTGACGGCCTACGACGAGCGCCAGGCCCATCACGACCAACCACGAGCCCGGGCCGCCGGCCGAGGCCGCCGTCGACGGCTTGCTCGCCGAGCCCTTCGGGAACTGGCACGTCGAGACGTCCGGTGACGTCGTCCAGGTGCGGGTCACCGCCAAGGGCGACGCCCTGGTCCACACCCGCCGCCGCGAGGAGGAGGTCACCCCCGACCGCGGCCACGACCGGGCCAAGCGCCGGCTGCTCGACCCCGCCGACCCGATGCTCCACGCCATCGGGATCTCCGACCACCAAGGGCAGCGTCAAGCCGTCACGGCAGTCCAAGTACCGCCAGGTCGAGGAGTTCCTCCGCTCCCTCGACGGCACGCTCGACGCCGCCCGGCGGCGGGTGCGCATCCCGGCGACCGGCCCGCGACCGGCCGCTGCGGGTGGTCGACCTCGGATGCGGCAACGCCTACCTGACCTTCGCCGCCTTCGCCTACCTGACCGGCGTGCGTGGCCTGCGAGGTGGACATGGTGGGGATCGATGTCAACCCTGACATGCGTGAGCGCAACACCGCGCTCGCCGCCGAGCTGGGTTGGGACCACCTGGACTTCGTCGTCGGGACTATCGCCGAGGCCGGCTCGCCACTCCGGTCGAGCCGATTGAGGCCGCCCTCGATCGATGCGCCGGACATCGTGCTGGCGCTGCACGCCTGCGACACCGCCACCGACGAGGCGCTGGCCCGCGCCCTCGCCTGGGAGGCCCCGGTCGTGCTGGCGGCGCCGTGCTGTCACCACGACATCCAACGGCAGCTGTCGGCGAGCGACCCGCCGGCGCCGTACGGGCTGGTCACCCGGCACGGGATCCTCGGCGAACGCCTCGCCGACGTCCTCACCGATGCGTTGCGCGCCGCCCTGCTTCGCCAGCGGGGTACCGGGTGGAGGTCATCCAGTTCGTGGAGAGCCGGCACACCCCGCGGAACACGATGGTGCGGGCGGTGCGCACGGCGGCGCCGCCGTCGCCGGAGGTGCAGGCCGAGTACGACGCCCTGGTGGAGGAGTGGGGGTCCGGCCCGCCCTGGCGGCGCGGCTTCTGTGAACGAAAACCGGCGACAACCCACAATTCGGTTCACAGAACCGAGCCGGACACCGCGGCGACGAGCCACGACGTCGATCTGTGAACGAAAACCCGGCGAAAACCCACAATTCGGTTCACAAAACGGAGGTCGACCTCGATCGGGGAGGCTCACTAGCCTCGTTCTCATGGCTCTTCGGCTGACGCCTCATCGCGGTGCGACGGGGGACCCCCGGCCCCCGTAGCCGAGTCTCCGCCTTCGGCGTAGCCTCTCGCCGATGGAGTTCCGGCGGATCACCAACCTCCCCCCGTACGTCTTCGCCCAGGTGAACCAGCTCAAGGCCGAGGCGCGGCAGGCCGGCGAGGACATCGTCGACCTCGGCTTCGGCAACCCCGACCTGCCCAGCGCCCCGTTCGTGGTGGACAAGCTGGTCGAGGCCGCCCGCTCCGGCCGCAATCACGGCTACTCGTCGTCGCGTGGCCTCCCCAACCTGCGCAAGGCGGTGGCCGAGCGCTACCGCCGCCGCTTCGGGGTCGAGGTCGACCCGGACACCGAGGTGATCAGCACCATCGGCGCCAAGGAGGGGCTGTCGCACCTGATGTGGACACTGGTCCAGCCCGGCGACGTGGCCCTGGTGCCCGAGCCGTCCTACCCCATCCACATCTACGCCGCCGCCCTCGCCGGGGCCGAGGCGCGCCGGGTGCCGATCGGGGGCGCCACCGACTTCTTCGACGGGCTCGAGGAGGCGTTCCACGATTCGTGGCCGCGGCCCCGGGTGATCCTCACGTCGTTCCCGCACAACCCGACCACCCGCTGCGTCGAGCTCGAGTTCTTCACCCGGCTGGTCGCCTTCGCCGGCGAGCACGACGTCATGGTGGTCCACGACTTCGCCTACGCCGACATCGCCTTCGACGGGTACCGCCCCCCTTCGCTGCTCCAGGTGCCCGGTGCCAAGGAGGTCGGGGTCGAGCTGTACACGCTGTCGAAGAGCCACTCGATGGCGGGGTGGCGGGTCGGCTTCGTGGTCGGCAACCCGGCGATGGTCGACGCCCTCGCCCAGCTGAAGTCGTACCTCGACTACGGGACCTTCCAGCCGATCCAGATCGCCTCGATCATCGCCCTCAACGAGGGAGACGACTTCGTGGCCGAGGTCAACGCGGTGTACGAGAGCCGGCGCAACACGCTGGTCGACGGGCTCGCCCGGTGCGGGTGGGAGGTCGAGCGACCCCGCGGGTCGATGTTCGTCTGGGCCGAGATCCCCGAGTTCTACGAGAAGGGATCGCTCGACTTCACCATCCACCTGCTCGACCGGGCCAAGGTGGCGGTCAGCCCCGGCATCGGCTTCGGGGTGTCGGGCGACCGCCACGTCCGCTTCGCCCTGGTCGAGAACGAGCATCGCATCACCCAGGCGGTCCGCGGGCATCCGTCGCTTCCTCGACGAGCTGCCGTGACCGTACGGTCGGTCGCCGTGTTCCCCGGCCAGGGCAGCCAGTCGGTCGGGATGGGGGGCGACGTGTTCGCCACCCGTCCCGATCTCCTCGTCGACCAGGCGGACGAGGTCCTCGGCTGGTCGCTCTCCGAGCTGTGCGCCTCCGGGCCCGAGGAAGAGCTCACCCGCACCGACCGGGCCCAGCCGGCGCTGTACGCCGTCGCCTACGCACTCTGGGAGGCATGGCGGGATCAGGCTCCGCCGCCGGCGGCAGCCGCCGGACACTCGCTCGGCGAGTACACCGCCCTCGCCGCCGCCGGCGCCGTCGACTTCGGCGACGGGCTCGCCCTGGTGGCTGCCCGAGGCACGGCGATGGCGGCGGCCGCCGCAGCCGGTGCCGGGGGGATGGCGGCGCTGCTCGGCGGCGAGGCGACGGATGCCGAGGCGCTCGCCGTCGCTCGCCGCGCCGAGGGGGTGCCCTGTGGGTGGCCAACCTCAACGCTCCCGGCCAGGTGGTGATCGCCGGCGGGCTCGACGACCTCGACTGGGCCGCCGAGCACGCCCGGGACCACGGGATCAGGCGGGTGATCCCGCTCAAGGTGGCCGGCGCCTTCCACACGCCGCTGATGGCCCCGGCCGGCACCGAGCTCGCCGCGGCGCTCTCCGCTACCGCCTTCACCGCGCTGCGGTTCGCCGTCTGGGGCAACGCCGACGCCGCCCCGATCGCCGGGCCTGCCGATGGCGGACCGGCCGACGCCCTCGCCCGACAGCTCGTCTCGCCCGGTCCGGTTCGCCGAGACCCTGGCCGGGATGGCGGCGACCGGCATCGACACCTTCGTCCACATCGGGCCCGGCGATGTCACCGCCGGGCTGGCCCGGCGCACCGTCCCCGACGCCACCGTCCATGTCGTCGGCAGCCTGGAAGATGTGGCCGCGGTCGCCCCGGCCGTACAATGACCCCGAGCGAGCGAGGAGACCGCACCGTGCGTCGCGCCACGATCACCGGATGGGGCCGCTGCATCCCGCCGGCGGTGCTGACCAACGACGACCTGGCCACCGTGATGGACACCAGCGACGAGTGGATCAGCACCCGCACCGGGATCAAGGAGCGGCGCATCACCCACACCGAGACGTCGCACATGGCGGCGGTGGCCGGCGCCCACGCCCTCGCCGCCGCCGGGCTCGAGCCGGAGCAGATCGATCTGCTCATCTTCGCCACGTGCACCCCCGACCGGCTCATCCCGTCCGCCGCCAGCTACGTACAGCCCATCCTCGGGCTCTCCAACGCCGCCTGTCTCGACATCAACGCCGCCTGCAGCGGGTTCGTCTACGGGCTGGCCACCGCCCACGGAATGATCGCCGCCGGCCTCAACCAGCGGATCCTTCTCATCGGCGCCGAGAAGCTGTCGATGCTGCTCGACGTCGACGTGCGCGACACCGCGGTCCTCTTCGGCGACGGCGCCGGCGCGGTGGTCCTCGAACCGGCCGAAGGCGACGACGGGATCCTGTCGGTGACGCTGGGCACCGACGGCGGCCTCGCCGAGAAGCTGACCGTCTCCGGGTTCGGCACCGAGCGGCTCGGCGACGACCGCGACCACTACACGCTGCTCATGGACGGCCAGGAGATCTTCCGCAACGCAGTCACCCAGATGGGGGCGGCGGCCGCCAAGGTCGTCGAGGACGCCGGGTTCGCCCTCGAGGACATCGACCTGCTCATCCCGCACCAGGCCAACACCCGGATCATCGACGCCACCGCCCGACGGCTGAAGATGCCCTACGACAAGGTGTTCGTCAACATCGCCGGCTACGGCAACACCTCGGCGGCGAGCATCCCGATCGCCCTCTCCGAGGCGATCGAGCTCGGCCGGGTGAGGCCGGGCGCCAACATGGTGATGGTGGCGTTCGGCGGCGGCCTCACCTGGGGCGCGGTCGCCCTCCGCTTCGGCGAGCGGGTGACGCCGAAGGCGACGTCGACCGCCTCGCTGCCACCCGACCGACAAGACCGGGTTGGAGCTGCTCGCCGAGGTCCAGGAGGAGATCCGGCTGCGCCGGGGGTCTCAGCCGGTGAAGTCGGGATCCGCTTGACCCGGGTTGCCCTGGTCACCGGGGGCTCGCGCGGCATCGGGCGGGCCGTCTGCCTCACGCTGGCGTCGAGCGGCCACCGCGTCGCCGTCAACTACTTTTCCAACGCCGACGCCGCCGGCGAGGTGGTCGACCGGATCGCTTCTGGAGGAGGAGAGGCGGTGGCCGTGCCCGGTGACGTGTCGTCGACCGAGTCGGTCGCCGCGGTGTTCGACCAGGTGACGGAACGGCTCGGCCCGGTCGAGGTCCTGGTCAACAACGCCGGGATCACCAGGGACGGGCTGATGATGCGGATGCCGCAGCAGTCGTGGGACGACGTGATCGCCACCAACCTCACCTCGAACTTCCTGTGCTCCAAGGCGGCGCTGCGGGGGATGGTCAAGAGCCGCTGGGGCCGGATCGTCTGCATCAGCTCGACCGCCGGCATCCATGGCAACCCGGGACAGACAAACTACGCCGCCGCCAAGGCCGGGATCATCGGGTTCGCCAAGGCCCTCGCCAAGGAGGTCGGGTCCAGGGGGATCACGGTCAACGTGGTCGCGCCCGGGTTCATCCGCACCGACCTCACCGCCGATCTCGGTGCCATGGCCGAGGCGCAGGCCGGCCGGATCGCCCTCGGTCGACTGGGGGTTCCAGAGGAGGTCGCGTCGGCGGTCGGCTATCTTGCCTCCGACGGTGCGTCGTACATCACCGGCCAGACGATCGTCATCGACGGCGGTCTGGCGCTCTGAGCAACGCCAAGGAGGCGCCCCCCATGGACCGTGCCGAGATCGAGGCCAAGATGGTCGATCTGCTGGTCGACGAGCTTGGGCTGGAACGTGACAACATCACCCTCGACGCCCGGTTCGAGGAAGATCTCGAGGTCGATTCCCTCGGCGTCGTCGAGCTGTTGATGGCGCTCGAGGACAACTTCGGCGTGAAGATCCCCGACGACGAGGCCGAAGGCATCACCACGGTCGGTCTCGCCGTCGACGTCGTGTACGCCAAGGTGAACGGCTGACCCCAGTGTCCACACGCAGGGTGGTCGTCACCGGTCTCGGCACCGTCAACCCGCTGGGTCTGGGCGTCGACGACACGTGGAAGCAGGTACGCTCCGCGGTCTCCGGCATCGGTCCGATCACCCTCTTCGATGCCTCCGAGTTCGCCACCAGGATCGCCGGCGAGGTCCGCGGGCTCGAGCTCGACGCCTACTTGCCCCGTAAGGAATACCGGCGCATGGACCGCAGCGCCCAGTTCTTCTGGGTGGCCACCGCCCAGGCGATGGCCGACGCCGGGCTGTCCTACGAGGAGGACGACCCCGCCGCCGACCGGGCCGGCGTGGTCATCGGCTCCGGCATCGGTGGCATCTCCACCACCCAGGACGAGATGGACGTGCTGCGCGACCGGGGCCCGGGACGGGTGTCGCCGCTGGCGATCACCAAGGTCATCTCCAACATGGGCGCCGGGCTGGTGTCGATCGACTTCCACCTCTACGGGCCGAACAACTGCACGGTGACCGCCTGCGCCGCCTCGGCCAACGCCATCGGCGACGCCGCCGAGATCATCCGCCGCGACGACGCCGACGTCATGGTGGCGGGCGGCACCGAGGCCGGGATCTGCGAGTTCGCCGTCGCCGGTTTCGCCTCTGCCAAGGCGGTGAGCACCCGCAACGACGACCCCGAGGGAGCCAGCCGCCCGTTCGACGCCGACCGGGACGGCTTCGTGATGGCCGAGGGGGCGGCGACGCTGATCCTGGAGGAGTACGAGCACGCCAAGGCGCGCGGCGCCGACCGTCTACGCCGAGGTGCTCGGCTACGGCATGTCGTCGGACGGCTACCACATCACCCTGCCCCGTCCCGGCGGCGCCGGGGCGGCCAAGGCGATGCAGCGGGCGCTGGACGACGCCGGCCTGGCCGCCGGCGACATCGACTACATCAACGCCCACGGCACCTCGACCGTCGCCAACGACGTCACCGAGACGCTGGCGATCAAGACGGTGTTCGGGGATGCCGCCGAGTCGGTGCCGATCTCGTCGACCAAGTCGATGACCGGCCACATGCTGGGCGGCGCCGGCGCCATCGAGTCGATCTTCTGCGTGCTCAGCATCCGGGACGGCGTGGTCCCACCGACCATCAACTACACCACCCCCGACCCGGAGTGCGACCTCGACTACGTCCCCAACGAGGCCAGGGAGATCACGGTGACCCGGGCGATGACCAACTCGTTCGGCTTCGGCGGCCACAACGTCGCCCTGATCTTCGGCAAGGTCTGAAGCCGCCGCCGGTCCGCGGTGCCGGCACCGCCGTGCCGCCGGAAGAGCGCAACCACCCTTCGGCTCGGGAGGCAGCATGTCCCAGGTCCGTGTCCACAACTTCTCGATCTCCCTGGACGGGTTCGGCACCGGCGACGGCATCACGTTCGATGCCCCGTTCGGTCATGCCGGGGACGCCTGCACGAGTGGATGTTCGCCACCCGGTTCTGGCACTCGATGGTCGGCGAGCCCGGTGGGACCGAGGGTGTCGACCACTCGTTCGCCCAACGCCATGCCGTCGGCTTCGGCGCCGAGATCATGGGCCGAGGCAAGTTCGGCGCGCAGACCGGGCCGTGGACCGACGTCGGCACCGCCGACGAGTGGCGTGGCTGGTGGGGGCCGAACCCGCCGTTCCACACACCCGTGTTCGTCCTCACGCACCACCCGCGTCCTCGATCGAGATGGAGGGCGGCACCACGTTCCACTTCGTCGACGCCAACCCGCAGGAGGCGCTGATCTCGCCCGGGAGGCCGCCGGCGACCTCGACGTGCGCATCGGCGGTGGCCCGACCGTCATCCGCGACTTCCTCGCCGCCGACCTCATCGACACGCTCCATGTCGTGCAGGTGCCGATCCTGCTCGGCCGCGGCGTCCGCCTGTGGGACGGCATCGAGGGAGTCGAGGAGCGCTACCAAATCGAGGCGTCCTCACCCAGCGGTGTCACCCACCTGACCTTCACCCGTCGATGACGTCACGCTGGATCCCACGTAGGTCGTGGCCCTGCGCCTCTGGAGCTGGACGGGATGGTCAGCCTGTCGCCCGGAGGGTTCGTCGAGATCGAGATGCGGTTCTTGTGGACAGTCGCATCACGGTCGGTCCGTGTTCCGTGGAGGCGCAGGCTGGTGAAGCCGGCTACCCGTGGCGAGTCAGCCGTCGGTCTTTGGCGACCAGCTCGCGGACAACGCGGTTCAGGCTTCGCGGTCGGGAGCGAGGTCGGCGAGTTGTTCTTCGAGTTGGGACACCGAGGCGACGCTACCGAGGCGGTGCTCGGTGCGGGCGGTCGGAACCGCGCCGGCCGGGAAGGGAGTGGGGGTCGATCGTGAAGCCGCGGCCGTGGATGACGGTGTGGTGATGGTGCCAGCACAGCGTCACCAAGTTCTCGGGATCGGTGGGACCGCCCTCGGAGGCGGGGACGCTGTGGTGGACCTCGAATCGATACGTGCGACGTGCATCCTTCGACCACGCAGCCGCCGTCGCGGGCCAACACGAAGCGGCGCAGCTTGGGCGGGATCGTGCGGTGAGGCGGTGCCGATGCCGAGCGGCGTCCCGTCGCCCGGCGATGCCGATCGACCTCGGCTATCCCGTCGCACAGGATCGCCTCGAGGGCTCTGACGGCCCACCCGCGGGCCTTCGAGTACCCACACTCCGGCCTCACCGTCCGGCGGTGCGGCCAGACGGGCATCGACGATGACGGTGGCGGCGGGCTGGGTGTCGGGCCGGTCGCCCTGGCACAGCATCACCAGGGCGTCGGCGGTGCGCTGGGAGCGGGTCGGGGCGGCGTCGCGGGGCACGGTGTCGCCGAGGGTGTCGAGCACCTGGCGCACCAGGCGTCCCTCCCGTCCGGGTAGGCGGCCCCAGAAACGCATCATGTTGGTGTCGTAGCTCTCCTCGAAGATCAACCGGCGCTCGTCGACGGCCTGGCGCTCCTCGGACCGGGTGACGCGCCGGTGGCGGGCGGCCACCCGACGCACCCCGGCGAGGTCCCAGCAGTCGGACTCGGCGACCAGCTCCTTTCGAGCGCCCGCCTCGACCAGCCGGCAGCGCACCACGACCCGGTCGAACTAGCCTCACCGCCAATGAGACTGATCGACGTCGTCGCTGCGGGCCACGCGGGCCAAGTCGAGCCCCGTCTCCCGGGCGACGTCGAGGCGGGCAGAGATCCAGTCGACGATCGAGCGGGCGCCGTCCATCTGGGGCACCCGCAGCTCGGCAGCGCGCTCGACCAGGCGGGCCTGGGTCCCCGCATCCGAGCCACCAGGCCTCCAGCGGACCAGCTCGCACTCGACCTGGTCAGGGGTCAGCTCCTCGATGGAGGTCGTTCCATCCATGCCCGCCACCGTATCAATCGCCCTGGGACAAAAAACGGTGCATGAGAGCGATTCGTCGACTATCGCTGTTCAGTCGGACCGCCCTCCATCTGAATCGAAGCGTCGAGCCGTAACGGGAACCGGTCCGTCATGGCCAGTTCCATGGGCGATGTACTTGCGCTCCAGCAGCGGGGCTCCGTCGAGGTTGACGATCTTACGACGTACGGCTACTGTGCCTTACAGCGTACGAACCGTCGAGGCGAGGGAGGTCGGCCGTGGAACCGGACAGGCAGCAGGCGAGCCAGCCAGCACCAGCGAGCAAGACGATGAGAGCGATCGTCCAGGAACGGTACGGACGACCCGACGTCCTCGAGCTGCGGGAGGTCGCCGTCCCGGAGCCCGCCGCCGACCAGGTGCTGATCCGGGTGCGGGCGTCGTCGCTCAACATGTACGACTGGCACATGACCACGGGGACGCCGTACATGGCGCGGGCCCAGGCCGGGCTCCGGGTCCCGAAGTTCCCCATCCCCGGCGCCGACGTCGCCGGCGTTGTCGAGGCCGTCGGCGCCGAAGTCACCGGCTTCGCACCGGGCGACGAGGTGTTCGGCTACGTCGCCGGTGCCTGGGCCGAGCTGGTCTGCGCCAAGGAGCGGCAGATCGCAGCCAAGCCGGCCACCGTGACCTTCGAGCAGGCGGCCGCTGTCCCGCTGGCGGGCGTCACCGCGCTCCAAGGCCTCCGCGACGTCGGCGGCCTCCAATCCGGTCAGCGGGTGCTGGTGAACGGGGCGTCGGGCGGCGTCGGGACCTTCGCCGTCCAGATCGCCAAGTCGCTGGGCGCCTAGGTCACCGCGGTGTGCAGCACCGCCAAGGTCGACATGGTCCGCTCCATCGGCGCCGACCAGGTCATCGACTACACCCGGGACGACTTCACCGAGACCGAACGCGGCTACGACGTGCTCTTCGACAACGTGGGAGACCGGCCGTGGTCGGAGACCAAACGCGTCCTCGCCGACGGCGGGGTCGACGTCGCCGTCACCGGGCCCAAGCACCGCGTGCTGGGGCCGGTCCGGGAGCTCGTCTACCGGAAGGCGGCGGCGGCGTTCGACAGCCGGAGGTTCGCCTGGTTCGTCTCCACGCATGAAGCGCGAGGACCTGGAATCGCTGGCCGGCCTGCTCGCATCCGGCGAGGTGGTGCCGGTGATCGAGGACACCTACCCGCTGGAGAAGGCCGCCGAGGCGTTGTGGCGCCTGGGCGAGGGCCACGCCGCCGGCAAGCTGGTCATCACCGTGTGAGTGGGCGCTAGCTGCCGTCCCTGGGCCGCTCTCGTCCCGCCTCGTTGAACTCGTCGAAGGACCGGGTGACCAGGGCGGTCACCAAGCCGGTGCCGATCAGAGCTCCAAGCCCGGCGACCAGGGCGCCGGTCACCTCCAGGGGAGTGCACGACCCGGGCCGGCACAGGGCGGCAACCACGCTGTGCCCGGCAAGCGCCCCGGCGGCGGCGCCGACTGCAACGGTGACGGTCACCGCCGGCCGCACCCCGGCGGCGGCGGCGGCGATCCCCGCCACCAGCCCGATGGCTCCGCAGACCACCGCCCCGGTCGTACCGGCCGCCAACCCTCCGGCGACGGCGCCGATCGCCGCCACCAGCACCACGGCGAGCGCGTCCGCTCCGCGGGTCACGGCGTCCTGCCGGCGTGGCGCCGGGGCGGGGAGCGGCCCGGGCCGGGGCGCCGTGGCGGCGTACGCCTGTGGGGTCCACGCCAGCGCTACCAGGACGGCGACGATCGTCGCCAGCGCCAATCCCCCCTGCCACGGATCGGCGAGCACCGCCGGCACCGCCACGACCGGCAGCGCCAGCCGGATCGCCCAGATGGCCCAGGGCTGCGCCTGGGAGTAGGCCCAGCCGAGGATGACCCCCGCCGAGCCGAGGATCCCATGGGCGGTGGAGAGGCCCTCGGGCGCCGCCAGGCCGACTGCCGGGACGAGGGCGAGCAGGCCGAGGGCGAGGGCGACGGCGCGCCCGTCGGGACCGTCGGCCGGAGGTCGCTGTCGCAGCCACCCGTCGATGGGCCGCGAGGCGAGGCCACCCAGGGCGACCAGGGCGGCGGCGGCTGCCACCAATCCCCACGCGGCGAGACCGACCACCGCCACCAGCGCCAGGTCGGCCAGGGCGACCACGATGGCGAGAACCCTGGCCCACCGGCCGCGCACCAGGAGCAGCCCGACCAGGGCGATCAGGGTGAACATCACAACGCCGAGGGCGATCACCGCCGCCGATGAGGGAGCGAAGACGTCGTCGCCGTCGCCAGGTGGACGGCGGTGGCGGCTCCGGCCACGCCGAGGGCGACGGCGGCGATCCTGGCCCAGGTGGCACCCTGCTGGCCCGGCGTCACGACGGCGACCATCGGAGGGCTTCCACCCAGCCATCCGACCCACGGTGCCGGGTCAGCGAGACGACCGTCGCCGTGGCCCGGCTTGCCCGGACCGTAACCGGCGAGTCCCTCTCCGGTCAGCAGGCGCCGCGCCGTCTCCATCGGGTCCTGGTGGAACACCACGACGACATCCTCCCATGCCCCGGCTCGCCCCTCCCACAGCTCGGTGATGGCGGCCGTCACCCGGACGCCCATCTCCGGCAGGGTCTCGGTGGTGAAGTCGAGCGAGGCGGCGTCGGCGAGATATGCCTCCAACTGACCGGGGAACATCGTCGGGAGTTCTTCCCACGACCTGCCGACCCAGGCAGGATTGATCGGCCACTCGGTGAGCCGGTGGTCGATCTCGGGAACGAGGCCATGGCGGGCGGCGATCGCCCAGCCGGTCGAGACCGCCCGCTCCAACGGGGAGGACACCACCCGCTCGACCGGGCGACGGGAGAGATGCCGCCCGGCGGCGGCCGCCTGAGCGAGGCCGGCCTCGCTGAGCCCGAACCCGGGCAGGTCGCCGTAGACCAGGTGGTCGGGGTTGGCCACCTCACCGTGCCTGACCAGGTGGAGCGACGGGCCGAGGTCGGCGATTGACGTCGCTCGGCCCGGCATCGCGGCGAGTGTAGGAGCGGCGAGCCGGCGGCTCGGAGGGTGGCCTCGGAAAGTTCGAGCGACCCGGGGAGCTAGCCGCCGCCGGCGATATACTGATAACGCCGATCGAGCGTCGATCGCATTCGACGATCGCACCTGGTGGAGGACTGTAGGGATGCCGCTCAACGAGCGAGAGCAGCGGATTCTCGAAGAGATCGAGCGACAGTTCTACCAAGACGACCCGAAGCTGGCCGAGACCGTCGCCAACACGACGCTGCAGTCCGTCTACCGCAAGTGGACCCGGCTCGCCTTCGTCGGCTTCGTCGTCGGGCTCGTCGTCATGCTGGCGTCGTTCACCCGATACACCGCCGTCGCCCTGATCGGCTTCCTGGTGATGGTGGTCAGCGCCGGGTGGATCGCCATGCACGTGAGGCGCGGGCGGCACGAACCGTCCGGTGCGCAGCCGTCCCGATCGTGGCTGGACCACGTTCGGCAGAGGTGGCAGCGCCCCCACTAGAGTGCCGCTTTCAGCGCCGGGTGGGGGTGGCCCGGCGGGCGGAGTGAGATTTCAGGCTTGGCGTTACCGGCGCGAGCGTCCGACGGCTGCGGACGTCTCCGAAGTGACGTCCCGGTGTCGGGAGGATTGTTGGAAGCGTTCACGGCTCAGCAGGCGTCTCGGCTCACGTCCTGCACCGCCCACCAGTTGCGCTACTGGGACAAGGTCGCGCTCGTACAGCCATCGTTGCAATCGTCAGGGGGTCGCCCCGGACGTCGCCGCCTCTACTCGTTCCGCGACCTCGTCGCCCTGCGGGTGGTGAAGAGCCTGCTCGACAACGGAATGTCGGTGCAGCGGGTACGGCGAGCCTGGGACTACCTCAGGCGCACCGCCGACATGGACAACCACCTGGCCGAGGTCAAGCTGGTGACGGACGGCTCGACGATATTCCGGGTGGCATCAGACGACGACGAGCTGCTCGACGCGTTGCGTCAGGGGCAGCTGGCCTTCTTCGTCGCCATCAACGAGATCACCAAGAACGTCGAGGACGACGTCACCCGCTTCGAGCTCGACCGGGAGCGGTTCCTCGAGCTCCTCAGGCGGGGCGAGGACGACGTGCTCTCCGAGGTCGAGGTCGTCTGACCTCCTGGCCGGGCGTCCTCGACCAGACGGTGGGCTCATGAGATGAGCACATCTGAAGGGAGACGAGATGCCTGATCAGTATGACTGGGGCCTGTGGTTCGCCGGTGACCAGCGCAGGCTTCCGCACAGCTACGTCTACCGAAGAGACATGAACCTGCAGGCTGGCACGACGTATCACTTTCAGACACGCAACGTGACCTCTGGGTGGTTCGGCAGGCCAGACCCGGTGATGTACCTGGTTCGAGGCAATGACATCGTCGACTTCAATGACGACTACACGGGGCTCGCCTCGGAGATCATCCATACGCCGACGGTGACGGGCACGCACAGGATCGTCATCCGTGCGTACACCACATCTACGCCCGGCTACTGCGACCTCTACCAAGGGGTCGATGGAGCGCCGCCGATCCTGCTCGAGGCAAATGCGATGTTCGGGGGAACCTACGTCTGGGTCCGTTGGAAGGCCGGAGAGTGGTTCGAAACCGGCGGTGCGGGTTACCAGTACGGCGGGCTTCAGTCAGCGAACCGACCGGCGGCTGACCCTTACACCTACTTGATCTATCCGGACAGCCGCGTCGGGAGCAAGATGTACTGGGACGATGACGGTGCCGGATTCCCCCACTCCAAGCTCGTCCCACCGTCCGAGGGCACAGGGACCGTCATCTTGGGATCCTTCTCTCGCCATACCGGCGGCGAGTGCCTCCTGGGCTTGGTCGGGCAGAGCTACATGGCTCCATGGATGTCACCTGCTCCTTGGGCACTCCATGAGGAACCAGCCACCCTCACCCCGACGGTCACCCAGTACCTCAGAGAGCTCGAGCTGCAAAAGCCGGCTCTGGAGGAGCTGAGTCCGGACGAGCGAGACAACAAGGTCCTGGGCCTACAGCGCAAGCTGCTCACGGAGGATGAGATCCGGCAACAGCGCGCTCCCGTACCCGCGGCGTCCAGTGAGCTGGTTCGTCGCCAAGACGCCTTCTTGGGTCGCTACAGCGAAGTGCAACGTGATCTGGAAGAGATGCCGTACGACGAGCGGTCGGCGCAGCTCGCGCAAATGAAGCGCGAGACGATGGGGATCGAGTACTCGGAGCCGGAGCACGATTTGGACGGCGGCGGCAAACAGGGCGACGCCTAGCCCGGCCGGTGACCGGCACGTCGCCCGGCGGGGACACATCCACGCCGGCGGAACACTGCTGTGCGACCGATCAGGGCTTGCCGTTGCGGCGGCGGGGGAGCCCACCGATCAGCGAGGCCGGCGAGTACATCGCCCGTAGCCGTTGCCACCGGCTGTGGCCGGCGGCGAGCCGGTCGCTGGTGTTGACCAACGACTGCTCGGCGACCCGCCACCGGTCGGAGGGCGCCGGCGCCGGCGGCCCGTAGACCGCCCGGCCGTACACCATCGCCAGCGGCTCCATCGCCGGGTCGGTCATCCTGGCCAGCTCGTCGGGGGTCAACGAAGGCTGAGGGCTCTGGCCGAAGTCGGTGAGCTGGGCCACGATCTCCTCCCAGGCGGCGGTGATGTCCCCGGAGCGGAGTCGCCGCATCCGGCGGGAGCGCCGGAACCGCTTGAGCAGCGGCAGCCCACCGAGCAGCACGGCGGCGGCGGCGACGACGGCGAGCACCCGCCAGGTCCACGCCGGGACGGCAAAGCCCCCGTCGGAGGATCCGGGCGGGTTCACCAGGCCGAGCTCCGGCTCCAGCGCCAGGCCGCCCGGCGTGTCGGTCCCCGGCGCCACCACCACGCTCGGGACCGGGCAGGTCGTCGAGGAAGTCAGTGGGATCGAACCCGAGCAGGTCGGTCACCGCCTCGGTGGTCGACGGGTTCACCCCGTCGGGCCGGGGAGTCGGGTCGAAGGCGACCCAGCCCTGGGCCGGGATCCACAGCTCCACCCAGGCGTGGGCGTTGCGGTCCATCACCACCACCGTGTCGCTGCCGGGGTTGGTCAGCCGCCCCGGGGTGAACCCGAGCACCACCCGCGACGGGATGTCGAGGGTGCGCGCCAGGACCGCCATCGAGGTGGCGAATTGCTCGCAGTAACCGCGGCGGAAGTTCGGGCTGCCGCTGTTCTCGGGGAGCAGCCACTGGGCGAGGTCGGTGGCCCCGTGCCCCGGCGTCGATGTCGGTGGTGTAGTCGAAGGCTTCGGAGCGGAACCAGGACTCGAGGGCGAGACCGATCTCGAACGGCGTCTCCAGCCCGGCGGTCTGCCGTTCGGCCAGCTCGGCGATACCCGGCTCCAGGTTCTCGGGGAGCCCGAGGTACACCTCGACGCTCGGTGGCGTGGGGCGCACGTCGGACACCACGGGGGCGGGCACGGGGGCCTCGCCGTCGGCGGCGGCTTCGAACAACGGGGAAAGGGCGCCTTCGGTGTCACCGGACAGCACCGCCGGGTCGGGTTGGGGGATGTCGGATGTGACGGTGTAGCTCAGCTCCGGATAGGTGAGCCCGCCCGCCAGCCGCAGGGCGCCGTCGTCGGGCCGGACCATCACCGATCCGGCGAAGTCGTCGTCGCCGCCCAACGTCGTCGCCGCGTAGGCGGTGGGGAGCCAGTCCGTCTCCAGCCGGTCGATGAGGATGGTGCTGGTGATCGACGCCGCCGGGCCGGCGAACTCATGGCCGGGGGTGTGCCAGGCGGGGCCGTCGACGATCGGCGTGACCTCGGGCCGGCTGGCGTAGAACCGGCCCTGGTCGTAGGTCTCCATGGTCAGCAATCGGAACGACACATCGGTCGGGTCGAGGTCCCCCTCGATCTGGGCATAGAAGAGCGGTGTCGAGGTCTGCGAGACCAGTGACTGCTGGATGCCGATGAACGGGTTGTAGGAGATGCCGCCGAAGTAGTCGCCGGTGAGCCCGGTCGACGTCCGCCACGACAGCATCCCGTCGAAGGGAACCCGGTCGCTGAAGAACCCGACGGCGAACACCGTGCCGAACAGCGCCACACCGGTGGCGGTCGCCGTCACCCTGCCGGCCAGCCCGGTGGAGGGGAGCCACCCCGACTTGTGCACCATCCGACCACTGCCGGCACGACGCTGGTCGCTGGTGACCGCCAAGATCGAGATCGCCAGGAGGATGGCGAACAACGCCACCATCAGCAGGCTGGTGGGGGTGCGGTCCATCACCGCGAACTGGATCACCAACACCAGCCCGGGGACGACCGCAAGGCCGGGGCGACGGAGCAATCCGTACACCGTCACCACCGCCGCCACCCAGAAGACGGCGATGACCACGGCGACGATGCCGTCGATGGGGAGGACCGGCTCGATCCCGGTGCGGATCAGCGACATCGCCTGGCCCATGTCGGTGCCGACCTCGGTGAACGTGTCACCGGTCGGGACGATGAACTGCATGGTCGAGGGCGACATCACCTGGAGGGCGACCACCACCAGCGCCACCAGGTTGACCGTCGGCCACCGCCCACAACGGCGCCCGGTAGAGCGAGCCCGGTCCAGGTGATCACCGCGGCGAGCAACATCGAGCCGAGGACCAGCATCTGCCACGACACGCCGGACCACCGTGGGGCGGAGCAGGCCACCCAGCTGGATCAGCGCCACGAACAGGAGGATCGAGGCGACTACCGTCGTATTGCGGTTGCCCACGAGCTCTCCATCGCGTCACGCCACGCGTCCGACCAACGCCCGTTCCGACCGGTCACCACCGTCAGCACCCCACCGCGACGGAAGACTGCCCAGCGCCTCGTTCGTCCCATCGGTCACCGCCATCACCAGGGTGCGGGTGTAGTCGCTGCCGAGCGTGCGGTACAGCGCCAGGTGGCTATCGCTGGGCGAACCGGTGACAAGCACCAACGCCCCGCCGGCGATGCCCCGCTGACGGAGACGTCCGAGGGCGTGGCGCAGGTCGGCCCCCTCGGTGGTGGCCACCATCGCCAGCTCCTGCATCGCCAGCTCGTGGCGGTCGGCGGTGGCGACGGTGACCGCCTCGGGACGCCCGTCCACAGCGTGGGCGAGAACCCGGATCGGTAGAAGTGGTGGACCACCGAGGCGGCGCCCTTCACGGCGTGCTCGAAGGTGTCGGGGTTGGGTAGTTGGCGACTTCGGTGTCGAGGACGATCAGCGCCCGCGACTGCCACGGCATCTCCAGCTGGCGGATCATCAGCCTGTCCCGCTTCGCCGACGACGGCCAGTGGACCTTGCGCAGGTCGTCGCCGTCCTCGTAGTCGCGCAGCGTGAAGAAGTCCTCGCCCCCGGTCTGGGAGAATCGGGTGCGGGCGGTCGCCACGTTCGGGTCCTGCCCCCTGCACCACCGGCAGCCCTTCCAGCTCCTCGTACCGCGGGGTAGACGATCAGCCGGTCCACCGATCCCGCCTGCACCGCCGACTCGGCCATGCCGAACGGGTCGCGCACCCGCACGTCGGTCGGGCCCACCTGGTAGACGCCGCGGGGATGGCAGACGACCTCGTACCGGCCGATCAGCGGGTCGTCGGGGGTGGCCCGGTCGGCGGCGAACTCGGCGGTGCCGAGCCCGGCCACGGTGTCGGACACCGTGACCTGGAGAGGTCTCGGGCCACGTGCAGGTCGACGGTGACCACGGCGTGGTCGCCGTCGAACACCTGGAGCGGCAGCACCTGGCGGTCGATGGTGACCCCGATGGAGGACGCGACGCACCGAGAGCACGCCGTAGCCGACGGCGATAGCCAGGAAGGCGGCGGCGGCCAGAAGCAGCTGCTCACCGAAGGAGATCCAGGCGATGACGAAGCCGAGCGCCGCCCCCAGCGCAGCCCAGCCCCGCACCGTGGGCATCAGGGGACCGGCTTGAGCCCGGGCACCGGCACCGAGCTGCCCAGGGCCCTGATGACCGTGCCCATCTCCACGCCGCGCATCTGGGCCTCGGGCCGGAGGATCAGCCGGTGGTTGAGGACCGGGTGCAGCAGGGCCTTGACGTCGTCGGGAGCCACGTAAGTCCCGTCCGGCGGCGGCGGCATGGGCGCCGGGAGGCGCGCAGGAGGTTCAGCGTGGCCCGGGGCGAGACCCCGAGCAGCAGGTCGGGGCCGTGCCGCGAGGCGTCGGCCAGGTCGACCAGGTAGCCCTTCACCACGTCGGCGACGTGGACCGTGGTGGCCACCTCCATCATCTCGACCACATCGGCGCCGGTCACCACCGGCTCCAGTCTCGACGCAGTTCGACCGCGGCCCCGTGGGTGTCGAGCATCTCCAGCTCCTTCTCCCGGCTGGGATAGCCCATGGCGATCCGCATCATGAACCGGTCGAGCTGCGCCTCGGGCAGGGGATAGGTGCCCTCGTGCTCGATCGGGTTCTGGGTGGCCACCACCAGGAACGGGGCGCTCGAGCGGCCGGGTGAGGGCGTCGACGGTGACCTGCTGCTCCTCCATCGCCTCGAGCAGCGCCGACTGGGTCTTGGGGCTGGCCCGGTTGATCTCGTCACCGAGCACGACGTTGGCGAACACCGGCTCCGGGTCGGAAGGCGAACTCGCCCCGCTCCCGGTCCCATACCGACACCCCGGTGACGTCGGACGGCAAGCAGGTCGGGGGTGAACTGGATCCGGGAGAACGTGCAGTCGATCGACCGGGCCAGCGACTTGGCGAGCAGGGTCTTGCCCACCCCGGGGACGTCCTCGATGAGGACATGTCCGCCCGCGATGAGACAGATGGCGACCTGCTCGGAGACGTGCCGCTTGCCCTGGATGACCCGTTCGATGTTGGAGACGATGGCGTTGAAGCGTTGCCGGAACCCGTCGAGCGCGTCGGCGCTGATCGTCACGGTCGGCCCTCCCTCGATGGCGCGGCAGAGAGCGCAGGTTATCAACGAGCCGCCGGTAGGCGTCCGGTGTGTCCGCCGCCGCTCGATGGCTCCACGCCAACTTTGAGCACTTTGCAGCGCATTGCGATGTCAACCGCTCGAAGTTGGCTACGGAAGACGTGGTACAACGATCAAGCTGGAGCCCACGCCCACCCAGGCAGCGCCGCAGCTGCGCCGGATCGTCGCCGTCGTGGCCCGCCATCCCGGACGTCTGGCTGGAAGCGCTCGGCTGGCGGTCGGCGGCGTCCCCGGCGGGTTGGTGGCGGCGTCCGCCGTTCCTGCCCCTGCCCGACCCGGCGTACCTCCGCTGGCGGGCCCTCACCGCCTACGGCGGCGAGCGGCGAGCTTCCCGAGGACGTCGAGGACGTGGTCGCCTTCCTCCGCTGGCGGCGCCGGCAGCGTCGCTGACGCGGCAGCTCCAGTGCCGATCAGCCGTCAGGTCGTCTGCGCTGTGACTCGGCCGCCTCGAGGAGGCGCCGCATCGCCTTGCGCTCCCCGGTCTCGTCCTCGCCTTCGAGGGCGGTCCGGTCGCCCGGGATCCGCCGAGACCAGGGTGCCGCCCCTCGCGGCGGCGCACCTCGCCAGAGGGCCAGCTCCTGGTCGGCCGGGTCCCCGAGCACCGAGATCGAGGCGACCACCACGGTGTCGGCGGCGCCGGCGTCCAGCAGGGAGATCAGGGCACGCATCCCGGCCACGGGATCGCCGGAGCGGGGAGCGGCGTCGTCCTGGCAGACGGCGACGAGCAGCTCGCCCCGGTCGTCGGCCCAACGCCGGATCCGCTCCCACTGGGCGAACCCCGGCTCCGCACCGCTGCCGTACCGGCGGCGGGGAGCTGACGGACGTACCCGGCGAGGCGCATGGGGACAGTGTGCCAGGCCCGCATCCATCGGCGGCGAGCGCCGGAGACATCGGGAAGGCACTGGTACGCTGACCGCATGTCGAGGGCCCTCGTGCTGAACGCCACCTACGAGCCGCTGTCCGTGGTGCCGGCCAGGCGGGCGGTCGTGCTCGTCCTCCTCGAGCGGGCCGAGGTGGTGGAGAGCAACGGCCACATCTACCGCTCCGAACACGTCATCATCGACGCACCGTCGGTCATCAAGCTCCGCCGGTTCGTCAAGGTGCGGTTCGACCGGCGCACGCCCCTCAACCGGCGGGCGGTGTTCCTCCGCGACGACCACTCCTGCCAGTACTGCGGTCGCCCAGCCGAGAACCTCGACCACGTCGTGCCCCGCACCCAGGGCGGCACCCACACGTGGGACAACGTCGTTGCCGCCTGCCGGCGCTGCAACACCCGCAAGGGCGGCCGCACCCCCGAACAGGCGGGCCTCTCCCTCGTCCGGGTGCCCCAGCCCCCTCGGAGCGGCTGGGCGATGGCGAGCGGCGCCGCCGCCCGACCCCGCCTGGGAGCGCCTACCTGGTTCGCTGACCGGCATCGGACCACGCTGCGGCGCCCTTCACTCCTCGATCTGCAACCCAGCTGTAACCAGCCCACCCTGGAGCCGGGGGAAGGGCACCCGTCAGGTGGGAGGAAGTAGTTGACAGATGGGGGAGAAGGGAGCAAAGTGGGTCGCTCGTGGACGGGATGGCGCTTCGTGGAGACGGCGTGACGTGTTCCTGGGGCTGTACGAGCACTCGCTCGATGACAAGGGACGGCTGGTGCTGCCGCGCAAGTACCGCGCCTCGCTCGAGCACGGCTGCGTGGTGGCCAAGGGCCATGACGGGTCGATCCACGTCTGGCCACGCGACGGGTTCGCAGCGCTACCTCGAGGCTCTCGGTCCTCGTTGCCACCGACGAGGGGACGGGTCCGCTCGTTCCGGCGGTCCCTCACCAGCACCGCCACCGACCAGGCGATCGACCGCGCCGGCCGCATCAGCCTCCCCGAGCGGCTCCGCCAGTACGCCGGCCTCGACAAGGACGTCGTGGTCACCGGCGCCGACGACCATCTCGAGCTGTGGTCACCCGAGGCGTGGGCGGAGCATCGAGGCCGACCGACGACGAGATCTTCCGCAACATGGACGAGGACCTCGACGCCGGCTTCGGTGGAGCGGCCCGATGACGCCCGGAGTCGTCGTCCACCGTCCACGTCCGGCGCATCCCCGATCGGGTCGATTCGCCCGTCTTCCGTCCAACGCGTCCTGTCTGGCCCATGGTCAGCCTCCCGGATGCCAATTGGGAGGCCCCTTACTCCGCCCGCTTCCAGGTTGGCGCCAGCGCTCCGGGAGGCTGACCATGGCTCAGACACCCGCCGGGGGATATCCACACCCCGGTGATGACCTCCGAGGTGGTGGAGCTGCTGGCTCCGCTGGCACGGGGGTGGTGGTGGATGCCACGTTCGGAGGAGGAGGGCACTCGGCATCGTTGCTCGACGCGGCGCCGGGCCTTCGCATCCTCGCAGTCGACCGGGACCCCGACGCGACAGCACGGGTCCCGGTCGACACCAGGGTTCGGGTCGTGACCGCCAACTTCGCCCACCTCGACGGGGTGCTGGCGGACCCGGAGACCCGCAGGTGGATCGATGAGCCGGTCCGATCCGCGGCTTCCGAGGGCGATCGCCTCGGTCGGGGTGCTCTTCGATCTCGGGGTCTCCTCCCACCAGCTCGACGAGGCCGGCCGTGGCTTCTCCTATCGCCGTCCCGGTCCCGCTCGACATGCGGATGGGGTCGACGTATGGCGAGGGACCCGGCTGGCGTTCTGCAGCCGATCTGGTCAACCATGCCGACCGCGACGAGCTCGCCGGCATCATCCGCCGCTACGGCGAAGAGCGGTTCGCCCGGCGGATCGCAGACGCCATCGTGGCCGCCCGCCCGATCGACGACACCGCCCGCCTGGCCGAAGTCGTGGCCGGGGCGGTCCCGGCACCGGCCCGGCGCCGTCGGCCACCCCGCCCGTCGCACGCTTCCAGGCCATCCGCATCGCCGTCAACGACGAGCTCGACGCCCTCGCCCGCCGGCCTCGACGCCGCCATCGACGCCGTGGCGGGGGAGGGCGGATCGTGGTGATCGCCTACCACTCGCTGGAGGACCGCATCGTCAAGCGCCGGTTCGCCGCCGGCAGCCGGGGATGCGTCTGCCCGCCCGAGCTGCCGGTGTGCGTCTGCGACTCCACCGCCGAGCTGCGGCTGCTGACCCGCAAGCCGCTGCGTCCCGGGCTCGAGGAGATCGGCGGCCAACCCGCGGGCCCGCAGTGCGCTGCTCCGCGCGGCGGAGAAGATCGCCGCGATGACCACCCACACCGCATCGGTCCGGGACATCCCCGAACGCGCTCCATCGCGGCGGCGCCGTCACGACCGGCGGCCGCCAGGCAGCGGCCCCCGGCGGCGCCGGCACGTGGCTCGTCGTTCACCGTCGTCGTGCTGGTCGCCTTCTTCGGGCTGATCGCCAGCCGCATCTCGCTCGACCAGTCCGCCTTCACCGTCGACCGGCTCGAGGACGAGATCGCCGCCGAGCAGACGCGGTCAACATGGCGCTCCAGCTGCGGATCGCCGAGCTGCGCGACCCGGACCGCATCGCCGACGCGGGCGGCGGCGATGGGCATGGCCTTCCCCAGCCGCCAGCTCGCCGCTCGAGGTCGTCCCGTCGGGCCTTCGGGTGCCAGTGGCTCCGCAGCCGGTGGGCCGGGCTGCAGGTCGCGCTCGGGTCCGGGCCATGACCAGGAGCGCCGGCCGCATGGCCCGCCCCACGGCGAGGCCGGGGATCGGGGAGGTCAACCAGCTCGGCGGGCGGCTGAGTGCCGGTCCGCTCGACCCGCGCCCGCAACGTCCGGTTGCTGCTGGTCACCGCTGGCATGGTCATCGCCTGGATCGGGCTCGGCTATCGGCTGGTCGCAGGTCCAGGCGTTCGACGCCGAGCAGTGGTCAATCTCGCGGGGTCGAGCAGGTCTCCACAACGAGGCGTTGCCGGCGCCCCGGGGAACCATCTACGACCGTGACGGCGTCGAGCTGGCAGTCACCGTCGAAGCGGTGACGATCGTCGCCGACCCGACACCTGGTGGCACCGGCCGCGCACGCACCGCCCGCCTGCTGGCGCCGGTGCTCGACCTCGACGCCGCCGAGCTCGACCGAGCGCCTCTCCGGCGACGGACGCTTCACCTACGTCGCCAGGGCGCTCCCCGCCGACGATCGCCGATGAGCCGGAGCGCGTCATCGACCGAGCACGAGCTCACCGGCCTCGACCTTCCATGACCGAGCCGATGCGGACCTACCCGGCCGGAGTGCTGGCGTCGCAGCTGGTCGGCATCGTCATGTCCGACACGGAGGAGGGGCATCGAAGGGCTCGAGCTCGCCCTCGACGACGAGCTCACCGGCACCGACGGCACCCAGCATGATCGAACGCGACCGGTACGGCGATCCCGATCCCGCAGGGTGACGTACATCGTGGAGCCGGCGGTACCCGGGTCCGACGTGGTGCTCACCATCGACCGCGAGATCCAGTTCGCCGCCGAGCGGCACCTGGCCCGAGGCGCTGGAGACCACCGGGCGGTCGCGCGGGACGGTCATCGTGCTCCAGGTCGGCACCGGCGAGCTGCTCGCCGTCGCCAACGCCCCGGGGTTCGACCCCAACGACCGCACCGAGATCTCGGCGGACACGGTGCGCAACCGCGCGGTGAGCGACGTGTACGAGCCGGGGTCGACGCTCAAGGTGGTGACCATCGCCGCCGCCCTCGAGGAAGGAGTGGTGACCCCTCCGACCCGCTTCCAGGTGCCGGCCGAGCTGAAGATCCACGACAAGGTCTACACCGACTCCGGCCGCGACCGACGCCGAGGAGATGACGCTGGCGCAGGATCGTGGCCCAGTCGTCCAACATCGGCACGATCCAGGTCCAGGAGCAGATCGGCAACCCGGTCCACTACGCCTACCTGGACCGGTTCGGGTTGGGCGCCTCCACCGCCTCGGGGCTGCCCGCCGAGGCGGCCGGCCAGCTGCAGCCGGTCAACCAGTGGTGTGCGACGACGTGCGGGCCGAGCACCGCCATCGGCTACCGGGTCGGGGTGACCCCGCTCCAGATGGCGGCGGTGTACGCCACGATCGCCAACGACGGGGTCTGGGTGCAGCCCCACGTCGTCAGGGAGATCATCCCCCACGACGGGGAGCGGATCGTCACCGAGCCGACCCACCGCACCGTGGTATCCGCCGAGACCGCCCGCACCATGCAGCTGATGCTGCAGGGCGTGGTGGAGACCGGCACCGGCACCAGGGCAGCGGTGGAGGGTTACACCGTCGGTGGCAAGACCGGCACCACCGAGAAGTGGATGCCTGAGGAGGGGCAGGTACTCGGCGACCGACCGGATCGCCAGCTTCATCGGGATCGCCCCGGTGAACGACCCCCAGGTCGTCGTCGCCGTCGTGCTCGATTCGCCCCACGGCGACGTCGACGACCGGCATCCCGACCAGGCCGATCAACCGCCCGCGCTACGAGTACGGGGGAGTGTCGGCGGCACCGGTGTTCTCCCTGGTCGCCGAGGCGGCGCTGCACCAGCTCGGAGTGCCCCCCGATGGGAGTTGACCCGGTAGGCCTGGCACGCCTCGCCGAGGTGGCCGCCGCCACCCAGCAGGTGACAACGCACCGGCGACGCCGCGGTGACCGATCTGCACGCCGACACCCGGGCGGTCACCCCGGGCTCGGTGTTCGTTGCGGTACGGGGGTCGACCGCCGACGGGCACGACCTCGCCGGCGCCGCCGTCGCCGCCGGGGCGGTGGCGGTGGTGGTGGAGCGCCCGGTCCCCGTCGCCGTGCCCCAACTCGTGGTGGAGGACACCCGCCGGCTCCTCGGTCCGCTCGCCGCCGAAGTCCACGGCCGGCCTGCGGAGCGGATGACGATGGTCGGGGTCACCGGGACCAACGGCAAGACGACGGTCACCCACCTGCTGGCGGCGATCGTCGACGCCGCCGGCCGTGCCGCCGGCGTGATCGGGACGATCGGGGCCAGGATCGGCGGCCGAGGCCATCTCCCCATCGGCTTCACCACCCCGGAGGCTCCCGACCTGCAGCGGCTGCTGCGCCGGATGGTCGACGCCGGGGTCGAGGTCGTCGCCATGGAGGTGTCGTCACACGCCCTCCAGCTGGGCAGGGTCGACGCCATCAGGTACGACGTGGCCGCCTTCACCAACCTGTCCCAGGACCACCTCGACTTCCACGGCGACATGGAGCGTTACTACGCCGCCAAGGCGAGTCTGTTCACACCGGCGCGGTGCCGGGAGGCGGTGGTGGCCGTCGACGACCCATGGGGTCGCCGTCTCCTCGGCGAGGCGACGATCCCCACCACGACCGTCGGGTTCGCTGATGAAGCGTCATTGGGGGTGGCCGAAATCGAGCTGACCGCCACCGGCGGAAGGCTCACCCTCGCGCGGGCTCGCCTCCTTCGAGGTCTCCCTCCCGCTCGCCGGCGCCTTCAACGCGGTGAACACGCTCGTCGCCGCCGGTATCGCCCTCAGGATCGGCGTCGAGCCGGCCGACATCCGTCGCGGCCTGAGCGCCGCCGGCCCGGTCCCCGGCCGGTTCGAGCGGGTCGAGGCGGGACAGGACTTCACCGTGGTCGTCGACTTCGCCCACACCCCGGACGCCATCCGCACCGTGGTGGCCACCGCCCGTGACCTCACGTCGGGACGGGTGATCGCGGTGGGCGGCGCCGGGGGGGACCGGGACCGGGCCAAGCGGCCGATGATGGGGACGCGCCTTGGCGACCGCCGATCTCGCCGTGGTCACCTCGGACAATCCCCGTAGCGAGGACCCGGGCACCATCATCGACGAGATGACCGCCGACCTCGCCTCGGTTGCACCGGTGACCGTCGAGCCCGATCGCCGCCGCGCCATCGCCGCCGCCATCGCCGCCGCCCGGCCGGGTGACGTGGTGCTCGTCCTCGGCAAGGGGCACGAGACCGGCCAGGAGGCAGGCGGGGTGGTGACGCCCTTCGACGACCGCGCCGTGGCCGCCGAGGAGCTGGCCAGGCTGCTGGCGGGGCCGGGCCGATGACCTCCGGGGAAATCCACCGGACGGGCGATGTCGTGGTCGATCATGCCTCCGGAGTGGAGGAACGCGACAGCATTGGATCCGAGGCCCCCCGATGATCTCGTTGCTGATCTCCGGCGCCGTCTCGTTCGTGCTCACCATCCTGCTCACCCCGGTGGCGATCCGGCTCCTGCGCGACCGCGACATCGGCCAGTTCATCCAGGCGGAGCTCGAGGAAGGCCACAGCCACAAGCGGGGAACCCCCACGATGGGAGGTCTGGTGATGTGGGTGGGGGTGACGCTCGGCTACCTCGTAGCCCACCTCCGCGTGCTCAGCGCCGGAGGAGGGGCGAACCTGGAGACGCTGCCCTTCGCCCCTCAGGGACTGCTCGCCCTCTTCGCCTTCCTCGGGATGGGGGTCATCGGCTTCGTCGACGACTACACCAAGTTCGCCAAGAAGCAGAACCTCGGCCTGACCAAGCGCTGGAAGTTCCTCGGCCAGCTGGTGGTGGCGGCGCTGTTCGCCTGGTGGGCGATCGCCGCCGGGACGGAGCCGACCCTGAGCCTGACCAGCGGCTACGAGATCTACCTCGGGCCGGTGCTGTACACCGTGCTGGTGCTGCTCATGCTCACCGGGCTGGCCAACGCGGTGAACTTCACCGACGGGCTCGACGGCCTGGTGGCGGGCTCGGGCTCCCTGGTGTTCGCCGCCTACGTGCTGGTCGCCTTCTGGCAGTTCCGCAACCCCGCCCTCTACTCGGTCGACGGCGCCCTCGACCTCGGGGTGTTCGCCGCCGCCGTGATGGGGGCCGTGGTCGGGTTCCTGTGGTGGAACGCCGCCCCTGCCCAGATCGTCATGGGCGACGCCGGGTCCCAGGCGCTGGGAGGGGCCCTGGCCTCGCTCGCCCTGCTCACCAAGACCCAGTTCCTCGTCATCCTCCTCGGTGGCCTCTACGTCATGGTGGCCCTCTCGGTGGTGATCCAGGTGTTCTCGTTCCGGGTGTTCGGGAAGCGGATGTTCCGCATCGCACCCCTCCACCACCACTTCGAGATGCACGGCTGGCCGGAGACGACCGTGATCGTCCGGTTCTGGATCATCGCCGGGTTGTTCGTCGCCGCCGGCGTCGGCGTCTTCTACGCCGACTTCCTCATCGTCACCGACGTGCGGGATCCTGCCGTGAGGCTGCTCGTGCTCGGCGGGGCGGTGAGCGGACGGGCGGCGGCCCGGCTGGCCGTCCGCCTCGGCCATCACGTGGTGCTCTACGACCGCGACCCGGGAGCGTGGTCGCTCCGGGCCCGACGTCCTCCCCGCCGGCGTCGCCACCCATAGTGGGGACTGGGACCGCCGCCTCCTCGACGCGGTCGACCTGGTGGTGACCAGTCCCGGCATACCGGAGTCGGCCGGGCCGATCGTCGACACCCTCGCCGCCGGCCTCGCCGTTGGTGAGTGAGCTCGAGTTCGCCGCCTCCCATCTCGCCGTGCCATACGTGGCGGTCACCGGGACCAACGGGAAGACCACGGTGACCGAGGCCACGGCGGCGATGCTCGACGCCTCGGGGATGCGGTCGGTGGCGGCCGGCAATGTGGGGCTGGCGCTGTCGGACGCCGTCGCCGGTCCCTGGGACGTGGTGGCGGTCGAGGCCTCCAGCTTCCAGCTCGGTTCGTCGACCGCTTCCATCCGGTTGCCGCCGCCATCCTCAACATCGCCCGGACCATCTCGACTGGCACCCCGACCTCTCCGCCTACGCCGCCGCCAAGGCGCGGATCCACGAGAACCAGGACCCGGATGACCTGGTGGCCCACCCGGTCGACGACCCGGCGGCGATGGCCGCGGTCGCCGGCGCCCGATCCCGGCGGGTCCCGGTGAGCGGCACCCGTCGCCCGCCGGGCGGCAACGGCCCCGAGCGGGGACGGCTCCACGTCGAGGACCTGGTGCTGCCGCTCCCGGACCTCGACCCGGTCTGGCGGTACGACCTGACCGTCGCCGCCACCCTGGCCCGCTCCCAGGGCGCCACCGGCGACGCCATCTCCGGGGTGATCGACGGCTTCCGACCGGGCCCGCACCGGCGCCGGGTGGTGGCGGTCCGCAACGGGGTCACCTGGGTCGACGACTCGAAGGCCACCAACCCCCACGCCGCGGTTGCCGCCGCCGGCGCCTACCGGTCGGTGGTGCTGATCGCCGGCGGCCGCAACAAGGGCCTCGACCTGGCGCCGCTGGCCGCCGTCCCCTGGTGCACCGGATCCTCGCCCTCGGCGAGGCCGCCGGCGAGCTGGCCACCGCAGGCGGCGACCTGGTCACCGAGGTCGCCGACCTGGCCGAGGCGGTGTCGATGGCAGCGGCGAGCGCCGCACCCGGCGACACCGTGCTGCTCGCCCCGGGGTGCGCCAGCTTCGACATGTTCGACTCGTACGCCCACCGTGGCGACGTGTTCGCCTCCCTGGTCGAGGCGCTCGACGGGCGGCCGGCGAGGTCGGGCCGTGAGCGGGCGCGCCCCGCCCACGCCGCGGCGAACCGTGCCAGCCGGGTGCGTCGACTCGGCGGCGACCGTGCTGCGCCGGCCCCAGGAGCGCAGGGCGGTGATGCTGGCCATCCCCGTCGCCGTGCTCGTCGTCATCGGGCTCGGGGCGGTGCTGTCGTCGAGTTCGGTGATCGCCATCCGGGAGGGCTCGACCAGTACCAGATCTTCGAGAAGCAGCTGCTGTTCGTCGCCGTCGGGATCGGGGCGATGATCGCTCACGACGATGATCCCGTACCGGCACTATGCCGGTGGGCACCGGCGATCCTGGCCTTGTGCATCGCCGGGCTGGTGGCGACGATGCTGATCGGCTCGGTCCGGGGCGGTTCCCGGTCGTGGATCGAGATCGGTGGGTTCACCGTCCAGGCCTCCGAGTACGCCAAGTTCGGTGTGGTGCGTCTACCTGGCGGCGGTCCTCTCACGGAAGGAGGCGTTCCTCGGCCAGTTCTCCCACGTGTCCTGCCCGTGCTCGGCTCGCTCGGGGTCGTCGCCGCCCTGCTGATGCTCCAACCCGACCTGGGCACCACGCTGCTCATCGTGGTGGCCGCCTTCGCCGTGCTCTTCGCCTCGGCGACGCCGTTCCGCCACGTCGCCTCGCTGGGGCTGGCTCGGGCTGGCGGTGACCGTCGCCGGGCTCGCCTGGGCGGAGCCCTACCGCTGGACCAGGGTGTTTCCTGGTTCGACGAGACGCCCGACATCCTCGGCGACGGCCTCCAGGCGCACCAGGCGTTGCTGGCGCTGGGAAGTGGCGGACTGTGGGGAGTCGGCCTCGGCGCCAGCCGGGCCCGCTGGTCCTTCCTCCCCAACGCGCACACCGACTTCATCTTCGCCATCATCGGCGAGGAGACCGGGCTCGCCGGGCGCCCTGAGCGTCCTCATCCTGTTCCTCGTCCTCACCGTGGTCGGCACCATCGTCGCCATGCGGGCCGCCGACCAGTTCGGGCGGCTGCTCGCCGTCGGGTTGCTCACCTGGCTGGTGTTCCAGGCGGTGGTCAACATCGGCGGCGTGGTGGGGGCGCTCCCGATCACCGGCGTGCCTCTCCCGTTCATCTCGGTGGGCGGCAACGCCATGATCGTGAACCTGGCGTGATCGGGATACTCGCTCAACATCGCCCGCAACGGCGTCGAGCCGGTGGCGAGGCACCGTGACCTACGCCTTCGCCGCCGCCGGCACCGGGGGCCACGTGTTCCCCGCCCTCGCCGTCGCCGACGCCCTCGTCGAACGCGGGGTCGCCGCCGACCAGATCGTCTTCTTCGGCGGCGACCGCATGGAGGCGGAAGCGGTCCCTGCCGCCGGGTACCGCTTCGTCCCGGTCGAGATCCACGGGCTGCGCCGGTCGCTGTCCAAGGACAACCTCGAGTTGCCCGGGATTGGTGTGGAGGGCGGCGAGAGACGATGACCGAGGCGATGCGGGAGGCGGGCACGCAGGTGGTCACCGTCTTCGGCGGCTACGTCTCCGGCCCGGCCGCCATCGCCGCCACCGGGTCAAGGCGACCCTGTTCGTCCACGAGCAGAACGCCGTCCCCGGGTCTGGCCAACCGGCATCATCTCGTGGCGGGCTGCCACCACCTTCGTCGCCTTCCCTGCCGCATGAGGACGCTGCGCAACACCCGTCTGGTGGGCAACCCGCTGCGGCCCGACGCTCGCCCGCTTCGACCGGGGCGCCGCAGCGGCCCGAGCGCCGCCCGCCACTACGACCTCCCCGACGGCGTCACCGTGCTCGGCGTGCTCGGAGGCAGCCTCGGCGCCCAGGTGGTCAACGACGTCGTCGCGCGGATCGCCGACGACGCCGACGCCGACCAGCTCGCCATCGTCCACCTCACCGGGCCGAGCCACCACGAGGCGGTGGCGGCCCGGGCCGCCCGCAGTGGCATCGTGTGGCGCGACCGTCGCCTTCGAGGCGGACATGGCGCGGTTCTACGCCGCCGTCGACATGGTGCTGGCCCGGTCCGGGGCCATCACGGTCAGCGAGCTGGCGATGACCGGCACGCCGGCGGTGCTGGTGCCGCTCGAGGCGGTGGGCCAGGAGGGCAACGCCGACCATCCTCGCCAGGGGCGGTGGCGCCGTGGTCATCGCCCAGCTGGAGATCGACCGGGTTCCGGTGGTGGTGCAGCAGATCGTCCTCGACCCGGAACGGCGGCGGGTGATGGGCTCCGCCGCCGCCGAGCTGGCCCGTCCCGAGGCCGCCGCGGTGATGGCGGCCGTGATGAGCGAGGCGGCGGGTGGCTGATCTCCGTCCGGCACCGCGGCTCCCGCCGACGGGGTCGGTCCACGTCGTCGGCGCCGGCGGCGCCGGGATGAGCGCGCTGGCGAAGCTGCTCGCCGGCATGGGGTACCGGGTCACCGGCTCGGACCTGAAGCCGGGGACGGCGCTCGACGTCCTCGGTGACCTCGGCATCGAGACCTGGGTGGGTCACCGCCCGGAACGGATGGAGGCGATCGACCTCCTGGTCTTCTCCTCGGCGGTCCCCGCCACGGATCCCGAGGTGGCAGGCCGCCCGGCGGGCCGGCGTCACGGTGTGGCCCCGGCCGACCCTGCTCGAGGCGCTCACCGCGGCGTCTCCCGGCCATCGGGTTCGCCGGCACCCACGGCAAGACGACCTCGACGGCGCTGGCGGTGACGGCGCTGCGCGGCGCCGGCGAGGACCCGAGCTTCATCGTCGGCGGCGAGATGGTCGCCCTGAACACCGGTGCCCACCTGGGCGACAGCTCCCGGTTCGTGCTCGAGGCCGACGAGGCGTTCGGCACGTTCCTCCACCTGAGCATGCGCGGGCTGATGGTCACCAACATCGAGCCCGACCACCTCGACCACTACGGGACGGCGGCGGCGATGGAGCAGGCGTTCGCCCTGGTGGCCAACCGGGTCGACGGCCCGGTGGTGGCCTGCATCGACGACCCCGGGGTCCGGCGGCTGGCGGAGCGGGCACAGGTCGTCGGTTACGGGCTCGCCGAGAACTGCCGGCCTGGCGCATGACCGACCCGGCGCACGACCCACCGGCACCACGTTCACGCTGGCATCGCCGGCGGGCGATCGGGTCCGGGTGGCGGTCCCGGTGCCCGGGCTCCACGTCGCCCGCAACGCCGCCGGCGTCGTCGCCCTGCTCGCCAGCTCGGGCACGACGGGAGCGGCTCGCCGCCGCCATCGCCGGCTTCCGGGGGGTGCGCCGCCGGTTCGAGGTGAGGGGCACGGTGGCCGGGGTGACCGTCGTCGACGACTACGCCCACCACCCCACCGAGGTGGCGGCCACCATCGCCGCCGGCAGGCTCGGCGGCTGGGAGCGGGTGTGGGCGATCTTCCAACCGCACCGCTACACCAGGACCGCCGATCTGGGGTCCGATTTCGGCCGGCCGCTGGCAGGTGCCGACCGGGTGCTGGTGACCGAGGTCTACGCGCCGGTGAGGCGGCCATCCCCGGAGTCACCGGCAGGTCGTCGCCGAGGCGGTCGCCGCCTCCGGGGGATCGGTGCGGTTCGTTCCCGGCCTGGCCGCCAGTCACCGAGCTGCTCGCCGAGTCGGTCGCCCCGGGCGACCTGGTGCTGCTGCTGGGCGCCGGGGACATCACCGGGATCGCCGAGCCGCTGCTGGAGGCTCTCGAGACGTCGGGGGCGGGGATGACCGGCATCGACGGGCCGTGGTCGGGCCCGCTGCGCCGGCCGTGCCGCTGGCCGGAGCTCACCACCTATCGGTTCGGGGCGAGCCGCCTGGTGGGCGGAGCCCGACGACGTGCCGGGCTCTCGACGGATCGCGGGCAGCCGCCGTCCACCTCGGGCTGCCGGTGGTGGTGCTCGGCCGGGGGAGCAACGTCGTCGTCAGCGACCGCGGCCTCGATGCGGTCGTGGTGCGGCTCGGGCGTGGCTTCGGTGGATCGCACTGGACGGCGACGGCACGTGGTCGCCGGGGCCGCCGCCCCCCAGCCGAAGGTCGCCCGCTTCTCCGTCGACCACGACCGCGGTGGCCTCGAGTTCCTGGTCGGGGTCCCGGGATCGATCGGCGGAGGGGTGAGGCATGAATGCCGGTTGCTTCGGCGCGGACTTCTCCGACGTGCTGGTCGACGCCGAGGTCTTCGACCTCGAAGACGGCTCGGTGTCCACCCGGCCGGCCGGCGACCTCGCCATGGGCGTACCGCTCCACCGTCGCTCACCGACCGCCACGTGTTCACGTCCGCCGCGGCTCCGCAGCACGCCCCAGACCGGCGATCGCCGGGCAGGCGCCGGATGCGGGAGATCACCCGCCGGCGCCGGCTCACCCAGCCCGGCGGCACCCTCAATGCCGGCAGCGTGTTCAAGAACCCGCCGGGCGACGCCGCCGGACGGTTGATCGACGCCGCCGGCCTCAAGGGCCTGACGATCGGAGGCGCCCGGGTCTCTCCCCGTCACGCCAACTTCTTCGAGGCGACGGAAGGGGCCAGCGCCCAGGACGTGTTCGACCTGGTGGCCGAGGTGCGGCGCCGGGTGGGGGAGGCGAGCGGGGAGTGGCTCGAGCCGGAGATCCGGTTCCTGGGGACTTCGACCAGGCGCCCGCCGGCGCCGGGGGCGGGGCGCCGTGAGCACCGCCGTCGACACCCGGCTCGCCGAGCGCCGCCACCAGGTGCGGGAGGCGTGGGCGAGGCGGCGGCTCCGTTGGGTGGTGGCCGGAGCCGGCGTGGTCCTGCTCGGCGCCGTCGCCTACGCCGCGCTCGACTCGCCTTGGCTGGCGGTGCGACACATCGAGGTCTCGGGTGCCGACCGGTCGCCGGTGGAGGCGCTCCTCGGCGAGGCCGGGGTGACGCCGGGGACCCCGACCATCCGGGTCCGCCCCCTCGCCGTGGCCGCCATCCTCGAGTCGAACCCGTGGGTGGCGCAGGCCGAGGTCACGGTCACCTGGCCGGGCACCGTCGCGGTGACCGTGGACGAGAGGGTGCCGGCGGCATGGGTCGACACCGGGGACCGGTGGGTACTGGTCGCCGTCGACGGCATGGTCGTCGCCGGCGGCAACCCGCCGGGCGACGCCCCACGGGTCGCAGGCGAGGTGAGTGGGCTGCGGCCCGGCGACCGCCTCGGCGACGAGGCCGCCGCCGCCGTGGTCGGCTTCCTGGGAAGGCTCCCCCCGGAGGTCGTCGCCGGCGCAACCGGTGCCACCACCCCGCGGGGCGGAGTGATCAGCCTCGGGACGATCACGATCCTCTTCGGTGACGGCACCGACCTGGATCTCAAGGCGGCGGCGGTGACGGCCCTGCTCGATCGGGGAGTGGCGCCGCGGAGCACCATCAATGTCATCTCGCCGACCAGACCGGCGGTATCGCCCGGCTGACCGCCGGGGACGCCCGAGACGCCGTGATCAAGCGAGGCAGTGCGAGCCTGAACCATCAGTTGAGAGTTCTCGACGAGATCCACCGCAGCCGATTCCTGATGGCTAATGTACCAGTCGAACCTTCGCCAGCCGAAGCGGAGCAGAGGAGCATCGTGTGACCGAGACGCATACGCCGCAGAACTACCTCGCCGTCATCAAAGTGGTCGGCGTCGGTGGGGGCGGGGTCAACGCCGTCAACCGCATGGTCGACGCCGGGGTCGGAGGGGTCGAGTTCGTCGCCATCAACACGGACGCCCAGGTCCTGTTGATGTCCGACGCCGACGTCAAGCTGGACATCGGCCGCGACTCGACGCGCGGGCTGGGGGCCGGCGCCAACCCGGAGGTGGGCCGCGAGGCCGCCGAAGGGCACCGCGACGAGATCGACGACGCCCTCAAGGGCGCCGACATGGTCTTCATCACCGCCGGCGAGGGTGGCGGCACCGGCACCGGCGCCGCTCCGATCGTCGCCGAGGTCGCCCGGTCGCTCGGGGCACTCACCGTCGGTGTCGTCACCCGTCCCTTCGGGTTCGAGGGGCGACGGCGGTCGGTCCAGGCCGAGCAGGGCATCCAGGCCCTGAAGCAGGCGGTGGACACGCTCATCATCATCCCCAACGAGCGGCTGCTGGAGATCTCCGACCCGACCACGCCGATGCTCGAGGCCTTCCGGATGGCCGACGACGTGCTCACCAGCGGGGTGAAGGGGATCACCGACCTCATCACGACGCCCGGTCTCATCAACGTCGACTTCGCCGATGTCAAGGCGGTGATGACCGAGGCGGGGTCGGCGGTCATGGGGATCGGCACCTCCACCGGGGAGAACCGGTCACAGCAGGCGGCCACCAAGGCGGTGAGCAGCCCGCTCCTGGAGACGTCGATGGAGGGGGCCCGCGGCGTCCTGCTGTCGATTGCCGGTCCGGCCGACATGACGCTCCACGAGGTGTCGACGGCGGCGGCGATGATCTCCCAGCACGCCGACGGCGACGCCAACATCATCTTCGGCGCCGTGGTCGATGACAACCTCGGCGACGAGATGCGGGTGACGCTCATCGCCGCCGGTTTCGATCGGGAGCGCCGTTCCGCCCGGCTCAGCAGCACGTACCCGGCGACCGGGGGCCGCGGCGGAGGCCAGGTGACCGGCGAGGACTCCGCCGACGACCTCGACATCCCCGGGTTCGTCCAGGGATGACGCCCGCCCGCTCCGACTAGCCAGGCTGCATGATCAACCCCCCGGGGCTCGAAGGCGCCCGGTTCGGCGAGGCCGCCGACGGGGACCCCAGGCACGACCCGTCGGCCGCCGCCGCGCTCCACGCCGCCGGAGTCCCCGAAGGCGTCGCCTTCCCGAACCAGGTCCACGGCTCCGGGGTGCTCGTGGTGACCGCTCCCGGGCGCCACGGCGAGGCAGACGCCCTGGTCACCGCCACCCCCGGGGTGGCTGTCGGCGTGGCCACCGCCGATTGCGTCCCGGTGGTGATCGCGGGTGCCGGGTTCGCCGCGGTGGTCCACGCCGGGTGGCGGGGCGTCGTCGCCGGGGTCGTGGAGGCGACGCTCGACCGTATCGCCTCCCTCGGGCTCACCGCGGAACACGCCGCCATCGGTCCCGCCATCGGACCGTGCTGCTACGAGGTCGGTCCCGAAGTGGCGGAACGCTTCCCGGGGCACACCGCGGTCACCACGCAGGGCTCGATCAGCATCGACCTACCCGGGGCCGTCGCCGACACGCTCGGGAGCCTGGTGGCGTGGCGGAGCGACCGGTGCACCTTCACCGACCCCGGGCTCAACTCGTACCGTCGCGACCACACCGAACGACGCCAGGTGTCGGTCGCCTGGATCCCCGGCGCAGACCGGTGACCGGCGTGGGCGACGGCTTCTCGGCCGTCATCGACCGTGTTGCCGTCGCCGCCGAGCGAGCCGGGCGTAGCCCGGACCAGGTGACCGTGGTGGCGGTGAGCAAGGGCCAGCCGGTGGAAGCGGTCCGGGCGCTGTACGAGCGGGGCCACCGGCACTTCGGCGAGAACCGGGCCGCCGAGCTGGAGGCGAAGGCCCCGCAGTTGCCCGACGACGTGGTGTGGCACTTCGTCGGCACGGTGCAGCGGCGCAAGCTGGGGATCATCCGGGCCCGGGCCGCGCTGGTCCACTCGTTCGACCGCATGGCCCTGGTTGCTCCCTGGGGCGGCGCCGGGGCGCCCCCGGTGCTCGTTCAGGTGAACCTCGCCGCCGAGCCGCAGAAGCACGGCGCAGACCGGGCGGCGGTGGCGTCCGTGGTCGATGCCGCCGAGGAAGCCGGCATCCGCTGCCAGGGGCTGATGGTGATGCCGCCGCTCGCCGCCGACCCGGAGGACAGCCGGCCCTGGTTCGGCGGGCTGGCCGAGCTCCGCCGCCGGCTCGCTGCCGAGCACCCCTCTCTGGTCGAGCTGTCCATGGGCATGAGCGACGACTTCGAGGTCGCCGTCGAGGAGGGTGCCACGTTGATACGCGTGGGAAGGGCTATCTTTGGGGAGAGGACGTAGCCGGAGGGGTGGCCGAGGGTCCGGGGAGCTGGAGCGGGACCGGACAGGAGCGAGGACGCAATGGCTGGTTTGTGGCAGAAGACCCTCTTCTATCTCGGGTTGGTCGACGAGGAGTCTCCAGCTCCGGTCGAGCCTGTTCAACCCCAGGCTGAGGCCGGGGTGCGCACGGTCGACCCCCCGGGTACCCGCACCCGCCGCCGCGGCACCACCGCGGCCGATGCCGGCGACATGGCCACCGGTTCATCCGTGGAGCCGATCGACCCGACCCGGCCCCGCACCACCGTCGCCGGGCGCCGGGTGGAGCCCCCGTCGGCGCAACGCCGTCGGGTGTCGGCGAATCCCGAGCACGCCGAGGCGGGCGTACTGGTGAGGACCGGTGAGAGCATCTCGATGCGCGGGTCGGAGTCGGGGACGGTGGAGACCGAGATCATCGAGGCCCGCACCTTCACCGACGCCCAGGTGCTCGCCGACCACATCCGCACGGGGACGTCCGTGGTGCTCGACCTCCGGTCCACCGAGCCGGCGATGGTGCGCCGCCTCGTCGACTTCGCCACCGGGCTCACCTACGCCCTCGACGGGCGGATGGCCAAGATCGCCCAAGGTGTCATCCTGGTGTCGCCTCCGGGTCGCGTCATCGGGATCGAGGAGCAGGAGCGCCTGCGCGAGCTCGGGCTGTACCGGCTCGACTGACCGCTCGTCGTGAATCTCCTCTACCTGCTCCTCACGATCGCCTACTACGCGCTCATCGTCTGGATCGTGTTGAGCTGGGTGGTGACGTTCGGCCGGCTCAGCTACGGGCACCCGGTTCGCCGGCTGTTCGACGGCCTGGCGGCGGCGATCAACCCGGTGCTGGCCCCGATCCGCAGGATCATCCCGCCGCTCCGGGTCGGCGGCATGGCACTCGACCTCGCCCCGCTCGTGCTCTTCTTCGGCATCGCCATCTTGCGCGGCATCGTCTCCTGAGCGACCAGGCGGCTGAGTCGGTTCAGGATGATGGCGCCTGGCGACCGTGGTGGCTCAACCGACCCTGGTGACGGTGAGGATCAAGGGGACCCCGTCGACCTCGGCGCCGTCCCCGTCGCCGGCGGCGCCCCGGGTCACCGACGTGGCGAGGACCTCGGCGGCGATGAGGGCGGCGTGCTGCTCGATGGCGGCGGCCAGAGTCTCGTCGTCGGTGTCCCAACCCAGCTCGATGCGATCGGTGACGGCCAGGTCCAACCCGCGCCGGATCGCCTGGACCCGGCTGACCACCTCGCGTGCCCGGCCCTCGGCGAGGAGCGCCCCGTCGGGCTCGGCGTCGAGGGCCACGCACAGCGGTCCCTCGGCGAGCACGATCCGGCCCGGCCGCGACTGCCGGCGAACCTGCACGTCGTCGGGACCGATGTCCACACCGGCCACCTCGACGGTCTCGCCCGAGGAGAGGCGGGTGACGGTGGCGTGGTCGAGCGCCTCGATGGCGGCCGCAACCTCGCCGGTCCTCGATCCCAGGCGCCGGCCCAGGATGCGGAAGTTGGCCTTGGCAGTGAGCTCGACCACCGACGCCTCGTCGTCGCCGACCTCGACCAGCTTCACATTCAGCTCATCGGCGATGAGGTCGCGATGGGTCTCCACGGCGCGGCGCGCCGCCGGGTCGACACTGACGACCGTCACCGATGCCAGCGGCTGGCGCACCCGCACCTCGTGGTGGCGGCGTAGCGAGCGTCCCATGGTCGTCACCGCCCGCACCACCGCCATGTCGGACTCCAGGGCGGCGTCGATGAGGTCCGGGTCGCTGACCGGGTAGTCGGTGTGGTGGATGCTCCCCGGGGCGGCGGCGTCGACCGGGCGGACCAGCCGTTGGTACAGGTGCTCGGTGATGAACGGGAGCACCGGTGCCGCCACCGTGGAGAAGGTGACCAGCACCTCATAGAGCGTGGCGAAGGCGGCGAGCTTGTCGGTGTCGTCGGAACCGGTGCGCCGGCTCCAGAACCGCCGCCTCGAGCGACGGATGTACCAGTTGGTGAGCTGATCGACGAAACCCAGCACGGGTGAGATCACGGCGAAGAGGCGGTAGCGCTCCATCTCCTCGTTGACATCGGCGATGAGCGACTGGAGCACCGACACGATCCAGCGGTCCAGCTCCGGCCGTTCGACCAGCGGGGGAGCCGCCTTCAGGTCGGCTGCAGTGATGCCGTCGGCCTCGGCGAAGGTGGTGAAGAACGAGAAGGCGTTCCACAGCGGGAGCAGCACCGTCCGGACGTAGGAGCGGACCCCGTCCTCGGAGAAGCGGAGCGGATCGCCCCTGACCAGCGGCGAGTCGATGAGGTAGGCCCGGAGGGCGTCGGCGCCGAACGTCTCGAGGACGGCGTCGGGTTCCGGGTAGTTCTTGAGCCGCTTCGACATCTTCCGGCCGTCCTCGGCCAGGATCAGCCCGGTGACCACGCAGTTGCGGAACGGGATGTCGTCGAAGAGCCCGGCGGCCAGCGCCACCAGCGTGTAGAACCACCCCCTGGTCTGGTCGAGCCCCTCGGCGATGAAGTCTGCGGGGAAGCGCCGGGCGAAGCGCTCCTCGTTCTCGAAGGGGTAGTGGATCTGGGCGTAGGGCATCGACCCCGACTCGAACCAGCAGTCGAGCACCTCCGGCACCCGGCGCATGGTCTGGGCGCACTCCGGACAGGGGAACGTGACCGGGTCGACGACGTCGCGGTGGAGGTCGTCGAGCCACACCCCCGACCGCTCCTGTAGCTCGGCCCGGGACCCGATGCACACCCGGTGCCCGTTGGCGCACCCCCACACCGGGATGCAGCTCCCCCAGTATCGGTTGCGGCTCACCGCCCAGTCGCGCGCCTCGCGCAGCCAGTTCCCGAACCGCTTGGCTCCCACCGCCTCGGGTACCCACCGGATGCGCTCGTTGAGCTCGGCCATCCGGTCGCGGTACGTCTCGACCGCTACGAACCAGGTGGGGATCGCCTTGTAGATGAGCGGCGTGTCGGTCCGGTAGCAGAACGGGTAGGCGTGGACGAGGCGCTCGCTGCGGAGCAGGGCGCCGGACCCCTGCAGCATGTCGACGAGCACGGCGTCGGCGTCCTTGATGTTCATCCCGGCCACCTCGGGCACCTCGTCGGTGAAGCTGCCCTGGGCATCTACCGGGTCGACCAGCAGATCGAGGCCGGCGGACTGGAAGGCGGCGAAGTCGGCCTCGCCGAAGGCCGGGGCCATGTGGACCAGGCCGGTGCCCTCGTCGGTGGTCGCCTCGGGTAGCGCCACCACCACGAAGGCACCCCGGGCAGCGAGGTCGACGTAGTAGGGGAACGGCGGGCGGTACCCGGCTCCGATCAGCTGGTCACCGGTGGCGGCCGCCAGGACGTCGACCGGCTCCCCGAAGACGGCCTCGGCCAGGTCCGCCGCCACCCAGGCGCGGTGGCCGTCGTCCGCAACGGCGACGTACTCGATGGCCGGCCCGACACCGACCCCGAGGTTGGCGGGCAGCGTCCACGGGGTAGTCGTCCACACCAGCAGCCGGTCGCCCGGTTCCACCGGGCCGGCGCCGGCCACCACCTCGAGCCGGACGGTGATCGAAGGGTCGTCGACGTCGCGGTAGCCGCCGAGGTTCACCTCGAAGTTGGACAGCGGGGTCGCCGCGCCCCACGAGTACGGCAGCACCTTGAACGAGTGGTAGATCAGCCCCTTGTCCCACAGGGTGCGGAACACCCACCACACCGTCTCCATGAACTGGGGGTCCATGGTCCGGTAGTCATCCTCGAAGTCGATCCACCGCCCCACTCGGGTGGTGATGACCTCCCACTCGGCGGCGGCGTGCTCCACCAGGGCGCGGCAGGCGGCGTTGTAGCGATCGATGCCGTACTCGGCGATCTCCACCGGACCGGAGATGCCCAGCTGGCTCTCCACCGCCATCTCCACAGGGAGACCATGGGTGTCCCAGCCGAAGCGGCGTTCCACCCGGTAGCCCCGCATCGTCCAGTACCGGGGGACCACGTCCTTGATCACCGCTTGGAGGACGTGCCCGTAGTGCATCGTCCCGGTGGCGAACGGCGGGCCGTCGTAGAAGGTGTACTCGGACTCGGGAGGTCGCAGGTCGACCGACCGCTTGAAGGCATCGGTCTCGTCCCACAGGGCGAGAATCTCGTGGTCGAGCCCGGGCAGGTCGAGGTCGGGCGCTGCCCTGGTGAAGAGGGGTCGGTTGGCGTCGCTCACGAGTGCTCCGGTGGACGGGCGAAGGCGCCGCCCGAAGTGGGGACGGCCGCCCGGGAGGCGGGGATGGTACACAAGCCCTGCGGGGTGGTCTTCGGGCGTCCTGGCAGGGCAGTGCCGTCCTCGCTCGGAGTTCCCGGGGACTCCAGATGGTTGGTGCTATCGTCCCCGCCGCCGCCCGGGATCCGCCACGGGCGGACCCGGCGACCGGGGGCCGGGCGCCCCCGATCACGCCGCCACCAGGCGTCAGCCGAAGAGCACGCTACGGAGGTCCGTTGGCCAGAAAGCTCGCCCCGTCGACTCTGGCGAAGCTTCGAGCACGACTCGAGGATGAGCAAGCACGACTCGAGGGTGTGATCGACGAGTTCGACCGCCAGCGGGAGCAGAGCCGGCTGGCCGAAACGTCGGCGGAGCACGCCGCCGACCCGGACAGCGCCGACGGCGGCTCGCTCGCCTACGAGATGGAGATGGAGCTCTCCAAGCAGGAGAACGCCAAGGAGTTGCTCGAGAAGGTGAACCATGCCCTGCGCCGGATGGACGAAGGGCTCTACGGGCTGTGCGAGGTGTCCGGCAAGCCGATCCCGCTCGCCCGGCTCGAGGCGCTCCCGTACGCCACCACCTTGGTGGAGTACGCCGACCGGGTCTGACCGGCCGGCCGCGCCCTACCCGTCGGTGCCGTGACCGCCATGACCGAACCGATCCCCGACCCGGTGCCGGGCGAGCCGACGCCGCCGGCCATCGACGATCAGGCACCTGCCTCGGCAGGCCGCCGTCACCGGCTCCTCCTCGCCATCGTCATCGCCGTCGGGGTGGTGGTGCTCGACCAGCTCACCAAGCGATGGGCGGTGTCCGCACTGGCAGACGGTCCCATCGTGCTCGTCGACGGATGGCTGGAGCTCGACCTCACCTTCAATCCCGGTGCCGCCTTCTCCAGCCTCCAGGGCATCGGCCCGTTGCTCGCCATCGCCGCGGTGGCGGTGGCAGGCTGGATAACCGTCCTCATCCGGCGCCGGTCAACCAGGACCGGCGAGGTGGTGGCGCTGGCGCTCATCCTCGGAGGCGCCGTCGGCAACCTCTTCGACCGGATCACCCGGGGCGACGGGCTGCTCGATGGTGCCGTCGTCGACTTCATCGAGCCGTCGTTCTTCCCGACCTTCAATGTCGCCGATGCCGCCATAACCATCGGCGCAGTGCTGCTCGTCCTCGTGACCGTCCGCCACGCCCCCGAAAACGACGATGCGCCCCCCGGGGTGACGGGGGCCGGATGACGACCGAGGTCGATCGGGTGGTCGTGCCCACCGAGCTCGACGGGATGCGGGCCGACAAGGCGGTGGCGACCCTGGTGCGGATACCACGCACCCAGGCCCGCGACCTCATCGACGCCGGGTTGGTCACCGTCGACGGTGTGCCCGTCTCCCCGTCCCAGCGGCTGAGGGCTGGAATCGAGCTCGAGGTGACCCACCGAGGCGCCCCCGCCACCGTGGCTGCGGCAGACGTCCCCTACTCGGTCGCCTACCAGGACGAGCACCTCCTGGTCGTCGACAAGCCCGCCGGCGTGGTGGTTCACCCCGTTTCCGGGGTGGGTCGGGAGATGCTCCGGTCGGCGACGCTCGTCTCCGGGTTGGTGCATCGCTACCCGGACCTGGCCGGGCTCGAAGAGCAGCGCTTCGGGCTGGTGCACCGGCTCGACAAGGACACGTCCGGGCTGCTGCTGGTGGCGCGGAGCGCCGCCGTCCACACCGCGCTGCAGGACATGCTCCGGCGCCGCACCATCGCCCGCACCTACCTGGCGTTGGTCGTCGGGGAGCCGCCGGCGACGACGGGCACCATCGACGCCCCGATCGGCCGCGACCGGTCGACGCCCACCCGGATGGCGGTCGACGCCGGGGGCAAGGCGGCCCGCACCCACTACCGGCGCCTGGCGGGCTGGCCGGGGACGACGCTGCTGGCGGTGTCGCTCGAGTCGGGTCGCACCCACCAGATCAGGGTCCACCTGGCCGCCGTCGGGCTCCCCGTGGTCGGGGACCGCTCCTACGGTCGCCGCCGCGCCACGGCATCCCCTTCAGGCGCCGGCCTCACCGGGAACCGAGGGACGACGCCACCCCGCCGACCCGGGTAGGCAGTGGCTCCACGCCGCTCGGCTCGAGCTCACCCACCCGGTCGCCGGCGGAGACCTGACGGTCGCCTCCCCGGTCCCGGCCGAACTGGCCGCCGCCGTCGCCCGGCTCGGCGAGCCGGCGACGGGCCGGCTCCCTCCGGCGATAACCTGAGCCCGATCCCGGAGGAGCAAGTGAGCGAGAGCGACGCGAGCCAGGGCGATGCGAGCCGCGGCACGGTGGCGTACTACGAGCCGCTGTCCAACCTCGACAGCTCCTTTCTCGCCCTGGAGACCCCCACCACGCACATGCACGTGGCGGCACTGGTGACCTTCGACCTCGGCCCGCTCCGGACGGAGTACGGAGGGGTCGACATCACCAGGATCCGTCGCCACATCGCCTCCAGGCTCCATCTCATCCCCCGCTACCGGATGCGGCTGGCGCACGTGCCGCTGGAGCGGCACCCGGTGTGGGTCGACGACGAGCACTTCAACCTGGAGTACCACGTCAGGCACACCAGCCTGCCCCGCCCGGGCGGCGACGAGTTGCTGAAGGCGCTGATGGGACGGCTGGTGTCCCAGCAGCTCGACCACGCCAAGCCGCTCTGGGAGATCTGGGTCGTCGAAGGCATCTCGGACGACCGGTTCGCCCTGATCTCCAAGATCCACCATTCGATGATCGATGGGATCTCCGGCGTGGACATGCTGGCGGTCCTGCTCAGCCTGATCCCCGACGAGACCGTTGCCGAACCGGAGCCGTACCGCCCCAGGCCCGTACCCGGCGGTGGCGAGCTGGCGTTGCGGGAGGCGGCGCGCCTGACCGGGAGGATCATGGCGTCGATGCGGGGGATCGACGACGTCCGGGGCACCGCCCAGTCGCTGGCGACCGAGTCGATGAGGAAGTTGCGGGCAATGGGTCACTCGCTCGGCTCCGGATGGCTGACCACGGCGAGCAACACCCCGCTCAACGGCCAGGTCGGGCCCAACCGCCGGTTCGGGACGCTCGACATCGACCTCGCCGGGGTCAAGGCGATCAAGAACTCGCTCGGCGGCAGCGTCAACGACGTGGTCCTGGCCATCGTCGCCGGAGCGGTCCGCCGGCACCTGCTCGACAACCATGACACCCCGGTCGACGGGATCTCCTTCCGGGTGATGGCGCCGGTGTCGGTGCGATCCCGGGATCAGCGGGGCACCCTGGGCAATCAGGTGGCGATGTGGCTGGTCACCATGCCCATCGACCAACCCGACCCGGTCGCCCGGTTGGAGGCGGTGCAGACCGAGACCGCCCACCTCAAGACGACCGAGCAGGCTCTCGGGGCGGAGACCATCGTCCGGCTCAGCAGCGGCGCCCCGATGACGCTGGTGTCGCTCGCCACCCGGCTCGCCTCCAACGCCCGGCCTTTCAACATGACGGTCACCAATGTTCCCGGGCCGCAGTTCCCGCTGTACCTCCTGGGGGCGAGGATGCTCGCCACCTACCCGCTGGTCCCGTTGTGGCAGGGGCACGGCGCCGGTATCGCCATCTTCAGCTACGCCGGAACGCTCTACTGGGGCTTCAACGCCGACTGGGACGTGCTCGCCGACCTCGACCGCTTCATCCGGGCCGTGGAGGATTCCTATGAGGAGCTGCGAGGCGCCGCCGCCGCCGCCCCGCCCCGGCCGGCGCCCACGAGGAAGCGCGGCCCCCGCAAACGTCCCCCGATGGGCGCGGGAGAGTCTTAGTACAGGAACATCGGCTTGCCGGTGACGTGGCGGACCTTGGGCACGTAGTTCTCGGCGTCGTAGAGCTCGCCGACGTCGACCCGCTTCACGCCTTCCCTGGTCACCGAGATGGGGACGGCGGTGTAGGTGCCGCCGCGGAGCGCCACCATGCGCCCGGAGGCGCCCTCGATCGCCAGGTCGACCGCCATCACCGCGTAGTTGGTCGCCACCATCAGGTCGAGCGAGTCGGGGCGGCCCGACCGCATCAGGTAGGCGACCTGCTGGTAGACGATGTCGATCCCGGTGCGCTCCTTGAGCAGCTCGCTGGTGACCTGGCCGATGCCACCGAGCTTGCGGTGGCCGTAGGCGTCGGCATCACCGGACAGCATCATCTCGCCGCCGGAGATCGTGGCTCCCTCGGACACGGTGACCATGGCATAGCCCGATGGGTTCGCCTCCCGGTCCGCCATGAGCATCGTCGCCAGCCGGTCGATGTCGAAGGGGACCTCGGAGATGATGACCCGGTCGACCCCGGCCAGGTAACCGGTGATCAGTGACGTCTCTCCCGAATAGCGGCCGAAGAGCTCGACCACGGCCAGCCGCTCGTGCGACCCGGTCGAGGTGCGCAGGTCGTGGATGAACTGGACGCCCCTGGTGACGGCGGTGGAGAACCCGATGCAGTAGTCGGTGCCGTGCACGTCGTTGTCCATGGTCTTGGGGATGGCGATCACCGGGACGCCCTCGTCGTGGAGCCGGAGCCCGTAGGACAGGGTGTCGTCGCCGCCGATGGGCACGAGGACGTCGATGGCCTGCGAGGCGAGCACCTCGAGGGCGTGGGCGGTGAGGTCGTGGGGGCCGTCGCCCTCGACGGTGCCGGCGAGGAAGGCGGGGACGGCGGAAGTGGGGACCTTGCCGGGGTTGGTCCGAGACGTGTGGAGGATGGTGCCCCCGGTACGGTCGATGGTGCGCACCGACACCGGATCGAGTGGGATGAAGTGATCCTCCGCCGACCCCGGATCGCCGGGATCGGTGTCCACCAGCGCCGCCCATCCACGTCGCAGCCCGACCACCTCGTGCCCCGCCCCGGCGGCACGGTTGACTACGGCCTTGATGCACGGGTTGAGCCCGGGGACGTCGCCTCCGCCGGTGAGTACTCCGATGCGCATGTGGATCCCTTCCTCGGCCTGGCCGGTGGTGTGGGGGCGCTCAGCGCGCCAGTTCGGCGATGAGGTCGACGTAGGAGAGGTCGGTGTCCCGACGGCGCTCGGTGACGTCGACGAGGGGGAGCCGCTCGATGTGCGACCCGGTCAGTGCCGTCATGACGTCGTGCTCGCCGTCGACGAGGGCACCGACAGCGGCGGCGCCGAGCCGGCTGGCGAGGATCCGGTCGAACGACGAAGGGTTCCCGCCCCGCTGCACGTGGCCGAGCAGGGTGACCCGGGGCTCGAGCCCTGACGTGCTCGTCGCGCAGAAGTCGGCCACCTCGTGGATCCCCAACCCGGCTCCCTCGGCCACCATGATGAAGGCGTGGTTCTTGCCGCGGGAGTAGGCCTGGCTCACCGCGGCGGCCACGTCTTCCAGCGTGGTCTCCCGCTCCGGGATGATCGCCATCTCGGCTCCGCAGGCGATGCCGCTGAGCAGCGCCAGGTAGCCGCTGTTGCGGCCCATGGTCTCCACCAGGAAGACCCTCTGATGCGACTGGGCGGTGTCCCGGAGCCGGTCGACGGCGTCGACGATCGTGTTGAGCGCGGTGTCGACTCCGATCGCCATCGTCGTGCCCCACAGGTCGTTGTCGATCGACGCCGGAACGCCGACGGTGGGCATCCCTTCCTTGTCGAGGAGGTGGGCGGCCCGCAGCGAGCCGTCGCCGCCGATCACCACGAGGGCGTCGATGCCCTCCGCCGCCAGGTTGTGGCGGGCCCGGGCGCGCCCGTCCTCCTCGTGCATCTCCGGGCAACGGGCGGTGCGCAGGATGGTCCCGCCGCGGTGGTTGATGTCTCCGACGTCACGCGGGCCGAGGGGTCGCAGGTTGCCCTTGACGAGCCCGTCGTATCCGGAGGTGATGCCGTAGGTCTCGATGCGGGCGGCGTCGGCGGCGCGGACCACGGCGCGCACCGCCGGGTTCATCCCCGGGGCGTCGCCGCCCGAGGTGAGCACCCCGATCCGTCGCACCCGCATCTCGTCCCTCCCGCGGGGGCCGAGCCCTTCGGCGCCGGCGGTGCGGCGATCCTACAAGCCGGGGCCGGCCGGTCGACCCGGCACATCCACCCCCGACGCCGCGATCTTTCGCGAGGCTCCCGAGGACGTTGCCGCCTCCTCGGCCGTCGTGCTTACATGGCTGTAGTTCTCGCGGAGCCTGGTTGAACAGCGACCGATTCGTACACCTGCACGTGCACACCGAGTTCTCGATGCTCGACGGTGCGGCGCGGGTGGACGACCTGGTGAAGGCGGTGCGAGGAGACGACCAGCCGGCGGTGGCGATCACCGACCACGGGGTGCTGTACGGGGTGGTCGACTTCTACAAGGCGGCCACCGCGGCCGGGGTGAAGCCGATCATCGGCATCGAGGCCTACGTCACCCCCGGGTCGCGCTTCGACCGGCCGCCCCGGCGTGACGACGTCCGCTACCACATGACGCTGCTGGCGACGTCCGAGGTCGGCTACCGCAACCTGATCGCCATGTCGTCGAAGGCGTTCCTCGAGGGCTTCTACTACAAGCCACGCATGGACCGTGAGCTCCTCGCCGCCCACAGCGAGGGGATCATCGCCACCTCCGGCTGCCTGGGCGGACACGTCGCCCAGCTGCTCGCCCCCGACGCCGCTTCGGAGGAGGGCAACCGCCAGCAGGTGCGCGACTACCGCGCCGCCGTCGAGGCGGCGGCGATGTACCAGGACATCTTCGGCCGGGACAACTTCTTCATCGAGCTGCAGGACCACGGGATCCCGGCGCAGCGCAAGGTGATGCCCGATCTCCTCGAAGTCGCCCGCGAGGTGGGTGCGCCGCTGCTGGCCACCAACGACAGCCACTACACCTTCGCCACCGAGGCCGAGACCCACGATGTGCTGCTCTGCATCCAGACCGGGGCCAACCGCGACGACCCGGGGCGGTTCCGCTTCGAGTCCGAGGAGAACTACCTGAAGACCTCGGCCGAGATGCGTTCCTTGTTCCCGGCCGACGAGTTCCCCGGCGCCTGCGACAACACCCTCGAGGTCGCCGAGCGCTGCGACCTGCAACTGGAGTTCGGCCGCATCCTGCTGCCGCAGTTCCCGGTGCCGGCCGGGGCCACCGAGGCGTCGTTCCTGCGCGACCTCGTCCTCGACGGCGCCCGACACCGCTACGGGGACCCCTTGCCCGAGACCGTGGTGGAGCGGATCGACTACGAGTTGCGGGTCATCGGCGACATGGGGTTCTCCGCGTACTTCCTCATCGTCTGGGACCTCATCAGATATGCCAGGGAACGGGGCATCCGCACCGGCCCCGGCCGGGGGAGCGCCGCCGGCTCGATCGTGGCCTACTGCCTGGGGATCACCAAGCTCGACCCGCTCGAGTTCGGCCTCATCTTCGAGCGATTCCTCAACCCCGGTCGCCGCCAGATGCCCGACATCGACATGGACTTCGACGAGCGCTACCGGGGCGAGATGATCCGCTACTGCGCCGAGCGGTACGGGTCGGACCACGTCGCCCAGATCGTCACGTTCTCCACCATCAAGGGCCGCCAGGCGCTGCGCGACGCCGCCCGCGTCCTCGGGTACCCGTACGGTCTCGGCGACCGGGTGGCCAAGCTGATGCCGCCGCCCATCCTCGGCGTGGAGGCGACGCTCCGCGGCCTGCCTCGACGAGCCGTCGCCGGCCGCGGGGAGCGAGGCGGGTGACCGCTACCGCGACGGCGCCGGGCTCCGCCAGGCGTACGACACCGATCCCGAGGCCCGCCAGGTGATCGACACCGCCCGCGGGCTCGAGGGGCTGCGCCGCCAGGACTCGATCCACGCCGCCGCGGTGGTCATCTCCCCGATCCCGCTCACCGAGATCGTCCCCATCCAGCGAAAGGGTGAGGACGCCGAGACCGTCACCCAGTACGAGTTCGGGTCGGTGGAGGAGCTCGGCCTGCTCAAGATGGACTTCCTCGGGTTGCGCAACCTCGCCACCATCGAGCGGGCGCTCGAGCTCATAGAGCGCAGCACCGGGTCCCGGGTGGACGTCGACGCCCTGCCTCTCGACGACGCTGCCGTCTACGCCATGCTCCAGGCCGGCGACTCGATGGGGGTGTTCCAGTTCGAGGGCGGTCCGATGCGGGCGTTGATGCGGAACCTCCGCCCGGAGCGGTTCGAGCACCTCGTCGCCCTCAACGCCCTCTACCGGCCGGGCCCGCTCGGCGCCGGGATGCACAACGAGTACGCCGATCGCAAGAACGGGCGCAGGCCGATCGAGTACGTGCACCCCGACCTGGCCGGTGTCCTCGGCGACACGTACGGGATCATCGTCTACCAGGAGCAGGTCCTGCAGGTGGCCCAGCGCATGGCCGGGTTCTCCATGGCCGACGCCGACGACCTGCGCAAGGCGATGGGCAAGAAGATCCCCGCGGTGATGCGGCGCCAGCTCGACCGGTTCATCGACGGCTGCGTCGCCAACGGCTACGAGGAGAAGCTGGCCCGCGACCTCTTCGGGTTCATCGAGCACTTCGCCGGATACGGCTTCAACCGTTCCCACTCGGCGGCGTACGCCTACGTCGCCTACCAGACCGCCTGGCTGAAGGCGCACCACCCGGCGGAGTACATGGCGGCGTTGCTCACCGCCAGCAAGCGGGACAAGGACCGCACCGCCCTGTACCTCAACGAGTGCCGGACCATGGGGCTGCGGGTGCTGGTGCCCGACGTCAACCGATCCGAGTCCGACTTCGCCACCGCCGACGGCGAGATCACCTTCGGGCTCTCGGCCATCCGCAACGTCGGGGAGACGGTGGTGGAGCACATCCTGGACGAGCGCGAGAAGAACGGGTCGTACCGGTCGTTCCAGGACTTCATCGACCGGGTCGACGTCAGCGTGCTCAACCGGCGGGTCATCGACGCGTTGGTGAAGGCGGGGGCGTTCGACAGTCTCGGGTACCCGCGGCGGGGCTGCTCGAGCACTCGATGGAGGTCGTCGAGCACACCGTCGAGCGGCGGCGAGCCGAGGACATGGGCCAGTTCTCGCTGTTCGGCGGTAGCCAGTCGGCGGTGCCGCAGGAGCCGGTGGCGGTGCCCGACCTCCGCTGGGACAAGCGGGTCCGGCTGGGGTTCGAGAAGGAGATGCTCGGGCTCTACGTGTCCGACCACCCGCTGTTCGGCGTCGAGCGGGCCCTGAAGGCGCTGTGCACCGCGACCATCCCCGGGCTGTGGGACCTCGAAGACAAGGCGGAGGCCACGGTGGGCGGGATCGTGGGGCCGGTTACCCGCCGCTACACCAAGAAGGGGGAGCCGATCCTGTTCTTCGCCCTCGAGGACCTGGAGGGATCGACGGAGGTGATCGCCTTCCCCCGCACCGTCGAGAAGGCGGGGCCGCTGGTGCGCGAGGACGCCGTCGTCGTCGTGTCCGGGCGGGTCGACCATCGCGGTGACGAGGTCAAGTTCATCGCCGGCGACATCCGGGAGCCCCGGCTCGAGGCCGAGGAGACGGTCCGGCTCCGGGTGGCGGCGGTGGAGCTCAGCCGATCCGTCGTCGACCAGCTCAAGCAGGTCCTGGCCAACCACCCGGGATCGGCGACCGTCTACCTCCACATGGTCTCCGACGCAGGGGAGAAGGTCATGCGACTCGGCGACGACCACAGGGTCGATCCGCGATCCTCGCTCTTCGCCGATCTGCGCGGCCTGCTCGGCGGCGGCGCCGTGGTCTGAGCCGGTCAGCCGAACAGGGCCTTGACCAGGTCGGGGGAGGCGTCGGCGAGGACGGCAAGGCCGTCGAGATCGGTCGGGGGCGAGGTGAGAAGCGGCACGGTGGCGACCGGAACCGTGTAGGTGGCGGCGAACTGGCGCCGGGTGTCGGCCTCGCGACGGGCCTCGGCGCCCCATCGCGCCAGGTTGTCGTGGAGGGCGACCCAGTGCGGCTGGCCGACCCCATCGGGCTCCTCGGGCTCCATGGCGGAGGCCCACTCCACCGGCAGCATCCGGTTGAAGATGACCGCCGCCGGCTCCAGCGAGGCGGGGAGCTCGTCGAGGAACCGGCGCACCTCGCGCAGCGGGGTCGGGGAGGCGTTGGTGACCAGGACGGTGCGGGCGGTGCGTAGGTGCCGCTCGACCTGCACCGCTCGCGCCGAGAGCCCGTCGTACACGGTGCGGAGGTCGAGGAGGAACTCGGCGATGTCCTCGAGCAGCGGGCCGCCGAGAACCGTGTCGGCGATCCGCAGCATCGGTCGGGCGGTGACCCGGTACAGGGCGCGGCGTCCCGGGATGCCCGCTCCGGTGAGCCAGCTCAGCAGCCGGCTCCCCAGCAGGTCCTGCATGGCGTGTGGAGCCTGCATGAAGTCGATGCCGCCGGCGGCGGGCGGGGTGTCGACGACCACCCGCTCCCAGTCGCCGCTGTCGGCGAACTCGGCCATCTGCTCGCCTGCCGCGTAGGCCTGGGCGGCGGGGAACCGGTCGGCGATGGCCCGGAAATACGGGTTGGCGACCAGGCGCTCCGTCACCTCGGGATCGGCGTGGCGGGTGACGATCCCCTCCCACGAGGCGGCGACGTCGAGCATCGCCGCCCAGAGGTGCGGGCGCCCGGGGACGGGCGATGGGTGGTTGCCCAGCCCGCCGACGCCCAGGGCGTCGCCGAGACGCCGGGCAGGGTCGACGGTCACCACCAGGGTGTCGACCCCGGATGCCGCCGACACCACGGCTCCGGCGGCCGAGACCGTCGTCTTGCCCACGCCCCCGGCCCCGGCCACCACGAGGATCTCGGTCACGCCACACCCCAGCGGCCGCTGAGCTGGGCGGCGACCTCCGCCGGTGTCACCAGCCCGAACAGGTAGGGGAGCGGGGTGGCGTTGCCGAGGGCGTCGAGCCAGTGGCGTTGGTGGCGCTGCAGGGTGCGATGCAGCGTGGCGCTGTCCCGCATCGGGCCGTCGGGGAGCCGGGCGATCACCTTGGCGGGCACCGGCAGCTCGGGGAGAACACGGTTGGCGGCGACGGCGGCCAGGTCGACGAGAGGCTCGGAGGCCAGCTCGTCGAGGGACTCGACCGTCTCGACGATGGGTAGCTCCTCGGGGACGGTGACCAGCACCAGACCGGTGCGTCTCGGGTCGGCCAGGAAGCGCCGCATGGACCGAGCCTGGTTCTGCACGATCCCGGTCGGCACCAGCCGCTCGATGGTGGCCGGCGCCCGAAGGTACGACAGGAGCTGCCCGAGCGGCGGGGCGTCGACCACGACGAGGTCCCAGTGATGCTGCTGCGCCTCGAAGAACGGCTTGCCCATCGAGATGACCTCGCGAACCCCGGGCGCGGTGTCGACCAGCACGTTGAGTGCCTTGCTGAACTGGCGGGTCGGGGTCCCCCTGGGGACCCTCAGCTGGAGCTTCAGGTACTCGTCGAGGGCGCGGGCCCGGTCGACCACCGACGCCGAGACCCCGGGCAGTACTTCGTGGGCGTCGGGCCCGATGGCCTCGACCCCGAGGTGGAGGGCGAGGCCGAGCCCGTCGACCATGCCCATGGCCAGCACCCGTTGGCCCGCCCGCGCCGCGGCGATGGCGATGGAGGCGGTGACTGCCGACTTGCCGACGCCGCCCTTGCCGGAGACCAACAGCAGGCGCCGCTCGAGCACCGGGTCAGGCTAGTTGTCGGAAGGTACGCTGAGGCTCGTTCCAAACCGGGGAGGCGACGCGTGGCGCAGCTGGACGTGGACGAGTTCATCACGCGGTTCCGTGACCGGGCGGCGGCGGTCCGGGAGCGAGGGGTGCCTCCGCTGGAGGGCGAGGCGCGCCGCACCTTCATCCAGCAGATGGAGCTCGACCACCTCGACTACGCCTTGGTGGGCAGCGCCACCTGGACGGTGGAGGACGACCACCTCGTGCTGCGAATACCCCTGCGCTGAGCGGCCGCCGCCTTCCGGCTGCGGCTCAGGTCATCGGGTCGGGTGGCGTGTCCGAGGGAGGAGTCTCGGGGGTCATCGGCGGGGGCGGAGTGTCGGGGGTCATCGGCGGGGGCGGCGGAATGGCGGGTCCAGGGTCCATCACCCTGCTGGCCGGCTGGGCGCCGAGCGCCACGACGGCCCTGTCGGTGTTCTCGCCGATGCGGAACAGCATGGCGATCACCTCGAGCCACACCCGGAAGAAGATCAGGTACAGCAGCCCGCCGATGAGAGCAACGATGGTGGCCCAGATCCCCGCCCCGAAACTCCGCGAGAAACCGGCGACGATGAAAGAGATGGCCCCGAGGCCGATGACGATCGCGCCGATGATGTAGATGACCTTGATGAACTTCAGCGCGACGAACTGCTTGAAGTCCCAGTCGAACAGCCCGGCAAAGAAGCTCTTCGGCTCCATGTCTCCTCGCCCTTCCCTCGTCGATTTGGTACGGGAGCCTAGGCGAGGACCTCCCGACCCCGCGGGATCGTCGGCAGGTCAGTCGGGATCGGTGATGCCGGCGGCGGCGCGGCGGGCGGCGGCACGACGCTCCCCGCCGAGCCGGGCGAGGTCGTGGTCGTCGTGGTCGACGAACGTCATGGCGCCGGCGATCAGCCGGTGGCCGGCCTGCTCGGCGATCAGCCGGTGCATGGTCTGGGCGATCCGCCGGTAGTCGGGGTGTCCCCCCGCCTGGCTGCGGAGCTCGATGAGGTGGAACGCCTCCCGGGCGTCGAGGTCGAGGATGAACCGGATCCGGTAGGCGAGCGGCACCACGTATTGGGCGACGTGGGGCCCGAGGTCGTCGGACATCGCCGCGTGCAGGGCGGCGGCGCGCTCCATCGCCTCCCGCCACCGCGGCTCGGCGCCGATCTCGGCCACCGCCGCAGGGGTGATGTAGCCGTGGGTGGGGGAGAGCCGCTGCCACTCGACGGTGAGCATCCGGTGCCGCTGCAGGTCGCGGAAGATCCCGTAGTCGCAGAGGATGTCGAAGCGGTAGAAGGTGCGCTCGAAGCCGCGGCCCGGCTTGTGGCGCCGGTTGGCCCGGTCGCCGACGGCGGCGGCGACGAGCGCCGCCCGCTCCGCCTCACCCATGGCCCGCACCGTGTCGAGGAGCTGGTCGTCGGGGAGGTCGGTGAACGGGTACAGGGCTGCCGCCGCCGTCTTCACCTCGCCGTCCGGATCCCAGTCGACCAGCGTCACTTCCGGCCGGCCGTCGGGCTCGCCCTCCAACTGCCCGGCACGCTCTTCGAGCGCGGCGGCGATGCCGGCGAAGTAATCGATCCAGGCGCCGCCCCGTTGCGCGTTGTCCACCCTGTGGAGGAAGGCTGGGATCACTCGGCGCAACTGCTCGAGCATCATCGCCCCGTACCGGCGGACCTCCGACGAGGGATCGGCCGCCATGCGCATCAGCAGCATCTCGTAGCTCTGCCCGGTGCCGAATATGCCGACGTTCGACAGCGTGGAGGCGGGCAAGAGGCCGCGCAGGTCGTCGCAGGCCTTGGCCCTGATGGTCGACCGCCAGGTGAAGGCGGTGTCGCCGTCCTGGCGGGGGAACGCCGCCTCGTAGTACGGCACCAGCGACTTCACCAGGTCGGCGTAGGTGTCGAAGAGCCACTCCATCGTCGCCGCGTAGACGGCGGCGTGGCCCGACCCGGCGACTTCGGGGGGCGTCATGTACCGGTACCGATCGCCGATCCGCTGGTCGTAGAAGATGTAGCGGGTGCTCTGCTCCAGGTAGGCGGCGAGGCGGCCCCGCTCCAGCACCTTGGTCAGCACGTTGGACGCCTGCTCGCAGGCGAGGTGGGCACCGCCGAGCTGCGCCACCGAATCGTCGCCGTAGTCGGAGAACACCCGCCGGTAGAGGGCCTCGGCACGATCGATGCCCACCTCACCGGTCTCCCCGCGTCGACCGGCGACGGCGCCCAGCCCCGCCTCCGTCGCCTCGACGAACTCGTCGAGGAAGAGGCGGCGCACCGACTTCGGGGAACGGCTATACCGGGCGAACAGCGCCCCCTTCACCACCTCGGGCAGGTTGACGACGGCGAACACCGGGCCCTCGAGGTCGGTGAAGTGCGGGCGCAGCAGGTCCCGCTCGGCATCGGTGAACGTCTCCTGGAAATAGGGCACGGAGGGGAGGTCGGTCACGGTCCCGGTCGATCGAGGGAACTACAGCGCTGTGATTCACCCTACCAGCCGGGAGGCTTCCCACGCCCCTCCGACCGGCCGGTGGAGCAGGCGAATCCCGGCTCACCGGTATCCTGCCTCGCATGATCTGGCTGCGGGTCCTCATCGGGGCGCTGATCGCCCTCGCCGTCGCCATCGCCGTGGTGCCGCTCGCCGTCCTCGCCGACCTCAAGGACGGCGGGAACGGTTGGGGCCTGTGCCCGCAGGGGCTGGCGGTGTGTCGCAACGGCTATTTCGCCGGTTTCGAGCTCCTCGCCGGCGTCGTGATCGCTCTGGGCGCCGTGCTCCTCGCCATCCACCTCTGCGTCAGGGCGCTGCGTCGCATGGAGCGCCACCAGGCGGCGCGGGACTTCGTCGCCAGTCAGCAGCAGGCATGGCTCCGCCAGCAGCAGGCATGGCAGCAGCGGGAGGCGTCGTGGACGGCGCAGTCCGCTCTTGCGGCTGCGCCGCAGTCGGGTGTTGCGGCTTCGCCGCAATCGAGCACCGCGGCTTCGCGGCTGAGCGGCTCGCCCGGCGGCGACCGGGCGGCGCCGACCGAGCCCAGCCTCTGACCCGGGTCGGCGGCGCTCTTGACCGAGGACCGCACCGAGCCCGATGACACGGTGCGACGGCGCGCCCGCCTGGTGCTCACCCGGCTGACCAGGCGCTACCCGGAGATCCGGACCGCACTCCACTACGAGAACGTGTGGCAGCTGCTGGTGGTCACCGTGCTCTCCGCCCAGACCCTCGACGCCACCGTGAACCGGGTCGCCCCGGAGTTGTTCGCCCGCTGGCCCGCGCCCGAGGACCTCGCTGCCGCCAACCCGGACGAGGTGGAGGCGGTGATCCACCCGACCGGGTTCTTCCGTCAGAAGACCAAGTCTGTGATGACGCTGTCCCAGGCGATCGTCGAGGAGCACGGCGGCGTGGTACCCAAGGACTTCGACGAGCTGACCGAGCTGCCCGGCGTCGGACGCAAGACCGCCAGCGTGGTGGTCGCCGAGGCCTGGAACATGCCCGCCATCGCCGTGGATACCCATGTGCAGAGGGTGAGCCGACGGCTCGGGCTCACCGCGAACGACAAAGCGGTGAAGATCGAACAGGACCTCAAGGCTCTGTACCCGCGCCGCCGATGGTCGGGCATATCGATGCGGTTCATCCAGTTCGGGCGCGAGGTGTGCGATGCCCAGCGGCCCCGCTGCTGGGAGTGTCCGCTGCGCGACGTGTGCCCCTGGCCGCACAAGCGCCCCGCCCCGTCGCCTTGACCGGCATGACCGTCGTATCGCTGCGCTCACCTCATGACCGCGCCATCTTCAGGCTGGCGATCCCGGCGTTGGGCGCGCTCGCCGCCGACCCACTGGTGGCTTTGATCGACACCGCCTACGTGGGGCGGCTGGGCAGCGCCGCCCTCGGGGCGGTAGCGGTGGCCGGCGCCATGTTCTCCGTCGCCGTGGCCGGCTTCAACTTCCTGGCGTACGGCACGACGCCGCTGGTGGCCACCCGCCTGGGTTCCGGCGACCGGGAGGCAGCCGCCCGCATGGCCGGGGCGGCGGTGTGGGTCGCGGTGGTCGCCGGGCTGGTGGCGACCGCTCTCCTGCTCGCCTTTCCCGAGGTCCTGCTCGGCTGGCTCGGGGCGTCGGAGGAGGTGCTCGGCCCAGGTGTCACCTACCTCCGGATCCGCAGCGTCGGCCTGGTGGCGGTGCTCTACCTCACCGCCGCCTCCGGGATCTTCCGCGGAGCCCAGGATGCGGTCACCCCGTTGCGCGCGATCCTGGTTCTCAACCTGGTCAACCTGGTGCTCGACCCGCTGCTCATCTTCGTCCTCGGGTGGGGGGTTGCCGGGGCCGCCTGGTCTTCCGTCGCCGGCCAGGTGGTCGGGGCGGCCATGCTCGCCGGGGTGCTTCGCCGGCCCGGTGCCCTCGGGTTCATCCCCTCCCGCCCCCGGAGGGCAGACGTCGTGGCGCTGTCCACTGCCGGTAGCCGGCTCATCCTGCGTACCTTCGGGCTGCTGGCAGTGTTCACCGCCGCCACCGGGGTCGCCGCCCGGCTGGGGACCACCGCGGTCGCCGCCCACCAGGTCGCCAGTCAGCTGTTCCTCTTCCTGGCGCTGGTGCTCGACGCCATCGCCATCGCCGCCCAGTCCGTGGTCGGCAAGGCGGTCGGAGAGCACGACGCCCCGCTGGTTCGCCAGCTGGCCGACCGCCTCGTGGTGCTGGGGACCGCCGCCGGACTGATCCTCGCCGCCCTCGTCGCCGTCGTGGCGCCATGGCTGGGCCACTGGTTCACCCCGGATGAGGCGGTCGTCGCCGCCCTGGCCACCATCTATCCACAGCTGGTGCTCATCCAGGTGCTCGGCGGGGCCGTGTTCGCCTGGGACGGCATCGTCATCGGCGCCACGGACTTCACCTACGCCATGGCCGCCACGGTCGCCCCGGCAGTGGTCACCCTCGTCTGGCTCGGTGGCGTGCTCGTTCTCGATGGCGAGCTGGAGGCGGTGTGGTGGGGCATCGTGCTCCTCATGGTGCTGCGCTCCGCGATGCTCGCCTGGTGGCACCGGGTCCGGCTCCCGACGGCGGCCGGGTTCCGCCCAGCCGAGTAGCGGGCCGACGTGCCCGCCGGCGGATCTGCCAGCATGCCTGGTGCCGCCGCCGGTGACAGCAGGAGGAGAACGGTGCCGACAACGAGCTTCCCCCCGACCTTCGTGTGGGGCGTCGCCACCGCCTCCTATCAGATCGAGGGCGCCGTCCACGCCGGCGGGCGCGGGGAGAGTATCTGGGACCGCTTCTCGCACACGCCGGGGAACATCCACGACGGCGACACCGGCGATGTGGCCTGTGACCACTACCACCGGTACCCCGAGGACATCGCCATCATGGCCGAGCTCGGGCTCGACGCCTATCGGTTCTCGGTGGCCTGGCCGCGGGTCGTCCCCGCCGGTGTGGGCGAGGTGAGCACCGCCGGGCTCGACTTCTACGACCGGCTGGTCGACGAGCTGTTGGCCAACGGCATCACGCCATACGTGACGCTGTACCACTGGGATCTGCCCCAGGCGCTCGAGGACGCCGGTGGCTGGCCGGCACGGACGACCGCCGAGGCCTTCGCCGAGTACGCCTTCGCGGTGGCCGCCAGGCTCGGTGACCGGGTGCCCCGCTTCACCACGCTCAACGAGCCGTGGTGCTCATCCGATCTGGGCTACCGGGTCGGCGTTCATGCCCCGGGACGGCGCCAGCACAAGGCGGCGCTGGCTGCCGCCCACCATCTCCTGCTCGCCCACGGCCTGGCGGTGCCGGCGATACGGGCCGCCGCCCCGGGGTCGGAGGTCGGCATCACCCTCAACTTCGAGCCCAAGGCACCGGCGTCCTCCCATCCCCTCGACGTCGAAGCCGCCCTGGCGGCCCACGACCAGTACAACCGGTGGTTCCTCGACCCGGTGGTGGGCCGCGGATACCCGGCACACGGTGCCGCCGCGTGGGGTTGGGACCAGCTCGAGGTGGCCGACGGCGATCTCGCGGTGATCGCCGCCCCCATCGACTTCCTCGGGGTCAACTACTACACCCGGCAGGTGGTGCGCTCGCCAGACCTCGACCCGCTACCGGCGGCCTCGGCGCCGGAGCTGACCGGCATGGGCTGGGAGGTCTATCCCGAGGGGCTGACCGAGATACTCGAGTTTGTCGCCTCCCGGACGGGCGAGCTACCCCTCTATGTGACCGAGAACGGGGTGGCCTACCCGGACGACCCGGAAGACCCCGGGCGCGACCCGCATCGGGTGGAGTACTTTCGCCGGCATCTCGTCGCCGCGCTGGCCGCCATCGACCGGGGCGTCCCGCTGCGGGGCTACTTCGCCTGGTCCCTGCTCGACAACTTCGAGTGGGGGTACGGGTACAGCCAGCGGTTCGGGGTCGTCCACGTCGACTTCGTCACCCAGCAGCGGACGGTGCGGGAAAGCGCCCGGTACCTCGCCGACGTGGCGCAGAGCGGCTCGCCGGGGTAGCTCGTCCTGCTGGCTCCCCCTCCCCCGCCTCCTTCGTCGGCACCCCTCCCCGAAGGGGGAGGGGAACCCAAGAGGGGGAGGAGAGATAACCGATCGGCTGATCGGATGTCTGGCCGGTCGGGCGATGCATGCGAGGTGCCCTTGCCGCACTGTGGAGCGCAAGCTCAACGGAGGCGGGTGTGGCAGTGGTCATCGAAGTCGACAACCTGGTCAAGCGTTACGACGGGAGGACCGTCGTCGAGGGCATCTCGTTCCAGGTCGAGGAGGGCGAGGTCTTCGCCATCCTCGGGCCCAATGGCGCCGGCAAGACAACGACGGTGGAGTCGATCGCCGGGCTCCGCCAGCCGGACGGCGGAGCCGTCCGGGTGCTCGGGCTCGAGCCCGGCCGGGACGCCGCCGAGCTGAGGCAGCGGGTCGGGGTCCAGCTCCAGGAGAGCCGGTTCGCCGACCGGGTGCGGGTCGGCGAACTGCTCGAAATGTTCGCCTCGTTCTACCGCCACCCGGTGCCGGTCGGCGGCCTGCTCGACGAGCTGGGGCTGGCCGAAGCCCGCCACCGGCGCTTCGCCATGCTCTCCGGTGGTGAGCGGCAGCGGCTGTCGATCGCCGTTGCCCTGGTGGGCGACCCCGAGGTGGCCATCCTCGACGAGCTCGACCACCGGGCTCGACCCGGTGGCGAGGCGGGAGGCTTGGTCGATCGTCGAGCGGCTCCGCGACCGCGGGGTGACCGTCGTCCTCGTCACCCACTTCATGGAGGAGGCGGAGCGTCTCGCCGACCGGGTCGCGCTCCTCGACGCCGGCCGCCTGGTGGCCGTGGACACGCCCGGGGGTCTGGTCGACCGTGCCGGGGGCGCCCGGCGACTCACCTTCCGCTCGGCGACACCCTTCCACCCCGACCTGCTCGGCGGCCTCGCCGAGGTGACCGGCGTGGACGTGCGCGGCGACCGGGTGCTGGTGACCGGCACCGGCGATCTGCTCGCCACCGTGGCGACCGCGCTCGCCCGCAACGGCATCGTCGCCGAGCAGCTGCAGGTCGAGCAAGTGACGCTCGACGACGCCTTCGTGGCCCTCACCGGCAGCGTGCCGGTGCCCGGGGCCTGAGATCTGAGGAGGAACCTTATCCGCATTCCGTGCACTCACCACTACCGAGGCCAGGGTCTTCGCCCGCGAGCCGGCCGGCGTCTTCTGGGGACTGGTGTTCCCGGCGGTGCTGTTGATCGTTCTCGGGTTCGCCTTCCCGGGCGCCCGGGAGCCGAGCGACGACCTTGGTGGGTTTCGACTGGTCGACCTCTACTCACCGATCGTGCTGACGCTGGGACTGGTCACGCTGGCCTTCGCCACGCTGCCGGTGATCCTGGCCACCTACCGGGAGCGAGGAGTTCTCCGCCGCATCTCTACCACGCCGGCGTGCTGCGCCTGATCGCATCCGGTGCCACCAATCGGGACGCCGCCGAGCGGTTGTTCATCAGCGAGGCGACGGTGAAGAGCCACCTGCTCCACATCTACGCCAAGCTCGGGGTCAACGATCGGGCGGCTGCCGTCGGGGCGGCGTTCGACCGCGGGCTGCTCACCCCGGGCGAGCCGGGACGATGACTCAGTCCGGGCGGGCCTCCTCGACCCACGCCGGCTCCTCCACCTCGGCCGGGGTCGCGTAGCTCTCCACCAGGACCCGACCCTTCGTCTCGGGGAGCTGGAACACGAGCCACACCGCCGCCAGCAAGCCGAGCCCCAGGAAGGCGACGGTGCGGGACAGCCCGATGGTGTCGACCACGAGGGCGCCGATCAGGAACCCGAGGATCGACCCGACGATGCCGGCGTTGGTGATGAATCCCCCGGCCGAGGCCCGCACCCGGGTCGGGAACAGCTCGGAGCGCTGGGCGGCGAACGCCGGGGTCAGCATCGTCGCCCCGAGGGTCCCGAGGAACACGGTCACCCCCAGCAACAGCGTCGAGTCGACGAAGTAGAAGCCGACTCCGCCCGCCAGCCCGACGAGGATGCCGAGGGCCGCGGCCTGGCGGCGCCCCACCACGTCGGCGAGGCGGCCCCCGATGAGCAACCCGATCGTGCCCAGCCCGGAAGCGATCACCAGCAGCCAGGTGGCGGACGTCGCCGTCCACTCCAGGTCGTTGACCAGACGCTCGAGGACGAAGTTGAACGCCGGCGACGAGAACACGGCGACCAGGAAGGCGATGCCGCCCAGCGTCCACAGGTAGCGGCCTTCGCCGGTCTCCATGATGGCGTTGTATCCCACCGCGGAGGAAGGCCGGGTGAACGCCCTGGTCTCCTCGAGGAACCGGTTGAGCAAGGGCAGCACCAGCAGGCCGAGGGCGGTGAGCCCGAACAGGATCCGCCAGCGATCGGGGCCGGAGTCGGCAAAGGGGAGCAGAAGGAGGCCGAGGCCGGCGCCCACCGATCCGGCGATGGCGTAGAGGCCGATGCCGAAGGCCCGCCGTCCCGGCGTCAACTCCTCGGCCAGGATCACAATGGCGAGGGCGGCCACCGCCACCACCCCGATCCGGGTGAGCGCCTGGGCCAGCGTGAAGAAGATCGGGTTGGGGAGCAGCCCGGCGAGCAGGTTGCCCACCGGGACGAGAGCGAAGGCGACCAGGAAGACATCGCGGCGACCCTGGCGATCGGCGGCGAAGGCGAAGAGGATCCCGGCCAGCGACGCCAGCCTGGTGATCCCGAAGATCCAGAACATCGACCCTTCGCTGATGTCCATGGCCACTCGGGCGTACGGGAGGGTGGCGGAGATGACCGAGGCGCCGTAGCCGACCACGAAGGCGGCGATGCCCATGAGGAAGATGGTGCGGCGATCTCTCATCGAGAAGCCCGGGCCAGACTGTCCCGCTGTCCGCATGCACCTTCTCCGATCCGCCCGGTCGATGCCGGCCGGGCAGGTTACCGCCAGGAGGCCGTGACTCCGTGTACCTGATCGCACCGGGTTCATGGGAACATGCCGGCAGCCGGATGTCCCCGGACGCCGCTCTCCGCACGCGAGGGTCCGCCGGGGGGCGCCGCTCTGGACGACGGTCGCGGATGGCCCGAAGGACGCCGGAGGTCATGGACAACCTGAGCCTGCTCACCGCCGTCGCCGCCGGGGCGGCATCGTTCCTGTCGCCCTGCGTCCTGCCCATGGTGCCCGGGTACATCGGGCTGGTCTCGGGATACTCCGCCCAGGAGTTGCGGGCCGGCGAGGTGGAGTTGGGGCGGGTCACCCGCACCACCGGGCTGTTCGTGCTCGGCTTCACGCTGGTGTTCGTGCTGGTGTTCGGGGCGGCGGCGACCAGCATCGGGAGGCTGCTCGCCGTGCCCCAGTTCCAGCTTCTCTCCGGGGTGCTGATCATCCTGATGGGGCTGTTCGTGGCGGTGACCGCGGTATCGACCCCGCGGTTTCTGATGCCCTTGCTGCGGGAGCGGAGGCTCGCCGTCGACTCCGACCGCTTCGGCTCGCTGACGGCACCGGTGATGGGGGCGGCATTCGCCTTCGGGTGGACCCCGTGCATCGGGCCGTTCCTCACCGCCGCCCTCGCCCTCGGCGCCGCCAGCGACACGGTGGCCCGCGGGATGGTGGTGCTCACCTTCTATTCGCTCGGGCTGGGGATCCCGTTCCTGGTGACCTCGGTCGCCATCGCCGGGGCATACCGCAGCTTCGACCGGCTCCGTCCCTTCCTGGTGCCGATCACGGTGGTGTCCGGCCTGCTGCTCGCCGGGTTCGGGCTCCTCCTGGTCACCGGGAACGTCACCGAGCTCAACTCGTGGTTCAGCCGATGGCTGACTCGCCTCGGCCTCGAAGGCCTGGCCGACGTATGACCGCTCCAGCGGTTACCCGGCGCGGTGGAGCCGACTCCTACGGCGACGTCACCGGCGAGTACCTGGCCTTACGCACCGGCGCCGGCGCCGTCGCCGGCTGGCACGACCTGGTGTGGGTGCGCGGGCCGGACGCGGTGCGGTTCCTCGACGGGTTGCTCAGCCAGGCGGTCGAGCCCATGGCACCGGGGAGCGTCGCCCGGTCGCTCCTCCTGTCGCCGCAGGGCAAGCTGCGCGCTCCTCATCTCCTGCTGCGCGGCGTCGACGAGGTCGGCCTGCTCACCGATGCCGGCCTCGGGGTCATCGTCGAGGAGGACCTCCGCCGGTTCAAGATCCGGGTCGATGTCGCCATCGAGCCCGAGCCCGGACCGGTGGTGGCCCTGTGGGGGCCGGCGGCGGTGACAACCGTCGACGAGGTGGTGGGTGTGGTCGCCGCCGAAGGCTGGGAGCGTCGCGGCGACGTGGTCGTCTCCTCGGTGCCGTTCGCCCGGGTGCCGCTGCCCCGGCTGGCTCTCGTCGGAGTGGGCATCGACCGGCTGATCGCCGCCGGGGCGGTGCGCTGTGGCCGGCTCGCCGCCGACGCGGTGCGCATCGAGGCGGGGGAGCCGGTGATGGGCGTGGACATCGACGAGAAGACGATCGCCCAGGAGGCCGACCTCGTGGATGGCGCCGTCGACTTCACCAAGGGCTGCTACCTGGGCCAGGAGCTGATCGCCCGCATCGACTCCCGGGGCCACGTCAACCGGCGCCTCCGCGGCGTGCGGCTCACCACCAACGTCCTCCCGCCCGCCGGCGCCGAGGTGGTCGCCGATGGACCGGTTGGGGCGGTGACCTCGATCGCCGAGTCGCTCACGCTTTCGGCGCCGGTCGGGATGGCGATGGTGCGCCGCCAGGTCGAGCCGGGCTCGCCGGTGAACCTGCGATGGCCCGGCGGCGAGGCTCCCGCGGTGGTGGAGCGGCTGCCCCTCGATCCCACCCTCGGGGCGTGATGAGGTCGCGGGCGGGCGCGGCGGTGCTCGTCGGTGCCGTCGTGATGGCCGGCTGCAGCGGGTCGTCCGGCCTGACCGGCCGGGAGCTCTACGAGCAGTCGTGCGCCTCGTGCCACGGCGGTCTCGGCGGTGGCGGTGTGGGACCGGCGCTCGATGCCGGGTCCGAGGCCGCCTCGCTGACGGACGAGCAGATCGCCGGCTCCATCCGGGTCGGCCCGGGTTCCATGCCCGGGTTCGACCGTCTGACCGACGGGCAGATCGACAGCCTGGTGGAGTACATCCGCACGCTTCAGGAGTAGGCCCGATGGCGTCACACACGCCGGTTATCCTGATCGAACACACGTTCGTCGGTCACGGAGGGTCGGGTGCGATCCAAGGAAGAGTACGAGGCGGCCCTGGAGTTGATCGACCAGGGCATCAACGACGGCGAGGTCGGCCGCCGTCTCGGGATCTCGAGGGTCACCATCCGGGGCTGGCGCACGGCACGAGCTGCCGGCAGAGGCGGACGGACCGTCTCGTGGACCGGCAAGCGCCGGAGCGCTGCCGCCTGCTTCCGATGCGCAGGCACCGCGCCCTTCGATCCGAAGGCGTACGCCTACCTGCTGGGGATCTACCTCGGCGATGGGACCCTTACGCGCTTTCCGAGAGATGTCTACAACCTCCGCGTCTCGTGTGACCTCAAGTATCCGGACATCGTCAACGAGATCGCCACGGCGATCACGATCGTGCGCGGCTCTGACACGGTCGGTTTCGTTGCCGGCCGGGGTTGCGTCGTCGTGCACGCCTATTGGAAGCATTGGCCCTGCCTCACTGGACGCAAACCACCGAGCGCGTGATCTCTGTAGCTCGTCGCGAAGATGTGGCGTTTCTCGACACCTTCGTCGGCCCCAAGCACTGACCTCGTATAATTCAATTCTGCAGCCGCCGGAGTGGAGGAATTTGGCAGACTCCCGACACTCAAAATGTCGTGTCCGCAAGGGCGTGCGGGTTCGAGTCCCGCCTCCGGCACCGCCTTCTGACCTCTGAACCCAACGCGACCGCCCATCGCCGGGCACCGTCGTATCCTGGCCGGGTGCGCCGGATCGAGAAGAAGCTCTTCGCCATGAACGACGAGATCGCCGCCCTGCGGCGAGACGAGCGTCTGGCCGCAGAGGAGCTGATCTTCCACCAGCACCTCCACGATGACGCCAACCGTGACGCCCTCACGTCGGACAGCCCGATCGACCGGGCCGATGCCAGGGAGACCGGCGCCGACGTCGCCAGGTTCGAGCGCCACGTCGCCGAGCTGGCGCAACGGCGGGAGCGCCTCGAGGTCGAGCGTGACCGGCTGCTGAAGAAGCTCACCTAGCGGCCAGAGCCCCCCGACTTTGAACGAGTGGCGCCATCTCATGGGTTCAATCGCTCAAGTTGCATCGACGGTGGCCTGGCGGATCGAACTTTGAGCGAGTGGCGCCATCTCATGGGTTCAATCGCTCAAAGTTGCGGGGCGGGTGCCGCCGGGGGTGTTGTGTCGGGGCCGCTCCCTACACTCGCCGCGATGGCGACCCTCGCCCTTCTGGACGGCCACAGCCTCGCCTACCGGGCGTTCTACGCGCTCCCGGCGGACCTGGCCACGCCCGCCGGGCAGGTCACCAACGCCGTGTTCGGCTTCACCTCGATGCTCATCAAGCTCCTCGGGGACGAGCGACCCGAGGCGGTGGCCGTCACCTGGGACGTCCGCGGACCGCAGTTCCGCCGCGACCTCTTCCCGGAGTACAAGGCGCAGCGCGAGGCGCCGCCGGACCTGTTCCGCAGCCAGCTCCCGCTCATCCGCGAGGTGCTCGAGGCGCTCGACATCACCCAGATCGAGGCGCCCGGCTTCGAGGCCGACGACGTCATCAGCACGCTGGTGGGCAAGGCCACCTCGGAGGGCTGGAAGGTCATCGTGGTCACCGGCGACCGCGACTCGTTCCAGCTCATCGACGACGACACCACCGTGATGTACACCCGGCGGGGCATCTCCGACACCGTGATGGCCGACGAGGCGTGGATCCGGGAACGCTACGGGATCGCCCCGAGGCAGTACCTCGACTACGCCGCCCTCCGCGGTGACAGCTCGGACAACCTGCCCGGTGTGCCCGGGGTTGGCGAGAAGACCGCCACCAAGCTGATCGCCGAGCACGGCGACCTCGAGGGCGTCTACGGGCATCTCGACGAGCAGACCCCCCGAATGAAGGCGAACCTCGCCGAGAACCGCGACCAGGTGTTCCTCAACCGGCAGCTCATGACGATGGTCGACGTGCCCGAGGTGGACGCCACCGACCTCGCCGCCCTGCAACTCGGCGAGTGGGACCACGACCGGGTCCGCAAGGTGTTCGACGCCCTCGCCTTCCGGACCCTGTGGGAGCGGCTGGTCGAGCTGGGCGGGCAGGGTGCGGTCGAGACTGCGGAGATCGAGGTGGAGGTGTCGGCGGCCCACACCGCCGACGATCTCGTCCCGCTGGCCCGCGGCGGGCTCGTCGCCGTCTCCGCCGTCCACGACGGCGCCGACGTCATCGGGCTTTCCGCCGCTGCCGCCGGCGAGGCCCGTTTCGTCCCCGTGGAACGGTTCGCCATCGTCGCCGAGGCCCTCGACCGGACGGGGGCCCGCCTGGCCGGCCACGATGTCAAGCCGTTGCTCCGCGACTTCCTCGCCTCCCACCTGGAGGCGCCGCCGGTGGGGTTCGACACCGCCCTGGCCGCCTACGTGGTGAACCCGGGCCAGCGCGCCCCCGATCTCGAGGAGCTGGCCTACCGCGAGCTCGGGCTCGCCGTCGTCCCGCAGCCGGTCGATGTAGCCGAGCTGCCCCAGGGATCTTTCGACTTCGACGCGCCCCCGGTCGAGGGCAGGCCCGACACCGCCCTCGCCGCCTCCGAGGCCGCTGCTCGCCGCGCCACCGCGGTCGCCGCGCTGATCGCCCCTCTCCGGGAGCAGATCGAGGTGCGGGGCGGTGGCGACCTCTACGAGGAGATCGAACTGCCGCTCATCGGGGTGCTGGCGCGCATGGAGGAGATCGGCATCGCCGTCGACCGGGCGGTGCTCACCAGGCTCGGTGACGACCTGCGCCGGCGGCTCACCGAGCTGGAGACCGCCATCCACTCCTCCGCCGGCGAAGCCTTCAACATCAACTCGACCCTCCAGCTGCGCGCCGTCCTCTTCGACCGCTTGGAGCTGCCGGTGCTGAAGAAGACCGCCAAGGGCGTGCCCAGCACCGACGCCTCCGTGCTGGAGAAGCTGCGCCAGGCGCACCCGGTGGTCGACCACCTCCTCCTGTACCGCGAGCTGGAGAAGCTCCGCTCCACCTATGTCGACGCGCTGCTGCCGCTGATCGAGGCCGACGGGCGGGTGAGGGGCCGGTTCAACCAGATGGCCGCCGCCACCGGGCGGCTCAGCCAGGAACAGCCCAACCTGCAGAACATCCCGATCCGTTCGGAGGAGGGCAGAGTCATCCGCACCGCCTTCGTCGCCGCCGAAGGGCACCGGCTGGTCACCGCCGACTACTCGCAGATCGAGCTCCGCATCCTGGCCCACCTCTCCGGCGATCCCGGGCTGGTGGAGGCGTTCCGGCATGGCATGGACATCCACTTGGCCACGGCCGCCCGGGTGGCGGGCAAGCCGGCGGCCGACGTCACCGCCACCGAACGGCGTCGCGCCAAGGTGATCAACTTCGGGTTGCTGTACGGGATGGAGGCGTACGGGCTGGCGCAACGCCTCGACATCTCCCGGCAGGAGGCCGAGAGCCATGTCGCCGCCTACTTCGCCCAGTTCCCCCGGGTGCGCGACTACATGCAGGGGATCGTCGACCAGGCCCGCACCACCGGGTTCACCACGACGCTCCTCGGGCGGCGCCGCTACCTCCCAGAGCTGGCCAGCTCCAACTTCCGCCAGCGCCAGATGGGGGAGCGGATGGCGCTCAACGCGCCAATCCAGGGATCGGCGGCAGACATCATCAAGAAGGCGATGGTCGTGCTCGAGGAGGCGCTCGCCGCAGAGGGCGTGGGTGCGTCGATGCTGCTCCAGATCCATGACGAGCTGGTGCTCGAGGTCCCGGACGACATGGTCGACGAGGCGACCGCGGTCACCCGCGCCGTGATGGAGGGCATCGTCTCGCTCGACGTGCCCTTGGTGGTGGACACCGCCACCGGCGCGAACCTCGCCGAGTGCAAGGCGGATTGACACAACGCGCTGACCCAACGGATCACCGGACCTGGTAGCCTGTGGCCGCCCCGTCGGGCTTCCCGCGCGGACGGAGGCAAGTCATCCTTCAAGGAGCTGATGCTGTCGCATGACGATCGAGAACGAGACGGAAGTGGAGGCCCCGGACCAAGATGTCCGGGACGCCGAAGCTCCCGCCCCCACCCGGGTCGACGGGGCTGACAGCCCGGAGACCCCCGAGACCCCGAGCACCGAAAACGTCCCCGTGACCGATGACCCACCGGTGACCGACGACCTGTCGCCCGTCGCCGAGGCGATCCCGGGAGAAGCCGAGGCTTCTTCCGTCGACATCGGCGAGGCGATCGCAGGAGAAGCCGAGGCGACTGCCGTCGACGCCGCCGAAGCGGCACCGGCCACGGTCGACGACGCATCCGACGACGCCGGCGAGGGCGAGACGTCCCGGCGCCGCGGAGCGATCGCGGTCTGCGGCCGGCGATCACCGCCCCTCGTGACATCGGCCACGTCGAGGACGACCTGTCCGCCGACGACTTCGCCGAGGCGGTCGACCGCACCGTGTTCGAGTTCCGCGAGGGCGACATCGTGGCCGGCAAGGTGGTGCGGGTCGACCCGGACGAGGTGCTGATCGACATCGGCTACAAGTCCGAAGGCGTCATCCCGTCCAACGAGCTCTCGATCCGCAACACCGCAAACCCCTCCGAGGTGGTGACCGTCGGCGACGAGATCGAAGCGCTGGTCCTCCAGAAGGAGGACGAGTCGGGCCGCCTGGTGCTCTCCAAGAAGCGGGCGCAGTACGAGCGCGCCTGGGGCCGGATCGAGCAGGTCATGCACGACGGCGGGACGGTGACCGGGCCGGTGATCGAGGTGGTCAAGGGTGGCCTCATCGTCGACATCGGGCTACGTGGATTCCTGCCCGCCTCACTGGTGGACCTGCGCCGGGTGCGCGACCTCTATCCGTTCGTCGGCGAGACGATCGAGGCCAAGGTCATCGAGCTCGACAAGAACCGCAACAACGTCGTGCTCTCCCGGCGCGCATACCTCGAGGAGGCCCAGGCCGAACAGCGCCAGGCGTTCCTCGGCGATCTCCAGCCGGGCGATGTCCGCGACGGAGTCGTCTCCTCGGTGGTCAACTTCGGCGCCTTCGTCGACCTCGGAGGAATGGACGGGCTGGTCCACGTCTCGGAGCTCTCTTGGCAGCATGTCTCCCACCCCAGCGAGATCGTCAACGTCGGCGACAAGGTGAAGGTGAAGGTGCTCGAGGTCGACCGGGACCGGGAGCGCATCTCCCTTTCGATCCGGCAGACCCGTGAGGACCCGTGGGACGAGTTCGCCCGTGACGTCGAGGTGGGCGCCGTCGTGGACGGCGAGGTCACCAAGACGGTGCCGTTCGGGGCCTTCGTGTCGGTTAGCGACGGCGTCGAAGGGCTGGTCCATGTCTCGGAGATCGCCATCCACCACGTGCCCAGCCCCGAGCTGGAACTGTCGATCGGCCAGCAGGTGCGGGTCAAGGTCACCGAGATCGACATGGAGCGCCGGCGGGTCAGCCTGTCCATCAAGCAGGCGCTGCCCGAGTGGGAAGAGCGCTCGCAGTGGTCGGATCGCAGCCAGCAGCCGCCCGCTCGCGAGGCGCCTCGACCGCCCCGCGCCCCCCGTCGTGAGTTCCAGCGTGAGGAGGAGGAGACGCCGGCCGCCCCTTCCTTCAACGCCGATGCGTCGCTCGAGGCGATCCTCCAGGAGCTCAAGGAACGCGGCATAGGACGAAAGTAGGCGTCATATCAGACGGTCTACACTCTGCTGTTGTCTGGGACGGGCCGGTGGGCGCCATGACCCCACGGTCACGTGCGTTGCGATCGCCGGGTAGAGGGAACTGCGTGCCCGAGGGGGGTAGTCGATGAGTCGTCGCACAGTGGTGTTGACGGTGGCGCTGATCTTGGCGGTGGTGGCCGCCGTCGCCGTCTGGCGCTACCTGGCGTCGGTCGAGGACCAGGTGAGGGGCGATCTCGACGAGGTGCTGGTCTACAAGGCCACGTCATTGATCGCCGACGGGACCGCGGGGACCGAGGCGATCAGCGCCATCGACACGTTCCCGGCCCTGGTCCGGGACGTGGTGTTCGAGGGCTCGACGATCGTGTGCGCCGGCCCGGTCGACCCGGCGACGGCGTCGGACCCGACGGTGTGCGACGACAACCCGAGCGATATCGAGGAGTTGCTGACGACCGGCGTCGCCGCCGGGCCGATCAGCGAGGGCCAGGTCATCACCACCGACATGTTCGTCGAGGCCGGTGCCTCCGATCCGGACAGGCTGGCGACCGATGTGCCCGAAGGGAAGATGGCCGTGGCGATGAGCCCCGACGAGGTGGGCGCCGTCGGCCAGTTCGTGGAGCCGGCCGACCGGGTCAACGTGCTGGCGACCCTCACCTTCGGCGTCGAGAGCATCAAGGAGCTGCTCTCCAACCCGGAGACCCGCGACCTCCTGCTCGAGGGTGCGGTCATCCCCGAGTTCCTCACCAACACCGAGATCATCGAGACGACGAACGAGGAGGGCGAGGTCGTCACCGAGGTGTCGGAGGACGCTCTTTCCCAGATCGCCGCATCGCTCCCCGACACGGTGACGTTCACCAGAACCATCCTCCAGAACATCCCTGTCCTCGCCGTCGGCTCGGCCTCGGTGTCGAACCCGCAGGAGACCGTCGACGAGAGCGGCGACCCGGCCACGGTGACCTCCGTTGTGCTCGAGGTCCTCCCCGATGAAGCCGAGCTACTCGAGTTCGCCCGCCAGAACGGTGTCCTCGGGTTGAGCCTGCTCCCCGCCGAGGGCGAGTACACCGAGCTCGAGCTCACCGGTGCCACCATGGAGGATGTGACCCGTTTCGCCGAGCGTCTCATCACCGCATTGGAGAACGCCGATGGCGGCTGATCGTTCCTGGTCCGTCCTGCTCGTCGACACCGAAGCAGGGTTCGTCGACGACACCAAGGGCCTGCTGAGCGATCACGCCGTCCATACCGCCCGCAACATGAGCGACGCCCAGCGTCGCCTGGTCGAGGAGACCATCGAAGTCGCCATCGTCGGGCCGGGCTACGGGCGAACCGACGCGGTGCGCGAGATCACCAGCCTGTTCGAGCTGAAGCCGAGCCTCCCGGTGATCGTGGTCAGCGACGAGATGACCACCGAGCTGCTCCGCACCGCGATGCGGCTGGGGATCAAGGACGTCCTGGAGACGCCGATCACCACCGACAAGCTGCGGGACTCGCTCGGGCTGCTCGACCGTGAGGGCGACGAGGAGAGCGAGGCCGTCGACTGGCGGCCGCGGATCGGCAAGGTGGTCACCATCATGTCGCCCAAGGGCGGCGCCGGGAAGACGGTCACCGCCACCAACGTGGCGGTGACACTGGCCGACTGGGCCGGACCCGACCAAGTGGTGGTGATGGACGCCGACCTCCAGTTCGGCGATATCTGCATCGCCCTCCAGGTCGATCCCAAGCACACGCTGGTCGACGTCTCCCGCGACATCGAGAAGCTCGACGAGGAGCTGCTCGGCAGCCTGCTGGCCCGCCATCCCAGTGGGCTGCGGGTGCTGGCGGCACCGCTCGAGCCGGCGCTCGCCGACGAGGTGTCCACCCCGGTCGTGGTCCGCACCATGGGAATGCTGCGCCGGATGTTCGAGTACATCGTCATCGACACCGCTCCATTCCTCGACGAGCCGGTGCTGTCGATCCTGGAGCGCAGCGACGCCGTGCTGCTGGTGGTCGACATGGACCTTCCCAGCGTCAAGAACGCCAAGCTGGCCCTCGACACCCTCAGGTTGATCAAGTTCCCGTTCGAGAAGATCCGCCTGGTGCTCAACCGCAACAACTCCAAGGCCCGGCTCGACGTTGCCGAGCTGGAGCGGTCGCTCGGGCTCAAGGTGGAGGCATCGGTGGTGTCGGACAAGCTGGTGCCCCGATCGGTCAACGAAGGCGTCCCCGTCGTGCAGCTCAACCCCCGCTCGCGGGTGGCGCGCGACTTCCGGAACGTCACCAAGCTGGTGTACGACGGCTCCCCGGCGTCGAGTGGCGGCGAGCGGACCGGCCGCCGGCTGAGGAGGTAACGCGATGACGCTGGGCGACAGGGTCAAGGCGGCCCGGGATGCCGGGCGGACCATCGAGGGCCAGCGGCTCGAGGCTCGGCAGGACCTCCGCCGCCGTCTCCACTACAAGGTGGTCGAAGGGCTCGGCCCCACCCTGTACGACCGCCACATCTCCGATGGCGAGCTGAAGACCCGGGTGATGGAGATGTTGGAGTGGGCCTTCGACCAGGAGGAGTCGGTCCCGCTGGCCCGTTCGGATCGGGTCGTCCTGCTCCAGGAGATCGCCGACGACGTCCTCGGCTACGGGCCCATCGACCCTTACCTGCAGGACCCCAACGTGACCGAGGTGATGGTCAACGGTGCCAACCAGGTGTGGGTGGAGCGGGCGGGCATCATCCACCTCACCGACACCAGGTTCGTGGACGCCACCCATGTCGAGCGGATCATCGAGAAGATCGTCGGCCAAGTGGGCCGGCGCATCGACGAGTCCAACCCGATGGTCGACGCCCGGCTTCCCGACGGATCGCGGGTCAACGCGGTCATCCACCCGCTCGCCATCGGCGGGCCGTTCCTCACCATCCGGAAGTTCGCCGTCGAGCCGTTCACCGTCGAGGACCTCGTCGAGAACGGCACCATGACCAACCAGGTGGCCGGGTTGCTGCGACGGAGCGTGACCGGGCGGATCAACATGATCGTGAGTGGGTCCACCGGGTCGGGCAAGACCACGATGCTCAACGTGGTCTCCAGCTTCATCCCCGACAACGAGCGGATCGTCACCATCGAGGACGCCGCCGAGCTGCAACTCAACCAGCTCCACGTGCTCTCCATGGAGCAGCGCCCGGCGAACCTGGAGGGCAAGGGGGAGGTCTCGATCCGCGACCTGGTGCGGAACGCGCTGCGCATGCGTCCCGACCGGATCATCGTCGGCGAGGCGCGCGGCGGCGAGGCGCTCGACATGCTCCAGGCGATGAACACCGGCCACGACGGCTCGTTGACCACCATCCACTCGAACTCGCCCCGCGACACGCTGTCCCGGATCGAGACCATGGTGTTGATGGCGGGCATGGACCTGCCGGTGCGGGCGGTGCGGGAGCAGATCTCCTCGGCCATCGACCTGATCATCCACCTCCACCGGATGCGCGACGGCACCCGGAAGATCACCCACGTCACCGAGGTGGTGGGCATGGAGTCGGACGTCGTCACCACCAACGACCTGTTCCGGTTCGACTACGGGATGGGCATGGACCAGGAAGGCCGGTTCCTCGGCAGGCTCAAAGCCACCGGCTTCCGGCCCCACTTCCTCGATCGGCTCGAGGAACAGGGGATCGAGCTGGCCGCCGACCTGTTCGAGCCCGAGCCGTTCGTGGCCAGGGCCCGATGAGCCTGGTGCTGGTGGACCTCGTCGCCACCGCAGCCCCCGACATCGGCGTCGAGGGACGCACCTGGGTCGTTCTCGGCGTGTTGTGCGGCGCCGTGGCGATCTTCCTGATCTTCTACCTGCTGCTCAGCGGCCGTTCGGTGGAGAGCAACCTGGACACGCGGCTGTCGGCCTACAGCGACGAGGAGGTGCCGACAGGCTGGATGGGTCGGATCAGGCTGCTCCGTCGGTTCGCCGTCACCGCCGAGCGGATGGCGGAGCGACGCGGCTTCCTGTCGCAGATCGAGACCGCGCTCGACCAGGCGAACCTCAACCTGCGTGCCGGCGAAGCGATGGCGGCCCTGCTGCTGATCGCCATCCTGGTCGGGTTGGTCGGCCTGGTGATCTTCGGCAGCCTGCTCACCGCCGTGATCATCGCGGTCGTCGCCGTGGTGACGGCCGCCTACCTGGTGGCGGCGGCGGCCTCACGCCAGCGACGCCGTTTCGAGGAGCAGCTCCCCGACACGCTGGCGCTGCTGGCCACTTCGCTGCGGGCCGGGTATTCGATGCTCCAGGCGCTCGACGCCGTCGCCCAGGAGGCCCCCGACCCCACTAACCGCGAGTTCTCCCGGGTGCTCAACGAGATCCGGCTGGGCCGCTCGGTGTCCGAGGCGCTGCAGGACTCGGCGGTGCGCATGGACTCGGTCGACTTCGACTGGGTGGTGCTCGCCTTCACCATCCAGCGGGAGGTGGGCGGCAACCTGGCAGAGGTGTTGGACACCGCCGCCGACACGATGCTGCAACGTACCAGGATGCGTCGGGAGATCCGGGCGCTCACCGCCGAGGGCCGCATCTCCGCCCTGGTGCTCGGGGCGATGCCGTTCCTGATCCTCGGGTTCCTCCTGGTGGTTAATCCCGACTACGTCGCCCCGCTGTTCGAGAGCACTGTCGGGATTGCGGCGCTGATCGGATCAGGGCTGCTGCTCATCGTCGGGCTCATCTGGATGGCACGCATCGTGAAGACGGACGTGTGATGGGCTGGACCGGGGTTGCCGCCATCGTCTTCACCGCCCTGGCGGTGGCCTACATCGCCTACGTCAGCGGACGATCGCTGCAGCGTGCCTCCGACAGCGCCAACAAGAGGGTGGCCGGTCTGGGCGGGACGACCGACGTCGCCGACCTACCCTTCCGCGACCGGGTGCTGGGGCCGATGGGGCAGCGCATCGGTGCGCTGGGGATGCGGCTCTCTCCACAGGCCTGGATCGACCGCTCCCGCCGCCGGCTGGTCCGCGCCGGTTGGTACCCCGACATCGACGAGACCTCGTGGGCGGCGATCAAGCTGGTCACCTTCGTCGGGTGTGCTGTGCTCTTCATCCTTCTCGCTCTCGTCGTCGAGGGCGCCGCCCAGTGGCTGGTGTTCTTCATCCTCGCCGTCATCGGCACCGTCGGGCCCGATCAGCTGCTCAACCGGCGCGTCGACGAGCGGGTGGGCGCCATCGAGCGGGACCTGCCGGACATCATCGACCTCATGGTCATCTCCATCGAGGCCGGGCTCGGGTTCGACTCGGCGCTCGACCGTGTCGTCCGGCACGTGCCCGGCGAGCTGTCCGACGAGTTCGCCCGGATGATGCAGGAGAACAGGGTCGGGGTGAGCCGCTCGGAGGCGATGCGCAACCTGGCGAAACGCACCGATGTCGACGACCTCAACTCGTTCATCCTCGCCCTCAACCAGGCGGACAGCTTCGGGGTGAGCATCGGGAAGATGCTGCGGGTGCAGGCCGAGGAGATGCGGATCAGGCGGCGTCAGCGCGCCCAGGAGCGGGCGTTCGCGGCCCCGGTGAAGATGGTGTTCCCTCTCGTCCTGTGCGTGTTTCCCGCATTGTTCGTGGTGATGCTGGGGCCGGCGGCGATCAACGTCGCCAACAACCTGCTCGGCGGGTGAGCCGGACCGGTTGGCGAGATCGGGCGCCTGACGCGGGTCAGGGGCCCGAGGGCCCCTGACAGCTTCGTTGGCCCGGTTGTCGAGTCAGCCGCCGAACATCCCGGCGAACTCCTGAAAGCGGGCTGCGACGTTGACGCCGAGTAGCTGCACTGCACCCACGGTGACGAGAGCGATCAAGCCAACGAGGAGTGCGTACTCGACGAGGCTTGCCCCGAGCTCGCTCACGGTCGAGTCGAGTGCCGCCGCACGCCTGTATGCATCCTCGGAGTTACGCACCTTCTCCCCCCAACCTCGGGTGCCAAGTCCAAGCCAGGACTACCGGCTCAGCCGCCGACCTCGTTGGCGATGTCGGTGAGCGTGGCGTCCGTGTTCTGGCCGAGCAGCGTGATGCCGCCGATCGCGATCAAGGCGATGAGGGCGACCAACAGGGCATACTCCACAAGGCTCGCCCCGCGCTCGACGTCCCTGACCATCAGGGTCCTCGCGCTCACGAAGAGTTTCATCATTGCATCAGACATGGTTACCCCACCTCCTCTCGCTGTCGCCGATGCACGTCCAAGTTTACCTGGTTCCCGGACGATGGGGATGGTCCGAGCGACCTATCTCACCAACTTCTCATCCGTGGCCGGGGAGCCGCGGGTGAGGCAGATTCGACGGTGTCAGGAGGGTTCCTTGTGCAGTCCCAACCGGATCGCTTCGACCGCCGCCTGGGCGCGGTCGGCCACCGCCAGCTTCTCGTAGATGTTGGCCAGGTGGTTCTTCACCGTCTTCTGCGAGATGTACAGCTGGTCGGCGAGCTCGTCGGTGGCGCTCACCCCGGAGGCGAGCAGCTTGAGGATCTCCCGCTCCCGTGCCGTCAGGGATGCGGCGCCCTCGTCGAGCTGTGGCGCCCGGTGCCGGTCGAGCACCTCGGCGAGCTGCTCGTCGTCCATCAGGTCCTCGCCGGCGGCGGCCGCTCGCACCGCGGCGGCCAGGTCGGGAAGCGGCGTCGCCTTGGAGAGGAACCCGACTGCGCCGGCCGCCTTGGCCTGGCGTCGTTCCGCTTCGCCGGTGTGCATGGTCACCACCACCGCCGGGATGTCGCCGGGCAGCTCGCGCAGTGCGGCGATCCCCGACACCTGGGGCATCTCGATGTCGACCAGGAGCACGTGCGGTCGATGGCGCCGTACCGCATCGGGGAGCTCGGAGCCGTCGATGGCGGTGCCGACCACCCGGATATCGGGGATGCTGTCGAGTGCCTCGGCCAGGCTCTCCAGCATCAGACGATGGTCGTCGGCGATGAGGATGTCGATCACGATGGCGGGTACGCTCCTATCGGGTGTCGTCCCCCCACGTTACCGTCACCCGGGTCCCGGCACCGGGGCGGGACGAGATGCTGAGGTCGCCACCGATGGCGACGGCCCGTTCCTGCATCCCGACCAGCCCGAAGTGCCCGGCGTAGGCGAGTTGCGGGTCGAATCCGTGACCATTGTCGACCACCGCCAGCTCGCCATTGGCGCCGTCCACGATCCCTTCGATGCGGATCTGGGTCGCCTCCGAGTGGCGGGCGGCGTTGCGCACCGCCTCCACCAGCACCGAGCCCACCTCGGCGGCGGTGGCGCCGTCAGCGGCAGACCGCTCGTCGATGGCTACCACCACCCGCGGGGCGTCGTCGCCGAGCTCGGTGACGATGCGGTGGACGTGGTCCATCACGGTTGTGGTGTCGGCCCGGCGCAGGTCCGCCACGGTGGCCCTCACCCGTTCCACCAGGTCGGTGATCTCCCCGCGCAGCTTGCGGAGCTCGGGAGTGAGCCCGGGATCCGTTCTCGTCTGCACCATCACGTCGACGACCAGGCCGAGCGAGGCGAGTGCCGGCCCGATGTCGTCGTGGAGCTCGCGGGCTACCCGGCTGCGCTCGTCCTGCACCGACCGCCGGGCCACCGTGCCCAGCATCTTGATGTTGTCGAAGGCGAGGGCGACGCCGGAGAGGCTGCTGTCGATGTCGTCCTTGTGCTGGGCGAGGTCCATGCCGTCGACCGGCCACAGGTGCACCATGCCGACCGGGCGCCCGCCGGAGATCAGCGGGTACTCGGCCGGGCCGGCCCCGTTGCTCGACCGATGTCCCCAGGTGGAGACCGGACCATCGTCGCCGTTCATGGATACTTCGCCGCCGGCGATGGGCAGCCGGGCGGCCAGGTCGAGTAATGCCGCTTCGCCGACGGTGGAGGGGCTCAGCTCGTTGGTGCCCGCCACCTCGGCCAGCTCGACCAAGAGCGAGTGGGCCTCCTCGAGGCGGTCGAGCCGTTCGATGTCGAGCTGCGAGGCTCGCAGGGCCGCCGCCGACTCCTCGCGCTCGACGACCAGGATGCGCCGGGCCTGGGCGAAGGCGGCGCCCATCAACAGGTAGAAGGCCACCGCCTGCACCGCGTCGAGAAACGGCAGCCCTTCGACGATGACTATCGCCAGGTAGCCGAAGCTGGCCAGCAGCGCCACCTCGATTCCCACCCGGAAGCCCATGAAGGCGGAGGCGAAGAAGATCGGCACCGACACCATCAGCACGTACCCGGGGTTGCCGGCGTCGGTGAGGTAGACGGCGGTGAGCGTCGCCACCACACCGGTGATCGCCAGCACCTCGCCGGGCACCCCGACGTTTCGCCACTTCCGGGGGACGGTCTGCATCACGAGTACGTAGGCGCCGGTGACCACCGCCGCCACCACCAGCTCGACCCCCGTGTTCTCGGAGAGGGCGCTCTGGAACACGGCGAGCGCGTACGAGCCGATCATCAACACCGCCAGGATCCAATCGAACCTGGTCTCCCATGCGCTCCGCTCGGCCCTCGGCATGGTCCAAGGGTACAGTCGCCGGGTGACAGGAACGGCTCGATCCGGGCCCGACTCGCCACTCCGCAGGCTGGTGATCGTCGGCCCGCTCGGTTCCGGTAAGTCGGCGGTGGCCGCCTTGCTCGCCGACCGGGGAGCCTTCGTGGTCGACGCTGACACGGTCGGCCACGCCGTCCTCGCTCCCGGCGGCGAGGCATTCGCCGCGGTGGCCGCGCGGTGGCCCTCGGTCGTCGTCGACGAGGCGGGTGGTCCGGTGGTCGATCGGGCCCGGCTGGCCACGATCGTCTTCGCCGACCGCGCCGAGTTGGCAGCGCTCGAAGCGCTCACCCATCCCCACATCGCCGCCCGGATCGAAGCACTGGTCGCCGGTGCGCCCGACGGGGTCACCGCGGTCGAGATGCCGCTGATCGACCCGCCCCTGCCCTGGCACCGCCTCGTTGTCCTTGCCCAGACGCCGCTGCGGTACCGCAGGGCGGTGGCGCGCGGCATGGACCCGGAGGACGTGACCAGGCGCATGCAGGCCCAGCCCGACGTCGACGAGTGGCGGGGGGCGGCCGATTCCGTGATCGACAACGACGGGACACTCGAGGACCTCGAGGCCGCCGTCGACCGCTGGTGGACGACCTGGATCGACGCGATCGGCCTGCCCGACCAACTTTGAGCGAGTGACGCTGTGACCTGCCCGGGCGGCTGGCGCCGCCCTCCCACAGATGGGGCCCCTACCCCATCGTGGGCCGTCTCCCGGATGCGATCGAACCTCGAGCGAGTGACGCTGTGTCGGGTGTTCAATCGCTCGAAGTTGGCGGGGGGCGGTGAGGTGGATCGGCGTTTCCTGTCGGGGGCCGCCGGTACCCTGGGCGGGTGCCGCCGTTCGTCCTCAAGTCCGAGTTCGCCCCGGCCGGGGACCAGCCGCAGGCGATCGCCCGGCTGGCCGAGGGCGTCGCCCGCGGCGACCGGTTCCAGACCTTGCTCGGCATCACCGGGTCGGGCAAGTCGGCCACGATCGCCTGGGTGATCGAGCAGACGCAGAAGCCGACGCTGGTCCTCGCCCCCAACAAGGCGCTCGCCGCCCAGCTGGCCAACGAGTACCGCCAGTTCTTCCCCGACAACCGGGTGGAGTACTTCGTCAGCTACTACGACTACTACCAGCCCGAGGCCTACATGGCCTCGACCGACACGTACATCGAGAAGGAGTCGACGATCAACGACGAGATCGACCGGCTCCGCCACTCGGCGACCGCGGCGCTGCTCACCCGGCGCGACGTGATCATCGTCGCCTCGGTGTCGGCGATCTACGGCCTGGGCTCGCCCGAGCAGTACGAGGGCCAGGTCCTCAGGCTGGTCCAAGGGGTGCAGCTCCCCCTCGACTTCGCCGTGCGACGCCTGGTCGACATCCAGTACGAGCGCAACGAGGTGAACCTCATCCGTGGCCGGTTCCGGGTGAGGGGGGACACCCTGGAGGTCTTCCCTTCATACGAGGAGACGGTGTACCGGGTCGAGTACTTCGGCGACGAGGTCGAGCGCATCCTGCAGATGAACCCGGTGACCGGCGAGGTCATCGGCGAGCAGTCCGAGCTGTGGGTGCTCCCGGCCACCCACTACGTCACCGAGCGGGAGCGGATGGAGAAGGCCATCGCCGGCATCGAAGTCGAGCTGGCCGAGCGGCTGGCGGAGCTCGAGCGGCAAGGCAAGCTGCTCGAGGCCCAGCGGCTCCGGATGCGGACCAACTACGACCTCGAGATGATGCGGGAGATCGGGACCTGCGCCGGGATCGAGAACTACTCGCGCCACCTCGACGGACGTCAGCCGGGACAGGCCCCGTACACGTTGCTCGACTACTTCCCCGACGACTTCCTCACCGTCCTCGACGAGAGCCACGTCACCATCCCGCAGATCCACGGGCAGTTCGCCGGGGACCGGAGCAGGAAGGACGTGCTGGTCGAGCACGGCTTCCGCCTGCCCAGCGCCGTCGACAACCGGCCACTCACCTTCGAGGAGTGGTACGAGCACACGCCACAGGCGCTGCTCCTGTCGGCCACGCCCGCCGCCTGGGAGATCGAGCACTCGAGCCAGGTCGTCGAGCAGATCATCCGCCCCACCGGGCTGGTCGACCCTGCGGTGGTGGTGAGGCCCACCAAGGGCCAGATCGACGACCTGATGGAGGAGGTGCGCGCCCGGGCGGAGGCGGACCAGCGGGTGTTGGTGACGACCCTCACCAAGAAGATGGCCGAGGACCTCACCGACTACCTGCTCGAGCTGGGGCTCCGCGCCCGCTATCTCCACAGCGAGATCGACACGCTGGAGCGGGTGCAGATCCTCCGGGAGCTGCGCCTTGGCGAGTACGACGTCCTCGTCGGGGTCAACCTGCTCCGTGAGGGCCTCGACCTGCCCGAGGTCTCGTTGGTGGCGATCCTCGACGCCGACAAGGAGGGCTTCCTGCGCTCGGAGACCAGCCTGGTGCAGACCATCGGCCGCGCCGCCCGCAACGTCGAGGGCGAGGTGATCATGTACGCCGACGGCCTCACCGACTCGATGCGGAAGGCGATCAACGAGACCAACCGTCGCCGCGGGATGCAGACGCGTTTCAACGAGGAGCACGGCATCGACCCGCAGACCATCCGCAAGAAGGTGTCTGACATCCTGGAGCTGGTCCAGAGCGGGGACACGGCGACGAGCAACCGCCGGACCCGGGAGCTGACCTCGCGCACCCCCGTCGACCTGTCACACGACGACCTGGTGCGGTTGATCCAGAGCCTCGAGGAGGAGATGCACGAGGCCGCCGCCGAGCTGAGATTCGAGTACGCCGCCCGGTTGCGCGACGAGGTCAACGACCTCAGGCGCGAGCTCCACGACATCGTCGACGCCAGCCGGTAGCCGGTTTTTCCCGCCCTGTTCGGGGAAAGTGGGCCCGCCGATCGTGTCGTACCCTCCCGGTACACTCGCCGGACGGCGACCGGGGGCCTGGTTCGGTGGCGAGCGACAAGATCGTGGTCAAGGGTGCGCGGGAGCACAACCTGCGCAACGTCGACCTGGAGCTTCCCCGTGACACGCTGATCGTGTTCACCGGGCTCTCCGGTTCGGGCAAGTCGTCGCTGGCGTTCGACACGATCTACGCCGAGGGCCAACGGCGGTACGTGGAGAGCCTGTCGGCGTACGCCCGCCAGTTCCTCGGCCAGATGGACAAGCCGGCGGTCGACTTCATCGAGGGCCTGTCGCCGGCCATCTCGATCGACCAGAAGACGGCGAGCCGCAACCCGCGGTCGACCGTCGGCACGGTCACCGAGGTCCACGACTACCTCCGGCTCCTCTACGCACGGGTGGGCGTGCCCCACTGCCCCAACGACGGCACCCCGGTGGCCCGCCAGACCCCGCAGATGATCGTCGACCAGGTGCTCGACCTCCCCGAAGGCACCCGCTTCCAGGTGCTGGCCCCGGTGGTCCGTGGCCGGAAGGGTGAGTACGAGTCGCTCCTCAAGGACCTCGCCAAGGACGGTTTCGCCCGTGCCCGCATCGACGGCGAGAGCCACGACCTCACCGAGGACATCAGGCTCGACCGCTACTTCCAGCACACCATCGAGGTGGTGATCGACCGGCTGGTCCGCAAGGACGGCATCGAGCGGCGGCTCACCGAGTCCGTGGAGACGGCGCTCGGGTTGGCAGACGGCATCGCCGTTGTCGACATCATCGACGGCCCGACGCTCAGCTTCAGCCAGGCATACGCCTGTGCCAGGTGCGGGCACTCGTTCGAGGAGCTCCAGCCCCGTAACTTCTCGTTCAACAGCCCGTACGGGGCGTGTCCCGAGTGCCACGGCATCGGCACCCGGTTCCAGGTCGACCCGAGCCTCATCGTCGGCCAGCCGGGCCGGACCATCGCCGACGGGGCCATCGCCCCGTGGGGCGGCCGGCACCGGATGCGCTACTTCCAGCGGCTCCTCGCATCGGTCGGCGAGGAGATGGGGTTCGACCTCGACACGCCCTTCGAGGACCTGGCCGAGCGCCATCGGCAGTTCATCCTCTACGGGGGCGACGAGCGGGGCCGTTTCACCGTCAGCTACCAGAACCGGTTCGGCCGCACCCGGCGCTACCAGGCGGAGTACGAGGGCGTTGTCCCGTGGGTGGAGCGGCGCTACCGCGACGCCGAATCGGACGCAGCTCGGGACCAGTACACCGAGTTCATGCGCGAGGTGCCCTGCGACGCCTGCGAGGGGGGCCGCCTCAACCCGGTGTCGCTCGCCGTGACCGTGGCCGACCGCAACGTCTTCGAGGTGTCGTCGATGCCGTTGCGCCTAGCCATCGCCTTCTTCGAGGAGCTCGAGCTCGACGAGCGGGGTCGCGCCATCGCCGAGCCGGTGGTGAAGGAGATCGTGGCCCGGCTGCGGTTCCTCGTCGACGTCGGCCTGGAGTACCTGACGCTGATGCGGTCGGCGGCGACGCTGGCCGGCGGGGAGGCGCAGCGGATCAGGCTGGCCACCCAGATCGGCTCCGGCCTGGTGGGGGTGCTCTACATCCTCGACGAGCCGTCGATCGGGCTCCACCAGCGGGACAACCACCGCCTCATCGAGACCCTGCTCAGGTTGCGGGACCTGGGCAACACCCTGATCGTGGTCGAGCACGACGAGGAGACCATCCGCATCGCCGACCATGTCGTCGACATCGGGCCCGGTGCGGGTGAGCACGGCGGGGCGATCGTGGCCGAGGGCTCGCTGGCGGACATCGTGGCCGAGCCCACCTCCATCACCGGCGACTACCTGGCCGGGCGCCGGTCGATCCCGGTCCCGGAGCACCGCCGCAAGGGGACCGGCGAGGCGATCGAGGTGATCGGCGCCGTCGAGAACAACCTGGACGGCATCGATGTCGCCTTCCCGCTCGGCGTGCTGACCGCGGTGACCGGGGTGTCCGGCTCCGGGAAGTCGACCCTGGTAGAGGACATCCTGTCCAAGGCGCTGCACAACGCCCTGCACGGCTCCCGGGCGCAACCGGGCAGGCACCGACGGCTCACCGGCGTCGAGCAGATCGACAAGGTGATCAACATCGACCAGTCGCCGATCGGCCGAACCCCCCGGTCGAACCCGGCGACGTACACCAAGGCCTTCGACCGCATCCGACAGCTCTACGCCGCCACACCCGACGCCCGGATGCGGGGGTACCAGCCGGGCCGGTTCTCCTTCAACGTGGCCGGGGGCCGGTGCGAGACCTGCAAGGGTGACGGCACGCTGCGCATCGAGATGCACTTCCTCCCCGACGTGTACATCCCATGTGACACCTGCAAGGGCCGGCGGTACAACCGCGAGACGCTCCAGGTGCAGTTCAAGGGCCACTCCATCGCCGACGTGCTCGACATGTCGATCGAGGAGGGGCTGCATTTCTTCGAGCATCAGCCCGGGATCGCCCGCATCCTGCAGACGCTGTACGACGTCGGGCTCGGCTACATCCGCCTCGGGCAGCCGGCGCCGACGCTGTCGGGTGGTGAGGCGCAGCGGGTGAAGCTGTCGTCCGAGCTGGGGAAGCGCTCCACTGGGCGGACCTTCTACATCCTCGACGAGCCGACGACGGGCCTCCACTTCGAGGACGTGCGCAAGCTGCTCGAGGTGCTGCAGCGGCTGGTCGACCAAGGGAACACGGTGGTGGTGATCGAGCACAACCTGGACGTGGTGAAGTCGGCCGACTGGGTGATCGACCTGGGGCCCGAGGGCGGGGGAGAGGGTGGCCGCGTCGTCGCCGAAGGAACCCCGGAGGAAGTCGCCGCCACCGCCGGGTCGTACACCGGTAAGTTCCTCTCCCACCTGGTCGGGGCGCCCCGATGAGCCGCCACCACCGGTCCCCGCCGGGCCGGCGGTGACCGCCGAGTGGGACGACCTCGCCGGCTGGTGGGCCGGCGAGGCCGTCGCCGACCCCGCCTTCGCCTCCGACGTCCTGCCCCTGGCGGTGGAGTTGGTCGAGGGCGTCCCCGGCCCGCTCCTCGACCTGGGCTGTGGCGAGGGCCGGGTCCTGAGGGGGCTGGCCGGTTCCGCCGTCCCGCTCGTCGGCGTCGACGCCAGCGCAGAGCTGGCGGCACGGGCATCGGCCACCGCCCCCGTCGTGCGGGCGCGCCTCCCGGCGCTCGACTGGCTGGCCGGGGATGTCCTCGGCGGCGTCTACGCCGTCCTGATGATCGAGCACATCGAAGATCTCTCCGCACTGTTCGACGCGGCCTACCGCGACGGTGCGGCCCGGTGGGGTGATGGTGGTCGTCGCCAACCACCCGGTGTTCACCGCCGAAGGGGCCGCCCCGATCACCGGTTTCGCCGACGGTGAGGTTCTGTGGCGGTGGGGAACCTATTTCTCTTCAGGCCCCGTCCCCACCGACATCGGCGGGCCGACGGTCACCTTCCACCATCGCCAGCTCGGGGAGCTGCTCACCGTCGCCGCCGCTGCCGGTTGGGTGCTGGAGACGCTGGTCGAGCGGCCCCTGGGCAGCGAGACGCTCGCCGGGATGCCCGGCTACGAGGGTCAGGAGGGGTTCCCCCGTCTCGCCGGGTTCCGTTGGCGGAAGCCACTGGAGGAATTGTGGCGGAAGCCACTGGCAAAGATAGGGACGCCCGACCCATAGCCAATAGGCGCCGTTGGGTCCAATCTGTGAGCAGTGATCGGCAACACGTCGGGGGGCGTGGTGTCACACACTCTGGGGGGCGATGCGGTGAGTCCCTACCTACTCCGCTAGGTAGGGACTCTTCGCGTCACACGGGGGCCTCGCCCCCCGTGCCCCCGGAGACACCGGCCGGGCGGGGAAGAACCCGGGTGATTCTTAGAATCACGGTGTGATCGACCGGCCGGACACCTCCACCGTTCCCGACACGCCGGGCGTCTATCTCTTCAGAGACGTCAACGGCGGGGTGCTGTACGTCGGCAAGGCGAAATCGCTCCGGAAACGGGTGCCGCAGTACTGGTCCGCCGACCTGCCGCTCCGGACCAGGGCGATGGTCGAGTCGGCCGTCTCGGTCGACTGGATCGTCACCGAGAGCGAGGTGGCGGCGCTCATGCTCGAGCACACCCTGGTCAAGGAGCACCGTTCCCGGTTCAACGTCCGGCTCCGCGACGACAAGAGCTTCCCCTATCTCGCCATCACCCGCGACCAGGAGTGGCCCCGGGCCCTCGTCATGCGGGGAAGGCGACGCAAGGGCGTCGAGTACTTCGGGCCCTACGCCCATGCCTACGCCATCCGCCAGACGCTCGACCTGCTGCTCCGCACCTTCCCGGTCCGAACGTGCACCGACAGCAAGTTCCGCACCCACCAGGGCATCGGCCGGCCCTGCCTGTTGTTCCACATCGAGCGGTGTTCCGGTCCGTGCGTGGGGGAGGTGACCCCCGAGCGGTACCAGGGATATGTCGACGGGCTCGCCGCCTTCCTCGACGGCGACCGCGACGATGCGGTCAGCCGGCTCCGCACCGAGATGGAGGACGCCGCCTCGCGCCAGGAGTACGAGGTCGCCGCCCGATTGCGCGACCAGGCCACCGCGGTGGAGAAGGCGCTGGCCCGCCAGGAGCTGGTTTCCGACCGCCCGGAGACCTTCGACCTGGTGGCGGTGGAGGAGGACGACCTCGAGGCGGTCCTGGTGGTTCTCCGGGTGACGAAGGGGAGGGTCACCGGGCACCGGACGACGGTGCTCGACAAGGTCGAGGACCTCACCTCGGGCGAGCTCGTTGGCGTCCTGCTCGGCAGGCTCTACGACATCGACGTGCCGCCGTCGACGGTGCTGGTCTCCGAACAGCCCGACGACCTCGAGCTGTGGGAGGAAGTGCTCGGCCGTTTCCGCGGCTCGACGGTGCGCATCCGGCGACCGCAACGGGGTGCCAAGCGTCGCCTCATGGAGACGGCGACCGCCAACGCCCGCGAGGAGTTCGCCCGCCACCGGCTACGCCGCAGCGCCGACCACAACGCCAGAGCGTGGGCGTTGCGCAGCCTGCAGGTACTGCTCGACATCGACCGGCCTCCGCTCCGGATCGAGTGCTACGACATCTCGACCATCCAGGGCAGGGACACCGTTGGCTCGATGGTCGTCTTCGAGGACGGGCTCCCCAAGGTCGCCGACTACCGCAGGTTCAAGGTGCGGACGGTGGACGGGCAGGACGATTTCGCCGCCATGGAGGAGGTGCTGCGGCGACGCTTCACCGCGCTGCTCGCCGCGCGCCGCCAGCCCGTCGGTGAGCGGGGCCGCTTCGCCTACGAGCCCTCGTTGGTGGTGATCGACGGCGGCGTCGGTCAGCTGGGCAGAGCCGTCGGCGTGCTCGCCGAGCTCGAGCTCGACATCCCGGTGGTCGGGCTCGCCAAGCGGCTCGAGGAGGTCTACCTCCCCGGGATGGCCGACCCGGTGGTGATCCCCCGCGGGGAGGAGGCGCTGTACCTCCTGCAGCGGGTCCGCGACGAGGCGCATCGCTTCGCCATCACCTACCACCGGACGCTGCGTGGCCGGCGCATGACCGGATCGCTCCTCGACGGCATACCCGGCGTCGGGCCGACCCGGAAGAAGGACCTGCTTCGCCGCTTCGGGTCGATCAAGCGCATGAGGGCGGCGTCGGAGGAGGACCTGGCCGAGGTGGTGCCCGCGGCGGTCGCCGAGGAGGTCTTTAGAGTGCTCCACAGCGGATCGGCAGCGAGATGACCCCACCGCCCGGCGTGGTGCCAGAGGTGATCGTGATCACCGGGATGTCGGGAGCGGGACGCTCCCAGGCGGCCGCCGTGCTCGAAGATCTCGGCTACTTCGTTGTCGACAACCTGCCGCCGACGCTGATCACCGACGTGGTCGACCGGGTGGGCCTCGTCGAAGGGCGGTATCCCCGGATGGGGCTGGTGGTCGACACCCGAGGAGGAGTCACCGCCGAGGATCTCGATGCAGCCGTGAAGGGTCTGCTGAGCAGGGGAGCGAAGACCACGGTGCTGTTCCTCGACGCCGACGACGCCGTCCTCGCCCGCCGCTTCGAGGAGACCCGGCGCAGCCATCCCATCCAGGCGGAGTCGCTGGCCGAGTCCATCGCCGCCGAGCGCCGATCGTTCGTCGAGATCCGCGGGATGTCGGACATCATCGTCGACACCACCGACCTCAACGTGCACGAGCTGCGCCGAACGCTGGAGAGTGCCTTCGCCATCGAGCGCACCGACCCCGCCATGCACATCGCCCTCATCTCGTTCGGGTTCAAGCACGGCGTTCCCCGCGTCGTCGACCTCCTCTTCGACGCCCGCTTCCTCCCCAACCCGCACTGGGTGGCCGAGCTCCGCCCCCAGACCGGGCTCGACCCCGATGTCGACGAGTACGTGTTCTCCACCGAGGACGCCAAGGTGTTCTTCGATCGCATCATCGACCTCCTGGTGTTCCTCGTGCCCCGCTACGAGGCCGAGGGGAAGAAGTACCTGACCATCGGGATCGGCTGCACCGGCGGCAAGCACCGGTCGGTGGCCATCGCCGCCCGGCTGGCCGACGTGCTCAGCGGCGAGGGGGTCGAGGTCAGCGTGCTGCACCGCGACCCTCGGGGAAGCCGGCGTCACGCCGTGAGGGGACGATGAGGCAGATGGCGACACTCCCGGTCGAGGCGCTCGAGCCCGTCCCCGGCGACGAGACGGGGCCGCGGGTGGTGTGCATCGGCGGCGGGCACGGGCTCGCCCAGGTGCTCCAGGCGATCTCGGGCTACGCCGCTTCGATCGCGGCGGTGGTCACCGTGGCCGACGACGGCGGCTCCTCGGGGAGGCTGGCCCCGGCGCTCGATATCCCCCCGCCGGGTGACATCCGCCGCTGCCTCCTCGCCCTCACCCCGGAGGAGTCGCACTGGCGCAGCCTGTTCGAGTACCGGTTCGAGGGTGCCGACGTCGAAGGCCACTCGCTGGGCAACCTGATCATCGCCGCCCTGGCCGACACCCAGGGCGGGTTCGAGGCGGCACTGGCCGAGTGCGAGTGGCTGCTGGGCACCATCGGCTCGGTCATCCCGGCGGCGCCGCGCCGGCTGAGCCTGGAGGCCGTCATCGCCGGGAGGGTGGTGACGGGCCAGTCGGCCATCTCCCACACTCCCGGAGAGGTGACCGCGCTCCGGCTGCTCCCCGAGGACGTCACCACCGGCGCTCGGGCGGTGCGGGCGATCATCGATGCCGACCAGATCGTGGTCGGCCCGGGGAGCCTCTACACGTCGGTGATCGCCACCCTGGCCGTTCCCGGGATCGCCGACGCCGTCAACCGGTCACGGGCGAAGCTGGTGTCGGTGGCCAATCTCATCACCCAGGACGCCGAGACGCTGGGGATGGACGCCGTCGACCACATCGATGCGCTCATGAAGCTCGGTCGCATCCGCCCACCGGCCGCCTTGGTCGCCGAGGCGGGCCCGATCGTCGCCCCCCCGGGTCTGGAGGCGGTCCTGGTCGACCCGGACATGCTGGCCACCTACGGGGTCGACGTCCTGCTGGCCGACCTGGTCGATGTCGAGGCGCAGTGGCCGCAGCACGACCCGGCCAGATTGGGCCGGGCACTCGTCCAAGCTGGCAAACTGACCACCACAAGGCCCAGGCACTCGACCGCTACGAGGGGACATCAATGAAGGTTGCCATCAACGGCTTCGGCCGCATCGGCCGGAACTTCTTCCGAGCCGTGACCACCCGGACCGACGTCGACATCGTCGCCATCAACGATCTCACCAGCCCCGACACCAACGCCCACCTGCTCAAGTACGACTCGGTGCTCGGCGCCTACGCCGGCGACGTCGCCATCGAGGACGGCGACCTGGTGGTCGACGGCGACCGGTTCAAGGTGTTCGCCGAGCGCGACCCGGCCGCCCTGCCATGGGGGGACCTCGGCGTCGACGTGGTCATCGAGTCGACCGGCGTGTTCAACAGCCACGCCGCCGCCTCCAAGCACCTCGAGGGCGGCGCAGGCTGGGTGGTGTGCAGCGCCCCGGTGGGCGACGCCGACTTCTCGGTGGTACTCGGGGTCAACGACGACAAGCTCGACCCGGCCAGCCACAAGGTGATCTCCAACGCCTCGTGCACCACCAACTGCATAGCCCCGATGGTGAAGGTGCTCGACGACGCCTTCGGGGTCGAGCGGGGGATGTTCACGACCGTCCACGCCTACACCAACGACCAGCGGATCCTCGACCTGGAACACAAGGACCTGCGCCGGGCCAGGGCGGCCGCCCTCAACATCATCCCCACCTCGACCGGGGCCGGGAAGGCGGTCGGCCTGGTGCTGCCCCACCTCGAGGGCAAGCTGCTGGCCACGGCGCTGCGCGTGCCCGTGCCCGACGGCTCGATCACCGACCTGGTCGCCGAGCTCGGCGCCGAGGTCACCGTCGACGAGGTGAACGAGGCGTACCGAGCTGCGGCAGGTGGCGGTCTCGCCGGGATCATGCGCTACTCGGACGACCCGATCGTGTCCAGCGACATCGTCGGCGACCCGCACTCGGTGGTGTTCGACGCCCCCCTCACCATGGTGCGAGGCAACATGGTGAAGGTCCTCGGCTGGTACGACAACGAGTGGGGATACTCCAACCGGATGGTCGACCTCGTCGCCAAGCTCGGCTGACGTGGCGCTCCCCGGCATCGACAGCCTGGAGATCGCGGGACGGACGATCCTCGATCCGCTCCGACCTCAACGTGCCGCTCGACGAGGGGGCGGTGGGCGACGACTACCGGATCGTCTCGTCGATCCCTGCCATCCGCCAGGTGCGAGAGGCGGGCGGGAAGGCGGTGGTGTGCTCCCATCTGGGCAGGCCGGGGGGGCGCGACCCCGACATTCAGCATGGCGCCGGTGACGGCGAGGTTGGGGGAGCTGTCGGGGTTCCCGGTGACCCAGATCGACGGCGTCGCCGGCCCGGATGTCACCGCAGCCGTCTCCGCGGTTCCCGGTGACACCGTCGCCGTCCTCGAGAACACCCGGTACGAGCCGGGGGAGACCGAGAACGACCCGGCGCTGGCCGCCGCCCTGGCCGAGCTGGCCGACGGCTTCGTCCTCGACGCCTTCGGGTCGGCGCACCGCGCCCACGCCTCGACCGTCGGCGTCGCCGAGCTGATGCCCTCGGCGGCCGGGCCACTGCTCGCCGCCGAGGTCGACGCGCTCTCGCGGTTGCTCACCGACCCGCCCCGACCGTACGTCGTGGTGCTGGGCGGGGCCAAGGTGGCGGACAAGCTGGGAGTGATGCGCCACCTGCTGCCCAGGGTCGACCGGATGCTCATCGGCGGTGGGATGTGCTTCACGCTGCTCGCCGCCCGCGGGCTGGAGGTCGGGTCGTCGCTGGTGGACGCCGATCGCATCGGTGAAGTGGGCGAGCTCCTCGCCGAGCACGGCGACAAGATCGTGCTCCCCCTCGACGTCGTGGTCGCCGATCGCTTCGCCGAGGACGCCACCCCCGACACCGTCCGCGCCCACGCCATCGAGGCCGGCCAGGTCGGCCTCGACATCGGCCCGGCGACCGTCGAGCTCTTCACCGACGAGGTCGCTCGTGCAGGCGCCGTGTTCTGGAACGGCCCGATGGGGGTGTTCGAGTGGGCGTCGTTCCGAATCGGGACCGATGCCCTGGCGGCCGTGGTGGCCGCCTGCCGTGGGTTCACCGTGGTCGGCGGCGGTGACAGCGTCGCCGCCGTCCGCCGGCTCGGGCTGGAGGACCGCTTCAGCCACGTATCCACCGGGGGTGGCGCCGGCCTGGAGATGCTCGAGGGCAAGCAGCTCCCTGGGATCGCCGCCCTCGAGCGCACCACGCCATGAGCGAACGGGCGCTCCGCAAGAACCTGATCGCCGGCAACTGGAAGATGAACGCCTCACACCTCGAGGCGATCCAGATGGTGCAGAAGCTCAGCTACCGGCTCGACTCCGGGGACTACGACAGGGTCGACGTCGTGGTGTGTCCGCCGTTCACCGCATTGCGCTCTGCACAGACGGTGATCGAGGCCGACCACCTGCTGGTCCGGCTGGGAGCGCAGAACTGCCACTTCGAGGAGTCGGGGGCGTTCACCGGCGAGGTGAGCCCGGGAATGCTCGCCAAGCTCTCGGTGCGGTACGTCATCGCCGGGCACTCCGAGCGCCGCCAGTTGTTCGGTGAGTCCGATGACATCGTCAACCGCAAGGCGAAGGCGGTCATCGCCGCCGGGATGACCCCGATCGTCTGCGTCGGGGAGACCTTGGAGCAGCGTGAGGCGGGCGAGGCGGAAGCGATCGTCACCGAGCAGCTGGCCGCGTCACTGGCCGGGCTCGACGCCACCGCCGTCGCCGGGCTGGTCGTCGCCTACGAGCCGATCTGGGCCATCGGCACCGGTCGCACCGCCTCCGCCGACGACGCCGGGGCGATGGCCTCGCTGGTGCGGCGGACGATCACCGGCCGCTGGGGCGACGCCGCCGAGCAGACCAGGATCCTCTACGGCGGCTCGGTCAACCCGGGCAACATCGCCGGCCTGATGGCCAAGGACGACATCGACGGCGGCCTGGTGGGCGGGGCCTCGCTGGACCCCGACCAGTTCGCCGCCATCGTCCGTTACTGGGTGTGACCGAACCCCCCGTTGCTTTGGGTTTGCCGACCCATTGCGGCCCCTTCGTGCCGCCCGGATAATCACAAGTGCCATGATCCGCAGAGGTTGAAGGGGAGGCGGTTCAAGTGGTGAGCATGTTGGTGGGGACAGAAACGTGGGGGGAAATGCGGGTCGAGGCGCTCTTCGAGTTCGCCGTCACGCGCCGAATGCCTTGGGGGGATGACATCGACTCGCTGCTGGCGCACGTCGAGGCCGTGCAGACGCGACTCTCCCAGCAGAGCCGGGTGGTCGACCCCTACTTCACCACCGACGTCGACACCGGCCGGGTGTTCGTCCGGTTCACGGTGGCGGGGTCGGGCAAGGCGGGAGCCGAGGCGGAGGCCAGATCGGTGCTCGGTGACGTGATCCGCGATGCGGCGGCCTACCACGACGGTCTCTTCCCGAATGAGGCCGAGTACAAGATGCTGCCGCGGCTCGGGTCGTGGTCCGGGCTCCGCACCGCGACCTGGCAGCTCCGTCGCACCCGGTTCACCGTGGAGATCCCTGACGAGGCCGCCGGCTGGTAGACGGCTCCGCCGCGTCTTCTTCCCGTCGACTTGCCCTCCGGCGCCGGCGCGGCCCACACTGACGCCGTGGCCGGTGCGACGACTTCGACGCTGGTCCTGCTCCGGCACGGGCAGAGCACCTGGAACCTGGAGAACATCTTCACCGGGTGGACCGACGTGCCGCTCACCGACCAGGGCCGGGAGGAGGCCGCGTACGCAGGCCGGCTGCTCATCGAGGCCGGGCTCGGGTTCGACGTGGTGCACACCTCGCTGCTCCGCCGGGCCATCGACACCGCCCACATCGCCCTCGACGTCATGGACCTGGGGTGGATCGAGGAGAAGAAGCACTGGCGCCTCAACGAACGGCACTATGGAGCGCTCCAGGGGTTGGACAAGGTCGAGACGTCCCACCTGCACGGTGGTGAACAGGTCTTGCTGTGGCGACGCTCGTACGACGTGCCCCCGCCGGCCCTCGACCCGGGAGATGATCGCCATCCCGGCAACGACCCCCGGTACTCGTGGATGCCCCCGGAGCTCCTGCCGGCCACGGAATGCCTGGCCGACGTGGTCGACCGGATGCTCCCTTACTGGTACGACGCCATCGTGCCCGACATACGCCGTGGCCGACGGGTGCTGGTGGCGGCCCACGGCAACAGCCTGCGCGCCCTGGTCAAGCACCTCGACGGGCTCACCGACGCCGAGGTGGTAGACCTGAACATCCCCACCGGCGTTCCCCTGGTGTACGAGCTCGACGCCGATCTGCGGAAGGTGTCGTCACGGTACCTGGGCGACCCTGCGGCGGTCGAAGCGGCCGCCGCCGCCGTCGCCCGCCAGGCCTCCTCGGTACCTTGAGCCCGCCCCCGGGGACGTCTGGAAGGTTCTGGTGCGGACTTGCTTAGGCGCGGAAGGGCGGCGATACTTTGCCCACAGGACCGCGCTCGCAAGAGGGCGGCCTTGGAGAAAGGGCACTCCTTGCTGGCCGGAATCGTTGCGGCGTTGCATGCGGTCGTCTCTCTGGCTCTGATCTTCCTCATCCTGCTTCATGCCGGACGTGGTGGCGGGGTCTCCGACATGTTCGGTGGGGGGATGAGTGGCAGCTATTCGGGATCGACGGTGGTCGAGCGAAACCTCGACCGCCTCACCGTGATCGTCGCCGTGGCCTTCGCCGTCACCACCTTCACCTTGACGTGGATGTGGCGTTGACGGCGATACAGCCGTCGAGGAGTGCTTCCATTCATAAGGAGGCAACACCTTGAACTTGTGGCATAGCCGCAAGCTCGCCTGGTCCGTGCTTCTCCTCGCCTTCGTGCTGATCGTCGCTGCCTGTGGTGGCGACGACGACACGGGCGACGAGGCCACGACCACGGCAGCAGACGCAGGGGCGACAACCGCCGCCCCGTCCGACACGACCGGGGCACCGGGTACCACCACTGCAGCAGGCGACGACTATTGCGCCGACGCGGGCGAGGGCAACCTCGTCTGGACGCATGAGCAGGAGCCGCCTGACCTGCACCTGGACGACCCGGCCAACAACCTGACCACCACCGCATGGGTCCGCCAGGCGCCTGCTCGACGGTCTGTACGGCATCACCGCAGCCACCACCTTCTTCCCGGAGTTGCTGGCTGAGGAGGCCGTGATGACCGACAACGGTGACGGGACCTTCACCGGCACCTTCGTGCTGCGTGACGGCCTGGTGTGGTCCGATGGCGACGACCTGACCGCCGATGACGTCAAGTTCACCTTCGACGCCTTCATGGCGACCGGGCCGGACACCACGCCCGACGACCAGGACACCGACACCGACCCGGAGAACGACTTCATCTACCTGATCGGCGACCGGACCGGCTACGACACCATCACCGATTTCGCGGTGACGTCGCCGACCGAGTTCTCCATCACGTGGAGCGCGTTCTTCGGCGGTTGGAAGGCCCTGTTCTCCGAGGTCTACCCGAGCCATGTCTTCGATGCCGACCCGGCGACTGCCGCGGCCGAGGTCAACGAGGCGCTGCGCGAGTGGACCCTGGCGAGCGGCGATCCGATCCCGTCCTCGGGCCCGATGGTGTTCGACAGCTGGGAGCGTGGCGTGGCCATCCACATGCTGCGCAACGACAACTACAACGGGTCGACCAGCCCGGATACCGTCAACAAGGGCATCGCCTGTGTTGCCGGCGTCGACATCCAGTACGTGGCCGACACCGACGCCCAGGTCAACGCCCTGAAGTCGGGTCAGGCCCACGTCATCTTCACCCAGCCGCAGCAGCAGTTCACCGAGTTGGCGGAAGACCCCAACTTCACGGTGGACCCGCTGGCGGGGCCGGTGTGGGAGCACTGGGGCATGAACATCCTCAACGTCCACCTCGCCAAGGTGGAGGTGCGCGAGGCCCTGGCCCACGCCCTCAACAAGGCGCAGGTGGTGGAGACGCTGTACACGCCGCTGTTCGGCGACCTGCTGCCGACCGCCGGGCTGGGCAACGCCTTCTGGATGTCCAACCAGCCTGCGTACGTCGACCACCAGGGCGAGGCCGGCTACGGCACCGGCGACGTCGATGCCGCTCGGGCCCTGCTCGAGGGCGCCGGCTACGTCGAGGGAGCCGACGGCATCTACGAGCACCCGACCGACGGGCGCCTGTCGCTGCGGGTCGGCACGACCGGTGGCAACCAGCTGCGCGAGCTGCAGCAGCAGCTCATCCAGGCGCAGATGCTGGAGGCCGGCATCGAGATCGTGATCGAGAACCTGCCGGGTAGCGAGTACTTCTCCATCCCGTTCGGTGGCGATCCGACCGTGTGGGAACTCACCCAGTTCGCCTGGGTGGGTGGCCCGTGGCCGGGGAGCGGATCGTTCTCGTTCCGCACCGACTCCGGCAACAACCCGTACGGCTACGCCAGCCCCGGCTTCGACGCCAAGGCCGACGAGTGCGACCTCATCGTCGACGAGGCCGAGGCAGCCACCTGCTACAACGAGCTGGACGAGTACGTGACGACGCTCGGTCCGGACGGCGATGGCCTCATCGTCCTTCCGCTGACCCAGAAGCCGTCGTTCTACGCCTACAGCAACACGGCCCTCTCGGCCGGGGCGGTCTCGCCGGACGCCAACAGCGCCGGCCCGCTCGTCAACGTGGTCGACTTCGCCCCGCTCCCTGATCCAGGGCGCGAACCGAAACGACCGAGAGGGGGCCCGGCAACGGGCCCCCTCTCACTGTTCACGGCTCTTCGGCTGGCGCCTCACGTCCAATTGCGGCTTCGCCGGACGGTCGAGCGGCTTTCGAGCCCTGCTCGGGCTCGACGCCACTCTTCTGGGTGCCCGCCTTGCAGGCGGGCCTGTACCGTGGTGCGATGGGGGACCCCCAGCCCCCATCGCCGGTCTCCGCCTGACGGCGTAGCCTTTCCGGTCGGGTCCGCGGTGCGTCGGCACCAGCAGAAGTCGGCCCGGGTTGGTATATTCGGTGAAACGATGCCGCAACATCACCGAGGGGGCTGCTGATGGTCGCCTACACGGTCCGCCGACTCTTCTCGTCGGTCATCCTCCTCTTCGTCGGCACCATGGTCGTCTTCTACCTGACCTCGATCTCTTCGGATCCCGAGCTGCTCCTCGCCACCTGCCCGCCGACCAGGTGCGGCGCCGAGTTCGAGCAGCGGATCACCGAGATGTACGAGCTCGACAAGACCATCCCGCAGCGCTACATCGGCTGGCTCGGTGACGCCCTCCAGGGCGACCTGGGGACCTCGGTGCGCGACGGGTTCCGGCCGGTCACCGAGGTCCTCTCCGAGCGGTTACCGAAGACCATCATGCTGGCGACACCGGCCTTCATCCTCACCGCGTTGATCGCCGTCGCCCTCGGGGTCTACTCGTCGGTGAGGCAGTACTCGCTCGGGGACAACGCCCTCACCGCGTTCTCCTTCGTCGGTATCTCGATGCCGACCTTCTTCTTCGGCCTACTGCTCCAGGTCTTCTGGGGGGTGTGGTGGCAGCAATGGACCGGCAACACACCGTTCTATGTGCACCGGGCTACCACAACGCCAACTTCATCGACCTGTTACGGTCGCTGACCCTCCCGGTCGTCACCCTGATGCTGGTCAGCGTCGCCGGGGAGAGCCGGTTCGGCCGGGCGTCGATGCTCGAGGTGATCAACTCCGAGTACACCCGCACCGCCCGGGCCAAGGGGGTACCCGAGCGCAGGGTGATCCTCCACCACGCCCTGCGCAACGCCCTCATCCCGCTGGTCACCATCTGGGCGCTCGACTTCGCCATCCTGCTGTCCGGGTCGGTGATCACCGAGACCGTCTTCGCCTGGCCGGGCATCGGCAGCTACTTCCTCCAATCGCTGCAGGGATTCGACCTCGACCCGGTGATGGCGATCATGGTGTTCACCGCGGTCGATCACCGTCCTGTTCAACCTCGTCGCCGACGTCATGTACGGAGTCCTCGACCCAAGGGTGCGCTATGACTGACCTCGGTTCCCACGAGCAGGTGGAGATCGTCGCCGGGTTCGACCCGATCCTCGTCGAAGCCGAGGGATTGGACGTCGAGGCGCGCGAGCATCGAGGACCAGCAGACCTGGGACCGGTTCAGGAAGCACCCGGTGGCGGTGGTGTCGCTCATCCTCCTGGTCCTGCTCACCCTCGCCTTCTGGGTCGGGCCCGTGGCTGTCGCCGTTCACCTACGACCAGGTGCTCGCCGGCCTACCGAACCAGGGCCCGTCGCTCACCCATCCGTTCGGCACCGACCAGATCGGGCGCGACCTCATGGTCCGGGTGTTCACCGGGGGCCAGATCTCGATGACCATCGCCATCACCGTTGCGCTGCTCACCACGATCATCGGCACCATCATCGGAGCCATCGCCGGGTTCTTCGGCGGCTGGATCGACAACCTGCTGTCCTCGATCACCAACCTGTTCCTCATCGTCCCCGGGCTGCTGGTGCTGTTGGTGGTGGCGGTGAAGTGGGGCGGCGGCGTCTACAGCACCGCGATCCTCCTCGCCCTCCTCTCGTGGCCGGTCATCGCCCGTGTCGTCCGCGGCGCTGTTCATCCAGTTCAAGGAGCAGGAGTTCGTCCAGGCGGCGGTGGCCGCCGGCGCCAAGCCGGGGCGGATCATGTTCCGCCACATCATCCCGAACACGTTCGGCCCGATCGTCGTCGAACGCCACCCTGGCGGTCGGAGCGGCCATCGTCATCGAGTCGACCCTGTCGTTCCTCGGGCTCGGGGTGCGCCCCCCGATCCCCAGCCTCGGCAACATCATCCAGGACTACCGGGGCGCCATCGACTCCGACCCGACCAAGATCCTCATCCCCGGGTTCTTCGTGGTGATCGATCACGCTGTGCACCGAACTTCCTCGGTGACGCCATGCGCGACGCCCTCGATCCCACGGCTCGGAGAGGTCATTGACCGATCCGGTCCTGGCGGTCAGGGACCTGTCGGTCACCTTCCGCGGCGACGAGGGCGACGATCACCGCCGTCCGCGGCACCAGCTTCGACAGTGCGCCCGGCGAGGTGCTGGCCGTCGTGGGCGAGTCGGGCTCGGGGAAGTCGGTGACCTCGCTGGCCATCATGGGGCTGCTTCCCGAAGTCCGCCGTCGTCACCGGGAGTGTCACCTTCGACGGAAAGGAGTTGATCGGCGCCGAAGCCGAAGGACTTGCGCAAGATCCGCGGCAAGGACATCGCCATGATCTTCCAGGACCCGATGACGGCGATGAACCCGGTGTTCACCGTCGGCGACCAGATCGTCGAGGCGATCACGCTCCACAACGACGTCACCAAGAAGGAGGCGGTGGACCGCGCCGACCGAGCTGCTCGCCCTGGTGGGGATCCCCGACCCGACGCGGCGGATCAAGCTGTATCCCCACGAGTACTCGGGCGGCATGCGCCAGCGGGCCATGATCGCCATGGCCATGGCCAACGAGCCCAAGCTGCTCATCGCCGACGAGCCGACCACCGCCCTCGACGTCACCATCCAGGCCCAGGTGCTCCAGGTGATCCGGAAGGCGCAGGCGGTCACCGGTGCCGCCATGGTGCTCGATCACCCATGACCTCGGGGTCGTCGCCGGGCTCGCCGACCGGGTCAACGTGATGTACGCCGGCGCCGTCGTTCGAGTCCGGCGGCATCGACGACATCTTCTACGAGCACCGACGCAACCCCTACACCTTGGGCCTGCTCGGCTCGGTCCCGCTCCTCGACTTCGCGACGGCGACCAGCTGACGCCCGATCCCCGGGCTCGCCGCCCGATCTCCTCCGGCTTGCCCCCGGCGGTTGCCCGTTCCGTCGCCCCGGTGCGTGTTCGCCACCGACATCTGCGCAGGAAGCGGAGCCGGAGCCGAGCTCGGTCGACGGTCGAGCCCGAGCACGGAGCTCGCGGTGTTACCACATCGACGAGGTCGAGGACGCCCGAGGCGGGGAGCTCAGCGGCATGACCCGAGCCGCTGCTGGAGGTCGACGACCTCAAGACCCACTTCCCGATCCGGGCCGGGGCTCCTCCGCCGCCAGGCCGGCACGGTCTCGCCGTCGACGGCGTCACTCTTACGTCGACCCCCACGAGACCCTGGGCATCGTCGGGGGAGTCGGGTGTGGCAAGACGACGCTGGGTCGGTCGATCCTGCGGCTGATCGAGCCCACTTCGGGGACGCGTGCGCTACAGGGGCGAGGACGTCACCGACGACGCGACAAGGACCGGATGCGGCAGCTCCGCAAGGAGATGCAGATCGTGTTCCAGGACCCGTACGCCTCGCTCAACCCGCGGATGCCGGTGCGAGACATCGTCGCCGAGCCGCTTCGCATCCACGGCATCGGCCGCAAGGAGGCGTACGACCGGGTCGGTGACCTGCTCGGCAGGTGGGCCTGCTGCCCGAGCACGGCAACCGGTACCCGCACGAGTTCTCCGGCGGCCAGCGCCAGCGCATCGGCATCGCCCGGGCGCTGGCCCTCGACCCGAGCCTGATCGTCCTCGACGAGCCTGTTTCGGCGCTCGACGTGTCGATCCAGGCGCAGGTGATCAACCTGCTCGAGCAGACTCCAGGACGAGTTCGGGCTCAGCTTCGTGTTCATCGCCCACGACCTGTCGGTGGTGCGCCACATCTCCGACCGGGTCGCGGTGATGTACCTGGGGCAGGTGGTGGAGCTGGCCGACCGCAACGAGCTTTACGAGAAGCCGGCCCACCCCTACACGCAGCTCATTGCTCTCGGCGGTCGCCGGTCGCCGACCCCAACGCCGAGCGGAACCGGAAGCGCATCCTCCTCGAGGGCGACCTGCCCGTCGCCGGCGAACCCGCCGTCGGGATGCCGTTTCCACACCCGGTGCCCCATCGCCCAGGACATCTGCAAGGTGGAGGTCCCCCAGCTGTTCCCGGTGTACGAGAACCACTGGGTGGCGTGCCACTTCCCGTGCCCGCCGGAAGACACCCTGGTGGGCCAGGTGCAGAAGCTGGGCCGCGACCTGCGCCTCGTCGACGCACGTGAGTCCTGAGCCGGAACCGGTACGCATCTACTCATCGATGCGGGGCCTGGCCTCTGCCGGCCTCGCCCCCGGTCTGCTGGCGGCGGCGACCGTGCTCGGATACACCCGGGCCTACCGGATGACCCCGATCATCGCCGTGCTCGGAGTCCTCGCAGTGGTGCTCGCCGGGGCAGCGCTGTTCGACCTGCCTCGCCAGGCCGTCTTCGCCGCCGATGGAGTCACCCGGGTGTGCGTCCTCCGCCGCCATGTGATCCCCTGGGATGACATCCTCGTGCTTCGCCGTGCCCGAGGCTCGATGTTCGCCAACCTGCGGAGCCGCAACCCCGAGCACATCGGGGTCGGGCCGCTGATCGCCAAGGTGGGGAGGCGCAACTATCTGTTGTGCAACCAGTCGGAGAGCCGCAAGGAGTACGACAGGATCAGGGAAGGGATGACGGTGTGGGCGCCGGACCTCGTGATGGGCGCCGCCCGTCCCCCGGAGAAGGTGCCGCCCTCGGACCTGTACCGTCGCGCGTCGCGCCGCCGCCTGACTGGAGGGAACGTGTCCATCGACGACTTGCGGGCCATGGTCGGGTCCTCCATCGGGGTCGGGGAGTGGACGACGATCACCCGGGAGCGGATCGACGCCTTCGCCGACGCCACCGACGACCACCAGTGGATCCACGTCGACGACGACAAGGCGGCGTCGGGCCCGTTCGGCTCCACTATCGCCCACGGGTTCCTCCTGCTCTCGCTGATCCCGGCGATCGCCCCACGGGTAGACCTCCCGGCGCGGATGGCGGTCGACTACGGGCTCGACCGGGTGCGGTTCATCACCCCGGTGCCCACCGGCTCGCGGGTCCGGGCGCATGCCGTGCTCGAGGAGGTCGCCGAGGTCGCCGGAGGGATCCAGACCACCGCCGAGGTCACCATCGAGCTGGAAGGGAGCGAGCGCCCGGCGTGTGTCGCCACCTGCCTGGCCCGGTTCTACCTGTGACCGCGCCGGTATGATTCGTCCCCCACGTCGGAGTGGCGGAATTGGTAGACGCGCCAGGTTGAGGGCCTGGTGAGCTAATCGCTCGTGGAGGTTCGAGTCCTCTCTCCGACACCTTGGAACGTAAGGGTTTTCCGGCGCCGACGCTGATCCGGCGACCCTCTCGGTCAACGACTACCCGTCTCCGGGAGGGTTTCAGCGGCTCCCGTCGGAGGCGGCGCCGGCCATCCGTTCCGCTGGCGCGATCGCCGCCTCCCGGTCCTCCTCGGAGAGGACGTGCTTGGTAGCGGTCCGTGGTGGCGGACACCGCGGTTAGGGTCCGGTCCGGTGGACGGTGTTACCCGTCCGCCCGCCGTGACTCCCTGGGTGGCTTGCCGGAGGTGGTCACCCCGGGGCGGCGGCCCATGGGCTGATGCCGGTGGATCTTCAGATGGGCGTCGCGTCAACGTCGGGCCCGGCCGGTATGTGGGCCGTCGACGTCGCGAAGAGGTCGCGCAGCAAGCAGATCTCGGCGCCGTGATGGATCGCCTCCCGGCTGATGTGGAGCACCAGCTCGGCCATGGGGTCGGCGGCGAAGTCGGCACCCTTCGGTCCCAGGGGTCGCATCAGCTCGTCGTCTTTGACGCGCGGAGACGGCATCCCGCCAACGCCCGTACGCAGCGGCCAGGTAGGCGACACCAGCGGCCGCGGTGCCGGGGAGGTCACCGGCAGCCAGAAGACGTTCCCCCGGCGACCACATGTTCGGCCCCTCGCCACCGAAGAACGCCCGCCAGCGGCTCTCGTAGCAGTCCACCGAGATGTGCGTCATCCGCCAGGCGATCGTGGTCAGCGGTGGTCGCCCGGGGACGGGATCGCCGCCCCCGTCCATGCGCCACCGCCCATCACCGGTCGGGCGCAAGCTCCAACACCCCTCGACCGGCTCCCAGAAGTACTCCTCGTCGGTCAGGCCAGCGAGCCGGGGCAGGACATGAGCCTCCCAGTGGTACTCGAGCTGCCCCACCAACCGTCGCGCCCAGGACACCGGCTCGTCCATGAGATGAGCCTACGCACCAACCCCGGGGAAGCGGCGTATGCAACAGCTCATGTCTTGGCCGTCCATCACCGTCCGCGATTGCAGGCACCGGTGAGCTCGGGGGGTCACGGAAGTGGACCCCAAGGCGCCGGGTCTGCCGAGGACGCGTAGGGTCAACGTGAGAGACGCGGTACCCGTCTGGCCGCCTGGGTGATAACCCGTACCAGTGCCCGTTGTCCCCGCGGCTCGGAGCGCCCGCCCGGCGACCGTCGCCCTGGGTGGCGTCATCGTGCGTGCAATGACCACCCAGGGACGACGGCACAGCCGAGGCCCCCCGGACCTCGACTCCTCGTTACAGGATGGCGGCGCTCGTCGCACCGGCGGCGCCGTAACCGCCGCCGGTGTTGCCACCGTCGTCGCCGTAGCTGCACCCACCGAGCATGAGGACGGCAGCCAGCAGCAGGGCGATCAGCGTTCGCATCATCAAAACCTCCCAGGCTGACCCTTTCACTCTTCCCAACTCAGTCAGGCCAGAAACCGGGGTGGAGCGCAGCGCCGTGAGCCGCAGTCAGGTGGTGGGCGGAGTCGCCCAGCTCCACCGGATCAGACCCGCTGATACGGGCGGTCTTTGCCGGACCAGGTACCAGAGTGTCGGCCGGACCCGGGTGGAGGTCCACTGCGACCCTCGGTCCGTCATCGTTAGGATCGGGACGAGCTCATGACTGAGTCGCGCATCACCCCGATGATCTCTTATGAGAATGCGGCAGCAGCGATCGACTGGCTGACCCAGGCTTTCGGGTTCACGGAACGAGAGGGCCAGCGGTACACCGACGCGGATGGAGTCGTCGGTCACGCCGAGCTGGTTCACGGCGAGGAAACGATCATGCTCGCCACCCCCAACCGCGAGTACCAGAGCCCGAGACATCACCGCGAGACATGCGAGTGGGCGAGCCGCTGGCTGGACAACCCCTGGGTGATCGACGGCGTCTTCGTAGAAGTCGACGACCTCGATGCCCACCACGCGCGCGCCGTCGCCGCGGGGGCGATCGTCGTCCGGCCTCTCGAGGACGCTGGCGTCGGCTTTCGGATCTACACGGCAGAGGATCTGGAAGGCCACCGCTGGATGTTCGGCCGAGCGCGCCTGACCGCCGGGGTTCCTGTGGTACTCGCCCTCATTAGGGTGGAGGGCCCGACCCGGGAGCCCGGCATGAGCACGTTCTCGAACCGCCCCAACACGGCCCTCCTCGTCATCGACGTGCAGAAGGGCGTAGTCGCCGAAACTCATCGAGCGCGACGAGGTGGTCGGCAACATCAGGGATGTCGTCGACAAGGCACGGGCGGCGAACGTCCCCGTGATCTGGGTCCAGCACTCCTCCGACAACCTGCCGGTAGGTAGCGAGGAGTGGCAGTACGTCGAGGAGCTCCAGCAGAACGGGTCGGAACCGATCGTCCACAAGCGGTACGGCGACTCGTTCGAGGACACCGACCTCGAGTCGGAGCTGGCTGCGCGACGAGTTCGGCCGACTCGTCGTCACCGGCGCCCAGACCGACGAATGCGTTCGTTCGACTTTGCACGGTGCGATCGCCCGCGGCTACGACACCATCCTGGTCGGCGACGCGCACACCACTGAGGACCTCTCCGAGTGGGGTGCCCCCAGCCCCGACATGGTGATCTCGCACACCAACATGTACTGGTCGGGGCACTCGGCGCCGGGTCGGACGGCGGCGGTAGTAGACACCGCCGACCTCACCTTCGACTCCCATCCAGACGTCGACTGACTGTCCCGCCCGGAGCGCGCACCACCACAACGACCACCGGGTGCATCGTTCGCACCTGATGAGGCTGGATAGGAAGAAGGCCGCCGGACTCGCCGGCCGCCCTCCGTTCAATCGACCGCTGCCGGCTCCTCGAGACGAACCAGCGTCTCCTCGAGGTAGGCGGCCAGGAGCTTCTCGCCGCGGAACCGCAGCATCGTCGTCAGCAGCCGGCCCTTGAAGCCGGCGCCCCGGCGCCGCGCCAGCCATGAGACGCCGGAGCCGCCGCCGGGCAGGGCTTCGACGGTCAGCTCCCAGCTGCTGCCCGGGGCGAAGACCTTGGACTCCCGTTCAACTGCTCGCACGGCGCCCGGGAGCGACCAGTCGTACGCTTCTCGCGCCCAGATGCCGCCCAGCACCGCACTGCCCTCGGTGACGTCCGCCGACGCAGCACCAACCTCATGGACTTGGTATGTCTCGGGGTCGAGCATCGTCCAGATCTCTGGCCGTCGCTCCGAGAAGTCGATCGCAGCCGCCAGGACCACATCCGGCGCAACGAGAGTCTGTCGTTGGAACCCGATCTCGATCATCGCGTCCTCCCACGCTCGTCTCGGCCACCGTGCTCCGGTCGCAGGGGCCTCGCATCGGGTGAACAACCCATTTTCCTTCGGATCGAGCTGCCTGGGCTCCGGGATCGGTCGACCGGACTCAACTCGGCTAGGCGGCGGTGGCGATGGTCGCCAGGTGCGGGTAGCGGTCGCGGAGGGGTGGCCCGGTGGGTTGGCGGGGGGAGAGCAGCTTGCGGCGATGGATGGGTGAGCCCGGGTCGATGGTGTAGCCGAGTTGGTGGATGGCGACGTGGTGGTGGTACCAGCACAGGCTGACCAGATTCTCCGGGTCGTGACTCCCGCCGCGGTGGCGTTCGAGGATGTGGTGGGGTTGGATCCGGTATCGGCTGTGGCAGCCTTCGATGGAGCATTGACCCATGTCCCGCCATTGCACGAAGCGTCGGACCGCCGGGGGTATCACGTCGGTGCGGTCGGTGTAGGCGACGGGGTGGAGCCCGTCGACGGCTATCACCCGCACCCTGCCGCCGCAGACGATCTCAGCGAGGGTGTTGGGCCCGACCTTGACCCCGGAGGCCAGAGGTGGCACCGGATTCGCCGCCGTCTTCAGCGGCCAGGCCGGCGTCGATGAACACTTCGGCGACGGTCACCGCCCGGGCTGGTCCTGTCACCGGTGTGGTCGGGTGTCCGGTGAGGGTGTCGAGGCAGATGGCGGTGAGGGCGTCGGCGCGGCGCTGCCCCTGCCCGTTGCCTTCACCCGGTAGCACCGGCAACTCGGTCTCCCGGCTGGTCGAGGGCGGCGGCGATGACCTGCCCGTCGACGCCGGGCAAGAGCCCCCATAGTTTGTAGGCGGCGTCGTCGAGGGAGGGTTGGATCACCAGATACCGGTTGGCGAACACATTGCGTTCATCGCCGGCGGTGAAGGACCGGACCCGGTCCAGACAGCCCGTAGAGCCGTCCCAGTGAGAACCCCGAAGCGGTGGCGTTACCCAGCTGGTCGTCGTTTACGTCGGCGGCGCGGAGCTTTACCGAGCACTGCAGCACGGTCCAGGCCGCAGCGACCGTCGGCCATCAGGCTGTCGATCTCGCTCGTTGCCGGCGCGGGCCAGTTGCCACAGCCGGTTGGCGGTCTGGGAGGAGACGTCGAGGTGGGCGGATATCCAGTCGCCCATGGTGCGCATCCCCGCCCCGGCGTCCACCTGGTGTCGGTCCAGCTTGCGCAGCAGTTGGACTTGGCGGGCCCGCTGCCGGGTGACATTGGTTTCGATCTCGAGGATCTCGTCTTCCCAGGCTTCGACCCGGGCCGCGGTGGTGCGGATATCGGTGCTGTCTGACGTTGTATCGAACATACGTTCGTTATACCAGACCGCTGTGACAGAAACCAGAGTTCGTCGATTCACGTCGCTCGCGGCTTCGACTGCGGCCGCGGCTCCAGCGCGCTACGAACCGTTCTAGCCTCGGAAGGTGGCGTCCGCCAACCAACCCGTCAGCTGCGGCGTGCTTCTCTACCGCCTCGCCGGGGGCGCCATCGAGGTGCTGATCGCCCACCCGGGAGGCCCGTTCTGGGCGAAGCGTGACGAGGGGGCGTGGACCATCCCCAAAGGGCTCGTCGAGGGCGAAGAGGACCCGGAGACGGCTGCTCGCCGCGAGTTCGCCGAGGAGCTCGGGCTCCCTGCCCCCGAGGTGCTGCATGACCTGGGAACGGTGGTGCAGAAGGCGGGCAAGACGGTCCACGCCTTCGCCGGCGAAGGCGACGTCGACCCAGCAACCATCGTCTCCAACGTCGTCACCATCAGGTGGCCACCCGGCTCGACCGGCACGCTGGAGATCCCGGAGATCGACAGGGTCGCCTGGGTGGGGCCGGACGACGCCAGGAGGCTCCTAAACCCTGCGCAGGGCGCCTTGGTCGACCGCCTTCTCGATCACCTGAACTCGGACCTCCGGTAGATTGCCCTGGTCCCCGGCACGGTGCCGGGACGACAACAGGAGCAGCGTGGCCAAGAAGCCCTCCAGGACGGCCAGAGTGAGGATCCGGGACCTCGACGAGACCCCGCGCCAGCACACCCCCCGCTACATCGCCGGGGAGGACGAGGAAGGGCCGATCCTCTCCGGGTTCGCCTTCTGGTTGCTGTCGGCGCTGGCGCTGATCGCGCTGACGGCGGCGGCGGTGTTCTTCGGGTCGAGCCAGGTCGAGGCGGCCTTGCAGCGCGACACTCTCGAGTACCTGCGCCGCGCCGGCTTCGACGACGTCGAGGTCCAGGCCAGCGGACAGGACATCGAATTGGACGGCACCGTCCCCACCGAGGAGGACCTCGTCGCTCTCCCCGAGACGGTGTCGAACCGTCCCGGTGTGCAGCGGGTGTTCAGCAGCCTGGACGTGCGGGAGCTCGTCGTTCCCGAAGGCGTCCCGGCGCCCTCGGATCCGATGGTGCTCACCCTGGCCGACGACGTCCTCACCGTCACCGGGACCCTGCCCAGCCAGTCCGCCATCAACCGGGTCACCACGGCCCTGGCCGACACCGGCCACCAACTCGACACCGAGGGGCTGGAGATCCGGGAGCACGTCCCGGCGGTGGACGAGTGGATGGCGGCGGTGCTGGCGATCACCGATCGCCTCAACCAGGAGGTCGACGAGTTCGAGATCGTGGTCAATCCCGATTCGGGGGTGGCCACCGTGTCCGCCGTCTTCGACTCACGCCAGGTCAGGGCCGACGTCCGCCGTGCCGCAGAGGACCTGTTCCAGGACAGCCCGCTCGCCTTCGTCAGCGCGCTCTCGCTGGTCGACGCTCCTCCGCCGCCCCCCCGCCAGCAGGTGGTCGAGCTGCAGGAGAACCTCGACGATCTCATCAGCGGCAAGGTGATCGAGTTCGAGTTCAACTCCGACGTCCTCACCCGCGACGGTCGCCGTCTGCTGGCGGAGATAGTCCCGTCGCTCCGCCAGTTCCCCGACGTGCCGGTCGAGATCGCCGGTCACGCCGACGCGGTCGGCTCAGCGGCGGCCAACATGGATCTGTCGCGGCGGCGCGCCCAGGCGGTGGTCGATTTCCTGGTCGAACGCGGCCAGGATCCAGACCGTTTCGTGGTGACCGCCTACGGTGACACCAGGCCCATCGCCTCGAACGCCACCGAGGAAGGCCGGGCACGGAACCGCCGGATCGAGTTCATCGCCTTGGAGGAGTGAGGGTGTGAGCTACATCGCCAGCCAGATCGTCGTCTGGATGCTCCTCGCTTTCCTGCTCGGCCTGGCCGTCGGTTGGTTCGCCAGGGGACGGCGTAAGTCGAACAGCGCCGCCCGACGGCGGTTCTGACCAGAAGCGTCCGGGGCCCCTGCGGGTCCGCGGGCCGCCATTCCGGTGCGTTACCCTGACGCCGAGCGAGGAGCACCATGGCTGACGTACGAGAACTGCCCGACCACGTCCGAGAGTTCGTGTCGATGTCCACCGAGTACCTCCGCCAGGAGACGGTGGTTCCCGCCAAGCAACTCGGCCGGTTCGCCGGGATATCGTTGGGGGCGGCGTTCTGCTTCGTGCTCTCCGCGCTGTTCTTCGGGATCGCCGGCACCCGCTACCTGATCATGGCGTTGCCCGAGGGCCCCAACTGGGAGGCGCTCGGGTACGTGCTCGGGGCGCTCGTCATGGCCGCCGTGGCCGTCGTCCTCATCAAGATCACCGCCGCCTCGACCAAGGAGTGACCAGCATGACCGTGCAACGGGCCGATCTGGAGAACAAGCTGCGCCAGATCGAGACCATCGTCACCGACACCAAGGAGCAGGCGCGGACCACAGGCGCCGCCATCGCCGTCGGCGTGGTGTTGTTCATCGTCCTCGCCTTCATCTTCGGTAGGAGGCGCGGGTCCAAGGGCACGGGCGGGGCTCGGGTCGAGGTGATCCGGCTCCGATGATTCGCTGGCTCGCCAGGCAGTTCGGCCTGGGGGCGAGTTCGATGTCGGCCTACGGGTCGCAGCAGCTCTTCTCCGGGTTGCGGACCGGGAACTCGACCGCCTCGGCATTGGGGACCGCGCTCCTCGTCCTGTCGTGGATGCGCAACCACCGGCCGCCCGCAAGGGAGCTCCTGTATGTCGCCAACCTGAGCAAAGGGGAGACAATCAGGATCCGCCTGGTCGACGACGACGGCGAGGGCGAGGAGACGGAGGTGACGGGCTGATGCCCGACCGGCAGGACCGGTCGGTGAAGATCGTCGTCTGGGTCCTGGTGACGGCCCTGGTCCTCACCTTCGTCGCGTCGTTGAGCGCGGTCCTCATCAACTGACCGGGCCGTGACCAACCCCGCAGCCGGAATGCAGCCTGAGTTCGTCTCTGGCGGCCCGTGCATGCTCCACGACGCCAAGGGTCGCCGCTACCTGATCGAGCTGGTCCCCGGACGGCAGTTCCACTCCCACCGCGGGATGATCGAGCACGACGACCTCATCGGCGCCGGCGACGGCAGCGTTCACCTGACCACCCTCGGGGAGCCGTACGTGGCCCTGCTCCCCACCTTGGGGGACTACGTGCTGAAGATGGGGCGGCGGGCCACCGTGTCCTATCCCAAGGACATCGGGGCGATCCTGGTCGCCGGCGACATCGGACCGGGGATGACGGTCCTGGAGGCCGGGACGGGCTCGGGTGCGCTGACGATGGCGCTGGCCAGGGCCGTCGGATCCAGGGGCCGGGTGGTGAGCTACGAGCGGCGCACCGACCATGCCACCGTGGCGAGCAAGCTGATCGCCGGGTTCTCGGGCACGGTCCCGGAACAGGTCGACCTGCGGGTGGGGGACGTGGAGGATGCGCTCGACGAGGTCTCCCCCGACAGGGTGGTGCTCGACCTGCCCGAGCCATGGCATCTGGCCCGGCTCGCCGCCACCCGCCTCCGGCCCGGCGGGGTCTTCCTCTGCTACCTGCCCACCGTCCCCCAAGTGCAGACCGTGGTCGACGAGCTGCGCGCCTCAGGTGGCTTCTTCGCCGTGGAGACCTTCGAGGTGCTCCACCGCTCCTGGGTCGTCGACGGCCGTTCGGTGCGGCCCTCGCACCGTATGGTGGGCCACACCGGTTTCATCACCACTGCAAGACGAATTTCTCCTCCCCCCTCGGGGGAGGAGTGGCCGCAGCAGGGGCCGAAGGCCAGCACCGCGGACGAGGAGGGGGCTGTGGACGCGCCGGATGACGAGGATCCCACCGGACCCACCCACCAGGTCGAGGAGGGCATTTGACCATGGCCACAGCCAGCGACGTCCTCACCGACTCGTTCAACCGGATCAGCGAGAACGTCCAGCGCGTTGTGGGGCGGCTCTCCGACGAACAGCTGGCGGCCCGTGTCGCTCCCGGCGCCAACACGGTGGCGTGGCTGGTCTGGCACCTGACCCGAATCATGGACGACCACGTCGCCCGCGCCCAGGGCGACGAGCAGGTGTGGATCCGGGACGGCTGGGCGTCGTCGTTCGCCCTGCCCTTCGACGACCGCTCGACCGGCTACGGGCACACCGCTGAGGACGTCGCCAGCGTCCGGGTCGCCGCCGACCTCCTGCTCGGCTACCACGACGCGGTTCAGGCCTACGTCCACGGGGTCGTCGACACCCTCACCGAGGAGGACCTCGACCGCATCGTCGACCGCAGGTGGGACCCGCCGGTTACGCTGGCGGTGCGGTTGGTGAGCGTCGTCGACGACGCCACCCAGCACACCGGCCAGGCGGACTACGTCGCCGGCATCCTCGAGACGCGGTGACGCCGCGAAACCGCCCGAGGCCGGGCGTCGAACCTCACGGCTCGATGAAGATGCACTCGCCGGGGCACTCCTCGGCCGCTTCGACGACGACGTCGAGCTGGTTGTCCGGGATGGGGGCCATGCCGGCGGCGCCCTGCGGGTTGCCCTTCGACTCGGCGTAGATGGTCCCGCCCTCGCGGACGTAGGCCAGGCCGTCGTCGAGGAGGACGAAGACGTCGGGTGCGATCTCCTCGCACAGCCCGTCTCCGGTGCACAGATCCTGGTCGATCCATACCTTCATGAGGTGGTCCTCTCGTTACCCGCACCGGCATTCTACCGGCGTCGACATCGCTTGCGATCGCCCTCCGAGGACCACCGAGATTGTGGTAGGCCGGGCCTATAGTGCGAAGCAGGGCCAGGGAAGGAAGCGACGTGGACCAGGGTGGGAACGAGGCACACCAGCTGAGGGCAACGGTGCGGATGCTGGAGGAGGAGGTCGCCGTCCTGCGCCGCCGGCTCCAGGACGCGCCCCGTCGGGTCCGGGTGCTGGAGGAACGGCTGCTCGAGACCAAGAACCGCCTCAACCAGGCCGCCACTCAGAACCAGAAGCTCGCCGCCGCCCTCGAGGAGACCCGCCAGCAGCTCGCCATGCTGCGCCAGGAAGTCGAGAAGCTGACGGCGCCGCCCAACCCGTTCGGCACCGTGCTCAGGGTCAACGAGGACGGGACCGCCGACGTCCACACCGCCGGACGCAAGCTGCGGGTCAACGTGGAGCCGACCATCGAGATCAAGGCGCTCGAGGTCGGCCAGGAGGTCCTCCTCAACGAGGCGAGCAACATCGTCGACGTCCGCTACTTCGAGATCCAGGGCGAGGTGGTGACGGTCAAAGAGGTCCTCGACGACACCAGGCTGCTGGTGATCGGACGCGCCGACGAGGAGCGGGTGACCGAGATCGCATCGCCGATGCGCGGGGTGTTCCTCCGCCCCGGCGACCACGTCAGGCTGGACACCCGCACCGGCATGGTGTTCGAGAAGCTGGTCCGGCCCGAGGTCGAGGAGCTGGTGCTCGAAGAGGTGCCCGACATCACCTACGAGGACATCGGCGGGCTCAGCGAGCAGATCATCGCCATCCAGGACGCCGTCGAGCTGCCGTATGTCCACAAGGAGCGGTTCGACGAGTACGACCTGTCGCCCCCGAAGGGCGTGCTCCTGTACGGGCCACCGGGATGCGGTAAGACGCTCATCGCCAAGGCGGTGGCCAACAGCCTGGCCCAGGCGGTCGCTGCCAAAGAGGGCAACGAGGACACCCGGTCCTACTTCCTCAACATCAAGGGCCCCGAACTGCTCAACAAGTACGTGGGCGAGACCGAGCGCCAGATCCGGCTCATCTTCCAGCGGGCCAAGGAGAAGTCGGACGAGGGTGTGCCCGTCATCGTCTTCTTCGACGAGATGGACTCGCTGTTCCGCACCAGGGGAACGGGGGTGTCCTCCGACGTGGAGTCCACCATCGTGCCTCAGCTCCTGTCCGAGCTCGACGGCGTGGAGACCCTGAAGAACGTCATCGTCATTGGCGCCTCCAACCGCGAGGACCTCATCGACCCCGCCATCCTCCGGCCCGGCCGGCTGGACGTGAAGGTGAAGATCGAGCGCCCCAACGTGGACGCCGCCCGCCAGATCTTCCGCATCTACCTCAGTGAGACGCTGCCCTACGCTCAGACCGAGCTGGACCGGTTCGACGGCGACCGGTCGGCTCTGGTGGCGTCCCTGATCGAGGCGGTGGTCGCCCGGATGTACGACACCTCCGAGAACAACCGGTTCCTCGAGGTCACCTACGCCAACGGCGACCGGGAGACCCTCTACTTCAAGGACTTCGCCAGCGGGGCGATGATCGAGAACATCGTCAGCCGGGCCAAGAAGGACGCCATCAAGCGGGAGATCGCCGGCGACCCCCTCGGGATGACCGAGGGCGACCTCCTCGCCGCCATCGCCCAGGAGTTCAAGGAGCACGAGGACCTGCCCAACACCACCAACCCCGACGACTGGGCCAAGATCTCGGGCAAGAAGGGCGAGCGGATCGTCTACGTCCGGCTCATCGCCAGCGACGGGGAAGGGCGCGCCATCGAGGCGGTGGCGCCCGGGCAGTACCTGTGACCGAGGCCTCGGCGCAGCCCAGGGTCCTGGGCACCGAGACCGAGTACGGCATCACGGTCCGTCACCAGGCCGACTTCAATCCGGTGCTCTCGTCGAGCACGGTGATCAACTCCTATCGCGGCGGCCGGGCCCGTATCCAGTGGTCGATCGACGAGGAGTCACCGGGGCGTGACGCCCGCGGCTTCGGCTACGAAGGGCTGTTCCCGCCCGAGCTGGAGACGGGGTTGGTCAACGTGGTGTTGACCAACGGTGCCCGGCTGTACGTCGACCACGCCCATCCGGAATACTCGACGCCGGAGTGCATAGACCCGCTCCAAGCGGCACGGTACGACAAGGCCGGGGAGGTGATCATGGCCCGCGCCGTTGCCGCGGCTCGGGCCGCCATGCCGGAGCCTGAGCGCATGTTCATCCACAAGAACAACAGCGACGGCAAGGGCAACTCGTACGGGGCCCACGAGAACTACCTGCTGGCCCGGGCGCTTCCCTTCGGGGAGATCGTCCGCCACCTCACCGCCTTCCTCGTGTCGCGGCAGGTCTTCACCGGCTCGGGAAAGGTCGGGTCCGAGAACGGGCGCCCCCCGGTGGACTTCCAGCTGACCCAGCGGGCCGACTTCTTCGAGGAGGAGGTGGGCCTGGAGACAACGCTGAAGCGGCCCATCATCAACACCCGCGACGAGCCGCACGCCGACGCATCCCGCTATCGCCGGCTCCACGTCATCTTCGGCGATGCCAACCTGTCCGAGGTCCAGACCTTCCTCAAGCTCGGCTCCACCACCGTTGTGCTGGCGGCGCTGGAGGCCGGGGCGCTGCCCGAGCCCATCACCCTCGAGGACCCGGTGAAGGCAGCGTGGCAGGTGAGCCACGACCTCGACCTCACCGTGCCGCTACCGCTCGACGGTGGCGGGACGATGACCGCGCTGGAGATGCAGTGGCAGTACCTGGAGTGGGCTACCAAGCACGTCAACACCGTCGACCTCGGCGACCGGTACCCGGTCTTGTTGGAGCGCTGGGAGGAGGTGCTCACCGACCTCGAAGTCGACCCGATGCGGCTCGCCGACCGGCTCGACTGGGTGGCCAAGCGCCGGTTGCTCGCCGCCTACGTCGACCGCGACGACCTGTCGTGGGACCATCCCAAGCTGCGGCTCCTCGACCTCCAATACCACGACGTCGATCCCGAACGCGGCCTCTACCACCGACTGGTGGCCGGCGCCAGGATGCAGCGGCTCTTCACCGACGATGAGGTCGAGGAGGCGGTCACCCGGCCCCCCGATGAGACCCGGGCGTACTTCAGGGGTGAATGCGTCGGCCGGTTCGGGCCGGCGCTGGTGGCCGCCAACTGGGACTCCCTGGTCTTCGACACCGGCGAGGAGGCGTTGAGGCGGGTACCTATGATGGAACCGCTGAAGGGCTCGAAAGAGATGGTGGGCGAGTTGCTCGACCGGTGCGACACGCCGGCGGCCCTGATCAAGGCGTTGGGAGGCGACGATGGCTGAGCAGGAACGCAAGCAGACGCCGGTACCGGGCCGCCAGGAGGAGATCGACGAGAGCGCGCCTGCCGAGCAGGCCGACGAGTTGACCGAGAAGATCGACGATCTCCTCGAGGAGATCGACTCGGTGCTCGAGGAGAACGCCGAGGAGTTCGTCAAGAACTACGTCCAGAAGGGCGGCGAGTGAGCCGCAGCAGGGACGAGCTCGGCACCGGCCCGGTCCTCCCCCTCGAGCCCCCCAGCCTCGACGCCAGCTTCGCTTCGCTGCTCGACCAACGGGGGCTGGCTCCCCACTGGCGGATCCCCGAGAGCGGCACCTTCCCCGAGGTCCCCGAAGGAACGACGGTGCTGGCCCTGAAGTACTCCGACGGCGTGGTGATGGCCGGTGACCGTCGCGCCACCTCCGGCAACTACATCGCCCACAAGCGGGTGCAGAAGGTGTTCCCCGCCGACGAATACTCGGCGGTCGCCATCGCCGGGACCGCCGGGCTCGCCATCGAGTTGATCCGGCTGTTCCAGCTGGAGCTGGAGCACTACGAGAAGATCGAGGGCACCCGGCTGTCTCTCGAAGGGAAGGCCAACTATCTCGCCAGGATGGTGCGCGGCCACCTACCCCTCGCCTTCCAGGGGCTGGCGGTGGTGCCGCTGTTCTGCGGCTTCGACGAGACCACCGCCACCGGCGCCCTGTACTCGTTCGACGTGGTCGGCGGCCGCTACCTGGAGCAGGACTACGCAAGCACCGGCTCCGGAGGCAACGAGGCAAGGGCCTTCCTCAAGGCGTCGTTCCGGACCGACCTCGACGAGGACTCCGCGCTTCGGATGGCGGTGGAGGCGCTGGTCGCCGCTTCCGAGGAGGATGTCGCCACCGGCGGGCCTGACGTGAAACGAGGCATCTACCCCAACGTGGTCACCGTGACGGTCGACGGGCTGACCGAGGTCGATGACGACCGGCTCGCCGGTATCGCCGCCGACGTGCTCGAGGCTCGACCGTGACCAGCCCGTTCTACGTCCCGCCCGAGCAGCTCACCAAGGAGCGGGCCGACTTCGCCCGCAAGGGGATCGCCCGAGGGCGTCCCATCGCCGTGTGCGGCTACGTCGACGGGGTGTTGCTCATCGGCGAGAACCCGAGCGGGTCGCTCCACAAGCTGGGCGAGATCTACGACCGCATCGCCTTCGCCGGGGTTGGACGGTTCAACGAGTTCGAGATGCTCCGCACCGCCGGGGTCCGCTACGCCGACATCAAGGGCTACTCATACGGGCGGATGGACGTCACCGCCCGCGGGCTGGCCAACGCCTACAGCCAGACGCTCGGCCAGATCTTCATCCACGAGCTGAAGCCCTACGAGATCGAGCTGATGGTGGCCGAGATCGGCAGCGACAGTCACGACGGCACCAACATGTTCCGCATCCAGTTCGACGGGACGCTCGCCGCCATGGCCGACTTCGGCGCCATGGGCGGCAACGACGCCAAGGTCACCGAGGTGCTCGCCGCGGGATGGGCGGCCGATGTCGACCTGGCCGGGGCGGTGCGGTTGGCGACATCCGCCATCGAGGAGGCCGAGCAGCACACCGTCGAGCCGGTCGACTGGGAGGCGGCGGTGCTCGACCGGACCCGGGGACGTCGCAAGTTCCGCCGGCTCACCGCCGACGACGTCGCAACGGCGCGGAACGTCGAAGCCCCCTAGCTGGGTACTGTGCGACGATGCAGCGTCGCATCTACGGGATCGAGACCGAGTACGGGGTCACCTGCACGCTGCGCGGCCAGCGCCGCCTGTCACCCGACGAGGTGGCCCGCTACCTGTTCCGGCGGGTGGTGTCGTGGGGACGGTCCTCCAACGTGTTCCTGGAGAACGGCGCCAGGCTCTACCTCGACGTGGGCAGCCACCCCGAATACGCCACACCCGAATGCGACAGCCTGCTCGACCTGGTCGCCCACGACAAGGCGGGCGAGCGGATCCTGGAGAGCCTGCTCACCTCTGCCGAGCAGCGGCTCGAGGAGGAGGGGATCCGGGGGCAGATCTACCTGTTCAAGAACAACACCGACTCGGCGGGCAACTCCTACGGGTGCCACGAGAACTACCTGGTGGGCCGCCACGGCGACTTCCAGCGGGTGATCGACACCCTGATCCCGTTCTTCGTCACCCGCCAGATATACGCCGGGGCCGGGAAGCTGCTGCAGACCGCCCGGGGGACGGTGTTCTGCCTGTCGCAGCGCGCCGAGCACATCTGGGAGGGCATCTCGTCGGCGACCACCCGGAGCCGGCCCATCATCAACACCCGGGACGAGCCCCACGCCGACGCCGAGCGGTACCGGCGACTCCACGTCATCGCCGGCGACTCCAACATGTCGGAGTACGTCACCCTGGTCAAGGTGGGAACGGCGGCGGCGCTGCTCCAGATGCTCGAGGACGACGTGGTGTTCCGCGACCTCAGCCTGGAGAACCCGATCCGGGCCATCCGGGAGATCTCCCACGACATCACGTGCCGGCGTCGGGTGCGGCTGGCCAACGGGCGGGAGCTCTCGGCGCTCGACATCCAGTGGGAGTACCTGGAGCGGGCGATGCGCTACGGCCGCACCGTCGGGTTCCCTGCCCAGGTGGAGAACGCCATCGAGATGTGGGAGTACCTGCTCACCGGGCTGGAGAAGGACCCGCTCAGTCTCCACCGCGAGTGCGACTGGGTGGCCAAGCACCGTCTGATCGAGCGGTTCGTCGAGGAGCGGTCGATGCCCATGTCGGATCCCCGTCTGGCACTGATCGACCTCGCCTACCACGACGTGAAACGAGAGCGTGGCCTCTACTACCTGCTGGAGCGGCGCGGCCTGGTGGAGCGGGTGGTCACCGACGAGATGGTGGAGAAGGCGGAGACCGAGCCGCCGGCGACCACCAGGGCCCGCCTGCGCGGGGCGTTCATCAAGGCGGCGAAGGCCCGCAAGCGGGACTTCACCGTCGACTGGGTCCACCTCAAGCTCAACGACCAGGCGCAGCGCACCGTGCTGTGCAAGGACCCGTTCCGTGCCGTCGACGAGCGGGTCGACAAGCTGATCGGCGGCCTCTGACCCGTCTGCACGCCGCTCACCGGGTGCTTCCCCGGGTGTCGGGGTGTCGATACGCTGGCGAGCGATGCACAAGGTCATCGAGCGGATCCTGAACCTGCTGGCGTTCCTGTTGACCGTGGGACGGCCGGTGACCGCCGACGAGATCAGGCACACGGTGGCCGGCTACAACGGGGAAAGCGACGAGGCGTTCCGTCGCACCTTCGAGCGCGACAAGGACCTCCTGCGCAGCCTCGGCTTCCGGTTGGAGCTGCGACCCACCGACGCCTGGGAGGTCGAGCACGGGTACACCGTGAAAGAGGAACCCGACTTCCCCGACCCGGGACTGACCGACGACGAGCGGGCGGCGCTGTGGCTGGCTGCCCAGGTGGTGCGGATGGGGGGACGGTCCTCCGGGCCCGACGCCATGTTCAAGCTGGGCGGCACGCCGCTGGCGCCGGCCGGGGAGCCGCTCGCCGCCGACCTGGGGACCAGCGAGGGCGACCTGGCCGTGGTGTTCCTGGCCGTCTCCGAGCGCCGCCACCTCGCCTTCGACTACCGGGGGCGGGAACGGGTGGTGGCACCGTTCGGGCTGGCCCATCGGCGCGGTCACTGGTACCTCATCGGACCGGAGCGCGACGACAGCGTCGTCAAGCTCTACCGCCTCGACCGGGCGGCGCCGGTGCGCGCCACCGGCCCCCCCGCCGCCTTCGACCGACCCGGGGACTTCTCCGCCGCCGCCTTCGTGCCCGACGCCCCCTGGGAGGCGGGCGGAGACGCGGAGACCACGGCGGTGGTGCGCATCGACCCCGACCTGGCCTGGTGGGCGGAGCGCCAGGTCCACGACCCGGCCACGGTGACCCGGCTTCCCGACGGCGGGATCGAGTTGCGGCTGCGGGTGGCCAACCCGGAGGCGTTGATCGGCTGGGTCCTGTCGTTCGAGGACCGCGCCGAGATCGTCGCCCCGGTCGAGCTCCGGCAGCGGCTGGTCACCAGGGTCGCCGGATGACCAGTGTCCGCACCGCCGGCCGGCTCAACCGGCTGCTCGGGATGCTGCCCTGGGTGATTGCCCATCCCGGGTCGACCGTCGACGAGGTCTGCACGCGATTCGGCTATGACCGCCGGGCACTGGCCGCCGACCTCAACCTGCTCTTCGTGTGCGGTCTCCCGGGTTACGGGCCCGACGACCTGATGGTCGCCTACATCGACGACGACGAGGTGGTCATCGAGATGGCCGACTACTTCGCCGACCCGGTCCAGCTCACCGCTCCCGAAGCGCTCAGCCTCATCGCCTCGGGGTTGGCGATGCTGTCCACCGGCGAGGCTCCCGAGGCGTTGCGGCGTGCGGTCGACAAGCTGGTGGCGGCGATCTTCCCCGACGCCGGCGAGGTGCTCACCGTCGACCTGCCCGAGCCGGGCATGGTCGGAGAGCTCCGTCGGGCGGCGGCCGACCACCGGGTGGTTCACCTGGTGTACACCGCCATTGCCGGGGACCGCACCACCGAACGGGACGTCGAGCCGTGGTTGGTGTTCTCCACGCTGGGCAACTGGTACGTGACCGGGCATTGCCGGCTCGCCCGGGACGAGCGGGTGTTCCGCATCGACCGCATCCGGGACCTGCACACGACCGGGGATCGCTTCGAGCCTCCTGCAGAGACCCCGCCCCCGCTGGTGTCGTACAACCGGGGGGACGACGACGTGGTGTGCGAGATCCGTCTCGGCCCCCGCGCCCGGTGGGTCGTCGACTACTACCCGGTGGACCTCCTCGCCGACGAGGGCGAGGGCGGGTCCGCCACGATCCGCTTCTTCGCCGGCGACGCCTCGGTGGCCGCCCGGCTGCTGCTTCGTCTCGGGAGCGACGCCGAGCTGCTGCGGGGCACCGAGGTCGCAGACGCCGTCGCCGACCTACGGACCAGGATCCTGGCTCGCTACCGGGCTTGACCGGCGGAGCCGCGCTCCGACCGATCCACGGGGACCGCCAAGGGCACACCGGGGGGACCGGTCGGGGGCGACTCCCGTCCTACCATCGGCACGGTGAACGCCAACCTGACGCTGTCGGAGATCATCACCATCTCGGTGATCATCCTCATCGTCTTCGGGCCCCACCGGCTGCCCGAACTGGCCCGCAAGGCGGGGATGGCGGTCGCCAAGCTGCGCCAAGCCGCCGGGAACGTGCGCCAGGAGCTGACGGCGAGCACCGAGGAGCTGGCCAAGCCGCTCGCCGACATCGACCGCGACCTGCGCGCCGCCAAGGCGGACCTGAGAGCCGCCATCCCCAACCTGGACGACATCGCCCCGACCCGCAACCCGAGACGTGCGCCGGCGCCGCCGGATCCCGAGGAGAGAATCAGACGAGCCGGGAGTCGACCGGCCGGGTGACGACCCGCTCGGCGCCCCCGACCCGCCGGCGACAGGGAGCACGCCGCCTCCGACATGACCGACGGCCCGATGACGTTCATGGACCACCTGGTCGAGTTGCGCCGGCGGCTGATCGTCTCCGTCGTCGCCATCACCATCGGCACCGTGGTGGCGGCGATCTTCTACGAGCAGCTCCTCGACATCCTCGCCGAGCCCTACCTGGAGGCGGTCGACGGGGACCGCCTCGCCTTCTTCCAGCCCGCCGAGGCCTTCACGCTCGTGCTGAGGGTGGCGCTCTTCGGGGGCGTGGTCATCGCCTCGCCGGTGCTGATCGGTCAGACGTGGGGGTTCATCAGCCCGGCGCTGACACCGCGGGAGCGGAAGTTCGCTGTGCCGCTCTCCATCGTCCTCGCCGTCCTGTTCACCGTCGGGGTGGTGGTCGGGTACCTGGCGCTCCCGATGACGCTCCGGCTGTTGCTCGGCATCGGCTCCGACATCCTCGACCCCGTCATCGGCGCCGAGTACTACCTCCGGTTCGCCATGCGCTTCCTGCTCGCCTTCGGGCTCGCCTTCCTCTTCCCGGTGTTCCTGTTCGCCGCCGGCGCCGCCGGCGTCGTCACTTCACGGACCCTGCGCTCGTGGCGGCGCTGGGCGGTGACGGTCATCCTGGTGGGCTCGGCTCTGCTCACCCCCGGAGGGGACCCGCTGACCCTGGTCCTGCTCGCCGGTCCGCTCTACGTCCTCTACGAGGCGACGATCCTCGCCATCCGCTTCGGGCTCAAGAAGTGAACACGAGGAGGGGGGACCTCGCCGACTGGGTGGCGAGCCTTCCTTTCACGCCCGACGCCTTCCAGCTGGAGGCGATCGGCCACGTCGAGGCGGGGAGGTCGGTGGTGGTCACCGCCCCGACGGGAGCCGGGAAGACCCTGGTCGCCGAGGCGGCGGTGGAGCTGGCCCGCCGTCGCCGGGCACGGGCCTTCTACACCACTCCCATCAAGGCGCTCTCCAACCAGAAGTACGGCGATCTGGTGTCCACATACGGTGAGGCCGGGGTCGGCCTGCTCACCGGCGACAACGTCGTCAACGGCGACGCGCCCACCGTCGTGATGACCACCGAGGTGCTGCGCAACATGATCTACGCCGACTCGTCACGGCTCGACGGGCTCGCGGTCGTCGTGCTGGACGAGGTCCACTTCCTGCAGGACCGCTACCGCGGCTCGGTTTGGGAAGAGGTGATCATCCACCTTCCCCGCCACATCCAGCTGGTCAGCCTGTCGGCGACGGTCGCCAACGCCGACGAGCTCACCGAGTGGGTCGAGGCGCGGCGCGGCGAGACGGTGCTCGTCGAGGAGAGACACCGCCCGGTCCCGCTGGAGAGCGTGTACATGGTCGAGGACCGCCACCGCGAGCGGGTGGTCGAGATGTTCCCCGTCTTCGACCGCTCGGGGAAGCGGCCCAACCCGGCCGTGGTGTCCATGCTCCGCAAGGGACGGGGCCGCTTCCGGCGGTTCGTGGCTCCTCGCCGGCTCCGGGTGGTGGAGGAGCTGTCCCGGCTGGGGATGCTCCCCGCCATCTACTTCATCTTCTCCCGGGCGGGGTGCGGCGACGCGGCAACCCATGTGGCGGGGGCCAAGCCGGGATTGACCACCGCCGCCGAACGGGCGGAGATCGTCCGAACCGCCCACGCCGGCACCGCCCACCTCGACCCGGCCGATCTCGCCGTCCTCGGGTTCGACCGGTGGGTGGCCGACCTGGAGGAGGGGGTGGCGGCACACCATGCGGGCATGGTCCCGGCGTTCAAGGAGACCGTGGAGAGCCTGTTCGCCGCCGGGTTGATCAAGGTGGTGTTCGCCACCGAGACGCTGGCATTGGGGATCAACATGCCGGCGAAGGCCGTCGTGCTGGAGCGGCTTTCCAAGTTCGACGGCGAGTCCCACGAGGTCCTCCGCCCCGGCGACTACACCCAGCTGACCGGGCGGGCGGGCAGGCGCGGCATCGATCGGACCGGCACCGCGGTGGTGCTGCACCAGGCCGAGATCCCGTTCGACCGGGTGGCTTCGATCGCCGCCCAGGGCAGCCACCCGTTGGTCTCGAGCTTCACGCCCACCTACAACATGGCGGTGAACCTGGTGGCTACGTACCCACGCCACCGCGCCGAGGACCTGGTGCGGGCGTCGTTCGCCCAACACCGCCACCAGCGGCGTCGCCAACAGGAAACGGCCCGGGTCGATGACCTCCGGTCCCAGCTGGCCGACCTGGAGGAACAGGCCCGGTGCGAGCTCGGGGACGTTGCCGCCTATGCGGAGAGTCGCGCCGATGCCGGTCGCCGGATGGCCGACTTCGCCCAGGGCCTGGTGGAGGGCTCGGTGATCGAGCTCGGCGCCGGGCAGCGAATGGTGCTGCTGGCACGCGGGTACGGCCCGAATCCCCGGCTGCTGCTGGTGGATGCCACGGGGCGAACCCGGCGGCTGCCTGCTGGGGACCTGCCACCGGCCACCGTCGAACGGGGAACACTGGCGCTCCCCGAGCAATGGCGGCCCAAGGAGAAGGCGTTCACCCGCCAGGTGGCGAGGCTGCTGGCCGAGTTCGAGCCGGCGGCGCCGGTCGACAGGACCGCCGATCGCCTCGACCCGGTCGCCACCTGCCCCGATCTCGCCGACCACCTCGCCGGCCTGGAGCGGGCGGCCCGGGTGCGTGCCCAGATCGACCGCATCGAGCGGGCCCTCGAGCGGGGCGGCGACGACCTGGTCGAGCGGTTCCGCACCGGCTTGGCGGTGCTCGATCACCGCGGCTACACGAAGGCCTGGGCGTTGACCGAGCGGGGCGAGCGGCTCCGGTTCATCTACAACGAGCTGGACCTGCTGGTGGCGGAGACCGCCCACGAGCGGATCCTCGACCACCTGACCCCGGCCGAGCTGGCGGCGGTCCTCTCCGTCTTCGTGTACGAGAGCCGTCGCGGCGACGTCCCCGGCGGAATGCCCACACCCGCCTGCGCCGACTCGGTGGACGCCATCTTCGAGTTGGGCGAGGAGCTGTCGGCCGACGAGACGCGGAGGGGCATCGAGTCGATGCGCCCACCCGACGACGGCTACGTGGAGCGGATCCATCGTTGGGCGAGCGGAGCCAACCTCGAGGACCTGTTCGACGAGGAGTCGTCGGCCGGCGACTTCGTCCGGCTGGCGCGCCAGACCTTGGACCTGCTCCGCCAGGTCCGCGACGTCTTTCCCGATCTCGGCGACGACGCCGCCGAGGCCATCCGCCTCGTCGATCGCGGCGTGGTCTCCGCCAGGGGGCTGTGAGCCTGGTCAGGGTCGACCGGGGCCGAGTTGCCGCGGGGAGCGGGACCCGCCGTCAAGCCTCCCCGATCGGTGTGGCGACGAGGATCTCGCCGGTAGGGCTGTCGCTGCCGCCGGCCGGCTCGACGGTCAAACCGAGGACCTGGCCGGCGGCGACGTCCCCGTCGAGGAGCACCTCGACGTCCCCGTCTTCGTCCGGCACGAACACGCCGGCGGGTGCCGGAGTCTCGCCCTCGATCAACCAGAGCTGGTAGGTCTCGTCCTCGTCAACGGCGGGCAGGGAGCCGGCGGTGAACACCCCACGCCCGAGCTCGGGAGAGAACACCAGGACGCCGTCGGGCACTGTCTCGGTCTCCACCGGCACGGTGACCGCGTCGGGGGCGGCCAGCACGTCCTCGGCGTCGGTTCCGGTGTCGACGAGGAGCAGCGCCCCGACGACGGCGGCGGCCGCGATGGCCACGGCTGCCGCCCAGCGTGCCGGGCGTCGGTCCGCCGGGACTGCGTCGGGTGGGAGGTCGGGGATCGGGTGAAGTGCCGCCCGGTCGGTGCCTGGGGCTCTCCTGGGGAGTGGCCGCGATGCGCTCCATGACCGCCGGGCGCATCGCCGGCGGCGGCGGGACAGCCCCCAGGTCGCCGAGTTCGGCCAGGGCCGCCCAGGCCTCGTCGACCTGGCGCCGGCAGTCGTCGCAGGTGTCGAGGTGCCCTTCGAAGAGCACCCGTTGCTCGGCGTCGAGCGCATCGAGGGCGTAGGCGGCGGCGAGGTCGTGGAGGTCGGCGTCAGCCACCGGCAGTCCCCAGGATCGTGCGAAGGCGGTTGAGCCCGTCCCGCATCCTCGTCTTCACGGTGCCCACCGGGGCACCGATGTGCTCGGCTACCTGCCGGTAGGTGAGCCCGTCGTAGTAGGCCAGTTCGATCGCCTCCCGCTGGCTGGCGCTCAGCTCGCCGAGGGCGGTGCGCACCTGGTCGTGCTCGGCGTTAACGATGGCCTCCGCCTCGACGCTGTCGTAGTGGGCGCCGGCGGCGGCGACGATCCCGTAGGTGCGAGCCCGGTCCCGGCCCTTCTGCACGCTGCGAACCAGGTCGATGGCCCTCCGGTGCGCCATGACGGCGATCCACCCCTTGGCGCCGCCGAGGGCAGGGTCGAAGCGCCCGGCGGTCCGCCACGTCTCCGCCATCACGTCTTGGGCGACCTCCTCGCTCTGCGCCGGGTCACGAACCACCCGGAGGACGATCCCGTACACCAGGCCGGCGACCCGGTCGTAGAGATCGCCGAAGGCGGCGGCGTCGCCACCGGCGACAGCCACCATCAGCTCCTCGAGGGACGGGGGAGTGTCGGGCATGCCAGGGGTGGTGAGCCTAATCGTGACGTCCACGACCGCCCGGCACACCGCCCGCCACCCCGGGGCGACGAGAGCGGCACCGCCGGCGGTCACAGCGCGCCGACATCGGCGACCGCGCTCCAGGTCATGTAGACCCCGGCACCGAGCACCACGATCCCCATGACGACGGGCAGGGCCGTTGCGAGGAGGGGGCTGACCCGGTCGGGCAGCAGCCGGGCACCGCGGGACCGCACCACCACCACCAGCATCCCGACGCCGGTGAGGGCGAAGGCCATTCCCACGCCGAAGGCGGCCACGAGGACGAGGCCGAGCCCGATCCTGCCCAGGTGGACCGCCCCGAGCAAAAGAACCACCGCCGACGCCGAGGGGACGAGTCCGCCGGACAGCCCGAGGGCGGCGAACGACTTCCAGCCGGAGCCGGTCACGTCGCCGGCGGCGCCGTGCCCGTGTTCGTGACCAGGCCCGTGCGTATGGCCGTGGCTGTGCCCGTGGGCGCCGTCATGGCCGTGGCCATGGTCGTGACCCTGGTCATGGCGGTGGCCGTGCCCATGGCCATCGTCATGGCTGTGGCCTTGCCGGCCGCGCCGGTGGGCGAGCACCCGGGTACCGGCGCGGGCCAGCAACGAGCCGCCGAGGGCCAGGACGACCACGCCGGCGCCCACCGAGAGCCACGGGTAGACGGCGGACGGCTCGAAGGTCGACGAGGCCGCCAGCGTCAGCAGTCCGAGCACGGCGACGCCGAGGGTGTGGGAGACGGCCACCGAGGCGCCGATCCCGACGGCGTGGCGCACGGTGCCGGACCGCCCGACGAGGTAGGCGGCCATCAGCGCCTTGCCGTGTCCCGGTGCCAGGGCATGGGCGAGCCCGAGGGCGAAGGCGGCGGCGATGGCGAGCCCGGTCCCCCCTGCCGTTGCGCTACCTGACACGAGCTCGCCGAGAGCGCCAACCACCGGAGGGGCGCCGTCTCCCGCCGCCGCCAAGTCCTCGGCGGCCGCTTCCGAATTGGCCCCGGCACTACCAACCGAGGAGTTGCTCGGGGTGACCGTGGCAACGGCACGGTGGACGTCGCTCACCTGACCCTCCGGATAGGCCCGCAGGAGGTCGCTCGGGCTGGTCGAGGGAGCTTCGCTCGCGATGGCCACACCGTCGCCGGCGACGACGACCTCCCGCCAGCCGACCAGGCCGGCGTCGTCCGTGTTCATCACCTCGACCTCGGTGGCGCCTCCCAGCGAGATCGCGGCTCCCGATCGACAGGTGAGGAGAAGGGTCTGCAGGCCCGCCTCGCCCGGCGACGTCACCGCCGTCGAACTGCCACCGACGAGCTCGACCGGCGTGCCCGCCACATCCACCTTCGTGGCCTGGCGTCGCCTGGCACACTCGTCCGTCGCCCAGGAGCCCAATTCGGCCGCCGTCGCCGCGCCGTCACCGTCGGCGTCGATCTGGCGCAGTGCTCGGAAGGCCGGGATCTCCGCCATGTCGACGAGATGGGTGACCTCGACGGCACCCGGGGTGACCAGGACGCCGAGGTGGTGGCTCACCGAGACGTTGCCGAGAGGGTGCGCCCCGGCCGGCGCCGCGGTCAGGAGCACGGCGACGAGCGTCCCGACGACGATGGCCATCCGCCTCACGGTGCCAGCTCCTCGATCAGGCGGGCGGCGTCGGCGGCCTCGATCGGATGGAACCGCGGGTCGATCGACAGAGCCGCCTCGAGGTCGTGCACCGCACGTTCGGCGTCGCCGAGCGAAGCGGCGACCACCCCGGACGCATAGAGGAGCCCGGCGTCGACGATCCCCGTGGCCAGGGCCCGGTCGAGCGCTTGCTGCGCCTCGGCATGGCGACCGGCGGCGGTGAGTGCCCGGCCGAGGGTCTCCAGCGTCGCCGGGTCGCGACGTGCCTCGGCCTCGGCGACGGCCAGGTCCACTGCCGTAACCGGGTCGCCGTGCTCGGTGTGGAACCGTGCCAGGGCGCCCCGGTACACCTCGGCGCCCGATGCCAGCGCCACCACGGCTTCCACCGTGGCGTAGGCGTCCTCGGCGCCGGCGGAGTCGCCGCGTGCGGTGAGCACGTCGCCCAGGGCGATGAGCGTGTCCGGGTCGGGACGCAAGTCAGTCGACCGCCGGTACGCATCCTCGGCGGAGGCGAGTTCCCCCTGGGCGGCGCGCAACCGGCCGAGCTCCGCCAGCATCGACGGGTCTTCGGGGGCAAGGCTGCGGGCCTCGCCAAGGCGCCTCTCGGCGGTGTCGTGGTCGCCGGCGTCGAGGGCGCGGTGGGCGTCGTAGACGAGGTAGAAGGCGAGCTCACCGCCGTCCAGCCCGAGAGCGCGGGCCTGGTCGACCGCTTGCCGGGAACGCTCCCGCGAGCCGGCCACGTCACCGGTCTGCCAGCCCAGCTCGCTCTGCCGAACCGCCACCGCCGGGTCGACGGGCAGCGCGGCGGCGAGCACGGTGTACGAGGCGCGAGCCCTGGCCACGTCGCCGGCCGCCAGCGAGGCGTCGCCGAGGACGGCGTGGGCGCCGACGTGGTCGGGGGCGGCGGCCAAGGCGCCCTCGGCCAGATCTGCCGCCTGGCCGAATCGGTGGAGGGCGAGATGGGTCGCGGCGAGGGCGGTGGAACCGTCTGGGTCGTCTGGATCTCGCTGATGGGTGCCGGTGAGGAGGCGCACCGCCTCCTCGTAGTCGGCGAGGCTCCCGTCACGGTGCGCCCGGGCGAGATGGAGCTCACCGAGGGTGCGCACGTCGAGGTAGTTGTCGTGCCCCTCGAGCCGTGCCGACACCACCGTGATCAGCCGGTCCAGCTCGCCGATCCCGGCCATCGGGGTGGTGTCTTCGCTCGTCGGCGAGGGAAGGTTGGTGGCGAACACCCGTGGCTCGGTCCCCCCGCCGCCGTCGATCGCCCGGACCAGCCGGGGAACGCCGGCGACGAGGACGACGGCGATCGCAATGGCGAGCAGTCGGCCCCGTCGCATCACTTCCTCCTCGGTGAGGTGGTGCCGGGATGGGCGGTCCCCCGAGTCGCGCCCATCCCGGCACCTGGTCGGGCGTGTCAGGAGTGCGGCACGCCGAGGTACGGGAACACGGTCATGTAGTCGTCATGCGGGCCCACACCGTCGGAGTTCACGCCTCCGTCGGCATCCCGGTCCATGAACAGGCCGAGGGGATCGCCCCCGGTGACCACCCGCAACTCGACGTCGATCACGTCGTCCGCCAGCGCCCGCCCGTTGAGCGGAGCCGGCAGGGTCGACGCCTTGTCGAAGGTGACCATGTCCGGCATCAGCACCGCCGCCAGGGCAGCCGCCTGGTCGTCGCTGTACGGGCCTTCGGTGTCGAGCGCCGAGAACGCCTGGAGGGCGTTGATCGTCTCGTCCGTCCACTTGAGCACGTCGCCGATCGGTCGGGTGGCATTGAACTGGTTCTTGGCGTTGGTGCGGGTGCCGACGATCGGGCCCGAGCTGTTCACCACCGTGTTGATGGCGGGACGGCCCATCCGATCGACCTGCTTGCCGCTGGCCAGGCTGGTCCGGGCCCACACCCCGATCGGGTTGCCACCGGCCAGACGGCTGTCGGGCACCTCGATGACGATGGCCAGGGTGTTGAGGTCGGCGAAGAAGTCGGTCGGGTCGTTGCCGAGGGCGTCGTCGCCGCGTCCTTCGACCGTTCCCAGGAACCCTGAGAGGTCGAAGAAGAACGGGTCGGAGCGCAACCCGGTGAACAGCTTGGTGCCGTCGGACAGCGTGATCACGTCGCCGACGTCGCCACCGCCCAGCTTCTTGCCGTTGAGCCACGGGCCCTCACCGGTCCGTCCGGTTGCCCGCGCCACGGCCACGGTCGAGCCGTCGTCGTCGAACGTGAAGACGTACGAGATGTTGGTCCGAGCGTCGCCGTTGGTGTCGACTCGCAGCTCGTAGACGCCGTCGGCGGCGTCGGCGAAGCGCGAGTCGGTGGAGGCGAGAGGGTGTACCGTCGCCGCGATGACGGTCTTGCCCGAGTTCGCCTCGAACACGTACACGTCGTTGATGTCGAGGTCCGTCCGGCCGCTCGGGGACATGGTGCCCGGAGCGTCCAGATGGTCGGCGGCATCGACGCCGTCCACGGGTGACAGCAGCGCCATGGTCAGCGCCGCCAGCGCGATGAGTGCTGCGATCGGCGCAGCCCTTCGTGCCAGGGTCATGAGGAGGTCTCCCTTCGTCGGGGACTCTGGTTGCCCCCGGTTCGGAGCGGCGGGGCGCCGCGGATTGGCCGTTCTGCCCGGACGGGTCCTTGGGTGATGCGGTGAGCTGGTGGGTGGTGCGGAACCCGGCGGCGGGCAGGGGCATCGACGTGAGCAGGCGGCTCGGAGCCGCCCTCGACCAAGCAGGGGTGGAGGCGGAGGTGGTCGTCTCCGATACCCAGGAGCACGTCGCCGACCTCGTCGGCCAGGGCAGGGAACGCGGGTACCGCCGGTTCGCCTCGGTGGGCGGTGACGGCACCGCCCACTGGTTGCTCAACGGCCTGATGGCCGCCGAGTGGGACGAGCCGCCGACGATGGCGATCATCCCGGCCGGCTCCGGCTCCGACTTCATCCGGACGTTCGCCCTTCCCCGCACCATCGAGGGTGCGGTGCCGTTGCTGGCGTCCGGGCACACCTACCGCGTCGACGTCGCCCGGATCGACGGATCGTTCGGGTCGCGGTGGTTCCTGAACGCCGCCAACGTCGGGTTGGTGGCCCGCTCGGCGCAGCGGGCGAACCGGCTGCCATCCCGGCTCGGGTCGGTCCGGTACACGGCGGCCTTCTGGTTGAGCCTGGCCACCTTCGGACGGGCCCCGGTGGTCGTCGACCTCGGTGGACGCCGCATCGAGGAGGAGGCGATCACCGTGGTGGTGGCCAACGGTCAGTTCTTCGGAGGTGGCCTCAACGTCGCCCCCCAGGCGTCGCTGCAGGACGGCGCCGTCGACATCGAGGCGTTCACCTGCTCGAAGTGGCGGGCGTTCGATCTGATGCCGCGGGTGATCCGGGGCAACCACCTTCGCCACCCGGCGGTCAAGCGGGGACGGGCGTCCCGGGCTCACCATCACCGTGCCGGAGGACTGGCCGGTTGAGGCTGATGGTGAGATGGTGGGCAGCGGGTCGGTGCGAATCACCGTTCGCCCCGGGGCGATCGACTTCGTGATCTGACCGGCTGCGGCTCCCTCCGGCGGCCGGGAACAACCCGGACCGGGGGCCTGTTCCCCGCTGGACATCGACCGATATACTCCGGCGCCGCATCGGGGAGACGAAGGCCAGCATGACCGACCGAGACCACGACGACCTCGAGGTTCTGACCGGCGACGGCGATGTCGAGAACGTCGCCGAGCCCGCCGACAGCGAGTGGGGCGACGAGGACTTCGACGGCGAGCCCGACGTCGAGGAGGACCTGGAAGAGCTCGACGAGGAGCTCGACGTCGCTGTCGAAGTAGTCCTGGTCGACGAGGAAGACGACGGCGAGGTCGAAGGCGAGGGCGACGAGGAGTCGGATGAGGCGCTCGACGAGCTCGAGGCCGAGGAGCTCGAGATGCTCACCGACGACGAGGAGTCCGAGACGCTGATCGTCGACGAGGCGGCGGAGCTGCGAGCCATCCGACGGGAGCAGCTGGCCATGGAAGGCGAGGCCGGGCCGGAGCGAGGCGCCGACGAGTTCGTCTGCAGCAACTGCTTCCTCGTGCTGAAGCGCAGCCAGCTGGCCAACGCCCGGCAGATGCTCTGTCGAGACTGCGCCCCCTGAGGGTTGGACGCTCGTCGAGCGCCCAACCCTCTGGCGGATACCCATGGCTCTTCGGCTGACGCCTCATCGGTGCGGTTGAGGCCCCAACCCCAACCGCCGCGCTCCAGGACCGCTGTCGTCGGCAAGAACGTGGCGTCGGAACGTCCCTACGCTCTCATCCCACATGGATCCGTCGAGCAGATTCGCCACCGGTGACGATGCGCCCGCGGTGCTCGATCTCTACCGGGAGGCGGTGGGGGAGCAGGCCGCCCTCCGCCCTATGTGGCCGCTCGCCGACGGGCTGGCCGAGCCGGCGGCAGACGCGGTCGCGGAGATCATGGGCGACCGCACTTCCCGGCTGGTGGTCGGCGAGATCGAAGGGGTCGTCGTCGGGTTCGCCTGGGCGCGGAGCGAGCCGCTCCTGCCCCAGGCAGATGGAGCGCCGGTGTGCGTGGTGCGACTGGTGTACACCACCCCCGAGGCAAGGGGAGTGGGGGTCGGGGACCGCATGCTCACCCTCCTGATGGACGACTTCGCCGGCCGTGGCCACCGCCACTTCGACGCCCGGGTGAGCCCCGGCCACCGCAACGCCAAGAACTTCTTCGAGGCGCACGGCTTCTCCGCCCGGCTCATCGTCATGTACCACGATGCGGGGGTGACGACATGACGACCGGGGGCCGTCCCGACTTCGGAAGTGGTTGAGCTCCTGCAGGAGCTGATTCGCAACGCCTGCGTCAACGACGGCACCCCGGACTCGGGGCACGAGCACCGCTCGGTGGCGACCCTGCAGGGGTATCTCGGCGGCGAGGGCGAGGTCGTCGAGCCACACCCGGGCCGGCAGAGCGTGGTGTTCCGGGTGCCCGGGTCGACCGGTGGAGCCCCGGCGCTGGTGCTGCTGCCCCACCTCGACGTGGTGCCGGTGACGGCGTCCGGTTGGAGCGTCGACCCGTTCGCCGCCGAGGTCGACGACGGGTACGTGTGGGGGCGGGGAGCCGTCGACATGCTCAACCTCACCGCGGCGATGGCGGCGGTCTTCGCCCGGTATCGGTCGGGGGAGCTGGCTCCATTGCCCGGCGACCTGGTGCTCGCCGCCGTCGCCGACGAGGAGGCGGGAGGCGTTCACGGGGCGGGCTGGCTCGCCGAGCACCGACCGGACCTCCTCCCCGCGGACTACGTGCTCACCGAGATCGCCACCCCCCGGGTAGCCGCTGGGGGCGGGCTGCCGGTGACCGTCGCCGAGAAGGGCCCGTCGTGGAAGCTGTTGCGCACCCGGGGGACGCCTGGTCACGCCAGCCAGCCATACCGCACCGACAACGCCCTGGTGCGACTGGCCAGCGCCGTCGACCTGCTCGACGCCGCCGACGAGCCCGCCGCCGTCTCGGCGGAGTGGGCGGGGTTCGCCGCCGGGGCCGGTCTGCCGGACGGCTTGGCGGAGCGGCTGACCGATCCCGACCGGCTCGACGAAGCCATCGACGAGCTCGCCGAGACGGACGAGCCGTTGGCCCGGTTCGCCCACGCCTGCACCCACCTCACCGTTGCCCCGACCATCCTCAACGCCGGCACCAAGTCCAATGTGGTCCCCGACTCGGCCGAGGCGTACCTCGACATGCGGGTGGTGCCCGGCCAGGACGAGGCCACGGTCGATGATTACCTGCGCAAGGTGCTCGGTCCCGATCGCCTCGACCGGATCGAGGTGATCGACCACATCTCCTTCCCGGCCAACGGATCGCCGGCGTCGGGCCCGCTCTGGGAGGCGATCGGCGATGCCGCCGGCGCCCTGACCGGGTCGCGGTCGCTGCTGCCGATGCTGATACCGGTGACCACCGATGCCCGGTTCATGCGCGCCCGTGGTGCGGTTTCCTACGGGGTTGGGCTCTTCGACGGCCGGATGGGGTTCGGGGAGATGCTGCGCCTGTTCCACGGCCATGACGAACGGGTCAGCATCGGCAGCATCGAGGCGACCACCGCCCTGCTCGCCCTCACCGTCGAGCGCTTCGGCGCCAGGATCGCCGAGGAGCTCGCATGAGGATCTACCTGTCGCCGCCGGACCTGACCGGCGACGAGTACGCCGCCCTGGAGAGGGCGCTCGCCGGCGGCTGGGTGGCGCCGCTGGGCCCCGAGGTGGACGCCTTCGAGGCAGAGCTGGCCGCCGTCACCGGCCGCGCCAACGGGGTAGCCCTGTCGTCGGGCACCGCCGCCATCCACCTGGCACTGCAGCACGCCGGGGTGGGCCCGGGGGCGAGGGTCCTGGTGCAGAGCCTGACCTTCGTGGCCAGTGTGAACCCGGTGCGCTACCTCGGCGCCGAGGTCGTGCTGGTGGACAGCGACGAGGCGACGTGGGCGATCGACCCCGACCTGGTCGGGGAGGCGTTCGACGCCGCCGAGCGGGAGGGCCGTCCCTACACCGCCCTGGTGACCGTCGACCTCTACGGAGAGTGCGCCGACTACTCGACCATCGTCCCGCTGTGCGAGCGCCACGGGGTCACCCTGATCGAGGACGCCGCCGAGGCGTTGGGGTCCACCCATGCCGGCCGGCCCGCCGGGTCGTTCGGGCACAGCGCCGCCCTGTCCTTCAACGGCAACAAGATCATCACCACCAGCGGTGGCGGGGCGATGGTCACCGACGATGCCGACGCCGCATCCCGGGCGAGGTTCCTGGCCACGCAGGCGCGGGACCCCGCCCCCCACTACGAGCACACGGTGATGGGGTACAACTACCGGATGAGCAACCTGCTCGCCGCCCTGGGGAGGGCGCAGCTGGCCGATCTCGAGCGCAGGGTCGAGCGACGGCGCGACCACAACGCCTTCTACCGGCAGGCGCTCGGCGACCTGCCAGGGGTGAGGTTCATGGAGGAGAGCGCCGACAACCGGACCATGTTCTGGCTGACCACGTTCACCGTCGACCCGGAGACCGCCGGCACCGACCGCGAGGCCATCCGGCTCCACCTCGAGTCGTTGGACATCGAGGCCCGGCCGGTGTGGAAGCCGATGCACCTGCAGCCCTTGTACGCCGACGCCGAGGTGTTCGGGGGGGCGGTGTCTTCGCGGCTGTTCGAGCGCGGGTTGTGCATCCCGTCGGGGTCGAGCCTCAACGACGACCAGCGCACCCGGGTCGCCGAGGAGATCCGCTCGGTGTTCCCCGGGTAGAGGTCACGCGAGAGGATCAGCCTCGTCCGCTGCCTCGATGTCCTTCCGCCTGATCCCGAGCACGAAGAGGATGGCGTCGAGGTAGGGGACCTTGAGCGTGGCGTCGGCGGCGGCATCGACGACGGGCTTGGCGTTGAAAGCGATCCCCAGACCCGCCTTGGCCAGCATCTCCAGGTCGTTGGAGCCGTCGCCAACCGCCACCGTCTGCTCGAGAGGTATCCCCTCGTCGGCGGCGATCGTCTCCAGCAGCCTCGCCTTCGCCGGGCCGTCGATGATCTCGCCCACGAGTCGCCCGGTCAACCTGTCGTCGACCACCTCCAGCGTGTTGGCGAAGGCGACGTCGATGTCCAGGTGTCGGCGGACCTGCTCGGCGAAGACGTCGAACCCGCCGCTCACCAGGGCGGTGCGGTAGCCGAGCCGGCGCAGCGTGCGGGCGAAGGTGCGCGCCCCGGGGGTGTAGCGGATGCGCTCGCTCACCGCCCGCAGCCGGGCAACGTCGAGCCCCTCCAGGTGGGCGACGCGACGGCGCAGTGACGCCTCGAAGTCGAGCACGCCCCTCATGGCATCCTCGGTGATCGCCCTCACCGCGTCGCCGGTGCCGATCTCGTCGGCGAGCATGTCGATGACCTCGTCGCGGATGAGCGTCGAGTCCATGTCGATCACCACCAGCCGCTTGGCGCGGCGGGCAAGGCCCTCGGGCTGCAGGGCGATGTCCACCCGGTGGAAGCTGGACGCCTCCAGCAGGCCCTTGCGCATCGTGTCGGTGTCGCCGCCGACGACGATCAGCTCGTAGCTGATCACCGGGTAGGTGGAGAGCTGCCCGATTCGCTCGATGTTGCCGCCGCCGTCGGCGATGGCATCGGCTACGCCGCCGAGGGCGTCGGGACCGAGCCTGGCGCCGATCACGGTCACCGCGAACCGGGAAGGGGTCGGGAGGTTGTCGGGTGGTTCGACGACCTCGAAGTCGAAGTGGAGCTTCCGCTCCCAGCCGAAGAACAGCAGGTCCTTGAGGGGGGACCGGGCCTCGCGGACGCCGATCAGCAGGCCGAGATTGAGGTGGTCCCTCACCACCACCTGTTCCATGTCGAGGACCTCCGCCTCGGCCTCGGCCAGGATGCGGAGGATGCCGGCGGTGATGCCCGGCCCGTCGATCCCGGTGACCCGGACCAGGATGGTCTGTTCCATTGGCCGTTCCCTGCACAGCGACTGCTACGTTCCCGGGCAGTCTCCCGGGTGGGGGTCGCTTGGGCAACTTCAGCACCATCGTGTTCGACCTCGACGGGGTCCTGTACCACTCCGACCGCCCGGTCCCCGGGGCGGCGGCGACCCTGGTTCGGCTTGCCACCGCCGGGGTCTCCCTGGTGTACGCCACCAACAACGCCTCGCGGCTTCCAGAGGAGGTTGCCGGGGCGATCGCCGACCGGATCGGCTTCGCCGCCGACCCGGCAGCCGTGGTGACGTCGGCGATGGCCGCCGGCGCCCACCTGGCGGGACGGGTGTCGGCGGCGTACGTGATCGGGACGCCATCGCTGCGGGTCGAGTTGGAACGATCCGGGGTCGGCACGACAGAGGAACACGGCGACGCCGACGCCGTGGTGGTCGGGCTCGACCCCGATCTCACGTATGACAAGCTGAAGGAGGCGACCCTGGCGGTGGGGAACGGGGCCTGGCTGGTGGCCACCAACGACGACGCCACCTTCCCGAGCTCCGACGGCATCATCCCCGGCGCCGGGGCGATCGTCGCCGCCCTGGAGCGGGCCACCGGCGTCGAGGCCGAGGTCTGTGGGAAGCCGCACCCGCCGATGCTGCGGGCGGTGTCGGCCCTGGTCGGTCCTGGGTCGGTGTTGGTGATCGGCGACCGGGTCGACACCGACATCGCGATGGGGCTGGCCATGGGCTGGGCGACGGCGCTCGTGCTCACCGGGGTGACCTCACCGGAGGAAGCTGCCACCGTCGAGGTCGACCACATCCTCGAGTCGGTCGCCGACCTCCCCGGGGTCGTCGGCCTGGGTCAGCCGTAGAACGGCGCGTGGTGGCGGGCGTGGGCCCGCTCCACCCGGCCGAGCAATACCGGCCGCAGTGGCAGGGTGATCAGCATCCCGGCGACGAAGCCCCCGACGTGGGCCTGCCACGCCACCCCTTCGAGGGGGAGCAGGAACTGGCTGATCAGCCACAGCCCGAGGAACACCACGGCGGCGACCGGGACGAACACGACGACGAGGAGGGTGAGGACCTTGTGGGCCGGGTACAGGACGAGGTAGGAGCCGAGCACCCCGGCGATCGCCCCAGAGGCACCCACCAGCGGGATGGTCGTGTCCGGGTTGAACATCACGAAGGCGGCGGTGGCGATGAACCCGGTCACCAGGTACAACGCCACGTAGCCCAGATGGCCGTATGCCTCCTCCACGTTGTTCCCGAAGATCCACAGGAACCACATGTTGCCGAGAAGGTGTCCGATCCCCCCGTGGAGGAACATCGACACCAGTGCCGCCAGCCATACGTTCTTGTCGGGGAAGTAGCCGGGCCCGGGATCGTCGCAGGTGTCGGTCTCGATCTCCTCGATGGTGACCGGCTCACCGCTGGTCAGCTCGCAGGCGATGGCGGCGTTTTCGTAGAGGAACTCGGTGGCCTCGCCACCGGTGCCCTGGGGTTGCCACAGGAAGTAGACGGCGAGGTTGACGGCGATGATGGCGATGGTGGCGAGCGGCGTCGTCATCGTCGGATTGACGTCACGGATCGGGAACAAGGCGCCGGTCTCCGGGTCTGGCCTGGGATGATGGGCCCATGGATACTACGTCGCCCGACCAGATCAGCCCCGAGGAGGCCCCTGCGGCCCCCGAACCCGAAGCCATGCTCGACGAGCTCGCCGCTGCCGACCCCGCCGACGCCCCGGTGGTCGCCGACCGGCTGGCCGAGGAGCTGGAACGCAGGCTCGATGCGACCAGTTGACCGCTCCGGCGGGAGGCCGTCGCCCCCAACAGGTTGGCGGGAACCCGATACCGCAAGGCTGGATCGTGTCACAACCCGCCCCCATGATGGGACGACCAACCGGGCGTCGGTGATCGAGGTCCGGGTCGGACCCCACAGGAGGTGTGCCATCGACGTGAGGTCTCGGCGATGAGGCTCGGCATCGTCGTCCATCCCAGCCGGGAATCCGCCGGGTCGGTCGGCGACCGGCTCGCCGCCGCCGCCCGGGCGCGCGGATGGGATGTGGGGACCACCGGGATCGGGACCTGGGACGGCGAGCCCTTCGACGTCCTCGTCGGCGTCGGAGGCGACGGCACCCTGCTCGAGGCCGCCCACCTCGCCCACCGCGCCGACATACCGGTGGCGGGTGTCAACCTGGGCACGGTCGGCTACCTCGCCGACTTCGACCCTGCCGACGACACCGCCCTGCTCGACACGCTTGCCCTCGACCCGCTCCCCACCATCGGGCGGATGACCCTGCGTGCCACCTCCGATGACGGGAGCTGGCATGGCATCAACGACGTGGTGCTGGAGAAGGTGCTCAGCCAGCGAATCGTCCAGATCACCGTGGAGATCGACGGTGAGCATTTCACCACCTACCGCGCCGACGGGTTGATCGTCGCCACCCCGCTCGGGTCGACGGCGTACTCGCTGTCGGCAGGAGGCCCGGTCGTGGACCCCGCCGTGCAAGCCCTGCTGCTCACCCCGGTGGCGCCCCACAGCCTGCTGTCCCGCTCGCTGGTGCTGACGCCGGCCACCGTCGTCACCTGCACCGTGCACGGGGACCGGCCGGTGCGGGTCAACCTCGACGGACGGGAGGCGACCACGCTCGAGGCGGCGGACGTCCTCACCATCGCTCGGGGCGAGCGCCCGGTCCGGTTCGTCTCGATGGGTGGCCGGCCCTTCCCGCAGGGCCTGCGCCGCCAGTTCGGGCTCGACCATGCCTGAGACGGTCCCGGCCAGGGGAACACTCGACGAGCTGATCGTGGAGAACCTGGGGATCATCGAGCGGGCCCAGCTCGAGCCCGGGTCGGGCCTGGTCGTTTTCACCGGTGAGACCGGGGCCGGCAAGACGCTGTTGCTTGGTGCGCTGCGGCTGTTGCTCGGCGCCCAGGGGCGGAGAGACCTGGTGGGGCCGCACGGCGAGCAGGCGGTCGTCCAGGGCCGCTTCTCGCTCGACGGCGACGAGGTGGTGGCGGTGCGCCGTCTCACCTCCTCGGGCAAGAGCCGCGCCTACCTCGACGGGATCATGGCCCCGGTCGGTGCCCTCGGTCTCCGGCTGGGCGGTTCGGTCGAGCTGACCGCCCAGCACACCCATGTGCTCCTGGGACGGCCCGAGCACGTCAGGGACATCGTCGACGCCATCACCGGGGACGAGGGGGCGGGTGCCCGCGCCGCCTACGCCGAGGCGTGGGCATCGTCCCGTGAGCTCGACAGGAGACGGCAGGAGATCGGAGGCGATCGGCGGGGCGTCGAGAGGGAGCTGGCCACCGCCCGCCACCACGTCGACGACATCACCGGCGCCGGGTTCGCTCCCGGTGACGACGTCGAGCTCGAGCGACTGGCCGGCCGGCTGCGCAGCGCCAGGACCATCCTCGACGATCTCGACGAGGCGGCGACCGCCCTGGGAGAGGAGGGCGCCGACCGGTACCTCGACACCGCGGTGCGTGCGCTGGCCAGGGCGGCGGCCCTCGACCCGGGGCTGGCGGCCATCGGCGAGCAGGTCTCCGAGGTAGCTGACCTCATGACGGAGTTGCGCAGCGACGTCGCCCGGGCGGCCTCCGGCCTCGACGAGGACCCGGCACGCCTCGACGAGGTGGAGCAGCGGGTGGCGAGGCTCGGCGAGCTCCGCCGTCGCTACGGCGACACCCTGGACGAGGTGCTCGCCTTCGCCACCGCGGCGCACGCTCGTGCCGAAGAGCTGGAGGGCCTTCTCGCCACCGCCGACGACCTCGACCGCGCCGTCGCATCCGCCGCCGGAGCACTCGCCTCGGCGGGCGACCGTCTCCGGGAGGCGCGGCGCCGCGGGGCCGAGCGGATCGCCGGCGCCGCCGTCGGCCACCTCGGCGAGTTGGGCTTCGTCGACCCGGTGGTCGTCATCGCCGTCACCGAGGCCGTCCCCGGCCCTGAGGGCGCCGACCGGGTCGAGCTGCTCTTCTCCTCCGACTCGAGCCTCGATCCCGGCCCGGTCGCCCGGGTCGCCTCGGGTGGTGAGTTGAGCCGGCTCGTCCTGGCGCTGCGGCTGGCTTCCGGGTCGGAGGAGGCACCGATCACCGCCTTCGACGAGATCGACGCCGGGGTGGGCGGGAAGGTGGCGCTGCAGCTGGGGCGGAAGCTCGCCGGGTTCGCCGCAGGACGCCAGGTGCTCTGCGTCACCCACCTGCCGCAGGTGGCCGCCCACGCCGACCAGCACTACGTGGTGGAGCGCACCGGCACGGTCACCGAGGTGCGCCTGCTCGACCAGGCCGGTCGGGTCGAGGAGCTCGCCCGGATGCTGGCCGGGATGCCGGACAGCGAGCGGGGCCGCGGCCACGCCGCCGAGCTGCTCGCCACCGCCCGCCCTTCGTGACTGGGCGAGCGCCCCGAAGGGTCGTCGCCAGGCCGGGGCAATAACCGGGGCGACGTGGGGTCGGTGGTAGGGTGTCTTCCCGGGCAAGGAGCGAACATTGACCAAGTACGTGTTCGTCACCGGTGGTGTGACATCGAGCCTGGGGAAGGGGATCACGTCGGCGTCGCTCGCCCGACTCCTCAAGGCCCGGGGGCTCCGGGTGGTCACCCAGAAGCTCGATCCCTACATCAATGTCGACCCGGGCACCATGAACCCGTTCGAGCACGGCGAGGTGTTCGTCACCGACGACGGCGGCGAGACCGACCTCGACCTCGGCCACTACGAGCGGTTCCTCGGCCAGAGCCTGCGGCGGGACTCCAACGTGACCACGGGCTCGATCTACCAGTCCGTCATCCGCAAGGAGCGCCGCGGCGACTACCTCGGGGCGACCGTCCAGGTGATCCCGCACATCACCAACGAGATCAAGTCTCGGATCCGCAAGCTGGGCGATCGCGACGACGTCGACGTGGTGATCACCGAGGTCGGTGGGACCGTCGGCGACATCGAGAGCCTGCCGTTCCTCGAGGCGATCCGCCAGGTGCGCAAGGACGTCGGCACGGCAAATACGTGCTACATCCACGTGACCCTGGTGCCGTTCCTGTCGACCAGCGAGGAGCTGAAGACCAAGCCGACCCAGCACTCGGTGGCCGAGTTGCGGGGCCGGGGGATCCATCCTGAAGTGATCGTGGTCCGCTCCGATCGTCCCCTCGACGACGGGTCACGCCGCAAGATCAGCCTCTTCTGCGATGTCGAGCACGACGCCGTCATCAACGCCGTCGACGTCGACAACATCTACGCGGTGCCGCTGGAGCTGCACGCCGCCGGTCTCGACACCGTCGTCTGCCGCGAGCTCGAGCTCGCCACCCCGGCGCCCGACCTCGTCGAGTGGCGCCGCATCGTCGAGCGCATGGCCATCGCCGACGAGCCGATCACGATCGGGGTGGTGGGCAAGTACGTCGACCTGCCCGACGCCTACCTGTCGGTGGTGGAGTCGCTCCGCCACGCCGCCGCCCACCACGACGTCAGGCTCGACCTGCGCTGGATCCCGGCCGAGGAGGTCGACGGCCTGCTCGGCGCCTCGCATCTGAACGGGGTCGACGGGATCGTCGTGCCCGGCGGGTTCGGTTACCGCGGGGTCGAGGGCAAGGTGCAGGCGGTCCGCTACGCCCGCGAGGAGCGGATCCCGTTCCTCGGGTTGTGCCTCGGACTGCAGTGCGCCGTCATCGAGTACGCCCGCTCGGTCCTCGGGCACGTCGACGCCAACAGCACGGAGTTCGACCCGACCACCGACCACCCCGTCATCGACCTGATGGTCGACCAGCAGGACGTGGAGGACAAGGGCGGCACCATGAGGCTCGGGCTGTACCCGGCCAAGCTCGTCCCGGGCTCGCTGGCGGCCTCGCTCTACGACGACGCGCTCGTCTACGAGCGCCACCGCCACCGCTGGGAGGTCAACAACCGATACCGCCGGGACCTGGCCGCAGCCGGTATGTCACTGTCGGGGATCTCGCCCGACGAGCGGCTGGTCGAGATCATCGAGCTCCCCGACCACCCGTTCTTCATCGCCTCCCAGTTCCACCCCGAGTTCCTGTCGCGCCCCGACCGGCCCCACCCGCTCTTCGCCGGCTTCATCGCCGCCGCCAAGCAGCGGTCCCGCCGGCGCCGGTCCGGGGAGGAGGGCACCACCCCGGTCGAGCTCGACGTCAGCGTCGATGCCTGAGGGGTCTGGCGAGCCGGGCGCGCCGTCGTGCCGCAACGATCGAAGGGTGCGAGCGTCCGGCGCCGTCGCCGTCCGGTGACCGAGCCCGGGTTCACCGTGGTCGGTTCGGCCACGCTGGCGGCCTCCTCTTTCCTGCGGTTCGAGCGCATGCACCTCTCCGGTCCCACCGGTTCCCCGGTGCGTCGCGACGTCGTCCGGCATCCGGGCGCGGTCGCCGTGGTCGCCGTGGTCGACGGCTCCGTGGTCCTGATCCGCCAGTACCGGGCTGCCGTGGACGACGACGTGCTCGAGATCCCTGCCGGGAAGCTCGACGTGGCGGGGGAGGAGCCGGAGCAGGCGGCCCGGCGGGAGCTGGCCGAGGAGGTCGGGCTGGAGGCCGGCGAGCTGCGGCTGATCGCCGACGTGTGGACCGCCCCCGGGTTCACCGACGAGCGGATGCGGATCTTCCTCGCCACCGGTTGCGTCCCGGTCGACCGGGTGCCCCACGGCGCCGAGGAGGAGGTGTCCGAGGTGGTCCTGGTGCCCCTCGACGAGGTCGCAACCCTCATCGCTGCCGGCGAGATCCGCGACGCCAAGACGCTCGCCGGGCTGCTCCTGGTGACGGGGAAGCACCGGTGATGGACCTCGCCGGGGGTGTCGAGGAGTACCTGGCGGCGCTGCGCTCGGAGCGGGGGTTGGCGGGCAACACGGTGGCGGCGTACCGGCGCGATCTCGCCCAGTACCGCCGGGTGGTCGAGGAAGGCGGCCCCGTCGAAGTCACCGCGGTGACGCCGGTGATGGTCGACCGGTTCGTGGGGTGGCTCGGCACCCAGGGGTGGGCGGCGGCGACCGTGGCCCGCAAGATCGCCGCCGTCCGCGGCCTCCACCGCTTCCTGGTGGCCGAGGAGCTCGCCGACGTGGACGCCGCCGGGGGCATCGACCCACCCGGGCGAACCGCCTCCCTTCCCAAGGCGCTCGCCGTCGACGAGGTCGAGGCGCTGCTGGCGGCGCCGGAGCCCTCGACCAGGCTCGGGCTGCGCGACCGGGCCCTGCTCGAGTTCTTGTACGCCAGCGGCGCTCGGGTGAGCGAGGCGGTGGCCTTGGCGGTCGAGGACCTCGACCTCGAGGCGCGCACCGCCCTCGTCACCGGCAAGGGGTCGAAGCAGCGGGTGGTGCCGTTGGGCAGTCACGCAGTGGCCGCCATCGAGGCGTACCTGCCCGCCCGGATGGACATCAAGTCGTCGAGGAACGATCCGGGGTGGCTGTTCCTCAACACCCGGGGCGGCAGGTTGAGCCGGCAGGGCGTTTTCCTGGTGGTACGCCGCCACGGCACCAAGGCCGGCATCGACCCGGCCAGGCTGTCGCCCCACGTGCTCCGTCACTCGGCGGCCACCCACATGGTGGAGGGCGGCGCCGACCTGCGTAGCGTCCAGGAGATCCTGGGTCACGCTAGTATCTCGACCACACAGGTCTACACCCGGGTGTCGCCGCAGTATCTGCTCGAGGTGTTCGTGACCTCGCACCCCAGGGGTAGATGAGACTGGGCCGTCGGGCTGGTTCGAGGGAGATTTCGTGGACACTGAAGCGGCTGCCGCCGTCCTCCAGGTGGAGCGGGAGAAGTTGATCCGCCAGCTCGGCGAGTTGGGGGCCAATGAGCAGGGTGATCTCACCGGCGACCTCGAGTTCGGTGACGGTTTCGCCGACGCCGCCGCCGCCACCGCCGAGCGCACCGAGGTGCTGGGGCTAGTGGACAACATCACCAGGCTGCTGTCCGACGTCGACCAGGCGTTGCAGCGGGTCGCCGAGGGCACGTACGGGATCTGCGACGCCTGTGGCAACCCGATCGGGGCGGAGCGCATGGAGTTCCGACCGACCTCGCGCTACTGCGTCGAGTGCAAGTCGAAGCGCTGAGCCGGTTCCTCCACCTCTTCAGGCGGTTCTTCCAGGTCGCTTTCGCCCGGCCCCTCGAGGTCGACGAGGCCGCTGAGGTCGCCGCCGCACTCCTCCCTACGCAGCTGGACCTGTTCACCGCCCAGGACCCGGCCGACCAGCGGCATGCCTACACGGTGATGCGGCGGGTGGCGAGCCGCTCCGTCGATCCCGAGGTGACAGCCGCCGCCCTGCTCCACGACGTCGGCAAGGCGGGGACCGGACTGGGACCGATCGGCAGGAGCATCGCCACCGTGTGCGCTGCCCTCGGCCTGCCGTTGACCGCAGGCATGCGGGCCTATCGCAACCACGGGCCGATCGGGGCGGAGCGTCTCCAGGCGGCAGGAGCGTCGCCGCTGGCCGTCGAATTCGCCCGCCGCCACCCCGACCCCGACCCCGGCCGGCACGACCCGGCGGCCTGGGCGCTGCTTCTGGACGCCGATCACACCTGACCGCCGGCCGGTACCGCGGCGGCTCTGGCCGACCTCGAGCGATTGACCACACGTGGTGGCGCCACTCGCTCGAAGTTCGAACGGGTGAAAGCCACCGGGCTTGGCGGGGGCGCCGATACCATGGCGGCTGATGGGCTACGAGGTTCACACCAGGGTCTTCGAGGGCCCTCTCGACCTTCTGTTGCAGCTCATCACCTCGCGCCAGGTCGACATCACCGAGCTCAGCCTTGGCATGCTGGTCACCGAGTACCTCGAGCACCTCGAGCTGATGCGCACCCTCGACCTCGAGGTCACCTCCGAGTTCCTGGTCATCGCCGCCACCCTCATCCAGCTCAAGGCAAGGCATCTGCTCCCGGGGACCGAGCCCGTCGACATCGACGAGGAGCTGGCGCTGCAGGAGGAGCGGGATCGACTGCTGGCCCGCCTGCTCGCCTGCCTGACCTTCAAGGATGTCGCCGCGGTCCTCGCCCACCGCATGGAGGGCAGCGGCCGCTCCCTGCCACGTCTCGCCGGTCTCGACGACGGGATCCGGCCCGCTCCACCGGACGTCACCCTGGACATCACCGCGGCGGGCCTCGCCCTCATCGCCGAGCGGGTGTTCGCCCACGCCGGCGACGAGCCGGATGTCGACCACCTCGAGTTCGATCTTCCGTCGGTGGAGGCGGCGATTCACGACGTCAGGGTGCGGATGCGCGCCGGTACGGTCTCCGGGTTCGAGGAGATGGTGGCCCACTGCTCCCGCCCCGTCGAAGTGATCGCCTACTTCCTGGCGGTCCTGGAACTGGCCCGCTGGGGGATCGTGCGGATCGACCAGCGCCAGCCGGCCGGGACCATCGGGCTCCGCCACGACCCGCAAGCAGATGCGCGGGGGATCGACATCGACCAGGTCGAGTGGTGACCGTGGACACCCGGGCGATCATCGAGGCGATGTTGTTCGTGGCGGAGGAGCCGCTGGCGGTCGGCGAGATCGCCGAGGTGCTCGAAGTGGCGAAGAGCGAGGTCGAGGTCGAGTTGGCTGAGTTGGCGACCTCGCTCCAGCAACGGGGCGCCGGCGTGGTGCTCCGCCAGGTCGCCGGCGGATGGCGCCTCTACACCCATCCCGATGCCCACCCGTACCTGGAGCGGTTCGCCGCCACCGAGAAGGCGACCCGCCTGTCGAGCGCCGCCCTGGAGACCCTGGCGGTGGTGGCCTACCGGCAGCCCGTCTCGCGCGGCCAGGTCGCCGAGATACGCGGGGTCGACTCGGAGCAGGCGTTGCGGACCCTGGAGCGGCGCGGCCTGGTTGCCGAGGTGGGCAAGGCGGCCGGGTCGGGGGCAGCGTTGCTGTACGGAACCACGGCGCTGTTCCTCGAGAAGCTGGGGATCGACGGGCTCGGCGACCTCCCGCCGATCGCCGACCACGTGCCGCCCGCCGAGGTGATGGAGACGCTGGAGCGGCCCTTCCGGCCCGACGTCCCGTCGAACGGGGCGTGACCGAGCGGCTTCACAAGGTGATCGCCAATGCCGGGCTGGCCTCCCGGCGGCGCGCCGAGCAGCTCATCGAAGCCGGGCGGGTCACCGTCGACGGCGTGGTCGCCCATGTCGGGCAGCGGGTCGACCGGGAAACCGCGGCCGTCGAGGTCGACGGCATACCTCTCCCGGTGAGGCCAGACCTCGTCTACCTGCTGGCGTACAAGCCCGTCGGGGTGGTGTCGACCGCTCACGACCCGGAGGGGCGACCTACGGTGGTGGACCTGGCCGCCACCGACGACCGCGTGTTCCCGATCGGACGACTCGACACCGACTCCGAGGGCCTGATCCTGCTCACCAACGACGGTGACCTGACCTTCCGCGTCACCCATCCCTCCAGCGAGCTCCCCAAGACCTACTCGGTGCTGGTCGAGGGTGAGGCGGGGCCGCGTCTCGCCCGACGGTTGACCGAGGGCGTCGAGCTGGACGACGGGGCGGCGGTCGCCGCCTCGGCGCGGGTGATCGACGCCCGACCCGACCGCAGCCTGGTCGAGATCGTGATGACCCACGGCCGCAAGCGGGAGATACGTCGGATGTGCGCCGCCCTCGGGTTCCCGGTGACACGCCTGGTGCGGACCGCCATCGGGCCGTTGCGCGACCAGGACCTCGCCCCGGGCACGGTGCGTCCGCTGACCCTGGCCGAGGTGCGCGATCTCTACGCCGCCACCGGACGTCCCGACGGCGACGCGCCGAACGGCGCTCCGTCGGCTGTCCCACCCGGGCAGTCGCCATGACCGACCGCGCCGTCTCCTACCCGCCCGAGCCGATGGCGGCGACGGTGGCGGTGCCCGGCGACAAGTCGCTGTCCCACCGGGCGTTGATACTCGGGTCGATGGCCCAAGGAAGGAGCCGGGTGACCGGGCTCGGCCCCGGGGCAGACGTGGTGGCCACGGCCGGGGCGATGCGGGCGCTGGGCGTCGCCATCGACGCCGGTTGGATCGACAGCCCGGGGATCGACGGCTGGACGGATCCGGGGGGACCGCTCGACTGCGCCAACTCCGGTACCACGACCCGGCTGGTCGCCGGGGCGCTGTCAGGGCGGCCGTTCGCAACGACGCTCACCGGCGACGCCTCGCTGCGGCGCCGGCCGATGCGGCGGCTGGTCGTCCCGCTCGCCGCCCTCGGAGCCGATGTCGCCGTCACCGAACCGCAGGGCACGGCACCGGTGACGGTGCGCCCCGTCGACGGACTCCACGGAGCATCGGTCGCCATCGACCTCCCCTCCGCCCAGCTCCGGTCGGCGGTCGAGCTGGCCGCCCTGCAGGCGGTCGGGTCGACCGTGGTCCGCAGCCCACAGGGATACCGCGACCACACCGAGCGATGGCTGGCTGGCCTGGGCCGCGGTGCGTTCGCCGGTCCCGGCACCTTTCACGTCGACCCCGGTCCCGTCCCGGCCGCCGAATACCGCATCCCGGGAGACCCGTCGAGCGCCGCCTTCCTCTGGGCGGCGGCGGCGCTCCGACCGGGGGCGACGGTGACCACGCCGCAGGTTTCCCTCAACCCCGGGCGGATCGGCTTCCTCCAGATCCTCGAGTCGTTCGGCGCCGAGGTCGCCGCCGAGGTGACCGCTTCCGTCCACGGCGACCCGGTCGGGACGGTCACCGTCACCGGGCGGGGGCTGTTCGCCGTCGACGTGGCCCCGGAGCTCGCCGCCGCCTCCATGGACGAGCTGATCCTGGTCGGCGTGCTCGGCGCCGTCGCCGAGGGCGTCACCGTGGTCCGCGGCGCCGCCGAGTTGCGGACCAAGGAGAGCGACCGCATCACCGGCACCGTCGACCTCGTCCGCGCCCTCGGCGGGGGCGCCGAGCCCACCGATGACGGGTTCGCCGTAGTCGGCGTCGGCAGGCTCGACGCCGGGACGGTGCAGGCCCGCGGGGACCACCGGCTGGCCATGGCGGGTGCCGTTGCCGCCGTGGCTGTCGACGGGACGGTGGTCATCGAGGGCGCCGAGGCGGCAGGCGTATCGTGGCCGCGGTTCTACGACGTGATGGAGGGCCTGTGGTCGTAGCCATCGACGGACCCGGCGGGGCCGGAAAGAGCACGGTGGCGGCGAGGACCGCCGAGGTCCTGGGATTGCCCCACCTCGACACCGGTGCCACCTACCGGGCCGCCACCGTCGCCGCGCTACGTCGGGGAGCCGACCCACACGACGCGGCGGCGGTGCTGGCGGCGGTGTCCGGAGTGCCGATACGGTTCGAGGCGGGTCAGGTCTGGCTCGACGGCGACGACATCACCGCCGAGACGCGGTCCCCGGAAGTGGCGGCGGCGGTGAGCCCGGTCTCCGCCCACCCGGAGGTCCGGCGGATCATCGTCGAGCTGCAGCGTGTCTGGGTGGCCGACCACGGCGGTGATGCCGTGGTGGAGGGTCGCGACATAGGGACGGTGGTGTTTCCCGATGCCGCCACCAAGGTGTTCCTCACCGCTCACCCCGAGGTGCGGGCGGCGCGTCGCGCGGACGACGAGGACCCCCTCGCCCTGGAGCGTCGCGACCGGTTCGACACGGCGCGGGAGGCGTCGCCGCTGCGCCCGGCGGACGACGCCGTGGTGATCGACACCACCGAGCTGTCGATCGACGAGGTGGTGGCGCGAGTCGTTGCGCTCGTCCCACCGGACTGAGGCCGATCGCCCACGCCGTAGCTCCAGCGATCCGTCCGGAGACACCCGGCTCAGCCGGCGAGCAGCTCCAGTGCCTCCGTGGCGCCCCACTCCCGGTCCTGTTCGATCGGCCCCGGTCGTCCCGGGCTGCGGCAGGCGACCGAGCCCTCGACCAACGCCTGCAGGGTGACGGCGAGACGGCGCAGGGACGGGGGGAGCGGGAAGTACTCGTCCTCCTCGGTCATGCGGAGCAGGTCCACCCCGTCGATCGGGGCGACGGCGTCGATCACGGCTTGCACCTGGGCGTCCGGCGCCGACGCCCCGGCGGTGACCCCGACCGTGGTGGCCCCGTCGAGCCACGCAGGGTCGACCATGCCCGGGCCGTCGACCCGATGAGCGGCGATCCCGGCGTTGCGGGCGACCCGGACCAGCGCCTGCGTGTTGGAGGAGTTCTCGGACCCGACCACCAACACCAGGTCGCAGCGCTGCGTCAGCGCCTGGACGGCGTCCTGCCGGTTGGTGGTGGCGTAGCAGAGGTCGCTGCGTCGCGCCGTCCACAGGTCGTGGTAGCGGTCGGAGGCGTCGCCGAGCACACCCTCCCACTCGTACAGGCCGAGGGTGGTCTGGGCGAGGAGGGCGACCTTCGACTCGTCGGTGGGGGAGAACCCGCCCAGCCCGACTCTCGGGTCCACCAACGTCACCGCCTCGGGTGCCTCGGCGACGGCGCCGATCGCCTCGTCGTGGCCTTCGTGCCCCACGTAGATGATGTCGAACCCTTGACCCGCCATCCGACGAACCTCGTGGTGGACCTTGGTGACCAGTGGGCAAACGGCGTCGACCATCACCGCGGCACGCTCCTCGGCGGCCGCCACCACCTCGGGAGCCGAGCCGTGGGCCGACAGCATGATCGGTCGCCCCGCCGGGACCTCGTCGATGGTGTCGACGAACACGACGCCGACGCGGTGGAACGCATCGACCACGGCGGCGTTGTGGACGATCTCGTGATAGCAGTACACCGGTGGCTCGAAGATCCGCACCATCCAGGTGAGCGCCTTGATCGCCATCTCGACGCCGGCACAGAACCCGCGTGGTTCGGCGAGCACCACCTTGGAGACCATGGAGTGAATGGTAGGAGGCTGCCGAAGCGAGGCCGGTGGGCGCCGAGCCACTCGACCGGAGGCGATACCGTGATCGCCATCGTGAGTCCCGGGTGCCCTCGTGCCCACAGGTCCAGTCGTGTCAGGTGACGTGTCACCAGGCGGTGGTGCGGTGCGCGCACCGCTGCGCCTCGTGGAGCTGCTGGCCTCGATCTCGCTCGCCACCGACCTGGGCACCGGGCAGCCACTCGGCCACGGTCTGCGGACCTGCGCCATGGCCACCGCCATCGCCGAGGAGATGGGATGCGCACCGGACCAGGTGCGAACCGTCCACCAGTTCGCCCTGCTCCGGTTCGTCGGGTGCACCGCCGACGCCGCCGAGACCGCGGCCCTGAACGGTGGCGACGACCTGGCCCTGTTGAGGGCGATGGCGCCGGCGGTGATGGGCACGACGAGAGACGCGACGTTCCGGTTCGTGCGGAACGTCGGTGCCGGGCAACCGGTGGTGCGGAGGGCGGGGCTCGTCGTCCGCGGGCTCGCCGCCGAGATGACCGGTGGCGACTCGCTGGTGACCCACTGCGAGGTGGCCGCCATGCTGGCGGCCGGCGCCGGTCTCGGGAGACCGGTCGTCGAGGCGCTCGCCCATGCCTACGAGCGATGGGACGGCAAGGGCGCTCCGGACGGTCTCGCCGGCGACGCCATCCCGCTGGCGGTGCGGGTCGCCGAGGTGGCCCGCGACATCGACCTCGCCCTCCTGTCGGGTATGGACCCCGCCGAGTTGTTGGGGGAGCGGCGGGGCCGGGCGTACGACCCGAGGGTGGTCGACGTGTTCGCCCAAACCGGGCCCGGCTTGCTCGCCGTGCTCGATGGCGGTGACGAGTGGGAGCGGGCGCTGGCCGCCGAACCGCACCCGGTGGTGACGGTGATGATCGACCAGCTCGACGCCGTCCTCGAGGCATTCAGCGACTTCGTCGACCTCAAGTCGCCGTGGATCAGGGGCCACTCCCGCGCGGTGGGGGCGCTCGCCGAGGAGGCTGGGCGGCTCGCCGGGCTGGGCGACGCCGGCGGTGCCGAGCTGAGGAGGGCCGGGCTGGTCCACGACCTGGGTCGGATCGCCGTCGAGAACGGGATATGGGACAAGCCGGGCCGGCTCACCGTCACCGAGTGGGAGCGTGTCCGCCTTCACGCCTACCACACCGAGCGGATCCTGGCGCGCTGTGAGCCACTGACGCCACTCATCGGGCCGGCGTCTTCCCACCACGAGCGCCTCGACGGCTCCGGCTACCACCGCTCCGTCGGGTCGGACGACCTGTCGACCGGTCAGCGGATCCTGGCGGCGGCGGACGTGCTCGCCGCTGTCACCGCCGATCGTCCGCACCGGCAGGCGCTGGCGGACACCGACGCGGCTCGGGTCCTGGAGGGCGAGGCGGGAGCCGGTCATCTCGACACGCTCGCCGTCGCCGCCGTGCTCGCCGCCGCCGGGAGCCGTCCGCCCCCGGAGGCGGAGCGTGCCCCGGCGGGGCTCACCGAGCGCGAGGTGGAGGTGCTCCGGCTGATCGCCAGGGGCCGGTCCAACCGCCAGGTCGCCGAGGAGCTGTTCATCTCGGTGAAGACCGTCGGGCGTCACGTCGAGAACGTGTACGCCAAGATCGGGGTCTCGTCGCGGGCGGCGGCAGCCGTGTTCGCCATGCGCCACCGCCTGCTCGGGTGAGACCCCGGCGACCGTAGAATCCTCTGGCTTCCCCTTCCCCGCAGGTCCCATGTCGTATCCCACCATCCTCGAAGTGGTTCCCGGGAGCCCGGCCGCCGCCGCCGGGCTCCTCGTCGGCGATGAGCTGGTGGCGGTCAACGGGGTGGTTCCCACCGACGTCATCGAGTACCAGCAGCTGGTGGACGACGACGATCCGGACCTCGTCGTGCGTCGGGGCGGAGTGGAGGTCGAGGTCACGGTCGGAAAGCGGGCTGCCCGGCCGCTCGGGTTGCGACTCAATGCCTCGATATTCGACCGGGTGCAGACGTGCGACAACCACTGCGAGTTCTGCTTCATCTACCAGCTACCCCCGGGGATGCGGAAGTCGCTCTATCTGAAGGACGACGACTACCGGCTCTCCTTCCTGTACGGCAACTTCACCACGCTGACCCGGTTCACCGAGCTCGATCTCGCCCGCGTCGTCGAGGAGAAGCTGGGTCCGCTGTACGTGTCGATCCACGCCACCGACCCGGTGGTGCGCACCCGGATGCTGCGCAACCCGAAGGGCGCCACCAGCCTGCGCTGGCTACGCGGCCTGTTGGAGCGCGACGTCGTGGTGCACGGCCAGATCGTCCTCTGTCCCGGGATCAACGACGGCGAGGTCCTCGCCCGCACCTGCGCCGAGATCCTCGGCCGGTACCCGAGGCTGGCGACCGTCGGTGTGGTCCCCCTGGGCCTCTCCCGCTACAACACCGAGGCCAACCTCGTCGTCCACAGCCCGGCCGGGGCCGGCGCCGACCTCGACGTGGTCCACACCTGGCAACAGCGGGCGTTGGAGATGGTCGGGCGCCGCATGTTCTTCGCCTCCGACGAGCTGTACCTGGTGGCGGGTCGGCCCATCCCCTCCACGGAGGAGTACGAGGACTACAGCCAGCACGAGAACGGCATCGGGATGGTGCGCGCCTTCTACGACGAGCTCGACCGGATCGAGACCGGCAGCCGCCATGACGTACCGGTGGTCACCGGCGAGTGGCGGACCATTCCCGCCGCCCCCGCCCTCGGCTACCGGGCGCCCCGCCACGTGACCGGCGACCTTGCGGCACCTGCTGGACCGGCGGTGGTGCTCACCGGGCGCTACGGGGTGAGCGCGCTGAGCCCGGTGCAGTCCCGACTGGAGGCGATCTCCGGCCGGCAGATCCGGCTGCTCGAGGTGGCCAACCACTTCTTCGCCGGCAATGTGGGGGTGGCGGGGTTGATGGTCGGCGACGACGTGCGCCGCGCCATCGCCGCCGACCCCCGCCCGGCCGCCGTCTACCTGCTCCCCGACGTCGCCCTCCAGGGCGACGTGTTCCTCGACAACGTTCCCCTGGACGATGTGGTCAGCGCCGCCCCGGCGCCGGTCCTGGTGGTGCCGGCGACCGTGGCCGGGCTGCTCGACGGGCTGGCGGCATGACCCCTTATCCAAACTTTGAGCGATTGACATCGGTATCCGAGGTAAACCGCTCAAAGTTGGACTTCGGGTCGCTCCACCCTGGCAACCTTGAGCGTTTGACATCGCTATTCGAGGCAAAGCGCTCAAAGTTGGCTGGGCGATCGGCGGGAACGACATGACCGCGCTGCCGGTGGTCGCCGTCGTCGGGCGGCCCAATGTCGGCAAGTCGACGCTGGTCAACCGGATCCTGCGGCGCCGCCTCGCCGTGGTCGACGAGCAATCCGGGGTCACCCGCGACACCCGCCGTTTCGAGGCCGAGTGGAGCGGCCGCCGCTTCCTCCTGGTGGACACCGGCGGTTGGGAGCTCAGCCCCGACGAACCGCTGATCGCCGGGGTGCGGCAGCACACGGAGGCGGCGGCGGCTGCCGCCGACGTGGTCGTCTACCTGGCCGACGCCACCACCCAGGTGACCGACGACGACCAGGGCATCGCCCGGTTGTTGCTCCGCTCCGGGGTGCCGTACCTGTTCGTGGCCAACAAGGTGGACGGGGAGCGCCAGGAGTCGGACCTCGACCGCCTGTGGTCGCTCGGCCTCGGCGAGCCGATCCCGGTCAGTGCCCAGCACGGCCGCGGTGTCGGCGACTTCCTCGACGCCCTGGTGGACGCCCTCCCCGACGAGGGCAGCATCGAGCCCCGCTCCGGGAACGCCCGGCTGGCGATCGTGGGCCGTCCCAACGTGGGTAAGTCCACGCTCCTCAACCGGCTGGCGGGCGAGCAGCGGGTCCTCGTCGACGACGAGCCGGGCACGACCCGGGACCCGATCGACATGGTGGTCGACATCGACGGAGAGCCCTTCGAGATCGTCGACACCGCCGGCATCCGCCGCCGCACCAGGATCGACGACGATGCCGACTTCTATGCGGTGCTCCGGGCCAGGGAGGCGTTCGCCGCCGCCGACGTGGCCCTGCTGGTCATCGACGGCACCCGGGGTGTGACCCATCTCGAGCAGCGGCTCGCCGAGGAGATCGCCACCGCCGGCGTCGGGTTGATCGTGCTGCTCAACAAGTGGGACGCCGTCGACGAGACAAGTCGGGAATTCACCGAGGACGGCGTGGGCGACCGGCTCGGGTTCGTGTCGTGGGCACCGGTGCTACGGATGTCGGCGCTGACCGGGAGCAGGATCCACCGGCTCCCCAAGGCGATCCGCGCCGTGCTCGACGCCCGCCGGACCCGCATCCCGACTCCCGAGCTCAACCGGCTGGTCCGTACCTGGCAGGAGGCGCACCCGCCGCCGATGCGCAACGGCAAGCGGGCCAGGGTCATCTACGCGGTCCAGGCGGACGACAGCCCGCCCCGCATCGTGCTGTTCGTGCGTGGCGGCGACCTGGGGCCTGACTACGTCCGCTTCCTCGAGAGGCGGATCCGGGGGGAGTTCGACCTCACCGGCACCCCGGTGCTGTTCCACTCCCGCCGTCGCCACTCGGCCGCCGAGGCGCCCCGGCGTCGGCCGGCGCGCCCGGTAGCCTGAGCCCATGTCGGACGCCCGCTCACTCGAGGACCGCTTCCGGAAGGCGGCGGAGACCGCGGCTGCCGGCGGGGCCGAGAAGTACCACGAGAAGCTCGCCGAGCAGGGGAAGCTGTTCGTGCGGGACCGGGTCGACCTGCTGGTCGACTCCGGCAGCTTCCGCGAGGACGGTCTCCTCGCCAACGCATCGGCCGGTGACCTCGCCGCCGACGGGGTGGTCACCGGGCGCGCCACCGTGGACGGGCGCCCCGTCGTGGTCATCGCCAACGACCCGACGGTCAAGGCGGGGAGCTGGGGGGCGCGCACCGTCGAGAAGATGATCCGGATGCTGGAGGCTGCCTATGACGAGCTGCTCCCGGTGTTCTACCTGGTCGACTCCGCCGGTGCCCGCATCACCGACCAGGTCGACCTGTTCCCCGGCCGGCGCGGCGCCGGGCGCATCTTCTACAGCCAGGTGCGCCTGTCGGGGCGGGTGCCCCAGATCTGTTGCCTGTTCGGTCCTTCGGCGGCGGGCGGCGCCTACATCCCTTCGTTCTGCGACGTGGTGATCATGGTGGAGGGCCGGGCCTCGATGTACCTGGGTTCACCGCGGATGGCGCAGATGGTCATCGGAGAGGACACCACCCTGGAGGAGATGGGCGGTGCCCGGATGCACTGTGAGGTGTCCGGTTGCGGTGACGCCCTGGTCACCTCGGACGAGGAGGCGATCGAATGGGCCAAGCTGTACTTCTCGTACGTGGCGGAGCACTACCGGGTGCTGCCCCCCGAGTACTCCGCCGAGCCGGCCGCCCCGGGCGACCCGGGTGAGATCCTCCCCGCCGACTCCACCCAGGGGTACGACATGGTCCGGTTCCTCGAGCGGGTGGTCGACGAGGGGAGCCTGTTCCAGGTCAAGGAGCTCTACGCCCGCGAGGTGATCACCGCATTCGCCCGGCTGGAGGGCAAGCCGGTCGGGATCGTCGCCTCCCAGCCCAGCCACCTCGGGGGCGTGCTCTTCGTCGACTCGGCGGACAAGGCCTCGCGGTTCATCTGGTTGTGCGACGCCTTCAACCTCCCGCTGCTCTTCTTCGCAGACGTCCCCGGGTTCATGATCGGCACCCAGGTCGAGCGGCAGGGGATCATCCGCTCCGGGGCGAAGATGCTCACCGCCATCGCCGAGGCCACCGTGCCCCGTATCTCGGTGATCGTCCGCAAGGCGTACGGGGCGGGCCTATACGCGTTCTCCGGGCCCGGTCTGCGGCCCGAGGCGACGCTGGCGCTCCCCACCGCCGAGATCGCCGTCATGGGCCCCGAGGCTGCGGTCAACGCCGTCTACTACAACAAGATCCAGGAACTCCCCGAAGACCGGCGGGCCGAGTTCGTCGACGAGCGTCGCGCCGAGTACCTCGAGGACGTCGACCTGCTCCGGCTCGGCTCCGAGCTGGTGGTCGATGCCGTGGTCCAGCCCGCCGACCTTCGCGGCGAACTCGTCGAGCGCCTGGCCGCCGCCGCCCGCAAGGAGCGTCACTTCTCCGGTCGGCGCCACGGCGTTCCCCCGGTATGACCGACCCCACCGAGGGCGGCGAGCAACCCGATTCGCTCTCGGGTGAACCGCCTGCAGGGGAGGAGATCTCGCCCGAGGAGGAGCGCTGGCCCATCGGCTTCATCCTCACCATCGTCATGGCCGGGCTCTACCTCGCCTACCGCCTGTGGCAGGGTCTGGCCCTCGTATGGCGCTCCGTGTTCTGACCGCGGGCTCGAGCGGGGTGTGAGGCCTGCGCCGGTGTACCATCACGGGGTACGACGGGCTGTGGCGCAGCTTGGCAGCGCGCTTGACTGGGGGTCAAGAGGTCGCCGGTTCAAATCCGGCCAGCCCGACCACCGAAACCCTTTGCACTGCAAGGGGTTTCGTTGTGTCAGGGTGATGCGAGATCCTCCCGGAACCACCGAGGGGACCTACGGGGGGACCTACGAGCCCGGACCGTCGGACGCCGTCGCCTCGTCACTGGACGCTGTCGGGCAGGTCGCAATCGTCGTCATCCTGATGGGTGGCCGCCCCCACAGCGCCAGGACGCCGGCGTCGAACCGATTCGCCAGTCGCGGAGGTGACCCTCTGACCACCGTTGCCGGCGGCCGCCCTCGGGGTCCCTTGAGGTGCCCACGAAGGCGGCTTCGCGAAGATCCAAACCCGGTGTGTCAACCCATCGGCAGGCGTTCGGGGACCGCTACCGGTTGTCGATGACCTCGCCCGGCCCGTTCTCCTCGGCGTACCCGTTGAGGGTGGTCCCGGGATCGATCACGATGTTGCCGTCGTTCCACTCGATGGCGTTGCCATCGACGAAGCCGTAGGTACCGTCACAGCTCCAGAATGCGCAGGTGATGACGATGTTGCCCTTGCCCCACTCCTCGGCGTCGCCGTCGAGTATCCCTTCCACGGTAAGGAAGCCCTCGCCGCGCTCGAAGGCGTTCCCCTCCACATGACTGTAGCCGTAGGATACCAACAGCCCCCCGCCGTCCCATTCGCTGGCGTCGCCCTTGAGCAGCCCATTATTCACCACCAGGTCCGCCGCCGTCGTACTCCGTGGCGTTGCCCTCGACGGTGCCGTTCGGGTGGACCTTCAGGTCGCCGCCGTTGCGCTCGGTGACGTTGCCCTCGACCACCCCCAAGGCGACCACCTTCACCGAGCCCGATCCGTTCTCGACGACCTTGCCCCTGACCACCGCTAGCTCGTTGAGCGACAACCCCTCCACCTTCACCGTGCCCGGTCCGTGCTGGGTGACGTTCCCTTCGACCGTCCCACGGATGTTGACGGTGGTAAGGGCGCGGCCGTTGTGCTCGGTGATGTTGCCCTTCACGAGGCCACCCACGAACACCTTGACGATGCCACCGTCGTTCTCCACGATGTTGCCCTCGACCACCCCGGTGCCCGTCACCCACACCGAGCCCGATCCGTGCTGGGTGACGTTCCCTTCGACCGTCCCATAGATGTGGACGTACCCGCCGGTGACGGCCAGGTCGCCGTCGATGGTGGTCCCCTCCGGGACCGTGTAGTCCCCGGTGACGGTCACGTCGTCGGCGTAGGCGGCGACCGGAGCCACCGCCACCACCAGGCCCGCCGCCATCAGCGTCACCAGCGTGCGCTTCAAACTCATCTCCTACCTCCTGTGTGCCAGAACGCCCAGACCCAGGTAGACCCAGGTGTCCACACCGTCATGGTGCGACCTGCCGGTGGAGACTTTGAGAGGCGAACGTCCTTTCACCAGCCTGGCGTCCCTTCGGGCACGGTCGGCGGCCGACGCCCGGCCATGAGCATGACCCGCAACCTCCGCCACCTGGTACGCCCCTCCAGAGACCCTCATCGCCGGGCTTCCGGTCGACTGCCGATTCGGTCCTCGCCGCGACCCCCTTGTACCAACCCCCACCTCAGAACGCCTCCCACGCCTCTATGCCGGACCGCTCAGGGCCCATCCGTGGTCAGCACCGACCCGCAATCCCGGCACCGGCCCCACTGGTCGGCGCCGTGGTCACCGCGGACACACCCGATAGGGGCGATGCCCTCCCACCTCGAGCGTTCAAAGTTGCTCCCGGCCGCCTGGTACCACGACACCCGGTACAACTCAGCCTCCCCAACCGTCTCCAGATCGGCGAGGAACGCCTCCGCCTCCGGGGTCATCGACGGGGTCTGCAGCCCCATCGCCTCCAACAGCTGATCCATCGCTCGTTGAAACCGCCCCCACAACGGTGAGTTGTCGACCTCCCGCTCCACCACATCCGCCAACGTCCGCGCCGACTCCACCAACGGCCCCGGCAGGTCGACATGCTCGGCCAACCATTCCTCTGGGCCGGCCCGCACCCGACCCGGGACCGAGATCACCGGCACCTCGAGCACCGGGTCGGGTATGTGCCGGTTGCCGTTCGGTGACGTTTCGTCCGAATCAGTCTCGAAAACTGTTGGGCCTCATTAGGGTTCCCCGTGGGTTCGAATCCCACTCCCTCCGCCGAAGCCCATGCTACGTAAGCGTTTCCCGCTGCCTGGAGGGTAGGGGTATCACCCGGCCTCCGCCCGATCCTCCAACCCGGACACCCCCTCGGACCGGAAGCGACGCAGCCACCGATACGTCGTCTCCCGGGATACCCCCATCGACTCGGCGGCCACCGCCACCGGCCAACCATCCCTCACCACTCGATTCAACAGGATCCGTCGACCCCGCGGCGTCAGCTGGGCAACGGTGAACCACCAGAGAGCCTCCCCTTCGGTCTGGGCGTTTGGACACCCCAAACCGAAGCCGGGAGGCTCTCCCAAGTCAACAACCTCTAGAAGAAGGACAGCTAGTGACAGGGGAACCCGAACATCGTTCCTTCCTCCACGCCGTCCTGCGGCATGAACTCCGCCGCCACATCCCAGAACGCCGCCTCGACCTCGGTAATCGAGGCCACCGGCCACCTCCCTCGTCAGGTGCTGGAGGGGCAGCGACACCGCCACCGAGTGCGCCGAGACCGCATCGACAAGACCGGCAAGGTCACCCTCCGCTACCGGTCGAGGCTCCTGTACCTCGGTGTCGGACGCCGCTACACCGCCTCCGCGTCGTGCTCCTCGTCGCCGACGAGGATCCGCCCGCCAATCACCGACGGTCGGCACCCACGGCTCGGTACGGCTCGCACCTCCGATCCACGGATCGACCACATGGGTCGAGTCATCCGTCACGCGCCAGCGCACCGAACACTGTGTAAACGCAACTCGCGTTGGAAGGAAGCAAACCATGAAACAGAGAGTCAGACTGCTCTCGGTGATCGCCGGGCTCCTCCTTGTCCTTGCCGCATGCGGCGACGACGAAGCCGGAGACACGACTTCGACCGCGGCCGCCGGCGGCTCGGCCACCACGGCCGGCGAAGAGATGACGACCACGACGGCCGCCGAGATGACCTCGACCACGGCGGAGATGGTCGGGGACACCGTGCTCGACGTCGCCGCCGGCAACGAGGACTTCTCCACACTCGTGGCCGCTGTTCAGGCAGCCGGCCTGGAGGATGCCCTGGCCGACCCCGAGGCGACGCTGACCGTGTTCGCACCGACGAACGCCGCCTTCGAGTCGGCGCTCTCGGCGCTCGGGTTGAGCGCCGAGGAGCTTCTCGCCGACACCGAGACGCTGACCACGATCCTCACCTACCACGTGCTCGGAGCGACCGTCACCTCCAGCGACATCGCCGGAGCCGGGACCGACGAGATCCTGGTCGAGCCACTCTCGGGTGAGGCGCTCACCGTGGCCGTCGATGACGACGGGGCGGTGGGCTTCGTCGACCAGTCGGCGACGGTCACTATGGCTGACATCGAGGCGTCGAACGGCGTGATCCACGCCATCGACGCCGTCCTTCTCCCGCCATCGATGACGAACTAGAGCGTTCGATGCGCCGTCGAATGCCGGCGACGTCCGCCCGTCGCACCTCGTGCGGCGGGCCACCGGCCGCTCGGGGAGCCATGGGCCGCACCTGGTGCGGCCCATGGCTCGCCTGATGTCCGCGGCGGCCCTCAGCCAGGGGGACCGTCGCTGTTCAGCCTGACCCCCCACCGGCCCCACCGGCCCCACCGGCACCATCCGGCTTCCCGCCGGCTATGTCGCCGAGAACCTGGAGCTGGGCTTCGCCCAGACCGCCCACGGCATTCCGGGCCGAACCGTTGACGTCGGTCTGGTGCTCAGCGAGGGAGCCGTCGACCTGGGGCGTGACCCACACCACCTGCTCTTTTCCGCCCATCTAGAGAGGACAGTGCGGAGCGAAGCGCCTCGGCGGCTTCGGGGGATACCGGCTGCAAGCCTGTGATGAGGGCCTCCGTCAGTGGGGCCGAGTCGCCGTACCCGTGGGCCTGGAGGGTCGCTCTTTGCCACTTCAGAGCCTCTATGACCATCTCGTTGTCGCCTACCAACAAGGACGCTTCGACAGCGCCGAGAAGCAGGGAGAGCTCGTCTCGCAGACGGGGGCCAGGCGTGTCTCCGAGACGTCGCTCCAGATCCTCCTGTGCTCGAGCGAGAACCGAGGTGCGTCGTTCGATCAGCTTCAGCAGGTCGTCCGACGGGTTGCGAGCCCGGATCTCGGACGCTCTTACATCCGGCACCCAGGTCTGAAGGACGCCTGGGATCTCTCTCGGGTGCGCCGCCCAGGCGTCGGCTCCGAGCGTGGTCGCCCACGCCCCGGTCCCGCCGAATGCTCGCCCTCCCGCGAGCACGGGCACGTCTGCGGAGTGGCTCTGGCTGATCACAGCCCTGGCTCCGACCAGATGGTTGGTCATCGTGCAGGAGATGATCATCGCGTCGGGTTGCTCGCTGGCGAGGAACTCCGGCAGGTCGCTGGCGAGCACGTTCGCGCCGAGGAAGGTGGTCCGGAATCCGTTGGAAGAGGAGATAGGCGACCACGGCCCGGCCTGCCAAGGAGTGAGCGTCGCCTTCGGCTGAGGCAATCACGACATGGAGGCCGTCCTCTGGTTGGTCCAGCGACCCCGCAAGGAGCGCGACGACCGTCTCGAGTGTGGCCGTAGCGGTGTGTTCCTCCGAGACCAGGTAGTCCCCGCTTTGCCACCGCGATCCGACATCTCTTTCAGTGGGAAGGAGTACGTCGAAGAGCAGCGAGCCGAGAGGAACGCCCTCATCCATCAGGCGGGCAACGATGTTGTAGAGCCCGCCGGAATCCCCCGAAAGGGCGGCCGCGGTGATTCCGAGCCGCGCAGATGCTGAGGCTGCTTTCATCCACTCTTCGCTCCGTCTACGAAAGCGTGGAGGTTACCTGTGGACCGGTCGAGCGTGAGGAGGACACCATCACCCGACCAAGGAAGCCGGGAGGTCGACCGCCGGCGTCGCGTAGACGAGATGTTGCTGTCGTTGTGTGTCGCTTTCTCCACCCCTTCGGAGAGTGAGTGATTCAGATGAGATCGGGCTCAGGAATCCGAAGCGAAGGAGCCGGAGGAGAGCTGTCAGCGGGCGAATACCCATTGTTCGACGTTGATCCGCCCCATGCGGAACCCCGCCTCGCAAAAGGCTAGGTATAGCTCCCACATGCGGCGGAAACGCTCGTCGAGGCTGTGTTCAGCCTCGAGGGCCGGCCAGGCCTCCAGGAAGCGGTCGCGCCAGGCGGCCAGTGTTCGTGCGTAGTCGAGGCCAAAGGTGTCGACTTGCTCCACGGTCAGTTGGGCCTTGCCGGCGAGGGCCTCGAGGACCTTCGGCGCCGGGATCTGTCCCCCGGGGAAGATGTACTGCTGAATGAAGTCGGCCCTGGATCGGTAGCGCTCCCATTCATCGTCTTTGATCGTGATGATCTGCATCGCAGCCCGCGCCTCTGGTTTGAGGCGGTCGGCGATCATCTCGAACAGGGCCGGCCAATGGGTCTCGTCGACGGATTCGATCATCTCGATGGAGACGACTGCGTCGAATTCGCCGGTGATGTCCCTGAAGTCCGCGAGCCGGATCTCGACCAGGTCGGCTAGGGCGCGTTCGCCAATCCGCTTCTCGGCGTAGGCCGCCTGCTCTTCGGAAAGGGTGATGGCGATGACTTCACAGCCTCTTTCCGAGGCTGCGTACTCGGCGAATCCTCCCCAACCGCATCCGATCTCGAGTACCCGCATCGCGGGGGCCAAGCCGGCCTTGTCCGCGATCAGCCGGTACTTGTTCATCTGAGCTGCCGACAGCGGTTGGTCGGGGTCGAGGAACCGGGCGGACGAGTAGGTCATCGTATCGTCGAGCCACTTCTCGTAGAAGTCGTTTCCCAGGTTGTAGTGATCGTTCATGCTTCGCACCCGCGGGTGCCGCCTCTCGGGCCGGATGCGCTGCCACAGCCTCCGGAAGGGCAGCGTGAGACGGGTCAGGGGGTGCTCGAACCAGGCGGCTTGGTTTGCCAAGCCCCAGCGGAGAAGGGCGGGAAGGTCCGAAATCTCGATCCGCCCGTCCATATGCGCCTCGGCGAAGCCGGTGAGGCCGGTGCGGAGGACGTCGGCCACGGCCGAATAGTCGGTGATCCCGACGTCGGCACCGGGCGACCCATGGCCGATCGACACCTTCTCGCCGGAGGGCAGCGTCACCTGGATGCTCCCGGTCCGTGCCAGCCAGGAGAAGACCCGGAGACCGAGCCGTTCCCGGGCGTTCATACGATGATGCTCGGATCCACGATCGTGATGCTATCGACGGGTGGCTGAGGGCGTTTCCGATAGGTGGCGCCCTTGAGCCAGAGCCGCAGGGCCTGCCAGTGGATCCCTCCAATGACCTTCAGTGTCATTAGGGGGTGGGTGAAGAAGACCCTGAGCAGATTGCGGTCGGTCAATGGAATCCGGGAGAGCCTCATTCCCGCCCGGAACACTTTGCCGCCGAGGTCAGTCTGCTCGATCGCCACATGAAGCCGCTTCCCAGGCCGGTTGACGGTAAAATGGTAGGTCTGCTCCATCGGGTTGAAAGGGGATACGTGCATCGCCTTGGCGAAGCTGTGTCGGTATGACCTCTCATCATTGATCGGCACCACGTATACGTGGCGGTCACCGAAGGTGTTCCTCACCTCGTGGAGGACTCCTTTGAGATCCCCGTCGCCTCCATAGCAGTACCAGACGCTCAACGGGTTGAAGGCGTAACCAAGGACCCGGGGGAAAGCCAGCAGCTCGATCCTTCCGCCTTCGATGTCGACCCCCGCCTGTGTCAGGACGTCTTCGGCCCAGGCTCGAAGAGAGCTCCCATCGACGGGGCCATGGTCCTGGGGGTAGAAGCTTGCCAGGTTGCGTCTACCGACTGAGAAGAGCCTGAGTCCACGGTCGAGGTATTCGAGTTCGTCGATGTCAAATAGCCCGTAGTAGACCCGGAACTCGAAATCGTGGTGAAAGGGCTCGAGGCGGGTGTGGCGCACGCGACCCTGGTAGAGGGTAGACCGAAGAGGCATCAAGGGGCCACCACTCGCTCGGTGAAGGACGGAGCCGAGCTCACCGGTTCGAAAGTGCCGTGCCACGGCGCCGGAGAGCCGAGAGCCGCTGCCACGTTGAGGCCTGACTGGAGCCCGTCCTCGTGGAAGCCGTAGCCCAGGTAGGCCCCGGCGTACCAGGTGTTGCTCAGGCCCTGGATCGCAGCGAGACCCTGTTGTGCCGCCACCGACTCGAGATCGAACTGTGCGTGCGCGTATGCGAAACGGGCGTGAACCTGACCTGGATCCGGTTCCCGCAACGGATTGAGGGAGACGAACAAGGGATATGAGGGATCGAGGTTCTGGAGGCGGTTCATCCAATAGGTCACCGAGGCCACCTGGTGAGGGCGGCTGGCGTCCTCCGCCATCGCATTCCAGCTGGACCATACCCTCCGGTTCCGGGGCATCAGACTCGGGTCGCTGTGGAGGACGGCGACGTTCGACTCGTACCGGACGCCACCGAGTAGGGCGCCCTCCGTATCGGTGGCTTCCTCACCGAGGATGGCTAGAGCCTGATCGGGGTGGGTAGCGAGGATGACCTGATCGAACGACTGCGTCTGCCCGTTGGACTCGACCAGCACTTCACCGCCAAGGCGTACGAGGCGATCCACGGGAGAGCTCATTCTGATTCGGTCGGCGAAGGGCTTTACGAGTCGATTCAGATAGCTCCGGCTTCCCCCGGTCACAGTCCTCCAGCGGGGCCGCCCCACGATCTCGATCAGTCCGTGGTTGGCGAGGAAGCGAAGAATGGAGGCAGCGGGGAACATGCTGATCTCCGATTGCCGGGCGGACCAAATCGCACCGGTCATCGGGTAGAGATAGTCATCGAGGAAGCCTCGGGAGAAGCCGTACCGTCCGAGGAGCTCGCCGATGGTCTCGCCGTCCCCGGGCTCCAGCGTGGTCCCGATACGGCGGAATCGATTGATGTCACGAAGCATTCGGAGAAACCTCGGGAGGAGGAGGTTGCCCGGCCGGGCCAGAACGCCACCCAAGCTCGCCCCGTACTCGAACCGGCGGTCCAGAGAGAAGGCAAAAGACATGTCGCTCGGTTCGGTGGATACGCCCAGCGACGAGAAGAGGCGGGTGAGGTTGGGGTAGGTGACCTCGTTGTAGACGATGAATCCGGTGTCGACCGCGAGAGGACCATTGGGGGTCTCGACATCGACGGTATTCGAGTGGCCGCCAATCCGATTGTCTGCCTCGAAGACGGTGATGTCATTGTCGCGATGCAAGGCCCAGGCGGCGCCGAGACCGGAGATGCCGGTGCCGACGATCGCGATTCGCTGTCCCATGCCGTGGATTCGTCGCCGACCAGCCCTCCGGATGGGTAGCTGTCTCATACGAGGCCCGAGGCGGTGGCGAGTAGGAGTTGTCGATGGAGTCAGCTCGCTTGCAGCCAGGGCGTTGGAGAGGTCGGTGAGGTCGGGCTTCCCGGCGAACAATAAAGAAAAGGTTTGGGTGAAGGACCCGCGGCAAGCGTGATCGATTCTTAACTTCCCGCACGCGCGCCAAGGGGGCCCCATGACCGCGCACCAACCTCCCGCAGCAGACACCTAACATCCCGGGCCCATGTGTCCGCCGGCAGGTCGATGAGCGACTCGAACACCCCGGATGCCCTTCTTGCGGAGAGAGTCGCCAGCCGCGACCAGTCCGCCATCGAAGCTCTCTACCGGCAGTACGGCGGCGCTCTCAAGGCCGTGGCTCTCCGGGTCTTGAGAGGCGAGGCTTTGGCAGATGATGTCGTGCAGGAAACGTTCGTGGGTTTCTGGAACGCGCCGGAGACGTACGACTCGAGGCGGGGCTCGTTGCGCACCTTCCTGGTCACCATCGCTCATCGCAGGGCGGTGGACATCGTGAGATCAGAGGTAGCCCGAGCCCGCAGGGAAGAGAAGCCACCGGATCCGGTGCATTACGACGTCGCCGACGAGGTCTGGACCCGGAACCTGTCCGAGTTGGTCCGCAGAGCCCTCGACGAGCTCACCGAAGGCGAACGTGAGGCGATCTCTCTGGCCTACTTCGGCGGGCTCAGCTACGTGGAGGTGGCCGCGAGGTTGGGGGAGCCCGAGGGAACTGTGAAGAGCCGAATCCGCAGCGGCATGAAGAAGCTGTCTGTGTCCCTGTCGGGAGCGACTGCATGACGAACCACAACCTCCACGAGCCGATCCCGCCGGCATAGCCTGGCTCAGAGGTCGTTGATCGGCGACCTGACGGGCGACTCGGCGGAATCGCTGCGGCCGGGCAGCGGCCTCCAGCCCCGGTGCCTATGTCGGCGGCTTCCTGGTCGACGGCTCCTCCGTTGCCCGGGTGGTTCTCACCGAGGACGGCCACGGCGTCGTGCTCCCACCGAGGATCTCGAGGCTCTGACGCCTGAGCGCACCTATCAGCTGTGGGTGATCACCATCGACGAGCCGGTGACTCCTCGTGGTGTACCAGGCAATGAGCCTCGCGCCTCGACCTTCACGTGGACCGGGGAGGTTTCGGAGTTCGCCCTGACCCGGAAAGTTGCCGGGGGAGTTGTCAGGGAGTGGTCGTCAGCGAAGGCGATGTCGTAGCGGTGGCCACTCAGGACTGATGGTCCTCCTTCGTTGCATGAGAGGTAGAGGGAGATGTTCCCATTCATTGAGGGTCGCCGCTGGAGGCGGATGACATTTATTGGGTACCTCTGATACGATTCTTCCCAGCCACTCGGCGGCCATTCGGCCCACGGCCCTGGAGCGCAGCGATGCCACCGCATCGAAGCCGTGCTGGCCTCCCAGGATCTCGTGATACTCGACTCGCCCCCCGACCCTCTCAAGGGCGGCCACAAAGTACCGTGATTCCTCCGCCAAGACGACGGAGTCGTACTCTCCGTGGATCACGAGGAAGGGGGGCGTATCAGTGCGGGCCTGATCGATCGGCGATCCCAGCCGATAGAGGTCAGGGGCGTCGTGCTTGTCGGCCTTGAGAACGTACCGTGCGATGAACGGCCAGTCGAACCGTGTCGGGTTCCGCACCAGCAGGTCGTAGATCCCGTAGAAGGGCACGCATCCGATAACGCTGGTATCCGCGTCCTCGAAGCCGGGTTGAAGCTCTGTCCGGTCCCAGGTGAGCGCGGCGAGGGCGGCAAGGTGGGCGCCCGACGAGGCGCCCGAGATAGCGACCAGATTGGGGTCGATGCCGTATTCACTTCCGCCGGTCTTCGCCCATGCAATGGCGTGTTTCACGCCGATGAGGTGATCCGGGAACGTCGCTTCGGGAGAGAGGGGGTAGCGGATGTCGAGGACCACCCAGCCGGAAGAGGCAAGGAGATGGAACATCGCCCGGGCCTGGCGCCCAGGGCGTCCTCTCATCCAGGAGCCCGGGTGGGCATATATCAAAGCGGGCGCCACGGTCGAGTCTGGGCTTCGGTAGATATCGAGAGTCAGGGCATCCCAATAGGGCACTTCCGGAGTCACCGTGACTCCCACGGGCAGGCGGTCCCAGATCCGGAACAGTGACCACGCGGAGGGGCTGTGGCCGGTAGCGCGGGCGGAGGCGAGCGTTCGCCCGATCAGGACCAGCAAACCCAGTTCGCACAGGATGAATAGCGCCAGCGCCACCCAGCCTGCCACCGACTCCTGCGCCCCGATCGAGATGAAGGCGACGACGACCAACACCCTCACGAGGAGAAGCCAAGGCGCGAGCTCCGAGACGAGCATGGCGGGCAGCCACGGGGGTGCGATTCCCTTACCTGGTTGCACCGGGCGGCGCAGGGCGTTGACCGTCCACAAGAAGGCGGCTCCGAACCAGATGACGAAGATGGTGGACGGCATCAGCTGCAGTCAAACACCGTCCGCGGGCGACCGGATTCCGGGACCCGGTGAGCGAAGTTTCCATCCAGATCACCATTCGGCGCCGAATTGACAGGTGATGGGATCGATAGCTGGCCAACACCATCCGACGGCTGATCACGATCTCGGCCGTCTACGCGGGTCTCGTACTGTTTACGATCCTGCTCCCGATCCTTCTGCCCCTCGGGGCGTTGGTCGATGCGGCTCGATGGGTGAGTCCGCGTACGCCGGCCATGGCACTCAGGATGGGCGGTCCTCGCCTGGATCTACCTGCTTGGAGAGGCTTGGGCCATCCTCGCCCTGGCGATCGTCGGGTTGCTTCCCAGGCAAACGGCGATCGATTGGACTTACCGGGCGCAACGGGTCTGGCTCGACTGGAACTTCGACGCCTTGAGGATGACCTTCGGCCTGACCTTCGTCGACGAAGGCGCTTTCAGCCATCCCGCCCGGCCCGATACTCCTCCTATCCCGCCACGCGTCAATGATCGACACGATGCTCCCCGGTCGCTACGTGGTCCGGCCTCACGGGATCAAGCTGCGCTACGTGCTCAAGAAGGAACTGCTGATCGACCCCGCCTTGGACATCGGTGGCAACCGACTCCCCAACTACTTCATCGATCGAAGGGGATCGGCGCAAGCCGAGATGGCGGCCTTTGAGGGAGCTGGGCACTGGTCTTGGGGCAGAAGAGGGTGTCCTCATCTACCCGGAAGGCACCAGGTACAGCGAGGAGAAGCAGGTCAGGTACGGTCGCCGCTGGGTCGACCAAGGCGGGCCCATCGGGGAGATCGTGGCCGGCTTCCGACGGGTGCTTCCCCCGAGGCCGGGGGGCACGCTGGCGCTTCTCGATGCGAGCACGGCCGACGTGGTCGTCCTCGCCCATCGCGGTTTGGAGGGCTTTGCCCGAGTCAAGGACATGTGGTCGGGCGGCTTGGTCGGCACCACGGTCGAGTTGAGGTTCTGGCGGGTTCCCCGGAACGCCATTCCCAACGACGACGAGTCCAGGATGCGGTGGCTGTTCGAGCTGTGGGCCGATGTCGATGCATGGGTGGCCGGCCCGGCGGCCCCGAGCCGTTGAGCCGCTCTTCCTGGTAGCGGTCGAGCGGGGATAGTTGCCGATATCGGTCTTCGGCGGTCCAGGCTTATTTCCCGGGGGACGGTCCAACCGGGAGATCGGCCCCGGTCAGCTCTGGCCAACTCGATCCAGAGCTCCAACCGCTCCGACGCTGTCTCCCGGGTGGAATCGGTGAGGTGAGTCGGCGCCTCCTTCCGGTCGAACCAGAACCCGCCAGACACCCGTCCGGGCTCCTCTGCCACGGCGAGCCAGACGATGGTGTCGGCCCCCTCCGCCGGCGTGCGTAGCAGCGGTTGCATCAACTTTGTTGAAGACGGGCAGGGACTCGGCCACCCCGGCGGTCCTCGCCCAACCCGGGTGCATCGAATGGAAGACCACCTCCCTTCCCGGGAAGCGCTCGGCCCACATCTCGGTGAGGATGACCTGGCCCCGCTTGCTGCTGGCATAGGCGGCCTTGCCCGTGTAGCGGCGCCGGCTGAACTGAAGGTCGTCGGGGTCGATTCGGGCCGCGTACATGCCGCCGGAGCTCACGTTGATGACCCTGGCAGGACCAGACTCGGCAAGGCGGGGAAGCAGGAGGTTGGTCAGCAGGAAGTGGCCGGCGAGATTGGTGGCAAAGGACATCTCCAAGCCCTCCTGCGTCGTCGTGCGCTCGGGCAGGAGGACCCCCACGTTGTTGATCAGGACATCGATCTTCGGGTTTGACTCGATGAGGCGGTCCGCCAGCTGCCGGACCTCTGCTTGCAGACTGAGATCGGCTTGTTGCGCCATCACCTCGCCCTGGATGCTTTCTGCCGCAGAAGCCAGCTTCTGCTCGTTCCGGCCGACGATCACCACCCGGGCTCCCAGTCTCCAAAGGGAGTGGGCTGATTCGAGCCCGAGGCCTCCGGTGGATCCCGTCACCACGACGGTCTTGCCGGTCATGTCGGCCTCAACCGGGGAGAACCGGCGAGAGTGGAGCCGGTAGCCCAGGTTCGTGAAGGATGTGATGCTCAGCTTGTTCATCTGTCCAGCTCGGCAGCGAGGCCGTCGAGAGCCTTGGTCCCGACCTTCTTCAGGGTAGGTCCCATGAAACGGGTGACGTTCCTGAACCAATTGAGGAAGGTGAGGTCGGCGGTGTAGTCGATCACTGTCATGTTGTCGTGCCGTGCGAAGCGGATCTCGTCGACCACGATGAGCTTGTTACCCCGGCCGACCAGGACGACTCGATCGCTGGGCTCGTATTCCGTGATCTCGTACACCATTTGCATCGTGGCCCCGCCGAACTTGATCTCCAGCTCGAATTGGGAGCCGACACCGACAGGCCCCTGGCCGATCCTGCGGGACGAGACCACACCTGGATCCCAGTCCTCGATGTTGGAGAAGTCGGCGGTGTAGAGGAAGGCTTCGTCCTGGGCTCGCTCGACCCATCTCTGCTCGACGAGGCGGACCGCCTTGTGATCTGCCGGCTGTGTGCTTCTCGTGGGTTGTGTCATGTCGCCAGTGTTCCTCCGAATACCTGCCAGGCCAGGGCCGACTTGGCCACCAGGCTGAGCAGGATGTAGGTCGATTCTCCGAAGCTGTAGTCCGCCCACCGACCGACCTGCTTGTACTGCAGGACCATGACGATCGCGAACACGCTGAAGAAGATGAAGAGGGAGAGGAAGATCCCGTACACGAACCCGGGAGGGTTCGCATCGAAGCCGGGGCTGAAGAGGTACCAGGCGATCGCGATCCAAGGGATAGCCCCGGCCAGTACCCCGAACCAATATGGCAGCCAACTCACCGCCTTGCCTGGTGTCTCGTATTTCTCCTGGAGAAGGCCGAACAGGATCATCGATGCATTGACCCCGGCAATGGCAAGCAAGGCGGCGATGTCGGCGATCCCGGTCAGAAGGGCGATCAGTACCACCATCACCGATGAGGAGAGGGAGTACTCGATCCAACGGGCATAGTTGCGCTGGCGATCCAGGTTTCGGCGGTACCACCGGTAGATGCCGGGCGAGGCGATGAGGAAGTGGGCCACGGCGGACATGAACAAGAAGATGGCCACGCCCCAGGCAACGCTCACCTCGAAGAGGGGGGTCACCTCAGGCGGGGCGGCGCCAGGAGGCCCCGCCATGTACGTGGCGATGACCGGGAGCGTGAAACCGTTGGCCAACCACAGGACCAGGAAGCCCTGGATGGCGTGGAGCGCGCCCATGCCGACGTTGTAGGCACGGAGACGATCACCGGCCCGGCGTGTGAGGATGGTCTCTGTCATCGCGTCATGCACATTCTTCGTAGGCCGGTCCGATCGGATGAGCATGGATCGGTTCGTAGCGCCCGGTCCGATCGGATGTCGAGGGCATCGGGTCGCTCGCGACCCGAGTCTCCTGAGACGTGGCGAGTCACTTGAAGGCTGTGGGTTTGCGATGGCGGGAGTGGAGTCGACTCGATCTGAGCCCGACGTGGGAGTCGGGAGTGCCAGCCGGCACTGCAGCCGGGTTACGGTGGCCCGGATGCCTCGGACCCGCACCGCCACCGGCCTCGACTCCCTTGAGATGGTCAGGATATCCGGCGAGGTCGTCTGAAGACACCGGGGGGACCTACGAGCCCGAACCGCCGCCCGTCACCGGACGCTCTCGAGCAGGTCGTAATCCTCATCCTCCGAGGCGTGAGTGGCGGCCCCCCACAACGCCAGCACACCGGCGACCAGGTGAGCGTTCGACGACCGTCGCCCCCGCCCCTCTACCACTCGTTACGGGATCAGTGCGCTCGTCGCGCCCGCGGCGCCGTAACCGCGGCCGGTGTTGTCGCCACCGTCCTCGCCGTAGCTGCACTCACCGAGCACGAGAAGTGCGATCAACGTCCGCATCCTCCGTGTTCGCATCATCGAAACCTCCCAGGCTGACCCTCTCACTCTCCCCGGCCCGGTCGAGCCAGAAACCCGATATGGAGCCCAGGACGGTGCCCGCTCAGGTGGCGGCGGGTGCACCCCAGCTCCACCGGATCAAACAGGGTGCCCCACCAAGAGGTGGCGCCCCGGATAAGCCCATGGCAGGTTCCGGCCTTCTTAATGGTGTCCAGCATCGGGATTTGGGTCACACACTCGACCGATGTTGACGCGGGGTGGTGCCGAGTTCTCGCGCATGGACGAGAACCATTGCAACACAAGGGGTTATCAGAAGTCAGCGGATACCAGTGGACGCTATACCCATTGCGGGAGGTCAAGAGGTCGCCGATTCAAGTCCGGCCAGCCCGACCACGCACCGCGGCGTGTCTACGATCGCTCGATGACCATCGACATGTTCTTCGAGCCCGAGGAGGAGCGCCGGGTCGACCCGCCGTTCCAAGGTGACGAGCGGACGCTGCTCCTCGCGTTCCTGAAGTGGTACCGCGACACGCTCGACGCCAAGTGCTCCGGTCTCGACCCCGAGCAGCTCGCCCGGCGGGCGGTGGAGCCGTCGTCGATGTCGCTGCTTGGCCTGGTACGGCACATGGCCGACGTCGAGCGGAGCTGGTTCCGCCGGGTGATGGCGGGGGAGGACGCCCCACCGATCTTCTACTCGAAGGACGACATCGATGGCGACTTCGACAACGCGGTGGCCAACCCGGACGTCGTGGCCGAGGCGTGGGAGCGGTGGCGGGAGGAGATGGCCAACGCCGACCGGTTCGTCGCCGAGTCGCCCGACCTCGACGTCGTCTCCCTTCGGGAGAGCGACCCCGACCGGGTCTCGTTGCGTTGGGTGCTCATCCACATGGTGGAGGAGTATGCCCGCCACTGTGGCCACGCCGATCTTCTGAGGGAGCGCATCGACGGCCGGGTCGGCCAGTAGCGGCCGGCGCTTCGGCGACATCGGCGGTTCGGAGGCGCCGCCAGCCGCCATCCTCCAAGGCGTGGGTCCTAGTGTGCGCCGCCCCCGAGCGCATCGCCGCCCGGGCGAAGCTGCCGAACCAGCCGCAGGAGGACCCCGATGAAGGCGATCGTCGTCGATGACTACGGGGCAGACCCCGAGCTGAGGGACATCCCGGCGCCGGAGCCGGGCCCCGGCGAGATCCTGGTCAAGGTGTCGTCTTCGTCGCTCAACGGGTTCGACCGAGCGTCGACCGGCGGGTGGTTGAAGGGCATGATCGAGCACGAGTTCCCGTTCATCGTCGGCAAGGACTTCGCCGGCACGGTGGAGGCGCTGGGCGAGGGCGTGACGCAGTACGCGGTGAGCGACCCGGTGTTCGGTGTGGTGCTCGGCCCCGTGCTCCACGATGGGGCCTTCTGCGAACACCTCACGGTGGCCGAGAACGGGGCGGTGGCACCGATCCCGGCCGGGCTCGACCCGGTGGTCGCCGGGGCCCTCGGACTTGCCGCCTCAACGGCGGTGGCCGTCGTCGACGCGGTGGCGGCCGAGCCTGGAGAGACGGTGTTGATCGTCGGGGCGACCGGAGGCGTCGGCCCGCTCGCCCTGCAGATGCTCCGGGATCGCGGGGTGCAGGTCATCGCCACGGCTCGGCCGGGGCCGTGGCTCGACCTCGTCGAAGGAGTCGGCGCCGACCACACTGTCGACTACAGCACCGCTATCACCCCACAGGTGCGGGCGCTGCGGCCCGACGGCGTCGACGCCGCCATCCACATGGCCGGTGACGCCGGCGAGACCGCCGACCTCGTGCGCCCGGACGGCCGCTTCGTGTCGATCGTGGGCGGCGAGTACCAGGTGGCGGATCGTCCGATCTCAGCAGTGGGTGCGTTCGCCTCGCCCGATCGTGAGATGCTCACCCGACTGGCCGAGGCCTTGGTATCCGGCGACCTGGAGCTCACCATCCGGGCCACATACCGTCTCGAGGGAGTCCCGGCGGCGCTCGAGGAGTACCGGCAGTTCTCGGTGGCCAAGGTGGCGATCCTGGTCGCCTGACGGCTCGGAGCCGAAGGCGAGGCAATGGGGTTGTAGCCGGGGCGGGCGACGAGCTGGGCGTATCACCCGCCCCCGCCCTGGCGCCGTCAGCTTGCCGGTGGTCGGCTCGGGGTGTACTCGGCCCCTGCCTTGCGGGCGAGGAACGCCGAGAGCGGAGCGGGCAGCTCGGCGGCGCGGTCCCCCCAGTCGTACACCACACACGTGCCGGCGATCACATCGTGGAGCGCCCGGTGACGTCGCCCGATCACGACGCCGAGGAACCCCAGACCAAAGAGGAGGGCACTGAACGGGAAACACAGCGTTCTGACGAAGGCTCGGGATGCGGGGAGGGTGCCGCCGGCGCCGGTGACCACCCTGAGCCCGATCAGCCCCTTGCCGATGGTTCGCCCGGCGATGGTGAGGCTGATGAACGCATAGAGGAACGCCCAGGTGGCAAGGGCGATCCCCCACGCCAGCCCGGACCTATCGTTGGAGAGCTCGATACCGAGCACCACCCGGAACAGCAGGTCGATGCCGGCGACACCGAGGGCGTACAACCCGAACACGATGCCGATGTCGATGACGGTGGCGACGGCTCGGCTGGCCGCCCCGGAGTAGTGACCGCTGACGTGGACCCGCGAGTCGGCGCCGGTCACGACGGCGCCTCCTCGTTGAGGGCGGGCGGCCCGACCGGCATGGTTGCCGGGTCGCGGCGCAGCACCCTGCAGACGACACGGTCGGTCACGACGTCGAGGCCGGCCAGCTGACGCCGGACCATGTCGAGGACCGAGCCGGCGACGCGGTAGGTGCTCTCCTGGACGATCTCGGGGACGCCGGCGCGTCGGACCACCGCCTCGAGGTCGACGGTCTCGAGCACGGCGTCGATGTCCACCTTGGCCACCAACTCGTTGACCTCGATGCGGTCGACCAACCGGGCGACGTCGACGCGGTCGAGAAGGGCGTTCATGTCCACCTTTTCGAGCAGGGCGTCCATGTCGACCCGCTCCAGGAGGCGGTCGATGGTGATCCTGTCGAGGAGGGCGTCGACGGTGACCCTGTCGAGGAGGGCGTCGATGTCGACCCGGTCCAGTAAGTCGTTGATCGGCACCCGCGCCAGGATCTCGTCGAGGTCGATGCGGTCGGCGATGGCGTCGATGTCGATCAGCTTGAGCAGGGCGTCCATGTCGAGCCGGTCGACCAATCGGTCGATGTCGATCCGATCGAGCACCCGGTTGACATCGATGCGGTCGACGACCTGGTCGACGTCGATCTGCTCGATGACGATGTCGGGGTCGATCGTCTCCACGACCTTGCCGGTGACGGCGCCGGCCATCCGACTGAGACGTCCCTTTTGGCGTTCGGGCTCTTCCGATGCTCGCTTGGCGCTCATCCCCATCCCTGATGGCGATCGTGTCCCGACAGCCTACGGCAGCATTCCCGCCGCCGGGGCATCGTTTCCCGTATCAGCAGGGCGACGCCTCGGGTCGCTCCATCAGACCAGCTCGCCGACCCTGGCCACGACGCGGCCGGCGTGGATGACCAGGCTGCGGGGAAGGCGGTCCATGACGGCGGCGGTGACGGTGTCGCCGGGAACGACCACCAGGTCGGCGGGGTCGCCGACGGTCAGCCCCCGCCCGGCGCCCGGCGTGACGCCGTCGACGACGGCGCGCCCCCGAGCGACGCGACCTCGACGCAGGCTTCGACGAGGGCGTCGTCTCGGTAGCCGGAACGGTGAGCGAGCATCCAGGCGCGATCCAGCATGTCGCCGTTGCCGTACGGCGACCAGTAGTCGCGGATACCGTCCTGGCCCAGGCCGAGCCTCACCCCGGCGTCGCCCAGCGCCGCCATCGGCAATGGTTCCCGATTGCCGGGAGCGACGGTGGTCACCGCAACCTCGTGCTCGGCGAGCAGTTCGACCAGGCGGTCCTGCGTCGCCGGCTCCGCCCCGGAAAGTGCGAAACAGTGGCTGATCGTCACCCGGCCCTCCATGGAAGAGCCCCGGACCCGCTCACAGATCAACTCGATGGTGAAAGCGCCCAGCTCGCCGGGCTCGTGGAGATGGATGTCGATCCCGACGCCGTGCCGTTCCGCCAGCCCGAACACCACGTCCAGCTGCCCGACCGGGTCGCGATCGAACGAGCACGGGTCGATCCCGCCGAGCAGGTCTGCGCCGGCGAGCAACGCCTGCTCGAGGAGATCGGCGGTCCCGGGCGCCCGCATCACCCCCGCCTGCGGGAACGCAACCACCTCGACCCTGGCACGCCCGGCGTGGTGTTGCCGTGCGGCGAGCACACCTTCGAGCCTCTCCAATCCCGAGTCGGGATCGACCTGGGCGTGGCTGCGCACCAGCGTCGCCCCGGCGGCGATGGTGCGACCCAGGGTGTGGGTGGCGCGTTCGGCTACGCCCACTTCTGCGGATCTCCAATTGCGCCGGTCGTTCTCCACGAGCCCGGCCAGCCCAGGCCCGGCGGTGTGTTCCCGGAATGGGAGGCCGAGCCTGGTGGAGTCGAGGTGGGCGTGGGCGTCGACGAAGGCCGGGAGCAGCACGCCGGCGGCGCCGTCGGCTACCGGTGTGCCGTCGGGTGCCGCCGGCGACGACCCGATGGCGGAGATGCGGCCGTCACGGATGAGGACGTCGGTGACTGGACCGGCGATGGAGCGCGGCCATCGCCGCACGTTGCGCAGCAGCAGGTCGGCGGGCGCCATCGCCCCACCCTACGTTTCCCCGATGGCTGGGTCACCTGCGGCCGGTGGCAGAATCGGGCGATGCGGCACTGGCTGGTGAAATCGGAACCGGGCGACTACTCGATCGACGACCTGGAACGGGACGGGTGGACCCACTGGGACGGGGTGCGCAACTACCAGGCCCGCAACGCCATGGGAGAGATGGCCGTCGGCGACCGGGTGCTCTTCTACCACTCGGCGGCGAGGCCGCCCGGGGTCGTGGGGCTGGCGGAGGTGATACGGGAGTCATATCCGGACTTCACCGCCTGGGACCCGGCATCGCGCTACCACGACCCGGTGTCGACGCCCGACGCGCCTCGCTGGTTCATGGTGGACCTCTCGTTCGTCGCCCGCCTGCCACGGCTGGTCGGACTCGACGAGATCAAGCGGGACGCCGAGCTGGCGGGGATGACGCTGGTGACCCGGCCGCGCCTGTCGGTGCAGCCGGTGACCGACTTCGAGTTCGACCGGATCATCGACCTCGCCCACCGGCCGGGCCCGGGGAGCTGATCATGCCTGGCGGCGACGCTCGGCGACATCGACCACGAGGGCGCGATGGTCGGAGCCGGGGATGCGGTGGGTCTCCGATCGCAACGTGGTCACGCCGCGGGTGAGGGCATGGTCGATCCGCAGCAGCGGCGGCCCGAACCCGTGCCACGACCATGTGGGTGTGGCGGCGCCCGTCTCGACCGGGCCGTCACCCAGCCGCTCGGCCAGCGCTCGGTAGAGCGGCCAGCGGGGGGTGGCGTTGAAGTCGCCTACCAGGACAAGGCTCTCGGCGCCGGTGTCGAGGCGGGGGCCGAGATCGGCGAGCTGGCGACGTCGCCGGTCGACGGCGCGCCGCCACGGGAACGTCACCGGGTTGCCGAAGTGGACGCAGAGCACCTCGAGCGGCACGGTGAGGTTCGGCCACCCGGCAGGGTCGAGCCGGGCCGACCAGCCGCTGCGGTACGTCATCGGCAACCGGGAGATGGTGGCCGGGAACCTGGTGGCGATGCCGTTTCCCAGCGTGTCATGGTGCGCCACCAGGCCGTGGTACCGGTACCGCGCCATCACCTCGGCGGCGGCCGGGACCTGTAGCTCCTGCACGGCGAGGACGTCGGGGTCGACCCGGTCGACGAGGGCGCCGAAGCCGTCGACGTCGACCTTGTGCGCCCACAGGTTGGCGGTCATGATCCGGATGGGAGACATCCGGGGCAGTGTATGGGCGGGAGCCGCCGAGGACGCCGGACCTACCATTGCCCGGTGCGCCTCACCACCGCCATGCTCGCCGATTCGGCCCAGGTCCAGGGGGGCAAGCTCAACATCCTGGGTGGGGGCTTCGAGACGATCCGGGCCCGGTCGGTGCCGGTGGTGCACCGCAACCTCAACGTCGCCCTCATCCTCGAGGTTGGTCCCGACGAGCGGAACGAGGACCTCGACATCCTCATCGACATCGTCGACGAGGACGGTCAGGAGCTCGGGGTCCAGGCGCGGGGCCGACTTCGGGTGCCCGACCAACCGCAGCTTCCCCCCGGCGCCACCAGCCAGGTGGCGGTGGTGAGCCCGTTCTACAACGTGCGCTTCACGGAGGCCAAGGGATACAGCTTCATCATCCGCCAGGGTGACGACGAGCTGGGCCGGCTGCGGCTGCGGGTCGTGGTGGTCGAGTGACCGACGGGGAAGGGGATCGAGGCCAGGCGTCGTCGGCGATCGTGACCATCCCGAACCTGGTGTCGCTGGCGCGCCTCCTCTTGGTGCCGTTGTTCCTCTGGCTGCTGCTGGGAGTCGACGAGATCGCCGCCGCCGGGTGGCTGCTGGGGATCATCGGCGGCACCGACTGGGTCGACGGCTACCTCGCCCGTCGGCTCGGCCAGGTGAGCGAGATGGGCAAGATGCTCGACCCGGTTGCCGACCGCCTCGCCGTGGTGGCCGCGGTGATCGGGGGTCTGATCGCCGGCGTGCTTCCCGGCTGGTTCGTATGGGGGCTGATCGTCCGCGAGGTAGTGGTCGCCGGGCTGGCGCTGTACCTGGGGTTGCGTATGGGGCGCAGGCTCGAGGTGCGCTTCCTGGGCAAGGCAGCAACCCTGATCCTGTACGCGGCCATCTCCTGCTGGTTCATCGGGGTGGGCACCCCGATGGCCTGGCTGGAACAGCTGGCCGAGATCGGCGCCCTCGTGGGCCTGGTCCTCTACTACGCGGTGATGGTCTCGTACGTGGGCGACGCCCGCACCATCGTCGTGGAGGCCCGCCGCTCCGGGGGCCCGCTGGGTACACTCCCGGACCGTTGATCAGAGGAGACGCGTGCAGGTTCCCGACGACCTCCGCTACACCACCAACCACGAGTGGGTCCGGGACGAGGGCGGCGGCCTGTTCCGCGTCGGGATCTCGGATTTCGCCCAGGACGCCCTGGGTGATGTGGTGTATGTCGCCCTCCCCGACATCGGCCGCGCCCTTTCTGCGGGGGAGGCCTTCGGCGAGGTCGAGTCGACCAAGTCCGTCTCCGATGTCTATGCCCCGGTGACCGGCGAGGTCGACGCAGTCAACGAGGCACTGCTCGACGCCCCCGAAGCGGTGAACGCCGACCCCTACGGCGAAGGGTGGTTGGTCGTGATCCGGTCGGAGGCCGGTGTCCCCGACGGGCTGCTCGACGCCGGAGCCTACGAAGCCCACACCTCGAGCTGACGTTGAGGGACCTCGAGGGCCGACGCCCGGCGGCGCCCGGGCGCGACCCCTTGTGAAGCCTCAAGCTGGTATCGAGGTTCGGGTACGATGGTGGCGTGGCCGAGCCAGCAGCACCCGACGACCAGCTACCTGATGACCAGCGACCCGACGACCACGGGCCGCTGATCGAGCACGACCCGACCATCGTCTACCAGCCGGTGGGCGAGGCGGCCGCGGAAGAGTCGGGCTCGAGGCTGGAGGGCCAGTTCCACTACGGGCTGGTGGTCGAGCGCGGTCCCAGCGCCGGTCTGGCGTACGTGCTCGGCGAGGGGGTGACGACCGCCGGCCGCAGTGGTGAGGTCGACATCTTCCTGGGCGACGTCACCGTGTCGCGGGAGCACGTCAGGTTCCTCGTCGACCAGGAAGGGCTGGCCATGGAGGACCTGGGGTCGACCAACGGCACCTATGTCAACGGGGAGCGACGTGACCGCACCCGCCTCGAGGCCGGCGACGAGGTGATCATCGGGAAGTTCCACCTCGTCGTCATCGTCGGTGACGCATGACCACCGGCCGGTTCGAAGGCATGAACGGCGGGCCGTACAGCATCGGCGAGCTGATCAACCTGGTGCAGGACGAGTTCCCGGAGCTGACGGTCTCCAAGGTCCGGTTCCTCGAGGGCCAGGGGCTCATCAGCCCCCGCCGGAGCCCCGCCGGGTACCGGATGTTCAGCGACGACGACGTGGCCCGCGTGCAGTACGTGCTCCGTGAGCAGCGTGATCATTTCCTTCCACTCAAAGTGATCAAGTCCAAGCTCAACGCATGGGAGCGGGGCGACGACGCCCCCGACCAGCCGGACACCGGCCTGCCTCCGGAGGCATACTTCCGCGCCACGGCGGGCGTGTTGACCGACGACGAGCTGATGCGTGCCAGCGGGCTCACCCTGCGCCAGGTGCACGACCTCGTCGCCGAGGGGGTGTTCGAGCCGCGCCAGCTCGCCGACCGAACCGTGGTCTTCGAGGAAGAGGACGTGGCGACGGCCCGCGCCGCCTACCGCCTACTCGCCCAGGGCCTGGAGACCCGCCACCTCCGCACCCTTCGGCTCAGCGCCGAGCGGGAGATCGACCTGATGCGCCAGCTGGTGGCTCCGCTGCTCCGCCACGGGAACCCCGACAACCGGCGTAAGGCTGCCGAGATCCTGGCCGACACGGCCCAGGCCGGCGCCACTCTGCAGGAGGCCATGGTCAAGGGCAGGCTGCGGAAGCTGCTCGACGGATGAACCTGCGCTCCTCGGCGGCGGTCGCCGCTCTCTCCCTGTCCTTCGGTCTGATCGTGCCCCCTCCGCCGGCGCCGGTGTCCGCCGCGCACCCTGGGGAGCCGCCCACGGTCACCGCCGATGCGTGGATTCTCTACGACGCCACCTCCGACGTGGTCCTCGCCGGTACCGGCATCGACGAGGAGCGGGCGATGGCGTCGGTGACCAAGATCATGACGGCGCTGGTAGCCCGCCAGCACCTCGACCTCGACGCCGAGGTCCGCATCTCCGACACCGCCGCCGCCGCCGGCGAGTCCGAGGTGGGGCTGGTGGCGGGGGAGCGGTGGAAGGTACGCGACCTCTTCTATGCCTTGCTCGTCCGATCGGGCAACGATGCCGCCATCGCCCTCGCCGAGGCCACCGCCGGGTCGGTCAGCGACTTCGCCGAGTTGATGAACCGGGAGGCGGCCGAACTGGGCCTGGCCCACTCGAACTTCGTCAATGCCCACGGGCTCGACGACCCCGACCACTACACCTCGGCGTACGACCTGGCAGTGATGGCCCGGGAGTTGCTCGATGACCCGGTGCTCGCCCAGATGGTGCGAACCCGGGTTGTCGTGTTCAAGCCCAGCCCCAACGGTGCCAACCGCAACATGCAGAACACCAACCACCTGCTCGGCGTGTTCCCCGGGATCGTCGGAGTGAAGACCGGGTACACCGGGAACGCCGGGCTGGTGCTCGTCTCGGCGCTGGAAATGCCTGCGCGCACGCTCGTCGGCGTCGTGCTCGGCAGTGAGGCCCACTTCGACGACAGCCGGGCGTTGCTCGACTACGGGTCGCGGATGATCACCCTGGAGGATCGCTGGCAGCGCCCGTTGCTGGTGGAGGCGGGAGGGGGCGGCGCCGGTGTCACCGGGTTCGACGACGCCACCAGGTCCCGCCTGCTGGCGGTGCAGGATCTCCCTGCCGGCACTGGCCAGGTGACCGAGGGCATCAGTGACACCGCGGTGGGCAGGGCCATCGCCAAGCGGCTCCGCGCCACGCTGCCCGAGGTGCTGGGCGGATCGGGATGAGCGTCGACGGGTTCGTCGAGGTGGTCGATGAGGACCGCCTCGCCGAGCGGGTGGCCCGCCTGGGGGAGCAGATCTCCGTCGACTACGCGGGCCTCGACCCGGTGCTGGTCGGTGTGCTGCAGGGCTCCGTGATCTTCACCGCCGACCTCATCCGCCACGTCACCGTGCCCGCCGAGGTGGACTTCCTGTCACTGACCCGATTCGGCGGCCAGGGGAGGGTGGGGATCGCCATGGACACCGAGGTCTCGCTCGAGGGGCGGCATGTCATCGTGGTGGAGGACATCGTCGACACCGGCCTCACGCTCACCACGCTCCGCCGGCTGCTCGAGGCGCGCGGGGTGGCCAGCCTGGCCACCGCGGCCCTGATCGACAAGGCGTCGCGTCGCATCGTGAGCGTCGACCTCGAGTACCGGGGCTTCGAGGTCGGCGACGAGTTCCTGCTCGGGTACGGGCTCGACTGGGAGGGGCGGTACCGCAACGTGCGCTCACTGTGGGCGGTGATGGACCTGCCGGCGCTGTCTCGGGACCCCGACTCGTTCGCCGGGATCGCATACCGGGGACGGTGATAGGGTGGACTCATGGACGATCCGGTTCCGATGGAGTTGATCGGGGTCCGGCTGGAGCTTCCCTCGCAGACCCCGATCCTGCTGTTGCGCGAGCAATCCGGACCGCGGTACCTCCCCATCTGGATCGGCAGCAACGAGGCCTCCGCCATCGCCCTGGCGCTCGAAGGCGTCGAGCCGGAGCGGCCGATGACCCACGATCTCCTCAAGCTGGTGGTGGAGGCCCTCGGGGCTTCCGTCGACCGGGTGGTCGTGACCGAGCTGGCCGGCGGCACCTACTTCGCCGACCTGGTGATGCGCCGCAACGGCGACGAGGTACACCTCTCCGCCCGGCCGTCGGACGCGGTGGCGCTCGCCGCCCGCACCGCCACCCCGTTGTTCGCCTCCCGGGCCGTGCTCGACGAGGTCGGCGTCGAGATCCAGGACTCGGTGCTCGGTGACGACGACGACGAATTGGGCGAGGACGAGATCGAGCGCTTCCGCGAGTTCCTCGCCGACGTCCAGCCCGAGGACTTCGATCCCGGCAGCCGGGGCTGAGCCGACTCACGAGGCGATCGGGTCTCGTTCCGAACCGCACCCGCGAGCGAGCCTGTCATATCCACAGGGGGTTGTTGACAACTCGCCGGGGCGGCCGGTAACTTCACCCGGGTAGTTCGGACGGCGGAATTACAGTCGTGTAAGCTGTCGCGCGACAGGAGGAGGCGCCTCGTGGCCAACCAGATGCTGGGGAGTGGTGAACACGCCCGCGGCGGGGTTGCCGAACACCTCGACGGCGCCCCGATGGGGTTTCGTGCCCCCCAGGTATGCGCCGCCGTCGGCATCAGCTACCGCCAGCTCGACTATTGGGCGAGGACCGGTCTCATCCGGCCCTCGATCCAGAGCGCCCAGGGCTCCGGGTCGCAGCGGCTGTACTCGTTCACCGACCTCGTACAGCTCAAGGTGGTCAAGCGACTGCTCGACGCCGGCATGAGCCTGCAGAAGATCCGCACCGCCATCGAGATCCTCCGTGATCAGCTCCGATCGGAGACGCCGCTCACCGACGTCACCCTGTTGTCCGACGGTATCACCATCTACGCGGCCCACAGCGCCGAAGAGGTCGTCGACGTGTTCCGTCGCGGCCAGGGCGTGTTCGGCATCGCGGTTGGACCGGTGCAAGAAGAGCTCGAGGGACAGCTCCACATGCTGTTCCCACCCCCCGACGAGGTCGCCGGCGCCGCCGAGGCGATCGGCACCTGAGGGGATGCCCGACGAGTTCGACCAGTCCCCGGCCGACCTGGTCGAGTTCGCCCACGAGGCGGAGCGCCAGTTCGCCCGGCTGCTCGACTTCTACGACATCGGGTGGGAGTACGAGCCGCACGAGTTCGCCATCGAGTTCGATGCGGACGGCACGCCGACCAAGTTCTTCAGACCCGATTTCTACCTGCCCGACGAGGACCGCTACATCGAGATCACCACGATGAACCAGAAGCTGGTCACCAAGAAGAACCGCAAGGTCAAGCGCTTGCACGAGCTCTATCCGCAGATCCGTTGCAAGGTCTTCTACCAGCGGGACTACCTCAACCTCGTGGTGAAGTACGAGCTGGACGACATCGCCGACCAGGAGCTCCCCCCGGCGCCGTCGCGCATCCCCGGCCCGCTGCAGGTGGTCGAACTCGGCGCCGACTCGGCATCGCCGGACAGCGCGGTCTCCTGACCGGAGGTGCCCGAGTCTCCGCTCACCGCGGCACACCAGGCACTCGGGGCGAAGTTCACCAGTTTCGCCGGCTGGCACATGCCGCTCCAGTTCGAGGGGGTGCTCGCCGAGCACATGGCGGTGCGCCGCCACGTCGGCGTGTTCGACGTCTCCCACCTCGGTCGGTTCTCCGTCGAGGGCCCGGGGTGCGTAGAAGTCCTCCGCCACCAGCTGTGCAACGACGTCACCGCGATCGGGCCGGGGCGGGCCCAGTACACGATGGCGCTCAACGACCGCGGCGGGGTCCTCGACGACCTGATCGTGTGGTGGCTGGCGGACGAGTCGCTCTGGGTGCTGCCCAACGGGGCCAACTTCGACGGCATCGTTCCGCGTTTCACCGAGGTGGCACCGACCGGTGTCGAGGTGGCTCCGGTCCGGGACGATACCGTGCTGCTGGCGGTGCAGGGACCGGAGTCGGCCGGCTTGATCGAGGCGGTGGTCGGTGAGGCCCCGAAGCGGTTCCGGGTCACCTCGACCGAGTTCGCCGGCGGTCCGTGCTGGATGGCGGGGACCGGATACACCGGGGAGCGCGGCGCCGAGATCGCCGTACCCGCCGAATCCGGTGAAGGCCTGTACCGCCGGCTGATCGAAGCCGGGGCGACCCCGTGCGGGCTGGGTGCCCGCGACACGCTCCGCCTCGAGATGGGATATGCCCTCTGGGGACAGGACCTGGACGCCGACACCACCCCCCTGGAGGCCGGCCTGGGATGGGTGGTGGACTGGGACCACGACTTCGTGGGCCGCGCCGCCCTGGAGCGACAGCGCGATGCCGGCATCAGCAGACAGCTGGTCGGTTTCGCCCTCGACGACCGCCGGGTTCCCCGGCACGGCGCTCGCCTGCGCGTCGGCGAGAGCACTGGCAGTGTCGCCAGCGGCAACTTCAGCCCTGTGCTGGAGCGCGGCATCGGGATGGGCTATGTGACCCCACCCACCGATGCCACCGAGGTAGCGGTCGATGTCCGGGGGACCGAGCTGCCCGGCCGGCGGGTGGACCCGCCCTTCATACCCCGGAGCTGACGTCCCCTGCCCATCGCGGCCGGACGTGCCACCCGAATACCGGAGGACGATCCGGCGTCGCGTCCCCGGCGGCGGCGACGTGTAGCCTCTCGGTTCATCGGCCGCCGGGTGGGCGAAGGGCGTCATGCAGGTTCAGTTCGGTGTGGATGTCGGGGGCTCGGGGGTCAAGGGCGCCCCGGTGGACGTCATCGACGGGCAGCTGACCGGAAAACGGGTCCGCGTCGCCACGCCCCGCCCGGCAACGCCCGACGCCGTGTACGACACCATCGAGCAGGTGCTCGAGGCGCATGGATGGGAGGGCGACGTCGGGGTGGCGGTGCCTGCCGTCGTGATCGACGGGGTGGCGAGGACGGCGGCCAACATCGACCCATCCTGGGTCGACACCAAGGTGCGGGACGAGCTCGAGCGGCGCATCGGTGCTCGGGTGGCGGTGCTCAACGACGCCGACGCCGCCGGTCTGGCCGAGGTTCGTTACGGGGCGGGCCGCGGCGTTCCCGGGGTGGTCATCCTCCTCACCTTCGGCACCGGGGTGGGCAGCGCCGTCTTCGTCGACGGCACGCTGGTGCCCAACGTCGAACTGGGCCACATGGAGTTCGACGGCGACATCGCCGAGGCCACCACGGCCGCCCGACTGGTCGAGGATCGAGGGCTGGCGATCGAGGAGTGGGCCCCGCGGGTGAACCGGCTGCTCCATCGCATCCACCGCGTGTTCACACCGAGCCGCCTCATCGTCGGGGGTGGGATCTGCAAGCGGTTCGAGGATTTCGCCGGCTTCTTCGACGTCGGCTGTGAAGTGGTCGCTGCCGAGCTGCTCAACAACGCCGGTATCGTCGGCGCCGCAGCAGCGGTCGTCCCGTGAGGAGCCCCGTGGACAGCAGCCCGTATCGCACCCGTGACGGCCTCGACCTGGTCTCCAGGCACTGGGCGCCGTCAGGGCCGGCCACCGCCACCATGCTCATCGTGCACGGGATGGCCGAGCACTGCGGGCGTTGGGACCATGTCGGTGAGTTCTTCGCCGCCGCCGGCTACGACGTGCACGCCTTCGACCTCCGCGGGCACGGGGTGTCGGACGGGCCGAGGCTCGACGTCGCCGGCTTCGACGACTACGTCGGCGACCTGGCCGAGATCGTCGCCGAGGTTCGTGACGACGACCTCCCGCTCGTCGTCTACGGGCACTCGATGGGCGGCCTGGTGACCGTGCTCTACGCGGAGAGCGATCACTCCCAAGCCGACTGCTACGTGCTCTCCGCCCCGGCCATCGGCGCCGACGTCTCCCCTCCGCTGCGGATCGCCGCCGCCGTCTTGGGCAGGGCGACCCCGGGCATTCGGATGGGAACCGGGCTGAAGGGCGAGCAGCTGGCACGTGACGCCGCGGTGGGCGAGGCGTACTTCGCCGACCCGCTGGTGTCGGTGAAGGCAACGACCCGGTTCGGCAAGGCACTCTTCGACGCCATGACCCGCGCCTCCGCCAACCTCGCCGCCATCGGCACGCCCACCCTGGTGATCCACGGTGGCGACGACACCATCGTGCCGGTCGGCGTCTCCGCGCCGCTGGCCGCGGTGCCCGAGGTGGAGCGTCGAGTGTGGCCGGGGCTACGCCACGAGATCCACAACGAGCCGGAGCAGCGGGAGGTCCTCGCCTTCGTGGCCGCCTGGCTCGACGATCGCCTCCAGGAACGTCGCCGGTGACCACCGCCCCGAAGCTTCGACCCTCCCTGGTTCGCCGGGCACCCGGGTTGAGCGTGGAGCGGAGTCATTGGGAGGCGGGCCGGTCGGTGGTGGTCGGGGTCGACGAGGTGGGACGGGGCGCCTGGGCAGGGCCGTTGACGGTGGGCGCCGCCGTGGTGCCCTCCGATCGCCGCGTCTACAAGATCCGCGATTCCAAGATGCTCACCGAGGCGGAGCGCGAGGCGCTGTTCGACCGCATCGCCGGCTGGTGCGTGGCCTGGGGGGTCGGCCACGCCACCGCGGCCGAGTGCGACGAGCTGGGTATGTCCGACGCCCAACGGCTCGCCGCCGCCCGCGCCATCGAGCAGCTCGAGGTGGTGCCCGACCAGGCGCTGGTCGACGGGAAGTGGGACTTCGTCTCGGTTGTCGACGCCGCCCGCACCGACCGCATCGTCAGAGGCGACGCCACCTGCCTGTCGATCTCGGCGGCGTCGATCCTGGCCAAAGTGACCAGGGACCGGATCATGCGAGCCGAGGCGGAGCACTACCCGCTGTGGTGCTTCGAGCACAACAAGGGCTACCCGGGCCCCCGCCACAAGGCGGCGTTGCAGTACGTGGGACCTTCGGCCATCCACCGCCGGAGCTGGGTGTTCATGGACTCGCTGCCGTGGACGGGGATCCCCAGGTTCCACCGGCCCGACCCGCAACTGGGGCTGTTCGACGAGGATGCCCCGGAGTTGGTAGCGCAGCGTTTCGGTTGACGAAGGCGGCCGGGCGGCCCGAAGGGCGGCGGGCGCGCTTCAGGGCCGGTCGAGCACCGCGAACGGGATCTCGGCGGCGAAGGGGGCGAAGCCGCCGCCGGTGTGCCAGAACACGACGTGGTCGTCGCCGGTGAAGCGCCCTGCGGCGATGTCGACCCGCAAGCCATGGATCGCCTTGCCGGTGTACGTCGGGTCGAGGACGAGCCCGGTGAGCCGGGTGACTTCCAGCTGGGTTTCCCACTCCTCGAGCGTGACCTGCCCGTAGCCGAGGCCGACGTGGTCGTCGATCAGCTCCATCGCCGGAACGGGTAACGCCGTCCCGGTGCTCAGGGCCGCTTCCGCCCAGATGGTGTCGATCCGCCGCTGCAGATCACCGACGGTGTCGCCCACCGAGCACGCCACCAGGCGGTGGTGGAGGGCGCCACCGTCGACCGCCCACCCCAACCCTGCCGTGGTCGCTCCCGACGAGGCGGCGTGCCACACAGTGACCGGTACCCCCGGGAGGGTCCCGTCGAGTTGGGCGGCCAGCTCCTCCATCGCCGCCACGAACCCCCACATGCCGACGGCGTCCGAGGCACCCTCCGGGACGATCCACGGCCGCCCGCCGGCGGCGTCGACCTCCGCAGCAAGGGCGTCCATGATCTCGTCACGGTGGCGATAGCCGACCGGGGTCACGTAGCGGCAGTCGGCGCCGGCCAGAACATCGAGCAGATGGTTGCCGACAGGCGTGCCCGGGTCGAGGCCGTCCGGGGTTCGGAGCAGCAGCACCGCCCGCATCCCGAGCCGGGCGCAGGCGATCGCCGTGGTGCGGCAGTGGTTCGACTGGGCGGCGCCGCAGGTGATCACCGTGTCGGCCCCGGCGTCGCCGGCGGCGGCGAGGTGGTACTCCAGCTTGCGCACCTTGTTGCCCGACAGCCCGAACCCGGTCAGGTCGTCGCGCTTCACCCAGAGGGTCGGGCCACCCCATGCCCTCGACAGACGGTCGAGCCGCTCCAGGGGAGTGGGGAGACGAGCCAGTTCGATGCGCGGTTGGCCGGTGGTCATCGGGCCGGCGAGGGTACCGTCCGCAGGTCCGGCGGCGACGGGGTGTGGGAGAATGGGCCCTGCGTCCGCACCCACCATCGCCAAACGAGGTCCCGCGATGAGCACCACATCCCTCCGGCCGGGCACGGTCGATCCCCACGACTTCCTCCAGGTCGACCTCCTGCTGTCCGACGAGGAGCGGCTGCTGCGGGACACCGTGCGCCAGTTCGTCGGCGACCGCATCCTCCCCGACGTCGCCGAGTGGTTCGAGGCGGGCACGTTCCCCAAGGAGCTGGCCAAGGAGATGGGCGGCGATGGGGCTGCTCGGCATGCACCTCGACGGCTACGGCTGTGCCGGCACCAGCGCCGTCGCCTACGGGCTCGCCTGCCTCGAGCTGGAGGCGGGCGACAGCGGGGCGCGCAGCTTCGTCTCGGTCCAGGGGTCGCTGGCGATGTTCCCCATCTGGAGGTTCGGGTCGGAGGAGCAGAAGCAGGAGTGGCTCCCCGCCATGGCCGCCGGCGAGGCCATCGGCTGCTTCGGTCTCACCGAGCCCGACTCCGGGTCAGCGACCCGGCGAGCATGCGCACGGCGGCACGCGCGACGGCGACGACTGGATCCTCAACGGCACCAAGATGTGGATCACCAACGGCGGCCTCGCCGACGTCGCGGTCGGTGTGGGCCCGACACCGACGACGGCATCCGAGGCTTCATCGTCCCCACCGACACCGCCGGCTTCACCGCCAACCTGACTCCACCGCAAGCTGTCGCTGCGGGCCTCGGTCACGTCCGAGCTGGTTCTCGACGACGTGCGACTGCCCGCCGACGCCGTGCCTCCCCGACGTGGTCGGGCTCAAGGGCCCGCTGTCCTGCCTCAACGAGGCGCGCTTCGGGATCCTCTGGGGTGCGATGGGCGCCGCCCGGGCGTGCTACGAGGCGGCGCTGGCATACGCCGGCGAGCGGCAGCAGTTCGGCAAGCCGATCGCCTCGTTCCAGCTCACCCAGCGCAAGCTGGTGGAGATGATGGTGGCGGTGAACAAGGGCACGCTGCTGGCGTTGCACCTCGGCCGCATGAAGGACGAGGGCACCCTCGATCCGACCCAGGTCAACTTCGGCAAGCTCGACAACGTGCGGAGGCGCTCGAGTCGCCCGCCAGGCCCGAGCGGTTCTCGGCGCCAACGGCATCACCCTCGAGTACCCGGTGATCCGCCACATGAACAACCTCGAGTCGGTGTACACCTACGAGGGCACCAACGAGATCCACACGCTGGTGCTCGGCCAGGCGATCACCGGCATCAGCGCCTTCGAGTAGCCGGTGGGTCCCATGACGGGCCGAGAGCCGCTCACCGAGGCGTGGCCATCCGCTCAACCGCTCAACCTGAGGTTCTCGCGTATCGCTCCGATAGGTGATTGCATCATGTTCGACGTGCGCCGATCTGCACCGGCAACTTCAGGCGATTGCCTATCGCTCCGATAGGTCAGGACCTCAGGTTCGCCTGCCGTCCTGTCAGAAGGTGTTGCATTGGTTGGGGTCGCCGGACTCGTAGCCGGTGGTGAACCACTCCATGCGCTGTTCGGAGGAGCCGTGGGTCCACGACTCGGGGCTGACCTGGCCGGTGGTCTGCCGTTGGATGTTGTCGTCGCCCACGGCGGCGGCGGCGTCGAGCGCCGCCTGGACGTCGCCCTGTTGGAGCACGTCCTCCCTCTGGTACAGGTTGTGCGCCCAGATCCCGGCGAGGCAGTCGGCCTGCAGCTCGAGCTTGACCGACAGCTCGTTGGCGTTCTCCGGGTCCTCCTGTTGGAGCTGCTGCACCTGCGACATGATCCCGAGCTCGTTCTGGACGTGGTGGCCGATCTCGTGGGCGATGACGTACGCCTGGGCGAACTCCGCCTCGCCGGCGCCGAACCGCTGCTGCATCTCTCCGAAGAAGTCGAGGTCGATGTACACGCTCGTGTCGACCGGGCAGTAGTGAGGGCCGATCGCCGACTGGGCGCCGCCGCACGCCGACTGGGTGCCACCGGTGAACAGCACCAGCGTGGCGGGCTGATACTGGCGGCCCGAGCCGCTGAAGATCCCCTCCCAGGTGGTCTCGGTGCTCCCCAGCACCCTCCGGACGAAGTCTTCGGACTCGTCGACGCCCTCGAACTCGGGCGGTTGGCTCCCCGAGGGGTTTTCGGCGGGCGCCACCTGGTTGAGCAGGTCGTCGACCTGGCCTCCGGCGCCGCCCCCGCCCAGCAAGCTGAACACCACGGCGAGGATGACGCCGATCAGGCCGGCCCCGCCGAGCCCGGCGGCGGTCCTGCCGCCGATGCCGCGACGATCCTGGACGTTGTCACTCGTCTCGAGCTTCCGCCAGCGCACCACACTCCAGTCATCGACCGACGATGACTGTACCCACGTGAGGCCTCGTCGAATCGTGCCCGACGGCCTGACGGTTCGGGCCGTACCGGCCGTATCCTGGTGGCGGTGCCGCCAATCACCGAGGAAGGACCCGAGTGAGCCCGTTCGAGCTGTCCCCGGAGCACGAGGCGTTCCGCAAGGTGGTCCGCCAGTTCGCCGAGACCGAGATCGCCCCGCACGCCGCCTCGTGGGACCGGGACCACCACTTCCCCGAGGACGTGGTCCGGAAGATGGGAGAGCTCGGGCTGTTCGGTCTTCCCTTCCCCGAGCGCATCGGAGGCGGCGGTGGGGACTTCACCAGCTTGTGCATCGCCATCGAGGAGATCGGGCGCATCGACCAGTCGATGGGCATCACGCTGGAGGCGGCGGTCGGCCTAGGCATCAACCCGATCGTCGCCTATCGGGACCCAGGCCCAGCACGGTCGCTGGCTGCCCGACCTGTTCGCCGGCAGGGCGCTGGCCGCCTTCGGCCTCACCGAGCCCGATGCCGGGTCCGACGCCGGCGCCACCAGGACCCGGGCGGTGCTCGACGGAGACGAGTGGGTGATCGACGGTGCGAAGGCGTTCATCACCAACTCGGGGTCGACGCTCACCTCCGTCATCGCCGTCACCGCCCGGACCGGCCCGGAGGAGATCAGCACCATCCTGGTGCCCGCCGGCACGCCGGGCCTGGTGGTCGAGCCCGCCTACCACAAGATGGGGTGGCATGCCTCGGACACCCATGGGCTCGTGCTCGACGGCTGCCGGGTGCCTGCGGAGAACCTCTTGGGGGAGCGGGGGCGGGGATTCCCCCAGTTCCTCGCCGTCCTCGACGAGGGGCGAATCGCCATCGCCGCCCTCGCCCTCGGGCTGATCCGCGCCTGCCTCGACGTCAGTGTCGCCTACGCCAAGCAGCGCCACGCCTTCGGCAAGCCCATCGGTGCGAAGCAGGGTGTGGCCTTCCCCATCGCCGACCTGCAGGTGATGGCCGACGCCGCCGGCCTGCTCGTCTACCGGGCGGCGGCGCTCCGCGACGCCGGGGCCGACATCTCTCAAGCGGCGGCGGTGGCGAAGCTGTACGCCACCGAGGCGGCGGTGAGCGCCACCCGGGTGGCCACCCAGGTGCACGGTGGTGCGGGTTTCATCGAGGAGGGACCGGTGGCGCGCTTCTACCGGGACGCCAAGATCCTCGAGATCGGCGAGGGAACCTCGGAGATCCAGCGGCTGATCATCGCTCGCCGATTGGGGTTGCCGGTCGACTAGAAATGCCCGGGCGGCTGGCGCCGCCCTCCTCCCGCAGATGGGGCCCCTACCCCATCGCGGGCCGTTGAGCCCGCCCTGGCGGCTTGGAAATGGGGCCTTCCTAGGATCCCCGTCATGAGACGCCGGGTCAGGATCGGGGGTCTGGTGGTTGTGCTCGCCGCGTTGGTGGGCGGGTGCACCGATGGTGGCGGGAGCGACGTGCCCACCGCGGTGCCCGCAACGACGGTCGCGCCGGGAACCACCGAGGTCGGCGCCGTGGCTACGACGGTCCCACCTCCGCCACCGGTGGCTCTGGGGACCACCTTCGACGTCACCGCATACGGGGCGGTGGCGGACGGCCGCAGCGACAGCACGGACGCTTTCCAGGCGGCCGTCGACGCCGCCGCCGCTGAGGGCGGGACGGTGGTGGTGCCGCCAGGTACCGCCTCCGGTGGGTACGTGCTCAACGGCACCGTGACCGTCCCCGGCGGCGTTGCGATCGTGGGGAGCCCGGCAGGGCCCACCATCGATCCCGGTGGACCGTACCCGTGGCCGGGCACCGATGTGCCCGGGGCCAAGCTCCTGGTCCGGCCGGTGGACGCCGGACAGCCCGCCTTCAGGCTGGCGAGCGGGACGACGGTGCGAGGGCTGTGGATCTCGTACGACCAGCAGCCCCTGCCGTCCGACGCCGAGCTGTCGGCGATCGACGGCGACTACGCCTTCCGCTCCTTCGACAACGCCAGGACGTTCTTCGTCGACGAGCACGTCGAGGTGATGGCGCCCACCTTCGTCATCGACGAGGGCGACAACGTGACCATCGCCGACATCATCGCCGACCGCTACTACGACTTCCTCTACCTGTCCGGTGGCGGGCCGCTTCGCGTCGACAACGTCACCCTCTACGGGTACAACAAGGGCTTCGTGGTGGAAGACTCCGACCGGCGCAACATCTTCACCAACGTCCACTTCCGCCCGGCGGTGGGGCCGATCGTCCCCGGGCCTGACGAGACCGACCGCTGGAGCTGGGCCTTCGGCGCCATCGCCTCGCGTCCCGACAACGTCGGGTTCCACCTGGCGACCTCCGACGGGTTCGTCCTCGACGACGTGTCGTTCGAGGGAGTGCACACCGCGGTCAGGGTCGGGGCGTCGTTCGATGTCCCGGTGGTGAACCCCGACGACGGCGAAGTGTTCGTCAGCCCGTCGGGCGGGGGCGCGTGGGGTCAGCTCAGCAACGTCACCATGGACGATGTCGCCGTCGGGTTCCAACTGGTGGCGCCGTCGGAGACCCCGATCCAGATGAGCAACGTCTCCGTGTCCATCGGGATCGACGACGGCACCGACTTCACCGCGATCAGCGGGACCGGCGACACCGCCGCGGTGGCGTCGCAGGCGGTGTTCCTGGTCGAGCCCACTTATGCGACGGAGAACAACGGCGAGCTCGCCCAGCCGCCCAGCATCCTCGCCTCCAACCTGTCGGTCGGCGGGGACTCGTCACCGGGACGCTTCGCCGGGGCCGCCCGCACCGCCGCCGAGGTGAACGGGAGGATGTTCCTGCTCGACGGCGACCTGGGGATGCAGATCCTGGGCTTCGCCGTCGGTGCGCCCTACGACGAGAGCACCACCGTCGCCGCCGGGGAGGGCGCTGGGGAGGCGGTCATCCACATCCGCGCCTACATGACGCTGGGGAGACCCGAGGCCGACAAGATCGTCGACCCGTCCGGGGTCGAGATTCTGACCCCCGACGTCCTGATCGTGGAGCGCCCGGTGATCGTCCCGCCTCCGGCCACCACGACAACGACCGAGGCACCCGCCGAGCCCACCGGGACCACCTCACCGGACGGGTGACCGTTCCCATCCGGGTGCGGACGCCGCCGGGTTGGTATCGTGCCGGCCCGCTCCGCCCTCTACCCAGCGCTGACCGAGCTGGTCACCGCCTGACACCGACGTATCCCGAGGCCGCGCATTCGGGTGCTCCTCCGCCTCGTGATCCCTTCGCCGGCGTGCCGATCGGTACACTGGCGCAGCCGGGCCGGGTCAACTGCGATGCGTCCCGGTCGAAGCGAAGGCATGTGAGAACGTTGTCAACAGATGCCGAGACGTTGTCGACGAGCAGCGTGGCTTCGGCTTGATCTCCGGCGATTCGGTGAAGCCTTGTTCGACCGCCACTAGCGAGCAGTTCGTTGCCCGGTGACTCGGTCCGGTCGATCGCGGTCGCCGGCGCCAGCGGGTTCGTCGGTCGTGCACTCGTCGCCAGGCTCGGCGGTGAGCACGACGTAGTCGCCCTCTCCCGCCGGCCGGTTTCGCTGCCCGGAGCCACCAGCCGAGCGCTGGACGTCGGCGACGAGGCCGCCACGACCGACGCACTCGCAGGGTGCGATGCGGCGTACTACTTGGTGCACTCGCTCGGAGTCGGTGACTTCCGTGAGCGCGATCGCAACCTGGCCGCGACCTTCGGACGGGCAGCGGCGCGCGCCAACGTCGAGCGAGTCATCTTCCTGGGTGGCCTCGGCCGTGAACCGTCGTCGGAGCACCTCGCCAGCCGCCAGGAGGTGGGCGCCGCGCTTGCACAGGCCGGCGTGCCCGTCGTCGAGCTGCGGGCCGCAATGATCCTCGGCGCCGGCAGCATCAGCTTCGAGATGCTGCGCTACCTCACCGAGCGCCTGCCGTTCATGGTGTGCCCCCGGTGGGTACGCACCGCCATCCAGCCGACCGCGCTCGCCGACGTCGTCGAGTACCTCGTACGCGCCCTTGGCGTCGCCCCCGGCGTCTACGAGATCGGTGGCGCCGAGATCACCACCTATCGCGACATGATCGCCGCGTATGCAGAGGTGCGTCATCTTCGCCGGCGGCGGATCGTCGACGTGCCGTACCTCACGCCGCGGCTGTCGTCGTACTGGGTCGACTTCGTGACGCCGGTCAACTCCCGTGTGAGTCATTCTCTCATCGAGAGCCTCGGCACGGAGGTCGTGGTGACCGACCCGGCCCGCACCACGGCCGCATTCGCCGTCGAGCCGCTTGGCGTACGGGACGCCATCCGTGCGGCCCTCGACGACCAGGCCGCGGCTGTCGAAGCAGACCTGCTCGATCGCTCGAGCGGCTCGTCGACGGTGTCTACCTCGAGCGGGTGAGTGTCGAGCTGGCCACCGGCGACGCAGCTGCGATCGACGCCGACCTCGATCGCATCGGCGGGGATCTGGGTTGGTACGGGCTCGCCGGCGGTTGGCGGGCCCGGATGGCGCTCGGCCGGCTATTCGGCGAGCGCTGGCGACTCAGCCGCCCCCGGGCGATGACGACCGGAGTGTCGGTCGACTGGTGGGTGATCGTGCGCCGACGTGCCGGCGAGCTGGTGCTACGGAGTGTGGGCTGGTTTCCCGGTGAAGGATGGCTCGGCTGGCGCGTCGATGCCAACGAGCTCGTGCAGGTCGGGGCGTTGCGCACGAAGGGGGTGCCCGGCTTCCTGTACTGGAAGTTGCTGCAACCGATCCACCGCAGGGTGTTCGCGCTCGAGGCACGTCACCGCGTCACCCGGATCCGCGGCGAGGGCTGAACTCCCGATTAGGGACCGGCGCCGCCCACGGAGCCGCTACGTGCGCAGGACGTTGGCGAAGATCAGCCACGCCAAGAGCGACTTCGCGGTGAGGCTGAGCACCACATAGGAGATCTCACCGGTCAGGTAGTCGTGCCAGCGGCCGGTCTGGCGGTACTGGAGCACCATGTTCACCGCGAAGCTGAAGAACAGGATCAGCTCGACGACGGTGATGGCATAGACGAAGCCGGGCGGACGAGCGGGTCCGCCGAAGGTGTAGACCGCGATCGCGATCCATGGCACCGCACCCACGAGCGAGCCGAACCAGAACGCGCTCCAGTCGGCTTCGCCTGGTTTCTGCTGGCCCTCCATCAACAGCCCGAAGAGGATCATCGCCGTGTTCACCCCGAAGATTGCGAGCAAGGCGGCAATGTCGCGGATTCCCACGAACATCGAGATCAGGACGATCATGATCGACGCACTGATGGAGTACTCGATCCAGCGGGCGTAGTTGGCCCCGGCGTCGAGGTGTCGCTCGTACCACACGTGTACGCGCGGTGAGGCCACGACGAGGTGATCGATGGCGGCGAGCAGCAGGAACGCGGCGACCGCAGGCCCGATCGCAATCGTGAAGAGCTGTTCGGGGGCGGAGGCGCCCTGAACCTCGACCGGGTCATCGGTCAGGTAGGACGCGAAGACCGGCAGTGACAGGTCGTTGCTGAGCGCCAGCATCGCGGCGGCCTCGGCCGCGAGGAAGAGGCCGACCGCAACATTCGCGAGCCGCAGCCGCCCGTACCGCTGGGATCGGATGTCCACCCCGGTCGTCATCGCTGTCCATTCTGACCGGTCGCAGATGAGTACGCCGGCTTTCGAATCCCCGGTGTCCCATCGCCACTCCGTGGGCCGTGCTGCTCGACGCGGTCGTGGAGCCGTGCGGCAGCTCAACCGGGCAGCAACGCCAGCACCGTGTCGATGGTGTCGGCCTCGTCCGGGCGCTTGTCGGGCCGGTACCCCTTGACCCTGGCGAAGCGCAGGGCCACGCCCCCCGGGTAGCGGGGGCTGGCCTGGACCCCGTCGAAGGCGACCTCGACCACCAGCTCGGGCAGGACCTCGACGACGTGCCCGTGGCGGGCCGTCTCCAGGCCGAGCAGGTGCTCGGTCTGCCACGTCAGCATGGCGTCGGTCAGACCCTTGAAGGTCTTGCCGAGCATCACGAAGCCACCTTCGGGGTCGCGGGCGCCGAGGTGGAGGTTCGACAGCCATCCCTCCCGGCGGCCCGACCCCCACTCGACGGCGAGGACCACCAGGTCAAGGGTGTGCACCGGCTTCACCTTCAACCAGGCGGCGCCGCGGATCCCGGCGGCGTACGGGGCGTCGAGCCGCTTGACCATCACCCCCTCGTGGCCGGCGGCGAGCACCCGCTCGGTGAACCGCGCCGCGGTACCCACGTCGGCGGTCACCACACGCTCGACGAGGAGCTCGCCGGGAAGCGAGTCGAGTGCACCGAGACGATGCTCGAGCGGGCGGTCGATGAGGTCCTCACCGTCGAGGTGGATCACGTCGAAGAACCGTGGGACCAGGGTCGGCCGAGCGGCCGGGTCGTCGACCGGTGTGTCGGTGCCGAACCGTGCCATGGTCGCCTGGAAGGCGAGCGGTCGCCCGTCGGCGCCGAGGGCCAGAGCCTCGCCGTCGAGGATGGCAGCGGTCACCGGAAGGGCAGCGACGATGGCCACCACTTCGGGCAGCCGCTCGGTGGCGTCGTTGAGGTTGCGGGTGTAGACCCGGATCTCGCCGCCGAGCCGGTGGACCTGGATGCGGGCCCCATCGAGCTTCGCCTCCACCGACATGGCGGTGGCAAGGCCGTCCCCCTGACCGGCGAAGGCCTCTTCGATACCGGCGGCGGTGGAGGCGAGCATCGGCTGGATCGGGCGCAGCACCGTCAACTCGACCCCCGCCAAGCCGGCCGCTCCCTTGTCGAGGGCGACCGCTGCCACCTGCGCCAGGTCGCCACCGAGCATGACCGCCCTGCGTACGAGGTCGATCGGTGCGCCGGAAACCTGAGCCACCGCCTCGGTCATCAGGCCCTGGGTGGATCCCTGGCGCAGCTCGCGCAGTAGCAACCGCCGCAAGAAGTCCTGCTCGACATCGGTGGCGGAGGCGAACAGGCCGTCGAGCAGCACCTTGCGACGGGAGGTCGAGCCACCCCCGGACACGGCGGCGACTTCGGTCAGGATGGCATCGACGGCGCTCAGGGTGAGGGTGGTGGTGGCGCTCGGACGGGCGTCGATGCCGCGCACCGTGGCCCATCCCGCTCCCAGCCGGTCCTGGAGCGGCTCACCGGCGAGGTAGGCGACGGCGATCGCCCGTTCGGACGGGTCCACCGAGCGCAGCGTCTCGGCGAGGCGTTCCACCTTCGCCTTACGCGACCGGGTGGCACGCACCGCGTCGGATGCCGCCACCACCGTCGAGAGCGAAGGCCCGGACGCCATCGAGAGATCGTACGGCGCCCGGAGGGCGGCGCAGCCCCGGGCACAGCAGATCAGGCGCGGTCGCCGAGCTCGGCGGGATATCACAGTTGAGTCTGTGGACCCATCCTCCAGGAACAGGGACCAGGTAGCATCCCGCAACCGGCTTGCCGGGACGGGTTCAGTTTCGACAACCGAAGGACAGGGGGGCACCATGTCTCGACTTCAGCGATTGCGATGGCTCGCGCTCGGCGCGGTCTTCGCATTGCTGGCGGCGGCGTGCGGGGGCGGCGACGACGCAACCGACACCACCGGCGCCACAGCGACCACGACCGCAGCCACCGGCACCACCCAGCCGACGTCAACCACTGCCGCCGCGGGGATCGGCGGCTACCAGGACGTCCAGCCTGCGGTCGTCCAGATCGTGTCCCAGGGCACGTTCCGTGACCCGGAGGTGGGCTACGCGTACAGCTCCGGTGCGGGTAGTGGCTTCATCATCAGCCCCGACGGGCTCGCGGTGACCAACAACCACGTGGTTGCCGGGGCCGCCACGCTCGAGGTGTTCGTCGGCGGTGACACGTCGACCAGCTACAACGCCACGATCCTCGGGGTGTCGGAGTGCAACGACTTGGCGCTCATCGACATCGCCGAGTCCGAGCCGCTGCCCTACCTGGAGTGGTTCGACGGCGAGGTCACCGCAGGGCTCGACGTCTACGCGGCCGGGTTCCCGCTCGGCGACCCCGAGTTCACCCTGACCCGGGGCATCGTGGCGAAGGCGCGGGCGGCCGGGGACATCACCGGCACATCGTCCATCGACCACACGCTGGAGCACGACGCCAACATCCAGCCGGGCAACTCGGGTGGTCCGCTGGTCTCGACCGAGGGCACCGTGATCGGGGTCAACTACGCCGGCGGCGCAGTCGCCACCACCACCGCGCAGTTCTTCGCCATCGCCCACGACCTCGCCTCCCCGGTGGTGGAGCAGATGGAGGGCGGGGACGTCGAATCGATCGGCATCAACGGGTGGGCCGTGTTCGACGAGGCGTTGGGAGTGTCGGGCATATGGGTGGCGGGCGTCTCCGCAGGCTCCCCGGCCGCCGAGGCCGACATCCTGCCCGGTGACATCATCACCGTCGCTGAACGGGTTGCCCATGGGCACCGACGGCACGTTCAAGGACTATTGCGACGTGCTGCGCACCGCCGGTCCCGGCCAGCCCATGGCCGTCGAGGTGTTGCGCTGGGACACGTCCGAGGTGCTGGCCGGCGAGATCAACGGTGACGAGCCGCTGACCCTCGCCGTCTCGCTCGCCGAGGAGGTCGAGGAAGACGTCGACACCGACGCATCGGGCCCGGCGACGTACAGCGAGTACGAGAGCGTCACCGACGACACCGGAACCATCACCGTGAGCGTGCCCGTCGAATGGACCGAACGAGACACCGTGCCCGCAGAGATCGACGGCGAGGAGATCCCGTACATCGCCGCCGCCACCAGCCTCGACGGCTTCCTCAACGGGTACTCCGACCCGGGACTGCTCTACCTCGCCCTCGACCCGAGCAACGACGTCGACGGCACGTTGGCGGAGAACGCGTTCGGCAACGACTGCGAGGACGGCGGGATCAGCGACTACGAGGACCCGGTGTTCACCGGCAAGTACCAGCTGTGGCTGGAGTGCGCCGATGGCTCCGCCGACCTCCTGGTGCTGGCGGCGCAACCAGCCGACGGCTCGGTCACCGTGCTGTTGATGGTGCAGATGGTCACCGATGCCGATCTGGACGCCCTCGACCAGGCGATCGCCACCTTCAACCTGGTCGGCTGAGAGACATCTCTCGAGTGAGGCCCGGGCCGGCGGAAGCGGCCCGGACCCCACTGCGTCCTGGTGGCGGCGCTACCTTTCCTGGGTCGATGACCGTGATCCCCGACTCCGTTGTCGCCTCGTCCGATGCCTTCGCCTCGAACCGGGAGGCGATGCAGGCACACGTCGCCGAGCTCGAGCGGTTGGTCGCCGAGGCCGTGGCCGGCGGCGGCGAGGAGTACGTCGCCCGACACCGCTCCCGGGGCAAGCTGCTCGCCCGGGAGCGGATCGACCGGCTGGTCGACCCTGACAGCCCGTTCCTCGAGCTGTCCCCGATCGCCGGCGCCACCACCGAGTTCCCCGTTGGTGGGGGAGTGGTCACCGGGATCGGTGTGATCTCCGATGTGGCCTGCATGATCGTCGCCTCCGACCCGACCGTCCGGGGCGGGGCGGTCAACCCGGTTGGGCTGGCGAAGGGTCTCCGTGCCCAGGAGATCGCCGCCGAGAACCGCCTGCCGCTGGTGAACCTGGTCGAGTCGGGTGGGGCCGACCTCCCCAACCAGGCGGAGATCTTCGTCCCCGGCGGCGCAACGTTCCGCAACCTCACCCGGCTGTCGGCGGCGGGGATCCCCACCATCGCCATCGTTTTCGGGAACTCCACCGCCGGTGGCGCCTACCTGCCCGGGATGTCCGATCACGTGGTGATGATCCGGGGCTCATCGAAGGTGTTCCTCGCCGGACCCCCACTGGTGAAGATGGCCACCGGCGAGGACGCCGACGAGGAGGCGCTGGGCGGTGCCGCCATGCACGCCGCCGTGTCGGGCTCGGCCGACTATCTGGCCGAGGACGAGGACGACGCCGTTCGAGTAGGCCGCGAGGTCGTCGGAGCCCTCGGCTTCCGCAGGCAGGGGCCGGGCCCGACCCGCCCCGTGGCCGAGCCGATGTACCCGGCCGAGGAGCTGCTCGGCATCGTCTCCGCCGACCTCCGGGTGCCCTTCCCCGTTCGCCAGGTCCTGGGCCGCCTGGTCGACGGGTCCGAGCTGACGGAGTTCAAGTCGCACTACGGGGTGAACCTGGTGACCGGCTGGGCCCATCTCCACGGCTTCCCGATCGGGATCCTCGCCAACGACGCCGGCATCCTCTTCTCGGAGGAGTCGCAGAAGGCGGCGCAGTTCATCCAACTCGCCAACCGGCAGGAGATCCCCCTGCTGTTCGTCCAGAACGTCACCGGCTACATGGTGGGAGAGCGGTACGAACAGGGCGGGATGATCAAGCATGGGGCGCTGATGATCAACGCCGTCGCCAACAGCACCGTGCCCCACCTGACCCTGCAGATCGGGGGGTCCTACGGGGCGGGCAATTACGGGATGTGCGGCCGCGCCTTCGGGCCTCGGTTCCTCTTCGTGTGGCCCAACGCCCGGACGGCGGTGATGGGAGCCGACCAGCTCGCCGGGGTGGTGTCCATGGTGTCGCGCGCCTCCGCCGAGGCTCGAGGGATCGACTACGACGAGGAGGCGGATGCCGCCCGGACCTCGGCCATCACGGCCCAGATCGAGCACGAGTCGGCGGCCACCTACATCAGCGGCCGCCTCCTCGACGACGGGGTGATCGATCCCCGCCACACCAGGGACGTGCTCGGCATGGCGCTGTGGGCGATCCACTCGGCCCCGATCTCCGGCGCCACCGGGTACGGGGTGTTCCGGATGTGAGGCGGCTGCTCGTCGCCAACCGGGGCGAGATCGCCCGGCGGGTCTTCCGCACCTGCCGTCAGATGGGTATCGGCACCGTGGCGGTGTACTCGACCGCCGACGCCGACTCTCTCCACGTCGGCGAGGCGGACCTGGCGGTGCCGCTGCCCGGGTCCCCGGAGCGGGCCTACCTGGACGCCGGCGCCATCGTCGCCGCCGCGCGACGGACCGGGGCCGATGCCGTCCACCCGGGGTACGGCTTCCTGTCCGAGGACGCCGGCTTCGCCGATGCCGTCGCCGAAGCCGGCCTGGTGTTCGTCGGCCCGCCGCCGGCGGTGATCGCCGCCATGGCCGACAAGCTGGCGGCGCGTCGAGCGGCCGCAGGGGCGGGGATCGAGGCGACCCCGGGCGGTGAGGTCGGGGAGCGCGAGTGGCGATACCCGGTGCTGGTGAAGGCGGTCGCCGGGGGAGGGGGCAGGGGGATGGTCAGGGTCGAGCTCCCCGACGACCTGGCCGCCGCCGTCGACACGGCCTCGCGCCAGGCACGGTCGATCTTCGGCGACGACCGGGTGTACGTGGAAGAGCTGATCGATGACGCCCGCCACATCGAGGTCCAGGTCCTGGCCGACGTCCACGGCGGAGTGGTCCATCTGTACGACCGCGAGTGCAGCGTGCAGCGACGCCGCCAGAAGGTGATCGAGGAGGCGCCCGCGCCCGGTCTCGACCCGGAGCTGCGCGACGAGCTCACCGGGGCCGCCTGCCGGCTGGCCAAGGCGGTCGGGTATGTCGGGGCGGGTACCGTCGAGTTCCTCGTCGCCCCCGACGGGGCCTGGTGGTTCCTCGAGATGAACACCCGGCTCCAGGTGGAGCACCCGGCGACCGAGGCGGTAACCGGGATCGATCTGGTCGAGCAGCAGATCCGCATCGCCCGCGGCGAGCGCCTCGGAGCCCAAGCCGACCTGCCCGCCATCTCCGGCCATGCGGTCGAGGCCCGGCTGCTGGCCGAGGACCCCACGACCGGCGACCTGCCGCAGTCGGGTGCGCTGCACCGGTTCGAGGTACCGGGCGTCGACGGCGTCAGGATCGACGCCGGGGTCGGCTCCGGGTCGGTGATCGGGGCCCACTACGACCCGCTGCTGGCCAAGGTGATCGCCCACCGGGGCGTCCCGGGGCGATGCCGCCGCGCTGCTGGCTGCCACCCTGGCGCGGACCAAGGCCCACGGGGTCGCCACCAACCGGGATCTCCTCGTCAGAGTGCTCCGCCACCCCGACTTCGTGGGCGGCAACGTCGACACGACCTGGCTCGACCGGGTCGGGGCCGACCTCCGGGAGCCGCTGTGGGCACCGGGGACGATCGGTGCGGCGGCGGCGGCGACGGTGCTGACGCTGGCGGATCAGGCGCAACAGAGCCGTGGGGTGATGCGGTCGATTCCTGCCGGGTTCCGCAACCTGGCCGGCGACCCGCAGGTGAGGCTGTTCGATCACGGGAGCGAACGGGTCGAGGTCGCCTACCGGGTGTTCCCCGACGTGGAGGCCACGGTCGGCGATCGCCGCTACACGATGGCCCGACTCGGCGACGGGTCGGTGGGCGTCGAGGTCGACGGGGTGCAGAGGCGGTTCGAGGTCTCGGTGTGGCCCGGCCCGGGGCAGGTCCGGGTCACCGTCGACGGCGTCGAGGGCGCCGTCGACCTGATCGAGGCGTCACGGAGCCGACCGCCGGCGACGACCATCGCCTCGGGTTCCCTCACCGCCCCCGTCCCGGGGCGGGTGGTGGCGGTGCCGGTCGAACCCGGCGCCATGGTCACCGCCGGTGAGGCGCTGGTGGTCGTCGAGTCGATGAAGCTGGAGCACACGATCCGCGCCGTCGAGCCGGGAACGGTGACCGCCATCGCCGGTGTCGGCGACGTGGTGGCATCTGGTCAGGTCGTCGCCGTGGTCGAGCCCGGGCAGGTCTCTTGAGCATCCAGATGATCACCGCAGGAGAGCCTGGTGACCATTCGTTTCGCCCTGACCTTCGACTACCTGTGCCCCTTCGCCCGCATCGCCAACGAGACGGTGGCGGAGGCGATCGAGGACGGGGTGGAGTGGGACGTCGAGTTCCGGCCCTTCTCGCTGTCGCAGGTCCATGTCGACCCCGGACAGCCGGACGTATGGGACCGGGAACCGGGTTCCGCCGGGACCGGGGGAGTGCTCGCCCTGCAGTGGGGCGTTGCGGTACGTGACGGCGAGCCCGACCGCTTCCTCGCCTTCCACAAGGCGTTGTTCGACGCCAGGCACGGTCAGGGTCGGTCGATCGAGGACGAGTCGGTGCTGCGGGAAGTAGCCGCCACGGTGGGCAGTCGACCCCGACCGGGTCGCCGTTGCCGTGGCCGGTGGCGGGCCGATGGCGAGGCTGGCGGCGGAGCACGACGAGTCGGTGGACCGCTGGGGCGTCTTCGGTGTGCCGACGTTCATCGCCGGCGACGAGGCGGTGTTCGTCCGGCTCATGGAACGTCACAACCGTGCCGACGTCTCCAGGGTGATAGACATGGTTCGCTGGGCGGACCTCAACGAGTTCAAGCGGACCCGGATCCCCCGCTGACGACGGCCGGCCCCACCAAGAACCTGATCGACCAACCGGACACCGCGCAGTCGGGAACTGGCCAAGGAGGCTCGATGGAAGCGGATCAGAAGGACGCCCGGCTCTTCGGGGTCCTGTTCATCATGACGTTCCTCACCTCGATCCCGGCCTACTTCCTCTTCCAGTCAATTACCGACGACCCGGCCGGTTACATCGCCGGGAGCGGGAATGACAACCAGATCTACCTGGCAGCCCTCTTGGAGTTCGCCCTGATCATCGCCAACGTCGGAACGGCCGTCGTCCTCTACCCGATCGCACGGCGGCAGAGCAAGGTCCTCGCACTTGGATACGTCGCCGCTCGAATCATCGAATGCGTCTTCCTCGCCGCCGGAATCATCTTCGTGCTCGGGGTGCTGAGCCTGCGCCAGGTGCTCCCCGGATGCAGCCGACCTCGCCGTGTCGCTCGGGTCGCTCAAGGAATGGACGTTCCTGTTCGGCCCTGGATTCGTCGTTCCCTTTGGGAATGGGCTGATACTCGGGTACCTGATGTACAAATCCGGCCTCGTACCGCGGCGCATGACCTGGTTCGGGATGATCGGGGGGCCATCCTCCTGATCGGGAGCATCCTCACGCTCGTCGACGGGTGGGACGAAGGGAGCGCGCTGCCAGCCCTCCTGGTCGCCCCGGAGTTCATCTGGGAGGCCTTCCTCGGCATCTACTGCACGATCTGGGGCTTCCGGCGCGACGCACCGATCCTTCAGGCTCCGGAGGCTGCACTTCAAGCTGCCTGACACGTCCGGGCGGTGGACCGCTGGGGCGTCTTCGGTGTGCCGACGTTCATCGCCGAGGACGAGGCGGTATTCGGCCGGGCGGCGGGCCCACCCAGGGCCCGATCGCAGCTCGCCCGCCCGTCGATCAGGCGAGCCGGGCGGTGACGCTCAGCTCGACGTTGCCGGTCAGAGCCGCCGAGACCGGGCAGCCGTCCTTCGCACCCTCGGCAGCGGCGGTGAACCCGGCCTCGTCGATGCCGGGCACCGAGCCGACCACGTCGATGGCCATGGCGACGATTCGCCAGCCGTCGTCGGTCTTGTCGAAGGTGGCGGTCGCCGACGTGTCGAGGCTGGTCGCCGGGGTTCCCGCGGTGGCGAGACCGTGGGAGAGCGCCATCGAGAAGCACGAGGCGTGGGCGGCGGCGATCAGCTCTTCCAGGGCTGGTGAGGCCACCGTGATCCTCGGTGCGAGCCTGCCAGGTGATGGGAAGTGGGCCGGCGGCTCCACTGGTCTCCAACGTAGTGTGGCCGCTGCCGCTGAGCAGATCGCCTTCCCAGTGGGCCGATCCGGTGCTGGTCAACGCCATGGCCATTCCTCCTGGTGCGATGCGGTCAACCTAGCGCCGCTCACGCAGGGCGGGACGCTCCGACGTCGTTGAGGTGGTGCAGGTCGTCGTGGAGGAGATACTGGGAGAAGGTGCCGACGGTGAAGACGGCGCCGTCGCTGCGCCGCCCGCTACGCAACCAGCCGTCAGCCGAGGCCCCCTCGAAACGAGCTGCCAAGGTCTCGGCGGCGGCACGCAGCTCGACCGCCACCTTCGCCGGGATCTTGCAATTCGTAGCGCGACTCCAGTGCCGTGGCGTCCTGGTCCCAGCTGGCGAAGAGCGGGTCGTCCTCGGCGAGCATCAGGGCGAGCCGCTGGTCGAAGACGACGAACACGTCCCTGCACATGGCAGGCGTACTCCAGCGGCGACCACACATCGGGGGACGGACGCTCGGCGACGTCGTCACGCGACAGAGACGCCGGCCCATGGCGTCGGCGCGTGGAACGGATCAGCCCGGGGACGTCCTCGCGGGGGATCGTCGCCACGTCCTCGCCGCACTCGGGGCACCGCTCGTGGAGAACCCAGGTCCAGTCCTTGATGTCCGGTTCGATCGCCATCGCCGGAACCGTAGCGAACCGCCGGAGGTCCACCGATAGTGGAGCCACGGCAAACTCTGCATAGCAATGCGCAACGCATGTTGATATGCTGAATGCATGGCGCAACTGGTCACCGACTCGACGATGGAATGGTGGCGGAGGTCGATCGACTCGTTGCCGAGGGTGCCGTCGAGTCGCGATCGGACGCGGTGCGACAGGCCCTGGCCCTGCTCCTCGATCGCCATCGTCGCCAGCGGATCGCCGCCTCCATCGTGGCCGGGTATGAGGCGCAGCCCCAAACCGAGGAAGAAGTGAGCTGGGCCGAGCAGGCGGCGGTCAAGATGATCGCCGACGAGCCGTGGTAACCGTCGCTCAGGGTGATCTCTGGTGGGCCGAAGCCGTCGACAAGCGCCGACCCGTGCTGGTCGTCACCCGGTCCGAGGCGATCCCGGTGCTGTCGACGATCGTCGTGGCGCCGGTAACTCGCACCATCCGTCACATCTCGACTGAAATCGATCTCGGACCGGGCGACGGCCTCCCGGAGGAGTGTGTGGCGTCCTTCGACAATCTGCAGCCGATCCCGAAACGCCTGTTGACCACCCGGATCGGCGCCCTCGCCGAACCGCGCGACGAGATCTGCCGAGCCCTAGGAGCCCTGGCGGACTGCTGACCGTATCCAGCTTGTCGCTTCGACTTGCCTCGGCGACGGAGACCTCGAGGCTGACACGCGCAGCAAGTTGACATAACGTGGATTATGGGACACGGGCCACTGAGGTCTTCGGTCACCTGCCGACGTACTCGGCCAGGTGCTCGCCGGTGAGGGTGGATCGATCGGCGACGATCTCGGCCGGTGCACCCTCGAAGACGACCCTGCCGCCGTCACGGCCGGCGCCGGGGCCGAGGTCGATGATCCAGTCGGCGTGCGCCATCACCGCCTGGTGGTGCTCGATGACGATGACGGACTTGCCGGAGTCGACAAGCCGGTCGATCAGACCGAGGAGCCGCTCGACGTCGGCGAGGTGCAGTCCGGTGGTCGGCTCGTCGAGGACGTAGACGCCGCCCTTCTCGGCCATCTGGGTGGCCAGCTTCACCCGCTGCCGCTCGCCGGCCGACAGCGTCGTCAGCGGCTGGCCGAGGCTGAGGTAGCCGAGCCCGACGTCGGCGAGCCGGTCGAGGATGGCATGCGCCGCCGGTATCGCGCGCCTCGCCGGCGCCGAAGAACTTCTCGGCCTCGGTCACCGACATGGCGAGCACCTCGGCGATGTTCCTGCCGCCGAGCCGGTACTCGAGCACCGCAGCCTGGAACCGCTTGCCCTCGCACTCCTCGCAGACGGTGGCGACCCCGGCCATCATCGCCAGGTCGGTGTAGATGACGCCGGCGCCATTGCAGTTGGGGCAGGCGCCCGCCGAGTTGGCGCTGAACAGCGCCGGCTTCACGCCGTTGGCCTTGGCGAACGCCTTGCGGATCGGGTCGAGCAGCCCGGTGTACGTCGCCGGGTTGCTGCGCCGGGAGCCGCGGATGGCGCCCTGGTCGATCACCACCACGCCGTCACGGTCGGCGACCGAGCCGTCGATGAGCGAGCTCTTGCCCGAGCCGGCCACCCCGGTGATGACGGCGAGCACGCCGAGCGGGATGTCGACGTCGACGTCCTGGAGGTTGTTCGTCGACGCGCCGCGGACCTCGAGCGCGCCGGAAGGCGACCGCAGTGACTCCTTGAGCACGGCCCGGTCGTCGAGATGGCGGCCGGTGGTGGTGCCGCTCCCCCGCAAGTCCTCCACGGTGCCCTCGAAGCAGACGGTGCCGCCCTCCGTTCCGGCGCCGGGGCCGAGGTCGACGACGTGATCGGCGATGGCGATCGCCTCCGGCTTGTGCTCGACGATCAACACCGTGTTGCCCTTGTCGCGCAGCTGCAGCAGCAGGTCGTTCATCCGCTGGATGTCGTGCGGATGCAGCCCGATGGTCGGCTCGTCGAAGACGTAGGTGACATCGGTGAGCGACGAGCCGAGGTGGCGGATCATCTTGGTGCGCTGCGCCTCTCCCCCGGACAGGGTGCCCGACGGGCGGTCGAGAGACAAGTAGCCCAGCCCGATCTCGGCGAAGGAGTCGAGGACGTGCTGCAGCCCGGCGAGCAGGGGGGCCACCGAGGGCTCGTCCAGCGTGCGGACCCAGTCGGCCAGGTCGCTGATCTGCATCGAGCACACGTCGGCGATGTTCTTCCCGTCGATCTTCGACGACCGGGCCTCCTTGCTGAGCCGGGTGCCGTCGCACTCGGGACAGGTCTGGAATGTCACCGCCCGCTCCACGAAGGCGCGGATGTGCGGCTGCATGGAGTCGACGTCCTTGGACAGGAACGACTTCTGGATCGACGGGATCAGCCCGGCGTAGGTCAGGTTGATCCCCTCGACCTTGATCTTGGTCGGCTCCTTGTAGAGGAGGTCGTGCAGCTCCCGCTTGGTGTACTTTCGGATCGGCTTGTCCGGGTCGAAGAAGCCGCAGCTGCGGAAGATGCGGCCGTACCAGCCTTCCATGCTGTAGCCAGGGATGGTGAGTGCGCCCTCGTTGAGCGACAGGCTGTCGTCGTACAACGCGGACAGGTCGAAGTCGGTGACCGATCCCATGCCCTCGCACCGCGGGCACATGCCGCCGAGTCGGGTGAAGGTCGCCTTCTCGGTCTTCGTCTTGCCCTCGCCCCGCTCGACGGTGATCGCGCCGCTCGCCCGCACCGAGGGGACGTTGAAGGAGTATGCGTTGGGCGGGCCGATGTGCGGCTGTCCGAGCCTGCTGAACAGGATGCGCAGCATGGCGTTGGCGTCGGTGGCGGTGCCGACCGTGGAGCGGACGTTGGCGCCCATCCGCTCCTGGTCAACGATGATCGCCGTCGTCAGCCCGTCGAGCACGTCGACCTCGGGTCGGGCCAGCGTCGGCATGAAACCCTGCACGAAGGTGCTGTAGGTCTCGTTGATCAGGCGCTGCGACTCGGCGGCGATCGTGTCGAAGACCAGCGAGCTCTTGCCCGAGCCGGAGACGCCGGTGAAGACGGTCAACCGGCGCTTGGGCAGCTCGATGGTGACGTCCTTGAGGTTGTTCACCCGGGCGCCTTGCACGCGGATCAGATCGTGGCTGTCGGCGACGTGCCCCGCCGCCGGCTTCGTGTCCTTCTTCGTGGCCGTGCTCATGGGAGGTGTGTCGGGTGAAGGGTGATGTCCATGTCGATCACCCTAAGCGAGGCTCGGCGACCACGCTTCTCGATTCCTGACCGATTTCGTCACCCTGCTTCGCCACACACGACGGATCCCCACTGTCACCCCGGATCGCCGGCGCCGCGCGCCGGTAGCCTGCCCGGCGATGCTGTCGACCGAGTCCGCCGCCACGATCGACCACTTGGCGGCCCTCGAAGCGATCACCGACCGGTTCGCCGCCACGCTCGATGTCACCCCGTTGGACGGCAGACCCCCGACCTTCAGGAGCTGGGACGTCGCCGATCTCGCCGCCCACCTCGGCGAGGTGCATCGTTGGGCAGCGGAAACGGTGGTCACCGGTCGTCGGGCTGCGCGCTCCAACCGGCCCGAGCTCACGGTCGAGCCGGGTGTGTGGTACCGGGCGGGGCGGTCCCGGCTGCTGGAAGTGCTGGCCTCGACCGCTCCCGAACGCACGTGCTGGACCCACCACCCTGACGATCGCATCGTGCGTTACTGGCACCGTCGTCAGCTGCACGAGACCGTTGTGCACCTGTGGGACCTGAGGTCGGTGCTGGCGCCGGACGACGTGCTCGCCGACCTCGACCCGGACGTGTGTGCCGACGGCGTCGACGAGGTGCTCACCGTCTTTCCCCGTCGCAGCTCCCCCGCCGACCGTGGCACGCTCCAGGGCAAGGTGGGGCTGCGTGCCACCGACACCGGTCGGAGCTGGACCGTCGCCGCCGGTTGGGAGCTGGGCGAGGGGATCGACGCGCCGACCGACGCCGTGGTCTCCGGGCCCGCCGGCGCTCTCCTGCTGTTCGTGTGGCGACGGCCCCTCGACCGGTCTGCGGTCGCCGTCGAGGGAGACGGTGCGGTGCTGGCGGCGTTCCGCAACGCCAACGTGATTCCCTGACGCGGTGAAGGCTTCCCGGCCAGGCGGCTTGCGGGCCGGACATCGTGCCCTATGCTGCCCGTCACGATGAACCGCTTCGGCCACGCCCACCGTCATCACCACCACCCGCCCCGGGTCGGTTGATGTTGGGCACCTAGGCACCGAAGCCACCAGCACCACGCCGGCCCGCAGGGTCGGCGTTTCTCGTTCCGAGGGCTCCGACCGCTGATCCGGCGGGAAGGAAGCCCGCAATGCCAGCGACCGTCCACCTGGCGCTCCCCAAGGGGCGCATGGAGCAGGGTGTCGTCGACCTGCTCGCCTCGGCCGGGATGCGGCTCCACTTCGGGGTGCGCGGGTACCGGCCGGTGTCGTCCCAGCCCGGCTTCGAGGTGAAGCTGCTCAAGCCGCAGAACATCGTCGAGATGCTCGCCGCCGGGACCCGCGATCTCGGCTTCGCCGGGGCCGACTGGGTGGTCGAGCAGGGCGCCGAGCTCGTCGAGCTGATCAACACCGGGCTCGACCCGGTGCGCATCGTCGCCGCCGCCCCGGCCGAGCTCCTCGAGGAGCGGGCGACTCCCCGAGCGGCGGATTGTGGTCGCCAGCGAGTACGAGCGGCTCTCCCGGAGCTGGATCAAGGCGCGCCGGCTCGACGCCCGCTTCGTCCACTCCTACGGCGCCACCGAGGTGTTCCCGCCCGAGGACGCCGACGTGATCGTCGACAACAGCGCCACCGGGGAGACGCTGGCCGCCAACGGGCTGGTCGAGGTCGATGAGCTGCTCACCTCGTCGACCCGGCTCTACGCCGGACCCGGGGCGCTCGACGACCCGGAGAAGAAGCCGGTCATCGACGACTTCGTGCTGACCCTCCGTTCGGTGATCGAGGCGCGCAAGCGGGTGATGGTCGAGCTCAACGTGACCCTCGACTGCCTCGAATCAGTGGTGGCCGCGCTTCCCAGCATGCGCCAGCCGACCATGGCGACGCTCCACGGGGATGCAGGGATGGCGGTGAAGGCGGCCGTCCCCAAGGCCGACCTCCCCCGTCTCATCCCGCTCCTGAAGCAGCTGGGTGCCACCGACCTCACCGTTTCCAAGCTGGAGCAGATCGTGCCATGACCGTCCCCGGCACCTACTCCCCTCCCGTGGCCGATCCGGCACTCGACCTCGACCTGTCGCGCAACGAGGGCCGGGCCGATGCCGTCGCCCTGTTCTCCGCCCTGCCCGAGCTCGGCCCCCTGGTGTCGCGTTACCCGGACACCACGGCGCTGCGCCGCCGGCTCGCCGAGCTCAACGAGGTCGAACCCGACCAGGTGCTGGTAACCGCCGGCGGTGACGACGCCCTGCACCGGTGCTTCCTGGCACTGGTGGGCAGTGGGGGTCGGGCGGTGACCACCACCCCGACATTCGAGATGATCCCCGTCTATGCCGGACAGGTCGGTGCCCGGCTGACCGAGGTCCCGTGGCTGTCGGGGCCCTTCCCGGCCGCCGCCGTCCCGCTGCGGTCGCCGCTCCCGCCACCGCCTTCGTGGTCTCGCCCAACAACCCGACCGGTTCCGTGCTCACCCGTGGACGACCTCGAGCGGGTCGCCGCCGCCGCTCCCCACGTCGTGCTCGACGCCGCCTACGGCGAGTTCGCCGACACCGACTTGTCCCCCGTCGCCCTGGGACTGGGCAACACGGTGATGGTGCGCACCCTGTCGAAGGCGTACGGCCTGGCTGGACTTCGCGTCGGCTACCTGCTCGGCCCGCCCGAGCTGGTGGCACGGATCGGCGCCCAGGGCGGGCCTTATCCGGTTGCCGCCCTGTCGGCCGCGATCGCCGAGGCGAGGCTGGGCCTTCCTCGGGAAGCGCTCGACGGCTTCGTGGCCGAAGTCCGCGCCGAGCGCCACGAGTTGATGGGCGTCCTGGAGCGGCTGGGCACCACTCCCCTCCCCTCCCAGGCCAACTTCGTGCTGACCCGGTGCCCCGACGCCGCCGCTGGTGACCCGACGAGCCCGGTCCATGGGAGTCGCCCTGCGCGGCTTCGCCGACCGCCCGGGGATGGAGGACATGGTGCGGATCACCCTCCCCGGCGACCGCACCGACTTCGCCCGGCTGGTGGCGGTGCTCGAGAGGGTCTTGGCCCCCCGGAAAGGACGAAACCGATGACCAGGACCGCAACCGTCACCCGCCGAACCTCCGAGGTCGAAGTCACCGTTCAACTCGACCTCGATGGTGACGGCCGGGCGGTGGTCGCCACCGGGCTCGGCTTCCTCGACCACATGCTCGACTCGCTGGCCCGCCACGGGCGGCTCGACCTCGAGGTCCGGGCCACCGGCGACCTCGCCGTCGACGACCACCACACGGTCGAGGATTGCGCAATCGCCCTCGGTCGGGCGATCGACGAGGCTCTGGGCGACCGCTCCGGGATCACCCGCTTCGGTCACGCCTATGCCCCGCTCGACGAATCACTGGCACGGGCGGTGGTCGACCTCTCGGGGAGACCGTGGCCCGAGGTCGCCATCCCCTTCACCCGGGAGATGCTCGGCGAGGTGGCCGGCGAGAACCTGGTGCACTTCCTCCGCTCGCTGGCGATCGAGGGACGGATGGCGCTCCACGTCGACCTCATCCGCGGCGACAACGACCACCACAAGGCGGAGGCCGCCTTCAAGGCCGTCGCCCTCGCCCTGCGTGCCGCCGTGTCGGTCACCGGGAGCGGCATTCAGAGCACCAAGGGCACCCTGCAGTGAGGGCGACCACCGGAGACGACCTGGTGATCGTGCCCACCGGTACCGCCAACGTGGCCAGCGTCCGCGCCGCATTCCATCGCCTCGGCGTCGAGCCACGGGACGCCGCCACGCCCGACGACGTCGAGGCGGCTGCCCGGGTCGTCCTGCCCGGGGTCGGCGCCTTCGGTTCGGCGATGGGCGCCATCGACGCCGCCGGGATGCGTGCCGTCCTGAGGGACCGGGTCGACGCCGGCCGGGCCACCTTGGCGGTGTGCGTCGGGATGCAACTCCTCGGGGAGTCGAGCACGGAGAGCCCGGGGGTCGCCGGTCTCGGCGTCCTCCCGGCTGTGGTGTCGGGCTTTCCCGCCGGGGTACGGGTGCCGCAGCTCGGCTGGAACCAGGTCGAGCCCGCGGCCGGGTCCCGCTACCTCTCCCCCGGCTGGGCCTATTTCGCCAACTCGTTCCGCTTCAGCCGCCTCCGCGTCGGGCTGGCTCTCGCGCTTCCGCCGACTACGCCGGGCCGTTCGTGGCGGCCCTGGAGCGGGGATCCGTCCTGGCAGTCCAGTTCCACCCGGAGCTGTCAGGGCGTTGGGGGGCCGGCGTCCTCGGCCGGTGGTTGGAGGCGGCATGACAGTGAGACCCAACCGGAGGTTGGGGCTCGGCGGTTGGGGCTGGGGTCCCCAACCGCACCGCGATGAGCCGTCAGGCGAAGAGCCATGAGCATTGCCGCCAGGGTGATCCCATGTCTCGACATCCGCGACGGCGAGGTGGTGAAGGGCATCCGCTTCCAGCAGCTCCGCCTGGCGGGCGACCCGGTGGAAGCGGCCGTCCGGTACGAGGCGCAAGGGGGCGACGAGCTGGTCGTCCTCGACGTGTCCGCCACCCCGGAGGGTCGGGGACACGCCGTCGACACCGTCCGTCGGGTGCGCCCGTTGCTGTCGATCCCGATGACGGTCGGCGGTGGGGTCCGCCAGGTCGACGACGCCGCCCGGCTGCTCGAGGTCGGCGCCGACAAGGTCGGGGTCAACACCGCCGCCATCCGCCGGCCGGAGCTCATCGGCGAGATGGCCGGCCGCTTCGGGGCGCAGTGCATGGTGCTCGCCGTCGACGCCGCAGCCACCTCGCCCGGATCGTGGGAAGTGGTGGTCGAGAGCGGCACGAGACGGACCGGGCTGGACGTGGTCGACTGGTGCGCCAAGGGCGCCTCGCTCGGTGCCGGCGAGATCCTGCTGACCAGTTGGGACCGTGACGGGACCCGCCTCGGCTACGACACCGCGCTGGTTGCCGCGGTGTCCGCCGCAGTCGATGTCCCGGTGATCGCCTCGGGTGGCGCCGCCAATGCCGACCACATGGTCGCCGCCCTACGGGCGGGGGCGTCGGCGGTGCTGGTGGCCTCCGTCCTCCACGACGGCGACGCCACGATCGCCGACATCAAGGCCGTCCTCGCCGGGGCGGGAGTGGTGGTGCGGCCGTGATCATCCCTTCCATCGACATCTCGCGTGGCCGGGCCGTCCAGCTGGTCGAAGGAGAGGCGCTGGCGCTGGAGGCCGGTGACCCCGGGCCGATCCTCGAGCGCTTCTCGGTAGTCGGCGAGGTGGCGGTGGTGGACATCGATGCCGCCCGGGGCGAGGGCTCCAACGAGGCGTTGATCGCCGAGCTGTGCACCAGGGCCAGGGTCCGGGTCGGTGGCGGCATCCGCGACCTCGCTGCCGCCCGCCGCTGGCTCGACCGAGGTGCCGAACGGGTGATAATCGGGACCGCGGCAACGCCGCAGCTGCTCGCCGCCCTCCCCCGCCACCGCGTGATCGTGGCGCTCGACGCCCGGGACGATGTGGTCCTCAGCCACGGGTGGCGACGCTCCACCGGCCGGCGACCTGATCGCCCGCATCGGCGAGTTGCGCCCGCTGTGCGGTGGGTTCCTGGTGACCTTCGTCGAGCGGGAGGGCCACCTGGCCGGCACCGACCTGGCGCGGGCCGAAGCCGTTGTCGCCGCCGCCGGTGACACCCGGGTGACCATCGCCGGGGGGATCACCACCGCCGAGGAGATCGCCGCCCTAGACCGCATCGGCGCCGACGCCCAGGTGGGCATGGCGCTGTACACCGGTCGGATCGGGCTCGCCGAGGCGGTGGCGGCGGTGCTGGTGTCCGACCGGATCGACGGGCTGTGGCCGACGGTGGTCACCGACGAGGGAGGCTTCGCCCTCGGGTTGGCATGGTCGGACGCCGGGAGCCTCGCCGCCGCCATCGAGACCCGGCGTGGGGTGTACCACAGCCGCTCCCGGGGCAGGTGGGTCAAGGGCGAGACATCGGGGGCGGTCCAGGAGCTGCTGGCGGTCGACGTCGACTGCGACCGGGACACGCTCCGCTTCACCGTCCACCAGCACGACGCCTTCTGCCACACCGGCGAGCGCACCTGCTGGGGAGCCGATCGGGGACTGGGTCGCCTCGAGCGCCGGCTGGCGGCCATCTCCGCGGCGCCCGACCCGGCGTCGAACACCGGCGCGCTGCTCGAGCGCCCCGCCCTGCTCGCCGCCAAGCTGGTCGAGGAGGCCACCGAGCTCGCCGGCGCCGACGACCCCGAGGCGGTGGCAGCCGAGGCAGCCGACCTCCTCTACTTCCTGATGGTCAAGGCCGCCGCCTCCGGGGTCCCGCTGCACCGCATCGTGGCCGAGCTCGACCGTCGGGAGCGGCGGCTGACCAGGCGTCCCATGGTGGCCAAGGAGACCGGCCGTTGAGCCTGCTCCCCCGTGTCGAGCTCTCGGCGGCGGCACGACTCGCCCGCCGGCCGGTCGATCCGGACACTCTGGCCACCGCCGCCTCCATCGTCGAGGACGTGCGGGTCGGGGGTGAGGCGGCGTTGCGCCACCACGCCGAGCGCCTCGGTGACGTCCGCCCGTTCGAGTCGATCGTCCTCGACCGGGACGAGCTCGACGCAGCGGCGAGATCGCTGGACGCAGGCCAGCGGGAGATGCTGGAGCGGGTGGCGGGGAGGATCCGGCGGTTCGCCGCCGCCCAGCGGGCCGGGCTTGGAGACCTCGACCTGGCCGTCCCGGGAGGCCGCGCCGGTCACCGCTGGCTCCCGGTCGCCTCCGCCGGGGCCTACGCCCCCGGCGGCAGGTACCCGCTTCCTTCAACCGTCCTGATGACCGTGGTCCCCGCCCGAGTGGCCGGGGTCGGGCAGGTGTGGGTCGCCTCCCCCCACCCGGCCGCGGTCACGGTGGCGGCCGCCGCCCTCGGCGGCGCCGACGGGCTGCTCCGGGTGGGTGGGGCGCAGGCGGTGGCCGCCCTCGCCTTCGGCACCGTGTCGCCCCCCAGCGACGTGGTGGTCGGTCCGGGCAACCGCTGGGTGACCGCTGCCAAGAAGTACCTCTACGGCGAGGTGGGCATCGACGGGCTGGCCGGGCCCAGCGAGATCCTGGTGATCGCCGACGGTGGCGCCGACGCGGCCGTGGTCGCCGCCGACCTGCTCGCCCAGGCCGAGCACGACCCGGACGCCGTCCCCATGCTGGTGACGACCAGCGTCGCCCTGGCCGACGCCGTGGACGAGGAGATCGCCGCTCAGCTGGACGACCTCCCCACATCCGCAACGGCGGCGGCGGCCCTGGAGCACGGCTTCAGCGTGGTGGTCGGCTCCATCGACGGGGCGATCGGCCTCTCCGACAGGCTTGCCCCGGAGCACGTCGCCCTCCACGTCGACGACATTGATGCCCTCGCCGGCCGCCTGACTTCGTTCGGGTCGTTGTTCGTGGGTGGAGGCAGCGCCGAGGTGTTCGCCGACTACGGTGCCGGTCCCAACCACGTGCTCCCCACCGGGGGCGGCGCCCGGTTCCAGTCGGGCCTGTCGGTGTCGACCTTCCTTCGCTCCCCCACCTGGACCCGGCTGGACGACCCTGCTGCCCTGGTCGAGGACACCGTCCTGCTCGCCCGCCTGGAGGGTCTCGAAGCGCACGCCCGGGCGGCGGAGCGCCGAGCCGGCGGCCCCGTGTCAGAATCGGAGGGATGACCGACGCGCCCTCACCGACCGACCTGCCCGACGACCTACCGGTCCCCGAGGACGATGGCGCCGCCGACCACCTCCCCGGGCTGATGCTTCCCCGTCTCGCCCTGTCGGCGACGGACGGCTCGACGGTCGACCTGGCGGCGGAGAGCGCCGAGCACACGGTGGTGGTGTTCGCCTACCCGCGTACCGGAAGGCCCGGCGAAGCTCCCCTGGTGCCCCACTGGGACGACATCCCCGGGGCGCGCGGCTGCACACCGGAGGCCTGCGGGTTCCGCGACCTTGCCGCCGAGTTCGCCGCCCGGGATGTCCGCGTCTACGGGCTGTCGACCCAGGACACCGACTACCAACGAGAGGCGACGGAGCGGCTCGCCCTCCCCTACTTGCTGCTGAGCGATGCGGCACTACGGCTGGCGGGTTCCCTGCGGCTGCCCACCTTCGAGGCGGCCGGGGTCACGCTGCTGAAGCGGCTCACCATGATCCTGTCCGACGGTCGGGTCGAGTCGGTCCTCTACCCGGTGTTCCCGCCCGACCACGCCGCCCAGGATGCGCTGAACCGGTTGTCCGCCCGCTAGCTACCGGCGGTCACCGGCGGCTCCGGGAAGTCAGATGCCGGCGGCGCCCAGCGAGTCGATCACGCCCCGGATGGCGCCGGAGAGCGACGGGTGGTCCGTGTCGAACTTCACCAACGCCTCCTGGAGTCGCTCGTTCAGGTCCTCGTGGTCGTCCTCCGACGGCTGTTCGTTGTCGAGGTAGGCGCCGACATGGTCGAGCATCTCCTGGGCGTGCTCGTCACCACCGGCGGCAGCCTGGGTGAGCTCCTCGTGGAGCCGCTCGACATTGCTCCGAACCTCGTCGCCCATCACCCGTCCCTCGCCGTAGCTGTTCCGCCGACGATACCGTCGGCGCCGCCAGGCCGCGACCCGGCGCCGCTGGCGATGGCTTCACCCGGCACCGTACGATGCGCCCATGCTCTTCGTCTACATCGCCATTGCCGTCCTGATCCTGCTGGTGATCTGGGGGATCGTCGCCTACAACCGCCTCGTCCGGCTGCGTAACCGGACCCAGAACTCCTGGGCGCAGATCGACGTGCAGCTGAAGAAGCGCCACGACCTGGTGCCGAACCTCGTCGAGACGGTGAAGGGCTACGCCGCCCACGAGCGGGGGACGTTCGAGGCCGTGGTCGAGGCCCGCAACGCCGCCGTTTCGGCCTCCGGCGTCGCCGACAAGGCCCAGGCGGAGAACATGCTGACCGGCGCCCTGCGCAGCCTGTTCGCCCTCGCCGAGGACTACCCGGAGTTGCGGGCAACCGAGAACTTCCAGCGGCTCCAGGCCGACCTGGGTGAGATCGAGGGCGACATCGCCGTGTCCCGGCAGATCTTCAACGACTCGACGCTCAGCCTCAACAACGCCGTCGAGACGTTCCCGTCGAACATCGTGGCCGGGATGACCGGCTTCGAGCGTGGCCCGTTCTTCGAGGTCGAGGATGAGGGCCGCTCGGCGCCGAAAGTGGAGTTCTGAAGCTGACGGGGCACCGTCTGGCCCCGCCGGAGGTGCGAACCGCGCGTCTGCGCCGCCGAGGCTTCGCCACCGCGCTGGCCTCCGCCGTCATCGTCCTGGTGCTGGCGACCGCCGCACCGGTGCTCGCCCGGTCGTTCTGGTTCCCTGAGGTCGATGTCGACATCACCCTCCTCTCGGACGGCTCCCTCGAGGTGCGTGAGCTGCTCACCTTCTCGTTCGACGGGTCGTACAGCGGAGCCTTTCGGGACATCCCTCTCCGGGCCGGGGAAGCGGTCAGCGACGTGGTGGTCAGCGAAGGCGGCCAGCCGTTCACCCCGGGTGCCAGCACCGAATTGGGCTCCTTCGACGTGCCCGGGTCCTACGGCGTCGAGGACCGGGGGTCGGTGACCCGGGTGGTGTGGCACTACTCGGCTTCCTCCGAAGAGCGCAGCTTCACCCTCTCGTATCGGATGACCGGCCTCACCGTCGCCTACGACGACGTGGTGGACATCAACCTCAAGGTCTGGGGAGAGCATTGGGACACCACCGTCGACCTGCTCACCTCGTCGCTCACCTACCCGGGGACGCTCCAGCCCGGGGACGTGAGGGTGTTCGGCCACCCGAGCACGGTGAATGGCGAGACGTCGCTCGGTGAGGATGGCGTCACGCCGACCCTGGAGGCACACGACGTCCCCGCCCGCCAGTTCGTCGAGATGCGCGTGGTGCTACCCCGCTCGGTGCTGGCCTCCACCGAAGGGGCCACCGTTCGCTCCGGGGACGGGCTCCCCGCCATCCTCGCCGAGGAGGAGGCCGAGGCCGACCGCGCCAACACCGAGAGGCGAGCCGACCTGTGGTCGCTGGTGGTCATCGCCGCCTTGCTGGTGTTGGTGCCGATCGTCCTGGTGTGGGGCTACCTGCGGTTCGGCAGGGAGCCGAAGGCCGACTACGACCGCGAGTACGAGCAGGCGCCGCCGAGCGACCACGGGCCCGCCGTGGTGGCGGCGCTACGGTCGCAGGGCAAGGTGGACGAGTCGGCGTTCACCGCCACCATGTTCGACCTGATCCGCAAGGACGCCATCGCCGCCACGCCGACCAAGGTGGAGCGGAAGACCTGGCTCGGGCTGCGCACCGAGGAGATCTCCGACCTCGAGCTGGCCGCGGTGCCACCGACCGGCGAGAGCCCGAAGCTCGACGACGTCGAGGCGGAGGTGATGGAGGTCGTGCGGCGAGTGCTCGACGACGGCGCCCGGCCGCTCACCGAGTTCCGCGACGAGATCAGGGAGGACCAGCAGGCCAACCACAACAGCTTCGTGGCGTTCGCCGCCGGCGCCAGGAAGCAGCTCATCGACGAGAAGCTGCTCGACGAGGCGGGTCGGTACCTTCCCACCCTCGTGGTCGCCGGCGTCGTCGGCCTGGTGTTGTTCGGCTGGTTCGTGGTCACCCCGCTGCTCACCCGGTTCTCCACCATCTTCGACCCGGTCCTGATCCGCACCGGGCTGGTCGTCTTCGGGATCGTCGGCGGCGGCGTGGCCGTGGCGAGCGCCATGAACCGCCGGGCCTGGGTGCGGCGCACCCGCGACGGGGCGCTGCTCAACGCCCGGTGGGAGGCGTTCCGACGCTACCTGGTCGACTTCGGACGGTTCGAGGAGGCGCCGTCCATCTCGATCGAGCTGTGGGAGGAGTACCTGGTGTATGCCATCGCCTTCGGGGTCGCCGAGGAGGTGCTCGCCGCAGCCAGGATCGCCGCACCCCCGGAGCTGCAGGAGCGGTCGTCGATCTACTGGTACGGCGACCACGGGTACACCAGCGGGCACAGCTCCAGCGCCATCTCGGGGATCGGCAGCTCGCTGTCTGGTGCGTTCTCGGCGCCGAGCTCGGGGTCGGGTGGCGGCGGCGGGTTCTCCGGAGGCGGGGGCGGCGGAGGCGGAGGAGGTGGAGGCGGTGCCTGGTAGACGGCGGCACCCCGACGGCGGTGAGCGACACCCCGGAGTGGCAGGCGCTCGCCGCCGAGGCCGGGCGGATCGGGGGACGTCATCTCCGCGACTTCTTCGCCGCCGACCCGGATCGGGGCGAGACCATGGCGGCGACGGCCGGCGACCTGTACCTGGACTACGCCAAGCAGCGGGTGACCGCGGAGACGGTGCGGCTCCTCGTCGACCTGGCCGTCGCCGCCGACGTCGCCGGGCATCGCGACGCCATGTTCGCCGGCGAGAGGATCAACACCACCGAGGACCGGGCGGTGCTCCACGTCGCCCTGCGGGCTCCACCGGGCACCGTGATCGCCGTCGACGGCGAAGACGTCGTGCCCCGAGGTCCACGCCGTCATCGACGCCATGGCCTCGTTCGCCGAGGCGGTGCGCGCCGGAGATCGGACCGGGGCCACCGGCGAGCGCTTCCGCACGGTGGTGAACATCGGCATCGGCGGGTCCGACCTCGGCCCGGCGATGGCCACCCGGGCTCTCCACCGGTACGCCCGCGGCGACATCGACTCGAGGTTCGTCTCCAACGTCGACGGGGCCGACCTGGCGGCGACCCTGGCGGTCGCCGATCCGGCGTCGACGCTGTTCATCGTCGCCTCCAAGACGTTCACCACGGCGGAGACGCTGGCCAACGCCCACAGCGCCCGGAAGTGGCTGGTCGATCGCCTCGGCGAGGGCGCCGTCGCCTCCCACTTCGTAGCCTTGTCGACCAACGAGCAGGAGGTCGCCCGGTTCGGCATAGACCCGGAGGTGATGTTCCCCTTCTGGGACTGGGTCGGCGGCCGCTACAGCCTGTGCTCGGCGATCGGGCTCAGCCTGATGGTCGCCATCGGCGCCGACCGCTTCCGGGAGATGCTGGCCGGCTTCCACATCATCGACGAGCACTTCCGCACCGCACCGCTCGACCGCAACCTTCCGGTGCTGATGGCGCTGCTCGGGGTGTGGAACCGGAACTTCCTCGGCATCCCGACGCTGGCGGTGCTCCCCTACTCCCACGAGCTGGCCCGCTTCCCCGCCTATCTCCAGCAGCTCGACATGGAGTCCAACGGCAAGTCGGTCCGGCTCGACGGGTCGGCGGTCGGTGTCGACACCGGCCCGGTGGTCTGGGGCGAGCCGGGCACCAACGGCCAGCACGCCTTCTTCCAGCTCGTCCACCAGGGCACGGCGACGGTCGCCTCCGACTTCATCGGGCTGTGCCGCCCGGTGGCCGATCCAGGCGGGCACCACGACAAGCTGACCGCCAACCTGCTCGCCCAGGCGGAGGCGCTCGCCTTCGGGAGGACCACCGAGGAGGTGCTCGCCGAGGGCGCGCCCCCCGACCTGGCCCGGCACCGCACCTTCCCCGGGAACCGGCCCAGCTCGACCATCCTCCTCGAGGCTCTCCACCCTTCGGCGCTGGGTCAGCTGATCGCCCTCTACGAGCACAAGGTCTTCGTCCAGGGGGTCATCTGGGGCGTGAACTCGTTCGACCAGTGGGGAGTGGAGCTCGGGAAGAAGCTCGCCACCAGGATCGGCGACGAGATCGACGCCGGGGAGGTCGACCCCGGCGCCCACGACACCTCCACCGCAACGCTGCTGCGCCGGTACCTGGACCGGCGCCCGCCGGCCGAGGGCCCGATCGACCAAGGAGGAGGTGCCCCGTGATCCGCGCACCCCGAGGCGGCGACCTCACCTGCAAGGGATGGCCACAAGAGGCCGCCATGCGGATGTTGATGAACAACCTCGATCCCGAGGTGGCCGAGCACCCGGACGAGCTCGTGGTCTACGGCGGCACCGGCCGGGCGGCCCGGTCGTGGGACGCCTACCACGCCATCGTGGCCACGCTGCGCGACCTCGAGGCGGACGAGACGCTGCTGGTGCAGTCGGGCAAACCCGTCGGGGTGTTCCGCACCCACGAGTGGGCACCGCGGGTGCTCATCGCCAACTCGCTGCTGGTGCCGGAGTGGGCCACCTGGGCCGAGTTCCGCCGGCTCGAGGCCGAGGGCCTCACCATGTACGGGCAGATGACCGCCGGGTCGTGGATCTACATCGGCACCCAGGGCATCGTGCAGGGCACGTACGAGTGCTTCGCCGAGATCGGGCGCAGGCGGTTCGGGGGATCCCTGGCGGGCACCATCACCCTCACCGCCGGTCTCGGCGGGATGGGAGGCGCCCAACCGCTGGCGGTGACCATGAACGGCGGGGTGGCGCTGTGCATCGACGTCGACCCCACCAGCATCGAGCGGCGACTGGAGACCCGCTACCTCGACGAGCGGGCCGACGACCTGGCCGACGCCATCGCCCGGTGCGAGGGCGCCAAGGCCGAGCGGCGACCCTTGTCGGTCGGGGTTCTGGGCAACGCCGCCGAGCTCGTCCCCCGCCTACTCGACCTGGATCTCTCCGCCGACATCGTCACCGACCAGACCTCGGCACACGACCCGCTCAGCTACATCCCTCCCGACCTGTCGCTGGAGGCCGCCGCCCGGCTCCGCGACGAGGATCCCGACGAGTTCACCCGGCGGGCCCGACTCGGCATGGCCCGCCACTGCGAGGCGATGGTCGGGTTCCAGCAGCGAGGAGCCGAGGTGTTCGACTACGGCAACAGCCTGCGCGCCGAGGCCCTGCTCGGCGGCTTCCGGGACGCCTTCGCCTACCCCGGCTTCCTCCCCGCCTACATCCGGCCGCTGTTCTGCGAGGGCAAGGGCCCCTTCCGTTGGGTGGCGCTGTCCGGCGACCCCGCCGACATCGCCGCCACCGACCGGGCGGTGCTGGAGACGTTCCCCGACGACCAGGGCCTCGCCCGGTGGATCACCCTCGCCGCCGAGCGGATCGCCTACCAGGGCCTCCCCGCCCGGATCTGCTGGCTGGGCTACGGCGAGCGGGCGAGGCTCGGGCTGCGCTTCAACGACATGGTGCGCCGCGGTGAGGTGTCGGCACCGATCGTGATCGGCCGCGACCACCTCGACTCGGGCAGCGTCGCCTCGCCCGTATCGAGAGACCGAGGCGATGGCCGACGGCAGCGACGCCATCGCCGACTGGCCCATCCTCAACGCCCTGCTCAACACCGCCTCGGGTGCGTCGTGGGTGAGCGTCCACCACGGCGGCGGCGTCGGGATCGGGCGCTCCATCCACGCCGGGATGGTGGTGGTGGCCGACGGCACCGACCTCGCCGCCGAGCGACTCGAGCGGGTCCTCACCAGCGATCCCGGCACCGGGGTGATGCGGCACGTCGACGCCGGCTATCCAAGGGCGGTCGAGGTTGCTCGGGAGCGGGGGGTGCGCATCCCGATGCTGCCGTGACCGCATTCCACTCCACCTGGGCCTGGTTGGGCGGCGACCGGCTGGTGGCCGACGTCACCATCGTGGAGCGAGACGGGGTCATCGTCGACGTGGCCGCCGGCATCGAGCCACCCCACCGGGCGGTCCGCTTCGACGGGGTCACCCTGCCCGGGCTGGTCAACGCCCACTCCCACGTCTTCCACCGGGCGTTGCGCCATCGCACCCACGACGATGGCGGGGACTTCTGGCGATGGCGTGAGGAGATGCTGGCGGTGGCGGGCCGCCTCGACCCAGACACCCTGTCGGAGCTGGCCACCGCGGTCTTCACCGGGATGGTGCTCACCGGGATCACCACCGTGGCCGAGTTCCACTACGTCCACCACGACGTCGACGGCACCCCCTACGGCGACCCCAACGCCATGGGGCACGCCATCGTCCATGCCGCCCACCGGGCGGGAATCCGCCTCGTCCTGCTCGACACCTGCTACCTGAGGGGTGGATTCGACACACCGTTGGAGGGCGTCCCCCGCCGTTTCGGCGACGGCGACGCAGCACGCTGGGCGGAGCGGGTAGAGGCGCTGCGCAGCTTCTACGGTGACAGCCCGATGGTGCGGATCGGGGCCGCCGCCCACTCGGTGCGGGCGGTGCCGGTCGACGGCCTCGAGGTCGCTGCCGGCTACGCCGCCGCCCACGGGCTGCCGTTCCATGTCCATCTCTCCGAACAGGTCGCCGAGAACGAGGCGGCGATGGCCGCCACCGGGCGGTCACCCACCGCGCTGCTCGCCGAGGCGGGCGCACTCGGTTCGACGACCTCGGTGGTTCACGCCACCCATCTCGCCGACGCCGACGTGTCCGTCCTCGGCGACGCCGCGGTCAGCGTCGTCGCCTGCCCCACCACGGAAGCCGACCTCGGGGACGGGCTGGGACCCTTCGCCGAGCTGTCCGCCGCCGGGGCGACGCTGGCGGTGGGCACCGACCAGCAGGCGGTCATCGACCTGTTCGTGGAGGCCCGCGCCATCGAGTACCACGACCGGCTCCGCCTGCGACGGCGCGGGGTCCACTCCCCCACCTCGCTGCTGGAGGCGGCCACGGTCGGCGGTGCCCGGGCGGTGGGGACCGCCGAGCGCGGGCTCACCTCGGGCGCCCCTGCCGACCTCGTGGTGGTGGACACCGCGGCCCCGACCCTGGCCGGCTGGTCGCCGGCCGACGGGGTGGCCGGCATCGTGTTCGGAGGCTCGGCGTACGCGGTGACCGACGTCGTCGTGGCCGGGCGGCGGATCGTCTCCTCGGGAGCCCATCACGAGATCGATCACGTGGCGGCCCGGATCGACCGGGCGGTGCGGACGGTGCTGGAGTGAGCGGCCGACCGACGAGCATCGTGTTGGTCGACACCGCCGCCGCCACCATGGCGGACAACGGGGAGCCATATGGCCTGGTGGACGACGCCGCCCTGGTGATCACCGACGGTGCCATCTCCTGGGTCGGTCATCGCCGCGACCTCGACGCTCCCCACGGAGCCGAGGTGCGCTCCCTGGGCGGTCGCCTGGTGACCCCCGGTTTGATCGACTGCCACACCCATCTCGTCTTCGGTGGCGACCGGTCCGGCGAGTTCGAGCGGCGGCTCGCCGGTGCCGGCTACGCCGAGATCGCCGCCGCCGGGGGCGGTATCCGCTCCACCGTGCGGGCCACCAGGGAGGCGTCGAGCGACGAACTGCTCGCCGGCGCCAGGCAACGGCTCGACCGGATCCACCGCAGTGGGGCCAGCACCGTCGAGGTGAAGTCCGGCTACGGCCTCGACCTCGACTCCGAGCTGCGCATGCTGACCGTGGCCCGGCAACTCGGTGCGGATGGCCCGCCTGACGTGGTGACCACGCTGCTCGCCGCCCACGTGGTCCCCGACGAGTACGGCGACGACCCCGAAGGGTACGTCCGGCTGATCGTCGAGCAGATCCTGCCGGCAGCGGTCGAGAGAGGGCTGGTCGATGCCGTCGACGCCTTCTGCGAGCATCTCGCCTTCACCCCTGCCCAGGTGGACGCGGTGTTCACCGCCGCCTCCACCCACGGGCTACCGGTCAAGCTGCACGCCGCCCAGCTCTCCGCCGACGAGGGCGTCGACATCGCCGTATCCCACCGCGCCCTGTCCGCCGATCACCTGGAGCACGCCACCGAGGCCCAGGTGGCGGCGATGGCACAGGCGGGAACGGTGGCGGTGCTCCTCCCCGGGGCCACCCACACCCTGGGCGAGACCGCCCGCCCACCGGTGGAGGCAATGCGCCGGCACGGGGTGGCGATGGCGCTCGCCACCGATTGCAACCCGGGCACCTCCCCGGTCGCCGACCTGGCCCTGATCGTCAATCTCGGGGCGGTGCTCCTCGGGCTGTCCCTCGAGGAGGCGCTCGCCGGGGTGACCCGCAACGCCGCCCTGGCCCTCGGTCTCGCCGACCGGGGGACCCTGCAGCCGGGGAAGCGGGCCGACCTCGCGGTGTGGGACGTCGACCGGCCGGCCGAGATCGGCTACTGGGTGGGGATGGGGCTGTGCTCGTCGGTGTGGGTCGGCGGGGTGCCCAGCTTCGACCGGGACACCGGGTGACCGTCCTCCCGATCACCCGGATCGGCGACCCGGTGCTGCGCTCCCCTACCCGCCCGATCACCCGGGAGGAGCTGGCGTCGGCCGAGGTGCAGCGGTTCATCGACGACCTGATCGACACCATGCGCCACGCCGCCGGCGCCGGGATCGCCGCCAACCAGGTGGGCCGGTCGGTGCGCATCTGCGCCATCGAGGTCGGCGAAGCGACCGCCCGGCGCTATCCGTACAAGCCGGCGATCCCGCTCACGGTGCTGGTCAACCCCGCGCTGGAGTACCTCGGCGACGAGACGTACGACAACAACGAAGGATGCCTGTCGGTGCCCGACCTGCGCGGCGACCTGCGCCGCCATCTCAGGGTGCGGGCGACCGCCTGGGACCGCAACGGCGGCGACATCGTCGACGAGGTGGCCGGGCTCACCGCCGGCACCTACCAGCACGAGGTCGACCACCTCGACGGGATGATCTTCGTCGACCGGGTCGAGGACTCACGGACCTTCGCCACCTGGGCGGAGTTCGACCGCCACCACCGGGACGCCTTCGTGGAGCGGATCACCCGCCTCGTCGACGAGATCGGCAGCTGACGCTCAGTCGAGGAACAGGCAGAACGGGTGGCCGGCAGGGTCGATGAGCACCCGAACCGTCTCCTGAGGCTGATACTCGGCCACGGTGGCGCCGGCGGCGACCGCGTGGGCGACGGAGGCGTCCAGGTCGTCGACCCAGAAGTCGAGGTGCAGCATCTTCTCGGGCTCGCCGGCGCGCTCGGGCCAGACCGGCGGCCGGTACCAGGGCTCGGACTGGAACGCCAAGCCGGTGCCGCCGTCGGGCGCTCGCATCAGCGCCCAATCCGGCTCCCGCGCGGCGACCTCCCAGCCGAGGAGGCGGCTGTAGAAGTCGGCGAGGGCATTGGCGTCCGCACAGTCGAGCACCACGGTCGCCAACATCCGGGGTCGGCCCGTCACGCCTGTCACCTCCATCGGCTCACCTCATGTCGGAGCTCGGAGTCCGGATCCGGCATCGTACGCCCGGTGCCCTGGAGATCTGCGTGTCCAGCGTCGCCAGCGGGGCATCGATCGCCTCGGCCAGCGCTACATACCAGGCGTCGTAGGCAGTCAGGTTGGCGTGCAACTCCCACACCCTGGTCCCGAACGGCGCGTAGGGGAACAGGACGACCGGGAGAGCGAGGAGGTCGGCGTGGGCCAGGGCGGCGGCATCGGCGGACAAGCGATTGGCGGCGACGCTGCGTCGCAGCACGTTCGCCGCTTCGACGGGCATCAGATGAGGGGCCGCCAAGTCCTCGGCGCCGAGCACCGCCTCGGCCCAGCTGCCGTCGTCTCCTGAATCCACCAGGGCGGCGACCACGACGGAGGCGTCGACGACGACGGTCAACGGCGATCTGCGCCGAGGTCGTCGAGGATGTCGACAGCCGCCAGCGTCGTCGCGGTCGCCTGCTTGCGGTGGCGGACACTCTCCAGCCAGGCCTCCACGGATGGCCGGGCGGCGAGCGCGATCAGTTCGGTGCGGAGGTACTCCTGCAGCGATCTGCCCGAAGCGGCGGCGCGTGACGCCAGCTCGTCGCGGGCATCGTCGGGCACATTGCGGATCGTGATCGATGCCATGCCATCATTCTAGATGCAACAGCAGCATAATGCAATCATCTGGCCTGAAGGTTCTCGATCGAGAAGGGAATGGCGGCCTCATTTGAAGCGGGCCAGCCAGGTGGCGAAGTCGTCGACCTGGTCGAAGATGGCATCGGGCCGGGCGGCGGCCAACGCCCGGCGGTCGGCTAGTGGCGACCAGGCCGCCGCCACCGGTGCTACCCCGGCGGCGCGGCCGGCCATGACGTCGCCGGGCACGTCGCCGATCGCCACCACCGTGGCTGGGTCGACGCCCCAGCCGGCGACCACTGCCGCCATCCTCTCCGGCTTGACCGCCCCGTGGTCGCCGCCGGGCTCGACCCGGTCGAACCGACCCTGCAATCCCCAGTGCTCGAGCGATATCCGCGTGCTGTGCGGGCCCTTCCCGGTGACCACGGCAACGGGGACGCCGCGGTCGTCGAGCCGGTCGAGCACGTCGACGATGCCCTCGAACGGTGTCGGGCACAGGTGGTGGTTGGCGGCGTAGCCTTCGAGGTAGTGGGCCAGCGCAGCTGCGAAGGCGTCCGGCGTCCGTTCCAGGAACATGCCCTCCTCGGTGGGGCCGAACATGGCCCGGATCTGCTCGTCGGTGTAGGTGACCCCGACAAAGCGCTGGAACGTGGCGCGGAAGGCGACGAAGCACACCGGCAGGGTGTCGCCGAGAGTCCCGTCGAGATCGAAGATCACCCCGCCGAGCATCGTGGCGGGAGGCTAGCCCGCGCCGGCTCCACCCCGTCAGCGCTGGTCGTAGTCGACCTCGACCCGGTCGCTGGTGGGATGGGACTGACAAGTGAGGATGAAGCCTGCGTCGAGATCGGCGTCCACGAGGGCGTAGTTCTTGGCCATCTCCACGGTGCCGTCGACGAGCCGGGCCTTGCAGCTGGCGCACATCCCGCCCTTGCACGAGTAGGGCAGTTCGTGGCGCACCGAGAGGGCGGCATCGAGCACCGACGTCTCGGGGAGCATCCTCACCTCCGACCGCCGGCCCTCGAGCACGAACGACAGCGCCACGGTGCCGGCGGCGTGGTCGGGCGGCGGGGGCAGCGTCGCGGGATCGAGCGGCCCGGCGAAGAACAGCTCGTCGTGGACCAGCTCAGGCTCCACGCCCTTGGCCTCGAGCACCGCCCGGGCGGTGGCGACCATCTCGAACGGGCCGCACAGGAACCACTCGTCGACGGTGGCGGCGTCGATCACCCGGTCGAGCAGCTCCGCCAGCTTGGGGGCGTCGAGGCGCCCACTCAGCAGTGGACGATCCCGGTCTCCCGGCTGAGGACGTGGACCAGGTGGAGCCGTCCCGGGATGGCGGTTCTTCAGCCCGTCGAGCTCATCGAGGAACATGATCGAGCTCGCCCCCCGGTTCCCGTACACGACGCTGAACCGGCTCTCCGGCTCGACGGCGAGCACGGTCGCCACCAACGACAACACCGGGGTGATCCCGCTCCCGGCGGCGATCGCCGCGTAGTGGCGGGCCCGGCTGGGGTCGGGGGTGATGGTGAACTCCCCCACCGGCGGCATCACCTCGAGCTCGTCACCGACCCGCAGGTCGGTGATGGCCCAGGTGGAGAACGCCCCTCCGGGGAGTTGCTTGATGCCGACCCGGAGGACCGAGGTGGAGGCGTCGGCGCATATCGAGTAGCTGCGGCGGACGTCCTCGCCATCGATCATCGCCCGCACCGTGACGTGCTGCCCCGGGAGGTAGGCGAAGTCGCCGGCCAGCTCGTTGGGGACGGCGAAGGTGACGGCGACCGAGTCGTCGGTCTCGGCGGTGACGTCGCTCACCGTCAGCCGGTGGAACACCGGGGCGGACACAGACGTGCTCAGAGCTCCTTGAAGCGGTCGAAGGGCTCGCCACAGGAGTCGCACACCACCAGCGCCTTGCAGGCGGTGGAGCCGAACTCGGAGACGGTCCGGGTGTTCGTCGAGCGGCATCGGGGACAGAGCACCGGTGCGGTGGGGAGCCGGCGCGGCGGGGCGATGCCGAAGTTGGCCAGCTTGTCCCGACCTGCCTCGCTGATCCAGTCGGTGGTCCAGGCAGGGGCGAGCACGGTGCGCACCTCGCCGTCGATGCAGCCTGCCCGCCGGAGTGCCTCGGTGACGTCGGCGCGGATGACGTCCATCGCCGGGCATCCCGAGTAGGTAGGCGTGATGGTCACCACCACCCGACCGTCCTCGACGGCCGTGCCGCGGAACACACCGAGGTCGGCGATGGTGAGCACCGGGATCTCGGGGTCGACGACCGTGGCCAGTTCGGAATGCACCCGATCGAGCAGGTCGGCCTCCACAGCCATCACCATGGTGCCCTCACCATGTCAGGCCGGGGTAGCTGCGCTGCATCCATTGCATCTCACCGAGCAGGTGCCCGAGGTGCTCGGTGTGGAGCCCGGAGCGGCCGCCCAGCCTGACGAAGTCGTCGGCCGGCACTGCCAGCGTCGCCTTCTGCAACACATCGGTCACCCGGTCGGTCCACGGGGCGACGAAGGCGGCCGGGTCGGCCCCGACCCCGAGGGCGGTCATGGCGACGTCCACCGGATCGCTGACGAGCATCTCGCCGGTGAAGCGCCACAGCTGGTCGATCGCCTGCTGCATCCGGTGGTGGCTCTCGTCGGTGCCGTCGCCGAGCCGGACCACCCAGTCGGAGCTGAAGCGAAGGTGGTAGGCGGCCTCCTTGACCGCCTTGCCCGCCACCCCGGCCAGGGTGGGGTCGGTCGAGGAGCTGAGTGCCTGCCACAGCTCCACCTGATAGGCGTCGAAGAAGAGCTGGCGGGCAAGAGTGACGGCGAAGTCGCCGTTGGGCTGCTCCACCAGCAGGAGGTTGGTGAACTGGCGCTCGCTGCGACCCATGGCGAGAAAGTCCTCGTCGCGGCCGGCGCCCTCGACCTCGGCGGCGTAGCCGAGCAGCGAACGGGCGACGCCCAGGTGGTCGACGGCGAAGTTGGCGAGGGCGATGTCCAGCTCGAGCTCGGGGGCGGCAGAGATCCACTCCCCCAGCCGCTGGGCGATGACGAGGTTGTCGTCGCCGTGCCTGAGGACATAGTCGAAGGAGGCGGTGGCGACCCCGCTGGGGACGGTCACGGTCACATGTGCCCCACTTCGTCGGGGATCTGATAGAAGGTGGCGTGCGCGGTAGGGCTGCTCTCCGAACGGCTCGAACATCTCGGCGGCGTCGTCCGGGTCGGAGGCGGTGACCTGGTCGGAGCGGACCACCCAAACGCTCACCCCTTCGCCCCGCCGGGTGTACACATCGCGGGCGTTGGTCAACGCGGTCTCCGGGTCGGGGGCGTGGAGGCTGCCGGCATGGACGTGGCTCAGCCCGCGCCGTGGCCCGGATGAACACCTCCCACAGGGGCCACGTCGGCGCCCCAGTGCGGTCGGGCAGGTCGGGCAGTTGCTCGCCCGGGGCGAGCGGGACCTCGTAGCTCACGTGGCGTCCCCGCTTGGCGTGCTTGGCGGCGTGGGCGACGGCAGCCGTGCGTACCCAGGCGCCCTCGTCCCAGGCCCGGTTCTTGGCGGCGAGGCGCTCCCGGTTCATCGGCCCGTCACCCCCGACAACGGTCCAGAACTCGTCCCAGTCGATCTCCCCGAACCGGTGGTGCCCGGCTTCGTCGTCCCAGCGGAGGTCGGGATCGGGGATGGTGAGCCCGAGGTACTCGGCCTGGGGCACGGTCATGTCGACGAACTGCTGACGGAGCTCGTCGTTGCTGACTCGCTTGATCTTCCAGGCCATCGACTGCTCGGTGTGGGTCGACTCGGTGTCGTGGGGGCCGAACATCATCAGCGACGGCCACCACCAGCGGTCGAGGGCGTCCTGGGCCATCGCCTTCTGCTCGGCCGATCCGCGGCACAGGGTGAGCATGATCTCGTAGCCCTGGCGCTGGTGGAAGGACTCTTCCTTGCAGATCCTGACCATCGCCCTGGCATAAGGGCCGAATGAGCTCCGGGTGAGCATCACCTGGTTGGTGATGGCGGCGCCATCGACCAGCCAGCCGATGGTGCCCATGTCGGCCCAGGTGAGGGTCGGGTAGTTGAAGATCGAGGAGTACTTGTGGGCGCCGGTGTGGAGCAGCCGGACCAGCTCGTCCCGGGTGACCCCCAGCGTCTCCGCCGCCGAGTAGAGGTACAGCCCGTGGCCGGCCTCGTCCTGGACCTTGGCCATGAGGATCGCCTTGCGCTTGAGCGTCGGGGCCCGGGTGATCCAGTTGCCTTCGGGCTGCATCCCGATGATCTCGGAGTGGGCGTGCTGGGCGATCTGCCGGATCAGCGTCTTCCGGTAGGCGTCGGGCATCCAGTCGGTGGGCTCGATCTTCTCCTCGGCCTCGATCAACGCCTCGAACCGGGCCTGCTGGTCGACCTGGGCGACGGTGGTTGGCATACCCGACATCCTAGCGAACGAACGAACGATCGTTCGCCAACCTGGCGCAGGACAGGATGCCAAGACGCTGCAAACGACGGACGGCGGCCACCCCTACCCGCCTCCTTCGTCGGCACCCCTCCCCTGAGAGGGGAGGGGAAATTGCCTAGGCGATCTCGAGGCGGATGCGCCGGAAACCCTTGCCCTTGGACTCGATCTTGGCCACCCGCACCCGGCCCACCTCGGTGGTCGAGTTGACGTGGGTCCCGCCGTCGGCCTGCCGGTCGAGCCCGACGATGTCGATCACCCGGACCTCACGCAGCGACGGTGGGAGCAAGCTGACCTTGGTGCGAATCAGGCTCGGGTCCCTGTCGGCCTCGTCGCGGGGCAGGAACGAGACCTCCACCGGCCGCCCCTGGGCGATCTCGGCATTGAGCTCGTTCTCCAACGGCGCCTTGTCCTCGGGATCCCAGTCGGGGAGCTCGAAGTCGAGCCGCCCCTCCCCCGGCTTCATGTCTCCTCCGGTCACCGGGCTCCGGTACCGGTTCCACACCACGCCGCACAGGGTGTGGAGCGCGGTGTGGGTCTGCATCAACCGGTAGCGGCGCTCCCAATCGAGCCGGCCGGTGACCACGGTGCCGACCGACGGGATGGAGCCGCCGACCCAGTGCCACACCCCGTCGCGGTCGGCGGTGACCCTGGCCACCTCGAGCCGGTCGTCCCCGATCCACAGCTCGCCGAGGTCGTGCGGCTGGCCCCCGCCACCCGGGTAGAAGACGGTGCTGTCCAGCAGGATGCGACCGTCGTCGACATCGACGGCGGCGACCGAGGCCTCCATCTCGCTGGCGTATGCGTCGGTGGAGTAGATCCGGGTGGTCATCCCGCCAACCTAGACGCCCCCGGGGCCGAGGTCCGGCGGTGGCGCCCTCCTGGCGGTGCGGCGGAGCAGGATCGGGTAGCCGACGAGGACCACCCCGGCGAAGGCAAACCACTGGACGGCATAGCTGAGGTGGGGAGGGCCGCCTCCCGCCTCGGGTGCCGGGAGCGGGAGGGGGAGCTCTCCCACCTGGGGAGGGTCCTGCTCGGCCAGCACGAGGTGGACGCCGAGCAGGTCGAGGTCGAGCTGACGCTGGAGCCGGTCGAGGTCGACCCGGGAGATCCGGTCGAGATCGCCGGTCGGCGGGTCGACGGGCCCGAAGCGGCCCCGCACCTGGGTAGGGCGCAGGTACCCGGTCACCGTGACCTCCGCCGGCGGTGGCTCGGCGCCCGCCACCGGGGGCCCGGAGACGTCGAGGGGCACCCAGCCGCGGTCGACGATCAGCCCGGTGCCGTCACCCAGGTCGAGCGGAGTCAGGACCTCGTTGCCCGACCGGCCGTTGAGCGTGCGTGCCTGGAGGATCACCTCCTCGTCGAGGAGGTAGGTCCCGCTGGCGATGGCGGGGCGGAGGTCGAGGGCGTCCCCGTCCTCGCCGTACTCGGCGATGAGCTGCTCCACCGGCAAGGCAGCCGAGGCGACCCGGTCGGTGATCCGCTCGTCGAGGGTGCGCCGCTCGTCATGACGACGGAGCTGCCACGCTCCCAGCATCACGAAGCCGACGATGGCGGCCAGGGCCACCAGGTGACCCAGGATCCAGATCGGGCTGGTGAGCGACCGCTCAGCCGGCGGGCTCGGCCGGCTGCGGGTCATGGGAGAGCTCGGGCATGGAGGGCTCGGTTGCGCTCAGCGGGAGATGGCGGCCTCCGGTGCGCCAGTAGACGCCATCGGCCCGGGTGAGGAAGCCCTCATCGACCAGGTGGCGCCGCAACGAGGCATAGTCGGCGTTGAACATCTGCAGGGTGAAGTTGACCTCCGCCTCCGGATACCGCAGCCCCGGGGTGAACTCCTGGGCGAGCCGGTCGAGCACGACGAGCCGCTTTCCGTGGGACGCCGGGATCGAGCTGAGCCGTCCGCCGGAGAAGAACCGGCTGAGGATCTCGGCTTCCTCCTCGGTCCAACCCTCGCCGAGCAGGGCAGGGTCGATCGGTGGTTGGCGGGGAAGGGACGACGCCACATCGCGTAGGGCCGCCTGGTCCAGTGTCAGGTCGTCGCCGATCAACCCGGCGGCCCGCAGCTTGCCCAGGGCGACCACCACGTCCCGCTCCGGCACGCGGAGATCATTGGCGGCGACGGCGGTGTCGACGGCTCCGGTCACCGCCCGACCGAGGATGTGAAGCCGCACCGGGTCGACCGCCAGTCTCAGGAACTGCCCGGCGTCCATGGGGCCATCGTACCGACCGCCACCGTCGCGGCTGGTCACAGCACCGCGTCGAGGAACCTGCGGGTCTCGGCCTGCCGGGTGTGGTTGAAGATCTCGTCGGGGGTGCCCGACTCGAGGATCACGCCGTCGTGGAAGAACATCATCCGGTCCGCCGCTTCGCGGGCGAACCCCATCTCGTGGGTGACCACGATCATCGTCATGTGCAGGTCCGTGGCCAGGGACTTCATCACCGCCAAGACCTCGCCGGTCAGCTCCGGGTCGAGAGCCGACGTCGGCTCGTCGAACAACATCACGTCGGGGTGCATCGCCAGGGCCCGGGCGATCGCCACCCGTTGCTGCTGCCCGCCGGAGAGCCGGATCGGGTGGACATCCGCCTTCTCGGACAGCCCGACGCGCTCCAGGAGCTCCTTGGCCTCGGCCCGGCACTGCTCCTCCGGCAGCTTCTTGACGGTGCGCGGCCCCTCCATCACGTTCTCCACGGCGGTCATGTGGGGGAAGAGGTTGAACTGTTGGAAGACCATCCCGACGTGGTGCCGGAGCTGGCGGATCTGCTCCCGCTTGCGGCGGGTGCGGTGACCGCCGCTGAGGCGGATGCCGGCGACCTCGATGATCCCGTCCGAGGGGTCCTCGAGGAAGTTGATGCAGCGCAGCAGCGTCGACTTGCCCGACCCGGAGCGTCCGAAGATGACGACGACCTCGCCGCGCGAGACCGCCATGTCGATGCAGGTGAGCACCTCGACCTCACCGAAGTCCTTGCACAGCTGCTCGACCCTGACGATCGGAGGTGAGTCCGGCATCGCCTCCACCGCGGTCATGGTGTTTCGTCCCCCATCTCGTCGAGCCCGGTCGGGGCGGGCACGACGAAGCGGTGCGGGATGCGCGGGTCGACGGTGCGGACGTATCCGGCCGACAGCCTCTTCTCCAGCTTGCCCTGGAAGTAGGTGAACACGGCGGTCAACGCCCAGTAGAGCCCGGCGGCCACGATGTACGCCTCGAGGTTCTTGAAGTCCCGCTTGCCCACCAGCTGCGCCCTCCGGAAGATCTCGGCCGAGCTCACCGGCTACGCCGAGGAAGGACACCAGGGCGGTGTCCTTCATCATGGCGATGAATTCGTTCCCGGTCGGCGGGACGATCACCCGGAACGCCTGGGGCAGGACCACACGGCGCATCCGCTGTCGATAGTTCATCCCGAGCGCCTCGGCCGCCTCTCCCTGCCCCGGTCCCACCGACTGGATCCCGGCGCGGAAGATCTCCGTCATGTAGGCCCCGTAGTTGAGCCCGAGGGCGATGATCCCGGCGACCGCGGGAGCGAGGACGAGTACTTCGGCGAGGCGGTCGGGGATGCCGGGGAACCGATCGGTCACGTTGATCCCGATCTGGGGCAGCGCCAGGTAGATCAGGAACATCTGGACGATCAGCGGTGTGCCCCGGAAGAACGAGGTGTAGAACCCTGACACCCCGAACGCCACCGGGTTGGTGGACAGCCGGCCCAGTGCGCCCAGGGTTGCCAGGAGCACCGCAAGCACGATGCCGGCGATGGCGATGATCAACGTGTACTGGAGCCCACCGACGATGAACCGGAGGTTGTCGGCCATCCACGCGGTGTCGAAGCCGGCCACCGAGAAGAAGAACCCGAGGATCAGGAAGATGACCACCCAGACCAGGGCCGTCTTCAATCGGAACGGCACCCGGGCGCTGGCCTGCGACCAGGTCTCGTAGCGGTCGCCGAGCGAAGGCGGCCCTGGGGCGGGGTCGGTGGACAACGGCTACTGGGTGGTCAGGTCGACACCGTCGAACCACTCCTCCGAGAACGCGGTGAGGGTCCCGTCGGCGTGCATCTCTTCCACGATCTGGTTCACCGCGGCGACCAGGCTGGCCCCGTCGAGCTCGCGAGCTCTTGTCGAAGGCGACCGCCAACGGCTCGAAGAACACCGGATCGCCGACGATCTTCACCGGGTTCTCGGCGGCGTATCCCTGTGCCACGGTCAGGGACGTGATCGCCGCATCGAGTCGGGTCCCGTCGCCAAGGGCCAGGTCCTGGAGGGCGGTGGTGTCGGTGTCGTAGCCGGTGATCTCGGCATCGTCGATGAAGAAGTCGAACTCGAACCCTTCGATCTCCAGTGTCTTCTGGAGGAAGAAGTCATAGGTGCAGGCGCTGCAGACGCCGATGGTGGCGCCGTCGAGGTCGGTGCTCAGATCGGTGACGGATGTGTTGTCCTCGTGCACCATCACCACCGCCGGGGTGAAGTAGTACGGCGCGGTGAAGTCGAGCACCGTCTGCCGCTCGTTGGTGGGGGTCATCGAGCCCACGCTCATGTCCCACCGCCCGTTCCAGGAGCCCGCCGTGATGACGTCCCACGCCGGTGCCTCCCAGGCCACCTCGACCCCGAGCCGGTTGGCGATCTCGGTGGCGACGTCGATGTCGAAGCCCTCGTACTCCTCGGTCTCCTCGTTGAGCGACGACTGTGGCGGATAGGCCGGGTCGGTGGAGACCCGGATCGTCCCCGTCTCGCAGATCTCCGCAAGCAGGTCACCGGAGGCGTCCGTCTCGGCACACACCCCGGCACCGGCGGCGTCCCCCGTGGTGTCGCCACCCGTACCTTCGCTATCGGAGTCGTCGTCGTCTCCACCACACGCCGCCGCCAGCAGCGCCATCACCATCAACAGCCCGACAACCATCGTCTCGTCATCGCTCCACCCTTCCGATTCGGGTTCCAATCGGACGGGACGCCGTGCGGCCCACGGTGGATCGTAACGCCCGTCTCGATCGATGGGCCTGTGGACGGACAACGGACACGGTCGGACCTGGACGTGCCCGGAAGGACCATCGGCCCTCGCTCGCCCCGCCCGGGCTCCCGGAGACGATCGATGGCAATGCCCCCACCAGCCGACCTCTCGCCGTCCCCGGCCCACCCCGGACGGACCCGACGCATCGTGGTCGACGGCAACGAGGCCGACGCCGCGCATCGCCTACGCCCTGAGCGAGGCAATGGCGATCTATCCGATCACCCCTGCCTCGCCGATGGGTGAATTGGGCGACGACTGGGCCCAGGCCGTGAGCTGCTCCCCGTTCCGGGTCCCGGTGGCACGATTGGCGGCTGCCCACGCTGCCCTGGCGGCAACGACGGACTGACGGGTGCTGCGGCGCATCGGGACCTTCCTAGGCTCCGGGGCGATGCGACTGCTCCTGGTGCGCCACGCCGCCACCGCCGAGACGGGCAAGGTGCTGTCCGGGCGCCTGCCCGGCATCCCACTCTCTCCGGATGGGGTGGAGGCAGCCGGCGTCGCCGGCCGCGCCCTCGCCGACTCCGCCGCCGCCGCCATCGTCACCTCGCCGATGGAACGGTGCCGGCAGACCGCCGCCCTCGTGGGGCGGGCGACGGGGCTCCGCGCACGGGTCGACAGGGCCTTCGCCGAGGTCGACTACGGCGCCTGGTCGGGACGGAAGCTGTCCGACCTGCGTCGCTTGGCGGCGTGGCGAACCCTGATGGCGTCCCCGGCCCGGTTCCGGTTCCCCGGCGGCGAGACCCTCGACGAGGTGCGGCAGCGTTCGGTGGCCGCCACCGAGAAGCTGGCCGGCGCGTACCGAGGCGAGACCGTGGTGGTGGTCACCCACGCCGACGTCGTCCGCGCCCTGCTGTGCCACTATCTCGGCATGCCACTCGACCTCCTCCACCGGCTCGAGGTCGGTCCGACCAGCCTCACCGAGATCGAGCTGACGGATGGTTTCGTTCGCGTGCCCAGGGTGAACCACCACCTGGTGCCGGCATGACGGAACCCCGCCTCGTCGACAGCTTCATCCCCGGGTTCATCGGCGAACCGGGGTACCGCACCTTCTATCTGCAGGTCGACGCCGAGGGCTCCCGGTCGTGGTACCTGGTGGAGAAGGGCCAGGTGGCCGCCCTCGCCGTCGACGCCGGTCGCATCCTCGTCGAGCACGAGCCCGAGGAGGCCGGCGACGACTTCGCGGTCGGCGAGCTGGCCGAGCCGGACACCGTTGCCTTCCGCGTCGCCGAGCTCGAGCTCGCCTACGACGAGGGGACCGGCACCGTTACCGTCACCCTGGTGCCCACCGACGAGGGCGCGGTCTCGGTGACCCACGTGATGAGCACCGCCCAACTCCGGGCGGCGGCGCGGGTGGCGGCCGTCGCCGTGATGTCCGGGCGACCTCGTTGCCCGCGGTGCGGGCTGGCCATGGATCCCGATGGTCACCCCTGCCCGCTGACCAACGGCGACCTCCGAGGGCACCGACCCTGAGCACGGACGCGGCGAGGTGGCGCCCCGTGGTCACCGAGGTCGAGGGTCGGTACGTCGCCGCCTCCAATGCGACCCTGCTGGGGACGACGGCCGACGGCGAGCGGGTCGTGTACAAACCCGACGCCGGCGTCCAGCCGCTGTGGGACTTCGACCCCCGGACCCTCGGCCGGCGCGAGGTGTGGACCTCCCGCGTGGCCGATGTGATAGCCCCGGGATGGGTGCCCGAGACGGTGATCGGCGACGGGGTATACGGGCCGGGAGCGGTGCAGCGCTGGGTCGACACCGACGACGACTTCGACCCGCTCCCCCTGGTGCGGAGCGGCGACCCGTCCCTGTGGGCACTGGCCGTCCTCGACGTCGTGTGCAACAACGCCGACCGCAAGCTGGGCCACATCCTGCGCCGGTCAGACGGCACCGGCATGGTGGGGATCGACCACGGCCTCACCTTCCACACCGAGGACAAGTTGCGGACCGTGCTGTGGGCGTTCGCCGGGCGCCCGGTCCCGGCGGCCGAGCTCGACCGGTTGCAGCAGCTGCGGGCACGGCTGGGCGACGAGTGGGCAGAAGCGATCGGCGACGACCTGGGTGACGACGCCGCCGCGGCGACGGTGGCCAGGGTGGAGTCGCTGCTGGCGCGGCGACACCACCCCGATCCGCCCGGCGACCGCCCGGCATACCCCTGGCCGATCCAGTGATCGATCGGTGGCGACCGGCTCAGCTGCCGCCGGTCGCCACCCCGCCGTCACGGCGTCGATCGGCCACCGCGTCCAGCTCACCGTGCCCGTCGGTGGAGGCCGCCTGGGCGCCGCCGAAGTACATCGACAGCGGCGGGAAGGCTCGCCGGCCGAGCCCGTCGACCGGTTCCACCGGGATCCCCGGCTCGTGGGCGATGAGGTCGACGCCCTCGAAGACCTCGACGTGGACACGGGGGTGGTGCACCGCGGCCTCCAGCGGCATCCCCAACACCAAGGTGTTGAGGAGGATGGCGCTCAGCGTCGTGGTGATCCGATCGGCGCCGGCCGAGCCGACGGCGAGCGCCTTCTCACCGTTGCGTGCCGTCGTCGGCGCCATGTTGGAGATCAGGCGGGTGCCCGGTGCCAGCCCGTGGTACCCGGTTGGATGCAGCTCGAGCTCGCCCAGCGAGTTGTTGAGCCAGAAGCCGGTCCCGGGCGGCATCGCCCCGGACCCGTACCCGGCGGAAACGGTCACCGCGCAGACGGTGCCTTCGCTGTCTGCCGCGGAGCAGTGCGAGGTCGAAGGGGACGACAGCAAACGGCCGACGTCGCCCGCCTTCGCCGCCTCGAGCAGGTCGGCGATGGCGTCGCCGATGGCACCGGGCACGGTGAGCTCCCTGCGCCGGTAGTCGAGCACGGCCCGCTGCACCCGGACGAGGGCGGCGACGTCCGCCTGGCTCCACCCCGCCCAACCGGAGGCGACGGCGAGCAACGCCACCGCCGCCATGGTGGAGCCGCCGACCGCCGGCGGCGGGTTGGTCCACACCGACCAGCCGCCGAGGTCGAAGCCGAGCGGCCGGCGCCGGAACGCCCGGTAGGCGGCCAGGTCGTCGCGGCCGAGCAGCCCCCCGTCGGCCGCCGCCGCATCGACGATCGCCGCGCCGAGGTCGCCGCGATAGAGGGCGTCGGTTCCCTCGTCGGCGAGGAGCTGGAGCGTGTCGGCGAGATGAGGTACCGAGACGATGTCACCGGCGCGGAACGGCGACCCGTCGGGGTGATGCAACACCGAGTGGGACTCTTCCTGCCATCCGAACACGGCATCGTGGGCGAAGCCGAGGTACTCGGCGGCCGGTTGCGACAACGGGAACCCGGCACGGACCGCGGCGATCGCCGGCTCGAAGAGCTGGCGCCACGGGATCCTGCCGTACAGCCGCCATGCCTCCTCGAGGGCGGCGTGGATCCCGGGCACCGCCACCGACCCGTACCCCACCACGGTGTCGATGCCGCCGCCGTAGTCGAGCCGGATGGGTCGTCCCGACCCGAACGCCTCCGGCGGAGCGCTCCTGCCCGGCATCTCGGCGTACCCGTCGAAGACGGCCGGCTCACCATCGGCGGCGTGGACCGTGACGAATCCACACGCCCCGGGGGCGACGATGCCGGGGTCGGTGCACATCGTGGTCATGACCGCGGCGACGGCGGCATCGACGGCGTTCCCCCCGGCGTCGGCGATGGCGGCCCCGGCATCGGCGGCGAGCTGCGAGCCGGCGGCGACGGTCACCCTGCCCATGGGGCGAATCTACCGTCGACCGCCGGCCCCGGCCCTCTACCCGGTCGGGTCGCCGGCGGCGGGCTCGACCCGCTTCACCTCGTGGGCCACCACCTCCACCCTGCTGCGACGGCCGTCCGGCGCCTCCCAGAACCGACGCTGCACGTTGCCGGTGAGCCAGACGTGGTCGCCCCGCACCGGCGGCTTCCGGACCAGCTCCCGCGTCGGGTCCCACATGGTCACCGGGATCACGTCGATCCGCTGCCGCGGCTCGCTGAGCCGGATCGTCACCAAGAGGCGGAGGGCGGTGGCTCCGGACTCGTACGGTGCGATCTTCGGCGTCGGCGGCGAGCCGCCCCTTCAGGACGACGAGGTTCACGTCGATGAGGTCGGCGGTGGCCTCGCCGGTTTGCTCCGAGCCGGTTCGGTCGGCTGCGCCGGCGGGCTTGCCTCCGCTCTTCGTGGATCGCTTGGCTCGGGCCGGCTTGTCGGCCGTGGCCCGGCTTCGTGCCGGGGCGGCCTTCCGGGTCGGGGCCGGCTGTTTGGTCTCGCCGGTGGCGGCCCGCTCGGTTGCGGGGCCTGTGGTCGCTCGCTGGCTGGTCCGGGGCATCACGCATCTCCCTGGTCGGCGGGGAGTGCGGGTTCATGCAGGAAGGTATCGCCTCGGTGTGACACGAACGCGCCACGGGCCGATCGCGCCTGGGCCGGGCAGCCCGGATGGTGGCCTCAGCCCTTGGAGATGAGGGCCTCGAGCTCGTCGATCCCGGGGAACGCCGGGTCGTTGGTGAGGATCGCCGACCGGATGGCTCCGGCCCTGGCGACGTCTCCGCGGAGGGCGGCGACCCGGGCGGCGACGTACCAGACCCGCAGGTCCTCCTCGAACGGATTTCCCAGCATCCGACCCGGGTCGACGAGCGCCCATGCCCCGTCGAGATCGCCGCGGTCGATGAGGTGCGAGGCGTACACCACCCGGCCCTCTTTCAGCACCGCCGGCTTGCCGCCCCGCTGCTGCAGCGTCTCCCAGGCGGTTCGGACGTCGGCGGGTCGGTCCAGGGCGCGGAGGGCGTCCATCTCCACCGGTACGTGGGTGGTCTCGCCGGAGAGGCGCCGGTAGGCGCGCAGCTCGGTGAGTGCGGTGTGCCAGTCGCCCGCCCGGTAGGCGGAGATCCCGAGCGTCTCCCGGACGGTGGCGTCCCGCGGAGCGAGATCCTTGGCGGTCTTGGCATGGCGGACCGCCCGGCGATAGGCGCCGTCGGCGAGTGCCTCGGACGCCTCGCCCAGCGCTTCGAGGGCACCGGCCACACGGCTCGCCGGGGTGACCCTGGCGAGGTCCTCGATGACCCAGTTCGGGAGGTTGGCGGCGGCACCGGTGAGGTCGCGCCTGCGCTTGGCGGGAGCGGGGTGGTCGACCGTCGCTTCGGGTCCGTGGTGCGAGAGCCTCGACCGGTCCCCGCCCCGCCGGAACGGGCATTGCCCGACGGTCGACCCGCCCCCTGGCTTCGGCTTGCCCGAGCCATGCTTCCCGGCCGGCTTCCTCGCCGGTCGTCCACCTTCGGACGACGATCGTTCGCGCTTGTCGGCCACGGCTCTCCTCGGTCGGGTCTGCGATCGGTTCTATCGAGTTCTCTGGGGTCGCTCCGCTCGAGCTCGCTTCGCTCCCGGCAGAGCGTAGGGCTCGGGCACGCGACGAGGGGCCACCCATCGCTGGGTGACCCCTCGTCCAATGATGCTCGGCGGCGACCTACTCTCCCGGGGCCCTACGGCCCAAGTACCATCGGCGCTGGCAGGCTTAACTTCTGTGTTCGGAATGGGAACAGGTGGGTCCCTGCCGCCATGGCCACCGAAACGGATCGAGAGCCCTTGAGCCCTCCATAGCGAGCACGAGAGAGTCGTCGGTATTCAAACCCAAGCCCTCGACGTATTAGTACCAGTCAGCTCCACACATTGCTGTGCTTCCACTTCTGGCCTATCAACCTGGTGTTCTGACCAGGAGTCTTACCCGGTTGGTCCGGTGGGAGATCTCATCTTGGAGACGGCTTCGCGCTTAGATGCCTTCAGCGCTTATCCGTTCCGGACGTAGCAAATCAGCCGTGCCCTTGGCAAGACAACTGACACACCAGAGGTCCGTCCATCCCGGTCCTCTCGTACTAGGGACAGATCTCCTCAAATCTCCTGCGCCCGCGACGGATAGGGACCGAACTGTCTCACGACGTTCTAAACCCAGCTCGCGTGCCTCTTTAATGGGCGAACAGCCCAACCCTTGGGACGTGCTACCGCCCCAGGATGAGACGAGCCGACATCGAGGTGCCAACCCCCGCCGTCGATATGGACTCTTGGGCGGGATGAGCCTGTTATCCCCGGGGTACCTTTTAGCCGTTGGCCTTGGCGCATCCACATGCCGCCAAGGGATCATTAGGCCCTACTTTCGTACCTGCTCCACTTGTAGGTGTCGCAGTCAAGCTCCCTTGTGTCCTTACACTCAACGCCTGATTGCCGACCAGGCTGAGGGAACCTTTGGGCGCCTCCGTTACACTTTAGGAGGCCACCACCCCAGTGAAACTGCCCGCCAGACACTGTTCCTGATCCGGATAACGGACCGAGGTTAGAAGACCATCATGAGAAGGGTGGTATTTCAACGGTGGCTCCACCACAGCTAGCGCCGTAGCTTCGTAGCCTCCCACCTATCCTACACATCACATGACGAACTCCAATGTCAAGCTGCAGTAAAGGTCCCGGGGTCTTTCCGTCCTGTCGCGGGAAGTGAGCATCTTTACTCACAGTGCAATTTCGCCGAGTCTCTGGTTGAGACAGTGCCCAAATCGTTGCGCCATTCGTGCAGGTCGGAACTTACCCGACAAGGAATTTCGCTACCTTAGGATCCTTATAGTTAGGACCGCCGTTTACTGGGGCTTGAATTCGAAGCTTCGCCGAAGCTAACCTCTCCTCTTGACCTTCCAGCACCGGGCAGGCGTCAGAGCGTATACGGCGTCTTGCGACTTAGCACGCTCCTGTGTTTTTAGTAAACAGTCGCTTGGGCCTGGTCTCTGCGGCCCCCTCGAGCTCCGGACGCAGGTCCTTCACTCTACCGGGGCGCTCCTTCTCCCGAAGTTACGGAGCCATCTTGCCGAATTCCTTAACCAGAGTTTTCTCGCTCGCCTTAGTATTCTCTACCTGTCCACCTGTGTCGGTTTAGGGTACGGGCACCATGTGAGCTCGCTAGAGGCTTTTCTCGGCGGCATAGGATCAGTGGCTTCACCTGAATCGGCTCGGCATCGCACCTCGAGCTTATGAGGCCCGGATTTGCCTGGGCCTCGCTCCGCATGCTTACCCCGGGTACAACCAACGCCCGGGTCCACTTACCTTTCCGCGTCACCCCATCGCTGACCTAGTACCGACTGGTTCGGTAGGCCCCGAAGGGCTTTCCTTAGCAAGTCGGATCTCGGTCTGGGCGCGCACATGGTGGTACGGGAATATCAACCCGTTGTCCATCGACTACGCCTTTCGGCCTCACCTTAGGTCCCGACTAACCCTGGGCGGACGAGCCTTCCCCAGGAACCCTTGGACATCCGGCGGAGGAGATTCTCACTCCTCATTCGCTACTCATGCCGACATTCTCACTCGAGCGGCCTCCACGGCTGGCTTCCGCCGCCGCTTCCCTGGCCGCTCGACGCTCCTCTACCGATCCCTTCCCCTGGACGTGGGTCCCTCGGGAGTCCACGCCTGGGTTGAGAAGAGATCCCGCAGCTTCGGTGTAGTGCTTGAGCCCCGTTACATCATCCGCGGGAACCACTCGACCAGTGAGCTGTTACGCACTCTTTAAAGGGTGGCTGCTTCTAAGCCAACCTACTGGCTGTTTGGGCAATTCCACATCGTTCCCCACTTAGCACTAACTTAGGGACCTTAGCTGGCGATCTGGGCTGTTTCCCTTTCGACCATGAGGCTTATCCCACAAGGTCTGACTGCCATGCTTGGCGCATTGGGATTCGGAGTTTGACTGGGTTCGGTAAGCTTGTTGGCCCCCTAGCCCAATCAGTGCTCTACCCCCAATGCGGAACGCATGACGCTAGCCCGAAAGCTATTTCGAGGAGAACCAGCTATCGCCGAGTTTGATTGGCCTTTCACCCCTATCCACAGGTCATCCCCCCAGTTTTCACCTAGGTGGGTTCGGGCCTCCACGAGGTCTTACCCTCGCTTCACCCTGCCCATGGATAGATCACTCGGCTTCGGGTCTATGACACGCGACTTGACGCCCTATTCAGACTCGCTTTCGCTGCGGCTCCACCTCTCGGCTTAACCTTGCCACGCATCGATAACTCGTCGGCTCATTCTTCAAAAGGCAGGCAGTCAGGATCCGAAGACCCCTCCTACTGCTTGTAAGTTGCCGGTTTCAGGTACTATTTCACTCCCCTCACCGGGGTGCTTTTCACCTTTCCCTCACGGTACTGGTCCGCTATCGGTCGCTAGGGAGTACTTAGCCTTACGAGGTGGTCCTCGCAGATTCACACGGGATTTCACGGGCCCCGTGCTACTTGGGAACACCATCGAGAGGCTCGAGAGATTTCGCCTACGGGTCTGTTACCCCCTATGGCGCCGCTTTCCAGACGGCTTCGGCTATCTCCGAGCTTGGTAACTCTCTGACGGATCCGATGCTCCGTCTGACGGGTCCCACGACCCCCACATGGCAACACCATCGGGCTATCACACCATGTGGGTTTAGGCTCTTCCCGTTTCGCTCGCCGCTACTCAGGGAGTCGCTGTTGCTTTCCTCTCCTCGGGGTACTGAGATGTTTCAATTCCCCCGGTTACTTCTGCTGGCCCTATGTGTTCAGACCAGAGTGACTGGGCATTACCCCAGCCGGGTTTCCCCATTAGGACATCCTCGGGTCGATGCTTGCTTGACAGCTCACCGAGGCTTATCGCAGCCTGCCACGTCCTTCTTCAGCTCCTAGCGCCAAGGCATCCACCGACAACCCTTTGTAGCTTGGATTGCACAGAATACTTTGACTTCTCGTGCTCGCTATGCAGTTCTCAAGGGGCGTCGAGGTCGACGAAGCCGGCCCAAGCCTGATGGCTGGGCCGGCAACGGACTCCCTCACGACTGAACAGCGTGCCCGACGTCGCCGACGCACCGGTCCTCCGACGGCTCGATCCGAACATCCCTCCCCTGGTGGGGAGCGAGCTCGTGAGACTGCGGTGGCACGATTACGGTGCGACGCCGAGTAACCAGCATATCCACTAGGTGCTTCCGAGCCGGCCTTTCGGCGGCTCGAGAATGCTCCTTAGAAAGGAGGTGATCCAGCCGCACGTTCCCGTACGGCTACCTTGTTACGACTTCATCCCAGTCACCGATCCCACCTTCGGCAGCTCCCTCCACGAGGGTTGGGCCACTGACTTCGGGTGTTACCGACTTCCGTGATGTGACGGGCGGTGTGTACAAGCCCCGAGAACGTATTCACCGCGGCTTTGCTGATCCGCGATTACTAGCGACTCCGGCTTCATGGAGTCGAGTTGCAGACTCCAATCCGAACTGAGGACGGCTTTAAGGGATTCGCTCACGCTCGCGCGATCGCTGCCCGTTGTACCGCCCATTGTAGCATGCGTGCAGCCCTGGACATAAGGGGCATGATGACTTGACGTCGTCCCCGCCTTCCTCCGAGTTGTCCCCGGCAGTCTTCTACGAGTCCCCGGCATTATCCGCTGGCAACGTAGAACAGGGGTTGCGCTCGTTGCGGGACTTAACCCAACATCTCACGACACGAGCTGACGACAGCCATGCACCACCTGTCATGGGCGCAAAGCACCCTGTGTTTCCACAGGTAGACCCATGATGTCAAGCCCAGGTAAGGTTCTTCGGGTTGCATCGAATTAAGCCGCATGCTCCGCCGCTTGTGCGGGGCCCCGTCAATTCCTTTGAGTTTTAGCCTTGCGGCCGTACTCCCCAGGCGGAACACTTAATGCGTTAGCTGCGGCACGGCAGACGTGGATAAGTCCGCCACACCTAGTGTTCAACGTTTACGGCGTGGACTACCAGGGTATCTAATCCTGTTTGCTCCCCACGCTTTCGCTCCTCAGTGTCGGTACCGGCCCAGTGAGCCGCCTTCGCTACTGGTGTTCCTCTCGATATCTGCGCATTTCACCGCTACACCGAGAATTCCACTCACCTCTACCGGACCCTAGTCACAGCAGTTTCGACTGGCCTCCCGGGGTTGAGCCCCGGACTTTCACAGTTGACTTGCTGAACCACCTACGAGCCCTTTACGCCCAATAAATCCGGACAACGCTTGCCCCCTACGTGTTACCGCGGCTGCTGGCACGTAGTTGGCCGGGGCTTCTTCTGGAGGTACCGTCATTTTCGTCCCTCCTGAAAGCGGTTTACAACCCGAAGGCCGTCATCCCGCACGCGGCGTCGCTGCATCAGGCTTTCGCCCATTGTGCAATATTCCCTGCTGCTGCCTCCCGTAGGAGTCTGGGCCGTGTCTCAGTCCCAGTGTGGCTGATCGTCCTCTCAGACCAGCTACCCGTCGAAGCCTTGGTAGGCCGTTACCCCACCAACAAGCTGATAGGCCGCGAGGCCATCCTGAAGCAGCGGACTGTTTGCTCACCAGACCATGCGGTCCGATGAGATCATCCGGTATTAATCCGGGTTTCCCCGGGCTATCCCGGTCTTCAGGGCAGGTTCCTCACGTGTTACGCACCCGTTCGCCGGTTTCCCC
>CAWIBM010000003.1:0-196853 GCA_963834375.1 uncultured Acidimicrobiia bacterium | reverse complement strand
GCAGACGTTTGGCTTGTTGCTGCGCCGACCAGAGGGCAGCCCGCACGAGGCGGGTCGCCATGGAAGGCGCATGCTGGCTTTTGGCACGCTGTTCAGTTGTCAAGGAGCCCGTAGCCACAGAGGTCGGCGCGTGACGCTCCTCCATGGCCCCTGATCCTTGTCCGCCCAGACGTGGGCGTGCAAAGCAACCGGCTCGCGAGCCGGCCGCTGGGCGGATTGTGCCACAGGCCGGGATGCTCCGCAAGTCACTGCGCAGCCCCGACGGGCCGCGCAGCTCTGACAGGAAAGGTCAACCGTTGCGACGCATCAGGTGTTCCCGCCGTCCCCGCGGACCTTGCCGGCCAGGTAGAGCACGCCGATGACGAGGCCGGCGGCGACCAAGAACCAGAAGATGCCGACGATGAACCCGAACACACCGCGGAGCAGCCACCAAGCGGCGATGGCGACGGCGAGGACGATCAGCACGTTGGCGAGCAGGTTGCGGGTCTTGTTCACAGCCTCTCCGGCTCCTTCACCGAAAGCCGAGGTCGGTTCCGGCTCACGACCGCTCGACTCGCACGAACCGGCGCTTCCCGACTTGGACGATCTTACCGACCACCTCATCGGCGGGGAGGCGCTCGGCCGACACCGGCGTGCCGTCGATCTTGACCGCCCCCTGCCCGATGAGCCGGCGCACCTCGGTGCGCGACCTGACCAGGCCGGCGCGCTCGAGGAGCTCGGGGAGCCCCACCTCGACCGCATCGGTGGCGATGGCGACGACTGCGACGTCCTCGGGCGCCAGGTGGCCGACGAACAGGCGATCGAACGCCGCCTCGGCTTCCTCCGCAGCCGGCTCACCGTGGTACAGCGAGACGATCCGGCGACCCAGCAGCCGCTTGGTCTCCCCCGGATGGCGGGCACCGGTGGCGACGTCGGCGACGATCGACGCCGCCTCGGCCTCTCCGGTCCCGGCGGCGAGCACGAACCACTCCTCCATCGCCTCGTCGGGGATGCTCATCGTCTTGCCGAACATCTCCTCGGCGGGGTCGCGGACCGAGATGTAGTTGTCGAGGCTCTGCGACATCTTCCTGGTCCCGTCGGTGCCCACCAGCAACGGCACGGTCATCGCCGTCTGCGGCGGCTGCCCGAACCGCTCCTGGATGGCGCGAGCCATGGCCAGGTTCCACAACTGGTCGGCACCGCCCAGCTCGATGTCGGCTGACACGGCTACCGAGTCGTAGCCCTGGAGCAGCGGGTAGACGAACTCCACGAGGGAGATCGGGCGATGGGCGCCCCATCGCTCTCTGAAGTCGCCGCGTTCGAGGAGCTGGGCGACCGTCACCGCCGAGGACAGCTCGAGGACACCCTCCATGGTCATCGGGGCCAGCCACTCGGAGTTGCGCCGGATCTCGAGCGGATCGGGGAGGAGGAGGTCGCCGACCATGTCGAGGCAGCGGGCGGCGAAGGCGTCCACCGCCTCGGCGTCGAGACGCTTGCGGGTCTCGTCACGACCGCTGGGATCACCGACCCGGGCAGTGAAGTCGCCGACGATCAGCACGGCAAGATGGCCCAGTTCCTGGAACCGCCGCAACAGCCGGAACACGACCGCCCATCCCAGGGTGATGTCGGGGGCGGTCGGGTCGATGCCGAACTTGACCCGGAGCGGGCGACCTTCCTCCAGCAACCGGCGCAGCCCGTCCTCGGGCAGGATCGTGTCGATGCCCTGCACCAGGTGATCGAGTTGGCGGTCGACGGGGAGCATCGGCAGGTACCTCCGGGGCAGCGAGGTTACCGGCCGGCCACCGAGACGAAGCGCCACGGTCGGTCGGTGGCGCGAGTGATGCCGATGCGGGGGGTGGTGGCGTACCCCGGCTCCGAGCCACGGCGGGCGAGCAGCCGTACCGGCCCGCCCAGCACCGAGGTCCCATTGTGATCCCCGGTGACGCCGAGGGCGGCGCACAACTTCCCGGGCCCGTCCGCCAGATGGTCGATCCGACCCCGCCGGCGTTGCATGAGGCCCTCGCCGACGAGTGCCCTCCCACCACGGAGCAGGACCGCCCCGGGAACGCCGCGGGGACCGGTGACAATGTTCATGCACCAATGCAGGCCGTACGACCGGTAGACGTAGAGGGTCCCCGGCGGACCCCACATGGGCCGGTTCCGCGGCGTGGGGCCGTTGGCGCTGTGACTGGCAGGGTCCCCCGGCCCGGCGTAGGCCTCCACCTCGTCGATCACGACCTCGGTGAGCTCCCCTCCGAAGCGGGTGCGGACCCGCATCCCGAGCAGCCGCGGGGCGACCGTGACCGGGTCGTCCCCGAGCAGCCCGCGCAGCGAGCCGCCGGTCACCTGGTGAGGTGGAGCGGCGATGTCCCGGACAGCATCAGGAGGGCGGCCGCCACGTCATACCTCTCCCCGGAGTGTCGCCCCGGTGGAGGAGGTCACCGCGTCGACGATCGCTCGCCGCACCGGGGCGAGCTCTTGGTCGGTGAGGGTTCGGTCGGGGGCGCGCAGGGTGAGCCGCACGGCGATGCTGGTGCGGCCCTGCTCGACCGGTCCTCCGGTGAAGACGTCGAACACCCGCTGCGCCTCGAACAGGTCGCCGGCACTCCGCCGGATGGCGGCCAGGAGCTCGCCGGCCGACGTCGCCGGGTCGATCTCGAAGGCGAGGTCGAAGATGTTCGGCGGGAAAGGGCTGGGGGGCATCAGCCGCCACACCGGCTGCTCGGCGACCAGTGAGGCGATGGCTATCTCCCCGACGGCGACCCGACCGGGGAGCCCGGCTCGCTCCGCCACCGAAGGGTGCAGCTCGCCCACCACCCCGGCGAAGGTGTCGCCCACCATGACCTCTGCGGCCCGACCCGGGTGCAGCTCGGGTGCCGAGCCCCGGCGGATGACCGCATCGGGAACGCCCATGGCGGCCACCAGCCCCTCCCACAGCCCGGTGGCGGTGCGCACGTCGACCGGACGGCCCGGACCGGCGAAGTCGGCTCCGTCCACCCCCACCCGGATGAACCCGAGGTGCTCGGGCTGGTCGGGGATCGGGCCTGGGCCGCGACGGAAAACGGTGCCCGTCTCGAAGAGGGCGACGTCCTCGATGTGCTGGTTGACGTTGCGGGCGGCGGCGGAGATCAGCCCGGGCAGCAACGTGGTACGCATCACCCCGTTGCCGTCGTGGAGCGGGTTCACCACCGCGATGCCCGAACGGCGAGGGTCGTCCTCGGGCAGGTCGAGGGCGTCGAGATCTGCGGCGCCGATGAACGAGAAGGTCAGGATCTCGGAGTAGCCGGACCCGGCCATGAACCGGCGCAGCTTCGTATTGCGGGCCTCGACGGGGGGGAGCCCGCCACCGAGACCGGTCCGCACCCTGTCGGGGATCCTGTCGAACCCGGCCAGCCGCCCGATCTCCTCCACCAGGTCGATGGGGCGCTCGACGTCGCCCCTGCGGGTGGGGACGGTCGCCACCAAGGGGTCCCCGGGAGTCACCGCGAACCCGAGGCGCTCGAGCAACTCCTTCGACTCACCCGGCTCCAGCCTGATCCCGAGGTGTCGCTCGATCTCGTCCTCGGCCAGGGGGATCGTCCGACTCTCGATCGGGCTCGGGTAGGCGTCGACGCGGCCGGCGACCACGGTCGCCCCGGCGGTGGTGACGAGGAGCTGGGCGACCCGGTCGGCGGCGAGGTGGCAGAAGTTCGGGTCCATCCCTCTTTCGAACCGGGCGGACGCCTCCGACCGCAGGCCGAGGCGGCGGGAGGTCGCCAGGATGGCAGGTGGGTCCCAGTAGGCGGCCTCGACCAGGATGCGCGTCGACCCGTCGTGGATCTCGGTGTCGGCGCCACCCATCACCCCGGCGATGGCCACCGGCCGAGTTCCATCGGCGACCACGACGTCACCGGGCAGCAACTCCCGGTCCTGGTCGTCGAGCGTCACCACCCGCTCCCCCGCCACGGCTCGTCGCACCACGACGGTCTCCCCGAGGCGGTCGAGGTCGAAGGCGTGCGTGGGATGCCCGAGCTCGACCATGGCGTAGTTGCTGGCGTCTACCACGTTGTTGATGGGACGGATGCCGGCGTGGCGCAGGCGGACCCGCATCCACAGCGGTGAGGGGCCGACGGTGACATCCCGCAGCTCACGCCCGACGAAGCGGGGGCAGCCGATCGGGTCGTCGATCGTGATGGAGACGGTCGACGCCGGAGGCAGCTCGTCGACGTCGATCGCCGGCTCCTCGACTCCGATCCGGTAGTAGGCGGCGAGCTCTCTCGCCAGGCCCAGCACCGACATGCAGTCCGGCCGGTTGGGTGTGATCGCCACGTCGAAGAGCGTGTCGGGCAGGTCGAGCAGCACGGCGAAGTCGGACCCGAGCGTCGCCGTCGCCGTCTGCGAAGTCGGCGTCGAGGACCATGATCCCGGCGTGCTCGTCACCGAGGCCCAGCTCACGCTCCGAGCAGATCATCCCGTTGGAGACGATCGACCGGATGCTTCGCCGCTCGATCGTCGCCTCGCCGAGCCTGGCGCCGGGGAGCGCCACCGGCACCACCGCCCCGACGGCGAAATTCCACGCCCCGCAGACGATCTCGGACTCGCCGGCCGGGTCGCCGACGTCGACGGTGCACACCCTGATCTTGTCGGCGTCCGGGTGGGCGGCGATCCCGGTGACCCGGCCGATCACCACCCTCTCGAAGTCGGCGGTCAGGGGCTCGTAGGCGTCGACCTGGTGCCCCAACGATTCGAGAGCGGCCGCCACATCCTCCGGGTCCGTGGTCGGGAGGTCGACGAAGTCGGCCAGCCAGCGCAGCGTCAGCTTCATCGGAACTGGCCGAGGATGCGCAGATCGGGGTCGAACAGGTGGCGGATGTCGGTCACTCCGTGACGCACCATCGCCACCCGGTCGGCGCCCACTCCGAAGGCGAATCCGGTGACCTGGCCAGGGTCGTAACCCACGTGCTCGAACACGGCCGGGTGCACCATGCCGCACCCGAGCATCTCGAGCCACGCCCCCCGGTACAGCACGTGCATCTCGGCTGAGGGCTCGGTGAACGGGAAGTAGTGCGGCAGGAACTTGACCTTCGCCGTCGAACCGAACATCTCCCTGGCGAAGTGGGCCAGCGTCCCCTTCAGGTCGGCGAACGTGATGTCGGTGTCGACGGCGAGCCCCTCCACTTGGTGGAACACCGGCGAGTGGGTGGGGTCGAGCGGGTCGCGACGGAACACCCGACCGGGCACGACGACGTGGATCGGCGGGGGGTGCTGCTCCATGTATCGGGCCTGCATCGGCGAGGTGTGAGTCCGCAGCAGCACGCCCTCCTCGACATCGCCGTAGTCGAGGTACAGGGTGTCGGTCTCGGCGCGAGCCGGGTGGCCCGGCTTGAAGTTGAGGGCGGTGAAGTTGTACCAGTCCGTCTCCGCCTCCGGGCCGGTGGCCACGGTGTACCCCAGCGTGACGAACACGTCGACGATCTCGTCCATCACCCGTCGGATGACGTGCTCTGTGCCGGGCACCGTCGGGCGCCCCGGCAGGGTCACGTCGACGGCGTCGGCGACGAGCCGGGAGGCCCGCTCGATCTCCTCCAACTGGCTGCGCCGGGCATCGAGCGCCGGCGTCGAGCACGGCATTCGCCTCGTTGACCAGGAGTCCCAGGCTGCGGCGGCTCTCCGGATCGAGCGAGCCGAGGGTGCGGCGAGCCGCGGCGATCGCCGAGGATCTGCCCAGCAGGTCGTCCTGGAGGCTCTGCAGGGCATCGAGCGATTCGACCCCGGCGATCCGGGCCGGGGCATCGTCGATCAGTTGGCGCAGGGCGGCTGCCGTCTCCATGGGTTGGGGAGCTTATCGGCTGGCATGCGCCGCACCGTCCAGGGTGCGCCGCGGCCGGGCCGCCCGCGATGCCCGCCGGCACGTCATCAGCGTCCCTCTCGCAACGAGCGGAGGTGGTGCATCATCACCCCGGCGGCGACGGCGGCGTTGAGGCTCTCGACCCCACTGTTCAGGCGCACGGTTACCGTTCTGGCGGCGCCGAAGACAGGTTCCGGAAGCCCGTGTGCCTCGGAGCCGATCAACAACGCCACCGGGCCGGTGACCCCCAGCCGGTCGGCATCCTCGCCGCCCTCGACAACCGTCGCCAGCAGGGCCAGTCCGGCTGCCACGACCTCCCCGAGCGGGTCTTCGCCGAGCTCGGTCACGGTGGTGCGGAACTGGGTGGCCGCCGCCGCCCGCACCGCCTTCGGCGACCACACGTCGGTTGCCTGGCGGGTGACGGCGACGTCGAAGCCGAATGCGGCCGCCGAGCGCACGATCGCACCGGCGTTGCCTGGATCCGCCACGTCCCAGAGGACCACGGTGTCTCTCGACCTCAGGGGAACCGAGGGCGGCACGGTCGCCACGGCCAGCGGCCCCCTCGGGTGAACGGTCCCCGCCATCCGGCCGAGGACCGCCTCGGACACCAGCGTCACCGGTGCCGCGACGGCGGCGGGAACGTCGGCCGGGTCGAGGGTGAACACCTCGATCAGCGACGCCCCGGCCCGGGCGGCGTCGGCGATCTGGGCCGGACCTTCGATGACGGTGACGGACGCGGCGCGGCGCCGGCCCGGCTGGTGGAGTCGCCCGACGGCTACGACCCGGGGGTTGCGGACCGAGGTCAGCATGGGCCCGGCGATGGAGTCTCCTCGGCGGCGACGGTTGCCGTCAGTGGGCGGGCGACGCCGACCTGGCCACCTCGACCAGCGCCTTGAAGGCGTCCGGGTCGTTGACCGCCATCTCGGCCAGCATCTTGCGGTCGACCTCGACGTCGGCCGCCTTCAACCCGGCCATCATCTGCGAGTAGGTGCTGCCGTGGAGACGGGCCCCGGCGTTGATCCGGGTGATCCACAGGCGACGGAAGTCACCCTTGCGCGCCCGACGGTCGCGGTAGGCGTACTGGAGCGAGTTGAGGTTCTGCTCGCGTGCGGCCCGGTACCGCCGGCTGCGCGCCCCGGTGTTGCCGGCGGCGCGCGCCATCACCTTGCGGCGCTTCTTGGCGGCGTTGACCGATCGCTTCACTCTCGCCATGAGATCTCTCCTACTTTCCCAGCAGCCTGGCGGCGCGCCGGGCGTTGCCGCCGCTCAGGACGGTCTCGCCCTGGACCCGGCGCCACCGCTTCCCGCTCTTCTTGTGCCGGTTGTGACCCCGCCAGGCGTTGCGCCGGCTGATCTTCCCCGACCCGGTGACCTTCAGCCGCTTGGCGGCGCCCCGGTGTGTCTTCTGTTTCGGCACGTCACACTCTCCTGCAATGGTGACCCTCGGGTCACCCCTCGTTCGTCCTCGGCAGGCTCCTCGGCAGGCTCCTCGGCAGGCTCCTCGGCCTCCGCCTCAGGCTGGTCGACGGGCTCCGCCATGGGTTCGGCCACGACCAACTCGGGCTCCACCGCCTCGATCACTACTGCCTCGACCTCGACCGCCTCGACCGGTTCGGGCTCGGCCGAGTCCACTCCGGCGGGCTCGGCGACAGCCGGCACCTCGACACTCTCGCCCGGGACCTGGCCGTCGGTCGCCTGCAATCTCACCTTCTTGACCGGTGCCAGCACCATCGTCATCTGCCGGTTGTCCATCGTCGGCGCCGTCTCCACCGTCCCCTGCCCCTCGATGGCGGCAGCCAGGCGGTCGAGGACCTCCCTGCCCAGCTCGGGGTGGGTGACCTCTCGACCTCGGAACCTCATCGACACCTTCACCTTGTCGCCCTCGCCGAGGAACCGCTCCACCCTCTTTCGCTTCACGTCGAAGTCGTTCTGCGAGATCTTCGGGCGGAACTGGACCTCCTTGATCACGGTCCTGGTCTGCTTCTTGCGAGCCTCGCCGCGCCCTCACCGACTGCTCGTACTTGAACTTCCCGTAGTCCATCATCCGGACGACGGGTGGCTTGGCGTCGGGCGCCACCTCGACGAGGTCGAGACCGAGCTGATCGGCCAGCCAGCGGGCCTCTTCGATGCTCTTCAGCCCGATCTGGCCCCCATCGGGGTCTACCAGCCGGACCTCACGGGCGCGGATGCGCTCGTTGACCCTCGGTTCTCTGGTTGTGATGCGGTACCTCCCGGGGCAGCCTGCTCGTCGTCTCCATCCCGACTGCGCCCCGTCGCCACGGCCTGGCGGCCATCGGAAAGGGGCAGCACGTGCGCGCTGCCCCATCAGGTTCGATGACCGCGGCGCACCTCGTGGCGGTGGCCGGGTGGGAGGCAGCGCCCCCGCTTGCATGTCGGTTGTGAGCCAGAACTATAGCTGTGTTTGATGCCCGGACCGCTCTCGGCGCCTCCGCGACAACACCATTGACGACCAGGCGCCGAGGTCGGCCCTCCTCCGCACGTGGGGCCCCTACCCCACGGCGGCCGTGTTGATGCCCGGACCGCTCTCGGCGCCTCCGCGACGACACCATTCACGACCGGGCGCCGAGGTCGGCCCTCCTCCGCACGTGGGGCCCCTACCCCACGGCGGCCGTGTTGTCGCCCGGGCCTACTTCGGCGGCTGCTACCCGGGGACAGGACGGAGGCCGCGGAGCACGGCGGCGGTGGTCGCCGCTGCTGATGCGGCCTCGGCGCCCTTGTTGTCGGCGCCCGGCAGCGAGCGGGAGACGGCGTGCTGCGGGTCGCGCACGGTGAGCAAGCCGAGCCCGACGGGCACCCCGGTGTCGAGCATCACCCGCATCAGCCCGTCGCAGGCCGCTCGGGCGACGTGCTCGTAGTGATCCGTCTCCCCGGCGATCACCGCCCCGAGGGCTACCACGGCGTCGTGGTCGGCACAGAGCGCGGCGGCGGCGACGGGGAGCTCGAATGCCCCGGGGACGTCGACGACCGTCACCGACGCCACCCCGGCGGACTCGAGCCACCGCAGGGCGCCGTCGAGCAGCCCGTCGGTCACCGAAGCGTTGAACAGTGACCGGACCACCCCGATCCTGAGCTCGCCGAGGTCGGCGTCGATCGCGGTGGCGGCGGCGTCGACCCTCACCTACCCGCTCCCGGCGGAGGCCCCTCGTCGTCGATGATGTGACCCAGCTTGCTCCGCTTGGTGGCCAGGTACCCGGCATTGTGGGGCCCGACTCCGACCACGTGCGGCACACGGCGGGAGACCGTGATGCCGTACCGCTCCAGCTGGCGGCCCTTCTCCGGGTTGTTGGTCATCAATGCCACGCTCGACACCTTGAGCGCCGCCAGGATCTGGGCGTCCAGGGCGAAATCACGGTGGTCGGCGTCGAATCCGAGAACGGTGTTGGCCTCAACGGTGTCGTGGCCCTCGTCCTGGAGGCGGTAGGCGGCGAGCTTGTTCAGCAGCCCGATCCCCCGCCCCTCGTGTGACCGGTTGTATACGACGATCCCGACCCCGGCGTCGGCGATCCGCGCCATCGCCGCCTCGAGCTGGGCGCGGCAGTCACACCGCTGAGAGCCGAGCACGTCGCCGGTGAAGCAGGCCGAGTGGACCCTGGTGAGCACGTCCTGACGACCGGCGACGTCACCCATCACGAGGGCGATGTGCTCGGACCCGTCCACGGTCGAACGGAACCCGAGGGCCCTGAAGTCGCCGTGGAGCGTGGGGAGCCGGGCCTCGCCCTCGGCGACGACCAGCGACTCGGTCCGGCAACGGTGCTCGATGAGCGCAGCGATCGACAGCATCGGGATGCCGTGGGCGGCGGCGAAGTCGTCGAGCTGCGAGCCCCTCATCATGGTGCCGTCGTCGTTGACCAGCTCACAGAGCACCCCGACCTCGGAGAGCCCGGCCAGGCGGAGCAGGTCGACCGTCGCCTCGGTGTGGCCGGGTCGGACCAGCACCCCGCCCGAGGTGTACCGCAGCGGGAAAACGTGACCAGGTCTGGCGAACTCGCCCGCCTCCGAGCTCCGGTCGGCCAGCGCCCGGATAGTGGCGGTGCGGTCGGCAGCCGAGATCCCGGTGGTGGTGCCCTCCACCAGGTCGACCGACACGGTGAAGGCGGTGCGGTGTGCCTCGGTGTTCCTGCCCACCATCAGCGGGAGCGCCAGGGCGTCGATCCGCTCGCCGGTCATGGGGACGCAGATCAACCCACTGGTGTGCCGGATCATGAAGGCGAGCTGGGCGACGGTGGCGGACTCGGCGGCGAGGATGAGATCGCCCTCGTTCTCGCGGCGCTCGTCGTCGACGACCAGGACGAACCCGCCGGCGCCGAGAGCGGCAAGAGCACGCTCCACCGCTTCTCGGGTCTGTGGCGCTCCCCCGTCCCTGGAAAGCGGCCCGGTCATCGGACGGCGCCCATGAGTCGTTCCACGTACTTGGCGATCACGTCCACCTCCAGGTTCACGGTGTCGCCAGGCAGTCGCCGCCCGAGCACCGTGATGTCGAGGGTGTGCGGGATCAACGCCACCTCGAACCAGGCTTCGTGGTCGTCACCGACCGAGGTCACCGTCAGGCTCACCCCGTCGACCGTGATCGACCCCTTCTCGGCGACGTACCGGGCCAGCGACCGGTCGAGCCCGATGCGCAGCCGCCGACCGGCTCCTTCGTCCCTCGACGAGATGACACGGCCGGTGCCGTCGACGTGGCCCTGGACGACGTGACCGTCGAAGCGGCCGGTCGCCGCCATGGGGCGCTCGAGGTCGACGGCGTCGCCCTCCGAGAGCTCGCCGAGGTTGGTCCGGGCCAGCGTTTCGGCCACCAACTCGACGGTGACCCGTGGCCCGTCGAGCACGACGGCGGTGAGGCAAACCCCGTTCACCGCCAGTGAGTCGCCCACCGCCATCCCGCTGACCGTGCCCGGGGCGGAGAGCACGATCCGGGCGCCCTGGTCGGCCCCCTCCACCGCCTCCACCACACCCAACTCGGCGACGATCCCGGTGAACATCAGAGCACCGTCCCGGTGACGCGGATGTCGTCGCCGAGCCTGATGACGGCGTCGACCTGAGCGCCGACGATGTCTCCCAGGGTGCCGAACACGCCGTCGAACATCGGCCGGCCCACCCCTCCGGCGAACCGCCCCGCCAGGTAGAGCGACGAAGCGGTCAACCAACCCGGCATGGAGGAGCGACCTGGCCAGGGTCGGTCCCCCCTCGGCCAGGACGTCGACCACCATCCTGGCCCCCAGGTCCTTCACCACGGCGTCCAGGTCGGGGACGTCGACGGTCTCGACCTCGCCCGGGCTCGCCGCCCGGCCGAGGCGATAGACCAGCGGGTCCCTGGCGTACAGCGCACGGACGGCGGGCAGTGGACGATCTCCCGCCACGACCACCGGACGCGGCTGGGTGCCGGTGAACCCGGGCAAGCGGACGTCGAGAGACGGATCGTCGGTGCGCAACGTGCCGGCCCCGACCATCACCGCATCGGAGGCGGCCCGCAGCCGATGGGCGTCGGCCCGCGCCTCCTCACCGGTGATCCAACGCGAGGTGCCGTCGGCGGCGGCGGTCTGCCCGTCGAGCGTCGCCGCCAGCTTCAGGGTGACCAGCGGCCGGCCGGTGCGCCGGTGGTGGAAGTACCCGGGATCGACCTGTTCGGCGTCGAGACCGGGCACCCCGACCTCGACCTCGACCCCGGCCGCCCTCAGGGCGGCGATGCCCGCCCCGGACACCCGGGGGTCGGGGTCGAGGGCACCCACCACCACCCGGGCGATCCCGGCGGACGTCACCGTGTCGACGCACGGTGGGGTGCGCCCGTGATGGGCGCACGGCTCGAGGGTCACCACCAGCGTGCCGTCCCGCGCATCGATACCGGCCCCGCCGAGTGCCAGGACTTCGGCGTGGGGAAGGCCGGGTCGCTCGTGGGCGGCGACGGCGACCACGCTCCCCCCGGGCGAGAGGACAACAGCGCCGACCCTCGGGTTGGGATGGGGTCGGAACCGGGCGGCGGCCTCCACGGCGCGTTCCATCGCCCACAGCCAGGGCTGCGGCCAACCGACTCGGTTGCCGTGGGCGCCAAACGGCACCACGCCCTCCTTCTCCCATCCGGACTCTCACCGTCGGTCCCGGAGTTCCACCGGGTCCACCCCTGGAGCCGGTCCGGCTCCGTGGGGGTCGCGGGCTTTCACCGCCGGTCGGGGATTTCACCCTGCCCTGAAGGGGGCTCTGTTGCTGACCGGGCGAATGCTACACACCGTCGCCGGCAACGGCGGCGGGCCTCATAGAGGGAACGGGCTGCGGCTCATTCGGTGCGCCGGTCGATCCGGAGATCACATCCCGGGTGCTGTTTGGCGTGTTCCTTCATCTCGGCGGCGACGGCGGACGCCTCCCATTGCGATTCGAGCCGGCGCCGGGCATTGGTGGCCACCCCGACCGAGAGGGAGGCAACCGGGTGCAGCCGCTCCTCGCCGAGCCGGTCCATGACCGTGATCCCGCCCCGAGCCAGGTCGGCAGCGTCGTACAGACCGCCGATCCCCTCTTCCCACGTCTCGAAGACCGCGGCGAAGAACGGCTCCACCCGATCGGGGCCGAGGGCCACGACGAAGTCGTCCCCGCCCACATGCCCGACGAAGGCATCGGTGGTGTCGCCGGCGGCTTGGCGCAGGCAGCGTGCACAGAACGTGATCACCCCGTCGCCGCGTAGGAACCCGTAGGCGTCGTTGATCGCCTTGAAGTCGTCGATGTCGACGTGCGCCACCGCCAGGGGCTCGTCGGCGGCGATTCGCCGGCCGAGCTCGGCGGCGATCGCCCGGTTGCCCGGCAAGCCGGTGAGTGGGGAGAGGTCGCGCATCTGCCAGGTACGGCGGAGCACGGTGTGGATCCGGGCCTCCAGCTCGTCGGAGTCGAACGGCTTCACCACGTAGTCGTCTGCACCCAACCGGAGGGCCTTGATCGCCTCGCCCACCCGTCCTCCGGCGGTGAGCACGATCACCGGCACCGGGGCGTCTCGCCGGTCGCCGATGATCCGGCGGAGCAGGTCGAACCCGTCGCCATCGGGCATCATCACATCGAGCAGCACCAGGTCGTGGCTCCGCTCCCCCAGCTCGGCCAGGGCGGCGTTCTCGTCGGGGACGACGTCGACGGTGAAGCCGGCGGCGCCGAGGCGCTCACCCAGATGTCGGGTGAGGTCGGCATCGTCGTCGATCACCAGGATCCGTTGCCGCATGCGGCTCAGGCCGGCGACGTCAGCCGAGGCACCGCCGGCGGCGGGCCTCCCAAACCTCCGTACATGGCCCTCTTCACCCCTCCGCGGCTCGGCGCAGCTCTTCCACGGCGGCCACCGGGTCGGCGGCGCCGAAGATGGCGCTGCCCGCCACGAACACGCTCGCCCCCGCCTCGCGGGCGGCGCCGACGGTGTCCGGGCCGATGCCTCCGTCGATCTCTATATCGACCTCGAGGGCTCGCTCATCAAGGGTTTCCCTCAGATGACGCACGGTGTCCAGGGCCGAGGGGAGGAAGGCCTGGCCGCCGAAGCCGGGGTCCACCGACATGACCAGCACCAGGTCGCACAACTCGAGGAAAGGGACGACTGGACTCGGGAGGCGTCGGCGGGTTCAGCACCAGCCCGAAGCCGAGCCCGGTCGACCTCGCCCGCGCCGCCGCCGCCGTCGGGTCCGGGTACGCCTCGATGTGGATGGTGACCAGGTCGGCGCCCGCCTCCTTGAGCGGCTCGAAGTACGCATCGGCGTTGGTCATCATCAGATGGCAGTCGAAGGGGAGGTCGGTCACCCGCCGGATCGACCGGATGACCGGTATGCCAAGCGACACGTTGGGCACGAAGTGCCCGTCCATGACGTCGACGTGGAGGAGGTCGGAGTGGGGGGCGACGGCGGCGATCTCCTCGCCGAGCCTGGCGAAATCGGCGGCGAGGATCGACGGGGCGATCTTGACGGGGCGGGGGACGGCACGGCGGCAGCGTACCCGGGCTGCCGCCCGGCGACCGGGAAGCAGCCTGCCGGTTAGCCTGCGGCGATGACCGAGCTCGGGACGATGGAACGGCACCGGGTCGTCCCGGGGTCCGCCGTCGACCTGGCGGGCTGGGACCCCGACGACAAGTCCGGGTTCGACGGCGGCAAGGCGGAGGGTCGCCGGCACCTGGAGGGTCTCCGGGAGCGCCTGGAGGCGGCCCAGGAGCTGTTCTGGGCGGACGGGAGGCACAGCCTGCTGGTGGTGCTCCAGGCCATGGACACCGGCGGGAAGGACGGGACGATCCGCAAGGTGTTCTCCGGGGTCAACCCGCAGGGGGTCAAGGTCCACGGCTTCGGAGCCCCCAGCGAGCTCGAGCTGGCCCGCGACTATCTCTGGCGGGTGCATGCCCGGACCCCCGGTGACGGCGAGATCACCGTGTTCAACCGGAGCCACTACGAGGACGTTCTGGTGGTGAGGGTCGAGGGTCTCGTCCCCGAACCGGTGTGGCGCCGCCGCTACGACCACATCGTCGCCTTCGAGCAGATGTTGGTCGACGAGGGCACCGCCATCCTCAAGTTCATGCTCAACATCTCGAAGGACGAGCAGGCGGCCCGGCTGCAGGCGCGCGTCGACGACCCCTCCAAGCATTGGAAGTTCAACCCGTCCGACCTGGAGAGCCGCAGCCGTTGGGACGGCTACATGGCCGCCTACGGCGAGGCGATCACCCGGACGTCCACCGATGCGGCCCCGTGGTACATCGTCCCTGCCAACCGCAAGTGGTACCGCGACCTGGTGGTGGCGACGACGATCGTCGAGGCGCTGGAAGCCATGGACCTTCGCTACCCCGAGCCGGCCGACGGCATCGCGGGCACCGTCGTCACCTGAACCCACCCCTGTGGGGCTTCGCCGCCTCACTGGCCGGCTGACCCCGTCGAGGCATCACCGAGGGGATCGCACGAGGCCCGCCTTCGACTCGGTTCACCGGTCGACGAGAGCCGGCGAGCCGCGCCGCCCGTGCATCCACGCCGACCCGGGCTGTGATCGCCGGCCCGCCGCCACGACCTCGAGCAGAGCCAGTCCCCCTTCCGCGGTGCCCAACACCGGGAGCCCGTCGAGCCGCTCGATCGTCCCGGCTGTCGGGGCCTGTGGGCACGTCGGCGGCGCGCAGCACGCCGAGCCGGGCGCCCTCGAGGGCGACCCAGGCGCCCGGTCGGGGATGGAGTGCCCGCACCGTCCTGGCGAGGACGGCGGCCGGGAGGTCGGGGTCGAGCCGGGCCTCGTCGGTGGACAATCGGGGGGCGTAGGTGGCGGCGGTGTCGATCTGATCGGCCGGGAGCAGCGATCCCGGCCAGGTAGTCGGGCAGGTGGCCGGCGAGCAGCTGGCCTCCGAGATCGGCGAGCCGGGCGGTCAGCGACCCACCGGTGTCGTCCTCGGCGATGTCGGTCTCGTCGACGGCGATGATCGGCCCGGTGTCGAGCCCCTCGTCGAGACGCATCAGGCTGACCCCGGTGACGGTGTCGCCCGCCATGATCGACCGCTCCACCGGTGCCGCCCCCCTCCAGTGGGGAAGCATCGAGAAGTGGACGTTGACGAACCCAACCCTGGTGGACGCCAGGGCGGACCTGTCGAGGAGACGCCCGTAGGCGACGACGACACCGACATCGGCGCCGGTCTCGCTCGAGGACGGCCGCCAGTTCGGCTGCGGTGTCGGGTTGCTCGACGGGGAACCCCCACTCGAGGGCGGCCACCTTCACCGGTGGGGCGGCGGCGGCCCGCTTCGCCTCCCGCTCGCGCGGTCGGGTCGGGTGATCACCGACGACGATGTCGATCACCTGGGTGAGCGACGGCCAGAGCAGGGGATCGCCGCCGCCGGCGTGCCCAGGAAGACGGCTCGCATCAGCCGCCCCGGTCGGCGCAGCCCGCATCACGGCGCGCCGATGTCCAGCCCGAGCGCCTCCCGACGCAGGTCGCGCAGCGCCGCCTTGCGGGTTCGCTTGGGCAGTCGCTCCAGCAGCAGCGTCCCGTCGAGATGGTCGATCTCGTGCTGGAGCACCCGTCCCATCAGCTCGTCTCCGGCGAGCTCGACCGGGTTGCCGTCGAGCCCGATGCCCTTGGCGGCGGCGTAGGCGGGGCGGTCGATCGACCAGTACCTGGCCCGGGACCGACAGGCAGCCTTCCTCGAATGGCCAGTCGTCGTCGCCCACCTCCGTCAACTCCGGGTTGATCATCACGAACGGGCCGTCACCGATGTCGGCAACGAACATCTGCTTGGACACACCGATCTGCGGCGCCGCCAGCCCGAGCCCGGGGGCGTCGTACATCGTCTCGAGCATGTCGTCGACCAGGCGCTCGAGCGCGCTGGAGATGTCGTCGACCCGGTCGGCGACCAGATTGAGCACCGGGTCCCCGAAGGTCCTGATCGGGAAGAGCGCCATCTGCCCGGGGAGCATAGAGGGGCCGTCCGGCGCCGGCTCACCCGAGCATCGGCGACTTCGGCGGCGATCTGAGTCAGAGGCGCACCGGGTCGACGTCGACGCCGAACCCTGATCGCCGCGGTCGCGCCAGCACTGCACGACCGGCCGCAGCGCCAGCTTGAGCGGTCGGAGGTCACCACCGGACACCAACCAGCGAGCCCGGGCGCCGGCCGGGGCCGGGCCGATGCACATCGACGCGTCTCCGGCCGGCGGCGGCGCGGAGCTCGCATGTCGGCGGCCCTCGGCTCGCCGGCGATCTCCACCGCCATCAGCTCGCCGGCCGGCGGGTAGCCGACCGCCCTGCCGCTCCTCGAGCATCGCCTCCAGCAGCGGGAGCGGGCGGCCGCGGCGCAGCGCCTCGAACACCCGGTGGCCCGGCTGGGCCGTCTGGACCAGGCAGCGACGACCCCGACCCCGTCCGACCATGGCTCGCCACCCGGGCCAGGGTGCGCAGGGCATCCTCCTCGGCGCGGTAGTGCGGGGCCAGCACCAGCCCGTCGGCGTCGACCACCACGGCCAGGTCGACCGATCCGACCGCGGGCAGGTCGGCCTCGGTGCCGACCGCACCTGGCCGCCCGACCGCCTCCGGTCTCCTCCCCCACCATCGCCACCATGGCCCGCACCCGTCGTTGCAGCTCGGTCACCACCCGCCCGGCGCCCGCTCCGAGAGCCTGGAAACGTGACCGCCCGCAATCGCCGCACGAGCCGAGATCGGCACCGCACCGCCGGCAGGCGATGCTCCCGGTGGCGGCGGCACCGCAGGCCCCGCAGGTGCGCAACGTCCCGCAGGCCACACAGCGGAACGCCGCCGCCTCCGTACGCCTGGTGACGAACACGAAGACCGTCCCCCGCGCCACGGACCACCGCCGCCACGGCCCGCACGGTGGCCTCGAGCAGCACTCCCGACCCGGGAGGTTCCTCGGCCCGGTCGACCACCTCGACCAGCGGCCAGGTCCTGGTACTCGGCTGGTGGACCTCGACGCCGGAGGCCAGCGCCTCGACGGTGGGAACCGGGCCGGCGAGCACCGTGGCGAACCGCTCCGCCGCCGACCGCCGTCGCACCACGTCGCGCACACCCACCGTCGGGGTCTGCGGCGACTTCATCGCCGCCCGACCCTTCTTCGACGACCACAACCAGCCCGGGACCACCGAGGTGCCACAGGGCGATCTCCCGGGTGCCGACGACGAGCTGGCCCTCGGCGCAGACCGGTGCGGCCCACGCCCGGGTGACGGCGGCGGCGGGCTCCGCCGAGGTGCCCATCCAGGCGACGATGCCCAACGCCTCGCTCACCACCTCGGCAAGAGTGTGGGCTTCGGCCACCGTGGGCATGACCACGGCGACCGGGCGGCCGGAGGCGAGGACCGGGGCGACCAGCCCGGCCACCGGCATGCCCCATGGCCCTCCGCCCACCAGGTACTGCGGCCGGAGTGCGGCCTGCGGGCGTCGCGGTCGGCCCACCCCTCGAGCGGGGCGGGCACGTCCTGCTGGCGTCCCTCGCCGGCACCGCTACCCGACGGGGCACGTTGGGCGGCGCCGCCTTGGACAGCATCACGGAGAACGGGGCGACGTAGTGGACCGACGCCCATCGCATCGTCTCGATCAGACCCCTCGGAGAGGATCGGGAGGTCGCCCACCCGACCGAGCACCGGGCGGAGCGAGGAGGGGTCACCGTCGCGACTCCTCGACGACGAACCCGCGGGTGCGGCGACCGGCCAGTGGGACCCGCACCATGGAGCCCAGGGTGATTCCGTCGAGGTCGTCGGGCACGGCGTAGCGGAACCCTCCGTCGACGGCGAAGGTGGGGACGTTGGGGACGACCCGGACGATCCGGGTCAGGGACCGGCTCCCCCGCATGGCGACGACCCGGTCCCACAACCGGTCGGCCACCTCACGTTTGGTCAAGCAGCGGCCACCGGTCGGTCGACCCGTCCGGGGTGATGACAGCGACCTGGTTGGTGTCGGTCCCGAACCCGGAACCAGGCTCGGAGACGTCGTTGCCCACCAGCAGGTCGACGCCCTTCCGCTTGCGCCTTGGCCACCGCTCTCGTCGAACGAGCCGGTCTCGGCGGCGAAACCGACGAGGAAGGGCCGGGGTTGCATCCGGGCCACCCCGGCGAGGATGTCCGGGGTCGGCTCCGAGCACGATCTCGGGTGGCCCGTCGGTGCGCCGGAGCTTGCCGGTGGACGGGTCGGCGGGACGGAAGTCGGCCACCGCCGCCGCCAGCACCGCCACGTCGACGTCACCTGCGGTCTTCCACACCGCCGCCGCCATCTCGTCTGCGGTCTCCACGGCGAGCACGGTGACGTCGGGGTGCTCCACCGGGCCACCGTGGTCACCAGCGTCACCGCCGCTCCCGCGGTCGGCCGCCGCCAGCGCGATGGCGTTGCCCATCCGCCCGAGGATCGGTTGCCGATGTAGCGCACCGGGTCGATGGCCTCGCGGGTGCCTCCGGCGGAAACCAGCACCCGCCACCCGGCGAGGTCGCCGCCGCCGAACACCCGCTCGAGGGCGGCGAGGATGTCCTCGGGCTCGCCAACCGGCCCGGGCCCTCGTCACCGCCGGCCAGGGCGCCGGTTTCGGGGCCGACCATGTGTGTAGCCGTCGCCGATTCAGGGTGGCCACGGCGCGCCGGGTGGCCGGGTGCTCCCACATCTCCGTGTGCATCGCCGGCGCCAGCACCACGGGCTTCCCCCAGGCGGCGAGCACGGTTGCGGTAGGGCGTCCTCGGACAACCCGGTGGCGATCCGGCTCAACGTCGCCGCCGTCGCCGGCGCCACCACGACGGCGTCGGCCCATCGGGCGAGGGTGGTGTGCGGGCTGACGTCTTCGGCACCGAACAGCCCGACAACGGGGGCGGTACCGGTGATCGCGGCCAGCGTCTGCGCCCCGACGAACCGGGTGGCGCTCTCGGTCATCACCGTGCGCACCTCGGCGCCGGCCTCCACCAGCCGGCGGGCCAGGTAGGCGGCCTTGTAGGCGGCGATCCCGCCGCTCACCCCGAGGACGATGTGCCGGCCCCGTAGCATCAGCGCGATACCCAGGGCGGCCCGGGCCGGTCGGGATGATCAGGCCTCCGGGGATTCCTCGGTCTCCCTGTCGATGACGACCTTGTCGTTGTCGATCTCCTCGAGGGCTATGGACAGCGGCTGGCGGGACAGGGTGTGGACCTGGGGTGGCACGTACCCGCCCAGACCTTCGCCGAGCTCGTTGTAGTAGGCGTTGATCTGGCGGGCCCGCCGGGCGGCGAGCACGACCAGCCCGAACCGTGATTGGGTCTTCTCGAGCACACGCCCGATGGGAGGGTCGATCATCCTGCGGCGATCTCCTGTGAGAGGGGTTCCCGCCCGCGGCTGCGGGGGAGACGGCACCCATCATAGCCCGGTCGGAGCCGAGCTCCCGATCGACCCGCCGTCCTGACGGCCTCGGACGACCGCCTCGCCAGCAGCCGCTCTACGACGTCCTCCACCGGTATCGTGCGAGGTGTCGATGACGATGTCGTACTGGCCGGTATCCAGATAGTCGATGCCGTAGTAGCGGAGATAGCGGTCGGCCTCGGAACGGGTCCGTTCCACGAAGAGCGGCGGTGGTGGCGGCGAGATCGACGTTCTCCCGCTCGGTCTCGCGCATCGAGGCGTAGATGCGGGCGGCGGCCACGTCGGTGCGCACCCCGAGGAACACCTTGACCGAGTCGGGGATGAAGTGCCACGCCATCCGGGAGTCGATCACGAAGCTCTCCCCGGTGGCGCCCAGTGACACGGTGCGGGCGTCGATCTCGGCGTCGATGGACGGGTCGGTCTCGGCGACCCGCGACAGCTCGAGGATGGACATGCCCCGCTCCGCCGCCATGTCACGCATGAAGTCGCCCGGCGGAGACGTGGCGGAGGCCGAGCCGTTGGCCGCCTCCTTGGCCACCACGCTCTTGCCGGACCCGGGCACTGCCCGAGATGGCGACGATCAGCGGCATGGTGGCGACATCGACCGTCCCTCGGACTCAGCCGAAGCGGTCGAGCAGTGCCTGGCGCTGGCGGGCGCCCAGCCCTTGAGCGTCCGGCTCTCGTGGATCCCGATCTCCTCCATGAGACGCTTCGTCTTCACCTTGCCCATGCCGGGCAGGGCGACGAGCAGCGGGGCCACCTTGGTCCCGGCGAGTACCGAATCGTCCTCGGCGCGCGCCGATCACCTCGCCGAGGGTCAGGCTGCCGGTGCTGAGCAGCTCCTTGACCTCGGCCCGATGGCGGCGGGCGGCGCGGGCCTGCGCCAGGGCGGCTTCGCGCTGCTCGGGGTGGTCTGCGGCAGCATGGCTCCCCTCCGTCGGGTCGGTTGTGCCCAGGTTAGGGGGGTGCGCCGACCCGTCCGGTATCGATCCGCCTCCGGCGGTCATCCGGCCGATGGGCCGGATGGGTCCGAGGGTGGCGGCGATCCAGGCGACGGCGGCAACGGGGTCGGCAGCCTCGATGATGGGCCGCCCTATCACCAGCCAGTCGGCGCCCCTGGCCAGGTCGCCCGCCGGGGTTGCCGGTGCGGCGCTGGTCACCGGCTGACCGCGCCTTCCGGGCCGGAGCCGGGCACCACCTTGAGCAGCCGATCGGCGACCTCGTGCACGACGCGTCACCTCCTGCGCCGAGCACACCACCCCCTCACACCCGGCGGCTGTCGACGAGCCGCGCCAGCCTGGACACGAGCTTGCCCGGGGCTCGGTGGCGACCCCGATCTCCTTCAGTGCCGGCCTCGTCGAGGCTGGTGAGCACGGTTACGCCGAGCACCCCGCATCGACCCGACGACCCCCGGTCGGCCCCCGCCACCGCCGCCTCCAGCATCTCGACCCCGCCGGTGGCATGCACGGTGACCCAGCGTGCCCCGATCCCGCCGAGCCTGGCGGCGGCGGCTTCCGCCTGGGAAGGGACGTCGTGGAGCTTGGCGTCGGCGAACACCGGCTTGCCCAGGCCCGCCAGGGCGGCCACCGTCCCCGGACCCGGCCCATGGAGCAGGCGCAACCCGATCTTGAACCCCCCGACGTAGGGGGCGAGGTCCTTGGCCAGACGCACCGCCCGCTCGGCGGTCGGCACGTCGAGGGCGACCAGGATGGGCGGGTCGGTGCGGCTCATCGCGTCGCCCCGCCCACTGCGGCACCGGCCCCGAGGTCGGCGACCCGGGCTCACCCCGTGCGCCGGCACCACGAGGCAGCTGCCGCGCACCCTCTCCCCGACCCGGGGCGAGGCGAAGTGGGCGGTGCCGATGGCGACAGCGTCGCGCCGGCCATCAGGTACTCGACCACGTCCTCCCCGGTTCGCACCCCCCCGCAGCCGACGATGGGGAGATCCGGGCAGGCCGAGCCGCACCTCGAGCACGCACGCGGAGTGCGATGGGCTTGAGCGGGGCCCCCGACAGCCCCCCGACGCCTCCGGACAGCACCGGGCGTCGCCGCTCGATGTCGATCCCTGCCCCCCACACCGTGTTGGTCAGCACCACCCAGTCCGCCCCCGCGTCGCCACCGCGGCCGCGACCGCCACGATGTCCGGCGGCGTTGGGCGACAGCTTGGCCCGACACCGGACCGGACACCCGGCTCCCGCACCGCGGCCACCACGGCTTGGCGGCGACCTCGGGTCGAGAGCGAAGGGCATTGCCGCGGCCCGTCCGCGCGTCCAGGTTCGGGCAGGACAGGTTGACCTCGACCGCGGCGACCCCGGCCGCCTCCAGCCGGGCGGCCACCTCGCCGAACTCGTCGGCGCCGGTGCCCCACCGCCGATCCCCACACCTCCACGCCGGCCGACGCCGATCCGAGGGCCGACTCCGCGATCCAGGCGTCGATCCCGGGGTTCTGGATTCCGATCCCGTTCATCATGCCCTGCCCGCCGGCGCCATCCGTGGCGCGGGGCGACCCGGCCATGGCTCGAGGCTGACCGATTTCGCCACCGCCGCCCCGTAGGCGTCGAAGGAGCCGTGGCGGCGAAGTCCACCACCGACCCCACCGTCCCGGAGGCGGCGATGAGCGGCGAACGCAACCGGTGGCCCCCGAGGGCGACCGTCAGGTCGACATCGACGGCGCCACCCGGCCGCGAGCTCGCCCGGCGACCGGTGGTGCCGCTGCAGGCTGATGACCTGGACCGCCTCGTCACCGCAGCGGAGGCTCTGCACCAGCAGCCGCCCACCCCGGACGGTCGTCACGCAGGGAACGTCGTGGCGGGTGGCGGCGGCCCGGATCAGGGCGGCGTCCCCGCGGGAGCGCGATCCGCCCGGGGTGTTGATCACCAGGTCGATCGCCACCCGATCTCGATCAGCCGGACCGGGTCGTAGGGGCCCTCCCCCACCTTGTCGACATGCGTGACGGCGACGCCCTGGCTCGCCAGGTAGCCGGCGGTCCCGTGGGTGGCGAGTACCCGGAACCCGAGCTGGTCAGGTCACCGGCCAGGGCGATGCCGCCGCCGGCTTGTCCCTGATCGTCGAGCGACAGGAACACCGTCCTCCGACGTCGGGATGACGTGCCCGGCGCCCGAAGGCTCTTGGCGTACGCCCCCCCGATGGTCGGCGCCCATCCCATCACCTCGCCGGTGGCGCGCATCTCCGGGCCGAGCACCCGGTCCTCGGCCGGGGAACCGCTTCCAGGGCAGCACCGCCTCCTTGATGGCGACCCCGAGGCGGCCCGGGCGTACCCGTGCCCAAAATCCCGGCGGCGTCGCAGGTCGGCCAGCGCCGTCGCCCATCATCACCCGGGTCGCCACCTTGGCCAGCGGGATCGCCGGTCGCCTTGGAGATGAACGGGCACGGTGCGCGACCCACGCGGGTTGGCCTCGAGCACCCAGACCTCGCCGCCGCGGACGGCGAATTGGATGTTGATCAGTCCCCGCACCCCGAGCCCGAACGCCAGCCGGCCGGTCAGGTCGATGATCCGCTCGATCTCCTCGGCGGAGAGCGTCGGCGGAGGGACGACGCAGGCGGAGTCGCCGGAGTGGACACCCGCCTCCTCGACATGCTCCATCACGCCGCCGATGTACACCTCGATACCGTCGCACACCGCGTCGACGTCGACCTCGACCGCCGCCTCCAGGAACTCGGTCGACCAGCAGCGGCGCCGTGAGAGGTCGATCCTGGCCCCGGTGCCGCCCGGACACCCGGCGAGGTGGCTGCGCAGCTCTTCCTCGTCGGCGACGACCCGCATCGCCCGTCCGCCGAGCACGAACGAAGGGCGGACCAGCACCGGGTATCCGACACCGCCGGCCACCTGCACCGCCTGGTCGACGGTAGCGGGCCACGCCCCATCGGGTTGCGGAACGGCGAGGTCACGGCACAGGTCGGCGAACCGCTCCCGATCCTCGGCGAGGGCGATGGCGTCTGGGCTCGTGCCGGCGATGGCGTGCCCGGCGGCGGCGATCGCCCCGGCGCAGCCCGACTGGCGTCTGCCCCCCGAGCTGGACGACCACCGCCACCGGCCGTTCACGGTCGAGCACGGCGACCACGTCCTCGACGGTGAGCGGCTCGAAGTACAGCCGGGCCGAGGTGTCGTAGTCGGTGGAGACGGTCTCGGGGTTGCAGTTCACCATCACCGGCTCGAAGCCCATCTCGGCCAGGGCGAACGAGGCGTGGACGCAGCAGTAGTCGAACTCGATCCCCTGCCCGATGCGGTTCGGCCCCGACCCGACCACGACGACGGTGGCGGCACCCGGCGGTGGGGCCTCGTCCTCGGTCTCCCACGTGCCGTAGAAGTACGGGGTGGCGGCGACGAACTCGGCGGCGCAGGTGTCCACCGTCTTGTAGGTGACCGTGACCGTCGGCGGCCCGCCGGGCGGCGGTCACCCCGCTCTCGGCGACCCCGGAGAGATGGGCGATCTGGCGGTCGGAGAACCCGAGCCGCTTGGCATCCCGGATGGTCGCTCGCGTCGGGGCGTCACCGGCAGCCAGCAGGCGGCGCATGTCGACCACCGCCGCCATCTCCGCGACGAACCAGGGGTCGTACCCGCTGAGCGCTCGGCACACGCTCTCACGTCGACGCCGCGCCGCAGCCCTTCGGCGGCATGGTGGATCCGGTCGGGGCTGGGGGCCGCGACGGCGTCGAGCAGGTGCGTCGTCGCCCATCGCCATCGCCGCGGCTTCGCCGGCGTCAGCGACCGAGCCCGGCCCTTCCCGTCTCCAGGCTTCGCAAAGCCTTCTGTAGCGCCTCGGGGAAGGTTCGTCCGATCGCCATCGCCTCGCCGACGCTCTGCATCGAGGTCCCCAGCCGAGGCCGGCATGGCGGGGAACTTGTCGAAGTCGAACCGGGGCGCCTTCACCACCACGTAGTCGAGCGCAGGCTCGAACGACGCCGGGGTCGCCCCGGTGATGTCGTTGCGGATCTCGTCGAGGGTGTAGCCCGACGGCGAGCAGGGCGGCGATCTTGGCGATGGGGAACCCGGTCGCCTTCGACGCCAGTGCCGACGACCGCGAAACCCGTGGGTTCATCTCGACGACCACCCGCCGCCCGGTCGACGGCTCGACGGCGAACTGGACGTTGGACCCGCCGGTGGCCACCCCGACCAGCTCGAGGCAGGCGATGGCCTCGCGTCCGCATCTCCTGGTACTCCCGATCGGAGAGGGTCATCACCGGCGCCACGGTGATCGAGTCACCGGTGTGGACCCCCATCGGGTCGAGATTCTCGATCGAGCACACCACGACGGCGTTGCCCACCGAGTCCCGCATCACCTCCAGCTCGAACTCCTTCCAGCCGGCGATCGACTCCTCGACCAGCACCTCGCCGACCGGAGAGGCGTCGAGACCTGCGGCGGCGACCCGGCGCAGCTCCTCCGGCCCGGAGGCGAGACCGGTTCCCCCGCCGCCGAGGATGTAGTTGGGCCGCACCATCACCGGATAGCCCGAGCGCCTCGGCGGCGGCCAGCGGCTGCTCGACACGGATGTCACCGAGCCGCCCGCGCCGTTGCGATGCCGGCGCCGTCCATCAGCGCCTTGAACCGGCCCCGGTCCTCGGCGGAGGCGATGGCGTCGAGGCCGGCCCCGATCAGCTCCACGCCGCCAGCGGTCGAGCACCCCGGCCCGGGCCAGCTCGGTGGTGACGTTCAGCGCGGTCTGGCCGCCGAGCGTGGGGAGCAGGGCGTCGGGCTGCTCCTCGGCGATGATGGCGGCGACGACCTCGGCGGTGATCGGCTCGACATAGGTGGCGTCGGCCAGGTCCGGGATCGGTCATGATCGTCGCCGGGTTGGAGTTGACCAGCACCACCCGGTAGCCCTCGCCGCGCAGCGCGCGGACCGCCTGGGTGCCCGAGTAGTCGAACTCGCACGCCTGGCCGATGACGATCGGTCCCGAACCGATCACCAGGATCGACCGGATGTCGGTACGGGCGGGCATCAACCGCCTCCGATCGAAGCGGCGAAGCGGTCGAACAGGGAGATCGCCTCGGTCGGGCCGGGGGCGGCCTCGGGGTGGTACTGCACCGAGAAGGCAGGGACGTCGAGGCACTCCATGCCTTCGAGCGTGCCGTCGTTGAGGTTCTGGTGGGTGGCCCGCACCCGCGCCGAACGGCGACGGCACGACGTCGGGGAGCTGCTCGGGCACCGGGCAGTGTCCCGGGGGCCGGAGCCGGTGGCGACGCCCCGGCCAGGCTCCACAGGTCGACGGCGAACCCGTGGTTCTGCGAAGTGATCTCGACCTGGCCGTCGGCGAGCCTCCGCACCGGATGGTTGGCGCCATGGTGTCCGAACGGCAGCTTGTAGGTGCGGGCGCCGAGCGCCAGCCCGAGCACCTGGTGGCCCAGGCAGATGCCGAACACAGGGACCTCGCCGAGCAGCCCGGACACCGTGTCCACCACCGGCCGCAGCGGCGCCGGGTCGCCGGGGCCGTTGGAGACGAACACGCCGTCGGGTCGCCTCGCCAGCACGTCGGCCGGCCGGTCGCCGTCGCCGGCACCACGTCGACGTCGAGCCCGCGCTCGACCAGCCTGGTGAGGATGTCCCGCTTGATCCCGAGGTCGAGCGCGACCACGTGGCCCGGCGCCCCCGGCACCGACACCGATACGGCTCATCCGTGGAGACATCGATGCCGAGCGCCGCCCCTCCATGGTCACCGTGGTGCCGCACCAGCCGGCGCAGCTCGCCGACCCGCTCGGCAGGCCCGACCGCCGCCGCCATCGCCCCGGCCGAGCGGAGCCGGCGTGTCACCATGCGGGTGTCCACCTCGCCGATCGGCCACGATCCCGCGATCGGCGAGCTGATCGGCCAGCGACCGTTGCGCCCGCCAGCTCGAGTGGCGCCGGGCAGCGCCCGCATCACCAGGCCCGCAGCAGCCGCCGTGATCGGACTGGTCGTCGGCGCTCGGTGACCCCGTAGTTCCCGATGTGGGGGGCGGTCATCACCACCACCTGGCCGGTGTAGGAGGGGTCGGTGATCACCTCCTGGTAGCCGGTCATCGCGGTGTTGAACACCGCCTCGCCCACCGCCGTCCCCGGGGCCCCGGCGGCCACGCCCTCGAGCTCGGTGCCGTCGGCGAGGACGAGCAGGGCCGCACTCATGGTTCGGCGCCCACCGGCGTCGCCCTGCCGTTCACGGCGCCGTCACGTTCGTCGCCGCGGCGAAGGTCCGGTGTCCCGGCCCGGATGGTGAGCAGCACCCGCCCGGTGAGCGGCCTGCCCAGCCACGGCGAGTTGGCGCTGCGGGACCGCGTCGTCGACGGGGCCCAGCCGGCGCTGGGGTCGATGACGACGAGGTTGGCCGGATTGCCCGACCGCAACGGCATTCGGCCATGTCCATGCACCCCGCCGATCGCAGCCGGTCGCGTCGCCATGGCGGCGAAGAGCCCGGCCTGGTCGAGGCCGACCTCGGTGATGACCGCCGCCGCCGCCCACTCCAGACCGGTCACCCCGTTGGGTGCCTCCTCGAACGGGACCTCCTTCTCGTGGGCGGCGTGCGGGGCATGATCGGTGGCGACGGCGTCGATCACCCCACGCCGCAGCCCATCCTGCAGCGCCTCGACATCGGAGGCGGAGCGGAACGGCGGCATCATCTTGTACACCGGGTCCATCGTCTCCACCGCCCCGTCGTCGAAGGCGAGGTGGTGCGGCGTCACCTCCGCCGTCACAGGCAACCCCTCGGCCTTGGCCGCCTCCACCATGCGCCAGTGTCTCGGCGGTGGAGACGTGTTGCACGTGGTAGCGGCAGCCGGTGAGACGCACCAGCGCCAGATCACGCGCCACCACGATCGACTCGGCCAGTGCCGGGATGCCCTGCATCCCCAGCCGCGAGGACAGCGGCCCCTCGTGCATGTGGCCACCGCGGCTCAGCCCGGGATCGACGGCGTGCTGGGCGATGACCCCATCCATCTGGGCGACGTACTCCATCGCCCGGCGGAGCAGTCCGGCATCGGCGACCGTGGCGCCGTCGTCGGTGAACAACCGGACCCCGGCCGCCCACAGGTCGTCGAGGTGGGCGAGGCGCTCCCCGGCCCGCCCCTCGCTGACCGCACCGGCGGCGACCACGTCGACCAGCCCGACCTGGCGTCCCCGGTCGATCACGTAACCGGGCGAGATGCCCGGCGTCGATCGGTGGATCGGTGTTCGGCATCGCCATCACCGCGGTGAACCCACCGGCGGCGGCCGCCTCCGAGCCGGAGGCGATGTCCTCCTTGTGCTCCTCGCCCGGTTCGCGGAGGTGGGCGTGGAGATCGACAAGGCCCGGGCCCACCCAGCATCCGGAGGCGTCGACGACGACGGCGTCGTCGGCGTCGAGCTCGGGACCGATACCGGTCACCGTCCGGCCGCGACGAGGACGTCGACGACCTCCGGTCCCGGTGCCGGTGAGCACCGACGCCGCCGCTGATCAGCAGTGGGACGGTCATCCGACATGCTCACCACCGAGGAGCTGGAACAGCACCGCCATCCGCACCGCCACCCCGTTGGTCACCTGGTCGAGGACCAGCGCCCGGGGATCGTCTGCGACCTCGGCGTCGATCTCGATGCCGCGGATCATCGGGCCCGGATGGAGCACGACCGCATCCCGCGGCAGCCTGCCAGCCGCTCCCGGGTCATCCCGAACCTCCGGCGATACTCGGGGAACGAGGGGAACACCGATGCCCCGCCCCGCTCCGCCTGCACCCGGAGCAGATAGACGGCGTCGAGCCCGGTCAAGGCTTCGTCGAGGTCGCTGGTAGCGGAACCGGCCAGCCGCCGGTGTCGAGCGGGAGCAACGTCGGTGGCGCCACCAGCGTGACCTCGGCCCCGAGCGCCGCCATGGCGTGGATGTCGGAGCGGGCGACCCGGCTGTGTCGGATGTCCCCGACGATGGCTATCCTTGCAGCCGTCCAACTTGCCGAACCGTTGCCGGAGCGTCAGGCAGTCGAGCAGCGCCTGGGTGGGGTGTTGGTGGCAGCCGTCGCCCCCGTTCACCACAGGCACCGACGCCCAGTCGGCCACCCGCCATGGCGCGCCGGTGGCCTCGTGACGAACCACCATCAGGTCCAGCCCCATCGCCTCGATGGTGAGGACGGTGTCCTTCAGGCTCTCGCCCTTCTTCAACGACGACGTGCCGGGTGAGAACGACATGGTGTCGGCGGACAGGGCCTTGGCCGCCTTCTCGAACGACATCCGGGTTCGGGTCGACGCCTCGAAGAAGAGTGTGGCCACCGTCTTGCCGCGCAGCGCCGGCACCTTCGGGATCGGCCGGCGCAACACCTCGGAGAAGATGGCGGCGTCGTCGAGGTAGCTCTCGATCTCGCATCGCTCCAGCCCCTCGGTGGTGAGCAGGTGCCTCATTCCCCTACCTCCTCTTCACTCGACGTGTCTCCGGCGTCGATGACGCCGGCGGCGTGGCGTTCGATGACGACCGCCTCGGTGGCGTCGATCTCGTCGAGGCGCACCGGTGACCCGCTCCCCCGGGGCCGTGGGCAGGTTCTTGCCGACGTAGTCGGCGCGGATCGGGCAGCTCCCGGTGCCCACGGTCGATCAAGACCGCGAGCTGCACGGTCCCCGGCCGGCCCAGGTCGGTGAGGGCGTCGAGCGCGGCCCGGATGGTGCGACCGGTGTAGAGCACGTCGTCGACCAGCACGACGGTCTGCCCGTCGATCGGCTCGGGGATCTCGGTGCTTCCCAACGGAGTGGTCGGCCGGGTGTCGAGATCGTCGCGGTACATGCCGATGTCGAGGGCGCCGTAGGGAACCGGCCACGCCTTCGACCTCGGTGAGGGACTTGGCCAGCCGCGCCGCCAGGGGAACGCCCCTGGTGTGGATGCCGAGGACGATGATCCGGTCGAGCCCGCGGTTGCGCTCGATGATCTCGTGGGCGATACGGCGGAGCGCTCGGGCGATATCCTCGGCGCCGAGCACCTGGCTCCTGGCGGCGGCTTAGTGCGGGCAACCGGCTGGCGCGGGCCGATCGGGCGACACGGGCCCTCCTTTCCTTTCCGGCCTCACGGGACCGGGCTTAAAGGTCTGGCCGAGTGACCGTAGCATCGCCCCGTCCGGCGACGAAGTCATCCGGGCCAGCCCGCGAAAACCCGACGCGTTTCCCCTCCCCTGTGAAGGGGAGGGGTGGCTGCAGAACCGACCGAAGGCCGCAGGGCAGCCGGGGAGGGGCCTCCGGGAACCAGGACCTGAACCCTCGATTCCGCGTTGGCATCAGCCCGGGGATCTCTCGCACGGCGGTGGCACGTCCCGGATCAGCGTGCCGGCGACTCCTCAGGGTTTGCTGCGTTCCTCCGCCACCTCGCGACCCATGGTCCCGAGCACGCCGTTGACGAACGACCCGCTGCGGGCGGTCGAGTACCGCTTGGCCAGTTCCACCGCTTCGGACACCGCGACCCCGACGGGGACGTCGGTGTCGAGCAGCTCGTGGGCGCCGATGCGGAGGATCGCCCGGTCGACCGCCGGCATCCGCTCCACCCGCCAGCTCGACCGACCGGGAGGCGATCGCCGGTCGAGCTCGTCGCGCCGCTCCCACACCGCGGTCGCCAGCCGGGCGCCCCTGGCGCAGAGCCCGTCCACCGCAGGTCCCCACCCAGCGTGTCGGCTGCGTAGAGCGCCTGCAGGGCCTCCTCCCTGCGTCGAGGGCGTGGCGGCGGGTCGGTGTTCATTCGGGCTCGGTCAGGATGGCTCAGGACACCCGGGTGATGTAGTCCCCGCTCCGGGTGTCGACCTTGACCACGTCGCCCTGCTCGACGAACAGGGGAGCCTGGATGACCAGAGCCGGTCTGCACGGTCACCGGCTTGGTCGCCCCGGAGACCCGGTCGCCCTTCACCCCCGGCTCGGCGTAGGTCACCCCGAGCTCCACCGAGGCGGGCAGGTCGATCCCGAGCGGGATGCTGTCGTGGATCGGGATCTGCGCCGTCATGCCCTCGACCAGGTAGTCGGCGGTGGCGCCGACCAGCTCGGGATCGACCACGATCTGGTCGTAGGTCTCCCCGTCCATGAAGTGGAACCCGAGGTCGTCCCGATAGAGGAACTGGTACTCGCGCCGGTCGATGCGGGCCAGCCCGACGTTCTCCCCCGCCCGGAAGGTGCGGTCGACCACGCCGCCGCCCTCCCAGGCTGCGCAGCTTCATCCGCACGAACGCCTTGCCCTTCCCCGGCTTGACGTGCTGATGCTCGATCACCGCGTAGAGGCCGTCGTCGAGGTTGAGCGCCATTCCGGGCCGTATGTCGTTGGTCGAGATCATCGATGGCCAGCTCCTTCGGTGAGACGTGAGGACCTCGTGGCCGGCATCGGTCACCGCCACCATGTCCTCGATCCGGACCCCACCGACGCCGGGAACGTAGACGCCCGGGCTCGACGGTGAGCACATGGCCCGGCTCGAGGACGTCCTCGGACTTGCGCCGCGCCGACGGGCGCCTCGTGGATCTCGAGCCCGACGCCATGACCCGTGGAGTGGAGGAAGTGGTCCTCGAGCCCGTGGCGACGGAGAACCTCCCGGCACGCCTCGTCGACCTCGTCGCCGGTGGCCCCGGGGCGGACGGCGGCGATTCCCGCCTCGTTCGACTCGAGGACTGCGTCGAACATGCTTGCGCAGCTCGTCGTCGGGCTCGCCGTCGAGCCACACGGTGCGGGTCATGTCCGAGTGGTAGCCGTCGACCAGGCAGCCGTAGTCGAGCAGCAGCAGGCCGTCACCGACCGGGCCGTCACCCGTCTGGTGGTGAGGTCGGGCGGCATTCGGGCCGGCCGCCACGATCGGCGGCCACCCCGCCTGGTCTCCCCCGGCCGCCCGCATCGCCTCGACGAGGGCATCGGCGAGCTCGGCCTCGGTCGCGGCGCCGGCGGCAAGCGCCGGCGATGCCGGCGAAGGCGGCATCACCGGCACGGGCGGCGGCGGTGAGCGCCTCCACCTCGTCGGCGTCCTTCACCAGCCGGTGCGCCTCGACCACCCCGGTGGTCGGGTGGAGGGTCGTACGCCACCTTGTCCTGGAGGGAGGTGAGGAACGACCAGGTGACGTGGTCGGCTTCGAGGTCGACCTCGGCGGCGCTCCCCACCAGCCCGGCGAGGAGATCGAGCATCCCGGTGGTCGACACCTCCACCCGGGTCACCTCGAGGTGGCCGGCGAGCTCCTCGGCCAGCTCGCCGTAGCGCCCGTCGGTGGCGAAGACGCACTCCTCGGCGGTGACCAGCAGGCTGGCGGCGGTGCCGGTGAACCCGGTGAGGTAGCGGATGTTGACCAGTGACGTCACCAGCAGCGGGCGCTCCCGCTCGGCGATCAGCCGGTGGAGGCGGCGAGCATGGTCCATGGCTGTCAGGTCCCCCCTCGGGTCGTTTCCCGTGTTGCTGTCGGCGGGCCGCTCAGCCGATCCCGATGGCGGTGAGCGCGGCGTCCACGGTAGCGGGACCGACCGGGGTGACGACAGGGTCACCGACGCCGCGGAGCAGCGTCATCCGCAGCCCCGGTCCGGTCTCGCTTCTTGTCGAGCGCCACCAGCCGCCGCACCTCATCGCGGATCGAGACCCGGGGCCGCCACCGGCAGCCCGAGTCCGGTCGATGCACCGCCACCACCCGCTCCGCCTCTCCGAACCCGCACTCCAGGGTCGACGCCTCGCCGGCGGCCACCATCCCGACGGCGACGGCATCGCCGTGGCTCAGCGAGCCAACCACCTCGATGGCGTGGCCGATGGTGTGGCCGTAGTTGAGCCAGGCGCGGCGCTCCCGCTCGGTCGGATCGGCGCTCACCACGGCGACCTTGACGGCGATCGCCCGGTTGACGACGTCGTCCAATGGGCCGTCGGGACCCCAGCGCTCGTAGAGGTCGACCAGCGCGGGATCGCCGACCAACCCTGCCTTGAGCGCCTCGGCGGATCCCTGACGGCGCAGCTCGGCGGGGAGGCAGGTCGAGGATGTCGAGGTCGACCAGCACCCGCACCGGGTGATGGAAGGCCCCGACCAGATTCTTGCCGTCGACGTTGACCGCGGTCTTGCCACCGATGGCGGCGTCGACGGCACCGAGCAGGGTGGTGGGCACGAGCACCAGCTCGACCCCGCGCAGGTAGGTGGCGGCGACGAAGCCGGCCACGTCGGTGAGGGCGCCTCCGCCGACACCGACCACCAGGTCGTGACGGGTCAGCTCCACTCGTTCAGCCGCGGTACACGCTCCTCGACCACGGCGAGCGCCTTGGCCGCCTCGCCGTCGGGCAGGACCTCGACACCGGGCGCCGACCCCGGCGCCCGGTCAACGATGCGGCGAGCCGGTGGGCGGTCGCACCCGTCGCCGGCTGGGTGAGGATGGCGACCCGCTCCCCTCTACGCCGTCGGGGACGACCTGCGACCCGTCGACGGCCACCCCGGGCCGACCGTCACCTCGGTGACCACGTCGCCGCCAACGGTGATCAGGTGGCGGCTCGCCACAGCTCCACCACCTCCGTGCACACGTCATCGACGGACCTCCCGCCGGTAGCGACGCGGTGGTGCGCCACGGCGGTGTACAACTGGTGCCGCTCTTCCAGCATGACGGTGAGTCGCGCTTCCGGAGAGGAACCGGCCAGCAGCGGCCGTCCCTCGGCGTTCACCCGGGTGGCCAGTTCGGCCGGATCGGCCTCGAGCCACACCACCAGGCCGGAGCGGCGCATGTGGTCGACGGACGTCGGGTCGAGCACGGCGCCGCCGCCGGCGGCCACCACCCGCGGCCCGGGCCCGTCGGCCACCGTGGCGACGGTGGCGGCTTCGATCCTCCGGAAGGTCACCCCTCCGTCGACCACCCACAGCGCCGGGATGCGCATCGCCGTCTCCTCCTCGACCATTGCGTCGGTGTCGACGAACGGGATCCCCAGCCGGTCCGCCACCAAAGCACCAACGGTCGACTTGCCGGAGCCCATCAGCCCCACCAGCCAGAGGTGCCCGGTGCCGGGCGGCGTCGCCACGCTCAGAAGGCGGCGAGGCGCTTCTGGTAGGCGGCGACTGCCTCCACCAGGTCGGTAACCGTGTCGCCGCCGAACTTGCGCTGGGCCTCCTGAGCGAGCACCACAGCCACCATCTGCTCGGCCACCACCCCGGCGGCGGGGACGGCGCACACGTCACTCCGCTCCCGGATCGCCTTCTCGGCCTGCTTGGTGGTGACGTCCACCGTGTCGAGCGGGCGCATCAGCGTCGACAGCGGCTTCATGGCGGCCCGCACCCGGATGGTGCCGCCGATCGACATCCCGCCCTCGATACCACCGGCCCGGTCCGTTGCCCGGGTGAAGCCATCGCCGTCGTGTCCGATCTCGTCGTGGGCGGCCGAGCCGCGCCGGCGGGTCGAGGCGAGCCCGTCGCCGATCTCGACCGCCTTGATCGCCTGGATCGACATCAGTGCCCCGGCCAGCCGGGCGTCGAGCCGGCGATCCCAGTGGACGTGGCTCCCCAGGCCGGTGGGGACGTCGAAGGCGAGGACCTCGACCACCCCGCCGAGCGTGTCCCGCTCGGCATGGGCGGCTTCGATGGCGGCGACCATCGCCTGCTCCGCCTCGTGATCGAACGCTCGCACCGGGGAGGAGTCGATGGTGTCGAGGTCGGCCATGGTGGGGAGGGCACGGTCCGGGGCGACCGCCTCGCCGATGGCGACGACGTGGCTCAGCACCTGCACCCCGATGGCTTCGAGCAGTGTCCTCGCCAGGTAGCCGGCCACGGTCCGGGCCGCCGTCTCCCTGGCCGAGGCTCGCTCCAGGATGTCTCGGGCGTCGTGGGTGTCGTACTTCTGCATCCCGGCGAGGTCGGCATGACCGGGTCGGGGCGCGGTGAGGGGGTGGTCGCTTGCGCCGGGCTCGGGGGACATCTCATCGCGCCAGCGCGGCCATTCCGTGTTGCGGACCAGCACGGCGACCGGCGACCCCAGGGTCACCCCGAAGCGGACTCCGCCGAGCACCTCCAGCTCGTCCCGCTCGATCGCCATCCGCTTGCCCCGACCGAACCCGAGGCGGCGCCGGGCGAGCTGGCGAGCGAGGTCGTCGGTGACGAATGGGCAGCCCGGCGGGCAGCCCCTCGACGATGGTCACCAGCCCGGGGCCGTGCGACTCCCCTGCGGTGAGGAAGCGGAGCATGGGGACGATGCTACCGCCGGTCAGCCCAGGTACCAGGTGGCGAGTACCGTCGCGATCTCGCCCAGGGTGAGGCCGATCCAGGCGCCGGCGACGAGGGCCGGCCCGAAGGCGAAGTGGTCCTGGGCGGCGCTTCAGCCGGGCGACGACCAGCACCAGGGCGGCGGCACCACCGACCACGATCCCGGCGAAGATCCCGACGCCGAACGCCTCCCAGCCCTCGAACGCGGTGAACAGCCCGAGCACCGGGGCCAGCTTGACGTCGCCGAAACCGAAGCTCCTCCCCCGGCCCGCCACGAACAAGATCAGGGCGAAGGCGGCCCACAGCACGGCCCCGAGGGCGGCACGACCCAGTGCCGCCTGCTGGCCGGCGGCGAAGGCACCGAGCCCGAGTAGCACCGCGCACGCAGCCGACCCGGGGAAGTTGATCCGGTCGGGGATCAGCTGCGCCCGAAGATCGGTGACGGCCAGGGCGAGGGTGAGCACGGCGAAGCCCACGAAGGCGGGGACCAGCCAGACGTCTCCGGCCACCCAGACGGCCAGTGGGAAGAGCACCGCCGCCGACCACGGCCGAAGCCGCCGGCCCCAACGGGGCGCCGCGGGGGTGCGTCGTCACGCGCTGCCAGCACCGTGTCGGCGATCCAGGCGGCTACCACCCCGCCGGCGGCGCCGCGGACGCCCGACGCGACGAGTGCCGGCGACGCTCACCGGCTGCCGGCGACCGGGTTGCCGGCCCCTCGGGTGAGCGCGGTGTGCGCCGCCACCGTCATGGCGGCGACATCCGCTTCTCTCCCGGTCCACAGCCGGAACGACCCGGCCGCCTGGGCACCAGCATCGACACGCCGTCGACCACCGGCATCCCGGCGTCCCGGGCGGCCACGACCGCCGGAGTCGGTTCAGTCCGTACGCCATGTCGACGAGACCGGACGCCGCTCGGACCTCGATGGGGAGGCGCTCCCCTTGCATGCCCAGCGGGGTGGCGTTCACCACGACGGCACCGCCGTCGGCGCCGTCACGCTTGCCTCCATTGGTTCGACGCGACGCCGCCACCCAGACGGTCGCCACCAGGGCCTGGAGCGCATCGCTACGCCGACCGGCGAGCCGCACCGGCCCGGCACCGAGCATCTCGATCGCCACCAGCGCCGCGGCGGCCGCACCCCCGCCCCCGAGCACCAGCACGGGCCCGCCGACGGGCAGTCCGGCGCCGCCCCAGGCGGCGCAGATCCCCGGATACGTCGGTGGTGTGCCCGATGAGTCGGTCACCGACGCGGGTGATGGTGTTGGCGCTCCCGGTGCGGCCCGCGGCGCCGGCGATGCCGTCGACCAGGCTCGCCGCCAAGCCCTTGTGGGGCATGGTCACGTTGACCCCGTCGAGGTCGCCCCCTCGGATGGCCGCGGTCACGCCGGCCATCCCGGCGGCGTCGACTCTCATCCTGGTGTAGCTGCCGGCGATGCCGGCGGCGCGCAGCGCCGCAGTCGTGGATGGCGGGCGAGAGCGAGTGGTCGACGGGGTCGCCGACCACGGCCAGCCTCACGGCAGGATGCCGTCCGCCCGCGCCTGTTCCACCTTCTCCTGATGCTCCTCGAGCGTGGTGGAGAAGCCGTGCCGGCCCTCTTCGTCGATCAGCACGTAGTAGAGGAACTCGGTGTCCTCGGGGTGCGCCGCCGCCTCCAGCGAGGCGCCGCGCACCCCGGCGATCGGGGTCGGGGGCAGGCCCGGGTTGCGATAGGTGTTCCACGGCGAGTCGATCTCGAGGTGCTCGTCGAGCACCCGGCCGGGGTTCTCGCCGAGGGCGTAGATGATCGTGGCGTCGATCTGGAGCGCCATCTCCTCGGCGAGGCGGTTGTGAATGACGCTGGAGATCAGCGGCCGGTCCTCGTCGAGCTTCGCCTCCTCCTCGACCAGCGAGGCGATGATCAACCCCTCGTATGGCGTGAAGCCGGCCGCCTCGAGCTCGCTCCAGTCGACCTCGTTCATCCGGGAGATCATCTCGTCGTTGAGCCGCGACAAGGATCCGCTCCGGCGTGGCGTCGGCTCGGAACTCGTAGGTGGACGGGAACAGCAGGCCTTCCCAGGCAGTGAGCGGAGGGGTGCCCTCCGGGAGCTCCTCGGGGAGGTACGGCGAGGTGACGGTGCCGTCCAGCAGGGGGGCGGCGAAGTCCTCCACCTCGTAGTCGGTCTGGCTGGCCAGCGACTCGAGCATCTCCTCGATACGGAGCCCTTCGATGACCGTCAGCTGGAAGACGTCGACGGCAGGGGGACCGGCGACGATGAGGTCGGCGATCGCCTCGACCGTCATCCCCCCGACCAGGTCGTAGTCCCCGGCCTTCAGCTCGTCGGCGACACCACCGACCAGGACGAACCGCTCGAAATCGCCGCCGTCGGCGAGCATCCCCGCTTCCTCGAGCAGGGCGCCGATGCCGGCGGCGGTGGAGCCCTGGGGCACGGTGAAGGCGACCGGGGCGCCGGCGGCTATCAGGTCGGCCTCGGGGGGGTCCCCGGCGGCGAGATCGGCGAGGCGCGGCGCCGCCCAGGTGACGAGGAAGGCGGCCACGGCGATGGCCCCCAGCGCTCCCAGGATCCGGGCGGCAACGACGCCTGGTGGGCGTGGCGGCGGTGGTGGCCGGTATCCGGGGGGCACCTCGGCGTACCAGACGTCCTCGGGCCCGAAGTTGCCGGCGTTCTCGAGGTCGGGGCCCTCGGTCGTTGGCGCCTGGTGGTCGGAAGGACTGGTCACGGCTGCTCCCTCCGCCTGGCGTCGAGCCAGCTCTGCAGGATCACCGCTGCCGCCACCTTGTCACGCACCTCCCGGCGGGCGTCGCGGCGCATGTCGGCCTCGAGCAGCGCCGATTCGGCGAGCACGGTGGTGAATCGCTCGTCATGGAACTCCACAGGCACCTGCATCTCCCGGGCCACGGTCTCTCCCAGCTCCCTCGCTCGGAGGGCGGCCCTTCCTTCCTCACCGGAAAGCGACACCGGGAGACCGACCACCACCCTGGTGACCTCGTGGTCGACCAGGATCGTCTTCAGCTCTCCCAGGAAGTCGCCGCTCCTGCGGTCGAGGACGGCGAAGGGTGAGGCGATGATACCGAGGGGGTCGGACAAAGCGACGCCGACCCGGCGCTCGCCGGGGTCGATCCCGAGGACGCTGACCCGGGCCCGGCATGCCGTCGGCCCCGGTCATCGGGCCAGCAGCGCCGCCTGCCCCGCCGCCCGCGCCGCCTCCAGCGCCGCCTCCAGCCGGTCGCCGTGAGGCCCTCCCGCCTGGGCGACCTCGGGGTCACGACCGCCTCCCCCGCCGAGCACCTCGGCCGCCGGGCGCACCAGGTCCGCCGCCGAGACGCCGGCCTCGACGAGATCCCGGCTCACCACGGCGATCACGGTGCCCTTGCCCTCCCGGCTGGTGCCGAGCACGGTGACCCCCGACCCGGCCTGGTGGCGGACCTGCAGCGCCAGGGCGCGCAGGTCGTCTGACGACAGCCCGGGACGGAAGCCGACCACCAAGGCGGCGTCGCCATGCCGGTCGCCGCCCTCCACCAGCCGCGCCGCCTCCCCGGCCGCCGCTTGCCGGGCGTATGCCTCCAGCCGCTCCTCCTGCTGGTCGAGCCGGTCGGACAGCGCCTGCGCCGCCTCGACCACCGAGCCCGGCTGGGTGCGGAGCACCCGGGCGGTCTGCTCCAGCGCCCGCTCTCATCCCGATCAGGTACTCGTATGCGGTGGTCCCGGTCAGCGCCTCGACCCGTCGGGTGTTGGCCGCCACCGATCCCTCACTGACCAGGATCAGGGGGCCGATCTGACCGGTGGTGTGGACGTGGGTGCCTCCGCAGAACTCGATCGAGTAGTCGCCGGCGCGCACCACCCGGACCTCGTCGCCGTACTTGTCACCGAAGAAGGCCAGGGCCCCCATCGACTCGGCCTCCTCCTTGGTGGTCACCACGGTGGAGACCTCGGCGTTCTCGACGATTCGGGCGTTGACGGTGCCCTCGATGTCGGCCAGTGCCTCGTCGTCGAGCCCCTCGAAGTGGCTGAAGTCGAACCGCAGCTTGTCCGGCTCGACCCGGGAACCGGCCTGGTGGACGTGGCCGCCGATGCCCTCCCGCAGCGCCCAGTGGAGCAGGTGGGTGCCGGTGTGGTTCTTGCGGATGCGCTCCCGGCGCAACGAGCCGATGGCGAGCTCGGCGTCCTGCCCGACGGCGACCCACCCCTCCACCACCGTGCCCCGATGCCCGTGGACCCCGGGGATGGAGTAGGTGGTGTCGGCCACCGCCACCTTCCCGGTCGGGGTGACGATCGTGCCGGTGTCGCCCACCTGGCCTCCGGACTCGGCGTAGAAGGGGGTGCGGTCGAGATAGACCTCGACCGGCTGCCCGGGCTCGGCGCGCTCCACGGTCTCGCCGCTCGCTGATCATGCTGAGCACCCGACCCGAGCCACGCTCGTGGTCGTAGCCGGTGAAGTCGGTCGGGGCGATGCCGCCGCAGCAGGGTGCGGTAGGCGTCGGCGGCGTCGGCGGCGGCGCCCCCCTTGAAGGCCGCCCTCGCACGCTCCCGCTGCTCCTCCATCAGCCGGTCGAAGCCGGCCCGGTCGAGGGTCATCCCCCGTTCGGCGACGATCTCCTCGGTGATCTCGATCGGGAACCCGTAGGTGTCGTGGAGCCTGAACGCCGACTCCCCGGAGAGCGTCCCGCCTGCCTCCTGGGCAGACGCCAGATCGGCGTCGAGCAGCTGGTGACCCGAGGCCAGCGTCCGCCGGAACCCGTGCTCCTCGCGTTCGGCCAGCTCGACGATGACGGCTTCCTTGGCGACGAGCTCCGGGTAGGCCCGGCCCATCACCTCCACCGCGCGGTTGATCAGGGGCGACATCACCATCCGCTCCGACCCGAGCAGGTGGGCGTGCCGGACCGTCCGGCGGAGCAGGCGGCGGAGGACGTAGCCCCTGCCCTCGTTGGACGGGACCACGCCGTCGGCGAGGAGGAAGCTCACCGCCCGGGCGTGGTCGGCCATCACCCGCAGGCTGACGTCGGAACCGGCGGCGGCTCCGTAGGCGACCCCGGTGAGGTTCTCGGCGGTGGCGAGCACCGGGCGGATCAGATCGGTGTCGAACAGGGCGTCGACGCCCTGGAGCACCGTGGCCAGCCGCTCCAGCCCCGCCCCGGTGTCGATGCTCTTGGCGGGCAGGTCGCCGACGACGTGGTACGGCTCGTCCTGGATGTTCTGCATGAACACCAGGTTCCAGATCTCCACGAACCGCTCCTCGTCGACCACCGGGCCGCCGTCGGCGCCGTAGGCCGGTCCCTTGTCGTAGAAGATCTCGGAGCACGGCCCGGCGGGGCCGGCGACGCCCATCTGCCAGAAGTTGTCCCGGTCGCGCCGCTGCACCCGCTCCGGCGGCACGCCGACCGCATCGATCCAGATCTCCTCCGCTTCGTCGTCATCGAGGTGCACGGTGAACCACAGCCGGTCCGGGTCGAGCCCGAATCCCTCGGTGACCAGCTCGTACGCCCACGGGATCGCCTGCTTCCTTGAAGTAGTCGCCGAAGGAGAAGTTGCCCAGCATCTCGAAGAAGGTGAGGTGGCGGGCGGTGGTGCCGATGATGTCGATGTCCTCGGTGCGGAGGCACTTCTGGATGCTCACCGCCCGCGGGTACGGCGGGGTGACCTCCATCAGCAGGTAGGGCTTGAAGGGGACCATCCCGGCGACGGTGAGCAGCAGGCTGCGGATCGTGCGGGATCAGCGAGGCGCTGGGCACCGGGGTGTGCTCCCGCTCGACGAAGAACGAGGTGAACGTCTCGCGGATCTCGTCGCCGTGCATGGCCGGGCAGGTTAGATGCCGGGCGCGGTCCCCGACCCGGCCTCGAGGGCGCGCCCGATCTCCTCGACCGCCGCCGCGGCGGTGACCGGCCGCTCCTCGCCGCTGGCCATGTCCTTCAGCGTCACCGTGCCGGCGGCCCGCTCGTCGGGGCCGGCGATCACCACCAAGCGGTGGCGGCGGCGGTCGGCGTAGCGGAGCTGCTTGCCGATCCTGTCGGCGTCCGGGTACACCTCGACGCCGATGCCCGGCGCGCCGGATCGCGTCGGCCAGGGCGAGCAGCCCGACGACTTCCTCGTCACCGAAGCGGGCGATCAGCACCGGCGCCGTGACGGCACCCTCACCGCCTCCTGTTCCTCGATGGCGGCGAGCAGCCGGTCGACGCCGAGCGAGCCCCCCACCCCGGGAAGGCGACGGGTGGTGTAACGGGAGGCCGAGGTCGTCGTACCGCCCCCCGCTGCAACACGACCCGATGTCGGGCCGCTGTCGTCGAGGTAGGTCTCGAAGACGATGCCCGGTGTAGTAGTCGAGGCCGCGGGCGATGGACCCGTCGACGACGATCCTGCCCGGCCGGGATCCCGACGGCGCCGGCGGCCTCCAGCAGCGTGCCGAGGGCGCCGATGGCGGTCTGCGCCGCCTCGTCCCCACCGACCGCGTCGGTGAGGCGATCGAGGGCATCACTCGCCGGCGGTCCCCGGGATCGACCGTGGCCAGCAGGCTGTCCACCTGGTCCGGCGGTGCGCCCTGTGGCTTCGAGGTCGGCGGCCACCCGCTCGGCACCCACCTTGCCGATGCCGGTCGAGGGCGCGCAGGACGGCTTCCGACCGGCCGGCGAGGCCGGTGCGCCGCCAGCACCGCGTTGAGGATCCGACGGTCGTTGACCCTGATGGTGAACGGCCCGGCCCCGATGGCGGCGAACAGGTCGTGCACCACCAGCACCGTCTCGATGTCGGCCACGGCGCTCTCGGTGCCGATGGTGTCGAAGTCGCACTGGAGGAACTCCCGGTACCGGCCCTTCTGCGGGTTCTCCCCCCGCCACACCGGGGCGATGTGGTACCGCTTGAACGGGATCCCCAGGACGTCGATGTGCTGGGCGGCGAAGCGGGCCAGGGGCACGGTGAGGTCGAAGCGCATCGCCACCTCGCGCCCCCCGGCGTCCTCGAACCGGTACATCTGCTTCTCGGCCTCGGCGCCGCCGCCACCGGTGAGGATCTCGGCCAACTCCAACGCCGGCGTGTCGATGGGCGCATAGCCGTAGCTCCGATAGACCTCGATCGGCAGCCGACACCAGTCGTCTCCCGGCGTATCGCCGACGCGGGAAGGAGGTCGCGGAAGCCCTTCAGCGTGCGTGGGGGGATGACGTCGCCCATGGGCCGGTCAGGGCGCCGTGGCTGCAGGCGGGTCGATCCGATCGGCCGCCCGATCCAGCAGCCCAGGCCACGCCGTGCCTACCGCTGGTCGGCCAGCGCCGGCGGGGCCAGCCGGCGCCTGGCGCGGCGCACCTTCGCCCCGGCGTAGACGACGCCGAGCAGGGCGCCCATGACACCGAACAGGAACCAGCGGATACGCAGCAGCACGCCGGCGATGGTAGCCACCCGACCCGCCCGGCCAACCTCAGCCGGGTACGCCAAGTCGAGCCCTGGGCAGGGCTCGAGATGCGGAGGGACCCCATCTGCGGGCAGGATGCCCGACCGGCGTCATCGCTCGACGTCCGGTGGTCCCCCGGCCACATCGTGCCCGGCGTTCAGCGCCTCGCTTGCCCAGGATGCGGTCCACCTCCGCCAGGCGCTCGGCCAGTGCCGCCTCTTCCCCGTGGGCGCCCGGGCCGGAACACGATGGTGCCGCCCGCCTCGTCGGGCAGATACTGCTGGGCGAGCACGCCGTTCGGGCTGTCGTGCGGGTACCGGTAGCCGACCCCGTGGCCGAGCGCCTTCTCGCCGGGGGTGGCGGCGGATCGGAGGTGGTCGGGCACCTGCGGCCGCCGGGGTGTCCGCCACCGCCTCGCGGGCGGCTCCCATCGCCAGGGTGACGCTGTTCGACTTGGGAGCCAGCGCCAGGTAGACGGCGGCGTGGGAGAGGGCGTAGGACGCCTCGGGGAGGCCGACGACCCGGAGGGCGTCGAAGGCGGCGACGGCGAGCCCCAACGCCCGGTTGTCCGCCAACCCGACGTCCTCGGAGGCGAGGATGATCATCCGCCGGGCGATGAACTCCGGGTCCTCCCCCGCCTCGAGCATGGTGTGCAGCCAGTAGAGGGCGGCGTCGGCGTCCGACCCGCGCAGCGACTTGATGAAGGCCGAGACGACGTCGTAGTGGCGGTCGCCCGCCTTGTCGTAGCGGATGATCCGCCGCTGCAACGCCTCCTCGATCTCGGCCTCGGTGATGCGGCGAGCCGCGCCCGGCGGCGATCCGCGCCGCCACCTCGAGCGCGTTGAGCGCCAACCGGGCGTCGCCGCCGACCCGTTCGGCGAGCAAGGCGATGACGCTCGTCATCGACCGGCTGGTGAGCCGCCCAATCCCCGCACCGGGTCGTCGGCGGCCCGGCGCACCAGGGTGGCCACCGCCTCGGGCGTCAGCGGGTTGGTGCGGAACAGCGTGCTGCGGCTGACCAACGGCGAGTTCACCTCGAAGAAGGGGTTCTCGGTGGTGGCGCCGACGAATATGACGATCCCGTCCTCGACCCCGGGCAGCAGGGCGTCCTGCTGGGTCTTGTTGAACCGGTGGATCTCGTCGATGAAGAGCACGGTGCGGCCCGCGCCCCTCCTCCAGCCGCCGCCTCGCCTCGTCGAGCACCGCCCGGACGTCCTTGATCCCCGCCGAGGTCGCCGAGAGAGACTCGAAGCGGGCCGACGACGCCGAGGCGACCAGTCGCGCCAGCGTGGTCTTCCCGGTCCCCGGCGGTCCCCACAGGATCATCGACACCGGGCCGGTCTCCACGATCGACCGGAACGCCGTCCCCGGGTCGGTCAGGTGTCCCTGGCCGACGACCTCGTCGAGCGTGGCCGGGCGCATGCGCGCCGCCAGCGGTGCCGCCGCCGACCTGGCTGCGGCGCGGTCGGCGGCGAAGAGGTCGGGCTCCTGGGTCACCCGCGCATGGTACGGCCCGGCCCTAGGAGGAGTCTCCGTCGTGCGGTTCGGCCTGGCGCGCCGCCGCCACCTCGGGGCGGATGTCGATCCCCAGCTCGAGCAGCTGGGCCGGCTCGACGGTCGACGGCGAGCCGGTGAGCGGGTCGGCCCCGGTCTGCGTCTTCGGGAACGGCATCACCTCGCGGATGTTGGGCTCGTCCTGGAGGATCGACACCAGCCGGTCGATGCCGATGGCGAACCCGGCGTGCGGCGGGGTGCCGTAGCGGAGCGCTTCGAGGAACCACCCGAATCGCCGCTGCGCCGCCTCCGGGTCGATGCCGAGCACCTCGAACACCGCCGCCTGCGCATCGGGGTCGTGGATCCTGACGCTCCCCGAGCCGAGCTCGGCCCCGTTGAGGACCAGGTCGTAGGCCTGGGACAGCGCCGTCTCCGGGGCGTCACGCATGTCGGCCACCGAGACCGGCGAGGTGAACGGGTGGTGTGCCGGCGACAACGAGCCGTCGTCGCCCACGTCGAAGACCGGGAAGTCGGTGACGAACAGGAAGGCGAGCTGGTCGTGACCCTCGGGGCGCCCATGGTCGAGGCGGAGCTGGCCGAGCACCGAGGCCACCACCCTCGGGCGGTCGGCGACCAGCAGGAGGTGGTCACCGGATTGCCCGTCCATGGTGGCCACCAGGGCGGCCTGCTCGGTCTCGTCGAGGAACTTGGCCACCGGGGAGCGCAGGGCGCCCTCGTCCTCGACCACCATCCACACCAGGCCCTTGGCGCCGAGCGAGCGGGCCCGTTCCACCTGGGCATCCAGCGCGGACCGGCTCAATCCGAGGGGGCCGGCGTTGATCCCGGCCACGGTGCCGCCTTCGTCGAGCACGGCCTTGAAGGCGCCGAACCCGGTGTCGCGGAAACACGTCGCCGAGGTCGACCAGCTCCATCCCGAACCGGAGGTCGGGCTTGTCGGTGCCGAAGCGGCGCATCGCCTCGGCGTGGGTGAGCCTGCGGGATCGGGGTCACCCGAGCGGTTCGCCGCGCGCCTCCGCCACCACGGCGGCGACCACCTGCTCGAGGGTGGCGAGGACGTCGTCCTGGCCCCAGAACGCCCCCTCGAAGTCGAGCTGGGTGAACTCGATCTGGCGGTCGGCGCGGAAGTCCTCATCGCGGTAGCAGCGGGCCACCTGGTAGTAGCGCTCCACCCCGGCGATCATCAGCAGCTGCTTGAACAGCTGGGGGGACTGCGGCAGGGCGTAGAACTCCCCGGGGCGGAGCCGGCTGGGAACCAGGAAGTCGCGGGCGCCCTCCGGGGTCGAGGCGATGAGGGTTGGCGTCTCGACCTCGAGGAAGCCGAGGTCGTCCATGGTGCGGCGCATCGTGGCCACGACCCTGGATCGGGCCGACCAGGTTGTCCCGCATCCGGGGGCGGCGCAGATCGAGGTACCGGTACTGGAGCCGGCGGGACTCGTCGACATCGGTGCGCTCGTCGAGCTGGAAGGGCAACGCCGCCGCCGCGGAGAGCACGTCGAGTCCTCGGCCACGACCTCGATCTCGCCGGTCGGCGAGGTCCGGGTTGGCGGTGCCGTCGGGCCGGAGCCGCACCGTGCCGGTGACCGCCATGCAGTACTCGGCGCCGCAGCCCGTGGAGGACCTCGGCGAGCTCGGGCTGCTCCTCGGGGTTGCCGACCACCTGGGCCCGGCCCGAAGCGTCGCGCAGATCGACGAACACCACGCCGCCGTGGTCGCGCCGGCGAGCCACCCATCCCGCCAGCCGGACCGTGCGCCCGGCATCGGCGGCGCGCAGCAGCCCGGCGTGGGTGTCACGGTACGTGGTCGCCATCGGGGGCGCTCCTGTCGGGAACGAGGGAACGGGGAACCGGGACACCGGTGCGGCCGGTAACGGTAGTCGTGCCATGGCGACCCCAACTTTGAGCGAGTGATCGACACCTTGGTGGCGATCCAGCTACTGCATCAAAGTTCGCAGTCGGGTGGTGGTCAGGCGCTCAGCCCGAAGCGGTGGCGGCGGTGAGCCGGGCACCGAGCCCGCGGATGTGCTCGACCAGCTCCGCCGGCTCGTGGACCTCGAAGTCGACCCCGATGAGGAGGATGCTCGCCGCCAACCAGCCGAGATGGTCGCCCTTGGTGCGGAGCAGGCACGTCGCCGTCGACGCGCTCCAGCGAGCCGCTCCCGCCGATAGTGCCGCCATGCCCTCGGCACCTCCTCGAACGGGGCATGCAGGGTCACCACCGCCTCGTACCGGGCCGGTGCGGCGGCCATGCGCCTCGGACGACGAAGGCGGCGGCGTCCTCGGCGGGGAGCGGCCGGACGTCGAAACGCCAGCCGGTGGCGACGTCGTCGGTCAGGCGGTCGACCCGGAACGTGCGCCAGTCGTCGCGGTCCAGATCCCAGGCCACCAGGTACCACCGCCGGCCCGCTCGGCACCAGCCGGTAGCGGCTCGACCCGCCGCTCGCTCTCGATCCCGTCCCGGGTCGGTACGCGGAACCGGAGCCGCTCCTGGTCGCGGCATGCCTGGGCGATCACCGCGAGGAGTCGCCGCGTCCAGGAGGGCCCGGATCGGCGACCGGGAACGGTGTACGTGCTGAGGGCGCTGATCCGGCCCCGCAGCCGCCGGGGAGGACCTGCTCCAGCTTGGCCAGGGCCTGTACCGAGACCTCCTCGATGCCCGCCGAGGCCGCCCACGGTCGCGCGTGCGCAGTCCGACGGCGATCGCCACCGCCTCCTGGTCGTCGAACAGCAGCGGCGGCAGCGAGGCGCCCGCCTCGAGCCGGTAGCCGCCGTCGCGCCGCCGCGGGTCGCCCGACCCGGTACCCGAGGTCCCGGAGGCGGTCGATGTCTCGCCGGAGCGTCCGCCGGCTGACCTCGAGCCGGTCCGCCAACTCCGCGTCCCGTCCAGGCGCGGTGCGTCTGGAGCAGGGAGAGGAGGCGCAGCATCCGCCCGGTGACATCCATGATTTCCGCAGCTTCTCCGACATTGCGGTCAGGATCTGACCTAATTGGCCTCGTATCCTAGACTGGTCGGCGCCGCCGCCCCGGCTCGTGACCCCGTCGTCACCGACGCCCCGGTCGACCGATTAAGTCGACCGAGGTTCCCGGCGTGGCGTCGTCCAACCTCAGACAAGCGCTGGCCCGCAGCGCACACGACTCTGCCGAAGACGAATCGGAAGGAGGCACCGTGGCCGAATGCGAGAACGGCCCCCGGCGAAGGGGCCATCGTCACCAACGGACTTGGTCAAACGATACGGGGACCTGACCGCCCTCGACGGGCTCGACCTGAACGTGCCCGAGGGCACCGTCCTCGGCCTGCTCGGGCCCAACGGGGCGGGCAAGACGACGGCGGTCCGCATCCTCACCACCCTGCTCCCCGCCGACGGCGGTTCGGCGCGGGTGGCCGGGATCGACGTCGCCGCCCACCCCGACGAGGTGCGCCGGCGCATCGGGCTGTCGGGCCAGTACGCCGCAGTCGACGAGTACCTGACCGGGACCGAGAACCTGGAGATGATCGGCCGGCTCTACCACATGGGCAAGGCCCCCTCCCGGATCGGGCGCCGTCGAGCTGATCGAGCGGTTCGATCTCGCCGAGGCCGGCGACCGCCCGGTGAAGACCTACTCGGGTGGCATGCGTCGCCGTCTCGACCTCGCCGGGGCGCTGGTCGCCAAGCCGTCCGTGCTGTTCCTCGACGAGCCGACCACCGGCCTCGACCCGGCGGGGCGCGCCGACATGTGGGACGTCATCCGGGAGCTGGTCGGTCAGGGCACGACGCTGCTGCTGACCACCCAGTACATGGAGGAGGCCGACCTGCTCGCCGACGAGATCGTGGTCATCGACCACGGCCTGTGCATCGAGCGGGGCACCGCCGACGAGCTGAAGCAGCGGGCCGGAGCGCGAGCGGATCGAGCTGGTGGTGAACCAGGCCGCCGACATCCCCGAGGCCCAGCGGATCCTGGCCGGCTTACTCACTCAACGGGGTGCAGGTCGACGAGCGCTCACGCAAGCTGACGGTGCCGGTGCCGGGCGGCGCCGACACCCTGCGCCAGGTGCTGCGTCGACCTCGACGACGTCGACATCAGCGCTGTCCGACGTCGGCCTGCGCCGCCCCACCCTCGACGACGTGTTCCTCAGCCTCACCGGGCACACCGCCGAGTGGGGTCAGGAGGACGAGGCCAGGCGTCGGACGCCGACGAGGCAGTCCACGAGCACGAGGAGGTGCTGCGATGACCAGCCTGGGCTGGGCGCTCGCCGACGGCGCGGTCGTCGCCAAGCGCAACCTGATCAAGATCAAGCGGGTCCCCGAGGTCCTCGTCTGGGTCCTGATGTCGCCGATCATGTTCGTGCTGCTGTTCGTCTACGTGTTCGGCAGCTCGATCGAGATCCCCGGTGTCCCCTACAAGGAATGGCTGATCGCCGGGATCTTCGCCCAGACGGTCGTGTTCGGCTCGACCTTCACCGGCGCGGGCATCGCCGAGGACATGTCGAAGGGCATCATCGACCGGTTCCGGTCGCTGCCGATGTCGCGGTCGGCGGTGCTCGCCGGCCGGACCGCCAGCGACGTCGTCTACAACGTCTGCTCGGTCGGGATCATGGCGCTCACCGGGCTGCTCGTCGGCTGGCGGGTGCACACCTCGCCGCTCGAGGTGGCGTCGGGGTTCCTGCTCCTGCTGCTGTTCAGCTACGCCTTCTCGTGGGTCATGGCCTACGTCGGGCTGCTGGTGCCGAGCGTCGAGGTGATCAACAACGCGGCGTTCATGGTGATCATGCCGCTGACGTTCATCTCCAACGCCTTCGTGCCCCTGGAGAACCTGCCCGGCCCGCTGCAGACCTTCGCCGAGTGGAACCCGGTGTCGGCGCTCACCACGGCGGTGCGCGAGCTGTTCGGCAACCAGCCGTCGGCCGAGGCGCTGACAGCGGTGGGGATAACGCCATCGGACGCCTGGTCGCTGCAGAACCCGATCCTCTACACGATGATCTGGATCGTGGTGATCCTGGCGGTGTTCGTGCCCCTGTCGGTGCGCCAGTACCGGAGGGCGACCTCCAAGGCCTGACGCCTGAGACCTCCCCCTCCCCCTCTTGGGGGAGGGGTGTCGGGTCCCGCCGAAGGCGAGCAGGGGACGGGAGGGGTGTCCTGCCAGCCCCGGGCCGCACGCCGGCTCCGCGCCATCGCTCCCAGAGATGCCGGAAGGGGTTGGTCAGCCGCTCGCGCCGGATCGTCGTCTCCGGCCCGTGGCCGGGCAACACCCTGGTGGCGTCGTCGAGAGCGAGCACGCCGGCCATCGAGCGACCAGGGCGTCCAGATCGCCGCCGGGCAGGTCGGTGCGGCCGATCGAACCGGCGAAGAGCTGGTCCCCGCTGAACAGCACCCCTTCGCCGGCGAGATGGAAGCAACAGTGGCCGGGAGTGTGCCCCGGGGTGTGCATCACGTCGATCGAAGCGCCGGCCAGGTCGAGCACATCTCCGGCGACCAGCGGCACGTACCCGGTCGGGAACGCGAAGGCGGCCGCCTGTTCCTCCGATACAGGCCCGAACAGCATCGCGATCTGGCTGGCGGGGTCGAGGGCGAGGAACTCATCAGCCGGGTGCAGGTGGGCGCCGATGCCGTATCCGGCCGACCACCGCTCCCCCGCCGGCATGGTCGACGTGGCCATGCGTGGTGAGCAGTGCGACCGGCACCAGGTCGTGCTCCGTCACCAGATGCCCTGATCCCGACGATGTCGGGAGGGGCGTCGACGATGACGCAGGGCTCGCCGCGGCCCGGCGGCCACCACGTAGCAGTTGGTGTCGGCCAGCCACAGGCCCTGCCGTCGATCAGCAACGCCATGACGCTGAGTCTGCCACCACCTTCGTCTCCCATCTCCTCCCCGGCCCGCCGCCTGACGCCGGCCCGCCCCCGGATGCGGCGGGACTGTCATGTGTGTTCGGCGCCGCCAGCCGCCGAAGACGCCCGGCGTGTCACCGCTGATGCAGGCCGAACATCGATCCCTGGTCGTCCCGGCACAGCTGGAAACGGCCCAGCGGGCCCTCCGTGAAGTCGCCCTGTTCGCCGTCGGGCTCGGGATCGGCATCGACCACCTCGCCACCGAGCTCGACGACCTTGGCGATGGCGGCGGCGAGGTCGTCGACCGCGAACCCCAATGACAACACCTATAAAGAACAGGTACGGGCCGCCCGCAGGGTCGCCGCCGTGCATCCCTCCCGGAACGTTCGGGGTCCGGATCAGCCAACCCTCGTTGGGCGGCGGGTCGAACGTCCAACCGAACAGAGCGCCGTAGAACGCCCGGCCCCGGTCGGAATCGTCGACTCCGATCTCGAAGAACGACAGCTCGCCCGTCATGGGCACCTCCTCGAATCGGGTCAGGTGGTCTGCGGGACCAGGCGGTAGGCGTCGAACACACCGGGGATGCCGCGGAACTCGGCCAGGATCCGCTCCAGCCGGTTTGTGTCGGAGATCTCGATCTCGAAGCGGATGACGGCGATGCGGTCGCTCCCGGTCACCGAGGACGACCCGACGATGTTCGCCCCCAGCTCGCCGAGCACCGTGGTGATGTCCCGGAGCAGCTTGGGCCGGTCGAGCGCCTCGATCTGGAACCAGACGGTGAACGAGCCCTCCTGGTGCAGTGACCACGACACGTCGATCATCCGCTCCGCCCGCTCCCCCAATGCGCCGATGTTGGCGCAGTCGGCGCGGTGGACCGACACCCCGCGGCCCGACAGTGACGAAGCCGACGATGTCGTCGCCGGGAACCGGCGAGCAGCACCGGGCGATCCGGACCAGCAGGTCCTCCATCCCCTCGACGATGATCCCGCCGCCGAGCCGCCGCGGTCGGGGACGCAGCGACGGCACCGACTCCAGCTCGTCGTCCCCCGTCGTCGGCGCCGGCCATGAACCGCTCCAGCCGCCGCATCACGGTGTTGGTGCTGACGTGGTTGTCGCCGATGGCGACGTACATGGCGTCGAGGTCCCGGTGTCCCAGGTCCTCGGCCACCTCGAGCAGCAGCCCGTCACGATCCACCGCCTTCAGGCTGATGCCCTTCCTTGCGCAACGCCTTGGCCACCGACTCCTTGCCGTCGGCCAGCGACTGGTCGCGACGCTCCCGGGTGAACCAGCGGCGGATCTTGCCGGAGGCCCGACCCGACTTGACGAAGTCGAGCCAGTCGCGGGACGGTCGGGGATCCTTGCCCCTTCGAGGTGATGATCTCGACGATGTCCCCGGAGCTCAGCTCGGAGTCGAGCGCCACCAACCTGCCCTTGACCTTCGCGCCGACGCAGGCGTGCCCGACGTCGGTGTGGATGCTGTAGGCGAAGTCGACCGGGGTCGAGCCCCGGGGCAGGGTGAGCACGTCGCCCTTCGGGGTGAGGGCGAACACCTCGTCCTGGTAGAGGTCGAGCTTCAGGTTGGAGAGGAACTCCTGAGGGTCGGTCGCCTCCTCGTGGATGAGGTCGCCGACGAAGGGCAGGTCGGCCCCACCCGCCTCCTTGTACCGCCAGTGGGCGGCGATCCCGTACTCCGCCTTGCGATGCATGGTCCGGGTCCGGATCTGCACCTCGAGCGGCTTGCCGTCGGAGCCCACAACGGTGGTGTGCAGCGACTGGTACAAGTTGAACTTGGGGATGGCGATGTAGTCCTTGAACCGCCCCGAGATCGGCGGCCCACATGCTGTGGACCAGGCCGAGCGACGGCGTAGCAGTCCGGCGTTGTCCTCGACCAGCACCCTGATCCCGATGAGGTCGTGGATCTCCTCGAACTCGAGGCCGCTGGTCACCATCTTGCGGTAGATCGAGTACAGGTGCTTGGGCCGGCCGCTGATCTCGGCATCGATCCCGGCGGCGTCGAGCGCCGCCCGCAGGTCGATGGTGGCCTTCTCGATGGAGGCCTCCCGCTCGGGTGCCCGCTTCGCCACCAACGTCTCCAGCTCGGCCGCCCGCTTCGGGTAGAGGACGGCGAAGCACCGCTCCTCCATCTCGTGCTTGATCTCCTGGACGCCGAGCCGGTGCGCCAAGGGGGCGTAGACCTCCAAGCGTCTCCTCGGCGATGCGCCGCTGCTTCTCCGGAGGGCAGCGGGTCGATGGTGCGGATGTTGTGGAGCCGGTCTGCCAGCTTGATCAGCAGAACCCTGACGTCCCGGGCCATGGCGATCACCATCTTGCGGATGGTGGCGGCCTGGGCCTCCTCCCGTGAGGAGAACTCGATGCGATCGAGCTTGGTCACCCCGTCGATGAGGATGGCCACCTCCTCCCCGAACTCCTCGGCGATCGCTTCGATGGTCGTCGGCGTGTCCTCCACGGTGTCGTGGAGCAACGCCGCCTGCAATGTCGCCGAGTCCATGCCGTAGCCGGCGAGGATGCCGGTGACGATCAGCGGATGGACGATGTACGGGTCGCCGGTCGCGCGCTGCTGACCGGCGTGGAGCTTCTCGGCGAGCCGGTAGGCCCGTTCGATCGGAGCCGGGTCCTCGTCGGGGTGGTGCCGGCCGAGAACTCGGCGACGATCTGCTCGAACAGCTCGTCGGGGCTCGGGGTCGACCTGATGGTGCCCGGCTACCGCCGGCTCAGTCGTCGCCATCGCTGACCACGGCGTGGAACGGGACCTGGTCGAGCTTGGCCCGACCACCGAGGAACACCAGCTCGAGCAGGACGCGACACCCGACCACGTCCGCCCCGAGTTGGCGCAGCAGATCGACCGAGGCGGCGGCGGTGCCCCCCGTGGCGAGGACGTCGTCGATCACCAGGACGCGTCGCCCGGCGTCGATGGCGTCGGCGTGGACCTGGAGGCTTGTCGGTGCCGTACTCGAGGGCGTACTCCTGCTCGACCACATCATCGCGGGAGCTTGCCCGGCTTGCGGATGGGGATGAACCCGGCATCGAGCCGGCAGGCGATGGGGGCGGCGAACATGAAGCCGCGGGCCTCGATGCCGGCCACCTTGGTCACTCCGCTGTCGGCGAACGGGCCGATGATCAGATCGAGGGCGGTGTCGAATGCCCCGGCGTCCGCCAGGACGGGTGTGATGTCCTTGAACATCACACCCGACTTGGGGAAGTCTGGGTACGTCGCGTGATCAGGCCGCGGATGAGGTCGGCGGTCACCCGGGATGATCCTACCGCCGGCCGGCCCCGCCGCCGGTCGACCGGGCCCGTCGCCCCCTCAGTGACACCGGGTGTCCAGCAGGGCTGGACCGAGCTGCTCAGCGGCGCTTACGACGCTGGCGCGGGGGCCGGGCCAGCACGTCGCCGGGGCCGGCGTCGGCACCTCGCCGGGGCTGGAGTGGTGGCGACGGCGGCGGGCACGACCATGTCCGGTGCGCGGTGGCAGCGCCCCGGCGGCCGGTGCAGTCGCCACGGGCGGAGCGGGGACCGCAGCCGGCTCACCGGACCGGCGGTCCGCCCGGCGCTGCATCCGCTGCCACTCCGGCTCCCGTTCCCGCCATACCGCCAGCAGCGGCGTGGACAGGAACAGCGACGAGAACGTACCGGCGGCGACCCCGATGAAGAGGGCGAGGGCGAAGTCCTCGAGGGGCCGGGCGCCGAGGAGGAACGACCCGACGAACAGCAGGCTGCCGATGGGGATCAGCGTCGTCAGCACGGTGACCAACGAGCGCATCAGCACCTCGTTCATCGAGAGGTTGGTGATCTCGGTGAAGGTGAGCTTCTCGCCCAGGGCGTGGACGTTCTCGTCGATCTTGTCGAACACCACCACCCCGTCGTAGAGCGAGTAGCCCAGGATGGTGAGCACGGCGATCACCGTCGCCGGGGTCACCTCGAAACCGACGATCGAGTAGATGCCGGCGGTGACGATGAGGTCGTGGAACACCGCCACCAGGGTGGTCGACCGCCATCTTCCACTCGTAGCGGAGGGAGATGAAGATCGACACCACCAGCAGGAACACCACCAGTGCCTGGATGGCCCGGCGGGTGATCTCGGCCCCGAAGGTCGGACCGACGGCATCGACCGCCACCAGGTCGGAGTCGACACCTGCCGCATCGGCGAACGTCTCGATCAGGGCGTCGAGGTCCTCGTTGCCGAGCGACTCGGTGGCCACGCGTGATCCCCTCGTTCTCGTCCCCGATGAACTGCAGGCGGGCGTCGCCCTGCCCGACGGCGGCGACGGCATCGCGGTACTCGCCCAGGTGAGCCCGCTCTCGTTGGGCGCCTCGAGGAACGTGCCCCCGGTGAACTCGATGCTGAGGTTGAAGCTGGCGGATCACCATCGACAGCAGCGAGATCCCCACCAGCACCGCGGCGATGGTGAAGTACAGCCGCTTCTGCGCCATGAAGTCGAAGTCGGTCTCGCCACGGTGCAGCCTGCCGAGCACTCCCTCATGCCGGGGCCTCCGCACGCTCGACCGCCGGTGGGCCGGCCCGCCCATCGCCGACTCGATGGTGAGGTATGCCGTCGCCCTCACCGAACCGGCTGCGGACCATCAGCATCGATGCCGGCCTGGTGAAGAACCAGGCGACGACCACGTCGATCAGCGTCGACAGACCCGAGGGCGAGAGCGAAGCCCTTCACCGGGCCGATGGCGAGGATCCACAGCAGCACCGACCCGGCGAAGGCGATGAAGTCGGCGGTGAGGATGGTCCTGAACGGCCCGCTTGAAGCCCTGGTCCACGGCGGGCGCAGCGCCCGGCCCTTGCGGTGGTCCTCCTTGACCCGCTCGAAGAAGACGACATAGGAGTCGGACGGTGATCCCGATCGACACGATGATCCCGGTCACCCCTGCGAGGGTGAGCGTCGCCCCTTGGAACTCGCTAACAGGCCGAAGACGAGGAAGCAGCAGGGACCCGAAGATGCTCAACCCGATGACGGCGATCAGACCCGAGCGCCCGGTAGTAGAGCACGAACAGGATCGCCACCACCACGAGGGCGCCGATCCCGGCGATCAGCCCGGCGCGGAGGGCGTCCTCGCCGAGCGAAGCCGACACCGACTCGACCCGTTCCCGTCTCCAGCTCGGCTGGGCAGGGCGCCGTACTGCAGGATCGTGGCGAGGTCCTCGGCCTCCGACTGGGCGTTCTCCGAGGTGCCGATGGTGATGTACACCTGGTCGGCGTCGAGCGGGGCGCCCGGCGCCACCGACTCGTCGATGGCCGGGGCCGAGTTGACCACCCCGTCGACCACGATCGCCATCTGGCGTCGCGGGTCGCCCATCGGGTACTGGGAGAGGATGGCGGTGGCGTCCTCGAACTTGACCGCGCCGTCCGTCGGTGAACTCGGGGTCGACGATGACCCCGCCGCTGAGATTGCTGCCGATGAACCCTGCCTGGGCGCCGGTCAGGTCCTGGCCGGTGAGGAATGCCGGGCCGACGTGGTAGATCAGCCCGTCGCGTCCCTGCAGGTACCCCTCGGCGTCCACGTCGTCGACGATGGTGAGCCCGGTCTCCGGGTCCATGTTGTCCGGGATCACCGGGGCGGCGGTGGTCGTCGTGGTGTCCGGCGCCGTGGTGGTCGACGACTGGTCGCCGGCCTGCGTCGTCGAGGTGGCTTCCCCGCCGGCGGCGGTCGTCGACGTCTCCCCGGCGGTCGTGGTCGAGGCCCCGTCGCCCAGCGTCGTCGATGTCCCCTCCGGAACGTCGTCGTGGTGGTCGCCCTGCAGCTCCTCGGGCAGCGGCAGGGTGCCGTTGGTGAAGGCGGGGCTGACCACGCCGACCTCGAGCACCGGGCGGAAGCTGAGTGTGCCCGGTGGTGCCCACCGCATCCAAGGCCCGGTCGCGGTCCTCCACCCCGGGGAGCTGGACCAGGATGGAGCGGTTGCCCTGCACCGAGATCTCCGGCTCCTGCACGGACCCGAGGTTCTCGATGCGTTGGCGCATGATCTCCACCGCCTTGTCGAGCACGGCGGCGTCGGTGCCCTCAGGGGCGACCAGGGTCACGGAGAAGCCGCCCCTCAGGTCGAGCCCCAGGGTCGGTCCCCAGCCGGTGACGACGGCGTAGATCGCCGACCCCCATGCGATGGCCGTGATCACCACGATGGAGGCCCACAAGCGGCGGCGGTTCACCCGGTGTCGCCTCCGACGCGGTCGGCGATCGCCTTCTTGACGAACCTGACCTTGGTGCCGTTGCCGACGTCGAGGGTCACGTCGCTGGTCGTCGATGGCGATGACCCGGCCGTACATCCCTCCGATGGTGCGCACCTCGTCGCCCACATCGACCGAGTTCCGCATCGCATCGGCGGCCTTCACCCGGCGCCGCTGCGGCATCACGATCATGAAGTAGAAGAGACCGCCAAGCACGAGCAGCGGCAGCACCAGCGCTCAACAGCGAGCCAGACGGCTCCGACTCGGCCGCTTCGGTGGCGAGCAGCACGGTGGCGAGGTATCCCACGAAGTCCTCCTTGCGGACGGAACCCGGCACGGAGCGAACCGCGCCGGGTGGACCGCGTCAGATTAGTGATCTCCATCGCGCAATCCGTTATCGGTGGCCCGTTCGGCGACGGAGGCGCCGCCGGCGCGCGACCGGCCCGCGTGCAACTCGGCGAAGGTCCCGGCGGCGATGGCGGCGCGCATCGACCGCATCAGCTGCAGGGTGTAGTGCAGGTTGTGGATGGTCACCAGTCGTGGCCCGCTCGACCTCGCCGACGGCGAACAGGTGGCGCAGATAGCCGCGGGGATACCGGGCGCACGTGGAGCAGGCGCAGGCGGTGTCGAGCGGCTCGGTGGATCGGGCCCAGCGGGCGAGCTTGACGGAGAAGTCGCCATCGGGATGCAGCACCTTGCCGTGGCGGGCCAGCCGGGTGGGTATGACGCAGTCGAACAGGTCGGCGCCGCGGGCGACGGCGTCGAGGAGCCCCTCGGTGTCGCCCAGGCCCATCACGTAGCGGGTGGCGTCGTCGGGGAGCTCGCCGACGACGGCCTCGACGGCAGCGTTGCGCTCCTCGGGCGGCTCCCCGACCGCCAGCCCCCCGATGGCGTACCCGTCGAACCCGATCGCAGCCGTGCCGGCCGCCGAGCGTGCCCGCAGGTCGAGCTCGGTGCCGCCCTGGACGATCCCGAACAGCCCCTGGTCGGCGCGGGTCCGAGCCCGGGCCGATCGCTCCGCCCAGCGCAGCGTCTGCTCGGATGCCTCCTCGACGACGGTGCCGGCGGCGCCGGCAGGCCGACCAGCACGTCGAGGGCCATGGCGATGTCCGCCCCCAGCTGCTCCTGTACCGCCACCGACGACTCTGGCGTCAGGTGAAGGTGGACCCGTCGTAGGTGGAGCGGAACCGCACCCCTCCTCGGTGACGACCGGGTCGAGCGAGAACACCTGGAACCCGCCGGAATCGGTGAGCATCGGCCCGGTCCAACCGGTCATCCGGTGCAGCCCTCCCAGTGCGGCCACCGCATCGGCGCCCGGCCGGAGCACCAGGTGGTACGTGTTGGCCAGCACGATGTCGGCGCCGAGCGTCCTCCAGGTCTGTCGGTGTCGAGGGTGCGCACCGCGCCGCGGGTGCCCACCGGCATGAACGCCGGCGTGGGCACGGCGCCGTGCGGGGTGTGCAGGATCCCGGTCCGGGCGCGCCGTCCCGGACGAACGCTCCCACCAGACGGCCCGGCTCACGCCGCCCCTCCGACCGGGTCCACCAGCATGGCGTCGCCGAAGGAGAGGAAGCGGTAGCGGCGCTCGACCGCCGTCCGGTAGACGTCACGCCACGCCGGGCCGATGGCGGCGGCGACCAGCGCCACGCAGTGTGGTGCGGGGGGCATGGAAGTTGGTGAGCATGGCGTCGACGACGGCGAAACGATGACCGGGGACGATGAACAGCTCGCTCCAGCCTTCCCCGGGTCGACCTCTCCCCGGACGGCCGGCCGTCTCGAGGGTGCGCACCACCGTGGTCCCCACCGCCACCACCCTTCCGCCGGAACGTCGGGTGTCGGCGATGGAGACGGCGGTCTCGTCCGGCACCTCGTACCGTTCACGATGGATGCGGTGCTCGGCCACCAGGTCGACCGTCATCGGCCGGAAGGTGTCCAGACCGACGTCGAGATCGACCTCCGCCAGTCCTATGCCGGCGGCGGCCAACCGGTCGAGGAGGGGTCGGGTGAAGTGGAGCCCTGCCGTGGGTGCCGCCGCCGACCCGATGTCCTTGGCGAAGACGGTCTGGTAGCGCTCCGGGTCGGCAAGCTCACCGTGGAAGTACGGGGGCAGCGGCACGGAGCCCACCTCGGGGAGGAGGTCGTCGACGTCGGCATCGCCGGCGGTGAGCCGGACAACGGCGACGCCTTCGTCCGGCATGGACAGCACCTCGCCGGTGATCCGATCGAAGCGCAGCGCCACGCCGGGACGGATCCGCCGGGACGGCCGCAGCATCACCTCCCATCGCTCCGGGTCGACGCGGCGGAGCAGCAGCGCCTCCACGGTCCCGCCGGTGTCGACCCTGGTCCCGATCAGGCGAGCGGCCCTGACCCTGGTGCGGTTGACCACCAGCAGGTCGCCCGGGCGGAGGAGCGCGGGCAGATCGGCGACGGTGCGGTCCTCCATGGTGGCGGTGACCAGCAATCGGGCGTCGTGGCGGGGCTCGATGGCCTCCTGTGCCACCAACTCGACCGGGAGCTCGTAATCGAAGTCGTCGACCCGCACTCGAACGAGGCTCGCCGCCAGGCGGAGGCTCGGCGATGGGGGCTGGGGGTCCCCATCGCACCGCGATGAGGTGTCAGGCCGAGCTCGGCGATGGGGGGGGGGTCCCCCATCGCACCGCGATGAGGCTTCAGCCGAAGAGCCATGAGCACAGCTACGCTCCGCCGATGCGCACCGCCGACCTCGGCATCCGCATCGGCCGCATGGAACCCGGCCCCCTCGACGCCATCACCGATGTCGCCGGCGTCCGGGTCGGCCACACCACGCTGATCTCGCGGTGAAGGCCAGCTCGGCCCGGCGAGGGGCCGGTGCGAACCGGGGTCACCGTGGTGATCCCCCACGACGGCGACGTCTGGACCGAGCCGGTGTTCGCCGGGGCGCACCGGCTCAACGGCAACGGCGAGCTCACCGGGCTGGAGTGGATCCGGGAGGCCGGGATGCTCGGCGGTGCCATCGGCATCACCAACACCCACAGCGTCGGTGTCGTGCACGACGCCCTGATCGAGTCGGCGGCACGGTCGCACGACATGAGCCATGCCATCTGGGCGCTCCCCGTCGCCGGTGAGACCTACGACGGCGCCCTCAACGACATCAACGGGTTCCATGTGCGCCCCGAGCACGTCCACTCCGCGCTCCGTCGGCTGCCGCCGGACCGGTGACCGAGGGCAACGTCGGGGGCGGCACCGGGATGATCTGCCACGAGTTCAAGGGCGGCATCGGCACCGCCTCGCGACGGGCCGGCGACTGGACCGTCGGGGTCCTGGTCCAGGCGAACTACGGCGAGCGGGCACTGCTCCGCATCGACGGGGTGCCGGTGGGAGCGGCCATCCCCTACGAAGAGGTGCCGTCGCCGTGGGACCAGCTCGAGCGGTCAAGCCCGAGGCCACGCACGAAGGAGGCTCGATCATCGGCATCGTCGCCACCGACGCTCCGCTGCTCCCCCACCAGTGCGCCCGGCTGGCGCAGCGGGTCGGCATGGGGCTCGGCCCGGATGGGCAGCTACGGGTCGCACGGCTCCGGGCGACCTGTTCCTCGCCTTCGCCACCGGCAACCGGGGGCTCTCCTATCGGAGGCGGTGAGGACGACCCCCGGCCCACCGTGGACCTGCGATGGTGGTCGATGATCACATCAACCCGCTGCTGGAGGCGACGGCCGAGGCCACCGAGGCGGCCGATGACCAACTCCCTGCTCGCCGCCGAGACGATGGTGGGCCGTGACGGCATCACCGCCCACGCCATCGACCACGACCGCCTGGTCGCCATCATGCGGGCCCACGGCCGAGTTTTCTCCTCCCCCTAAGGGCGGAAGGAGCTGGTCTGCAGCACCGGGCCGTAAGGCCGCACGGCAGCCGAGGAGGGGAACCTGCCCGGGCGACTTCGTCGGCTGCGCCGCCCGAACACGGCGGTCGGCCCTCCTCAAGATGGGGCCCCAACGTCACGGGCCGTAGTGCTGCCCGAGCCGATATCGGCGGAACCACACCGAGCGAGGCCGGCCGGTCAGTCTCGAGCAGTGAGCCCTGCGGATCGGGCGGGATCGGCGGGGCATCGACACCGAGATGGGCGTAGGCGTTGGCGGTGGCCACCCGGCCCCGGGGGTCCGCGGCAGCAGCCCCTCCATCAACAGGAACGGCTCGTAGGCGTCCTCCACGGTCTCCGGGTCCTCCCCGACGGCGATGGCGAGCGTGGAGAGTCCGACCGGGCCGCCCGCCGAACTTGTGGACGATCGCCTCCAGGATGTAGCGGTCCACCTTGTCGAGACCCCGCCGGTCGACCTCGAACACCCCCAACGCGGTGTCGGCTCCCTTCGGCGTCGATCGTCGCCGTCACCCCGCACGCTGGCGTGGTCCCGCACCCGGCGGAGCAACCGGTTGGCGACCCGCGGCGTGCCCCGTGACCGGCGGGCGATCACCTCGGCGCCCGCCCGGTCGATCGAGACGTCGAGGATCTGCGCCGACCGGGTGATGATGGCCGCCAGCTCGACCGCGGGGTAGTAGTCGAGGCGGGCGACGTACCCGAACCGGTCGCGCAACGGCGACGCCACCCTGCCCCACCCGGGTGGTCGCTCCGACCAGGGTGAACCGGGGGAGGTCGAGCCGGATCGAACGCGCCGCAGGCCCCTTGCCCACCATGATGTCCAGGACGAAGTCCTCCATCGCCGGGTAGAGCACTTCCTCGACCGGGCGGGACAGTCGGTGGATCTCGTCGACGAACAGCACGTCACCGGGCTCGAGGTTGGTGAGCACCGCGGCCAGGTCGCCGGGCCGCTCCAGCGCAGGACCCGATGTGATCCGCAGTGTCACGTCCATCTCGGCGGCGAGGATCCCCGCCAGCGAGGTCTTGCCCAGCCCGGGGGGCCCCGAGAAGAGCACGTGGTCGATGGGCTCACCGCGAGCCCGGGCCGCCTCGATGAGGATCTCGAGGCGCTCCTTGAGGGCGGCCTGCCCGATGAAGTCGCCCATGCGCCGGGGGCGGAGCCCGGCGTCGAACCCGGCCTCGCCCGGCAGCGGTGCCCCGGCGAGCAGATTCTCCTCACGCATCGCTCGGCCCCGCCGATGCGGCGCAGCGCCGCCCGCAGCAGGTCTTCGACCGGCGCGATCGGCCTCGAGCCCGGAGACGGCGCCGCTGATCTCGGCAGCCTCGTACCCCAGACCTTCCAGCGCGGCGCGGACCTCGGACATGTTGCCGGTCGTCACCACCACCGCCTCGGCGCCGTCGAAGCGGGGCCGCAGCTCGAGCATCAGCTTCTGGGCACTCCGCTTGCCGATCCCGGGCACCATGGTCAGGGCGGCGACGTCGTCGGTGACCACCGCCCGCCGCAGCTCGGGCACGGCTAGTGTCCCAGGATCGCCATCGCCACCTTGAGGCCGATCCCCGGCACCGCCACCAGCACCCGGAACGTGTCCCGCTCCTCCTCGGTCGGGAAGCCGACCATCGCCAGGGCGTCCTCGCGGACGTGGAGATGGACGTGGAGCACGGCGTCCTCGCCGATCCCGGGCAGGTCGAGCAAGAGCCCGCGGCGTCACCGCCACCTCGTAGCCCACCCCGGCAACGTCGAGCACCACCCGGTCTGGCTGCTTCACGACCAGCGAGCCGCGCAGCCTGCCGATCATGGCGTTGCCGGGGCCGGGTCGGCCGCCGGGCGGCATCGAGCTGGCTCACGTGTGACCCCCGCGCCGACCGTCCCAGCGCCACCCGCATCGGCAGCGCCTGCGCGTGGCACAGAGCGACGGCGAGCGCGTCGGCTGCGTCGGGCGGTGACGGCGGCTCCACCAGGCCCAGGCGCATGGCCACCACCCGGGCGACCTGAGCCTTGCCGGCCGAACCGGACCCGGTGACGGTCAGCTTCACCGCGCTCGGGGTGTACTCGGTGACCGGCACGCCCGCCTGGGCCAGCGCCAGCATCGCCACGCCTGATGCCCGTCCCACCGCCATAGCCGTGTGCAGGTTCCGGTTGACGAAGACCTCTTCGACGGCTGCTTCGTCCACCTCCAGGGAGCGCACCACGTCGGTGATGTCGGTGTGCAGGTCGGCGAGGCGTCTCGCCATCGGCTCCGCCGGGTCGGTGCGGATGACCCCGGCCGCCACCGCCCGGGGTTCCCCGGAGCCGATTTCGATGACTCCGTAACCGGTGACCGTGAGACCGGGGTCGATGCCGAGAACGAACATATGTTTGGTGAGCGTACCGGCCGTCCGCCGACTGGCCAAGCACCCGAGCCCTCCCGGCCGACCGACGCGGGACTCATGGCCGAGGCGCCGAAGGCCGCGGTCAACCTCCTCCGCAGATCGGCCCACGCATCGCGGGCCGTCCGTCCCGGCTGACGTCGGCTCCACCACCCCCGGAGCGGGTTTCGGTAAACCGATGCAACGCTCAGCGTGCGTTCGGGTCGGGAATGAAACCGAGTCACCCGACCGATTCGAGGATCTCGTCGGGGATGTCGAAGTTGGCGAAGACCTCCTGGACGTCGTCGAGGTCCTCGAGCGCGTCGAGCAGCCGCAGGACCTTGCGGGCATTGGGCTCGTCGAGCGCCACCGTGGTGGTCGGCAGCTGGGTCACCTCGGCTGATTCGACGGTGATCCCGGCCTCCTCCAGAGAGGCGCGCACCCGCGACAGGTCGCCGGGCGCCGAGACGACCTCCCACTGGACGCCGGATCCGGTGACGTCCTCGGCGCCCCCGTCGAGCGCCGCCATCATCACCGTCTCCTCGTCGCCGGTGGCCACGATCAGCCCCTTCTGCTCGAACAGGTACCCCACCGAGCCCGGCTCGCCGAGCGACCCGCCCAGGCGGTTGAAGGTGGCTCTCACATCGGCGGCGGCCCGGTTGCGGTTGTCGGTCAGGACCAGGATGTACAGGGCGACGCCGCCGGCGGCGTACCCCTCGTACCAGATCTCCTCGTAGTCGACCCCGTCGAGCCCGCCCCCACCACGGGCAACGGCGCGCTCGATGTTGTCCTTGGGCACCGAGGCGTCCTTCGCCTTCTGGATGGCGTTGTAGAGGGCGGCGTTGCCGTCGGGGTCGGAGCCGCCCTGGCGGGCGGCCGCCTCGACGGCTCGGATGAGCTTGGCGAACAGCTTGCCCCGCTTGGAGTCCTGCCGCTCCTTGCGGTGCTTGGTGTTGGCCCACTTGGAGTGCCCGGCCATCAGCCGTCCTCGGCGGCGGCGGCCACCAGCATCTCGTGGATGCGGTCGTCTTCGGTGAGCTCGGGGTGGAACGACGTCGCCAGCACCCTCCCCTGGCGGACGAACACCGGATGGGTGTCGCCGGTCCCGGGCTCGGTCACCGTGGCCAGCACCTCGACGGCGCCGCCGACCTTGCTGATCCACGGGGCGCGGATGAACACGGCTTGGACCGGCCGGTCGAACCCGTCGACCGCCAGGTCCGCCTCGAAGCTGTCGATCTGACGACCGAAGGCGTTGCGCTCGACCACGACGTCGAGCACGCCCAACTGCGGCTGCACCACGCCGGTGGTGGACTCGGCCAGGAAGATCATCCCCGCACAGGTGCCCAGCACCGCCATGCCATCGCCGATCCGCTCCCGGAGCGGGTCGATGAGCCCGTAGATGGTCGCCAGCCGCCCGATGGTGGTCGACTCGCCGCCGGGGATGAGCAGGGCGTCGACGCGCCCGAACTCCTCGGGGGTGCGCACCTCCGCCGCCTCGTGGCCCAGCCGGGTGACCACGGCGAGGTGCTCGCGGAAGTCACCTTGGAGGGCGAGCGCGCCGATCCGCATCGGTCACAGCCCCCGGTCCTGCATCCGATCCTGGGGCTGGAGGGTGTCGACGTTGATGCCCACCATCGGCTCACCGAGGTTTCGGGACACCTTGGCGATCTTGTCGGCGTCGCGGAAGAAGGTGGTCGCCTCGACGATGGCTCGGGCCCGCTCCGCCGGGTCGCCCGACTTGAAGATGCCCGAACCGACGAAGACCCCGTCGCAACCGAGCTGCATCATCAGGGCGGCGTCGGACGGGGTGGCGATGCCGCCGGCGGCGAAGTTGACCACGGGGAGCCGGCCGGTCTCGGAGACCTCCTTGACCAGGTCGTACGGAGCGGCGAGCTCCTTGGCGGCGCTCATCACCTCGTCGGGCCCCAGAGTGGTGAGCCGTCCGATCTGGCGGTTCATGATCCGCATGTGCCGCACCGCCTCGACGACATTGCCGGTACCCGGCTCGCCCTTGGTCCGGATCATCGCCGCGCCCTCGCCGATTCGCCGCAGCGCCTCGCCGAGGTCCTTCGCCCCGCACACGAACGGGACGGTGAAGGCGCGCTTGTCGATGTGGTGCTCGTCGACCGGGGTCAGGACCTCGCTCTCGTCGATGTAGTCCACCCCGAGCGCCTGGAGGACCTGGGCTTCCACGGAGTGCCCGATGCGGGCCTTGGCCATCACCGGGATGGAGACCGCGGCGACGATCTCCTCGACCCTGGCCGGGATCGGCCATGCGGGCCACGCCACCGACGGCGCGGATGTCGGCGGGCACGCGCTCCAGCGCCATCACCGCCACCGCTCCGGCCTCCTCGGCGATCTTCGCCTGATCGGCGGAGACGACGTCCATGATCACGCCGCCCTTGAGCATCTCGGCGAGGCCGCGCTTGACGAGGTCGGTGCCGCGTTCGGCTGTGGGCATCTCACGCTCCGGGACGATGGGCCTCGATTCTACCGGCGCCACCCGCCAGTCATGGCGGCTCGGCTCGGCGGCTCAGCCCGGTGGTGAGGGCGGCCACTCCGGGGATCGCTTGCCCAGGAAGGCGTCGATGCCTTCACGGGCGTCGGCCAGGCCGGCGTTGGCGGCCATCACCGCCTTGGTGTGCTCGTAGGCGGCGGGCTCGGCGAGGTCGATCTGGTGGTAGAAGGCGGCCTTCCCGATGCCCAGCACCGCCGGGCTGTACCGGGTGACCGCAGCGACCAGGGCGTCGACCTCCTCATCGAGCCGCTCCTCCGGCACCACCCGGTTGACCAGGCCCCAATCGAGGGCGGTCCGCGCAGAGATCGGCTCACCGGTGAGCAGCATCTCCATCGCCCGCTTCCGACCCACGGCCCGAGAGATGGGCACCATCGGCGTGGAGCAGAAGAGCCCGATCTTCACCCCGGGGGTGGCGAAGGTGGCGTTCTCTGCGGCGACGGCCAGGTCGCAGGCGGCGACGAGCTGGCACCCGGCGGCGGTGGCGATCCCGTGAACCCTGGCGATCACCGGCTGCGGGATCTCGTGGATCGTCTCCATCATCACCGTGCAGGCGTCGAACAGCTTCTCGTAGAACGAGTGGTCACGCCCCACCATCTCCTTGAGGTCGTGCCCGGCGCTGAAAGCGGGACCGTTGCCGGCGATGACCACGGCGGCAACCGACCGGTCGGCGCCGGCTGCGGTCAGTGCGGCGGCCACTTCGGTCATGGTGTCGAGGCTCAGCGGGTTGCGCCGCTCGGGCCGGTCGAGGGTGATCCTGGTGGCCGGCCCAGCGGCGACGGAGATGTGCGAATAGGCCACCGGCACAGTGTACGGCTGGACATACCCGGCGAGCTCTCGCTCGCCTCCTCCCACAGATGGGGCCCCAACCCCATCGTGGGCCGTCTTTGTTACCAGGCCGACTACGGCGGCACCACCTCGAGGAGACGAGGATCGCCTACTCAGGTTCGATCACCGAGGGCGTCGCGGTACGCCGCCAGGTAGCCGGCGAGCACCGGGCTGCGGTCGAAGCGGGCGACCCGCTCGATCCCCCGCTCCACGAGCGCACCACGCGTCACCCGATCGGAGAGCAGCCCGGCGACGGCGTCCGCCAAGGCGGGGGCGTCTCCCGGGGCCACCCACCGGGCGGCGTCCCCTCCGACGTGCACGAACCCGGGGAGCGCCGACGCCACGAGAGCACACCGGGACGCCATGCCCTCGACCAGGACGATCCCGAAGCTCTCGCCGGCCGTGTTGGGGGCGGCCAGGACCTCGGCGGAGCCCATGACCCGCCGCTTGGTGTCGTCGCCCACCCGTCCCCGATAGGTGACACCGGGCGGGGCCGAGCCGGGCCGGCTGCTGCCGATCACCTCCAGCGACGCCCCGGGCACCCGGGCGGCGATCGCCGGCCAGGCGGCGAGCAGCACGTCGAGGCCCTTGCGGGCATCGTCCCGTCCCACGAAAACCACAGACCCGGGTCGCTTCGCCGGTGTTTCGACCGGATGCCCGCTCCCCCGGTCACTCCACAGGGCCGTGTCGATGCCGTTGGGAACCAGCCGCACCGGCACCGCACCGGCGACCACGGCCGCCGCCACCGGCGACACCGCGGTCACCACCGCAGCCCTCCGCAGCAGCCGGCGCACCACCGGCCGGCCGACCCTGAGGCCCCGCCGCACCATGGCTGTGGCGTCGGCGTGGAGGGTGGCGACGACCGGGGCAGGCCCGGCCCGCATCGCCGCCAGCGACACCGCCGGCATCAGCGGCTCGTGCACGTGGACGACGTCGACCCCGGCCAGGGCTCCCGCCACTCGGGACCACACCCCCGGCCCCAGGGCGACCGGTGCTTCCGAGCGGTTCGCCCGGACGACCCGCGCCGGGCCGACCAGGACCGTTCCCTCCCGTTCGGTCTCTCCCGGCCCGACCACCGTGGCCCGATGCCCCTCCTCACCCAGCCACCGGGCCAGCTCGAGCACCTGGTCCTGGACCCCGCCGTGGCGTCCCAGGTCGTACGGACACACCAGAGCGACGTGGAGGTCTCGCCGGTCCGGAGGGGGACTCACCGCGGCGGCCGGTCGGACGGCCAGTTGGGTTGGAACAGGTGCCACTGCTCGGGGGCGCGGCCCACGATCATCTCGAGGACCTCGGCGAGCGCCTGGGTGGTCGCCACCACCCGCTCCTCCCGGGTGGGGAGGTCGGGCACCTCGATCGGCTCTTCGATCACGAAGCGGTTGCCGCGGCCCCGCTCGAAGTAGCAACCGACCGGCAGCAGGATCGCCCCGGTGCGCTCGGCGAGCGTGGCCGGGCCCGCCGGCAGCGTCGTCTGCTCGCCGAAGAACGTCACCGGCACCCCCCGTCCCGACAGGTCGCGGTCTGATACCAGCGCGATGGTGCCTCCGCCCTTCAGCCGGCGGACGAGGGTGGTGGTCAGCGACCGGTCGCCGTCGGAGAGCACGACCTCCATCCCAACCTTGCGCCGCAGGTCGATGAACCACTCGATGAGGCGTCGATTGGGCAACGCCTCCGCCACCGCCAGGACCGGCGCCCCGTGGCTGGCGGAGGCAGCCCCCGCCGACTCCCAGTTGCCGGTGTGCGGCAGGGCCAGGATCACTCCCCTGCCGGACTGCGCGGCCGCCTCCAACCGCTCCGGGTTGATCAGGCGGCTGGTGGCGAGGATGTCGGTGACCCGCCGTGGGGTCACCCAGAAGACCTCGGCCCAGTACCGGCCGTAGCTGGCGAACATCCGCCGGACCCGCCGCCTCGTCGCCTCCTCCTCGCCGACCACACTGCGCCAGGTGGCGGCGTACCAGGGCCAGCCGGCCGGGGACGACGAACGAGCCTGCCCACCCCAGCCCCTCCCCCAACCGACGGGCCACCGGCTCGGGGAGCAGCGAGAGGATCCCGGCCGACAGCCGGAACAGGGCATAGGTGCCCAACCCGTCGAAGCGGCTCACCGCTCCAGCTGCTCCCAGGTCCTACGGATCCTCTGGAAGACGGTGAAGCCGGCGAGCACGACGAACACCCACAGCACCGGATACAACACACGCAGGCCGCCACCGACCCCGGTGGCGAAGACCCCGATGAGGATCAGGATCATCCGCTCCGCCCGGCCCATCCACCCGCCGCGGCCCTCGGCGCCCCAGCTCTCCGCCTTCGCCCGCACGTAGGGGGTGAGCAGCGAGAAGGCGAGGGCGAACAGGCACAGCATCAGCGCCGGCTCCTCGTCGCGCAGGCTGAACGCCAGCCCCGACCAGATGGCGATCTCCCCGAATCGGTCGGCCATGGTGTCGACGAAGGCGCCCCGGATGGACGCCTTGCCCTGGTGCCTCGCCAGCGGGCCGTCCAGCGTGTCGAGGATGCAGCCGACGGCGGTGACGATCGCCCCGAGGGTGTAACGCTGCACGGCGATCAAGACGGCCCCGGCGATGGTGACGGCGAGCCCGGCGGCCGTGACCATGGTGGGGGTCAGCCGCGCCTTCGACAGCGCCACCGCGATGGCGTCGAGCATCGGAGCAAGCCGGCTCCGACCCTTGAGGTCGAGCAAACTCGTCCTCCTTCCGGCCCGGAAAGTTACCAGCTTGCCCACCGGGTTCCGTTTCCCCTCGCCTACTGGAGGAGGGGTGGCAGCGACACGGGCCGGAGACCGGCACGGATGACGGGGAGGAACCCAGCCGTCCGATGTGGTGCGCTCCGCCTGGTCGAAATGCATCCCGACTGGCCGCCCCGGGCGCGTACCGCGCTACACTCGCCGCGCCCCGCGAACCCACGTTTTTCCTCGTCGGTGAAAGGACCTGGATGACGGAGACCAAGCCGGAGCTGCGCATCGGCGACGAGGGCTACCTGTTGCCGGTGGTCGAGTCGACCATCGGTGACGTCGGGCTCGATGTCCGCACCTGCGCGGCGACGCCGGCTACGTCACCTTCGACCCGGGATACGCCAACACGGCGAGCACCGAGAGCGCCATCACCTACATCGACGGCGGCAACGGGACGCTGTGGCACCGTGGCTACCGGATCGAAGACCTCGCCGAGCAATGCGGCTTCCTCGAGGTGGCGTATCTCCTTCTCTTCGGCGAGCTCCCCGACACGGTCGCCCTCGAGGGGTGGCGGGCCAAGGTCCGGCACCACACCCTGCTCAACGAGGAGCTCAAGCGGTTCTTCGACGCCTTCCCCCGCAGCGCCCACCCCATGGCGATCCTGTCCTCCGCCACCAACGCCATCTCCACCTTCTACGAGCCGTACTACAACCCGAAGGACCCGGAAGCGGTCCGGGAGAGCGCCACCCGGCTGATCGCCAAGATGCCGACGGTGGCCGCCTGGGCGTACAAGAAGTCGATCGGCCAGCCGTACGTCTACCCGCGCAACGATCTGAGCTACGTGGAGAACTTCCTCCACATGATGTTCGCCCTCCCGGTGGAGGAGGAGAAGATCGACCCGATCATCGCCAAGGCACTCAACGTGCTGCTCATCCTCCACGCCGATCACGGGCAGAACTGCTCAACGGCGACGGTGCGCTTCGTCGGCTCCAGCCAGGCGAACCTGTTCGCCTCCGTGGCTGCCGGGATGAACGCCCTGTGGGGCCCGCTCCACGGCGGCGCCAACCAGGAGGTCGTCGAGATGCTGGACGCCATCCACGTCGACCCCGACATGACGGTGGAGAAGGCGATCGCCCGGGCCAAGGACAAGGACGACCCCTACCGGCTGATGGGCTTCGGTCACCGCATCTACCGCAACTACGACCCGCAGGGCGCAGATCCTGAAGCGCTTCGCCGACGACGTGCTGGGCACGGTCAGCAAGGACGACCCGCTGCTCGAGATCGCCCACCAACTGGAGACGGCGGCGCTCGAGGACGACTACTTCGTCAGCCGGAAGCTGTACCCCAACGTCGACTTCTACTCGGGGCTGATCTTCCGGGCACTGGGCTTCCCCACCAGGATGTTCACCGTGCTCTTCGCCATCGGGCGCCTACCCGGCTGGATCGCCAACTGGATGGAGATGCACGAGCACGGCGACAACAAGATCGCCCGGCCCCGGCAGATCTACACCGGCCAGGCGATGCGCGACTTCGTCCCCCTCGACCAGCGCTAGAGCGCGACCCGGCGGCCCGGGACGTCACCACTCGCCGGGCGGGACGTCTTCTACGTACGTCTCCACGACCGAGCCGTCGATGCCGTCGACGCGGACCAGCCCGCGGCGCGAAGGTGGGTCGTCGGCGGAGAACACCAGGACGTTCCAGATGGGCCGGCTCCGCCAGCCCCTGAAGCCGAGGTTGGCGGACGCATGTCCAACGGGGAATCCGATTGCCCGGTTGGCCGCCTCGAGGGCGGCGCCCTCTCGCACCGCCAGGTGCCACGCCCCGAGGACGTACCACCCGGCGATGGCAACGAGGAGCCCGACGGTGAGCCACATCCCGGTGGGGAGGGCGCCGACCAGCACCCCTATGGCGGTCAGAATGGCGGCCACCACGTACACCAACGCCGCCCGACGGCGTCGTTGTGGGTCGGGGACGGCATGGGGGTCGAGTACCTCGGCATCGAGGTCCTCGGGCACGGCGACACCCTCGGCGATATCGGGAGGGATCTCGATTCCTCGCCGGCCGGCGCGGCGACGGTCAGCCGCCAACGACGGCCTCCACGGTCATCGAGGTGGCGTGCACAGAGCCGCCAGCTCGGACAAGGCCTCGTCTACCGGCACTCCCCGGCGCTCGGCGTCGTCTCCGCGCAGCCGCAGCCCGACGCTCTCCGCCTCGACATCGCGGTCGCCGACGACGATGACCGCCGGGTGCTTGTCGGTGATGGCTCGCCGCACCTTCTCGCCGAGCGACTGGTCGCTGAGGTCGAGCTCGACCCGCAACCCCGCCCTGCGGAGGAGTGACTCGACCTCGGCGGCGTACCCGTCGTGGCGGTCGGCCACCGGGATCACGGTTGCCTGGATCGGGCTCAGCCAGGCGGGGAACGCCCCGGCGTAGTGCTCCACCAAGATGGCGACGAACCGCTCCACCGCCCCGAACTTGGCGCAATGGATCATCACCGGCTGCGCCTTGGTGTTCTCGGGGGTGGTGTACTCGAGGTCGAAGCGCTGCGGCGTGCTGAAGTCGAGCTGGATCGTGGAGCACTGCCACCGCCGTCCCAGGGCATCCTTCACGTGGACGTCGATCTTCGGCCCGTAGAACGCCGCCTCGCCCTCGCCGACCCGGTAGTCGACTCCCCGCTTCTCCAGTGTCAGCCGGAGCAGCTTGGTGGCCTCGTCCCAGAGGTCCAGGTCCCCCATCCACTTGTCCTCGTCACGGGTCGACAGCTCGGCCTCGATCTCCTCGAACCCGAAGTCGGCGAACAGCGTCAACACGAAGTCGAGGTGACGCTCCAACTCCGAAGCGAGCTGCTCCCTGGTGCAGAAGGTGTGGCTGTCGTCCTGGGTGAGGCCCCGGACCCGGAGCAGTCCCTGCAGCGTGCCCGAGCGCTCGTAGCGGTACACCGCCCCCAACTCCGACAACCGCATGGGGAGCCGGCGGTACGAGCGCGCCGCGCTGCGATAGATGAGCACGTGGAACGGGCAGTTCATCGGCTTCACCCGGTAACGCTCGCCATCGTCGACGACCACGGCCGGGTACATGTTCTCGGCGTACCAGCCGAGGTGGCCGGAGGTCTCCCACAACTCCTCCTTGGCCAGTTGCGGGCTCACCACGAAGTCGAACCCGTACTCGGTGTGGAGGCGCCGGCTGTAGTCCTCCATCACCTTGCGCAGCATCCCGCCGTTCGGGTGCCAGACGGCGAGCCCCTGTCCCAACTCCGGCGGGGAGGAGAACAGGTCGAGGTCGTGCCCGAGCTTCCGATGATCGCGAAGCCTGGCCTGCTCGACCCGATCGAGGTAGTCGGCCATCGCCTGCGGGGTCTCCCAGGCGGTGCCGTAGATGCGTTGCAGCTGCGGGTTCTTCTCGTCCCCCCGCCAGTACGACCCGGACGACCGCAGCAGCTTGACCGCCTTGATCCGGCCGGTCGACGGCAGGTGGGGGCCCCGGCACAGGTCGACGAAGTCGAGGTTGCGGTAGAGGCTCACCTCCTCCGCCCCGGCGCCCTGGGCCTCGTCGACGCCGTCGATGATCTCGGCCTTGAAGGGCTGGCCGGCGAAGAGCTCCCTGGCCTCGGCGGTCGCCACGACCTGGCGCTCGAAGGGTTGGTCCTCGGCGATGATCTCGTGCATCCGAGCCTCGATCGCCTCGAGGTCGTCGGGGTGGAAGGCGCGACCGATGTCGAAGTCGTAGTAGAAGCCGTCCTCGATGGGCGGGCCGATGGCGAAGGCGGCCCCGGGGTACAGGTCGAGCACCGCCTGGGCGAGGACATGGGCCGACGAGTGGCGGATGACCGCACGACCCTCGTCGCTGGTGTCGGTGACCACGGCGAACTCGCCGTCGCCGGGCAGTGACCGGGAGAGATCGAGGAGGACACCGTCGAGGCTCGCCACCACCGCCGCCTCGGCCAGCCGCCGCCCGATCGATGCGGCCACCTCGGCGCCGGTCGTGCCGTCAGCGAACTCGTGGGCGCTGCCGTCTGGGAAGGTGAGGTTGATCGCCAAGCCGGCTCCCGGGTGGGTTGGGGTGCCTCAGGCTACATCCCGTTGAGATGGGCTCGAATGGGCGGAACCCCCTTCCCGTCCGCCGACCTGCCTTCGGCCCGTGCTGCGGCCACCCTTCCCCCACAGGGGGAACGGAAAGTTGACAGCCCTGTAAATCCGCGAAAACCGTCCTTGCGCTTCCTAGCCTTGACCCGCAGCCAAACCGAGGAGGGGTCGGGCATGCTCGAGATCGTGGCCGCGGCGGGCCTGATCGCCGGCATCGTGGTGGCGCTCACCAGGGCTGCTCCTTCAACCGAAGCCCCGGCGCCGGTCCGGCGCCGCACCCTGGTGGCGGCTGGTGCCCGGGTGGGTTTCGACCCGATCGGCTCCGACCCACACGATGACCGGGAAGGCGGGTTCGCTCTCGGATCCGATCTCCCGTGCCCGTGGTGCCGAGCGGCCACGTCTGAGAGCGACCGGCGCTGTCCGTCGTGCGGCCAGCCGTTCGGGTAACCGGACGGCCTCACCGCCGCAGCGTCAGCTCCTCGAGCATCCGCACCGTCCCGAACCCGGTCGCCTCGTAGAGCCTCACGGCTCGTCCGTCCTCGGCGTCGGTGTACAGGATCGCCTCACTCACGTTGTGCCGCCGGTTGAGGTCGTCGAGCCCGGCGAGCAGGAGCGCCTTGCCCAGCCCGCGACCCTGCGCCTCGGGCACCACCGCCAGTATGTAGATCTCTCCCCTGCCGTCCTCGTGCACCTTGGTCCAACAGAAGCCGGCGATCCTGTCTCCTTCCCAGGCGAGCAGGAAACCTTCGGCGTCGAACCAGGGCTGGGCGAGGCGCTTGGCCAGATTGTCGGCGTCGAGAGCCCCGTTCTCCGGGTGCCCGGCGAAGGCGGCGTTGTTGGCGTCGAGCCACGCGGCGCCATCCTCGTGCCGGAAGGGCCGCAGCTCGACGCCTTCGGGCAGCGCCCACGGGATCCCCGTGGGCAGGTCCCGCCCCATCTCGGCCAGCATGCGCACCCTGCCGAGGCCGAGGGTCGACACTGCCGCCGTCTCCGCCTTTCGCCACACCCACAGCGTCAGCGGGGCGTCGTCGGGGATCACGTCCGGGGCCGTCTCCACCAGCATTCGCACGATGGCGATCTCCCCGGGGTGCCCGGGCTCCGACACGATCTCCATGGTCCAATGCCCGTGCGGAATGCCGGCGGCGGCCGGGTGACGGGAGGCCACCGCGTAGCCGACCAGCCTGGAGGGTGCCCGATTGCCGCCGTCGACGACGACCCGCCCGATCTGCTCATGCGACAGTAGCCGGATGGCCTTGTGCTCGCTGACCGCAGGGTGCCCGTCCGCCTCCTCACGTCGGGCTAGCAGCACCTCGATGGCGTCCCGATCGGACGGATGGGCGGTGCGGACCTTCATGGCCGCAGGGTAGAACGCCACGCCTTCAGTTCCCGGACGCCCTGCGTGGGAGGTCCGGAGGAGCCGCTCTGCTCGGCGAATGCCGCACGAGTAGCCCATTGCGGAGGAGCCGAGCCGCTCGGCGGATGTCCAGCCCGCGATGGGTAGGGGCCCCATCTGCGGGAGGAGCCGAGCTCTGCTCGGCGGGAATGTCCAGCCCGCGATGGGTAGGGGCCCCATCTGCGGGAGGAGGGCCGACCGACGCCTGACGCCGGCCGGCGAAGCTGTTCGGCTCGACAGGACGACAGGTCGGCCCGGGCAGACAATGGGCCGGGAGAACCGTTGGCAACTCGGAGGCACGATCTAAGGTGACCGGACGATGGGTTCGGTGGGGCTGGTACTCGGAGGCGGTGGAGTCACCGGTGCGTCCTATCACCTCGGGTGCCTCCTGGCTCTCGAGATGGCGACGGGCTGGGATCCCAACGACGCTGCGGTGGTGGTGGGCACCTCGTGCGGCGCCTTCACCGCGGCCATGTTGCGCGGTGGGCACCTCACCATCGACACCTTCATCGACGGCGCCCGCTCCCGTTCCGAGGCGACCGAACGGCTGAAGGCCCGCTGCTACCGGCGCGCCCGGCCCGGCGGGGTGGGGCGCTGGCTGCGGCGCGGGGTGCTCCCCGGGATCACCGGAGGGCCCGATCTGCGGATGCTGGCGGGGAGCCCGGCCCTCTACTCCACCGAGGGCCTCACCGAGTGGATCGAAGAGCGCATCGGCGAGGAGTTGGCGTCGGCCTGGCCGGATCGACCCACCGTGGTGGTCGGCTTCGACCTGGTGACCAGGACCCGAGCCGCGTTCGGCACCGACGCCGCACCCGAGGTCCCGTTCAAGGATGCCGTGGCGGCTTCGCTGGCGGTCCCGATGATCTACCAACCGGTGATGATCGACGGCCGCTGGTACTCGGACGGGGGCATGGCCAGCGGCACCAGCGCCGACCTCGTGCTCGGCATGGGCGAGCCGCTCGACCTGCTGCTCATCCTCGCCCCGATGGCGGCGCTCGACTCCCGCCGCCGCGCCCGGTTCTACGAGGAGGCCCTCGACCGGTTGGGCCGGCAGGCGCTCGACATCGAGCTGGAGCGCATCAGGGAGGCATGGCCCACCACCGAGATCCTCGTCCTGCGCCCCGACGAGCACATCCTCGAGGCGGCCCGCCCCAACCCGATGTCGACCGAGGCCTCCATCCCGGTGTTCCTCCGCACCCTGCGCACGATGCGCGACGAGCTGAGCCACCCGGCCGCATGGGGTGTCCTCCAACGACACCTCTCCCCATCCTCGGTGCGCTGAGATCGCAGCCGCCTCCGGGAGGCGGTGTGGCTCCGCCCACTAGCATCGTTACATGGCTCTTCGGCTGACGCCTCATCGCGGAGCGATGGGGACCCCCAACCCCCATCGCCGAGTCTCCGCCTGACGGCGTAGCCTCTGCGCTCATGGCTCTTCGGCTGACGCCTCATCGCGGAGCGATGGGGGACCCCCAACCCCCATCGCCGAGTCTCCGCCTGACGGCGTAGCCTCTGCTCCGTGACCGCCACCGCCACCCGCTCGGTACTCCCCTGCCGACCGCACGATGCGCCGGCTGCTCAGGGTGCACGGAGACCCGGTGCCGGGAGCCGTCTTCGACGCCCGCAACAAGCTGCGCAGCTCGATCATCATCTCCGGCATCCGGTGCATCTTCACCTACCTGGTGGTGCCCTTCGTCGTTCCCCTGCTCGGGCTCTCAGGTGCGGTGGCGGCGCCGGTGTCGATCACGCTTGTCGGTGCTCGCCATCGTCCTCGGCTACCAGAGCCTCCGCCGCTTCTGGCTGGCCGACCACCGCCTGCGGTGGCACTACACCGTGTTCATCGCCGTCGTCTGGGTGCTGCTCCTGGTGGGCATCGCCATCGACGTCGCCCGCCTCGCCGGCTGATCACACAGCGCTGGAGGTGACGCACGGCCGCCATGGGTGGGCCCCATGTGCGGAGGAGGGCCGACCGGCGTCGTCGGCGCCTGTGTCACCATGACCGTGCCGTCAAGGTCGGCCCGGGCAGAGCAGAGAACCTAGACTCCGGCGACCTCGGGGACCCTTTCCATCGCCTCGGCGACCCGCTCCTCGGGGTACGGGTAGTCCTCGAGCCGGCCCGGCGAGATGCGCCTCGTAGGCGGTCATGTCGAAGTGGCCGTGCCCGCAGAGGGCGGTGAGGATCACCGTCTCCTCACCCGACTCCTTGGCCCGGTTCGCCTCCCGGATGGCGGCGGCTATGGCGTGGGTTGGCTCCGGGGCGGGCACGATCCCTTCCGTGCGGGCGAAGGCCAGGGCGGCGTCGAAGCACTCGCGCTGGTTGATGGCCTCCGCCTCGACCAGGCCGAGCTCGTAGATGTGGGACACGAGCGGCGCCATGCCGTGGTACCGCAACCCACCGGCGTGGAACGGGTCGGGGATGAAGTCATGGCCGAGCGTGTGCATCTTCACCAGCGGGGTCATCCCGATGGTGTCGCCGAAGTCGTAGCGATACTCGCCCTTGGTCAGGGACGGGCAGGCGGCGGGCTCGACGCAGCGGATCGTCGGGTCCATGTTCCCGGCGAGCTTCTCGCGGAGGAACGGGAACGACAGCCCGCCGAAGTTGGACCCCCCGCCGGTGCAGCCCACCAGCACGTCGGGTGTCTCGCCGATCTTGGCGAACTGGAGCAGCGCCTCCTCGCCGATGATGGTCTGGTGCATCAGGACGTGGTTGAGCACGCTGCCCAGCGAGTACTTGGTGTCCGGGTCGCCGGCCGCCCTCTCCACCGCCTCGCTGATGGCGATACCCAGTGACCCGGGGCTGTCGGGGTCGGTGGCGAGGATGCTGCGCCCCGCCTCGGTCACGTCGGAGGGGCTGGGATGGACGGTCGCCCCCCATATCTCCATCATCGTCTTCCGGTACGGCTTCTGGTCGTACGACGCCCGCACCTGCCACACCTCGCAGTCGAGCCCGAACTGGGCGCAGGAGAAGGCCAGGGCGCTCCCCCACTGGCCGGCGCCGGTCTCGGTGGCCAGCCTCTTGACGCCCTCGGCGGCGTTGTAGAACGCCTGGGGCACGGCCGTGTTCGGCTTGTGCGACCCGGCCGGGCTCACCCCCTCGTACTTGTAGTAGATGCGGGCCGGGGTATCGAGGAGGCTCTCGAGGCGTCGCGCCCGGTACAGCGGCGACGGCCGCCACAACCGGTAGACGTCGAGCACCTCACCGGGGATGTCGACGTAGCGGTCGGCGGTGACCTCCTGGCCGATCAGCGCCATCGGGAACAGCGGGGCCAGGTCGTCGGGACCGACCGGCTGGTGCGTGCCGGGGTGGAGGACCGGCGGCGGCGGCTCGGGGAGGTCCGCCACCACGTTGTACCACTGGGTCGGCATCTCGCTCTCTTCGAGCAGCACCTTGGTCGCCTCGCTCATTGCGCCGTCTCCTTTGCGGTGATCATCGTCACCGTGCTCACCGAGGATGCCGATCAGCCGGTCGACGTCGTCGTCGTCGTGGTAGATCCCGAAGCCGATGCGAGACGATCGCCCCGCCGGTCGACCGTCACTCCACGCTCGGCCAGCAGTCGCCGCCGCATCGCAGCCCGTCGGGTCCGGTAGGTGAGGAAGTGGCCCCGCTCGCCGGACGCCCCCTCGGGGGAAGGAGCTCGCCGAGGTCGAGCCCTTGGCCGGCGACCGAGCCGAGGAACCGCCTCTGCAGGTCCGTCACATGGGTGTGGATGGACTCGACCTCGATCCCCGCTCGGTCGAGCAGGCGCTGCACGGCGTTGAACCGGTACAGCCCGCTCGGGTCGAAGGTGGCGCCCCAGAACCGACCTCGGCGTGCTCCGGGTAGGCGACGCCGGCCGGCCGTCTCCGACTGCTCGAAACCGGCGAACCAGCCGGTGTCGATGGGTCGCCGCACGGTCCCGGGCGGGCAGTGCATGAAGCATGCCCCCTCGCCTGCCATGGCGTACTTGTACCCGCCGGCGACGTAGAAGACCCGGCGTCCAGACGGCGTCGAGCCGCGTCGGCACGGCCATGAAGCCGTGGTAGCCGTCGATGACCACGTGGCCGTCGGCGGGCAGCGCCCGGGCCCACCCTTCGAGGTCGGGCACGACGTAGCCGGAGTCGTAGAAGACGTGGCTCACGTAGGTGAGGTCGTGCTCCCGGTGGCGGGCGGCGGCGAGGAACCGGTAGGGGAAGGTGTCGAACGGCTCGACCGGCACCCGGGTCGACCGCCACCCGGCGGCTCTCCTCCCACCGCGCCAGCTGGCGGCGGAAGCTGTGGAACTCGCCGTCGGTGGTGAGGATCCGCACCGGCGGCGGCAGGGTCGACACCAGCCGCGACCACCAGCTCGTGGGTGTTGGGGGCGAAGGCGATCGTTGTCGGGTCGGGCAGGGCGAGCCGGCCGGCGATGTGGCGCTGCGCCTCGGGCACGACCTCACCGAGCACCCGGTCCCACTTGTCGTCCATGAGCTCGGCGGCGTCGAGCCATGCCTGCTGGTGGGCATCGAAGGTGACGTCGGGCCACGGATGGTGGCTGTGGGCGGCGAAGTGCAGCCTGCCGTCGCCGAGGAACCGCGAGAAGAGCCCGGCGTGGCTCACGGGGCTCGGCGGCGGGGCGCCGGTGACGTCGAAGTGGAACCGCATCGCCTCGGCCACCGACGGCGGCAGGTCCGGGAGGCGCGAGCGGGGGATGTAGTAGGTGGCCAGGTCGAACAGGTCGCCCCACACCTTGTGGCTGCGGGCGGTCTGCTCCAGGTAGTCGTGCCCGCTGGTGCCGCCCGGTGCCGATCCGGCCGCCGATCATCCGGTTGACCATCACGGCGTGGCGATCACGCCAGGCGGTGAAGCCCTCGTCGACGTCCATCAGCGACTGGAGGACCCGGAACGGCAGGTGGAGGATGGGCTCGTCGCGGTAGAGGTTGATGAGCAGGGCGGCCAGGAACGCCCGGCGGCTCAACCGGCGATGGCCCTGCTCCTGGAGCTCGGCATAGGCGTCGTCGTCGAACAGCGACGCGTAGGTGGCGGCGGTGGCGTCGAATCGGACCAGCTGCTCCTTGCGGCCCTCGTCCGAGAGGTTCGGATTCCCCTCGATCAGAAGACGCTCCCCGGCGAGCACGGCGTCGACCGCCTCCCGGTAGGCGTCCCAGAAGGCGTACTCGCCCACCTGCAGGAACGGGGTCCGCTCCAGCCACGCCTCGACGAGGTCGAAGAGGCTGCGCCGGCGGTGCGACTCCTCGAGCAGCGCCCGGTGCTCGTCGCTGAACCTGGTGACGTAGCTCGCATGCGTTGATCAGCATCCGGCTGGCCGGGGTCGAGGCCGAGCAGGTTCTCGATCAGCCGGAACTGGAGGCTCTGGAACCCCGAGGCGGGGACGAGCAGGTCGCGGAACTCGAGGAAGTCGAGCGGGGTCATCGTCTCCAGCACGTCGAGGTGGTCGATGAGCACCCGCTGGATGGTGTGGACCCGCTCCAGGTGGCCCACCACCCTGCCCATGCTGCGCTCGGGCACCGCCGGCTGGTCGAACACCGCCCGCACCGCCTCCAGCTCGTGGAGGATCTGCTTGAACCACAGCTCGTAGGCCTGGTGGACGACGATGAACAGCAGCTCGTCGTGGGCGGGGCGACCCTGCTCGGTGGACAGCGGGCGTTGGGCACCGAGGAGCCGGTCGAGCTGCAGGTAGTCGTGGTAGTACACGGTTGTGTGGTCGTCTGGCGGCGCTCACCCCACGCTCCTTCCGACGTTCCGCTCGCCTCGGTGACGGTGGCTTCCCCGCCGGCCCATGCGGCTGCGGCCGGCCCCGCGAGCTGGGCGAGCAGCTTCCTGCGACATCAGCGACATCTTCGCCCCAAGCCCCCTGTGTCGGCAACCGCTTCGAGCGGCCCGTAGCCGTCTGCCGGTGGCTCGCCGTACGGATGCATCGCCGTGAACGAGCATCCCGCTGCCGTCCCCGAGTGGGTCAACATCGCCGATGCCTTCCTCCGGCGACCGGATCGGTGAGGGCCGGGGCGGCCGCATCGCGCTGCGCACCGCCGACCGCACCTACAGCTACGGCGATGTGGAAGGCCTCGCCGGCGGGTTCGCCGCCGCCCTCACCGGCCTCGGGGTACACCGCGAGGACCGCGTCGTGCTGTTGCTCACCGACCGGGCCGAGTACGTCGGGGCCCTGTTCGGGGCGTTGAAGCTGGCGGCCGTGGTGGTGATGGTGAACCCGGAGCTCGATGCGGGGCGCATTGCCGAGATCCTCGACCTCGCTTCCCCCCAGGCGGTGGTCCACGAGGCACGGCCCGGCCCGGTGGTTTCTACCGCAGCGGCGGCCTCGACGTCGCCACCCCGCCTGCTGCCGGTGCCCGATAACGGGCTCGACCTCGCCGGCCGATGTTCCCGCGGCCCCCACCCATCGCGACGACCCGGCGCTCTGGCTGTTCTCCGGGCGGTACCACCGGTGTCCCCAAGGCGGTGGTGCAGACCCACGGGTCGTTCCTCAACACCACGTTCCGCTACGCCCACGACGACCCTCGGCTACCGGGAGGACGACATCACGCTCTCGGTCCCCAAGCTGATCTTCGGCTACGCCACCGGGTCGAACCTCTTCTTCCCGTTCTCGGTGGGTGCCTCGGCGGTCCTGTTCCCCGAGCAGCCCACCGTCGAGGTGCTGGTCGAACAGATCGCCCGCCACCGCCCCACCATCCTCATCACCGTCCCCACCATGATGAGCCGGATGCTGGCCGACCCCGCCGGCCGCCACGCCGACCTGTCGAGCGTCCGCTTCGCCACATCGGCCGGCGAGGCGCTGCCCGGCCGAGCTCTACGAACGCTGGAGGGACGCCTACGGGGTCGAGCTGCTCGACGGGCTGGGGACCGCCGAGATGTGGCACGTCTTCGTCACCAACCGCCCCGGTGACGTCAAGCCGGGCACCCTGGGCCGGCCGGTTGACGGGCTTCGATGTCCAGGTGCGCGACGAAGACGGCGTGCCCCTGCCCGACGGTGAGATCGGCCGGCTCTGGGTACGGGGCGGTTCGCGGGCGTGGGGCTACTGGCGCGACCTGCCCCGGACCATGGAGACCTTCCGGGGCGAGTGGGTGGCCGGCGGCGACCTGGTCCGGTTCGACGAGGACGGTTACCTCGAGCACCACGGCCGGGCGGACGAGGCGCTCAAGGTCTCCGGCCGGTGGCTCGCCCCCCAGGAGGTGGAGAGCTGCCTGCTGACCCACGAGGCGGTCGAGCAGTGCGTGGTGGTCGGAGTGCCCGATGCCGCCGGGCTGGTGAAGCCGGTGGCGTTCGTGGTGGTCTCGGCTGCGGCGGCCCGGGTTGGAGGCAGAGCTGGTCGAGCACGTGCTGCAGCGGCTCGAGCCGTACAAGCACCCGCGCCGGGTGGTGCTGGTCGACGACTTCCCCAAGACCCATCTCGGCAAGGTCGACCGCTCCGCCCTCCGCCATCTCACCTACGAACTTTGAGCGATTGAACACACCCAGTGGCGTCACTCGCTCAAAGTTCGATTAGGGGTGGCTCGGCCCACGCAACTTTGAGCGACTGACCCGCCCCACGCCGTTCAATCGCTCAAAGTTTGGTTGGAGGTGGGTGGTCAGGCCTTCGGGTAGAGGCGGCGGGCGATGATCGTCGCGCTGGACCTCGGAGGCGCCCTCGTAGATCCGCGGGGCGCGCACCGTCGCGGTACAGCCGTTCGAGCAGGTGGCCCCGCTCGAGGGCGCGGGCACCGTGGATCTGGACGGCGTCGTCGACCACCCGCTGGGCCATCTCGGTGGCGGCCAGCTTCGCCATCGACGCCCGGATGGTCGAGCGGCTCGGCCCCGGTGTCGAAGGCGCGGGCCGCGTCGTAGACCAGCAGCCGGGCGCCGTGCACCGCGGTCGCCATGTCGGCGAGCTTGTGCCCCACCGCCTGCAGGTCGCGCAGACGGACCGCCGAACGCCTGCCGCTGCTCGGCGTGGGCGATCGCCGCTTCGAGCGCCGCCTGCGCCATCCCGACGCGCGAAGGCGCCCACCGAGGGCCGGAACCGGTCGAGGGTGCGCATCGCCACCGCGAAACCGCGGTCCGGCTCGCCGAGCAGGTGGTCGGCGGGGACGAACACCCCGTCGAAGGTGATCGACCCGATCGGGTGCGGGGCGACCAGCTCGAGCGGAGCGGCCCGACAGCCCCTCGGAGTCGCCGGGGACGGCGAATGCGGTGACACCGGCGGCGCCCGCCCCTTCGGTGGTGCGGGCGAACACGGTGTAGAGGTCGGCGTCGGGGGCGTTGGAGATCCATGTCTTCTCGCCGGTGAGCCGCCAGCCGTCGCCGTCGGGCTCGGCCGCCAGGTCGAGCGCCGCCGGCGTCCGAGCCGGCGGCGGGCTCGGTCAGGGCGAAGGCGGGGACCGCCCGGCCGGTGGCGATCTCCGGGATCCAACGGCGCGCCAGCTCGGCGCCGCCCCGACTGGAGGATCGGGTAGGCGCCGAGCCCCTGCATCGGCCAGGGCGGTCTCCGCCTCGGCCGACTCGACCGCCACCGCCTCCCGCAGCAGGCACAGGTCACCGCCGAGACCTCGCCGGGCTGGCTCCCGCCGTGGGAGGCCGGGAACAGGCGCTGCACCAGGCCGGCCCCGGCCAGGGCCGCGATCAGCGCCCGGTCGAGTCGCCCTTCCGGCCCGGCGGCGGCCACCGCGGCGAGCCGCTCGGCGGTCAGCCGGCGGGTGGCGTCGTACTCGGCCAGTTCCTCGTCACGGAGCGCCGTCGGGCGGGGAAGCGTCTCCGGCCAGGCGGTCACGGCTCCGCCGGGCCGTCGTCGATGCGGCGCAGCGGGTCCTGCTCCCGCCGTCGGGCGGTCTTCCCCGACAGGTACTGCACCGGCCACGGGATGCTCGCCGAAGCCCTGGTCGATGGCGGCGTTGAGCGTCCAGTACGGGTCGACCAGGTGCGAGCCGGGCCAGCAGGCACAGGTCGGCCCGGCCGGACGAGGATGATGGTGTTGACGTCGTCCACGCTGGACACCCCACCCACCGTCATGGTCGGGATGGCCGACCTCCTGGCGGATCCGGTCGGCTGAACGGCGTCTGGTACAGCCGCCCGTACCGGGGCCGCTGATCGGCGTGGACCTGTCCGGTCGACACGTCGATCACGTCCACCCCGGCCCCGGCCATGGCGGCGGCGATCGCCACCGCGTCGTCGCCGTCGTTGCCTCCCGCCACCCAGTCGGTGGCCGAGATCCGGACCGACAGCGGGAGGTGGTCGGGCCACACCGCCCGCACCGCCCGCACCACCTCGAGCGGGTAGCGCATGCCGGTTGCTCGACGGGACCGCCGTACTCGTCGTCACGGCCGGTTGCACAGCGGCGAGAGGAAGCTCGACAGCAGGTACCCGTGGGCGAAGTGGAGCTCGAGCAGGTCGAAGCCGAGGTCGGCGCCTCGCCGGGCGGCGGCGACGTGCTGGTCCCTGACCAGATCCATGGCGGCGCGGTCCATCGCCACGCGGCACCTGGTTGCGCGCCGTCCAGGCGACCGCCGAGGGCGCCAGCAGCGGCCAGTTCCCCGTGTCGAGGGGCTCGTCGTCGCCGTCACCCTCCCACGTCACCTTGCACGACCCCTTGCGCCCGGCATGGCCGAGCTGCAGGCCGATCCTGGCCGGGGTCTGGCGTGGACGAAGTCGACGATCGGCGCCCACGCCGCCTGCTGGGCGTCGTCCCACAGCCCGGTGCAGCCGGGCGTGATGCGCCCTCCGGTCGACACGCAGGTCATCTCGGTCATCACCAGCCCGGCGCCGCCGACCGCCCGGCTCCCCAGGTGGACCAGGTGCCACTCGTCGGGGACCCCGTCGACCGCCGAGTACTGCGCCATCGGCGACACCACGACCCGGTTGGCCAGCCTCAGCTCGCGCACCTGAACGGGTAGAACATCGGCGGGGTCTCCGCCGATCGGCGGGCGATGGGCCGCCGGGCGGGAGCCTTCCAGAACCAGTGCCGGATCCGGTCCATCAGCTCCGCGTCCCGCAGCCGCAGGTTGTCGTAGGTGATGCGTTGGCTGACCGGGTGAGGAGCTGGAAGACGAACTGCTCCAGTCGGCATGTCGACGTACCGCGGGCACCGAGGCGAACCACTGCGGCCGAGCGTGTCGGCCGCCCGCTGCAGCGAGGCGGCCGCCGGCTGCCGGTCGGTCCTGGTAGCTGTCGAGGGCGGCCGGGACGTCGTCGGGCCGGAGGCGCCGGCGAGCACGTCGGCCAGCACGATGGCGTCCTCCATGGCCAGCTTGGTCCCCGACCCGACCGAGAAGTGGGCGGTGTGCGCCGCGTCGCCGAGCAGCACCACCCGCCCGTCGTGCCACCGCTCGCACCGCACGGTGGGGAACGTGCGCCACATGGAGTTGTTGCCGATCACGCCTTCGCCGTCGAAGTGCGCCCCGAACACGTCCTCGGCGAAGGCCAGCGCCGCCTCGTCGGACTCACCGGGCGGGTATCGGCCCGGTGGCGTCCAGCCCGGCCCGCCGCCAGGTCTCCGTCGCCCATCTCGACGATGAACGTGGACTCTTCTCGTCGAGTACGGGTAGCAGTGGGCCTGCACCACGCCGTGCTGGGTCTCCTCGAAGACGAAGGTGAACGCGTCGAAGACCTTGCGGGTGCCCAGCCAGATGAATCGGGCGGTGCCGGTTTCGATGGTCGGCCGGAACACTTCGGCGCCGGCCGCCCGGTGGCGCTGTGGACCCCGTCGGCGGCCACCACCACGTCGTAGCCGTCGAGGTCGGCGACGGTGACGTCCTGCTCGAAATGGAGCCGGGCGCCACGCTCGGTGGCGGCGCCGGCGAGGATCTGGAGCAGCCGGAGTCGGGCGATGGCGGAGAACCCGTGCCCGGTGGAGCGCACCCACTCGCCGCGGTGATGGATGTCGATCTCGCTCCACGAGCGGAACTCGGCGCTGATCCGGGCGAACGCCTCGGGGTCGGCGGCGGCGACTCCTTCGAGGGTCTCGTCGGAGAACACCACCCCGAACCCGAACGTGGTGTCGCGTCCGTTGCGCTCGAACACGTCGACCTCGATCGAGGGGGCGAGCCGGCGGAGCCGGGCGGCCAGCAACAGGCCGCCGGGGCCGCTACCGATGCAGGCCAGGCGCATTCCATCAGGCTACTTACCCGGGCGGCCAGCCCCCCGGAAGGCGGCGCATCTCGTAGGGTGGCGGGCACATGAGCGAGCGGCGGGCAGCCGTCACCGGCGGCAACAAGGGCATCGGGTTGGCGGTGGTGGAGCGTCTCGCCGCCGACGGCCTCTCGGTGGTGGCAATGGGCCGCGACCCGGAGGCACTGGCCAAGGCGGCCGCCACCGTCGCCGGCGACGTGGAGACGGTGGTCTGCGACGTATCCGACCCGGACAGCATCGCCGCCGCATTCGCCGCCGCCGGGCCGTTCGACGTCCTGGTCAACAACGCCGGGGTGGCCGACTCCGCCCCGGTGCGTTCGATCCCGCTGGAGCAGTGGGACCGCCTGATGGGGGTCAACGCCCTGGGGCCGCTGCTGTGCATCCAGCAGGTCCTCCCCGGCATGACCGCCCGCAACCACGGTCGCATCGTCACCGTGGCCTCGATCGCCAGCCACCAGGGCGGGCCGTACATGGGGGCCTATGCCGCCTCCAAGCACGCCGTGCTGGGGATGATGCGGTCGCTGGCGACCGAGCTGGCCGGCACCGGGGTCACCGCCAACTCGGTCTGCCCCGGGTACGTGCGCACCCCGATGACCGAGCAGACCGTCGCCCGGATCCGGGAGAAGACGGGGCGCTCCGCGGATGAGGCGATGGCGGTCCTCATCGGGCGGTCGCGGTTGGGCCGCTTGATCGAGCCCGAAGAGGTGGCCGCCGCCGTCGCCTACCTGGTGAGCGATGGCGCCGCCGCCGTCAATGGCCAGTCGATCCTCATCGACGGCGGGGACCTCCAGCAGTGAGCCCGTTCCGCGCCGGCGCACCGCTCACCGACGACTGGGAGCACTTCCGGTTCGAGGTGGTGGACCGGGTGGCCACCATCACCCTCGACCGGCCCGACAAGCTCAACGCCCTCACCTTCGAGGTCTACGCCGACCTGCGCGACCTCCTCGTCGAGCTCCCCCATCGCGACGACGTCGAGGCCGTGGTGATCACCGGCGCCGGCAAGGGGTTCTGCTCGGGCGGCGACGTCGACGAGATCATCGGCCGGCTGCTGGCGATGGACGCCCGGGACCTCCTCGAGTTCACCCGGATGACCGGTGCGGTGGTGCGCGCCATGCGGGAGTGCCCCATCCCGATCGTGGCGGCGGTGAACGGGACGGCGGCGGGAGCCGGTGCGGTGATCGCCCTGGCCGCCGACCTGCGGGTGGTGGCCGACACCGCCCGGTTCCACTTCCTGTTCACCAAGGTCGGGCTGGCCGGGGGCGACATGGGAGCCGCCTACCTGCTCCCCCGCATCGTCGGGGCGGGGCGGGCCACCGAGATCCTCCTGTTCGGAGACCCGGTGGACGCCGCCACCGCCGAGCGGATCGGGCTGGCCAATCGGGTCGTGCCCTTCGACCACGTCGCCGGGGCCGCCGGTGAGCTCGCCGCCAGACTGGCCTCCGGCCCGACGTTCGCCTACCGGGCCACCAAGACACTGCTCACCCGGGAGCTCGACCTCGACCTGGCCGGGGCGGTCGAGCTGGAGGCGATCACCCAGGCGCTGCTGATGACCACGTCCGACCACGCCGAGTTCCACGCCGCCTTCACGGAGGGCCGCGACCCGGACTGGAAGGGCCGATGATCACCCCGCACCGGATCGTCGCCCCCGAAGGGCTCGCCGCCGCCGTCGGGTTCAGCCACGGCATCGTCGCCGCCGAGGGACGCACGCTCCACGTCGCCGGCCAGATCGCCGTCGATGCCGATGGCGCCCTGGCGGAAGGCGACTTCACTACCCAGTTCGACGTAGCCCTTGCCAACGTCCTGGCCGTGGTCGAGGCGGCAGGAGGGGCCGCCGGGCACGTCGTCGCCATGACCGTGTTCACCACCGACATCGACGGATATCGCGGTCGTCACGGAGGGAGTTGGGCGCGATCTGGCGCCGCCGGATGGGGCTCCACTTCCCGGCGATGGCCCTCATCGGGGTGACCGCCCTGGTCGAGCCGGGGGCGCTGGTCGAGATCACCGCCGTCGCCGTGATCCCCTCATGACTTCTCCGGCCGATACGGGGACCAACTTTGAGCGCTTTGCATCGCTATCCGATGTCAACCGCTCAAAGTTGGTGGATAGCTTGCAGTGGGCAGCCATACTTTGAGCACTTTGCATCGCTATCCGATGTCAACCGCTCAAAGTTCGTATGGGGGACAGTCGATGGTGGCGCCGCTCCGCCGGGTGGTGGTGCGCCGTCCCGACGCGGCGTTCGCCGCCGATCCCGACCTGTGGCACTACACCAGCCGCCCCGAGGTCGAGGCGGCGGTGGCCGAGCACGACGCCCTCACCGCCATGCTGGTCGACGACGGGATCGAGATCGTCTTCCACGACGCACCCCTGCCCGAGCACGCCGACGCCGTCTTCGTCCACGACCCGGTGCTGGTCACCGATGGGGGCACCATCGTCCTGCGGATGGGCAAGCCACGGCGGCGCGGCGAGGAGGCCCCGCTCGCGGAGACCCTCGAAGCCGCCGGGGTGCCGGTGGCCGGAGCGATCGAGGCACCCGGCACGGCCGAGGGTGGCGACCTGCTGTGGCTCGACCACGACACCCTCGCCGTGGGACAGGGCTTCCGCACCAACCGATCGGGCCTCGACCAGCTGGCCGCCCTGCTTCCCGAGGTCGAGGTGATCCCGGTGCCGCTCCCTTGGAACACCGGGCCGGACGCCTGCCTCCACCTGATGTCGCTGGCCAGCATGCTCGACGACGACCTGGCGGTCGCCTACCGCCCGCTGCTCCCGGTGGCCTTCGTCGAGCTCCTCGACGAGCGCGGCATCGAGCTGATCGACGTCCCCGGCAACGAGCTGCCCTCCCACGCCACCAACGTGCTGGCCACCGCTCCCCGCCGTTGCATCATGCTCCGGGACAACCCGGTCACCGAGGCTGCCCTGGTCGCCGCCGGTTGCGACGTCCGCACGTACGTCGGCGACGAGATCACCCTCAAGGCCGAGGGTGGTGCCACCTGCCTGACCCGCCCGGTCTTACGCCGAACCTGAGGTCCTGGCATGTCGGAGCGACAGGTGATCGCCTGAAGTTCGACAACACATCGCTGGGCCTGGTCACCCCTTGACCATCACCACCGTGCGCCACAGGACACCGGATCGGTCGTTGGTGATGGCGAACCCGGCGTCACCCAAGAGGCGGAGCATGGCCGCGGCCGGATGGACGAATCCCCGGAACCGGCACTTCGTCGCTCCCGTCAGGAGGTTGCCGGCGCCGATGCCCAACCGAGCCCACCATCGGTCGACCGGGAAGGTGACCGCCACCACCCGCCGGGCGAGACCGGCGACCGCTTCCAGCATGGCCGCCCAATCGGGATAGCAGCACACCACCCGGTGCAAGAGCACCACATCAGCGCGGTCGAGCGCCGCGGCGAGGACCACGAAGTCACCGAGGCGGCGCTCGACCCGCTCCGTCACCCCGGACTCGGCGAGCAGCTCGGCGGCAGCGCCTTCCCAACCGGGTGAGAGCTCTACGTTGACCGCAGAGGCGGCTCCACGGCGCAGCAGCTCCACTTGGATGGTCCCAGCTCCGCCACCAACCTCGAGCACGGTGGCGCCTTCGATGCCAGTGTCGGCGACCGCGCCGGCCAGGTCACCGGCTGTACCGGTCAGCCCTCTGTCGAGGTAGCGGCGCACCGCCCGACGGGCGCGCCGCGGGGTGAAGACCGTGGCGTAGTCGGCCGGATCGCAGCAGTCGCCCATCGTCGCCGTCCTAACGGTGTGCCGGGGTTGCGGCGCCGGTCATGAATGGGTGGCCATGAACTCGATCACGCGGCGCCAGGCGTCGGCGGACTCGGCGGCGAAGTCGGCCTGCTTGCGGTCGAAGAACGAATGGGGCGCCCCCTCGTAGGTGACGATCTCGTGCTCGATGCCGGCATCGTCCAGAGCCTGCTCGAACGCCTCATTCACCTCCGGCGGGATCCCCGGGTCGTCACCACCCATCAGCGCCAGGATCGGGGCCGTCATCGCCGGTACGTGGTCGATGACGCTCCCCTCACCGGGACTGCGCTCCCGGGCAGCATGGCCGTAGAACCCGATGGCCCCGGCAAGGCGGTGCCCGGCGGCCGCCTGCCACCACGAGTAGGAGCCGCCGAAGCAGAACCCGACGGTGAACACGGGGCGCTCGGCGCCCGACGCCCTCAGGTGGGCGACGGCGGCGGCGACGTCGGCGACGACCCCGGCCGCCGTCGTTTCCGCCACGTGATCCTTGTACGGGAACTCGTCGTCGCGCCCTGCCACCCCGGCGGTCCTCCCGAAGTAGTCGATGGCGACGGCGTGATGGCCGGCGCCGGCGAGCTGGTCTGCGAGGTCCTGGTAGAACGGGTTCAGGCCGCGCACGTCGGGTAGCACCACCACGGCTGCCCCGCCGTCGCCCTCGGGGAGCGATTCGTAGGCGGCGAGGCGATTGCCGTCAACCGCCTCGAGCACCAACCGGCGGCTCACCAAGGCGCCACCGGTCACCGGCGGCAGCGGCGGCGTCGAGTCGAGGTCGAAGCACATGGTCGCTCCCTTCGCCGGCGTGGTGCCGGCAGCGTAAGCCGTGTGCCTGTCCGTCTGCCTCGACCCCGCCCGCCCAACTCGAGAGAATCAGTGACCGCTGCGGTACGCAGGAACCTCAGGTTCGCCGGTTTGGGCACCCGAGACCGCGCCGGCAGCCGCCCCACGGTCGCCAGCGGGAAGCGGTGAGACTCCCCGGTATGCTCGCTCGACCCATGATCGCCCCGCCGCCTGCCGACCCGGACTGATGGACGCGGTCGCCGTAGCCTCCGAGTTCGAAGCCGTCTACGGGTCGGCGCCGGATGTGTTGGTGCGGAGCCCGGGTCGGGTCAACCTCATCGGTGACCACACGGACTACAACGACGGCTTCGTGATGCCGTTCGCCATCGATCGACACATCGACATCGCGGCGAGTGCCCGGTCTGACGCCACGGTCGTCGCCCGATCACAGAGCGTCGTCGAAGTCGTGACCGTCGACCTGTCCGGATTCAGCCGTGGTGGGGATGGGTGGGGCGAGTACCTGAAGGGCGTACTCCACTTCTCCGAGTACGAGGGACCGGGGCTCGACATCCTGATCGACTCGAACCTGCCGTCGGGCGGCGGCCTCTCGTCGTCGGCCGCCCTCGAGCTGGGGATCGCTCGGGTGATCAGCTCCGTGGCGGGGAAGCCGTGGGATCCGGTGCAGGCGGCTCTGCTATGCCAGCGAGCCGAGAACGAATGGGTCGGCACGGCCTGCGGGATCATGGACCAGCTCGTGGTCGCCTGCGCCAGCGCGGGCGACGTCCTCGAGATCGACTGTCGCACTCTCCACTTCGTCCCTCGTCGACTTCCCCGCGAAGCCGTGGTCGTGGTGCTGGACACGAGGACCCGCCGGCGGTTGGTCTCCTCGGCGTACCGCGATCGGCGCCAGGCCTGCGACCGGGCGGCGGCGGCCTACGGAGTGCCGGCCCTCCGGGACGTGACGCCCCACGACGTGGAGACCCGGCCGGACACCCTGTCGCCGGAGGACTGGCCTCGGGCACGTCACGTCGTCGCCGAGAACGGCCGGGTCCGCGATGCCGCCGATGCGCTCGAGTTGGGCGACGTGGCTGCGGTGGGAAGGCTGATGGTGGCCAGCCATCGCAGCCTGCGCGACCTCTTCTCGGTCTCGACCCCCGAGCTGGATCTGATGGTCGAGCTGGCGACCAGCCAACCGGGTTGCTGGGGGGCCAGGATGACCGGTGCCGGATTCGGTGGGTGTGTCGTCGCCCTGTTCGAGGCCGGCGGCGTTGCCGACGCCATCACCGAGATCGGCACCGGCTACCGGGCGCGCACCGGTGTCGACCCGGATTGCTTCGTCTGCCGTCCTTCCGCCGGTGTCGCCGTGGTGGGCGCCGACGGTCAGGCCGGTTGAGTCACGCGAACAGGTCCGGCGTCGGTTGCCCTGACGCCACGATGGTCTCCACGCCGGCGTCGGCGAGGGCCGTCAGCTCGTCGGGCGGTGCCTCGTCGTCCGTGATCAGGACATCGATCCGCTCCGGCGGCGCGGTGACCCACACCCTCTCCTTGCCGAACTTGGTGTGATCGGCCAGCACGACGCACCGCTCCGCCGAGGCGAGGAGATCCCGGTCGGCCCACGCCACCAGGACGTCCGGGGTGCTCAGGCCACGCGTGGCACTCAGCCCGTTACCGGAGATGAACACCGTCGGTAACCGCAGCCTGGAGAGGCTCTCGGTGACACCGGGTCCGACCAACGCCCGGATCGAGTGTCTGAAGGAACCACCGGTCATGATCACTTCGATCCCGGGGGCGTCGAGCAACGCCTCGACGACCAGCAGTGAGTTGGTGACCACGGTGAGATCGCCGATCGACCGGAGTTGTCGGGCCAGCGCCAGCGTGGTCGTGCCCGGGCCGATGAGGATCGGGTCACCGGCCGCCACCAACTCGGCGGCGGCACGGCCGATCGCCTCCTTCTCCAGGCGCGCCTCGGTCGACTTCTCCATGAAGGTCGGCTCGTCGGAATAGCCGTCGGGCACGGTGGCGCCACCACGGGTTCTCACCAGGAGATGCTGGCCGGCCAGATCGTCGAGGTCGCGCCGCACCGTTGCCAGGGAGACGCCGAGCTCGTCCGAGGCCTCGGCCAGCGACACGACGCCCTGCCGCCGAACCCAGGCGAGCAGCCGCTGCCTCCGCTCTGCCGGTATCACGTCGCAGACCCTACCAGCACCATCGCCAAATTCTTGCACTTTCGCGCACACTTGTAGCCGTATCAATCAACACTCGTCAGATTCGATCGCATCCGGAAGCAGAAACTGATACGATCCGCGCAGAAGCCGTCAACCCGTGCAATACGGGCGACGGGCCCGGTCCCACGTGGACCCGAGACGAAGGAGTAGACAGTGAGGAGACATCGGGCGATCTGGGTGTTTCTCCCGGTCATGGCGCTGGTCCTGCTGGCCTGTGGGGACTCCGAGGGAGGCGATACCACCGCCGTCGACGCCGTGGCCACCACCGCCGGCGAAGCCACCGGAACCACCGGCGCAGCAACCGGCACCACCGGCGAGGCAACCGGCACCTCTTCCGGCTCCGGCCAGGTGGTCGAGGGAACCGAAGGCGAAGGCTGCACCTGGGAGACATACAACGGCGGCGTCGAGCAACTCGACCTGTCAACGGCGCTGGTCGGGTTCGCCCAGTCCGAGCGCGAGGCCAATCCGTTCCGCATCGCCGAGACGCAGTCGATCAAGGACGAGGCGGCGGCGCGAGGCATCGAGCTGATCACCACCAACGCCGAGTCCGACTTGAACAAGGAGATCTCCGACATCCAGGGGATGGTCGACCAGGGTGCCGACGTCCTCATCATCTCGCCGCTCAACTCGGAGGGTCTCGACCCGGCACTCGACTACGCCAAGGAGAACGGCGTGCCGGTGATGACCATCGACCGGTTGCTCACCACCAAGGAAGCATGCACCGACTACATCGGGTGGATCGGCTCGGATTTCGTCGAGCAGGGCCGGCGCGCCGCCGACGCCATGATCCGGGAAACGGGCGGTGAGGCCAACCTCGCCATCCTCCTCGGCGCCCCTGGTGTCAACGTCACCACCGACCGCAACAACGGCTTCATGGAGCGGCTCGACGAGGTCGACCACAACATCACGATCGTCGCCGAGCAGGCCGCCAACTACGAGCGGGCGATGGGACAGACGGTGACCGAGCAGTTGATCGCCTCCAACCCGGAGATCGATGCGATCTACGCCCACAACGACGAGATGGCGCTGGGGGCCGTGGCTGCCCTCCAGGCGGCCGGGTATGCCCCTGGCGACGTCAAGATCATCACCATCGACGGCACCCAGGGAGCGGTCCAGGGGATCATCGACGGTTGGATCAGCGGAGTCATCGAGTCGAACCCGAGGTTCGGGCCGCTGGCCTTCCAGGCGCTGGAGGACTTTTACAGTGGCGCCGGCGTTCCCGAGGTGACGATCATCTCGGACAAGGAGTACACCACCGAGAACGCCGAGGCCGAACTGGTCAACGTGTACTGATCGCAAGACCGAGAGCGGGACGACCGGTCGCCGCGACCAGCGGCCGGTCGTCCCCGTTCGATGTCCGAGGTGACCCCGATGAGCTCGGTCCTCGCACTCGATGTCCGCGGCCTGCGCAAGACCTTCCCGGGTGTTGTCGCCCTCGACGACGTCTCGTTCGAACTGCGCCGGGGTGAGGTCCATGCCCTGGTCGGGGAGAACGGCGCCGGGAAGTCGACCCTGATCAAGGTCGTCACCGGGGTCTACCAACCCGACGCCGGCGAGATTCGGCTCATGGGTGAGAGCGTCAGCTTCTCCACCCCGCGTGATGCGCTCGCCGCCGGGATCGCCACCACCTATCAGGAGATCAACCTGGTTCGGCAGATGTCGGTGGCCCGGAACCTGTCGCTGGGTCGGGAGCCGCTCTCCTGGGGACTGCTCGACATCAAGGCGATGAGCGAACGCGCCACCGAGCTGCTCGGCCGGTTCGGTATCGACCTGGACGTGCGGCGCCCGATCGCCACCCTCGGGGTCGGCACCCAACAGATGATCGCCGTGGTGCGCGCCGTGTCGGCGGATGCCCGGGTCGTCGTCCTCGACGAGCCGACCTCGTCGCTCGAGCCTCGGGAGGTCGAGCGGCTGGTCGACATGGTCCGGCATCTCCGCGACGACGGTGTCGCCGTCGTCTATGTCAGCCACAAGCTGGAGGAGGTGTTCGAGCTGTGCGACCGGGTCACCGTCCTGCGCGACGGTCGTCGGGTGCACACCGGGCAGATCGCCGAGCTGAACCGCCTCCAACTGATCGCCCACATGCTGGGCCGCGACATCGGCGACGTCCGGGCCCGCGGCGTCACCCGTTTCGATCGTGACGCATCGATCGAGTCCTCGACCCCGGTCATCGAGGCGATCGACCTCAGCAGGCGCCGTGTGCTCGACGGCGTCAGCGTCGACGTGCGCCGCGGAGAGATCGTCGGGCTGGCCGGCCTGCTCGGGTCGGGCCGGAGCGAGACGGTCAAGGCGATCTTCGGTACCCAGCCCGTCGATCACGGAGAGGTCCACGTAGATGGGACCCCCGTTCGACTCGGTTCGCCGCCGTCGTCGGTGAAAGCGGGCATCGGCCTGCTCTCCGAGGACCGGAAGGAGGAGGGGGTCGTCGCCACGCTATCCGTCGCCGACAACCTGGTGCTGGGGTCCCTGCACCGCTTCTCCCGGTTCGGCTTCGTCTCCCGGCGGAAGGTGCAGCGATCCGCCGACGACTTCGCCGAGCGGTTGCGGATCAAGGTCACCGACACCACGAGGGGTATCTCCGAGCTCAGTGGTGGCAACCAGCAGAAGGTGCTCATCGCCCGGCTCCTCTGCTCCGACCCGCGGGTGCTGCTCCTCGACGAGCCGACCCGCGGCATCGACGTCGGGGCGAAGGCGGAGGTCCAACGCCTCATCGGCGACCTGGCCGACGACGGGTTGGCGGTGATCCTCATCTCGTCCGAGTTGGAGGACGTGGTCGAAGGCTCCGACCGTGTGCTCGTGTTGCGCGACGGAGCCGTGGTGGGGACGCTCGCCGGCGACGACATCACCGAGTCGGCGATCATGGAGCTGGTCGCCCAGGCCGCCGCCGAAGATCCCCAAGGCGGCGTCCCATGACGACCCTCGATCCGGCGGTAGCCCCGGCCGGCACCCGCTTCGGCCGCCTGCTCGGCGACCGCGGCGTCTACCTCGCCCTCGGCCTCGTGCTGCTGTTCAACCTGCTGTTCACCCCCAACTTCGGCACCGTCAACAACGTGCGCCTCCAGCTGATCCAGGTCACTCCGGTCCTGATCGTGGCGCTCGGCATGGCCATCGTCATCGGAACTGGCGGGATCGACCTGTCGGTCGGCTCGGTCATGGCCCTGTCGGCGGCGGTGGTCCCGGTCTTCCTCGACCAGGGGGCGGGGTTGGCCATCACCATGGGGGTGCTGATCGGAGTCCTCGCCGGACTGCTCAACGGCGTGCTGGTATCGGTGTTCCGCGTCCAGCCGATCATCGCCACGCTCGGGCTGTTCGTCGCCGGACGAGGCGTGGCACTGGTCATCGCCTCAGGTCGTCTCGTGGAGATCTTCGACCCGACGATGCGAGTCCTCGCCTCCGGCACGGTGGGGCCCGTTCCCGTCGCCGTGCTGATCGCCTTCGCCCTCACCGTGGTGACCGCGGTGCTGGTGCGGAGCACCGTGTTCGGGATGCGGCTGCTGGCCGTTGGCGGCAACCCGGAGGCGGCGACCACCGCCGGGCTCCCGGTGCGAGGCACCCTGATCCTCGCCTATGTGCTCTGTGCGACGTTCGCCGCCATCGCCGGGATCCTCGCCACGGCCCGCTCCGGCGCCTCCGACCCTTCCTTCGTCGGGCTGTTGATCGAGCTGAGCGCGATCACCGCGGTGGTGGTCGGGGGGACGCCGCTGACCGGTGGGCGGATCTTGGTCCTGGGGACCGTGGCCGGTGCGCTGTTGATGCAGCTCATCTTCGCCACGCTCATCCGCCACAACCTGTCGGATTCCGACGCCCGGATGATCCAGGCCGTGATCATCGTCGCCGCCGTCTACCTGCAGCGCAAGAGGGCCCCGACATGACTCCGACCACCACACCGCCGGTGGCGGACACCAGCTCCGAGCGCGTGATCGGCGGCCTGGGCGGCCGGGCCGAGCTGTTCCGTCGCTACGCCGCCGCCTCGGTGTTGGTGGTCACCGTGATCGGCGGTGCCCTGGTGTTCGGGGACAGCTTCGCCAGCCGGCAGAACTTCTCCAGCCTGGCGGTCTCCGCCTCCTTCCTGGCGATCATCGCCATCGGGATGACCTTCGTCATCATCTCCGGAGGCATCGACCTGTCGGTGGGCTCGATGCTCGCCCTCGCCGCCGTCCTCACCGCATACGCCTCGCGGTGGGGCTCGTTGCCCGCCCTGTTGGTCCCGCTGGCGGTGTGCTCCGCAATCGGGATGATCCAGGGCGCCCTTATCGGCCGGGCGCGCCTCGCCCCCTTCATCGTGACCCTGGCCGGGCTGTTGTTCGCCCGCGGGTCTCGCTTTCAAGGTGTCCGACAACGGCAACGTCACCCACCTCATCGAGCCCGGGACGAACATCATCGAGCTCGGCCAGGGCACCTTCCTCGGCATCGGCTATCCCGCCTGGGTGGTGGTCCCCGTGTTCCTGGTCGCCTGGGTGCTCCTCAACCGGACCAGATTCGGCCAGACCGTCTTCGCCATCGGCGGATCCGAGGAGGCCGCCAAGTTGATGGGCCTGCGCGTGGTCAGGACCCAGGTCCTCCTGTACACGATGATGGGGTTCCTCTCCGGGCTGGCGGGCATGCTGGTCGCCGCCCGTTCGTCGTCCGGGCTCTCCACCATCGGGATCGGGCTCGAGCTCGATGCCATCGCCGCCGTGGTCATCGGGGGGACGCTGCTCACCGGCGGGTCCGGTGGGCTCGGGGGGACGATCGCCGGCGTGCTGTTGCTGACGGTGATCCAGAACCTCATCAACCAGGTGGGAACCCTCTCCTCGTACATCCAGCAGGTGGTCAGCGGTGTGTTCCTGATCGTGGTGATCGTGGTGCAGCGGCTCCTGGAGTCGCGGGGTCGGGAATGACGCACCCTCCCCTGCCCGAACCGGGGACGCAGACGTGGCGGACCGAACGGTTGCTGGCCGACGGTCGACGCATCCTCTACTTCGACGACGAGCCGGGCCGCCTCCACTCCGACGCCGACCTCCGCCAGATCGAACCGGTCGACGCTCGTTCGACCCTGCGCCACGATCCGATCGACGACGAGTGGGTCATCATCGCCGCCCACCGGCAGGTGCGGACCCACCTCCCTCCATCCGACGAGTGTCCGCTCTGCCCGTCCACCGTGGCGAGGTCGACCGAGATCCCGGCGCGTCACTACGACGTCGCCGTATTCGAGAACCGCTTCCCGTCGTTGACCCCGCACCTGTTCGAAACCGCGGCCACCGAGGGTCGCCAGGCACCAACCACCGGGGGCCGCTGTGAGGTGGTGAGCTTCACCGACGACCACGACGCATCGTTCGCCACGCTGTCCGAGCGACGACTCGCCACCGTCGGTCGGGCAATGGTGGATCGAACCGTCGGTCTCGGCGCCGAACCGGGGGTCGAGTACGTGCTCTGCTTCGAGAACCGCGGCCAGGAGATCGGGGTGACGCTGCACCATCCCCATGGCCAGGTGTACGCCTACCCGTTCGTGCCGGCGCGGATCACCCGCTCCCTCGACTCCGCTCGCCGCCACCGCGCCGCACACGGATCGTGCCTGTTCTGTGATGTCGTCCGGCGGGAGATCACGGACGCGGTACGGGTTGTGGCCCGCTCAGACCATTTCGTGACCTTTGTCCCCCACGCCGCCCGCTGGCCGTTCGAGATCCACACCTATCCGGTGGAGCATGTCTCCGACCTCTCCGATCTCGAGCCCCTCCAACTGACCGAGTTGATGGTCCTCCAGGCCGATACCGTTTCGGCGTTGGACCGCCTCTTCGACCGCCCCATGCCGTACACCGCAGGGTGGCTCCAGGCACCCGTGCACGCCGACGCCGACCTCAACCACCTGCGGGTGACCACGGTGTCGGTGCGGCGCACCGCCGAGAAGCTCAAGTACTTCGCCGGGAGCGAGACGCTGGTGGGCGCGTTCATCAACGACGTCGTCCCCGAGGAGGCGGCCGAGCTGCTGCGCGGGGTCTGGCGACGGGGAGGTGGCGATGTCTGATCGAATCCGGGTCGCAGTGGTCGGCACCGGCGAATGGTGGGGCAGGGAGCACGCCCGGGTGTGGTCCGCCCGTCCCGACTCCGAGCTGGTCGCCATCGTCGGGCGCACCCCCGACAAGACCAAGGCGCGCGCCGCCGAGTTCGGGACCACGCCGTACACGGACCTGGAAGCGATGCTCGACCGCGAGCGGCCCGACCTGGTCTCGGTGTGCCTGCCCAACGAGGGCCACTTCGAGCCGACTCTCCGGATCATCCGGGCCGGCTTCCCGCTGCTGGTGGAGAAGCCGCTGGTGTTCGACAGGGACGAGGCCGAACAGCTCCTCGCCGAAGCGGCGAGCCGTGATCTGTTCTTCGCCATCAACTTCAATCATCGCTACGCCCGCCCGGTTCAGATGGCACGTGCCGCCATCGCGTCCGGCGACCTGGGCGAGGTGGTGTTCGCCACCTGGAGGTTCGGCGGCGAGGCGGGGACCAGCGCCGACCCCCACGCCAACCTGATCGAGACGCAGTGCCACGGGTTCGACATGCTCGAGCACCTGTGCGGACCGATATCGAGCGTGGCTGCGCACATGACCGACATGACGGGTCGCGGTTTCTCCACGATCGCCGTCTCGCTCGGCTTCTCCCGTGGAGGAGTGGGCTCCCTCACCGGGTCCTATGACTCCTCGTATGCCTATCCGGGTACCCATCACCTGGAGATCAACGGGTCCGACGGCCGGATCGTGATCGAGGACACGGTGGCGAGCTACACGTTCTCGGCACAGCGGGGACGAGACCAGGAGGGTGTGGACCGCCGGGTACTTCAACGACCCCGACCGGGCCTTTCACGCCATGTTCGAGCGCTATCTCGACGAGATGGTCCCGGCGTTCCGGTCGGGGGCGGCACCTCCGGTGCACGCCCGAGCGGGAGCCCGCGCCCTCGAGCTCGCCCTGGCCTGCATCGAGGCACACGTCTCCGGGCACACGGTCCGCACGGCCTGACCATCCCGCCGCCGCTGGTGGGCACACCGATCGGGAGGAACGCCCGGCCCGACATCGGCCGCAACGGGCCGCTAGCGTGAGCACCTGTGCGGCGGTGAGCAATTGCTCACTGCCGTCACCGAAGGGAGAGTCCGGTTGGTCGCCGAGCTGAGCCGCGAGGAGCACGAGTTGCTGGCCCGCATCGCCCACCGCTCGTACATCGACCGGAGGACCCAGAGCGAGATCGCCGACGAGTTCGGGCTGTCCCGCCCCAAGGTGCAGCGGCTCCTCGACCGGGCACGCGCCACCGGTGTCGTCGAGGTGCACATCGAGGTGCCGATGGGGCTCGACCTCGACCTGGAGCGCCGCCTGGTCGACGCCTTCGACCTCGCCGAGGCCATCGTCAGCCCCGTCCAGCGCCGACGCCGAGACGCAGCGTGCCGCCGTCGCCCGCAGCGCCGCCCGCTACCTGGAGCGCCGCCTCCGTGACGGTTCGGTGGTCGCGGTCAGCCACGGGCGCGACACCGGCGCGGTGCCCCGCTACTTCCGGCCCCGGCGCACCATCGACTGCGTGTTCGCCAGCGCCATGGGAGGCTCGCCCACGGTCGACGCACCCACCAACCCCAACGAGATCTGCCGGGCGCTCGCCGACCGGTGCGGCGGGCAGGCGGAGAGCCTCTACGCCCCGGCCTACGTGGAGAGCGCCGAGATGCGCGACCGGCTGCTCGAGCAGGACGCCGTGGCCCACGCCCTCAAGGTGGCGGCCGAGCGCCGACGTCGCCCTGGTCGGGATCGGCGGCACCGACGACGGCTGCACGATGGTGCGCAGCGGATGCCTCACCAAGCGCGGAGATCGGCCGGCTCCGTCGCCAGGGCGCCGTCGGCGACGTACTCGGCAACTACGTCGACATCGACGGCGAGCACATCGTCGCCCCGCACAGCAGCCGGCTGATCGGGCTCTCCATCGACGACCTGCGCGCCGTCGACACCGTGGTGGCCGTGGTGAGCGGCGAGGAGAAGCCTCTGGCGATCCTCGGTGTGCTCCGCGCCGGGATCGTCGATGTCCTCATCGTGGACGAAGCCAACGGGCGGCCGGGTGCTCGACCTGGCCGTGGCAGGAGGTGGATGAATGCCGGTGGTCCCGACCCAGGAGATCGTGAAGCGGGCGTTCGAGCGAGCGGTACGGCGTGGCGGCGATCAACGTCGTCAACGACCTGTCGATGGAGGCGGTGCTCGCCGCCGCCGAAGAGCTCCGGTCGCCGATGATCGTGCAGACCTCGGTCAAGACCGTGAAGTCGATCGGCGCCGACGTCCTCTACGCCATGTGGACGGCGATGACCGCCGGCCTGGACGTGCCGGTGGCGCTGCACCTCGACCATTGCCCGGAGCGCGAGGTCATCAGCCTCTGCCTGGAGAAGGGCTGGAACTCGGTCCTGTTCGACGGGTCCAACCTCAGCGTCGAGGAGAACAAGGAGCAGTGCGCCGAGGTGGTGGCAGAGGCCGAGCCGTACGGGGCGCTGGTCGAGGGCGAGATCGAGGGCTTCAAGCGGACCGAGGACCTCGGCGACGAGGACGTCGAGTCCGAGCAGGACCTTGGCCACCTCGGTCGACTTCGTCACGCTACACGGGCATCGACGTGTTCGCCCCGGCCATCGGCAACGCCCACGGCACCTACCAGCGGGCCCCCAAGCTCGACAACCAGCGGGTGACCGACCTCGTCGAGGCCACCGGGATCCCGGTGGCGCTCCACGGCGGCACCGGGATGAGCCCCGAGCAGTTCACCGACCTGATCGCCCGCGGCTGCGCCAAGGTCAACATCTCGACCGCGCTCAAGATCCGGTTGATGCAGTCGGGATACGACTTCATGACCGAGAACCCCGGAAAGTACGACCCACCCTCGCAGTTCGTCGTGCAGCGCGAGGCGGTGATGGACATGACCCGCGAGCACATCCGCATGTTCGGGAGCGAAGGCAAGGCGTGGTGAAGGCGCTCATCTTCGACTGCGACGGGGTCCTCGCCGACACCGAGCGCGACGGCCACCGGGTCGCCTTCAACGCCACGTTCGACGCAGTTCGGGCTGCCGCTCGATTGGGACGAGCAGGACGTACGCCGAGAAGCTGAAGACGGCAGGCGGCAAGGAGCGGATGGCCACCGACTACACCCCGGAGTTCGCCGCCGCCAACGGGCTCCCCGCCGACGACGAGGGCCGCGCCGCCGAGCTGGCCAGGTGGCACAAGGCGAAGACCGCCATCTACACCGACATGGTCGCCGCCGGCATGCTCCCCACCCGGCCCGGGCATCCGGCGGATCATCGCCGAGGCGCAGGACGCCGGCTGGGAGGTGGCGGTGGCCTCGACCTCGGCGGAGCCCTCGGTGCGGGCCATCCTCGAGCAGGCGGCCGGGCCGGAACGCGCCGCCCGGTTCGACGTGGTGCTGGCCGGCGACGTCGTCGCCAACAAGAAGCCGGCCCCGGACATCTACCTGCTGGCGTTGGAACGGCTCGGCGGTGGGCGTCGACGACGCACTGGTCATCGAGGACTCGCGCAACGGCCTGCTGGCGGCGGTGGCCGCCGGGCTCCGTTGCGTGATGACGGTCAACGGATACACGGAAGAGGAGGACAACAGCGAAGCAACACTCGTCGTCTCGTCGCTGGGCGACCCGGGAGGCGAGCCGGCCCGCGTGATCGCGAACCGGAGCGGGGCGCAACCCGGCGACTACATCACCTTGGCGGATCTGGAGCGCTGTCTCGAGTCCTGACCCGAGGCGGCGTCCGACGACGTCAACCGATCAACCGCACCGAGGAGGTTCGTATGGCAGGAACTGCGCTCGACGACTTCGACCTCGTCATCCAGACGATGGCGACGACGATCGTCGACAACGCAGACCACTTCGCGCAGCTCGACGCCGTCGCCGGCGACGGCGACTTCGGCTTCTCGCTGAGAAACGGCTTCGAGGTCGTGGTCGCCGACTACGACACCTTCGACCGGACCAACCCCGGGACGATCCTCAAGAAGATCGGTTTCGTCATCTCCGGCAAGGTCGGCGGGGTGAGCGGACCCATCTGGGGCACCGCCTTCATGCGGGCGGCGGCCGCCGCCGGCGACAAGGCGGAGCTGACCTCCGACGACGTCATCGAGATCCTGCGGGCCGCCATCGCCGGGATCATGCACCGAGGAGAAGCGTCGCTCGGCGACAAGACCCTGCTCGATGCCCTGGTCCCCGCGGTCGACAGCCTCGAAGAGAGCTTCGAGGCGGGTGAGGACGGCTCGGTCGCCTTGCAGAAGGCCGCCGACGTCGCCGTCAAGGCTGCGGAAGACACCCTGGGCATGCTCGCCATGCGTGGGCGGGCCGCCTACACGGGCGACCGCAGCCGTGAGTCGGTCGACGCCGGGGCCACGGCGATCGGCGTGATCCTGCAGGCCGATCAGCGCCGCCTGGCGCGACCGGCACCCGGAATAGGCAAAACAGAACAGGCACACGATGGAACAGGAGACCGAAGAGTGAAGAAGTTCGTCAACGACCCCAGTCAGTTCGTCCCCGAGATGCTCACCGGCATCCAGCTGGCGAGCGGCGGAACGCTCAAGTACGAGCCGGCATACAACCTGATCTACCGGGCCGACATCCCCAAGGACGACAAGGTGACGGTGATCCAGGGCTCCGGCTCGGGGCACGAGCCGGCCCACACCATGATCGTCGGACCCGGGGATGCTCGATGGCGCCTGTCCCGGCGACGTGTTCGCCGGTCCGCCGGTCGAGTTCGTCTACGAGACGAGCAAGCTGCTCTACTCGCCGAAGGGCATCCTCCACCTGGTCAACAACTACACCGGCGACCGCACCGCCTGGGAGATGGCCAAGGAGATGTGCGAGGCAGAGGGCATGAAGGTCGGCGGCGCTGCTGGTCAACGACGACGTGGCGGTCAAGGACTCCACCTGGACCGTCGGCCGGCGTGGCGTGGCCGGCAACTTCTTCGTCATCAAGGCCGTGGGCGCCGCATCCGAGAATGGCGAGGAGGTCGAGGAGCTGGTGCGGATCGGCGAGAAGGTCATCGCCAACGTGCGCACGATGGGCATCGCCCTCAGTTCGTGCACCCCGCCGGTGCGGGGCGAGCCGCTGTTCGAGATCGGCGAAGACGAGATGGAGATCGGCATCGGCATCCATGGCGAGCCGGGCCGCGAGCGCACCACGCTGGTCTCGGCCACCGAGATCGTCGACATCCTGCTCGAGGCGGTGGTCTCCGACCTCCCGTACTCGTCGGGTGACGAGGTGGCGCTGATGATCAACGGGTTGGGCGGCACGCCGATCAGCGAGCTGTACCTGCTCTACGGCATCGCCCACCAGAAGCTCGCCGACCAGGGGATCAACGTCTTCCGCAGCTACGTCAACGAGTACTGCACGTCGCTGGAGATGGCGGGGGCCCACCTGACGCTGCTCAAGGTCGACGACGAGCTCAAGGAGCTCATGCTGGCCCCGGCCGAGATCTCGTACCGGGTGTTCTAGAAAGGTCCAGCCGTTCGAGGCGGGCGGCCACGTCCCCCGGCCGCCCGCCTCGCTCACCTCTCCTGCTCAGCTCTCGGGGGCCCGGTAGACGAGGTTGCCGTCCAGCCCGGCGGCCAGCACGTCCTCGGGGCGCAGATATCCCTTCACCTGGATGATCCGCGCCACCAGGCCGGTCCACCCGGTCTGGTGGCTCGCCCCCAGGCCGGAGCCGTCGTCGCCGTCGAAGTACTCGTAGAACAGCAGCATGTCGTTCCAGGCTGGGTCGCTCTGGAACCGCTCGGTGGCTCCGAACACCGGGTCGCCTCCCGTTGTCGTCCGGCAGGAAGATCGAGGTGAGCCGGCGCCCGATCTCCTCGGCGACCTCGAACAGGGTGCGTCTGGACACCGGACCCCGTGGGGCACTCCACGGTGAAGTCGTCGCCGTAGAAGGCGTACAGGTGCAGGAGGCCGCGCAGCAGCAGGTAGTTGACCGGGAACCACACCGGCCCCCTCCAGTTGGAGTTGCCGCCGAACATGCCGCTGTCGCTCTCGGCGGGCAGATAACGCACCTCATAGGTCTGCCCGTGCACGTCGACCCGGTACGGATCCTCGGCGTGGCGCCGGGACAGCGAGCGGATCCCGTGGGGTCCGAGGAACTCGGTCTCGTCGAGCATCCGGGCCAGCACCCGACGCAGCTTGGTTTCGTCGAGGACGGCGAGCATCCGCCGCCCGTCGACACCGACGCGGCCCGGGTCGTGGATGGTGGCGAGCAGCTCGGGCATCGCCTCGATCCGGCGTCGCACCCGTTCCACCAGGTCGTTGCCAACGCCGGCCCCGCTGGGGAGGATGGTGGTGGCGCACAGGGGGAGCAACCCGACCATCGAACGCACCTTGAGCCGGGTCGCCTGCCCGTCGGGGAGCCGCAGCACGTCGTAGTAGAAGCCGTCCTCCTCGTCCCACAGCTCGTCACGGTTCTCGCCGATGCGGTCCATGGCGGCGGCGATGAAGGCGAAGTGCTCGGCGAACTTCAACGCCATGTCCGCATACAGGTCGTCGTGGTTGGTGAGCTCGAGGGCGATGCCGAGCATGCACTGGGCGTAGAACGCCATCCACGCCGTCCCGTCCGCCTGCTCGAGGCGGCCGCCCGTGGGGAGCGGAGCGCTGCGGTCGAACACCCCGATGTTGTCCAGACCGAGGAACCCGCCCTCGAACACGTTGCGCCCGGAGGGATCCTTGCGGTTGAGCCACCAGGTGAAGTTCACCAGCAGCTTGTGGAAGGCGCGCTTGAGCCAGGGGACGTCGCCCTCCCCCCGCTGCTCGAGCTCGGTCTCGTAGACGAGCAGCGTGGCCCAGGCGTGCACCGGCGGGTTGACGTCGCTGAAGTTCCACTCGTACGCCGGGAGCTGCCCGCTCGGGTGCATGTACAGCTCGCGCAGCATCAGCTCCAGCTGCGCCTTGGCGTCGTCGATGTCGACCATCGCCAGGGCGACGGTGTGGAAGGCGAGATCCCAGGAGGCGTACCAGGGGTACTCCCAGGTGTCGGGCATGGAGATGACGTCGTCGTTGACCATGTGGAACCAGCTCCGGTTGCGGACGTCGCGCCCCCGTTCCCCCTCGCGCAGCGGATGGACCTGGTGTTCCTCCAACCAGAGGTCGAGATCGAAGTCGTAGTGCTGTTTCCCCCACAGCATCCCCGCCAACGCCCGTCGCATCACCAGCGCCTCGCCCGGCTCCGTGCCGGCGGGGGTGATCGATGCGTAGAACTCGTCGGTCTCGCTGATCCGCGCCGAGAACAGCGCCGCCACCGCGGCGTCGTCCGTCCTCGGCGCATCCGGCCGGCACAGTCGGAGCGTGACGGTCCGTGTCCCGGCAGCCGGCAGGTCGAGCACGGAGTACGCCGCCGCCTTGGTCCCGGTTCGCGCCGGGTTGACGGCGCCGACCAGCCCCTCCACGACGTACCGATGGAAGGCGTCCTTCACGTGGGGTGCGTCGTTCGCCACCCCCCAGAGCCGCTCGGCGTTGGTCTCGTTCTCGGTGAACAGCAGCTCGGCGCCCTCAGAGCCACGCAGGGCGAGGTCGCCGAGGTCGGGGTGGCGCGCCGCGATCTCCCAGCGGGTGCCCCCGTCCGACGCCGTCAGCTCCCCCTTGGCCCGGCCCCGCCACCAGGTGTTGCGGAACCACAGCGTCGGCAGGAGGTGCACCGTGGCGGAGCGATCACCCCGGTTCGCCACGGTGATGCGGACGTGCACGTCCTCCGGACCTGCCTTGGCGTACTCGACATCCACGTCGACGAAGCGGCCACCGTCGAAGACGCCGGTGTCGAGCAGCTCGTACTCCGGCTCGAGCCGCGAGCGGGTGCGGTTGGTCGCCACCAGGTCCTCGTACGGGTAGCCGTCCAAGGGGTACCGGTAGCGGTACTTCAGGTACGAGCCGGTCGGGGTGGCGTCGAGGTGGAAGTAGTACTCCTTGACGTCCTCACCGTGGTTGCCCTCGGCGTTGGTGAGGCCGAACAGCCGCTCCTTAAGGATCGGGTCGACCCCGTTCCACACGGCGACGGCGAAGCAGAGGCTCTGCCGGTCGTCGCAGAGCCCGGCGATCCCGTCCTCTCCCCACTTGTACGCCCGGGAACGCGCCTGATCGTGGCTGAAGTAGCTCCAGGCATCCCCGTTGTCGCTGTAGTCCTCGCGAACGGTGCCCCACTGTCGCTCGCTCAGGTACGGCCCCCACCGCTTCCAGGGCACCCCGTTCCGGGCCTCCTCGAGCCGCTCCGCCTCCATCCCGCTGGCCATATAAGGTCCTCCGGTGTCTGCCGGCGCCCAGCAAAGCAGAGCGTGAGCGACGGCCGGCCGGCGCCGCCGGGCGTTCAGGCGGGGTACACCTCGACGTCGGTGGCCTTGAAGGCGGCCCACACCTCGGCGCCGGGCACCAGGTGGAGCTCGGCGACCGCCTCAGGGGTGACCTCTGCGACCAACGACATGGCGCCGCCCAGGTCGACCCTGACCCGCTCGGCGTCTCCCTTCGACCCCGAGGACATGTGAGCAGCCAGACGTTGCGGGGCGTTCCCTCGGGGCGCGCCGGGAACAGCGCAACCGCCTGGGGCCGCACCACGACGAGCACGTCCCCGTCGGGTGCCGCCTCGGCGAGATGGATCCCGGCACCGTCCGCCAGCACGACATGGCGCCCGGCGCCGGTCCCCCGCAGCAGGTTGACCCCGACCAGTCGGGCGATGTAGTCGGAGCGGGGATGCATCCGGATCTGGTCGGCGGTGCCCTCCTGGCTCACCCTCCCGTCCTCCAGCACGACGATCCGGTCGGCGAGCACCACCGCCTCGACCGGGTCATGGGTCACGACCAGCCGGGCGCCGGAGAATTCCCCGAGTGGGCGACCAGCTCGCCGCGGACCTGACGCCGACCGGCGACGTCGAGGGCGGCCAGGGGCTCGTCGAGCAGCAGGACCTTGGGCCGCGGCGCCAGCGCCCGGGCCAGCGCGACGCGCTGCTGTTGGCCGCCCGACAGCGCCGTAGGGCGCTCCTTCGCCTTGTCCCCAAGCCCGAACCGCTCCAGCCACTCCATCGCCACCCACCCGGCGGCCTGCTTCGACATGCCCTGGGAGCGGAGCCCGAATGCCACGTTGTCCCGCACGCAGAGGTGCGGGAACAGCAGATAGTCCTGGAACACCAGGCCGATCGGTCGCTCCTCCACCGGCACGAAGACACCGGCGGCTGGGTCGTCCATCACCTCGTGACCCACCACGACCCTCCCCCGCACCAGCGGGTCGAGCCCGGCGACGGCACGGAGCATCGAGGTCTTGCCCGACCCGTTGGGCCCGAGCAGCGCCACCACCTCGCCGTCGGCGACGGTGAGCGTCGCGTCGAGGTCGAGCGGTCCCGCGTCGCAGGCCGACGTCGGCGACCAGCGTCATCCCACTCGGAACCAGCGGTCGCGGAGCGCCACCAGCACGGCGAAGGATACGACCACGAGGATGAGGCTCAAGGCGAGCGCCGCGCCCGATCGCCCTCCAACGCCTCGAAGACCGCGAGCGGCATGGTCTGGGTACGCCCGGAGAGGTTCCCGGCGAACGTGATCGTCGCCCCGAACTCTCCGAGTGCCCTGGCCCAGGCCAGCACCGCACCGGCGGCGATCGACGGCCACACCATGGGAAGCGTGACCCTGCAGAGCACGGTGAGGCGCGAGGCTCCCAGCGTGGCCGCCGCCTCCTCGTATCGTAGGTCGGCGCCACGGAGCCCCGCCTCCACGGTGATGACCAGGAACGGCATGGCGATGAAGGTGACGGCGACGATCACCCCCCATGTGGAGAATGGCAGCAGGAACCCGAACTGCCGGTCGAGCCACTGACCGACCAATCCGCGGCGTCCCAGGGCGAACAGCAAGGCGGCACCACCGACCACCGGCGGCAAGACCATGGGCAGCAGCACGATCCCCCGCACCAGGGAGCGGCCCGGGAAGGTGGTCCTGGCGAGGAGCCACGCCATGGGCACGCCGACCGCCAGCGACAGCACGGTGGCCGCCAAGGAGGTGACCACGGACAGCCGGAGCGCTTCGACCACGAACGGATCGGTGAGCAGCTCGCCGAGGTCACCCCATGGCGTCCGCGTCAGCAGGCCGATGAAGGGCAACGCCATGAAGGCGAAACCGATGGCCGCCGGGATCAGCACCGCCAGTGGCGGTCGGCGCCGGCCCGGCGGCGCTGGCTCACGGTGCGGAGAACCCGTAGGTCTGGAGGATCTCCTGTCCGCTGTCGGACATGACGAAGTCGACGAACGCCTGGGCCCGGTCGGCGTCGGTCGCCTCGGTGAGGGTGGCGATCGGGTAGGAGGCCGACGACGTTCTGGTTCTCGGGGATCTCGACCCCGACTACTCCGTCGGCGGAGGCGACCACGTCGCTGTGGTACACGATGCCGGCGTCGAGCTCGGCGCTCTCCACCTTGCCCAACAGGGCTCGGACGTCGGGCTCGAAGGTGTCGATGGACGGGGTGATCCCGGCGTTGTCGAACATCTCGACAGCGAACGTGCCGCACGGAACGTCTTCGGCACAGAGCCCCAGGAGCAGTTCCTCAACGGCGAAGTCGTCGATGGTGGTCACCTCGCCCTCGGCCTCGGTCGAGACGGCGATCTCGAGCACGTTGGTGGCGAAGATCACCGGCTCGGAGTCGTTGAGCCCCTCGTCGACCACGGCGGTCATCTGGGTCCCGCTCGCCGAGGCGAACACGGACGCCGGCGCTCCCTCGATGATCTGGGTCGCCAGAGCGGAACTGGCCCCGAAGGACAGCTCGACGGTGACCCCCTCGTTGGCGGCCTCGAACTCGGCGGCTATGTCGGTGAAGGCGTCGGTCAGCGAAGCCGCCCCGAGTACGAGGATCGGCTCGCTGGCGGCCTCAGCCTCGTCGTCGCCGCCACAGGCGGCGGTGAGCAGGGTCAAGACGGCCAGGATGGCCAGGGCGCGTCTCATGAGGCTCCTCCAGGGGTCTCCACGATGACATTGGTGGCCTTCACCACCGCCACGGCGTAGGCACCGGTGACCAAGCCGAGATCGTCGGCGGCCTCGGCGCTCATCAGCGACACGATCCGGTGCGGACCGGCGTGAATCTCGACCTTCGCCATGATCGAGTCCTTCTCGACCGAGGTGACCACCCCGGGGAACCGGTTGCGGGCCGACTGTGCCGTCTCCGGGTGGCGGGTCGGTGCCTCCTCGACCAACAGGCGGGCGAGAGCGTCGCCCTCGATCACCCGCTCGCCTCCCGGAGTGCGGTGCATGGCGAGCCGTCCGGAGTCCGCCCAGCGCCGCACCGTGTCGGGGCTGACGCCGAGCAGGTCGGCGACCTGTCCGATCCGATACTCAGTTCGCATTTGCAAGAGTGTAGATTCGTTACATCTTGCATGTGCTGGTTCTGGCCGGTCGAATGAGCGGCGGGACGCCGACAACTACCCTCTCGCCGGCCCACGGAGAGGCCGGAACGGAACCGTCACCCACCGCCAAGAGCCCGCTTTTCCGGCGTCCCGAGTCCTGGCCGGAGATCCGGTTCGTCGCCGACGCCCTGCGCACCGAGACCGTCGGCGGTCTGCTGCTCATCGGCGCCACCGTGGTGGCTCTGGTCTGGGCCAACTCGCCCTGGCGGGAGTCGTACGAGGCGGTGAAGTCCACGGTCGTCGGCCCGGCTGCGCTCCACCTCGACCTCGACCTGGCGACCTGGGCGGCCGACGGGTTGCTGGCGGTCTTCTTCTTCGTCGTCGGGCTCGAGCTGAAGCGCGAGCTGACGGAGGGCGACCTCAGGGATCCACGCCGGGCGGTGGTGCCGGTGATCGCCGCCCTGGGCGGGGTCGCCGTCCCTGCCCTCCTCTACGTCCTGGTCAACCTGGGCCCGGAAGGCTCTCTCGACGGCTGGGCGATCCCCACCGCCACCGACATCGCCTTCGCCCTCGCCGTCCTCGCCGTGCTCGGCAGCCATCTGCCGGCCGGACTGCGCTCTTTCCTGTTGACCTTGGCGGTGGTCGACGACCTGGTGGCCATCCTGATCATCGCCGTCTTCTTCACCGCCACCGTCGACCTGGCCGCTCTGGCGGGAGCATTGGCCTGCGTGGCCGGTTTCGGGTGGCTGGGCCGACGGCGGCGCCCGCCTTGGATCCTCGCCGCAGTCGTCGGAGTCGCCGCCTGGGTGCTGATGCACGACTCCGGCGTCCACGCCACCATCGCCGGAGTCCTGCTCGGAGTCGCCGTCCCGTTGCACGGCAAGGCCGGTGAGCCGATGATCGAGGACCTGGAACACCGGTGGAGACCCCTCTCCGCAGGAGTCGCCGTGCCGTTGTTCGCCCTCCTCACCGCCGGGGTCACCTTCGTCGGCGGGCCCGGCCTTCTCGAGACGATGGCCGATCCCGTCGCCATCGGCATCCTCGCCGGGCTCGTCGTCGGCAAGCCGGTGGGGATCATGGTCGCTACCCGGCTCACCGCCAGCCTCACTCGGGCGAGGCTCGACGCCGGCATCACGTGGAGCGACATGACCGGGCTGTCGATGGTGGCGGGGATCGGTTTCACCGTCTCTCTCCTTGTCAGTGAGCTCGCCTTCGGTGACACCGCCCGCATCGACGGCGTCAAGCTCGCCGTGCTCACCGCCTCCTTCGCCGCAGCCCTACTGGGAGCCGTCGTGCTCCGTCAACGGAACTCGTTCTACCGGACCATCGCCGAGTCGGAGGCGTCCGACCTCGGCGACGACGGCCCGGGTGTGTGACCCGGTCGTAGCCCGATGTGGCGGGAGCACCCGGCGCTACCGTGACCTGATGGACGACCTCACCGCGTTCGTCGCCTCGTGGCCGGTTGACACCGTTTCTCTCACCGTGTCCGACGCCGACTCCCTACTCGGTGCGGTCGGCGACCTCGACCGGGTCCAGCCCATCGCCTCGGTGAGCAAGCTGCTGGTCGGCATGGCGGCGCTGGTGGCGCTCGAGGAGGGCACCGTCGACCTCGATGAGCCGGCCGGCCCACCCGGTTCGACGGTCCGTCACCTGCTCTCCCACGCCTCCGGGCTCCCCTACGACGAGAGCCGGTCCACGGTGCCGCCGGAGACCCGCCGAATCTACTCCAATCCCGGGATCGACCGGTTCGCCGATCATCTCGCCGCCCGGGCCGGCATGCCGTTCGTCGACTACCTCGACCAAGGCGTGATCCTCCCGCTCGGGATGGCGTCGACCAGGCTGGTCGGGTCGCCGGCGCACGGCGTGTGGAGCTCGGCGGCCGACCTGGCCCGGCTCTCCCGGGAGCTCCTCTCCCCCACCCTGGTCTCGACGCGCACCATGGCGACGGCCGCCAGCGTCCAGTTCCCCGACCTCGCCGGGGTCGTCCCCGGAGTGCGCTTCTTCGACCCCTGCCCGTGGGGCCTCACTTTCGAGGTCCGGGGCGACAAGCAACCGCACTGGACAGGGAGCGACAACTCGCCCGAGACCTTCGGCCACTTCGGCAGGACCGGCAGCTTCCTGTGGGCCGACCCCGTTGCCGGGTTGGCGACCGTCGGTCTCACCGAGCGTGACTTCGGGCCATGGGCGCTCACCGCCTGGCCGGACACGAGCGACCGCGTCCTCGGTGGCTACCGGGTGGCTCCGTCTCCGGGGGTGACCGTTGATGCCGGTTGACGGCACCGCCATCGGCTTCATCGGGCTGGGCACCATGGGTGGCCCCATGGCCGGCCACCTGCTCGATGCCGGGCACCGGGTCTTGGTGTGGAACCGCTCCCCCGCCCGGATGGCGCCGCTGGTCGCCGCAGGGGCGGAGGCGGCAACCGACCCCGCCGACGTCGCCACCCGCACCGGGCTGGTGATGCTGTGCGTGTCGGACACCCCCGACGTCACCGAGGTTGTGACCAGGCCATCGGGTGTTCTCGAGGGCCTTTCGGCAGGGTCGATCGTGGTCGACCACTCCACCATCAGTCCGGCGGAGACCCGACGGCTCGCCGATCTGGTGGCCGGCGCCGGCGGAGCCTGGGTCGACGCCCCGGTGAGCGGCGGCTCGGAGGGTGCGGTGCGAGGCACGCTGTCGGTCATGGTCGGCGCCGACCCGGACGACTACGCGACCGTACAGCCGGTGATGGAGGCGTATGCCACCACGGTCACCCACGTCGGCCCGGTCGGGTCGGGGCAGCTGGTCAAGCTGGTCAACCAGGTGCTAGTGGTGCTGAACCAGCTCGCCGCCTCCGAGGCGTTGCTCCTGGCCCAGGCAGCCGGCCTCGACCTGGAGAAGACACTCGCCGCCGTCGGGGGCGGGGCGGCGTCGTCGTGGATGCTGACGAACCGGGGCCCGCAGATGATCCGCCGGGACTGGCGACCAGGGTTCACCATCGACCTGCAGCAGAAGGACCTCCGGCTCGCCCTCGAGGCGGCGGAGTCGTTGGGGGTGCCTCTGCCCACGACCGCTCTGGTCCACCAGCTCTACAGCACGCTGCAACACCGCGGGTTGGGTGGTGAGGGAAACCATGCCCTGGTCAAGGCGCTCGAGGCCCTCGCCGGGATCGAGCTCGGCCCCCGTTTGGCCCGATGAGGGGGTGGGTAGGTATGGTGGCACGACCTGAGACGGACCACGTCTCCCGAAAAGGAGGTCCCCCCGCCTCATGCTGAAGCGCAAGACGACCAGCCTGGTGCTCGCCGCGCTGCTCGCCCTGTCGGCCGGCGCCGCCGCTTGCGGCGACGACGATGACGACGGCGAAACCGGCGACGACACCAGCACCACGGTATTGATCGTCGACACCACGGCGGCTCCGTAAATCCGAAGCGACTACGAGACGCGGGAGGGCCCCCGGTCTACCGGGGGCCCTCCCGCGTTCTGTCGCAACGCTCGGCGAGAATGCCAACGATGAGTACCGACTTTTCCTCTGGAGGCACCTGGGCCGCCCAAGTGGCCACCTACGTCACGACCGCACACGGAGTTGCCACGGTGGTTGACTCGATCGAGGATCCCGACGTCCCCGGACTGGGTGAGTGGACGGTCATCGAGCTGGCCGCCCACACCATGCGGGCGCTCACTACGGTGGAGCAGTACGTCGCGGCGGGGGCCGCCGGTCCACCCCAGCTCGAGGACGCCGCCGCCTACGTCGCCGCCTACCTCGACGCCCGCCGTCGCCACCCCGAGCTCGACGCCCAGGTGGCTGCCCGAGGCCGCCGGTCGGCAGGCGCCCTCGGCGACGACCCGGGTGTCGAGTTCTCGGCGACGGTCGCCCGGGTTGCCGCCCTCCTGGCCACCACCGATGGGGAGACGACGGTCTCGACGCCGTGGGGCGCGATCCGGCTCGTCGACTATCTCCGCACCCGGGTGATGGAACTCGTCATGCACGGCATGGACCTGGCGGCGGCGCTCTCCGTCGACTGGCGCCCGCCACCCGAGGCGCTGACCGACACGCTGCATCTCCTCTCGGATGTGGCGGTGCGCACCGGTGCCGGCCCCGACCTGGCACGGATGCTCGGGGGACGGGTGACCGCCGCCGACGTGCTGCCGATCATCCGCTGAGCTGTGCCACCCGCTCGGCGCCGGCGAGCTCCCTGAGGCTCTTGGCCACCGCTTCGACCCTGGCAGGGAAGCTGGCGACCGAGCTGGCGTCCAGCTCCCACTCGAGCCGGAAGGAGCTGGGCACGCCGGAGACCGCTTCGGGCGTCAGCCGGGTGCCGGCGTTGTAGAGCAGCACGTCGATGTCCGATTGGTCGGGCAGGGTCCCGTCGCCGGGGACGAGCATCGGCCGAACCTCACCGGCGAAATGTTGGCGTGCGATAGCGGTCATCAGCACCAGACCACGTTCGGTCGGCGACACCACGGTCACCACGGCGCTCGGCTCCACGGTGGCGAGCCGGCGCATCGTCGCCGTCGAAGGGAGCACCACGACCTCGACCACCCGATCGAGCGACCCGGTCTTCGCCTTGATGTCGGCAAGGTGGTAGAGCGGCGAAGCAAGGACGTCGAAGACGGCCGGCCATCGCTCGCCGTCGTCCAGGTCGTCGAGCAGCACAGGCTTCAGCGTCACCCCGGTGGCGTTGGTCAACGCAGCGGCGAGATCGGTGGCGTCGACGGTGTTGCACTCGACGAAACCGACACGCACGGCCCCGGCACCCTGGAGCACTTCTCGGAACAGTCGGTCGATCCGATCCACCGGGACGCCGCCTGCCCGCCCCCACCGCACCAGGGCGACCAGGGCGTCGACGAGCTCGATGTCGCTGACCCGGCCGGGCACCGCGCGGGCGGTGACGAAGGTGCCCCGCCGTGGCTCACTACGGACCAGGCCGCCCAAGGCGAGCCGATGGAGCGCTCGGTTGACCGTGCTCGGGTTCGACCCGAGGTCCTCGGCGAGCCGGCGGCAAGACGGCAAGCGGCTTCCCGGCGACTGCCCGCCGATCCGCTCGGCGAGGGTGACGACGACGTCGTCGACCGAGGGACTCGCCACGCCCGGCTCCTCTCGATCCACTGCGGCGCTGGCCCTCTCAACCTAGCCGGGCGGACGGCGGCGTGTCTGGGACAGCGACAGTCTGTCACCAACGGCTGATCCGGCAATCGCCGGAACGCTGTGGTCGAAACCGCTGCCAAGGCTCGGTCTAGTGTGGCCGTACGCCTGGCTGCCAACGAGCGGAGCGAAGCATGACCGACCAGGGATTCCCCCCATCCAGCGGCGACGACCCCACTCCACCGGCAAGTACCGGCGAACCGGGATCCGAAGACAGCACCATGGAGATGCCCGAGACCCCCGGCGTACCCGGGCCAGACGATGCCACGCTGGTCCAGCCCCCGGTCCCACCACCGCCACCCCCTCCTGCCGGTCCGGACGAGCCGGTACCGACCCCGTGGTGGCGTACCGGCTGGGCGATCGCCCTGTGGGTGGTGCTCGCCGCCCTCCTGGCCTTCGGCATCGCCCGCCTCACGTCAGACGACGACCTACCGGCCTCGTCCACCACGTCGACATCATCGACGACCCCCACGGCGTCCACCGAGGCTCCAGGCACATCGGCGCCCTCGTCATCGACCACGACGACGACACCCTCCACCACCACCACGACGCCACCGACCACCACGACGACCGTGGCGCCCTCGACGACCACCACCCAATCGCCTCCCGAAGCCCTCTTCTCCGACGGCACCCACGAGGTAGGCGTCGACATCACCGCCGGCACCTACGAGACCGGCTTACTGACGACGACCGAGCCCGGTGAGGACCCGGCATGCTCGTGGCAGCGACTCGCCGGGACCGGGGGCACCGACGAGGAAGTGATCGCCGACGTCGGCGTCGACACCCACGGGATCGTCGAGGTGGTCGACAGCGACGTCGCCCTGGTCACCGCAGGCTGCGGCGACTGGTTCACGCTGACGGATCTGGCGACGCCGATGACCGACGCCCCGCCAGGCACCTGGGCGGTGGGCGCCCATGTCGATGCGGGCCGTTACGCCGCACCGGGTGGCGACGGTTGCTCCTGGGCGCGCCTCTCCGCCTTCACCGGGGAGCCCGACGCCGTGATCGACGAGGACGCCGTCGATGGCTCCGTGATCGTCGACATCGCCGACGGCGACGCCGGTTTCACCTCGACCGGGTGCGGGACCTGGACGCCGGTGTCCTGATCGTCGGCGTCGGGGTTCCCGGCCGTGGGCGATCAGTCGCATCGACGAGTACCGCGAGGCGCTCGCCGACCTGCCATCGAGTGAGTGGGACGGCTTCCTCACCCGAGCGCTCCGGGCTCCCCGGCCCCCGCGCCAACCTCGAGCTGATCTGGGCGATCGCCGAGGACGCGTGCGTTGACCGGGTTCGCGGTACCGATGTCCGGTGGATCGTCTCCGAGAACCTCCGGAGACGACATCTCCACCGGGCAGATCCCGACCGGGCCGCCGCCCTGACCGAGATGCTCCACCACCCGTAGCGGGGGTAGACGCTCGCCGGCCGGGTCGCTAGCATACGAACACATGTTCGATCCGTTGGCACAGCCCACTCTGTTCGGGGGGAGCGACCCCGCCCCGGACGAGGCGTTCGCCTCGCTGGGCCGGGTCCGGCTCGACGCCGACGCCTGGGTCGACGTGGCACCCGGATGGCTGTCAGGCGACGAAGCGCTGTTCGCTGCGCTGGCCGACCGGGTCGCCTGGGAGCAGCCGGTGGTCCGGATGTACGACCGCGAGGTGCGCACGCCGCGCCTGGTGGGCCGGGTCGAGCTCGACGCGCATCCCGTCCTCCCTGGGCTGGTCGACCTGCTGTCAGAGCGCTACGGGATCGACCTCGACCAGGTGTCGGCCGGTTGGTATCGCAATGGGCGGGACTCCGTTGCCTGGCATGGCGACCGGATCGCCCGGGAGCGGCCCCACGCCATCGTCGCCACCGTGTCGCTCGGCCAGCCCAGGCGGTTCATGATCCGCCCCAGGGGCGGAGGCCGGTCGCGATCGTGGTCACTGGGCAGAGGTGACCTGGTGGTGATGGGTGGGTCCTGCCAGCGTGACTGGGAACACACCGTGCCCAAGGCGGCCGGTGCCGGTCCCCGGATGGCGCTGATGTTCCGTCACCGCTACGAGTGAGCGGGCCTCTGGTCAGTCCTGCTCGGCGGCCTTGAGCAGCCCGGCGAAGTACTCCATCGCCGTCTTCGTCTTCGTCTGCTGCTCGCCGCCGAGATCCACCCCGTGGCGTGTCAGGAATCCGCGTGCCTCGGCGGACACCTGGAAGGCTTCCTTCGGCTTGCACTTGGTCGACAGCTCGAGGATGCGCGACCCGTCCGGGTACAACCACATCTCGGCGACCACCTTCCGACCGAAGTCCTCCGGGGTGAACTTGAGCTTGAAGAGGTTGAGTGGACCGAGGATCGCCAGGTCGTTGAGGCCGATGCCTTCGGGTGCGTGCTCCTTGAACAAGCCACGCTGTTCCTTGGAGAACAGGTCCTTGATCGGGCGCTCCCCCAGGATGACCTGGCGGATCTCGGTGGCGGTGGAAGAGCCCTTCATCGAGCCCGAGCAGACGTACCCGCCCGGCATGGCATCCACTTCGACCCCGAAGCTCGCCGACTGGCGCAATTCAGGTGACAGCTGGTCCGGGACGACCGGGCGTAGCTTCACGACCGTGTCGCCTCCCCCACCCTGGATGCGGCGCGCCCGCACGACGAGCCCGGCCGCGCTGAGGGTGAGTGCGGGTGTGTCGAAGAACACCACTTGGCGGATCTCCGCCTGCAGAGGGTCCATTCCCAGGGCATCCCCGGTGGAGCGGACGTCGGAGTCGGCAACCGTCAGCTTCAACTCGACCGTGTCGGAATGCTTGGTCAGCGCGAGTATCTCGGCGACCTGGTCGTCGGTGAGGGTCGGCGCAGTCATCTCGGGGTCATCTCCGGTGTCTCTCTCGGTTGAACCGCGTCAGCGGTGACACCATAGACGGGGGCAACACCCCCCGAGGGGGTCTGCGCCCGATGGGGCGCAGACCCACAGCCGTTCAGCCGGGCGGCGCGGCTTCGGGGTCAGACGCTCCGGCTGCGCACGAACCAGGCGGTGAGGGCGGCGATGGCGAGCACCGCCAGTGCGATGGTCATGTTCCTGTTCATCGATCGGCTCCTTCCGTGTCAACCACGTCGGCCGGACTTTCGATTCACGGCGCGACGCAGCTGCTCCTTGTTCATCTTCGACCGGCCGGGGATGTTCATGTCCTTGGCCTCCTCGTAGAGCTGGTCGCGGGTACGACCCCTCGGCCCGCTCCCCGACCGGAGACCGCCCCGCCGCCCTGAGGAGATGTCTTCCCGGGAAAGCCGTGAGCTCTCCTTGGCCTCGCCGGCCCTGGCCCTCTCCTTGTTGACGGTCCTGGCGGCGATCTCCTCGGCCTTGTCCTTGGAGCGACCTTGCTCACGCAGGCTCTCCTTGATGTGCTGGTACTGCCGCTCCCGTTTGGCGCTCCATGCCTTCTGCGGCACCTTGGCCTCCTCTCATCGATCTCCGGTATCTGCTTCCCCCTGCTTTCGACCGGCAAACCTCGTGGCTCGACGCGCCGGCGCTCAAGCCGGCTTGCGGTGGTGATCCACCTCGGGGGCGAGGTCGTCGCTCCAGAACCTGAGGAATCCGGCCTGGTCGGGGCCGATCTGGTGGAGGTACACGTGATCGACGCCGGCGTCCACGGCCTCGTCGATGGCGGCGATCACCGGTCCAGGGTCGGGCCCGCACAGGACGTCGGCGGCGACCATCTCGGGGGTGACGATCTCGACGGCCTGCTCGAAGTGCGCCGGGGTCCGCAGGTCCTGGTTGAGTTGACCGGGTACCCGGGTGTTGGGCCACACCCGGTGGGCGGTGTCGACCGCTTCCTCCACGGTGGCGGCCCAGCAGACACCGAGCTGCGAGTAGACCGGGCCGGTGCCTCCGGCTTCGGCGAAGACAGAGATCGACTTCGGATCGGCGCCGGTGACCCATAACCCGTCTCCGGCGCGAGCCGCCATCTCGGCCGCCTCCGGACCGAAGGCGGACACCACGATCGGCACCTCGCTGGGCGGTGGGTCGTAGATGCGAGCGTCCTCGACGGTGTAGTGACGGCCACGGTGCGTCACCGTGTCGCCCTGCCAGAGCTTGCGGACCACCTCGATCGCCTCCTCGAGCATCTCGATCCTGACGTCGGCGGGCGGCCAGGGGTCACCGAGGATCTGCTCGTTGAGCGCCTCCCCGGACCCCACGCCCCACACGAAACGGCCGGGGAGGAGCCGGGCGGTGGTCGCCGTCGCCTGGGCAAGGATCGCCGGGTGGATGCGGGTCGTCGGGCAGGTGACACCGACGGCTACCTCGATGGCGTCGGTCGCCTGGGCGATCGCCCCCAGCACCGCCCACACGAACCCGGCGTGGCCCTGGGCGTCGATCCAGGGGTGGTAGTGGTCCGAGATGGAGACGAAGTCGAACCCGCTTCGCTCCGCGTCGACGGCGAGACGCGACCAGATCCTCGGGGGCGTGTTCCTCACTCGACAGTGTCATCCCGATCTCGACGGCCATGCATGTTCTCCTCGATCGTGGATGCGGCTACGTGCCGCCCGGAAGACGTCTCCGGGAGTGGCGCCACGCCTCAACGGACTTCAGCTCGACGGGACCTCGATCACACACGTCTGGTGCCCGCATCCGCAGTCGGTGCGGGACGGATCGGCGGGAACCGGCATGGGGACATCGCCCGAAGCCATCGTCCGGCACTCCGAGCCGCAGTACCCGTCGTCGGTCGCCGCGCAACCGCACGGCGAGTGTTCGCAAGACATCGACTCTCTCCCGAGTTGGCAACGCGACGACTCTCCCCGTCTCGGGACGCCGTCAAACCGACGAAGCGCGTGGGCGCCGGTCACCGCCCGACGATCGGCCGGCATGCCGGGAGGCGTGTCCGGATCGTCATCCGGCGGCGACCAACGGGACCATGAGGTCGACGTGGAGCAGGGCGGCATTCGGCGACCCCGGGTCGTGAACCCGGGAATCGTGTCACAGTCGGCTGATAGGTTCCGGTCGTGGGCGGTGCGGAACGGATGACGGAGAACGACGCTTCGGCGAGGTGCGGCGGATGACGATGTCGGTACACGTCGCCGCTCACCCAGACGTGCTCGTCGGGCAGTTGTGCGACCTGCTGGCGACGCCTCTCGACGACCCGTTCGCAGCCGAGCTGGTGGCGGTGCCAACCCGCGGCATCGAGCGGTGGCTGACCCAGCGGATCGCCTCCGAGCTCGGGTCGCGCGGAGCGGGCGACGGGATCTGCGCCAACGTCCGCTTCCCTTCACCACATGACCTGGTCAACGGCGTGCTGCGGTCGGTTCCAGGCCTGGACGCTTCGGCGCAGGCTTGGGAACGCACCGCGCTCATCGCGGCATTGGTAGAGGCGATCGACACCCACGTCGACGAGCCGTGGATGCGGCTGATCGCCCGCCACCTGGCCGGGCCCGGCGGCGACTTGGCGCCGACACCGGACCGGCTGTCCGTCGCCCGCAAGGTCGCCCGTCTGTTCGACGGCTACGCCCGCCGCCGGCCGGCGATGATCGGCGCCTGGGCCTCGGGACGGTTCGTCGACCCCGACGGAGGCGCGCTCCCCGAGGATTCCGAGTGGCAGGCTCGTCTCTGGGGCGCGGTCCGGGAGCGGATCGGCGTGCCCTCGCTCCCCGAGGTGCTTCCCGAGGGCCTCGGCCCCATCCGGTCGGACGACGTCGTCCTCGACCTTCCGTCGCGCCTCGGGGTCTACGGGCTCACTGCCGTCGATCCTCTCGACCTCGATGTGCTCGACGCCGTCGCTGCCCACCGCAACGTCCACCTCTACCTGCTCCACCCGTCCCCGGCCCTCTGGCGGGCGTGCGCCGAGCGCATGGACCTGGTCGCCGGCAGCTGCCCCGCGGTGACGACACCACGGCGGCGCTGCCCGACCATCCGATGCTCCGCTCGTGGGGCCAGGACTCCCGCGAGCTCCAGGTCGTGCTCGGCCACCACGGGACAACCGGTGAGCCGGCCCCCGGTGACCTGGCACCGCCCACCACGTTGCTCCACCGGTTACAGCACGACATCGGCGCCAATCGGCCGGCGACCCTCGATGACGCCATCTCCGCCGGCGTGGCGAGCGGAGACGACCGCTCCATCCAGGTGCACGTGTGCCACGGGCCCCGTCGCCAGGTCGAGGTCCTCCGTGACGCCATCCTCCACCTCCTCGCCGCCGACCCCACGCTCGAAGCCCGCGACGTGGTCGTGATGAGCCCTGACCTCGCCACGTTCGCCCCGCTGATCGAAGCGGCGTTTCCCGCCGGCACCCGACATCCCGTCGACGATGCCTTGCCCGACCTGCGGGTGCGCATCGCCGACCGTTCCCCGGCCGCCACCAACCCATTGGTGCGCTTCGCCGCCACCGTCCTCGACCTCGCCGACTCGAGGCTGGAGGCGAGCGCCCTCCGCGAGCTGGTGACCCAGCCGGCGGTCCAGCAGAGGTTCGGCTTCGATGCCGAGGTGGCGAACGAGATCGTCAACGTCATCGACGACACCGCCGTCGCCTGGGGCATCGACGGCGCCGACCGGGAGCGGTGGGGTGCCGGTACCAACCCCGACCGCACCTGGCGGCAGGCCCTGGACCGGGCGCTGACCGGGGTGTTCTACTCCGACAGCCCGGTGCGGGTGGTCGCCGGTGTCGCCCCACTCGACGGGGTGGAGGGCCAGGACGCCACTCCGGTCGGTTTGCTCGCCGCGCTGATCGACCGGATCGCCGCCATCCGTGGAATGCTCGGCGACCCGCAGCCGATCTCCGTCTGGGCGGCGACCATCGCAACTGCTGTCCGTCTCCTCGCAGCTCCGGGTTGGGACGAAGAGTGGCAGTGGGTCCAGTTGGGGCGGCTGCTCACCGAGACTTTCCCCTCACCGGCAGAATCTGGCCCACCTCCGCCAGGATCCGGCCCTGTCCCTCCGGCGTCCGGCCCCGACCCGTTGATCGGTCTCGCCGAGGCGAGGCGTGCCGCCGCTGTCGTGGGTGGACGACCGGCCCAGCCCGCTCCACTTCCGCACGGGTGACGTCACCGTGTGCACCCTGTTGCCGATGCGGTCTGTGCCGTACCGCGTGGTCTGCCTGCTCGGCATGGACGACGACCGTTTCCCCAGGTCGAGCCGCGGCGACGGCGACGATCTGCTCGTCGACCACGAGGTGGTCGGCGACCACGACCGGGGCAGCGAGGACCGCCAGCTGCTCCTGGATGCAGTGATGGCCGCAGGAGATCACCTGGTCGTCACCTACTCGGGCCACGATCAACTCACCAACGCTGCCTACCCACCGGCGGTGCCCATCGCCGAACTGGTCGACACTGCTGCGGTGATGGTCGGCGACGAGGCGATGGCTTCGATCGTCATCGAACATCCTCTGCAGTCCTTCGCCGCCAGGAACTTCATGGAGTCCCAGCTCGGCCTCACCGGGCCGTGGGGCTTCGATCCGATGCAATTCGCCGGCGCCTTTGCCGCCCAGCACCGCTACGCCCCGGCGTCGCCGCAGCCGGTGTCCTGGCCGGAAGTCGACCCTCAACCGGTGATCGAGCTCGACGATCTCATCGCCTTCCTGCAGCATCCGGCGGGCCGGTTCGCCAAGGCGCGCCTCGGCTTCTCGATACCCAAGCCCGGTGACGTGCCGGACGACACGCTCCCCGCCGACCTGACCAGCCTCGCTGCGTGGGCGGTCACCAACCGGATCCTCACCGGCCTCCTCGCCGGTCACGAGCTCCAAGCCCTGACCGCCCGGGAGCGCCACAGCGGGGAGCTGCCGGCCGGCGAGCTCGGCGAAGACGACCTCGCCAGGTCCGTCGACGCCGCCCGCAGCCTGTGGGACGCCGCCCGCGCCCGGGGCTACGCCCCGGAGCGCCAGCGGCCGTGGCCCGGCTCACTTCGGATCGGAGACCGCCTCGTCGAGGGGAGCGTCCTCGCCGACGCCGCCCAGGCGCAGATCGTCACCGTCACCCCGTCGCGCCTGAAGGGGAAGCCGCGGTTGCGGGCGTTCGTCGAGCTGGCGTTCCTCACCGCCATCGAACCGGGGATCGCCTGGACGGCCCTGCTGCTGGGGCGTGCCGGCGGCGACGGCCACAAGGCGGTCACCTTGCAGACCCTCGGGGCACTCCACGACCGAACGACGAGACCACGCACTTCGGCTCATCACCGACCTGGTCGCCCTGTACGACGAGGGGCAGGGTGCCCCGCTGCCCATCCCGTGCGAGACCGCCTACATCTGGCAACGACGCGTCAACAACAACCGAGCCGGCGCCTTCAAGGAGGCCAACGACGCCTGGGGGGGACGCTTCCCCGAGAGGGACGACGGGGCGCACTCCCTGCTGCTGGCCTATGACGACGTCGACGCCCTCCTCGAGACCGGCTTCGCCGACTACGCCGCCCGGCTCTGGGAGCCGATCATCGCCCTGACCATTGAGAAGACGCTATGACCCCGCGCCCCTACGACCCGGCAGACCCGCTCGGACCGGGGCGCACCGTTGTCGAGGCCAGCGCCGGCACCGGGAAGACGTTCACCATCGCCGCCGAGCTCACCCGCCTGGTCGCCGTCGAGGGCCTGGAGCTCGAGGAGATCCTGGTGGTCACTTTCACCAGGGCGGCCACCGCCGAGCTGCGCCACCGGGTGCGGCGTCGCCTGGTGGACACGTCGAGGGCGCTCGCCGACGGCGTTGCCGACCACACCGACGCCGCCCTCGCCGCGCTGCTCGCCGCCGGCCGGGCCGACCGCGAGGTCTTCGCCGCCCGCATCGCGGTCGCCATCACCCGCTTCGACCGGGCCCAGATCTTCACCATCCACGGCTTCGCCTCCCGGCTCCTCGCCCAGCTCGGGCTGCGGGCCCGCCTGTCCCCCGACTTGGAGCCAGACGAGATCGACGAAATGCTGCTCGCCGAGGTGGCCGGTGACCTGGTCGTCGGCCGCTTCGCCGCCGATGCCACCGGTCTTCTCAAGCCGAAGGCGGTCGCCGCGCTGGGCGGCGCCGTCATGGCCGTCCCGGATGCCCGAATCGTCCCCGACGCAGCCGGGGTGACCGGCATCCGCGCGAACCAGGGTCGAGATGACACACGCCATGCGAGCCGAGCTGCGGCGGCGGATGACCCTGGCGGGGGCCGGCACCTGGGACGATGGCCTGGTCGAGGTGGCTGACGCCCTTGCCGACCCGGAGATCGGCGCAGCCGCCCGGGCGCTGTTGCACCGCCGCTACTCGGTCGCCCTCGTCGACGAGGCGCAGGACACCGACCCCGTCCAGTGGGACGTGATCCGGGCGGTGTTCGACCCGTCACGGTTGGTGGTCATCGGCGACCCCAAGCAGTCGATCTACAGCTTCCGAGGTGCGGACGTCGAGTCCTATCTCGCCGCCGTGAAGGGAGCCGACGATCGGCGCACCCTCGACGTGAACCACCGCAGCGACGGCCCGCTGGTCACCGCTCTCGACACCCTGTTCACCGGGGCCACCTTCGGTGACGACCGGATCGCATACCACCCGGTCCGCGCCGCTCCGGCGCGCCAGACCGCCCGAATCCACGGTGTCCCCCCGCTGTCGATCCGCCGGTTCCACGAGGACCTCCCTATCGAGCGTCTCAAGCCCGGCGCCTCGTACTTCGTGTGGTCGGCTCGTGACATGGTCGCCGCCGACACCGCCGCCGAGGTCGTCCGGCTGCTCGCCGGCGGGGTGACGGTAACCGAGGGCGACGCCGGCCGTCCGCTCGACCCGGCCGACATCGCCGTGCTGTGCCGAACCCGCAAGCAGGTCGACCTGGTCAGGCAACAGCTGAGCCGCCGCCGGGTACCGTCGGTCGCCGCCAGGGCGGGTGGGGTGTTCGCCGCCCCCGCCGCCGAGGAGTGGCGGCGCTTCCTCCTCGCCGTGGAGCACCCGGAGCGCAGCGACTACGTGCGCTTGGCGGCGACGACCCTGCTGGTGGGGAACACGGCCACCGAGGTCGCCGCCTTCACCGACGAGGCGGTGCTCGACCTACAGGAGAAGATACGCCGGTGGCACGAGCTGCTCGTCGGCGAGGGCGTGCCGCCGCTGGTCGCCGCCGTCGACCGGGAGACCGGCCTCTCCGCCCGGGTGCTGGCGCAGCCCGATGGGGAGCGGACCATCACCGACCTCACCCACATTGCCGAGGAAATGCACGCCGTGTGGCGACGGGGCCGCACGGGTTCACTGCGCCGCCTGGCTGGAGGCGGCGATCGCCGAGGCCCGGGAGCGCGCCGAGAGCAACGCTGAGGAGCCGGAGGCGCGTCAGCGCCGTCTCGAGACCGACGCCGACGCCGTCACCGTGCAGACCATCCACGGCGCCAAGGGCCTGCAGTGGCCGGTGGTGCTGGTGCCGTTCACCTGGGATCGCTGGGTAAAGCCGCCGGCGATCCCGGTCTTCCACGACCCATCGCACGTGGCCGGCGACCGGGCCCCGGCGCCGCCTCATCGACGTCGGCGGGGATGAGTCCCCCGATTTCGACGATCACGCCGCCCTGGCGCTGGCGGAGGACGAAGCCGAGGAGAGCCGGCTGCTCTACGTCGCCCTCACCCGGGCCGAGCACCACCTGGTGGTGTGGTGGCTCGAGGACGCCCCGAGGACATCGGCGAACACGCTCACCGGCCTGGTCACCGCCGGTGGCCGCGACCCCGCGTTTCTCCCGGTGGAGAGCGGGGACACCATCGAACTGGCGATGCTCCGTGAGCCGCCGCCGGTCGAGACATACCTTCCGGCAGGCGAAGAGCCGGTCGTACTGGACCGGGCGAGATTCACCCGCCATCTCGACCACGAGTGGCGCCGGGTCTCGTTCAGCTCGCTGTCCCCGAGCCACCCGTTGACGGCTCCAGCCGACGCCGCCGACGAGCTGATGCGGACCGACGAGGCCGACGTCGCCGACGAGGAACCGGCGGCCCCGGCGCTGGCGCTCCCGATGGCCGACCTGCCCCGCGGTGCCCGCTTCGGCACGCTGGTCCACGAGATCCTGGAACGGACCCGCTTCGACGATCCCGCCCTCGACGCCGCGCTGGGTACCGCCATCGACGCGGCTCGGATCGGCGCCCCCTGGGATCTCGACACCGGGTCTCTCGTCTCGGCGTTGGTGGCTGCGATCCACACCCGGCTCGGCCCCGAGCCCGACGCCGTCCGCCTCCGCGACCTGGCCGACACCCGGCTGCTCAAGGAACTCTCGTTCGAGCTGCCGGTCCGCACCGGCTCGGAGGCGGTGACCCTGCGGGACATCGGAGCGGTGATGCTCGCCCACCTTCCGCCCGACGATCGGTTCCGCGCCTACGCCACCCATCTCGAGAGCCTGGCCCCGGACCGGTTCCGCGGCTACCTCACCGGGAGCATCGACCTCACCGCGGCACTCCCCGGGTCGTCCGGCCCGCGCTTCGTGGTGATGGACTTCAAGTCCAACGCCCTGCCCACGGTCGGGGCGACGGCGCGGCCCGAGGACTACGGGCCCGGTCCGATGGCGACGGCGATGATCGACGGCGACTACGTGCTGCAGGCGACCCTCTACCTGGTGGCGCTGCACCGCTACCTGCAGTGGCGGCTGCCCGGCTACGACCCGTCGATCCACCTGGCAGGCTCGATGTACCTGTTCGTGCGAGGCATGGCCGGCGCCGACGCCCCCGTCGTCGACGGCGAGCGTTGCGGCGTCTCCCGCTGGGCGCCCCCGCCGGAGATGATCGTCGGCGTTGAGCCGCCTGTTCCGAGGAGAGGACCAGTGAACGCCGGCCCGGTGACCGAGCGCCTCCTCGCCGCCGCCGAGACGCGTTCCGCAGTGGTGGCCGCCGAGGGGCTGCTCGCCGCCTTCAACGACGCCGGGGTCCTCGCCCCCGTCGATGTCCTGGCGGCGCAGACCATCGCTCGCCTCCTCGGCGAGACCGACCCGCGAACGATCCTGGCGGCAGCCCTGACGATCCGAGGCACGCGGTTCGGCCACGTCTGCATCGAGGTGGCCACGCTGCGGGAAGCGGTAGTGGTCGACGGGCAGGAGCCCGAGGTGGTCGACTCGCTGCCGTGGCCGGACCCCGAGGCGTGGTCGACCGCCATCGCCGGCAGCGTGCTGGTCGGTGACGGCACCGGTGACGAGCCGCTGGCGCTGGTCGACGGTCGTCTGTACCTCGAGCGCTATCTCCGCTACGAGGAGCAGGTCGCCGAGCTGATCTCGGAACGGCTCGGACGCCCGGCCCGGAAGTTGCCCCCGGCGGCGCCGGTGATGCTCGATCGGCTGCTCGGGCCCGACGCCGCCCGGCAGCGCCACGCGGTGGTGGAGGCCGCCACCGGCGACGTGACCGTGATCGCCGGCGGCCCGGGCACCGGCAAGACCTTCACCATCGGGGCGTTGCTGGCGGCGCTCGCCTCCGACGTGGCTACGCCGTTCCCGCTGGTCGCCGTGTGCGCCCCGACGGGGAAGGCGGCTGCCCGGGTCGGCGAGGGCCTGGCTGACCTGGCGGATCGGGTCGACGACCCGGTGGTGGGCGACCGGTTGCGGGCCGTCGATCCGAGCACGATCCACCGCCTGCTCGGTTGGAGCCGGGAGCGGGGCCGCTTCGCTCATGACGACCGGCGGCGGTTGCCCCACGACCTGGTGGTCGTCGACGAGATGTCGATGGTGTCCCTGCCGATGGCCGCCAAGCTCCTGCAGGCGGTGCGCGACGACGCCTCGGTCGTGCTGGTGGGAGACCCGTTCCAGCTGGAGTCGATCGAGGCGGGGACGGTGCTCGCCGACATCGCCGGACCGGCGGTGGAGCCCGGGTCGGCGACGCCGGAGGCGTCGCCGATCGCCGGGCGCGTCGTGGTTCTCGATCGGGTGCGCCGCTTCGGGGAGGAAGGCGTCATCGCCGGCTTCACCGAAGCGGTCCGTCGCGGTGACGCCGACGCCGCCGTCGAGCAGCTGGCAGGCGGTTACGACGAGCTGCGCTGGGTCGAGGACCGCACCCACCCCGATTTCGGCCCGCTGTGGGATGAGGTGGTCGAGCACCGCACCCGCCTGGTCGAGCTGGCGGCGTCGGGGGATGCCGAGGCCACGCTGGCGGCCCTCCCCGAGGTGGCCGTGCTGTGCGCTCGCCGGGAGGGTCGGGGCGGAGTCGCCCGCTGGCGCCAGGAAGTGGAGACCACCCTCGACGAGCGGTTTCCCGGCCTCCGGTACAAGGGCGAGTGGTACCAGGGACGTCCGGTGATGATCACCCGCAACGACCGCACCCTCGAGCTGTACAACGGCGACATCGGCGTCTGCGTCGCAACCCCCGACGGGCTGCGCGCCGTGTTCGACCGCGGCGGTCTCCGCATGTTCCCGTTGAGCCACCTCGGTGAGCACACCACGGTCCACGCCATGACCATCCACAAGAGCCAGGGTTCGCAGTTCGGCTCGGTGGTGGTCGTCCTCCCCGGTGAGCCGACCCCCTTCGTGACCCGGCAGCTGTTGTACACGGCGGCGACCCGCGCCTCCGACCGGGTCTGGCTGGTCGCCGACGAGGCGACCGTCCGGGCCGCCGTCACCCGCTCGGTCCAGCGGGCCTCCGGACTGCGCGAACGGCTCTGGGCCGACCCAGCCTCAGGGGAAGACACCCATGGGCCGGCCCGGTGACACCGGGACGGCGCGGCGATAGTCCGGTTGCTGGTCGACGCCGAGCCGATTGAACGATCAGGCTGTGAGCCGCGTTTCAGGGCTTTTCGGCGTTCTTCGGTGCCGGCTCGTCCGCAGTGTCCGGCTTGGTGAGGAGGTCGTAGATCTGGATGTCGTACATGTCCAGTAACCGCACCAAGCGGTCGGCCAAAGCGCGCTCACGCGCGTCTCTCGTCGCGGTGTACGGGGGCGCCGAAGCTTGGAAGAGCACTCGTTCCTTGATGAGGCTCTTGTACAAGACCCTGGCCGCGATGTAGCGATCGTGGAACCCGCATAGCCGCGACACTCCCTCGATGACGACGATCAATCCTCCGGCGATTGCTATGGCCGTCTTGGGCAACGAGTCGAGCGTGGTCATCACCGGGATCGCCGCGCCGAGGAAGATGACGCTTCCCCTCGCCGCGTAGTACCCCCAGGCCCACCGGTCCCGGTTGCGCTGATAGCGCTCGATGAAGGCGTCCAGCTCCTTGGAGGCTGGTCCGGCGTCAACCGTCACGGGCGGCTCCTAGCAAGCATGAACTCCAATCGGAACGAGGCTATCAAAGCGTGGCCCCCGCCCGCAGGAGAGGGGCTCTCATGGTTGAGTTCGTGGCAATGCCGTTTCTTGGAGCAGCCGACCCGCCTAGTTCGCCTCGAGTTGCTGGCGTGCCTTTTCGGCGACGGCCTGCTTCTTGGCGGCCCGCTCTTCGGCCGACGCCGCCAGTCGTTCGGCGCGATCGGCCTCGGCGCGCAAGGTTGTCGCTTCGGCTGCGGCCTCATCCGCCTCCTGCTGCACTCGCTCCATGCGTTCCCGGGCCTTGATCGTCTTGGCGCTCTCCGGCTTGCTCGGCGTTCGTTCGGCCGCCAGCCTTGGACTTGGAAGCCATCCGCCGGGCCCGGGGTGGTCGTGGTGAACCCACTTCCCATGTCGAAGCCCCCGAGACCACCGGGCTCGAGCTCGGTATTGAGCCGGCCGGCGATCAGTGCTTCCTCGGCCGCCGGGTCGGTGGCGGTGGCCAGCAGCGTGCTCCGCATCTTCTTGCGCACCGCCTCGGTAACGCCCTCCGGAGCGCCGATGATCAGCTGGATGGCGGCCATGCGCGCCTCGGATGCGGCCCGCAGCGCCGGCGCCGAGTCGGCGGAACGCAGCCCGGCGTGGGCGTCAACCAGCGCCGCCATCAACTCGGGCCGCTCTCGAGCGAGGCGGTTGAGGGCCCACGCCGTGGCTGTCGGCTTGCGGAGCGATTTGACCCGCTTCGCCTCGTCCCCGTCACCGGCGGCGATGAGCTCTTTGGCGAGCTCGTCTCGTGCCGCCACGAAATCTTCGAGCGGTACGCCGTAGAGCTCGTCGATCGTCATCCCCGCAACCTACCCCCTGCCACCCGAAAGATCGCCGGGGGTGTGTAACGCGCCTATGGTGTTAGGTGGTGTATAGTGACACCATGGCCCGTACTCAGATCTATCTCGGCGACGTAGAGCTCGAGCTCCTCGACCGCGCCGCCGAGGCGACCGGGGCCTCCCGCTCCGAGCTCGTCCGGAGAGCGGTACACCGGATGTACGGGGAGAAGTCCAAGGCGGACAAACTGCGTGCGCTCGACGCGAGCGCAGGGTCCTGGACGGATCGCAGTGTGACGGGTGCCGACCATGTCGACTCCATCCGCGGTGACCTCGATGACCGGTTGCGACGCCTCGGGCTCGCATGAAGCTGATCGATACCTCGGTCGCCATCGACCACCTGAGAGGACACGAGCCTGCCGTACGCTTGTTGCGCGATGCTCTGGCAACCGACGAGACGCTCGCCGCCGCTGAAGTCGTCAGGCCGAGTTGCTCGCCGGCGTCCGCCCCAACGAACTCGCCCAACTCGAGCAGTTCTTCTCGGCACTGGCCTGGATCCCCGTCGACGAGGCGGTCACCCGGGTCGCCGGAGCGCTTGCCCGCCGACATCGCGTGGCGCACAGCGGGATCGACGATGCCGACTACCTCATTGCCGGCACCGCTCTCCTGCTCGAGGCCGATCTGCTGACGACGAACACTCGGCACTTCCCAATGCTGCCGGACATCAAGGCGCCGTACTAGGCCCCGATCGCTGTGCACGGCCATCGCGGCCACCGGCAACGTGGGCGACGCGAGACACCCCACTCTCAGCCATGGCAGGGCTCCACTGCCGCCGCTACGTTTCCCGGCATGGCTAGCCCGGAGACCTGGCATTACGGACTGGTGGCGCGGTGGTGGGCGGAGTGCAACCCGCCCGAGCCGGAGGAACTGGCCTTCTACCGATCGTGGGTCGAAGGAGACGGGCAGCCGGCCCTCGATCTCGGGTGCGGCACCGGGCGGCTGCTGTTGCCGCTGGTGCGCGAGGGGCTGGAGGTCCATGGCTGCGACATCTCCGCCGACATGCTGGCCCACTGCCGGGAACAAGCCGACGAGGAAGGGCTCACCGTCCAACTCTTCGAGCAGGCCGTTCCATGAGCTCGACCTGCCCGTCGCCTACCGGACCATCTACATCTGTGACTCGTTCGGCCTTGGCGGGCACCGTGCCCACGATGTGGAGGCGCTGCGCCGTTGCCACCGACAGCTCGCCCCCGGTGGCGCCCTCGTCTTCAGCCACTACCTGCCGTACGAGGATGTGAACCGGTGGCCTTTCTGGTTACCGGAAGAGAGAACGCGGCTTCCGCAGCCGTGGCGGGAGGCCGGGCACCGCTCGCCGGCGCGGAACGGCGACGAGCTCGAGCTGAACAGCCGGCTGGTCGACCTCGACCCGATGGATCAGCGCACCACCGCACAGATCCGGGTCACCCTGTGGCGTGACGCCGTCGCCGTCGAGGAGGAGGAACACCAGCTCCAGGCGAACCTGTACTTCCGCAACGAGGTGGTGCTGATGCTGGAGGCGAGCCGGTTTCGACGAGTCGCCACCCAGGGCCGGCTACACCGGCCGCCCGGCAACCGCAGACGACACCGTGGTGGTATTCATCGCCCGTAAATGAGCGCCGACCCGGTTGCTGCTCAGGCGAGGCCGGCGTCGACGAGCACTTCGGCCATGGTGCGGGCGGAGCGGATGCCGTAGTCGGCGTAGCAGTTGTTCATCAGCAGATTGACCCGGTTCGCCGAGGCGAGCATCTCGCGGACACTGGCCACCCATTCCTCCAACTCCGGGCGGTCGTAGTCGTACCGGAACCGCTCGGCGGCGGTGATGCCCTTCCTCTCCCAGTTGTCGGCGTTGCGGCCGTGGAACCGCACCTCGGCGACATCCGAGGTCACCGCCGCCACCGGCGGACCGAGGAGGCGAATCCCTGCGGCTCGTCGACGGCCACGTAGGTGAGGTCGTGTCGGTCCAAGAACGAGATCGTCTCGTCGCGGTGCTCCTCGTCCAACCATCGACCGTTGCGGAACTCGACCGCCAACCGGTACCCGGGCAGCTGGGCGGCCGCCCACTTGAGGTAACCGAAGTTGCCCCGGGTCGGGTAGGCGTACGGGGGGAGCTGCATCAGCACCGAGCCCAGCTTCCCGGCCGAGTGCAGCGGCAGCAGCGCCTCCCCGAATCGGGAGAACGCATCCGCCTGGACCTCCCGGGGTAGATCCCGCAGGTACACGTTGTTCTTGGCAGCCAGCTCCTCCGGGAGCGCCTCGCGGAAGTCCTTCCACAGCGCGCTCGGTGGGGTCGGGTGATGGGTCAACAACCGGAACGCCTTGATGTCGAAGACGAAGTCGTCCGGGGTGCGGTCCACCCACAGCCCGGCCACCCGCTCGGACGGAGGTGCGTAGTAGGTGGCGTCGACCTCGACGATCGGGAACTGCTCGGCGTAGAACCCGAGCCGCTCCTCCGCCGACATGCCCTTCTCCGGGTAGAAGGTGCCCGCATCGATCAGCGTCTTGTCGGTCCACGAACACGTGCCCAGGAACACGCCCTTCTCGGCGAGTGCGTGCACCACGTCGGTGTCAGCCATGACCGGGAGTGTCGCACCTCGCAGGACCGGCTCGGACGTCGGGGTCGGCGGCCCCTCTACGGTGGGGCCTGCGCCGCGACACGCTCGAGTGAGAAGGTATTGAGGACATGATGTGTCCGCAATCGGCGCCACCGTACGGTGTCCGCAACCCAGGAGTGAATCGATGAACGTGACGGACTGGCTGCTCGACTCGGATCCCTCGATTCGCTGGCAGGTGATGCGTGATCTGACGCATGCGCCCGACGACGTCATCGCCGCCGAGCGGGCGAGGGTGGCCACCGAGGGTTGGGGCGCCCAGTTGCTCGACCTCCAGAGGCCGGACGGAGGATGGAGCGACATCGAGGAACCCAAGATGTTCGTCGAGACCGTCGATGGTTCCGCCATGTATGGGCTGGCGCAATTGCGTGACCTCGGCCTGGACCCGGGAAGCGAGCAAGCAGGGAGAGCAGTAGGCCTGGTGCGGGACAACGTCCGCTTCTACGAGGGCAACCAGCCGTTCTTCACCGGTGAGGTCGAACCGTGCATCAACGGCAAGGTGGTCCTCTCGGGCGCCTACTTCGGCGAGGACGTCCGGGGAGTCGTCGACCGCCTGCTCGGCGAGCAGCTCGATGACGGAGGCTGGAACTGCGAGGCGGAGCGAGGATCCACCCGGTCGTCGTTCCACACCACGATCGACGTGCTGGAAGGCCTGCTGGAGCACGAGCGGGCGACGGGCGGCTCGACCGAGGTGACCGCCGCCCGCCACGTTGGCGAGGAGTACCTCCTCGAGCGTCGTCTCCTCCGCCGACTGTCGACCGGTGAGGTCATCGAGCCGGACTGGACCCTTTTCTCGTACCCGCCCGGGTGGCACTACGACGTCCTCCGTGGCCTCGACTACCTGAGGAGCGCCGGCGTCGAGCCCGACGATCGGATGGCAGAGGCCTTCGAGGTGGTGGAGAAGAACCGGAGCGACGACGGTCGCTGGCCGTTGCAGAACCCGCATCCCGACGGGCTGCCCTTCTCCATGGAGAACCCGGGCGAACCCAGTCGGTGGAACACGCTGCGCGCCCTCCGTGTCTTGAACTGGGCCGGCCGTGGCGGATGAGCTCCTCGATGTCGTCTGCAGGCCGGCCAACGAGGCGTCCTGCGACGACCTGCAGGCCGTGTTCGGCGAACGCGGGGATGCGGCGACGTGCCAGTGCCAGCGTTTCAAGCTGCAGCCTGGCGAGGCGTTCCGCTCGTTCCCCCGCCAGGAGCGGGCCATGCGCCTCCGCCGGCAGACGGACTGCGGCCACCCGAAGTCCGGCACGACGAGCGGCCTCGTCGCCTACGTCGACGGCGAGCCCGCCGGCTGGTGTGCCGTCGAGCCTCGCACTTCCTACACCGGCCTACTCAGGGTCTACCGCGTGCCCTGGGACGGCCGGGACGAGGACAAGACCGACGACAGCGTCTGGGCGGTGACCTGCTTCGTCACCCGAGCCGGCTATCGCGGCCAGGGCGTCAGCTACGCACTCGCCCGGGCTGCGGTCGACTTCGCCCGCAGGCGTGGCGCTCGGGCCATCGAGGGCTACCCGATGATCGTCGCTCCCGGGCAGCAGGTCATGTGGGGAGAACTGCTCGTCGGCACCCGCAGCATCTTCGAGGCGGCCGGGTTCACCGAGGTCAGCCATCCCACCAAGCGACGCGTTGTCATGCGTATCGACTTCTGAGCGCGGCCCACAAACGCCGCACGACGGCGTGATGCCGATGTCAAGCGACGGTGAGGACCACGTTGCCGATCTTCTGCTCGGTCTCGACATACCGGGTTGCCGCCACCACCTGCTCCAGCGGGTAGCTCCGGTCGATGACGGCCCGGTACCTGCCGTCCTCGAGGAGCTCCTTGAGCAGGAGCACCTCCTGTTTGCGGTAGCGGGGTATCGGCAGCATCACCCGCTTGCTGCCGAGCCACCGAGTCGCCAGCGACAGGATCGGGACCTGCCACATGAAGCCGAGGTCGGTCGATGCATACACCCCACCCGGCTTCAGCGAGGCCCGGCAGCGGCGGAACGAGTGCTTGCCGACGGCGTCGAGGATCACGTCGTAGATCTCGCCGCTCGCCGTGAAGTCCTCCTGCGTGTAGTCGATCACCCGATCGGCGCCGAGCGAACGGACCGTGTCGACGGCGGCGGTGGCGCACACCGCGGTCACGTCGGCGCCGAGGAGATGCTTGGCGAGTTGCACCGCCGCGGTGCCGATCGATCCCGACGCCCCGTAGACGACGATCCGCCGGCTCTCGTCCACCCCGGCGGCACGCAGGCCGGTCAGCGCCAGGATCATGCCGTCGGACACCGCCGCCGCCTCCTCGAAGCTGACGTTGTCCGGCTTGGCGGCGATCGGGGCGTCCTGGCGCACCCGGATGAACTCGGCGTGGGCACCGAACCTGTCGGCGTTGACCCCGAACACCTCGTCACCGACCGCCAGCTCGGTCACGCGGCACCGACCTCGACGACCTCCCCGGCGAACTCGGTGCCGAGGATGCGGTACTTCGGACGCACCAGGCCGCTGAAGAACCGGACGAAGAAGGGCCGGGGATGGCGAAAGCCGCAGTCGGTCCGGTTCACCGTCGTGGCCCGCACCCGGACCAGCACCTCGTCGTCCTTCGGGATCGGTCGCGTCGACCTCGGTGAGTTGCAGGACATCGGGGTCCCCGTACCTGGTGTGGACGACTGCTCTCACGCCTCGCCTTCGCGTCTGGGTACTTCGGTCGTCGACAACGATGCCACGGTTGTCTCCGACAACGATGCCATGCTCCGGGCCGAGGCCCAAGCCCGGTTCCGATCACCGCTCAGGCGTGGGGGCCGACGGCGACGGTGCCGACGGTGAGCGCCGGCACCGCCTCCATGACCGCACCGAGCAGCTCCACCTCCTCGTCGAGTTGCCGGCGCTGCGCCGCGGTGAGGTCCCGGAGCGGCTCGACGGTGACGGCGAGCCGTCGCCCGGAGCGCCGCTGGTGCCATACTCCGCCGACCACCCCGTCGACCAACACCACCGGGAAGTTACCGGCCTGACCCGACGGGCTGAGGGCTCTCCTGGCGGCGGCGCCCGGGTACAGGAGACTCCGAGGCTGGCCCGCCACCACGAAGGCGTCGAAGTAGGGCAGCAGCCGGATGCCCCGGTGCGGCTCCGCCGGCATCTCGCCGTCCCCGGCCACCACCCAACCCGGAGCTCCTTCGAGCTCGACCTGCTCCAGGTCACCCGCCGCCTCGTCGAACAGGTCAGAAGCATCACGGGGCGGGACGTTCAGCCACTGGGCGAAGTGCCGGGGCGTGGCCGGGCCATAGGCGTAGAGGTATCGGGCAAGGAGTGTGCGGAGGGCGGCGTCGCCTTCGGCGGGCTGGAAACCGGGCAGCCAGCGATGCGGGTTGGTGTAGGTGACGTGGCGATCCCGATTCGGTCCGAAGCAGAGGACTCCGCGATGCGCCGCAACGCCGGTCAGCTGGCGCCAGCGCGGCCACTTGTCCTGGAAGGCGTCCATGGTTCGCTCGACTGCCCACCGGCCGGTTCGTTCCGCGATCGCCTCGGTCAGCTCGTCGACGGTCAACGCATCCTCCATGAGGGCGTCGCCGATGGCGGCGATGACGTCGTCGGCCTGCTCGGGGGTGAAGCGAACCGGGTCGGGATGCCGGGGTGTCGACATGGGAAGGGTCGACAGCGCCCCGGTCCACATCGGCAGGTCGGCGGCGGGCAGCAGGTGGACGGTGCCCCGCGGGCCGAGGGTCTTCACCAGGGTGCGCTCTTCCCAGAGGGCACGTTGCACGTCGGAGCGGGTCGCCCCGGCGATGCGCCGACCGATGGAGAATTCGGCAGCGCTCATGACCTGGGCATGCGCTCCACACATCACGCCGGCGATGTCGGCAGGCCCCACGTCGGAAGCCGGTTCGCGCAACGCATGGCGCGCCATCCGCCGCGCGGTCACCGCGCTCCATGCCAGCGCGGTCGGAGATGGGGACTGGCCGCTCACAGTTCCCATTCTCCCGTGGCGGTCCCTATCGCCGGCCCGGGTCGGACCCTGCGGTCCGTTTCGGACGTCGTCGCCCACCGTGATGGGCGTTCCTACGATCCCGGCGTGCAAACGCTGTCGCTGGCGAGCATCTTGTCGGACACCGTCTCCATCTGGCGACGCGACCTTCGCCCGCTGACGATCCTCGCCGCCGCAATCGAGATCCCGATCGTGGTCGCCGAGATCGCCCTGCACGTCACGCCGAGCCTCGAGGACTTCGTCGAAGGGAGCGTGGTGATCTCGGGGGGAGTCCTGATCGTCCTCATCTACGGTTCGCTCTCCCACCACTTCCTCGCTGGTCTGCTCGAGCGGGTGGTCGCTGCCGACCGCCACGGCCACCGCAGGCCGAGCCTCGGCGAGGTGGTGCGCGGTCTCCCCTGGGCTCGGCTGATCGTGGCCGACCTCGTGCTCACCGCCCTGATCCTCGCCGGTCTCGCCGCCTTCGTCGTGCCCGGCCTCGTCGTGATGACCTGGTTCGCCGTCGTGCTGCCCCTGGTCAACCTCGAGCGCCGCCCGGTGCCGGCCACCTTCGCCCGCAGCTACCACCTGGTGCGAGGGCACTCGTGGCGGGTGGCACTCGTCGCCGTCACCGCCTTCGTGATACCCGAGATCGTCATTGCGGTCGTCGCCATCGCTCACCCACACCGGCAATGTGGCGCTCGACGCCCTCGTGCACGCCATCCCCGCGGTCATCCTCCTTCCGCTGTCCGCCCTCCCCATCGTGATCATGGCCTTCGAGCTCGTCGCGCTCGACGCCGGAGCCGCCAGCGGAAGGACGAAGGTCGGCGCGTCCGGCCCATGAGCGACCAATCTCGGCTTGCCTCGTGTACGTTGACCGGGATCAACGGCCCGTCGCCGTGCACCGCAACGGTGCCGGCGCCGGCAAACCGGGCGATTCGACGATGGGAGACGAGATGAACGAGGACGCCGGCGCCGTCGCCGAGGGGTCCAGCAAGTCCGGTGACCAGCGTCTGGCGGTGCTCCTCGCCATGGCCATGTTCGTGCTCGTCGTCGACACCTCGCTGATGAACGTGTCGATCTCGGCGGTGGTCACCGACCTGGACACGACGGTGAGCGGTGTCCAGTCGGCGATCGCCCTCGAAGCCCTGGTATCGGCGGCTTTCATCCTGATCAGCAGCAAGGTGGGCGATCTCATCGGGCGGAAGCGGGCCTACGTGCTCGGCCTCCTCGCCTACGCCATCGGGGCGCTGGCGATGACGGTCGCCCAGAACCTGATCACCATCGTGATCTTCTGGGCCATCATCGGCGGGCTCGGCGCATCTCTGTTGCTACCTGCGATGCAGTCGCTCATCCACGGCAACTTCGAAGGCGCCGCCCAGCGTCGGGCATACGCGCTGGTGGGAGCATCGGCAGCGATCGCGGCGGCGGTGGGACCGTTGCTCGGTGGCGCCGTGACCACCTACCTCTCGTGGCGGGTCGGTTTCGCGCTCGAGGTCGTCGTGATCGCCGTGGTGCTCGCCCAGATCGGCAGGGTGCGGGACGTCGCCTACACCGGCCCGCGGCAGATCGACCTGGTCGGCGCCGCGCTGTCGGTGGTCGGCATGGGGGGGATCGTCCTCAGCATCCTCGCCTGGCAGGAGGGCGCGGAATCCGTCCTCGGCATCATGCTGGTCGGCGCCGCCGCCCTCGGAGGTCTGGCGAGGTGGCTGGTCCGGCGCAAGCAACGGGGCCAGCCGGCCCTGCTCGACCCCGACCTGTTCCGGCTTCCCCACTTCCGCCTCGGTGTGTCCCAGCAGATGATGCAACAGATCACCTTGGGCGGGTTGATGATCGCGCTGCCGATCTTCCTCCAGATCACCCTCGAGTACAACGCCATGCTCGCCGGCCTCTCCCTGGCGCCGCTGTCGCTGAGCATGTTCGCCGTGGCGATGCTGGCCGGGAAGAAAGCCGGGTCGAGGCGGCCGGCAAGCATCATCCGGGTCGGGTTCTTCCTCAGCGTGATCGGGACTGCTGTGATCATCCCGATCGTGCCCCGAGCAGAGTCCGGGTGGTACCTCTTCGTCCCGCTGCTCATCGTCGGCTCCGGGCTGGGGTTTTTGGTGTCGCAGCTCAACAATTTCACGCTCGCCCCGATCACCGAGGAGCGGGTCAGCGAGGCTGCCGGCGTGAACTCGGCAGGAGGATCCTTCGGGTTGTCGTTCGGGTTGGCGATGGCGGGCGGGATCATGCTGGCCACCCTGGCGTTCTCGCTCACCAACCTCACCGAGTCGAGCGCGGTGATCCCTCAGGACCAGCAGCAGCAGATCGCGGCGGCGTTGGAGGAGGACGCCAATGTGGTCAGCGACACTCAGCTGCAGGCTGTTCTGACCGAGGAGCCTCCGGCGGTCCAGGACGAGATCCTCGCCATCAACCGGGAGGCGCGCGATCGAGCGTTGCAGGTCGCCTTGCTCATTCCCCTCCTGGCCGGGCTGCTCGGCATATTCAACTCGTTCCGCATGGTCCGCCTCCCTGACATCGAACCGGCGTCGCCCACCGAAGGGCTCGACTGGGCGTGACCCTCAGTCAGATACGGCGGCGACGGCTTCGATCTCGACCAGCTGGTCGTCGTAGCCGAGGACGGTGACGCCCAACAGGGTGCTGGGGACGTCGTGATCGCCGAAGGCGTGGCGCACCACCTCCCATGCCGTGACCAGGTCGGACTGCTGGTCCGAGGCGACCAGAACCCGGGTACTCACCACGTCCTGGAGGGTGGCGCCGGCCGCCTCCAGTGCGGTGACCAGGTTCTCCGTCGACCTTCGGGCCTGGGCGGCGTAGTCCCCGACGCCGGCCGTCGTTCCGTCGAGGTTCAACGGACACGCGCCGGCGAGGAACACGAGCCGCGCTCCCGCCGGGACCGTCGCCGCGTAGGCGTAATCGGCGTCGAACAGTGCCGCCGACCGTATCAAGCGAACCCCACCGGCCATTGGTCGATCGTAGGCGGGGTCGCCGCCGTCTCGCCGGGCGAACCCCTCAGCCCGATGCAGCCCAGGCGATCGCCGCCTCGCGTTCGGCGACGGGGAACAGCTTGAACTCGCCCGGCGTCATCCAGCCGAAGAGGTGGCCGAGGTGGGTCATCCAATCGACGTCGGTGACGAGGGCGATGCGCTTCCAGTGCGTCACGTGCTCGACCCCCATCTTGAGGTCCTGCCACGCTGCTCCGCCGCTCACGCCGGGCCAGCGCTCGAACACGAGCACGATGCGAATGTCCCTGCCGCGGGCGAGCTGTGACTCGACGGCCGGGATCAGGGTGTCGGCATAGTCGGCGCTCTCGATCTCGCCGGTCGCCGCGAAACCGATCACGCCGTCCGGTAGGTCGGTCAGTGCTTCGAGCATGGCTCAGCCTCCGTGGACAACTTCGATCGACTGACTACACCACAGGGCGTCACTCGCTCAAAGTTCGATCGCTCTGCCGCCCCCGAGGATGATCTGCGGGCAAGATGGGGCGGTGCCGGTCCGTGCCGCCATTGCGTTCACGCTGCTCGCCCTCGTTGTCGCCAACGTCGTCGCCAACCAGGTCGCCACTGGCTGGGGACCGGTGGTGGTGGCGGCGCTGGTGTGCGCTCTGGCCGCCATCGCGATGATGGCCGGTCTCACCGTCGACGACCTGGGCCTGGCGCGCCGCACATGGTGGAGCGGGCTGCGCTGGGGGGCGGCCGCTGCTGCGATAGTCGCCGCCGGATATCTCGTGGCGCTGACCATCCCGGCGGTCCGCGATGCCGTCACCCCGGCCGATGACGGGTCGTGGGGCGACGTGCTGTTGCAGAGCCTCGTCGTGATCCCGCTGGGAACGGTGCTCGGCGAGGAGTTCGCCTTCCGCGGCGTGCTGTGGAGCCTGCTGCGACGAGCCCGCGGTCAGGGGTTCGCCACACTGGTGTCTTCGGCCCTCTTCGCCCTGTGGCATGTGCTGCCGGCCCTGGGAGGCAGCACGGCCAACGAGGTCGTCACCGACACCGTCGGCGACGGCAGCGGGAACGCGCTGCTGGTGGTGGTGACCGTGGGGTTCACCGGGCTCGCCGGGATTCTGCTCTGCGAGCTCCGGGTGCGCAGCGGGAGTTTGCTGGCGCCGATCCTCCTCCACTGGGCGGTCAACGGCTTCGGGGTGGTCTTCGTCGCCCTCGCCTGACGTCGCCGGCATCACCCGGCGTGCTCGCACCTACGTGGTTGCCGCTCGGTCGCGGGCGCGCTTCCACGTCAGGTCGAGCACCACGGCGAGCAGCAGGATGACGACGAGCGCCACCGCGGTACCCGGCTCGTCGGGAAGGGTGGTGAAGGCGAAGGTGACCAACACCACGCCGGCGGTGAGCGCACCCAGCACCAACAGGATCACGCTGGCACCGGTCTCGGATCGTACCCGCAGGTGCCCGACGGATATCAGGGTGAACACCAGTAGGGCGATGGCGCTGCCGATCGAGGCGATGGCGGTCAGATCGAAGCCGATGGCCAGGACGACGGCGACACCGGCGGTGAACAGCAGCCCGGCGGGGATCCGCCCTTGCCACCGCGTCGCCATGGCCGGGGGGAACTGACCGGTTGCCGCCATCTCGTCGGCCAGCCCGGTGGCGGGGAACAGGCCGGCGTTGGTGGCACCGGCGGTGGCGAACAACGCGGTGACGCTCATCAGCCAGTACCCGGCCTGACCGAGCACCGGCTCGGCGGCGACCGCCAGGGCGGTGCCTCCCGATGCGATGACCTCCTCGACGCTCAACGTGCCGAAGACGCCCAGGGCCACCGCGATGTAGATCACCGTGGCGATGCCCAGCGCCAGATAGACGGCCCGGGGCAGCTGCCGCGCCGGGTCGGCGAGGTCCTTGGCGGTGAAGGTGATCACCCCGAAGCCGAGAAAGGCGAAGAAGGTGAGGGCGACGCTGGACACGATGTCACGGAACGGCGGGTAACCGGAGGTGGCGAGCAGGCTGGGCTCGAGGTTGGCCAGGGTGGTCACCGCGAAGACGACGAGGATGCTGAGGACCACGTAGACGACGACGGTCTGCGCCCGGGCCACCGCCTGCGAGCCGGCGACGTTGAGAAGGGTCATCACCACCAGCACGAGGACGGCGAACACCTTGATCCAGACCTCGCCGCCGTCGGCGAACATCGAGCTGGCGTAGCTCCCGAAGGACACCGCCACCATCGCGGTGACGATGGCGTTGGCCGCATAGATCAACCAGGCGAGGATCCCGGTGACATGGCCCTGGCCGTAGCCCCTCGCCACGTACTCGAGCAGGCCCCCGGCGGAGGGATACCGGGCACCGAACTTGGCGAAGGAGTAGCCCTGGAGCCCGGCTACCACGCCGGCGAGGAGGAATGACAACCACACCGCGGCTCCGGCGACCTCTCCGGCCGCCCCGAGCAGGGCGAAGATGCCGGCGCCCACCATCGAGCCGACCCCGATGAACGCCGCCTGGCGAACCGACAGCCTGGCGGTTGGAGTCGGGGTGCCGGTCACGGGAAGCGGCCGTGACGTCGCCGGAGATCCTCCGTCGACCCCGGAAGGGGGAAGGAGTGCTGGCTCCGTGTCTTCAGGCCGTTCTCCACGGGAGGACCTTACGCCGCGCCCGGCTCAGGCCGCCAGCGCACCCAATGGCGAAGGCGGCCTGACATCTCTGCGGTCAGGTGGGGCGAGACTTCATGTCTCGTCCAGCCGATCCGGTGAGTCCCGCCCTTCGGCCACCCATCCTTGCGGCCCCCTCGCCGCACTGCTGATGCTCGACGCCGACGCTTCGGTTGCGTCAGGTGCCTCCGTCCCGTCCGGTGCCTCGGTTCCGTCGTCGGGTGCTTCGGTCCCGTCGTCGGGTGCCTCGGTGCCTGACGGTGCCTCGGTGTCGGAGGGTTCCGCATCGTCGCCGCCGGTCAGGATGAGGGTGGTGACGACAGCCGCGACGACGGCTACCAGCACAACCAGCCACCACTGCCGAGAGGTCGCGTTGCGCGGTGTCGGAGTATCCGGTTCAGGTGCGCTGCTCACGCTCTGCTCCCTACGTTGTGTGCATCGGCGAGCCTATCAATCGGCTCCAGCGACAATCGACCTGCTCTCGCCGGGATCGGCTGAGTCGACCCAGCGTAAATCTGGGGACCGACTCGGGGACCGTCACCGCTGCCGCGCTTCCTCGTCACCCCGGTGTGCGCCGAGCTCCTCGAGGAGCAGGACCTGAGCCATGATCAGATGCTCGATCTCCGAGGGGTCGACACTCTCGTCGGACCCGTGGATGCGCGATCGTGCCCGGTCGTGGGGGCCCCACAGGATGAACTCGGCGTCGGGTGCCACCTTCTGCAGCGTCTCCAGCAGGGGGATCGATCCGCCTGAGCCCGCTTCACCGGTTGGCCGACCGTACGCCGTCTCCAACGCCCGGCGGGCGGCGGCGTACGCGGGACCGTCGGTGGTGCACCGGAAACCTGGCCACTCGTCGGTCCGCTCAACGGTGACCTGGGCTCCCCACGGGGCGTTGCTCTCCAGATGACCAACGAGGGCGTCGAGCTCCTCGGTCGGATCGGACCCGGGAACGATGCGCATCGACAGCTTCGCCCGAGCCTCAGGGACGAGCACACCCGACGAGCCGTCGATCGAGGTCATGTCGACGCCGATCGCCGACACCGAGGGACGGGACCACAAGCGAGATCCCACGGAGGAGGACCCGATCAGCTCCACCCCCTCCAGCAGGTCGGCGTGGGCGGCGAAGTCGCCCGGCGCCAGGTCCATCCCGACCCAGTCGAAACCCGACAGCCCTTCCACGGCCATATTGCCCTCGTCGTCGTGGAGGCTGGCGAGGAGCCGGGCCAGGGCCATCATCGCATCCGGTGCCGCCCCGCCGAATTCGCCGGAGTGCAGCGGGTGGGCCAGGGTGCGCACGGTCACGATGCACTCGGCCCCGCCCCGCAGCGTCGTGGTCAGCGTCGGCTCGCCGACCCGCAGATTCCCCATGTCGCACACAACGAAGACGTCACACCGGAACAGATCAGGATTGGCCTCGACGAACGCCTCGAGGTTGCTCTCGGTCTCCTCCATCCCCTCGACGATGAGTCGCACCGTGCAGGGTGGCTTCCCATCGAACATCCGGAGCGTGCCCAGGTGGATGGCGATGCCCCCCTTGTCGTCGGCCACCCCCCGCCCGTAGATCCGACCGTCCTCCTTGCGCGTCGGCGTCCACGGATCCGTGGTCCAACCCTGCTCCGGGGGTGCCGGCTGCACGTCGTAGTGGGCGTAGAGCATCACCACCGGTGACCCCTCCGGTCCGGGGATCTCCCCATAGACCGGCGGGTACCCATCCGGCACCTCACAGAGGGTGGCGTCGGCCAGCCCGGCGTCCCGCAACAGGTCCCGGGTTGTCGCCGCCATCTCCTCGACCGGCGCGGCCGGGTAACCGTCGAAAGCGATCGAAGGGATCGTGCACAGCCGAACCAGGTCGGCGAGGACCTGCGGCATCAGCTCCGCGACCTTCCCCCGCGTCTCCACTTCGGACATCACACCCTCTTCAAGCGAGCAGCGCGCCCACCCCGAGGACGACGATGGTGATCCCGGCGAGGATGGCGAGCAACGGCCACACCCATCGCAGGTAGCGGCCGTACGGGACCCGGGCGATGGCCAGACCGCCCATCACCACCGCCGAAGTCGGGATGAACAGGTTCATCAGCCCGGAAGCGCTCTGATAGGCGGTCACCACCAACCGCGCCGGCACATCGACGAATCCGGCCAGCGGGGCCATGATCGGCATCGCCACCGTCGCCAGGCCGGACGACGAAGGGATCAGGAAGGACAGCGGGAGGAACAGCACGTACATCACGATGGCGAAGGCGGCCTGACCGACGTCCGCCAGAGCGACCTCTGCCCAGTTGAGCACCGTGTCGGTTATCTGGCCGTTGTTCATGATCACCGTGATGCCCCGGGCGATCCCGATGATGAGGGCTACCCCGAGCAGGTCGCCGGCCCCGGTGACGAACGTCGACGTCAGCTCCCCTTCGTTCATCCGACCGATCAGACCGATGATGACCGAGAACAGGAGGAACGACGCCGTCATCTCCGGGAACCACCACCACAGCGTGGGTAAGGGCAGCCCGAGGTCGGCCCACGGGATCACCGCGTACATCATCACCACGAACGCCAGCCCGAACACGGTCAGGATCAGCTTGTGGGTGCTGGTCAGAACCACCGTGCCGTCGCCCTGCTCCTGGGCGCGGAAGTGCTCCTCGTTCGCCTCCCTCATGTCGGCGACCATCGACTCCGCCGGGTCTCTCTTGACGCGAGCGGCGTATCGCATCACGAAGAAGATGCCGACGGCGAGGCCGGCGATCAGGATCACCAACCGGCCGATCAGCCCGTCGCTGATCGAGATACCGGCGAAACCCGAGGCGATGCCGGTGGCGAACGGGTTGATGGTCGACCCGAGCGTCCCGATGCCGCACCCCAGCAGGACGACGGCGGCACCGGTCAGCGCGTCGTAGCCGGCGGCGATCATCACCGTGATCACCAGGGCGTAGAAGGCGAGGCTCTCCTCGGCCATCCCGTAGGTGGTCCCGCCGATGGCGAACACCGTCATCAGGAGCGGGATGAGCAGGCGTTCCCGACCCCGGAGCCGCGCCACCAGACGGCCGATGCCCGCCTGGATCGCCCCGGTCTTCATCGTCACCCCGAGGAAGCCCCCGATCACGATGATGAACAGGGCGACGTCGATGGCGCCGAACAGCGTCCCGCTGTTGTAGTAGTTGATGTTGCCGGTCTCGTCCTCGATGCCGTAGAGGCCGTTGATCGGGGCGGTGAGCGAGTCGACGACGATCCGCTGCGGGTTCGACTCCACCTCGTGGTAGGTGCCCGGTATGGGCTCCCCTTCCTCGTTCAGGTCGTAGGTGCCCGCCGGCACCAGCCAGGTGGCGATGGCGGCGAGCACGATGAGGGCGAACAGGATCGTGTAGGCGGACGGGAGGGTGAAGCGCCGCTTCTTCTCCGTCCCCGGTTCCGGTCCCGCCGTCGTCTCATTCGTCATCGGTACCTCCAGTTGGGCTGTCGATCGTCGTCTCGGGTTGGGTGCCTTGCGGCCATCCGGGTCGTCTTCCCGGGGCGGGAGCGTCGGCACCTTGAAACCGATGAACCCGTAGGTGACGTCGAGGATCGGGCTCAGGATGTTGAAGAAGCAGAAGGGGAGGTACGAGGCGGTGGGCACCCCCAAAACGCCCGCGATGTAGGCGCCACAGGTGTTCCACGGGACGAGGACCGAGGTCACCGTCCCCGAGTCCTCCACCGCCCTCGACAGGACCTGGGGCGCCAGCCGGCGTTCCTCGAACTCCTCCCGGAACATCCGGGCCGGCAGCACATCGGCGACGTACTGGTCTCCGGCGATCACGTTGAGGCCGATCCCGCTGGCGTTGACGGCGAGGATCAGGCGCCCTCTCGACCTCGCCCTGCTGACGATCGGGGCCAGCAGCCGCTGGAGGAATCCGGCGCGCTCCATGACGGCGGCGAACGCCAGTGCGGCCAGCACGAGCCACACGGTGGTGAGCAGGCTGGCCATCCCCCCGCGCGAGAACAGGTCGTCGACGGCGGCGACACCGGTGGTGCTGACGTAGCCGGTGGCCATCGCCGCGTAGTTGGCCTCGATACCGGTCGCCACCGGCCCGAGGCTCGGGTCGCCGACGAAGGCCTCGACGGAGTCCCACTGGATGAAGCAGGCGAGGATCCCGGCGAAGAGCGCCGACCCCATGATCGCCAGGAACGGCGGGGCCTTCCGGATGGAGAACAGGACCAGGAGGAGCAACGGCAGGAGGGTGACGGCGGAGATGTTGAACGCCTGCTCCAGGGCCTCGACCGCCGCGTCCGTGCTCGCCTCACCCTCCGGGTCGGAGGCGAGACCCAGCACCAGGAAGATGACGAGGCTGATCCCCAAGGCGGGCCCGGCGGTCCAGAACATGTTGCGCACGTGCTCCGCCACCGTGAGACCGCCCCCCACCAGCTTGGGAACCAGGATGGTGGTCTCCGACAGCGGGGTCATCTTGTCGCCGAAATAGGCCCCGCTGATCACCGCCCCTGCCGTGATCGGTGCGGACAGACCCATGACTCCCGCCATCGCCACGAAGGCGACCCCGAGGGTCCCGGCGGTGGTCCACGAGCTCCCGGTGACCATGCCGACGAGGGCGCAGATCACCGCGGTGCCGAGATAGAACCAGTTCGGGCTCATGAACTGGATCCCGTAGGCGACCACGGTCGGGATGGTCCCCGCCATGTTCCAGGTGCCGATCAGGGCACCGACGGCGAGCAGGATGAAGATGGCGCTCATCGCCGACGAGACGCCCTCGACGATGGCGTCCGCCACCTCCTCCACCTTGTATCCGTTCTTGAAGGCGATGAGGCTGGCGAAGGCGGCGCTGAGCAGCAACGCGACCTGCAAGGGGCCGTCGGTGGCGGCGACGCCGAACAGGGCGATGGTCAGGGCGATCAGCCCGATGAGGACGACGATGGGGAGGAGCGCGTCGAGCAGCGTCGGTGGGCGCGCGCCACCCGAAGGGGGATCGGTTGGGCCACCCGCTCCCCCGGCGATCTCCCCCGATCTCGGAGTCATCACCTGGGTCGCCTCGGTTTCAGATGACAGTTGCCACGTGCGTGCGGGCGCGGAGCGCCCCGACCTCGTCCCCCCGGTAGTGCTCGTCGCCCCTGGCGTAGGCGATGATCCCGACCACCAGCAGCAGCACCACGATGGCGATCACCCATCGTGCCGTATCGCTCACTACGACCTCCTCACAGCGGGTCTCGGAGCAGCGGACACGTCATGCAGTGCCCCCCGCCCCGACCCTTGCCCAGCTCGAAGCCCTCGATGGTGACCACCTCGACCCCGGCGCGGCGCATGGCGGCGATGGTGTGGGTGTTCCGCTCGTAGGCGACCACCACGCCCGGCTCGAGGGCCACGACGTTGTTGCCGTCGTCCCACTGCTCGCGCTCCTGCTGGTAGGCGTCGCCTCCGGTCTCCACCACCTGGAGGTCGGCCACGCCCAGGGCGTCGGCGACGGCGGGGAGGAACCCCTTCTCCTCGGTGACGTGGAATTGCCCCTCGGAGGTACCGGGGCGCAGGCTGATCGCCCGCACCTGGTCGATCACCTTCGGGTACGCGGTGACCTTGTCCCGGTCGAGCAGGGTGAACACCGTGTCGAGGTGCATGTGCGCCCGATCCTTGGTCATCACCGCGGCGATCACCCGCTCGGCGGCGCCCTTGGCGAAGAGGGCCCGGGCGATCTGCTCGATCATCCGTGCCTGGGTCCGCTCGCTCAGCCCGATGAGCACCGTCCCGTTGCCGATCGGCTGCACGTCGCCGCCCTCGAGCGAGGAGCGCCCGAAGTCCGCCGCCTGGAACCGGCCGTCGTCGCCCAGTGGCGGGTACCAGTAGTCGAACTGGGCGTCGGCGAACATGGGGTGGTAGCGGTAGATGGCGGCGACGTTGTATGCCTCGAGTCGTCGTGCCGGCCAGTACATGGGGTTGACCGACACCCCTCCGTAGATCCAGCACGACGAGTCACGGGTGAACAGCGTGTTGGGCAGCGGCGGCAGGACGAAGGCGCTGATGTCGTCGAGGGCGGCGGCGCCGAGCGATGACGAGCCGAGCTTGCCGAGGTCGAGCCCCGACTCGGCCACCGTCAGCCCGCCGATGAGATGCCTGGCGAGCTCGTCGGGGGCCATGCCCCACAGCCGCGCCCGGACGTCGTCCACCAGCGAGACGCCCACGGTGTACTCGGAGACCACCAGCTCGATGAGCCGTCCCTTCCCCTCGTCACTGGCGGCAAGTGCCTCCCCGAGGAGATCGCGGAAGTAGAAGACCTCCACTCCGTGCTGCCGCATCTTCTCCACGAACTGGTCGTGCTCGTACTGCGCCCGTTCCACCCAGAGCACGTCGTCGAACAGGAGGTCGTCGTGGTTCGACGGGGTCAGCCGCTGCAGGCTCAGCTCGGGCCTGTGGACCATCACCTTGCGCAGCTTGCCGACCTCCGAGTGGACCCCGAACTCCATCGTCAGCTCCTTTCCGAGTGACTCACCCGGGCACCACCTGGGTGCCCGCGGCACCGGCCACGATCCCCTCGATCTCCTCCAGGCCGCCGATGGCGGCACGCTTGCCGGTGTTCTCGACGAATCGGATCGCCGCCTTGACCTTCGGGCCCATCGAACCGGCAGCGAAGTCGTGCCCGTCGAGCTCGGCCGCGGTGATCCGCTCCAGCTTCTGTTGCTCGGGCGTCCCCCAGCCCGAGTACACCCCGTCGACATCGGTCACCATCACGAAGAGGTCGGCGGCCACTTCCCGCGCCAGCAGCTCGCTGGCGAGGTCCTTGTCGATGACCGCCTCGACGCCGACCAGCAACCGGTCCGCGGTCGGGTCGTACATGGTCGGGACACCCCCTCCGCCGGCGCAGATCACGAGGACGTCCTGGTCCAACAGCCAGCGGATCGGCCTGATCTCGAAGATGCGCTTCGGTTCCGGCGACGGCACGACCCGCCGCCATCGGTCCCCGTCCTGCTTGAAGACCCAGCCCTTGTCGGCGGCCAGCGCATCGGCGCCTGCTTGGTCGTAGACGGGACCGACGAACTTCGTCGGGTCATCGAAGGCGGGATCGGCCGGATCGACCTCGATCATGGTGAGGAGGGTGGCGAACGGCACCTCGAACGGCAGGAGGTTCCCCAACTCCTGCTCGAGGACGTAGCCGATCATGCCTTGGGTCTGGGCGCCGAGGACGTCCAGCGGGTACGGCTCGACTTCCTCGTAGGCCGCCGCCTGGAGGGCGAGCAGACCGACCTGGGGGCCGTTGCCATGGGAGAGGACCAGCTGGTGCTCCCGGGCGATCGCCGCCAGGGCCGGGGCGGCGGCACGCACGTTGGCCCGTTGCACATCGGCAGTGAGCGGCTCGCCCCGCTTGAGCAGGGCGTTGCCTCCGAGCGCCACCACGACTCTCATTGCCGGTCCCCTCAGTCCCCGAGCGTGGCCACCATCACCGCCTTGATGGTGTGCAGCCGGTTCTCCGCCTGGTCGAACACGATCGAGTGCTCCGACTCGAAGACGTCGTCGGTCACCTCCATCCCGTCGAGGCCGAACCGCTCGAAGATGTCCTCGCCGACCTTGGTCTGCCGGTTGTGGAAGGCGGGCAGGCAGTGCATGAACCTGACCCGGGGGTTTCCCGTCCGGGCGACGACGTCGGCGTTCACCTGGTACGGCTTCAGGAGCTCGATGCGCTCCTCCCACACGCCGGGGTCCTCCCCCATCGACACCCAGACGTCGGTGTAGAGGTAGTCGACACCGTCGACCCCTTCGTCGACGTCCTCGGTGAGGGTGAGCCGGGCGCCGGTCTCCTCGGCGATGCCCCGGCAGGTCTTGATCAGGTCCTCCTCGGGCCACAGGTGCTCGGGGGCGCAGAGACGGACGTCCATGCCGAACTTGCACCCGCCCACCATCAGCGAGTTCCCCATGTTGTTCCGGGCGTCGCCGAGATAGCAGTAGGCGATCTCGGACAGGTGCTTGTCGGAGTGCTCGGTCATGGTGAGCACGTCGGCGAGGATCTGGGTCGGGTGGAACTCGGTGGTGAGGCCGTTCCACACCGGGACCCCGGCGTACTCGGCCAGGGTCTCGACCGTGTCCTGGCCGAAGCCGCGGTACTCGATCCCGTCGTAGGTGCGACCCAGCACCCGAGCGGTGTCCTTCATGGACTCCTTGTGCCCGATCTGCGATCCCGAGGGCTCGAGGTAGGTGACCTGGGCACCCTGGTCGTACGCCGCCACCTCGAAGGCGGTCCTGGTCCGGGTCGACGTCTTCTCGAAGATCAGGGCGATGTTCTTGCCGACGAGGCGCTTCTGTTCGTAGCCGCCGTACTTGGCCGCCTTCAGGTCCTTGGAGAGCTTCAGCAGGAAGCGAAGCTCCTCGGGCGTGAAGTCGAGCTCCTTCACGAAGCTCCGGTTCCTCAGATTGAATGGCATTCGCATCCCTCCCAGCCTGCGGCAGACCGCCGTCTGAAGCGGCAACCGGCCGATCCGCTGACAAACTCTAGAGAGTCGACGGCGACGGAGCGTAGTCCCGTGGCACGCCAGGCTGACCGACGCCAGCCGCAAGACAGGAGACCCGAAAGGCAGCCGCCATCACCGTGCCCTAACTTCGGGACCGTCAGGCGCGGGCGTACGGTGCGCCGCCATGGGATCGGTCGGTCGGACATGACTCCACGTCGAGGCGACGAGCTGCACGACCTGCAGACCTTCGTCGTGCAGCTCGGAGCCGCCATGAACGCGGCCAGCGAGCCGGTCCACTCGGTCCAGGAGCGACTCACCGAGGTGGCCCGCGCATTCGGCGCCGAATCGGTCACGGTGAGCGCCTTCCCGACCTACCTGATGGTGACGATGGGCACCGGCGAGCCGGCGATGGTCGAGTTGACGACGGTGCTCGGCGGGGCGCCCCGGCTGGATCAGATCGCCGCCCTCGACACCCTCGTCCTCGAGGCGATGCGAGGACGAGTGCAGCCCGCCGAAGGACTCCGCCGGCTCGCCGAGATCCGCCGGCTGCCCGCTCGATTCGGGTGGGCACAGAGCATCCTCGGGTACGCCGTGCTCACGGTCGGGGTGTGCCTGATCCTCCATCCGGCGCCGCGCGAGGTGGTGGCGGCGGCGGTGTTCGGCGTGCTGGTGGGGACCCTGCGCTACTTCACCAGGGGGCAACCCACCCTCCAGATCCTGGCGCCGGTCATCGCCGCCTTCTCGGTGTCGGCGCTGAGCGCGCTGGCGGTGAGGCACGACGTCACCGACCCCGGGCTCGCCGCCATGGTGGCTTCGTTGGTGATCTTCCTCCCCGGTGCCGCCCTCACCACCTCGGTGCTCGAGCTGGCGGCGGGTCAGATGGTCTCCGGGGCGAGCCGGCTGGTGTCGGGCGGCGTGCAGCTGGCGTTGCTCGCCTTCGGGATCCTCGCCGGGATCGAAGCGGTCGGTGTCCCGCCGTCGCGTGTGCTGTCCCGCTCGCCCGATCTGCTCGGAGCGTGGTCACCATGGTTGGGTGTCCTCGTCTTCGCCGTCGGCGTGGTCGTCGCCTACTCGGCGCCGCGCGGTTCCTCCCTCGGTTTCCTCGTCGTGCTCTACGCGGCGTGGGTCGGTCAGGTGCTCGGCAACGCAGCCTTCGGGGGCTACGTGAGCGCGTTCGTCGGTGCCGCGGTCATGACCGTGGCCGCCTTCGTCACCGCCCGCCTGGTGCCCGCCGCCCTGCCCACCCATGCCTTGTCCCTGCCCGGGTTCTGGCTCCTCGTCCCTGGTGCGCTCGGCCTCATCGGCCTCACCGAGCTCGCCCGAGGCAGCGGTGGCGAAGACCTCGTCGCCACGGTCGGATCGATCTTCGGGGTGGCGCTCGGCATCCTCTGCGGGACGCAGCTCCTCGCCTGGGCGGTCGCCAGCGGCAGGATCGTCGGTGAGCTGTCCGACTCCATAGCCGACAGGGGTCGCTGGCTGCGGCGGCGATGGCACAACTCCCATCCGCCGGCCCCTAGTGGGCACGACGAGAGCACCCCACCCGAGTGACGGGCGCTGGCCAGGGGCCGAAGACCGGCGCCGAGGGGATTACTCAGCCGGCGAGGATCTTCGCCTTCTGCGCCTCGAACTCGGCCTCGGTGAGGACCCCGGCCGTCTTCAGCTCACCGAGCTGCCTGAGCTGGTCGAGCTTGTCGTCGGTGCTCGGGCCCGCCGGCGCCGCCGGCTCCGCCTGTACATAGACGACCTGTTCCGGCTGCGGCTCCTCGGCGGCGGCCTGCTCGGACCACCGGTTGGCCTGACGGCGCGACACCCGGTTGGAGACGGCAGTCGCCGTCCCGGCGATCGCCGCGGTGCGAGCTATTCCACGTACCAATCCCATCTCGGTTCTCCTTCTCTCGAAGAGGCCGCTCAGGCCTCGGTCGCCTCGAGCTCGTCCAACGCGGCGATGATGGCATTGATCGGGATTCGCCCGTTGGCGACCAGCTGCGCCCCGCTCTTGCGCAGCGCGGTGGCGAAGGGCGCCGCCCACGTGTTCTCGTACACCAGCATGGCGGCGGAGGATCCGGGCTCGAGGACACCGCCGGCCTCCTGAACGTCTTCCTCTCCGATCAGCCCGGATGCGACCCCTTCGAACATGGTCAACTCGGCGTCGCCGCCGAACGTGTTCAGGTCGAGGCCGACGATGGTGCCGTCGTCCTCCTTGCGGACGAAGGCGAGGTCGAGCAACCGGATCAGCCCTCGATCGACCAGGTCGACCAGGAACGGGAAGGCCTCCCCCGTCGGCTGCTTCCCGGCCGGCCACTCGACCACGAAGTAGTCGATGGGCCCGACTCTCTGCCTCGGTGTGGTGGGTCACTGCTGTTGTCTCCTCTCGTGTTACGCGGCCTGTCGACCTGTTTCGTTGCTCGTCGCTGCTGCCGTCGCCGGCACCGCCTCGATCGGGTGATCCTGCACCGGTGGCGGCCCGCCGGCGCAGGAAGACCTTGAGGATCTCCTCGACCACCACCAGGCTGGCGGCGATGCCGGCGCAGATCGACCATTGCGAGAAGGTCAGGTCGACGGTGCTGACGATTCGCTGCAGGAACCCGATGGTGGTGACGGCGATGATGGCCAGCAGGGCCAGGCCGTAGCGGCGCAGCTGGGTGGCGCCCGGCAGCGTCGCCCGATTGAAGATGGTGCCCAGCTGATCGCGGGCGAGGTACCCGGCGGCGAGGTGGAACAGCGACAGCGTGGTGAGCAGCACCGTGTTCGCCACCGCCGGCCCGTACTCGGGCTCGGCGATCTGGTAGGCGACCAACGTGCCGACCGTCATCACCAACCCCTGGACGCACAGCCTGACCCAGTTGGCGCTGGACAGCACCGGGGCCCCCACCGGTCGAGGGGCGCGCTCCATGAGCCCCCGAGTGGGCACGTCGAACCCGAGGGCGACGGCGATGGGGATGTCGATGACCATGTTCAGCCAGATGATCTGCACCGGGTTGAGCGGGATGCCGCCGGCGATGGCGAAGAGCCCGGCGCCGATGAAGATGGCGATGTAGGCGACCAGCGTCGACATCTGGAAGCGGAGGTACTTGAGCAGGTTGTCGTAGAGGCCCCGCCCGTACTCCACCGCCCCGACGATGGTGGCGAAGTTGTCGTCGGTGAGGATCATCACCGCCGCCTCCTTGGACACCTCGGTCCCGGTGATGCCCATGGCGACGCCGATGTCGGCCGCCTTCAGCGCCGGGGCGTCGTTGACGCCGTCGCCGGTCATGGCGACCACGTTGTCGGTCTGCTGGAGCAGCCTGACCAGCCGGAGCTTGTCCTCGGGGGCGACCCTGGCGATGACCCCGATGTCGGGGAGCCGCGCCACCAGCTCGTCGTCGCTCATGGCGGCGAACTCGGCGCCGGTGATCGCTTCGCCCTCGATCCCGAGCTCGCGGGCGATGGCCGCCGCCGTGGTGGCGTGGTCGCCGGTGATCATCCGGACGCGGATGCCGGCGGCCTTGCACTCGGCGATGGCCACCTTGGCCTCGGGCCGGGGCGGGTCGACGATCCCCACCATGGCCAGCAGCGTGAGGTCGTCGACGAGGTCGATCAGGTTGCCGTCCGGGTCGAAGCCGGCAGGGTCGAAGTCGCGGGAGCCCACCACCATCACCCGCTCGCCGGCGTCGGCGAGCCGGTCGTTGGCATCGGAAGCCAGCGTGCGGTTCTCGTCGGTGACCGCGGCAACGGTGCCGTCGGCGGCCAGGTAGTAGCCACCCTTGGCGATGAGCACGTCGGGGGCGCCCTTCACGTAGCAGCGGACCACCGGGCGGCCGTCGGCGCCGGTCATCTCGTGGAAGGTGGCCATGAACTTGTACTCGGAGTCGAACGGCACCTCGGCGATGCGCGGGTAGCTCTGCCGGGTCCGGTCGAGGTCGAGACCGCCCTTCGCCGCCAGCACGATGAGCGCACCCTCGGTGGGGTCGCCGATGAGGCTCTCCCCTTCGAGCACGGCGTCGGCGCACAGGGCCATCGGTAGGAGGTAGGGGTCGAGCTCGAGCTTCCCCCCGCCGACGTGCTTGACCTCGCCCTGGGTGGAATAGCCCTCGCCGGTGATGGAGAACACCTCGTGGCCGGGGATCGCCAGCTCCCGGGCGGTCATCTTGTTGAGCGTGAGGGTGCCCGTCTTGTCCGAGCAGATCACCGATGTCGACCCGAGCGTCTCCACGGCAGGGAGGCGCTTGACGATGGCGTTGCGGCTGGCGATCTCCCTGGTGCCGATGGACAGCAGGGCGGTGACCACGGCGGGGAGCCCGGTGGGGATGGCGGCCACGGCCAGCGCCACGCCGGTGATGAACAGCTCGTCGAAGTCGTCGCCGCGCACCAGGCCGATCACCACCACCAGGGCGAGCGCCAACCCGGCGATGCTGGCGATGATCTTCGAGAGGCTGTCGAGTTGCTTCTGGAGCGGCGTCTTCTCGGTCTCGGTCCCGGCGAGCAGGTCGGCGATGTGGCCGATCTCGGTGTTCATGCCGGTGCCGGTGACGACGATCTCGCCTCGGCCCCGGGTGACCGCCGTGTTCATGTACGCCATGCAGGTGCGGTCGCCGAGGGCGACGTCTTCCCCGGGGACCGGTTCGACGCCCTTGCCGACGGGCAGGCTCTCCCCGGTGAGGGCCGCTTCCTCGATCTCGAGGGTCGCCGCCAGGGTGATCCGGCCGTCGGCGGGCACCACGTTCCCCGCCTCCACCAGCACCAGGTCGCCGGGGACGAGCTGCTCGGCGTCGATCTCGATCACCTGGCCATCCCTTCTCACCCGGGCGATGGTCTTCATCATCTTGGCGAGCGCCTTGACACTCTCTTCGGCCTGCGCCTCCTGGCGGAGGCCGATGACCGCGTTGACCAGGGTCAGCCCGGCGAGCAGGACGGTGGTGCCCGCCTCCCCGGTGACCACCTGGTTGATGATGGCGGCCGCGAGGAGGATGATCTGCATGAAGTCCTTGTACTGGCGGATGAACGCCTGGAACCCGGTCTCGCCCTTCGCCGCCGTCAGCTTGTTGGGCCCGTGCTCGGCGAGGCGACGCTCCACCTCGGCGGTACTCAGGCCGTTCTCGAGATCGGCCCCGATCGCGGCGGCGACCGTGGCGCTGTCGGCGCCGTACCACTCGGGCTTCGCCTTCTGAACACCGGTCGTCATCGGCCTCGCCTCCCAGGCGCGGAGATCATTCGCGGGGCGAGGCTACCCGACCGCGATGACGCGGTCCACGACGCGAGCCGGCATCCCTCGGCCGCCGCCGAACTTTGAGCGAGTGGCGCCATCTGGTGTAGTCAATCGCTCAAAGTTGGAAGGCGACGTCACCACGACGAGCAGCTGGGAGCCTGACCGTGTGGCGCAGCACCATGCGATCCATCACCGCCCGCCGGCGTCGCCTGCTCGGCGCCTGCTCGGCGGTGCTGCTCGGTGTGGCCTTCCTGACGGGCACGCTCGTGCTCGTCCGGGCAGTGACCACCGGCTTCACCGACCTGGTCACGATGGCGTACGCCGGCACCGATGCCGTGGTTCGATCCAGCGTCCTGGTCGGCTCGGGTGACTCCCCCGAGCGGGGACTGATCGACCTTTTGCTCTCCGACACCGTCGCCGCCGTCGATGGTGTCGCCGCGGCGGCGCCGCGGATCGAAGGCTCCGGCCGCATTGTCGGAGCCGACGGCGAGCAGGTCGGCGGCAGCGGGCCTACGGTCACCGGCAACTGGGTCGACGACGACCGCCTCAATCCCTACGACCTGGACGGGGGCCGGATGCCGGCCGCACCGGGCGAGGTCGTCATCGACCGAGCGGCCGCAGACGAGGGCAGCCTGGCGGTCGGCGACCCCACCGTGGTCCTGACGCCCGACCCGATCGATGTGACCGTTGTCGGGCTGGCCACATTCGGGGGCGCGGACAGCGAGGGCTCGGCCACATACGCCGCCTTCACCACCGAGTTCGCCGCCCAGGTCCTCCTCCCCGTGCCGGGCATGGCGTCCAGCATCGCGGTTGCCGCAGAACCGGGGATCAGCCAGCTGGAGCTCGTCAGCCGGCTCGGTGCCGTGCTCCCGGCGGGTGTCGAGGCGATCACCGGCGACGCATTCACCGGGGAGATCGCCGAGCAGGCCACGGGTGAGGATTACGAGGCCTTCCAGCAGGCTCTGCTGATTTTCACGATCGTCGCCCTCGTGGTGGCGGCCTTCACCATCCACACCACCTTCGCGATCCTGGTGGCGCACCGGACCCGCGAGTTGGCCCTGCTCCGGGTACTCGGCGCCTCCCGCGGGCAGGTGCTGGGCGCGGTGACCGTCGAGGCGCTGGCGGTCGGGGTGGTGGGCTCGGTGGGTGGGATCGCCGCCGGGCTCGGACTCGCTCTCGGCCTGCTCGCCTTCATGGACCGCCTCGACCTGGCCGTCCCACCGGCTGGGTCCGGCCTCGACGTGATGACGATCGTCGCCGCGCTCGCCGTCGGCGTCGTCACTTCCCTGCTGGCGAGCCTGGCGCCGGCGATCCGGGCGTCCCACGTCGCACCGCTCGCCGCCATGCGGAACGTCGCCGTCGACCGATCGGCGACCTCGCCTGGCCGCGCCGTCGTCGGTGCGGTGATGACCGGCATCGGCGTCGTCGCCAGCATCGTGGGAGCACGGAGCGGGGCGCCGACGGTCACCGCGCTGGCAGCATTGGTGACCCTGGTCGGTGTCGTCGTGCTCGGGCCGGTCGTCGCCCGGCCCGCCGCCGCCGTGCTCGGCGCCCCGCTGGCGGCGGGCGGGATCAGTGGGCTACTGGCCCAACGCAACGCCATGCGCAACCCCCGACGCACCGCCGCCACCGCCACGTCCCTGATGATCGGGGTGGCTGTGGTCACTTCGTTCACCGTCATCGCCGCCTCGCTGCTCCAGTCCATCGAGGACTCCGTCAGCAAGCAGTTCGCCGGTGACCTGGTGATCGTCGGCGAAGGCAGTGGGGGTCTCAGCACCGAGTTGGCGCCCGCGGTGGCTGCACTGCCCGAGGTCTTGGCGGCGTCGCCGATCGGCACGGCACCGGTACGCATCAACGGGATCGACACGGGCGCCACCACGATCGACCCCGGGTCCATCGAGGCGGTCACCGACATCGACGTCCAGCAGGGGTCAATGCAGGGGCTCCGAGCCGACGAAGTCGCCGTCGAGGTCCGCTACGCCGACGAGCACGATCTCGCCCTCGGTGACGTAGTGACCGTCGAGTACCCGGACGGCGTCACGGAGCAACTCTCGGTTGGGGCGGTCTACGGCAACGGCGATGTCGTCGCCGGGGCAGGGATCGCCCTGCCCCGGGACGCGTTCCTGGCGCACACCTCCCGCCCGGCCGATCTCAACATGCTGATAACACTGGCCGAGGGCGTGACCGTCGACCAGGGCGAGGCGGCCGTCCAGCAGGTAGCCGACGCATTCGATGCCCCCGACGTGCAGACCAACGAGGAGTTCACCGACTCCATCGCCGGGGAGATCAACGTCATCCTCACCGTCGTCTACGTGCTGCTCGCCATGGCGATCGTCATTGCACTCATGGGCATCGCCACCACGCTGTCGCTGTCCATCCACGAGCGGACCCATGAGATCGGCCTGCTACGAGCGGTCGGCCAGACGCCGGGGCAGATCCGCACCATGGTTCGAGGCGAGGCGATGATCGTCGCCCTCTTCGGCGCCACCGGCGGCGTCGGGCTCGGCCTGGTGCTCGCCCGGGCGGTGATGTCATCGCTCTCCGGGGAGTTCTCGGTCACCGCGTTCACCGTTCCGACCATCCCTCTGGTGGTGACGCTCGCCCTCGCCGCCCTCGCCGGAGTGCTGGCAGCCGTCTACCCCGCCCATCGAGCCGCCCGCATGAACGTGTTGGATGCCATCGCCACCGAGTGATCGCCCACCATCGAGGTATTCGGACGCATCGCGGTCGTGCGGGTGCCGTCACGCATCCCACGCCAGCACAAACGAGTCTGCAGGACGAGAATCAGGCGGGCCACGGCGAGTCGTCGTGGTCACTTCGAGCACGAGGTGCGCTTCTTGGTGGACCCGAGCCTTGCCCAGGTCGAGAACCGGCTGGAGCAGCTGATCGCCCGCCTCCTCGCCGGAGCGGAAGCCGCCTTCCTGGCAGGTGACATCGAGTCGGCTCGTGCCAGTGCCGAAGAGATTCGCGCGGTGAGCCCGGAGGATCGAGGAGCGATCGACCTGCTGGAGCGGGTGACCCGGTCGCAGCGTCCCCCCGAGGGAGAGCGGGTGCTGATGACCGTGATGTTCTCCGACCTGGTCGAGTCCACGGCGCTGGCGGAGCGGGTCGATCCCGAGGTGGTTCGCGACATCCTGATGGCGTACCGCGGTGCGGCCACCACCGCGGTGGAGAGGTTCGGCGGACTGGTTCTCCAATGGCTGGGAGACGGGGTGCTGGCAGTCTTCGGCTATCAGCAGGTTTTCGAGGACGACGCCAGGCGAGCGGTGTCTGCGGCCCTGGACCTTGTCGAGTCCTGGGCCGGCGTCCGGTCGGAAGTCCATGAGCGTTTCGGCGTCGAACCCGAGTTGCGCGTCGGAGTCCACACCGGGGTGGTGGTGGTCGCCGAGGTCGGTGAGCCGACCGGTGGGGAGCGGAACTCGATCGTCGGTGCGGCCCCGAACCTGGCGGCGCGAATCCAGGGTGAGGCGGCGCCGGGCACCGTCGTCATCAGCGACGTGACCCAGTACCTGGTCGATGCGGACTTCCACCTCCGGTCGCTGGGACTGCGAGACCTCAAAGGGGTCGCCCGCCAGGTCGAGGTCTTCGCCGTCGATGGGCCGCGCCACACCGGGGCCCGGCTCGACTCAGACCGATACCGCCGCCGAGGGCTGGTAGGCCGCGACCAGCCCCGGGCCCGGTTGATCGAGGCTTGGGAGCAGGTCCGGTCGGCGGCCGGGGGCACCTTCGGCGCCGGCTCCGCCGCCTTGATCGGAGGCGAGGCGGGCATCGGCAAGTCGCGCCTCGCCGCAGACATCCGAGAACACGTCGCCCAGGGCGGCGGCCAGACCCTCGAGACCGGCTGCCTGGCGTACAACGGCAACATCTCGCTGTGGCCCATCGGTCGCCTCATGGGGCGGGTGATCGCCCAGGACGCTGCGGATCAGGGCGACGGGATCGCCCGCTTGATCGACCATCTGCAACGCATCGACATGGACGTCGCCACGGTGATGCCTTTGTTCGCCCCGCTGCTGGGACGTGTCGATCTCGCCAAGTACCCGGCTCCGGAGCTGGATTCGGTCGCTCTCCTCGATCGCACGTTGGAACGCCTCGTCGACTGGCTGGGCCGGCTCGCCGGCGAGCAGCCGGCACTGCTCATCATCGAAGATCTCCACTGGGCCGACCCCTCCACCCGTCAGTTGATCGATCGACTCGTCGACGCCGTACCACCGGGCCTGCTGGCGACCGTGACCACCCGCGATCCCGACACCTTCGGGGCCGTGACGACGTGATTCGGGTCGTTCTCGACCGGCTGTCCGACCAGGCGGCCTCCTCCTTGGTGGACCAGGTGGCCTCCGACAAGGAGCTGTCACCCGAGACACGGGCGTCGATCATCTCGCGGGGCGAGGGGATCCCGCTGTTCATCGAGGAACTGGCCCGTTCGGCCTCCATGAGCGACGGATCCGGGGAGCTGCCGCTCCGCCTTCACGAGCTGTTCACCGGACGGCTCAGGGCGGCGGGACTGGACCTGCGCGTGGCCCAGGTGGCGGCCACCATCGGCGCCGCCTTCGATGTGTCGACGGTCGCCGCCGTGATGGACGACCCGGATCGGGTTGCCGGATCGCTCGATGAGCTCGGCGCAGCGGGGATCGTCGAACCAACGGGCGACTCTCTCGTCGGAGACGGCTACCGGTTCAGCCACGCCCTGGTCCGGGACGCCGCCTACGAAACCCAGGTCCGCGAGGTGCGACTCGAAACCCACGGCAAGGTGGCAAAGCAGCTGCGATCGGCGGGGGCGGACCCCGCTCTGGTCGCCCAGCACTACGACCTGGCCGATGACACCGACCACGCCGTCCCCGAGTACCTGACCGCCGCCCAGGGGGCCCAGGAACGGGGCGCCCACCCCGAGGCCATCCACATCCTCAGCAGGGTCGTCGAGCTCCTGGAGCCGTGCCCACCTGGCGTCGACCGGGATGTGCGACTCCTCACCTCCAGGATGTTGCGGGCGTTGAGCATCAGCGCCATCGACGGCTACGCGGCGACTGGAGTCCTGGCAGACCACGCCGAGGCGGAGACGTTGTTCGAGCGGCTCGATGACCGGCCAGAGGTCCTGCCCGCGGTGCTGGCCACCTGGGTCACCGCGTTCGCTCGGGGCGACCTGGCGGTATCTCGGCGCCTCTCGGCCCGGCTGCTCCGCATGGTGTCCAGCCCCATGTTCTCCTGGTTCGATCCCGAAGCGCGCACGGCCTCCGGGTTCCAGAGCCTGCACGAGGGTCGTATCAGTGCCGGGCGCGCCCACCTCGAACGGGCAATGGAAGGGTACGACCAGCGACCGGCGGGCCAGAAAGTGTCGCTCTTCTGGCCGCTGCCGCACGACCCAGTGGTCGTTGCCCAAGCCGGCCTCGTCGCCGCCAGCATCCTCCAGGGTGACAACGCCGCCGCCGAGTACTGGGAACGGTCGGCATCACGGCGTGCCGACGAGATCGGGTTTCCCTCCCGGCCGGTGAGCCGTATCTTCCTCAGGGTCTATGGGGCATGGCCCAGACGCCTCTTCGGCGACGACGAGGCCGCGCGTCGCCTCGGTTCAGAGATGCTGGCCATCGCCCGCGAGCACGGCCTCGGCTACTGGGAACGATTCGGGTGTGTCTATCAGGCCGCGCCCCACATCGCGCTGGAACCCATGGCCGAGTTCGTCGAGCACGCCATCACCGAGCTCCTCGCCATGGGACACGCACTCGGCGTCAACGGCGACCTCGGCCACTTGTCCCGGCTCCAAGCCGGCGAGGGGCGGGTGACCGAGGCGCTGGAGACCGTCGGCCGGGCGATCCGGATGGCCGAGAGCTCCGGTGAGCTGGTCCAACTCCCCGAGCTGCTCAGGCTCCAGGCGCGGTACAAGGGCCAGCTCGACTCGGGCGCCGATGAGATACTCGACCTGCTGATGACCGCCCTGCAACAGGCAGAGTCGCAAGGCAGCCCCCCGATGGCGCTTCGCATCGCCGGTGACATCGCCGCCATGCCTCCCGACCTCCGACCCGACAACTGGCACGCCCTGCTCACAGCCGCCCAGGCAGCCGTCACCGAGACGGGTTGAGGGGCGTGCCCGCCGCCTGCGCGGTGGCGGACGGTCACCCGCTCATCGCATGGGGGCACGCAGGGCGCCCGGCCCGCTGGCTAAGCTCGAATCTCTGGCAGCAACAAGAGACACGAGGCTGATCCGGTTCGACGGAGGGACAAGGGCATGGACGATCTCGACCTGAAGGTCATCAACGGGACGGTGGTGCTCGGCGGCGGGCGGTACCGGGTTGCCGTCGGTGTCAAGGATGGCAAGGTCGTCGCCCTCGCCCCCGAGGAGATGCTGCCGCCCGCCAAGGAGACCATCGACGCCAAGGGCAACTTCGTGCTGCCCGGGATCGTCGACTCCGAGGCGCACCCCGGCTGCTACGTGCCCTTCGTGTACGACATGACCACCGAGTCCAAGGCCGCCGCCTGCGCCGGGGTCACCACCTGGGGCATCCAGGCGCCGGTGACTCGAATGGGGACCGAGCCGTTCAAGGAGGTGGTGAGCAAGGCCGACGTCGTCTCGTTCAACGAGTCGTTCCCCTCCGCCCGCAAGGTGATCGAGGACGTCTCCTTCACCGACGCCTACCTGACCTACATGCTGGAGACCGACCAGCAGGCCCGGGAGATCCCGCAGTACGCCGAGGAGCATGGGGTCACCTCCTTCAAGCTGTACCTGCAGACCCGGGGCATGAAGGGGATGGCCGACGACGAGGACAGCAACTGGCCGAGCCGCCGGGCCGGGCTGGGCACCGGGATCGACGACGGCACCGTGTACCAGGTGATGGAGGCGGTCGGCCATCTCGGCTATCCCGGGATCGTCCACATCCACCCGGAGAACTGGGAGATAGGCCGTGTCTTCGAGGAGCGCCTCCGTGCCTCGGGCCGCACCGATTTCGGGGCGTGGACCGACCGATCCCCGGACTTCCTCGAGGCCCAGCACATCCGGGCCTACGCCTACCTGGCCATGCAGACCCCCGGGCATGTCCCGCTGTACCTGCAGCACTGCACGACGCAGCTCAGCTTCGAGGAGGTCCTCAAGGCCCGCGCCGAGGGTCTCGAGCTGTACGCCCAGACCGGTCCCGCCTGGCTGTTCACCGAGCCCGAGGGCGGCTGGCGGATCAATGTCCCGCTCCGCCGGCGGGAGAACATCGAGGCCCTGTGGATGGCCATCGCCGAGGGGATCGTCGACGTGGTCGGGTCCGACCACGTGGTGGGCTGGGAGCCGTCGTCGTACGAGGAGATGTACAACCCGAACATCTGGGACTGCCGCACCGGCTTCTCCCGGGTCGAGCTGTTCCTGCCGGTGCTCCTCTCCGAGGGGGTCAACAAGGGCCGGATCGGCCTGGAGCGCCTCGTCCAGATCTCGTGCGAGAACCCGGCGAGGACGTCGGGCCTGTGGGGACAGAAGGGCTCGCTGCTCCCCGGTTTCGACGCCGACATGGTCATCGTCGACGTCGGTCGTGAGGTGACGGTGGGCAAGGAGCACATCAACACCCGGTCGGGCTGGTCGATCATGGAGGGCCACGAGTTCACCGGCTGGCCGGTCATGACCATCCTCCGAGGCCGGGTGACCGCCCAGTGGGCGGACGACTCCCCCGGGATGCGCCCGGTCGGCGAGCCGGCCGGGCAGTACCTCCCGCGCCGGGTCAAGGGTGCCGGAAGGGCGCTCGAGGTCACCAGCCCGGTCCGTCTCCCCCGGCCGCGCCGGATGCTGGCCGACGACTTCGAACGTCCCGGGTTCGCCAAGGAGACGCTCCGCTACACGTCGGTGAAGGAGGTCTGAGGCGTGGCCGTCTGGGACGACGTCCTCGGCGACACCGACCGGGCCGTGTTCGAGGCCGCCGGTTGGGGGCGACGTGCCGGGTTCGGCGAACGCCCGGCGATCATGGTCATCGACGTCAACTACAACTTCTGCGGCGACCGGGCCGAACCGATCCTCGAGTCGATCAAGCGGTGGCGGTACTCGTGCGGTGAGGTCGCCTGGACGACGGGGATCCCTGCCATCGCCCGCATCCTCGAAGCGGCCCGGCGCAAGCGCCTGCCGATCATCTACACGACCAATCCCCGCCGTGAGGACGGCTTCGACCTGGGCATCTGGTCGCTGAAGAGCCACCGGGCAGAGGACGACGTCGACGTCATGGGACACCGGGGCAACGACATCGTCGACGAGGTGGCGCCGCTGCCCGGCGACCTGTTCATCGAGAAGCGGAAGCCGTCGGCGTTCTTCGGCACCCCGCTGATGAGCCACATCACCAACCTGCGGCGCCGACTCGCTGATCGTCACCGGGTCGACCACCAGCGGGTGCGTCCGCGCCACCGCGGTCGACGCCTTGTCCTACGACGTGCGGGTGACCATCCCCCACGAGGCCGCCTTCGACCGGTCGGTGCTGTCCCACAAGGTGGCGCTGATGGACCTCCACATGAAGTACGTCGACGTCACCGACACCGACGACGTCGTCGGCTATCTCGACGGCCTCGAGCCGGGGCTGTTCGACGAGACCTGGCCGCCGGCGGCGCGGGCGACGACGTGATCCTGATCGCGGCGACGAGCCGGCGGGACTGAGCAGATGCCTGAGCCGTCCTCCACCGCGCTGGTCGGCATCGGGACCCTGCTCAGCGGCGACCTCGACTCACCGTTCATCGACGCCGACAGCATCCTGATCGAAGGCGGGCGGATCACCCGGATCGGCGGCGTCAGCGGCGCCGAGCGGATCGTCGACGTGGGCGGCGCCACTGTCGCCCCAGGGCTCATCGACAGCCACTGCCACGTCGTCCTCGGCGACTACACCCCACGTCAGAACACCATCGGGTTCCTGGCGTCGTACGTGCACGGCGGCATCACCCAGGTGATCTCTCCCGGCGAGATCCACGCCCCCGGGCGCCCCCACGACGCCGAAGGGGTCAAGGCGCTGGCCATTCTCGCCCAGCGGTCGTGGTCGACGTACCGGCCCAACGGGATGAAGGTGAACGGGGGCGCCGTGGTCCTCGAGCCCACCTTGTCCCCCGACGACTTCCGCCAACTGGCGGGCGAGGGGGTCCGGCTGGCCAAGTTCGGGTTCGGCCTCTACCACGATCCCGCCGACGGGTTACCGCAGGTCAGGGCCGCCCAGGAGGCGGGCATCGTGGTGATGTGCCACTCGGGCGGGGCTTCCATCCCCGGGTCGAAGCCGATCACCGCAGAGCACCTGATGCTGCTCGCCCCCGACGTGTGCGGTCACATCAACGGCGGACCGACGTCGCTCGACGCCGGCGGGGTCGAGCGGATCATCCGGGAGACCGACCTGATCCTCCAACTGGTCCAGGCGGGCAACCTGAGATCCGCCCTCGACATCGTCGCCATCGTCCGCCAGATCGATGCCGAGAAGCGGGTCATCATCGGCTCGGACACACCCACCGGGACCGGCGTGATGCCGCTCGGTGTCCTCAAGACGGTGGCCGAGATGGCGTCGCTGGGTGGCCTGGCCCCCGAGCGGGTTTGGTGCTGGGCGACCGGGAACGTCGCCGCCGTCTACGACCTCGACGCGGGGATCGTCGAGGAAGGCGCCCCCGCCGACCTGGTCGTGCTCGACGCCCCGTGGGGCAGCGAAGCCGACAGCGCGCTGGGAGCGCTCGCCCGGGGTGACATCCCCGGGATCTCCTGTGTGATGATCGACGGCGTGATCCGGGCGCTGCGCAGCCGCAACACCCCCGCCGCCGCCCGCCAGGTCGATGTCGACCCCCCGATCGACGAGCCTCACGGCTCGTCACACGTCTGAAGGAGCCAAGGAATGAGCCTTGCCGAGATCGTCGTCCCCGCCCGAGAGGGACGAGGTGTTCGCGTCGGTGAGGGCCAGCTGCTCGACATCGTCGACTTGGAGGGCCACCAGGTGGGCGACCTGGTCGCCTGGTTCGAGGACGACCCCGCCGAGTACCTGTCGCCGACCCACACCGCGTCCTGCAACGCCTCGATCGGGCTGCACACGGGTTCGGTGGTGTTCACCAACCGCCGCAATCCCGTCTTCACCATCGTGCGGGACGACGTGGAACGCCACGACATCGTCGTCCCCTGCTGCGACCACGAGCGCTACCAGCGTGACTACGGGCTCCCCGATCATCCCCACTGCCTTGGCAACCTGGAGCAGGCCCGTGACCTGCTCGGTGTCGACTTCGAGGTCCACGGTGAGATGGCCTGGAACGTGTTCATGCACAACCGGGTGACCGACGACCTCGGTGTGGTCACCGACCGGGCGGCCCACGACGCCGGCTCGACCATCACCCTGCGGGCCCACCACGACGTGGTGGCGCTCCTCTCCGCCTGTCCCCAGGACCTCACCCCGTGCAACGACTTCAACCCGACGTCGATGATGCTGCGGGTCCGGAGCGAGCCCTGAGCAGCAACCCCCACACCGTGTTCGCCCCAGCCGACGGCGCACCCGTCGGCGCGGTCGAGACCGTCGACCCGGAACAGGTGCCCGACCTGATCGCCACCGCCCGCGTACGCGTTCGCCTCCTGGTCGCGCACCGCCCCCCACGAGCGGGCGACGCTGCTGGAGCGTGCCGCCGGCCTGGTCGACTCCGAAGCAGACGATCTGGCCGTGCTCCACGCCCGCGAGTCCGGCAAGGTGATCGCCCAGGCACGCAAGGAAGTCACCGGAGCCGCCTCGCTGCTGCGCGCCAACGCCGGCGTCGGGCGGTTCGACGCCGGCTACCTCGCCCCCACCGGCGCGTTGCCCGGCGGGGAACGTGACCTGACCATCGTCGAGCGGGTCCCTCTCGGCGTGGTCGTGTGTGTCATCCCGTTCAACTTCCCGGTGGAGCTCACCGTGGAGAAGGCGGCCGCCGCGCTCGCTGCCGGGAACGTGGTGATCCTCAAGCCACCACCGCAGAACCCGCTGGCCGCGGTCCGCACCGCCGAGCTCATCCGGCGCGCCGGCGTGCCCGATGGAGTGCTCCAGGTGGCGCCCGGGGCCACGGAGCTCAGCGCCGCGCTGTGTGTCGCCGCCGGGGTCGACGCGGTGTCGCTGACCGGGAGCGTCGGCGCCGGGGTGGCGGTCGCCACCGCCACCGCTCATCTCCTGCGTCCCCTCCACCTCGAGCTCGGCGGGAACGGCGCCTCGATCGTTCTTGCCGACGCCGACCTCGACCTGGTGGTCGCCGAGACGCTCCGTGGCCGTCTCCTCATGAACGGCCAGGCGTGCGCCGCCACCAAGCGCCTGGTTGTCCACCGCGCCGTCGCCGGCGAGGTCACCGAACGGCTCGAGTCGGCGTTGGGCGGCGTTGCCATGGGCGACCCGGTCGACCCGGCGTCCGATCTCGGCCCGCTGATCGACGCCTCGAGCGCCGACCGGGTCGCATCCCAGGTGCGTCGCATCGTGTCCGACGGCGGGAGTCTCGTCCTCGGCTCCGGCAACGCCGACGGGCCCTGGTTCGCCCCGACCGTCGTCGGCGCCGTCCCCACCTCCGCCGAAGTGGCCGCCGACGACGAGATCTTCGGGCCGGTGGTGCCGGTGATCCCGGTCTCCTCGGACGACGAGGCGGTGGAGACGGTCAACCGGTCCCGACTGGGGCTGACCGCGGCGGTCTACACCGCCGACATCGGCCGGGCGATGGCGATCGCCTCGCGCCTCGAGGTGGGCGGCGTCGTCGTCAACGGCACCAACAACTACCGACCCCCGGTCGTCCCGTTCGGCGGTGTCGGGCTGGCAGGCACCGGTCGCGAGGGGATCGGCTACACCTACGAGGAGATGACCCGGACCCGGTTCATCGCCATCCGCGGGGTGCGCCCTCCCGCCGTCGCGGTGTCCGGATCATGACCGAGGACGTTCGCACCGAGGTGGCCCGGGTAGCCCGGATGGTGTCGCGAGCCGGCCTCGTCGAGGCGTTCGGGCACGTGTCCACCCGCACCGAATCCGGGTTCGCCATCACCAGCGTGGCTCCGATGCTCGGCGCCACCGCCGAGAGCGTCGTGGTTGTCGACCTCGAGGCAGGTCCCGTGGAGGGCCCCGTGGGCCTGGCGCCGCTGGAAACACCGCTCCATGCCGCCGTGTACGCCGCCCGACCCGATGTGGGCGGCATCTGCCGGGGCCATCCGCCCTACGTCGTCGATTGGGGAATCGGTGACGACGACCTCCCCCTGCTCCACGGCCTCGGTGGGCTCGCCGGCCACCCCGTCCGCGTCCACGACGACATCGAGTTGGTGACAACCCCCGATCAGGGGGCGAAGGTGGCCGGTACCCTCGGTGCCGCCGCCTCGGTGATCCTTCGCGCCAACGGCGCGCTCGCCGTGGGACGAGACCCTGTGGAGGCGGCCACCCGTCTGTACTACCTGGAAGAACGAGCCCGGGTCGCCACCCGGTCGACGGCGGCGCCGCCCGGCGACGCCTCGACCTGGGCGCGGCGCCTCGAGCACACCGACCCCGAGCTGACCCGAGCCGTCAACTGGTTCGAAGCCCGCTTCGGCGACACCACGACACCGTGACCGACAAGGAGAGCACATGAATCCGAGGCTGATCAAGCTCGTCGGGCTCCTCGGAGCCCTCACCCTTCTCGTCGCTGCCTGCGGCGGCGACGACGACGACACGTCGACCACCGAAGCGGCGGTGACGACTGCGGCAGCCGGAGCGACCACGACGGCGCCGGCAGCGGCTGGGGGAACCTCCACCACTGTCGGCGGGACCGGCTCCACCACGGTCGCCGGGGGCGAGTTCGCCGTCATGCCCGAGATGACCGACATCTCGCTGATCCTCGACTTCGTCCCGGGTGGGATCCACGCCGGGATCTACTCGGCCCTCGCCGAGGGCTACTTCGAGGAGGCGAACCTGAACGTGGACATCCAGCCGCCCACGTCATCGGCGGACACCCTCCGGCTGGTCGTGGCCGACCAGGCCACCGTCGGTATCGCCCCGGTGGCCGATGTGGCATCGCTGCGGGCCCAGGGCGAGGAAGTCCAGATCTTCATGGCGCTCGAGCAGGTCCCGCTCGGCGCATTGATGTCGACCGAAGCCATCGGCGTCACCGACCCGTCGGAGCTCGCCGACTCCACCATCGGCGTCACCGGAGTCCCCTCGGACGAGGCGATCGCCCGGTTCATCTTGGAGTCGTCCGGAGTCGACCCGGACTCGGTGGAGTTCATCACCATCGGGTTCGATGCCGTCGGCAACCTCATCGGCCAGACGGTGGACGCCGCCATCGGGTTCTGGAGCGCCGAGGCGGTGGTGCTCGAGCTCGAGGGAGAGACCCCGGTGGTGTGGCGCGCCGACGAGTTCGGGGCCCCGCCCTATCCGGAGCTGGTGTTCTTCGCCTCCGAGTCCAGGGTCGCCGAGGAGGGCGACATGCTCCAGGCCTTCTACGACGCCGTCGCCCGCGGCTACGCCTTCGCCCTCGACGACCCCGACGCCGCCGTGCAGAACCTCTCCGACAACGCCGACGGCATCGACGTGGAATTCGCCTCTGCGGAGTTCGCCAACGTCGCGCCCTACTTCCTCGGGGCCGACGGCAACTTCGGAACGCTCGACGAAGCCACCTTCGACGAGTACCTGGAGTGGGCCACCGGCGAGGGGATCCTGGAATCGAAGCCCGAGGGCCTGCTCACCACCCAATTCATGCCATGACCATCACCAGATCGGGCTGGAGGCTCGACACCGACGTCGGCTCTCCGGTCCGGCGGAAGGACCATGACCGACCAGCTCGCTCCCCCGGATCGACGCGCAGGGGTGTGTCCAAGGCCTTCGGCCAGGGTGGGCGCACCATGGCGGTGCTCGACCGGGTCGACATCGCCGTGGGCCGCCACGAGTTCGTGAGCGTGCTCGGCCCCAGCGGGTGCGGGAAGTCGACGCTGTTCAACATCATCGCCGGATTGGACGAGCCCTCCGAGGGCGTCGTCCAGATCGACGGCAGCCCGGAAAGGCTGGGACGGAGCGGCTACATGCCCCAGCGCGACCTGCTGATGCCGTGGAAGAAGGTCGCCGACAACGTGTCCCTGGGTCGGGTGGTGAAGGGCACCCCCCGCCGGGAGGCCCGGCGGGAAGCGATCGAGATCCTGGGACGGTTCGGGCTCGCCGAGTTCGTCGACCACTATCCCAGTCAGTTGTCGGGGGGCATGCGCCAGCGCGCCGCCCTGGCACGGACCTTCCTCTCCGGCGACGACATCCTGTTGCTCGACGAGCCGTTCGGGGCGCTCGACTCCCTCACCCGCCTCCAGATGCAGGCGTGGCTGCTCGACATCTGGCAGGAGAGCGCCGCCGCCGTGCTGTTCATCACCCACGACGTCGACGAGGCGATCCGCCTCTCCGACCGGGTGTACGTGCTCAGCTCCCGACCCGCCGCCGTCGCCACCGTCATCGACGTGGCACTCCCCCGCCCCCGCCCGTACGAGGTGGTCCTCGCCCCCGAGTTCGCCGCCCTCAAGCGGCGGGCGCTCGACCACATCCACCCGGATGAGGCGCCGTCTTGACTCCCGAGACCCGACCCGAGCTCGAGCTGCTCGCCCCCGAGCCGCACGCACCGGGGCGCGGGGCCGCCGCCCTTGGCCGGCTCGTCCCCGCGGTCGTCTTCGGACTGCTCGTCGTCGTCGCCTGGGAGTTGGCGACGATCGTGTTCGACGCCGACGAGCGGCTGTTCCCGGCGCCGTCCGACGTGATCGCCGCCTTCTTCGCCGACCCGGCGGAGATCCTGCGCAACGCCGCCATCACCCTCCTCGAGATGCTCATCGGGTTCGTGGTCGGCACCATGGTGGGCGTCGCCCTCGGGATCCTGCTCACCTACTCGACGATGGTGCGCTCCGCCGTCTACCCCTGGCTGATCGTCAGCCAGACGATCCCGATCCCGGCGGTGGCCGCGGTGCTGGTGATCTGGTTCGGGTTCAGCCTCCTCCCCAAGGTGATCGTGGTGGCTCTCATCGTGTTCTTCCCGGTGGCGGTGGCGACCGCCGACGGGCTGCGATCGGTCGATCCCGAGATGGTGAAGCTGGTGCGCTCGTTCGGGGCGGGCAAGGGCAGGATCTTCCGCGAGGTCAGGATCCCGGTGGCGCTGCCCTACGTCTTCACGGGAGCCAAGGTGGCCGCCACCTTCAGCGTCCTCGGAGCCGTCTTCGGCGAGTGGGTGGGGGCGCGCGGTGGCCTCGGGTACCTGCTGCTGCTGGAGAACCGGGCGGTGAACACCGACGCGGTGTTCGCCATCATCTTCACCCTGTCGGTGCTCGGGGTCGGCTTCTTCGGGCTCATCGTCCTGCTGGAGCGCCTCACCATCCCGTGGTACCACCTCGACCGGGACAACGGTTGAGGAACGCGATGACCCGGCTCACCACGACTCCGACCCACTCCGACGAGGCCATCGAGGCGCTCCGCGACGGGTTCGCCGCCCATCTCTCCCAGACCATCCCGGGCCGCAAGGAGTTGGTGGTCGCCGAGGCGTCGGGCTGCACGCTGAAGATGGCCGACGGCCGGCTCTACCTCGACATGATCTCCGGGATCGCCGTGTCCAACGTGGGCCACTCCCACCCCAAGGTCGTCGCCGCGGTGCGTGAGCAGATGGGGAAGTACGCCCACGTCAACGTCTACGGGCGTTTCGCGCTGCCCGGGCAGGTCGGGATAGCGGAGCGTCTGGCACGGGTTGCTCCCGGCGACCTCGACGTCGCCTTCCTCACCAGCACGGGGACCGAGGCCAACGAAGGGGCCCTCAAGCTGGCCCGCAAGCACACCGGGAGGCCGGGGTTCGTCGCCTTCGAGCGGGGATTCCACGGTCGCACCTTCGGGTCGCTGTCGGTGAGCTGGAAGGACGAGTACCGCAAGCCGTTCGAGCCGCTACTGGAGGAGGTGCGGTTCGTGCCCTTCGACGACCTCGCCGCCGTCGACGCCGCCGTGGACGAAACCGTGGCGGCGGTGATCGTCGAACCGGTCCAGGGCGAAGGCGGGGTCCGGGTCCCCTCCGACGACTTCCTCCCGGAGTTGCGACGGGTGTGCACGGAACGCGGGGCGCTGCTGATCGCCGATGAGATCCAGGGCGCCATGGGTCGCGCCGGGCACTGGTTCTCGTTCCAGCAGTGGGACGTCGTGCCCGACATCGTCACCCTGGCCAAGGCATTCGGTGGCGGGCTCCCGCTCGGGGCGATTCTCTCCACCCGGGCCATCTTCGACACCTTCCTCGACCCGCCGCTCTCCCACCTCACCACGTTCGGCGGGAACCCGATCGCCTGCGCCGCCGCGGTGGCCGCCTTCGACGTCATCGAGTCCGAGGGGCTCATCGAGCGGGGGCGGCAGATGGGCGACTACCTGCGCCGCAAGTTGGAGTCGGTGCGCCACCAGTTCCCCGACCGGGTGACCGAAATCCGCGGCATCGGGCTGTGGTACGCCGTCGACATCGCCCCCGACGAACTGGCCCAACCGCTGGTGGACCTTCTCGCCGACCGCGGCGTCATCGTCGGCTCGATGCTCAACTCTGGTGGCACCATCCGGATCGCCCCGCCGCTAATAGTCGAGCAGGGCGAGATCGACGTGCTCATCGGTGCGTTGCGGGGCGCACTGGCCGACGAGGGTCGACCGTCATGACCGGAGTGCTCGTCCGCGGCGCCTGGGTCCTCACCATGGGGGCGGCCGGCGACATCGCCGAAGGGGCGGTGCTGCTCAACGGTGACCTGATCATCGCTATCGGCCCTTACCCGGAGCTGCGGGCGAGGCACCCCGAGGCCGCCGTCGTCGGCGACGGGACCGGGATCGTCACCCCAGGGCTGGTGAACGCCCACGCCCACCTCTCCGAGGCGTTGATCCCTGGGATGGGATCGGAGCTCACCCTCTTCGAGTGGGGCAGCCGGATCGTCACCCCGGTCGGCGAACGGCTGACTGCGGAGATGGCGGAAGAGGGCACCGTCCTCAAGGCGATCGAGCTGCTGCATAGCGGCGTGACCACCGTCAACGACATGTTCTGCCACTCCTCACATGGATCGCGTGCCTCGCTGGGGGTGGTGGCCGGGCTGGAGCGTGCCGGGCTGCGCGGGGTGGTGTCGTTCGGTGCCGAGAACGGCCTGGACGGCCCGACCGAGATGGAGCCGCTGACCGTCGCCGAGATCCTGGCCGAGCACGACGACCTGGCCGCCGCCGCCGGCGCCTCCCCGCTGGTGGAGTTCCGCTATGGCATCGGCACCGTTATCGGCCAGACCGACGAGCTGCTCGAGGCCGGGATCGATCGGTGCCGGCTCCGGGGGTGGCCGGTGCACACCCACCTGGCCGAGGTGCGCGAGGAGATCGTCGCCGCCTCGGGACGCTGGGGTCGTCGCACCGTTGAGCATGCCGAGCACATCGGCCTGTTCGACGTCGCCGTGGTCGGGGCCCACGTCATCTGGGTCACCGAGGCCGACATCGGCCGCCTCGTCGAGCACGAGGTGGCGGTGGCCCACAACCCGGTAGCCAACATGATCCTCGGTTCCGGGGTGTGCCCCGTCCCCCGTCTCCGGGCGGCGGGGCTCAGCGTCGGGTTGGGCACCGACGGGGCGGCGTCCAACGACAGCCAGAACATGCTCGAGGCCACCAAGATGGCCGCCCTCCTCCAGAAGGTCCACCACACCGACCCAAACGTCATCTCGGCACGGGACGCTCTCGAGATGGCCACCATCGGAGGGGCCACCGCCCTGGGCCTCGACGACCGCATCGGCTCGCTCGAACCGGGCAAGCGCGCCGACGTCGTGCTGTTCGGCGGCACCGTCGAGCTCGCCACCGTCCACGACCCCTACCAACAGCTGGTGTACGCCTCCTCTCCGCGGACGGTCAGCGACGTGTGGGTCGAGGGCGCCCAGCTCGTCGCCGACGGGACGCTCACCCGTCTGGACGAGCGGGAGCAGATCGAACGGTGCCGGCCGCTCGCCGTCGAGCTCGCCGTCGCCTCGGGACTCGTCGACAAGGGTTTCTCATGGATCGCCACGACGTAGTCGTCGTCGGTGCCGGCCACAACGGCCTGGTCGCCGCCGTCGTGCTCGCCCGCCACGGCCTCGACGTCCTCGTCCTCGAGGCCAACGCCGAGCCCGGGGGCTGCATCTGGACCGAGCGCCTCGACAGCGGGCACTACCTGGAGCGGGGAGCCGTCGACCACTCCATGGTCCTCGACGTCGCCGACGAGCTGGGTCTCGCCGAGTACGGGCTCACCTACCACCGTCGTCGCGTCGGCGTCGGCGCCGCCTTCGGCGACGGTACGACCCTGACGTTCCCGGTCGACGAGCAGGAGGTCGCCGGTGCCCTGGCGCCGACCGGTGATGTCGACGGCTACCGCCGCCTGATGAAGACGGGATCGGCGCTCTACACCCTGCTCGACGGGTTCGAGACGCCCCCGACGCTCACCGGGCTGGCCGCCGCGCTCCACCGGCTGCCCGGTGGCGACGACCTGATGCGGATCGTCGTCGCCTCGGCGGACGCCGTGCTCGCCGAGCACCTCGACGATCCACACCTGATCAGCGCTGTCGCCATGTACGGGGCGCACTCACAGGTGCCGTCGTTCATGCCGGGCACCGGACCGCTCGCTCTCCTCCTCCCCGCCTCCCACGGCACCGCACCGGGCCGCCCCCGGGGCGGATCCGCCGCCCTGGTCACCGCGCTGGTCGACGCCCTGGAAGCCGCCGGGGGCCGGATGGCGCTGGAGTCGAGGGTGGTCGCCATCGAGGAGAACGGCGCCGGCCGCCGGATCCGGCTCGAGGGTGGTGCCACGGTGGACACCGACCTGGTGATCTCCTCGATCGACGTGCGCCGGACCGCCGGTCTGCTCAGCGACCCCCATCCCGTGCTGGCCGCCGCCGCCGCCCGGGTACACGACGGTGCGTTGAACGTCGGGGAGATCAAGGTAGATCTGGCGCTCGCCGAGCGGCCGTCGTTCGGACCGATCGACGCCGCACCCGAGGCCATCTGGATGGTCCAGGAGCATCCAGATTCGCTGCGTCGCACGTACGCCGACATCCTGGCCGGGCGGGTGCCCACCAGCCCGGCGTTCATGTGGGCGTCACCGTCGGAGACCGACCCGACGGCGGCACCCGCCGGAGGCGCCGTCGGCTGGATCTCGGCCTTCGTTCCCCGCCACCCGGCCGCCGGACCGTGGTCACCCGACCTGGAGCGACACGTCGCCGCCTTCCTCCTCGACGGGTTCGCCGCCGTCACCGGCACCGAACTGCGCAGCCACGCCTCCGCCATCGCCGTCACCTCCCCCGTGGACTGGTCGGCCCGCCTCGGATCTGAGAGCGGGAACCCCAACCACCTCGACCTCACCCTCGACCAGACATTGGGGTGGCGTCCACCCGGGCTGGCCGGCCACCGAACCCCGACTCCCTGGCTGTACCTGTCGGGCGCCGGTACCCATCCCGGCGGGGGGCTGTCCGGGATCCCCGGGCGGGACGCCGCCAAGGCCCTCATCGCCGACCGCGACGGGACCCGACCCCGAGGCGACGGTGGCGGACGGCTCGCATCGGTGAAGGCCGCCCTCGACCTCTACCGCTCTCTGCGGAGGTGACCCCGTGATCGAGACCATCTACCAGCTCGTCGACGTGCTCACCGGATACCAGCCGGCGGCGGTGGTGACCGCGGCTACCCGGCTCGGCCTGTTCGACGCCCTGTCGCCCACCGAGCCGCGGACGCCGGCGCAGCTCGCCTCGTCGCTCGAGGTCCCCGAAGCCGCCCTGGCCAAGCTGCTGGCTGCGATCGAGGCGATCGGGTTGGCGACGGGCGTCCCCGGCGGGTACCTCGCCACCGGCTTCGCCGCCACCGAGCTGGGATCGAGCGGTGACTTCCGGCACGTGGTGGACAAGGAGGGCTTCTTCGCCGCCACCTGGCTCGACCTGGCGGAGACGGTGCGAACCGGACAGCCCCGTCTCGCCCCGTGGCGGCAACGGCTGGTCACCGAGCCCGACCAGGCGCGAGCCTTTCTCGTGGCGCTCGACGTGCTCGCCCGGCGGACGGGGCCGGACCTGGCCGGGATGCCCGCCCTGGCGCCTGGCCGGCTGGTGGTCGACGTCGGAGGCGGCCTCGGGACCTACAGCCGCCTGCTCGCCGAAGCCGGCTCGACGGTGACCCTGGTCGACCTGCCCGAGGTCGTCGCCTGGGCGGAGCCCCGGCTCGCCGGCGTCCCGGTCACCGTCATCGCATCCGACGTCCTGGCGCACCCGAGTTGCGGGGTGGCGGCAGGGTCCCAGGACGCCGCCCTGGTGTCCCACCTGGTCCACGATCTCGACCGGGAGGCGGCGGTCGGCATCCTCTCCGCGGCGGCGAGGGCGGTCAGGCCCGGCGGGCGGGTGGTGGTGAACGACTTCGCCGGGGACTCGGGCCCGGGCGCCTTCGGCCCCCTTTTCGACCTGATGATGGCGCTGGAAACCGGCGGCAACGCGTACGCTCGGGCAGATCTCGTGGCGATGATGGAGGAGGCCGGGCTGGCCGAGGTCACCGTCGAAGAGTTCGATCCGCCGCTCACCGTGATCAGCGGAGCAGTCCGATGAACCTGCGCCCGCTCAGCGTCGACGACGTCCACCGCCGCCTGCTGGCGCGCATCCGGGGCGGCTCCTACCCGGTGGGGGGCAAGCTGCCCTCGGTGCGGACGCTGGCCGGCGAGCTCGGCTCGAACCCGAGCACCGTCGACCGTGCGCTCCACCGGCTCGCCCAGAGCGGCGTGGTGCGCACCGTGCCCCGCCAGGGCACGTACGTCGCCACCATGGACATCCCCGGACCGGCCGACCGCGGCGGGGACGCCGGGCTGCTGGAACGGGCGATCGTCAACCTCAGGTCCTCGGGCATGTCGGTGGCCGAGGTCCGCCGGCTGGTGGACAGCACGCTCGACACCGTGTTCGCCGACCCCAAGGTGCTGTTCATCGAGTGCAACACGGTCGACCTCGAGCAGATGTCCCGGACGGTCACCAACGCCACCGGCGTCGACCTGATCCCGATGCTCCTCGACGACGTGCCGGAGCACGTCGACCATCAGTACGACGTCATCGTCACCCCGCTGTTCCACATCACCGAGCTGAACGGGCTGGTTGGCGACTTCGCCCGGGTCGTCGAGCTCAACTTCCAACCGGCCCCTGCGGCGCTCCGCCAGATCGCCCTGCTCGACTCGTCGGCCCGGGTGGTGGTTACGGCGCCGACCGGGCGAGGGAAGGAGCGGATGCTGTCGCTCACCCAGCAGTTCTTCCTGGGCGAGGTCGACACCCACAACTCGCGCACCGACGACCCGGCGGCGATCGCCGGCTACGACGCCGTCGTGTACACCAACGCCGCCCAGCTCGACCCGGCGATCCTCGACGCGGTGCCGCATCCGATCCTCATCGAGTGGGAGCTCGACCCGGTCTCGTCTGCCAGCTTCCTGGCCAGGATCGAGGCCGCCGTCGGTCAGCTGACCGGGCGACGCACCCGCCCGGCGACGCCGTCAGCCGATCCCGGCCCGGGTGACCAGCTGCCGGGACAGCTCCCGGGCCCGGGCGGCGACCTCGGCGATGTCGACCGTCACCACCTCGCCGTCGACCACCGAGCGCTCGCCGGCGACCCACACCTCGCGCACCTGGGACGGTCCGGCGACGTACACCACCGCGGCGAAGGGATCGTGGATGGCGGCCAGCGCCGGGTCGTCGCCGTCGAACACCACCACGTCGGCGGCCTTCCCAGGGGTCAGGCTGCCCAGTTCGCTCGACAGGCCGAGGGCGGCCGCCCCTCCGATGGTCGCCATCTCGAGCGCCTGGCGCGCCGACAGCGCCGTCGCCTGCAGGGCGTCGACCCGCTGCAGCAGCACCGCCATCTTCATCGCCTCCAGCATGTCCTGCCGGTCGTTGCTGGCCGGGCCGTCGACGCCGATCCCCACCGCCACCCCGAGCCGGCGCAGCTCGGTCACCGGGCACACCCCCGAGGCGAGGATCATGTTCGACACCGGGTTGTGGGCGACCCCGACGTCGTTGGCGGCGAGCGCCTGGCGGTCGTCGGCGTCGACCCAGACGCAGTGGGCGGCGATCGTCGGTGCGGCGAACAACCCTGACCGGGCGGCGTGGGCCACCGGGGTGACGCCGTACCGGCCCCGCACCGTGGTGACCTCCTCGCGGATCTCCTGCAGGTGGATGTGCGAGCCGGCACCCGACTCTGCGGCGAGACGCACGCTCTCGGCGAACAGCTCGTCCGACTGGGCGCCGATGGCGGCTGATCCCCACCCGGAAACGGCTCAGCCGGCTGGAGGCGGCGGCCTCCTGCAACGCCCGGTGCTCGTCGAGGATGGCGGGCAGGGCGGCGCCCCGGACGTCCCCGGCCCCGTAGGAGACGACGCCGCGCAACCCGAGCTCGTCGAGCGCCCGCACCACGCCCGGAGTGGTGGGGCCGTCCGGCCTGGGGTCGCAGACGAACATGTCGTTGGCGAGCGTGATCCCGCTGCGGAGCATCTGGATCCCGGCGACCAGGGTGCCGGCGTAGGCGGTCTCGTCGTCGAGGTGCGGCGCCACCGGGGCGATGAGGGCATCGATCCACTCCCAGAGGGTGTGCTGCTTGGCGATGCCGGTGATCAGCCCCTCGGAGAAGTGCCCGTGGGTGTTGACGAACCCGGGCGTCACCACGTCGTGGGGCCCGCCGGCGACGGCGTCATCGGGGTAGCGGGCGCGCAGCTCACCCCAGTCGCCGACGGCGTCGACGAGCCCGCCGGCCACCCGGACGGCGCCGTCGACGATGTGCTCGGGCCGGTCCGAGGTGAGCACGTGCCCACCCCGGATCAGGGTGGCGGCACTCACACGGTGCTCAGCGTCTGCTCGCTGCGATCGGTCGAGAAGTCGTAGTCGTCACCGGGGGCCACCAGGTCGCCGTACAGCTCGGGCCGCCGGTACCGGGTGAGCCCGGGAATCGAGGCGAACGGCTTGGGCTCGACGATGGAGTCGTCCCGTTCCCGGAGCCAGCGGACCCGGGTCAGGTCGAGGGTGGCCGTCACCAGCTCCTCGTAGCCGGACGAGGCGACGACGTGCTCCGGCCCGGCGATCATCGCCGCACCCCGCTCGTCGCTCCACAGGTTGTTGGTCAGGGCGACGTACATGTTGTTCTCGATCGCCCTCGCCCGGGCTATCAGCTGCCAGTTCTCGGTGAGCGTGGTGAACCCGCCACCGGCGGGCGACAGCACGAGCTCGGCGCCGCGCAGTGCCAGCACCCGGGTCGGCTCCGGCACCCACAGCTCCGAGCAGACGATCACCCCGACAGGCACGCCCTCCACCTCGACCATCGCCAGGCCCTCGCCGGGGGCTATCCAGGCCCCACCCGTCTCCGCGGGGTCGATGGCGGCCGGGTGGGCGCGCGGGTAGCGAAGGAGCTGCCTGCCGTCGGCGTCGACCACGTAGACCACCAGCCGGCGGAGCCCGTCGTCGCACAGCTCGATCCGGCTCCAGCACAGGGCGATGCCGTTCGCCTTGGCCGCCTCGGCCATGGCATCGCCGGCGTCGTAGCCGTCGAACGGGCGGCGCAGCACCGGCCCCGGGTAGCCCTCGGGATAGAGGAGCAGCCGGACCCCGTCGCCGGCTGCCCGGGCAGCCACCTCGGCTGCCCGGGCCACGTTGGCCTCGCCGTCCGGCTCGGTCACCACCCGGGGCTGGGCGAGACCGATCCGGAGTTGGTCGGTGGTCATCCCGCCAACCCGATCGACTGGTCGATGAAGTCGTTGGTGTACACGTCCTCGGGGGCCACGCCGGAGACGTCGATCTCGGTGACCTCGTCGACCAGGTCCATCAACCCGGCGACCCGCTCCGGCCCGAAGTCGCCGATGTAGGCGTTCTCGCCGTTGCTGACGATCCCCAGCTCGAGCTGCGTCGAGTGCGAGAACTCGGCGCCCTCCTGGCTGTACACCCAGCCGGTGTCGTAGGCGTCGACCAGCTCCAGGATGAGGGCATTGGTCGCTGCCGGGTCGGCGTAGTAGTCGACGATCGACTGCTGGATGATCGGCACCAGCTGTTCGAGGCAGTCGGCCTCGGCGCTGAGGTCATCGGTGCGCACCGCCATCGTCTGGAAGTACTCCTCCCATCCGGTGTCGTGGATGAGCTGGACCCGCACCGGGCGGCCCCACTCGGGCACCTCGAACTCGTAGAGGAACGGCTCGGCGGTGGCGAACCCGGCCTCGGCCCACTCACCGTCGTGCCCGATGAAGGCGGCCGGCTTGGCCATGTCGCTGAGGTCCATCTGCGACTCGTCCATGATCCCCTCCGCCAGCCAGTAGTCCTGGAAGGGGTCGGGACGGCCCAGCATGATGGTGACGTTGTCTTCCCTGAGGTCGGCGACCTCGTCGGCGTCGGGATAGGTCTCCGGGTCCCAGTAGACCGAGAACGGGCTCTTCTCGAACATGGCGAGCACGCCGACCACCGGCAGGTCCTCGTGGAACTCCATCGCCTCGACCAGCCGGATCATGCCGAGGAAGATGTCGGTGTCCTCGTACATGAGGGCGCCGGTCTGCTGGAAGCCGACGGCGGCGCCGCCGATGCGGATCTCGACGTCGATGCCGGTGTCGGTCCCGGACGCCACCAGCGGCCCTGTCACCCGCTTGAACTCGGTGTCGATCTCGTAGCCGTCGCCGACCATCTGGTACAGCCCGCCGTGTTCCGACTCCGGCTCCCAGTCGAGCTGGATGACCAGCGGGTCGGGGCAGACGCCGGCCAGGGAGGCGGCGGCCGCCCCGGTGGTCCCGGTGGCGGCCGTGGTGCCGGTCGCCGCAGTCGTGCCGGTCGCCGCAGTCGTGCCGGTCGCCGCAGTTGTGTCGGTGGCGCCGCCGGTGGTGTCGCTGTCGTCGTCGTCGCCTCCGCAGGCGACCACGACCAGGGCGAGCACCGCCAGCATTGCCAGCAGTCGTAGCTTCATCGACGCTCCTCTCCTCGTGTCATGGGTTGCTCATCTCTCTCCGTCTTTCGGTGGTGACTGCGTCGTTCATGGTCTCCTCACCGCTCGCCTGCCCAGGCGGGGTCCCAGGTGCCGACCAGCCGCCGGCCGAGCAGCCCGAATCCCCAGAACACCACCAGCCCGAGCAGGCAGGCGACGAACACGGTGGCGATCAGCTCGGCCGACTGGAGGCGGGAGGCGTACCGCTCCAGTAGCAGGCCGAGACCGGGGTGCCCCGCCCGAAGAAGAAGTCGCCGACGATGGCGCCGATCACCGACAGCCCGGCGGCGGTGCGCAGCCCGATGAAGATGCTGGGCAGGGCGGCGGGTATCTGCAGCTTCCTGGTGCGCACCCGGCGGTCGGCGCCGTGCAGGGTGAAGAGGTCGTGGAGGCCGCGGTCGGCGCTGAGGAGGCCGTTGAGCGAGTTGATGACTATGGGGAACAGGGAGATGATGAAGCAGACGATCACCCGGGCGCTCATCCCGAAGCCGAACCAGAAGCCGATCATCGGCACCAGCGCCAGGATCGGGATCGTCTGCGAGGCGACCGCCCACGGGTACAGCGAGCGCTCGATCCACTTCGCCTGGCTCATCGCCAGCGCCATGGCGAAGCCGACCACGAAGGCGAGGGTCAACCCGATGAGCGCCACCTTGGTGCTCTCCCACAGCCCGTCGATGATCTCCTTGAAGGTCTCGGCGACCAGGAATCCCTCGGTGACCACCTCGTGCGGCGGGGGGAGCAGCCAGCGCCGGCCCTCGTCGAGCACGACGTAGGTGACCAGGTACCAGATCCCGATGACGAAGAAGAACACGATGACCGGCGGGAGCACGATCCGGATGGTCTCGGCGACCCGGTTCCGCTCCGCCGGTTCCTGCCCGACGACCGCCTGCTCCTCGACGGCGACGCTCACGACGACACCTGCAGCGACTCGGCGATGTCCCCGGCCAGCCGGGCGAACTCCGGCTCGTAGCGCACCTCGGGCGGACGCGGGTACTCGAACGGAACGGTGAACTCGGCGATCACCCGGCCGGGGCGGGGCGTCATCACCAGCACCCGGCTCGCCATGAAGGCCGCCTCGCTGACCGAGTGGGTGACGAAGATCGAGGCGAACCGCTGGGTCGAGTACAGCGCCATCAGCTCGTCGTTGAGCCGCGACCGGGTGATCTGGTCGAGGGCGCCGAACGGCTCGTCGAAGAGGAACAGGTCCGGGGCGAGCAGCGAGCGACCTGGCCAGGCTGGCGCCGCATCTTCATCCCGCCCGACAGCGCCAGCGGGTAGTGGCCGGCGAACTCGGTGAGCCCGACCAGCTCGAGGATGGCGGTCGCCCGGGCGCTCCGCTCCCCCTTCGACAGGCCCTCGAGCTCGCCGAGCAGCTCGACGTTGCCCCGCACCGTGCGCCACGGCATCAGGGTGGCGTCCTGGAACACGTAGCCGATGTTGGTGGTGCCCCGGTCGACGGTGCCGGTGCTCGGGGAGAGGAGGCCCGAGGCGAGACGGAGCACGGTCGACTTGCCGCACCCGGACGGTCCCACCAGGGCGACGAACTCCCCCGGGGCCACCACCTGGTCGAACGAGGCGATGGCGGTGACCTCCCCGAAGCGCACCGAGATCCCGGAGAACCCGATGATCGACGTGACGCCGATCCCACCGCTACCGGCTTGGCCGCTCGCCAACGTCGACCCGTCCCTCGCCTCTGTGCCTTGTTAGAGACAGCACTCTACACTCCCGGTGCCGGGCGCGCCCGGGCGCCGGCGGAGGAGAAGGTGGCGATGATCGTGTTCCACGACCCGGCCCACCGCCTCCACGACCCGGTGGAGCCGCACATCTTCGGCGGCCGGTCACTCCCCCCGGCCGAGGTCGCCGCCCGTGCCGACCGCATCCTCGAAGGGCTCGGCTCGTTGCCGGGTCTCGAGGTGCGCCGGCCCGAGCCGGTCGACCGCCAATCGCTCGCCCGGGTGCACACCGAGCGGTACCTGCGCTTCCTGGAGACCGCCCACGCCCGATGGCGGTCGGCCACCGGCGCCGGGCCCGACGCCGAGGCCGTGGCCTACATCCGGCCGCTTCCCGGGACCCCGTGGACGGAGCCGGCCAGCGTGCTCGCCGAGATGGGCCGCTACTCGAACGACGTCGACCCGATCCTCGCCGGCACCTGGCCGGCGGCGCTGGCCGCCGCCTCGTGTGCCGCTGCCGCGGCGAGCACCGTGGCGGACGGTTCACCGGTGTACGCCCTCACCCGCCCACCGGGCCACCATGCCGGACCCGAGACCTACGGCGGGTACTGCTACCTGAACAACACCGCGGTGGCCGCCGCCGACCTGGCGGCGACGGGCCGGCGGGTGGCGGTCCTCGACGTCGACACCCACCACGGCAACGGCACCCAGACCGTGTTCTGGGACCGTCCCGACGTCCTCACCGTCTCCATCCACGGCGATCCGGTCGAGCACTACCCGTACTTCCTCGGTCACCCCGGCGAGACCGGCGGGGATCGACGCCGAGGGCGCCAACCTGAACCTGCCCCTCCCCACCGGCACCGGCTGGCCCGGCTACGACGAGGCGCTCGGCGCGGCGCTGGCCGCCATCAGCCGGCACGGCGCCGATGCCTTGGTGGTCGCCTTGGGGGTGGACACCCACGTCGCCCACGGGGTGCTCGCCCTCGAAGGCGACGACTACCGGCGGCTGGGCGAACGGGTGGCCTCCGCCGGGTTGCCGACGGTCTTCATCCAGGAGGGTGGCTACGAGCCGGGCACGTTGGAGACCGCCGTCCCCGCCGTGCTCGGCGGCTTCCTCGGTTCGTGAACTCGCTCAGCGCAGTCGAGTCGAGCCAGTCGGTGAGGAACACCAGCGACTCGGGCAGCCCCAGCGGGGTGTCGTGGCCGTCTCCGCGGGCGTACACCGCCGCCACCGCTCCCCGGCCGGCGGGTCGTCCCTCGCCGGCCAGCCGCCCGGCGAGAGCCGCCCGGGCCCGCTCCTGCTGCGTCGACGGTGGGCATGACGGTGACCGCTCCGGGCAGCTCGTCGAGGACGCCGTGGAGCGGGAGCCGGCCGCCGGTCCCCCGCCGCCACCGCGGGAGCCCCTCGGCGTGGCGCAGGGCGGCGTCGGCGAGGAAGCTGCGATGGGTGAGACCGGGCGACACCCATGCCCCCACCGCCCGGTAGCGGGGGCCGACCCGGCTGAGGACCCTGGCGATGACACCGCTGAGATGGTTGTGCACCTCGACGTACGCCTCCCGCTCGGCCGGGCCCCAGCGCCACTTCCCGCCGGACAACTCGACGGCGGTGCTGTCGGGTCGTTCCGGCGAAACCGAGGTTCCCCTTCCCTCGAACAGCCCCGGGTCGTCGTAGCTGGTGGCCACGCTCTGCGTCCCCTCCCACTCGTAGATGAACGGGTAGGGGACGAGCGCCAGCGGCTCGGACATGACGATCCGGTCGAGGAGCACGCCGTCCTTGCCCAGGGGACCCTCGTGGAGCAGCGCCGGGTCCTCCCCCGGGTCCAGCACGGCGAGAAGCTCAGATGGCGCCGACGACTCGCCCACCGGGGACCATCCGGCGGCGAGCAGTGCCCCATTGATGGCACGGTGCTCGCGGCTCGTGCTGTAGGGCTTGTACTTGGTGCACGGGATGAGCAGCGCCACCCGGTCACCGGGCTCCGGCTCCCACCGCTCGGTCGACGAAATCGAGCCAGGCGGCAACCCGGGGGTGACGGAGCGCGTCCCGGTTGGCTTGCGGCGAGTAGAACCGGAGCGACGGGTCGAGTGCGTACGGGGCGCGGATCTTGCGCAGCGAGTCGGCGAGCCGTTGGTCGGGATGGAGGGCGGCGCCGCTGGTCAAGGAGTCCTCCCCAGGGGGTCGACAACCGGGCACCCTACTATTGTCGCTAACAGTGAAACAGGCAGGAGCGTCGGAGCCATGCCGGTGATTCGGAAGATCGTGCGGGTGGTCGAGGACGGCCTCACCGAGGCCGGAAGACCGGTGGAGCCGCTGTACCGCAAGGTGGCGGTGGCGGTCGTCGTCGACAACCCCTATGCGGGTCGGTACGCCGACGACCTGAGCGAGATCCTCGACTTCAGTGTCGGCCTCGGCGACACGATGGGGGCGCTCTTGGTGGAGACGATGGCCGGCCCGATCCAGAGCTACGGCAAGGCGAGCATCGTCGGCATGGACGGTGAGGACGAGCACGGTCACGCCTTCCTCACCACGGTGATGGCCGACCGGGTGCGGGCGGCGGTCGGCGGTGGGGCGGCGTGGATCTCGTCGACCGGCAAGCGCGGGGGTCCGGGCACCTCCATCGACGTCCCGCTCGCCCACAAGGACGCCCTCAAGGTGCGCTCCCACTACGACACCATGACGGTGCGGGTGCCCGACGCCCCCGGGCTCGACGAGGTCGTGGTGGTGGTCGCCGCCGCCAACCGGGGTCGACCCAACTTCCGGCTCGGCGGGTTGCGCCACGAGGACGTGGTCGGCGAGGACGGCCTGCACTGATGCCGGAGACGCTCCCCGCTCCGAGCACGGATTACGGCGAGCTGCGCAATTACATCGGCGGCGAGTGGCGTCCGTCGACGACCGACCGGTTCCTGGATGTGGTCGACCCGGCCACCGGCGCAGTGATCGCCCGGGTACCGGAGTCGTCGCATGCCGACGTCGACGAGGCGGTGGCGGCGGCGCGGGAGGCCTTCGGGTCGTGGGCGACGACATCGGCGGTGAAGCGCACCCGGCCGTTCTTCCAGCTCAAACAGCTGTTGGAGGAGCACAAGGAGAGCCTGGCCCGCTCGCTCGTCCAGGAGATGGGCAAGGTGCTGAAGGATGCCCGCGCCGAGATGGACCGGGCGACCGACGAGATCGAGGCGGCGTGCGCCATCCCCACCGCCACCCGCGGGTACCACCAGGAGAACATCGGGCCCGACCTCGACCTCAAGGTCACCAACGTCCCCCGCGGCGTGTTCTTCATGGTGCCGTCGTTCAACTTCCCGGCGATGGTGCCCCTCGAGTATCTGCCCTACGCCGTCGCCGCCGGCTGCACCTACATCGACAAGCCCAGCCCGCAGGTGCCGATCACCCAGACCCGGATCTTCGAGCTGATCGACCAGTGCGGGTTCCCCCCGGGGGTGGTGAACCTGGTGCACGGCGGCGCCGATGTTGTCGACCGGCTGCTCGAGCATCCCGACACCGAGGGCTTCTCGTTCGTCGGCTCCACCAAGGTCGGTGCCGAGCTGTACCGGCGGGCCGGGGTCCTCGGCAAGCGCGCCCAGGCGGCGACGTCGGCGAAGAACCACTTCGTGGTGATGCCCGACGCCGACCTCGACCGCACCGTCGATGCGGCGATATCCTCGTTCTTCGGGTCGGGCGGGCAACGCTGCCTCGCCGGATCGGTCCTCGTCCCCGTCGCCGGCGCCTACGAACCGGTGCGCGATGCCCTGCTCGCCACGGCCTCGAAGTGGCGGCTGGGCAGCGGGCTCGACGAGACCGTCGACCTCGGACCCGTCGTCTCCCACCTGGCCCGAGATCGGATCGTCGCCATGATCGACACCGCCGTCTCCCAGGGTGCGGTGCCGCTGCTGGACGGGCGTGACCCCGAGGTGCCCGAGTGGCCCAATGGGGCGTTCGTCGGCCCCACCATCCTCGACGGCGTGACCGCCGACATGGAGATCGCCCACGAGGAGGTCTTCGGGCCGGTCGCCGTCATCCGGCGCGCCGATTCCCTCGACGACGCCATCGCCATGATCAACGCCAGCCGGTACGGCCACTCCGCCATGCTCTTCACCGAGAGCGGCGCCACGGCGAGGGCGTTCGAGGCCCGGGTGACCGTGGGCAACATCGGGATCAACGTCGGTGTCCCCGCCACCCAGGCCTGGGCAACGCTCGGTGGCCTCAAAGAGTCGGCCTACGGACCGCTCCACGGGCGAGGCGAGGCCTACCTGTTCTTCACCGACCGCAAGGTCGTCGCCTCCCGCTGGAGCTGACGACCGCCCGGCGGTCCCTAACACCCTGTCGACATCGCGCGTATCTAGTGGTGCTCATCGTGATCGACTTGTCCTGACAATCGAGGGCAGACCTGCTGCCGTCACGAAGGAGAGAACCATGAACAACGATGCCCCGCGCACCCGGACCTTCCGCCGCGTCGTCGCCGCAACCATCGCGATCGTCGCCATCGCGCTGGCCTCCCTGCTCGGGCCGACGCCAGCAGCCGACTCCGACGGAGCCGCCGTGGTCGCCATCATCCACCCCATGCAGCCCATCGGAAACATCGACTGCTGCCACTGACCCGGGCAACAGAACGGGTGCGCTGCGGATGGGCCAGAAGCACGGGTGTCCCATTCGGTTTGATAGCCTTTCGAGCGTCGCCTCGCTCCGCACGTGTCGTGGCCAACCTCTTCGCGGTCCTGAAGCTCTGGGACGTGCTGCAACCCGTCAGTCGGCAACCTCATCCGAGATCGGAGTCGGCGAACGTTCGGTCATCCGCGGTGAGTGCCTGGAGGCGCTGGGCCATCGTCGGCAACGATCCAAGCGACCTATAGCCGCCCTCCGTCCTACGAAGCATGCCGACGGCCGGAGAAACCAAAGCCTGCAGCACGACCTCGATCTCCTCTTCCGGTGACGTGACCGTGTTGGTCGCTGAATGCGCTCAAGTTCCAGTACAAGTCCCTCGCCCCTAGCGAAGGCTCGCTCATCTCGAGATTGCGAATCAGCCTCATCACGTAGGCCGAGAGCGAGAGCCATCGCTCCACCTCCTGCGCAGCTTCGGCGATGCTGATTGCACCCGAATCACCTACGTCGTCGGCGAAGAGTCGGCGGTAGACGTCGAGACCCATGGGAATCCGAGCGTGCTGCTCACAAAGACCCACCATGTCATCGAGGTCGATGAGAGCCACCTTCTCGCCCTCGGCACGGTTGACCAGGCGATCCCCGTGGAACGCAGGAGCGATCAGAGCAACGTAGTCGGCCTCGAAGCGCTCCTTGTGTTCCCGCAGCGTGATCCAGTCAATCTGGTGGTCTGGCACCGCTTTATGGCTGGTCGTCTTACAGTCAACCACGACCCTGTATCGTTCCGACTGAAACTTTGTCGGCCACGAGAAGCACGTCGGTCTTGCCAGCACCACCCAACCAAGTCGCCTGAAACCCCAGGAAGGCGAAAGCGTCTCGGGTTACTTTCTCGAAGGCCGCAGGATCTGAAGTGTTGTGTGCGGAGGCGCGGGAGTCGAGAGGTGAGGTCATGGACTCGGCCTCGATCGTGGGAATCTCTACCACCGCGGGCGCGGGCCCAGTCTCGTCGTCGACCGTTACCACTTCGGGTGCGTGGGGCGCCTGTACGTCGAGTTGTTGGAGAAGTACCTGTCCGGCGGGTGTCAGAGCCAGCCTCCCTTCCTCGTCGAGTAGCAGCAGACCCGCTGACTGCAGCCATCCCCGACGTCGATCGATCTGCGCCCTGGTTGACCAACCCATTCCGAACTGCTCGTTCGCCAACTGGCGAGCCTGTTCCGATGTCATGGGCATCTCGAGCGTGGCCAAGAACGCCAACTCGATGAATTGCACCCGGGCATGGAGTATCGCGGTCAGGTACTCGGGTTCTCGATCCTCCAACCAGAGCCGCAGCTCGGGTGTCGGCTCGTATCTGCCGGTGGTTCCTCGGACGAAGCCGACCTTCTCGAGAAAGTCGACTATGAACCGCCCGTAGGACTCGCTCACCGTGAACTCCGCGGAGCCATGCTTCGAGGTCATCCCGATCAGGTTGGCGCTCGGTCACCCACGACAGAATGGCTCCGAGCGTCGTGAGGTATGAGTCGTAGCCGCCAGGTAGCGGATGCACGGCCCGACGCCGATCTCGCCAGGCGTACGGATAGGGGTATCTGGAACTGGGAGGCTCGGGCTGCGGGTCCGTCGTCGGCGGAGGTTCTGGCAGTCTTTTCCGAAGCGCCTCCCATTGGCCTTGCCCAAGCGGATAGACGGTCACCCTTGGCGCAGTGAGAATGTGGTGGCCTTGCATCTCAGGCAGCGAGGCGACCTCCGCTCGCGGCACGAAGTCACACGGTTGCACCTTGACTGGAACACGAGTGGCAACATTCGATTCCGTCTCGGTCAGGTAGAACCTGGCTTCGAGAGGGGGAGCCGGCTCGGCCCGAGGCGCACCAGCTACGACGCCGATACCGACGATGCCAGCTTCGGGGCCAGACCTCCAAATGACGACTGGGTCGCCGACGCCGATCCCTGCCGTGTGCTGAGGCACACGCCAGCGGATCTCGTCCAGGGCCTGCAGGGCCGCGTCGATGTCGTACTTCTCTGGGTTTGACTGGAGCACCCAAGCGGTCGGCATCTAGTTCCTCTCCCGCGGACTGTCAGATGCGGACGGTCGGCCATGTTCGCCGGAAACTTCGCCACCTTTACCAGGTCAAGACTATCCATCCGAGGCCCACGGGACTTGCGAGTCCGGTCGGATGAACCGTCTCGCCGCCTGAGAGCGCGAAAAAGGGACGCTACCTGCCTGTCCTCACCCACCGAGACGGGGGTCGCCTCGGCAGCGTTGTCCACCTATTCGGATTGGGCCTACGTGCCGAACTGCGAGCGACTAGAACTGAACTAGACGCAGTGACGGATGGAGTCGTCCGATGCCGTCAGCGATCGCCTGGCTGGACCAGTCGGCCGAGCAGCAGCGTCGGGTGCGCGAGCTGGTGCGGTTGTTCAGCGAGACCGGGAACATTGACGAGCTTGGCTCGGTCAGATCCGCGACGTTTACTCCAACCGCCTCTTCCCCGGGACCTCGGTCCTCCAGCCCGTGTGCCCGTCTACTTCCTCTTCGTCCCCTGGCTGTACCAGATGCACGAGAAGCGGAGCGCTCGGGAGCCGACCTCCACCGTCGCGTCGAAGCGGCGGAAAGGCGACTCGTCGAGGTCCTGCGGGCGAGCCGGTCGGCTGACGGGTCGCCGGCAGACATCGTTGGTTTGATCGGGTCCCGGGCCGGCGTTCGGGTGAAGCTCCTACCTTCGACCATCTACGGAGCGGGGGGACCCGCTTCGGGATCCTGACGACGCCCCTGGCCACCGACGAGCTGCAACCGACGACCGTCATCGATGTCCTCGACCCCGGCGCCGCCGACGAACGGTCCACCAGACCGCCCACGAACTGGCATCCGACAATCCCCGGTCCCCCTGACGAATTCCCTTACGAGGTCACCGGAGGATTCACGATGCGCCCGGACGAGGCGGCCTGGCTCCGCTACGTCGTGCTCGAATCCGCCCCGGCGACCCTCCTCGCCCACTTCATCGCCCGCCCCGAGCCGCCCGTACCTGGCACGGCGGCGCCATGGGACGAACCTGGCGCATATGCAGCCGACAGCGACATCCGTGCGCTGCTCGAAGAGGCCCGCCTGTATTCACTCGTGTTCGAAGGCGCCGCTCTCCTCAACTCGCTCCTGGCACGGGCCTACGAGGCGCACGGGTTTACCCGCGTCAGTGACAGCGTCGATCGGTACGAGAGAGAGATCGACAGGTGGGCGTCGGAGGTCGAGGCCGAAGGCGCCGCGCTCCACCGGCTGGACCCTGACGACCTGGTGGGCCACCATACGGTCGTTCAACAACCGGATCGGCCCCGCCACGCACCAGTTCGCCACCGCATGGATCGAGCTGGTGCGATCCTCACCGGCGAGACAGCTCGCCAGCGACCAGGGGGCGGAGCGTCACATCGCCGGCCGCGAGCGGGTCCTGAAGCAGGGCGCAAGCTCGACTCGTCAACGAACGGCTCCTCGGCAACTGGAATGGCGCCTCCAGGGCATTGGCTCAACTTCCGCTGGCCGACGTCGACCGGGATCGTCACCGACGTCGACGGGCAATTGCCGGCATGCTGGCGCCTGACCTCCGGCGCGTCCTCCTCGACCAGCTCCTCCCCCCGTCGGCTACCGGCTCGACGCCGCCGTCGCCACCACCTTCACCCTTGACCTGCCGACCGCCCTCGTCCCCCCGCTCGCCTTCGCGCGTTCCAGCTCGCAGCACCCCGACCCCTCGCCGCCCTCGAGGCCGTCCGCGCCACCGCCGACCGCGTCGACGTCTTCTGCCAGGCCGGGCCAGATCACCGTCCCGGGCCCGGGCCTTCGACCTCATGGCCTTCCTCGAACCGATGGTGCACGAGGTCGAGCCGGCCCCGTCCCGGCCACCTGTTCCATCCGAAGGTGTGGCTCCTCCGCTTCGTCAGCGACGACGACGAGCGGCCGCACCGGCTGCTGTGCCTCACCCGCAACCTCACGACCAACGCGACTGGGACGTTACGTCCGCCTCGACGGGTCGCACGCAGGCCAAGTCGCGCCAACCGGCCGCTGGCCGAGCTCATCCGAGCGCTGCCCGCGCCGCGGCGTCACCTGCCCGTCGCGCCGCGCCGCCATCGACCCGCTCGCCGACGATGTACGGCGCGCCGAGTGGGACCGCCCCGACGACGTCACGACGAGTCCAACGTTCTGGGCGCTCGGCGTGACCGCGGTCCTGCCACACCGCGACTTCAGCGGGCTACCGGCACCTCGTCGTGGCCCCGTTCCTGAACGACCGCGGGCTCGCCACGTAGCACCGGCGCTGGCCACTCGACCCTCGTGTCCCGGGTCGAGGATCTCGACCGGCTCTCCCCGCAACGCTCGAGGCCGCTCGACGCAGACACCTCGTGGTCAGCGCCATCGCCGGTCCTCGACGAGCCGAGCAGCCGCCGACGACCCCGCGACCGCACGTCCTCACCGGGCTGCATGCCAAGCTCTACGTCGTCGAAGCGGAACCGGCGGCCCATGTGTTCATCGGCTCCGCAAACGCCACTGACGCCGCGTTCGGCGGCAACGTCGAGATTCCTCGTCGAGCTGGTCGGCGGGGCCACCAAGCTCGGTGTCGACGCCTTCCTGCGCCGCGGACGCCCCGTTCCGGCACGCTCCTGGAGGCGTACGACACCGCTGGCGGAGCCGAGAGCCCGACCCCACCGACGAGGCGCACGCGGCCCTCGACGACCTCGTGCGGGCCATCGCCGAGCCATCGGTTACACCGCCACGGTCCGCACCAGCGACGGCGACCAGTCACCGAGTCATCGTCACCACGAACGGGCTGCCGATCCCGGCGCGGCTATCGCGTCACTGCCGAGCTGCTCGACCCGCCCGGGCGGCCCGGTGCTGGCAGCCGCCAGTCCCAGCCGGTGCAACGAGTACCTGGCGTGCGCGCTCGCCGACATCACCCCGTTCGTCGTCCTGCGAGCCGATGCCCCCGAGGGCGACAGCGCGCGGCGACGGTCGTCCGAGCCGAGCTGGTCGACGACCCCGCCGGACGGCTCGACGAGGTCCTCGCCCGCCAGGTCGACACCCCCGAGAAGTTCCTGCGGTTCCTCGCTCTCCTGCTCGGCCTCGCCGATCCCGACCACCTGTCCTCGGCGGCACGGGCTCGACGCCGACGGGGCCTGGCGATCACCGGCATCACGCCGGACCGGGTGTCTTCGAGCTGCTGCTGCGCGCCGCTCGCCGACCGGCCCGACGTGTTCGCCGACCTTGACCGGCTCGTCCGGCGCCTGCAGGCCACCGAGCGGGCCGGCAGTCCTCCCCGACGGGTTCGACGAGCTCTGGACGCGACCGTGCTCGCAGGCGCACGCCGGCTGCACGGCAGGCGACGGGCCGACGGCGTGACGCCGCTTCGACGCCGGCCCGTCCTCGCCGGCGCTCAAGGGCTTCCAGCGGCGACCGTCGAGCACGTGATCGGCCGCTTCTACGGCGCCGACCCGACGCCGCCGTTCCTCGTCGCCGACGAGACCGGCCTCGGAAGAGCGCTCGTCGCCCGAGGCGTCATCGCCCGGACCATCGAGCGGCTGCAGGACGACGACGCCGTCGACCGCATCGACGTCGTCTACGTCTGCTCAAACGCCGACATCGCCGAGCAGAACATCAGCCGGCTCGACGTCACCGGCGACCAGCACCTGCGTTCGCCAGCCGGCTCACGCTGCTCGCCCGCACGCCCGCGTCGCCTGACGGCAGGCCGTCGCCGGCGCGGCAAGCCGGTCAACCTGGTCTCGTTCACGCCCGGGCACCTCGTTCGACCCGGCTACAGCAGACCGGGACGAGCCGAGGAGCGAGCGCTGCTCACCTGCTGCTCGAGCGACCACCTCGACCTGGACGCCGTCGAGCGACGGCGGCGTCGATGCGGCTGCTCCAGGAGGGCGGTCCGGCAGCTCTCGACCGGTTCGACGACTCGGTCGACTGGACTCGGCGACGAGCGACCGGTCACGGAGGACTCGACCCGAGCATCGTCGCGCAGTTCACGCCGAGAGCCGTCAGACGCGGCCTGCTCCGGCAGTTCGAGCGACGTCGTCGACCGAGATCGGGCGCGACGGACGTCCGTGCCCGACGAGCTCGACGCGGCGCGAGGCGACCTGATCGGCGCAGTTGCGAGCGAGCCTGGCCGAGGCGAGCGTCGACGCGCTGGAGCCCGACCTCGTCATCCTCGACGAGTTCCAGCGGTTCCGGGACCTCCTCGACCGCAGACTCGGGGAGCCAGCCGCCGAGCTCGCCCACGCACCTCTTCGACCACGGCGACGCCAAGGTGCTGCTCCTCTCGGCGACGCCGTACAAGCCGTTCACCTACGCCGAGGAGGCCGCCGACGGCGACGACCACGAGCGCGACTTCCTGCGCAACGCCTCGACTTCCTGACCAGTGGCGGACCGACGCGTCGACCATCGACGCGGATCGTCGACGAGTTCGCCGACTGCCGCGACGCGGCGATCACCGGCCGCGACCGCGCAGGCACCGCGACGACGCTGCGGCAGCAGCTGCTCGACGTCATGTGCCGTACCGAACGACCGCGCGTCGGCGACGACGGCATGCTCGCCGAGACGGACGTCCCGACCGGACGACGTCGCGGCCGACGACCTGCGTCGGCTACGTGGCCCTGCACGCGCTCGCCCGGCTCTCGACGCGCCGATCACCGTCGAGTACTGGAAGTCGGCGCCGTACTTCGTCAACTTCCTGCGACGGCTACAAGCTCGGCGAGCGGCTCCGCGAGCAGCTGGCGACGACGCCGGACGACGCGACGAGCTGCGCTGCGCTGCTCGGCGCGCACCAGCGCCTCGACCGCGCAGCGACGTCGAGCCGCTTCGAGCCGATCGACCTCGGCAACGCCCGGCTGCGGCGCCTCGCCGCGGACACCGTCGAGCCGAGGACTGGTGGCGGCTGCTGTGGATGCCGCCGTCGCTGCCTACCACGAGCCCGACGGGCCCTTACGCTGGCGCCGATCGCCAGCCGTGACCGAAGCGGCTCGTGTTCTCGTCGTGGGCGGCCACACCGACCGCGGTCGCCTCGCTGCTCAGCCTACGAGGCGGACCGTCGCATCGCCGAGGCACGCCGGCCAGACCGGCGACGACGCGGCACGCGGCTCGACTACCGGACCGACGGACGATCGCCGACCGGCGCCATGACCACCCTGGCCCTGTTCTGGCCGAACCCCGCCTCGCCGCGCTCTGCGACCCGCTCGACCGATCGCCCGGCAGCGAGCCGCCGACGCCGACAGCCGGTCGCGGCCGAGCGCGCCGCGGCGCGCTCGACGCGGCCAGCTCCGAGCGGCGACCGGCAAGCCGGGCGACCGGCCGCCGAGGCCGTGGTACTGGCTGGCGGCGTTCCGGCTGCCCGGTTCGGTCTGCCGCCGACGCTCGCCTCGACGACCACCGACGCAGCTCGTCTCGCCGGCTCGCTCGAGCGGGCCGAGACGAGGACGAGGCGAGCGCGCCCGATCCCAGCCGCCTGCGCGCTCCACGTCGAGCTGGCGCTGCGCTCGTCGGCGCCGCCGTCGACCCGACCGAGCGCCCGTCCGACCTCGCGACGACTCGTCGCCGCAGCTCGGCCTGCACGGCCCGGGCAACATCGCCTGGCGTGCGCTCGGCCGGCTGCTCGTGGCCAGGCCACATGGTGACGCCGGCGGGTCACTGGCGCGCGGCGGCCATGCTCGCCAGCGGGCTTCCGACCCTGTTCAACCGACCCGAGTCGACCGCGCTGCTCGACCAGCTCTACCCCGACGACCGTCGTACTGGCGAGCGGTCCTCGCCTACTGCGCCGTGGGGCAACCTCCAGGCGGTGCTCGACGAGTACCTCCACCACCTCGCGCGTCGCCGAGGACGCCGACCCGCTCGACGACGACGCGCTCCTCGACCTCGCCGACGCCGTTCGCGAGCGCGATCGCCCTGCGACCCGTCGCACGTACGCAGCGTTCGACCCGCACCGACCCGACGACGCCGATCGCGTTCACCGGCCCGCTTCGCGCTGCGCTACGGCAACGGCCGCCAGAGCGACGAGGCGACGCCCGCCAGCCGGAGATCCGCGCGGCGTTCAACAGCCCGTTCTGGCCGTTCGTCCTCGCCACCACCAGCGTCGGCCAGGAAGGCATCGACTTCCACTGGTGGTGCCACGCCGTCGTCCACTGGAACACGCCGGCGAACCCGGTCGACTTCGAGCAGCGCGAGGGCCGGGTCCACCGCTACGGCGGCCACGCCATCCGCAAGAACGTCGCCGCCCGCCACCGGGCAGCCATGCTCGCCCCGGGAGTCGCCAACCCATGGCACGCCGCCTACGCGCCGCGACGGAGCTCCAGGACCGCTGGGGAGCTGTCGCCCCACTGGGTCTACCCGGGGCCCGCGCGGATCCATCGGCACGTCCTCCCTACCCGCTCACCATCGATCACGAGCGGCTACGACGGCTCAAGGACGACTTCGCCCTCTACCGGCTGACCTTCGGCCAGCCCCGACAAGAGGACCTGCTCAACGTGCTCCGCAGCCAAGGAATCCAAACCAACGAGGAACAAGCCGCCCGGCTGCGGCTCGACCTGTCCCCGCCGCTGGTGCGCAACGACGGTCCCAGATAGCCGGTCCCCCGCGGTCACGGTCCTCTACAGAAGGATCAGTGGGATCGAACCTCGACCTCTACCGTGTGAAGATGTCGCAGGGCGGTCTGCTGATCGGGGCTTTGGGTGGAAACGGCGCCTGAGCAGGCGTTTCGCGGTGTCGGTCGACTTCGCCATTTCGCACTGGTTTGCGCCTGTTTTTGTCAGATCTGTGTCAGATCGCTCCTGCGGGGATGTCACTCCGGGGCTCTGCGCGTGAACGCATCGACGCCTAAGTGAACATCGTGTAGCAGGGGCTCGTCGGTCCCTGGGCAGATCCGATGCCGGAAATCCGGCTTCGCCCAGGGACGCCTGCGAAACTGGCATGGGAGGGAGAACCCGTGGCGGTCACGCTCGCATCACAGGCTGTCTCGAGGTTCGAGAGCCAGTTCTTCGTTAACGCTGTCGTTCCGACTGGGTTCTTCCTGCCGCTTGTCGCAGCAATCGTGGCTCACTCGGTCTGGGGCCTTCCGGCGGTCCTGGGCGAGTACCTAGCTCTTCCGCTAGCGCTTCAGCTCGCTGTTCCAGTCGTGCTCCTCGGCAGCATCTGGTTGGTCGCCGCTATCGTCGCCAGCCAGTGGTCAAAGATCGTCGAGCCTTCGAGGGATATCCTATCGTCGCCCTATGGGACCGACTCGCATCGATCAAATGGACACGGCCCTGGATAACGCGAAAATCGACCTGCCGGGAGTCCCTGCACATAGACGTCGTCGCGAGCGTATGGCTGACCGGGTAGAAGCTGGCACTCTTCAGGACTCCACCGTCGACCTGAGTTACGACACATCGGGTGAGTTCCTCCTGCCGACCCGGCTCGGCAACATTCTCCTTGCGGCCGAGATGTATCCGCAGCATCGGTATGGAATTGACCACTACGTCTTCTGGACCCGCATCGTGATGACGATGCCGCCTCACTTGATAGACGACATCGAGACCCTGGTTAGCAGATATCAGCTACCGCTCGTTGTGTCTGCATGGTCAGCGATCCTTGCTGCAACTTCCTTGGCTCCAGCTCTGAGTGGGGAACGCATGAGCCGTTCTGGCTCAGCCTGTCGACGGGGGTTGTGCTGAGCCTACTGACGTATGCGATGAGTCTGGCGTCTGCACGCCACTACAGCGTCGCCTATCGGGCTGCCTTTGACATGTACCGCGGTGAGATCGAGCCTCGGTGGCCGACCGTGGGCACGGGACGCTCAAGGGGAACGCTGGTACTTCGCCCGCGTCGGCGCCTTCATTGTCAGGGGGGACCCCGAGACAGCTGATGCTGCTCCTCCGCTCGGTTCCATGCTCGAATCGGCCGCGCCTGAACCTGGGCGCGAGCCGTGGCCAACCCCGCTTCGATTGAGTGCAATGGCGCTCATTGCAGCGGGAGCCTACTGCTTGGCAGGCACTGCTCTCATTGCCGCAACGTCCACTCATCAATTGGTGACTGAGTACTACACGCCCGCCTTTATGTTGGTGGAGCGGATCGAGCCGGGGCGGACATCAATCCGGTGCCTGCTCGACTCGGGCGTGTCCACCCAGATACCGGCAAACGGCGTCATTGCTTTGCAGCCACTGGACGCAGGTGAGGTGCTCACAGACTCCAATGTCGTGGCGGCGCTCTTCGAGCCGAAGGTGTTCGTACGTATCGTGACATCGCCGGCGGCAATTCGACAGATGGCCATCGTGCCGGGCGGTGAGGTGCAAGTCACTCTCCCGGGCCGTGCCGACTTCGAATCTGACCCGTGTTGCCGCGGACTTGTCGGGAGCGGTGCATCGAGAACTGTCCAGGGCCAGGCGCTAACTACCGCAACGGAGAGCAGCGGCGAATACTCAGTGCTCGTGGCGCTACCAGGCGCGGCGCTCGACGTGCTCGCGGCATGCTTCGACCCGCAAGATGCCCTGCTCAACCCAGGTGCGGCGCATTACGACATTGCTGCCACGTGCCCGTCAGACGAGGAAGCGCCAGATGAGGAAGGCGACCAGTGCCAAGAAGACGACGGCGAGTAGGAAACCCCCATGTCCACCCCTTCCCGGACCGCCGAACCTGGGGAATCCCCATCCGAGGGCATGATCCCGGAGTACATAGCATCCGATCTTCTCGCCGAATGCCATTGTCTGCCACGTTCTTCGGCTCGTCAATTGCGGATCGAAGCCCCCGCTGAGTCACGCCTACGACTGCGGCGCCCAGGCAGGGATCCTGACGCACTGGCGGGCGGCAGCGGAGCACGTCCATGACTCTCGGTTCAACCTGGCGAGGGTCTGACCGGTTCCCTCCGAGGAATGTACGGAAGCTCTGTCCACCTATGTGAACTGCTGAGCCGGCGTCAGCGGTGCGATCTGTGGTCACTGAACCACCGCACGGGCGCACCGCCTCGGATCTCAAGGTTCACCCGGTCGCGTTGACTAATCTACAGCGCACGCCACCGGCTACGACGTCGTCGGGGCTGCGATCGAGGTAGGCGACGGGCACCTCGGCGGCGGCCCGGTCCTGTACCGGCCGACGTACGAGCGGGCTGCGATCGGTGTCCGGGCCGACGACTGTGAGATCGAGCTGTTCAGCAATCTTGAACTCGCGGACGCGGAGCTGCACTGCCCGGTCTACTTGGCGTTTATCGAGCGTTTCGCCGCTGAGGCTCCCGAAGGGATCGTTGATGGCGTTCTCATGCGGAGGACCGCAGGCATGCAACTGTAGTGCTATGAGGCGCCAGTTGTGGACCTGCTCGCGAGGCGTCACGATGAGGACGGCACGATCCGACACCTGTCGAGGATGCTCGCTGACACGCAGGCTGCTGACGGGAAGGCGTCCCATCCATGTCGCCCGCGGAGCTAGCGTTCACGACCGAGGGGAGGTGCGCATGGCTATCTACGCGCCGCACCGCAGGCAGCAATACGAAGAGAATCCTGAACCAAGGCTAGACATACCAA
>CAWIBM010000002.1:0-1131808 GCA_963834375.1 uncultured Acidimicrobiia bacterium | reverse complement strand
GTGACCGTGTAGGTGCGCACCCGCTCCCGATCGCCCGGCATCCTCAGCGTGTGCGCCCTCGCCGCCTCGGGGGTCCGCACCGCCAGGATCATGGTTCCCACCGGCGCCCCGTGCGGGTCGGGGCCTGCCGCACCGGTCGTGGAGACGACGACATCGGCGCCGAGCGCCCGGGCGGCACCGTCCGCCATGGCGAGGGCGACCGGCTCGCTGACCACGCCGTGCTCGTCGATGAGGGCCGCCGGCACCCCGAGCGCTGCCTCCTTCACCACCCGGTCGTAGGCAACCACCGCCCCGACAAACGACGTCGACGCCCCCGGCACCGAGGTGATCGCCGCCGCGATCATCCCGCCGGTGGCCGACTCGGCGGTACCGACCGTCCAGCCCCGACGCTCCAGCTCGGTGAGGAGGATCCGCTCGACGGTGTGGTCGTCGGCGCCGAACACCCGGGCGCCGAGTCGACGCCGGACCTCGTCCTCGACTGGGGCGATCAGCGCCTTGGCGGCGTCCCGGTCGGATGCCTTGGCGGTGAGCCGCACCTTGATCTCGGCGGCCGACGCCAGGTAGGCCACCGTCGGGTTGGTCGACTCGGTGAACAGGTCGGAGAGCAGCTCGTCGATCCTCGACTCGGATTCTCCCCAGGTGCGGATGATCCGGCTGACCACCACGCCCTGCTGCTCACCGTCGGTCAGCAGGTCCGGGATCACGTCGATGTCCACCATGGGCAGCATCTCCGCCGGCACCCCGGGGAGGACGAACACCCGGCAGTCCCCTACCCGCATGCGCAGCCCGGGGGCGGTGCCCTTCGGGTTGGGGATCATCGTGGCGCCATGCGGATGCCACGCCTGCCGGAGATTCGACTCGGGCATCACCCGGCCCCGCTCCTCCCACCAGCGGGCCAACCGATCGGCGTACGACTGGGAGAACTCCAGGGGGACACCGGCGGCGGCGGCCAGCGCCTCCCGGGTGACGTCGTCCTGGGTGGGGCCGATCCCCCCGGTGATGATCAGCGCATCGGCTCGACCCACCGCCACCGAGATCGCCTCGATGATCCGCGGCACATTGTCGCCCACCACGACCTGGTGGTAGTGGTCGAGCCCGGCGTCGGCCAGCCGGCTCCCGATGTCGGCGGCATTGCTGTTGACAATCTGTCCGAGCAGCAGCTCCGTGCCGACCGCCAGGGTCTCCACGATCATCCCGGGAGTACCCGGCCCACCAGGTCGGTCCCGTACCCACCGGTGATCTCGGCCTTCACCCACTCCCCCGGCTTCCCGGAGTCGAGCACGACGACGCCGTCGATCTCCGGCGCCTCCCGGTATGACCGGCCCACCGGGGTGCCGTCCTCCACCTGGTCGACGAGCACGTCGAGCACCCGGCCGGCCTGGGATGCGTTGGCCAGAGACGTGATGTCCTCCTGGATCGTGAGGAGGTGGCGTTGCCGGGCGGCGATCTCGCCGGCGGGGAGCTGCCCGTCGAAGCCGGCCGCCGCCGTCCCTTCCTCGGCCGAGTACGGGAAGAACCCGGCCCAGTCGAGACGTGCCTCCTCGAGAAAGGCGGCGAGCTCGTCGACGTCGTCCTCGGTCTCGCCGGGGAAGCCGACGATGAACGACGACCGCGTCGCCGCCTGCGGGGAAGCCGTCCGGATCCGCCCGACCAGCTCGAGATGCCGGTCGCCGCTCCCGGGTCGCTTCATCGCCCGCAGCAGGCCGGCGGAGGCGTGCTGCAGGGACAGGTCGAAGTAGTCGGCGATGAGCGGGTTGCCGGCGATCTCGTCGATGAGCGGTTGCCGGATCTCCCGCGGATACAGGTAGTAGAGCCTGAGCCGGCGAAGCCCGTCGACGTCCGAGACGAAGCCGAGCAGGTCGACGATGCCGCCGGGGGCGTCGATGTCGCGGCCGTAGGCGGCGAGGTCCTGGGCGACCAGCACGATCTCGGAGACGCCGGCGCCGGTGAGCATGGCGATCTCCTCGCGGATGTTCACCGGCGAGCGGGACCGCTGCTTCCCCCGGAACAGCGGGATGGCGCAGAAGGTGCACGGCTTGTCGCAGCCCTCCGCCACCTTCACGTAGCCGTACGGCGTGGTCGGGGTTGGCCGGGCCACCAACGACAGGATGTCCATCTTCGGGGATACCGCCGGCCGGATGGTGAGCGGGTGCCACTCCACGAGCCGGTCGAGGGTGCCGACCAGATCGGGATAGCGGTCGAGCCCGACCACGGCGTCCGCCTCGGGCAGGGCGGAGCGCAGCTCGGTCTCGTAGCGCTGCGCCATGCAGCCGATGACGACCAGCCTGGCGTCGGGGCGCTTGGTGTCGGCAAGGTCGATGATGGTCTCGATCGACTCCTGGCGGGCCGACTCGATGAAGGCGCAGGTGTTCACCATGACGACGTCGGCAGTCTCCGCGTCGTCGACGGTGACGTACCCGGCGGAGTCGAGCATGGCGGTGACCTTGGCCGAGTCCACCTCGTTCTTGGAGCAACCGAGCGTCTCCAGGTAGACGGTCGGGTTGGGCGCGGCCTGGGTGGTCATATCGTCCGTGAGGGTACCGGCCGCCTCCAGCGACCCGACCCCTTCGACGCAACTTTGAGCGATTGACATCGCTATCCGATGCAAAGTGCTCAAAGTTGCGTACCGGCGTCAGCCCCCTGGCCAACCTTGAGCGATTGACATCGCTATCCGATGCAAAGTGCTCAAAGTTCGAGTGAACCGGGTGAAGTGGTCAGGCTTCGTGGAAGAGGGCGCTGACGGATTCGCCGCCGTGGATGCGGCGGATCGCCTCGGCCAGCGCCGGGGCGACCGACAACACGGTGAGCTTGGGGTGGGAGACCTTCAGCGGCACCGTGTCGGTGCACACGATCTCGATGACGTCGTCGCGGTCACCGATCCGCTCCAGCGCCCCGGCGGCGAACAGCCCGTGGGTGGTGGCGACCCGAGCCGGCCCGGCGCCCCGCTCGGCGAGCCGGTCGAGCACCTCGATCACGGTGCTGCCCCGGGCGATCTCGTCGTCGAGCACGATGACGTCGCGACCCTCGACCTCACCGATGATCGAGGTGATCTTCACGTTCTCGTCGTCGAACCGCTGCTTGGCGCCCGCCGCCACCGGCACCCCGACCCGACGGGCGAACGCCGAAGCCGACTTGGCGTTGCCAAGGTCGGGGGACACCACAACGGTGTTCGTCAGGTCGTGCGTGGAGAAGTGCTCGGCCAGCTCTCTGAGGGCGTGCAGGTGGTCTACCGGGACGCTGAAGAAGGCATGCACCTGCGGTGCATGCAGGGTCATAGTGAGCATCCGGTCGGCCCCGGCGGCGACCAGCAGGTCGGCAACGAGACGCCCGCCGACCGAGATGCGAGGCGCGTCCTTCTTGTCGGCGCGGGCGTAGGAGTAGTACGGGACGACCACCGTGGTCCGGGCCGCCGAGGCGCCATGGGCGGCGTTCACCATGAGGAGCAGCTCGACCAGGTTCTCCTGGACCGGTGGCACCAGCGGCTGGATGAGGAAGACGTCACGCTCCCGGCAGTTGCTCTCCAGGCGGACCTCGAGGCAGTCGTTGGCGAAGCGGACCAGGCGACTCGGGGCGAGCGGCTCACCGAGATGGCGGCAGATCGCCTCGGAGAGGTGCGGGTGAGCGGTCCCGCCGAAGACGGTGATCCCGCGCATGCAGGTGACTCCAAGGTGTGCGGCGACGGCGATGGTACCCGGCATCCGGGCGGGAGCCGGTCTGAAAGACCCGGCATGGCCCGACCTCAGCCGGCGGCGATGATCGCCGAGCGCACCGCCTCAGGGGTGGGGTCGATCACCTGGTAACGCTGGCGCAGGTCGAGCAAGCCGGCCAGCCGATCGGGTACCGGTGGCGGTTCACCGAGCGCCTCGACGATGGTGGCGGCGAACTTGGCCGGTTGGGCGGTCTCCAGGCAGATCATCGGCACCCCGTCCTCGACGAAACGCCTGCCAACGGTGATCCCGTCGGCGGTGTGCGGATCGACGACGACGCCCCAACGCCGGTGGACGGCACGGATGGTGGCGATGCGGTCGGCGTGGGTGGAGCTGCCCGCGGCGAACCCGGTGGCGGCGACAGCAGCGCCGACGTCTCCGAGGTCGAACCCGCCAGAGCCGCCGAAGAGATCCGCCACGCGCCGTGCGTCCCCACCGAGCAGGTCGTACACGTAGCGCTCGAAGTTGGAGGCCCGGGCGATGTCCATCGACGGGCTCGACGTGGCGTGGACGTCCTCGGGCCGGCGCACCCGGTAGCGGCCGGTGGCGAAGAACTCGGCGAGGACGTCGTTCTCGTTGGTGGCCACCACCAACCGGCGGATCGGCGCCCCCATCCTCCGGGCGACGTGCCCGGCGTACACGTTGCCGAAGTTCCCGGTGGGGACGGAGAAGGAGACCTCTCCGCCGGGGGCGGCAACCCGCAACGAGGCGTAGAGGTAGTAGGCGACCTGGGCAACCACCCTCCCCCAGTTGATCGAGTTGACCGCCCCGATGCGGTGCTCCGCCTTGAACGCGGCGTCGGCGGTCACCTGCTTGACGAGGTCCTGGCACTGGTCGAAGACCCCGCGCACCGCCAGGTTGTGGATGTTGGGGTCGTCGATGGTGTACATCTGGGCCGCCTGGAACGGGCTCATCCTGTCGAGCGGCGACAGCATGAACACGTCGACCTTGGCGCTGCCCCGGAAGGCGTGCTCGGCGCTCGACCCGGTGTCGCCCGACGTCGCCCCCAGCACGGTGAGCCGCTGCCCTCTAGTCAGCACCAGGTCGAGAAGCTCGGCGAGGAGCTGCATCGCCATGTCCTTGAACGCCATGGTGGGTCCGTGGGAGAGCCCACACAGCACCAGCCCGTCACCCAACGGACGGAGGCTCACCACGTCGGGGTGGTCGAACCGGTCGGGTCCATAGGCGGTCTGCACCGCCCCGGGCCAGGTCGGCGGCGTCCAGGTCGGGGGCGAAACGGGTGAGGACCGCCGTCGCCACCTCGGGATAGGGCGCCGAGCGGAGATCGGCCAGCTCCCCAGCGGTGAGCACCGGCACCGAATCGGGCACCACCAGCCCGCCATCGGGTGCCAGCCCGTCGATGAGCACGTCGCCGAACCCGGCGGGAGCCATCCCCCCGCGGGTGCTCAGGTATCGCACGTCACTCCCCGAGGCGTCGGTAACCGCCGCGGAAGTACGTCAGGGGATCGCGCACCTCGTCGGTGCCCACCTCGTCGATGCGGGCGGTGACCAGAACGTTGAAGCTCTCCTCACGGCGGCTCACCACGGTGCACCCCGCGGTCGTCCGGAACCCGTCGAGCAGCGGGCCGTGATCGGTCTGGGTCACCTGGCGGCCGGCGAACAGCCCGCCCGGGCTCGGCTCCAACCCGGCGAAGACGTCGGCGATGCGACGGTGACCGGACTCGCAGACGTGGACCAGGAACCGGTCGGTCTGGGCGATCCGCTCGACCAGGTCGGTGGTCGGGCCGAGCAGGCAGTAGAGGAGCGGCGGGTCGCCCTCCGTCACCACCAGCGAGGAGACGGTGAGCCCGGTCCAGCCGTCGGGGTCGTCCCCTGCGGTGAAGATGGTCACCGGGGCGATCAGCCGGCCCCGCAGCAGGCGCACCGGGTCGCGTTGCTCCGGCGGGGGCACGAAGGGATGCTCGTCGTGGATGGCGCCTGAGCTCATTCCGCCACCCTAGGGGTGCCGGATCCCGACCCGGGGCTATGCGTCGAGCTCGTCGACCAGGCCCTGCAACGGGCCCGGGCCCACCGCGGCACGCAACCCGGCCAGCGTGCCGGGACCGATCGACCCGGTGCCGTCGAGGTCCGCCACCGCGGCGGCGACCGCCTCGGGAAGGGCTGCGTAGAGGGAGATCTGGTCGAGCTCGGCGGCCCGCGCCGCCGCCCTCTGCGCCTTCTCGGCGTCATCGGCGGCCAGCGCCCGGAGGGCCTGCTCGGCCGCGGTCAGCGCGTTTCGTTGCTTCTGGCCGTCCACGAACCGAGCGTACAAGGAGATCTCGTCTTTCCACAGGCCCCCAGAACGGCCATAATCCCTTGATGCAGACCATCACCTGGAAGGGCCGGCTCGGTCCCATGGACCTGACCGCCTCGGACACCACGTTCCTCCCGTCCACCATCTCCCAGTTGATGGCCGCCGTGCTCGACGTCAAGCCGGGCGATATCGTCATCGACGTCGGCTGCGGCACCGGGGTCCTCGGGATCATCGCCGCCAAGCTGGGCGCCTCCAAGGTGTACGGGGTCGATGCCAGCCCGGATGTGGTCGAGGTGGCCACCGCCAATGCCAGGGCACACGGCGTCGCCGACCGCATGGAGTTCTTCCATGGCGACCTGTTCTCCCCGCTCGGGGACGACATCACCGCCGACGTCATCATCGGCGACGTTTCCGGCATCCCCGACGACCTGGCCGCCGACAGCGGCTGGTTCCCGTCCAAGACCGGGGGCGGACCGCGGGGGTCGGAGCTGCCCATCCGCATGCTGCAGCAGGCCAAGCGGCGCCTCGCAGACGGCGGACGGCTGTTCCTCCCGACCGGGACGCTGCAGGACGAGAACGCCATCCTCGACGCAGCGCGGTCCGCCTTCTCCAGCCTGGTGAAGCTCACCGAACGTCCCATCCCGCTGGCCGGGGCCCTCGCCGATGCCAAGAGCATCAAGCGGCTGCTCGACGACGGCATCGTCCAGCTCAGCGAACGGGGCTCCCGCCTGCTGTGGGAGGCCAGGGTCTGGCTGTGCGCCGCCACCCCCGGCCTGAGCACCCCCGTCTAGACAGACCGCCGGGGCGCGAAGTCCACGGGTCACGTTCACGGCCCGCGATGGGGTAGGGGCCCCATCTGCGGGAGGAGGCCCGACCAACGTCTGTTCGCCGGCTCAGTTCTTCGTGGTCGGGCCGGGTAGGAACACAGCCTTCAATCGCTCAAAGTTCGCCGGCTGGCGGCTCGTTCAGGCTTCGAGCGCTTCCACAACCGCTGCCATGAAGGCGCGCCCGGTGGAGCCGTCGATGGCGCGGTGGTCGTAGGACAGGCTGAGCGGTATCTCCCGTCCGACGACGATCTCGCCGTCGCGCACCACGGGGGTCGGGTCGGCCCGACCCACCGACAGGATCGCCGTGGTGCCGTAGGGGACGAGCGGGGTGCCGTAGCGTCCGCCGACCGCCCCGATGTTGGAGACGGTGAACGTCTGGCCGCGCAGCTCGTCGGGCTTCGCCTTGCGCTCCCGGGCGGCGGTGGCCAGACGCCCGATCTCCTCCCCCAGCCGAGCCACGTCCATCCCGTCCGCTCCCCGGATGACCGCCACCAGCAACCCGTCGGGCGTGTCGACGGCGAACCCGACGTCGTAGCGCAGGCGGTGGACGATCTCGTCGCCCTCGACGGCGGCGTTGAAATCGGGGAATCGCTTTAGCAGCGGCACGAGACGGGCGATGAGCAGGGCCTCGAGCGGGGGCTTGCCGGCGGCTGCCCTGGCGTCGAGCAGCGGCTGGGCATCGGCCTCGGCGTACGTGGTGACATGGGGGATCTCCCGCCACGACCTCGCCAGGTTGTCGGCGATCGCCTTTCGGGTGGGCGACATCTTGATCCGGCGCTCGGGGCCGGCCGGCGCCGCGGTCGCCGCGCCGGCTCCCCCACCGGCGGCGGCCTGGCGCAGGTCGTCCTCGGTGATCCGGCCACCGGGGCCGGTGCCGGTCACCAGCTCCGGGTCGACACCGAGTTGCTCGGCGAGACGTCGTACCTTGGGGAGCATCCCCGGCCGGTGCGAGCCGACCGTCTCCGCCGAGTCGCTGAGCCTGCCGACGATGGGCGCCGCCGGTTCGGGCTGGACCGGCGCCGCGGGTGGCGGACCGGCGCCCGGCTCCCACGCCTCGCCCTCGTCGCCGATCACGGCGAGCAACGACTCCACAGGCAGCGTGTCGCCGGCGGCGCCCCCCTGGTGGAGCAGGACCCCACCCACCGGAGCGGGGATGTCGACCACCGCCTTGTCGGTCTCCACCTCGACCAGTGGGCCGTCCTGGGCGACGGCCTCGCCGACCGCCACGTGCCAGTGCACGATCACCGCCTCGGTGAGGCCCTCACCGACGTCGGGGAGGTGGAACTCGGTCGCCATCAGGCCTCCATCGTTGCTCGAGCTGCCGCCGCGATCCGCTCCACCGTGGGTACGTAGTGCTGCTCGGCCCGGCGCAGCGGCACGACGGTGTCCCACCCGGTCACCCGGGCCACCGGCGCCTGCAGGTCGTAGAGGGCGTGCTCCTGGATCAGGGCGACGATCTCGGCACCGAGCCCGGCGGTGCGGGGCGCCTCGTGCACCACCACTGCCCGCCCGGTGTGCCGGACGGTCTCCACGATGGTCTCGACGTCGAGCGGTGACAGGGTGCGAAGGTCGACGGCGGTGGCGCCGACCCCCTCGGCGGCGAGCAGCTCGACGGCGCGGCGGACCTCGCGCATCATCGCCCCGTAGCCGATCAAGGTGACGTCGTCGCCGTCCGCCACGACGTCGGCCACGCCCAACGGCACCTCGTAGGCATCGTCGGGCACCTCGCCCTTCACCGACCGGTAGAGACGGATCGGCTCGAGGAAGATCACCGGGTCCGGGTCGGCCACCGCCGCCAGGAACAGGCCCTTGGCGTCGTACGGGGTGGAGGGCACCACCACCTTGAGCCCCGGCGTATGCACGTAGATCGCCTCTGCGGACTCGCTGTGGTGCTCGGCGGCCCCGATCCCCGCTCCATATGGGATGCGGATGACCATGGGCGACGTGAAGCGGTGTCGGGAGCGGTTGCGGATCCGGGACACGTGGCTGATCACCTGGTCGAAGGCGGGATAGGAGAACCCCATGAACTGGATCTCGACCACCGGCCGCATCCCGGCCACCGCCATACCGAAGGCGGCGCCCACGATGCCCGACTCCGCCACCGGGGTGTCGATCACCTTGTCCTCGCCGTGCTTCTCGAGGAGCCCGTCGGAGATGCGGAAGACGCCACCGGTGGTGCCGACGTCCTCGCCGAGGAGGACGACTTCGGCGTCGGCCAGCGCCAGGTCGAGTGCCTGGTTGAGTGCCTGCGCCAGGTTGCGCTCGGTCACGCCGGCGCCCCGGTGGCCTCGTCCCGCTGGGTCTGGAGCGGGCCGGTGGCCTCGGCGAACATCCCGTCGAAGATCTCCCCGGCGTCGAAGGCGGTCAGCGCCTCCGCCTCGGTGACGGCGTCCTCGACTGCCTGGCTCTCCGCCTCCTCGATCTCCCGCTCCCCTTCCTCCGACCACGCATCGTTGGCCTGTAGGTAGCGGCGCACCCGATCGAGGGGATCGGCGGTGCGCCATTCGTCGATGTGATGATCGCTGCGGTAGCGCTTGTCGTCGTCGGTGGTCGTGTGGGGGCCGATGCGATAGGTGAGCGCCTCGATCAGCGTGGCGCCGCCCCCTTGGCGGGCGCGGGTCACCGCCTTGGCGGCCACGTCGTACACGGCGAGCAGGTCGTTACCGTCGACCAGATCCGCCGCCATCCCGTACGCCCCGGCCTTCTGGGCGATGGTCTCGGAGGCGGTCTGGCGCTCCCGCGGCATCGAGATGGCCCAGCCGTTGTTCTGGCAGACGAAGACCGTCGGCGTGGTGAACACCCCGGCGAAGTTCATCGCCTCGTGGAAGTCGCCTTCCGAGGTGGCCCCGTCGCCGAAGAAGGTCATCGCCACCGCATCCTCGCCCCGTAGCCTCGATGCCCAGGCGATGCCGACGGCGTGGATCATGTGCCCGCCGACGGTGATCGACGGAGGCAGCACGTTGACCCCTTCGGGAGGATGCCCGCCGCGCTCGTCGCCGGTGCGGCCGAGGATCAGGTTCACCCACGGATAGCCGTGGTCCCACATGGCGGCGGCATCGCGGTAGGTGCCGACCACCCAATCCCGGGGCTCGAGAGCGGCGGTGGAGCCGATCTGCGCCGCCTCCTGGCCGTGGAAGGGGGCGTAGGTGGCCAGCCGCCCCTGCTTCTGCATCGCCGTCGCCTTCTTGTCGTAGGTGCGGGCGGCCACCATCCGCCGGAACAGATCCGCCACCCGGTCGACCGGGAGCGGGCTGTCGCCGAGGAGGGTGCCGTCGACGTCGAGCAGGCGGTACGGCGAGGGGGCTGGCACGGCAGGAGAGACTACGCCGTCAGGCGGAGGCTCGGCGATGGGGGCTGGGGGTCCCCCATCGCACAGCGATGAGGCGTCAGCCGAAGAGCCATGAACACAGAGACTACGCCGTCAGGCGGAGGCTCGGCGATGGGGGCTGGGGGTCCCCCATCGCACCGCGATGAGGCGTCAGCCGAAGAGCCATGAACACAGAGACTACGCCGTCAGGCGGAGGCTCGGCGATGGGGCTGAGAAGGGGCTTCCATGCAGTCGGATGGAACGTAGGATGGTGAGTAGGATGTTCGGCACGATGAAGCAGAAGGTGTCCGCCACCCTCTCCCCCGATCGGCTGGAGCGGGCGCGCCGCATCACCGGGACCACCAACATCTCGGCGCTTCTCGACGAGGCACTGTCGGCGCTCATCGAGCGGGAGTCGGAGCAGCGGTGGCTCGATGCCCATGCGGCGGCGCCGGAGTTCGGGGAGTTCGAGCTCGACCTCTCGTCCATCCCCTGGGAGCCGGATTGAGCCCAGAGATTCACCGCGGTGACCTGTGGTGGGCGACCATCCCGGGCGACAAGCGGCGGCCGGTCCTGGTGCTCACGCGTGAAAGGTTCATCCCTCGGCTCACCTCGCTGCTGGTGGCGCCGGTCACCACCGCGGTTCGGCGAATCCCCACCGAGGTGATGCTTGGCGCTGAGGATGGCCTTCCCTCGCGCTCGGCAGCAAGTTTCGACAACCTGCTCACGCTGCACCGGGCGCGCTTCGAGAGCTTCATCTCGACGCTCCCCGACGAGCGACTCGACGAGGTGTGTCTCGCCTATCGATTCGCCGCCGGCTGCTGAGCTTGGTGGGGTTGATCGTCGAACAACGCGCCGACAAGGAGTCAGCCGCCGCAACATGTGCTCCTTTCGGTCAGGGTCGGCTCACGACGTCCGCACGATGCACCGGAACCCGAGATGGCTGGTCGAGGTGTCGACCGCCTGCGCCATGCGCGCCGCCGGTCGGTACCGACGGCAGTAGTTGGGGGCACACAGATGCGACCCACCCTTCATGACCTTGCGCGGGATGGCCGCCGGGTCGCCCGGGTCGACGCTGGCCTCCCGCGGGTCGCTGCCGCAGCACGACGGCACCGCCTGGTGGCCCGTCGTGTACCAGTCGGTGGTCCATTCCCACACGTTCCCCGTCATGTCGTAGAGGCCGTAGCCGTTGGCCGGGAACCGACCGACGGGTGACGTGCCCTCGTACCCGTCGATGAGGGTGTTCTCGTACGGGAACTCGCCCTGCCAGGTGTTGGCCATCGCCTTTCCCCCCGGCATGAGCTCGTCACCCCAGGCGAACTCGGCCCCGTCCAGCCCGCCCCTGGCGGCGAATTCCCACTCGGCCTCGGAAGGCAGCCGCTTCCCCGCCCACGAGGCGTAGGCGGCGGCGTCGTCGAAGGCGACGTGGACCACCGGGTGACGCTCCCGTCCGTCGAGCGTGCTCTCCGGCCCCTCCGGGTGACGCCAGTCGGCCCCCTGACGCCACGCCCACCAGTTGTAGTGGTTGCTCAGGTCGACCGGGCCGGTGGACTTCTGGAAGACCACCGAGCCGGCGAAGAGCAACTCCGGCTGAGCACCCGGGTACCTGCTGGGATCCGGTGGCAGCTCCGCCTGGGTGACGTGGCTGGTGGCCTTGACGAAGCGCAGGAACTCCAGGTTGGTGACCGGGTGCTCATCGATCCAGAAGCTGTACACGGTCACCTGCCGGACGGGCGCCTCCTCCGGGTAGTGGCGGTCCGATCCCATGGCGAAGGTGCCACCCGGGACGGGGGACATCCCCTTCTTGCTGAAGGTGTCCTCGGCTGGCCGAACCACCCGGTCCTCCGTGTCGGATGGGCCGGCTCCGCCGACCCGTCGGTGCGGCACCCTACCGGCGCTCCTCGACCGGGGGTGCGGCGGCGGTTCCGATCGGTTGCGCCGTGCGCCAGCCGCGCAGTGAGTTGAACCAGGCGACTTCATCGGCGGCGTCGAGGTCGGCGACCGTCAGCACTCGCTCGGTGAGGGCGCCCTGCTCGACGAGCTCCGCTCGGTAGGTGCCGGGCAACACGCCGGACCCGAGCGGCGGGGTGTACCAGACGCCGTCGAGAAGGAGGGCGACGTTGGCCACGGTGAACTCGGTCAGCTCACCCCGGTCGTTGACCAGCAGCACGTCGTCGGCATCGGGATGCATTCGACGCGGCTCTCGGTACTGCTCCCGCGCCGTGGTCTTGTGGAAGAGGAGGACGTCGTCCGGTGGTACCGGGAGCGGGGCGAGGGCGAACCGGACGGGGTCCCTTGCCGGCGTTTCGAGCGGCGCTGCCTCGACGTGGACATCGCCCGACCGAGCGGCGGTGACGCGCACCCGGAGCGGCTCGGCGAGGCTGGCGACGGTGCTGTCGAGTGACCGCTCCACGATGGAACGGTCTAAGGCGAACCCGAAGTAGCCCGCCGACCCGCCAAGGCGCTCGAGATGCCGATCGAGGTGGCGGAAGCCTTCGTCGGGGTCCCAGGCGATCGTCTCCACCAGGTCGAAGTCGGCGCGCCGTCCCGTAAGCAGTTGCGCCTTCCAGCGGGCCTCCTCGTACTCGCTCGCCGCCTCGGAGCCCCAAGTGATCCCGCATCCCACGCCGTAGGTCGCCCGGGCGGCGCTCAGGTCGAGGTCCACCGTCCGGATGGCCACGTTGAACATGGCGTGGATCCCGCCATCCTGCCGCCTCGGGCCGGCGAACCCGATCGCCCCGCAGTACGGGCCCCTTGGGCGGGTCTCCAGCGCCCGGATGATCTGCATCGTGCTGCGCTTCGGGGCCCCGGTCACCGAACCGCACGGGAACAACGCCCGGAGAACGTCGGTCAGCGTGGCACCGGCACCCAGCCGTGCCGAGATCGTCGAGGTCAGCTGCCACACCGTCTCGTAGCGCTCGACGACGAACAGGCGATCCACCGCCACGCTCCCCACCTCGGCGAGTTTGCCCAGGTCGCTGCGAAGCAGGTCGACGATCATCACGTTCTCGGCACGGTCCTTCTCGGACCCGGCCAGCCGGGCGGCGAGGGCGACGTCCTCCTCGGTCCACCTTCCCCGACGGATCGTGCCCTTCATCGGTCGGGTGGTGATGCGATCGCCGTCGAGCGAGAAGAAGAGCTCGGGCGAGGCACTGAGCAGGTGCCGGTCGCCGAACTCGAGGTGGGCGTTGAAGGCTCCCAGCTGGGCGCCGGCCAGGTCGGCGTACCACGCCGCCGGATCGCCGGCGAACCGGGCCTGCAGCGGGAAGGTGAGGTTGACCTGGTACGTGTCGCCGGCGGCGATGGCGTCATGGATGGCGGCGACGGCGCCGGTGAACGTCTCCTGGTCCATTCCCGGTTCCCAATCAGAGACCTCGTAGCCGGCTACGGCGGCGGGCCGGGACAACGGAGGTACTTCGATCCGGCTCCGGTAGAGGCCGAAGTGGAGAAGCGGACGATCGTCGACGGGCGGATGGACCGGGAGTGCCGGGTCGAGCCCGGCGGCGGCCTCGTACGTCAGGTACCCGGCCGCCCACAGCCCCCGACTGGTGGCTTCATCGATCGCGGCGATCGCCGCCGCCACCTCGTCGGGCCGGTGGGCGACGACCTCGTCGACCGGGCCGGAGAACACGAAGGCGTGCTCGGAGCCAGGGGTCAGGTCGTCGAATCGGGCCGAGGTCATCGCCGGTCGAGCGTACCGGCGCCGTCGTCAGCCCTTGGCGGCGATGGATGTTGCTTCGCTCTGTCGGGCGCTCAGCCGGGCTCGTCCACCGACATGGCGTCGAGGTCGCGAACCGCGTAGCGATGGTGCTCCCACGACTCGTTGAGGACGACGTGCACACACTCCAGCACGGGCATCCGGTGCTCGGGACCCCACACGAAGGGGCGTTCCTCGGCGAGCTGGGCATCGGTGACGGTGGCCAGAAAGTCGGCCATCATCGCCTGGCGCTCACGGAACACCTCGACCACCGCCGGGTAGGGCAGTGTTTCGTCGGTGAGCAGCGACATGTCGAAGCCGTCTTCCGCCGCTCCGCGATGCGGCTGGCCGTAGGGGTGGAACGGCTCGGCCAGGTCGAGGATGCCCTTGCGCAGCCAGGCGTCGACGGCGAACGTCAGATGGCGCAGGGTCTGGGCGAACGTGAACTCTCCCTCCACCGACACGTCGACCGTGCCGTCCGGCATCCCTGCCACGCGCTCCACCGTGGCTGCCCAGGTCGCCTCCACCGCCGCCCAGGCGTCGCGGAGCCCTTCGGGCGTGGTGCTCCGCATCAGCGACCGCCCCGGATTGCGGCGGTCGAGCTCGGCCTCGACCAGCGGCACGACGTCGACGCCGTTGATGTGGAGCGTGCCCTCGTTCAGGAAGGTCGCCTCGATGACCGCCCCGTCGAGGTAGACGGCGCGCAGCCAGGCGTTCTCCATCGTCGAGTTGACGAAGCGAGTGCTGCTCATGTCGACGTGGACGAACTCGGCGCCGATGAACTCGTCGGTGTCGGTGAACCGCGCCATCCGCCCGACACTAGGCCGCGCTGCGGTCAGGGAACCTCCGCAATGCGATCAGGCGTCGACGAGGAACTCCGCCAGCTCGTCCTCGGTGATCAGGACCTCCCGGGCCTTGGAGCCCTCGGACGGACCGACGATGCCCTTGTTCTCCAGGATGTCCATGACCCGACCGGCACGGGCGAACCCGATGCGGAGCTTGCGCTGCAGCATCGAGGTCGAGCCGAGCTGGGATCGGACGATCAGCTCGATCGCCTCCCGGATGACTTCGGGGTCCTCGCCCTCGAAGTCGGCCTCGACCTCGGCGGCCTTGGCGGCGACCTCGAACACGTCGGCGTCTCGGTAGATCACTTGCTCCTGACGCTTCGCCCAGTCGACCACCGCCCTCACCTCTGCCTCGGAGACGAACGCACCCTGGATCCGCTCCGGTTTGGGATCGCGTGCCGTCACCACCAGCATGTCGCCCAGCCCGACGAGCTTCTCGGCGCCGGCGCTGTCGAGGATGACCCGCGAGTCGGTCTGCGAGGCCACCGAGAAGGCGAGGCGCGACGGCACGTTCGCCTTGATCACCCCGGTGATCACGTTCACCGAGGGCCGCTGTGTCGCCAGGACCAGGTGGATGCCGACCGCCCGGGCCATCTGGGCGATCCGCACCACCGAGTCCTCCACCGTCCGGCCCGCCACCATCATCAGGTCGTTGAGCTCGTCCACGATCACCACGATGTACGGGAAGCGGTCGAAGCCGTCCTCGTCGAGGGCGCCGGCGTCGAACATCTCCCGGTAGCTGATGATGTCACGCGCCCCCGCCTCTGCTAGCAGCGAGTAGCGGCGGTCCATCTCCGCAACCGCCCACTGCAGCGCCTCGGCGGCCCGCTTCGGGTTGGTGATGACCTTGGTGAGCAGATGGGGCACGCCGTTGTACTGGCCCAGCTCGACCCTCTTGGGGTCGACGAGGATCAGCCGCACGTCGTCGGGGGTGGCCCTCATCAGCAGCGACGTGACCAGGGCGTTGATGCACGACGACTTGCCCGCCCCGGTGGCGCCGGCGATGAGCACATGGGGGAGCTCGTCGAGCTTGAGCAGCCGGGTCGCCCCCGAGATGTCCTTGCCGAGGGCGATCTTCATAGGATCGGGGTCGTCGGCCTCGGCCGAGACCAGCAGGTCACCCAGCGTGACCAGCTCGCGGTGGCGGTTGGGCACCTCGATGCCGATGGCGCTCTTCCCGGGGATCGGGGCGAGGATGCGGACGTCCGCCGACGCCATGGCGTAGGCGATGTCGCTGGCCATCCCCGTGATCCGCGAGACCTTGACCCCGGGGGCGAGCTCGATCTCGAAGCGGGTGACCGTCGGGCCGGGGACGATGCGCACCAGGCGGGCGTCGACGCCGTGCTGGTGCAGGGCGTCCTGCAACTCGACCCCGGCCTGCTCGAGAGCCCGGCGGTTGTGGCCGGCCGACTCGCTGCGGTGCAGGAGCCCGAGCGGCGGCAGCTGGTAGCCGCCGGCCCTGGTGGGCCGGGCCATCGGCGCCGCCGGCTGGCGGGGCCTGGACTTGCGGGGGGCGGTCGTCTTCGCCTCGGGCTTGGCGATGGCTGGGCCCTTCTGCGCCTGCGGTGCCGGCGTTGGGGCGGCAGGGCGGGTGGTCACCTTCATCCCGGTCATGCCGGGTGCCAGCCCGACCCGGTGGCGCGCCCAGGTGAAGGTGTCACCCATGGCATGAAGCACGTCGCGCACCGTCGCCTTGGTGGCGATGAGCACGCCGACGCACAGCGCCGAGAACAGCACCACCGAGGTACCCCAGAACCCGATCAGCCGGCGGAGCGGGAAGGAGACGAGCGACCCGACGGCGCCACCACGCTCCATGACCGCAGGGATCCCCGCCGAGAGCGGGAGGCTGCCGGCGATCAGGTGGACCAGGGCCAGGGCCGAGGCAAAGATCAGGAGGACCCCGATGGTCAGCCTGGCGTAGTCGGCCCGGGGCATGGTCCCGACCATCGCGACGCCGATGATGGCGATCAATACCGGGATGAACCACGACCCGATCCCGAAGAAGATGGCGAGCCCGTCGGCCACCCCGTCGCCGACCGGTCCGGCGGCGCCGACGAAGGCGAGGCCGCCGACGATGGCGACGACGATGACGAGGACGCCCCAGATGTCGTCTGTCTGACGACCGAGCCGGTTGCGGAACCGCTCCTTGACCCGTCGTAGCGCTTCGACGAGGCCCAGGCGCTTCCGCCGCTGCTGGGTTTTGCTGACCGTCCTCCGCCCCTTGGCCCCACGGCTTGGTGACCGTGTCGGCATGGGACGCGCACCTTAACGCCGGGCGGTCCCTCCGCAAACGACCCCCGAACCCCCAACTTTGAGCGGTTTACCTCGCATAGCGCTGCAAAGTGCTCAAAGTTCGCTGGGGAGGCCTACTCAGACCTCCAGCAGAACGGGAATGAGGACGGGGCGGCGCGCCAGCATCCGCTTGACCACCCGGCCGCTCTCGGTGCGCATGGTGCGGCGCAGCCCGTCGCGGTCGACGGGAGTGGCCAGCTCCGCCACCGCCTTCTCCACCGCGGCAACTATCTCGCGGTGCAGGTCCTTGGGATCGTCGGTGACGCCGTGGCTGTCGACCTCAGGCCCCACCACTATCTCCCCGCTGGCCATGTCGACGCCAACGGTGACGATCAGCACCCCGTCGTCGGCGAGGTGGCGCCGGTCGCGCAGCACCCCGTCGAGGTCGCCGACCCCCGACCCGTCGATGTAGACGTACCCGGCGGGAAAGGCCCCGCGCTCCACGGTGAGCTTCCCGTCGCGCAAGACCACCCGATCGCCGTCCTCGCAGATCTCGACCTCGCCGACACCCACCGTCCTGGCCAGCTCGGCGCTGGCCACCAGGTGCCGGTACTCGCCGTGGACCGGAACGAACGCCCGGGGGGCCACCACGTTCATGAAGGTGGCCAGCTCGTCACGGGCGGCGTGCCCGGACACGTGCACCGGTGCGTTGCGGCCGTGGTGGACGATGACCCCGCGCCGCACCAGGTTGTTGATCACCCGGTAGACCTTGGTCTCGTTGCCCGGGATCGGCGTCGCCGACAGGATCACCGTGTCGCCGGCGGTCAGGTCGATGGAGCGGTGCTCGCCTTGGGCCATCAGCGACAGGGCGGCGAACGGCTCGCCCTGGCTCCCCGTGCAGATGACCGCGGTCTGCTCGGCGGGCAGGGCGAGCAGCTCGTCGAGGGGGAGCTCGACACCGTCGGGCACGTCGAGCAGACCGAGCCGGCCCGCCACCTCGGTGTTGCGCAGCATCGAGCGGCCGAGGAAGGCGAGCTTGCGACCCGCCCCGACGACGGCGTCGACTGCCTGCTGTACCCGGTGCACGTGGCTGGCGAAGCAGGCGATGATCACCCGTCCTTCCGCCCGGCTGGTGAGCTCGGCGATCGGGCGACCGATGGTCGCTTCAGACGGCGTGAAGCCGGGTACCTCGGCGTTGGTGCTGTCCGCCAGGAGCAGCCTCACACCCATCCTCCCGAACCCGGCGAAGGCGCCGAGGTCGGTGGCGGTCCCGTCGATCGGGGTCGGGTCGAGCTTGAAGTCACCGGAGTGGACGATCAGCCCCTCGTCGGTGTCGAACACGACCCCCGTCGCCTGCGGGACGCTGTGGGCGACCGCCACGAGGGCGAACCGGAACGGTCCCTGCTCGATCCACTCCCCCGGTGGGACGGCGCTGAAGTCGGCGGAGATGTTCAGCTCCTCCACCCTGCTCCGGGCCAGCTCCACCGTCAGCGGGGTGCCGTAGACCGGCACCGGCACCTGGCGGAGGAAGTAGGCCAGGGCGCCCACGTGGTCCTCGTGGCCGTGGGTGAGGACGACGCAGGCGACGTTCGCGACGGCGGTCGACCACCCACGAGAAGTCGGGAAGGACGAGGTCGACCCCGAGCATCTCCTCCTCGGGGAACATCAGCCCGCAGTCGATGAGCGCCAGCTTGCCCCCGGCCTCGAGGACGGCGCAGTTCCTCCCGATCTCCCCGAGGCCTCCGAGGAAGCTGAGCGATACCGTCATACGACGGCGACGGGGGTGAGCGCCGCCTCCAGAAGGGCGACTGTCTCGTCCGACGCCGGGATGAGCGGGAGCCGCGGGTCGCCGACCGGCCCCCACCAGCGGTTGAGGGCGGCCTTGAGCGGCATCGGGTTGGGCTCGACGAACAACGCCTCGAACAGCGGCGCCAGCTCGGTGTTGATTCCGGAGGCGGTGTCGACCTGACCTTCGAGGAGCGCCTCGATCATCGCCTTCAAGCGGAGGCCGACGAGGTGGGAGGCGACCGAGACGACGCCGACCCCCCCGGCCTGCATGCTGTCGAAGGTGAAGGCGTCCGAGCCGGAGTAGACGGCGAAGTCACTCGGGAGCTCGGCCAGCGTGCGCTTCGTGTAGTCGAGGTCGTCGACGGCGTCCTTGACGGCGACGATGTTGGGGTGGCCGGCGAGACGGACCAGCGTGTCGACGTCGATGAGGCGCGCCGTCCGGCCCGGGATGTTGTAGAGGAGCACGGGGAGGTCGGAGGCGTCGGCGATGGCGCAGAAGTGGCGGTACAGCCCCTCCTGCGGCGGCTTCGAGTAGTAGGGGGTCACCGCCATCACCCCGTCGCAGCCGATCTCGGCGGCCCGGCGGGTGAGCTCGATCGAGTGGGCGGTGTCGTAGGTGCCGGTCGAGGCCACCACCTTCATCGTCCCCCCGGTGCCGGCTGCTGCGTCGACCGCCGTGGAGAACAACGCCAGCTTCTCCTCGTCGGAGAGCGTTGGGCCCTCGCCGGTCGTCCCGCACACGGCGACGGCGTCGGTGCCGGTCTCCCGCAGATGGAGGAGGAGCCGCCAGAACGCCTGGTAATCGACGGCGCCGTCGCCATCGAACGGGGTGATCACAGCGGTGAGCAGCGACCCGAACGGTCCGCGTCGGGCATCCATGGCGGGCCACGGTAGCAGCGCGGGCCGTTGCCATCGGGAGCGCCATTGCTCGGGCGTGTACCGTTCGCCGCATGCCCGGAGACGTCGTCGACCCCGCCGCGACCCGGGGTGGTGAGGGCCGGCCCGTGGTCAACATCGTCGGTGAGCGGGTGGCGCTGGGCCCGCTGTCGGGCGAGCTGGTGCCGCTCTATCAGGAATGGATGAACGACATCGCCACCCAGGGGTGGGCCGGGTATCCCCCACGTCCCGAGCCGTTCAGCGACGAACGGATGGCGGAGTGGTACGAGCGGGCGGCGATCGACCCCGAGCGAATGTTCTTCACCATCTACGAGACCGCGGCGTGGCGGGCGATCGGGTCCTGTGCACTGGTCGACATCGACTTCCGTCACGGCACCGCCGAGTTCGGGATGACCATCGGTGACCCGGCGGACCGGGGCCACGGCTTCGGCACGGCAGCCGTCATGCTGCTGCTCGACCTGGCCTTCCTCGGGCTGGGCCTGACCAACGTGCAGTTGCGGGTGTTCGAGTTCAATCACGCCGGCATCGCCGCCTACCGGCGGGCCGGGTTCACCGAGATCGGTCGCCGTCGCGGTAGCTACTCCATGGGTGGCCGGTCCTGGGACGAGATCTACATGGACTACCGGGCCGAGGACTTCGAGAGTCCAGTGCTCGGGTCGCTGCTGGCTCCCAACGACCGGAACCCGACGGGGACGTGAACCCGTCCCGGACGTAAAGTGGATGCCATGGCGAGCGAGTACGTCACCGACGTCACCACCGAGGACTTCCCCACCGCCGTCGTCCAGCGCAGCCGGGAGGTGCCGGTGGTGGTCGACCTGTGGGCCGAGTGGTGCGGCCCGTGCAAGGTCCTCGGCCCCGTGCTGGAGAAGCTGGCCGCCGAGGCCAACGGGGCCTGGGAGCTGGTCAAGGTCGACGTCGACACCAACCAGGAGCTGTCCGACCGCCTCGGCGTCCAGGGCATCCCCACCGTCGTCGCCTTCCGCGACGGGATGCCGGTGTCCCGCTTCACCGGAGCCATCCCCGAGCCGGCGGTGCGCCAGTGGTTGGAGCAGATCGTCCCTTCGGAGCTCGACCGAGCCGTGGAAGAGGCCCGTGACGCCGCCCTCGCCGGTGACGCCGAGCGGGCCGAGTACCTGTTCCGGGCCGTGCTGGAGACCCGTACCGACCATCCCGAGGCAGGGACCGGGCTCGCTTCCCTTCTCATCGCCCGCGGCGACACCGACGAGGCGTTGATCGTGCTTGGCAAGCTGGTGCCCACCCCCGAGGTCGACCGGCTCCAGGCTGCCGCCCGGCTGACCCAAGCCCGCAGCATCGACGTGTCCGAGCTGGAGCGCGCCGTCGCCGCCGACCCAACCGACGGCGGCGCCCGGCTGGCGCTGGCCAGGGCGATTGCGTCGCACGGCGAGTACGAGCCGGCGCTCGACCGCATGCTGGCGGTGGTCCGCGAGAAAGGCGATGCCGCCGACGAGGCGCGCCTGGCCATGCTGGACATCTTCGAGGTGCTCACCAACGAGCACCCGCTGACCGCGGTGTACCGCCGTCAGCTCGCCTCGGCGCTCTACTGAGGCGCCCGGCGACCGGCCTGCGATGGCGAAGACCCGGGCCCTCGGACAGCTGACCGGGCGCCAGGTCAACCTGATCCTCGAGCTCCTCGTGGTGGCCGCCGTGGTCACCGGGCTCGGCTCGTGGGCCGCCGGCGACCGGTGGAACGGGGCGCTCGCCGTGGCTCACGGCATCGTCGGGCTGGCGCTGCTGCTGCTGGTTCCGGCCAAGCTGCGCGGGCCGGTGGCCGCCGGGTTCCGGCGGGGGCGCGCCACCCGTTGGGTATCCGCCACCTTCGGGATCCTGGTGCTGGGCACGGTGGTCGTCGGTATGGCGCACGCCACGGGTCTCTGGTACGGCGTCGGCTACTGGGCGGCCCTGTGGGTCCACTGTCTGCTCGCCTTCATGTTGATCCCCCTGTTCGTCTGGCATCTCGCCAGTCGCCCGATCCGTCCCCGTGCCTTCGACCTGGACCGGCGGGTTGCGCTGCGAGGCGGGTTGGTGCTCGCCGGTGCCGCAGCCGTCCACGTCGCCCAGCGAGCGGTGGCCGGTGCCGTCGGACTCGCCGGAGGCGACCGGCGGCTCACCGGGTCGCACGAAGTGGCGTCTTTCGACCCGGCGTCGATGCCGCAGACGATCTGGCTCGACGACCGTCAGCCCGAGGACGTCGATGAGGCGACCTGGCCGCTGGTCGTCGCCGGAACGCCGATCTCCGTCGACGCGTTGCGGCGACGTTGCCCGGCCGGTGGTGGCCCGACTGGACTGCACCGGCGGGTGGTGGAGCGACCAGTCGTGGGACGCCGTGCCCCTGGGTGATCTACTCGTCGACCCGAGCGGCCGCAGCATCCGGGTCGGCTCGACGACCGGGTACGACCGCCTGTTCTCCACCGATGCCCTCGGCGACCTCTACCTGGCCGTTGGCTACGGGGGCGAGCCGCTCCGGGCCGGTCACGGGGCGCCGGTGCGGTTGGTCGCGCCCGGCCGCCGGGGCTACTGGTGGGTGAAGTGGGTCACCTCCGTGGAGCCCGACGACCATCCGCCCTGGCTGCAGTCTCCGCTGCCCCTCACCTGAGCCCGGGAACCGAGCCGGCACTCCGGCGCGTCCCACCTCGCAGGAAGGGGTCACGAAGGGAGAGCCCCATGCGGCGGAGACAGGATCGGACTCGGAGATTGCGACGGAGCGCGGTCGTCGCGGCGGCGGTCGGGCTGGTGCTCGCCATCGGGGCGGCGCCGGCACTGGCCTGCGGAGGGCTGGTCGGCGAGAACGGCACCATCGAGCTGGTGCGCACCACCACGCTCGCCGCCTACAGCGACGGGGTCGAGCGGTACGTCACCGCCTTCGAGTTCACCGGCGAGGGCGAGGAGGTCGGGTCGATCATCCCGCTCCCCGACGTTCCCACCAAGGTGGAGCGGGGCGGCGACTGGACGCTGCAGCGGCTCGCCATCGAGGTGGCGCCAGCCGCAGCGGGCGCTCTTCGATGCGCCGGGCCGACAGCCGCCGGTGACGATGCGGAGGTGCTCCTCGAGGTCGAGATCGACGCCCTCGACATCACCGTGCTCCGCGGCGGCGGCGACGAGGTGGGACACTGGGCCGCCGAGCACGGCTTCCTGCTCACCCCCGATGCCCCCGAGATCCTCGACTTCTACGCCGACCGCAGCCCGGTGTTCATGGCCGCCCGCTTCAACGCCGAACGGGCCGCCGACCTCGGCCAGCAGGCTGGCGACAGCACCCCGATCATGGCCACCATCCCCACCGACGACCCGTGGGTCCCGGTTCGGATCCTCGGCCTCGGCGCCGCCACCGACGACGCATCGAGGCCGACGTGTTCGTGCTCACCGACGACGAGCCGTCGCTGCTCGCCGGGGGCACCGGGTTGACCCTGGTGCGGAGCGAGCGAGCCGGCGACCTTCTGCTCGACGACCTCCGCTCGGACGTGGGGATGGAGTGGCTGCCAGAGGACATGTGGTTCAGCTACCTGCAGCTGGCGTCGCCGGCCGTCCGAGCTCGACTACGACCTGGCGATCTCCGCAACACCGGGCGTCTCCGCCGACTTCGCCGACACGGGTGTCCCGGCACCGCAGGCGCTGCCGGTGGGCGGCGAGGCCGGGCTCGCCCGCTGGCCGCTGCTCGCCGGGATCGGCGCCGGGTTCCTTTCCTTCGCCGCCGTCCTGGCCTGGGTGCGGCGCGACGACCTGGCCCGTTCGGCAGGGCGCCCGGAATGACGGCCGAGGCGCCTCCCCGACCCCCTGCTCGCCTGCGGCGTGGGTCGGCGACTCGCTCCCCGGCGCGGAGGGGAAACAAACAGCGGATGGCCGGTGTGATCCTGTTGCCGTGGCGATGGCCGTGATGGTGGCCGGGATCGGGTACACCGTGGCCGGTGGCGCGTCCCCGGCGGCCGCGCTCGGCCCGGGTGACGTCACCATCGAGGTCGACATCCACCACTCGCGGTTCGTTCCCGACCATCTCACGGTGGTGGAAGGCACCCGGGTCCGATTCCTGGTGGTCAACGGCGACCCCATCCACCACGAGTTGATCACCGGGCCGCCCGAGGTGCACATCCGCCACGCCAACGGCACCGAGGCCGAGCATCCCTCGATCCCAGGGGAGGTCTCGGTCGACCCGAACGGCACCGCGGTGACCACGTTCACCATTCGACGAGCCCGGCGTGTTCGAGTTCGCCTGCCACCTACCCCGGCCACTACGAGTACGGGATGAGAGGCGAGATCGAGGTCGTACCTGCGGCGCAGGAGCCCCGAACCTGAGGTTGTGGCAGTTCGCTCCGATAGGTAATTGCCTGAGGCTCGACCGGGCGGTGATCCGGCTGGCGAAGATGAGGCGATCACCTATCGCTCCGATAGGTCAGAGCCTCAGGTTCGGCTCACCGGCCACCGGACCGGGGCGGGTCGTGGTCTGATCCGGGGACGGAGATCGCCTGGTAGAGGTGCCAGGGCTCGGGGATGCCCTTCAGCTGATGGCTGCCGTGGTCGGCGAAGTCGATGCCGGAACCGAGAACGAGGTCGCGCACGGTCGAGGAGACCACGATCGTCCCCGGGTCGGCGGTGCCCATGACCCGGTTGGCGAGGTGGACGGCGAGACCTCCGATCTGGTCGCCGAGCAGCTCGATCTCGCCGGTGTGGACCCCGACCCTGATCTCCAGCCCGAGCCGGCCGATCTCGTCGACGATCCGGGCCGCGCAGGTCACGGCGCGGGCGGGACCGTCGAACACCGCCAGGAACCCGTCCCCGGTGTGGGCGACCTCCCTCCCTCGGTACCGCCCGAGGTTCTCGCGAACGACCCGGTCGTGGGAACCGCGCAGCGCCAGCCAGGCGGCGTCGCCCCTGGCGGCGGCGGTCGACGTCGACTCGACGATGTCGGTGAACACGACGGTGCCCAGCACCCGGTCGAGAACCGGCTCGGCCCTCGACCCGGTGAGGAATGTCTCCACCGCGTCGAGCACCGGCCCGTAGTCGCCGGCGTTGAACGGGAACGTGTCGGTTCCGGGAAGTTCCTCGTAGGTGGCTTCGGGAATGGCGTCCGCCAGATAGCGCCCGAACGTGGCGCGATGGTGTCGGGCTCCGGCCCGTGACAAGACGAGGGTGGGCACCCGGATCGAGCCGAGCACCGAACGCACGTCGAGATCGGTGACCCACCGGTACATGGTGGCGGCGGCCCCCCGGGGCATCGCCAGTCGCTGATACCGCTGGTACCACGCCCGGAACCTCGCGTCCCGGGCCGCCACCGGGGCGGTGAGGTCGAGGATCGTGGCGGTGATACCCCAGTTCTGCTCGTAGCGGTCGACCAGCCGTTCGACGGTGTCCTCCGGCATGCCGACGGGGTAGTCGGCGGCGCGCTTCCATCGGGCGAACGTGTTGATCAACACCAGCGAGGTCACCCGCTCCGGGTAGGTGGCGGCGAACAGGGCGGCGATGGGCCCGCCCTCGGTGTCTCCGATGACCGCGGTCTGCCCGATGCCGGCGGCGTCGAGCGCCACCCGGCCGTCGTCCATCCACTCCTCGATGGTGGGCAACCGACCCAGCGGCACCGGATCGGACACCCCGGACCCACGCTTGTCGAAGCACACCACCTGGCTGAAGGAGCCGAGACGGTCGAGGTAGGCGGCCAGGGTCGGCTCGTCCCACATCACGTCGATGTTCTGCAACCAGCTGGTGATGAACAGCACCGAGGTCGGCCCGGTCCCGAACACCTGGTAGGCGACGTAGCCGGCGTCCGAACGGGCGTATCTGGTCTCCGGGGGCACGCCGGGAAGTTAGACGCCGCGGCGGGACCGCACCGGTGTCCCGCCTACGCTCCCGGCCGTGACTGCGCCGGGGCCGAGGGAGCTGGGACGCGGCGTGGTGGTGCTCGCCGGGGCCGATCCGCCGTCGCCATGGTCGGCCGCCCCCCGGGTCACCATCGACGGAGCAACCCTGGCCGACCCCGCGTCGGCCGTCGAGCAGTTGCACCGGTCCTGGGCGGAACGCCGGCCGGTGGTGATCGACCTCCGGGTGGACGCCGCCGACCTCCGCCGGCCGGTCGACCACCACATCGAACCGTGGCGGGTCGATCCCGGGTTCGAGCCGTGGCTCGACCGGCTCCACTTCCTGGTGTGGGCGAACAACTACGACGCCCGGGGCGGTGAGCCCGGTGTGGTGGTGGGGGCGCAAGGCGGTGGAGGCCGGGGCGAGCCTCGCAGACACCGCTGACGTGACCCTGCCCGACGGGGCGCCGGCCTGGGTCGACGGCGGGCCCCGCAGCAGCCGACCACTCACCGAGCAGGCTGTGGTCCACGCCGAGACCGTCGAGGCGGGACGGCTCGACCCGATCCCCACCCCGGCTCCGCCGACGGCGGCGCTCGACCCCGAGCAGCTCGCTGCCGTCGACCACGACTCCGGCCCGGCACGGGTGATCGCCCCCGCCGGGTCGGGGAAGACCCGGGTGCTCACCGAGCGGCTCCGCCATCTGATCGCCGACCGGGGCTACGAGACCGGCGGCGTCCTCGCCCTCGCCTACAACAAGCAGGCCCAGCTCGAGATGGCGTCGCGCACCGCTGGTCTCGGCGCCCGCATCCAGACCTTGAACGCCTGGGGCTACGGGCTGGTTGCCCGCATCCAGGGCACCAGGCCCGAGGTGATCGAGGAGCGAGCGATGCGGGCCATCGTCGAGGGCCTGGTGCCCCGCCCGGCCCGGCGGGTCAACACCGACCCGTACGCCCGCTATCTCGAGGGTCTGTCGCTCATCCGACTCGGGCTCCGCTCACCCGAGCAGGTGGAGGCGGAGTTCGGCGACGTGCCCGGTCTGGCCGATGCCTTCGTCCCGTACCGCGCCGCGCTGCGCGCCCGCGGGGTCGTCGACTTCGACGAGCAGGTCTACCTGGCCGCTGGAGTCCCTCCTCGGTGACGGGACGCTGCGCCGCTCGCTCCAAGCCGAGCACCGCCACCTGCTGGTCGACGAGTTCCAGGACCTGACCCCGGCCCATGTGCTGCTCGTCCGGCTGCTGTCCTGTCCCGGGTTACGACGTCTTCGCCGTGGGCGACGACGACCAGACCATCTACAGCCACGCCGGAGCCGATCCCCGCTTCCTGGTCGACTTCGACGGCTACTTCCCGGCGGCCACCCACCACGCCCTCGAGGTCAACTACCGCTGCCCGCGGCCGGTCACCGAAGCGGCGGCGCCATCTGCTCGGGTACAACGCGGTCCGGGTCGACAAGGTGATCAGGTCCGGGCCGGCGGTGGCGACCGCGGCCGCCGGCCTCGAGGTGCGCAGCCATCCCCCTGACCAGGGGGCGGCGGCCGTGGCGCGGCTCGTCGCCGGGTGGCAGGAGGACGGCGCCGTCACCGAGGACATAGCCGTGCTGGCCAGGGTCCAGTCGCTGTTGCTCGGTCCCCACGTGGCCCTCACCGACGCCGGGGTGCCGGTCGACTCGATCGTCGACCGAACCGTGCTCGGGCGACTCGGCGTCCGCGCCGCCCTCGCCTACCTCCGCATCGCCACCGATCCCGAGAGGGTGGACCCGGCGGACCTGGTCGAGGTCCAACGCCGCCCGAGCCGGGGGCTCCCCCAGTGGATCGACAAGTGGCTGAGCCGGTGCCGCTCGATCGACGACGTGCACCGCGCCGCGGAACGCCTCGACGACGTCAAGGTGGCGCCCAAGCTGGGGAATCTCGCCGACGACCTGGCCGAAGCTGGCGGCTCTGGCCTCGGAGGGCGCCACCACGCGGAGGCTGCTCTCGGCGGTGCGCGACGACATCGGGCTGGGCTCGGCGATGACGCTGCTGGATTCCACCGGGGTGGCGGCGGCGTCGCACCTCGACGACCTCGAGGGCCTGCTCCAGGTGGCCGACCTCCACCCGGACCCGGCGCGGTTCGGGGCGTGGCTGGCGAGCACGCTCACCGTCGAGCGCACCGCCGAGCGGCGTCACCCTGTCGACGGTGCACCGGGTCAAGGGGCGGGAGTGGCCGATGGTGGCGGTCGTCGGGGTCAACGGGGGGATCCTGCCGCACCGGCTGGCCGAAGGGCCTGCCCAGTTCGAGGAGGAACGACGCATCCTCCACGTGGCGATCACCCGGTCTTCGACACAGACCGTGGTGCTCTTCGACGAGTCCCGCCCGTCACGCTTCCTCTCCGAGCTCGACGGGACCGCGCCGCATCGGCCGGCGGGGGTGGGTCAGGACGGTGAGGTGATGGCGGCGCCGCCCGCCAAGGCGGAGGCCAAGCCGTCGATCGACGTCGGCGACCCGGTGGCTGCGGCGTTGAAAGCATGGCGGGCGGAGCGGGCAGCCGCCGACCAGGTGCCGGCGTACGTCGTGATGTGGGATCAGCACCTCGTCGGCATCGCCGCACGCCGGCCAACGACCAAGCGCGAGCTGGCCGGCTGCCCCGGGATCGGACCGGCCAGGCTGGAGACCTACGGGGACGCCATCCTCGACGTCATCCGGGGTGCAGTCGGCTCCTGAGCCGTGTGGCCCGGGCGTCGGCGGGCCGCCCTTCGGCCCGTGGCATTGCCCCCCTCCAGCACCGGAGGGGGTCTCAGCTGTCTGGTCGAAGGACGGCGAGCGGGATGGTCCGCGTCGTCTTCGCCTCGTACTTGGCGAACATGGGCATCTGGGCGACGAAGACGTCCCGCCACATGGCGTCGCGTTCGTCGCCTTCGAGGATCTCGTGGGCGTCACGGTGACCTTGCGCTTGCCCAGCTCAGCGGTAGCGCGGTCGGCGGCTCGGAGGTTCTTGAACCACTGCGGATCGACCGGCCGGCCCCCGTTGGAACCGGCGACGACATAGCCGGAATCGTGCTCGACATAACTCACCGGCACGATCCGCTCGATCCCCGTCTTCCGGCCGGGGACGGTGAGCAGCATCACCTTCCCTCCGCCGACGCTGCCACCGAGCTTGCCGCCGGTCATCCGGTAGAGCGACACCGCCACCGAGTTGCCCATCTTCCACATCGTGTTCGCCATCGAGCCCATCACACCTCCCGGACCAACTTCGGGCGGCTGGCGGACGGTCCGATCAGCCGCCGATCATGGCCAGCGTACGGCCCGAGCCCGAGCCGTCGACCAGATAGAGCGTCGGGACGATTCGAGACTCGAACGCCGCCGGGGGCAGCATCGCCTGGAACTCGACCGCTCCGCCCTGGTTCCAGGTCCGGGTGACCGCCACCACCCGGCCGTCGACGGCGATCGCCACCACCCTGTCCTCGGCGGGGATGCCGGTGATGACCCCGCTCATGACGGCGGGCACCAGGCCGCAGCGGGATCGGGCATCGGGTACCGCTGGTCGAGCGTGACGTCGACCCCGGGGGCGTCGACGACATCGAGGGTGGAGACGTCCGCTCCGAGCAGGTCGTGCTGGCCGGGGGGAGCCAGCCGGAACGGGTCCCCCGCGGTGAACCAGTCCTCGTGGTAGCGGGCGACCGCCAGCTTCTCGTCGCCTGCGATCCCGAACGTCACCGACCCCTCGGAGCTGAGCATCGTGCTGGACGAGCGTTGCGGGCAGGTCGGCGGCGAAGAGGTCGACACCGGTGGTTCGCCACGGGACGTCGACCCCGAGGAGGCCGGCGATGGTCGGGAGGACGTCGGTCGATCTCGGCGCGGTAGTCCGACACCTCCCCGCCGCCTGCCCGGGCCGCTTGACGAACAGGGGCACCGCCGCCACCTCGCCCACGTTGTCCTCGGTGATCACCCGCCGGTCCGTCCCCGGCCTGATGGCGACGCCGTGGTCGGCGGTGACCACCAGCAGCGTCGTCGTCGAAACTGCCCGATGCCTCCAGGCGGTCGACCAGGTCGGCGACGAACCGGTCGACGTACTGCACCTGGAGTAGATGTCGCTGGTAGGCCTGCTCCACGACCCAGGCGTCGTCGGTCCACACCGTCCACTCACCCGGGGGCATCCGGGGGGCGGCGTAGCCGCGCCCGTCGGGGAGGATGTCCCATGGGCTGTGCGGCAACAGGACGTGGGCGAAATGCAGCTCGCCGTCGGTCAGCGGCTGGTCGAAGCCGTCGAGGAAGGCGGTGACGCCGACCCGGCGATCGGCGTCGACGGCGTCGTTGAAGCGGCGGTTCAGGTCCCAGGAGCGTGGGGTGACGGTGGCGGCGAAGTCGCCCCACCCCTGGTCGATCGATGGCAGGTCACCGGCGACGTCGGCGGGGAGGAACACGTGCCCGGCGACCACCGCCAGGTCGCTGCCCAGGCTGCGCCACCTGGTGGCGAACGAGAGCCGAGGCCGGCTGCCGTCGACACACACCGTGGGTGGGCAGAGCGCGGTGACCGACTCGACCGCCTCCACCCGGTAACCGTCCCCGACCAACGTGAACAGGTTGTCTGGGTAGTCGGCGGCGCTGGGGACGTTCTCGTCGAGAGGGGCCAGCACCCCCGTCAGCATCGTCGGCAGCGCCTCCTCGGTGCGCTCGTGGACCCCGACGGCGTTGCGGAACCAGGTGCCGGCGGCGGCGAGCCGGGCGAAGCCGGGGAACTGGTCGGCACGGATCTCGCCAGCGCCGTCGATCAGCGTGGCCACCGGGAACTCGTCGAACACGACCATCACCACCGGCGCCGGATCGGCAACCGGCCCCGCCGCCATCGCCTGCCCGGCCGTCCCCCACACCAGGCGTGATGTCGGGGCGACCAGGAGGAAGAGGACGACCACCACCACCGGGGCGACGGCGGCGTAGCGCAGCACCTCCCGGGTCGCCGCCGACCTCTGGAAAGCGAAGGCCAGCCCGGCCCCGACGACGACTGCAACCACCACCACCGACCATGCCGGCCACTCCGCCGCGGGCGTGTGCGCCAGCACCGCCAGCATCAGCAAGGCGCCGGACACGACGATGACCGATGCATGGACAACCCGTCCCGCGGCAGGGCTGACGCGATGGGCCCCCATCACGACGGCGCCCGCCAGCAGTGGGATGGCGAGACCGAGCAGGAGCCCGAGCACGACGACGTCCGACGCCGGGGCGGCGCGGGCGGTGAAGAACTCGGGAGACCTCCCCAGCAGGTCGAGCAGGGGTTGGGCTACGGCGAGGGCGGTGATCGCCGCCGCGCTCAGGAAGAGCGTCGCCCGCTCCGACCTCAACCCGGCTCCGGTGGCCGGTCCGGGTGACATGGCCTTCCGGCCCCGCTCAGGCGGGGTCGAGCACCACGACCGGGATCTGCCGGTCGGTGCGCTTCTGGTAGTTGTCGTAGTCGGGCCAGATCCGTGCCATCTGCTCCCAGAGTTCCTGTCGCTCGGCGCCGTCGGCGGTGCCGGGCGGTGGCCGGCAATACACTCGGGGCCGACCTGCAGCTCCACTACGGGGATCGGCGACGAGGTTCAGGTACCAGGCGGGATGGTGGGGGTGGCCGCCCTTCGATGCCACGACCACGTAGGCTGTCGCCGTGGCGGCCGTAGATGAGGGCGCTGCGGCGCAGGTGCCCGGTCTTCCTGCCGCGGGTGGTGAGCAGGAGAACGTCGGTGCCCCGCCAGTGATGACCCTTCTCGCCTTCGCTCTCCACGTACTCGTGGATGTGGTCGGCCACCCACTTGGTGGGGCTGTCGTAGACCGGCTCACCGGTGTCGGTCATCGTCGTCCTTCTCGATGGTCGGCTCCGACGATAGGACCGTCCCCGGGCAAGCTCGCCGGGATACGGGCGGCCCGGGAGTCACCAGGTGACCTCCTCGCAGCCGGTGTGGTCGTCCGGCTCGACCTGGAGGGTGGCGTGGGAGACCCCGTAGCGTGTCGGCCAGGATGCTGCGCGCCCGGTCGAGGACGGCGTGGGCGTCGGTGCCGGCCGCCACCATCACGTGCGCCGAGGCGACGTCCATCTCGGAGGTGAGGGTCCACACGTGGAGGTCGTGGACGTCGACGACCCCGTCGACCCCGGCGAGGTCGGACGCGGACGGCGCCCAGGTCGAGCCCGGGGGGCGCCGCCTGGAGCAGGACGCGGAGCGCCTGCCGGCCGAGGCGCCACGCCCGGGGCAGGATCCACACCCCGAGGACGGCACCGGCCAAGGCGTCCACCCACTGCCAGCCGGTCAGCGGCGATGACGGCCGCCGACACGATCACGGCGACCGAGCCGATCAGGTCGGCCACCACCTCCAGGTAGGCACCCTCGACGGTGAGGCTCTCGGCGGCGCCGGGGCGCAGCAGCCGCCAGGCGACGACGTTGACCACCAGCCCGATGGAGGCGACCACCAGCACGGTGCCGGTGGCTATCTCGGGCGGGTCACCGATGCGGCTCACCGCCTCGAAGAGCACGTAGCCGGCGACAACGAAGAGCAGGATGGCGTTGGCGAAGGCGGCCAGGATCTCCAGCCGGTACAGCCCGAAGGACCGTCCGCCGCCGGTTCCCGCCCGGTTGGCGAGGTGGATGGCCGCCAGTGCCATGCCCAGGCCGACCACGTCGGTGAGCATGTGGCCGGCGTCCGACAGCAGCGCCAGTGATCCGGTGACGATCCCGGCCGTCGCCTCGAGCACGAAGACCGTCCCCACCAGGGCGAACGCCCACCACAGCCGACCGGCGTGGCGGGCACCGGCCCGGGTCGAGGCGTCCCCGTGCGAGTGGCCGGTCATCCGCGCCACCGGTGTCGTCCGGGGAACCTGATCACGCCTCGATCGTATCCGGCTTTCCCTCCCAAATGGCGAGGCCAGAAGTGGCCGGGGAGGGGCGAGGGCCTGGTCAGCTGCCGGAGCGGCGGCGCTGGTCGTCGGTGTAGCGGGACCGGCGCCTGGGCCTCCTCGGGTGCGGCCCCGGCGGACCTCGGCCCCCCGGTACGTCCGCATGTTGTCGGATGTCGCCCTCATGGCCTGGCCGACGTTGGCCCGTGAGTAGGTGAGCGAGTGGTCGGCGTCGACCCCGAGCCGGGCACCGACCTCGATGGCGTCCTGGTCGGCGCCCATGTAGAGGAACTGCCAGGAGAACTCGCTCGGTCTGGCGTTCGATCAGCGCCTTCACGTCGGCGTATCGGTACTCGTGCGAGGCGTTCTCGTGGCCGTCGGTCATGATTCCGACGATGACCGTGCCCGGGCGCTGCCCGTCGGGTAGGGCGGCGAGGCGCTCCCCTGCCGTCGTCACCAGCCGCCCGATCGAGTCGAGCAGGGCGGTGCTCCCCCGCGGCTCGAGGACCAGGCCGCCGATCTCGGCGATGGGCAGGTCGGTGTAGACCTCCTCGTAGTGGTTGTCGAACTGTGCCAGCGTCACCCGGCACCGACCGGGGGCGTTGCGCTGCTCGGCGATGAAGGTGTCGAACCCCTCGATGGTCGCCGCCCGGATCGACTGCATCGAGCCGGAGCGGTCGAGCAGGAAGTAGATGTGGGTCAGGTCGGTGTCGGTCATGGCTCCCCCTCGGAGTCGGCCCGGTGATCCGGGTTCATTGGCCTGGACGAGCGGCGCCCGTCAGGTGGTCTTCTCATGGTCCCCCGGTGGCGAGCCGGGGGACGTCGACGTGTTGCGGCGAGCCCGGAACCGCATCGGCTTCGGCTGCTCGGCGCCGGGCTGGGCGTCCTCGCGGTGCCTTCCCTGCTCCATGTCGTAGCGGGCCCGGACGACGGCACTGGCGGTGACCCGGCCGGTGTCGTCGCCGTAGGCGCGGAGCAGCCTCGGTGTGCGCCAGGCGCGGCCCCACCGCGTTCTCCGACAGCCCGGCCAGCATCCCGACCGAGCGGAGGCTGCCGCCGTCGACGACCGACGCCGCCATGGCCTCGTCGAGGGCGACGGTCAGGTGCTCTTGGGCGGCGCGCAGCAGGGGCAGCGCTTCGTCGGGCCGGTCGGGGTCCACCTGGTCGAGCTCGGCCCGCGCCGCCGCCAGCGCTCTGGCGACGGGGCTCCCGGCGCGTGGATCCATGGTTGGTGCCCGCCATGGGCGAGATGGTACCGCACTTACTGCGGATACGCAAATCCTGCGTAACGGCAGCAGATGCGGACGAGCCGAACGTCCGCCGCGGCCGAGGTCAGATCCCGAGCAGGCCCTCCAGCCCGACCGTCACCGGCTCCCCCAGCGACGCCACCCGGCGGATGGCGAGCAGCACGCCGGGCATGTAGGCGGCGCCGTCGTAGGTGTCGTAGCGGATCGACAGCGTCTCCCCGCCGGCGCCGCCGAACAGCACCTCCTGGTGGGCGACCAGCCCGGGGAGCCTGACCGAGTGCACCCGCACGTTGGCGACGTCGGCGCCGAGCGCCCCCGGTGGCGACGACACCCCGTCCACCTTGCGGGCCTGGTCGGGCGAGACGGCGCCGATCCTCTGCGCGGTGGCCAGCGCCGTCCCCGAAGGGGCGTCGACCTTGGTGTCGTGGTGGAACTCGATGACCTCCGCCACCGGGAAGTGAGGGGCGGCGAGCTCGGCGATTCGCATGGCGACCACGGCTCCGATGGAGAAGTTGGGGACGATGAGGCAGCGAGCGGGACCGTCGCCCCACAGTGATCGCGCACCTCGTCGACCCGGGCGGCGTCGAAGCCCGAAGTCCCCACCACGGTGCTCACGCCGAGCTCGTGCCACTTGGCGAGGTTGCCCATCACCACGTCGGGACGGGTGAACTCGACGACGACCTCGGCTGCCCAGACCACCGACGGGTCGCGGGACACCGCCACCCCGGCGATCTTCTGCCCGGCCGCCGACGGGCTGTAGAGGGCGGTCAGCTCCAGGTCTCTCGGCCTCGACGACGGCGGCGCACGTCAGCCGCCCCATCGCCCCGGCCGCACCGGAGACGGCGACCCTGGTCACGCCACGAAGGCCTCGAGGTCTTCAGGGTCGAAAGGCCCGACGGCTCCGAGCACGTACGGGCCCGAGTACACGTCGCGCACGACCCCCAGGATGTCGTCCTCGGTCACCGCTTCGATCCTGGCGACGATCTCGTCCATCGACAGGTGCTCGATCCCGGTCAGCTCGGTGCGGCCCAGCCGGGTCATCAGGCTGTCCGAGTCCTCCAGGGACAGCGCCAGCGAGCCCTGCACATGGCCCTTGGCCCGCCCCAGCTCCTCGGTGGTGAGGCCGTGCTCCATCAGCTTCTCCAGCTCGGCATGGATGAGCTTGAGCACGTCGGGCGCCTGGCTGGGCGTGGTGCCCACGTAGATCGCCACCGCCCCGGTCTCGAGGAAGGGCAGCCGGAAGCTGTGGACCGCATACGCCAGCCCGCGCTGCTCCCGGATCTCGCGGAACAGGCGCGACGACATCCCCCCGCCGAGGATGTGGTCGGCCACCAGCATGGCGTGGCGGCGATCGTCCCCCCGGCTGAGCCCGGTGGCGCCGAACACCAGGTGAGCCTGCTCGGTGTCGCGGCGGCGGATGTTGATCCGGCGCTCCGGGGTCGGGGACGTGGTCTCCCGGGTGATCTCGTCGCCCTCCCAGTCGCCCATCCAGCCGCCCACCAGCTCGACGACCTCGGCGTGGTCGACCCGCCCGGCCACCGCCACCACGGTCGAGCGGGGCGAATAGCGCCGCCCCCAGTAGCCGGCGATGGTGTCACGCGACATCTCGAGGATGGAGTCGCGGGTGCCGAGGATCGGCGGCGACAGCGGGTGGTCGTCCCACAGCGCCTCCATGAACAGCTCGTGGGCGACGTCGGTCGGGTCGTCCTCGTTCATGTTGATCTCCTCCAGCACCACGTGGCGCTCGGAGTCGATCTCCTCCTGACGGAAGGCGGGCCGCTCCAGCATCTCGGACAGGATCTCCACCGCCAGCGGCATGTCCACGTTGCGCAGCCTCGCCCAGTAGGCGGTGTACTCCTTCGAGGTGAAGGCGTTGTTGCGCGCCCCGACCGCGTCGAACTGCCTCACTGATCCGCTGCGCCGACCAGGCCTCCGACCCCTTGAACAGCAGATGCTCCAGGAAGTGGCTGGTGCCGGCCTCGGGGCCGATCTCGTCGCGGCTCCCGGTGTCCACCCAGCAACCGATCGCCGCCGAACGGACCGAGGGCATGTCCTCGGTGATGACGCGCAACCCGTTGGGCAGCGTGGTGAGCTGGTAGTGCATCGGCCGATACTAGGTACCAAGACAGCGCCCGCCCCTTGGGCACCTCGGAGCATGGCCGGTTGCGGCTTTGGACCGGTGTGGGACAATCGGCGGCTTATGCCTCAGAGACGTCAGTCGACCCTGCACGAGATCCTCCCGCCCGAGGAGCGGGCGATCGAGGCCGTGGTCGCCCGGTACCAGCGGGTCGCCCCCGCTGTCACCCGCTTCGCCCGCACCCTGGCGGGTAACGATTCCCTGCAGGTCCGGCTCGGGTCGCACGCCACCGCCGGGCCAGACGAGATCGTGCTCGACCCGGGCGTGTTCCAGACCGCCTATGCCCGCAGCGCCCCGGTCACCCCGGCCGAGGTGGCGCTGACCACCGCCCTCCACGAGGCGATCCACCTGATCGCCACCGACTTCGACGAGCGGCGTCCCTTCCCCACCGAGTGGGCACCGCACCAACGCGTCCCGCTGCCGGAGGTCGAGCCCGGGGAGGAGCCACCGACGTTCTTCCTCCTCGACGCCCTCTCCGAGGCGGGAGGCGAGGCGGCGGAGGCGTTGTTCCTCTCGATCGAGGACGCCCGCCAGGAGGCCGCCTACTTCGCCGGCTACGGGGGCGCCCGGTCGGTGCTCTGCCGACCTGTACCGGTCGTCGATCGGCGACGCGCTGCGAGAGGCTCCGGCGCTGGGCCAGTACGCCCTCGGCTGCTTCCTCCTGGTTGGCGGCTACGAGGACCGCGATGCCGTCCAGCGCCGGGTCGCCCCCAACGTTGCGGCCGCCGTCGACGACGCCATGGCCTTCCTGGAGCCTATCGGGGACGTCGACGACCCGTGGGTGGTGGCCGGCATCGCCCTGCAGCTCCTCGAAGTCGCCCGCATCCACGGGCTGGTCACCGAGGCAGCCGAGACGCCGACAACCGCCCAGCAACGCGCCGCCGACCGGGACGACCGGGCGGCGATCAGCGAGACGGTCGACGCCATGCGCATCGTCAGCCGCCCGCTGCGCGACGCCGAGGGCTACGACGACACCCGGCGCGGCGCCCAGTCGGTGAGCGCCCAGCAGGGCCGCAAGGGCGAGGCGGAGCAGGCCGGCGACCCCGCCACCGACCAGGTGGTGCGGATCAGCGAGGCGCCCACCGTTTACCTGCCCACCGGCCAGGGCGGCAAGCTGGTGGTCGCCGGGTTCCCCGACCGCTTCCGCCGTTTCGGACCGGACGGTCGGGCTCTGTTGGAGGACACTGCCGCCCGGTGGGGGGTGGCGCAGCGCCGGGTGTCCGGCGAGCTCTACCCGCTGTTCCTCGCCAACCAGCGCAGGGGGTTGCGCAGCGGCTACGACGCCGGCGATCTGTCCCCGTACGCCGCCCTGCTGCTCGGCGCCGGGTTGTACGACCGGATGTTCGAGCGGCGCGACCTGCCGCTGCGCCGGTCGTACGCGGTCAGCGTGCTCGTCGACGGGTCGGCCAGCATGCTCCAGCCGCGACCCGGCCCCGAGGCCAGGAAGTCGCCGTGGGCGATGGCCGCCGCCACCCTGGGGGCGTGGACCCTGGCCCACCTGTGCAACGAGCTGCAGATCGAGTTCGAGGTGGCGCTGTTCAACCGGGCCTTCCCCGCCGCCGACGACGACAGCGAGCGCAGCTTCTCCACCAGGCGGGTCGCCGCCACCGGCGGGCTGCGCCGCCGCCAGGGAGGCGCCGCCGATCGGTTGACCCGCACCGTCAACCACTACCTGGTGAAGTCGTTCGACGCCCGGTGGCGCTCCTCGCAGGACGTGATGGCCGGGCTCTTCTACACGGCGGCGATGCCGGGGGCGGCTGCCCGGGTGGCCCGCCAGGAGCCCGAGCTGGCTCCACCGGTGTCGATGTTCGACAAGGCGTCCAACGTGGACGAGTTCAACGTCGCCTACGCCGCCATCCGGCTGGCGAACCGCCGGGCCGCCACCCGCATCCTGGTGGTGCTCGCCGACGGGATGACCCGGGGCTCCGTGGAGGCGCTGGCCGCCTCCGTGGACGCCGTCGAGCATGCCGGCGCCACCGTGCTCGGCATCGGGATCGGGGACACCACCGTCCAGGCGGCCTATGCCCGCAACCAGGTGGTGGAGACACCCGACGAGCTGGCGAGGGCGATGGTGGACGGGGTGCGTTCCACGCTCCACCGCACGCTGATGACCATGGGCGGTACCACGTGGTGGTCGGCCCCGACCGAACTCATAGCCGTCTGACCCGAGGAGCCGACCACATGGCCGAGACCGTCACCTTCACCGACCCTTCCGGGGAGGGGAAACCCGTCGAGTTGGAGACGGTGGAGACCCCCACCGACCTACCCGACCACGACGCCCGGATGGAGCACATCCCCGACCCCGACCCGTTCTACGTCGACCTGGGGATGCTGTACCGGCTGGCGCAGCTGGAGCAGGTCCGCCGCCAGCACTTCGACGACAGCCCGCTGCACATGGCGCTGCGCGGCCACATGGGGACCGGCAAGGACCACGACCTGGAGCAGTTCGCCGCCCTGCTCCGCCTCCCCCACTACCGGATCCCGCTGACCGGCGAGGTGCGCGACATCACCCTGATCGGGTCGGTGAAGCTGTACGGCGACGGCCGGGGCGGCACCGAGAGCCGTTGGGAGGACGGAGACATCACCCGGGCGCTGCGGGGCCCGGCGCTGCTCAACCTGTCGGAGCTGAACGCCGCCGGCGCCGAGACGCTGTTCGCCCTCCACGGGCTGCTCGACCGCCATCGGGCGCTCGAGCTGCCCACCGGCGAGACCATCCACCTGCGAGACGACGTCCGCATCTTCGGGACCCTCAACCCCACCGACCTGCGCGACTACGCCGGCACCCAGACGCTCAACAAGGCGTTCGCCGACCGGTGGATCATCTGGGAGAAGAGCTTCCCCACCGAGGAGGAGCTGCGCAGCATGCTGGAGCGCCGCTACACCTCGCTGAAGGGCGAGTTCGTCGGGCTGATCGCCAAGCTCGCCGTCGAGGTCAACGCCTCCTTCACCGCCGTCGACACCCGCACCCGGGTGGAGACCCCGCTCAGCCTGCGCGCGGTGCTGGAGCGCATCCCCGCCGGCCTCCGGGTCTACGACGATGCCGAGGACCCGCTCCGTCGCTCGTGGGAGGAGTTCGTGCTCCCCCACATCGACCCCTTCGACCGCGACCACTACGAGACCGTGTGGTCGGCCGTAGCCCGCAAGGGCCCAAAGGGCCCGGCCTACGGCTGAGGCCCTGCGTCCGCCTCGATCACGCCGGTACAGATCTGGACGATCACCGAGACGCGGCGTCGAGCTCGGCTATCCGTTCCTGGACCAGCGTCTCGACGAGCTGGGCCGGTAGCGGATGGTCCGGGGTGAACCGGATCGTCCCCTTCGAAGTCGACCACTCCCCCAGCTCGGTCCTGATGAGCTTCGATCACCTCGGGGCTCATCGGGAAGAAGGACAGATGGGCCTTGGCCGCCGAGTAGCACACCAGCGGTCGGTCGCGGTAGCGGAAGGCGGGCGCCCCGTAGCTGAAGCCCTCTTCGGCGCCCTGGGCGGCGGCGGCGACGCCCTCTCGCAAGGCTTGGAGCGCGTCTCGCTGGTCGTCGGGCAGCCCGGCGAGGTAGGCGTCGATGTCGTCGCTGACGGTCATTCGTGGGAGCTTACGGCCCCATTCGGCGGAAGCCTTACTCGCTCCCCATCGACCTCGGGGCTCTCGCCGCGAACGTTTCGACGCCCGAAGGTCGTGGGTAGAGGGTGTGCTGCCGTTAGAGGGGGTCTCTCATTTCTGCTTTCACAGGTGACGCGCGGGTCGGCGAGGCCTCGAAGGGTGGTGCCGACCGCGGTGCGCCGGAGTGCCGGATCTGGTTGTACAGCGCAGATGGTGTGGACACCTCCCTGGATCTCGACGCGGAGTTGCCGGATCCCGACGATGACCGGGTGTTGTGGGCGGACGTCGACCTGGATTGCGCCTACGGCGTCGCCCGCTTGTGGGACCACCTCGGCGTCGACGGTTTGGTCGACGGGCTCGCCGAAGTCGGCGATCGTCCCTCGCTGAAGCAACACGACGACGCGCTACGGCTCACCGTCACTGCCTTGGGTACCGGCTCGGATTTCGAGCCAGTACCGTTGCACTGTCTGGTCGGGCCCAACTGGGTGGTGACGGTCCACAACGGGCAGCTGGACCTGGTCGACGAGTTCAACGAGCCATTCCATGGGGAAACGCGCCTGGGGGAGCTCGACGGCCCGAGATTCCTGTCGGTGGTGCTCGACTGGCAGATCTCGGGTTACTTCACGGTCATCGAGGAGCTCCAGGCCGAGATCGACGAGTTGGACGAGCAGGTCTTGCACCAGCGGCCCGACGAGCGGGAGCTGTTCAACCGCCTCATCGACCTGCGGAGCCGGGTGCGGAAGCTGCGAAACACCCTGGGCCCGCATCGTCAGGTGATCAGCCTCCTCAGCCATCCCGATTCCGGGACGGTGGTCGGGACCGAGGCCGCCGACGTGTACCAACGGGTCGAGGAACGCCTGCAGCAGGCACTCGACGAGATCGACAGGACGCGGGAGATGATCGTCGGGTCGTTCGACATCTTCATGACCCGGACCGCGCAGGCGACCAATGACATCATGAAACGGCTGACCATCATCTCGGTCCTGCTGCTGCCCGCGGTGGTGATCGCCGGCATCATGGGGATGAATTTCGAGGTCGGGTTCTTCGAGCAGGCGTGGATCTTCTGGGTCGTGATCGCCGTGATGGTGGCGTTGGCGGGAGCCACCCTCTACGTCGCCAAACGTCGCAACTGGCTGTGACGACGGCCGACAGCCTGCATGACCGGCGCGGCTCCTGGGTAGGTGCACGCCAAGGTCGGGAGTCACCGACTGACCACCCTGACAGTCATCTTCCCGATCCAGGAGGCCGAAGACGTCATGAGCCCGAACCCCGACGACACGCCCGATCCATCCGACGCGCTCCCCGACCCGGTGTTACCGGAAGCTCCCACCCGTCGCTCGCAGGAGGAGTTACCCGGCGATGTCCGGGACCCTGTCCCCGGGTTGCCCGACCCGGAGACCGAGGTGCCTGAGCCGGATCTGCCGACAGAGGTGCCCCCGTACCCGGACCCCGAGAACCCGGAGGTGCCGCCCGAGGCGCCTCCTGAGATCCCCGACGTGCCCGGCTTGCCGGACACGGAGGTTCCATCCGAGGTGCCGACGATCCCCGATCCGGAAAAGCTCGGGGAGCTGCCCCCCTCCTAGATACTCTCCGCAAGGGCCATCGGCGTGGCGCGGATCATTCGCGGAAGTTGACGTACTGGAGGGGGAGGCGGTAGTCGAGACCCTTGAGCAGGGCGATGACCTGCTGGAGGTCGTCGCGCTGCTTGGCCTGGACCCGCAGCTGGTCGCCCTGGACCTGCACCTGCACCTTCAGCTTCGAGTCCCGGATGGTCTTGCCGAGCTCCTTGGCGGCGTCCTGCGGGATGCCCTCGACCAGACTGAACGTCGCCCGGACCCGACCCCCGGCGGCCGGCTTCGGGTCGCCGCCCTGCAACACCTTGAGCGACACCCCGCGTTTCACCAACTTGGTCTTGACGACGTCGATGGCGGCGTCGAGCCGCCCCTCCGCCGAGGACTCGACGGAGAGCTCTCCCTCGGTGGCGGTGATCTCGGTGTTGGTCCCCTTGAAGTCGAAGCGGTTGACGATCTCCCGCCGCGCCTGGTCGACGGCGTTGCGGACCTCCTGGCGGTCGATCTGGGAGACGACGTCGAACGTGGGCATCCCGCGAATCTACCCGGCCGACAGCAACAGACTGCCTGACTACCGTCTGACACATGGCTCTTCGGCTGACGCCTCATCGCGGAGCGACGGGGGACCCCCAGCCCCCGTCGCCGAGTCTCCGCCTGACGGCGTAGCCTCGCTGCATGCGCGGCTACCGGTTGGGGGACGGTCTCGACGAGCAGATCGCCGAGCTGGTGCGCCAGGCGGTGTCGGTCGACGGGCACGAGGCCCACGACCATGAGGTCGAACTGGCCGCCGAGATGATGGTCAGTGCCCTCAAGCTGCTGCGCGACGACACCGACCGGGGCGATCTCAAGTTGGTCAACACCGCCCTCAAGGAGCTGCGCTACTCGTTCCTGGTGTTCTCCAAGTACCGGGACACCCGCAAGGTGACCATGTACGGCTCTGCCCGCACTCCTCACGACGACCCCAACTACGCGCTGGCGAGCGACTTCGCCACGGCGATGGCCGACCTGCACCGCTGGATGGTGGTCACCGGGGCCGGCCCGGGGATCATGGAGGCGGGCAACCGGGGCGCCGGGCGGGAGTACGGGTTCGGGGTCAACATCCGGCTCCCCTTCGAGGCCGACGCCAACCCATGGGTCCACGAGAGCCGGCTGATCAACTTCAAGTACTTCTTCACCCGCAAGCTGATGTTCGTCAAGGAGTCGGACGGGTTCGCCATCTTCCCCGGCGGGTTCGGCACCCAGGACGAGACCTACGAGCTGCTCACCCTGATGCAGACCGGCAAGTCCGACCTCCACCCGGTCGTCCTGCTCGAGGCGCCCGGCACCGGCTACTGGGAGGCGTGGCTCGACTTCGTCGACGTCCTCGAGCGGCAACGGATGATCAGCCCCGCCGACCGCAAGCTGTACCTGCACACCACCGACCTCGACACCGCCATCGCCGAGATCGTCACCTTCTACCGCAGCTACCACTCGCAGCGGTTCGTCGAGGGCCACCTGGTGCTGCGGCTGCTCCACGAGCCGTCCTCCGAACTGCTCGACGAGCTCAACGCCGAGTTCGGCGACGTGGTGGTCGACGGTCGCATCGAGCGCACCGTCGCCTCGCCCGGCGAGGTTCGCGACGGCGACCACCCGGAGCTGGCCCGCATCCGGTTCCACTTCGACCGGAGGCGGCTGGGACGGCTCCGGCAGATGATCGACCACATCAACCGCGCCGCCCCCGCCGAGGCCCTCCCGGGGCCCCGCGTCTGACCCTTCGGCGGTTTCGCGGTTCCGGACCGACGGTAGAATCCACAGATGCGCGAGATCCTTTCCGACCTGGTCGCCGAGCAACAGTCACTCGATCAGTTCCTGCAACGGATCCACGAGCGTGACTGGAAGACCGCCACGCCCGCCAAGGGCTGGACCATCCACGACACGGTGAGCCACCTCGCTTCCACCGAGACGCTGGCGGCCAAGGTCATCGCCGAGGGGCAGTCGGCACTCGACGGCGTCGACGTCTCCGACATCGACGCCTGGACCGCCGAAGGGGTCAAGATCGGCCGGGGAAAGCGCTACCAGGAAGTCATCGAGTGGTGGCGCAACGGCAGGGCCGACGTGGTCGACGCCCTCTCCCACATGGAGGCCGGCGACCGGATCCCCTGGCTGTACAGCTCGGTGAGCGCCAAGGCGTTCGCCTCGCTCCGGTTGATGGAGACGTGGGCCCACGGGCTCGACGTCCGAGCCTCGATGGAGGGCAAGCTGCCCGTGGCCGAGGACGAGGAGCCGGAAACCGACAGCCCCCGCCTCTACCACGTCGCCTGGCTCGCCCACCGCATGCTCCCCTACGCCTTCTCCGAGGCAGGCGAGCCCTACCCCAGCCAGGGCATCCGGGTGCAGCTGATGGGGCCCAAGTACTCCCGCTGGGACTTCGGGCCCGACGACACCGACATCGTCGTCAAGGGCATGGCCGGTGAGTTCTGCCGGGTCGCCGTCCATCGCATGAAGGCGAACGACACCAACCTGAAGGCAATCGGCACCGACGCCGAGACCGCCCTGCGCCTCTCCGCGCCTACTTCTGGGTCGCCGGCCTTGATTCGTTCAGGCGGGACTTGAGCGATGCAGACGTAACCATGCGAACCGGTCTATTCGCTTGCGCACCGTCCCCCTCGCCTCACCGGCATGGTCCACCTCGGGCCACTGCCCGGGTCGCCACGCTTCGCCGGTGACTTCGATGCCGTCATCGCCGCTGCCGTCGACGACGCCCTCCGCCTCGACGACGCCGGCTTCGACGCCATCGGCGTGGAGAACTTCGGTGACGCCCCCTTCTTCGCCGACGACGTGCCCAAGGTGACCGTGGCCGCCATGACCCGGGCCATCGGAGCCGTCGCCGGGGTGACCGCCAAGCCGCTGGTGGTGAACGTGCTGCGCAACGACGCCGCCGCCGCGGTGGCGATCGCCGCCGCCTCGGGGGCCGCCTTCATCCGGGTCAACGTGCTGGCGGGGACGATGTGGACCGACCAGGGGCCGATCGTGGGTCGCGCCGCCGAGGTCACCCGGCTCAGATCGGCCATCGCCCCCGAGGTCGGCATCCTCGCCGACGTGTTCGTCAAGCACGCAACGCCCACCCCGGGTGCCACCATCGAGCAGGCGGCCGAGGAGCTCGTCGACCGCGCCGGGGCCGACGCCGTCATCGTGTCCGGCACCGCCACCGGCCGGCCACCCGACATCGCCACGGTACGACAGGTGCGCGCCGCGGTGCCGGGGACGCCGGTCCTGCTCGGCTCGGGCGTCACCGAGGATTCCCTGGCCGGGTTCCTCGTCGCCGCCGACGGCGCCATCGTGGGCACCGCCATCAAGGTCGACGGGATCACCACCAACCCGGTCGATCCGGTCCTCGCCAAGGCGATGGTCGCCGCCGCCGGTTGACCGGCACCACCTTGCGCCGACACCCTCGACCGACGGTTCACACAGTCTCGATGTCAGGTCGACTGTTGGCGCCGGACCCAACGTGAACTTGTCCCCAGGCCCCGAGGCCCGGTACCCGACACGGCTCAACGTCTTATGTAGGGAGTGTGGGTAAGACGGTTTTGTCATTCACAGCCACCTCCACACCGCATCGAGGGTTGCCACCTCTCCAGCATGGGCCGGCCTCGGCAGGCGCTTGAATGAGCGGCCCGGAGGGAGGTGGCGGTGGAGATCGAGGTCGTCGTCGAGATCCCCAAGGGGTCACGCAACAAGTACGAGATGGACCATGAGACCGGTGCGCTGTGGCTCGACCGTCACCTCTTCACCGCCACCAGCTACCCCGCCGACTACGGGTTCATCCCCGGCACCCTCTCGGAGGACGGTGACCCGCTCGACGCGCTCGTCCTGCTCGACGAGCCGACGGTGCCGGGATGCCACATCCTCGCCCGGGCGATCGGCGTCTTCTGGATGAGGGACGAGGCCGGGCCCGACGCCAAGATCCTCTCGGTGCCGGCCCGCGACGAGCGTTGGGCGCACCTCATCGACCTCCCCGACCTCCGGCGCCACCTCCGTGCCGAGATCACACACTTCTTCGAGGTGTACAAAGCGCTGGAGCCGGCCAAGAGCACCGAGATCGGCAGCTGGGACGATGCCGAGGTGGCCGCCCGGGTCATCAACGAGGCGTTCGAGCGCCACCGTGCCACCGAGCACGACCCGCCGGCGCATGGGTGACGCCCAGCGAACTTTGAGCGATTGAACACACCACGTGGCGCCACTCGCTCAAAGTTTGGCACGCGAACAGTGGCAGGGACCGGAGCGACCCCTGGTAGACCGTCGACCTTCCTGACATACCCATGCTCGGCCGCGATCGCCGTCGTCAGGCGGCGATCCGTGTCATACCCGGCCGGTACGCTGACCCTCCGCCACCGATGACCCGCCGATGACCCTCCCCGACTTCTTCGCCCCCGCCACCCGGGCCTGGTTCGAGTCGACGTTCGTGGCCCCGACCGACGCCCAGCGGCTCGGCTGGGAGGCGATCGCCGCCGGAAGCCACACCCTGATCCATGCGCCCACCGGGTCAGGCAAGACCCTGGCCGCCTTCCTGTGGGGCATCGACCGGCTCGCCGGCGAGCCGGTGCCGGACGAGGCGAAACGATGCCGCCTGCTCTACGTCTCCCCGATGAAGGCACTGGCCTACGACATCGAGCGCAACCTGAGGGCACCGCTGACCGGCATCCGGCTCGCCGCCTCCGAGCTCGGTGAGCAGCCGCCGGAGATGTCGGTGGCGATGCGCACCGGTGACACGACCAGCAGCGAGCGTCAGGCGATGCTCCGGCATCCGCCGGACATCGTCATCACCACCCCCGAGTCGCTCTACCTGATGCTCACCTCACAAGCGCGCTCGGTGCTGACCTCGGTGCGCTGGGTGATCGTCGACGAGGTCCACTCGGTGGCGTCCTCGAAGCGTGGCTCTCACCTGGCGCTGAGCCTGGAACGGCTCGACGAGCTGGTCGCCGGCTCACCGGGCGCCGCACCCCCGCAGCGGATCGGGCTGTCGGCGACCCAGCGACCGCTGGCCACCATCGCCGAGTTCCTCGGCGGGGGCGAGGTCGTCGACGGCGGGTGGCAGCCGCGGCCGGTGGCCATCGTGGACGTCCCCGGGGACAAGACGTTCGACCTGGAGATCGTGGTCCCGGTGGCCGACATGACCCGGCCGGAGGCATCCGTCCCGATCGGCGAGGACGGCGCCACCCCACGGTCGATCTGGCCGGCGGTGTACCCCAGCCTGCTCGAGCAGGTGCTGCGGCACCGGTCGACGATCATCTTCGTCAACAGCCGGGGGGCGGCCGAGCGGCTCGCCGCCGAGCTCAACCGGCTGGCCGGGGAGGAGCTGGCGCAGTCCCACCACGGCTCGGTGTCGCGGGAGCAACGGGTCGCCATCGAGACCAAGCTGAAGCAGGGAGAGCTGAGGGCGGTGGTGGCCACCTCGACGCTCGAGCTGGGGATCGACATGGCCGCCGTCGACCTGGTGCTCCTGGTCGAGTCACCGGCCTCGGTGGCCAGCGGGCTGCAGCGGGTGGGCAGGGCCGGGCACCAGGTCGGCGCTCCCAGCGTCGCCCGCATCTACCCGAAGCACCGCGCCGACCTGCTCGAGGCAACCGTGGTGGTCGACCGCATGCTCGCCGGGGCGGTGGAGACGACCGTGGTGCCCCGCAACCCGCTCGACGTGCTCGCCCAGCAGCTGGTGGCCATGGTCACCGCCCGAGCCGGCCACCGCCGACGAGCTGTACGGCCTGGTCCGCGGCGCCGCCCCCTACCGGGACCTGGGCCGAGCCAGCTTCGAGGGCGTCCTCGACATGCTGGCGGGCCGCTACCCGTCCGACGAGTTCGCCGAGCTCCGCCCCCGCATCGTCTGGGACCGTTCCACCGGGACGGTCCGGCCCCGCGACAACGCCAAGATGCTGGCCGTCACCAACCCGGGCACCATCCCCGATCGCGGGCTCTACACGGTGATGCTGGCCGGTGGTGGTCGGGTGGGAGAGCTCGACGAGGAGATGGTCTACGAGAGCCGGCCGGGCGACGTGTTCGTCCTCGGATCGACGTCGTGGCGGATCGACGAGATAACCCACGACCGGGTCATCGTGCTCCCCGCCCCGGGCCAGACCCGCCGCCAAGCTCCCCTTCTGGCACGGCGATGCCGCCGGCCGGCCCGTCGAGCTGGGCCGGGCGGTCGGCGAGCTCGTCCGTCGCCTCGGCGGGCTCGGCGCCGGTGAGGCCCGCGCCACGCTGGTCGACCGGTACCGGCTGGACCCGTGGGCCGCCGACAACCTCGCCGCCTTCCTCGACGAAGAGCGGGAGGCCACCGGGGTGCTGCCCACCGACCGCACGGTCGTGGTGCAGCGGTTCCGCGACGAGATCGGCGACTGGCGGATGGTGGTGCTCACCCCGTTCGGCGCCAGGGTCCACGCCCCGTGGGCGCTGGCGGCCCGGCACCGGCTCCGCACCGAGGTGGGGAGCCAGGTCGACGTCATCTGGTCGGACGACGGCATCGTCTTCCGCTTCCCCGACCTCGACGAGCCCCCGGCGGCGACTGCGGTGGTGCCCTCCCCCGACGAGATCGAGGACCTCCTGCTCGAGGAGGTGGCCGACTCGGCCCTGTTCACCGTCCCGGTTCCGCGAGGCGGCGGCCCGCGCCCTGCTGCTGCCCCGACGCCGTCCCGGGTCGCGCACCCCGCTGTGGCAGCAGCGGCGCCGAGCCGCCGGGCTGCTCGAGGTCGCCGCCAAACACCCCGACTTCCCCATCGTGTTGGAGACCTACCGCGAGGTGCTCCAGGACCACTTCGACCTCCCGGCGTTGACCGAGCTGCTCGGCGACATCGCCGCCCGCCGGGTCCGGGTCCACGAGCTCGAGCTGAACGGCCCCAGCCCGTTCGCCTCCTCGCTCATGTTCGACTTCGTCGCCTCGTTCATGTACGAGTACGACGCCCCGGTGGCGGAGCGGCGGGCGGCGGCGCTCACCCTCGATCGGAGGTTGCTGGCTGACCTGCTCGGCGATCCCGACCTCAGGGACCTGCTCGACCCGGCGGTGATCGCCCAGGTCGAGCTCGAGCTCCAGCTCCTCGACCCGGAACGGAAGGCGCGCTCCGCCGACGCCGTCCACGATGCCCTCCGCCACCTTGGGCCCCTGACCCCTGACGAGCTGCGGGCTCGGGTCGAACCGCCCGAACAGGCCGATGCCTTCGTCGCCGGTCTCGTCGGCGAGCGCCGGATCGCGCCCGTTGTGGTCAACGGGTCGTCGCGGCTCGCCGCCGTCGAGGACATCGCCCGGCTGCGCGACGCCCTCGGGGTGGCGCCGCCCCCGGGCATGCCCGACCGCCCTGCTCGAGCCGGCATCCGACCCGCTCGGCGACCTGGTCGGCCGGTACGCCCGCACCCACGGGCCGTTCACCGTGGCCGAGGCGGCCGCCGCCGCTCGGCGTCCCTGCCGCCGTCGTGGCCGAGGTGCTCGACCGGCTCGCCGGTGCCGGCCGGGTCACCAGCGGCGGCTACCGCAGCGGGACGGACACGGCGGAGTGGGTGGACGTGGAGGTGCTGCGCCGGATCAGGAGGCGATCGCTGGCGGTGCTGCGCGCCGAGGTCGAGGCGGTCGACGTCGCCACGCTCGGTCGCTTCCTGCCCGCCTGGCAGGGCATCGGCACGAAATCGGGCACGCCCCAGCGACTCCACGAGGTGGTGCGCCAGCTCCAGGGCGCCTCCATCGCCGCCGGAATCCTCGAGTCGACCGTGCTCCCCCGCCGGCTCGCCTATTCACCGGCGATGCTCGATGCGCTGCTCGCCTCCGGTGACGTGGTGTGGCTGGGCCGAGGGTCGCTGGCGGGCAAGGACGGCAGGGTCGCCCTCTACCTGCGAAGCCAGGTGCCCACGCTGGCGACCCCACTCGACGTCGAGCCACCCGAGGGCGCCTGTCCACGAGGCCCTGCGCACCGTCCTCGCCTCCCGCGGCGCCTCGTTCTTCTACGACCTCGTCGCTGCGGCAGGCGGGGCGGCCCACGACGACGTGCTCGAGGCGATCTGGGACCTGGTGTGGGCGGGCGAGGTGACCAACGACACGTTCGCCCCGGTGCGTGGGTTCCTCGGCCGGAAACGGACGGCCCGCACCGGCCGGCCGCGACCGATGACGGGGATGCCGCCGGCCGCGTCGGGGCGCTGGTATCTCACCGCCGACCTCGTGACCGGCTCGGGGCCGGTCTCCGCCGAGGAGCGGGCCGGTGCCACCGCCGAGGTGCTGCTCGACCGCCACGGGGTGGTCACCCGGGACACGGTGCTCGGCGAGGGCGTCCCCGGCGGCTTCTCCGGCCTCTACCCGGTGTTCACCGCCCTCGAGGACGTCGGCCGGGTGCGGCGGGGCTACTTCATCGAGGGTCTCGGCGGCTCCCAGTTCGCCCTGCCCGGCGCCGTCGACCGGCTGCGGCGGGCCGACCCGCCCGGCGTGCTCCTGCTGGCGGCGGCCGACCCGGCCAACGTGTACGGGTCGACGGTGTCCGTGGCCGGAGCATGCCACCGCCCGGCCGGCCCGGCGCAGCGGGGCGTGGGTGATCCTCCTCGACGGGTTGCTGGTGGCGTTCGTCGAGGGCAGCGGCCGGTCGGTGTCGACGTACGGCGACGATCCGGAGCCGGTGGTCAGCGGGCTGGTCGAGCTGGCCGAAGCCGTCGGTGGGCGACTCACCGTCGCCACCGTGGACGGCGGACCCCGTCGCCGGCTCCTCACTCGGCCCGGCGTTGACCGTGGCCGGTTTCGCCCCCGGCTACCGCGGCCTCACCTTCAGCGCGGCACCCGGGCACCGTCACCGGCCGTGACCGCGCCGAAGTGCCCGGCTCCGCCATTCGCCCGGCGGACACTTTCGAGCGTCATCAGCCGGCGAGCGGGTTGACCCACGTCAGGCCCGGGAATCGGGCGAAGTCGGTGTCCGCGGAGTACACGGCCAGGCCATGCTCGATGGCGAGGGCGGCGAGTTGGGCGTCGGGGACGATGTTGCCCGTGATCGGCACCGCATCGATGAGCTCGGACAACACCTCTGCCGTTCGCTCTGTCGCCGGAGGGATCCAGACCGGGTCGGCGTCGAGCCAGTCGGTGACGAACTGCCAGGCCTCGGCGCCGGTCAACGGGTTCGTGGTGACCCGCGGATGGGTGCTGATGCGGAGGAAGGCCCCGATGGTCTGCCAGGGAATCCCGACCCGTCGACTCCCGGAGAGCGACCGCCGTCAGCCAATCGCCGGCGGCGGCGTGGCGATCGCTGCTGCTGTCGGCGGCGTACAGCAGCAGGTTGGCGTCCAGGAGCATCAGGTTTCGTCGAGAAGGTCCAACACCGCTCCGATGTCGGACACGTCCACCCGGAGGCCGATCGGCGCCGAGCGTGGCGTGAAGGGCCGCGCCTCGGCCGGTGCCGCCAGGCCGCGCCGTATGAGACGGTTCACCACCTCGCTGATACCGAGCCCCTCGTCGCGGCGAAGGTGCTCCACTGCGGCCGCTACATCGGGATCCAACGTGAACGTCGTACGCATGCGCGCACTGTAGCATCTTGATGTGATAGTGGTCGAGCAACCCGGTACGCGGTCTGCCGGACTGTCGACGGGTGTCGACGCCACCTCGATCCGGAGACGTGCCCGGCTGCGGAGACGTGATCCGGCCCGGCCAGGGCAGCAATCTCGCCGATCTCCGTCAGGCCGGGGTGTCGGCCTCTGACATGGCGCGAAGATCCTCGAGCGGATATACGCCGGTTCCATGGTCGTCGGGGCCGAACACGAACCGGAGGGCGTAGCCGCCCACCAACGACGTGTCGCTGATGGTGACCGGTTCGTCACCGGCCAGGATCGCCTCCAGCGCAGCCGCCCCGGCAGGCTCCCGACAGGTTGCGCACATACAGGCCGCTCGCAGGTCGCGGGCCGTGTAGGTGCTCTCGGTGCCGTCGTCCCAGGTGATCTCCACCCGGGCCCCCTCGACCACTTCGATGCGCTGCGGGAACGTCGTCATACCCGTCCACCCTACCGCCACTGCTGCCGGTGCCATCCGGAGTCGGCGCGTCTGCCCGGACACGGCGGTACCGCCATGCTGACAACGGCTCTTCGGCTGACGCCTCATCGCAGTGCGATGGGGGACCCCCAGCCCCCATCGCCGAGCCTCCGCCCCACGGCGTAGTCTCGATCGGCGTGACCACCCCGACCCTCTCCATCCGACCAGGGCACCCGTTCCTGCTCGAGCTGCCGTGGGCCACGCCGATCGAGGAGTGGGACGATCCCGCACCTGGTCGAGGTGCCCACCGGCCTCCACCGGCACGTGGTCCGCTTCGTGGCCTTCGAGGACGAGATCTATGCCATCAAGGAGCTGCCCCGGCGGGTCGCCCGGCACGAGTACAACACCCTGCGCGCCCTCGAGAACCGGGTGAGCCCGGTCGCCCAGGCCGCCGGGCTGGTCGACCGGAGCTGGATCGCCGCGGACCGCGAGCCGTCGGCGGCGGTCATCACCCGCTATGTCGAAGTTCACCTTCACCTACCGCGAGTTGATCTCCGGGAGGCAACTTCGGCCCGCGGCGCCGGCAGATGCTCGACGCCGTCGCCGGGCTGCTGGTGGAGCTGCACCTCGCCGGCTGCTACTGGGGCGACTGCTCCCTCTCCAATCTCCTCTACCGGTACGACGCCGGGGCGATCCAGGCAGTGATGATCGATGCCGAGACCAGCGAGCTCCATGACGAGCTGAGCGCCGGCCAGCGTGAGCACGACCTCGACATCATGGTGGTCAACCTCGCCGGGGGGATGGCCGACATCGCCGCCGAGCAGGGACTCGACCTCGACGACGCCGACCTGACGCTGGGCGAGGACGTCGCCCGGGCGTATCGGGCGCTGTGGGCCGAGCTCACCGAGCCGGTGGTCATCGGCGCCGAGGAGGGCTACCGGGTCCAGGAGAGGGTCGAGCGGCTCAACAACCTCGGCTTCGAGGTGGGCGACATGGACCTGCTCCCCTATGAGGGCGGCCCGGGACGCCGGCTCAAGGTGAGGGCATCGGTCGGGGGCCGGACCTTCCACACGTCACGGCTGCGCGACCTCACCGGGATCGAGGCGTCCGAGGAGCAGGCGAGGCAGATCCTCAGCGACCTCCAGTACTACGAGGCGGTCGAGCACCGCGACCAGCGCCACCGGCAAGTCGGTGCGCGCCATCCGGTGGCGGGTGGAGGTGTTCGAGCCCCTGCTGGCCGAGATCGCCGCCCGGGCCGGAGACCGTGACGCCGTCCAGCTCTACTGCGACTTCCTCCACCACCGCTACCTGATGGCACTCGGCCGCAGGACGCGACATCCCCAACGCCGAGGCGTTCGACCACTGGGTCGCCCAGGGCATGCCCGGGCATCGACCATCGAGCCCCAGCCTGTCGATGGCCAACCGCGAGATCGGCGGCAACGGCGACCTAGTGGCCGCCGCGCTCTGACCCCGCCGTACTTCATGCGGGTGTCCTCGATGCGGGCGACCAGGGTGTCCTCGCCAGCCGTCGCCGAACCCGGCTTCGACGACCTCTCCGAGGAAGAGGTCGTGGGTTCCACATGGGATCTCCCGCCACACGGTGCACTCGATGAAGGCGGCCGCCTCGGTGAACACCGGGGCCCCGGTGAGACCCTCGCGGAAGGGGCGGCCGTTGAGCGTCATGTCCTCCTTGACCGCCGGCTTGGAGAACTTCACGAAGGGCCGGGTGTCGTGCCGGGGCCACAGGTTGACGCTGAACACGCCGCTGTCCCTGACCAACCGGTTGGTGACTGCGCCGGCATCGATGGAGACGGCGACCAGCACGGGCTCCATGGCCACCTGGGTCACCCAGCTCTGGGTCATCCCGTTCCACTCGTCGCCGTGCCGGGAGCCGATGAGGCACAGGACATTGGGGATGCGCCACAGCACCTTGTTGAGCGTTTCCGCCGTCACCGATGAGGCCAACCGCCACCTCCGTCGCCGGCCCCGGGACCCAGTGCGGCGAGGAGCGACTAACGGCTCGACCCGGCCCCCCTGCGGCCCCGCGCGACCGTGGCCCAAGCCCCCGCCGAGCCGTCGGCAGCATCGACCCCATGCACGTGCTCATCGCCACCTCCGGGGTACTCGGCCCCGGCCAGGTCGTCGAGTTCACCAAGAGGCTGGTCGGCGAGGACGGCCGGGTGACGGTCACCACGGTGATCGAGGTGCCCAGGAGCTTCCTCGACCAACTCGGCTCGGACGACTGGAGCCCGACGGCGACCGGCGGCGACGGCGACACCCAGGACTCGGTGGTCGAGCGGTACGTCGAGGAGCGGGGCCGGCGGATGTGCGAGCCGCTGCTCCAGGCGCTGGCCGAGGACGGGGTCCACGCCGACGCCGTCTACCTCGAAGGCGAAGACCCGGCCGCCACCATCTCGGGTCTGGCGACGAAGCTCGAGGCGGACATCGTGGTACTCGGGGCCACGCGGCCCATCTTCCACCAGGAGGCGTGGGAGAGCGTCTCCGCCCGGGTGACGCTGGAGTGCGCCCGCCCGGTGCTGGTCCTGCCTCCTCCGGTCAGGGTGGAGGTTCCCGGAGAGGAGTGACCCTGCCCAGGCCCGCCCGCAGCATCGCCTCGGTGTGGGGGACGAAGGCGCCGGGGTCGGCTTCGAGCAGGGCGACGACTTCCGCCACCGGCCACCACCGCGGGTCGGCGGTCTCGCCCGGTACCGGCCGTGGGTCGCCTTCGCCGTAGCACTCGAACAGGACGTGCATGGACGGGAAGCCGTCGCCGATGCCGTTCACCACCGCGATCGGGATGGCGGTGGCGCTTGCCGCCGCCGGGCCGGTACCCGAGGGTGACGGCGGCGGCCACCGCGGTCACCATCACACCGGTCTCTTCGAGGACCTCACGGGCAACCGCGGTATCGGGTCGCTCCCCCGCCTCCCAGCGGCCGCCGGGCAGCTCGAGCAGGCCTTGCACCGGCTCGCCCGGCTTGTCCCTTCGCTGCAGCAAGATGTGCTCGTGGTCCGTCGCTGCATACACCAGCGCGCGAGACGATGGGGAGCACGAGACCGTCGGCCATCCCCGGGGGGACCCGCGGTGTCACGGCACCTGGGTGACAGCCAGCAGGTCGGGACAGCTCCAGCTCGACCGCCACCCCGGCCGAGGTGGCCGCCGTCGCCAGGTTCGTGCAGGCGATGGCGAACCGCTGGGAGGCGGCGGCGAAGTCGGAACCGTCGAGTGACTCATCGCAGCTGGTCGATCGAGTCCAGGCTGCGGACCGTCTCGGTGGCGGCGGGGATGGCCGCCACCAGGTCCGAGCCGGCGGTGATGAGGTCTTCATGGGCCAGCTCGAGCTCCGGGGTCGGCTCCATCTCCTCGAGCCCGTCGACCAGGCTGCGCAGCTCGCGAGCCGCTCTGGGAAAAGAGATCGGCGGTCCTGACGATGGCCAGCTCACCGGCCTGGTCGAAGTACGCCGCCATTGCCGCCAGGTCGGCGAAATCCGTCGAGCCGTGAAGGTCGGCGAGCTGGGCGGACAGATCCTCGCCGAAGTCCGCCTGCCGGGCGGTCACCGTTTCGGAGAGGTCGGTCAGCTGCCCGGAGAGCTCCTCGAAGTAGCCGGTGGCCGTCGGCGGTGAGCTGTTGCAGGAGGCGAGGAGGGCGGCGGCCAGCGCCAGCCCCGTCACCGTCCCCGCCAGCCTGATCGCGCTGACCGGGACCCAGCCCGTTCGACGAGCGGTTGGCGTCACGTGTGCCAGCGTAACCGTGCGCCGCTAGCCACACGTTGACCGCCGCCGGGTGTCGGTGTCAGGCCGTGGTGGCGAACTGGGTGCGGTACAGCGAGGCGTAGAGCCCGCCGGCGGCGAGCAACTCGGAGTGGGTCCCCCACTCGACCAGGCTGCCCGACTCCATCACCAGGATGCGGTCGGCGGACAGGATCGTCGACAGGCGGTGGGCGATGACCAGCGACGTGCGGCCCTCCATCACCTTCTCGAGAGCGTCCTGGATGAGCGCCTCGCTGTGGGCGTCGAGGTGTGAGGTGGCCTCGTCGAGGATCAGGATCTGCGGGTCGCGGAGGATCACGCGGGCGATGGCGATGCGCTGCTTCTCGCCGCCCGACAGGCGGTAGCCCCGTTCGCCGACGGGCGTGTCGTATCCCCTGGGGAGGCCGTCGATGAGGGTGGCGATGTTGGCCAGCCCGGCGGCGACCCGAAGCTCCTCGTCGGAGGCGTCCGGCTTGGCGTACCGCAGGTTCACCGCGATGGTGTCGTGGAAGAGGTACGCCTCCTGGGTGACGACGCCGATGGCGGCGGCGAGGTCCTCCCGGTCGAGGGTGCGCACGTCGTGGCCGTCGATGCGCACCGCACCGCGGTCGACTTCGTACAGCCGGGGAACCAGGTAGGTGGTGGTCGTCTTGCCGGCGCCGGAGGGACCGACCAGGGCTATCAACTCTCCGGGCTCGACCCGGAAGGTCACGTCCCGCAGCGCCCACTCGACCGGGCGCGCCGACGGGGACGGCGTCGGCGACCTGGAGCGGGCCCCGGCCGATCCGTTCCACCGTCTCCAAACCGGAGCTGCCCCCGTAGGCGAACCAGACGTGGTCGAACTCGATGGCCCCGGCGAACCGACCGGGCCGCACCGGGTTGGCCTCCTCCACGATGGCGTGGCGCATGTCGAGCACCTCGAACACCCGCTCGAAGGACACCAGGGACGTGGCGAACTCGACCCGGGTGTTCGACAGGGCGGTGAGCGGCCCGTACAGGCTGCCCAGGTACGCCGAGAGGGCGACGATGGTCCCGACGGTGATGGCGCCGTTGATGACGAGGACCGCCCCGGTCCAGAACACGACCGCCGAGCCGAGCGCCCCCATCACGCCGAGCGCCATGTAGAACCAGCGACCGATGGTGGCCTGGCGGACCCCGAGATCGCGCACCGCCCCCGCCTCGGTGGAGAACTTGGCCTCCTCCTCGCGGTTCCGGCCGAACAGCTTGACCAGCAGCGCCCCGGACACCCCGAGCGTCTCCTGCATGTGGGAGTTCATCGCCGCGTTCCGCTCCAGCTGGTGGCGCCGCACCACCCGCAGCAACTTCCCGACCCGGCGCGAGGCATAGATGAACAGCGGGAAGATCGCCACCGCCAGCAGGGTGAGACGCCACTCGAGGCGGAGCATCACCACCAGCGTGGCCGCCACCGCCGACGACATTGGAGACCAGCGAGATGAACGTGCCGGTCACCGCCTGCTGGGCCCCCACCACGTCGTTGTTGAGACGAGACATCAGCTCGCCGGTGCGGGTCGCCGTGAAGAACCCCAGCGACATCCCGAGCACGTGCTCGTACAGCTGGTTGCGCAGGTCGAAGATGATCCCCTCGCCCACCGCCGAGGAAGCCCACCGCTGCAGCACGCCGAACAGCCCGCTGACCAACGGGACGGCGACCATGATCACCCCCAACAGGGTGACCAGGCCGAGATCCTCGTCGGGGATGGCCTGGTCGATCAGGGTGCGCATGATGAGCGGCGGCGCCAGCGCCAGCACCGAGATGACCAGGATCGTGGCGAGGACGATCGCCATCTTGCGCTTGTACGGCGTGCCGTAGCGGAGGACGCGTCCGAGAAGGGCCCTGTCCACCTGGGGAGGCGGGCCGGTGTCGTCGAACCGGACGTAGGACCATGCCGATGGGCCGTATACCACACGGGCACGCTACCGGCCGGGCCGAGCGAGCCAGTCGTACGGCGACCGGGGGTCAGTCCTCCGGCACTCCGGGGCCGACGATCACCTCGAGCGGCACGAAGGAACGGGCCAGCCGCTGGCACTGCGGCTCGGCGAGCACCTCGTGACAGAAGAGCTCGTACTGGTACGCCCCGTCGGTCCACAGCAGGTTGATCCCGTCTTCGACCTCGATCAGCCGGATGCCGTCACGCCGGCGCACGGTGAGCTCCTGCCCGATGCGCAACACGCCGACCTGGTCGTCCTGGGCCCGGTAGGGCTCACCGGACCACAGCCCGAAGGCGGCGGACACGCCGGCGTCGAGGGTGGCGGAGGCGGTGTCGTATACCAGCTGGCTGGTGATCGACTCCGTCGTGCGGGGCACGAGTGACGGGAACTGGACGCCGGGCAAGGCGGCGGAGACCTCCCGGGGGCTGGCCTGGATGAACCGGTCCTGGCCGTTGCCTCGCTGCCACACCGCCGAGATCACCACCGCCGTCTCGAAGGTGGGACCGGTCTCGATGCCCTCGTTGTACCAGCTCACATTGCGCCCGATGTCCTTGAGCCCGATCGCCCCCCGCCCGTCACCGGGAGCCGTGGTCACCGGCGGGATCGTGGTCGGTGCCCTGGACGTACTGATGGGAGCGCTCGCCCAGCTCGTCGAGGAGCTGGCTGTCGCTGCACGACGGCGAGCACAGCTGCCACGACCGCCACCAGGGCGAGCCTTCGCCACGTCATCCGGCACCTTCTTCGAGGCCTCGCACACGGGGAGCACCGCCCCCCGGTGGACCCCCCGGCTCCACCTCGCACGGGGGCTGGAACGGATCCGGGGCGTGCCCCGGAAGCCTAACGGCGGTCCCCCGCTATCCCGGTAGCGATCCCTCGGTACGCTCGGCCCGATGCCTCGCACCGTGCTCACTGGTCACCGAAGGGCACCCTGAACCGCCTTCGCTCGACACCGAGATCTCCCGGGCGATGCTGCGGGCGGCGTCCGAAGGGTCGATCACCGAGACCTTCAGGATCCACGTACCTGGCCGGGTGGTCGCCTTCGGCAAGCGGGACACCATCGACCGCCGCTACCCGGCGGCGGTCGACGCGGCCACCGACGCCGGCTTCGCCGCCGTGGAGCGGATGGCCGGGGGCCGGGCCGCGGTGTTCACCGAGCACACGCTGTCGTTCGCCTGGTCCATCCCTGATGTTGACCCCCGGCCCGGGATCACGGCGAGGTTCGCCGCCCTGGCCGAGGTGGTCGTGGATGCCTTCGCGCGCCTGGGGTCACGTCCGGGATCGGGGAGATCCCCGGCGAGTACTGCCCTGGCGGCTGGAGTGTGCACCACGACGGCCGCCTCAAGCTGATGGGCGTCGGCCAGCGACTGGCCCGCCACGCCGCCCACGTCGGCGGGGTCATCGTGGTGGGCCGCCCCGACCTGGTGCGGCGCGCCCTGGTGCCGGTGTACCGGGCGATGGGCCTGGAGTGGGACCCGGCCACGGCGGGAGCCCTCACCGACGTCGACCCTTCGGTCTCGGTGAAGGCTGCCACTGAAGCCGATGATCGCCGCCCTCGAGGACCGGTTCGACCTCGTGCCGGCGCCCCTCGACCCGCACATCGTCACCGTCGCCGCCGGCCACCAGCCATCCATCACTCATCCGGCTGACGCCGTAACCTCTCTTCATGCCGCTCCGCATCGCCGTCATCAACGGGCCCAACCTCAACCTGCTCGGTGTGCGGGAGCCGGACATCTACGGTCGGGAGACATTGGAGCAACTCGACGATCGGGTGGTGGAGTGGGGGCACCGGCTCGGCGTCGAGGTCACCACCTTCCAGTCGAACCACGAGGGTGCCATCATCGACCGGATCCACGGCGCCCGCACCGACGCCGACGGGATCGTCATCAATCCCGGGGCCCTCACCCACACCTCATACGCCATCCACGACGCCCTGCTCGGAGTGGCGCTCCCCGCAGTCGAGGTCCACCTGTCCGACATCCACGCCCGGGAGCCGTGGCGGGCGGTCTCGATGATCGCTCCCGCCGTGGTCCGCTCGATCTTCGGCAGGGGGACCATCGGGTACCACGACGCCCTCCGACTGCTGGTGAACCGGGCCGCTGCTCCCTACGAAACGGTTTCCTACGGGGACCACCCGGAGCAGGTGATGGATGTCCGCCGAGCCCCCGGCGACCGGACCGGCGTCGCCGTGTTCCTCCACGGCGGCTTCTGGCGACGCGAGTGGGGGCGGGACACCATCGACACGCTCGCCGTCGACCTCTCCAGCCCGGGGTGGACCACCGCCAACGTCGAATACCGCCGGCTGGGTTGCGACGGCGGGTGGCCGGCGACCGGTGAGGACGTGGCGGCGGCGGTCGACCGGGTCGCCGGCGACACCGGGACCGACCGGGTCACCTTGGTCGGCCATTCCGCCGGAGCCCAGCTCGCCCTGGTGGCGGCTCGGGCACCGATCGTCGACACCGTGGTGGCGATGGCGCCCGATCACCGACCTGGCCCGGGCCATCGAGCTGGGCATCGGCGCCCCCAGCCCGGAGCAGTTCGTCGTTGGCATCGACCCGCACGGGAGACGTCTCCCCGATGGCACGACCCCCCGCGGGCCCGCCAGCTGATCGTCCACGGCGTCGGCGACGACCGTCGTCCCGGTGGAGTTCTCCACCCGGTACGCCGAGACGGCGACCTCCGCCGGGGCGGACGTGACCGCGGTGTACCCCGACATCGACCACTTCTCGGTGCTCGACCCGGCCAGCGAGGTGTGGCAGCAGGTGGCCCTCTCGCTGTGAGCGTGGACCGTCACCCGGAGCGGGCGATCAGCTTCTGTATTCGGGTGAGTCCCTCGACCAGGTCGTCGTCGGACAGGGCATAGGACAGACGCAGGTGGCCGGGCGCCCCGAACGGCTCGCCGGGGACCACAGCCACCTCGACTTCGTCGAGCAAGACAGCGGCCAACTCCATCGACGTCTGCGGAACGGCGTCGCCCACCGGCCTGCCCAGCAGCCCGGTGACCGACGGAAAGGCGTAGAAGGCTCCCAACGGCTCGGGGCATTCGACCCCCGGGACTTCGTTGAGCATGCGGTGCATCGTTTGCCGTCGCCGGTCGAACGCCGCCCGCATCTCGGCGACCGCGTCGAGTGGGCCGGACGACGGCGGCGAGCGCCGCCATCTGAGCGACATTGGCGACGTTGGAGCTGAGATGGGACTGCACCGTGGTCGCCGCCCGGGCCACTTCCACCGGCCCGATCAGCCAGCCAACCCGCCACCCGGTCATCGCATAGGTCTTGGCGACCCCGTTGACCACCACCGTCCGCCCGGCCGCCTCGGGCACCACCACCGGCAGCGACGGAGCATCCACCCCGTAGGTCAGGTGCTCGTAGATCTCGTCGGTGAGCACCCAGATGCCGTGTTCGGCGGCCCACCGACCGATCGCCTCGACCTCGTCGCGCGGGTACACCGCACCCGTCGGGTTCGATGGCGAGACGTGGATGAGCATCTTGGTGCGGTCGGTGCGGGCCGCCTCGAGTTGATCGACCGACACCCGATAGCCGGTGTCGTGGGCGGTGTCGACGACCACCGGCACTCCTCCGGCGAGCCGGACCGCCTCGGGGTAGGTCACCCAGTAGGGGGCCGGTAGGAGCACTTCGTCGCCCGGGTCGAGCAGGACCTGGCACGTCAGGTACACCGCCTGCTTGCCGCCGTTGGTGACCACCACCTGCGAGGACTCCACCACCAGCCCGGAGTCGCGGGCCGTCTTGGCGGCGATGGCGGTGCGCAGCTCGGGCAGGCCCGACGTCGGTGAATACCGGTGGTGACGAGGGTCGAGCGCCGCTTCCCGTGCCGCCTCGACGATGCCCGGCGGTGTCGGGAAGTCCGGCTCACCGGCCCCGAAGCCGATCACCGGGCGTCCGGCGGCGCGCAACGCATTGGCCTTGGTGGTGATGGCCACGGTGGCCGACTCGTCCATGGCGGTGACCCGCCGCGCCAGCTCGGTCATGGCCGGAACCCTACCGGCCGTGGCCGGCGCCCCGTTAGCCTTGGCGTCACGACATCCGAGGAAGCCATGGCCGACATCCCCTCCATCACGCTGCCCGACGACCTGATCCCCGGCGACGGCCGGTTCGGGTCGGGGCCGTCCAAGGTCGACACCGCCGCCGTGGCGGCCCTCGCCGCCACCGGCGCCGGCTATCTCGGCACCAGCCACCGCCAGTCGACGGTGCGCCAGATGGTGGGTCGGGTGCGCCGCGGGTTCAGCGAGCTCTACGGGCTCCCCGATGGACTACGAAGTCGTGCTCGGGGTCGGGGGCGCCACCGCCTTCTGGGAGTGCGCTGCGTTCGGGCTGATCGAGCGCCGCAGCCAGCACCTCTCCTTCGGCGAGTTCTCGTCCAAGTTCGCCAAGGTCACCGAGGCGGCGCCGCACCTGGAGGACCCCGAGGTCATCGTCGCCGAGCCCGGCACCCATCCGCTCCCGGCGGCGAGCGAGGCCGTCGACGCCTACGCCCTCACCCACAACGAGACCTCGACCGGGGTGGCGATGCCCATCGCCCGACCCGACGGCGCCGACGGCCTGGTGCTGGTCGACGCCACCTCGGCGGCGGGGGCCATCGCCGTCGACCCCGAGCAGTTCGACACCTACTACTTCTCGCCGCAGAAGGCCTTCGGCTCCGAGGGCGGCCTCTGGGTGGCGCTCTGCTCCCCCGCCGCCGTGGCCCGGATCGAGGCGGTCGCCGCCTCGGGTCGCTGGATCCCCGCGTTCCTCAGCCTCCAGCAGGCGGTGGAGAACTCGCGCAAGGACCAGACGTACAACACGCCGTCGCTGGCGACCGTCTTCCTGCTCGCCCACCAGATCGAGCGGATGCTCGGCTCGGGAGGGTTGCCCTGGGCGATCGACCGTTCCTCGCGTTCCTCGTCGACCGTCTACGACTGGGCCGAGAGCCGCGACTTCGCTTCACCGTTCGTGATGGACCCGACGATGCGCAGCCCCACCGTGGTCACCGTCGACTTCGTCCCCGAGGTGTCCGCCGACACGATCGAGGCGGTGCTGCGCGCCAACGGGATCGTCGACACCTTCGGCTACCGCAAGCTGGGGCGCAACCAACTCCGCATCTCGTGCTTCCCCAACATCGAGCCCGACGACGTGGCAACCCTCACCGCCGCCATCGACCACATCGTGGCCAAGCTGTAGCCCGCAGGCTCCGATCAACCGCAACCGAGGGCGGTGACCGCCTCGTCGTAGCGAGCCTGCAGGTCGGCGCCGGCGGCGTCCAACTCCTCGGCGACGGCGTCGAGCCCGGCCTGGTCCTCGGCCCCGCTCGTGGTGCTGCGATAGGCGCGCTGGGAGGCGATGAAGTTCGTGACGGCCTCGGCCTCGGCGCTGCCCAGCGCCGCCTGGACGTCCTCGTTGATCTCGGCGACCCGGTCACGGAGCTCGGTTCCGGCCTCTCGGATGGTCTCGACGCCGGCGGCCGCCCCCTCGGCGAGCGTGGCCACCGAGTCGGCGGCTTCCGCCAGGGCGTCGCAGGCCTGGGTGGTGGCGTCCTCGGCGGTCACCTCGCCGCCGCCGCAGGCGGCGAGCGCCAGGGCGAGGAACACGGCACCGGTGAGGCGAAGGTTCGGTCGGGTCATCGTTGCTCCTCGGAGGTCTTCGTATGCGTTACGGCCGGCGGGGGGGCGGCGGCAGGGAGCGTACCCCGATCGAGGTGGTACCGGTTCCATCGCCGAGTCTCCGCCTACGCGCGCCACGCATGGCTCTTCGGCTGACGCCTCATCGCCGTGCGATGGGGACCCCCAACCCCCATCGCCCGAGTCTCCGCCTGACGGCGTAGCCACTGTGCTCATGGCTCTTCGGCTGACGCCTCATCGCCGTGCGATGGGGGACCCCCAACCCCCATCGCCCGAGTCTCCGCCTGACGGCGTAGCCTCGTGCACTAGGAGGCCGATGTGAAGCAGCTCCTGGTGATGCGGCACGCCAAGTCCGACTGGCACGCCGGCGGGACGTCGGACCACGAGCGCCCGCTCAACCGGCGCGGGGTCGCCTCCGCAAGAGTCATGGGGACGACACTCACCCGGCTCGGGCTCGAGCCCGAACTGGTGCTCACCTCGACGGCGGTGCGGGCGCACACCACCGCGACGCTGGCCGCCGATGCCGGCGGCTGGTCCTCCCCCGTCGTCACCGACGAGCGCCTCTACGACAGCTACGTCGACGGCGTGCTCGCCGTGATCGCCGAGACACCGGAGCACGTGGAGCGGCTGATGGTGGTCGGTCACCAACCGACCTGGGGCGCCCTGGTCGAGCGGCTCACCGGCGCCGCCGCCGCGATGAGAACCGCCAGCGTCGCCGTCATCGACCTGATGGTGGGACGGGAGTGGGACATCGGCGGAGACCCCGCGGGTCACGCCGCCGGCGAGCTCTCCGGGCTCCTGCAGCCGCGATACTTCATGGACAGCGAGACCGACTAGGAGGCGCAGCCGCGCCACGAGCCGGCGGGAGCGGAATGGCAAAGATCCACGGTGGGCGGCTCATCGCCCGGGCGTTGCGGGCCGAGGGCGTCGACACCCTGTTCACCCTCACCGGCGGGCCACATCGTCCCCATCCTCGACGGGTGCGTGGAAGAAGGCATCCGCATCGTCGACGTCCGCCACGAGGAGACCGCCGGGCACGCCGCCGAGGCCTACACCCGGCTGACCGGAAGGCTCGGAGTCGCCGCGGTCACCGCCGCCCCCGGGGTGACCAACCTGGCCACGGCGGTGATGAACGCCCACCTGTCGTGCACCCCGATGCTGGTGCTCGGCGGCCGCCACCTCATCCGCCAGGAGCATGCCGGCGGTCTCCAGGAGCTCGACCATCCCCCGATCTTCGCGTCCATCACCAAGCTGGCGACGACCGCCTGGGAGACGGCGCGGCTCGCCGACTACATCGCCATCGCCGCCCGGCACGCCTTCTCCGGCCGGGGCGGGCCGGTGTTCCTCGATGTCCCGCTCGACGTCCAGTCCGGCCTGGTCGACGAGAACACCCCGCTCCCCACCGGTTATCGAGCCACCGAGCCGGCCGGCGCCGACCCGGACACGGTCGACCGGATCGCCGACCTGCTCGCCGGGGCCGACCGTCCGGTGATCTTCGCCGGCGGCGGGCTCCGCGGTGGCGGTGCCGAGGCGCTGGCGGCGGTCGCCGAGATGTTCGACGCCCCGGTGTTCGCCAACTCCGGAGGACGGGGCGCCCTCTCGCCCGATCACCCACTGCTGGGGAGCCTGGCCCGCTCCCAGGCGCTCGCCCGGGCCGACGTGGTGCTCGCCCTGCAGGTCGACTGGGACTTCCGCACCGGGTACGGCCGGAAGATCCCTGCGGAAGCCACCGTCGTCCAGGTCGACCCGGAGCCGACCAAGCTGGGCTGGAACCGGCCCGCCCCGGTCGCCGTGGTGGCCAACCCGGGCCGGGTACTCGCCCAACTCGCCAAGGCCGGGCGGAGCCGCCCGGGCGGCGGGTGGTCGGACGAGATCCGCGCCGCCGAGGCGGCGGCCCGCACCGAAGCCGAGACGGAGGCGGAAAGCGACGCGGTGCCCGTCGCCCCGCAACGGTTCGCCCGGGATGTCGCCGGCTTCTTCGGCCAGGACTCGATCGTCGCCGTCGACGGTGGCGACATCGTGGCCACCACCGCCCGCTGGCTGAGGGTCTCGACCCCGGGCCACCTGCTGGAGCCGGGGCCGGCGGGGACGCTGGGCACCGGCCCCGGGTTCGCCCTCGCCGCCAAGGTGGTCCATCCCGAGCGCACCGTGGGCATCGTGTTCGGCGACGGCGGGTTCGGGTTCAACGGGTTCGAGTACGACACCTTCGTCCGCCACGGTCTACCCGTCATCGGCGTCCTCGGCAACGACGGGGTGTGGAGCAACATCAAGACGTTCCACCGCAGCTTCTACCCCGATCGGGTGGTCGCCTCCGACCTGGGGCGCCGCCCCTACCACGCCGTGGTCGCCGCACTGGGCGGCTACGGCGAGCTGGTCACCGACCCTGCCGAGATCGTCCCGGCGCTGGAGAGGGCGAGGGCCAGCGGTCTGCCGGCACTGGTCGACGTCCACATCGCCGAGACGTTCCGCGCCTCGTCCAACTACTCCGGCTGACCCATGCCCGAGCCCGTCGTCGACCTCCGCTCCGACACCGTCACCAAGCCGACGGCGGCGATGCGTCGGGCGATCGCCGAAGCCGAGGTGGGTGACGACGTGTTCCACGACGACCCGTCGGTCCTCGCCCTGGAACGGCGGGTGGCCGACCTGCTCGGCAAGGACGATGCCATGTACGTCCCCTCGGGCACGATGTCGAACCAGGCGGCGCTGCGCGTCCACACCCAGCCCGGCGACGTCGTCCTCGCCCCGGTCGACGCCCACGTCCACATCCACGAGATGGGCGCCCCCTACGTGTTGTCGGGGGTCACCATCCAGTTCCTCGACGGCGAACGGGGGACGTTCGGACCGGCCGAGGTCGGCGACGCCATCCCCCAGCCGTCGCCGTCCTTGCCGGCCTCCCTGTTCCAGCCGGTCACCCTGTTGTGGGTGGAGAACACCCACAACGCCGCCGGGGGCGCCGTCTGGCCGCCGGATCTGCTCTCCTCCGTCACCGCCGAGGCGAAACGACTCCGCATCGCCACCCACATGGACGGGGCGAGACTGTGGAATGCCGCCGTCGCCACCGGACGATCCGAAGCCGAGCTGGCCGCCGGGTTCGACACGGTGAGCGTTTGCTTCTCCAAGGGCCTGGGAGCGCCGATGGGCTCCGCTCTGGTGGGACGCCAGGACTTGATCGACCGGGCCCGGTTCTTCAAGCAGATGTTCGGCGGCGGGTTCCGCCAGGCAGGGATGATGGCGGCGGCGGCCCGCCACGCCGTGGACCACCATCGGCCGCGGCTCGCCGACGACCACGCCAACGCCTCCAGGCTCGCCGCCGGGCTGGCCGAGATCCCCGGCATCGTGGTGGACGCCGCCACCGTGGAAACCAACATGGTCTACTTCGACGTGCGGTGATGCCCGCCAATGAGCTCGTCGACCGCTGCGCCGACCATGGCGTGCTGGTGCTGCCGATGTCGGTGTCCCGGATCCGCGCCGTCGCCAACCTCGGGGTCGACGCCGCCGGCATCGACCGGGCGCTCGACGTCATCGAGCAGGCGGTCGCGTCCTCCGTAGCAGCCGCCGATCAGCGAGGTGTGGCGGCGCCGGCGGCGCGGGCCTCGGCCTCCTCGAGTCGCTCCTGGGCGTCGGCGAGTGACGCCTGCGGTCGTGTCTCCAACTCGTGACGCAGGTCGACGATCTCGCCACGGGCGGTGGTGAGGTCGACGGTGGAGGCATCCAACTCGACCTGGGTTGCGGATAGGCCGGTCTCGGCCGCCGTCCGCCGCTCCTTCTCGGCGGCCAGCGCTTCGGCCTGCTCGCGGCTGAGGCGGTCGGCCATCGCCCACGGGCGCAGCGCCCACCCCAGGGCGAACCCGACCAGACTGCCGCCGCCCCCCAGGCAACGAGGGTGGCTGTGGTCACCTCGACTGCCAGCATGCTCCTCCTCGTCGCCGGCGTGGCGATGTTCGCACCGCCGCAATGTAGGGCATCGACAGAGCTCGAAAGCGCCCCAGCTATGGGTAACCTGCGAGGCAGAGTCGCAGGGGGGTAGGGCGCCTTGGAAGAGCTGGAGTCGGTCGAGCACGCCATTGCCGCGCTCGAGCAACAGCGCACGGCGATCGGTGACGCCATGGTCGACCTGGCGCTGGTCCCATTGGTGGAGCGCCGCAACCGCATCGTCGCCGGCACCGTGGGAGACCAGCGCAAACAGGTGACCGTCCTGTTCTCCGACCTGGTCGACTTCACCGTGCTCTCGAGTGAGCTCGATTCGGAAGACGTTCGCACGGTCATCGCAGAGTATTTCGCCGTGTGGGCACGCTGCATCGAGGACGAGGGCGGCATCGTCGAGAAGTTCATCGGCGACGCGGTGATGGCGGTGTTCGGCATGCACCGAGCCCGCGAAGACGACCCCCACCGGGCGGTGCGAGCGGCGCTCGCCATGAACGATCGGCTGGCCGACCTCAACCAGGAGTTCGAGAACCGTCACGGCATCACGCTGCAGATGCGGGTGGGGATCGACACCGGCGACGTCGTGGTGAGCACGTGGACGACCGCAGGCCGGCGATGACTGGTGGTCGTTGGCGAGATCGTCAACCGGGCCGCTCGTCTCCAGGCGGCTGCCCCACCGGGGGCATCCTCCTGTCCGACGACGCCTGCCAACTGGTGAAGGGCTCGTTCGCCCTGCGCAAGGTCGAACAGCTCCGGCTCAAGGGGATCGCCGAGCCGGTCGAGGCATACCTGGCGCTGGCCGGCGGGCCTTCGGCCTTCTGGCCCGAGACCCGCGGGCTCGAGGGCGTCACCACCAGGACCATCGGCCGGCACCTCGAGCTGGGATGGCTGCAGAAGGCGTTCGACGAGGTCGCCGGCACCGGCCCGGACGGTGACGGCATCTCCGGTGGGCTGGCCGTTGCCAGCGTCATCGGGCACGCCGGGGTGGGCAAGTCGCGGCTGCTCCGCGACTTCGAGACGTGGCTGGCGGCGCGACCCGACCACATCCGGCTGCTGCGGGGTCGTGCCGCGCCGACCACGGAGGCCGTGCCCAACGGCCTCCTCCGCAGCGTGTTCACCGAACGCCTCGGCATCGTCGCCGGCGATCCACCCGACGTCGTCCTCACCAAGTGGGAGCAGATCGCCGACGATCTCGGCACCGCCGGCAACGGGGGCACGGGGTCGGCACACCTGCTCGCCCGCTGGCTCGGTTTCGAGCTGACCGACAGCCCGTACCTCGAGGGCCTTTCCGCCGACCCGCAGGGTCTCCGGACCCGGGCGCTGGTGGCCCTGGGCGACTACCTCGTGCGGCTGAGCGAGGAGACGCCAGTGGTCCTGCTCCTCGAGGACGCCCACTGGGCGGACGACGCCACGCTCGACTGGCTCGTCGACCTGGACCGGTGGCTGCGGGATCGGCCGGTCCTCGTGGTGGTGACGGCCCGACCGTCCCTCCTGGAGCGACGCCCCCATTGGGGCGAGGGCCTCGACGCCCACGCCGTGCTCCGCCTCGGGCCCCTGTCGAGGCGGGACAGCGTCAAGCTGGTCGGCGAGATCATGCAACGAGCCGACGAGGTTCCGGACGCCATCACCGACCTGGTGGCGTCCACGTCCGAGGGCAACCCGTTCTTCATGGAGGAGCTGGTCAAGTGGCTCGTCGGCGAAGGCGTCGTCGACACGTCGACCGAGCGGTGGAGCGTCGTCCGGACGAGGCGCTCGACCTCACCCGGGTGCCGGCGACGCTCAAAGGAGTCATCCAGGCTCGCCTCGACGCCCTCGCCCCCGACGAACGGGCCACCGCGCAGCGGGCGGCGGTGGTGGGCCGGGTCTTCTGGGACAGCGCGGTGAAGCACCTCGACCCCACCGGTGACGCCGACGCCGACGACGCCCTCGCCCGGCTGCGGAACCGGGAGATCGTCTTCCGCCGGGAGACCTCCGCCTTCGCCGGTTCCACCGAGTTCTCGTTCCGCCATGCGTTGCTGCGCGATGTCGCCTACGAGAGCCTGCTGCGCACCACCCGCCGCGACCTACCACGGGCGGGTGGCGGAATGGCTCGAAGGTACTGGCGGGCGAGACCGGCCGCGGCGACGAGTACGCCGCGGTAATCGCCGAGCACCATGCCGAGGCGGGCCAGCAGGCCGAGGCGGCGCACTGGTACCTGCGCGCCGGCCAGGGGGCCGCCGCCATCTTCGCCAACACCGAGGCGGTCGACGCTGCTCCGCCGGGCCGAACAGCTGGCGGCCGCCGACGAGCTCGGGTCTCGCGTATCGACATCTTGCTGGCGATCGAGGGTGTGCTCGACCGGATCGGCGACCGGGACGCACAGCGAACGGTCCTCGACGCCCTCGGCGACGCCGACGACGGGACCGACCCGCTGCGGACGGCGACGATCCTGCTCGCCGAGGCGCGCTGGGTCGTACTTCCACGGCGAGTACGACACCTCCGCCGACGTCTCCGCCGAAGCCGTCGCCCTCGCCAGGCCAGCGGGGTCGACCCGACTCGAGGCCGAGGCGCTCAACAGGCTCGGGCTCGGCCCTGGCCTGGTCCGGAGAGCACGATCGAGGCGCAGGCCGCCCTCGTACGCGCCCAGGACTCGCCACCGCCGCCGGCGAAGCGTCGATCCTCGATCGGCAGCCAGCCTCCGGATTCCAGGCGGCGGTTGCCGTCAACACGGGGCGACTACCCGGAGCCCTCGACCTCGCCGAACAGGGACTGCCGCGCCATCCATCGGGACCACCACGAGCTGTACCAGGAGAGCATGGACGTGAGCCAGATGGCATCGTTCTCGAGACGATGGGCCGGCTCGACGCCGCCCAAGAGGTCTACGGCGAGGCACTCGTCGAGCATGGCCGAGCGGTTGGGTCACCGCTTCACCCAGGCGATCATCCTCGGCAACATCGCCGGCTGGCCATAGCCCAGGGCAGGCTCGACGAAGGCCGCCGCCGGGCCGACCAGTCGTTGGCCATGTGCGTCGACATCGGCGACGTCGAGGGCCAGGCCGAGCTGCACACTGCTGCTGGGCGAGGTCGCGCGGCTGACCGGAGATCATGCCACCGCCCGACGGCGATTCGCCACCGCCGTCGATCTGGCCCTCCCCATCCATGCCGACTGCATCGTGGTCAATGCCGCTCGCCGCTACGGGCGCTGATCGCCGTCGCGAGCGCAGTCTCGACGCGGCGCGCAGCTGCCGGCCCACGGCAGGCGATCCACCGCCCCCAGTCCGGGATGGCCGCCGCCGAATGGAGAGCCCGGCTGGTCGAGGCGGTCTGGTCTGGCTCGCCGCCGGCGAGCCCGCGCCGCCGCTCGACCGCTGGAGCGGGCCCGGACGGTGAGCGCCGAGCTGGGCGTCGACCACCGCGGTGCTGGAGTGCGAGGCCGCGCTGGCCGCTCGCCCGCATGGCCCGGTCGGTCGACGAGGCGCATGCCCCGGGCTCGACGCTGCTGCTCGACCGGCTCGAACCCGCCGACCTGGCGGGATGCGCTCGAGCCGGGACGTGTCCTGCTGCCGTGCCATTGACGTGCCGCCGGCGACGAGGCTCGGTGCGGGTCGTGGCCGACGCCATCGCCCTACCTCTCGACCATCGGGTCGCCGCCATCGACGACGAGGACCTCCGCTCCGGATTCCTGGAGCTCAATCCGGTCAACGTCGCGCTGGCGGAGCGGGCAGGTCGCGTGACCGCCCGAGCCGGGGGCACCGCCGCGTAGCATCGGCGTCGCACCGACGCGGAGGGAGCGGATGGACCTCAAGGGAATCGAACTCACCTGGCTCGGCCACGGGGCGGTGCGGCTCCGACTCGGCGACGGCACCACCGTGCTCATCGACGCCTGGCTGAAAGGAAACCCGGCATGTCCCGCCGCCGAGGTCGAGCAGGACCGCGTCGACGCCATCTACGTCACCCACGGCCACGGCGACCACTTCTCCGGTGTCCCCGACCTCGCCCGACATCACGAGGCGCCGGTCCACGCCATCCACGAGATCAGCCTGTGGCTCGCCGCCAACGGCGTCTCCACCGCGGTCGGCTCGAACAAGGGCGGCACCGTGCCAGGGCCGGGCGGAATCGAGGCGACGATGGTCGAGGCGGTCCACTCGTCGGGGATCGACTTCGCCTCGGGCGGGGTGGCCGACGGCGGCCAGGCGGCCGGCTGGGTGCTGGCGATCCCCGATGGCCCCACCGTCTACCACGCCGGGGACACCACCGTGTTCGGGGACATGGCATTGATCGGCGAGCTACATCGGCCCGACATCGCCCTGCTCCCCATCGGGGGCTATTACACGATGGGGCCGGCGGGCGCCGCCAAGGCGGCTCGCCTGCTCGGAGTCGAGACGGTGGTCCCCATCCACTACGGCACCTTCCCCATCCTCGCCGGTACGCCCGAGCAGCTCACCGAAGAGGCAGCCGGCGACTTCGAGGTGATGGCCTGCACCCCCGGCGTCCCGGTGACCTAGTTCGGCTACCTGAAGTCGCGGGACGGCAAATCGGCGGGTACGGGGAGCGGCTCGAACCGGTGTGCAACGAGGTTGGTGACCCCGCTCCGGTACTCGAGCACCCCGATGATGACCATCCCCGCCGCCTTGCGGGCGATCTCGTAGTTGGCCTCCCATATCGGCGGGAGGACCACAACGTTGAGCAGCCCGGTCTCGTCCTCGAGGTTGAAGAAACGGACCCCGGCGGCGGTGCCGGGTCGTTGGCGGTGGGTGACCATGCCGCCGACCCGGGCCCTGGTCCCATGGCGACGCACCGCCAACGCATCCGAGACGGTGAGGCACCCTGAGGCGGCGAGCCGCTCGCGCACGAAGGCGATGGGATGGGTGACGGAGATCCCGGTCGACCACAGGTCGGCCTGGACGTCCTCCACCGGGGTCATCGGGGACAGCGGCGGGGGGACGCTGCCGGTGGCCAGCGGCAGCCGGCCAGGGCCCATCGCCGCCATCGGCCCCGCCGACCAGATGCCCTCCCGGCGCCCCACCCCGAGCGAGCCCAACGCTCCAGACGCCGCCAGCGCCTCGTAGGCGTCGACGGGTAGCCCGGTGCGATGAGCCAGGTCCTCCACCGATCGGAACCAGCCCCCGGTGACACGGGCGACCTCGATGCGAGCGATCTCCGCTTCACCGAGGTTGCGCACGTAGCGCAGCCCGATCCGCAGCGCCACCGCCGAGCGGGGGGCATCGTCGATGGAGCCCCTCCCCCGCCGCCACCGCATCCCCAGGTGTTCGACCACGTCGTCCGGGTCGGCGTCCCAGTGCTCGATGGCGCAGTCGAATTCGGAGAGGTTGACGTCCGGCCCGTGCACCACCACCCCGTGATGGGCGGCATCCTGGACCAGCGAGTTGGGGCTGTAGAACCCCATCGGCTGGGCGTTGAGTAGCCCGCAGAAGAACTCCGCCGGCCAGTGGAGCTTCAACCAGGACGAGGCGTAGACGATGTAGGCGAAGGAGACCGAGTGCGACTCGGGGAACCCGAACGAGGCGAAACCCTGCAGCTTGTCCCAGATCTCGTCGGCGGCGTCACCCACGATGCCGTTGCGGGCCATCCCCTCGAACACCTCGTCGGACAGCTTGGCCATCTCCTCGATGGACCGCTTGTGGGTCATCGCCTGGCGGAGCCGGTCGGTCTGACCCGGGGTGAACCCGGCGCAGATGCGAGCCATCTCCATGAGCTGCTCCTGGAAGACCGGCACCCCCAACGTCTTCACCAGGATCGGCTCGATCGACGGGTGGGGGTAGCGGACGGCCTCCTCGCCGTTGCGGCGGCGAAGGAACGGGTGCACCGAGTGGCCCTGGATTGGCCCGGGGCGGATCAGCGCCACCTCGATGGCCAGGTCGTAGAAGGTTCGAGGGCGCATCTTGGGCAGCGTCGCCATCTGCGCCCGTGACTCCACCTGGAACACCCCCACGGTGTCCGCCCGAGTCAACATGTCGTAGACGGCGGGCTCCTGGTCGACGGACGCCAGGTCGATGTCGACCCCGTGTGCCTGGCGGATGGCGTCGACGCTGATGTGGAGCCCGTTGAGCGCCCCGAGGGCGAGCAGGTCGAACTTGACGATGCCCATGGCGGCGCAGTCGTCCTTGTCCCACTGCACCACCGACCGGTCCTCCATCCTCCCCCACTCCAGTGGCACCACCTCCCACAGCGGCCGCTGCGCCACCACCATCCCCCCGGAGTGGATGCCGAGATGGCGGGGGAAACCGTCGAGCCGTTCACAGGCGTCGACGATCAGGTCCGTGGTGAGCCCCGCGGGGAGATCGAGGTGATCGCCGATCCCCTTCGGGCTGCGGGTGTCGAGGTACTTCGTCAGGGCGATCACCTGCGCCGCGGTGAGCCCGAACGCCTTGCCCACGTCCTGGAGCACCGACCGCGCCCGGTAGGTGATGACGTTGGACACCATCGCCGCCCGCTCCCGGCCGTAGCGTCGGTAGCAGTACTGGATGACCTCCTCGCGCCGCTCAGCCTCGAAGTCGATGTCGATGTCCGGGGGCCGGCCACGCTCGGTGGAGAGGAACCGCTCGAAGGGCAGATGGAGGCGGATCGGATCGACCCGGGTGAGCCCGATGCAGCGGCACACGGCGGCGTCGGCGCCCGATCCCCTGATCTGGCAATAGATGTCCCGGGACCGGGCGAAGCGGACGATGTCCCAGGCGACGAGGAAGAAGCCGGCGAAGCCGAGTTGCTCGATGACCCCGAGCTCGTGCTCCATCCGCTGCAGCGCCGGCGGGTCGATCCCACCTGTGCCGGTGCCCGGGTACACGGTGCGGGCTCCCTCCATCACCAGGTGGCGGAGGAAGGCGTCCTCGGTGGCGAAGCCGCCCGGCATGGGGAAATCGGGGAGCCGGGGGGTGAGCAGGTCGAGGTCGAAAGCGAGCGATGCCCCGAGCTCGGCTGCGGTCTCCACCGCCCCCGGGTAGCGGGCGAAACGGCGCGCCATGTCGTCGGGGCGGCGTAGGTGGCGCTGGTCGGTGGCGGGGCGGAACCCGTCGGCGGCATCGAGCGGCCGGCGGCCGGCGACGGCGGCGAGGACCTCGGCCAGATCGGCGTCGCCGGGATCGGCGTAGTGGACGTTGTTGGTCGCCACCACCGGCAGCCCGAGCCGGGCGGCCGCCTCGGCCATGACATCGTTGCGCAGATCGTCCTCCGGCATGGCGTGGTGCCACAGCTCGACGTAGAGCCGGTCGGGGAACAGCTCTCGGATCGAGGCGGCGGCGGCCATCGCCCCGGCCAGGTCGCCGCGGACCGCGGCCGAGGGCATCGCCCCCTGGCGGCACCCGGTGAGGGCGACCAGCCTCCCCTGCGACGATGCCTCCGCCAGGTCGTCGTAGCCGTACACCGGGCGGTCCTTCCTCCCCCGGTACTGCCCGGACGACACGAACCTGCTGATGGAGGCGTACCCGTCGGGGTCGGGGGCGAGCAGCACCAGGTGGTGGGCCGGCTCCTTCTCCGACGGCTTGGCGCCGTGCATCCGCCGCACCCGGCCGCGGCTGGGGCGTGCCGCGTCGACCCCGTGGCCGTCCGGCTCGGGACGCAGGCCGGGAAGGGCGTTGCCCTCTCCCTGGCCACGCCCGGTGTCGTCGGGATGGAGCGGCATCCCCACCTCGGTCCCGTACACCACGGGCAACCCGACCTGGCGTGCCGCCCGGTGCACCTTGACCGCACCACGGAACCCGTCGTGGTCGGTGATCGCCAGCGCTTCGAGGCCCAGTTCGGCTGCCCGACCAACCAGCGCCTCTGGATGCGACGCCCCGTCGAGGAAGCTGAAGTTGGTGTGGCAGTGCAGCTCCGCATAAGAACCCATGGCTCCACTATATCGAACGTATGTTCGATATTGGTCTGCCTGTTTCCCCTCCCCGCCGCGGGGAGGGTGGCATCGGCACGGGCCGACGGCCGGCACGGATGACGGGGGCGGGGTCTCGCATGAGATGGACTCGGGCCCACTCGCCGTCTCGCCTACTCACCCCCCGAACCGTTGCCACGGCGGTTCCCCCTCTTTGCCCGTGGCCCGCCGACATCGGGTAGCAGCGACCACGTATGCTCGGACCATGACCGAGTTCACGGTGCACCTGGCCAACCGCCCCGGTCAGCTGGCCACCTTGGCGAGGCTCCTCGCCGACGCCGGGGTGCACATCGAGGCCCTCGCCGCCTTCGCCAACGGAGAGCTCGGGGTGGTGCGGCTGGTGGCCGACGACGACACCGTCACCCGCCGGGTGCTCGACGACGCGGGGGTCAACTGGGAGGAGCACCGGGTGATCGACACCGTCGTGCCCAACCGGCCCAACGCCCTCGCCGACCTGACCGCCTCCCTGGCCGACACCGGCATCAACATCGACGCCATGTACCTGTTGCGGACCAACGACGACACGCAGCACTTCGCCCTCGCTGTGAACGACCCGGACATGGCCCGCGAACACCTCTCCGTTTGACGATGAGGACCGTCTGAGACCGTGAGGCCCTCTGAGCACATGGTCCATACGGAGGCTCGGCACCGCCCGGCCCGCACCGCGGCCGCGCCATGAGCCTCGGATACGGCCTGCTGTCCGCTCAGCTCCGACCTGGCGACCATCCGGACTGGTCGGACGCCTACGCCCGCCTGCTCGACGAGACCGAGCTCGCCGAGCGACTCGGCTTCTCCTCGGTGTGGACCACCGAGCACCACTTCGTCGACGACGGCTACATGCCGTCCCTGCTGGTGACCAGCGCCGCCATGGCGGCCCGCAGCAGCACCATCGAGATCGGGACCGGGGTGCTGCTCGCCCCACTGCACCACCCGCTGCGACTGGCCGAGGACGCCGCCACCGTCCAGCTGCTCAGCGGGGGCCGGCTGGTGCTCGGGCTCGGGCTCGGCTGGAGCTCGGTCGAGTTCGCCGCCCTCGGCATCGAGCAACGGCTGCGGGGACGGGCGATGGAGGAGGTCCTCGACCTGCTCCCCCGCGCCTGGAGCGGCGAGCCGTTCCGTCACCAGGGCGCCGTGTACGACTTCCCCGAGCTGGCGGTGCGCCCGACACCGCAGCGTCCCATCCCGATCGTCGTCGGCGGGAGCGCAGAGCCGGCGGTGCGCCGGGCGGCGCGGCTCGCCGACGGGCTGTTCGCCAACGAGGCCCCGGCCGGGTTTTCCGAGCAGGTCGGATGGGTGCTCGACGAGATGGAGACGGTGGGTCGCGACCCGGCGAGCTTCCGGTGGATCCACTACTCGGTGATGTACCCGTGCGACGACCCGGACGACGGTTGGGCCGAGGTGGCAGACGCGGTGTGGACGATGATGTGGAAGTACGGCGACATGGAGGCGTCGTCCACCAGGTCCGGTCCCCCTCCCCCGCCTCCGCCGCCGCCCGGCGACCTGGAGGGGAGGCTCCGGGGGCGGTCGTTCCTGGTCGACACCCCCGAGCGGATCGTCGAGCAGCTCCTCGACCTCCGACGTCAGGCCGGTACGCCGGTCGAGTTCGTGGCGCGGTCGCACTTCCCGACGTTCACCGCCCCCCGCCAGGCTGAGCTGATGGACCGTCTGATCACCGAGGTGGCGCCCTACCTCTGAGCCTCGCCAATGGTCCCGCCGATCACAGGGCATCCACCGCGCTCACCGCCCAGGCGACGCCGACCTCGGGATCTTCGACGGCGAGGTGATAGGCCCACCCGCCGGCCTGGTCACCCGGGTCCCAGGCGAACCAACGCAGGGTGGCGGCCGCTTCCCCGAGCTCGTCTCCGTCGACCGGCCAGTCCTCGTCGAGCCCGAGCACGGACGCCAACGCCCACCATGCGGCGGCCCGGCCTCCCGGGGTGCCCCGGCGCCGACCGTAGGCACCCCCGCTCGCCCCCGCCCATGCCATCGCCGAGACGGCCGTTGCCAGCGTGATCGGGACCAGCCGCACCCGGTGCGGGCCGAGGGCCCGGATCGCCTGGTGGGCATCGCCCTCGACGGCGACCGCCTCGCCTCGCCCACTCGACTCGTCGAGCCAGGGGCGCACCACGTCGAGCAGCCCGTCGCAGGCCTCCGGCTCGTCGACGGGCTCCGCCGGGTCGCCGAGATCGATCCAATCGAGGTCACCCAGCTCCGGCCCGGGGACGTCGACACCGTCCGGCCGGTACGTGGCCACCAGATAGGAGGCTCCCACCCCACCGGGTAGAGCGGCACCTCGGCGATCCCGGTCACCAAGTCGTCGACAGGGATCCGCTCGCCGCGCAGCGCCCGCTCCTGGTACACCGACACCGCGATCGTGGTCGACTCGATGTGCCCGCGCAGCTCTCCCCAGGTATGGGTCGAAGCGGCCACCTCCCACAGCGGTCCGGGGGCGAAGCGGCCGGCGCCGATGTGGAGCACCCGGGCGGCGCGCTCGGCAGGGGCGTCGAGGGCGATGCGGTACTCGGCGTACTCCCGCGCCCCCCACACCTGCTTGCCCCGCTCCACGGCTTCGTCGCAGCGGAGGATGAGGTCGTCGATGCCCTCCCAGTCCCCGGCAGCGACCATGCGCCCGATCGCCTTCACCAGCCCGTCGAGATCGCTGGTTTCGATCAAACGGCGGATATCGGCATCGGGCACCGTCCGAGCCTACGGCAGGAACCTACTGGCTACCGGCGAGGGCGGCGTCAGCCACACCGCTGTCCGGGCACGATCGAGAGCGTCAGCTCGAAGCCGAGGCTCGGGCGGCGACGGTCTCGGCCAGCTGGTGGAGAACGTCGGGATCGATCGACTCGCCGCTGCCAGGGACCAGGAAGACGGCGTTGCCGATGCGGAACCCGAGGATCGCACCCGGACCGCCGGCGGGGCCACCGTCGAACGTGAAGGCGTACGCGTCTTCGCCGACGTCATCGACGTACAGCTCCCGATGGCCTGCCATCACCTGGGGAATCACCTCGGTTCGGTGGACCTCCAGGGCCGAGCTCGCCGAGGCTTCGTCATCGAAGACGAACACGCCGTTGGCTATCACTGCCTGATCTGGCTCGGCAGAGCCGGCAGGCACGAAGATCGCCGCCTGTCCGCCGAGGAAACCCAACTCCTCGAAAGTCTCGGTGGGGCCGCTCGCACCCTGGGACAGCAAGTCCACCGGCGCCGGGCCCGACTGGGCATCGTCGTACTGCATGCCGGAAGGGGCGTCCTCGGGTTGGGCGACGAGCTCGGGGAGTTGGTCGGTCGTGAAGACCGGGGCGGCGTCGGCGTCGTCCTCGCCACACCCGGCGACCCACGCCAGAAGGCAGAGAACACCCAGGACGAAACGCAGGCGGCTCGTGCCCCCCGCCGCGTCGGTCTCGCGCTCGGAGTCGGGCTGACTCACCCATCGAGCCTACGCGACCGGGCGCATCGTGCACCGGCTTGCCTTCCGCCCCGGGCACCGGCATGCTCGGCACCCCGATTCGGAGGGTCGAACCGTGGCGAGCGCACAGGACGTCTATCGGGACCATCCCACCGCCGGTGAGGTCGAGAGCGTCCTGGCGAGGCGGACCAGCGCTGCCGTCGGAACGCTGAACCCTGACGGGTCGGTCCACCTCAGCTACGTGATCTTCCTCCACGACCAGGGCCGGATCTGGTTCGAGACGTCTTCGGTCACCAGGAAGGCGAGGAACCTGTCCCGGGACGGTCGGGTCTCGATCCTGGTGCAGGGCACCGCCGCAACCGGTCGCCATCTGATGACGTCGATCGAGGGTACGGCCCGCTTGCTGACCGGGGACGAAGCGGCGGCGGCGAAGCGCCGCCTGCGCGCCAAGTACATCAAGCCGGAGGCGCTCGACGACATCGGCCGGGCATGGGACCGGTTCGACGACGTGGTCGTCGAGGTCTCCCCCACCCGCAGTCGGTCGTGGACGGGGTCGGTGCTGCACGCCGAGACGCAACGGGAGCTGGCGGCCGATTACGACGATGTCTGGCTCGAGGACTGACGACTCCCGATTACGGTCCCGTCGCTACCCTCCGCCGCCGTGACCCGGCCCCGACCCGCCCCGGAGGACGCCGCCGATCCGCTGCGGGACTTCCGGCAGCGATTCGCCTTCCCCGATCCCGATCTCGTCTACCTCGACGGCAACTCGCTGGGCCGTCTCCCGACAGCGGCCGTCGATAAGGCCGGAGCAGTCGTCGCCGGTGAGTGGGGAGATCGTCTGATCCGATCGTGGAACGAGGGTTGGTGGGAGCTCCCGTTCCGGATCGGAGACGCCATCGCCCCGATCATCGGCGCCCGGCCCGGCGAGGTGGCCGTGGCCGACAGCACGTCGGTCAACCTGTTCAAGCTGGCGGTGTCGGCGCTGGACCGCCAGGCGGAAAGGCCGGTAGTACTCACCGACGACCTCAACTTCCCCTCGGATTGGTACGTGCTGGAGGCCGCCGCCCGCCGCGCCGACGGCGACCACCGCGTGGATGTGATCGGGTCACCGGACGGGATCCACGGCCCGGTCGATGCCATCGTCGACCGGCTCGGCGACGACGTCGCCCTGGTCAGCCTGTCGGCGGTCACCTATGCCAGCGGCTACCGCTACGACCTGGAGGCGATCACCGCCGCCGCCCATGAAGCCGGCGCGATGGTGCTGTGGGACCTGAGCCACGCCGCCGGCTCCGTGCCGATCGACCTCACCGGCGCCGGTGCCGACCTCGCCGTCGGCTGCACCTACAAGTACCTCAACGGCGGCCCTGGCTCGCCGGCGTTCCTGTACGTGCGCACCGACCTGCAGGACGACCTGGCCGACCCAATTTCCGGCTGGTGGAGCCACGCCGACCCGTTCGCCTTCGACCGTGGCTACCGGCCGGCCGCCGGGATCCGCCGCTTCCTGACCGGGACCGCCCCGGTCGTCTCGTTGGCATTGATCGAGCCCGGGGTGACGATGCTGGCCGAGGCCGGGATGGAGACGCTGCGGGCGGCCTCGCTGGCGCTCACCGGGTATCTGATCGAACGGTGGCGTGCCGACCTGGCACCGCTCGGCTTCACCCTGGCGACGCCCGAGGACCCGGAGCGGCGCGGATCACATGTCTTGCTAGGCCATCCCCAGGCGTTGGCCATCGACCTCGCCCTGATCGCCGATCACGGCGTGGTCCCCGACTTCCGACCCCCCGACGCCATCCGCTTCGGGATCGCTCCCCTCTACAACACGTTCGCCGACGTCGACCGCGCCGTCGCCGCCATGACCGAAATCGTCGCATCGGGAAGGCATCTGGCCGAGGTGGCCAAACCCGCCGTCACCTGATCCGGCCAGCTGACTCACTCGTCGTGGACGCCGGCTCCATTGATCCGGCGGCGGCGCCGATACCCTGGGGGTCCTCCTCGAACGCCATCCTGGCGTCGCGCTCGTCCCGCATCAGCGACTTCGTCGCCGTGGTCAGCAGGTCGGACTGAAGATCGAGGATCGGAACCCGATCGGGTGGGGCGACCCACTTCAGATCGGTGAGTGCCGCCATGAGACGGCGGGCGACCTGGGGCGAGCCCGCTCCCGCCATGCGGATCTCGTCGAAAGCGAGATGTACGTACGCCTCCCAGTTCATCGTGCGCACGACGAGGCGCACTTCGCCCGACTCGTCGCGGTAGCGGCCGTCCGGGAAAGGGCGCCGGGCCAGCTGGCGGAGGCAGTCGTGGAGCCGGTCGACCGCCTGCACCGCGGTGGTCGGGTCCTGGAAGGGGGAGTCGGAGAGGGAGCGTTCCGCGATGTCGACCAGCATCCGGAAGCCGTAGGCCACGTCCTGCTCGAGCGTCCGCTCCAGCTTGACCACGAGACCCTCGCGGAGCTTCTTCTCGTCCAGGCCGAAGGGTTTCCCGTGCACGGTGAACAGCGGTGCACCGGCAGGGACGAACTCACCCAACGCCGGCATCAGCTCGAGCACGCAACCGGCCCGCGCCGCCTCCTCGACGAGCACGTCGTAGCCGATGACGGTGATCACCCCCGATTCCACGGCGGCAACGACGTGGTCCGAGCCGGGGAGGACTGCAACGGCCTCACCCTCGTCCGGGTAGTACCGCTCCACCAGCTGCCGGGTGTCCTTGCCGACGAGCTCGATCAGAGCCGAGACCCGCAACGCCTGTCCGATGTGGTGCACGTACAGGACGAGCACCGCGATGCTCGCCAGCACCAGGACGAACGCCGTGATCACGGCGACGCCAGGCACCGTCCCCTCGCCATCACCCGTCGGCATGACCTCGCGAATGGCGAGCACGGCGTGGACGAACGTCGCCACGAACAGACCGATGGCGATCTGGCTGGGTTTGTCCTGCAGGATGCGCTGCACGATCCGCGGCGAGAACTGTCCCATTGCCAATTGCACCACGACCATGGTGATCGTGAGCACGAGGGCTGCGAGGCTCACCATGGATACGGCGACCGTGGTGAGAATCGCCAAGGCGGCGTCCGGACCACCCACGACGCTCTCCGGGACGAGCTCGTAGTCGAAATACCGGTCGATCGCGATCGTCCCGAACGAAAGCAGAGCACCCACCACCACGCAAAGGACCGGTATGAACCACAGGCTCATCCGAATGCTGTTGAGCAGCTTGGAGGTCTTCAGTGCCGCGCCTCTCGTTTCGGGGCCCCGGGGCCTACCGGGCGCCGCACTTCGACACGAATGCCTGTCCTACCCGGTGCCGGCCCGGTCAAACGCCCGACCGGCAATCACGCTTCCTGCTTGCGGGCGCGGCTCGGAGCGACTCGGGGAGCCTCGTCGGGCATCTTCGGGTACACCGGCGGCCAAGGGGCGTCGGGGATGCCGGCGGCCAGGTCTGCCCGGTAGCGATCGACGAGGGGTGCGATCGACTGCGGCTGGTCGTCGATCTCGGCCCACGGGTCGCCGTCGGCCTCGACCCGCGCCGGGACGTTGCGCAGGGTGAAGTCGTCGGGGTGGATGGCTCCGAGCTCGTCCCAGCGGAACGGGGTCGACACCTGGGCACCCACCCGGGCGCGCACGCACCATGCCCCGAAGACGGTCTTGTGCGGAGCGTTCTGGTTGAAGTCGATGAAGACCCGGGTCCCACGCTCCTCCTTCCACCACGCCCCGGTGATCAGCTCGGGATGGCGCCGCTCCATCTCCCGCGCCACCGAGACCGCCGCCTGCCTCACCTCGAACGAGTCCCAGCCGGGCTCGACCCTCACGTAGAGGTGCAGCCCTCGGTTCCCGGTGGTCTTGGGGAAGCTGCGGATCCCCTCCTCGAGCAGGAAGTCCCGCACCAGGGCGGCAGCCTCGCGGACCATGTCGAAGGTGACCCCGGGTGACGGGTCGAGGTCGATACGCAGCTCGTCGGTCTCGTCGGGGTTGCCCGCCCGGTAGGGCCAGGGGTGGAAACCCAGGCACCCCTGGTTCGCCGCCCAGACGACGTGCGCCAGGTCGGCCATGACGATCGCCCGCGAGGTCGTCCCGTTCGGGGTGGAGACGGTGGTGGTGTGCAGCCACTCGCGGCGCCGAGTCAGGGATGCGCTTCTGGAAGAACGACTGGCCGCCCACACCGTTGGGCCAGCGTTGCAGCAGGGTGGGCCGGTCGCGCACGGCGCGCATCATCGGATCGCCCACCGCCACGTAGTAGCGCACCAGGTCGGCCTTGGTGTCGCCGTGCTCGGGGAACATCACCTTGTCGGGGCTGGTGACCGACAGGGTCTGCCCGGCCACCTCGAGCTCGATCGGCTCGCCGTGCTTCTCGGCCATGGTCCGTTGACCCTACCTCCACCGGTGCGTGCCGGCGCTGGTCATCGGCGCCTTCGGTCTCGCAGCCGCGGTCGGGGCGGCTCGCCGTACACACGACGATGCTGCGCCGGGCCTGAGAACTGGCCCTCACGTCCACCGCGGGTCAGATGGTGAAGGCGTGCGCCTTCAGGTCGGCGAGGTCGACGAACTCGAGCGCCGACACGTGGGTGGACTCGAGCACCACCGGGCACGCGGCCCCGGCTTCGAGCGCCTCGGCCCACCGGGCGGCGCACACGCACCACTGGTCGCCAGGGAGCACGCCGGGGAAGCCGAACTGGGGCATCGGCGTGGACAGGTCGTTGCCTCGGTCCGCCGAGAAGGCGAGGAACTCGGCGGTGACCCGGCAACACACCACGTGGAAGCCGGGGTCGTCGCCGTGGTTCTCGCAGCACCCGCTGCGGTAGTAACCGGTGACCGGGTCGCCCGAGCACTCCTGGAGCGGCTCGCCGAGCACGTTGAGTTGTTGCACCGACCCATTCTCCCCGATCGATCGGGGGGCCGCATCTAACCTGCTCCGCTCGCGTCGCTCGGTCCTCCACGCAGGACCATCCCGACAAACTTTGAGCGAGTGACCCGCGGTGAGCCGGTCAATCGCTCAAAGTTGCGACGAACGCGGTGTCGGGCGGGGAACTTTGAGCGGGTGACCCGCGGTGAGCCGGTCAGTCGCTCAAAGTTGCGTCAGGGCACGGAGGGAAGGGACGGTCGATGGGCTTCAAGTGCGGGATCGTCGGGCTGCCCAACGTGGGCAAGTCGACGTTGTTCAACGCGCTGACGACGGCTGGGGCGGTGGCGGCCAACTACCCGTTCGCCACCATCGAGCCCAACGTCGGCGTCGCCTTCGTGCCCGATCGTCGCCTCGACCGTATCGCCGCCATCGTGAATCCCAAGGCGGTGGTCCCCACCGCCATGGAGTTCGTCGACATCGCCGGGCTGGTCGAGGGCGCCTCCGAGGGCGAAGGCCTCGGCAACCAGTTCCTCGCCCACATCCGGGAAACGCAGGCGATCGCCCACGTGGTGCGATGCTTCGAGGACCCCGACGTGGCGCACGTACGAGGTGCGGTGGACCCGGCCACGGACATCGTCACCGTCGAGACCGAGCTGGCACTCGCCGACCTGGCGACCTCCGAGCGGGCGCTCGACCGCCATCGGCGCAAGGCCCGTTCCGGTGACCGCGAGTCCGCCACCGCCGCCGCCGACCTGGAGCGGATCACCGCCCATCTCGACCAAGGGCTGCCGGTGCGCACCCTCCGGCCGTCGCCCAGCGCCACCCCGCACGTACGTGAGCTCGGTCTGCTCACCGCCAAGCCGGTGATGTTCGTCGCCAACGTGGACGATTCGCCCGAGGCGAAGCGGCACACGGAAGTCGTCCGGTCGATCGCCGCCACCGAGAACGCCCCGGTTGTGGTGATCTCCGGAGCCCACGAGGCGGAGATCGCCGAGCTCGACGAAGCCGACAAGCGCGAATTCCTCGCCGAGATCGGCGAGGACGAGCCCGGACTGCACCGGTTCATCCGTACCGGCCACGACCTCCTCGGACTGGGGACGTTCTTCACCGCAAGCGAGAAGGAGGCCAGGGCGTGGACCTTCCGCCTGGGGATGCGCGCCCCGGAGGCGGCGGGGATCATCCACACCGACTTCGAGAAAGGGTTCATCAGGGCCGAGGTCATCGCCTACGACGACTTCGTCGCCCACAACGGAGAGGCGGGGGCCAAGGATGCGGGGCGATGGCGGCTCGAGGGCAAGGACTACCTGGTCGCCGAAGGCGACGTGATCCACTTCCGCTTCAACCTCTGACCGCCAGCTCCGGCACCACCGCCGGGAGCACGCTCCAACGGGAATACGATGGCGAGATGAGCCCGGTCCCCCGCCTGCTCGGTGCCACCACGGCCCTCGCCTGGCAGATGGCGCGTGCCAGCCGGTTCTCCGGGCTGCCCACCCATCCCAACCAGGACCCGTCGGGCACGTTCGGAGACCCGGGCCTGCCCCCCGTCCGGATCGTGATGCTCGGCGACAGCTCGGTGACCGCCCCTGGCGTCGACCCGATAGATGCCTCCTGGGCGCGTCGCATGGTGCACCGTATCTCCGCCGAGTGGCGGGCGGAGCTGATCTCGGTGGCGGTCGGTGGGGCGCGCGCCGCCAACGTCCTCGCCAACCAGGTCCCGGCGGCGGTCGCCACCGGGGCCGACATCGCCATCGTGTCGGTGGGAGCCAACGACGCCCTTCGGGGCACCGCCATGCGGTCGTTCGAGGAGCGCTACGACCGGATCCTCACCGAACTGGAGCAAGCCATCCCGCACATCGGGGTCAGCGGCGTGGGAGACCTCGGGATCCTCACCCGTCTACCGACGCTGGCTCGGAGCATCGCCAGAGTACGGGGGCTGGCGGTCGACGGGGCCATCCGCCGGGTCGTCCGACGCCATCCCGAGGTCGTCAAGTCGACGGCGTGGGGCCCGCAGTGGGCGGCACTGTATGAAGGTGACCCCGAGGTGATGCTCGCCCGAGATCGCTTCCACGCCTCGGCGGAGGGCCACGCCATCTTCGCCGATGGCGCCGCCCCGGTCGTCGACGAGCTCCTGGCCCGCCTGCGCGCCGTACGAGCGGTCGATGGGAGCGGAGTCGTCGCCGAGCCGGCCGACCGGGCCCTCTCCCGTCGGGGTCCGGATCCGTCGACATAGCGAATCTGCTATATTGTGGCCATGACTGCGGGATCCCTGGCGCGTGAAGCGCGACGCCGGTCGGGGCTGACCCAGGCCGAGCTGGCTCGGCGTATCGGTACCACCCAGTCCGCCGTCGCCCGCCTCGAGAACGACCGGACAGCGACCAGCTTCGACCGCCTCGCCCGGATCGCCCGGGCATGCGGCCTCGAGCTCGTCCCAACGTTCCGACCCGCCGACGACTCGGACTGGTCGGTGGCCAGCGCCAACCTCCGACTCGATGTGGACGCCCGGGTCAGGCAGCACCAGGCGGCGCTGCGTTTCTCGTCCGCTGGGAAGGCTGCACTCGCCGAACGTGACCGTGGAGCCTGAGCTCGCACCCGAGCGCATGCTCGGCGTGCTGGCGGATCACGACGTCCGATTCGTACTCGTCGGCGGGTTCGCCGCGGTGATCCACGGGTCGCCCTACCTGACCACCGATGTGGACGTCGTGCCGGAGCGCTCCGAGGAGAACCTGGGTCGCCTGTCCACCGCCCTCGATGCCATGCATGCCCGGGTCTGGACAGCGGACGAGCCGGAAGGCATCGTATTCCGCCACGATGCCGATTCGCTTTCCGCGGCGACCGTGTGGAACCTGGTGACCGACCACGGTCGTCTCGACCTGACGTTCGTCCCCAGCGGGACGAGCGGCTACGAGGACCTCGAGCGTGCCGCCATCCACCTCACCATCCTCGGGGTCGAAGTGGACATTGCCTCGCTGGCCGATGTCATTCGCTCCAAGGAGGCGGCCGGTCGGGAAAAGGACCGGCTGGTGCTCCCCGTGCTCCGTCGGATCCTCGACGAAGGACGGGCAGCGGGGATCGAACGTGATGCAATTACCTGTCGGAGCGACATGCCAGGACCTCAGGTTCGGCGATCCTCGGCCAGGCGGTCCGACGGACCGGGCGGGCGGCTCAGCGACTCGCCAGCACGTCGCGGATCATCGAGCTGACGCTGCCCACGGCGTTGGGGTTGTAGCCCTCGGGGACGATGATGTCGGCGTAGCGCTTCGACGGCTCGACGAACTGGTAGTGCATCGGCCGGACCGTGGCCAGGTACTGCGCCATCACCGACTCCATGGTTCGCCCCCGTTCCACGATGTCCCGCCGGAGGCGGCGCAGCACCCGCAGGTCGCCCTCGGTGTCGATGTAGATCTTGAGGTCCATCTGGTCGCGCAACTCGGGCTCGACCAGCACCAGGATGCCCTCGACGATGATCACCGCCCCCGGCTCGATCCGAACCGTCTCCTCGCGCCGCAGGTGGACGGCGAAGTCGTAGATGGGGACGTCGACCCCGTGCCCCGATCGGAGTGCCCGCAGGTGGTCGATCAGCATCCGGGTGTCGAAGGCGTCCGGATGGTCCCAGTTGATGGCGGCGCGCTCCTCGAAGCTGAGGTGCGTGTTGTTCCGGTAGTAGGCGTCGTGGTTGATCAGCGACACCAGCTCGGAGCCGGCCTCCTCGACCACCGCCTCGGCGATGGTCGTCTTGCCCGACCCGGATCCCCCGGCGATGCCGATGACGACGGGACGCCGCTCGCCCCCGGTGGGCCAGCGGCCGGTCTCGACCTCGACGGTCACGGTGCCGGCAGAATCAGGTCGACCGCCTCGCCGTCGACGGTTCCCGACACCGTCGCCTCGGCGAACGAGTCGTAGTCGCTCCAGGAGACCGCGAGCCGGCCCGAGGCGGCGCCGGTGAACCGGACCTCGGCTTCGATGGATCCGGTGGCACGGTCCCAGGTCATCGACCCGCTCACCCTGAGGTCGGTGACGTAGCGCAGCCCGGTGAGACGGAAGCGCACCTGGTCGAGCCCGGTGGACGTGAAGCGGCCGCCACGCAGGCCCACCCCGTCGTACCCGATGGCCGACAGCCACCGGGGGAACACGTCTCCGACGGTGTCGGTGACCGCCCGGGCCACCCGGCCGGGGTGCTCGGCGGCGCCGCCGGCCGGGACGACGTCGGCCAGGCGGAGCGGGAACGTTTCGACGGTGCGCACCGCCGGGTACTCGGTGGCGAGACAGCTCGTGTCACCGACCGCAGCCTCGGCGACGAAGGCGACGGCGATGTCGGAGACGCAGCGCGAATAGTCGCCGAGGGCGGTCACATGCCCGACGTTGGGCACCTCGAGGTAGGTGGCGCCGGGGAACAGGCCGGCCACCTGGCGGGCTCCCTCGGGCGAGGTGATCGAATCGAGGTCGCCCACCAGCACCAGCGTGGGCACCTCGGGGTAGGCGTGCGGCTCGGGCAAGGGCGGCACCCATGGGTCGGGGGACGGCCAGGGCAGGCACGACGTGTACTCCACCCAGTCGGAGGTGAGCCACTCGTCGACGGTGAACGGGAAGAAGCCGTCGGGATCCGTGGCACGCAGCGCAGCCATCGCCCCGTCGAACTGGGCCTCACGAACGTCGGCGGAGGCAGTCACGTCCCACAGCTGGGGATAGTCGTTGCAGGCAACGGCGATGTAGAGGCCCTCCGAGTACTCCTCCACCGGGCCGCCATCGCCCCACCAGATCTGCTCGGCGGCGATCCGCAGCAACGGCGCCGGGTCGCCATCCTCGAGCCAGGCCTGCCCGGCGGCGTCGAGCTCGCGATAGACGACCGGTCCGTAGGTGGCAACGCCCATCAGGTAGGAGAACAGCGGGAGATCGACGGTCACGTTCCGCTTCACCCCGTCGGCATCACGGGCCTGGCCGGTCACCGGCCGGACGGCGACCGCGTCGGCCACCAGACGAAGGCGATCGATCGGATCGCCTCCGGCGGCGGCGCACTCCAGGTCGCGGTCACAAACCGTCCGGAAGGCGTCCACCATCGCCCGGTTGATGTCTCGATACCACGGGTCGAGGCCCTCCACCGCGTAGGCGGCGTCGAGGGTGAGAGTGCGGATCCGGTCGGGATGGCGCACCGCGAACGTTTGGGAGAAGTAGGTCCCGTACGAATCGCCGTATAGGTCGATCTCGTCGATGCCGAGATGGTCGAGGACGGCGACGAGGTCGTCGGCGGCGAAGGCGGTGCCGTACACGTCGCTGGTCGAGCCGAGTTGCTCCCCGCAGTCGCCCACCGCGGCGAGATAGTCGCCGCGGTACGACTGGAGGCGACGGCAGTCGATCGCAGCCGATCCCCCGGTGCCCCGGTTGTCGACGATGAGCACCTCTCGGGTGTCCCGCAACGGCTCGTACAACTCCAGGTACCAGTCGGCGGTACCGGTGGAGGCGTAGCCCGGGCCGCCCTCGACGGCGACGATGGTGCCGATGGCGGTGCCCGACTGGGCCGGGTACAGCTGGAAGGCGATGTCGATGGTGCCCTGCGACGGGTCCGCCGGGTCGAGCGGGCGAGGAAGGCTGCCACAGAGCACCGAGCGCATCCCCGGGCACGGCCGCAGCGTCTCGCGGCCATCGGTGGCGACGGGCGCGGCACTCGCCGGTGGCGGTGCGGAGGATGCCGGCACGGCCATGGCGGCACCGAGGATGGTGACGGCGCCGAAGAGCCGGATCCAACGGTTCACGGCGGCACGCTACCAGCGCGGTTCGTTGCGAGACATCGGCGCTCGGCGCCTTCCGGGCCGGCTGGGAACGTATCGACGACGGCACCTCGCGTGGTAGCGTTTCCCCGACAACGCGCTCATCCAGAGCGGTGGAGGGACAGGCCCTGTGAAGCCGCGGCAACCGACGTGAACGGTGCCAATGCCTGACCGATGAGAGCCGAAGCGGGAACCCCGCTCGCGGCGCTCGCAGAGCGCGAACAGGAGCGAGACGGGAGACGACCGTGGCCATTTGGCATCCATCCAGCGAACCCTCTTGTACCAGCCCGGTGAGGGCCGTCCCGGCGGTGACGGCGTGAGCTACCTGGAGGCGGTGCGCAACCGGGTGGTGATCTTCGACGGCGCCACCGGCACCACGCTGCAGCGGGCCGGGCTCACCGCTGACGACTTCGGCGGCCCCGCCCTCGAGGGGTGCAACGAGCTCCTGAACGTCACCCGCCCCGACGTCATCGAGGACTTCCACCGTTCCTTCCTCGCCGCCGGGGTCGACGTCGTCGAGACCAACACATTCGGAGCGTTCGCCATCCCGCTCGGTGAGTACGGGATCGCCGACCGCGCCTACGAGCTGGCCGCCGCCGGCGCATCGATCGCCCGGCGGGTCGCCGACGACTTCTCGACCCCCGCCCGCCCCAGGTGGGTGGCGGGCTCCATCGGCCCCGGCACCAAGTTCCCCACGCTCGGCCAGATCGGCTACGCCGAGATGCGCGACGCCTACGAGATCGAGGCCAAGGCGCTGCTCGACGGCGGCGTCGACCTGTTCATCATCGAGACCATGTTCGACCTGCTCTCGCTGCGGGCGGCGGTGAACGGCTGCCGCCGGGCGATGGCCTCGGTCGGCAGGGAGACGCCATCCAGGCCCAGGTGACCATCGAGCTCACCGGGCGCATGCTCCCCGGCACGGAGATCGCCGCCGCCCTCTCCTCCATCGAGCCCCTCGGCGTGGACATCATCGGGCTCAACTGTGCCACCGGCCCCGCCGAGATGCACGAGCCTCTCCGCCACCTCACCCGGCACTCCCGCACCCCGGTGTCGTGCATCCCCAATGCCGGGCTGCCCTCGGTGGTCGACGGCAAGATGCACTACGACCTCACCCCGGACCAGCTCGCCACCCACCTCGCCGGCTTCGTCACCGAGCTGGGGGTCAACGTCATCGGCGGCTGCTGCGGCACGACGGTCGAGCACCTCGAGGCGGTGGTGGCAGCCTGCGCCGACCTGACCCCGGCGCCTCGCCACGCCGAGGTCGAGCCCGGTGCCGCCTCGATCTACAGCTTCACCCCGTTCCACCAGGACACGTCGTTCCTGATCGTCGGAGAGCGCACCAACGCCAACGGGTCGCGGGCGTTCCGCGACGCCATGCTGGCCGAGGACTGGGACGGCTGCGTCCAGATCGCCAAGGACCAGGTGAAGGAGTCCGCCCACCTGCTCGACCTGTGCGTCGACTACGTGGGCCGCGACGGCGTGGCCGACATGGCCGAGCTCGCCTCCCGGTTCGCCACCCAGGTGGCGGTGCCCATCGTCCTCGATTCCACCGAGCCGCCGGTGATGCAGGCCGGGCTGGAGAGGCTCGGCGGGCGATGTGTGCTCAACTCCGCCAACCTCGAGGACGGCGACAGCGACGGGTCCCGCGCCGACCGGGTGTTCAAGCTGGCCAAGGAGCACGGCGCCGCCGTCATCTGCCTGCTCATCGACGAGGAGGGCCAGGCGCGCGACGTCGAGTGGAAGCTGCGCATCGCCCACCGCCTCCACGACCTCGCCGTCGACCGCTACGGGCTGGAGCCGGGCGACCTCATCTTCGACGCCCTCACCTTCCCGCTGTCCACCGGGGGCGAAGACCTGCGTCGCGACGCCATCGCCACCATGGAGGCGATCCGCCGCATCAAGGCCGAGTTGCCCGGGGTGTGGACCATCCTCGGCGTTTCCAACGTCTCGTTCGGGCTGAAGCCGGCCGCCCGCCACGCCCTCAACTCGGTGTTCCTCCACGAGTGCGTCGAAGCCGGCCTCGACGCCGCCATCGTCCACGCCGCCCGCATCATGCCGCTCAACAAGATTCCCGACGAGCAACGGCAGGTGTGCCTCGACCTGATCTACGACCGGCGTGACGACGGCGACCCGCTGCAGCGGTTGCTGGCGGTGTTCGCCGACGTCACCTCAGCCACGATGGAGAAGGAGGATCGCTCCGGCTGGCCGTTGGAGAAGCTGTTGGCCGCCCGGATCGTCGACGGTGACCGCGACGGGTTGACCGACGACCTCGACCGGGCAATGGAAGCCGGGATGGCTCCCCTCGCCATCATCAACGACATCCTCCTCGAAGGGATGAAGGTCGTCGGCGACCTGTTCGCCTCGGGCGAGATGCAGCTCCCCTTCGTGCTCCAGTCGGCGGAGACGATGAAGGCGGCGGTGGCCCACCTCGAGCCGCACATGGACCGCGCCGACGACCACGGGCGGGGGTCGATCGTGCTCGCCACGGTCAAGGGCGACGTGCACGACATCGGCAAGAACCTGGTCGACATCATCCTCACCAACAACGGCTACCAGGTGCACAACCTGGGGATCAAGGTGGGGATCGGCGAGATGATCGACACCTTCAACGACAAGGCCGCCGACGCCATCGGGATGAGCGGGCTCCTGGTGAAGAGCACCCTGATCATGCGGGAGAACCTCGAAGAGCTGGAGCGCCGCGGCCTTGGCAAGGTGCCGGTGCTGCTCGGCGGGGCCGCCCTCACCCGGATGTACGTCGAGGGCGACCTCCGCAAGGTGTACGACGGGCCGCTGTTCTACGGCAAGGACGCATTCGCCGGGCTGCGGGTGATGGACCGGCTGGCCGAGCTGCGCCGGACCGGAACCGAGGACCCCGACTTCGGCCGGGTCAGCACCGGCCGGGCCCTCCCGGCGCGGAGGCCGCGTCCGGAGCGGCCGGTGGGCGAGGTGCTCCCCGACCGCTCCCCGGACGTGGTGACCGACAACCCTGTGTTCGAGCCGCCGTTCCTGGGGCGGCGCATCGTCAAGGGACTGCCCATCGACGAGATTGCCGCCTACCTCAACGAGACCGCCCTCTATCGCAACCAGTGGCAGTTCCGACCCGCCAAGGGCGAGAGCGACCGTGAGTTCAAGGAGCGGCTGGCGGCGACGCTGCGCCAGCAGCTGGCCGTGGCGAAGGAGCAGGACCTGCTGGTGCCCCAGGTCGTGTACGGGTACTGGCCGGTGGGCTCGGAGGGCGACGACCTGGTGGTGTTCTCCGACCGGGAACGCACCACCGAGGTGACCCGCTTCTCGTTCCCCCGCCAGAAGGAGGCGCCGTACCTGTGTATCGCCGACTTCCACCGCCCGGTCGACGATCCTGAGGTCGACTACGCCGCCTTCTCGATCGTCACCATGGGCCACCGGGTGTCGGAGCGCACCGCCGAGCTGTTCGCCGCCGACCGCTACTCCGAGTACCTGCTCACCCATGGGTTGGGGGTCGAGATGGCCGAGGCGCTGGCAGAGCTGTGGCACCACCGCATCCGCCAGGAGTGGGGCTTCGCCGGCGAGGACGGCCCCACGCTCACCGGGCTGTTCCGTCAGCAGTACCGCGGGGGCCGCTACTCCTGGGGCTACCCCGCCTGTCCCAACCTGGAGGACAACCTCACCGTCGCCGAGTTGCTCGGTGCCGCCGACCTGGGGATCGAGGTCGGGCCCGACACGGCCTACCAGTACCAACCGGAGCAGACGACCTCGGCGATCCTCTGCCACCATCCCCAGGCCAAGTACTTCATCGCCCGCGCCTGACCTGAGCCATTCTGGCATTGACGAGGTGCCAATTGTGTGCCACACTGGCTCACATGGACCTCTCTCTCTATACGGACATCTTGCGCGACGAACTGGCGGTAGCCGCCGAGGCGGGTGGCGACGAGGCCCGCAACCTGGCGGAGCGGCTCACCGGACCGCTCGAGTCGGCTACCCGGCTCGTCCTCCTGGAGGTGTTGTCGGCCGCCGCCGACGAGATCACCCGCGAGCTGGCGCCGGGCGCGGTGGAGCTCAGGCTGCGGGGGCGTGACCCGAGCTTCGTCGTCACGCCGCCACCGGACACCGCCGGGCCCGGGCCGTGGACCGATGGCACCATGCCCTCGACCGGCCCCCAGCCGGCCCGCGCCGCGGCGGCGGACGACGACGAGGGCGGGACGTCGCGGTTGAACCTCCGCATCCCCGACGTCCTCAAGGCGCGGGTCGAGGAAGCCGCCCGCCGGGAGGGGCTGTCGCTCAACGCCTGGCTGGTCCGCGCCGCTGCCGCCGCCGTGAGCCCCGACACCGTCGACCCCAATCCAACGCGGCGCAACCCTCGTGGCGGCGAGAGCTACACCGGTTGGGTGCGATGACCGAGACCGAACTGGAGCCGAGCGGCACAGCCACCGTTCGCCGGCGACGACACCGCCAAACCACAGGAGCTTCCATGTCCACGTTCGACACCCCCGAGCCGATCTCCGTCACCGTCGAGCTGGCCGCCGGCGACGTCCGGCTCGTCGCCACCGACCGCGTCGACACGGTGGTCGTGGTGAGCCCGAGCAACCGGTCGCGCAAGCACGACGTCGACGCCGCCGAACAGACACTGGTCGAGTTCTCCGGTGGCAGGCTCCTGGTCAGGACGCCGCGACGGCGCGGGCTGGGCAGCTACCTGGGCGCCGGCCGAGCCGGGTCCGTCGACGTGACGATCGAGTTGCCCGCCGGCTCACGTCTCGACGGTGAAGCAGGGTTCGCCGACTTCCGCGGGGAAGGCCGGTTGGGAGACGTCCGGATCAAGGCAGGAGCAGGCGAGATCCGGTTCGAGCAAACGGCGGAGCTGCACGTCAGCACCGGCGCCGGCCGGGTCACCGTTGACCACGCTACAGGCCCCGCCGAGGTCACCGCCGCCGGTGACCTACGCCTCGGCGAGGTCGACGGGGAGACGGAGATCAAGAACCTCAACGGGAAGACCTGGGTGGGCGAGGTCGCCGGGGCGCTCCGGGTCAAGTCGGCCAACGGCGACATCACGGTAGGACAGGCGCATGCCGGGGTCGGCGCCAAGACCGCCAACGGCAGCATCCGGGTCGGAGAGGTCGTCCGTGGGTCCGTGGTGATCGAGACTGCCGCAGGTGGGCTGGAGGTCGGCATCCGCCCCGGGACCGTCGCCTGGGTCGACGCCAACTCCCGGTTCGGGAGGGTCCACAACACCCTGGACGCCACCGGCGGTCCCGATCCGTCCGAGGAGGCCGTCGAGATCCGTGCCCGTACCGCCTACGGCGACATCGTGATCCGCCGTGCCTGATCGATCGGCTGATCACACGCCCATGACCACGACGAGGAGACCGAGAGCCATGGATTCAACCAACACGATCGAGGTGAGCAGCCTCCAGAAGGGATACAAGGGGATGCCGGTGCTCGACGATGTCTCGTTCACCGTCGAACGGGGCAGCGTCTTCGCCCTGCTCGGGGCCAACGGCTCCGGCAAGACGACCACGATCAACATCCTGACGACATTGATCAAGGCCGACGGGGGGACGGCACGAGTCGCCGGTTTCGACGTGGCGACGCAACCCGCCAGGGTTCGCGAGCACATCAGTCTGACCGGGCAGTTCGCCGCGGTCGACTACGTGCTCACCGCCCGCGAGAACCTGGTGCTGATGGGCGAGTTGCGCCACATCCCCGACCCGAAGGGAACGGCGGCCCAACTGCTCGACAAGTTCGACCTGAACGACGCCGCCGACCGCCGTCTGCTCACCTTCTCGGGCGGAATGCGCCGCCGGCTCGACATCGCCATGAGCCTCGTGGGCGACGCACCCGTCATCTTCTTCGATGAGCCGACGACCGGGCTCGATCCCAAAGGCCGAACCGACATGTGGCAGACGATCCGGGGATTGGCCGAGAACGGGACCACCGTCTTCCTGACCACCCAATATCTGGAGGAAGCCGACCGTCTTGCCGACGGGATTGCGATCCTCCACGGTGGCCGGATCGTGGCCGAGGGGCCACCAGACGAGCTGAAGACGATGGTCCCGGCTGGCGTCGTCGAACTGGAGTTCAGCGATCAGGAGGAGTTGGCGGCGGCGCAGTCAGCTCTCTACGAGCACTACGACACCAACCGGAGGGACTCGAAGCTGGTGGTCGCCACGACGGGTTCCGTGGCCGAGATGGCGGACCTGTTCATCCGGCTGAGGGACAGCGAGATCGAGCCGACCCGGTTCTCCAGGCAGACGACCACTCTCGACGACGTGTTCTTCAAGATCGTCGACGACGAAAGGGAGGCCTCACATGCGAGCGCTGAGTGACACGTGGACCATGGCCAAACGAAGCCTGCGTCATACGACGCGCAGCCTCGACACCATCATCACCGTGGTATTGACGCCGATCGCGTTGCTGCTGCTGTTCGTCTACGTGTTCGGTGGCGCACTCGGGGAGCAGACCGGCTCGATCGAGTACGTCGACTTCATCACGCCCGGAGTCATCATCATGACCGTCGGCAGCGGCATCGCCTATGCCGCTGCGCGGCTCAGCATGGATCTGCAGAAGGGCATCATCAGCCGGTTCAGGACCATGCCGGTGGCGCCTTCGTCGGTCTTGAGCGGGCAGGCGCTGTCGTCGACGCTCTCGAACCTCTTCTCCTGCGTACTCGTGGTGGCAGTGGCGTTCATCGTCGGGTTTCGCTCCCCTGCGGGTACGGCCGGGTGGTTGTGGTTCATCGGCATACTGGCGTTGCTCACGCTCGCCATGACCTGGATGGCCATGTTCTTCGGCCTGCTGGCCAAGACGGCGGAAGGCGCCGGTGCTTTCGCCTACATCCTGCTGCTTCTGATCTTCATCAGCCCGTCGTTCGTGCCGACCGAGTCGATGACACCGTTGCTGAGGGGCTTTGCGGAGAACCAGCCGATGACCCCGATCATCGAGACGATGCGCTCGCTGCTGACGGACGGCACCCCGGGCAATGACATCTGGGCCGCCCTCGCCTGGATCCTCGGCATCCTGCTCGTGTTCTACACGCTCGCGCTGAACGTCTATCGCCGGAGCGAGCCCGTCCCTGCAGGTCAGTAGGGTCGCGCTGTGCCTTCGATCTGCGGCCGCCACTCCTCCGGTATGTCGAGCAGGGCTGAGGAGCGACGCGGCACCGCGGACGGACGGGGCGAACCGCCGATCTAGCCGAGTGACGCCTCGAACAACTCGAACCGTCCGGGGATCCCGCGCAGGCTCACCGAGCCTTTGGGTGCGAAACCCAGATCGGTCCCGGTGGCGAGATCCCGAACCGTGCGGGTGACCACGACCTCATTCGCATCGGCCATCCCAAGGGCACGGGCAGCGACGTGGACGCCTACGCCTCCGATGTCGTCGTCGCGCAACTCGATCTCGCCGGTGTGGATGGCCGCCCTCATCTCGAGCCCGATGCGAACGAGTGCTTGCCGCAGATCGAAGGCACAGCGCAGTGCCCTGGTCGGCGTGTCGAATGTGGCGAGCACCCCGTCTCCGGTGCTCTTGATGAACCGGCCCGTCCAACGGCTCACCTCGGAACGCGCCACCTCGTCATGACGGTCGATGAGACGACGCCAGGCGCGGTCACCGAGATCGACCGCCCGCTTGGTGGAGTCGACCAGATCGGTGAACAACACGGTGGCCAGGACCCGGTTCAAGTCCTCGGCGGCCTGGAGCGAGCGCACCTGCTCCTGGGTCCAGGCGAATTCGACCTCGTATCGGCTTGTTGGAACTTCCCGCTGCGGCTGGTAGGTGAGCAGGACGACACCGGAGCTGAAGACCCGTGTGCCGACCAGGCGCAGATGGTGCAGGTCGATCCCGTCGCGGAACAGGTGCTTCCCGCTGCCCAGGACGATCGGATAGACGAGCAGGCGGTACTCGTCGATGAGATCCTGCTCCAACAAGGTGTCGACGAGGTCTGCGCTGCCGTATACCACCAGGTCACCGTCTCCCTGTTCCTTCAGGCGGATGACCTCAGCGGCGACATCACCGGCGATGAGGGTGGTGTTGCTCCAATCGGCGCTGGTCAACGTTCGCGAGACGACGTACTTCGGGATCTCGTTGACGCGCCTGGCGAGCTTCTCGGCACCGGTTGCGGTGAGGTCGGCCTGCTCGGCGAGTGGCCAGAAGGCGGCCCAGATCTGGTACGTCTTCCGGCCGAGGAGGAAGGCATCGGCATCGAAGACCTGCGCCGTGTTGTACTCCTCATCGTCCTCGTTCTGAATCCGGAGTGCCCAGGCGTTCTTGCCATCCCGATGTTCGTCGAACCCGGGAGCTTCGATGACTCCGTCGAGTGTCACGAATGCGGTGACGATGAGTCTCACTCGGGTTCAGGAATCCCACTGCGGCGGCGAGACCTGCCGGGACGCTCGAGGAGCACCAGCGGGATCTGCCGGGTCACCTGGGCCTGGTGATCGGCGAAGAAGGGATGGGTCGCCAGCAGCTCATTCCAGAGGCGGTCCCGCTCGTCCCCCTCGGCGGTACGGGCAACCGCGTCGAACCGGTCGGCGCCGCGTTCCACGGCCACCTCCGGATACGCCACGAGGTTGCGGTACCAATCGGGATGGCGGGGTGCCCCCGAGGCCGAGGCGATCACCAGCAAGCGGTCGCCGTCCTCCTTGAACATGATCGGGACGGTGTGGGACCGGCCCGTCCTGGCTCCCTTCGTGGTCAGGAGCAGGGTCGAGTCGCCGGCGAACGGGGGTCCGAGAATCCCGTCGTTGGCGCGGAACTCCTCGATGACCTGTCGGTTGTAGGCGCGCATGTCGTCCGGCATGTCCATGGGCTGTAGCTCCCCGGTGCGACCGGGCCGCAAACCTACTCCAATCCGCCACTGGCGGCGTAGCCTGGCGATCCCGTGACCTGGAGTGTCTCGCCATGCCCGACGTCTACGCCACCATCGCCGAGGCGGACCAGGCGGTGCTGGAGGAGCTGGCCCGAGTCCTCGAGCTGCGCGCCGCCGATCCCCGTCAGAAGGCGATGCGTGACTCGTACCTCGCCGAGCTGGCACCGGGCGACGGCGCCCGGCTGCTGGAGGTGGGCAGCGGTACCGGGGCGGTCTCCCGGGCGATCGCCGAGCACGCTCCCGAGGCCGCGGTCACCGGTGTCGACCCATCCCCGACGTTCGTCGCCAAGGCCGGCGAGCTGAGCACCGGCTTCGACAACCTGATGTTCGACGTCGGCGACGCCCGCGCGCTGCCGTACGAGGACGGTTCGTTCGACGTCGTGGTGTTCCACACCACCCTCTGCCACATCCCCGGCCCGGAGAGGGCGCTGCGCGAAGCACACCGGGTGCTCGATCGGGACGGCGTGCTCGTGGTGTTCGACGGCGACTACGCAACCACCACCGTCGCCACCGGCGATTTCGACCCGCTCCAACCCTGTGTCGAGGCGATCGTCGCCTACCTGGTGCACGACCGCTGGCTGGTGCGACGCCTTCCCACCCTTGTCACCGAAGCCGGGTTCGAGGCAACCACCTCCCGGAGCTACGGCTACGTGGAGTCAACGGAGCCCGCCTACATGCTGACCCTGGTCGAGCGCGGGGCGGACCAGCTCGCCGGCGCCGGACGCATCGGTGACGACACCGCGCGGGCGCTCAAGGCCGAAGCGCACCGCCGGGTCGACACCGGCACGTTCTTCGGCCATATCGCCTACGCCGCCGTCTTCGCCGCTCGGCGCTGATCGGGTCCGCCGCCGGCGTCAGATGCCGTGGAGGGTGATGTCGCCGGAGAGGGTCTTCACGGTGAGGACGACCCGCTTCTCTGGAGGCGAGCCATCCCCCGTGGGGAGCCGGTTGCGTACATCCCCCGACAGGGTCTGCACCTCGACTTCCAGTGTCCGCCGGGGAGGGATCCCCAGCCGCACGTCGCCGCTGACCGTCTTGACCCGGACGTCGTCGCCGTCGACGTGGAGAACCTGGAGGTCACCGCTGGCGGTGTTGACGTCGACCGCTCCGGCGGCGTAGTCGACGGAGATGTCGCCGGACGCCGAGTGGGCGGCCATGTCGCTCCCGACGCGGCCGACCCGTACATCCCCCGACGCGCTGTCGACGAACAGGCGCCCGCCTACGGAGTCGACCTGGATGTCGCCGGAGGCGGTGCGGAGCCGCCCGGCGCCCGAAACCGAGCCGACCCTGATCTCGCCGGAGGCCGCAGTGGCTTCGACGTCCTCTGCGGGAGCCTGCACGGAGATGTCCCCGCTGGCGGCGGTGAGGTGCAGCGAAGCTCCCGGTGGTGTGGTGAGGAAGACCTCGGCGGTGCTGAACCGGCGCAACACCCTGGTGTTCTCGGGGAGTACCCGGATGGTGTCACCGTGCTGGGTGATCTGGTAGTCGTCGGCGCCGGGGCCCTTGACCGTGACCAGAACCTCGCCGGCATCCCCGGGTCGGGCGCTGATGTCACCGGAGCTGGTGGCCGCCTCGATCCGAACCGAGGTGCCGACCTCGAACCGCTCCTTGCGCTCACTCACGTCTCGAAGGTCCCGGTGACCCGCTTGCCCGGCTTGGCGCTGGTTCCCTTGGCGGCGAGGGCACGAATGACATAGGCGTTGATCGAGTCGCCGGCCGACCGGGCGGCCAGCTCCAGCTCGCTCTTGAGGCGGGGCGGGAGGCGCACGGTCATCCGCGCATCGAGGTCCTCGGTACTGAACGACTCGACACCGGTCTCGGCGCGGACCACCAGGTGCGGATCGCCCTCTCTGAGCACGACTTCGACCTGGTGCTCCGGAATCTGGGCACCGACCTCGAGGGCGGCCTGCTCGGCGAGCTCCATGACCGCCGAGCTCAGCGCCGGGCGGAGGGCGGCGACGAGGGCCTCGCCGGCGGCGGCAACCACCGGGTCTCCACCGGCGAGGGCGAGCTGGTCGGCCAGCGCCGCTTCGATGCCGCTGATGATGCTCCTCGTGTCCACGCGTATCCGTTCCTCTCGTGTCCTGCGCCCGGCGACGGGTCTATCGCCGACTGGTGGCGTCGCCGCCGTCGACCAGGCGCATCAGGCGCCGGCGCTCGGCCGTGGCGGTCCGCTTGGCCATGGTGGCCAGGTGGGTGGCGGTGATGCCGTCGGGGTTGTTGTACCACAGCATGTCGACTCCTGACATCTCGGTGTGGCTGTTCTGATGTCGTAATGATGTCATAATGATGTCGTCTTGTCAAGGGATGACATCAGGTCGTTTTTCGCGCTCTCATCGGGGCCCCGCCGAACGGCCCGGCTACACTGAATGGGACAACCCACCCCCGGGGAGCTCGGGAACGCCGAGCTGAGAGGGTGACCGGCGCCGCAGGCGAACGTCACCGACCCGTGGAACCTGATCTGGATCACACCAGCGGAGGGAGCGAGTGGAAACGACCAATCCCCTGCCGGCCGCTTCGTCGGCCCCGGCTCCGATCGCTCGTCGCCGCCTCGCCGTGCTCATCGCCGGCGGTGACGGGGTCGACCGGGCGGTGCTGCGGCGGCTCGCCGCCGCGGGCACGGTGGTCGCCGTCGATTCCGGGTTCGACGCGGCCCGGTCGGCCGGCATCGACGTCGACATCCTGATCGGCGACCTCGACTCGGTGTCGGCCGAAGGGCTCGCCGCAGCCGAGGCCGACGGTGTCGCCGTGGAGCGGCACCCGGTCGACAAGGACCGCACCGACCTCGACCTCGCCCTCCAGCGGGTGGTCGAGGGCGGTTTCACCGAGTGCGCCGTCCTCGGCGGCGGTGGCGGGCGGCTCAGCCACCTGCTCGGCAACGCCGCCCTGGTCGCCGCCGGCCGCCATGCCGGCATCGAGATCCGATGGATGGTGGGCACGACCGAGGTGCAGGTGGCACGGCCGGGCCGGGAGGTCGTCGTCGAAGGAGCGCCGGGCGACCTCGTCTCGCTGCTCGCCGCCCCCGGGCCTGCCAGTGATGTGACCACGGCCGGGCTGCGGTGGCCGCTCGACGGTGCCGTCCTCGAGGCCGGCTCGACCCGCGGCGTGAGCAACGAGCTCACCGCGGAGCGGGCGACGGTGACGGTACGCCAGGGATCGCTCCTGGTGATCCACGAGCCGGCGGGCGAGGAGTCCGGGTCGTGAGGATCGGGCGCGCCTTCGTCGGGTCGGTCGTGGTCGCTGCCCTGCTGTTCGCCGCCTGCGCCGGTGGCGAAGATGCCACCGGCGGGCCGGTGTCCATCACCCTGATGGCCCACGACTCCTTCCTGGTATCCGACGAGGTCCTGGAGGCCTTCACCGCGGAAACCGGGATCACCGTCGAGCTCCTATCCGGTGGGGACGCCGGCGTGGTGCTCAACCAGGCGATCCTCACCGCTGACAACCCCGTGGCCGACGTCCTGTTCGGAGTGGACAACACCTTTCTCACCAGGGCCCTCGACGCCGACCTCTTCGTCCCCTACGACGCCCCCGGCGTCGACGGCGTCCCCGAGGAGCTGCAACTCGACCCGGAGCACCGGGTGACCCCGATCGACTACGGGGACGTATGCGTCAACTACGACGTCGCCGCCCTGGCCGCCGCCGAGGGTCGCGCCACCGGAGACGCTCGACGACCTGATCGATCCTGCCTACCGAGGCATGCTCGCCGTCGAGGACCCGGCGACCTCTTCACCGGGCCTCGCCTTCCTCCTCGGGACCATCGCCCAGTACGGCGTCGACGGTTGGCAGGACTGGTGGGAGGCGCTCGACACCAACGACGTGCTGGTGACCTCGGGTTGGGAGGAGGCCTACAACGGGGCCTTCACCGCCGACCAGCGACACCGGCGACCGGCCGCTGGTGGTGTCGTACGCCAGCTCTCCCCCGGCCGAGGTGTACTTCGCCGAGGTCCCACCGGCGGAAGCGCCCACCGGCGTCGATGACCGAGGGGTGCTTCCGCCAGGTCGAGTTCGTCGGGATCCTCGACGGGACGGAGCACGAGGAGGCGGCCCGCCAGCTCGTCGATTTCATGCTGTCGGAGACCTTCCAGGAGGACATCCCGCTCAACATGTTCGTGTTCCCGGCGGTGGAGGGCACCACCCTCCCGGACGTCTTCGTGGAGCACGCCGCCCGCGTCGACGACCCGCTCACGGTGCCCCCGGGCGACATCGAGGCCAACCGGGAGGCGTGGATCCAGGAGTGGACGGACCTGATGCGGTGACGCGGCGTCGACCCTGGGGCCTGGTGGCCCTCACCGCAGTCCCGCTCGCCTTCCTCGGCTACTTCTTCGTCTTCCCGATGGTGACGGTATTCGCCACCGCCCTCACCGGCGAGTCCTCGGGTGGCGGCACTCCGATGCTGGACGTCTTGCAACGGCCGTCGCTCCTCGGCATCGTCTGGTTCACCACCTGGCAGGCGACGGCGTCGACGGCGTTGACGCTGGCGATCGGGCTTCCGGCGGCGTACGTGTTCGCCCGCTACGACTTCCCCGGGCGGCGCCTGCTGATGGCGGCGACCGTGGTGCCGTTCGTGCTCCCCACCGTGGTCACCGGGAGCGCCTTCGTCGCCCTGCTCGGCCCCGGCGGTCCCTTCGGGGTCGACCTGCGCCGGACCGTACCCGCCATCCTCCTCGCCCATGTGTTCGCCAACTACGCGGTGGTGGTGCGCACCGTGGGCACCGCATGGGAGCAGCTGGACCGCCGCATGGAGGAGGCGTCGCAGACGCTGGGCGCCGGTCGGTGGAGGACCCTGGTCGAGGTCACCCTTCCGCTGCTCACCCCGGCAATCGCCTCGGCGGCGTCGATCGTGTTCCTGTTCACCTTCACCTCCTTCGGCATCATCCTGATCCTCGGCGGCATCGGGCTGGCCACCCTCGAGGTCGAGATCTGGCGGCAGGCGACCGCACTGCTCGACCTGCGGGTGGCGGCGGCCCTCGCCGTCGTCCAACTGGTCGGGGTGACGGTTGCCCTGCTGGTCTACGGCCGGATCCAGCAGCGGATGGCGACCCAGCTGAGAGCCGAACCCGCTGACCGACGGATCCGCCCGCGGGGGAAGGCGTGGTGGCTGGTAGGCGGCAACCTCGCCGTTGCCGGGCTGCTCATCGGTCTCCCCATCGCCATGCTGACGGCCCGGGCCTTCCAGGTCGGCGACGGTTTCGGCATCGCCAACTTCACCGGGCTGGCGACCCGGGACACCGCCTCGGGGCTGTTCGTCGCCCCCAGCGAGGCGATCGGCAACTCGCTCCGGTTCGCCGCGCTGGCGACGGCCGTCGCCGTCGTCATCGGGATCGTGGTGTCGGTGGTGGTGACCGCCGGCCGCCGAGCCGGTCAAGGTCTCGACACGCTGGTGATGCTCCCCCTCGGAGCCTCGGCGGTGACCGCTCGGGTTCGGCTTCCTCATCGCCCTGGACTCCCCGGTCGATCTGCGCACGTCGATCTGGCTGATCCCGATCGCCCACGCCCTGGTGGCGATCCCGTTCGTGGTGCGCAGTTCGCTGCCCGTCCTACGGCAGGTCCAGCAGCGCCTCCGCGACGCCGCCGCCACGCTCGGCGCCTCGCCGGGCCGGGTGTTCCTCGAGGTCGACGGACCGTTGATGGCGCGGGCGGCGGCGGTTGGAGCCGGGTTCGCCTTCGCCGTCTCGCTGGGCGAGTTCGGGGCGACCAGCTTCATCGCCCGCCCCGACTCCCCGACGTTGCCGGTTGCCATCTTCCGGTTGCTGTCCCGGCCCGGCGAGGTGTTGGAAGGACGGGCGATGGCACTGGCCGTGGTGCTGATGGCACTGACCACCCTCGCCGTGATCGCCATCGAGCGGTTCCGTCCCGGGGGAGGTGGCGACTTCTGAGCCTCGCCTGCCGCGACCTCGCCATCAGCTTCGGAAGTGTCGACGCCCTGGTCGACGTCGACCTCGACGTCGCCACCGGCGAGGTCCTCGCCGTCATGGGACCGTCGGGATCGGGCAAGTCGACGGCCCTTCGCATCATCGCCGGGCTCGACCGGCCCCACCGGGGCACCGTGGCCTGGGACGGCATCGACATCACCGTCACTCCCCCGCACCGGCGACGGTTCGGCCTCATGTTCCAGGACTACGCCCTCTTCCCCCATCGCACCGTGGGTGAGAACGTCGCCTTCGGGCTGCGCATGCAGGGATGGGAACCCGGGCGCGCCTCCGCCCGCGTCGACGAGGTCCTCGACCTGGTCGGGTTGAGCGGGTTGGGGGAACGCCGCATCCCGGGGCTGAGCGGTGGTGAGCAACAGCGAGTGGCGCTGGCCCGCACCCTGGCGCCGTCGCCGCGGATGGTCATGCTCGACGAGCCCCTTGGCTCGCTCGACCGCGAGCTCCGCGACCGGCTGGCCACCGAGACCCGCGCCCTGTTCACCGCGCTGGGCATCACCGCCATCTACGTCACCCACGACCACGAGGAGGCGTTCGCCATGGCCGACCGGGTCGGCATCCTCCGTGCCGGCAGGGTGGCGGCGCTGGGCACGCCCCAGCGACTGTGGGAGGACCCGGGCACCGAGTTCGTCGCCCGCCTCCTCGGCCATCCCAACGTGCTCGACCCGGCATCGCTGATCACGGCCGGCCTCCTCCCATCTGGCCTCGGCCGCGGTGCCCCCACCGTGCTCGTCCCGGTGACCGGGGTGACCATCGAGCCCTCGCGGGACGGTTCAGCCGAAGTGACCGCGTCGATCTACCGGGGTGGCCATTGGGACACGACGGTGGCCGTGGGCGCCACCACGCTCGTCGGCATCACCGCCGCCCCCATCCCGGTCGGCAGCAGGGTCGAAGCACGGCTCGACCCGGCATCGGTGGTGGGATTGCGCGGATGACGCCGAAGTCCTGCCCGGCTCAACCCTCGGCGACGTCCACCCAGCTGGCCCCGGAGACGGCGACGAGTCGGCTCAGGTCGGCCTCGAACACCGCGGTCGGTGTGCCGGCGGCGGCCCACACCGGGTCGAAACGGAGCAACGTGCGGTCGGCGAACACCGGCAGCGGGGTCGGATGGCCGATGGGGGGTGTGCCACCCGCGGCGTAGCCGGTGTGCTCCTTCGCCTCGTCGAGTGTCGCTCGGCGCACGTCGTCGACGCCGGCGGCGGCGGCGAGCAGGGCCATGTCGACGCGGTGGTCGCCGGACATCAGCACCAGGAGGGGGCGGCCGCCGGCCATGAACACCAGCGACTTGACGATGGCCCCGACCGGGCACCCGATGGCGGCGGCGGCGTCCGCCGCAGTCTTGGTGCCGTCCGGGTAGACCACCGGTTCCACCGTCACGCCGAGCTCCTCGGCTGCCGACACGAAGCGCGTCACCGCGCCGGGTAGGTCCATCGGTACGGAGGGAGCGCTACGGCTTCTCGATCGGGGCGCGCACCAGGTTGCCCCACTCGGTCCAGGAGCCGTCGTAGTTGCGGACGTCGGTGAACCCGAGCAGGTGGCTGAGGACGAACCAGGTGTGCGACGAGCGCTCGCCGATACGGCAGTAGGCGATCACCTGGTCGTCGGCCGCCAAGCCCTGCTCGTCCACGTAGATGGCCCGCAGCTCGTCGGTCGACTTGAAGGTGCCGTCGTCGTTGGCCGCCCGCTTCCACGGGACGCTGGCCGCGCCGGGGATGTGCCCGCCGCGCAGGGCCCCCTCCTGCGGGTAGTTGGGCATGTGGAGCAGCTCTCCCCGGTACTCCTCGGGCGAGCGCACGTCCACCAGTGGCAGGCCGTCGCCGATGTGCTCGGAGACGTCCTCGCGGAATGCCCGGATGGGCTCGTCGTCGCGCTCCACCGCCGGGTAGGCGGTGGTGGGCCGCTCGACCACGTCCGTGGTCAGCGGGCGGTCCTCCTCGACCCACTTCTGCCGGCCGCCGTTGAGCAGGCGCACATCCTCGTGGCCGAAGAGCCGGAAGACCCACAGGGCGTAGGCCGCCCACCAGTTGAAGTTGTCGCCGTAGAACACCACGGTGTCGTCGCGGGAGATCCCCTTCTCGGACAGCAGCGCGGCGAACGAACCGGCGTCGAGGTAGTCGCGGGTGAGTTGATCCTGCAGGTCGACGTGCCAGTCGACCCGGACGGCCCCGGGGATGTGCCCGGTCTCGTAGAGCAGCACGTCCTCGTCCGACTCGACCACCACCAGGCCAGGGTCGTCGAGATGTTCGGCGAGCCACTCCGTGCTCACCAGGCGCTCCGGGCTGGCATAACCGCTCGAAGCGAAGCCGGGATCTGCAGCTACGGGTGCCATGACGCGTCTCCTTGTCGCCTATCCTTCTCGGTGAATAGCACTATCACCATAGTGTTTAGAGAAGGGGCGCAAGCCGAACGACCAGACGAGAGGGGTGGGCCCGTGTCGGTGCCGGATCCGTTGCAGCGCCTCGTCGATCTCTTCGCGGCGAGCCCCAAGCAGGTGAAGGTGGCCGCCATGGTCGACTATGCCGACCGCCTCCCCGATCCCCCACCGGAGTTGATCGAGGAGGGCGCCCTGGAGCGGGTCCACGAATGCCAGACCCCCTTCTTCGTGACCTCCCGCATCGATGAGGACGGCCGGGTGACCCTGTGGTTCCAGGTGCCCCGGGAGGCGCCGACGATGCGGGGCTACGCCGGGATCCTGTCCGCCGGGCTCAACGGGTCGACGGTCGACGAGATCCTCGACGTCCCTGACACGTTCTACACGGCGATGGGGATCGAGGAAGTGGTGAGCCCGCTTCGGATGAGGGGCATGGGCGCCATCCTCGCCCGCATCAAGACCCAGCTGCGCGAGGCGGCCTGACGGACCGCGCTCGTGGACACTCCGGCAAGGGCATGATCCAACCTTGAGCACTTTGCAGCGAATAGCGATGAAAGGCGCTCAAAGTTGGAGATCAACCGACCGCATCACGCAAACCTTGACGCGCTGCATCGAATAGCGATGTAACTCGCTCAAAGTTGGAGAGCGGTCAGCCGGCCGACTTGGCCACGCCGACCACGCCCTCGTCGGACGCCAGCCAGTGGACGGGGATGTCGTGGTCGTCGGAGGGCAGCCGGTCGGCCACCAGCGCCGCCGGCGTGACCCCGACGAAAACGGTGCCGGCTCGCATCCGCCCCAGCAGCTCGTCGTAGTAGCCGAGGCCCCGACCGAGCCTGGTGCCGTAGAGGTCGAAGGCGAGCCCCGGGACGAGCACGATGTCGACGTTGTGCGGGTCGACGTATGGGGCGCTCTCCCTGGGTTGACGGAACCCGAGGCGGTTGTACTCCAACGGCAGGGTGATCTCGTGGATGGTCAGCGGACCCTCGTCCGGGGTCCGGCTGACCACCCAGTGCACCGGCAGCCCGCCCTCCAGCATCGGTTCGAGGTCGATCTCCTGGTCCATGGGCAGGTAGGTGAGCACGGTGGCGTTGTGTCGCAGCGGCGGGAATGTGCGAAGGGCGGCGCGCACCGCCTCGGACAGGAATCCCCAGTCGAGCCCTGCCCGCTCCCTCCTTGCCCACGCCCGCCACGCCGCCTTGTCGGCGGCGGGGCCGAACGGGATCACCGAGCCTTCGGTGTCGTCGATCGATGACCGGTCGTCAGCCACTGAAGAGCGCCTCCAGCTTGACGAACTCGTCGGCCGACGAGTACGGCACGGCGTATCCCGACTCGGCGCGGATGAGGTCGAGGTTGGCGACGACTTCGTCGACGGTGATCGGACCCCGGTCCGGGTGCTTGAACCACCCCGGGGTGAGCCCGGTGAAGAAACGGCTCACCGACCCGCCACCGACCGACCAGACCTCGCCGGTGAAGGTGCACGCCTCCGAGCCGAGGAAGGCGACCGCCGGCGCCACCTGGGACGGGGGGAACCGTGAGGCCGAGTCACCGAGGAGGTCGGCGGTCATCCGGGTGGCGGCGATGGGTGCCACCGCGTTGACGTTGATCCCGTACCTCGCCCCCTCGAGCTTGAGCACGTTCATCATGCCGACCAGGCCCATCTTGGCGGCCCCGTAGTTGGACTGGCCGAAGTTGCCCAGGATCCCGGAGCCGCTCGACGTGAGCACGACGCGACCGTACCCCTGCTCCTTCATGTGGAGGAAGGCGGGCCGGGTCACGAGGAAGGCGCCCTTGAGGTGCACGTCGATGACGGCATCGAGATCGGGCCAGGTCAGGTTGGCGAAGGACTTGTCGCGCAGGATGCCGGCGTTGTTGACCACCACGTCGACCCGCCCGAACTCCGCGACCGCCCGCTCGATGATCGCCGACGCCCCTTCAGGGTCGGCGACGGAGTGGTCGTCGGCGACGGCGACGCCTCCGGCTGCGGCTATCTCATCGACCACGACCTGCGCTGCCCCGACTGCCGAACCGGCTCCGTGGACGTCGCCGCCGGCGTCGTTGACGACCACGGCGGCCCCCAAGGAAGCCAGCAGGAGAGCATGCTCGCGGCCAAGCCCGCCACCGGCACCGGTGATCACGGCCACGCGGTCGGTGTAGTCCACCAACAAACCTCTCGGTCACCTCTCGCCGGCTTCCTGGTCCGGGCACGATAGCGGTGCGGGTTGCGGGACCAACGATCGCCCTCGAGGTGTCGGGTCGAGGTCCCGGATGGGGACCGACCTGACGCCCGGCGCTCGTGGAGACGGTGCGCCGGTAGCATTCGACCATGAAAGGGAGCGACGGAGCAGGGCCCGATTCGGACGTTGCCGCCGGTCCTCCCGGATGCGCCGACCGCCGACGGGAGCCGGTTGCCCGAGCCACCCGACCGGCGGTGGATCCCGATCGCCGCGGTCGGGGTGGCCATCGCGGTGCTCACCGCTGTCGGGTTGTTCGACAGCCCCGCCGACACGAATGCCCAGGGTGACCCGACAGCCGCCACGGTCCCGGATCTCGCCGGTGACGCCCCTCCCACCACCACGGTGCCTCCCTCGGAGCTGGAGGCGCCACCCGCCCTTGCCGGCGTCCGGTCGGTCGTCTACCGCCCCGACGAAGACACCACTGCCTGGGCGGCGTGGTTCCCATCCTCCGGCGCCCCCTCACCGGGGGTGACCTGGGGGGCGGACAGCGCCGGCGCCTCGGTGTCCTCGATGGGGCGGCTGGTGATGACGGTTACCGACGAGGCCGCCCCGACACTGTGGGTCGGCCGCCGGGGCAGCGTGGTGCCCGCCTTCATCGACGTGCACGGCGCCGCCTGGCATCCTGCCGACGACGGCCGCATAGCCTTCGTCGGCCGCGTGCCCGGCACCGACGGGTACCACCTGTTCACCGCCACGGTGGGCAGCTTGGGGAACGTCTCCTACCTCGTCGACCGGCAGCCGGTCTCACCCCGCAGCGAGTTGGTCGCCTGGGGGGATTGGGGATTCGTCCTGTCGCACCGGGTCGAGCCGTCGCTCCGGGCGTGGGAGGTGACGGTGCCGGGCACCGAGGACACCAGTGCCCGCGAGCTCCTCCACGTCACGTTGCTGCTCGGCCCTTCCGGGCGTCCTCTGGTCTCGCTCCCGGGGATCCCTCTCGAGGTCGGCCCCAACGGCGAGATGGTGATCCAGTCGCGGGTAGCCGCCTACCGGGCGGCCCTCGCCGCCGGGTACACCGACCGGCAGCTGGGTTTCGTCGGCGAGGTCATTCCGGTCGGCGAGCCCGACCTCCACTTGACCAAGATCGCGGTGTTGGGACCGGGTCAGGAACCGACCAATGCCCAGTTCCTCGTCGACGACGCCGACGTCGACGCCCGGCGCATCGCCTTCGTGTTCACCCCGGACGGGAACGCGGTGTCGATGGTGAGCAGCGAACGACGGGCGCCTCGAGGCGACCACCTCCCGCCTCTTCTCCAACGCCCTGGTCCGCACCAGGATCGACGCCGACCGAGCCATCGGCTTCAGCCGCGACGGGGCCTACCTGGCCGCCCAGGACGACGAGACCGGGGACCTGGTCCTCCTCGACTGGTCGCGCGGGTCGGTCACCAGGGTCCCCTTCGCCCAGGGTCGAATTCTGTCCCTCGACTTCTGATCGAAACCGCCCGCCGGTCAGAGGGCGGTGCGGATCGGACCGGCCAGGTTCCCGTTGGCCGCCACCGAGATCTCACCGAGGGCGAGCCAGCGAGCCATCGCCTCCAGCTCGGTGCTCAGCCGACCGGCCACGTGCCGGAGGTCGACGCCGTCCTCGGCGTGAGCTCCCTGCACCAGCAACCGGGACCCCTTGCGATCCGCCTTGAGGTCGACCCTGCCCACGAGGGCGCCGTCGAGCAGGAACGGCAACGTGTAGTAGCCGTAGACCCGCTTCTCCTTCGGCGTGTAGATCTCGATGCGGTAGAAGAACCCGAACAGCCGCTCCGTCCGGTCGCGGTGCCACACCAGCGGGTCGAACGGGCTGAGTAGCGTGGTGCCGCGCGGCCGGCGCAACGGAGTCGACTCGGGGTGCAGGTACACCGGCCCTCGCCACCCTTCGACCTCGACCTGCTGCAGGTCGCCGTTCGCCACGAGCTCCGCCAGGATGGGCCGCGCCTCGGGGACGCGGATGCGGTAGTAGTCGCACAGGTCTACCGCGGTCCCGATCCCGTGGTGGCGGGCGCCGCGCAGCAGCAGGTCCCGGTAGACGTCTTGGCGGTCCGGCACCTCGGCCGCCAGCGCCGCCGCCGGGTACACCCGCTCGGGCAGGTCGTGCACCCTGGTGAAGCTGCGGTCCCGCCAGGCGGCGAGTCGTCCGCTGATCACGAGCCACTCGAGAGCCAGCTTGCCGCGGCCGGAGCCCCACCAGGAGCCGGTCCGGGTGCCGGGGTTCGCCAGGTCCGACACCGTCAGCGGGCCGTGCTCCGCCACCTCCTGGTACACCGACTCGACGTAGCCGGGGTGCTCGGCCTCGAGCTGACGGATGGCACGCCACTCCGGCTGCTCCTGCATGAAATGGCGGTAGAGGGGAAAGGTGTCGATGGGGAGCAGCGAGGCGACGTGCGCCCAGTACTCGAACACCTCGCCCGAGGCCACGGTGTACTGGTCGAGAGCCTCCCGGTCGTAGGGCCCGAGCCGGGAGAACGCGGGTAGGTAGTGGGCCCTGGTGAGGACGTTCACCGAGTCGAGCTGGAGGAGGCCCACCGTGTCGAACAGCCGCCTGAAGTGGCGCACGTCGATCCGCCCCGCTGGTCGGGGAACGCCGAAGCCTTGGGCGGCGAGGGCGTGGCTACGCGCCTGCAACTGCGTGATGGGCCGAATAGAGAGCCTCCGGGCAGTGGGGTAACTTAGCCGGGTGAACCGCCGACTCCTCCCCGGGTTGCGCACCGTGTTGCTCCTCGGGCCGTTCCTCGCCTTCACCCTGGTCTTCGCTGCCGTGGTGTTGATCCTCTCGCTGGTCGACAAGGACAGCCGGCTCATCGAGTCCACCATCCGCCTGTGGAGCCGGCTGTTCCTGGGCACCGCCCCGGTGCACCTCCAGATCGAGGGTCGGGACCGGATCGACCCGAACCGGCAATACGTGTTCGCCGCCAATCACCTGTCCAACTACGACATCCCGGTCATGCTGCTGACCGCCCCGGTGCCGATCCGGTTCCTCGCCAAGAAGGAGCTGTTCAGCATCCCGGTGCTGGCGCAGGCGATGCGGCGCATCGGCATCATCGAGACCGACCGGCAGGCATCCTCGGCCGCCCATGCCCAGATCAACCAGGGCGTCGCCGAGGCCAAGGGCCGCGGGCACTCGATCATCGTGTTCCCCGAGGGCACCCGCAGCGACAACGGCGTACTGGCCGAGTTCAAGAAGGGCGCGTTCCGCATCGCCATCGCCAACGACCTGCCGGTGGTGCCGGTCACCATCCACGGGACGTGGGAGGCGTGGCCGCCCGGCTCCAAGCTGGTGTACCCGTCTCGGGCAACGGCCACCGTCCATGAGCCGATCCCGACCTCCGAGCTCACGTTGCTCGACATCAACGACTTGAGGAACCGGGTACACGCCGCCGTCGCCTCCGCCCTCCCAATCGGCACCATCGGCTGACGGCTCAGCCGGACACCTCGTAGAGGAGCCACTCGTCGGCCACGCCCTTGAGCCGGCGAGTGCCCACGTCGGTCAGGGTCCGAGCGCCGCCCACCACCAGGTCGCGGGTGGTGCTGGACACCAGCACCTGGCCCGCACCCGCCTCCGCCCCGACGCGAGCGGCGATGTGCACCGCCATCCCACCGATGTCGTCGCCGCGGGGAACGACCTCCCCGGTGTGGAGACCGGCGCGGATGGTGACCCCGGCGCCGGATAGCTCCCGGACCAGCTCCACGGCGGCGTCGATGGCCGATGACGGGGACTCGAAGCTCGCCATCGCACCGTCGCCGGTCCCGCTCACCACCCGGCCCCCGTGGCGTGCCACCACCCGGGCGGTGGTGGCGTCGTGCTCGTCGAGCAACCGGCGCCATGAGTCGTCTCCCATCCGAGCCGCCATCTCGGTCGACCCGACAACGTCGGTGAACAGCACCGTGGCGAGCCGGCGACGTCGCGCCTTCGCCTGCTCCAGATCGGCGGCGGCGCGAGCGGCCGCCGCCACCGCACCCAGTCGTTCCATGACCTCGACCGCCTCTTCGAGGTCCTGGATCCCGCCCGAGTCGGCCAGGGCGGAGGCGGCGGCATACGGCTCGCCGATGCTGCGCCACGCCTCCGCCGCCGCCCGGTGGTCGCCGTCGAACCAGTGCCGGTACGGCTCCGGCACGTCGAGGGGAGCCGGGGTCTCGAGCCCGGCCCGCCGCTGGAGCATCGCCACCTCCGCCCGCTCCCATGAGGTGCCTCGAGCGGCGAGGTCGTCGGAGATCTGGCTGAACGCATACATGCCATCCAGGGGACGCCCCTCGAGCCACGCCAGCTCGGCGATCCCGGTGGCGATCGGAAGGGTCCGCTGCAGCTCGAGGGTCTCGACGGCCCGTTCCCAGCCGGCGTCGAGGACGTCCCGGGCCTCGGCGAACTCCCCACGTCGGGCGAGCAGGGTGCCCCAGGTGCTCGCCGCCGGAAAGTCGCTGGTCCCGGACACCGCGGGCTGCTGGAGGACCCAGAGAACGTCGGACTCGGCTCCGTCCCAGTCACCGACGGCGAGCCGGTGCATCGAGCGGGTGGCGGTCAGGTAGGCCTCGAACCCGTCCTGCTGCCGGTCGTGGGCGAATCCGATCGCCTCTTCCAGAAGCGGGCCGGTCTCCTGATTGCGGTGGGACCGGAGCAGGCTCCACACCTCGTTGGTCCACGCCCGGACGGCGTCCTCGTCCAGCCCGTTGTCGATCGCCATGCGGCGAGCCTGCACGATGAGCTCGATCCCCTCCGCGGAATCGGTTTGGTGCGCCTGCGCCGTCCCCACGTTGTTGAGGGCGTGGGTGAGCGCCTGTGGGTCACCAACGCGCCGTCCCATGTCGACGGCGACGGTGCCCCAGCGGATCGCCTCCTCGTCCTCGGCGCTGAGCATCGCCAGCTGGGAACGGGTCGAGTAGGCCATGGCGAGATCCCGGCTCTCACCCAGCGGCTCGAGAACGGCGATCGCCTCCTCGGCACGCCGGTCGGCCTCGTGACGCTCGCCGCGTACCCAGTGGACCCTCGACAGGAGCCGGAGGGCGTTGCCTCTGGCGGCGGGTTCCCCGAGCTGCTCCCTGATGGCGACCGCCCGCTCCGACGGATGGCGGGCGGCGCCGAACCGACCCAGGACGTATAGCTCCCACGTCAGGAGCTCGAGCAGGGACGCCTGCTCCTCCAGCGGGTAGCGATCGAGGACGATGCCGGCGCGTTGCAGGTGCTCAACCGCTTGCCTATGGGCGCCGACGGCCGCCGCCTCACGTCCCGCCACCGGCGCCCAGCGGGCGACCCCGTCGAGCATCCCGGCCTGCTCGGCGTGGTGGACGAGCCGGGCGGGATCGGCGTCGGTGCCCTCGAGGTGGGTGAACACCCGCCGGTTCTCGTCACGGCGACGGTCGGAGGCCAGCGACGCCTCGTAGGCCCGGCGCGCCAGCTCATGGCGAAACCGGATCGCCGTGGTCGTGGTGAGGATGAGCCCCGCAGGCTCTGCCTCGGCCAGGGCAGCCGGGAGATCGAGCTCGAGGGCGTCGACCATCGTCCGCTCCGTCTCGCCAGGTACCACGGCGACCACGGAGAGCACGTCCCGGGTCGACGGCGACAGGTCCGCCGCCCGAGCCAGGGTCGAGTCGACCACGCTGCGCGGCAGGTCGAGGCCGCTGTCGAGTAGTTCGGTCACGAAGAAGGGATTGCCGCCGGTGATGGCGAGCACCTCGTCGACCGGGTGGTCGCCCGCCAGCGCCACCACGCCTTCTCGGGTCAGCGCCGGCAGCTCGATCCTCACCACCGAGCCCGGCGGGATCCCACCGAACGCAAGGCGGAGCGGATGATCTCCCACCAACGCCTCGGTGCGTGCGGTGACCACCAGCACGCCGTGGCCGTGGGCGGCGCGGCGCCCGACGTAGCGGATGGCATCGATGGTTGCCTGGTCGGCCCAGTGGGCGTCCTCGATCACCGCCACCGCCAGGCCGGTGGGAGGAGACAGGGCGGCGACCAACGCCTCGTAGACGTCGAGGTGGCTCCCGTCGCGCAAGGCGGCGAGAAGGCCTGGATCATGCCGCGCCATGTCGTGCAACGGACCGAACGTGCGTGGGGTGGCCAGGTCCTCGCAGGACCCCCACAGGACGACCGCTCCGCGGTGGCGAGCCAGGAACTCGTTGACCACGGTCGTCTTGCCGATCCCGGCTTCGCCACTCACCAGCACGACGCCGCCGCGGCCGTCTCCGGCCTGACCGGCAACCGCGGCCATCTGGTCGAGTTGCCGGTCCCTCTCGACGAGCACGGCGGGCAGGTTACGAGGTTTCCTGTCTTCTACGCCCCGACTGCCGGCCACTCCTCATCCTGGGAGGAGGAGAAACAGAGGCTACGCCGTCAGGCGGAGACTCGGCGATGGGGGTTGGGGGTCCCCCATTGCACTGCGATGAGGCGTCAGCCGAAGAGCCATGAAAGTGAGATCAGTCGTAGATGCCGGTGAGGTAGGTGGTCCCGTCCCTCACCTCGCAGAGGAAGGCTCCGGCCGAGGTGACGATCTGGTAGCGGTCGGCAGGGGGCTCGCCGCTCCACCAGCGGCCGGTCCGGCGCCATGGGCCAGCCCATGACAGCACCGGTTCCCAACGACTGCCCAGCCGAACCCGTTCCGGCATCCCCCCGTCCCACTCGACCACCAAACGGGTAGCGGTGTCGGGGACCAGGGCGGGCGACGGTGCCGGGATCGCCCCTGGCCACGGATCTGCGGGGTCACGGGCCGGGGAGGCGGGCGGGTCGTCCCAGCGTGCCCACGACACCCGGTCGCCCGGGTCCCGCCCGCCCTGGGGACGGGCAACCCGCACCTGGTCCTGGCCCACCAGCGCCTGGGTCTGCACCAGGGTGCGCCGGGAGTGGGCGTCGCGCCCGGCGTCCTCGTCGAGGGCGAGCTGGCGCCCTTCGTCGGAGAGGTCTGCCGGGGTCAGCCGCAGTCGCACCACTCCACCCTCGATACCCGGCCCGTCACCCCTTCTGGTCTCGTCGAGCCAGGCGGCCAGCTGCCAGCGCACCCGGTCGCTCAACGACGCCTCATCGAACGGGTCCGGGCTGCGCCAGACACACGATCGGATGACACCGGCGGCAGACTCCGCCTCGACGTCGACGCGGAACGGGGTCGACCCCTGGCGGCCGGCCCCGGCCAGCAGCCGGTGGGCCAGTGCCCTGCCGGCGAAGGCCGCCCGGTCGAGGTTGTCGATCGGAGGGTCGAACACCTCCTCGACCCCCAGGTCGACCGGTACCTGTCTGGGTCGCGGAGGTCGATCCTCACCCCGGGCCAATCGGTGCGCATCCAGCCCCTCGGCGCCGAAGCGCGACACCATCGCCTGGCGAGGCAGGTCGGCGAGCTGACCCAAGGTGGTGATCCCCAGCCAGCGGAAGGTGGCGGCCAGTTCCTCCCGACCCAGCGATGCCACGTCCAGCGAGCGGAGGAAGTCGTGGTCGTCCTCGACCACCAGCGGCTCCCCCACCGCCATCTCGGCGGCGCAACGGGCGGCGAAGGGGCCGGCGGCGAGCCCGATCCTGTGGCCAGGCCCGGCCACCGCCTCGATGGCTTCCACCACCCTGGCCACCATCGACCACTCGTCGCCGTAGTAGCGGACCGCCCCGGTGACCGGCGCCAGCAGCAGCCCGGGTTGCACCACCTCGACCCTGGGGATCAGGCCCTCGATCGCCCGCACCACCGGCTCGAACCTGATCGCCTCGTCGGTGGGATCGCTCACCAGGGTACGGACCGCCGGGCACAGGGCCTCGGCCTGACGGCGGCGCATCCCAACGGTCACCCCGCCGAGGGCAGCCTCCCGGTTGACCGCCACCACCCGGTGGTCGGAGCCGATCGCCTGGGCGGGCTCACCCGGCGGCGTGTCGGGCCGGCGCAGCGCCCAGTCCGGGTACCACACGCAGAGCGTCCGCTCCATGGTCCTCCATCTCGATGATCCGGGTCATCCCCCTGACCGCCTTCCCAGACGCCTCCAGCACCAACCGCCGGCGTGCCAAGCGGCCATGACCCGCCTCGGTCCCCTCCCAGACCACCCGGCGCCCCTCCAACGTGAGTTGGGCCACCCCGCCGGGCAATTCCCCGGACAGCGGGTTGAGCACCAGCGGGGTGCCCCGGCGCCGCACCGTCCCGGCCAGGGTGCGCAGCGGGGCATCCGGCACCCGGCGGGGCACCTCGGCGTAGACGGCACCCATCCCGTCGAGCAGCCCGGCAACCACCCGGCTCCAGGTGACCGGGTCGTCACAGCGCACCACCACCAGGCGGTCGCGGTCGATCCCCACCTCCCAGGCCGCCGCCGGGCACAGCCAGCCCCGCACGTCGACGCAGGCGATCATCCCCGCGGGAGCGGCGCCGGCCACCAGCGACAGCCCCAGCCGGGTGAGCCCCATGCCGGCTACGCCCCGCAACCCCACCACCTGCCCGGAGCCGGGGACCAACGAAGTGACCTCGCCCGGCCAGGTGGGCGACCTGAGCGGTCCCGCGCCGGTCATGGAGGTGGTCACCACTCTGGTCGCCGCCATGGTGCCTGACACCGCTCACCTGTCTGCCGGGCATCACACCCTAGTCGAACATATGTTCGACTGACAAGGGAACTTCACGGCCCGCGATGGGGTAGGGGCCCCATCTGCGGGAGGAGGGCGGCGCCAGCCGCCGGGTATGTCACGAGTACGCTGCCAAGGAAGAGCATGTCGAAAGGAGCTCCTTCGTGTCTGTTGCCAAGGTCATCGAGATCACGTCGACTTCCCCCGGGTCCTTCGAAGACGCCATCCGCAAGGGCCTGGCCAAGGCGCAGAAGACCGTGGACAATGTCAGAGGGGCGTGGATCTCCGAGCACAAGGTGGAGCTCGCCGAGGACGGCACCATCAAGCACTTTCGGGTCGACATGAAGCTGACGTTCGTCCTCGAGGACTGACACAACACACGCACCGGGCCTCACAACTCGCCTGGCGCCCCCGACCCCCTCCTCGTCTGCCGTGAAGGCCTTCGGCCCGAGCTGCAGCCCCTCCTCCCCAGAGGGGGAGGAGAGAGAAGACACTGAAGGGCCCTCCCGTCTCCGGGAGGGCCCTTCATGCGTTCGAACGAGCCGGCTTCTAGAAGCCGGTCTCGAAGTCGTCCTCGAAGGACACCACGGTGCGTGACCCAGACGACGCGGCGGGCTCGGCGCTGCGGGACTCGGTGCGAGCCTCGTCAGAGTGCCGGGTGCCCGATGTCCGGTCGTCGGTGCGACGCTCCCGACCTCGTCCCCCGTCACGGCTGCCCCGGTCCCGGCCGCGGTCACGGTCACGACCGCCACGGTCGCGCCCGGAGTCGCGGCCACGGTCGCCGTAGCCACCGCCGCTGTCACCGGGCTCGAGCAGCTTGGCGCCGGGCTTGAGCTCGAGCTCGACCCCGTCGGCGAGGTCGAGGCTGACCTTGCCCCGGTCGTCGATCTCGCGCACCACCACCTGGACGTCGTCGCCGAGGGCGAGCACGTCCTCGACCTGGGCGATGCGGCGACCGCCACCCATCTTCGAGATGTGCAACAGGCCGTCGCGACCCGGCAGGATGTTGACGAAAGCGCCGAACTTGGTGATGTTCACCACCTCGCCCTGGTAGGTCTCGCCGACGTTCGCCTCCGGTGGGAACCCGATGGCCAGGATGCGCTCCTTGGCGAGCTGCATCGAGGCGGTGTCGACCGCGCCGACTCGGACGGTGCCGTCGTCGTCGATCTCGATGGTGGCGCCGGTCTCCTCCTCGAGCTCGCGGATGACCTTGCCCTTGGGCCCGATCACCTCGCCGATCCGGTCACGGGGGATCTGGATCGACTCGATCTTCGGGGCGTTCGGGGCCAGCTCAGGTCGCGGCTCGGCGATGACCTCGGCCATGGCCCCGAGGATGAACAGCCGGGCATCGCGTGCCTGGTGCATCGCCTTGATGAGCACGTCCGCGGGCAGCGACTCGATCTTGGTGTCGAGCTGGAGGGCGGTGATCATGTCGTGTGTCCCCGCCACCTTGAAGTCCATGTCGCCGAGGGCGTCCTCGGCGCCGAGGATGTCGGTGAGCGTGACGAACTGGCCTTCGTGGGCGATCAGGCCCATGGCGATGCCGGCCACCGGGGCGGCGATCGGCACGCCGGCGTCCATCAGCGACAGCGACGAACCGCACACCGAGGCCATCGAAGACGACCCGTTCGACATCAGCACCTCGGAGACGAGGCGGAAGGCGTACGGGAAGTCGTCCACGGGCGGGATCACCGGGAGCAGTGCCCGCTCGGCCAGCGCACCGTGCCCGATCTCACGCCGCTTGGGGCCACGCATGAAGCCGGTCTCGCCGGTGGCGAACGGCGCCATGTTGTAGTGGTGCATGTACCGCTTCTTCTCCTCGACCGAGATGGTGTCGAGCATCTGCTCCATCTTGGTCATGCCCAGGGTGGTCACGTTGAGCACCTGGGTCTCGCCCCGCTGGAACAAACCGGACCCGTGGACCTCGGGAAGCACCCCGACTTCGACGTGCAGCGGCCGGATGTCGGTGAGGCCCCGGCCGTCGAGCCGAACGCCGTCGCGCACCACCCGGTCGCGCATCACGCTCTTCTGGATGGACCTGAAGGCCCGCTTGGCGGCGGAGCCCAGCGCCGGGTCGTCCTCGGGGAGGGCGAGCTCGGCCATCACCTCCTCGGCGATCCGCTTCTCGGTGCCCAGACGTTCGGTCTTGTCGGAGATGGTGCCCATCGCCTCGAGCTTGGCCCGGGCGGCTGCGGCGACTCGCTCGTACAGCTCGGCCGAGTAGTCCTCGACCACCGGCCACTCCACCGGCTCCGGCTCGCCGAGCTGACGGCGCAGGTCGAGCTGCAGGTCGATGATGGTGCCGATATGGCTCCTTGGCCTCCTCGAGGCCGCGGGCGACGGTCTCCTCGTCGCTGGCGGGGGCGCCGTCCTGGACGAGCCGGTAGCCGTTCTCGGTGGCTCCGGCCTCGACCATGGCGATGTCGACGCCTCCGGTGTCGTTGCGCTTCCCGGCGACGACGATCTCGAACACCGACTCGTCCATCTCCTCGAAGGTCGGGAAGGCGATCCACTCGCCGTCACGCAGCGCCAGCCTGACCGCACCGATGGGGCCGAGGAACGGGATGGCGCTCACGGTGAGCGCCGCCGACGCCGCGTTGAGGGCGGGGACGTCGTACGGGTTGACCAGGTCGGCAGCCATGATCGTGGCGACCACGTGGGTCTCGCAGCGGTAGGTGTCGTCGAACGACGGACGAAGCGGGCGGTCGATGAGGCGAGCGGTCAACGTCGCCTTCTCGGTGGCCCGACCTTCACGTCGGAAGAACGAGCCGGGGATCCGCCCGACTGAGTACATCCGCTCCTCGACGTCGACGGTGAGCGGGAAGAAGTCCTGGCCTTCACGCACCGACCGGCTGGCGGTGGCGGTGACGAGGACTTCGGTGTTGCCGATGGTGGCCACAACGGCCCCATCGGCGAGTTGGGCGAGCTTGCCCGCCGAGAAGACGACTTCCTTGTCGCCCACCCGGGCACGAACGGTGGTCTCTGCCACGCGTGTTCTCCTTGATTGTCAGAGGAGACACGGACCAATTGGCAGTGGTGGGAGCTCTCGCAAGGGAGAGAGCGCCCGCCACTGACAACTGGTGGGTGTCCCCTGCTCCGTTCGGGATGCCTACTGAGGAGGCATCTCCGGTGCGGCGGGACGACGATCGTCCCACCGGTTGCACCCTCAGCGGCGCAGGCCCAGCCTGGCGATGAGGGAGCGGTAGCGCTCGACATCCTGGTTACGCAGGTAGCCGAGCAGACGCCGCCGCTTGCCGACCATCATCAGCAGTCCTCGCCGGCTGTGGTGATCCTTCTGGTTCGACCGCAGGTGCTCGGTGAGGTGGTTGATGCGCTCGGTCAGCAGGGCCACCTGGACCTCCGGCGAACCGGTGTCGGTGGTGTGCGAGCCGAACTCTTCGATGGTGGTCTGCTTGTCCTTCAACTGCGTGTCCTTCACGACAGGGAGCATGTCCGGCCCGGGGCTTCGGTGTCGCGCTGCGACGCTTGGGCCTCTCGCGCGGAGATGCGGCGGACGAACGTCCGAGCGCAGATGGTAGCCGTCGCCGGTCCGCTTCGCCAACCTCGGCACCGGGAGGCCGGGAAGCCGCTCGATCTATTCCTGATCTCAGCGGCCCGGTGGACCAAAGGTGGGTGACGCCCTCAGGCGTGTCACGACGACGAGGATGGGCAGAATCCCTCGACCTGCCGGTACGCCTCCGCCAGCATGGCGTCGAGGGACCCGGGTGACCACTCGGTCCCACATCCGGACAGCGCCCGGGTCTGGGCGTCCTCGGGTGAAGGATCTTCGCTGATCAGCGAACAGCACATAGGCCCACACATCACCGGGAATCCCACACAAGACTCAGCGTCCTGGGCCCACAGTTCGGTGCCCCCGAGGGCGAGGAACCCCTGATATGGGTCGTACCCCTCGGCGCCGGTCGTGCTCGTCGATTGCGTTGTTGCGGTATTCCCGGTCGCCGCCGATGGTGAAGATGCGCCGTTAACGCCGCAGCCGGCGACCAGGATCAACAGTCCAAGCGAGAGGATCCACCGCATCATGGGACCACTGTCATCGGGTTCGTCGGGCCGGCCCGAGCATGCCTCCAGGCAACGTGGGTGCCACGACCCCTCGTTCACCCATGCGGTCGAGAGACTCGGGACCGAGAGTCGGTCGTGGCCACGCTCAACTCTCGCCGTCGCCGTCCGGCATCTCCGACGGTGGCTCACCGGGCTGCTCCGGATCCGGGACGGTCGGCAACTCCGACGGCACCTCGCTGTCCGGCATCCCCGGCACATCAGAGGGTTCGGGAGGTACGTCGTGCGACGTGTCGGAGTCCGCCACCTGAGTTTCCGGGTCGGGCAGCCCGGGGGCACCGTCGGGCACCTCGGCGGGCAACTCCTCCGGCACGTCCGGGGTCACCTCGTCCGGGCTCTCCGGAGGGTCGGGATCATCGGGCAGATCAGGAATCACGGCAGGGGACCTCCAGATGTTGCTGCATCGCGGTGATGGTGGGCGATCGCCTACCCGGATCCGGCATTCCCCATGCATGCGGCCCGCGGGGTTGGCCCTGACCGCCGGCTTGCCGGGTCCAACCGCCGCCTGATCATCCAGCTCCACCCGCGGGCGTCGGTGCGCTGCGGGAGTGACCGGCATGCCTCCCGACCCTCGTCGGCTCGGACCGCGGGCCTGCGAGTAGGGTGCCGCTTCCCGCATGCCCGATGCCCCTGCCGCCCCCCGCCGCCACCCAGCCACCACCCACGGTCCTCGGGGAGCCCTGCTCCCGCTCACCATCGGCGCCGTCGGGGTCGTCTTCGGCGACATCGGCACCAGCCCGCTGTACTCCCTGCGCGAGACCTTCGCCGAGGGCCACGGCATCCCGGTCGACGACACCACCGTGCTCGGCGTCCTGTCGCTGATCTTCTGGGCGCTGGTGATCGTGATCGCCGTCAAGTACGTCGGAGTGGTGATGCGCGCCGACAACGAGGGTGAGGGCGGGATCCTGGCCCTCACCGCCCTCGTCGCCCCGACCCCCGAGGCGCGGCTGCGTCGCACGGCCCTGGTGGGGCTCGGGTTGTTCGGCGCCGCCCTGCTGTACGGCGACGGGGCGATCACCCCGGCCATCTCGGTTCTCTCCGCCGTCGAGGGGCTCGAGCTCGCCGCCCCGGACCTCGCCCACTTCGTGGTGCCGATCTCGGTCGCCATCCTGGTGGCGCTGTTCGCCATCCAGAACCGGGGCACCCACGTGGTGGCCAGGCTCTTCGGCCCGGTGATGCTGGTGTGGTTCGGCACGATCGCCGTCCTCGGCCTGCTCAACGCCGCCGGCAACCCCGGGGTCGTGGCCGCGGTCAACCCGTGGTACGCCGTCGAGTTCTTCTCGGCTCACACCGGTCGGGCCTTCCTCGCCCTCGGGTCGGTGGTGCTGGTGGTCACCGGCGGGGAGGCCCTGTACGCCGACATGGGGCACTTCGGGGTGAAGCCGATCAGACGTGCCTGGTTCGCCGTGGTGATGCCGGCGTTGCTGCTCAACTACGCCGGCCAGGGCGCCCTCGTCCTCGACAACCCGGAGGCGGTCGAGAGCCCGTTCTTCCTGCTCGCCCCCGAGTGGGCGCTGTACCCGTTGATCGCCCTGGCAACGGCCGCCACCATCATCGCCAGCCAGGCGTTGATCTCCGGTGTGTTCTCCCTGACCCACCAGGCGGTGCAGCTGGACTTCCTCCCCAGGATGGATGTGCGCCACACATCGGCGACGGCCTTCGGCCAGGTCTACGTCCCGTCGGTGAACTGGTGGTTGCTCGTCGCCTGTGTCGGGTTGGTGGTGGGGTTCCGGACCTCGGCGAACCTGGCCGCCGCCTACGGGGTGGCCGTCACCGCCACCATGTTCATCACCAGCATCCTGATCGGGGTCTATGCCCGGGAACACTGGGGATGGAGCAAGGCGAGGACACGGTTGGTGGTGGGCGGGTTCCTGGTCGTCGACCTGGCGTTCCTCGGCGCCAACCTGGTCAAGATCCCCGACGGGGGCTGGTTCCCCCTCCTGCTCGGCGCCATCCTGTACGGGCTGATGCGCACCTGGCGGGCGGGACGCGAGCATGTGGCGAAGGCGCTGCGCAGGGGCGAGCAACCACTGAAGGCGCTGGTCGACAGCCTGGCGCGCAAGCCCGGACTGCGACGGATCAACGGGACGGCGGTCTACCTCTTCCCCAACCCCGGGCGGGTGCCGCCGGCCTTCCTCGCCAATCTCCGGCACAACGAGGCGGTCCACGAATCGGTGGTGTTCCTCGCCGTCCGGGTGGAGAACACTCCTCGCGTGCCCGCGCGCCGCCGCGAGAAGGTCGTCCACCTGGGCAGCCGGTTCTTCGAGGTCACCCTGCGCTACGGCTTCATGGAGGAGCCGGATGTTCCGCTCGAGCTGCGGCAGCTGATGGCAGAGGTCGCCTTCGACCCGCTGCACACCACCTACTTCCTGGGCAAGGAGTCGCCGGTGGCCACACCGGGCGTCGGTCTCGGCTCGTTCCAGGAGAACGTCTTCCGATACATGCACCGGAACGCCCGCAGCGCCGCCGCCTACTTCAAGCTCCCCAACGACCGGGTGATCGAGATCGGCACCCCGGTCGACATCTGACCGGCCGCCGGTCAGTCGGGCCGGGCCGTCGACCACCGCCTCGATCTCGAGCTCCACCAGCCACGCCGGATCGAGCAGCCCGGCCACCACCACCATGGTCGCCGCCGGGGCGGCGGGACCGAACAACTCGGCGTGGGCCCGGCCGACGGCGTCGGCGTCGTCGGGGTCGACGACGAACATCCGGGTACGAACCACGTGGCCGGCCCCGGCACCCAGTTCGGCCATGGCGGCCAGGGCGATCTCGCCGCATCGCAGCATCTGCGCATAGGCGCCTACTGCGACATCCTCGCCTTCCGGAGGGACCGGCGCCGTCCCGGCGACGATCACCCGGTCCCCCACCCGGACCGCCCGGCTGAACCCGTAGCGAGGCTCGAAGGGCGACGCGGAGCGGACCGACCGACGGGTCACCCTAATGAACCGGCGTCCTGGTCGAGACGTGCCCTCGCCTCGGCGACGTCTGCCCCGATCTGGGCGACCAACGACTCCACCCCGTCGAAGCGCTGCTCGTCGCGGATGCGGGACACGAACTCCACGTCGACTTCCTGGTCGTACAGATCGATCCCTTCGCTGCCTTCCCCTTCGGGCCGATCGGCCAGGTCGAGCAGGTGGGCCTCCAGCACCTCGGCGGTCCCGTCGAAGGTGGGGCGAACCCCGATGTTCGCCACTCCGGGGAGAACGCCGTCTCCCACCCTCACCCAGACGGCGTAGACGCCCCGCCTGGGGAGCGCCTGGGCTTCGACCAGCCGCAGGTTGGCCGTGGGGAAGCCGATGGCGCGTCCCCTCCCGTCGCCCCGCACCACGACGCCTCGCACGGCGAACCTGCGCCCGAGGATTCGCCCGGCGGCACCGAGGTCACCGTCGGCGAGCGCATCGCGGACATCCGAGGCGGTGAATGCGCCCTCGCCGTCACCGACGATGGCCACCGGCGCCAGCTGGAACCCATGCGCCGCTCCCATCCTGGCCAGCAGGGCGCAATCGCCCTGCTGGCGGTAGCCGAATCTGAAGTCCTCGCCCACCGACACGACGGCCGCAGCCAGGGCGTCGACCAGCACCTCGGTGACGAACGCCTCCGCGGGCAGATGGCGCAAGGCGTCGTCGAAGTCGAGGATCGCCACCTGGTCGACCCTCAGCTCGTCGAAGAGCTCGAGTTGCTGGCTGAGGGTGGTCAAGCGCCGTGGCACTCGGTCGGGAGCGAGCACCGCCGCCGGGTGGGTGCGGAACGTGACCACGGTGAGTGCCAGATCGCGTTCGACCGCCTCCCGGCCAAGGGCGGCGATGACCGTTCGATGGCCGCGGTGGACGCCGTCGTAGACCCCGATGGTGACCGCCGACCTGCGCTCCGGGACCGGCCACGAGCCGTGCGGGCCCTCGAGCAGCCTCATCCCAACACCACCTCGGGTCGGGCGCGGGAGCCGTCCACGTCGTAGATCGCCAGCAGGCCCCCGGCTGTGTCGGTGATGCGCACCGGCCCGTGGTCGGGAACGCCCTCGCCGAGGACGCTGCTGGGAAAGGCGATCCCGTGGCGGACACCCTCGGCCATGTCGTGGGTCACCACGACCTCGGGCAGCTCGGGGAGACCTCGGGCGGCAGGCAACACGAGGTCGGCGAGCCGTCCCGCGGCCGCCTCCTCGACGATGGCCTCGACGGAGAGGGCGGCCTCGACCCGATGCCCTCCGCTGGCGGTCCGGCGGAGCGCGGTGAGGTGGGCGCGGCCACCGAGGGCCCCGGCCAGGTCGTCGGCGAGCGTGCGGACGTAGGTGCCGGTGGAGCAGATGACCCGGAACGTGACCTCCGGATAGTCGCTCGGGGCGAAGTCGACGATCTCGAGCTCGTGGATGGTCACCGGGCGCGCCTGGCGCTCCACGTCCTCGCCGGCCCTGGCCAGGTCGTAGAGCCGGCGGCCGCCGACCCGCCGCGCCGAGACCATCGGCGGTACCTGCATCACGGTCCCGGTGAACCGGTGCGCCACCGACCGAAGGTCCTCCTCGCTGACCGCCATCGGCTCCCGCGACAACACGGCCCCGTCGGCGTCGAGCGTGTCGGTGGCCACCCCGAACCGCGCCGTCGCCACGTACTCCTTGGGTGCCGCGGTGACGAACCGGAGCAGCCGGGTGGTCCGGCCCAACCCGAGCACGAGGAGCCCGGTGGCCATCGGGTCGAGGGTGCCGGCATGGCCCACCTTCTTCTGTTGGGCGACCGATCGGACCTTGGCCACCACGTCGTGCGACGTCCATCCCGGTGGCTTGTCCACCAGCAGGAACCCGTTGGGGCGGCTCATCCCATGGCCTCGCGCACCCGCTCGATCGCCCGTTCGATCGTACCGGGCACCGTGAACCCGGCGGCATTCCGGTGACCACCGCCGCCGAGGCTGGTGGCCACCGCCGCCACGTCGACCAGGCCGCGGGAACGGAGGCTCCCCTTGGTGGTCGTCCCGTCCAGTTGGCGGAGCAACAGCGCCACCTCGGCCTCCTCGGCGATCCTGATGAGGTCGATCAGCCCGTCGGCCTGCTCGTAGGCGACACCGGCGGCCGCCAGGTCGGCGGCGGTGAGACTCGACCACACCAGCGACCGCTCCGGCTCCAAGACGGCCCTGCCCAGAACGGCGGCAGCCAGGCCGAGGTAGCCGAACGGGACCTCGGCGAAGAGGTGCTGGCCGATCCGGTCGGGTTCGACACCGGCGTCGAGCAGCCCGGCGGCCATGCGGTGCAGCTCCGGGGTGGTCGACGAGTACTGGAAGCGCCCGGTGTCGGTCACGATCCCGGCGTACAGCGCTTCCGCAACCGGCCGGTCGACCGGCCAGCCGAGATGCGCGAGGAGCGTCACCACCATCTGGGCGGTCGCCCCGGCGGTCGGGTCGATCCAGGCGACGTCCCCGAACGAGTCATGGGTGAGGTGGTGGTCGATCACGGCCACCTTCCCCGCCTGCTTCACCAGTGGCGCGGCACTCCCCAACCGACTCTGCTCGGCGCAGTCGACCACCACCAGGAGGTCGAAGGCGGCGGGGACGCCGGCTGGGTGCTCGACCACGTCGGCGTCGAGAAAGCGCAGCGTGTGCGGCATGACGAATGGCTCGCCGAACGTTGCCCAGGCCGCCCGCCCGGTGAGACGGGCACTGCGAGCCAGAGCGACCATCGAGCCGAGGGCGTCACCGTCGGGACCGACGTGGCCGACGGTGACGATGGTCCGTGCCGCGGCGACGGCGGCCGCCACCGCAGCCATCGCGCCGGCGCCGCCGGCGACCGTGGCGCCGTCGGTGGTCCCGGGCCCGTCCTGTGAGGTCATTCGGATTCCTCGCCCAACTCGATCGGGGGCTCCTGTTCCAGCTCGTGGAGGATGCGAGAGAGCCGCAACCCCCGCTCCACCGCCTCGTCGACGGCGAAGGTGAGCACCGGGGTGAACTTCATCCGCACCTGGGCCGCTACCCGCTGCTGGACGTGTGGCGCGGCGTGGGCGAGGGCGTCGGCGATGTCCGCCTGTTCCTCGTCGGTGCCCATCGCCGAGTAGAAGACCGTGGCCCGCCTGAGGTCGGGCGAGGTGTCGACGCCGGTGACGGTCACGAAGCCGATCCTCGGGTCCTTGAGCCGGCCGACCTCTTCGGCGATCACCTCACGCAACAGCTCGTCTACCTTGCGCATCCTCGACGAACGGGGTTGTCTCATCGCCCCGCCTCATTCCACCGACTCGATGGGGCCGGCTGCGACAGACAGGACCTCGACATCGTCGCGGCGCTCCAGCCAGCGCTCGATCGAGTGGACCACCCGGGTGAGCTGGCCGGCCTCCCCGGAGACGGCGGCGACACCCAGGGTGAGCTTCTGCCACTTGTCCTGGTCGTCGACCTCGGCGACCGCCACACCGAACGTGGAGGAGAGCTGGGTGGTGACCGATTTCACGGTGTGCCGTTTCTCCTTCAGCGACCGCGCTCCCCTGATCCGGAGCTCGACGCGGAGCGCGATGGCGTGCATGGGCGATCAGGTACGGGCGACTTGCCTGATCTCGTACGACTCGATGAAGTCGCCTTCCTTGATGTCACGGAAGTTCTCCAGACCGATGCCGCACTCGAAGCCGGAGCTCACGCTCGCCACGTCGTCCTTGAAGCGACGGAGCGAGGCGATCCGCCCGTCGTACACCACCACTCCGTCGCGGACCAGCCGGGCCCTTGCGTTGCGGTTGATGTCACCGTCGGTCACGTACGACCCGGCGATGGTGCCGAACCGCGGCGAGCGGAACGTCGCCCGGACTTCGGCCGAGCCGAGGAAGGTCTCGACCTCCTCCGGGGCCAGTTCGCCGACCAGGAGCGACTCGATGTCCTCCAACAGCTCGTAGATGATCAGGAAGGTGCGGATGTCGATGGCGCGATCCTTGGCCGCGGTGCGGGCGCCGGCATCCGGGCGGGTGTTGAACCCGTAGACGATCGCCTCCGACGCCTCGGCGAGGCTGACGTCGTTCTCGGTGATGCCCCCGACCCCGGCGTGGATGATGTGGACGGCGGCGTCTTCTCGCTTGATCTTCGCCACGGCGTCACGGATCGCCTCCAGCGATCCGTGGGCGTCGGCCTTCACCACGATGCGCAGCTCGGCGTCGTCGCGGGTGCGCAGCTGCTCGAGGAGCTGTCCCAGCCGCTCGGTGGCCGTGGGGACGATCAGGTCATGGCTGCGTTGCTCACCCACCTTGGCCTCGGCCAGCTTGCGGGCGGAGCGCTCGTTCTTCACCACCTCGAACATGTCGCCGGCGGCGGGGACCTCGTCCCACCCCATGACGACCGCCGGGGTGCTCGGGCCGGCGTTGATGAGCCTCACGCCGTTCTCGTCGAAGAGCGCCCGCACCCGCCCGGCGACCGACCCGGCGACCAGGGCGTCACCCGGCTTCAGGGTTCCCCGCTGGACGATGACGGTGGCGACAGGGCCTCTGCCGACCTCGAGCTGGCTCTCGATGACGGTGCCGACGGCGGGTGCCGAAGGGTTGGCCTGCAACTCGCCGACCTCGGCGACCAGCGCCACCATCTCGAGCAGCTCGTCGACCCCGAGCCCGTCGAGCGCCGACACCTCGGCCGACACGACGTCGCCGCCGAGGTCCTCGACGACGATGCCGTGCTGGGTGAGCTCGGCCCTGACCGAGTTCGGGTCGGCGGCGGGCAGGTCGATCTTGTTGATGGCCACGATGATGGGAACCCCTGCCGCCTTGGCGTGGTCGATGGCCTCGACGGTCTGCGGCTTGACCCCGTCGTCGGCGGCGACGACGAGGATGACGATGTCGGTGACGTTGGCCCCGCGGGCGCGCAGCGCGGTGAACGCCTCGTGCCCGGGCGTGTCGATGAAGGTGATCGTCTGGCCGTCGCCGGCCTTCACCTGGTAGGCGCCGATGTGCTGGGTGATGCCCCCTGCCTCCCCGGCGACCACGTTGGTGGTGCGGATGGTGTCGAGCAGCCTGGTCTTGCCGTGGTCGACGTGGCCCATCACGGTGACCACCGGCGGCCTCGGCCGCAGGCTGGCAGGGTCGTCCTCGAACTCGACGCGGTGCGGGCCGCGGACGGGCTCCGCCTCGACAGGCTCCGCCTCGTCGACGAGCACCTGGTACCCGAAGCGGGCCCCCAGGGGCTCGAGCGCCGTCACCGGGATGGCACCACCCCCCGGGACCATCTCGCCCATCATCATCAGGGCCTTCACGACCTCACCGGTTCGTTCCCCGATCTGTCGGGCGAACTCGGCGGCGGTGACGCCCTCCTTGACGGAGATGAGGGTGTCCTCCTCTGCCTCGGACTCGGGCTCCGGCTCGGGTCTCGATTCGGGCTCGGGTCCCGGCTCGGGCTCGGACTCGGGCTCCGGCTCGGTGTCGGTCTCGGTGTCCTCGTCTCTGGTGGCGATCGGCACTTCGTCGCCGGCCGCCGGCTCGCCGGCGACGGCGCCTGCCGAGGCGTCCTCGTACGCCAGGCGGACGAGGGCGACGGCATCGTCGTCGAGACCGGACGAGGCGGTCTTGGCCTCTATGCCGAGCTCGTGGACACGCGCCAGCACATCCTTGGAGTCGTGTCCAAGCTCTCGTGCCAGCTCGTACACCCGTAGCTTCGCCAACCGTCACCTCCGATTAGAGCCCCCGGACGGGAGCATTGTGCCACCGGGCCGTCAGGCGCCGGCGGGCTGATCCTCGTCGACCTCGTCGTTTGCGGCGTCGTCGTCGCCGGTCTCATCGGCGACCACCGCTTCATCGGCGACCACCGCTTCATCCGCGACCACCGCGTCATCCGCGACGGCGCATCCGACCACGTCATCCGCGACGGCACTGTCATCGGCGACGGCACTGTCATCCGCGACCGACCACTGTCATCGGCGACGGCGCTGTCATCCGCGACCACCACGTCATCCGCGACGGCACTGTCATCGGCGACGGCACTGTCATCCGCGACCACCGCGTCATCCGCGACGGCGCTGTCATCCGCGACCACCGCGTCATCCGCGACGGCGCTGTCGTCGCCCTCTTCGCCGCCTGCGGTGACATCGCCCCCTCGTCGGTGGCGGCTGTCGCCGGCGCGACAGCGGCCTCTTCCACATCGAGGCCCAGGTCCTGGCTCTCGGAGCGGATGTCGACCTTGTAACCGGTCAGCCGGGCGGCGAGACGGGCGTTCTGTCCCTCCTTGCCGATGGCCAGCGACAGCTGGTGGTCGGGAACGATCACGGTGGCGACCCGGTTCTCGTCGTCGAGACGCACCTCCTTGACCCGAGCCGGGGACAGCGCCTCGGCCAGGAAGGAAGCCGCCTCGGGGCGCCACTCGACGATGTCGACCTTCTCGCCCCTCAGCTCGTTGACCACCTGGCGGACCCTGGAGCCACGGGCGCCGACACAGGCCCCTACGGGATCGACGTTGGGATCGTTGGACAGCACGGCGATCTTGGTGCGATGGCCCGCCTCACGGGCGATCGCCTTGATCTCGACGTCGCCGTCGACGAGCTCCGGCACCTCGAGCTCGAACAGCGACCTGATGAACTCCGGGTGACTTCGACTGATCACGATCTGCGGACCCTTGCCTTCGCCGCGGACCTCGAGGATGTATGCCTTCACCCGGTTGCCGCGCTCCAGCTTCTCGTAGGGGATCCGCTCGGAGGCGGGCATGATCGCCTCCGCGTTGCCCAGGTCGAGGATGGCGTACCGGTGGTCGGACTGCTGGACGATGCCGGTCACCAGGTCTCCCTCGCGGCCCTCGTACAGCTCGAAGACCTGCTCGCGCTTGGCGTCGCGCAGCCGCTGCAGGATCACCTGCTTGGCGGTCTGGGCGGCGATGCGGCCGAAGTCGTCCGGGGTGTCCTCCCACTCCCGCACCACGTTGCCGTCCTCGTCGAGATCCTGGCCGTAGACGATGATCTCGGTGGTGTCGGCGTCGATGGTCACCCGCGCTTCTTCGGCGGCGCCCGGGGTGCGCTTGTAGGCGGACACCAGGGCGTTGGCCAGGGCGTCGAGGATCACGTCGGCGGGCACGCCCTTCTCTCGCTCGAGGAGCTCGAGGGCATCGAGCAGGTTGTAGTCCATCGCTGATCCTCTCTACCGGCGTCCGCCCGGCTTCGGAGCCGTTTCCCAAGTGAACACGGTCCGGGCCGTCGCCACCTCGTCGAAGGGCACCGTGACCTGCCCCCCGTCCGTTTCCACGGTGAGCTCATCGGCACCCACCTCGGCGAGGAGGCCGCGCAGATGGTTCGAGTCGCCCACCGGTCGTTTCGTCTTCACCCGCACTTCACGGCCTACCGCCTTCTCGAAGTGCCGCGGCCGCCGCAAGGCCCGCTCCAGGCCGGGAGAGGTGACCTCCAACGTGTACGAACCGGCCACCGGGCCGCCCTCGCCGTCGTCGTCGAGCAGACGGGACACCCCACGGGACAGCCGGGCGAGGGTGTCGACGTCGATCGGCTCGGGGGCGTCGACCACCACCCGGACCAGGGAGGCACCGCTGCCGCCCACGATCTCGAGGTCGTCGAGCTCGATCCCCTCGGCAGCCAGGTAGGGCTCGATGACGCCCCACATGCGCTGTGCCGGTTCGGCGGTCATGGTCTGCTCGCTCCTGTCCTCGGTCCCTTCGATCCCGGGCCGCGACCGGCCCGTATCACCAAACGAGGTGGGCCCCGGGCCCACCTCGACGCGGCGATCTCAGTTGAAGGCGAGTATACCAGCCGGTCCGGTTGGGCCGAACGGCCCAGGGACAGTGAAATCCGGGTGGTGGACGCCACTTCGGCGGTTCGGCAGCTCCGAGCCGCTGCGGGACGTCAACGCAGGCTGGTCACCCGTTCGACGACGGCGGCGACGGCGTCCTCGAGCTGCAGCGTCTCGGTCTCGCCGGAAGCCCTCTTCGTGAGCTCGACCTCGCCGGCACCGACCCCGCGGGGCCCGATGGTGACCCGGAACGGGAACCCGACGAGCTCGGCGTCGGTGAACTTCACGCCTGGACGCAGATCGCGATCGTCGACGATGACGTCGATCCCGGCGCTGACCAGGCCCTGGTAGACACCCTCGGCCGCCTCGGCCGACGGCTCGTCGTCGACCTTGACCAGGCTGACCACCACCTCGTAGGGAGCTACCGGCACGGGCCAGACGATGCCCTTGTCGTCGTGATGGGTCTCGACCACCGCCGCCATGCTGCGGCCGACGCCAACGCCGTACGAGCCCATGAAGATGGGCGTCTCCACCCCGTTCTCGTCGAGCACCGTGGCGTCGAGGGGCTCGCTGTAGAACGTGCCCAGCTTGAAGATGTGCCCGACCTCGATGACCCGCTCGACCCTGAGAGGCGTGCCACATTGTGGGCAGGGGTCTCCCTCCCGCACCGTGCGCAGGTCGAGCCAGCGGTCGACGGCGATGTCGCGGGCGACGTCGACGCCGCGAAGGTGGACGTCGTCGCGGTTGGCCCCGGTCACCATGCCGCGGCGCTCCTGGAGCGCCGGGTCGGCGACCACCGGAATCCCGGTCACGCCCACCGCCCCCAGGCTGCCCGGGCCGGCGCCGAGCAGCGGGCGGATCTCCTCCTCCGTCGCCGGACGGAGCTTCGCCGTGCCCAGACCGTCGACCAGCTTCTGCTCCATGAGATCGTGGTCACCGCGCAGCAGGACGAGGGTCGGCTCACCGTCCACGACGTAGACCAGTGACTTGATCTGGTGGCGAGCGGCGGCGAAGTCGAAGCCTTCTGCGAGGGCGGCGATGGTGCGGATCCCGGGGGTGGGGAACTCGGCGATCTCGGAGTCGCCCTGCGGGTCCTCGACCGGGTCGAGTCGTGACGTGGCGCGCTCCACGTTGCCGGCGTAGTCGCCGGTAGGGCACACCGCCACGTCGTCCTCCCCCGCCGGGGATCGGGACCGTGAACTCGACGGACTCGGTGCCGCCCATCGAGCCCGAGCTCGCCTCGACCGGGATGACCGGCAGCCCCAACTTGGCGAAGATCCGCGAGTAGGTGGCGTGATGGTTGTCGAACTGGTGATCGAGGCCGGCCCGGTCGACGTCGAACGAGTACGAGTCCTTCATCACGAACTCGCGCACCCGCAGGAGCCCGGCCTTGGGCCTGGGCTCGTCGCGGAACTTGGTCTGCAGGTGGTACCAGAGCTGCGGCAGCTCCCGGTACGAGCGCATCTCGGCGGCGAGCGTCGTGAAGATCTCCTCGTGGCTCATGGCGAGCATCATGTCCGCCCCCCGCCGATCACGGAACTTGACCAGGATCCCCTCGACGTCGTCCCAGCGACCGGACCGCTTCCAGGGCTCGGCGGGGTGAACCACGGGGAGGAGGAACTCCTGCCCGCCGATGGCGTTCATCTCCGCCCGGATGATGGAGGAGATCTTGGTGGCGACGCGCATCCCCAACGGAAGGAGCGAGTACGACCCGGCCATCAGCTGTCTGATGAACCCGGCGCGTACCAGCAGACGATGGCTCACCGCCTCGGCATCTGCCGGGTCGTCGCGCAGCGTCGGGATGAAGGCCTGGGACCAGCGCACCGTCGGGCTCCTGGGGGAAGCGGTGACGGAGGATACCGGGACGCCGGCATCGACAGGCCAGCCGGGAGCCGGGCTACTCCTCGGCGACGCGGGCGACGGCGGCGCGGCGGTCGGCGGTGTGGTTGACGTCACCTTGTGACGTACGGAGCTCGAGGGCGGTCTCCTCGGCCATGTCGGCAGCCGAGGCATCGGCGGCGGCGAGCCGTGCCTCCACCCCTTCCTCTGCCAGCCGGCGCGCCTCGTCGACGAGGGCGTCGACCATGTCCGCCTCGGGCACCACCCGAACCACCTGGCCCTTGATGAACAGGTGGCCTCTCCCCTTCCCTGCAGCGATGCCCAGGTCGGCCTCCCTGGCCTCTCCCGGCCCGTTGACCACGCACCCCATCACCGCCACCTGGATGGGCAGCTTCTCGGCCTCCAGCGCCTTCTGGGCGGCAGAGGCGACGGCGATCACGTCGACCTCGGCCCGGCCGCAGGATGGGCAGGCGATGAGGTCGAGGCCCCTGCGCTCCCGCAGCCCGAGGTATTCGAGCAGCCCCCGACCGGCCTTGGCCTCCTCGACCGGGTCGGCGGTGAGCGAGAACCGAATGGTGTCGCCGATCCCCTCGAGCGAGCAGGGTGGCGATGCCCGCCACCGACTTGATCAGGCCCCCGGGCGGCGGGCCGGCCTCGGTGACCCCGAGATGCAGCGGGTACTCGACGGTCTGCGCCAGCAGGCGGTACGACTCGACCATCGAAGGGACGTTGCTGTGCTTCACCGAGATCTTTATGTCGTGGAAGCCGACCTCTTCGAGCAGTCGGATCTCGTGGACCGCCGAGTCGACCAGTGCTTGTGGCACCGGCGCCCCGTATTTGTCGAGGAGGTCCTTGTCGAGCGACCCGGCGTTCACCCCCACCCGGATCGGCACCCCGGCGTCGAGCGCCGCCGTCGCCACCGCCTTGATGTGCTCCGGTTTGCGGATGTTGCCGGGGTTGAGTCGCAACCCGGCGACCCCGGCCTCGAGCGCCGCCAGCGCCAGCCGGTACTGGAAGTGGATGTCGGCGATGATGGGCACCGGCGCCCTGGGCACGATCTCGGCGAGCCCTTGGGCGGCATCGACATCGTTGCAGGTGATGCGAACGATGTCGGCACCGGCTCCCTTGAGGGCGTAGACCTGGGCCAGCGTCCCGTCGACGTCGGCGGTCTTGGTGGTGGTCATCGACTGCACCGAGACCGGGGCGCCTCCCCCGACGGCGACATCGCCGACATGGAGCTGGCGTGAGGCGCGGCGGGTGATCGTCATGACAGGGTCAATGGTACGGCCCTCCGATGTCTTGTTTCTCCTCCCCCCACGGGGGAGGAGTGGCTGCGACACGGCCGAAGGCCTGCACGGCAGACGAGGAGGGGGTTGCCGGGGTCGGCGATCAGCCGGGGAGCTCGATGGGGCTCACGATGTCGAAGTAGAACCCGAGGATCCCGAGCAGCACGATGAAGGCGAACACCGCCGCCGCCACCGGGAGCAGCTTGCGCACGTCGGCGGGCCGGCCCCGTACCTTCTCGTAGAGGGCGACGGCGAAGTGGCCGCCGTCGAGCGGGTACAGCGGCACGATGTTGAGCACGCCGACGAACACGTTCACCCAGGCGAGCAGCAGCAGGGCGATCTCCACCGAGCTGGCCACCCTGGTGAGGCCGATCGGGCTGACCGGGCGCACCGTGTCCAGGACCTCGGGGTTGTCGTTGACCGTCGCCCCCAGGATCGAGCCGAAGTTGGTGACCAGGCCACCGAGGCCCTTGACGCTCTCCGTGGTCGCCGTGCCGAGATCGGAGGCGGCCACGGCCAGCCCGGAAATGGGACCGGAGCGCACCGCCACCGGCTCGGGGCCGACCCCGAGGAAGCCGGTCTCGGCGCCGGTGTCGGTGGCCACCGCCAGCGTCGTCACCAGGTCGAGGCGTTCGCCGTCGCGCTCCAGCCCGATCACCACCTCTTCACCGGGACGGTCGTGGACCAGCTCGACGAACTGGTCCCACTCGTCGAGGGCGACACCGTCGATCGCCACCAGGCGGTCTCCGGTCTCGATGCCGACGAGCGACGCCGGAGCGGGCACCACGGCGTCGGTCGTCGTCAACGTCACCGGGAGGCCGTCGCGCATTACGACGACCTGATGGGCGGTGCCGGGCTCGGCGGCCGGATCGAGCGTGTCGAACGGCACCCCGTCGACCGAGACCACCTCGTCACTCTCCTCGAGGTCCAGCGGCACCGCTTCGGACCCGAGGTCGGCGATCACGTGGTGGACACTGACGGCGCCGATCGTCGTGGTCGGCTCGGTGCGCCCGTACCCGACCGAGAGGCCGTAGAACAGGAGGAAGGCGACGATGAAGTGGCTGGCGATGCCGGCCAGGACGACGATCGACTTCTGCCAGAAGGGCTTGCCGCGATAGGTGCGGCCCTCGTCCTCGGCATCGACATCCTCGAGCGGGTTCATCCCGATGATGCGCACGTAGCCGCCGAGGGGGACCGCCTTCACGCCGTACTCGGTCTCGCCCCTGGTGGTGGACCACAGGCGGGGCCCGAAGCCAAAGAACGCCTCGGTGGCCTTCATCCCGAAGTACTTGGCGGCGACGAAGTGCGAACCTTCGTGGATGACGATCATCAGGACGATCCCGATGATCATTACCGCTGGGCCCATTGCCTGACTCTCTCCGGAGGAAGGGACAGGGGGAACGGTACTCGCTCGGCGGTTCTATCCGATGGTGGCGGTGGCGACGCGGCGGGCCTCGGCGTCGGCGGCGAGCACGTCCTCGACCGATTCCGGCACCCGGTGCGCCACCGAGGCGAGCGTCCCCTCGACGACTCCGCCGATGGCGGTGAACCCGATCCGCCCGTCCAGGAACGCGGCCACCGCCACCTCGTCGGCGGCGTTGAGGACCGCCGGGGCGATCCCCCCCTGGCGCCCGGCGGCGTAACCGAGGTCGAGGCAGGGAAAGGCGTCGCGATCGGGTGCCTCGAACGTGAGGGAACGTCCGCTCAGGTCCAGCGGAGCAACCACGCCCTGGCAGCGTTCCGGTCCGGTCAGGGCGTACTGGATCGGGACCTTCATGTCCGGTTCGCCCAGTTGTGCCTTCATGCTGCCGTCGACGAACTCGACCATCGAGTGGACGACGCTCTGTGGGTGCACCACGACGTCGATGGCGTCGTAGCCGACGCCGAACAGATGATGCGCCTCGATCAGCTCGAGGGCCTTGTTCATCATCGTGGCCGAATCGATGGTGATCCGGGGACCCATGTCCCAGGTCGGGTGGGCGAGCGCTTCGTCGACGGTCACCGATCCCATCTCGGCGGCGGTCCGGCCGCGGAGCGGGCCACCCGAGGCGGTGAGGACCAGGCGAGCGACCGCCGCCGTGTCCTCGCCGGTGAGGCACTGCCATATCGCCGAGTGCTCGGAGTCGACCGGGACGATCTCCCCGCCGCCTGCCCTGGCGGCGGCGAGAACCAGATCGCCGCCGGCGACGAGCGTCTCCTTGTTGGCGAGGGCGAGCCGGTTGCCGGCGGCCAGGGCGGCGACGGAGGGCGCCAGCCCGGCACCGCCCACGATCCCGTTGACCACCACCGCACCCCTCGTCGCCGCCAGCCCTGCAACTGCGTCCGCGCCGACGTCAAGGCGCCGCCCCAGGGATTCGGTGAGGACACCGGCGCCCGGGTCGGGAGGGTCGACGACGGCGACGGCGGCGTCGGGATGGCGGAAGGCGATGTCAGCCAACCGCGGAGAGAGCCGGCGGGCGGCGATGGCGACCACGTCGAATCCGAGCCGGTCGGCAACCTCGAGCGTCTGGGTGCCGATGGATCCGGTGGCGCCCAGCACCACCACCGGGGCGGCCGGCCCGGTCAGGTGAGCAACCCCATCGCATCGAAGATCACCCATGCCGCCGGTATCACGAACAGCAGGCCGTCGACCCGGTCGAGGATGCCGCCGTGGCCGGGGAGGATGGTGCCCATGTCCTTGACCCCGATGATGCGCTTCACCAGCGAGACGCTGAGGTCACCCAGCGGCGCCAGGACGACGGTCGCTCCCGCCAGGGCGAGCATGCTGGGCAGGGTGAGCGGACCGAGAAAGCTGAGCACGATGGCGGCGATCACGGCGACGGCGACGCCACCGAGGAGCCCTTCGACCGTCTTCTTCGGTGACACCATCGGGGCGAGTGGTCGCGATCCCATGCTCCGCCCGACGAAGTACTGCCCGACGTCCATCGACACCACCACGATGACCACGGCGGCGACCCACCAGCGGTACTCGGGCGAGTCGACGATGGGGAAGACGAACGCCGCGAGCATGGCCCAGGCCACCACCATGATGGTGAGGCCACCGTCGGTGAGCGGGTCGGAATGTGACGAGGTGAGGGCGTAATAGAGCGCCACGGCCACCAGGGTGGCGATGATGGCGACCGGGACGGCGCCCAACCCCCAAACGGCGGCGCCGATCAGCCCACCGGCGGCCCCGAGCAGCCCGAACAGGGACAGCGGGTGCTGCCCGGTGCGCACCAGCACCGCGTAGAACTCCCCGGCCGCCAAGGCGAACAGGAGGACGACGATCACGGTGAGGCCCAACGGGTGGACCAGAGCGGCGGCGAACAGGACCAGCAGGCCCAGTGCGGTGATGGCCCGGAGCCCGAAGTCGGTGGCGGAGCGGGAAGCCGGGGCGGCGGGCGGGGGCGCCGGGGCGGCGGGAGTCGTCGCCGGTGGCGGCTCGTCGACCACGTCCTCGAGCCCGACCACGCCGGAGTCGAGACCCGGGATGTTGGCGGCGACGGCGCTGGGAGCGGCGTCGGGCTCGTTGAGGCCGAGGTCGGCGAGCTCCAGGTAGTCCGGTTGCGACACCCGGATGTAGTGCTCGTCGGTGAACGTCGCCCAGTCGGCGGGCTCGTCCTCCGGGGTTGGCGCGGTCACGTCCGAAACAGCCTCTTCGCCCGCTGGCGCCGTCTGCCAGTCGTCGAGAGGGTCACCGAGATCGCTGCCGGCGACGGCGGCACCCAGCGCGTCGACGGGCGGGACGTCGCCGACCGCCAGGAGGTCGTCGTCGTCGGCATCGTCCTCTCCTCGAGCAGCGGCGCCGGCGGTGAGCTCCTCGGCGGCGAACATGGAGTCGGTGCTCGGCGGGGGATCCCAGTCGGGGGAACCCGACGCAGGTGTGTCGTCTCCGGTTCCGGCGGGCACGGCGACGGCGCCGAGACCGAGGTCCGGACCGGGTTCGACCGACGTCCCGCCCTCGTCCGGGGGGCTATCGGGCTCGGCCGACGGGGAGGGCCCGCCGACAGTGGACGCCTCCTCAGCCGGATCGCCATCGTCGGGGGAGTCGTGCGTCGCGGCGGGCTCACCCGCCGGGGCGTCGCCGGCCGGTGCCTCGCCGGCCGAGGCCACCGCCGCCGGTCCCGGATCACCCCACGGCCACTCCTCTTCGTCATCGTCGTCCGCTACGGCGTCGGGCGAATCCGGCGGCGGTGACTCCCCCGTCTGGGGATCGACGGTGAACTCGGCGTGCTCGCCGGGAGCTGCGGACTCGGGGCCTTCCATGTGGTCATCGAGCGGCTCGGCTTCCGGGTCCTCGCCGTGGTGCTCCACCTCGAACACCGCGTCGATCGCGTCACCGGACACCGGCCCGAGATCGTCCGGGTCCGTTGGGTCAGGACCCTTGCCGACGGGGGGGTCGCCGGTCACGTCAGCTCACACCTCCATCAGCTCCTCCTCCTTGTGGAGGAGGAGCTCGTCGACGCGTTTGACGTGGGCATCGGTCATCTCCTGGAGCTCCTTCTCGGCGCGACGGATGTCGTCGTCCGAGACGTCTCCTTCCAATGCCTCCAGGTCGTCCTTCGTGTGGCGGCGGACGTTCCGGACCGCCACCCTCCCCTCCTCGGCGAGGTGGCGAACCACCCGGATCAGCTCCTTGCGCCGCTCTTCGGTCAGGGCAGGGAAGGCGAGCCGGATCACGTTGCCGTCGTTGGACGGGTTGAGCCCGAGGTCCGATTCGCGGATCGCCCGCTCGATGGCGACGATCGACGACTTGTCGTACGGCGAGACGATCAACATCCGCGCCTCGGGGACGCTGAAACCGGCGAGCTGTTGCAGCGGGGTGAGCGCGCCGTAGTAGTCGACCTGTATCCGGTGGAGGAGGCCAGGGTTGGCCCGGCCGGTGCGCACCGTGCCGAACTCGCCGCCGGTGTGGGCGATCGCCTGGTCCATCTTCGTCATCGCTTCGTCGAGGAGCTCCTCGAGCACCCGCCACCTCCGTGGTCGCCGGCCGAAGAGGACGTTCGTCAGTGGACGAGCGTCCCCACCGCCTCGCCCCGCACCGCTCGGGCGATGTTCCCGGGCTCGGTCATGTTGAACACCCGGATGGGGAGGTCGTTGTCCATGCACATCGTAATGGCGGTCGAGTCCATCACCTGGAGTCTCTCCGAGATGACCTGGAGATAGGTGACGTCGGTGAGCAGCTTGGCATCGGGATTGATGCGAGGGTCGGCGTCGTAGACGCCATCCACCCTCGTCCCCTTGAGGACGGCGTCGGCGCCCATCTCGGCGGCGCGCAGGGCGGCGGTGGTGTCGGTGGTGAAGAACGGGTTGCCGGTCCCGCCGGCCAGCACCACGATGCGGCCCTTTTCGAGGTGGCGGACGGCCCGCAGCCGGATGTACGGCTCGGCCACCTGCTGGATGGAGATCGCCGTCTGAACCCGGCAGTCGGCGCCGGCGCGCTCGATGCCGTCACGGAGAGCCAGGGCGTTGATCACCGTGGCCAGCATCCCCATGTAGTCGGCGTTGGCGCGGTCCATGCCCTGGGCCGCCGAGCTGAGCCCCCGGAAGATGTTGCCGCCGCCGACCACGACGGCCACCTGATGGCCCTCGGCGTGGACCGTGGCGATCTCCTTGGCGACGCTGTCGACCATCGCCGGATCGATGCCGTAGTTCAGGGTCGGGTCGGCGAACGCCTCGCCGGACACCTTGAGGACGACGCGGTTGGCCACCGTCACCCGTCGCCCTGGCCGACCTGGAGGCGGGAGAACCGTGCCACCGAGATGTTCTCGCCCATCTGGACACCGAGCTGGCGCACCATGTCGCCGACCGTCCCGTCGAAGTCGTCGGTGCGGACGAACGCCTGGTCGTAGAGCACATTGTCACGGTAGAACGAGCCCACCCGCCCGTCGACGATCTTGTCGACGACTTGGTCTGGCTTGCCCTCGTTCCGGGCCTGAGCGGCGATCAGCTCCTTCTCCTTGGCCACGACGTCTCCGGGCACGTCCTCACGCCGTACCCAGGTGGGACTGGCGGCGGCGATGTGCATGGCGATGTCGTTGGCCGCCTTCCGGAACTCGGCGCTCTTGGCCACGAAGTCGGTCTCGGCGGCCAGCTCGACGAGGACCCCGACCACGGGGCGTCCCGCCTGTGAATGCAGGTAGCTGCCGATGGCACCGTCGGTCTGGGCCCGGTCGGTCCGCTTGGCGGCGGCCGCCAGCCCTCGCTCGCGCAGCAGCTCGGTGGCCTTGGCTACGTCGCCGGCGGCGTCCTCGAGGGCTCGCTTGGCGTCCATCATCCCTGCGCCGGTCGCTTGGCGGAGCGATTGCACGTCCTTGGCGGAGATCGTCATCCGCCCTCGCCCACGGTGCCGACTCCGACGGCGTCGGCGTCGATCTCCTTGCGCCCCGCCTGGGAGAGGCCGGTGCCTGCCTTGGCGGCCTCGGCGATGATCCCCGCCAGCAGTTCGGAGGCGCGGATGGCGTCATCGTTGCCCGGGATCACCAAGTCGACGTCATCCGGGTCGCAGTTGGTGTCGACCACCGCGATGACCGGGATCTTCAGTCGGTGAGCCTCGGTCACCGCGATGTGCTCGGTCTTGACGTCGATGATGAAAACGGCGTCGGGCGGCCGGTGCAGGTCGCGGACGCCGCCGAGCACCGTCTGCAGCTTCTCGAGCTCACGGCGGAGACGCAGGCGCTCCTTCTTGGGGAGCACGTCCATCTCGCCGGATGCCTCCATGCGCTCCAACTCGAGCATGTAGAGGATGCGCTTGTGGATGGTGGTGAAGTTGGTGAGCATGCCGCCCAGCCAGCGGTGGTGGACATAGGGCATGCCGGCCGAGGTGGCCGCCTCACGAATCGGTGCCTGCGCCTGCTTCTTGGTGCCCACGAAGAGCACCACCCCGCCGGTGGCGGTCACGTCACGGACCAGGGCTGCGGCCTCCTCGACCTTCTGCAGGGTCTGGCGGAGGTCGATGATGTGGATCCCGTTGCGCTCCGTGAAGATGAACGGACGCATCTTCGGATCCCAACGGCGCGTCTGGTGGCCGAAGTGGACTCCGGCCTCCAGCAGCTGCCGCATGCTGACGACAGACACTGTGGTCCTCCAATAGGGGTTGGTTCCTCCGCCCACCCTTCGAGCCCCCAGCGGAGCCGTGGCTCCGACCCGTGGGGATTGCGGTGGACGTGTGTAGTTGATTGCGATTGTAGCCCGCCGGGGGGACCAGCCCGATTCGGCCTGCAGTCCCCTGGCTCGGCGGCTCAGGCCCTGGTGGCGGCGAGGAGCCGGTTCCGCAGGCTGATCACCACCTTGGCGTGAATCTGCGAGACGCGGGACTCGGTGACCCCGAGCACACCGGCGACCTGCTGCAGCGTCATCGACTCGTAGTAGTAGAGGGCGACGATGGTCCGCTCCCGATCCGGCAGCGAGCGGACCGTGTCGATGAGCACCCGGCGGAGCTCGGTGCGCTCGGCGGCGGCCTCCGGATCGACGGCGGCGGGGTCAGCCAGCAGCTCGCCGATGGGGGCCCCGCCGGCGGTGAGCTCGTCGAGCGCCACCAGACCGCCTTCCGCCATGTCCGCCAAGGTGCCGCGCACCTCGCCGACGCCGACGCCGAGGTGGTCGGCGAGCTCCTCTTCGGTACAGGTACGTTGCAGCCGGTGCTCCAGCTCGGCTAGACCCTCCTGGAGCTGGCGGCCCCTGGCCCTGACCCGCCGGGGCACCCAGTCGAGCCGGCGCAGCTCGTCGATGATCGCCCCACGAATCCGAGCCGCCGCGTAGGTCTCGAACCTCAACCCCCGCTCCGGCTCGAACCGGTCCACCGCATCGATCAAGCCGAGCGTGCCGTAGGAGATGAGATCCTCTCCGTCGACCGCCCGGCGCAGCCCTGAGCCGAGTCGCCCGGCGACGTACTTGACCAGTGGGGCGTAGTGCAGGATCAGCCCGTGACGAGCCCTCTCGTCCCCACCGCCTCGCAGCCGCCGCCACAAGTCGTCGATGGCGCGGGCACCCGCCTCACGCCCTGGGGTGGCTTCGGTCATAGGTGGCCCTGAGGTGGCGACGGGACACCGCAGTGTAGATCTGGGTCGTCGCCAGCTCCCGGTGGCCGAGCAGCTCCTGGACGGTGCGCAGGTCGGCGCCGTTCTCGAGGAGGTGGGTGGCGAACGAGTGACGAAGGGCGTGCGGGAAGGTCCCCAGCCTCGCCTGTACCACCCGGCGGATGCCACGCGGGTCGAGCCGGCCCCCTTTGACGCCCACCCACAATGCCTTCCCGGCGTCGGGTCCGGCGAGACGGAGCCGGCCGCGGTCCAGGTAGTCGCCCAAGGCACGCCGCGCAGCTCCGGTGAACGGCACCTGGCGAGGCTTGCCACCCTTTCCGGTCACCATGAGGAAGTCGCCTCTCGGAACGTCATCGACGGTCAGCCCGGCCAGCTCCGACACACGCAGCCCGGTCCCGTACAGCACTTCGAGGATGGCGCGGTCGCGCAGCGCCACCGGGTCGTCCCCGCCGCCACCGGGCCCGACGCGGTCGCCGAGCCGATCGAGGGCTCCGGCAACGGCGCTCGCCGGAAGCGCCTTGGGCAGGGTTGCCGGTCGCTTGGGACGGGCCAGACCCGCTGCCGGGCTGGCATCGAGCCGACCGCTCCTCACCGCCTCGGCGAGGAAGGCGCGCACCGCAGACGCCTTCCGCGCCACCGAGCGCGGGGCGTACCCGTCTTCCGAGAGCCGGGCCACGAAGCCTCTGACAGTGCGCCGGTCGATGTCGTCCAACCCGGTCACCCCCCGCCCGGCGCAGAACCGGGTGAACTGGGCGAGGTCCCCCCGGTAGGCGGCGACGGTGTGCTCGCTGAGCCGACGCCGCGACCTCAACCGATCGAGATAGTCGGACACCTCCCCGGCCAGAGACTCCGTGGTGGCAGAAGATGCACCGTCGGCGGCTGACCGATGTCTGTCAGGCTCGTCGAGAGCTGCGGGCGCGGTGTCGGGCATGGCCTCATGCTCCCCGCCCCGGCAGGCACCGTCAACGACCCTGGCGACCCGACCGTCTCGTGCTCGAGGATGACCGGTCCGGGTCAGCCGGCGGCGACGTTCACCTCGGGCCCGTCCGGTGCCTGGGAGGCGACCTTGGCCGGCGGACCGAGCACGAGGCTCAGCTCCTCGATGAGGTCGTCGGGGTCGAGAACCGGGTGGGCGCCGTCTCGGATCAGCAGGTTGCAGCCCTTCGACGACTCCCGGCGCACGTCACCGGGCACGGCGAACACCGGGACGCCGTGGGCCAGGGCGTATCCGGCGGTGATGAGGGCGCCTCCGGTGACGCCGGCCTCGACCACCACCACCGCAGACGACAGCCCGCTGATGATCCGGTTGCGCAACGGGAATCGCCACGGCTCCGGGGCGGCACCGGGCGGGTACTCGGTCACCACGGCTCCCCCGGCCTCTACCAGCCGGTCGCCCAGCGTCCGATGCTCCGGCGGGTAGTGGATGTCGGGGCCGCACCCGAGCACGGCGATACCGGCTCCCCCGGCGGCCACCGTGCCGGCGTGAGCGGCCCCGTCGATGCCGCGGGCGAGCCCGGACACCAGCACCCAGCCGGCGCCGGCGATCGCCTGTCCGTACTCGGTGGCGAGCTGGCGCCCGTAGGCGGTGCACCGGCGGGTCCCCACCACCGCCACCGCCTGGCCCGTTGGGAGCCGGCCACGGACGAATAGGACATCGGGCGGGTCGGGAATGCCGGTCAGGGAGTCTGGGTACCCGAGATCACCCCGGAAGCGCACCTCGATGCCGCTCGATTCCAGCTGGTGACGACGGGTGGCAGCGTCGACGCCGGCGGCAGCCCGCACGCCGGCGGCTGCGCCCTCGGGGTGCGACAGCAGCCGGCGCAGGGTCCGCCGGGGGCCGTGCTCGGCCAGCAACCGGCTCAGCTTCTCCGGGTTCAAGCCGGCGAAGGCGAGGCGGAGACGGTCGTCGTGGGCGAGGTCGTCCCCGGCACTCACTCGGCACCCCGGAATCGCAGCGCCTCGCCGGCATGGCTCGAGGTGACGACCTCGGACTCGGCGAGGTCGGCCACCGTCACCGCCACCCGGCGCGCCCGCTCCCATCCCCGGGCCGACAGGTTGAGCTCGGCGACGGCTCGCTTCAGTCGGGCCACCGCCGCGGGCTCCCACTGCATGGAGTCGAGCGTCTCCCGGTCTAGGTCGCGGTTGAGCGCTCCCCGTGCCGTCTGGCGCTTGCGTGCCGCCACCACGCGGCGCAGCACTTCGACGCTCGGCTCACCCGGTGGGCCGGCCAGGTCGTCGGTGTCCAGCCGCCGCAGGTTCAACCGCAGGTCGATGCGATCGAGCAGCGGGCCCGAGAAGCGGCGCCGGTAGCGGTCCCGGGCGGGCTCGCTGCAGTCGCAGCCCCTGAGCGTGTCGCCGTGGTAGCCACAGGAGCACGGGTTGGTGGCCGCGACCAGTTGGAACCGGCACGGGAAGCGGACCGCACTGCCCTTGCGGGCCACCACGATCCGGCCCTCCTCGAGCGGCTGGCGCATGGCGTCGAGCAGATGCACCGGGAACTCACCCAACTCGTCCATGAAGAGCACACCGAGGTGGGCCAGCGTGACCTCGCCGGGCACCGGGACCCCGCTGCCGCCACCGAGGACTCCGGCGACGGTCGCCGTGTGGTGGGGTGCGCGGAAGGGCGGCGTCGGGTCGGCACCCCGGTCGAGCCCTGCGGCTCCCCAGGCGAGCGCCACGTCGAGCGCCTCGCCGTCGTCGAGGGGCGGAAGGATGCCGGGAAGGCACCGGGCCAGCATCGTCTTGCCTGCCCCCGGAGGCCCGGTGAGCAAGAGATGGTGTCCGCCGGCGGCGGCGACCTCGAGTGCCCGCCTGGCCTCGACCTGGCCGCGCAGCGCGGCGAGGTCCGGGCCTCGATGCGGGGGCGGCGATGGCCGACTCGGGCGCCGCCCGACCTCCACCCCTTGGAGCACCGCCACCGCCTCGGCGAGGTCGGCCACCGTCGTCACTTCGGCGCCCGATGCCCAGGCGTCACCGGTTCCGTCGGCGAGCAGGCACCGTTTGCCGGTGCGGGCCGCCACCAGCGCCGCCCCGAGGCCGCCGACCACCGGTCGGATGTGGCCGTCCAGTGCCAGCTCGCCCAACGCCACCACGTCGACGTCGGCGGCGCGAACCATCCCGTTGGCGGCGAGGAGCCCGAGAGCGATGGGCAGGTCGTATGCGGATCCACCCTTGGGTAGGTCGGCGGGTGAGAGGTTCACCGTGATCGAACGCGCCTTGAGCCGGAAGCCGCTCGACGACAGCGCCGCCCACACCCGCTGACGCGCCTCGTGCACCGCGGTGTCGGGCAAGCCGACGATGGTGAAGCGCTCCCGTGGCCCGGCGACATGGACCTCGACTCTCACCGGCTGTGGCTCGACGCCGACCAGGGCAACGGAAGTGACCGAAGCGAACATGGCGCCACCGTATGGGATCGGTATGACACGAACCAGGGGTCTGGTGGGGGCCCCTGGCTAGCGTGTGGAGCGAACCGCCACCCGATGGGGAGGACCGTGCCGCTGCCGGCGACGACGACCCGGGAGTTCGTCACCGGCCTCCCCAAGGCCGAGCTCCACCTGCACCTGGAAGGGACGCTCGAGCCGGAGCACCGGCTGACGCTCGCCCGACGCAACGGAATCGACATCCGTCAGGACACGACGGCGGCGGCGGAGGCGACCCGGCGATTCGACTCGCTGACCGGCTTCCTCGCCGCCTACTACCCGGCGATGGAAGTGCTGAGGCAGCCGCAGGACTTCTACGACCTGGCCCGCGCCTATCTGCGTGCGCGCCGCCGCCGACGGCGTCCGCCGGGCCGAGTTGTTCTTCGACCCACAGGCACACATCTCGCGCGGCGTGCCCTTCGAAGACGTGACCGCTGGGTACCTGCGTGCCGTAGAGGAGGCCGAAGAGCTCGGCATCGACGCCGACCTGATCATGTGCTTCCTGCGCGATCACACCGTCGAGAGTGCCGCCGAGACCCTCGAAGCGGCGATGCCCTTCCGGGACCGGATCATCGGAGTGGGCCTCGACTCCGACGAGCGGGACAACCCGCCCGAGAAGTTCGCCGGAGTGTTCGCCCGTGCCCGGGAGCTCGGCTACCGGCTGACGATGCACTGCGACGTCGACCAGGTGGGCAGCATCGACAACATCCGCACCGTTCTCCACGACATCGGCGCCGAGCGCATCGACCACGGCAGCAACGTCGTCGAGGATCCCGGCCTCGTGGACGAGCTGCGGGCCCAGGGCATCGGCCTCACCTGCTGTCCGCTCTCCAACCGCCTGGTCACCGCCGGCAACGACATGAAGGCGACCGAGATCGCCCATCTGCTGCGATCCGGAGTGCTGGTGACCGTGAACTCGGATGATCCGGCGTACTTCGGCGGCTACGTGGTGGACAACTACCTCGCCCTGGCCGAGGAGGCGTCGCTCACCCCCGCCGAGGTGGTGACGCTCGCCGAGAACTCCTTTGCCATCTCCTGGATCGACGACGAGCGGCGGGACGGCTACCTGGACGAGATCGCCCGTTACGTCGACGGGTTCGGCGGCTGACCACGCCGGACCGCGGGGGCTGCTGGGCCGGGCTTCTCGGCCAACTTGGCCCGGCCGGGCCTGGATGAACCCCACGCGGAGGACAGCTCGTCGGACGGTATGGTCCAGCCCATGCAGCACCCCATCCAGATCGTCTTCGACGCCAACGACCCGGCCCGGCTCGCCGACTTCTGGGATGTGGCCCTCGGCTACGTGCGGCAGCCGCCGCCGAACGGCTACGACTCCTGGGAGGCGTTCGCCGTCGACCGGGGGATCCCGCGCGACCAGTGGGATGCGATGGACGCCGCTCGTCGACCCTGACGGGGAGGGTCCTCGCATCCTGTTCCAGAAGGTCCCGGAGGGCAAGACGGCCAAGAACCGGGTCCATCTCGACGTACACATCCCCGGCGGCCACGAGCTGGAGGCGGATGAGTGGCACCGCAGGATCGAGGCGCTCGCCGCCGACCTGGCCACCGCCGGAGCCACCGAGATCGACCGGTTCGACGAGCCGACAGGGTGGTGGATCGTGATGCAGGACCCCGAGGGCAACGAGTTCTGCGTCGCTTGAGCCCGGGGGCGGCATGCTGCTCGATCTGCGTCAGCCCGTCGACGACGTTCAGCGACCCTCGAATTGGGCGGCCCGCTTCGTGAGGAAGGCGTCGAGCGCCTCGGCGGCGTCGGCCGACGACAGCAGCACACCCTGGGCCTCGGTCTCGAAGGCGATTCCCTGCTCGAACGTCATGGCGGCGGCGCGGTCGATCCCGGTCTTGATGAAGCGCTGCGCCAGCGGCGCTCCGGCGGCCAGCGCCTCGGCGACCTCCGCCACTGTTGCCGCCAGGTCGTCGACGGGTACCACGCGGGCGACGAGACCCATCTCGAGAGCCTCCGCCGCGCTCGACGATCCGGCCGGTGAGCGCCAGATCGAGGGCTCGGGCCCGGCCCACGATGTGGGGGAGCAGCCAGGTGCCCCCGAAGTCGAGGGTGAGCCCGCGTCTGACGAAGATCTCGGTGAACCGGGCACGCTCGGTGGCGATCACGATGTCGCACCCGAGGGCGAGATTCATGCCGGCGCCGGCGGCGATGCCGTCGACGGCGGCGATGGTCGGCGCCGCCAGGCGGTGGAGCGCGGTGGCGGCGGCGCCGGGCCGCCGCATCCAACCCACGTTGGCGGACACCCCGGCGCCGGGACCGAAGCCGGCGTTCGCCAGGTCGGCACCGGAGCAGAAGTCACCGTCGGCGCCGGTGACCACCAGCACCCGCTGTCCCGAGTCGGCGAACTCCCGGAACGCCGCCGTCAACTCGTCCCAGCCGTCCGATGGGATGGCGTTCTTCCGGCCGGGATTGGCCAACGTCAGGGTGCGAACCGGGCCGTCGTCGGAGACCGTGAGCAGCGCCATGGGCCGGGAGCCTACCGAGCGACCCGACGCACCAGACCTACCTCGAGACATGGCTCTTCGGCTGACGCCTCATCACGGGTGCGATGGGGGACCCCCAGCCCCCATCGCCGAGTCTCCGCCTGACGGCGTAGCCTCTGTGCCCATGGGCCTCAACCCCTTCCGCAAGCAACGCGTCTCGACCATCGACGTCGTCCTGGTGGCAGGTTTCGTCGTCCTCACGCTGGCCCTTGTGGCGTGGGGCTTCTTCGGTTGACCCATGGCACCCGGGCACGAAGGCGGCGCCACGCCGTTCGGCGAGGACGTCGTCTCGTCGGTCCAGCCCTATCAGGCCCGCAAACCGTATCTCTGCCCCGGCTGCTCCCACTGGATCGAGCAGGGCGTCGGTCACGTCGTCGTGGTGCCGGAGTTGGCACCCGATCTCCGGAGGCACTGGCACCGTGGCTGCTGGTGGAAGGAGCAACGTCGGGTCGGGCGTTCCGGGGCCGGGCCGGAGTCGATCGAGCCGGTGCGTCGCTGACGCCGAGGTCAGCCGAGGTCGCCCAGCCAGCGAACCGTCACCCGTTCGACACCGATGCCCACCCCAACGAAGTCGACCCGCATCGGCCCATAGCGTGGGGCGAGCAGCCGGGCCAGCCGCGCCACCCTGGCCATCTTCTGCTCGGTGATCCGGTCCAGCGGGTCCGTCGGCCGCCGCGTCCGGGCCGACGGTGCGGACCTCGACGGCGGCATGGCCGTCGGCCCAGCGCACCACGAGATCGATCTCGCCACCGCCGACCTCGACGTTGCGGGCGACCACGACCCCGCCGCGGCTGGCGAGGAAACGGGCAGCGACCTCTTCGCCCAGCGCCCCGAGGCTGGTGCCCGGTCCCGACCGAGGCCGCTCAGATCTGGGAGGAAGGCTCCAGCTCTTCGATGTTGACGTCGCGGAAGGTCATCACCTTGACCCTCTTGACGAACCGGGCCGGCCGGTACATGTCCCACACCCATGCGTCTTCGAGCTCCAACTCGAACCACACGGCGCCGTCTTCCTGGCACGTCTGCACGTCGACACCGTTGGCGAGGTAGAAGCGACGCTCCGTCTCGATGACGTACCGGAACATCGGGAGGACGTCGCGGTACTCCTTGTAGAGGCGCAGCTCGACGTCGGTCTCGTATCGCTCGAGGTCTTCCTCGCCCACGGTGGCTCCTTGGAACGGCCGGCGTGATGTTACGCCATGGGCACCGCTGTGGAGGTTGTACCAGCTCGGTGTGACAGATTCGGTCTCACCGTGGCTGCGGCGTCACCGCAATCGTGGCTCACAAGCCCGCCCCAGCGGTCGATCGGCCAGATGATCACGAACGCCTCACCGACCACGGCGTCCTCGCTGACCGAGCCGAACACCCGGCTGTCCTGACTGGCGTTGCGGTTGTCCCCCATCACGAAGATGGAGCCCTCGGGCACCGATTCCGGGCCGAAGTCGGGCATATCGGTCCGCGGGTGTAGATAGGGCTCGTCCACCGGCTCGCCGTTGACGAGCAGCTCCCCGTCGCGTATCTCGACGGTGTCGCCGCCGATGCCGACCACCCGCTTGATGAACTCCGACTTGGGGGTGGAGAGCCCCACCGACTCCCGCAGGTTGCGGAAGACGGAGGCGACCACCGATTCCTCGGTCGGGACGCCGTTGGGATCGTCGAACACCACCACGTCGCCGCGGTTGATGTCGCCGAAGCGATAGGACAGCTTGTTGACGAGCACCCGGTCGTACACCTCGAGGGTGTTCTCCATGGAGCTCGACGGGATCCAGAACGCCTGGAAGAGGAACGTCTTGATGAAGACGGCGATGAGCAGCGCCGAGATGACGAGGATGGGGAACTCGATCCAGAGCCGGCGGGGGCGCGCCTCGCTCGGCGGCTCCTCGACCGGCATGCCCGGGTCGGGTGGAGACGGCACGAGGGCCGCGGGGAGCTCGACGGTGTCGTCCAGCCGTGATCGGGCCATCGGCTCGGAGCCTCCTGGCCCGGCCGGGAGCGGATGGTTGCTCACCGCACGAGCCTACCGGAACCCCGGGAGAACCGATGTGGGACGGTCGTCACGAGAACGCGGCTCGGGTCGTATCCCGGCCCACCGAGGTAGTCGTGCCACAGGAGGCGCGCCGCCACCGCCCGCCACGGTCGCCACCGATCCGCCATGACGTCGGCGTCGTCGTACGCGGGGGGTTCGGCACTTCCGATGGCCCGGCCGAGCGAGACCACCAGCGCCCGGTCCCCACGGGGCCAGACGTCGGCACGCTGGTCGGCGAAGAGGAGGTAGTTGGCGGCGGTCCACGGGCCGACGCCGGTGAGGCCGAGCAGCATCTCGGCGGCGACGTCGTCTTCGAGCCCCGCGACCGTCTCGAAGGCGAACGATCCCTCTTCGACGGCGGTCGCCAGCAGCCGGACATAGCGCGCCTTCTGCCGGCTGAACCCGACGGCACGCAACTCGGCGTCGTCGAGGGTGAGGAACGGCCCGGGCGCCACACCGCCCAAGACCGTGGCGAGGCGCTCGAAGGCGGCCCGGCCCGACGCCAGGGAGACCTGCTGTTCGAGGATCAGCCGCACCAAGGTCGGGAAGCCGGGGTCGCGGCGCCACAGCGGTGGCGTGCCGTTTCTCTCCCACAGGGCGGCAAGGGCGGGATCCGCCTCGGCCAGGGACGCACAGGCACCGGGAAGGGTCTGCTCGTCGACCCGCAGCACCAGCACCGTCGAGTGTGCCGGAAGGCGGCTCACAGGCCGCCGAACCGGCACTCGCCGCGCAGCCTCAGCTTCGCTTCTCCTTGATCCGGGCGGCCTTGCCGACCCGATCGCGGAGGTAGTAGAGCTTGGCCCGTCGCACGTCGCCCCGCCGGGTGACCTCGACCTTCTGGATGATCGGGGCATGCACCGGGAAGATGCGCTCGACGCCGATGCCGAAGCTGATCTTGCGCACGGTGAAGGTCTCGCGGAGACCGCCGCCGCTGCGACCGATGACGACGCCCTCGAAGACCTGCACCCGCTCGCGGCCCCCCTCGACGACGCGCACGTGCACCTTGACGGTGTCACCGGGACCGAAGTCGGGCAGGTCGTCGCGAAGCTGGGCGGCCTCGATCTGGTCGAGCGTGTTCACGAGGGTCTCCACGGCGGGACGGGGAAGCAGGGACGGGACCCAATGCTACCTGCGGTCGGATGGCGAGCGGAAATCCTCGTCCCCTGCCCCGCCGAGCAGGTCAGGTCGTCGCCGGCGGGTGCGCTCCAGCCGCTGGGTTTGGCGCCACGCCTCGATCTTCCCGTGGTCACCCGACATGAGCACCTCGGGTACCTCCCACCCGCGAAACTCGGCGGGCCTGGTGTACTGAGGCTCCTCGACCAGGCCGTGGCGAAAGCTCTCCGATTCGATCGACCCGGGATTGCCCACCACCCCGGGCAGCAGCCTGGTGACGCCTTCGATGATCGCCAGCGCCCCGATCTCGCCGCCGAGCAGCACGTAGTCGCCGAGCGAGACCTCGTCGTCGACCAGCTGCTCGGCCACCCGCTCGTCGACTCCCTCGTAGCGCCCGCACACCAGCGAGAGGGCATCGAGCCGGCTCCACCGGTCGAGATCGGCCTGGGTGAGGCGCCTGCCGGCGGCGCTGAGCAGGACCTTGTGCGAGCCGTCGAGGGTGTCGAGTGCTTCGGCGAGCGGCTCCACCATGAGCACCATCCCCGGCCCGCCGCCGAAGGGCGCATCGTCGACCTGGCGATGAGTCCCCTTCCCCCAGCGACGGAGGTCGACCAGCTCGACCGCCAGCCGCCCGTCCGTGATCGCCCGCCCCACCAGGCTGGTGCCCAACGGCGTCCCGAAGAACTCGGGGAACAGCGTGACGACGGAGATACGCACCCGCTGAGCGTAGGACCGGGCGGCGCCATGCCGACGCAGCCATCACAACTTTGAGCAGTTGACATCGCTATTCGATGCAAAGTGCTCAAGGTTGAAACACCTCGCTCTACGCCGCACAACTTTGAGCGGTTTACCTCGCTATTCGATGCAAAGTGCTCAAAGTTGCCGTGAGCGTCCTAGCGGGGATCCCGGGGCAGGCCGAGGACCCGCTCGGCGATGATGTTGCGCTGGATGAAGTCGGTGCCGCCCCCGATACGCATGCCGGGGGCGCCGGCGAACCCCGAGTGCCACTGGCCGTCCCAGGCGTCGCCGGAGCCGTCACCCATCCCGGCGGGACCGAGGGCGGCCAGGGCGACGTCGAAGATGTCGGTGAGCAGGTCGGTGGCCACCAGCTTCATCACCGATCCCTCGGGACCGGGGAGCCGCCCTCGGGACAACGCCGTCATCAGGCGCAGCAGTGTGCCGCGCAGGGCCTCGGCGCGGGAGTAGATATCGGCGTACCGCTCCCGCACGATCGGGTCGGTGGACGCCCCGGTGTGGCGCAGCAGGTCGGCCAGCCCGGGGATCACGCGGGATCCGCCGGTGATGACGTTGAACCGCTCCCACATGAACGTCGACACCACCACGCGCCAGCCGTCGCCGACCTCGCCGATCCGCATCGTGTCGGGGACGCGGACCCCGTCGAGGAACACCTCGTTGAAGTTGGATGAGTTCGTGATCTGGCGGATCGGCCTCGCCGACACCCCGTCGGCGCGCATGTCGACCATGAACGCGGTGAGCCCTGCGTTGCGAGCGGCGTCGGGGTCGTGGCGGGCGATGCACAGGCCCCAGTCCGAGCGGTGGGCGAAGGTGGTCCACACCTTCTGGCCGTCGATCACCCAGTCGTCGCCGTCCCGTACCGCCCGGGTGGAGAGGCCGGCGAGATCGGATCCGGCCGCCGGTTCGGAGAAGAGCTGGCACCACACCTCGTCACCACGCAGCAGCGGCGGGAGGAGGCGGCGGCGCTGCGCCTCGTCCCCGTGTTGCAACACCGCCGGGCCGCACCACCCCAGCCCGACGAGAAGGGCGTCATGAGGGACGTCGAACTCCGACTCCTCGATCTGATAAATGAGGTTCTCGACCAACGAGCCGCCCCGTCCCCCGTACTCCTCGGGCCAGGAGATGCCCGCCCACCCGGCGGCGTGCTTCACCGCCTGCCACCGCTTCGCCTCGTCGAGCCTGGCCGCCTCCTCGTCGGGGCTCCACTCGGCCACGATCGACGAGAGCGCAAGGGCCGTCGGGGGCAGCCGGACGGCGTTGGCGTCGAGAAAGGCGCGTGCCTCGGCGCGGAACGCCGCCTCCGCCGGGCTGTCGTGCGGATCCACCTACCAGTACTCCTCGAAGTGGACGTTGCCGTGCACGCCTCTCCGGTCGACGGTGAACCCCAGCCCGGTGAGGATCTCGGCCACGCCGCGTGGCTCCGGGAAGCGCAGCTCGGCGTCGTCCCCCACCGACCTCGGGGAGCCCGATCATCGCCGGGTTGCCGCAGGCGTACACCTGGGTGACCGCCGGGTCGAGCCCGGCGGGCAGGACCTCGCCGATGGTGCCGTCCTCGATGAGATCCTGGATGTAGCGCTTGGGGGCGTTCTCGTCCCGGGTGACCACCGGCAGGTAGTGGTAGTTGGCGAAGCGCTCGGCGAGCTGGCGGTGGATGGCGTCGTACCCGAGGTCCTGCCGGTAGCGCACCGAGACCACCGACACCGATGGCGCCGGTGTGACCCTTCCCGAGCAACTCGGCGATCATCGTCGTTGTGGGGCGCCTCCCCGGTCCCCGTCGACGAGGAAGACGACCTGGGTCATCGGGTCGGTGACGTGGGCGAGCGTGTAGCGCCCCGCCATCTTCTGCCCGAGGTAGATCCGGTCGCCTTCGGCCTTCAACGCCAGACCGGGGGGTCAGCCCGGGGATGCGGTCGCCGGTGGGCGGCACCAGCACGATGTAGAGCTCCAGCTCGTCGTCCGGTCCGGACGAGGTATCCGGAATGATCGAGGATCGGGGCTGGAGATCGAGTACGAGCGCCGGATCAGCTTGTCCCAGACCGAGTCGAGGTTGGGCTCGCGGGCCACGTCCGCCCTCGGCTCCCAGTAGCCCAGCCCCAGCGAGGCGTACTGCCCGGCCAGGTGCGAGTGTCGCCCCGGTCCGGCCTGACCCGGAGCAGCCAGAGGTCCGAGTGGGTGCGGTCGAAGCGGGTGATGGTGGCGTTGTAGTGCTGGGCGCGTAACGCCTCGATCGCCTCGTCGGTCCCGGCCAGCGGCGCATGCGGGCACCGGCTCGGGAAGGTCGGGGAACCGGAGGCTGCGGATGACGTCCCACGCCTGCCCCGGCGACAGGTGCACCGCCTCGCCCTCGACCGGAGCCGGACCGATGGCGAAGACGGCGGTCCGCCGACTCCACCTCGCCGGGTGAGTGCACCAGAGTGGCCGGGCGGGATGCGGTAGACGACATGGTCGAACTGGAGCGTCGGGGTCCTCCGGTCGCCGAAGTCGACCATCGGGAAGCCGCCGAGGTCCTCGATGGCGACAGGGGTGGCGCCCCAGAGGATGGTGAGCCGGCGCTCCGCCTCCAGCCTGCAGCAGCTTGCGGGACGCCAGCCGGGAGAACTCCGCCATGGTGGCCCCTCCGAGGGCCACCACGACCCGGGCGCCGGCGCTGGCCACGCGGATCGCCTCCTCGGCGACGCCGTCGTCGATGCCGACGACGAGCACGTCGGACCCCGCGACGGTAGGTCGAGGTGGAAGCAGGTGCACCCGGTCGGCGATGGAGGCCGGGATGGCGAAGCGACGGGCTCCGGGGAGGGCAGCTCGGTGCGGTCGGCCAGCACGGCGGCGGTTGCGGTGGCGACGAACCGATCGTCGGCGACCCCTCGACGCCGGTCGCGGTGGCTCGGTGACCGCGGCGAGTGTCGCCTGGTACTCGACGGTGAGGGCGTGCTGGCCGACCACCTCGGGGGCGGCCACCGCCTCGGTCCGGCTCGATGACGAGCACCCGCGCCAGACCCGCCTCCCGCGCCTTGACTGCCAGCGACAGCCCGGCGAGGGTCCCCCCGACGACGATCAGGTCGAAGCCGCCGATGTCGGTGAGGTCGCCTGCCACGGCGGGTCAAGCTAGCGGCGAGCCGTTCAGCCGGCGAAGAGCCTCTCGTATCTCCGCCGTCTCGTGACTTGCTACGGGACTCGGGAACAGCCCTTCCGGCGGTCGATGGTGACCGAGGCGGGCGTGACCTCGGGGACCAGGGCGGTGACGAACGGGACCTCGACCACGTCGCCGGCCGGCGTGGTGACCACCAGCCGGTCCTGGGCGGCGCCCAGCACGACGTCGGTGACCGTGCCCGAGCACGATGCCGCCGGGGTGGCGGCGGGCCGCCCGACGAGGTCCTCGGGCCACTACTCGTCGTCGCCCAGGGAACGCCGGTCCCGACGTCGATGGTGAGCTCGCGGCGGCGCAGACCCTCGGCGGCGGTCCGGTCGGCGACGCCTTCGAGGTACACGATCACGCCCTCGGGGTGTGGCTGCGATCCGACAACGGCGACATCCTCCGGTCGCTCCCTCGATGCGGAGCACGCTGCCGACGGCGAAGCGGCTCGGGTCGTCGGATGTGGGCGCCACCAGGATGCCACCGCGGATGCCGTGGGCGCGCCGTACGACGCCCGACGGTGATGCGCTGCCCGAGGTGCGGGGCTGTTCGATGGGTCACCGGTCAGGTCGGCCACCGGCTGTCGATCGGCGGGCCACGTCAGTCGAGGAACTCGACCCGGACGTCGACGCCCTCTTCCTCGCCGGCGGCGCCGATGATGGTGCGGATGGAGCGGGCCGTCCGGCCCCGCCGGCCGATGACCCGTCCCATGTCGCCCTTTGCGGTCTTCACCTCGGCGGTGGCGGCGGTCGGGCTGTCCTCGATCATGTCGATGGTGACCGCCGTCGGCTCGTCGACGATGTTCTCGACGACGTATCGCAGGACCCGCTCGGCGATCTCGGGCTTGGTCATGCCGGCTCCTCTTCGGTCGGCGGTGTCTCCGCCGTTGGCACCATCGGTGATAGCGGCCGCCTCGTCCTCGGCGACCGGCGGTTCGCTCACCGGCGCATCGTCGACGGGTGGCTCATCGCCTGGCCCCTCGACCGGCGGTTCGGCAACCGGCGCTTCGGCTGCATCGGTGGTCGCAGCCTCGTCGACCGGCTCCGGAGCCGCTTCGGCGACCGGTTCGTCGGCAGGCTCGTCGACAGCCGGCTCGACGGAGTCGTCGGTGGTGGGCTCGACGGAGTCTCGATGGCGTGCTCAATGGTGTGGATGTCGCCCTTGGCCACCCGGAAACGGGTCCAGGCCCCGGAGATCTCCAGCAGCTTGCGCGCCCGGTCGGTGGGCTGGGCACCCTTGCGGAGCCAGTCGACCGCCTTGTCGTTGTCGATCTCGATGAGGCTCGGCTCGCGGCGCGGGTCGTAGGTCCCGATCTGCTCGATGTAGGCCCCGTCGCGCGGACGGCGCGAGTCCATCACCACGACGCGGTAGCTGGGTTGCTTCTTCTTGCCCATCCGCGTGAGGCGGATCTTCACCGACATCCATTCACCTCTTCCGTCTTCGAGCCATCCCCGGTGCGGCGAGCCCGGGGATCGGGCTCCTGTCCGCCGGCGATGGCCTTCATCATCTTCTGCGCCTCGGAGAACTGCTTCAGGACCCTGTTGACGTCCTGGGGCCGAGTTCCCGATCCGTTGGCGATCCGGCGCTTGCGACTCCCGCTGATGCCCTGGGGTCGCGGCGCTCCACCGGGGTCATCGAGCGGATGATCGCCTCGACCCGGCTCAGGTTGCGCTCGTCGATGTCGACGTCGCGCAGCATCTGGCCGGCGCCGGGCAGCATACTAACCAGCTGTTGCAGCGGACCCATCTTGCGGAGCTGCTGCAGCTGGTCGAGGAAGTCGTCGAGGTCGAAGCTGGCGGTCGCGCATCTTCTCCACCGTGGCCGCGGTCTGCTCCTCGTCGTAGGTCTGCTCCGCCTTCTCGATGAGGGTGAGCACGTCGCCCATGCCGAGGATCCGGGACGCCATCCGGTCGGGATGGAAGACGTCCAGGTCGTCGAGGCCCTCGCCGATGACCGACGAACTTGATCGGCTTGCCGGTGACCTCCCGGGCCGAGATCGCCGCCCCTCCCCGGGCATCGCCGTCGAGCTTGGTCAGCACGAGGCCGGTCAGGGTGGTGCGGTCGCCGAAGCCCTTGGCCACGTTGACCGCCTCCTGGCCGGTCATGGCGTCGACCACCAGCAGCACCTCGTGGGGCTCGGCCGCCTTCTCGACCGCGGCCAGCTCCTTCATCAGGTCCTCGTCGATCTGGAGCCGGCCGGCGGTGTCGATGATGACGACGTTGAGGCCCTCCTGGCGGGCGTACTTCAGCGACGCCTTGGCCAGCCGCGCCGGCTTGCGTCTTCCGGTCGGCGAGCACCGGCACGTCCGATCCGGCGCCCCAGGGTCTCCAGCTGGTCGATGGCGGCGGGTCGCTGCAGGTCGGCGGCGACCAGCAGCGGGCGCCGGCCCTTCCCCTTGAGGTGTTTCGCCAGCTTGGCGGCGGTGGTCGTCTTTCCCGAGCCCTGGAGACCGGCGATCAGGATCACCAGCGGCGGAGCCGGCGGCCGGTCCAGCGGCGCCTCGTCGCCCAGCGTGGTGAGCAGCTCGTCGTGGACGATCTTGACGACCTGCTGGCCCGGGGTGAGGCTCCCGGTGACCTCGACGCCGACGGCGCGGGCTCGCACCCGCTCCAGGATCGCCTTGGCCACCGCACACGTTGACGTCGGCCTCGAGCAGGGCCAGGCGCACCTCGCGCAGGGCGGCGTCGACGTCGGCCTCGGTGAGCCGGCCCTTGGCGCGCAGGCGACCGAAGACGTCGTTGAGCCTGCCGGAGATGGCGTCGAACATGGCGGAAGTGTAGGAGGGCGGTGCGACCGAAGCCGCAGGGCGCGCCGAGGCGGGATCGACGGATCGCCGGTCACGTATGCTCGCCGGGAACCCCCCTCCGACTCGAGGTCGTCCCACCACCATGCGCATTCGATACCTGACCCTGGTCCTCGCCGTCCTCGCCCTCGCCGCCGCCTGCGGGGACGGGGACGACACGACTGCCCCGACACGACTGCCCCGCACGACCGCACCGGACACGACCGGCCGCGCGAGCGCCGCGCGGGTCGGCTCCCAGCCACCCCTGCCGACCTCGACGGGCGAACCCTGGTCGCCACCGGTGTCACCGAAGACGGCGCCGATCGACCCACTGGTCGAGGGGACCGAGCTCCAGCGTCTCCTTCGAGGAGCCGGGCAACATCGGCGTCACCGCCGGGTGCAACAGCATGTTCGGTGCCTACACCCTCGAGGACGGCACGCTCACCGCCCCCAACCTCGCCTCGACGATGATGGCCTGCGAACAGGAACGGATGGACCAGGACGCCTGGATCGCGCCCTCCTCGGCGAAGGCGTCGATGTCGCCGTCGACGGCGAGACGGTCACCTTCACCAGCGGCTCCACCGTCATCACCTTCGCCGACCGTGCGACGGTGAGCCGCCGATCCGGGCCTCACCGGCACCGTGTGGACGCTCGACCGACCGGTCTCGGAGAGCAGGACTGCGGTGAGCAGCGCCCCCGCCGGGATCGTCGCCACCTTCAGCATCGGAGACGACGGCACCTATCAGGTCGACACCGGCTGCAACATCGGCAACGGCACGGCGACCGTCGGCGCCACCTCGATCGACTTCGGGCCGATGGCGCTCACCCGGATCGCGCCTGCACCGAGCGACGACGCCCAGCAGGTCGAGACGGCGATGATCACGGTCATCGACGGCGAGGTCGACTACGAGATCGTCGAGGAGTCGCTCAGGCTGACCAAGGGCGAGAACGGGCTCGTCTTCGCCGGCTCCTGACCGCCGGCGCCGGCCGGTACCGTGGACCGGTGCCGGTCGAACCCGAGAGCGACTTCACCGAGGCCGTGGTGGAGGTCATCACCGCGATACCGGAAGGAACGGTGATGGCCTACAGCGAGGTGGCCGCCGAGGCCGGCTACCCGGGTGCGGCGAGGGCGGTCGGCAACGTGCTGGGGGCCGTGCCCGGGTCTTCCGTGGTGGCGGGTGGTGACGGTCGAGGGACGCCTGGTCCCCGGCGATGAGCGCCTCCACGCCGAGTTGCTCCGCGCCGAGGGGGTCAGGATCACCAAGGGTCGGGTGGCCGATCACGGCGCCTCGAGCGCTCAGCCGCGCAGCGTGCACCGGTTGCAGCGCCTACAGGACTGGCCCGCCTCAGCCGAAAGAGCCATGACCATCAGCGCCGAGAGCGCCTCAGGCGCTCCTCGACGACCAGGCGTCGGCGGCGGCGACCGCCACCCGGATCGCCCGGTCGACGGCGGCGTCCTTCTCCTCGAGCCGGGGCCGCTCGTCCTCGGACCGGGCGGCGATGATGCCGCACACGCAACCGGCGTGGAAGCCGTACACCAGGCCCATCTTGAACAGCGTCGCCGCCTCCATCTCGAAGTTGAGCACGCCCAGCTCGCGGTACTCGTCGATGCTCCCCCTGCAGGCGCCGCAGCAGGTGCGGGTTGGCCGACGACGCCGAGCGCTCCTGGCCCTCGAAGAAGGTGTCGGTGGAGGCCATCACCCCGACGTGGTAGTCGACGTCGAGCCGGGCGGCGGCGGCCGCCAGGGCGACGGTGAGGAATGGATCGGCGGCCGCCGGGAACTGGGGCGGGGCGATGTCGTCGGCCGCCCCCTGGTTGGCCGAGCGCACCCAGGGCGACCACCACCGATCCGACCGTGACATGGTCCTGGATCGAGCCCGCGGTACCCACCCGGATGATGTGCGGATGCCGGTCTGCACCAACTCGTTGACGACGATGCTCATCGACGGCGCCCCCATCCCGCTGGTGGCACAGACCACAGGAGCGCCGCCCGGCAGCCTGGCGAGGAAGGAGTCGAGGCCACGGTTGCGGGCGAGCACCGTGGACCCGTCGAGGTGCTCGCCGGCGATGAGCTCGGAGCGGGCCGGGTCGCCGGAGAGGAGTGCGATCGAGGTGCCGTCGGGGAGGTCGCCGCCGCCGAACCCGATGTGGTAGTGCCTGTCCGCGTGGTGTCGCTCATGCCGCTCACGATAGGCGGCGGGGCGCTCCGGTCCCGGCCGCAGCCGGATTGGAGTACCCGGTCGGCGTCTGGCAACATCGCCGCTGACCGAGCCGAACAGGAGCCCGATGAAGATCGCCGTGCTGGTGAAGCAGATCCCGGACCCGGCGACGCCGTACAGCCTCGATCCGGCCAGCCACTTCGTGGTCCGACCCGCCGACCAGGTCCTCGACGACACCGACCGCTACGGGATCGAGGTCGGGCTCCAGCTGGCCGCCGCAGCCGGCGAGGCGGGCGAGGTCACCGTCTACTCGATGGGCCCTTCCGGCTCCATGCAAGGCATCCGCCAGGCGTTGTCGATGGGCGCCGACGCCGCCGTGGTTGTGGACGACCCGGCCCTCCGCGGGGCCGAGGCGCTGCTCACCGCCAGGGTCCTCGCCGCCGCCATCGCCCGCAACGGGTTCGACGTGGTCGTGGCCGGGACCGAGTCCACCGACGGGTACACCGGGGTGGTGCCGCAGCAGATCGCCGAGCTGCTCGGGGTTCCGTCGCTGACGTTCGCCCGCAGCGTCGAGAAGACCGACGGCGGGGTCCGGATCGAGCGCCAGACCGCCACTGGTTACGACGTGGTCGAGGCGGCCACACCGGTGGTGCTCTCGGTGACCGCAGGTTCGGTGGAGCCCCGCTACCCCAGCTTCAAGGGGATCATGGCGGCGAAGTCGAAGCCGGTGGAGACGCTCACCGCCGGTGACCTGGGGGTCGAGGTGTCCTCGGCGCAGACGATCCGCAGCGTGGAGCCGGTGCCGGCCCGCCAGGCGGGCGAGGTCGTCGAGGACGACGGCGAGGCCCACCTCCGGATCGTTGCCCTGCTCGAGGAACGGAAGGTGGTCTGATGGCGACCCTGGTCTTCTCCGACGGCACCGGCGAGGGCATCGCCGGGTCCGCCCTCGAGGCATTGACCAAGGCACGGGAATGGGGCGATGTCGAGGTCTTCCACGTGGGGCCGCTCGACGACGCCGGCACCGCCGAGCTCGGGGCGCACGGCGCAGCTCGCATCCATCACCTCGACACCCCGAACGCCCTCCCCACCGCCGAAGCGGCGGCGGCGCTGGCCGGTGTGGTCCAAGCCTCGCAGGCATCGATCGTCCTCTTCGGCATGGGCACCGTCGACCGGGACGTCGCCGGCCGCCTGTCGGCGCGACTGGGACGTCCGGTGCTGGCCAACGTCATGGACGTCGAGCTCGACGGCGGGACCGTCGTCGCCACCAACGAGATCCTCGGAGGATCGGAACGGGTGGTCACCACCGCCGAAGCGCCCGCCCTCGTCATCTCCCGGCCGAAGGCATACCCGGCGGAGCCTGGCGCTGCCGCCACCGCCGACGTCGTCGACGTCGCCATCCCCGATGTCGGCGCCGCCGGCGAGGCGACCGTCACCGAACGGCACACCGAAGCCGGCGAAGGGCCCGACCTGGAGTCCGCCAAGGTGGTCGTCGCCGGAGGCCGCGGCCTCGGTGATCCCGCCCGCTTCGAGATGATCGAGCGGCTGGCCGCTCTGCTCGGCGGCGCCGCCGGTGCCACCCGAGCCGTGGTCGACGCCGGCTGGGTGCCGTACAGCTACCAGGTGGGACAGACGGGCAAGACGGTGAAGCCCTCGGTCTACATCGCCTGCGGCATCTCCGGTGCCATGCAGCACCTGGTCGGGATGAAGGACGCCTCGACGATCATCGCCATCAACAAGGACAAGGACGCCCCCATCTTCGGCGTCGCCGACCTGGGCGTGGTCGGCGATGTCCACAAGGTCGTGCCGGCCCTGATCGCCGCTCTGGAGGCACGCCGCTGACCGGGTGCCTCGCCGCATAGCCGCCTACACCAACAATACACAACAGGTGTATACTTGGTGTATGAGTAGGACCAACATCGAGCTCGACGACAGCCAGCTCGCCATCGTGATGCGGCGCTACCAGTTGCGGACGAAGACCGAGGCGGTCGACATGGCGCTGCGGCGGTTGGCCGGGCAACCGCTGACCATCGACGAAGCGCTGGCGATGCGCGGAGCCGGTGCTATCGACGAGGTGCCGTCAGACTCGGCCCCCCGGTGATCCTGGTCGACACATCGGCCTGGGTCGAGTACGACCGGGCCACCGGCTCTGCAGTCGATGCTCGGCTGAGTGATCTCATCGCCTCTGGCGGCCGAGAGATCGGCGTGTGCGAGCCCGTCCTGATGGAGGTCCTCGCCGGCGCCCGCAGCGATCGACAAGCCGAAGACCTCAGACGCCTGCTGCTCTCGTTCGGCTGGCTCGGAGTCGACGTCGCCGCCGACTTCGAAGGCGCCGCTCGGATATACCGGCGATGTCGGGCAGGCGGCATCACGCCGCGTGGGCTCGTGGACTGTCTCATCGTGGCGATCGCCCTCCGCACCGGGTCTGCGTTGCTCACCGCCGACGCTGACCTCCACCACATGGCTGCGGTCGTGCCGATGGACATCGAACCGATGTGAGGACGCCGCGTCCGCCCCGCCCGGCTACTTCGTGACCACCCTCCGCGATAGCCGGCGAGACCGCACGGGGAGTTCACGGCCCGCGATGGGGTAGGGGCCCCATCTGCGGGAGGAGGCGAGCGCTGCGAGCCGGGAATGTCACGGGAGACTCTCCGGGCCGAAGGAGTCGGGGAGCAGATCGTCGAACCGGGAGAGGCGAACGCGCCCGCCCTGGCCCTGGAAGACCACCCACTCCACCCCGAACTCACGCATGACCTGGCGACAATTGCCGCAAGGAGTGCACTCGTCGGCATCGAGGCAGCCCACCGCCATCAGCGGCACCCGCCGTATCCCGTGGGTGGCCGCCGCGGTCAGCGCGTTGGTCTCGGCGCAGATCGTGCTGGCGTAGGCGGCGTTCTCGACGTTTACCCCTTCGAACACGCCGTCGTCCGAGACAGCCACGGCCCCGACGCGGAACTGCGAGTAGGGCGCGTAGGCGTTCCCCGCCACCCGACGTGCCCGGTCGAGCAGTGCCCCCGCTTCCGCCTCGGTGGGAGGTGGCGCCACGGTCATGCGCCCAGCAGGGCGTCGACGAATGCCACCGGCTCGAAGGCGACGAGGTCGGCCATGCCCTCGCCAACCCCGATGAACTTCACCGGGACGCCCAGCTCCTGCTCGACCGCAACCGCCATCCCGCCCCGCGCCGTCCCGTCGAGCTTGGTGACGACGATCCCGGTCACCCCGACCGCCTCGGTGAAGATCCGTGCCTGCTCGATGGCGTTCTGCCCGGTGGTGCCGTCGATGACCAGCAACACCTCGGCGATCTCCCCGGCTTCGCGGCGCAGGACATTCGCCACCTTGCCCAACTCGGCCATGAGGTTCTTCTTCGAGTGGAGCCGGCCGGCGGTGTCCACGATCACCGTGTCGACGCCCCGGTCGCGGGCGGTCCGGTAGGCGTCGAAGGCAACCGCAGCCGGGTCGCTCCCCTCGGCACCACCCACCACCTCGACACCGGCGCGGGCTCCCCAGGTGCGCAGCTGCTCGACGGCTGCGGCGCGGAACGTGTCGCCCGCCCCGAGGAGGACCGACCAGCCCTCCCGCTGGAGACGGTCAGCCAGCTTGGCGATCGAGGTCGTCTTGCCGGTGCCGTTGACGCCGACAACCAGCATCGCCGATGGCTTGCCGGCCCGGTGCAACGAGCGATCGCGGCCGGCCAGCACCTCAACCAGGGCCCTCTCCAATTCGGCCCGGGCGGCGACGCCGTCCTCCGGTCGGGCGGCACGCACCGTCTGCACGAGGCCGGAGGCGGTGGTCACCCCGAGATCGGCCGCCACCAGGGTGTCCTCGAGCTCGGGCCAGAACGAGGCGTCGAGCCGGCTCCGGCCTACCAGCCCGGCGAGCCGCTCGGCGAGGTCGACCCGGGTCCGGCCGAGCCGCCGGCGAAGCGAGTCCGATGCGACCGCGGCACCGGTCCCTGAGGCGCGCTGGTCAGGCGTTCCGAGGGGTTCCGCTCCGGCGGATGTGCGACGCCGCCATCCGACGACGAGCCCGATCACGGCGAGCAGGATGACCCCGACAACGACCACGATGACCAACGGATCCATGGGTTCGAGGTTACCGAACCGGGTCAGCCCAGGATCGAGGCACCGGCCCGAATGCGCTTGCTGACCACCTGGGAGGACTCGCCCGGCTCCATGGTGACGCCGTAGAGCAGGTCGGCAGCCTCCATCGTCTGCTGCTGGTGGGTGACGATCACCAGTTGCGCCGAGCCGTGCAGGGTCTCCACCAACCGCAGGAAGCGACGAAGGTTGGCGTCGTCGAGCGCCGCCTCGACCTCGTCGAGCACGTAGAAGGGGCTGGGACGCGCCCGGAAGACGGCAAAGAGGAAGGCGAGCGCCGCCAGCGACCGCTCGCCGCCCGAGAGCAGCGACAGGCGACCGATCTTCTTGCCCCTTGGCTGCGCCTCGAGCTCGACCCCGGTCTCCAGTGGCCGGTCGGGATCGGTGAGCCGCAGCCGACCCCTGCCTCCCGGGAACACCAGGGCGAAGTTCTCGGCGAACAGCTCGTCGATCTCCTCGAAGGCGCTGGTGAACAGCGTCGCCATCTCGACGTCGAGGGCGGCGATGACCTTGCGCAGCTGCGCCCTCGACTCCTCGAGGTCGGCCAGCTGGCCCTCGAGGAGGGAGACGTGAGCGGAGAGCTCCTCGTACTCGGCGGCAGCCAACGGGTTGACCGGGCCCATGCGGCGCAACTCGGCTTCCCGGGCGGCCAGCACGACCTCGGCGTCGGCGTCGGGTTCGAGCGCCGGCCTCGGCGCCGCCAAAGCCTCGTCGGTCTCGGCATCGGCGTCGCGGCGCAGTGCCTCGACCCGCGCCTGGCGGGTGACCCGGATCTCGGCCAGCTCCACCGCCAGCGTCGACGCCTGCTCGCGGGCGGCGCCGGCATCCCGCTCGAGCCGGCGCTGGCGCTCGTAGGCGCTCTGCAGCGCCTCGTCCGCTTCGGTGGCGCCGGCCCGTGACTCGCGCTGGCGGACCCGCAGCTGCTCGATGTGGCTCCGACTCTCCGTGACCGCCCTGCCGGCCCACTGCTCGACCTCGGCGAGGCGCTCGATGACACGCGGATCGACGGGGGCCTCGCCGGCCCGCTCGGCGTCGGTGGAGATCGTCGCCAGCCGGGCCTCCAGCCAACGGCGCCGCTCGTCATGTCCGGCTGACCACGGCGGCAGCCTCATCGCGGCGAAGGCGGGCGCCGGCGTGGAGCCGGGTGACCTCGGCGCGGCGGGCGTTGATCGCCTCCCAGACTTCCTGGTGGGCCAGTTGCTCGCCCTCCAGGCCGTGCAGCCGCTCACGGGTCTCGGCGATCCGCGTCGCCCGGGCCGAATCGGAGTCGAGCAGAGCACGGTGGCGCTCGTCGAGTCGGGCCAGTTCGGCTTCGCGCTCGGCCCGCGCCCTGCCGTTCATGGCTAGCGCCGCGCTGAGCCCGCCAAGCCTGGCCTCGAGCCGCTCCAGGGTTGCCCGGGCCGTTTCCTCGGAGGCTCGGGACACGTCGAGCGCCCGGGCGGCGGTGGTGCGCAGGCTGGCGGTGCGGGCCACTTCCCGGTCGGCGATCTCCAAGACGACCCGGGCCGATTCGAGCAAGGCGTGGCCGGCACCGTCCGCATCGCCCAACCGGAGCCCGTAGATCGAGACGAGGTCGCCCTCCGGGGTGACGGCGCGCAATGACGGGTGGCGTTCGACCAATCGCCACGCCGCCGACCACCCCTCGACGACCACCACGTCGCCGAGGAGACGGGTGGCCAGCGCCTCGTCAGCCCCCGGCCCGAGTCGATCGACCAGTGCGTCGGCGCCCCATTCGGCGGCGACTGTCCGGGCCGGCGCCTCGATGGGGCGACGGTGGCCGACCACCAGTCCCACGCCTCCGCGGCCGGCGGCCTTGACGATCGCGGTGACCTGCTGCACGGACTCGGGGTCGGAGGCGACCATTGCCGCCGACCAACCGCCGAGAGCGGCGTCCACGGCGACGGCCATGCCCGGCGGGACGTCGAGGCGTCCCACGAGGGATCCGACGACCCCGTCGGCGTTCTCAGCGATCTGCAGCGCCTCAGGGTCGCCAACGCCCTGCAACGCCGCCTCGTACGCGTCCACCCGGGCCGCCGCCTCGGAGAGGGCCACCCGGGACTCGAGGTCACGCTCCGCCGCCGACCCGCTCTCCGCTTCGACCTTGCGGCGGTGGGCGACCGCATCCTCGAACCGGTCGCGGGCAGCACCGGCGGCGGCGTCGACCTCGCGGATCTCCTCGACGACCGTCTGCGCCGCGTCGTTCTCCTCGGCGAGCCGGGCAACCACCTCGCGGCGCCGCCCGGCGAGGCGCTCGGCCTCACGGCGATCACGCTCGGCGGCGATCTCGAGCGACCTGAGATCTCCCCGCAGGTTCGCAACGACTCCCTCGGCAGGCAGCTGCGCTTGTTCGGCCAACGAGCGCTCTTCGTCCTCGAGGGCGTGGAGCTCGAGCTCCGCCCGCTCCGCCTCGGCCCTGACCACCGGGTCGAGCCGGTCGAGCTCGGCGAGGTCGACGACAACGGCGTCGTGCTCGACGGCCACATCGCGTCGCCGCTGATCGGCACCTTCGAGCCTGTCCTGCAACGAGCGGCGCCGCTCCCGGGCCACCGTGGCGATGCGGGAGAAGCGCTCCGCCGCCGTCTCCAACCGGGCAGCGGCGGCGGTGTCCACCTCCAACGCCCGCCCGACCTCGCTCGACCGGCGGCGAAGGCGGTCCAGGGCACCGACCAGGTCGGCCAGTTCGGCCTCGGCGGCGACGATCACCTTCTCCGCCTCGGACCGTCGTGCGGCGGCGCCGGCCCCCCGCCCGTCCAGCTCTCGCAGCTGGTCGCCGCCCTGCCACAGCCGCAAGGCTCGGATCTCCTCACGCACCGAGTCGTGCCGCAGGGCCGCCTCGGCCTGCCGCCGCAGCGGGCGAATCCGCTTCCTCTCCTGATCGAGGATGTCGGTGAGCCTGAGGATGTCGAGACCGGTCTGCTCCATTCGGCGCACCGCCCGATCCCGCCGGCCTCGGTGCTTGGTGATCCCGGCCGCCTCCTCGATGACGGCACGGTGCTCGTCGGGGCGGGCGTTCAGGATCTCGCCGATCTGACCCTGGCCCACCAGAGCGTGCTGGTGCCGGCCCACTCCCCCGTCGGCCAGGATCTCGTGGAGGTCGAGCAGCCGGCACGGGGTCCCGTTCAGCTCGTACTCCGACGTGCCGTCGCGGAACAGGCGGCGGGTCATCGAGAGATCGTCGAGGTCGAGGGGCAGGAAGCGGTCCCGGTTGTCGAAGGTCAGGGTGACCTCGGCCCGGCCGACGGCGGGGCGGGTGGCGGTGCCGGCGAAGATGACGTCCTCCATCCGCGCAGTGCGCAGCGAGCTGGTGGCCTGGGTCCCCATCACCCAGGCGAGAGCGTCGACGAGGTTGGACTTGCCCGAGCCATTGGGGCCGACGACGACGTTGACCCCCGGGTCGAACTCCAGCCGGGTACGACCGGCGAACGACTTGAAGCCGACGAGCGACAATGTCTTGAGCAGCACGGCCCGCCGAGCATACCCGGGGTCGAATCACATCCCTGGGATTCGCGACCTCGGCTCCAGCGATCGAACCTGAGGCTCTGACACGTCGGAGCGACAGGCGAGAACCTCAGGCTCGCAGTTTCCTCACCCCTGGCACACCGGGCAGAAGTGGGTTCCCCGCGCCCGCAGCTCGATGCGCTCGATCGGGGTGCCGCAGCGGCGACAGGGCAGGCCGGTCCTGCCGTAGACCATGAGCCGCCGGGCGAAGTCGCCCGCCCGTCCGTCGGGGAGCAGGTAGCGGCGGTCGTCGAGGGTGGTGCCGCCCCACCGCAAGCTGGCGTCGAGGGTCGTCTTCACGGCCCGGCGCAGCCGGGCCACTTCGTCGGGGGTGAGCGTCCCGCCCGCCCGGCTGGGGTGGATGCGGGCACGGAATAGCGCCTCGTCGGCGTAGATGTTGCCCAGCCCCGAGACGATCCGCTGGTCGAGGAGCAGCGCCTTGATCGGCGCCGTCCTGCCGGCCAGGGCCGCCACCAACGTAGGTGACCGGGGTAGGGCGGTGTGGGCGTCGGGGCCGAGCGCCGCCAGTGAGGACTCGGCCAGCTCCTCGGGGGTGAGCGCCCACACGAACCCGAACGTCCTCGGATCGACCAGCCGCACCTCGACGAGGCCGCCGGCGCCACCGATCGCCACTACCACGTTGGTGTGGGGCGCCTCTACGGTTCCCGGGCGGACCAGCTCGATGTGACCGGACATGCCGAGGTGGGTGACCCACAACATGTCCCTCTGTCCCCCATCACCTTCGAGGGAGGCGATGATGAACTTCCCGATTCGGTCGACGTTCGCCACCCGGCGCCCGGTGGTGCGAAGGGCGAAGTCACCGGCCTGGGCCTGATGACGGACCATCCGCTCCCGTCTGACCTCGACCCGTTCGATCCGCCTGCCCTCGATCACCGGGGCCAGCGACGACCTCGTGGTCTCGACCTCGGGGAGCTCGGGCATCGCGCTCTTCAGCGATCGCCAAGGGCGGCCACGGCGGCGCGGGCGGCGTCCTGCTCGGCCCGCTTCTTCGAGCTGCCGCCGCCATCGCCGAGCCGCCGGCCACCGGCGGACACCACCGCCCGGAACCGCTTGGCGTGATCTGGCCCGGACTCCTCCACTTCGTAGTCGGGCCGGAGGTCGGTGCGAGCCAGGATCTCCTGCAGCCTGGTCTTGTAGTCGCGCTGCCCGGGAGCCGACGCCCGGGCGGTGATCGCGTCCGCCCACAGTCGCACGACGACCTGGGCGGCGGGCTCGTAGCCGGCCTCGAGGAACACCGCTCCGATCAGCGCCTCGACCACGTCGCTGAGCAGCGACGGCTTGGCCCGACCACCGGTTGCCTCCTCGCCTCGGCCGAGGAGCAGCGCCGACCCGACCTCGAGCTGCAGGGCGATCTCGTGGAGGGTGCGCTCGCTGACCACGGCGGCACGGACCTTGGCCAGCTGGCCCTCGGGCAGGTCGGGATACGTCTCGTAGAGGTACCGGGTGACGGCGAGCTGGAGCACGGCATCCCCCAGGAACTCGAGTCGCTCGTAGTCACCGGCGTCACCGTGCTCCCCTGAGTAGGACCGGTGGGTCAAGGCTTCGCCGAGGAGTCGCCGGTCGGTGAATTCGTGCCCGAGGCGCTCCTCGACGGCGGCGATCGACGCCGGATCGACCACCTCACACCACCGACGACGTCGCCGCCAGCCTCTTCTCGATCTCGGCGGGCACGTGGTGTTCGGCGCTCTCCGCCGCCAAGGTGATGGCGTTCTCGATGGCGACCCTCGACGACGAGCCGTGGGCGATGACCACATTGCCCCTGACCCCCAGCAGCGATGCGCCGCCGGTGCTCTCCGGGTCGAGCCTGGCCCGCAGCGCCATCAGCGGTGGCGCCAGCGCCGCCAGCGCGTCCTGGTACTCGGGGCCGGAGACCGCCTCCAGCATGGCCCGCATGGTGAGGCGGGCCGCCCCTTCGGCGGTCTTCAGCATCACATTGCCGGTGAACCCGTCGGTGACGATGACGTCGACGCGATCGCCGGCGAGGTCGCGGCCTTCGACGTTCCCCACGAAGTTGATCCCAGGGACCTCGGTGAGCAGGCCGTGGGCCTCCTTCTCCAGGTCGCGGCCCTTGCCCACCTCCTCGCCGATGTTGAGCAGCCCGACCTTCGGGTCCGGGAGACCGAAGTGGGAGGTCGCCAGAAGCGACCCCATCACAGAGAACTGGACGAGGTGCTCGGGCCGGCATGACACGTTGGCCCCGGCGTCGATGATGACCTTCCCGATCGGGAGCAGGGTGGCGATGGCGGGTCGGGACACCCCGCGCAACCGTCCGACGACGAAGACGGCGGCGGCCATGGCCGCCCCGGTCGACCCGGCGGACACCATCCCTTCGGCCTCTCCGGTCGCCACCAGGCGAGCGGCGACGGTCACCGATGCGTCCTTCTTGTCGCGGATCGCGGAGGCGGCGTCCTCGCCCATCTCGATGACCTGGGTGGCGGGGACCACGCCGATGGTGTCAGCGGCTCCCGCCGCCGCCAGTTGAGCGGTGATCAGTTCCGGGTCGCCGACGAGCACGGCGTCGATGCCGTTCCGCGCCGCGGCGAGGGTGCCGTGGACGATCTCACCCGGCGCCCGGTCCCCGCCCATCGCGTCGACGGCGATCCGAGCCACGTGTCAGACCGTGGGGACGACGGCTCGGCCGTTGTACGTGCCACACGTGGGGCAGACCCGGTGTGGAATGTGCGCCGAACCGCAGCGTGAGCAGGTGGCGATGGCGGGAGCGGAGACCTTCCAGGTGGCCTTGCGCCGCCGCGTCCTGGAGCGCGACATCTTCTTCTTTGGTACCGCCATGGCGGAGCATCCTCGCTGTGGAGATCTAGTCCCCGGTCTCGAAAACGTCCCGGAGAGCCGCAAAGGGCGAGTCCGACCGCCGTCCCGGAGCGGCGGTATTCAAGTCGTTTTGCGGGGTTTCGCCAAGTCCCTCCGGGCGCTCCGGGCCGATCGATCCCGGAACCAGCCCCTGGCAGGGTGGGTCGCACCGCCACAGCAAGGGCAGGGCGAGCAACACCTCGTCGCGGATGATCGGCTCGAGGTCGAGCTGGTCGCCGTCGAGCGGGTAGGCCTCGCCGGCATCGTCGGCGCCGCCATCGGCGGGTCGGGCGAGCTCGGCGACCTCGACCCGGTGGACGTGGTCCGTCTCGGCGAGGCAGCGGGCGCACGTCGACCTCATGGTGACCTCCGCCGACCCACGGACGACGACGCCCCCGGGGACGGCGGTCAGCTCGAGCGCGGCGACCAGCGGCGGCTCGGCCAGGGTGACGGTGTACTCCACCCCCCAATCGACCGGCGTCTCCACCCGCACCGGGCGCACTTCGCCGGAATGACGGAGCAACTCCCCCACCGGCACCACGAACGGGGACGTCGCCGCCATGTCGCTATTCGGACAGCGGCGGGTCGATCGGGGCGGGCAGGGTGCGGTGCAGCTCGGCGCGTGACTCACGCACATAGCGGAGCAGCTCGCCGAGTACGGTCTCGGCCTCCGACAGGTGCCTCTCGGCGAAGTCCTCGGCCTCGAGCCGGATCCGCTCCCCCTCCGTCTCGGCGTTGCGCACCAGGCGGTTGGCCTCCTCCACCGCTTCGGCGACGACGTAGTGCTCGCTGACCAGCTCCTCCGAGCGAGCCTGGGCCTCGGCGAGCACCTCACGCGCCTTGTCGTTCGTCCTGGTGATGTACGTCTCCCGTTGCCGCACCATCCATCGAGCCGCCCGCAGCTCCTCGGGGAGCGCTTCCTGCAGGGCCCGCAGCCGGTCAACGAAGTCGTCGCGGTTGAACATGACGTTCTGGGAGAGAGGCACCGGTCGCGCCTCTTCGACGGCGACGATGAGATCCTCGATCTGGTCGATGATCTTGCCCGGGATCGGCGGCGGCTCCGGTCGGGAGTCCTCGGTCACGTGGAGAACGCCTCCTTGAGCGCCAGGGCGACCGGTTCCGGCACCAGCGCCTCGACCGAGGCTCCGAGCCTGGCGACCTGCTTGACCAGCGACGAAGACAGGTAGCCGTACTCCGGCTTGGTGGCGACGAACAGGGTGACCACGTCGGAAGACAGGTGACGGTTCATCTGCGCCATCTGCAACTCGTAGTCGAAGTCGGTCACGGCGCGGAGGCCCTTGACGATGACCCGGATCCCCTCGGCGTCGGCGTAGTCGACCAGCAGGCCCGAGAACTGATCGACCTCGACCGACGGCCACTGCTCACAGCATTCGACCAGCAGCGCCATGCGCTGTTCGGCGGTGAACAGCGGATCCTTGGCGGGATTGGCGATCACCCCGACGCGGACCCTGTCGAAGATCGACACGCAGCGCTCGATCACGTCCAGGTGGCCCCTGGTCGGTGGATCGAAGCTGCCGGGGATGAGTGCGGCGGTGGTCAAGACGATGCCCCACGGTCATCGGCCGCCCGCTCGTCCACAACCAGCCTCCAGATCTCGGAGTCTCCGTACCGGCGCCGGTCGGTCGACCGCGTAGCCGGCGGGAACCGGCAGCTCCTCGCCGCGCCGCCGGTGGACGACGACCACCGCACCGTTCCCCATGGCGCGCTCCAGTCCTTCGAGGATGCGCGCCACAGAAGGTAGCGGGACGTCGTAAGGAGGGTCAACGAAGGCCAGGTCGTACGCGCCTTCCCCCGTGGACGAGGCGACGAACCGCTCCACGTCGCCGGCGACCACGGTGCCGCCCAGCCCGACCGCCTCGATGTTGCGGCGCAGGACGGCCAAGGCGTTCCGGTCACGCTCGACGAAGGTGACCGTGGCGGCGCCGCGGCTCATCGCCTCCAGCCCCAGCGATCCGGTGCCGGCGAAGAGGTCGAGCACCGCGGCGTCCTCGACCAGCGCCCCCAGCGAGGAGAACACGGCCTCCCGAGCCCGCTCCAGAAACGGTCTCGTGGCCCGTCCCGTCGGCCCGAGCAGTCGCCGACCCTTGGCGATCCCGGCAATGATCCTCATTGATATACCCGGGCCGACCTCGAGGGCAGCGTCACCACTGCACAGGCGCTGAACCGAAGCCGGTCGGCCCTCCTCCCGCAGATGGGGCCCCTACCCAGCGGGCCGTCCAGTCCCCGGGCCGACCTCGGCCGCACAGTCACGATGACACAAGCGCCGAACAGACCGGTCGGCCCTCCTCCCGCAGATGGGGCCCACCCATCGCGGGCCGTGTCGTCGCACTGGCCGAATTCGGCCCGTACCGCTGCCACCCCTCCCCGTCCGGGGGAGGGGAAACAAGACATCGAAAGGGCAATCAGCTCTTGAACAGCCAATCGACCTCCTGGCCGAGCATGGCCCTCACCTCGTCTGCCAGCTCGGGATGGCGCTCCAGGGCGGGGTCGTCCTCGACCAGGGCGAACGCCTCGCGGCGGGCGGCCACCAGGAGGTCGGCATCGCGCAGGATGTCGGCGATCCTGAGGTCCTTGGCGCCCGCCTGCCGGGCCCCGAAGACCGTCCCCTGCCCCCGGATCCGCAGGTCCTCCTCGGCGAGCTCGAACCCGTCGTTGGTCGCCACCATGGCAGCCAGCCGCTGCTCGGCCTCGACCGTCGTCGGCTCGGCGATCAGCACGCAGTGGGCACGGTGCTCGCTGCGACCCACCCTGCCCCGCAGCTGGTGGAGCTGGCTGAGCCCGAACCGGTCGGCGTCCTCGATGACCATGACGGTGGCGTTGGGGATGTCGATGCCCACCTCGATCACCGTCGTCGCCACCAGCACGTCGATGCGCCGCTCCTTCATGGCGTGCATGGCGGCGTGCTTCTCATCGGTCTTGAGCTGACCGTGGATCAGCCCCAGTCGCAGCTCGGGGAACACCCCCTCGAGTCGGCCGAGCTCGGCCACGGCCGAGGCCGCCTCCGTCTTGTCGCTCTCCTCGACCAGCGGGCAGACCACGAACGCCTGGCGACCCTTGCCCACCTCGGACCGCACCAGCCGGTAGACGTCCTCCAGCGCATCCGCCGCCTTGCCGACCACCCGGGTCTCCACCGGGCCGCGGCCCGGAGGCATCTCGTCGAGCAGCGAGACGTCGAGGTCCCCGTAGAGGGTCATGGCCAGTGTTCGAGGGATCGGGCGTGGCGGTCATGATCAGCAGGTCGGGCTGATGCTCGGCTGACTTCTCGCGGAGCTCCATGCGCTGATGCACCCCGAAGCGGTGCTGCTCGTCGACCACGGCCACCCCGAGGCGGGCGAAGTCCACGCCTTCCTGGATGAGCGCATGGGTCCCGACCGCGATGTCGACGGTGCCGTCGGCGATCCATCGGGCAACGTCACGCGGGACGAACCGGCCCGGCGGTGAAGTTGACCGACGCCTGCTTTCCGGTGAGCAGCGCCATCCGCACCGCCGGCCGCACGGCGTCGGCGGCGTCGCCGCCGAACAGGCCGTCCTGCCCGCGGGCGGTACCGGGGTCGACCGGCGATGGCTTCATCCCGGCCTCGTCGACCAGGTCGACCATGCCGAGGTAGTGCTGCGCCGCCAGCACCTCGGTCGGCGCCATCACCGCCCCCTGGTACCCCCCCTGCACCGCGGTGAGCAGGGCGGCGAAGGCGACCACGGTCTTCCCGGAGCCCACTTCGCCCTGCAGCAGCCGGTGCATCGGGTGCGGGGATGCGAGGTCGGCGGTGATCTCGTCGATCGCCCGCAGCTGCGCCCCGGTGAGCCGGTAGGGCAGACGCCGCCTCGAAGCGGTGCGACCAAGGCCCCGTCGACCACGTGGGCCACCCCGGGCTCGTCGTCGACGAGGCGCCGCTTCTGCATGGCGAGCGCCACCTCGAGCCGGAAGAGCTCGTCGAAGACGAGTCGCCGGCGGGCCGGCCCGACCTGGTCCAGCTCATCTGGGAAGTGGACCCCGACGAAGGCCGAGTCGCGGTCGACGAGGTCGCCTCGTTCGATCATGTCGGAAGGCAGCACCTCCTCGATGGGCCTGGCTCGCCGCAACGCGTTGTCGACCGCACGGCGCACCTTCACCGGGGTCAGGCCCCCCAACGCCGGATACACCGGGACCACCCGGCCGGTCACCAGCGACTCGCCGGGGCGGTCGAGCCTCTCCACGTCGGGCGACTTCATCTGCAGATGTCCCCTGAAGAGCTCGACCTTGCCCGACAGGGCGACCTCGGCACCCTCCTCCAGCTTGAGGTACGGGTTGAACCACACCACCCGCATCCGGCTGGTGCCGTCGGACACGACCGCCTCCGTCATGGTGCGGTTGCCACGGAGGCGCCGGCTGTCGACCTTCTCGATCGGTCCCACCGACCGTCACCTCCTCGCCGAGCGGCACGCCGGCGAGTCGAAGAGCTGGGATCGGTCGAGATAGCGACGGGGCACGTGGAGCAGGAGATCCGCCACCGAGTCGACCCCGACCTCGTGGAACCGCCTGGAGATCGCCGGACCGATCCCCTTCACGAGGTGGTGGGAACGGTGGTGAGATACGCAAGGGATCGTCCCGCCATGGGAGCCGAGCGTACCGCCGGCGCCGCCGCGGACTCGGAGCGGGGCCGTCACCGGGCCACTGCTACACTGGCGCCCGGCCTCAGGAGGTCTCCCTTTTGTCGTACCGTTGTGAAGTGTGCGCCAAGGAGCCCTGGGTCGGCAAGCAGGTGAGCTTCTCTCACAAGCGGTCGTCCAAGCGCTGGCTGCCCAACATCCAGAAGATCAGGGTCAAGCACGGCTCGAACGCCAAGCGGATGCGCGTCTGCACGTCGTGCATCAAGGCGGGCAAGGTCGAGAAGGCCTGAGACCGGTGCAAGGAGTCGTCAAGGTGTACGACCCCGTGACCGGTTTCGGGGTCATCGTCTGCGACGACCGCTCCGAGGTGGCCCTCCGTCCCGGCTCACTCGACGGCTCGCTGTTCCGCACCCTCCGCCAAGGACAGCGCGTCGTCTTCGAGGTCACCGAGAAGGCGGGCGACCGCATCGCCACCACGCTCCGCTTCGGCTCCGACGGCTACTGAGCCCGAGCGCCCCGGGCCGATCGGTCGGACCGGCGAGTGCCGAGCCCAAGCCCGTCGCCGCGGTCGCGGTATGATCGAGGCCAGCCGCACCCGCACCCCCGCTTGGAGGATCTCCATGGTCGAGGCCTACGTGCTCATCCAGACCGAGGTCGGCAAGGCTGCCTCGGTCGCCACCGCCATCGCCGAGATCGAGGGCGTGACCTCCGCCGAGGCGGTCACCGGGCCCTACGACGCCGTCGTCCACGCCAAGGCCGACGACGTCGACTCGCTCGGCAAGCTGGTGGTGGCCCGGATCCAGGCGGTCGAGGGCATCACCCGCACCCTGACCTGCCCGGTGGTCAAGCTCTGACCTGAAGGACCCCTCAGGCTTCCGGGTCATCCTCGACCGCGGCGGCGATGGCGTGGAAGCCGCCGTCGACGTGGACCACCTCACCGCTGGTGGCCGGCGCCCAGTCGGACAGCAACACCGCCACCATCTGCGCCACCGGGGTCGGATCGGCGGCGTCCCAGCCCAGCGGAGCCCGCTGCTGCCACACTTCGTCGAACCGGCCGAACCCGGGGATGCCCTTGGCAGCCACCGTGGCCAGCGGCCCGGCGGAGACGGCGTTTACCCTGATCTGGTCCGCACCGAGGTCGCGGGCGAGGTATCGGGTCACCGCCTGCAACGCCGCCTTGGCGACCCCCATCCAGTCGTAGGCGGGCCACGCCTGGGTGTTGTCGAAGTCGAGGGTGACCAGTGACCCCCCGCCGGCCGCCACCATCAGCGGGCGGAGGCCAACGGCGAGCGTCTTGTACGAGAACGCCGACGTGAGGAAGGCGGTCCCCGCCGACTCTGCTGATGTCTCGAGGAAGCGGCCTCCGAGGGCGTCCTCGGGGGCGTAGGCGATGGCGTGCAGGGCACCGTCCACCGCCCCCCACCGGCGCTCCAGCTCGTCGACCAACGCCGCCATGTGCGCCGGGTCGTTGATGTCGAGCTCGAAGACGTCCACGGGTACCGGCAGCCGTTGCGCCGACCGCTCGGTCAACCGGAGCCCCCGGCCGAACCCGGTGAGAACCAGCGAGGCGCCCTGCTCCTGGGCGATCCGGGCGGTGTGCCAGGCGATGGAGTCGTCGGTGAGGACGCCGGTGATGACGAGTCGCTTGCCTTCGAGCAGCACGCCTGTGCTCCCTTCACGCCGGGCTGCCAGACTAGGGGCAGCTGCCGAAGGCGAGGTGCCCGTCGGCGCCCGGGTTGCCCGGTATGGTCGCCCGGGTGAGGCGCGCACCATCGAACCCCGGCCGCCTCGGAGGACGACGCGATGGCCTACGGCCGGTCGCCAGTGCCGCTCAGCGTGTAGTCTTGACGCAACCGTTGGCGGGCCTCCGACAGCGTGGGGTTCGAAATCGGAGCAGTCGCGGACGAGGGGGACGTTCTGACAGAGGTAGGGTCGCGAAGGCAGGAACAAGTCGCGTGGGGCGGGCACATCTTGTCGCGGGGGTGCCTGCTCGCCGGGTCCGATGATCGGGAGGCACCATGAGAAGATATTTGCGCTGGCCACTGGCCGTTGTCGTGGCAGCGATGGTCGCGGTGTCGGTACTGGTGATTCCGGCGTTGGGCCAGGGCCCGATCACCACCGAGGTCGGCACGCTCTTCATCCATCTGAATTCAGACGGGGACAGGGTTGTCTTCGATCCGGTCGCCGTCGGGCCCAATCTGGTCCAGACCCTCTCCGAGACGAACTGCAAGCTCTCCAGCACCGGCGACTCTCTCGTCGCGATCGTCGGCTCGGGCACTCAGGTCAGCAAGAAGCCGTTTGCGGGTCTGAAAGACCATCGGATCGGCGTCGGCCAGAACGGAGAGGGCAACGGAGAGCCCTGTGCCCGAATCAACAAGGACCTGGGCCAGGCACTCACCATCAACCTCACCGGCCTGCTCGCAGGCCAGGCCATCGGCTATGCCGAGATCGACCTCGGGTTCAAGTTCAACGGCGACGCGGTGCTCCAACTGAAGAAGGGTGGGCCCTCGGGCACTCTGGTCGACACGGTTACGGTCCCTTGCGGCGGCTGCATCCGATTGCGGACCCGACTCCGGGGGCAGCGACAACGAGCGGGTGGTCCTCTACCTGACCGGAACCGAACCTCCGCCTGCCGGACACTGGCAGGCCTTCGCCATCGACGGCGCCTTTGACACGATCGTGATCTCGCCAGGCGGTGCCCCGTCCAACGGTGCGGTCTCACTCGAGGGCGGTCATGACGGGTCCCCGCCCGGACCGATAGGTGCCGGCCTGGGGACCGGGGACTCGCTGTTCCAGGTGGCAGAGGTCTTCGATGGCGAGATCGACTGCGGCGACACGGTCACACTCGGCGGTGGCAACGACACCAATTCCAAACCACCCGGGCCAACGACACCAATGGTGGGTGCAAGGGGCCGGTGGACGGCCTGCTCTTCGACTTCGATGCCGGTGTCGAGGGTGACCGCAAGTTCGTCGACTTCGTCACCGAGGCGGTCGACGGGAATCCGGCCACGGTCGCCCAGTTCCTCGAGGTGATCACCTGGACGTTCGACGACCCACCGGCGGTTCCTGGACAGCCCCAGTTCCGCACCCTCAGCTACGACGACCATGTCGGTGCCGGAGAGCGGGTCATGCCGTGGTGTCTGAAAGACCCACGGGTGGGAGGTTCACTGCCCTCGCCACTGGACCCGGCGACGGTGCTGCCCCCCGGTCACACCTCGTGCCTGATCGAGGCGACGAGTTACGTCACCCTGCTCGGGGACTTCGTCTCGGTCGACTCCGTCTACAACATCGGCGACGGCAAACGCTGTCGAATTGAGGCGGGGAGGCACCCAGGTCTTCGAGGAGGCGTCCGCCTCCTCGAAGGCTTCGCCGTTTCCGGCGCCTGTCGCCGCCTTGACCATTAGGAGCAGCGCCTCCTCGTAGGCCAGCCTTTGTGCACGGGCGCTGGCCAGCGCCGGCTCGATGTGGACAGAGCGCCTCCTCCGGTCGCCCCATCGCGAGCAGCGCCTGAGCCCGCAACCGCTCCAGCGGCACCTCGTAGAGCGCGGCATCCTCCCCGGCCAAGTCTGCTGCCACGTCCGATCACCTCGAGGGCCCGCTCCGGATCGCCAGATCGGGTATAGGCGTCGGCAAGATGAACCGAGGCATCGACGGCAAAGAACGGTTGTCCCGATCCGGTTTGCCTCGTCGATGATCTTGGTCAGCGCGTCGACCGCGGCCTGATGCTCTCCCCGCTCCATGACCAGACGGGCCAGTTGGGTCTCGGCGAAGAGGGCGAATCCGATCACCTTCTGTCCCCGAAGCACCCGCCTCGCCTCCTGCAGGACCGTCTCCGCCTCGTCCAGCCTGCCCCGGCTTATCAAGACTTCGCCGAGATTGGCTGCCGCGGCGGCCTCGGCCGGGATGTTCCCGCTGCGCCGGCTCACCTCCTGGGCCTTGGCGTACATGGCGATGGCATCGTCCCAGCGCCCATCGGCGTAGGCCTGCACCCCGAGGTTGATGGCGAGGAGCGTGATCCCATGTTGAGGTCGCCGAGCTCCTCGTAGATCTCCAGCGCTCGCTCCTCGTGGACCGCATCGTCCCGCATCCCCAGGATCTGGTACGCCTCGTCGATCTTGGTATAGGCCCGGGCCAGTGCTCCAGCCTCGCCGCTCGTCTCCGCCTCGTCGACGGCCTGGAGGCCCATCTTCAGTGCCATTCGGGGTCGGAACTGATCGGATAGGAGACCGGCGCGAACGGCTGCGCAGTCGGGCGGTGGCTCCGCGCGCTTCGGGGACTGCTCCCGCCTTCCACCAACTTCAAGCCGAGGGCGGTCTCCCGCAGCGCCTGGACGAGAGCGCGCCCATCCTGTGATAGCACCGGGCCAGTTCGAGGCGGAGGTCGGCCGCGGGCCACCGGGTCGTCGGGGACCAGTCTGATCGCGGAGCGCAGGGAGATCATCGCCTCCTCGTACGACCCTGCCTCGATACTGGACCTTCGCCAGGTCGGTCAGCACCACAGCCCGTTCGGACGGCTCCACCCAGTCGAGCCGGGCCAGCCGATTGCAGCGCTCGCTCGTAGAAGGTGGCGGCCTCGTGGTTGGCGTAGATCTCCTTGGCCCGGTCGCCTGCCATGTGAGAGAAGAGCCAGGACCGGCTCCACCGTTTGGCATAGAAATAATGAAGGGAGAGGAGCTCGGCGAACTCCTCGGGGCGGCCGTCGCAGGCGGCGAAGATCGAATCTCCGACCCGGGCGTGAAGGTCCTGACGGGTCCGGAAGGGAAGGCCGGCATAGGCCACGTCACGGATTAGGGCGTGTTGGAATTGGATCCATCCCGACCGGTCGAGGGTCAAGAAGTCGGACAGTCTTCGAATCATCCGGGCTTGCCGGCGCTGATCAGTGCTCTCGTCGCCCAGTACGGCCGAAGTGTGCTCGAGACTGAAGCCTGCCGCCGAGTACGGACAACCGGCGGAGAACGTTCCGGTCGGACAGTGGCAAGGTGTCGATGCGGGCCGCGATCATCGCCTCCACCGACTGGGGGATGTCGTCGAGGGATCCGCCGCTGCGCGAGAGTCTGCAGCAACTCGACGAGGAACAAGGGACGGCCGTGCGCCTGACGGGCCAACCGTCTCCACCTGTTGCGGCGGTAGGGGCGAGTCCTGGGTGGCACGGTGGATGAGGTCCTTGGCCTGATCGATTCCCAGAGGGTGGAGTTCGATGGGGGTGACACTGAGTGTCGTCGGGGGCGACGAAGCCGTCCTGACCGGGGCGTCGGGTGAGGACGATCATCCACGGGTAGCGGCTCAGGCCGGAAAGCAGGCCGGCGAGTAGCTCTCGTGAAGGCTCGTCCATCCAATGGGTGTCCTCGATCACGAACATGGTGGGACGTGGTGACGGTCGCCTCGAGCAGGGCGTCGATGGCGGCGAGGGTGCGGGCCGGTCGGAATTGGTCATCCAACTGTGAGACTTCGACCGACTCCGGGACCTCGATCCCGAGGGGGAGGGCGATCAGGGGCAGCCAGGGGGCGAGCTCCGGGGCTCTCGGCGTCGACCAGGCCGGTGAGTGCCTTCTCCGCCTCCTTGGCCTCGAGGTCCCCGAGCTCCCAGATCCCCCTGAGCAGTGCCCGGAATGGGAAGTAGGCGGTGGTCGCCTGATAGAGCCGGCACTCGGCCATGACCACCTGTCCGGTTGGCTGGTCGCCAGGAACTCTTCGAGGAGGCGGCTCTTCCCCATCCCGGCCTCGGCCGAGATCTCCACCATCTGCCCGTTCCCCTTCTAGCGCCTTCGCCCAAGCCTCGGTCAGCAGCGCCAACTCCTCGTCGCGACCGATCAATGGGAGCCCGGCGCCGCCGGCAACATTCCGGCTTCCCAGCGGTTCACCGACCGAGACCGCCTCGACGGGGAGCTTCTTGCCCTTGACCAGGAACGGCTCCAGGTCGGTCGTCTCGAAGGTGGTTCGCGAGCCTTCCAGCACCGCTGAGGTGGCGTAGATCTCCCCGGCCGGCGCCTTGGCCATCAGCCGGGCGGCGAGGTTCACCGTGTCCCCCATGACCGTGTAGGTACGGCGGTACGGGGTGCCGATCTCTCCGGAGAACACCGGCCCCCAATTGACCCCGACCGAGATCGGCAGGCGTCGGACCTCCTGAGACCACCTGGCGGACAGCCAAGAGCATCTGCTCCTCGTCGTTACCGGTCGAGGTGGGCACACCTGCGGTGAGGATGATCTTTCCCCCATCCGAGGAGATGTCGGTGCCGAGGAAGGTGACCCCGCGTTGGTCGACGGCGCGTCTGGACCGAGCGCACCAGTGCGTCGAGCCGGACGGCGGCCACGTCGCAGCCCTCGGTTTCGATCAGGGTGTCGAACCCGTGGAAGTGGAGGAAGGCGACGGTCGCCGGACGGTGCTCCGGTTCGACCTCCCCCCCGAGCAGCAGGTCGCAAAGACCGATGGGGACGAATTGCGCCAGGTCTACTGTTGGCGAGCTGGCAGCCCGAAACTCCGACTGCTCCGCCTCGATCGTGCCCCTGAGCAGGACTCCGGGCCCCTTGGCCCGCCCCCGGTTGGACTTGGAGCAGCGCCGAAGCCGTCTCCGGGCTGAGCAGGATCTGACCCGCGCTCGCTGCCGACTCCATCTCCACGGTGCGAGCTGGCCGCCGGACCGGCGACGATCAGCTCGCGATGCGAGTCGCCGACGAGGAAGAAGTCGAACTCACCGCTGTGGATACCGACCGACATCCGCAGGGTGACCGTTCCTGCCGTGGTCTCAGCAGACGCCCACCTCGTCCATGGTCCGCTGCATGGCCAGGGCGGCGGCACAGGCCCGGCAGTTGATGTCCGTCTTCGGTGAACAGGAGGAGCAGGGCGTCGCCGCCGAACTTGAGGAGGTTGGCCCCGTAGCCGTACGCCGGTCGGGAGCAGGGCGCCGAAGGTGTCGCCGATGACGTCGGTCAGTTCCTCGGCACCGACCCTGCCCTGGCGGGCGAGGCGCTCCGACATCTTGGTGAACCCCGAGATGTCGACGAAGACCATCGACCCGTCGATCGACTGATGCAGTTCACCGGGTGCGTCCTCGTCCCAGTAGCGAACCATGCGAGGGAGGTAAGGCTGCGGGGAGACACTCACGTGAGGGAGACTAGGGAGGATCGGAGGGTCTCATGCCACCGCGGTCTGCCCGATCCCGGGCCGGTCACCAGCTCAAGCCCTGCAAAGCCAGCTCTCGCGCAGCCTCGCCCCACCCGACCCGACCTGACTCGCCGATCGGCGACGGCCGGGCGCGACGCGGGCACCGGCTGGAGCGAACCAAGCTACAGCGTGCCGGCCGCGATCCAGCCGAGGATGATGGCGCCCCCGAGCAGGAGCGCAAGGACGAGGCCGACGACCCGGGCTCGGGCGATGAGCAGGGCGCCGCTGATGGCGCCGATGCTGGTGCCGGCCCCGCTGATAAGGAACGCCATCGCAGGTCCCGGGTCGGGCCCCATCTGCCGGAGGAGGCGAGCGCAGCTCGCCGGGCATCACAGCTCAGGGGAGCTCGGCCCAGGCGCGTAGCCCGAGGCCCATCACGAACAGCAGCAGCAGCCCGTACGACAGAGCGCGGGCGCCGCCGCATCGGTGCCCGGTAGACGTAGGCGATGGCGAGGGTGACGACGATCACCACGCCGTAGAACAGGTGGAACCCGTCGCCGGGTCGCTCCCCCTCGTGCGTAGAGCACCAGCCCGCTCGCCACCTGTATCAGCATGGCGGCCAAGGCGATGCCGGTGGCGATGCCGAAGGCACGGTCCGGCCGGCGGCCCGGCGACGGCCAACCCGACACCCCAGAGCCCCACCGAGCCGGTGGCTCACGACGGCGACCCAGAACCAGCCCTGGTGGAAGGCGACCATGAGGGCGAGGGCTACGCCGTGAGGCGCCGCAGACGGCGCGCCAACGCGCCGGTGATCGGTCGCGAGCCATGCGGCGGCGAAGGCCGTCGCGGTAGACTATCCTGAGCGCCGCTGCTTCGGCGGCGACTCGCGATCCCCCCCTGTTGGTTCCCACTTGGTCGGACGAGTACGAGTCGGAGTCCGGCAGAGACGGGGTGGCCACGACGGCCACCAGGAGACAAGGAAGAGGCAAATCGCCCAATGAACATCTACGTGGGGAACCTTCCCTTCACGACCACCGCAGCCGACCTCGAACGGCTCTTCGGCGAGTACGGCGAGGTCACCTCGGCCGCGGTCATCACCGACCGGGAAACCGGGCGCTCCCGCGGCTTCGGCTTCGTGGAGATGCCGGACTCGGTGGCGCCGAACGCCATCGAGCAGCTCAACCGGGCCGACTTCGGCGGACGGCCCCTGACCGTCAACGAGGCACGGCCGCGCCAGCCGCGGCGCTGAATGGCATCGGGCGAGGACTACTTCAGGGCCGAGGGCACCGTCATCGCGACCATGCGCGATGCGAACTTCAAGGTTCGCCTCGACTCGGGTCACGAGGTCGTCGCCCGGGCATCGGGACGGATGCGGCACGGTCGCCGGATCCGCATCATCCCCGGAGACCGGGTCGAGCTCGAGGTCTCGGCCTACGACCTGACCCGGGGACGGATCGTGTGGCGACACCGCTACCGACCGTCGTCGACCTTCGAGGGCCGGGCACCGCCCGGCCCTCGTCGCGTCGACGCCGGCGAAGTCGGGCCGGATTGCACGGCCCACGATGGGTTGGGGCCCCATCTGCGGGAGGAGGCCCGATCAGCGTCTCTTCCCGCGCGCCGGCCCACGGCCCCGATGGGGTTGGGGCCCCATCTGCGGGAGGAGCCGTGCGCAGCGCGGCGGGTATGCCTTGTCGGGCCGGGTATGAACATAGAGCTGGTCCCGCACGACATGGCACATGGCGGCGAGGCGGTGGCCCGGGTCGACGGGAAGACCTGGTTCGTCGCCGGCGCCATGCCCGGCGAACGCGTCCTCGGCGACATCTGCGTCGACAAGGGCTCATGGGGCCGTGTCGAGCTGCGCTCCGTCGAGGATCCCTCGCCGCACCGGGTCGCCCGCCGTGCACCCACTTCGGGACGTGCGGCGGCTGCCACTGGCAGTTCGCCGACCACGCCACCCAGCTCGACTGGAAGCGGTCGATCGTCGCCGGCCAGCTCCGTCACCTGGGACGGCTGCGCCGACCCGGACGTCCGGGCGCCACCGTCGCACCGTCCGGTCCGTACGGCTACCGGAACCGGATGGACTTCTCGGTCGATCGACGGCCGGCCGGCCCTGTTCCGGGGACGGTCGAAGTCGCTGGTCCCGATCGACCATTGCTGGCTGCTGGAGCCGGCGCTCGCCGACCTCTTCGACCGGCTCGGTCCGCTCGACGGGGTGGAGCGCCTGACGGTGCGGGTCGGCGCCGCCACCGGCGCAGCCCTCGTGGTGCTCACCGGCGAGGTGCCGGCGCACGCCGCCGATTGGGGCGCTCGGTGGTCCGCCGCCACCACGACGGCTACGAGGCGATCCTCGGCGACCCGTGGATCAGCGAAGAGGTGACCGACCACCGCTTCCGGATCAGCGCCGACGCCTTCTTCCAGAACTCGACGCCGGCGGCGGCAGCGCTGGTCGGCTGGTAGAGGCGGCTGCAGCCGCGCGACGACGACGTCGCTGCTCGACGGCTATGCCGGCGGCGGGTTGTTCAGCGTCGCCCTGGCCGGCTCGGCGGCACGGGTCGTGGCGGTCGAGAGCAACCCGCTGGCAGCCGACGACCTGCGCCTCAACACCGGCGACAAGGACAATGTCGAGGTGGTGAAGTCCCGGATGGAGCGGCTCCGGCCCGATGACCCCTGGACCGTTGCCGTGGTCGACCCGCCCCGAGCCGGCCTGGGCGAGGCAGGCGTGCGAGCGGTCACCGCCACCATGCCCCGCACCCTGGTCTATGTCTCCTGCGACCCGGCCAGCCTCGCCCGCGACGCCAAGGCCCTCGCCGGTCACGGCTACGACCTCGACCACGCAACCCCGGTCGACCAGTTCCCCCAGACCTTCCACGTCGAGACCGTCGCCCGGTTCACCCTCCGCACGTCGTGACACCTCGGTGTCGGTGGCAGGTCCGCCCTCGAAGCAGGCCCTCGGTTCGTGTCGGCCGGTGCGTGACGAGGGATTGGCCGCGGAGACCGGCCCGGCATAAACCGCCTGCCGCCCTATGGCACACCCTCGTGCCCCAGCGTACGTTGCGTCTACCAGGAAGCCATTCGTTCGCTCGGGGGGGCAGAGCGCCATGCGCCGGCAGGGTCATTTCATCTCGGGGTTGGTGGCATTCGTCGTGACTGCTGTCCTCGTCGTCGGCCTGAACGGTCTCGCCGGCCTGGCCTCCGCCGAGGCTCGCGGAGGGGGTGCGACCACGACAACCAGCCGCGCCGCGCGCGAGACCACCACGACCAGGGCGCCACGCGAGACCACCACGACCAGGGCTCCGCGCGAGACAACCACGACCACCGCGCCGTCTGCGACGACCACGACCATCGCGCCACCGCGAGACCACCACGACCACGACCGACCCGGGTGCCGAGTGCCCGGCCGGATGGGGCGAGGTGCTGCCGCACCAGCCGGCCCAGGTGACCGTCGAGCTGCCCGAGCCCGGCACCTGGGTGCTGACCGGCCACGGCTCCAACGAGAACGAGTCGGCCAACGAGGGCGAGCTCTGGTTCGTGGGCTATGGCACATTCCCGGCACCGACCACGACGGCGCTCGTCTACGACCTCGGTGAGGTGTCGGTGGACGCTCCGACGACCCTGACGATCGTCGTCCGCCCGGTCGGCCGGCTGTCCGTGTGCGTTTCGGCCTCTGCGGAGCTCGTCATCGCGGCCACCACGACCACGACCACCACGCCACCCGACGGCACCACCACGACCACCGCGCCGCCCGACGACACCACCACGACCACCGCGCCACCGCCGTCGATGGACGCCGCCGTGGCCGCCCAGTGCGACAACGACACCCCCTGGCTCGCCTACGACATCGACGCCAACGGGCTCGGTGATGACGCCACGGTCCGGTTCGCCAATGCGGGGGGACCGCCGAGTACCGGGTGCCGGCCGGATCGGGCCGGCTGCTGTGGCCGGGAGCCGTCCTCGACTCCGCCGGCAACCCCATCGACTGGCCGGGATGGGATCAGGACGCCGACGGCACCTGGTTCCTCAACCCGGACAACCCCTACCTGTGGGCCCGCCAGCCCGTGTCGATCACCATCGAGATCGAAGCATCGGTCGCCGGCGCCAGCCAGCTGCTGTCCGCCGTCGGCGAGACCGGATATGGACCGGTGACGGTCGAGTACCCGCCGGCCGAGCCGACCTGTACGGCGAACCCGGCGACGGAGGCAACCGTCACGACCACGACACAGCCGCTGCAGACTTCGACGACGGTCGCCGCGTCCGAGTCGCCCGAGACGCTGCCCTACACCGGTTTCTCCACGCTGCTCCTCGCCTGCATCGGCGCCGCCGCCATCGCGCTCGGCTCGCTACTGGTCGGACTCGGTCAGCGCCGGAAGAGCTGAGCCGGACGCCACCGTGGTGGCCCCGTGGACCGGGCGGGGCGGTCAGCGGACGATCGTGACGATGGCAGCGAACGCCCCGGTGAGCGCCGTCATCGCGCCGATGGAGGTGACGGTGTAGGTCCGCAACTGGTCTCGCATCACGCCGTGCATGCCCCGCACCTCCGCAGACAGCTCATGGAAGTGCTCCTCGAGCCGGTCGAACCGACCTTCGAGCCGATCAAACCGGTCCTCGAGCCGGACGATGTCGGCCTTCGTGGCCAAGTCGCCTGCGGCTTGCGGTGGTAGATGGTTCATCAGGGTCTCGGCATGCTCGGGCCCGAGCACCTCCTCGAGGCGAGCATACAGGGCGTGGCGGGCCGGCTCCGGGCTGGACATCGCCCCCGAGATGCCGGAATCCGGCGACCGTTTCCAGACCCTGGCGACGCCTCAGCGACGGGCGAAGGACGGGATGACGGACGTCCCGTAGGCGTCGAGGGTGCCCTCCTGGTCGTCGTGCATCAGGTAGAGCCCGAAGTGGCTCACCCCGAGGGCGCGCAGCTCCTCGAGCCTGGCGATGTGGTTGCTCGGCCGGGCCCAGGATGCAGAAGCGGTCGACGATCTCGTCGGAGACGAACTCGGTGGTCGGGTTCATCGCCTTGCCGTGGTGGCTTGTAGTCGTACGCCTGGCGCGCCTCGATGTACTCCGACAGCGCCTTGGGCACCTTCGACTCGTCCTCGCCGTACCGCTCGACGAGGTCGACGACGTGGTTGGCCACCATCCCCCCGAACCAGCGGAGCTGCTCGCGCTGATGGGGCAGGTCGTCGCCGACGTACGCCGGGGCGACCACGGCGATGGTCAGCGAGTCGGGGTCGCGGCCGGCGTCCGATGCCGCCGCCTTCACCGTCTCCACGGTCCAGGCCAGGATCTGCGGGTCGGCGAGCTGGAGGATGAACCCGTCGGCGATGCGCCCGGTCATGTCCAGCATCCGCGGCCCGTAGGCGGCCACCCACACCGGGAGGTCCCGACCGTCGGCGACCCAGGGGAACCGCACCGGGGTGTCCTTGTAGTCGACCTCCTCGCCGGCCACCAGGCCCTTGATCACCCGGATCGAGTCCTCGGTCTCGGCCAGCGTCTTCGGGCTCCGCCCGATGACCCGCAGCGCCGAGTCGCCCCGGCCCGATCCCCAGGATGGTGCGCGGCCCGAAGTGCTGGTCGAGCGTGGCGAACATCGAGGCGAGCACCGTCCAGTCGCGGGTCCCCGGGTTCGACACCATCGGGCCGACGATCATCCGCTCGGTCTCCGCCAGCATCAGCGTGTAGATGACGAACGCCTCCTGCCAGAGCACGTGGCTGTCGAAGGTCCACCCGTGGGTGAAGCCGTTCGCCTCGGCTCGCCGGGCGAGCTCGAGGACCCGCGAGACCGGCGGATCGGTCTGCAGCACGACCCCGAAGCTGAGATCCCCGTTGGCGCTCATACGTTCTGGGGGAAGCCGAGGTTGACCCCGCGGTGGCTGGGGTCGGGCCAGCGGCTGGTGACCACCTTGCCCCTCGTGTAGAAGTGGACGCCCTCGGTGCCGTAGATGTGGCTGTCGCCGAACAGCGAGGACTTCCACCCCCCGAACGAGTAGTACGCCACCGGCACCGGGATGGGGACATTGATCCCCACCATGCCCGACCGGCACCTCGTTCTGGAACCGCCGGGCGGCACCTCCGTCGTTGGTGAAGATCGCCACCCCGTTGGCATACGGGTTGGCGTTGATCAGCTCCATCGCCGCCTCGTAGCTGTCCACCCGCACCGTGGAGAGCACCGGCCCGAAGATCTCGTCGCGGTAGATGGCCATGTCCGGGGTGACGTCGTCGAACAGGGTCGGGCCGACGAAGAAGCCGTCCTGCTCGGCGGACGAGCTTGCGGCCGTCCGCCACCAGCGTCGCCCCCTCGTCGACCCCGGTCTCGATGTACCCGACCACCTTGTCGCGGTGCTCGGGGGTGACCAGCGGGCCCATCTCGGCGCCGGGCTCGAGGCCCGGGTGCGGTGCGGATGGCGTGGAGCCGCTCCTCCACCTTGGGGAGCAGCTCGTCGCCGGCGGCCCCCACCGGCAACCAGCACCGAGATCGCCATGCACCGCTCCCCCGCCGACCCGTAGGCGGCTCCGACCACGGCGTCGGCGGCGAGGTCCATGTCGGCGTCGGGCAGCACCACCATGTGGTTCTTGGCGCCGCCCAGCGCCTGGACCCGCTTGCCGTTGGCCGTCGCCGTCTCGTAGATGTAGCGGGCGATCGGGGTCGACCCGACGAACGAGACGGCGGCGATGTCGGGGTGCTCGAGGATCCGGTCGACCGCCGCCTTGTCCCCGTTGACCACGTTGAGCACGCCCTCGGGTAGCCCGGCCTCGGCGAAGAGCTCGGCGGCGAGCAGAGGGGCGCTCGGGTCCTTCTCGGACGGCTTGAGCACGAAGGTGTTGCCGCAGGCGATGGCGATCGGGTACATCCACATCGGGACCATGGCCGGGAAGTTGAACGGGGTGATCCCGGCGACGACACCGAGCGGCTGGCGGATCGAGTAGCTGTCGACCCCGGTCGACACGTTCTCCGAGAAGTCGCCCTTGAGCAGCTGCGGGATGCCGCAGGCGAACTCGATCACCTCGAGACCGCGCTGCACCTCGCCCCGGGCGTCGGTGAGCACCTTGCCGTGCTCGGAGGTGAGCAGCCGGGCGATGTCGTCGGCGTGCCGCGCTCGACCAGGTCACGGAAACCGGAACATGATCGACGCCCGCCTGGCCAGCGACATGTCCCACCAGCTGCCCAGTGCGTGCTTCGCCGACGCCACCGCGGCATCGACGACGTCGGCGTCCGCCCAATGCCACCTCGGCCTGCTGCGTCGCCGGTCGCCGGGTCCCACACGACGCCGACCCGCTCCGGCTCGGGGGCGTACTCCTTCCCGTCGATCCAGTGGTTGATGCGTCTCATCTCGACCTCTCTCGTGCGATGCTCCTCGCCCATCGGTCGCCGGCGGTCAGATCAGGTACTGGTTCTCGCCCCGGCGCAGGTACCTGCCGTCACCCTTCGATCCCGAGGTACTCGCCGCCGGCGACGATCACGCGTGCCCCGGGCCAGCACGGTCTGACGCTCCCCACCAACTCGTAGCCCTCCCAGCACGAGTAGTCGACGTTCATGTGGTGGGTGTCCGCCGAGATGACGATGCGGCGTGGCTCGGGTCGAAGACCACGATGTCGGCGTCGGAGCCGACGGCGATGGTCCCCTTCTGCGGGTAGAGCCCGAACATCTTCGCCGGGGTGGTGGCCACCACCTCGACGAACCGGTTGAGGCTCAGGTGGCCCAGCCCGACCGCACCGTGGTAGATCAGCTCGAACCGGTTCTCCACCGCGGGCAGCCCGTTGGGGATCTTGGTGAAGTCGCCGAGCCCGAGCTGCTTCTGGGTGCCCATGGTGGGGTGGTCGTTGAAGCAGAAGGGGCAGTGGTCGGTCGACACGACCTGGAGGTCGTTGGTGGCCAGGCCGCGCCACAGGGCGTCCTGGTGGCCCTCGGCCCGGCTGCGGATCGGCGTCGAGCACACGTACTTGGCTCCCTCGAACCCGGGGAGCGACAGGTGCTCCTCGAGTGAGAGGTACAGGTACTGGGGCAGGTCTCGGCGAAGGCGTTGACCCCACGGTCACGGGCCTCGGCCACCGCCGCCAGCGCCTCCTTGGCCGCCATGTGGACGATGTACACCGGGCAGCCGGCCAGCTCGGCGATGGCGATGGCGCGGTGGGTCGCCTCGCCCTCGGTGATCGCCGGACGGGTGAGGCCGTGGAACCGGGGATCGGTCTCGCCCCGTTGCAGCGCCTGCTCGCGCAGGACGTCGATGACCATCCCGTTCTCGGCGTGCATCATCACCGTGGCGCCGATGTCGGCCGCCTTCTGCATCGCCCGGAAGATCTGCCCGTCGTCGGAGTAGAAGACGCCCGGGATAGGCCATGAACAGCTTGAAGCTGGTGACCCCCTCGCCGATGAGGGCGTCCATCTCCTTGAGGCTCGCCTCGGTGACGTCGCCGATGATCATGTGGAACCCGTAGTCGATGGCGCAGTTGCCCTCCGCCTTGCCCATCCACGCCTCGAACCCGGGCATGACCTCCTGGCCGTAGGTCTGCACGGCGAAGTCGATGATGGTGGTGGTGCCTCCCCAGGCCGCCGCCCGGGTGCCGGTCTCGAACGTGTCCGAGGCGTAGGTGCCCCCGAAGGGCAGCTCCATGTGGGTGTGGACGTCGACCCCGCCCGGCATCACCAGCTTGCCGGTGGCGTCGACCACCTCGGCCGACTCGCCCCACTGGTGGTGCTCGGGTGAGGCGATGGCGACCACCTTCTCCCCGTCGATCGAGCACGTCCGCCTGCATGGTCTCGGTGGCGGTTACGACGGTGCCGCCCTTGATCAGCTTCATCGACCCTCCCGGTGCGACCTGTTCCCGAGTGTACCGACCGTGCCACCTCGACCTTCGGGCTCACGGCCGCGGGTGGGCGAGGAGGAAGCCGATCACCTCCTCGGGGAACGACGGCGACAGGTCGGGGATGTGGCCCCCGCCGACAATGGTCCACACCTCGACGTGCCCGCCCTGGTCGCAACCGGTCGATGCCTGTACCACCGTCTCGGGACCGGGGAGCACCCGGTCGAGGTCGAGCGGCTCGGCCGCGTCGAGCATGTCCGGCTCGCATCCGTTGGCGTCCAGCCAAAGGGAAGCGGTGTCCGCGACCGATGGGTAGGCGTTGCCGGTGCCCAGGGTCCCGCCTCCGTAGAGCACGACGTCGTCGCGGTCGCCGTGGATCTCGAGCACGGCGATCGGGCCGGCGGCCTGGCACTCGTCGGCGGTCTCGAGGGTCGCCCCGGCAAGGCTGACGGCGGCGGCGAACACATCGGCGTGGTCGCAGGCCATCCGGTAGGCCATGAAGGCGCCGTTGGAGTGACCCATCGCGAAGACCCGATCAGGGTCGACATTGGCCGTGTCGGCGACCTCGGCCACGAGGCCGGACAGATAGGCGGCGTCGTCGACTCCCGACGCCGCCGTGTCGTCCTCGGGTCGCATTCCAGTACTGAGCACCGCCCGGGTCAGGGGTTCCCTCGGGATATGCGGTCAGGAAGCCGTTGGCCTCGGCGTAGGGGTCCAATCCCAGGTAGTCGGCTGTCTCGGCGCCGAACGATCCGTAGCCGTGGAGCACGATGAGGAGGGGAGCGGGCACGGCGGCGTCGTAGTTCGCCGGCACCCGAACGGTGACCGGACGATCGCCACCCACGACGAAGTCTTCGAGCTGGGAGATCGACGTGGAGACATCGACGGCGGTGGAGTTGTACGATGGCCGCGGACCCTGCATCGGAGGTGGAGTCGCTCGACGTGCCACTCGAGCAGGCGGCGAGCATGTACAGCGCGACGATCGCGACGCTCTTGGCCACCGCGGCACGCTACCCGGGCGCCGTCCCCACGGCGGAGGCGTCCGGGGATAGGCTGCCCCGTTCGCCGGAGGTCTCAATGTACGCGCCGGCCATCGAGACGATGCCCAGGGTCGACCTGCGCCGCCTCCAGTCGGAGCGGTTCGAGGCGTTGGTCGAGCGCCTGAGGGCTCAGCCGGCGACTGGTGGGCCGCCAAGCTGACGGATGTCCCTGCAGGCACCGGGCTCGACGACCTCGACCGACTTCCGTTCACCCGCAAGGCGGAGTTCCGCGACGCCTATCCGTTCGGGATGCTGGCGACGGCCCTCGACGACGTCGTACGGGTCCACGCCTCGTCGGGGACGTCGGGGAAGCCCACCGTCATCGCCTACACCCGGGCCGACGTCGCCCTGTTCGCCGAGGTGAACGCCCGGGCCCTGGGCTGCGCCGGGGGCACGCCCCACGACGTGGTCCACGTGGCCTACGGGTACGGACTCTTCACCGGTGGCCTCGGCCTCCACTACGGCGCCGAGGCGTTGGGGGCGACCACCGTGCCCGCGTCGGGCGGCAACCCGCCCCTCCAGATCTCCCTGCTCGCCGACCTGGGCGCCACCGGACTCGCCTGCACCCCGTCGTTCGCCATGCTGCTGGCGGAGCGGGCCGCCGCCGAGGGCCGGTTGGACGACATCCGGCTGCGCTGGGGCATCCACGGCGCCGAACCCTGGTCCGAGGGCTTTCGCCAGAAGCTGGAGGCCGCCTGGGGCGGCGGCTATGACGCCTGCGACATCTACGGGCTGTCCGAGGTGATCGGCCCCGGCGTCGCCGCCGAGTGCCGGGAGAACAAGGGCGGGATGCACGTCTTCGAGGACCACTTCTTCCCGGAGATCGTCGACCCGGGATCCGACGACCCTGTGCCCGAGGGCGAGCGGGGGGAGCTGGTCATCACCACCCTCACCAAGGAAGCGCAGCCGGTGGTCCGCTACCGCACCGGCGACATCACCCGCTTCCTGCCCGGCGACTGCCCGTGCGGTCGCACCTCGCGGCGGATCGCCCGGATCGAGGGTCGTGCCGACGACATGCTGATCATCCGGGGCATCAACGTCTACCCGAGGGAGATCGAGGAGGTGCTGCTCGACGATGCCTCGGTGTCCGGCACCTATGCCATCATCGTCGACCGCCGTAAGACCTTGCCGGAGCTGATCGCCCGCGTCGAGGTGGCCGACCCGGGCCTCGTGGGCCACGAGGACGAGGTCCGGGAGCGCCTCGCCGCCCGGCTGCAGGACCGGGTGCGGATCAGGGTGGCGGTGGACGTCCGGAACCCCGGCACCATCCCCCGTCCCGAGATCGGCAAGGCCCGCCGGGTGTTCTTCCAGGACGACGACGACGACCCGATGGCGTGACCGGTTCCGGCGTCAGGTCATCCGGTGCTCGGGGTTGGGCGAGTCGTAGCGGAACCCGGCGTCCCAACCGGCGCGCTGGTTGCCGTGGGCGGGCATCCCGCCGGCGTCCTTGAGCATCCGGGCGAGGTGCAGCAGGTTCCAGGTCATGAAGGTGGCGTTGCGGTTGGTGAAGTCGTTCTCCGGCCCGCCCGAGCCTTCGTCGAGGTAGGACGGGCCGGGGCCCGCCTCCCCGATCCAGCCGGCGTCGGCCTGCGGGGGGATCACGAAGCCCAGGTGTTGCAGCGAATAGAGGATGTTCATCGCGGAGTGCTTGATGCCGTCCTCGTTGCCGGTGACGATGCACCCGCCCACCCTGCCGTAGTAGGCGTACTGGCCGTGCTCGTTGAGCATCGACGAGTTGCCGTAGAGCCGCTCGATCACCCTGGTGCAGACCGACGACTTCTCCCCCAGCCAGATGGGGCTGCCGACGATCAGGATGTCGGCCGCCACCACCCGGCTGAACAGCCCGGGCCAGTCGTCGCGGTCCCACCCGTGCTCCCGCATGTCGGGGTAGACACCGGGGGCCAGCTCGTGGTCGACGGCGCGCACCTCGTCGACGGTCACCCCGTTGGCCTCGAGGATCGCCTTGGGGATCTCGAGCAGCCCGGCGGTGTTGGACACCTCCGGCGACGGCTTCAGCGTGCAGTTGACGATCATCGCCCGCAGGTCGCTGAAGTCCCAATGCGACATGGTGTTCAGCTCCTGCATCCGCGCGTTCATCACCATTGCGGACTCCCTTCCTCGCGGGCCGGCTCGACAACCGTGGCCAACAACCAACCGAGACGCACGCTGGTTCCCGGACTCGCGGCGGTCAGCGGCACGACGGACGTCAGCCGACGACGCTACGTCTCCTGCGCCGCCTTGACCGCGGTCTCCAGCTTGGTGAAGCCCTCGGTGGCCTCGTCGGCGGTGAGGCTCAGCGGTGGGGCGATGCGCAGCACGTTGCCGTGCAGCCCGCCCTTGCCGATGAGCAGCCCCTCGCCCTTCGCCGCCTCGAGGACCCTGGTCGCCATGGCGGCGTCGGGCGTCTTCGACCCGGCTTCGACCAGCTCGACCCCGAGCATCAGCCCCTTGCCCCTGACCTCGCCGATCTCGGGCACCTCGGTTGCCAGCCGGTCGAGGTCGTTGCGGAGCTGTTGACCGACCTTGTGGGCGTTCTCCTGCAGGTCATGCGTGATCAGGTAGTCGAGGTTGGCCAGCGCCCCGGCCGTCGACAGCGGGTTCCCTCCGAACGTGGAGATGTGGTTGGCCGTGACGCAGTCCATGATCTCGGCGCGGGCGATCACCCCGCCCATCGACAGGCCGTTGCCGAGGCCCTTGGCGAAGGTGATCATGTCGGGCACCACCCCGTGGGCGTCGATCCCCCAGAAGTGCTCCCCGGTGCGCCCCCACCCGGTCTGCACCTCGTCGTCGATGAACAGGATGCCGTGCTCGTCGAGCACCTCCTTCATGGCGCCGAAGAACCCGTCGGGCGGCACCACGAAGCCGCCGACACCCTGGATGGGCTCGGCGATCATGCAGGCGACGTCACCGGCGGTGGCGATGGCGAGCAGGTCGCGCAGGTCGCCGACGCAGGCGGCGGTGAAGTCGTCGTCCGACAGGTGCCCGAACGGCGAGCGGTACTTGTACCCGCCGTGGATGTACGTCACCTGGAACGGGCTCAGCGTGGTGGCCGACCATGACCGGTTGCCGGTGACGGCGATGGCGGAGTGCGACTTGCCGTGGTAGCTGTTGCGCAACGCCAGCACCTGGTTGGATCGCCGGTACTGGGTGGCCAGCATCAGCGCGGTGTCGTTGGCCTCGGTGCCCGAGTTGGTGAAGAACACCTTGGCGTCGGGGATCGGCGACAGCGCGATCAGCTTCTCGGCGAGCTCCACCTGCTGCTCGATGAGGTAGAGCGTCGAGGTGTGGACCATCTTCCCCGCCTGCTCCTGGACGGCGGCGACGATCTCGGGCACGTTGTACCCGGTCATGGTGGTGAGGATGCCGCCGAAGAAGTCGAGGTACTCGTTGCCCTCGGCGTCCACCACCCGCCGACCCTCGCCGTCGACCAGGGCGATCGGTTGCTCGTAGTAGAGCGCCAGCCACGACGGCAACACCTGGCGGTGACGGGCATGCAGCTCGGCGTGGGTCCCCGTCGCTGAGGTCACGGCGCCACCAGCGGGCCGTAGGCGTCGGGCCGGCGGTCGCGGTAGAACGCCCAGGTCTTGCGCACCGTGTCGATCATGTCGAGGTCGAGGTCGCGGACCACCAGCTCCTCCTCGGTGTCCGAGGCGGGCTCACCGACGAACTGGCCGCGGGGGTCGACGAAGTACGACGACCCGTAGAAGTCGTTCTCTCCGTATGGCTCCTTGCCAACCCGGTTGATGGCCCCGATGAAGTACTCGTTGGCCACCGCCGAGGCGGGCTGCTCCAGCTTCCACAGGTACATCGACAGGCCCCGACTGGTGGCCGACGGGTTGAACACCACCTTGGCCCCGGCCAGGCCCAGCGCCCGCCATCCCTCGGGGAAGTGGCGGTCGTAGCAGATGTAGATCCCGAGCCTGCCGGCGGCGGTGTCGAACACCGGGTACCCGGTGTTGCCCGGCCGGAAGTAGTACTTCTCCCAGAACCCGCCGACGTGGGGGATGTGGGTCTTGCGGTACTTGCCAAGGTAGGTGCCGTCGGCGTCGATGACGGCGGCGGTGTTGTAGTAGAAGCCGTCGTCCTCCTTCTCGAAGATGGGGACGAACAGGACCATCCCGGTGTCCTTCGCCAGCGCCATCATCCGCTGGGTGGTGGGACCGTCGGGGATCGGCTCGGCCAGCGAGAAGTGCTCGTCGTCCTGCACCTGGCAGAAGTACGGGCCGTAGAACAACTCCTGGAAGCACATCGCCCGGGCCCCCTGGTTGGCGGCGTCCCCGGCGTACTTCTCGTGCTTCTCGATCATCGAGTCGACGTCGCCGGTCCAGCTGGTCTGCACGATGGCGGCGCGCAACACGTTGGCCATGGCCGCTCCTCCTCTCTGTCATCTCCGCGGCGAACGCTAGCCGGGCGGCGGCCCGGTGGGCCCCCGGCGCACCGGGCCCACCGAACTGCATATCCAGCGCCAGCGGGCCGGTCTCAGGAACCGCCCTCGGTCAGCTCGACCTCGATCTTCTCGAACCCCTCGCCGGTGACCTCGAGGCCCTCGGCTTCGAGCGCCGCCACCGCCGCCTCCGCCAGGTCGGTGCGGAACGCCTCGGCCGGGATCTCCACACCCTGCAGCTCGGGGATCTGCGACGTGGCCACCTCGACGGTCTGGTCCCACAGCTCCTGGTTCATCACCCCGATGCCGTTCGTCGACGGCCAGATGAGGGCGTTGATCTCGTTGAGCTGCCACCGCTGGTGGCTCTCCCCGAGGGTGGTGCCGTGGTCGAGGACGATGTCGACGCAGGCGTCGAAGTTGTCCCGGCAGAACACCCAGCCCCGGAACGAGGCCCGGAGGAACCGCTCCGCCACGTCCTCGTTGTCGGCCAGCCATGACGACTCGGCCCACACCGCGTCCTGGAGCATGGCGGTGCCGACTTCGTTGAAGTCGATCACGTTGAGGTCCTCCGGCTGGTACAGCTCGCCGGTTTCCGGGTTGACCGCCTCGAGCACCTGGGCGTACTCGTTGTAGGTCATCGCCTCGGCCACGTCGATCTCACCGTTGAGCAGGGCGTTCATGGTGAAGTCCTGCGCCACCAGGGAGACCTGGTCGGTCGATGACCGCCTCGGCGATCGCCGCGGTCAGCTCGAACTCGTTGCCGAAGCCCCAGTTCCCCACGTTCTTGCCGGCGAAGTCCTCCACCGGTGTCGATCCCGCTGTCGGCGAACGCCACCATCAGCGTGCCCGACCGCTCGAACACCTGGGCGATGTTGACGATGTCGGCGCCCGACTCCGGCTCACCAGCGCCTTGGGCACCCACGCCAGGGCGAACTCGGCCCCGCCGGTGGCGAGCACCGTCTGGGGGACGATCTGCACGTCACCCTCGAGGATGGTCACGTTCGAGGCACTCGTCCTCGTACATCCCCTCGTCGAGGGCGGCGAAGTACCCGGCGAACTGCGACTGCGCCACCCACTGCAGCTGCAGCCGGACCTCGTCGGGCTCGGTGCACTCGGCTGCGGTGCCGCCGGCGGCGTCGGTGCCGTCCGGGGCCTCGGTGCCGTCGGTGTCGTCGTCCCCGCCGCAGGCGGCGACCACCAGCAACAGCGCCGGCACGACCAGCCAGCGCCCATGTCGTCTCAATTGCATGCTCGTCTTCTCTCTCTCGTGCCGGACCCCGCCCGGCTTCCCCATCCTGTCACGGTCGGGTGACAGAAGTCCTCTCGTCCTGTCCTCGCCTCAGCGCTCCGTCCCGGTCCGCATCGAGACGTGCCACGGCATCACCAGACGCTCGATCGCCGACACCACCACGTACGACCCGATCCCGATCAGCGACGCCACCAGGATCGCCGCCCAGGCGTCGGAGAACTGGAACAGGTTGGCGCGGCTGATGATGTACTGGCCGAGCACGTCCTGCGGCCCGCCGAAGTACTCGGCGACGATGGCGCCGATGAGAGCCAGCGCCGAGGCCACCTTGAGGGCGCTGAAGAAGTAGGGCATCGCCGCCGGGACCCGCACTTCGCGGAGGATCTGGCGAGGAGTCGAGGCGAGCGAATGCATCATCTCGATCTGATTGTGGTCGACCTCGGTGAGCCCGCGGAGGGTGTTGACCATCACCGGGAAGAACACCATCACCGACACCACCATCATCTTCGAGAGCGGGCTGGTGATCGTGAACCACTGGTTCATGATCGGGGCCAAGGCGATGATGGGTATGGCGCTCGCCACCGTGGCGATGGGCACCAGGCCCTGCCGCATCGAGACCCAACGGGCGGCGGCCAGGGCGACGGCCACCCCGAGCACCACCCCGATGAGCAGCCCGCCCACCGCCTCGATGAGGGTGCGCAGCCCGGCGCCCCAGATGATCGAGAAGTTCTCCACGAAAGCGGTGGCGATCTCGCTGGGCTTCGCCAGCACGAAGGTCTGCACGTCGAACAGGCGGAGCAGACCCTCCCACGCAACCAGCACGGCGACGAAGGCGACCGCGGCCGGCAGGTAGCGACGCGTCCTGGTCACGACGAGGCCTCTCGCAACGGTGGGCCGGTGGCGACCCCGTGCGGACGGCGCAACGCCTCGCGCACCTCGGTGATCGCCTCGAAGAACCGCTGGTCCTCGCGGGTGTCGTCGTCGCGTGGTGCGCCCAACCCGACCTCGACGACGTGTGATATCCGACCGGGGCGCGGCGACATGACCACCACCCGCGATGACAGGAACACGGCTTCGGGGATCGAGTGGGTGACGAACACCACCGTCTTGCCGGTGGCGCGCCAGATGCGCAGAACTTCCTGCTGCATCCGCTCCCTGGTCATCTCGTCGAGCGCCCCGAACGGCTCGTCCATCAGCAGCAGCGCCGGGTCGAGCACCAGAGCGCGGGCGATCGCCACCCGCTGCTGCATCCCACCGGAGAGCTGCCAGGGCTGATGGTCGGCGAAGTCGGTCAACTCCACCAGGTCGAGCATCTGCCCAGCCCGGGTGGCCCGCTCCCCCTTGGGGACGTCGACCAGCTCCATCGGCAGCTCGACGTTGCGTCGCACCGAGCGCCAGTCGAGCAAGGTCGCCTGCTGGAACACGATCCCGTAGTCGCGATCGAGCCGGGCCTGGTGGGGGGTCTTACCATTGACCACGAGGCTCCCCGAGGTTGGGGCGAGCAGGTCGCCGATCAACCTGAGCAAGGTGCTCTTCCCGCAGCCGGACGGCCCGATCAGCGATACGAACTCGCCGGGGGCGATGGAGAGATCGATGTCGGTGAGCGCCTCGACCCGTTCCGTGCCGGAGCCCTCGAACACCTTGCCCAGCCCGGCGGCGGCCACCGCGGCGACCGGGACGCTGGCGCCGGTCACGGTGCCGGTCATGCAGCCACTCCGGTCGTGCCGGGCGCGTCCGCCATCATCAGCAGGCTCTGGCGATCCGTCTGGATCGGGCGCATGCCGCCCGGACCGACCACCCGGCGCTCGATGAGGCTGATCAGCCCGACGAAGAGCAGCCCGGCCAAGGCGCAGAAGATCACCGTGACGTACAGCTTCTCCGGGGCTGCGGTGAACTGCTGCGAGAACGAGAGGAGGGCCCGACCCAGCCCGGCGTTGGCGCCGGTGGGCAGCTCGCCGACGATGGCGCCGACCACGCTCGCCGCCGCCGAGATCTTGAGGGCGGTGAAGATGTACGGCAGGGCTGCGGGTACCTGCAGCTTCCACAGCTGCTGGCGGTCGGTGGCGGCGTACGACCGCATCAGCTCGGTGGCGGTCGCCGCCGGCGAGCGCAGCCCCCGCAGCGTGTTGATCGTCACCGGGTAGAAGGTGAGGTAGGCGGCGATCGTCGCCACCGCCAGCCACTGTGGGGCCCCGATGCGGCCGCCCCACACCACCACCATCGGGGCGATGGCGAGGATGGGGACCGTCTGGGAGGCGACCACGTAAGGCAGGAAGGCGCGCTCGGCGAGCCCGGAGCGCACGAACAACACCGCCAGCCCGAAGCCGACCAGCCCGCCGATGACGAAACCGACCAGCGCCTCGCGCAGGGTGAAGAGCGCCGCCGAGCCGAGCACCGTCCACAGCGGGGCGGCGCCGCGTCGCGCCGGCTCGTACATGGCGACGGCGACGTCCCAGACGTGGGGCATCGACCGGTCGTCCGGAGGGGGCCGCAGCCGGATGTCGGTGAAGGGGACGACCCCGCCGGCGGCCTTGCCCACCACCTTGTAGAGCTCCCACACGGCGATCAGGACCAGCACGACGGCGAGGACGGCGAGGACACGACGCATCGTGCCCCGGCGGGACGGCGTCTGATCAGCCTCCGGTCCGGGCACCGGGTGGCTGTCACTCCGAGGCACCATCGCGGCGACTCTACAAGAAGGCCCTCCGGCCTGACGATGGCGATCGGACGGGTCCGGTCGTTGGCGGGCGATGAGCGTCACCCTGGTGTCGACGGCTCGCCGAACGGCGCCAGACCTCAGCCGGTGAGGTCCTTCGAGGCGGTGCCGAGCCCGCCGTCGATGCCGCCAGCAGGTGAACCCGACCCGCTCCAGCAGTGAGGCGATCTGACGGTTGTCTGGCAGGAAGACCGCGGTGAACCTGGTTATCCCACGCTCCACGGCGGCGCCCTCGAGCATCTCCAGCAAGGCGGTCCCGAGTCCGAGCAGACGCCACTCGGGCTGCACGACGACGGCCACCTCGGCGAGGCCGGGCTCGATGATCTCGTATCGGGCGATGGCGACGCCCTCGCCGTCGGCGGCGAAGGCGGCCAGGGCCAGTCGGTCGTGGTAGTCGAGACGGGTCATGTGGTCGAGCGTCTCCGCATCGAGGCGGACCGGGTAGCGGAAGAAGCGCTGGTAGATCGTGTCCGGATCGGCGTGCTCCAGCTGCCGCACGAGCATCGGTGCGTCGTCGGGGACCACCGGGCGCACCAGGACGGTCCGGCCGTCCTCGAGCGGGAGCTCGGACCTCCAGGTCGCTCGGGTACGCCGCCGGCCTGGTCGAGAGGGCTGGCGTACTCGCTCATCGTGACCTCCTGCACGCCCAAGGCACGTGCTACCTTCAGAACCGTCCAGGACTGCGAACGGCCAGACCCCTCCCCGTCAGCCGTGTCGGCCTTCGGCCCGAGACGCCTGCCAGCCCTTCCCCTCCAGGGGAGGGGAACTCAAATCTGGTCGAGCAGCCTCTGCTTCTTCTCCTGGAACTCGGCGTCGGTGAGGACGCCGTCCCGATGGAGCTTGGCGAGCCGGTCGAGCTGGGCGGTGACATCGGGGGCCACCGCCGCCGCCGGTTGGGCGAGCTCCATGGAGCGAGCCTCGCGGGTCTTGTACAGACAATGTCTGGAACTCCTCGGGCTGCGGGATGCTACGGAATCGGCTCTGACCGGTCTCGCCGGCCGACTCGACGAGCAGGTCCCCCGACTTCAGGATCCGCTCGATCGGGCCCTGGTGGAACAGCACGTTGTTGATGTTCTCCAACGGGATCTCGACACCCCGCCTGGCGATCATCCCGCTGCGGGTGACCAGCCGCTGCGTTGGTCAGGATGTAGGTGGTGAACCACCACGTGATGAGCGGCGCGATGGTCAACGGGATGAGCGCGAGGAGGATCAGACCGGTCATCACCAGCTGAAACGTCGTGTTCTCCCATGGGATCACGGCGTAGACCAACCACAGGGCGACGAGCCCCAGCAGGATCCAGCCGATCGGGACGAAGAGCAACCGCCAGTGCGGGCGGAACTTCGTGATGATCTGCTCGCCCTCGGTGAGGTTGCGTTCGGAGAAGGTCATGGCCGGCATCATACGGAGTCCCTCGCTGTCGCTGCACCCGGACGCGGGAAACCCCGAGGGAGTATCGGCCGAAGCCTCCACCCTCTCGGGGTTTTCCCTTCGGTCAGCCCGAAGGCTGGCCGATGCCTCCCGGGCCGAAGCCCGTTCGGCGGTCTGTCCCGACCGTCGCCGACCCGAAGGCCGGCGTCCTCTCCCCCGAAGGGGAGAACCCACCCCGAAGGGTGGCGTCCGGAACGGACGGTGGGCCCGCCCGAAGGCGGTCCCGGTGGGTCAGCGCCCGAAGGCCCTCACCCGGTGCCACCTCGGTTTCCCGTTGCGGCACGGGGGCAACGTAGGTCGGGCGACCCAGGGCCGTCAAGCCAGATCGCTACATCGTTTTCGCGTCTCGTCCCGATGTTTCGCGAGCCATCGAGCCAGCCGATCGAGACCCGCCGCGAGGCCGCGAGTGCCGCACCGGGCACGCACCGGAGAGAGACGGCGTGCCGGGACGCGAGGAACCCCGAGAGAGTCTCGGCCGAAGCCGCTACCCCCTCGGGGTTCGAGAGGAACATACGCAGTTCGCCGACGGCGCAAATCAGATCGGTAGATCGTTTTCGCGCTCTGTTCCGAATTTCGCGACCCGGCCGGATAGGCGGACGATGGCACTTCGCGGTCACCCTCCGGCTCCCCCACCCGTCTTCCCGACACGGGGGAACCCGGCCCCGTGACAACGGGAACAGCGCCGAGCCGAACTTCGGACCGGTCGAGATCCTTCGAGCTCCACCGCCGGCTTCTTCGACGCCAACCCGGCACTGACTGCCCGACCAGCGCGGCGGCGAGAAAGCGCGGAAAACCCCGAGGGAGCCCTCGGCCGGAGCCTCAACCCTCTCGGGGTTCTCCTCTCCGCCGGCGCCGGGGCGAACCCCGTCTCCGACGGAAGCGAGAGATAACGGGACGGCGCCCGTGCCCCCGAAGGGGCGTTCTCCCGCCGTGCTCTTCCGGCCGAAGCCTTCCGAGCTGCGTCCCGGCCGAAGCCGGTCCGCTGCTCCCGGGTCCCGGGTCGGTTGTCGCCTTGCGGCTCCCTCCGTCCCGGTGCTCTGCGGTTCCGAAGAACCGCTCCCCGAGTGCTCCCCTCCCGGGCCGAAGCCCCGAAGGGAGCGGCAACGTAGGCCCAGCGGTCCCGAGCGCGTCAAACGAGAACGGTGGTTGGTTTTCGCGACCGCTTCCCTGCGTCTTCGCGGTGCCGGCTCGGTGTGCCCGGCCGGCAGGTCCGCACGCACGCGCTCCGGCCGTACCATGGCTCCGTGGCGTCCGGTGGCGCCGCCGACGCGAAACTACACAGCATGTGGTTTGTGTCACCCCGGCGTCGTAGAGTGCCGACCATGCAGCACGACGGCCGCGTCGACGCCGGCGACACCGACACTCGACGCCATCGCAGCCCCCCGGGACTGGAGACGCTGTCGCCGTCCCGGGCGAGCGACTTCAAGACGTGCCCACAGCTGTACAAGTTCCGCTCGATCGACCGCATCCCCGATCCGCCCAACCGAGTTCCAGGCGCGGGGCACGACCGCCCACCTGGCGCTGCAACGCCTGTTCGACCTCCCGGCCGACGAACGGACCCCAGATCGGCTCTTCGACCTGTTCCGCCAGGCCTGGGTCGAGGTGAAGGACGACGAGTTCACCGACCTGTTCGATGACGTTGCCGTCGAGCGGCGTTGGGGCCTCGAGAGCCTCGGGATCCTGGCCAACTACTTCGGGGTCGAGGACCCTGGCGACGATCGAGCCGACAGGCCGCGAGCTCGAGCTCGCCGAACAGCTCGGCGACATGACCATCCGCGGGATCCTCGACCGGATGGACGAGACCGACGACGGGCTGGTCATCACCGACTACAAGTCAGGGAAGGCGCCGCCCGAGCGCTACGCCATCCCGCCTTCTTCGCCCTCAAGATCTACGCCCTGCTGGTCCGGCACCGCACCGGTCGCACCCCGGCGAGGCTCCGGCTGCTGTATCTCAACGGGCCCTCGGTGTACGAGATCCCGGTCAGCGACGTCCAGCTCGACGCCATGGAGCGCCAGCTGGTGGCGCTGTGGGCTGCGATCGATCGGGCGATCAGCGCCGACCGGTTCCCCGCCAGGCCGAGCCGGCTGTGCGACTGGTGCGCCTACAAGGACCTCTGCCCGGCGTGGGCAAACGGCGACCCGGAGGTGGCGGCGTTACCGACGCGATGATCCGGCTCGACCGGGTGTCGAAGTCCTACCCGAGCGGTGACGGCCCGGCGGTCACCGACCTGTCGCTCGACGTCGCCGAAGGCGAGATCGCCGTGCTGGTGGGCCCATCGGGGTGCGGCAAGACGACCACGCTCAAGATGATCAACCGGCTGATCGAGCCGACCTCGGGCACCATCGAGGTGGCGGGCCGCAGCATCACGTCGCTGAGCCCGTCCGAGCTGAGGCGAAGCATCGGCTACGTCATCCAGCAGATCGGGCTGTTCCCGCACCGCACCATCGCCGAGAACATCGCCACCGTGCCCAAGCTGCTCGGGTGGGACCAGGGGCGCATCGACCACCGCGTCGACGAGCTGCTCGCCGTCGTCGACCTCGACCGCTCGATGCGAGACCGTTACCCGTCCGAGCTGTCCGGCGGGCAGCGGCAACGGGTCGGGGTGGCCAGGGCGCTTGCCGCCGATCCGCAGGTGATGCTGATGGACGAGCCGTTCGGGGCCGTCGACCCCATCGCCAGGGGCCGGCTCCAGGACCAGTTCCTCGACCTCCAGCGAACGGCTGGGCAAGACCATCGTCCTGGTCACCCACGACATCGACGAGGCCATCAAGCTGGGCGACCGCATCGCCATCCTCAACATCGGCGGCGTCCTCGAGCAGTACGACACGCCCGCCGACATCCTGGGCAGCCCGGCCAACGAGTTCGTGGTCGACTTCCTCGGCTCGGAACGGGGCCTGAAGCGGCTCAAGCTGCTCCCGATCAGCACCGTGCCGCTCGAGCCCGGGCCGGTGCTCCCGGCGACGGCGACGGTCGACGAGGCCCGCCGGGTCATGGCCGAGCACGGGGTCGACTGGATCGCCGTCGGCGGCGACGGGCGGCTCGACGGCTGGGTCCCGGCCGCCGAGCTCGACGGCCGGCACGACCTCACCGACGTGCCGTTGCGGCGCTTCCAATCGTGGCTGACCGTCGACGGGTCGCTGATCGACGCCCTCGACGTGGTGGTGAGCTCACGGACCAACGTGGCGGCGGTGTTCGACGGTGACCGCTACCTGGGGATGCTCACCGCCGACGCCATCGGCCGGGCGATCCTGCAATGACGCGGCGAGGGCCCCCGATGACGATCGACTGGGGTTGGATCGCCGGCCACCTCGGCGACATGTGGGTGGCGACCACCCAGCACGTCACCCTCACCGTCATCGCCGTCATCGGTCGGCTTCATGGTGGCGATGGCCCTGTCGCTGGTGGCGCTCCGCTGGCGGGCGACCTACGGGCCGATCACCTGGTTCACCGGGATCCTCTACACCATCCCCAGCCTGGCGTTGTTCACCTTCTTCATCCCCTTCTTCGGGCTGAGCATGGTCACCGCCGAGATCGCCCTGGTGTCGTACACGCTGCTGATCCTGATCCGCAACATCGTCGCCGGCATCGACGGGGTGCCCGAACCGGTGCTCGAGTCGGCTCGGGGCATGGGGATGACCGAACGCGAACCTGTTCCTCGGGGTGCAGCTGCCGCTGGCGATGCCGGTGATCATCGCCGGCATCCGCATCGCCACCGTTTCCACGATCGGGCTGGTCACGGTGACCGCGCTGATCGGCCAAGGCGGTTACGGCGTGTTCATCCTGCGCGGCATCCGCCGCCAGTTCCTCACCGAGATCCTCGTCGGGACGGTGCTCTCGGTGCTGCTGGCGGTGGCCGCCGACCTCGCCCTCGTCGCCCTGGAGCGGCGGATCACGCCGTGGGCACGCAGGCAGGGAGGCGGTGTGATCGACTTCTTCGGAGAGGTGTGGCCTGGCTGGGCGACCCGGCCAACTGGACCGGTCGCTCCGGGCTGCCCAACCGCTTCTGGGAGCACGTGGCGGTGTCCGGCCTGGCCTTGATCCTCGCCGGGGTCGTCGCCCTCCCCGCCGGCGTCGTGCTCGGCCACCGGGGCCGGGGCGGCGTGCTCGCCGTCTCCGCGGTCAACATCGGCAGGGCCGTCCCGTCGTTCGGCATCGTCGGCATCGCCTTCCCCATCACCCTGGCGCTCGGGCTAGTCCCCGCTGGGTTTCTGGGCGACGCCTGGTGGCGCTGGTGGCACTGGCGCTGCCGCCGATGTTCGTCAACGCCTACACCGGCATCCGCCACACGGAGCCGGCGCTGGTCGAGGCCGCCCGGGGCATGGGGATGACCGAACGGCAGGTGCTCACCGGGGTCGAGCTGCCGCTGGCGGCTCCGGTGGTGATGGCCGGCGTGCGCACCGCAGCCGTCGAGGTGATCGCCACCGCCACCCTCGGCGCCGTGGTCGGGTTCGGGGGTTTGGGGCGGTTCATCATCGACGGCTTCGCCCAGCGGAAGTACGAAGAGGTGTTCATCGGCGGCGTCGCCGTCGCCCTCCTCGCCATCGTCACCGAGAGCACGCTGGGTTGGGCCCAACGCCGGCTCGACCACAGCCATCCCGCCAGGCGCCGGCGGACGCCTCGAGGCGCTCGACCCCGACGACGTCATCGACGCCGTCCCGGTCGGTTAGCTTGACGCCGCCGCCTCCGGCGGCGACCGGGTTACGACCGACAGCCCTCAAACCGACAAAGGAGTGACCCATGCGGAAGCACCGCAACCGCGTCATCGGGGCGAGTCTCCTGGCGTTCGCCCTCCTGGGCGCCGCCTGTGGAGACTCGGGTGATGACGCCGCCGACGAATCGTCCGTCACCCCGACCACGGCCCCCGCCCCGGTCGAGGGACCGGAGATCGTCATCGGCGCCCAGGACTTCGGGGAGAGCGCCATCCTCGCCGAGATCTACCGGGGGGCGCTGGAGGCGGAGGGCTTCACCGCCAGCGTCCAGGCGGTCGGCGGGTTCCGCGACCTGTCGATGGCCGCCTTCGAGAGCGGTGACATCAACCTGGCGCCGGAGTACGCCGCCTCGATGCTCGAGTTCCTCAACGACTTCGCCGGGGAGGCGACCAGCGACGCCGCCGAGACCACCGACCTGCTCAACGCCCGGTTGACCGAGATCGGGCTGGTGGCCTTGGCGCCATCGGAGGCGATCGACACCAATGCCTTCGTGGTCACCCAGGAGACCGCCGACTCCGTCGGTCTCGCCTCGCTCAGCGACCTGGCCGCCAACGGCGCCGACCTGGTCCTCGGGGGGCCACCCGACTGTGAGACCAACGCCTTCTGCATCCCCGGGCTGAACACCGTCTACGGGCTCGACATGAGCGCCAACTTCCAGCCGCTCGACGCCGGCCAGGTGACGGTGGCGGCGCTGGAGGCCGGCGAGATCGACGTCGCCATCCTCTTCTCCACCAGCGGCATCATCGCCGACCGGGGATGGGTGCTCCTCGAGGACGACCAGCAGATGCTGGCCGCCGACAACGTGCTCCCGGTGCTCACCGCCGAGCTGCAAGAGGCGTACGGGGACCAGCTCACCGACGTGCTCGACGACATCTCGGCGGCGCTCACCACCGAGGCGCTGACCGAGATGAACCGGCGCTTCGACATCGACACCGAGGACGCCGACGTCATCGCCGCCGACTGGCTGGCCGACAACGGCTTCTGACCGATCGAACCTCCGGCGGAATCGCTCGGCCCGGGCGTGGTGCCCGGGCCGAGCCGCGTTCGTGTCACCCCCGTTTGATACGGTGACCGAGGGTGGCCGAGGAGGGCGGCGCCACCGCTGGTCGTGAGAGCGAGGGATGTGAAGACGGTCGGGAACGAGAGGACCGCCGGCGGCGGCTCCGAGGCACAGATCGAGGTGGGACCCGAGGGCTGGGGGGCGGCGGTGGCGTCGACCGACGGGCCCCAGATCGTCGTCGGCGGCCCCGGTACCGGCAAGACCGAGTTCCTGGTGCGACGCGCCGTCCACCTGGTCGGGGTCGGCGTGCCCGCCGACGCCATCAGCGTGGTCGCCTTCGGCCGCCGCGGCGTGGCCGACCTCGAGCGGCGCATCGCCGCCACAACCCCGCCCGACTCGCCTCCGATCACGGTGACCACGTTCCACGCCCTCGCCGCCGGCTTGGTGGAGGTCCACCACGGCGACCGTGGATGGCATCGGCCCCCGCAGATACTCACCGGCCCCGAGCAGACGGCGCTGGTTCGCCGTCTGCTCGCCGACGAGGACCCGTCGGCGTGGTCGGTGGCGATGCGCCCGTTGCTGTGCACCAGGACATTCGCCGACGAGATCACCGACTTCCTGCTGCGGGCCGGCGAGCAGCTCCATGACGCCGGCGACGTCGCCGCCATGGAGCGCGACGAATGGCGCGGCCTGCCCGAGTTCATGGAGCGCTACCGCAGGCGACTGATCGCCGATGGCCGTATCGACTACGGGATGGTCCTCGCCGAGGCCGTCGCCGTCCTCGCCGACCACCCGCTGAAACCTCGCTACGTGCTCGTCGACGAGTACCAGGACACCACCACCGCCCAGGTGGAGTTGCTCCGGGTCCTCGCCGCCGACGGCAACATCACCGCCGCCGCCGATCCCTACCAGTCGATCTACAGCTTCCGGGGCGCCGCCGTCGAGAACGTCGCCCGCTTCGGGGAGACGTTCGGCGGAGTCGGGTCACCGGCGCGCCGGGTGGTGCTCACGACATCGTTCCGCACCCCGCAGGCAATCCTGCGCGCCGCCGAGAGGGTCGCAGGGACCGACATCCCCGGAGCGGCGGGTCCGGTGACGGCGGCGCCGGGCGATGGCAGGGTCGATCTGCACCGGTTCCACCAGCAGACCGCCGAGGCCGAGTGGATCGCCGCCGAGATCCTCCGCCTCAACCTGCGCGACGGGCTCCGCTTCGGGTCGATGGCGGTCTTCGTGCGCAGCAAACGGAGGTTCGTCGCCGAGCTGTCCCGGGCGCTGTCACGTCGCGGCATCGCCCACGAGCCACCGAGCAGCCGCACCACCGAGCAGCCCGAGGTCCGCTTCCTCCTCGACCTGGTCGCCGCCGCCACCACGCCGGAGTCGCCGGAGCTCGCCCGCCACGTCAGGCACCTCCTGCTCGGGCCCTGGTTCGGGCTCACCCTGGGTCAGGTACGCGACGTGGAACGGGAGCATGCGGCCATCGGGCACTGGGTGGAGACCCTCCGACCGAGGTTCCCCGAGTTGGCCGCGCTGCTCACCGACGACCGGTGGGCAACCGCCGCCCCGCCGCCGAAGGCGCCTGGACCGTGTGGGACTCGCTCCCCCAGCTCGCCGCCTTGACCACCGGTGCCGAGCACCGCCCGGTCACGGCGGGCATGGGCGTCCCTTCTCCAGGTGCTCACCCGCTGGAACGAGCGCAACCCCGCGGGGACACTCGTCGAGTACGCGGCGCTGCTCGACGAGGAGTCCTTCGAGGCGAGACCCCTGGTCTCCTACCGGGCCCCGGACGAAGACCAGGTGACCATCACGACGCTCCACCAGGCCAAGGGCCTGGAATTCGAGGTCGTGTTCATCGCCGACGCCGTCGAGGGTGTCTTCCCCGACCTGCGGATGCAGGACAGCCTGCTCGGGGTTCGCCACCTCCTCGCCGACGTGCCTCACGACTCGCCGGGTACCGCCGCTTCCGCCTCCAGGAGGAACGACGGCTCGCCTACACCGCGATGACCCGCGCCTCGCGCCGGGTGGTGTGGACCGCCACCTCGACCGGGTTCGAAGATGGGTCAGGGGCTGCCGTCCCGGTTCTTCGCCCTCGCCGCCGGCGTGGAGACCGTCGACGAAGCGGTCGACCGAGCCCGACCGCACGCCATGCCCCGGTCACCGTCGCTCGAGGCGGAGGCGATTGCTCCGGCGCCTGGCCGGCGATCCCGAGGCCAGGGTGGAGCTGCCCGTCTCCGGCGGCGGCCCCGCTGTGGTCCGCGCCGGCCGTCCCTTGCGTGAGGCGGCCATCGCCGTCTTGGCCGACGGCGCCCGCTGGGGCATGCGCCCGGTCACCAGCTTCGCCGGCTTCCGGCACCGAGGCCCGGACACCGGGTTGGTCGAGCTCCCGTTGCGCCTCTCCCCGAGCCAGGGCGAGTCCTACGGACAGTGCCCGCGCCGCCACGCCCTCGACGCGGCGCCTGGCCATCGGCGACGCCGGCTCCCACCACGCCGAGCTCGGCTCACTGGTGCACAGGGTCATGGAGAACGTCGAGCGTGCCGTGATCGAGACTCCCGACGCCCCGCCGAGCACCTTCGAGGACGCCGAGACCGAGCTCGACCGGCTGTTCGACGGCTACTCGTTCGGAGGCGAGCCGCACGCAACGGCGTGGCGGCGTCGCGCCGGGATCGTGATCGAGCAGCTCTACCTGAAGCGGCCCGCCGGCGGCGAACCGGTCATGGTCGAACGGCGGCTGGAGATGGACCATGCCGGGACCAGGTGGGTGGGGCGGGTCGATCTCATCGAAGGTCGCCCCGCCGGCCTGGTCATCGTCGACTACAAGACGGGCAGCACCGCGCCGACGAGACCCGAGGCGGCGGAGTCGCTCCAACTCGGCTTCTACGTGCTCGCCGGCCGGCGAGACCCCGAGGTAGCCGTCCGTGGCGAGGTGGCCGGCGCCGAGATGTGGTTCCCCTGGGCCAGCCGCGGGCAGAAGAGCCTCAGGCGGCTGGAGTTCGACATGGCCAACCTCCCGGTCGTGGCCGAGCGGATGTCCGCGATCGCCGGCGGCATCACCTCGGAGGACTGGACCCCGAGGACAGGCGATCACTGCGACCGCTGCCCGGTCCGCACCGTCTGCCCGGCCTGGCCCGAGGGCGCCGAGGGGTTCGTCGCATGACGGCTCCCTTCACCCTCACCCCGGAGCAGCAAGCGGTGGTCGACCACCCGCCCGAGCCACTGCGGGTCGCCGCCGGAGCGGGGACCGGGAAGACGGCAACGGTGGTGGAGCGGTTGGTGGCCGCCGTGGACGGCGGCGTCGAGCCCGAGGAGGCGCTGGGCATCACCTTCACCAACAAGGCGGCCGAGGAGCTGGCCGACCGGCTCCGCTGGCGGATGCCCAAGCACGCCGCCGACGGTCGCGAGGTCGAGGTCAACACCTACCACGGGTTCGCGCTACCGGATACTCGCGCGAGTTCGGGGCGGTGATCGGGGTCGAGCGGGACCTGGCGGTGGTCGGCGCCGGGTACGTGCGGCAGCTGCTCCACGAGAGCATCGGCACCGAGGTGTACGACCACCTCGAGATGACCGCCCTCCCTCAACGTCTCGACGAGGCGGCGACATTGGGGGCCCAGGCCGCCGCCAACCTCGTCGCCCCCTCCGACATCGCCGCCGCGGTTCCGAGCGACCCCGACAACGTCTGGCTGGAGCGGCTCGAGCTGGCCCGGATTCTCACCTACGTACGAAGCCACCAAGCGCCTTCTCGGCGTGGTCGACTTCGGCGACCTGGTGCACCTGGCGTACCGGATCGTGGAACGCCATCCCGAGATCGCCGGACGCATCAGGGACCGATACCGGGTCGTGGTGCTCGACGAGTACCAGGACACCGACCCCGGCCAGCGCATGCTGCTCCAGGCGATCTTCGGGCGACGGGTTCCCCGTCACCGCCGTCGGTGACGGCGACCAGACGATCTACGAATGGCGCGGCGCATCGCTCGACCAACTTCACCGGGTTCGGCGAACACTTCCTCCGTACCGACGGCAAGCCGGCCCACAGCCTCCCGCTCACCACCAACCGCCGTTCCGGACCGACCATCCTCGCCTCGCCAACGCCGTCAAGGACCTTCTCCACGGAGGGCCCGCCACCGATCCGCTGGTGCCCGCCGAGCCCGTCCCCGACCACGTCGGGGTACGGCTGGTTCCGCACGTCCGCCGACGAAGCGGCATGGATCGCCGGCGAGATCCGCCGCCTCCACGACGAAGAAGACATCGAGTGGCGGGACCTGGCAGTGCTGTTCCGGCGGCACCGCTCGATCGGGCCGGTGCGGACCGCCCTGGCGGCCGCCGACGTCCCCCACGAGGTCGTCTCGCATGGGAGGGCTCATCGAGGTGCCCGAGGTGGCCGACGTCCACGCCTGGTTGCGGATCCTCGCGGCTCCCGACGACTCGGTGGCGCTCGCCCGCATCCTGCTCGGGAGCCGGTACCGGCTCGGGTTGGGCGACCTGGCGCCACTCGCCCGCTGGGTGCGCCACCGGCACGGCGGCGACTCCGATCCCGACCTGGCGCTCCCCTATCCAATGCTCGAGGCGCTCGACCGAGGTGAGGGGGCCACCTCACCGGAGGTCGCCGGGGTGCTCGACGACTTCCGCGACACCTATCGGGCCCTGCTGGCGGCCGCCCAGCAGTGCACGCTGGTCGAGCTGATCCGACGGGTCATCGACGCCATCGAAGGGTGGACGGAGATCGAGGCGATGCCAGAGGTGGCCGGGCTCACCGCTCGGCTCAACCTCTACCGGTTCCTCGACCTGGCTGAGGACTGGAGCCCGCTGGCGGGTAGCCCGTCGTTGGAGGGCTTCCTCGGCTACCTCGACCTGCTCTCCGAGGATCGGGCCGCCGCCGAGCTCGACACCGCCACCGTCGGCGGGGAGGACGCCGTGCCACTGCTCACGGTGCACCGGGCCAAGGGCCTCGAGTGGCACACCGTCTTCATGCCAGCGTTGGCCCGCCAGGTGTTCCCCGGAAAGTCCTTCGGCTTCGACAACCCGACCGAGAAGTCGCGTTGGTTGCCCTACGAGCTCCGACTTCGACACCGCCGACCTTCCCGACCTCACCGGCAGACAAGCCGAGATCACCGAGCGGCTACGGCAGCACCACCACCACAGCGAACTGCGGACCGCCTACGTCGCCGTCACCCGGGCCAGCCGGCGGCTGCTGATGACCGGCGCCGCCTGGGACCGCCCTCGAACGGCGTACGTCGCCAGCGAGTTACTGGCGCTGGCACGGGACGTGCCCGGGGCCAGCCAGATCGAATGGGTGAACGACCCAGGTGAGCGGCCGCAGGACGTGGCGGTCACCGCCGGCGCCTACGGGCCTGATCCGCACTTTCCTTCCGGGTGGCGCCAGAAGCTGCTCGAGGTCGTGGAAGACGGCGACGCGGGGCTGGCCGCCGACACCGAGCCGGCCCGGCGTCAGCTCGAGCTAATGCTCGACGGCCTGCCCGCCGGTCCCCCGGCCGCACCCCCGCCGGTGCCCACCACGTCGGTCACCGGGCTGGTGACCCTGGCATCGTGTCCCCAGCGGTTCTTCTGGACCGAGATCGACCCACTCCCCCGGCGCCCCGGCCCATGGCTTCGCCGGGGCAGCGAGGTGCACCGCAGAATCGAGCTGCACCACATGGGGGTGCGGCCGTTCGATGACCTGGAACCGGACGCGCCACCGACCGCCGAGGTCGCCGGCGGGAGCGGCCACGATGCCGGCGACCCGTTCGATACGTTCTCCACCACCCGGTTCGCCACCGTGAAACCGCGGCTCACCGAGACCCCGATCGACCTGACGTTGTCCGGGGTGCGGGTGAGGGGCCGGATCGATGCCGTCTTCGAGCCCGAGCCGGGGTGGTGGGAGATCATCGACTGGAAGACGGGCACGCGGTCCGACGATCCCACCGCGGTGGTCCAGCTCGAGGCCTACGCCGTGGCCGCCGCCCGGGGAGGGGTTGTCGGGGGACGCCCGGAACGGATCACCGCGGGGTTCGTGTACCTCGGCACCGACCCGGCCGACGAGGTGGTGCACGAAGCCGACGCGGAGTGGCTGACGGCGGCCGGGACCCGGCTCGAAGCACTGGCGGCGCAGGTCACCGGCGATCGATTCGACCCGACCCCCGGCGAGGCGTGCCGCCGCTGCGACTTCCTCAACGCCTGCGAAGCCGGCCGGCGCCACGTCGCCGCCACTGCCGGAACGCTGACCCGGCTCAGCGGACCCGCCCGCCGGCGACCTCCAGCAGGATGGTCACCGGCCCGTCGTTGACCGAAGACACCTGCATCCGGGCGCCGAACCGCCCGGTGGCGGTGGCGATCCCGGTGGCGTCGAGCGCGGCGACGAGCCGTGCCACCAGTGGTTCTGCCAGGGCTGCATCGGCGGCGCCGGTGAACGACGGGCGCCGTCCCCGCGCCGTCTCGGCGAGCAGGGTGAACTGGCTCACCACCAGCACCCCACCGCCGATGTCCGTGACCGAGCGGTTCATCCGACCGTGCCCGTCGTCGAAGATGCGCAGTCCGGTGAGCTTGCCGGCCAGGACGTCGGCCTCGGCCTCCGAGTCACCGACGGCAACGCCCACCAACACGAGCAGGCCGGGACCGATGGCGCCGACGAGCTCGCCGCCGACCACGACCGATGCCGACGAGACGCGCTGAGACGACAGCTCTCACAGGTCCCGGCAGGCGGCCGCCAGCTCGCCATACGCGGCGATGAAGTCGGGACGCCTCCTGGTTCCCGGCAGCTGGGCGATGAAGCCGTCGACACCGCGGTCTCGGTAGCCGGCGACCTTTTCGACTGCCTCCTCGACGGTGCCCCCGAGACCGATGGCGGCGACGTCGCCCATCCAGGCGAGCGGCCCGGAGGCGGCGAGGGCGGTATCCGCCTCCTCCCGGGTCCGACCGACCACCACCGGCACCTGGATCGTGGTGCGCACCGGGCGCCCTGCGGCGGCGGCGTGAACGACGGCCTGGGGAGCCTCCAGCGTGGGGATGAGCCCGGCGGGGCAGTTCCAGGTGTCGGCCACCCGGCCGGTCACCTCGAGCATCATCCGCCGCCCGGCGCCGACCACGATCGGGATCCGCGGCTGCACCGGTCCAGGGTTGACGATCGCCCCTCGCAGTGACACGCCTGGTCCCTCGTAGTCGACGGGATCGCCGCCGAGCATGGTGGCCACCGCCTCGATGTAGGCGGTGAAGTGGCGGCGGCGGTCGCCGGCGGTGCCGTAGGTGAAGCCGAACGCCTCGTACTCGGCTTGGTACCACCCGGCCCCGAGGCCCAGCTCGAGCCGTCCGGCCGAGGCGTGGTCGAGAGTGGCCGCCATCTTGGCCAGCAGCCCCGGGTTGCGGAATCCGACGCAGGTGACCAGGTGGCCCAACCGGACCCGGTCGACGGCACCGGCCACGGCGGCCAGGGCGGTCCAGCCCTCGAACACCGGGGTGCCGGCGGATATCCCGAGCAGGTGGTCGACGAGCCATACGCTGTCCAGCCCCGCCGCCTCGGCGCGACGGGCATCGCCGATGACGTGGTCCCAGCGGTCGGTGAACTGGGACAGGATGAGTCCGAACTCCATGCTCTCGGGTCCTCCGATCGGGCCGGTCAGATTACGGCGCGACGGCCGGCGGCGGGGTTGGGGCCCCGCCTGCCGGAGGAGGGCGGCGCCAGCCGCCCGGGTGAGGAACAAAGCCGGCGGCGGGGTTGGGGCCCCCGCCTGCCGGAGGAGGGCGGCGCCAGCCGCCCGGGTGAGGAACAAAGCCGGCGGCGGGGTTGGGGCCCCCGCCTGCCGGAGGAGGGCGGCGCCAGCCGCCCGGGTGAGGAACAAAGCCGGCGGCGGGGTTGGGGCCCCCGCCCGCCGGGTCAGAACACGAAACGACCCCCTACCGGGGGTCGTTTCCGGACGGCTGTCGGGCAGTGGGGTCAGGCGGCGGGACGCCGGTCGGCGACGAGCCTGGTACCCGCAAGGTACTGGCCCAACCGGCCAAACGCCCGCTCCCGAACGACATCGGGGCTGGACCGGTCGCAGACCACTGAGGTCAGGTGCCCGGGAGCGCCGGCGCGCACTGCACGCTTGACATAGGCGGCGACCTCGTCCTCGAAACGGCTGATCCCCGACGCCGAGATGCTCCAAGCGAGTTGGTCGAACATGATCGGGAGCTCCTTTCCGACTCGGTTTCCATTGCTCCTGATCACAAGGTACGACACCCGGTCCATCACGTCCAACGATGATCCCTGTTGGATGTGATAAGCTCTCCTAATGCTGCAAGACCTCGAAATCCGCCACCTCTCCGCTCTCCAGGCCGTGGCCGAAGAGGGCTCGTTCGGTCGAGCCGCCACCAGGCTCGGCTTCACCCAATCCGCCGTCAGCCAGCAGATCGCCGCCCTCGAGCGTGCCGTCGGCTCCCCCGTGTTCGACCGGCCCGGCGGGCCGAAGCGGGTCGAGCTCACCCCGACCGGGGCGCTGCTCCTGGAACATGCCGAGGCGATCCTCGGCCGCATCGTCACCGCCTCCGATGACCTCGACCGCCTCCGCACCGGGAGCGCCGGGCACCTGACCGTCGGTACCTTCCAGAGCGTCTCGGTGCGCATCCTGCCGTCGGTGGTCAAGGCGATGCGGGCCGAACGACCGGGCGTCGAGATCAGGCTGCGCGAGTCGGACGACCATGAGGCGATCCTCGAACAGCTGCTGGCCGGCGCGCTCGACGTCGCCTTCGTCGTGGTGCGGATCGAGGATCCGCGGCTCGACATCACCGAGCTCTTCTTCGACCCGTTCGTCGCCGTCACTGCCCGGGGCGACCACGGCGCCGTCGCCGGGCCGATGACCGCCGCCGAGCTCGCCGAGCTCCCCCTGATCGGCGAGCAGCCCTCGAGCTGCCAGCTCCTCATCGACCGGGGCCTCGCCGGTATCGGGGTCGAACCGGAGTACGTGTTCCGCTCGAGCGACAATGCGGCCCTCCAGGCGATGGTGCGCAGCGGGCTGGGCTGCGCGGTGATGCCGCTGCTCGCCGTCGACACCGAGGATCCCGAAGTGGTCGTGCGACCGATCGAGCCCGCGCTGCCCCCTCGCCCGATCGCCGTCGCCACCGTCGCCGGCCGTACCCTGGCTCCCGCCGTGGAACGGTTCATCGAGGTGACCGAGGAGGTCAGCCTGCCGTTCCGGACACTCTCCGAGCGGATGGCCGTCGAGCCGTGATCGAAGTCACCACAACCGGGCTGGCCGGGGTTCTCATCCTCCGGCCGACGCTCCACGGTGACGATCGCGGGTTCTTCTTGGAGTCGTGGAACGCCCGCGATTTCGCCGCCGCAACCGGCGTCGACGCCACGTTCGTCCAGGACAACCACTCCCGCTCGACGGCCGGCGTGCTACGGGGGTTGCACTACCAACTGGCGCCCCACGCCCAGGGCAAGTTGGTCCGGGCCGTCATCGGGGCCGCATACGACGTGGCGGTCGACATCCGCCGCTCCTCACCCACCTTCGGGTCGTGGACCGGGGTCGAGCTGACCGCCGACAACAAGCTCCAACTGTGGATACCGCCTGGGTTCGCCCACGGGTTCGTCGCGCTCACCGACGCCGAGCTGCTCTACAAGACCACGGCCATGTACCACGGTGACAGTGACCGGTCGCTGCGCTGGGACGACCCGCGCATCGGGATCGAGTGGCCGGTCGACGGGACCCCGATCCTCTCCGCCAAGGACCAGGCGGCGCCGTCGCTATCGGACGCCGACCTGTTCGACTGAAGCAGACGCCCAGGCTCAGCCCTCTGGTTGGGCGATGTTCACCATCCAGCCGATACCGAAGCGGTCCACGCACATACCGAACTCGTCACCCCACATCTGCTTCTCGAGCGGCACCGAGACGGTGCCATCGGCAGTGAGCTTCTCCCAGTAGCCGCGCAGCTCGTCGGAGTCTTCGCCGCTCAGACTGACGGCGATGTTGTCTCCCGGTTTGTGCTCCATCCCCGGAGGCGTGTCGGCCCCCATGAGGGTGAGGCCGACGTCGGTCTCCAGCAAGCCGTGCATGATCTTGTCGGCCTCTGGGGTGTCGGGGGCGCCGTACTCGCCGAAGGTGTTGAGGGCCAGGGTGCCACCGAACACATCGCGGTAGAACTCCATGGCCTGCCGGGCGTCGCCGTCGAAGCTGATGTACGGGTTGAGACGAGTGGCCACAGGCACTCCTATCTCGTGGGGGGCTTTCGCCGAGGCTAGCCCGAGGCCTCGATGTGGAAACCCGCCGGCGAGCGGCCCCGAGGTCAGGCGACGACGCCGCCGGCGCGCAGCTCGGCGACCTCCGAAGCCGAAAAGCCGGCGGCGCCGAGCACGCCGTCGGTGTCCGCTCCCGGCCCGACCGCCGGCCGGGGAGTGGCCGGGACCGAGCGGGAGAAGCGGGGCGCCGGCGCCGGTTGGCGGACGCCGCCGACCTGCAGGTGGCCGTTCCTGCCGGCGATCTGGGGATGGGTGGTCGCCTCGGCCATCGTCAGCACCGGGGCGACGCAGGCGTCGCTACCGGCGAAGGTCGACTCCCACTGGTCCCGGGTGCGTCGGGCGAAGCATTCGGAGAACCGGTGGCGCATCTCGGGCCACCGCGACCGGTCGTGCTGGGCCGGGAACTCGCCCTCGAGCCCCAGCCCGGCGAGGAGGGCGGTGAAGAACGGCGGCTCGAGCGCTCCCACCGCCACGTATTTCCCGTCGGCGGTCCGGTAGGTCCGGTAGAAGGGGGCTCCACCGTCGAGCAGCTGGCCACCACGCCGTTCGTCCCACAACCCCATCGCGGTGAGCTCGTGGAACATGGTGAGGAGCGATCCCGTCCCGTCGATCATTGCCGCGTCGACCACCTGGCCGAGGCCGGACCGCTCCCGTTCCACCAGCGCCGCCAGGACCCCGACGGCCAGGTAGAGGGCTCCTCCTCCGAAGTCGCCGATCAGGTTGAGCGGTGGTGGCGGTGGCTCGGCGGGGTCGCCGATGGGATGGAGGGCGCCGGCCACCGCGATGTAGGTGAGGTCATGGCCGGCGGTGCCGGCGAGCGGGCCCTCCTGCCCCCACCCGGTCATGCGTCCGTAGACCAGCCGTGGGTTCACCGTGTGGCACGCTTCGGGACCGACGCCCAGCCGCTCGGCGACACCGGGGCGCATCCCCTCGATGAGCACGTCGGCCTCGGCGACGAGCCGCACCACGACCCCGGCCCCGTCGGGGTGTTTGAGGTCGACGGCGACCGAGCGCCGGTTCCGCCCCATCAGGGTCCGCAGCGGGTCGCCCGAGCCGCCCGGGCGGTCGACTCTCACCACATCGGCCCCGAGGTCGCCGAGCACCATCCCCGCCATCGGCACCGGCCCGATCGCCTCGAGCTCGATCACCGTGACACCGTGGAGCGGGCCCATCGCGGCGACCGTAGCAGCCCGGCTCCAGGCCCCTTGGTCGGCGTTCGCCCACGGGGCCGCCGGTAGTGTGCTCGCCATGCGCGCCCTGGTGGAAGCCCGCCAACTCACCAAGCGTTTCGACGACTTCGTCGCCGTCGACGCCATCGACTTCGAGGTCCGCCAGGGGGAGGCGTTCGGGTTCCTCGGTCCGAATGGCGCCGGTAAGAGCTCGACGATGCGGATGATCGGCGCCGTGTCCCCGGTCACCTCCGGGACGCTGCGCGTGCTCGACCTGGACCCGGAGGTCGACGGGGCGGCGATCCGCGCCAGGCTCGGCGTGGTCCCCCAGGACGACAACCTCGACGGCGAGCTCCCTGTGGAGGAGAACCTGCTCATCTACGGTCGCTACTTCGACCTGTCCCGGAAGGTCCTCAAACCCCGCATCGACGAGCTGCTCGAGTTCGCCCAGCTCGCCGAGCGGCGCACCTCCAAGGTCGAATCGCTGTCGGGAGGCATGAAGCGGCGACTGACCATCGCCCGCTCGCTCATCAACCAGCCGGACCTGCTCATCCTCGACGAGCCGACCACCGGACTCGACCCGCAGGCCCGCCACGTCCTGTGGGACCGTCTGTACCGGCTCAAGCAGCAGGGTGTCACGTTGATCATCACCACCCACTACATGGACGAGGCCGAGCAACTCTGCGATCGGCTGGTGGTGATGGACCGGGGAGCCATCGTCGCCGAGGGCAGCCCGCTCCAGCTCATCGCCGAGCACTCCACCCGGGAGGTGGTGGAGTTGCGCTTCCCGGTCGGGGTGCAGGAGACCGTGCTCGACCGGCTCGACGGGCTGGCCAAGCGCACCGAGACCCTCGCCGACCGGGTGCTGCTCTACGCCGACGACGGTGACGCCACCGTCGCCGAGGTCCACGGCCGCGGCCTCGAGCCGGAGGCGGTCGTGGTGCGGCGAAGCACGCTCGAAGACGTCTTCCTCCGGCTCACCGGGCGAAGCCTGGTCGACTGACCCGATGGCCGTCTCCGCCACCCTGCGCGTCGTTCGAGACCCACGCCCGCACCTACCGGCACACCTTCCGGGGGAGCCTCATCTCGACCTTCCTCAACCCGGTGCTCTACCTGGCGGCGATGGGAGTGGGCCTGGGGACCATGGTCGACAGCGGCTCGGGCACGGAGCCGATCCCGGGGGTGCCCTATGTGGCCTTCCTGGCGCCGGGGCTGCTCGCCGCGGCGGCGATGCAGACCGGCACCGCGGACGCCTCCTACCCGGTCATGGCAGGCATCAAGTGGACCAAGACCTACCACGCCGCACTGGCCACCCCGGTCGGCATCTCCGACCTGGTCGGCGGGCCATCTGGCCTGGGTGCTCGCCCGGGTGGGCATGACGGTGGTCGCCTTCGCCGCTGCCATGGTCCTGTTCGACGCCGCCACCGTGCCCCGGGCGCTCCTCGCCTGCCTGCCGGCGGCTTTGACCGGCATGGCGTTCGCGGGAGCGGTCACCGCCTTCACGTCGTCGCTGGAGAACGAGTTCGGGCTCAGCTCGCTGTTCCGCTTCGGGATCATCCCCATGTTCCTCTTCTCGGGCACGTTCTTCCCGATCACCCAGCTGCCCGGTTGGATCCAGCCGGTCGCCTACCTCACCCCGCTGTGGCACGGCGTCGACCTCACCAGGGCGGCCGCGCTCGACATCCAGCCGACGGGCCCGGTCGGCGTCCACGTCGGCTACCTGCTGCTGTGGTTCGCGGTGGGCACGGCCATCGCCCTGTACAACTTCCGGCGGAGGTTGGAGAAGTGACGACGGGCACGCTCATCGCCCGGATCGTGCCCGCCCGCCGCGCTGGGGAGCCGCCGCTCGCTCCGGTTGGTCGAGCGGAACCTACTGGTGTACCGCCGGATCTGGGTGATCGTGTTCTCCGGGTTCTTCGAGCCGGTCTTCTACCTGTTCGCGGTGGCGGTGGGCATCGGCGCCCTGGTGGGCGACGTCGACGTCGGCGGGCGGGCACGTCGTGTCCTATCCCGAGTTCGTCGCCCCGGCGCTGCTCGCCTCGTCGGCGATGAACGGGGCCGTCTACGAGTCGACGATGAACATCTTCTTCAAGCTGAAGTGGGCGAAGACCTACGACGCCGTGCTGGCCACGCCGCTCGGGCCCGGCGACGTCGCCGTCGGCGAGATCACCTGGTCGTTGCTGCGCGGCGCCATCTACGCCGTGTGCTTCCTCATCGTGATGGTCGCCATGGGCCTGATGCCGTCGATGTGGGGAGTGCTCGCCGTGCCGGCGGCCCTGCTCATCGGGCTGGCGTTCGCCGCCACCGGGATGGCGGCCACCACCTACATGAAGTCGTGGCAGGACTTCGACCTCGTCGCCCTGGTCACCCTGCCGCTGTTCCTCTTCTCGGCGACGTTCTACCCCATCTCGGTCTATCCCGGACTGGCTGCAGGTCGTCGCCCGCTTCTCGCCGCTGTACCACGGCACCGAGCTGATCCGTGGGCTGACGCTCGGGCTGCTCGACTGGGGCATGCTGGTCCATGTCGCCGTCCTGGCGACGATGGGGCTGGTGGGCGCCGTCATCACCGTCACGCCGGATCTCGACGCTCCTGCTGAAGTAATCGACGGGTCGACCGGACGCGCCATCAAGCGCGGATCACCCGGGTGTCCCCGGTCAGGGGATCACGGTCCAGCCGGATGAGGTCATCGATGCGTCTCCTGCATCTCGGGGACATGGCTGACCACCACCACCAGGCGGGACGACCCGTCGGCGACCAGGCTGCCGATCCCTTCCATCGCCAGGTCGAGGTGCTCCGGGTCGAGCGAGCCGAACCCCTCGTCGATGAAGAAGGCGTCGAGCCGGCCCCCGGTCCTGGTGACCATCTCGGCCAGGGCCAGCGCCAGCGCCAGCGAGGCCAGGAAGGTCTCGCCCGCCGGACAGGCTGGAGGCCTTGCGGACCGCCCCCGCCGCGGTCTGGTCGACGACATCGAAGTCCCCGTCATCGGTGAAGCGGTAGCGACCAGAGGTGAGCCGCATGAAGTGGTCGCCGCCGAGCTCCGCCAGCCGCGCCCGTTCGTCGTCGAGGAGGAAGCGGATGAAGTTGGCGTTGGTGAGGTCGCCGGCGATGCGGTCATAGATGGCCTTGTCGGCTGCCGTCGCCGCGCGCTCCGCCTCGAGCGCGCTTGCCGCGGCGACCTCGAGCCGATCGGCGGCGACGTCCTTCGCCAGCCGATCGACGTCGGCCCTGGCGGCGGCGAGCCCCTGGTGGAAATCCCCGGTCACCCCCAACTCGGCGAGCAGCTCGGATCTCGATGCCGTCGACGCGGCCAGCTCGACGGCAGAGGCGTCGGCGTCGGCCGACGCCTCGGCCAGCGCAGTCGACCATGCCAGTCGAAGCCGGGCCAGGTACACACCGAACTCCTCGGCTTCTGTGACGCCGGGGTCGTCGTCGAGGCCGAGACGGCCCGCCACCCGGTCGGCCTCCCTGCGGAGCTCGCCGACACCGGCCGCCACCGCAGTCACGTCGTCCACCACCCGCCGCAGCTCGCCGTCCACCGCCTCGAATCGTCGGCGGGTCTCGACGGCGGCTCCCCTGGCTGCGGCCAGTCGCCGACGCCGCGCCTCGAGCAACTCGGACGCGTCACCCTCCCCGAGGAGCCGACCGACCTCCGACGCCGCCGCGGTCGACGGCACGGGTCGAGGTGGCACGGCCTCGTCGGCCCGCGCCAGCGTCGGCGTCGAGCCGGACGACCTCATCGCCGACCGCAGTCGCCGTCGCCTCCAGCTGGACGACTGGCAGCGGCTGCATCGTCCCTTCGCTTCCGCGCCGCCCGCAGGCCATCCTCGGCGGCTGCCTCGGCGGCCTCGGCTGCGTCGAGGTCCGGTGCCGCCGTCGGAGCGGGCAGAGCTTCCACCGGCTGACGGCACACCGGGCAGGCGTCACCGGCGGTCATCTCCTTGCGCAACTCGATCGCCATGTTGCGGTGCGCCGCATCGTGCCGTTCGGACCTCGCCTGACGCAGAGCCCGGTCGGCCACGGCCAGGCGACGCCTCGGCGGACTGTTCGAGGAGCACGGCCTCCTCCCGGCGGGTGACGATGGCTCCGTGCTTGGCGCTCACCTCTTCGAGCTGGTCGGCAACGCGTCGCGGACTCGTCGCCGGCGGCCGCCATGCGGAGGCGTCGCCTGCTGGTGCGTGGCGACTGCCATCTCGGCGGCGCTGATCACTCCTGCTCCCCGGCCGCCTCCATCTCGTCCAGCAGACCGTCTGGCGTCCTTCCGCGCGGCGTCGGCCTCGTCCATCTCGACGGCGAGCTGGCGCCGTCTTCCCTCGAGCGCGCCGAGACGCTCCTCGAGCTCGGCGACCACGGCGGGGGACGCCAGGCGCTCGCCGAGCGGAGCCAGCTCCTCGCCGCCTGGCCGCGGCCCTCTCGACCCCGGACGCGCGCGGCGGAGATCCGCAGCTCGAGATCGACGACCGTCGGCTCCGCCTTGGCCAGCGCCTCCAGCCTCGCCTCGATGTCCTCCAGCTCGGCGACGCGGTCCGCCACTTTCGCCTCGAGCACGTCGACCTGGGCCAACCTGCCGTCGATCGCGGCACCTCTTGGCCGAGCGACCACCGACCTGGCCTTGGCGACCTCGCGCATCTGGTCGATGCGGTCGTGACCGAACACGCCTTTCAGCACCCGGTCGCGGTCGGCGGGCGCTCCCTTGAGGAACTCGGCGAACCGGCCCTGGGCGAGCAGCACCGATCGCCGAAGGTGTCGAAGTCGAGCCCGAGGAGCTCCCTGATCCGGTCGTTGACCTGGCGCTCCTGGGTGACCTTCTCGACCGGTTCGGCGCTCGGCGGTGTCGCTCTCGTACCGGTAGAGGGCGTGCTGGCTCTGCCCCTTGCGACGGAGCACCCGAACCGCCTCCCAGATCTCGCCGTCCACCTCGAACGCGGAGCTGACCCCGCCGTGGTCGGCGCGCTGGTGGATCAGGCGCGAGGTTGCCTGGCCCTCGGACGGCGTACGGCCGTAGAGGGCGAAGGCCACGGCGTCGAGCAGTGACGACTTGCCGCTGCCGATGGGGCCCACCATCCCGACCAGCGACCGGTGGCGGAAGTCGAAGACCGCCTCGGAGCCGAAGTAGGAGCGGAAGTTGCGGAGCCGCAGCTCAAGTGGGCGCACGTCCCTCTCGTCACGACGCCACCTCCTCCATCACCGTCCGGAATGCCGCCGAGCAGGTCCTCGGGTGGCGCCACTCCGTCGACCTTCGGTGCAGTAGTCGGCGTACAGCTCGTCGAGGCTCCGGTGGGCCGTGGCCGGGCGCTCTCCTTCGACGCTTGGGATACTCGGCGCGCACCTTGACCACGAAGTCGAACTCCTCGAGGACCCGTTCGGCCAGCGCCGGGATCCGGGCCGGCGGTCTGGACGACCAGGTCGAGGTACGCCTCCCTCAGGTCGTCCCGGACGATCAGGTCGCCCCACTCCCCCGAGGCCCGGACCAGCCGTCGCCCGCCGGACAGCGGCCGTCGACCGCACCGTGGCCGGCAGCCCGGGCTCGACGTCGACGACCACGACCCGCTTCTGCTCGCCGGCCTCGCCGAAGTCGAGCTCGAGCAGCGACCCGGCGTACTCGGCCGGCACCTTCGCGCCGGGCACCCTCTGGGGGGCATGGATGTGCCCCATCGCCACGTACTGCGGGCCGGGTGGGATGGCCTCGGGGGTCGCGGCGTACGCCTCGCCCATGTGGAGCTCACGTTCTCCACGGGCCGCCCCGTGGCCGTGGACCTTGGCCCCGCCGACCAGGAAGTGGGCCACGAGGAACGTCACCGCATCGGCGCCGGCCACCTTCGAGGCATGGGTGCTGTACGCCTCGGATATGACCGCGCAGCCGATCGCCGTACTTCTTGTAGTGCTCGTCGATCGGCTCCCAGGCGTGGAAGGCGCGGCCCTCGCGCAGGAACGGGAAGCAGCTCACCACCGCCCTGCCGGCGGTGGTTTCGAGGTCGAGCACGGCCCCTTCGTCCGGGCGATGGACGTCCCCTACGAGGTGGATGCCGGTGCTGCCGCACGAACGGGGCCAGCGCCTCGAAGAAACCGGGCGAATCGTGGTTGCCGGCGATGACCACGACCGGGCGCCGTCCGCCGGCGGCGAGGCGGACGAGTCCCGTCGAGGGCGATGTCGAGCGACTCGACCGGGGGCAAGGGCCGGTCGAACAGGTCGCCCGAATGGAGCACCAGGTCGACGTCCTCGGCGTCGGCGATCGCCCACCACCTCGTCGATGACGCTGCGGTGGTCCTCGGAGCGGTCGTAGCGCCCGATGCGCTTGCCGACGTGCCAGTCGGACGTGTGGAGGACCTTCACAGGCCGGCGAACGGGTCGACGTCCCGGTCGTCGACCTCCTCCTTGCGGGTCGCCCACGGCGGGAAGGGGAACTCGACCACCAGCGGCACCGGGATCGAAGGCTGGCTCACCACCATCGTCCCCGGTTTCAGCAGCCGCGCCCTCGCCCGGGTCGAGGGGAGCATCCACCCGTACTCGGCCCGCTCCGCCTCGGCGGCATCGAGCCGGCCCGCCACCCGGATGGCGGCGTTCTCCATCACCTCCTGGGCGACCCGCGACGCCGTCTGCTGGGCGCCCACGAGGAGGACCCCGAGCGAACGGCCCCGTTGGGCGATGTCGACCAGCATGTCCTTGAGGGCGCTCGAACCGTCGCGGGGCGCGTACTTGTTGAGCTCGTCGAGCACCACCACCGACAACGGCAACCGCTGGCCGGTGTTCTCCTTCTCGGCGAACGTCTCGGCGAGCAACGCCCCCACCACGAAGCGCTGGCCGAGGTCGTGGAGCGACTGGATGCCGACCACGGTGACCTGAGCGGCCCCGCGGTCGATCCTCCTGCTCTCCCCGGCCCGCACCAGGTGACCGAGGCGACTGACCGCGGCGTGCAACCTGCGGGCGAACGCCGAGACGGTGCCCGCCTGCACCCGACCGGTCCATTTCTGGTCGGGCTCCGACCCGTCATCGGGGTCGACGAACTCGGTGACCGCCTCGACCAGGGTCCGCAGATCGGTGATCACCCGCTCGCCCTGGTGGGCCACCGCCCGCTCGCCAGGCCGGAACGACTCGACCGACGGGTCGCGCAGCACCACCGCTCCCGGCGGGCCCTCGACGTCCACCGCGAACCGGCGGAGCTGCGCCCTGACCCGCTCCTCGATGAACGGGATCTGGTTGCGGGAGTCGGCCGAATCGGTGAACAGGAACCGCAACAACCCTTCGTCGATGAACTCCCGCGGCGTCCAGGTGAATGCGGCGACCCCCTCGAGGCGCCCCCCGATGTCGGGGATCACGGTGTCGCCCGACGACGACCGCGGCGGCGCCCAGAACGCCACCGAGGGAAACGGAGCCGGCGGCCACGCCGAGCCGCTCCCACACGGTGGCCGCCTCGGCGTCGAAGAAGCGGTTGGGCCGGTCGAGCCAGAGCAGGTCCTCGCCCTTGACGTTGAAGACCAGGATGCGGAGGTTGGCGGCGCCTTCGCCGACGATGTCCGGCCGGCGCACTGAGCAACCGGAGGAAGAACAAGGCGAACGACGTCTTGGTCGCCACCCCGGAGATACCCGAGATGGACATGTGCCCGCCCTTCCTCCCGTCGAAGAAGTCGAGGTCGACGTACACCGGCTCGCCGTCGCGACCCGACCCGATGGGCAGGGCGCGCTCCATCTGGTCGAGGTAGAGGGCCTTGGCCCGTTCGTCGCCGGCGGCGCGTTCCACCACTTCCCCTGGATCGGGTGATACCCAGATCTCCGGGTCGACCCGGGTCACCGCCACCTGCGCCGACCGCACCTTGGCGGCCGGCAGGATGCCCTCGGCGGCGATCCGGTGGGTGTCCGACTCGTACTGGGCCCCCTCGTAGATCGCCTCGCTCTCGGTGACCACTCCGTAGGTGCGCACCTCGCCACCCTTCGGCACCTGGGTGCGGACCACCACCAGATCGTCGAGCTGGAGGTAGTCGTCGTCGTCGAGCACGACGCGGAACCCGCTGGTGGTGGTGTGCTGCGGTGCCCAGCACCCGACCGACTCCGGCGCCACCTTCGCTCATGCCGTCACCCCCGTTGCCCGGCGCTGTCGCGTCACCGCCGACCGTAGCGCACGGTTGACGAACCCGGGCTCACCCATGTGGCGACGGAGGTGCCGCTCGAGCGCCCCGATGGGCACCAGGTTCTGCGGGGCTCGCGGCTCGACCTGCGGCTCGGAGCCCACCAGCGGCAGGATGGCGGCGGTCCGGTCGGCGATGCGCCGTGCCGTCGCCAGGTCGAGATGGCTGGACACCTCGCACGCGGACGACACCGCTCCAGGAGTGGCGCGTCCGGCAGGGTCGGCGAGGCGCTGGTACCAGGAGTACCGCGGGTAGGCCCCATCCTTGCCGATGAGGAACAGCGGGGTCCGCTCCGCCCGCCGGAGAGCGGCGACGACCGGGATCCGCTCCGGCGGGAGGTAGGGCGCCCGATGGGTCTTGATGAACCCGACCTTCTCGGTGGCGGAGAGATCGTTGATCGGGCCGTCAGCGACGACGAAGCACCCCTCTTGGGCCAGCGCCTCCGACAGGACCGCCTCGGCCTTCCGCATGGCGCCGTGGAAGCGCTGGATCAGCTCTTGGGGGTCGCTCCCCGGTACCGACTCCGACCGGTAGGCGAGCTGCGGCCCCGCCACCGGCACCGGGGCGCCCGCCCCGTGCCCGAACACGGCCAGCCGGTCGACCCTCACCCGATCGATGTCGGTGCGGGGGATGTCGCGCCGCCAGGTGGCGGCGCCGACGGCATAGGTCCCGCAGATGCCCGGGATCGGCCCCCCGGGCGCGTCGAGGGTGAGCCTGGCGTCGATCCGTCGCACCCCGTCGACGAACGCCACGGTGGCGATCCCGTCGTCGACGCCCGGGATCGGGTCCCAGGCCGATGGCGACCTCGACGGTGTCGTCCACCTTGGACGGATCGGCCAGCTCGAGATCGGCCTCGAAGGGATTCCCGTACTCCGGCGCCCACGCCTCCACGAACAACTCGGTCATGGTGGGAATGGTAGGAACGGGGTGTGACACGAACCCGGCACTGGACATTCCCGGGCGGCTGACGCCGCCCTCCTCCCGCGTTCGGCGAACTTTTCGATTGAAGCCGACTGGTGGCGTCACTCGCTCAAAGTTCGTCGATGATCGGTCCAGTCACAGCCGGCCGATGCGCTCCACCAACAGGTCGAAGAAGCCGTCGGCGTCGATCCATCGCATCACCTGGGCATTGGCCTCGGCGCCGGTCACCCCCCACCAGTCGACCAGGGTCATCCCCATCGTCTGCCTCCGACCGGTGCTCGATGGCGACGTTGCACCGCCGGCCGGTGAAGAGCTCGGGACGGAGCAGGTAGGCGATGACGCACGGGTCGTGCAGGGGGCCGCCCTCGGTGCCGTACTTCGCCTCGTCGTGCCGGTCGTAGAAGTCGAGCATCCCGGCGGTGGCGTCGCCGGCCGCCGTCCCCAGCCCACGGAACCGGGCGATGCGGGCGTCGGTGGTCAGCGCCCGGTGGGTCACGTCGAGCGGCATCATCGTGATGGGGACGCCGCTGGAGAACACGACGTGGGCGGCGTGCGGATCGACGTAGATGTTGAACTCGGCGGCCGGGGTGGTGTTGCCCCCCTCGAAGAAGCCGCCGCCCATCAGCACCATCTCGTCGATGTGGTCGACGATCGCGGGCTCCTTCACCATCGCCATCGCCAGGTTGGTCTGCGGGCCGAGCAGGCACACCGTGGTCGCCTCTGCGGCCAGCAGCAGGTCGACGAGGGCGTCGACGGCGTGGCCCGGACGCAGCCAGATGCCGGGTGCGGGCAGGTCCGCCCCGTCGATCCCGGTGGGGCCGTGCACGTACTCGGCGGTCACCAGCTGCCGCACCATCGGTCGCCGGCACCCGGCGTAGACCGGCACGTCGGGGCGGCCCGCCAGCTCGACCATGGCGAGGGCGTTGTCGGTGGTGCGCTCCAGCGGGACGTTGCCGGCGACGGTGGTCATCGCCGCCACGTCGAGCTCGGGTGAGGCCAGGGCGGTGAGGATGGCGACGGCGTCGTCCTGTCCCGGGTCGGTGTCGATGATGATCCGCCGCACGCTCACGCTCCTCGCTGATCCCACCTCGTCGGCGGTGGGCAGCGCCTCCTGGGCACCGAGCCGAGTGGTGGCGAGGGCCGCCACCCGCACCGCCCACCGGGTCGCCTCCACCAGGGTCGCTGCCCCGGGCGAGGCCGTCGGCCAGCCCACCACAGAAGGCATCGCCGGCACCGGTGGTGTCGACCACGTCGACCGGGATCGAGGGTACCTCGGTGACCCCGGCGGCGGAGAGCACCACCGCGCCGGCGGCTCCCATGGTGACCACGACCGAGCCGTGGAAGCCGAGGCGACCGGCTCGATCGACGATTCGCCCGGTGTGCGACGCCTCCGCCCGCACCCGAGCACGGCGAGCTCGGATCGCGTTCACGACGAGCACGCCGGCGCCTGCCCATGATCTCCGTCGGGATGGCCCGGGCCGGAGCGGCGTTGAGCACGATCACTCTCCCGCGCTCCCCGCACCGTTGCCGCCACGGCGCCCATCGGCACCTCCAGCTGGAGCAGGATACCGCCGCGCCCCCAGGACACCGCGGCCGCGGCGATTCGATCTCGCGGCGCCGACGTCTCCCGTTGGCCCCGGGACGACGACGATGCTGTTCTCCCCGCCGGCGTCCACCATGATCGTCGCCGAGCCGGTGGGCGCCCCTCGGCGTCGATCCCGATCGCCGTCGGTGTCGATGCCCTCGGCGGCCATGCCCGTCGAGGGCGGCGGCACCGAGCCGCATCCGCACCGACCCCCGCCACCATCGCCACCGGGCGGCCCGAGCCGGGCGGCCGCCACCGCCTGGTTCGCGCCCTTGCCGCCGGGGAACGAGCCGAGATGGCGACCGAACACGGTCTCCCCCGGCACCGGGAGCGGTCGACCCCGAGACGGTGTCCCGGTTGATCGAGCCCACCACGACCATGCGATCGCCCGCCATGGGCGGGGAGCCTATCGGCGCGACGGCTTGCGGCCGGTGGGCGCCGCCGACGGCGAGGCTCAACCCGCCTCGATGCGGTACACGGACCCCTCGACGCCCGTGACGTACAGCTCGCCGTCAGCGTCGACGCCGAACCCGGTGAGACCGTCGACCGTCCCCGGCGGGAACCACTCGCGTCTCGCTGAAGCCCCCGCCGTCGCGGCACCACGCTGCGGATCCAGCCCGCCGCAGTAGTCCCCGTAGAAGTAGTGGCCGTCGAGCCCGGGGATCGCGCTCCCCCGGTAGACGAATCCCGCCGGTGATCGAACAGCCCTCGCTCGTGCGAGTACTCGGCGACCGGGATCACCATCCCGGCGTCGTCGCAGGGGTCGTTGGCGAAGCAGTGGCTGCCCTCGAACACCGGCCACCCGAAGTTGAGGCCGCGACCCTGTCGCCGTCGCCGACTCGACGACGTTGACCTCCTCCCAGGCTCCCTGGCCGACGTCGGCGATCCACAGGTCGTCTCCGTCGAACGCCCACCGCCATGGGTTGCGCAGCCCGATCGCCCACTTCTCGGCCGCCCAGCCGTCGAGTCCCGGGGTTGTCGCGGGGGCGTCGCATACGGATCGCCGTCGAGGTCGATCCGGAGCATCCCACCCAGCAGGGACTGCGGCATCCTGCCCGTTGCCGAACGTCGTCGCCGGCCCCGCCGCCGTCGCCCATCCCCACCCACAGGTACCCGTCGGGCCCGAAGGCGATCATCCCTCCGTTGTGGTTGGCGGCGGGCTGCTCCATGTCCGATGATCACCGCTCGCTCTCCGGGTCCCCGGCGGTGAACTCGGAGACCTTGGTGTCCCCGGATAGGTCGATGTAGTTGACGATGAGCCGCCCCGCTGTCGGCGAAGTCGTCGGGGAAGGCGAGACCGAGCAGCCCCTGCTCGCCCTCGGAACAGCACCCGGTCGGTGATGTCCAGCACCACCTCGCCAGCCGCGGTGACGATGCGGCCCCCCTGGTCGACGACGTAGAGCCGGCGCGCCATCCGGCTGGCGCCAGCGCCAGCACCGGCTGCTCGAGGCCCTCGACCACCGGCACCAGGTCAGCTCTCCGGGCGACGGCGGCGGTGGCCGGGTGGTGGAGGTGGTGGCCGGTGACGCTGGTGGCTGCCCGGCGAGGCCGTCGTCGAGGTCGGCGACGTCGTGGTCACGGCAGCGGCAGTGCCTCGGTGCGATGTGGTTGCCGCGGCGACCGCGGTTGTCGTCGGGTCGGCCTCGGGAGCGGTCGAGCAACCGGCCAGCACCGCGCCGTCAACACCGCCAACCTCGGCCAGCCGACGCCGCGCATCGCACTGAAGCTAACGATCGACCGGGGTAATGCGGCCGCTCAGGCCTCGTCGGAGACGTCTCGACCTCGGACCCGGCGAACCGCCAGTTCGCCGCGCGAGGCGCGGGCCGCGCCGACGTCCACCCGGCTCAGGATCGCCATCCCGATGACGAAGAAGGCGACGATCGACAGGATCGCCGGTCGTCCCGACCCGGCGCCGTGGGACACCACGGCGAACACCAAGCGGGCCGAAGATCGCGGAGAACTTGGAGAACACCGAGAAGAAGCCGTAGAACTCGGCCGACGCCTCCTCGGGGATCATCGACCCGTACAGGCTGCGGCTCAATGCCTGTACCCCGCCGAGCACGAGCCCGATGAACACCGCCAGCACGTAGAGCGGCGTCGTCTCCCCGGCCGGGCAGCAGGTAGCCGCCGACGGCACCAGCGACCAACCGGCCAGCGACACCATGATCGCCGGCCTGGTCCCGATCCGGTCGGCGAGCACCCCGAACCCGAGCGCCCCGAAGAAGGCGACGAACTGGACGATGAGGAAGGCGATGACGATCTCCTCGGTGGACAGTCCCAACGTGTCCTCGGCGTAGGCGCCCGACACGTCGATGACCGTCTGGACACCGTCGTTGTAGAAGAGGAAGGCGAGCACGAACAGCATCAGGTGGCGGAACCCGAGCAGCTTGCGGGCGGTACCGACGGTGCGGGCGAACCCGACCCGGGCATAGGCGACGAGGACGGACCCGCCCTGCAGCTCAGCGGGCAGTTGCTCGGGCCTGCCCGGCTCGGGGAGGCGCGGCGAGGGCGAACAGGGTGAACCCGAGCCACCACACCCCGGACCCGAAGATGGCGCATCCGGGCGGCCGTCTCCGTGGACAGGCCGGTGGCTCCGCCGTCGCCGCTGAGCAGGATCAGCACCAGCGCCAGCAACAGGTAGAGCCCACCGCCGACGTAGCCCGAGGGCGTAGCCGCCGTGACGACACCCGGTCGATGGTGTCGTCGGTGGAGATGTGGGGCAGGTACGAGTCGGAGAAGACGATGGAGCCGCTGAACCCCACCTGGGTCACCAGGAACACGCCGACGAAGGCCAGCACCGCCCCGGTGGGCACGAACGGGACCGCCATCGTCGTCACCGCCCCGATGAAGGCGAAGAACCGCAGGAAGGCGCGCTTCGCCCCGGCGAAGTCGGCGACGGCCCCGAGCACCGGCATCGACAGGAACAGGAGCAGCGACCCGAACGAGACGGCGTAGGCCCACAAGGTCTCGCCCGACATCCCGGCGTAGCCGTCGTCCGGGACGATGCTCGCCGGTGAAGAAGGCGGCGACGATGGCTCCGGCGGTGGTGATGTAGGCGGAGTTGGCCCAGTCGTACATGGCCCACCCGAAGACGGTGCGCCTGTCGTTCTTCACGATCGTCGCCATGACCACCTCCGGGCGGGGACGATACGGACCGCCGGTGCTCGCGGGCAACCATCTCGGGACCACCCTCGCTGGTAGCCTTGGTGGTGCCACTTCCCCCGAAGGAGCCGACGTGACCGACCTCGAGCGAACGCATGCTCCACTGCCCGCCGTCCCCCCGCACCGCCGGCCGAGGGCTTCCGCCTCGGTATCGGCGAACCGCTGGCGCTGGGGATGCGCCGGATCGTGATCGAGCAGGTCGACCGGTGCACCGACCTGCTCCGCCACGAGCCCGACCTCGACCGGTGCGTGCACGAGATGCGCAAGGCGCTGAAGCGGGTGCGGGCGGTGCTGCGCCTGATGAGGGGCGAGCTGGGCCGGTTCCGCTATCGCCAGGAGAACGTGGTGATCCGGGACGCCGCCCGCCGCTGGTCGCCCTTCCGCGAGGCGGCGGTGACTGCCGGCGTCGCCGCCGACCTCACCGATGACACCGAGCTGTTCGGCGAGGTTGCTGGGGCGGCGGCTGGTGGCGACCCTCGAACGCCCGCGCCGACGCGCCCGCGCACGCGATGATCGGGTCCGACCGGCAGCTGCGGACCGACACGCTGACAACACTGCTCGCTTCCGGTCACGGGTGGCGCCGATTCCCGGTTGTCGGCGAAGGCGCCTTCCCCGACCCGTTCGCCTCGATCCGCCCGGGACTGGCCCGCATCGCCCGCCGAGCCGCGAGGCGGACATGGAGGTCGCCGAGGCGCGGCCAACGGCCCATCTCCTGCACGAGTGGCGCAAGGACGTCAAGTACCTGCGCCACCAGGTGGAGGTCGTGCAACCGGTTGGGAAGAGCTGTTCGGCGCCCTGGCGGGCCGCTTCCAAGGCTCGGCGACGTGCTCGGCGACGAGCACGACCTGGCCGTGGTGGAGTCCCTCGTCGACACCCAGCCCGACCTGGTGCCCGACGAGCGGTGGCGGGACCGGGTGCTCAGTGCCGTCGAGGAACGCCGGCGCCGCCTGCCAGGTCGAGGCGTTCTCCCTGGGCCACACCGTCCTCGGAGCACCCGACGACCTCGTCGACAGGGTCGGGGCCGCCTGGGAGCACGCCCGGGCCTGAGCGTCAGGCCCTCGGTCGAAGACCCCCTGCAGCACCCCGGCCACCGCGTCCGGTGCCTCGATGGGAGTCAGGTGGCCGGCACCGGGGACGACATCGAGCGTCGCCTCCTTGTGCAGCGCCACCATCGCCTCGGCGGCAGCCGGTGGGGTGACGCCGTCGTGTTCCCCGACCACCACGGCCACCGGCACCGTGCTCCCCGCCAGGACGGCGGTGCGGTCGCCCCGGTCGCGCAACCCGACCAGGGCGGCGACGATCGTCTCGTAGCGGGTCGACTCGATCATCTGCCGGACCCGGGCATGGAGCATCGGCCCGGCGTCGGGCCCGAGGAGCACCGTTGCCATCTCGGCGGCGAACGCCGCTCGACCCCCTTCGAGCAGCCGGGCTACGGAGGCGTCCCTCCCCGCCTTGCCCTCCGGCAGTGTCGGCGGTCGCCTTGGTGTCGACCAGCGCCATCGTCCGCAGCCTCCCGGGGTGGCGCTCGGCGAAGGCGAGGGCGACGTAACCGCCCATGGACAGCCCCACCAGGTCGACCCGGTCGCCCCGAGGGCGTCGAGCAGCGCGGCGAGGTCGTCGGCGTGGCGCTCCATGCCGAGCGAAGCGGTGACCACCGGCGCCGAGCGCCCGAAGCCGGCCAGGTCGGGGACGACGCAGCGGCGCCCCTCCCCGCTGAGCCGCTCCACCTGGTCGCTCCAGATCATCCCGTCGAGCGGGAACCCGTGGACGAACAACGCCACCGGCCCCGACCCGGTGTCGGTGTAGTGCAGCTCGACCCCCCGCACCTCGATCAGTGGCACCGGTCACCCGCCCTTCCGGCCGCTGTCGCCGAGATACCGACGTTCGGCGGCACCGAAACCGCACGTGATCCTCTTTGGCGCCACGCCCGCCTCTCGTCGGGTGCCTCGTCCCGGCACGGGGCGAACCATGGCTTCACGTCGACAGGCCGCGACGGGCCAGCTCGTCGAGGATCGCCTGGTCGCTCCAGGCCATCAGGTCAGGCGACCACGGCAGACCGTCCTCGGGCGATGGAAGGCGATCGGAGAGCAGCTCCTCCACCCGGTCGCGCAAGGTGCGCGCCCAGGCCCGGCCCGACGCCTCCGCCTCGGCGGAGAGGGTGCCGTCGCCGTTGGCGGTGAACACCTTGGCGGCGATCACCGGCCGGTCGCGGCTCCCCCGCTCCCCGTAGACGAGGAGCACCGACCCGACCGGCACGTCCTGGACGCCGCCCGAGGCGATGAACTCGCCCTCGTAGGCCCAGCCGGTGGCGAGCGAGGGGTCGACGTTGGTGACCACCTTCGCCCAGTTCTTGCCGCGGTCGTCCCCGAGGAGTGGAACCTCGACGGCAACCGAGGGTGTCAGCCCGGTCACACTCCCCACTTGGCCACCATGGCGGTGATGGCGACCAGCAGCAGGACGATGTCGAGGAGCCCGAAGCGGGCGATCTTGCGAGCTCGCCGCCCGCCCGGCCGTGGTGTCACCCGACCGGTAGGCGTCGGCCGCCTGCGCCGCCGCCGGGCCGAACACCCGGCCGCCGAGGATGCCGGCGACGACGATCACCACGATCCCGATGCCGACGAACACATCGGTGAACTCGTAGACCTCCGACCCAGCACCAGGCCGATGCCGGCGGCGAGGATGACCACGCCGGCGATCGGGTACAGCCGCTTGCTGAGGTTCATCGAAGCGGTCATCCACGCCGCCGCCACCTCGCCGGATCTGCCGGGTGAGCATCGGCGCCACCACCATCTGGGTCACCGACGCCCCCAGCCAGATCCCCGCCGCCGCGATGTGGATGACCAGCAGGAGATTGCGCATTGGCGGCTACCTCCGGTGCTCTCCGCTCGGGTGGCATTGAATCACCCAGCACCGCGACGGGGCAAGGCAGTCACCGTGGAGTCACCTTCACTGCCACGTCCGGGTACACTGCCCAGGGACGGAAGCCCGTCCACCAGATCAACGTGTTCGCAAACCCCCAGCCCCCGACGGAGGCACCCGTGAAGCTCATCGCATATCTCGACCCCGGCACCGGCAGTTTCATCGCCCAGGCCGTGATCGGCGGTGCCGCCGGCGTCGCCATCCTCGTCAAGGCGAAGGGCAAGCAGATCTTCAAGCGCAAGCAGGACGTGCCCGTCGACGAGCCGGCCGCCGCCGAGACCGCCGAGATCGACGCCGCCACCAAGCCCGAGTAGCGCCGAGACGCCGGTCACCGCCGGAACACCCGTGGCCACCCCCGTCGAGCATCCCGCCGCGTCCCGCGGCCCGAATCGACCCGGGGTCGTTCCGCGACCCGGGCAACCGGGTCTTCACCGTGGACGGGGAGGTCTACCGGGCGCTCGACAAGCGAAACCTCGACGCCTGGGAGGCGTTGACCAGCTCCCGCTTCTTCGGCGAGCAACTGGTCCGGGGCAACGTGGTCGACACCGAGCCGGCCGCCGGCGTCCCGACACCGGCGGGAGCGCCGCCGGGTGGGTGGGCCGGGGTGCTCCACCACCGGAGGATCCCGATCATCTCCTACCCGTACGAGTGGACGTTCTCCATGCTGCGGGACGCCGCACTCCTGCAGCTCGACCTCCTCGAGGCCGCCCTGGCGGAGGACATGATCCTGAAGGACTCGACGCCGTACAACGTGCAGTTCGTCGGCGCCAGGCCGGTGTTCATCGACGTCGGGTCGTTCGAGCCGCTCGAGCCGGGCGACATCTGGGTCGGCTACCGGCAGTTCCTCCGCCAGTACCTCTACCCGTTGATGCTGCGGGCGTATGTGGGAGTCCCCCACCAGCCGTGGCTGCGCGGCGACGCCGAAGGACCCACCGCCGAGCAGATGGCGGCGATGCTCCCCCTCCGCCACCGCGCCCGCAAGGCGACCCTGCTCCATGTGACCCTGCCCGCCCGGGGCGAGCGCCGCTACAAGGACAGCACCAGGGACCTCCGCTCCGAGTTCCGCGCCGCCGGGTTCAAGAAGGAGCTCATCCAGAGCAACGTGCGGGGGCTGCGCTCCACCGTGGCAGGCCTCGATTGGGAGCACGGCCGGTCGACCTGGAACCGGTACGCCGACGAGTGCAGCCACGTCTCCCGTGACCGTGGGCCCAAGACCGACTTCCTGGAGAAGGTGCTCGCCGAGCACCGCCCGAACGTGGTGTGGGATCTCGGCGCCAACGACGGGCACTTCTCCCGGGTGGCGGCAACGGTCGCCGCTTCGGTGCTCGCCGTCGACGCCGACGAGGAGGTGCTCGACGGCTTCTACCGCAGCCTCCATGCCGAGGGCAACGGTGTCATCCTCCCCATGCTCCAGGATCTCTCCGCGCCGTCTCCGGGGCTCGGCTGGCGTGGCGGCGAGCGGGCGCGGATGGAGGACCGGTCGTCACCCGACCTCGTCCTCTGCTTCGCCGTCATCCACCACCTGGTGGTGGGGCGCAACGTGCCGCTGCGCCAGGTCGTCGACTGGCTGGCCGACCTCGACTCCCGGGTGATCCTCGAGTTCGTGCCCCCGGGCGACCCGATGGTCGAGCTCTTGTCGGTGAACAAGCGGCCCCACGAGATCCACGGGGACTACGACGAGGAGTCGCTGCGGCGCTACCTCGCCGACCGGTTCGTCGTCGAGGCCGAGGAAGCCGCTCCCCGAGTGCGACCGGCGGCTGTTCCTCCTCCGTCCGACAGGCTGACCACGGTGGCCCGTCGCCGCCTCGACCGGGCAGTAGGGTCGACCCGGTGAACATCGCCCTCAACATCATCTGGCTGGTGTTCGGCGGGCTCGTGCTGGCCCTGGGCTACGGCCTGGCCGCCGTCGTCATGTTCCTGTTGATCTTCACCATCCCGTTCGGGATCGCCGCAGCCCGGCTGGCGGTGTATGCGCTGTGGCCGTTTGGGAGGACGGTGGTGGTGCGGCCCGATCGCGGGGTCGCCTCGGTGCTGGGCAACATCGTCTGGGTGGTCCTCGCCGGGTGGTGGCTCGCCCTCGCCCACCTGATCACCGGGGTCGCCATGATCCTCACCATCATCGGGATCCCGCTGGGTGTGGCCAACTTCAAGCTGATCCCGGTTGCCCTCACCCCGTTCGGCAGGGAGATCATCGATATCGAGGAGGCAAACCGGCTGGGCCTGACGCCCGAGGTGGTCGTCTCCGATCAGCCGCAGGGCTGACCGGTCGTCCCGGTGGCGCCGTCCCGGTACGATCGGGGCATGACCGATGCCCACGCCAAGCCGACCGATGCCGAGCTGCGGGAGCGCCTGACGCCAGAGCAGTACCACGTCACCCAGGAGGCCGGCACCGAGCCGGCATTCACCGGTGTGTACTGGGACGCCAAGACGCCGGGCGTCTACCGGTGCATCGTGTGCGGCGAGCCGCTGTTCTCGTCCGAGACCAAGTACGACTCGGGCACCGGCTGGCCCTCGTTCTTCGAGCCGGTCGATCCCTCGGCGGTGGACACCCACACCGACTTCAAGCTGTTCATGCCCCGGACCGAGGTGGTGTGCTCCAACTGCGGCGCCCACCTCGGCCACGTGTTCAAGGACGGCCCCCGGCCGACCGGGCTCCGCTACTGCATGAACTCGGCGGCGCTCGCCCTTGACCCGGCATCACGGCCAGCCGACAGCCGCTCCCCGACTAGGCCGGGACCTCGGCGCGGCGATGACCGACAGGGAGGTCGCTACGCCAGGAGCGGCGGGGTCAACATCGCCTATCAGGTGACCGGCGGCGGTGCCATCGACCTCGTGCTGGTCCCCGGGTTCGTCTCCCACCTCGAGGTCGACTGGGAGGAGCCGCGGTCGGCCCACTTCCTCGACCGGCTCGGCTCGTTCGCCCGGTTGATCAGGTTCGACAAGAGGGGCACGGGGTTGTCCGACCGGCCCGGTGGCCTGCCCGACCTGGAGACCCGGATGGACGATGTCCGCGCCGTGATGGATGCGGTCGGCAGCGAGCGAGCCGCCCTGTTCGGCTACTCCGAGGGCGGCCCCATGTCTGTCCTCTTCACCGCCACCTATCCGGATCGGACCTCCGCCCTCGTCCTCTACGGGTCGTACGCCAAGCGGGTCGACCCTGACGACGACTACCCCTGGGCACCGACCCGGGCCAACCGGTACGGCCGAGTCGGTCAGGATCGAGCAGTGTGTGGGGTGCCGAGAGCGACATCTCGAATATCGCCCCGTCGGCCGACGCCGCCCTCACCGCCTGGTGGTCGGCCCGGGCCCGGGCCTCGGCCAGCCCCGGTGCCGCCCGCGACCTGATCCTCATGAACGCCACATCGACGTCCGCCCGGTGCTTCCCGCGATCCAGGTGCCGACGCTGGTGCTGCACCGGATCGGCGACACCGACGCCAGACGTCGAGGAGGGCCGGTACATCGCCGCTCGGATCCCCGGAGCGCCGGTTCGTCGAACTGGACGGCGACGACCACCTCCCCTGGATCGACCCGGACCAGATCGTCGACGAGGTCGAGGAGTTCCTCACCGGGGTCCGCGGTCGGGCCCGGCGCCGACCGGGTGCTCGCCACCGTGGTGTTCACCGACATCGTGGGCTCGACCGGGCTGGCGTCGAGCCTCGGCGATCGCCGATGGCGTGAGCTGCTCGAGCGGCACCGCCCGCTGGTCCGGCAGGAGACCGCCCGGTTCGGAGGCCAGGAGGTGGCCGACCGCCGGGGACGGCACCCTGGCCCGGTTCGACGGGCCCGCCCGCGCCGTCCGGGCAGGACTGGCCGTCGTGGCGGCGATCGCGCGGCCTCGGGCATCGAGGTACGCGTGGGGATCCACACCGGCGAGGTAGAGATCACCGACGGGACCTCGCCGGCATCGGGGTCCACATCGGCGCCCGGATCGAGAGCGAGGCCACCCCCGGCGAGGTGCTGGTGTCGAGCACGGTGCAAGATCTCGTTGTCGGCTCCGAGCTCGAGTTCGAGCCAGCGTGGTGAGGTGGAGCTGCGCGGCGTGCCCGGCACCTGGCGGCTCTACGCCGCCACCGGGGTTGAAGTCCGGCCTCGCGCGGGCCGTGACCCTCGCCGCCAGGCCGGACCGCATGCGCCCACTGCTTGGCGATGCGTGACGACTTCGTGCGACTGACGCCGGCAGGCGTCGTCACTCGCTCACTTGTTCACCAGATGTGGCGGTCGAGGAACTCGTAGATCTCGGTGACGTCGACGCCGGGAACGGTCTCCACCGGCATGGCGGCGAGGACGTGGCTGTTGGGCCGCACCGACGACCACGCCCACCCCTCCCAGCGCTCGGCCAGTTCGGGCGGGGGACGCCGGCAACAGTCGCCGTCGGGGCAGTTGGAGACCGAGTGGCGGTTGGTCTGCCTGCCCCGGAAGAACTGGGCGTCGTCGAACCCGACTCCCACGGTGATCGCCGCCACCGGCTCCCTGCGCCGCTTCGACGTGGGTGCCGCACCAGTAGGTGCCGCCGGCGGTGTCGGTGTACTGGTAGTGCATCGAGAACTTGTCGTCGGACTCGAACACCTGCCGGGTTCCCCACTCCCGGCACAGCCGCTGGCCTTCGATGGCACCCACCGAGTTGCGCGGGAACGGCACGTCGTTGTTCTCGTACGCCTTCCAGATGATCCCGGCCTCGTCGGAGCGGACGAAGTGGGTCCGCAACCCGAGGTGCTCGGTGGCCAGGTTGGTGAAGCGGTGCGCCGCCATCTCGTACGAGACCGAGAAGGCGTCGCGCAGGTCCTCGATGGCCAGGTCGCGCTCCGCCTTGGCCTGGTCGAGCAGGGGCACCGCCGCCACCTCGGGGAGCAGCACCGCCCCGGCGAAGTAGTTGGCCTCCACCCGCTGGCGGAGGAAGTCGGCGAAGTCGACCGGGTCGCGGTGGTCGAGGGCGAAGTGGCCGAGCGTCTGCATGATCACCGAGCGGGCCCCGGCGGTCGGCATGGCATCTCGTTGCGGGATGTGGATCACCCGGTGCCGCAGGTCGGTGACCGAGCGCACCGTCGACGGCACGTTCTGCGACCGGTGCACGGTGAAGCCAAGGGCGGCGGCGATCTCGCGCATGTCGCCCTCGGTGAGGGCCGCGCCCCGGTACCCGACCCTGGTGACCAGGCCGGCGGCGACCTGCTCGATCTCGGCGAAGTAGTTGCCCCGCTCCCGCATCTCGGCGCGGAGCTCGGCGTTGGCGATGCGGGCCTCCTCACGGGTGGCCACCGTGGGGAACACGCGGCGCCGCAGCTCCCGGTACAGCCCGATTAGGTGCTCCAGCACGAGGTCGGGGACCTTGGCCGACGGGCGGAGGCGGGGCAGGCCCAAGCCCGGCGTACAACGGGTCGTCCTGGGCGCCGGTCAGCGCCAGCTCCAGCTCGGCGCGCCGGGTGGGTGGCTGCGGGCTCATCAGCTCCACCGTGTCGACGTCGAGGGCGGCGGCGATGTCGTTGAGCAGCCCGAGGCGGGGCTCCCGCTTGCCGTTCTCCAGCATCGAGAGGAACGGGGCCGTCTTGCCGATCCGCTGCCCGAGCTCGTCGAGGGTCATTCCCCGCGCCTTCCGGAAGTGGCGGATCCGGTGCCCCAGGGTCGCCCCGTCGACCGTCTGTGCCGTCGTGGCCCGACCGGTCACAACCTCCACCTTTCTCAACGCCCTGTGAACTTCACATGATATTGCCCCGTCCTCGGCTTGCAAGGCCGGGTGATCTTGGCGACCCTGTCCATGTCGAAATCAGGAGGGCGGTGTGGGTGACGAGTTCGTCGACCACGGGGACCATGGGGTGACGATCGTCGGGCCGTTGGAGCCCGGCTTCGAGCGCGTGCTCACCGCCGACGCGCTCGCCTTCACCGCCGAGCTCCATCGCCGGTTCGAGCCCACCCGCCGGCGACTGCTGCGGCGAGGACGCGAGCGCCAGCGCCGCATCGACACCGGGGAGACCCCGGGCTTCCTCGAGGCGACCTCCGGCGATCCGGGCGGCCGAGTGGACGGTGGCGGCGGCTCCTGCAGACCTGGCCGACCGCCGCTGCGAGATCACCGGGCCGGTCGACCGGAAGATGATGATCAACGCCCTCAACTCCGGCGCCCGGGTGTTCATGGCCGACTTCGAGGACTCGTGCTCCCCCACCTGGCGGAACCTGGTCGAGGGCCAGATCAACCTGGTCGACGCCGTCCGGCGGCACCATCGAGCTGACCACGCCGGACGGGCGCCACTACTCGCTCGGTGAGCACCCGGCGACGCTGATGGTCCGACCCCGCGGCTGGCACCTGGTCGACACCAACCTGCTCGTCGACGGCGACCCGATAGCGGCGTCCCTGCTCGACTTCGGGCTGTTCCTCTTCCACAACGCCGCCGCCCTCGTCGCCAGGGGCAGCGGCCCCTACTTCTACCTGCCCAAGCTGGAGATCCCACCTCGAGGCGCGACTGTGGAACGACGTCTTCGTCGCCGCCCAGGAGGCCCGAGGAATCGCCAACGGCACCATCCGGGCCACCGTGCTCATCGAGACGATCCTGGCCGCCTTCGAGATGGACGAGATCCTCTACGAGCTGCGGGACCACTCCGCCGGGCTCAACGCCGGGAGATGGGACTACGTCTTCTCGATGATCAAGAAGTTCCGCAACGACCCGACCAGGGTGCTCCCCGACCGCAACCAGGTGACGATGACCGTGCCCTTCATGCAGGCCTACGCCGACCTGCTCATCGCCACCTGCCACCGGAGAGGTGCCCACGCCATGGGCGGGCATGGCGGCGTTCATCCCCAGCCGCACCGACCCCGAGGTCAACTCCCGGGCGTTCGCCAAGGTGCGCCAGGACAAGGAACGGGAGTCGCGGGCGGGCCACGACGGGACCTGGGTGGCCCATCCCGACCTGGTGCCGCTGGCCACCGAGGTGTTCGACGAAGTGCTCGGCGACCGACCCGACCAGATCGACCGGCTCCGCCCCGACATCGAACCGAAGCTGCGGCTCTGCTCGACTTCACGGTTCCCGGGGGCACGGTCACCGGAGCCGGCGTCCGGATCAACGTCGACGTCGGCATCCGCTACCTGGCCTCGTGGCTGGCCGGCAACGGTGCCGCCGGCATCCACAACCTGATGGAGGACGCCGCCACCGCCGAGATCTCCCGATCCCAGATCTGGCAGTGGGCCAAACACGGGCGTCACCACCGTCGAGGGCGACCTCATCGACGCCGACCACGTGCGCGCCGTCGGCCGGGAGACGGTCGAGCGGCTCCGCGCCGAGATGGGCGACGACCGATCCGTCGAGATGCGAGTCGACGAGGCGCGCCGGCTCTTCGAGCAGGTGGCGCTCGACCCCGACTACCCCGAGTTCCTCACCATTCCCGCCTACGAAGTCCTCGAGACCAGGAGCATCGACATGAACCAGAACCACGACCGAGCCGGCCGGGTTGCCGCCCTCGAGGCCGAGTGGGCCTCGGCTCGCCGATGGGACGGAGTCACCCGTGACCACTCCGCCGCCGACGTCGTCCGCCTCCAGGGCCCGACCGTCGTCGACCACACGCTGGCGCGGGGCGGCGCCGAGAAGCTGTGGCGGCTGCTCGCTGATCGCGATTACGTGCCGGCGCTCGGTGCATTGAGCGGCGGCCAGGCGGTGCAGATGGCCAAGGCCGGGCTGGAGGCGATCTACCTCTCCGGCTGGCAGGTGGCCGGAGACGCCAACACCGCCGGCCAGGTCTACCCCGACCAGTCGTTGTACCCGGCCAACAGTGGTCCCGAGCTGGTGCGCCGCATCAACAACGCCCTGCTCCGCGCCGACCAGATCGCCTGGGCGTGAAGGCGAGGACGCCGACCACCTCCTCCCCATCGTCGCCGACGCCGAGGCCGGCTTCGGTGGGGCGCTCAACGTCTACGAGCTCACCAGGGCGTACATCGAAGCCGGCGCCGCCGCCGTCCACCTCGAGGACCAGATGGCCTCGGAGAAGAAGTGCGGCCACATGGGCGGGAAGGTGCTGGTGCCCACCAGCCAGCACGTCCGCACGCTGAAGGCGGCCCGCCTGGCCGCAGACGTGGCGGCGGTCCCCACACTGGTGATCGCCCGCACCGACTCGCTGGGGGCGACGCTGCTCACCAGCGACATCGACGATGCCGACCGGCCGTTCGTCACCGGTGAGCGGACCGCCGAGGGGTTCTTCCACGTCCGGAACGGCATCGACGCCGCCATCGCCCGCGGTCTGGCGTACGCCCCGTACTCCGACCTCATCTGGTGCGAGACCTCGACGCCGGACCTCGACGAGGCGGAGCTGTTCGCCGCCGCCATCCACGAGCGCCACCCGGGGAAGATGCTGGCGTACAACTGCTCGCCGTCGTTCAACTGGCGGCGGCACCTCGACGACACCACCATCGCCCGGTTCCAGAAGGAGCTGGGGGCGATGGGCTACCGGTTCCAGTTCATCACGCTGGCAGGGTTCCACGCCCTCAACGCCGCCATGTTCGAGCTGGCCAGGGGCTACGCCACCGAGGGAATGACCGCCTACGTCGCCCTGCAGGAGCGCGAGTTCGCCATGGAGGGTGCCGGCTACACCGCCACCCGCCACCAGCGCGAGGTCGGCGCCGGCTACTTCGACGACGTCGCCGGCGTCATCTCCGGCGGAACCGCCTCCACGCTCGCCCTCGAAGGCTCCACCGAGCAGGCGCAGTTCTGAGAATCACCGCCGAACCTGAGGTTCTGAGATACCGAGACGGTACGTAGGAACCTCAGGTTCGCCGTAAGAGCTCCTACGGCAGGCGAGAGAACCAGAGGAGGGAGCCGGCCCCGGCGAGCAGGACGAGGGCGAGGCCGGCGCCGGCGAACCAGTCGGTGACCTCCCGCTGCTCCTCCTCGACCGCCACCTGGCTGCCCACGGTGTCGAGGATCGACTGCAGCTCGTCGGCGGTGGCGGCGGTGAAGGCGGTGCCGTCGGTGGTGGTCGGCGATCTCCTCGAGCGCCTCCTCGTTGGGAGGCACCGGGATCTCCTCACCCTGGATGAAGACGACGCCGTCGGCGGTGCCGAACGAGATGGTGGACACCGGGATGCCGGCGTCTGCGGCTTCCTCGGCGGCGTCGGCGTCGGGACGGCCCATCGTGGTCTCGCCGTCGGAGAGCACGATGATCGCCTCGGCGGGAGTCTCTTCCTCGCCCTCCTCGGGATCGTCCTCGGTCGCCCCTTCGTCACCCTCGGCCGGGTCATCTGACACCGCTTCCCGGTGGGCCAGCGCCATGTCGACCGAGGCGTAGATCCCCTCGCCGATGGCGGTGCCCTCGCCGAGCTGGAGCCGCTCGATGGCGCCGCTCGGCGGCATCGCGGTCGACGGTGGGCGGCAGGACCGCCGCCGCCGACCCGGCGAAGGCGACGATCCCGACCTCCAGCTCGGGCGGCGCCAGCTCGAGGAAGTTGCGCGCCGCCTCCCGGGCCGCCTCGATGCGAGACGGGGCGACGTCGGCGGCGTCCATCGAGAGCGACACGTCGATGGCCAGGATCACCGTCGCCTGGTCGCGGGGGACCTCGACCGCCACCGCCGGCTTGGCCACCGCCAGCACCAGGGCGAGCACCCCGACGAGGAGACAGCGGCGGCGGCAGGTGGCGGCGCCATCCCGGCGTCTCCGGGGCGACCTTGTCGAGCAGCGCGAGGTTGGTGAACCGCACCGCGTACTGCTCGCGCCGCTGCAGCGGCGGCAGGTAGAACGAGCAGCGCCCGCCACCGGCAGCACCAGCAGCGCGAGCCGGGCCGGTTCGAGAAAGGTCATGGCTTCCTCCCGGTCGCTCGGCCCGAGCGGCGGAGCACGATGTGGCGCACCAGGTCGACCACCCAGTCCCGATCGGTGCGCAGGATGAGATGGTCGGCGCCGGTGGCGCGGATACTGCGGGCGATGTCGGCCCGCTGCTCCTCGGCGGCGGTGGCGTAGTCGCTGCGCAGCTTGGGTGGAGCCGGTGTCGACGAACCGCTTCCGGCCCGTCTCCGGATCGATCATGGTGAGCATCCCGACATCGGGGAGCTCGAACTCGCGCCGGTCGACACCTCCACCGCGAGCACGTCGTGGCGATGGCTCAAGGCGCGCAACGCCTGTTCCCAAGGCCCCGTCGTCGATGAAGTCGGACACGACGGCGACGAAGCCCCGGTGCACCGTCGGCCCGATGGGCGGTGCGGATGGCGGCGGCGAGATCACCGGGCCCGGTGTCCCGCCCGACCCCGTCGAGCCGGGCCAGCAGGCCGAGCAGATGGGTGCGCCCGGACCGGGGACGGACCCAGTCCATGTCCGCCCCGGCGGCCACCAGTGCCGCCACCCGGTTGCCTCCCCTGGCGACCAGGAACCCGATGGCGCCGGCGATGGCCAGGGCGGTGTCCCGCTTCTCCTCGAGCGCGGTGCCGAACGCCATCGAACCGCTCAGATCGACCACGAGCGTGGTCTCCAGCTCGCGGTCGGCGATCGTGTCGCGCACGTGGGGCTCGTTGGTGCGGGCGGTGACGTTCCAGTCGATCCGCCGCACCTCGTCACCCGGCAGATAGGGCCGCGCCTCGCCGGCGTCGAAGCCGTGCCCGGGGAGCAGCCCGCGGTAGTCGCCCTGCAGGATCCCGTCGAGACGGCGCATCACCGTCAGCTCCAGGGTCCGCAGCGCCGCCTGCCTGGAGGCGTCCACCGACCGTGATCATGTGGTGGGGACCCCGTCGATCGCCGGCGGGGTGTCGGGGAGATCGGCAGGGTTGCCCGGTCGCACCTCGGCCGGTGGCGCCGCTTCCCGGGTGGGAACGGCTGCCGCCCCATGTCGCCGAGGTGTGCGCCTCGGTCACCGTGATCCGGGGTGCGGGCATCTTCGACAACAGGTCGACGAGGACGTCGTCGACGGTGACCCCGTCGGCGAGCGCCTCGTACGACAGCACCAGCCGGTGGTTGAGCACGTCGTAGGCGATCTCGTAAACGTCCTGGGGCAGTGCGTAGCCGCGACCCCGGAGCAGCGCCATCGCCTGGGCACCCCGGATGAGGGCGATGCTGGCCCGGGGGCTGCCCCCGTACTCGATGAGCCCGTCGAGCTGCGGCATCCCGACGTCGCCGGGGCGGCGGGTGGCGGTGACGATGCGCAGGGCGTAGTCGACGACCTTCTGGTCGACGAACACGTCGCCCGCCACCTTCTGCATGGCGAGCACGTCGCCCGGGTCGAGGATCGGCTCGGCCGCCGACGCGCTCGACGTCCATACGGCGCACGATCTCCCGCTCCTCGTCGACGGTCGGGTAGCCGACCGGGACCCGCATCATGAAGCGGTCGCGCTGCGCCTCGGGCAGCGGGTAGACCCCCTCCGACTCGATCGGGTTCTGTGTGGCCATCACCAGGAACGGCGCCGGGGCGGGGAAGGTCTGGTCGCCGATGGTGACCTGGTGCTCCTGCATCACCTCGAGCATCGCCGACTGCACCTTGGCCGGGCGCCCGGTTGATCTCGTCGGCGAGCACGAAGTTGGCCAGCACCGGGCCCTGGCTCGACGTCGAACTTCTCCTTCGAGGCCAGGTAGATGCGGGTGCCGACGATGTCGGAAGGGAGCAGGTCAGGGGTGAACTGGATGCGGGAGAAGCTCCCGCCGAGCACCCTGGCCAGGGTCGACAGCGTCAGGGTCTTCCCCAGCCCGGGCACGCCCTCGAGCAGGGTGTGACCGCCCGCCAGCAGCGCCACCATCAACCGCTCGAGGACGCGGTCCTGACCTACGACGACCCGGCGCATCTCGAACATGGCCTGTTCGAGCTGGGCCGATCGCTTGGTGAACTCGTCCGTGCATCGTCATTCTCCCAGCAGGTTGTCGTAAAGCTGGTCGAGGAGGTTCTCCAGCATCGGGTCCACCTCGTCGCCGAGCAGGAAGTCGTCGAGCAGCGGGGCCAGGTCCTCCGGCCCGACGGCGCCAGGATCCTGGAGCAGCTCGTCCAGCATGTCGCGCAGCTCCGGATCGTCGAGGAACTCCGAGCCACCGAGGTCGTCACCGAACTGGTCGAGGAAGTCGTCCATGAGCGGGGCGAGGTCGTCGGGCTGGATGCTCTGCGGGTCCTGGAGGAACTGGTCGAGCAGGTCACGCAACTCGGGTGGCACGGCGCCACCGAAGCTCGTCGAGCCCGGGCACCGTCGAGCCGGGGTCGAGCGACTCGGGCTGCGGGTCGTCCGTCGAGAACTGGTCGGCGATGGCCACCGCCTCGTCGATGGCGACGGCGAACCCGAGCCCGTCGCTGCCCCCCGAGAAGCTGGCGATGGCGACGTTGACGCCGATCACCCGCCCGTCCTGGTCGGCCAGCGGACCGCCCGAGTTGCCCTGGTTGATCGGGGCATCGGTCTGGATCAGATTCTCCAGGTGACCGCCGCCGGGGACGTCCAGCTCTCGGTCGACGGCGGACACGATCCCCGAGGTCACCGACTGGTCGAACCCGAGGGGGCTGCCGATGGCGATGGCCACCTGGCCCACCCGGACCGGGTCCTCCAGGGACAGCGGCGCCGCCGGGATCTCGTCGTCGACGGCGACCACGGCCACGTCAGCTTCGGAGTCGCCACCGAGCACGATGCCGGTGAGCTCGCGCCCGTCCGAGGTGCGCACGGTGACCTCGGTGGCGCCGGCCACCACGTGGGCGGCGGTGAGCACCCTGCCGTCGGCGTAGGCGAACCCGGAGCCGACCATGCCCGCCCGCTCGATCTGGACCACCGAAGGCAGCAGCGACGCGGCAACGTCGGCGATGGGCTCGTCGACGCCGGCGAGGGCGGCGTCACTCGGGTCGTCATCCCACGGCGCCCAGGCGAACAACGCGATGAGCAGAGCGAGGACACCGCCGGCGCCCAGTGCCCATCCCCACCGCTCCATGAAGCCGCGGGGCTTGTCCGGGGGCGGGGAGGCGGGACGCGGTTGGACGGGGACCTGGTCCGGTGACGAAGGAGGGATCTCGACGGTGGTGGTGCCCGCCGGCGGCTCGACCAGCTGTGTGGCCGTTGCGGTTGGCGCCGACATGGCGAGGTCCGGGATCGCCCCCGGCTCGTCCACCTCCGGCGGTGACTGGGGTAGATCGCGCCACGAACGGCCGGTCGTGATGTTCCCTGGCGGAGGGCTGGTCGGTGTCGAACGTCATGGGGCGGGCGACTCCTATTTCGATGTCCAGGCTGCCGCACCGTACGTAGATCCGGATAAACCGGGGCTAAAGCCCAGATCAGATCCCACGACCCACGACCGCCCGGTGCGAACGCCCGGAGGACGGTTCAGACGACGGTGAAGGCGTCGTGGACGGGGTGGATGCCGTCTTCGGTGATGACGGCGTGGTCGGCGCCGGCGGCCAGCGGCAGCCAGATGACGAATGCGGCCCCGGCGCCCCGCACCGAGCGAAGGGTCAACTCGCCGCCGTGGGCCTTGGCGATCTGCCGGGCGATGGCCAGCCCCAACCCGTTGCGGGTCTCGTCTCCCAGGCTGGTGCCGTCGGCGCTCCAGCCGCGCTGGAACACCGCCTCGTGGTCCCTGGCGTCGATCCCGGGGCCCTGGTCGGCGACCCCCAGCCAGGCGAAGCCCAGGTGCCGGCCGGACCCGATCTCGACGACAGATCCCGCCCGGGTGAGGCGTACCGCATTGTTGACCAGGTTCCCGAATGCGCGTTTCAGCCCCTCGGCGTCGACCTTGACGACGGCGTCCTGGCCCAGGTACTCGACCTCGATGCGGCGCTCCTCCATCGGCCCGATGTACTCGGCCACCACCTCCTCGGCCATCTCACGCAACGACACCTGGGTGCGCACCGAGGCGGGGACGTCACGGCGGGCGAACACCACCAGGTCGTCCACGGTCTGCGCCGCCCGGTCGACGGTGCGCCGCACCACCTCGGCGGTCTTCCGGTAGGTGTCGACATCGGCGCCCGGATCGGACAGCACCACGTCGAGGTTGGTGGCCATCACCGCCAGTGGGTTGCGGAGCTCGTGGGACGTGTCCTGGATGAACCGCCGCTGCGCCTCCGCCCCCGCCTCCAGTCGCCCGAGCATGTCGTCGAAGGTGTCGGCCAGCTCCTTGAGCTCGTCGTCGGGGCCACCGAGGTCGATCCGCTCGGAGAGGTCCCCGGTCTGTATCTCCTTGGCCACCTCGGTGATCCGGCCGATCGGGCGCAGCGTGCGGTCGGCGATCACCCAGCCGGCGGCGATCGACAGCGGGAACATCCCGAGTAGGGCGATGACCGAGTAGCGGCGCAATGTCTCCAGAGCGCGCTCGTTGGCCAGCTGTTCCAGAGTCACCAGGCGACCCTCGATCTGCTCGGCGATGATCACCCGGTTGCCCAGGGGGTCGAAGAACGAGTTGAGCTCGACCATCTGTGCCACCGTCTCGTCGTCCAGCGACTGCGACAGCGCATAGTTCACCCCGGCGATCACCAGGAACGCCATCCCGAACACCACCAGCGAGAACGTCAGCGCCAACCGGAACCGGATCGACCGGAAGAAGGCGGAGAGTCGGCTCATGGCGACCCGGTGAGCCGGTAGCCCGCCCCCACGACGGTCTCGATGGCGCCGTCGGCGCCGGCGATGCGCAGCTTGCGCCGCAGGTTGGACACCGTCACCCGCACCGTGTTGGTGAACGGGTCGGCGTGCTCGTCCCACACGTGCTCGAGCAGCCGCTCCGCAGACAACACCTCACCGCCGTGGAGCATGAAGTAGCGGAGCAGGGCGAACTCCTTGGCGGTCAGCTCGAGCGGCGAGTTGGCGTAGGCGGCGGTGCGACGGGCGGCGTCGAGCGTCAACGGACCGACCTCGAGCAACGCCCCGGTGGAGGCGAACCCCCGCCGGCCGAGGGCGCGTGCCCGCGCCAGCAGCTCGGGGAAGGCGAACGGCTTCACCAGGTAGTCGTCGGCACCTTCGTCGAGGCCCTCGACCCGGTGGTCGAGCCCATCCCGGGCGGTGAGCATCAGCACCCGCGGCTCCACGTCACCCGCCGCCTTCCCGGCTCGGATGAACCGGCACACCTCGATCCCGTCCATGTCGGGCAGGTTGAGGTCGAGGCACACCAGGTCGTACTCGCTGACCTCGAGCTTGGCGAAGGCCGCTTCGCCCTCGGCCACCAGGTCGACGGCATAGCCCTCCCGGCGCAGCCCGGCGGCGAGTGCCTCCGCCAGGTCCTGTTCGTCCTCCACCACGAGCACCCGCACCCCGAGCCTCCTTCGTCGGCTGGAGGGTACGCCGCCGCATCCTGGTACGGTGCCGCCATGCCCAGGCGTCGCCCCGCCCTGCTCGCGCTCGTGGTCATCGGCGGGTGCGCGGTCTCCGGAAGGCGGCACGGACGCCACCGCCGGAGGCTCCGCTCCCCGGCGCGGAGGGAGCGCGCGCCCGGCGAGCGTGGTCACCGTGTTCGACGGGGACTCGATGCTGGTCGACACCGGCACCGGCGAGCGAGAGGTCCGCCTCGCCGGGGTCAACGCCCCCGAGCAGGACGAGTGCTTCGGGACCGAGGCGCACCGTGGATGACCGACGCCGCCGGGGCCGAGGTGACGCTGGTCCCGGTGGGCAACGAGAGCGACGCCGACGACTTCGACCGGCTGCTGCGCGACGTCTGGGTCGGGGACTCGGTGGCTCAACCTCGAAGCGGTGGAGGACGGGTACGCCATGGTCATCCACACCGGCCGGGACGGCCAGGACGTGCTGCTGGCCGCCGGCGACGCCGCATGGGAGGGACGGCGCCGGATGTGGGGTGCCTCCGTGTGCGGACCGGCGCCGGACGGCGTCGAGATCTCCGACGCTGGTCGCCGACCCCGAGGGTCCCGACGACCGCTCGCCCGACGGCGAGCACGTCATCGATCCAGAACCGGACGCGACGGTCGACCGTCCGGTCGGTGGCTGGGTGCTGCGAGACGAGTCGACCGCCGAACCGGTATCGAGTTCCGGGAAGACGAGGTACTCGAGCCGACCGGGCGCTCATCACCGTCTTCTCGGGATGCGGCGATGACGGGCCGGGCCGAGCGGTTCTGGTGTGCCGCCTCACCCGGTGTGGTCCAACGGCGGAGACACCGCGCTGCTCCTCACCGCCGAGGGCACGGTCGTCGACCGGCATCCCTATCCCGTGAGCCTGTCCGGCGACCGAGGGCGCCGGAGCCATCCTCGGACGGAGCGCCTGGCATCTCTAGCATCCGCTGATCAAGCCGGGAGAAAACGGCGTGGAAGACATTGCCGTCGGGCTGCTCGCCATCGCGTCGGGGCCGCCTTCTGCTTCGGCGGGCTGGTTGATGTTGCGGATCATCATCCCCATATGGGGCGCCTTCGCCGGGTTCGTGTTCGGCGCCGGCCTGGTCGCCTCGTTCGCCGACGAGAGCTTCCTCGGCACCGCGCCGGCTGGGTGGTCGGGTTCGCCTTCGCCATCCTCTTCGGGTTGATCGCCTATCCTGTCTACGAGGTCGCCGTCGTCCTGGCGATGGCGGCCATCGGGTTCGCCCTGGCCAGCCCTGATGGTGACGCTCGGGGTCACCTGGTCATGGTTGACCGTCCTCGCCGGCATCGCCCTCGCCGCCGCCCTCGCCGTGATCCTGGCCCTCGCGGGGAACATGCCGATGGTCATCCTGGTGGTGCTCAGTGCCTTCGCCGGGGCGGGCACCATTGTCGCCGGTGCGATGCTGCTGTTCGGTGTGGTCGACCTCGACAGGTGGGGTGGCCACCACCGAACGGCTCGACGACGACTGGTGGTGGTACGCCCTCTACCTGGGGCTGGCCGTCACCGGGATCGTCACCCAGGTGCGGTCGATCGACCGTCTCACCCATTCCGCCCGCGAGTCCTGGACCGCCTCGGGCGGCCGGCAACTCCGGCGTGTAGCTCTCCCAGGCGCCAGCCACCGAAGTCGGCCCAGGTACACCACGGCCGCTGCGGGGCTCGGGCCACACCTGCGGAGGAGGGCCGACCGCCGTCTGTTCGGCGGCACCAGCCGCCCAGGTCGGCCCGGGGAACAACACGGCCGCCGTGGGGTTGGGGCCCCACGTGCGGAGGAGGGCCGACCGCCGTCTGTTCGGCGGCACCAGCCGCCCTAGTCGGCCGGTGAGAAACAAGACCAATCAGGGCTGCACGGGCACCTGGCAGTCGGCCCGGGGACCGCCGAAGAACACCGCGCCGTCCCAGACCTCGGGGTCGTGGCTGGGCGCCTCTGCCGGGGTCGTCCGTGGTGAGGAAGCGCACAAGCGCCCGGTAGATGGCGTCGGCGTATGCCTGCTGGAACTCCGGGGTCGCCAGCAGCTCACCCTCGCTGTCGTTGGCGATGTACGCACCCTCGGCGATCACCGCCGGCACCGCGGAGTCGTCGAGGACCCCGTAGTACTGGCTGCCGGTTCGCGGGCTAAGCCGGGACTTGGCGCCCGAGCATCGTCGGTGCCCACCCAGTCGGCCTCGAACGGCGTCAAGCCCCGCCGGAGCTCCTCGACCATGAGCTTCGCCAGCCGCCGCGACTCCTTGGTCACGTCGTCCGTTGCGATTGGTAGTAGACATCGCTCCCTGGGATCTCGGTGTCGCCATTTCCCAGCCGGCGTTGGTGTGGATCGAGACGAGGGCATGGGCGGCGGCGGTGTTGGCGACCTGGCGCGGAACGTCAGCCCGGCCTCGTAGTCCCCGTCGGCCCCGTCACCCACCCGGGTCATGATGACCCGCCCCGCCGCCGGAATGGCGTCGCCGTTGTGGATGCCCCGGTCGCCCAGTCGATGGTGCGGGGCGGCTCAGCAGGTCACGGAGCCGGGCGGCGATGACCAGGTTGTTCTCCTTCTCGACCACGCCGCCCGGGCTCTGCGCCCCCGTGTTCACCGGGCCACCGTGACCGGCGTCGACCACGATCACCGCGTCGGCGAAGTCGAACCCGGCACCGATCTGCCGCCGGCGGTGCCGGCGGCGTCCCGTGGACTCCGGTCGGTGGGCAGCCACATCTCGCTCGTCACACGTGGTGAGGACCCGGGTCCAACTCCCGTCGTCGCTCTGGCCGAGCCCGGGCAGCACCACCCCTTCGCGGATGGTGGCAACCGGCTCACCACTCCTTTGGCGGGCCGCAGCTCCGCCCCGCCTCTAGCCATCACAACGGTCCCTTCGCCGGAGAAGCCGGACTCGCCGCCCGGCCGGCGGCGCCGGTGGCGTCGGATCGGGAGCGTCGGCGACCGGCCGGGGCGGCCCGGTGGGTCCCGGCGCCGCGTGGTCGTCGGCGGACCGGTGGCGGCCACGGTCGATGCTCGGAAGCGGTGCGATCGGCTGCGAGGTGGCCCCGCCGGCGCCCCCGTCTTCGACCGCCGACGCCCCAGTGCAGAAGCGGCGAGGAGCAGCACGGGAGGCTACCCCACCGAGCAGCCCTCGCCCTGGCTTCCAGCACGTTCAAGCGCTATCCGATGTAGCCGCCCAAAGTACGGGATCGCTGCCGTCGGCTTCACGGCTGGGCGGGCACGACGCATGCGGATGTGCCGGTGGGAGTTCGCTCCTCGGGGTACGGGTCGGGAGGCCTCAGCCCGGTACCGGCGTCGTCGGTGGTGAGGAACCGCACCACCCCTCGGTACACCCCCTCGGCGTACGCCTGCTTGTACCTCCTCGGTGGCCAGCAGCGCCTCCTCCTCGGGCTCGGACAAATACAGCCCCTCGACGATGGCGGACGGCATCGTGGCTCGACGGAGCAGCCCGTAGTAGTCCTCGCCGGTGTCGGGATTGTACCGGGCGATGGCGCCCACCAGGTCGCCGGCGGACCAGTCGGCCTCGAACGCCGACATGCTGCGCAGCACCTCCTCGTAGAGCAGCGCCCCGAGCCGTGCCCGAGTCCTCGTTGCCCACCGAGTAGAGCACCTGGGTGCCGGGAACGTCGCTGTCCACCTTGGGGACGGTGTTGTTGTGCGACCGAGACCAGGACGTCGGCACCGGCGCTGTTGGCCAGCTCGGCACGAAAGGCGAGGCCGGCCTCGTACTGGCCGCCCATCGGGCCCTCCGGCGGACGGGTCAGCCACACCGTCCCGAAGGCGGGAACGTCGCCGCCCTCGGTGACCGTCCCGGTGGTCCAGTCCACCGAGTTCGAGCGCAGCATCAGCTCCCGCACCCGGGTGGCGATGTCGAGGTTCAGCACCTTCTCGGACAGCCCTTCCGGGCCGATGGCGCCCCAGTCGCGGTCACCGTGACCGGCGTCGACAACCACCACCGCTTCCGACAGCTCGAACCCGGGGCCCGGCGTGCCGCCACCCGCCGCCTGGGGACTCAGCTCGACCTCGGCGGCCTGCACCCAGGCGGGGTTGCCGCAACTGTCCAGCACCTCGAGCCACTCGCCCGATCGCTGCCGACCACAGGCAGTGGCAGACCCCGAGGCGGCCCGCACCGCCGCCTCGCCCCCGGCGCTGGCAGCCAGGTCGGCGCCGCCGGCGCGTACCACGGCAACCCCGACCTCCGAATCCGCCGTCTCGACCGGGGTAGGTGTCGTCGATGGGGTGCCGTCGCCGTCTGGAGCCCCGGTCGTGCCGCCGCCGTCCCCCGGTGCGCCGCTCCCGCCGGGACCGGTCCGGTGACCCCCCCCACCGCCGCTCCCCCGATGGCGGGGTCGGCGGCGCCACAGGAGCCGACGATGAGGGCGGCGAGGAGCGCACTGGCGAGGAACAGGATGCGGCGAGACTGCATGGCTTCCGGTCGGGCGGGCGCCGATTATCCCATCACCCGGGGAGAACCCGTGTCAGCGGGCGGGCACCACGCCTCGTCACGGCTCGGAGCCGCCTGGTGACCGACTTCATCTCGGTGAACAACCTCAGGTAGTCGGGCCCGCCTGCCTTGGCGTTCGATCCCGAGAGCTTGAACCCGCCGAAGGGCTGGATCCCGACCAGCGCACCGGTGATCTTGCGGTTGATGTACAGATTGCCGACGTGGAACCCGTGGCGGGCCCGCTCGATCCGGTTCTCGTCGGTGGAGAAGAGCCCCCCGGTGAGCCCGAACTCCGTGTCGTTGGCGATGGTCAGCGCCTCTTCGAAGTCGTCGGCGCTGATGACCGACAACACCGGGCCGAAGATCTCGTGGCGGCCCAACCGATCCGAGGGCTCCACGCCGTCGAAGACGGTGGGCTCGATGTACCAGCCGCCGTCGAGGTCGACGGCGTGGCCACCGTGGACCAGCTCCGCCTCGGAGCGGCCCCGGTCGATCTCCTCGAGCACGCTCCGGTGTTGAGCCGCCGACACCACCGGACCGACGGCGTAGTCATCCGATGGAGGGCCGATCTCGAGCGCGGCGGTGCGCTCGACGACCATGTCGACCAGGGCGTCGTGCACCGCGTCGACCACGATCAGGCGGCTGCACGCCGAGCACTTCTGGCCCTGGAAGCCGAACGCGGAGCGCACCACGCCGTCGGCGGCGGCCTCGAGGTCGGCGGTCTCGTCCACGATGATGGCGTCCTTGCCGCCCAGCTCCATGAAGGCCCGCTTCAGCCACACCTGGCTCGGCTGGACCGTCGCCGACCGGCCGGCGATCCGGAGCCCCACCTCCTTCGACCCGGTGAAGTTGACGAACCGGGTGCGGGGATGGTCGACCAGCGCGTCGCCGATCTCCCCACCCGCTCCGGGAAGGAAGTTGACCACCCCCGGCGGGATACCGGCCGCCTCGACCGCTTCCATGAACTTGGCCGCGATGATCGGGGTGTTCGACGCCGGCTTGACCACCATGGTGTTGCCCGCCGCCACCGGGCCGATCGCCATCCCGGCGAGGATCGCCAGCGGGAAGTTCCATGGGGGAATGGCCACGCCGGCCCCCATGGGGACCAACCAGGACTCGTTGGTCTCGCCGGGGAAGTCACCGACGGGCAGCGGCTCGGCGATCTCCAGCGCCTGGTGTGCGTAGTACCGGCAGAAGTCGATCGCCTCGGCCACCTCGGCCTCTGCCTCGAGGTAGTTCTTCCCGGCCTCGACGGTCAGCCAAGCACAGAACTCGAAGCGGCGGGCGTCGATGACGTCGCCAACCGCGTGGACCAGCCTGGCCCGGTCGTCGGCCGGGACCCGAGACCATGTGGCGAACGCGCCCCAGGCGGCGTCGAGCGCCCTGGTGGCGTGGAACGAGCTTCCCGCCCCCGCCCTGCCCACCACCCGGTCCGGGGCGGCCGGGTCCACACTGACGATGTCGTCCTCGGTGTCGACGGCGGACCCGCCGACGACCACCGGCGCCTCGACAGGGATCGACGCCATCACCCCGGCAAGCGCCTTGCGATAGTCCTCGGCAACGGCGGGATCGGAGAAGTCGGAGTATGGCTCGCTGCGATACGGGGGGAGCATGCTGCCCGGCCTTCCTCGTCGGCGTCGCCGCCCAGGATACCGATCGGGCCGCCGCCCGACCGGAGCAGGTCAGTCGCCGTGCAGCGCGGCGATGACTTCGTCGTCGGTGGTCTGGTCGAAGCGGTCGTACCACCATCCCACTGCGCCCAGGCTGCGGGGCCGCAGCGGGCAGACGACCTCGGCGCCGTGCCCGGCCAGCATGCGCAGCGAGTCGGGATGGCCCACCGGCACGGCGCAGATCAGCCGCGCCGGGTGCTGCACCGCCACCGCGTCGAGAACCGCGGCCAGCGTTGCGCCGGTGGCCACCCCGTCGTCGACCACGATCGCAACCGAGCCGGCCGGATCGACCGGCGCCGTGCCCGACCGGTACCGCTGGGCGCGGCGCTGCAGCTCCACCGTCTCCCGCTCGATGGCGGCTTCGATCCACTGGGGGGTGACGTGCATCCGGTCGATCAGCTGGCGGTTGAGCCACGGCTCGCCTCCCTCGCCGATGGCGCCGATGGCCAGCTCGGGGTTGCCGGGGGCGGGCAGCTTGCGGGCCAGCGCCACGTCGAGCGGCACGCCGAGCTCGCGGGCAACCGCCGCCGCCACCACGACCCCGCCGCGGGGCACGCCGAGGACCACGAAGGGCGGGTCCGCATCGCCGAGCTCCCCCAGCACCCGCCGGAGCTCGACCGCCAGGCGCTCCCCTGCCTCCACCCGGTCGCGGTAGCGTTCCATGGCGCTCCCGAGGCTATCGCCCCGGCGTTCGATGCGCCGCCGCTAGCCTCCCGGCCGTGCGCCGCCTCATGCTCATCGCCAACCCGTCCGCCTCGGGCTTCACCGGCGCCCTGCATCGCCGGGTGATCCACGAGCTGTCGGGATGGTTCGACGTCACCGCGGTGTGGCCGACCAACCCCGACGAGGCTCGTCGGATGACCGCGGAGGCCGTGGCCGACGGATTCGCCTGTGTGGCCGCCATGGGAGGTGACGGCGTCGTCCACCACGTCGCCAACGCCCTGGCCCGGACCTCCACCGCGCTCGGGGTGATCCCGGTCGGCACCACCAACGTCGTGGCCCGCATCCTCGGCATCCCCGCCAAGCCGGACCGTGCCGCCGCCATGCTGACCACGGCCGAGCCGCGCGCCATCACCTTGGCCCACATCGCCACCGACAGCGGTGACGGGGCCCGCTCCGAGTTCGCCGTGTTCGCCGCCGGCATCGGGTACGACGCCGAGATGGTCCACATCGCCGAGCAGCGACCCAGGTCGAAGAACCACTTCGGATCGGTCCACTACGCCCGCTCGGCCGCCACCGCCCTGCTCACCAGGCTGCGCGACCGTCCGGCCAACCTCCGCGTCGACTGCGACGGACAGCGGGTCGACGCCGTCGCCGTGATGTGCCAGGTCCACGACCCCTTCACGTACTTCGGACGCATTCCGCTGCGACTCTCGCCCACTCCCGGCCACGGGCTCACCGTGCTCGCCGTCGAGGCGCTGCCGGTGCGGCGGGTGCCGCGGGTGCTCACCCGGGCGGCGTCGGGACGGGAGCTGTCCGCGGTGACCGGGCTCACCGTGTGGCACGACCCGTTCAAGGTCGTCATCGAGGCCGATCCGCCGAGCCGCTTCCAGGCGGATGGCGAGCTGCTCGGCACCGCAGACTGGCTCGAGATCACCCCCGTGCCCGACGCATTGCGGGTCATGGCCCCCGGCCCGTCCGAGGACTGACCGCTCAGCCGGAGGAAGGCGGGGCGATCCCTTCGTCGTCGAAGCGGACCTTGATGCGTCGGAGCAGCTCGCGTCGCACCTTCCACTTCGAGTTCGGCTCGACCTTGAGCGCCAGCCGGAGCTTGACCGACGAGGATCCGAGCTCCTCGACGCCCAGCATCTCCGGCGCCGCCAGCACGAGAGGACCCCACTCGGCGTCCTCGGAGAACTGCTGCGCCTCGTCCTGCAGCAAGGCGGTCGCCTGCTCGAGGTCGGTGTCGTGGGAGATGGCGATGTCGATGATCACCTGCCCGTATTCGCGGGTGAGGTTGGTGGCCACCTGAACGAGGCCGTTGGGCACGTGGTGGACGTTGCCGTCGACCTCCCGCAGGATCGTGGTGCGGAGCTTGATCGTCTCCACCCGACCGGTCACTCCGACGATCTGGACGCGGTCGCCGATGGCGTACTGGCCCTCGCCGATGATGAGCAGCCCGGCGATGACGTCCCGCACGAAGCCCTGGGCTCCGAAGCCGACGGCGACACCGAGGGCCGAACCGATGGCGATCAGCGGAGTGGTGGGGATGCCCCATATGGTCAACAGGACCAGGATCACCGCCACCGTCAGCACCGCGGTGAAGACGTTGCGCAACATCGTCCCCACCGTGCCGATCCGCCTGGCCCGCTCGTTGGCGGCGATGGAGCCGTCGATATCGGCCTGCCGCCTCACCCGCCGCACGAACCGGCGCCCGATCCAGGTGACCACCAACCAGCCGGCGACCGCCACCAGGACTATGACGATCGTGGGGGCCAGTGCTTCCTTCAGCGGGGTCACCACGAGGAGTACCGGTGCCGTCACCACGTCAGGACGCCGTCCCGGGCGGCCAGCTGCCGGGCGCCGATATGGGCGTAGGCGGCGATTGCGGCGAAGCGGGCCCGCGGCTGGTTCATCTCGACGATCGGCTCGGCGACGAGGGTGTCGAGCACGCCGGCTGCGGCCTCGGGGCCAACGGCGGTGAGGGCGTCCCTGGCGGCGGCGACCGCCTGGTCGACGACTTCGTGTCCCAACCGAGACCTGATCCGGGGGCCGAGCTCGGGTTGCGGCGACAGCGAAGACGGCCACCAGGTCCTCGATCCGGCACACGGCATCCTCGTCGGGTAGATCCGACACCGGGTCGAGCGCGGCCAGGGCGGCGTCGCTGGGCGACCGGCCACCGCTCCGCCACGCCGACCTCGGCGCCCTCCCACACGTGTGACTCCACCGCCAGCGACCTGACCAGGGCGGCGACGTCGGCGATCAGCTTGCCGTGGGCGGTCCGCTTGTGGTCCAGCTCGGTCTCGAGGAACTGGACCAGGGCGTCGACTCCGACCGCCAGCCCTTCGCTCGGGGTCGCCGCCACCGGGAACACGCCAGGGTCCGGGTAGCCGTCGGCGATGAGGCTCGCCTCGACGTCGGCGAGCACGGCGGCCCCTGCTCCGCCGGGTCGACGCGGTCGATCTTGTTGAGGACGAACACCGTCTGCTCGGCGTGGGCCGCCATGGGGGCGAGGAACCCGTCGTGCAGGGCACCAGTCGTGGTACTTGTCGGGGTCGAGCACCCAGAGCAGGGCATCGACCCTCCCCGATCATGTCGGCCACCAGCTCACGGTGGGCGAAGGCGATCGAGTCCATGTCGGGCAGGTCGATGAGCGCCACCCCCGGATCGCGGTCGTGGACGGTGGCGGTCTTCGATGCCCAGGTCGTCGAGCAGCCGGTCGAGCGCCGCGCCGGCCGAGGCGGGCACCCAGGCGAGCGGCCGCTCGGTGGTCGGCCGGATCCGGCCCACCGGGGCGATCGGCTCGCCGACGACGGCGTTGAGCAGGCTCGACTTCCCGCTCCCGGTGCCACCGCCCAGCGCCACCACCAACGTCGAGCCGTGGTAGCCCCGCCGCCCGCGCAGGTGGCGCATCGCCTGGGCGGCGGCTACCACCGACGCTTCGGGCACCACGCCGGCGGCGGCGCCGATGACCAGGTCGGCGGCGTCGAACAGCTCTTGGAGGTCACGCACCGTCGCCGTCCGATGGCTCCAGGGCGGCGCGCACCGCGTCGGCGGCGTGCTCCACCTCGACGATGCGGGCGAGGTCGACCGGCCGGAGGCGGTCGATGAACCGCTGTTTGTCGGCATCGACGACCCCGACGGCGAGCCTGCCCAGGAGCCCGCGCGCCTCGTCGACGACCTCGTCGACGGTGGTGTCGAGGCGGCGGCGCTCCCGCCGGGTCATGGTGTCCGGTCCCCCCAAGGCGGCCCGCTTCACCAGGGCGGCCAGCTCGGCGGGCGGGATCGGGCGCTGCCACCACCTTCGCCGGGGGCGCATGCGCGACGTGACCAGCACTTCGGTCTCCCCGGGCCAGTCGAGCAGTCGATCCCGCGCCAGCGCAGTGTGGACGACCCGTGCCGCCACAGCTCCACCCCGTCGCCCTCGAGGAGCCTGGCGCCTTCGGGATCGGCGGCCCATTCGGTGGCGGCCGCCTCGGCGGCGGCGCCGATGCGGTGGGTGAGCACGAGGGCGAGGCGGTCGACCACCTCGTCCCACGGTCGGTCGGCGGCGGCGGCGAGCCGGTCGACCGAACCGTCGGGCTTGGCCAGCTCGACAGCCACGGTCGACCTCACCGGGCCGTAGGCCGAGTCAACCGCGGTAACCAGGCGAGTCGTCGGCGGCCTCGAGTCGGCGCAGGCCGGCGGCCACCCGATCCGCCTGCTCGACCATCGCCGCGATCCGGTCCCGTGACTCCGCCGCCAGCCGGGGACGCGGCGTGCGCCGCCAGCCGTTCGCCCAGGCCGGCGACGGCGTCCGGGGCCGACACGTCGGGCAGCGCCAGCAGCGGGAGGTCGAGTCCGGCCTCGTCCAGCCGCCGCCGCAGATCCTCGACGACGACGTCGTCCTCGCCGGTGACCTGGCAGAGGACCACCCACGTCGGGATCGCCCGGGACGTCAGGCGGGCGAGGTGGTCCCAGCCCTCGGCGTCGGCGTAGCGGGCCGGAGAGGTGACGAAGAGGTGCAGGTCGGCGCTCCGGGCCAGGTCGTCCCCGGGCCCCGGAGGCAGGTCGACCAGCGCCGCCGCTTCCAGCAGCGGCGGCGGCTTGGACAGGGCGCCGGCGTCGACCACCTGGGGCTTGATGGTGGTGGGTCGGATCGGCCCCACCGCACAGAGTTCGGCACCGGCGAGCGCGTTGACCAGCGTCGACTTGCCGACCCCGGTGAGCCCGGAAAGGGCGACGGCGGGCGGAGCCGACGGCCGGTCGAGCCGGGGCAGCGTGTGCGCCTCCAGCCGGTCGACGGTGTCGCCGGCGAGGCGAGCCTCGGCGCCGTCGCCCACCGCCACCGGGCGGAGGGCGGCGACCAGGTCGGCGACGCACCGGCGCAGGTCTGGGGGGGTGCGCATCGGCTGATTAGACCACACCACCGTCTCGCCGACCCTCGGACACAACTTTGAGCGATTGAATACACGACATGGCGTCACTCGCTCAACGTTCGATCATCGGGGTGCGGCTGCGACACAACTTTGAGCGATTGAACACACCACATGGCGTCACTCGCTCAACGTTCGATGATGCGAGGCGTGAGCGGGGTCAGCCGAAGATGCTGGTGGCGGCGGGGGGCAGGGGGACCCTGGACGCCAGGACCTCGAAGTCCTCGAAGGGATAGGCGGCAATCGCCATGTCGAGCGGGATGGCGAACCACGGGCCGGCCGGATCCACCTGGGTCCGGTGGGCCCGCAGCGCCTCACGGGCGACGGCCATGGTCTCGTGCGACCGGGACCGCCAGGAGTCTCGCTTCCGGTCCTCGGCGTGGTCGAGGCCCTCGAGCCGCTCGGCCATTGGCGACTCGATCCCGGCAGCGAGGGCCGCCTCGTGGAGCGCCCGGATGCGACGGACGGTCCACACCGGCGCCAGCAGCCGGTCGACGGCCCACGGCTCGCCTGCCTCCGGCAACAGCATCGGGTCGGCCGCCGCCTCGTACGCGGCCAGCCCCAACCGGTGGACGACGAGATGGTCGGGGTGGGGGTAGCGCTCGTGGGAGTCGTACCCGAGCAACACCGCGGCCGGACCCGGCGCACCTCGGTGACCACGCGGGCCAGCACCTCGTCGAAGTCGGCGTTGGCCAGGGCATCCGGGTGGGAATTGGCCGGCGTGTCCGGCATCCCCGAGTCGCGGTAGCCCAGCTCGACCACCTCGGAGAACCCGATGATCGCCGCCGCCTCGGCGAGCTCCTTGGCGCGGAACTCGGCCAGGTTGCCCTCACCTCCGGCCGATCCATGGCGGGGTTGAGGATGTCACCCGCCTCGCCCCCGGTGGCGGTGACCAACACGCAGTGCACGCCCACGGCGACCGGCGGCGGCAACCGTCGCCGCCCCCTTGGAGCTCTCGTCGTCGGGATGGGCATGGATGGCGAGCAAGGATTGGGTCTGGCTGCAACACGGCCGCGAGGGTATCTGCCCGGTGGCGCCTGGTGACCACCGTCGAGGCGACGACCCCTCTGCCCGCTGATTTCGCCGACCGCGCCGGGAACGGCGAAAATGCCCTGGGCCGAGACCCCTGCGAGACGTCGGCCTCGGCGGTGCACGCCGCACCTGGCGACCGGGTCGAGGAATCCGTCGGTGTCACGGCCGTGACGCACGTCGCCCACATCGTGCGGCCACGGTCGCCAGCCTCCGGGAACTCACGAAGTGGCCGACGTACGAGCAGGCAATGACGGATCTCGAAGACCGACCGACAGAATCGGCCGCCGCAGGCCGGCTCCCCTGACGTCTCCCATCTCATGAATCGTCACTATCGGCTGGCACTGGTCGGCGCCGTCATCGCCGGCCTCTCCTCCTGTCCTGCTCGCTGGTCTTCGCCGTCGCCGAGGCGCTCAACGAAGGCGAGATCGCCCCGGGGGTGAGCGCCGCCGGGGTGCCGCATCGGCGGGCTGAGCCCCGAGGACGCCCCGAGGCGCTGCAACTCCACGAGCGGGCGCTACGGGAGACCCCGCTCCGTTCCTCGTACAGGAGACCGACGTCGACTCGACCCGCGGGTCGTCGCCCTGGACCTCGACGCCGAGGCAGCGGTGGACCGGCGGTGACCGCCCGCCGCAACGGCGGGTTCTTCGACCGCTTCGCCGCCTGGGCGCGGTCGTTCACCTCGACCGTGGACGTGCCCACCGACATCACCTGGGACGAAGACGCCCTCGAAGGGGTGTTCGAATCCTGGGAGCAGACCGCCATCGGCGAGCCCGCCAACGAAGGTGCCATGAAGTGGTCGACGGCGTCGTCCAGCCGGTGTACCCGGTGGCGGGAGTAGGGCTCGACCGGGCCGAGGCGCAGCGGCTGGTGGCGGAGGCGATCGTGGTGGTCGCCGAACGCACCCGCCAGGAGATCTCCACCGCTCGCCCTCATCCCGAGGGTGACCGACGCCGACGTCGACGCACGCCGTCATCGAGGGAAGCCGGATGATCGACAGCCCGGTGACGCTGACCGCCGAGGACCCCGACCTGGCGGTCGAGTTCGATGTCGACCTCCTGGCGGCGAACCTGGTCTCGGACGTGCCCGAAGGGGAGCCGGCGCAGGATCGTGCTCGGCTTCGACGAAGAGGGCCTCGCCGAGTTCCTCGACCCTCGCCGCGAGGAGATCGAACGCCGCCGCGCGATGCCCGATTCCTCGTCCAGTCGGACGGGACGGTCGCCCTCCAGGAGTCACGTCGCGGGATGCTGCTCGACGTGCCGCTGGTCGCCGAGGCCCTGACCGTCGCCTCCGGCGGCTCCGACCGCGGGGAGTTCCCCTTCGCCCAGGGTGACCGGCCGGAGTTCACCACTGCCGAGGCCGAGGCGATGGGGCCGATCTGCCAGGTGTCGTTCTTCGCCACCGACTACAGCTGCTGCGAGCCCCGGGTGACGAACATCCAGACGATCGCCGCCGCGGTCAACGACACGTCGTCTGGCCCGGCGAGACGTTCTCGCTCAACGACCTCGTCGGGCCCCGCACCGAGGAGAAGGGATACGTGATGGCGCCGCAGATCCTCCAGGGCGAGTTCGTCGACGCCGTTGGTGGAGGCGTGAGCCAGTTCGCCACCACCTTCTACAACGCCATCTTCTTCGGCTGCTACGAGATCGTGGAGCACACCCCGCACAGCTTCTACTTCTCCCGCTACCCGGAGGGTCGGGAGGCGACGATCTCGTGGCCGAGCCCGGACGTCGTGTTCCGCAACGACTCCGACGCCCTCATCCTCATCAAGTCCTACGCCTCGGACAACCAGTGTCTCGTGTCGCCTTCTACGGCAACAACGGTGGCAAGGACTGCAGTTCGGAGTCGTTCCGACCGGAGAGACCCCGACCGAGTACACCACGGTGTTCGAGGAGGATCCCACGCTGAGCCCGACCGCGAGGTGCTCGACACCTACGGGTCCGACGGGCTGGACCGTCGACGTGACCCGCATCATCACCCTCCCGGACGGAGAATCGGCGAGCGAGACCTGGACCCACACCTATCTGCCGATCCCCACCATCATCCGGGTCCACCCGTGCAACATGCCGGAGAGCGACCCGAGGAGTGCCCCGTCCAGGTCCCCACCGTGTCGTCGGGCCTCACCTTCAGCGAGGCACAGGCCCGGCTCGCCGACGCCGGGTCTGACGATCGCCGACGGGGGCACGGTCGCCGGTGGACAGCTCGGGTCAGGACGGCCTGGTGCAGACCCAGAGCATCTCCTCCGGGGAGTACGTCGCCAGGGGGACGGCGGTGACGGTGGAGGTCGGCTCCGCACACCCGGTCCCCCCCGACCACCCGAGCCGCCCGCCGACGACCCCTCGACGACGACGGACCCACCCTGACCGGCCCGACGGTGTCGAGCGACGAAGGCCTTCAGACGCCGTTTCGGTAGTAGAGGAAGAAGTCTTCGACGATTCCGGTGGCGGTGGAGGTCGATCCGTCGTCCCACCCCCCGAGCCGGCGGACCACCACCTGATTGGACCCCACGAAGATGTGGTCGATGGCGGGGTCGGAGGCGAACAGCCGGCCGGCCAGGTCCCCGGGGAACCGGGGATCGGCTCTCGGCTTCGGCGGCGCTGCCGTAGGCGACCCCGTCCTGACCCGTGATGCTGCGGTCGGCGGTGATCAGCAACACGTCCTCGACGGTGCCGTAGCTGACGGCGATCGGCTGCCCCATCGCGCCTCCCGGCGACGACGACCGGCCGATGGTAACGGCTCCGTGGCGGCGGTTGGGGTTGGGGCCCCCAACCGCACCGCGATGAGCCGAGGAGGGTGCTGAACCGGGGGGGCTGAAGCCGAGACCGTGGCGAAGAGGCTTGACACAAGCACCCTCCTCGTCGCGAAGAGCAAGGAGCTCCGACTGAGGCAAGCGGCTCCGCGCTTCCTCAGTCGCTCCCGGGTACGCCGACGGTGGTCTCGCCCACCGTGTGCAGCTTCATCAGGTTGGTGGAGGCGCTCTGGTTGGGGGGTATCCCCGCCGCCATCACCGCACCGTCGCCCGGCTTGAGGATGCCCGACGCCACCAGGCTCTGCTCGGCGTGGATGATCATCAGATCGGTCGAGTCGACCGGTTGGAACGGCATCGGAGTGACCCCCGCGTAGAGGGCCATCCGTCGATACGTCCGCTCGTGCGGGGTGTAGGCGAAGATGTCGGCCTTGGGCCGGTACTTGGAGATCAGGCCGCGCCGTCGACCCGCTCTCGGTGAAGGCGACGATGGCCGCCAGACCCGAGGTTGTTGGCGGCGTCCACGCATGCCTGGGCGGTGGCGGAGGCGAACCGCGCCCGGTCCTCGAGGAAGTGGATCTCGGGGCCACGCCGGTACTCGGGGCTGCGCTCGGCCTCTCTGCAGATGCGATCCATCATCTGCACCGCCCGCATCGGGAATCCGCCGACCGCGGTCTCGGCGGACAGCATGACGGCATCGGTGCCGTCCCGCACCGCGGTGGCCACGTCGGTCACCTCGGCCCGGGTGGGCCGGGGCGAGTGGGTCATCGACTCGAGCATCTCGGTGGCGGTGATCGAGACCCGAGCCTTGGCGTTGGTGCGCGCCAGGATGTCCTTCTGCGCCGAGGGCACGCTCTCCATCGACAGCTCGACGCCGAGGTCGCCCCGGGCCACCATCGCCGCCGTGCGCCTCCGTCAGGATGTCGTCGAGGTTGGCGTAGCCGATGGCGCTCTCGATCTTGGCGATCACCGGCGTTCCCGGTGCCAGGCGGCGGATCTGCCGGATGTCGGCCGCCGACGAGACGAACGAGGCGGCGATGAGGTCGACCCCCAGCGCCTCACCGAAGGCGAGGTCCTCCTCGTCCTTGGGGGTGATGGCCGGCACCGACAGCTCGGTGCCGGGGAAGGCGACGCCCTTGTGGTCGAGCAGCTCTCCCCCCTCGAGGCACCGCACCACGACATCGGAGCCGCGTGCGCCGCAGCACCTCGAGGCTGATCAGCCCGTCGGACATGAGCACCTGGGCGCCCGGTGAGAGATCGGCGTCGGCGAGGTGGGCGACGTGGATCTTGTCGTCGTCGCCCTCGCCATCGTCGGGGACGAGGGTGATCTCCTCCCCGGGATCGAGTTGGATGGCACCGCCGGGGAAGGTCCCCACCCGCAGCTTGGGCCCCTGGATGTCCTGGAGGACGGCCACCGCCTCGCCCAGCTCCTCGCCGGCCCTCCTCACCCATTTGAAGAACTCCTCGTGGGTGTGCTGGTCACCGTGGGAGAAGTTGAGCCTGGCGACGTTCATGCCGGCGGCGACGAGGTCCCGCACCGCCTCGTACGAGGCCACGGCGGGACCGAGGGTGGCGATGATCTTGGTCTTGCGGTTCACCCATTGAGCTTAGGGCCACGACCCGCTCCGTCCTGGCGAGCCGGTCGGGGCGTCACCGCAGGGCGGGCGCCACGTCCGTGGCGAAGCGCTCGATCCCCGACTGGTCGACCCCGCATTCGGCGAAGAACATGATGGCGTAGCTCATCCCGACCGCCTTCCAGGCCGAGAACTGCTCGATCAGCTGTTCCGGGGTGCCGGCGGTGGCGGCGTACAGGTTGCGTACCTCGGCCGCCTTGTCGGCCCCCACCAGGGCCGTGTAGCGGTCCTCGATCCAGTCGAGGCGTCGAGCAACCTCCGCCTCGGTCTCCTCGCACACCACGTTGAAGTTGGCGGAGCGGATGATGCGGTCGAAGTCGGTGCCCAGGTCGGAGCAATGGGCAGCGAGCACCGACGACTTGTGGGTGAACGTCTCGAGCGTGCCGCCGAAATTCGTGGCGTCGCCGTACCGGGCGGCCAGACGAAGGGTCACCTTCTCTCCTCCCCCGGCCACCCAGACGGGAATGCCGGGCTGCTGGACGGGGCGCGGGCGACAGATGGCGCCGTCGAGGCGGTAGTGCTCGCCCTCGAAGGTCACCTGCTCCCCGGTCCACATCGCCTGAAGGACCTGGATGGCCTCACCGAGTTGCCGGAGGCGCTCCGGCCCGTCGGGGAACGGGTAGCCGTAGCCGTCGAACTCGTGCTGATACCACCCGGCGCCGATGCCCATCTCCAGCCGGCCACCGGAGATGACGTCGACCGATGCCGCCACCTTGGCCAGGTATGCGGGAGACCGGTAGCCGTTGCAGGTGCACATCTGGCCGAGGCGCACCGTGTCGGTGACCGCCGCCAGCGCCGACATCAGCGTCCACGCCTCGTAGGTGGCCTCCTGGGTGGGAGCAGGCGAGGTGTGGAAGTGGTCGTAGACCCACACCGACTCGTAGCCGGCCCGCTCGCGTTGACCGCGGCGTCGACGATCACCGGCCAATGCCATTCGACCGGCACCCCGGCCAGGTCGAGGCGCCAGCCCTGGGGGACGAACACTCCGAAGCGCATCATCGCTCCTCTCTCCTCGGGGTCCCGGGCATCGAGCTCAGCCGTCGGTGACGACGACACCCAGCTCGAACGTGGCCGAGGTGCTCTCGTCGTCGTCCTGGAAGCGCTCCACCATGCTCAGCGAGGTCTCGCCGGCGGCGACGGGCGTGAACCTCCACACCCTCGTCCCGCCGCTCCCCGGCTGGACCGGCTCGTCCTGCTCGAAGTCGTCGCCGGCGGCGGCCAGCACCGAGCCGTCCGGTTCCCCCACCCACTGCCAGGTGTAGCCGGTCGACGGCGACTCGAAGAGCCGGACGACCAGGGTCTCGTCCGGGGAGACCTCGACGACGGTGCCGGTGTCGTCGATGTCGACGACCACTTCACCGGGGTCGCCGCCGCACGCCCCGAGGGCACCGGTCAGGAGGGCGGCGGCCCCAGCGAGGACCACGCCGGTTCGACGGAGCCGGGTCATGGAGCGACGGTGACCGTCAATGAGAACGTCTCGTAGACGTCGTCGGACTCGGTCTGGAAGTAGTAGTCGAGCAGCATCTCGGTCCCCCCGGGCGCCACCGCCTCGAAGAGCAGCGTCCTGGTGCCTCCGGCGCCGTCGGAGTACGGATCGGAGATGTCGAAGTCGTCCTCGACCGGCGCGATGACCCCGGCGTCCGGGGCTTCGGTGACGTTCCAGGCGAACCCGGTGGATGGGTTCTCCTCCAGCGACACCTCCAATGTCTGCCCGACCTCGAGATCGACGCTCCCACCGTTGTCGGTCTCGTCGACGGTCACATCGGCGCCGCCGCACCCGCCGACCAGCGCGGCGGCGAGCACCACAGGCACGAGGAGGCGGGACACGGGACCGGGTCGCATGGAGCGGCGACGGTAGCAACCGCCGCGGCGTACCCGACCGCGAAAGGCCGCTGACAGGCGCGTTGGTAGGCTCCCCGTCCATGTCCCCCAGCGCCCGGACCGCGCCATGATCCCGGCGCTGGTGGGTGTGCCGGTGAAGCCGTTCGGGGTGGCCAAGCGACGGCTCGGGCCGGCCGTCGACGCCGCCACCCGATCCCTGCTGGGAAGGGCGATCGCCGCCGAGACCCTGAACGTGGTGGCCGCCTCGGGAGCCCTCCCCGTGGTGGTGTCCGGCGACGCCGGGGTCGCCTCCTGGGCCCGCACCGCCGGATGGGAGGTCATCGGCGAACGACCCGGGAGCGGGCTCGACGGGGCGGCGGCGGCGGTGGTCGCCGCCAGCCCGCGGTCATGGGCGGTGCTCCACGCCGACCTCCCGCTCGTCGGCCCTGCAGACCTGGCGGCGGCGTGGGAGGCCGATGCGCCGGCCGTCCTCGCCCCCTCCCGTGACGGGGGCACCAGCCTGTTCCTCGGGTCGGGCCCGATGCGCTTCGCCTATGGCCCGGGGAGCTTCACCCGACACCTCGCTCGAGCGCCGGGCGCCGCGGTCGTCGTCCGCCCGGGGATGGCGCTCGACCTCGACACACCCGCCGACCTGGCGGCGGTGCTCTCTCTCGGTGCTCCACCGGGGCTCGCCGCCCTTCTCGGCTCCCCGGCGGGCAGGTAGGCGATGCCGGCTCCGATGGCCGGGTCGCCTCTCGCCGAGGGTCCCGACGCACCACCCGGCGAGCGCAGGAGCCTCTAATCTGCGGGTGATGGACGCAGACATCCGCGATAGCGCCGGCATCGACACCGGCAACGTCGCCGTGGTCACCGGCGGCACCGGGCACCTGGGACGAGCGCTGGTGCCCATGCTGGTCCGCCGCAACTTCCGGCTGGCGGTCACCTATCTGATCCCCGATGAGGCCACCCGGCTCGAGGAGGAGCTCGAGCTCGACGACGACCGCCTGTTGCTCCGCCGCGTCGACTGCACCGACGGCGAGGCGGTCAACCGGTTCATGAAGGAGACGTCGGCGACCTTCGGGCAGATCAACGTGGTGTGCTGCCTGGTTGGGGGCTGGGCCGGTGGCCGCGACGTCGCAGAGACCGACGACGTGCGCTTCGACCGGATGCTCGACCTCAACCTCCGATCGGCCTTCTACACGATCAGGGCGGCGATCCCCCACCTGCTCGAAGCCGAATGGGGCCGCATCATCGCCGTGGCCAGCAGGGCCGCCTTCGACCCCCCCACCGGCCAGGCGGCCTTCAACGTCGCCAAGGCCGGGGTCGTCGCCCTCGGTCAAGACGGTGGCCGCCGAGCTGGAGGGCACCAACATCACCTCCAACGCCATCCTGCCCGCCGTCATCGACACCGCCGCCACCAGGGCCGCCCTCCCCTATGCCGACTACGTCAACTGGCCGAAGCCGCCCGAGATCGCCGCCCTGGTCGACTTCCTCTCCAGCCCGGCCTCGGGTGTCATCAACGGCGCCGCCATCCCGGCATACGGGCAGACCTGACCGGCGACACACCGACCGCAGGGGGGTATGACCATGACTGACGAGCGCCCCCCGGAGGACGCCGACGACATTCGTCCGATGTCGTCGGAGGAGATGATCCGGGAGGCGAGGGAAGATGTCTACGACGACGACCCGCTCGAGGGCGTCGTCAACCCTGACCGCGACTTCGACGCCCGTGACTTCGACGACGGGGCCGGCGCGGGAGCGGTCGCTGATCACCCCGGCGACAGCGATGGGCGCGCCGACACTGCCTCGGACCCGGTGACGCCGCGAGCGATCGATGCCCGGTCCGCCACCGGGGCAATGGCCTCCGGTGGGCTGGTCGACGACCGGGCCCGCGCCGGGCCCGAACCGCCGTGGGTCTCGGACCCGTTGCGGCCGACCGAGCCGGTCCCACTGACCTCCGACCCCGACGCCCCGCCGAGGAAGTCACCGTGGGGCACCATCTTGCGCGCCGTCCTCCTGGTGGCGATCGTCGTCGTCGGCTGGTCGTTCGTCCGCAACCTCCTCGGGTCCGGCACCGACGTCCAGAGCCTGGAGCCGGGCGACTGCTTCCTCGACTTCGACGGCACCGAGGTGTCCTCGGTGGAGGTCGTGGACTGCGGCGAACCGCACCAGTTCGAGGTCTTCGCCAACGTGGTCCTGCCCGACGGCCCGTACCCGGGCGCCACGGAGGTCGACCAGGTCGGCTACGACGCCTGTGTCGACGAGTTCCAACCGTACGTGGGGATCGACTACGAGTCGTCGGTGTGGTACGTGACGACGCTCGTGCCACTCGAGGACAGCTGGCCAGAGGACCGAACGGTCAACTGCCTGCTCGTCCAGTTCGCCGGGGACGATTCCGTGCCGGCGACGGTCACCGGCTCGGCACGGGGCTCAGGGGCCTGAACGCCACGGACCGTCGGCGGGGAGGGCACAATGGGTGCCATGAACCGGCGTGGCAACAAGGACCCGGCCGGTGACACCACCGGTGTGCCCGGGCCGATCGGCGGCTACCTCTTCCTCGACCCGGTCGTCCTCGACCCGGCAGAGAGCACGACGGCCGGGGCCGACTACGACCCGCTCGCCCCCTTCCGGAGCCAGGCGGCGCCGGCCCAGGGGTCGGTGAGCGCCGCCACCTCGGCAACGGACGCCCACGTCGAATGGGTGGGCGTCCCCCAGCGCTACGGCCACTTCTCGGGGCGCCCCCTCGATCCCCGATGAGATCGCCGAGGAGTACCGGAGGAAGACACGCCGGCGCTGGCTGCGACGCGGGACGTTGGTGGCGGCCTTCGTCGCCGCGGTCTCGCTGTTCGTGTGGAACCTCAACAACGACCCCTGGCTGCCGCTGTCGCTGGCGGAGCCGGGCACCTGCTTCCAGGACTCACAGTCGTCCCTGATCGTCCGCCACGACGCCCGTTACGAGGTGCGCACCACCATCGAGGTGGTGGACTGCGGTGCACCGCACCAGTTCGAGGCCATCGGCACCGTCGCCATGTCCGGCTTCGGTGACACCACCTCGATGGCGGCCGACGCCGACGCGCTCTGCGCCGGGGTGTTCGAGGACTACGTCGGAGCCCCACCCGGCGGGGCCGGGCCCTGGCAGATGGCCAGCTTCCCGCCCTACCTCATGTTCCTCGCCGGTGACCGCGCCCACTGCTTGGCCTACCAGGGCACCTACCTGGGTGCCACCGACGACCCGTACGACCCGGTCATGGTCGAAGGCACGGCGCGGCGACGCCGCTTCCTGACTTTCAGTCGGGCCGGATCCGCACGCAGCAGTAGCCCTCCTCGGGCTCGAGCACCGCGCGGCGGTCGTCCCCCGAGCCGGCGATCATCCCCTCGACCAGGGCATGGTTGAGGGCGCACGTCGTCTGGCGATCCTCGGCGACGAGGGCGTGGAACGGGCAATTGCGGAAACGCACCTCACCGGCGCGTTCCACCGGCTCATACCCGTTGGCCCGGAGCGCCTCGTCCAGCCCCGCCTTGGCGAGACCTTCGCCGGTACGCCGGGCGGCGCCGGCGAGCCGATCGAGCTCCTCGTCGTCGCCCCCTTCCCCGGCAACCGCCTCGAGCAGGATTCGGGCGGCGAGCAGGTAGCTGCGTGGTGGCAGGGTCACGTCGTGCTCGGCGCCGGAGCGTTGGTACAGCTTGGCCGGCCGCCCCGCCCCGGGCCCGGAACGGCCGCTCAACCGCTCATAGCTCACGTCGAGCAGGCCTTCGTCGGCGAGGCGGTCCAGGTGGTAGGCGGCGGTCTGGCGCGCCACCCCAACCGCCTCGGCTGCTTCGTCCCGCCCCACCGGATGGTCGGCGTCGACCACGACGTCATACAGGGCACGCCGCACGCCGTCGGCCAGTGCCCCGATCGCCTCGATCCCGGCGGTGTCCTTGCCGGCCATGGCGGCACTCTACAACCAGTCATCTTGACAATACAGTCAAGTCGGTGTAAAAATGAGGGAAGTGTTGATAGAGAAGGGAGCAGAGATGCAGGACACCACGTCCGCCACGTCCGCTACGCCCGCCACCACGCTCACCGTCGAGTCGAGGCGGGCCTTCGACATCCTACGGCTGGGTTTCACCGTCGCCCCCATCCTCTTCGGCCTCGACAAGTTCTTCGACGTGATGACCGAGTGGGTCGAATACCTCCCCGGTTTCGTCACCGACGCGGTCAGCGGCACCACAGTCATGGCGGTCGTCGGGGTGATCGAGATCGCCGCCGGGATCGGCGTCTGGCTGCGGCCCCGGATCTTCGCCCCGGTGGTCGCCGCCTGGCTCGGGCTGATCGTCGTCACCCTGATCCTGGCTGGTGGCTACCTGGACATCGCGCTCCGTGACTTCGGGTTGGCACTGGGTGCCCTCGCCCTGTGGCGGCTCGCCTTGGCCCACGACTGACCGCCACCCACGTCAAGCGACGCCGCCTCACCGTCGCCGGCATGGTCCCCCGGCCCCGGTGAGGCGGCGCACCCGGGCAACGTCGACCGGTCGGCCGTTCCTACAGTGCCTCGGTGGGCCGCCCCGTCACCACCGCAGCCGTCCTCGGCATGGTGACCGTGGCGTCTTCGCTGACCGCATGCGCCATCACCGGCGACCCGGGCCCGACCGATGTCGCCGCGCCACCGACCACGGCAATCGCCGCCGGCACCGTGGCCCCTGCGGCGCCCGACACCACAACCACCTCAGAAGCGGAGTCGGCGGGCACGACGACCACAGCACCCAGAGCGCCGACACCGCCCGCCGAGGTGGCTCCCTTCACGGACGCTGACACCCTGGCGGAGACGCTGGCCGCCGCCGAGATCGCCCTGGCGGACCCGACGACACGACCCGGCGAGCACATCCGATGGGCGTGGGCTCAACAGCAGGCCCTCCGCGACCTGGTGGCCCACCCCGCCTGGCAGCCGGCCGCTCGGGAGCTCGTCCCGGCCGACCTACGGGCGGCGTTCGACCTGAATCTGCGGGCGGGAACGCTCCTCCGGCGGCTCACCCAGCCACAGCCCGAGCTCCCCGACTGGACGATCGTCGCTCCGCCGCCGCTCGCCGATTTGCGCCGCCACTACGAGGCGGCCGAAGCCGCTTCCGGTGTCCCGTGGAACGTCCTCGCCGCCATCCACCTGATAGAGACCCGGTTCGGTCGCATCGAAGGCGACAGCCACGCCGGCGCCCGCGGGCCCATGCAGTTCCTTCCCTCGACGTGGGACGCCTACGGCGAAGGGGACATCGAGGACCCCGGTGACGCCATCATGGCCGCCGCCCGCTACCTGGTGGCCCATGGCGCGCCCGACGACCTGCCCGCGGCCCTGTACGCCTACAACCACAGCGACCTGTACGTGGATGCGGTGCTGGCCTACGCCGAGGTGATGGCGCGCTACGACCACTATCTGCCGGTCTACCACCGATGGCGGGTCTACTACCGCACCGTCGACGGCGACGTCCTCCTCGAGGAGGGCTACGGCTCCTGACCCGCGTGGAGGAACCCGGTACGTCTGCTTACGATTCACCCGCACCCGGGTTGACCTTGAGCCGGGACGCGACCCGTGGGAGAGCGTGATGGCCACCGAGGCGCCCGACACCAGGTACGCCCGCAGCGGCGCGGTGTACATCGCCTACCAGGTATACGGCCGTGGTCCCGACCTGGTGATCGTGCCCGGGCTGTTCACCCACCTCGACATGGTGTGGGAGCAGCCGACCGTCGCCGATTTCTACCGCCGGCTGGGTCGTTTCGCCCGGGTGATCCGTTTCGACCCGCGCGGAGCCGGACTGTCAGATCGGACCGCCGAGCTCCCCGAGTTCGACGAGCAGATCGACGACGTGCTGGCGGTGATGGACGCCGCCGGCTCCGATCGGGCGACAGTGCTCGGCATCTCCCAGAGCGGCCCGATGGCAATCCTGTTCGCCTCCAGCCATCCCGAACGCGTCTCCGGGCTGATCCTCTACGCCGCCTATGCCAGCGCCCGGCGCCGCGACGGCTACCCGTGGGGACGGAGCGACGGCTGGATGGAGGAGTACACCCGGCAGGTCTCCGAGTCGTGGGGTGAGGGGACGTTTCTCCCCCAGGTGGCTCCGTCGGTGGCCGCCGATCCCGACTTCCGCCACTGGTGGGACCGATTCGAACGGGCGATGTCCAGCCCGGGGACGGCGCTCGCCTTCCTGAGCCGCTACTCGCAGGTCGACGTCCGGGCCCTTCTGCCCACCATCTCGTCGCCGACGCTGGTGATCCAGCGGCGCCACGACGCACACCGCGACGTCGGCCACGCCCGCTTCCTGGCGGCGTCGATCCCTGGCGCCGAGTTGGTGGAGCTCGAGGGCGTCGACCATTTGCCGTACGCGGGCGACACCGAGCCGTTGCTCGCCGAGCTGGAGCGCTTCGTCACCGGAGCGGCGCCCGTTGCGGACACCCGTGGAGTGCTGGCCACCGTGCTCTTCACGGACATCGTGGGGTCGACCGAGACGCTCGCCGAGGTGGGCGACGAGGCGTGGCGTTCGCTGCTGGAGCGCCACCACAATGCCATCCGACGACAGTTGGCCCGGTTCCGTGGCCAGGAGACGGACACCGCCGGTGACGGCTTCCTCGCCATCTTCGACGGTCCGGCGCGGGCGATCCGGTGCGCCATCGCCATCACCGCCGCAGTCGGCGACCTGGGCCTACGGGTCCGCGTGGGTCTGCACACCGGCGAGATCGAGACCGTGCATGGCCACCCCGCCGGGCTGGCGGTCCACATCGGGGCGCGCATCGCCGCCATGGCGGAAGCCGACCAGATCCTGGTGTCGAGCACGGTGCGCGATCTCGTCGTCGGATCGGACCTCGAGTTCGACGACCGGGGCGTCCACGACCTGAAAGGCATCCCAGAGCCGTGGCGGGTGTACGCGGTGCGGTCGGCAGGGCAGCCGGCCCTGCACCCGGCGCCGCCCGGTGTGTAGCTTTGGCGCTCTCATCGTCCCTGGGGAGGAGTCATGGTGGACACCGTGTCCTGGACCGAGGTCGCCGGCGCGGCCAGCCATTACGGAAGGGACCAGGCGCGACCGTTGCGCACCGAGGGCCATCCGGCTTCGTTCCGGTCGACCGCCGCCTTCAAGCGCACCCTGGACGCCTGCTTCGAGGAGATGTGGACCCACTCGAAGCTCGGCGAGGCCGACGTCGTCATCAGCGCCGGAGCACTGGTGAACAAGCCCGGCATGCACGGCCAGGGACAGGCATTCGACCTCGACGGCATCGTGTGGCACGCCACCGACCAGCGTCGCGAGGTCCAGTTCTACGCTATCGACTTCAACCGGGACCCCCGGTTGTACTGCGGCGTCGGCGCCATCCTCAACCGGCACTTCGTCCACACCCTGCACTACCTCTACAACGCCGACCACGAGGACCACTACCACATCGACACCAGCATCAGCCCCGGGTTCAGCACCGGGTCGAAGTCGCGGGCTGCTCTTCCTGCAGGCGACGCTCCACCACGTGCACGACCTGCCCGTGGTGATCGACGGCGACTTCGGGAGCCGCACCTCGGCGGCGGCCGCCACGGCCCTGAAACGCCTGGAGATCGCCGGCAGCATCAGCACCCCGACGGTGTGGCGCGAGTACCTGCTGGACACGGCGCGGATCGCCTTCTCGGCGAGCGTCCCCGCCGGCGGCACCGACGACCCCGACCGGGAGGACGACACGACGCCTCCGGCCGACATCGACCCGCAGGAGGACCACGAGCAGGCACCCGGCAAGCAGAACCGAACGCCCATCTTCTTCGTGGCACGACCTCGGATGACCGGGCCCGTGGTCCGGCGGATCCAACGGTCGGTGAAACAGGCGGGCAGCGACCCCGGACCGATCGACGGGATCTACGGGACGCTCACCAAGGACGGTGTCGTCGACCACCAGCGACAAAACGACCTCACGGCAGACGGCGTCGTCGGGCCGGACACCGCCGGGTCCCTCGGCATCAAGCTCACCTAGCTGGGATCAGAAGCCGCGTAGCTTCTCCAGGGTGACCCGGAAGGGAACCGAGTAGGCCGAGAGAAACTGGTCGGCCGTGTACCCCAACGCCTCGATGGCGTCGCGGTACTTGGCGGTATAGGCGGCCAGTTCCGCCTGGGTGGGGGCGACGTCCTCGAGGCGAGCCGTGCCGTTGAGGGTGGTCACCCGATGCCCGCCATGGTCGGAGTTGAAATTGAGCGCCACCCGTGGGTTCCCGGCGACGTTGCGCAGCTTGGGCTTACCCGGCTGGCTGAGGACGAGCACGTCACCGCCGGTCCAGAGGAACCACACCGGGCTCGGCTGGGGCGTCCCGTCCGACCGCACCGTGGTGAGCCACACGATCTGCTCGGTCTCCAGCTCGCCGCGCACCCTGAGCCCGAAGTCGGTCGAGGTGTCGATGACGTTCACGGTCGCTCCTCCATGGGGTCGACTTCGCAGCCGTAGCTGATCAGGTCGTAGCCGCCGACGCTCCAGTCCCGCTCAGGTTGGCGTCGGTAGCCGAGCCGCCCGTACAGGCGGTGGGCGGCGCCCATGTCCGGCTCGGTGCACAGCACGATCCGGCTGAACCCCATGGCCACGGCGTGCCGTCGCGCCTCGATCATCATCGACTCGCCCAGCCCCCGCTGTCTCGCTTCGGGATCGACGGCGAGCATCCGCACCTCCAACTCGCCTGGGCGGGCGGTCTCGGCATACGGGGTGCCGTGACCGGCGAGGGTGACGGTGGCGACGATCTCGTCGTCGATCGCCGCCACCAGCACGACGGCGTCGGCGATCCGGCCGGCGGCGTCACGCAGCTGGTCGGCGTACCAGTCGCCGTCGGAGCGGTCGAGGTGCCCGTCGGAACGGTAGGAGCGTTCGGTCAGCTCCCCGACCGCCGCCGCCTCGGCCGGCGCGGCACGGCGGAACACGGGTCCCGGTCGGAGGCTCCCGTCGGTCGGATCGTCGCAGTGCGGGCAGCGCCCGCCAGGCTCGGCCACCTCGACGAAGCGCCCGCACGACAGGCACACCGAGTCGAGATGGCAGGCGGCGTCACCCACTGGTCAGGTGGCCGGTGCCGGCTCAGCGTCGAGCCGGGGCGGCAGGCCGAACATCGGGAACAGGCGGGCGGTGTCCAGGAAGTAGGCGAGCTCGGCGATCCTTCCCTGGTCGATGCCGAGGACGACCAACGCCCACGGGCCGTAGCCTCCGGCCGGGTCGGGCTTGTACTGCCCGAAAGCAGGCGAACCGTTGGCAACGGTGGGCACCAGCCGGGAGTTGCGGCACCCGGCCCCGGTACCGAGCAGCCAGCCGATGATGTCGTCCTGGCCTTGGAGCCACAGCTCGTACGGTGGCATCGACTGGGTGGCATCCTCGTGGATCAGCTGGAGCAGCCCGTCGATGTCGTAGGCCTCGAAGGCGGCGACATAGCGGTCGAGCAGATCCCGCTGGTCGGGATCCAGCGGGGCGACCACCTCGGAGTCGGCGACCCCCTCGGCAGTGAGTGTGGCCCGCGCCCGCTGGAGGGCGCTGTTGACCGAGGCCACGGTGGTGTCGAGGAGCTCGGCGACCTCGCTGGCCTTCCACCGCAGCACCTCGCGCAGGATGAGCACGGCCCGCTGCCGAGGCGGAAGGTGCTGCAGGGCGGTGATGAAGGCGAGCCGCACCGAGTCGCGGGCGACGGCGAGCTCGGCGGGGTCACCGTCGAGGGCAAACACCCGCCCGTCGGGGATCGGGGTTATCCACGTCGCCTCGGGCCGACCCGGGTCGAGGGCAGTCTCGTGTGAGGACGCCGGGCCCAAGTCCATCGGGCGGAACCGCCGCTCCTTGCCCCGCAGCATGTCGAAGCAGACGTTGGTGGCGATCCGGTACAGCCAGGTGCGCAGCGTCGACCGACCCTCGAACCGGTCATAGCCGCGCCACGCCTGGATGAACGTGGTCTGGACGGCGTCCTCCGCCTCGAACGCCGACCCGAGCATGCGATAGCAGTACCCGGTGAGCTCGGTGCGGTGCTCCTCGAGCCGATCCGCTACAGGTGCGGCCGCCGATTCGTGTTCGGTGACGGTCATGGACGGGATCTCCGAGGCGGGGACCTTCGATGCTACCCGGGCAGCCGGTTGCCTCAGACACCCGGTCGCCCGCTGTGGCGACGAGGACAGCGTCACCAGGGCCGTCTCGCCATGTTGCCGATTAGGCATGGCTGGATCGGGGTAGTCGGCTGTCGATGTCGTCCACCTCGACGCTGCCGACCCCACCCGACGACCGGCCGCTGCCGGCCGATCGGGTGCTCCACGCCGTTCTGTTGCTCGTATTGGCCGCCGTACTCGCATCTGGGGGTGACCGGCCGGCTGGGGGTGTCGTCGGAGGTTGCCAGCGCACAGGTCGACGACATCCGACTCAGCGTTGAGCATGCCGCCGCCACCCGGCCTGGGATCTCGACCCCGCTCGACATCACGGTCTCCTCCGAAACCGGCCTGCCCGATCGCGTCGTCATCGAGATCGGCGCCGACTACATGCTCTCGTTCGACTTCAACGCGCTCAGCCCGGCTCCGGCCGAGGAGTTCAACGACGGCGAACGGCAACGCTGGACCTTCGACGTCCCGGAAGGCTCCGACACCCTGGGCGTCTCGCTCGACGGGCGCCTCGACCCCTCGGTGCAGAGTTCGCTGACGACGGAGGTGATCGCCATGGTCGGTGACCATGCCCCGATCGTGGTCACCATCGACACCCGAGTCCTTCCCTGAGGTGTTGCCATGGAGCTGATCGTCCGCGCCACCGTCCTCTACTGGTTCCTGTTCCTCGTGATGCGCGGCAGCGGGAAGCGCACGCTGGCCGAGTTCAGCCCGCTCGACCTGCTGGTGGTTGTCGTCATGGGTGACCTCGTCCAGATCGGCGTCACCCAGGAGGACCTGTCCATCACCGGCGCGGTGATGGCGATCACGGTGATCACCACCTGGACGCTCGTCGGTGACTGGGCATCCCGCCGCTGGCCGGCGGCCCGGCGCACCCTCGCCAGCGGCGCCGGTGATCGTGCTGCGCGACGGCGAGATCCTGCCCGACCGCCTCCGTCGGGAACGGATGAGCGAGGACGACCTGAAAGCGGCGGCACGCTCCCAGGGGCACGACGACCTAAAGGACATCGCCATGGCCGTGGTGGAAGAAAACGGCTCGATCTCGTTCATCGAGTCGTCTTGAAGTCCTGCTGTCGCACACCTCGCCCCAACACTTCGCCCGGAGTCAGAGGTTGGCCGAACGCGCAGAAACCCTTGCTGGGCAAGGGTTTCCGAGGGTAGCCCCGACCGGATTCGAACCGGCGTTACCGCCTTGAGAGTGAGGCCCGGGCAGTTTGAGCCGAAACTCTGAATCGGTTGCGATGCAAGGGATTCCAGCGATATCCCTTGCCCCACAACGGTTTCCAGCTGACGGCGAACCTCACCACGTCTTCCGGGCGGCGACGATGATCCTCGGCTGAATGCCTCGGCTCGGACCTGTTATGTCAACGGGGCCCTCCCTGACGTCGGCTGACAGCTCGTCCGTGTTGCATGCCTTTGTGCCCGTCCAGACTCAGATCGGGGGGATCTCGCCCCGACGAGGCGAGCTACCGCTCGACAGTCATCAGCCATGAGCCGCAACCCGTTCATTTGTAAAGGATTGCGGCGATCCGCAGGCTCTGGGGGGGACTCGAACCCTCAACTTTCGGATTGACAGACCGGCACTCGCCGGGACCCCGGACGCCGACAGCCGGCAACCACAAGCCTTCTGCCGTTTGCCGCGCCACTACGTCGACCGTTGTGCCGTCGCTGTGCCTGGCCATGACGTGTCGGCCGCCGGCATCGTGACACCGCACCGGTGACCAGCGAAGTGCGGCCCCCCTTGTGATCACAGTCGATGGTCATCTGCACGTTGCTGGTACGCCTTGGGGTGTACTCCTGGGGGCCGATGCCAGGTTTGGGGGACCCGGTTACCGTGACGATGTGAGGCTGCCTGAGTGGCTGGGTGCTCATAGGGTCGCTGTGTTCGACGCCCTGCTGGCGGCTGCGTTGGCTCTGTTGAGCGTGAGTCTCGTCGTCGGTACCGTCGACGACCCGGTCGAACGTGTGGTCGGATCGGTACTGGTCGTCCTCCATGTGGCACCTTTGGCGGTGCGGCGTCGGTGGCCGGAGGCGGTGCTGGTCGCCATGGTGGTGACCGGCCTGGTGTATGTGTCCCTCGGCTTTGTCGCCGTCGGGCTGGGGCCAGCGATCGTGATCGCGGTGTACACGGTGGCGGCCCGCTGTCCCCGGCGTCGGGCGGCTGTCCTGCTGGCGGTGACGACTTTGGCGATGGCGGTCGCGGTGGCGCTCACCGGTTCCGGGCCTGCCACGGTCGTAGCCAATGTGGCGGTGTTCGAGACGGCTTGGCTGGTGGGCGACGGTAACCGCCGGGCGATGGAGGCGGCGGCGGCGGAACGGGAACGAGCGGCGGAGCTGGCTCGGACCCGGGAGCAGTTGGCCCGCCAAGCGGTCATCTCTGAGCGGCTACGCATCGCCCGCGAGCTCCACGACGTCGTCGCCCACTCGATGAGCGTGATCGCGGTGCAGGCGGGTACGGGCCGCATGGTGCTCGACCGCTCACCCGAGGCAGCCAGAGAATCGCTCGTTGCCATCGAGGCGATCAGCCGGACCGCGTTCGGGGAGATGCGGCGGCTCCTCAATGTGTTGCGCGACGACACCAGCCAGCCGCTGCTGGTCCCCAACCCGGGGATGGGCGACCTCGACACCTTGGTGGCGGAGACCGTCGCCTCTGGACTACCGGTAAATGTGCGGGTGGAGGGCGAGCGGGTGGCGTTGCCGGCGGGCGCCGATCTCGCTGCATTCCGCATCGTGCAGGAAGCCCTCACCAACGTGCGCAAGCATGCCGAAGCATCCCGAGTCTGGGTCGCGGTTCGATACCTGCCCACCGAGGTGGCGATCGATGTCGTCGACGACGGTTCGCGGCGATCTCGCCGGCGGTCCGCTCGACGACGGTGGTCACGGGTCGACGGGTATGCAGGAGCGGGCCGAGCTGTACGGGGGCCGCGTCGAAGTGGGCCGACGCCAGGGCGGCGGCTTCGGCGTGGCGGTGCGCATCCCCTACGACACGGCGGGCCCATGACCATCCGGGTGGCGGTGGCCGACGACCAGCCCCTGGTGCGCACCGGGTTTGCCACGATCGTCGCCCACACCGACGACCTGCGAACTGGTGGGCGAGGCGAGCAACGGCGACTAAGCCGTGGCGCTGGCCCGGCAGCAGCGGCCCGACGTGCGTGCTCATGGACGTGCGGATGCCGGTCATGGACGGCATCGAGGCGACCCGACGCATCACCGCCGACCCGGCATCGCCGGTGTGCGAGTGGTCATCCTGACCACCTTCGATCTCGACGAGTACGTCTACGGTGCGCTGCGCGCCGGCGCCAGCGGCTTCCTGCTCAAGGACGCCGCCCCCGAGGACGTGCTCGCCGCGGTCCGGGTGGTCGCGGCCGGGGAGGCCCTGCTGGCGCCGAGCGTCACCCGCCGCCTGATCGAACGGTTCGCCGATCTGCCCGCCGAACGCCGCACCGACGCGCGGGTGCTCGGCGACGCTCACCGAGCGGGAGCGGGAGGTGCTGGTCCTGGTCGCGCAGGGCCTGTCCAACGCCGAGATCGCCGCGCCGCTCGTCGTCAGCCCGGCGACGGCCAAGACGCACGTCGGCCGGATCCTCACCAAGCTCGGGCTCCGCGACCGGGCCCAGCTCGTGATGCTTGCCTACGAGACCGGGCTGGTCACCCCGGGTACGCCCTGAGCCGTAGGTCCCATACCCCTGTGGGCTGAGTCCAGATCGAGCCGCACGGGCGACGACGGCGCACGACGCCGCTTCGTACGGTCCTCCTAGGCGTCACACCACCAAGGAGAAGCGACCGATGCCAACCATCGCCGTCGACGGGCTGACCAAGCGGTTCGGCCCGTTCTCGCCGTCGACAACCTCAGCTTCGACCTCCCCGAGGGAACCATCACCGGCTTCCTCGGCCGCAACGGGGCCGGCAAGACCACCACGCTGCGCATGCTGCTGGGGCTGGTGCGCCCGACAGCCGGGACGGCCACCATCGACGGCCGCCCCTACGCGACCTCGCCGCCCCGGCCCGCACCGTCGGTGCCGTGCTCGAGTCGTCGAGCTTCCATCCCGGCCGCACCGCCCGCAACCACCTGCGCGTGCTCGCCACCGCCACCGGCACCCCGGCGCGCCGGGTCGACGAGGTGCTCGACCAGGTCGGGCTGGCCGATGCAGCCCGCCGCCGGGTCGGCGGCTTCTCGCTCGGTATGCGGCAGCGGCTCGGCATCGCCGCCGCCCTGCTCGGCGACCCGCAGATCCTGGTCCTCGACGAGCCCACCAACGGGCTGGACCCGCCCGCCGTGCGCTGGCTGCGTGACCTGCTGCGCCACCTCCGCAGCCGAGGGCCGCACGATCCTGGTGTCGAGCCATCTGCTCGCCGAAGTGGCCCAAACCGTCGACCATGTGGTCATCATCGACCATGGCCGACTCGTCGTCGACCGGCCGCTCGACCAGCTCGCCCCCGCCCGCAGCGGCGTCCGGGTCCGCACCCCGCGAGGTCGAACGCCTGCCATCGGCGCTCGCCGCCGCCGGCATCGAGTCCCGCGTCGATGCCCCGGACACGCATCGTCGCCCTCGCCGTCCGCCGAGGCAGTGGGCCGAGCCGTGGCCGCCAGCGGCACCGTCGTCTACGAGATGAGCCTGGTCACCGCTTCTCTCGAGGACGCCTTTCTGGAGCTCACCGCCACGACCGAGAAGGATCTCCGATGATCACCCAGATCTCCGCCGAACTCCTCAAGCTGCGCACCACCCGCAGCACCAAGGGAGTCTTCGTGTGCGGCCACCCTCGTCGCCGGCCTGCTCGGTGCCGCCACCTTGGGGACCGCCGGCGGAGACGCCACCCTCGGCAGTGCCGGCGACCTCGCCGACGTGGTCGGCATATCCAGCCTCCCGGCCTTCGTGATGCTCCTCCTGGGCGTCCTCGCCATGGCCGGCGAGTACCAGCACCGCACCATCACCGCCACGTTTCTCGCTACGCCCAGCCGGGGTCGCGTGCTGGTCGCCAAGCTCGGCGCCGTCGGTGTCGTCGGGCCGCTCGTGGCGCTGGCGATCATGGGCGCCGCCCTGGCCGCGGCCCTGCCGCCCATGTGGATCGATGGCGTCCCGATCGATCTCATCCCTCGTTCCGTCCTCGAGGCCTTCGGTGGCAATCTCCTCGCCGCATCCCTGTTCGGCGTGCTGGGCGTCAGCCTCGGCGCCGTGATCCGCAACCAACTGGCCGCCGTCATCATCGCCATCGGTTGGGCGTTCCTCATCGAGGGAATCGTCTCGCTCTTCCTCAGCCCCGACACTGTCCGCTGGATGCCCGGGTTCGCCGCCCAGGCCGTCGTCAGCCACGGCACCGAACTCCTCCCCTTATGGGCCGCCGCCGGGCTCCTCGCCGCATACGCCACCCTCGGCGTTCTCATCGCCACCCGACTCACCCTCACCCGAGACATCACCTAACCGCCCCACAGAGGACAACACCCCATGTCCAGATCCAAGCCCCGACGGTTCAATGCCCGCTGTCGGCATCCCTCGTCGCCTTTACCATCGCCACCGCGGTTGCAGCGTGCGGCAACGACGGCGACGGCAGCGACACCAGCAACCCGAGGAGCACGACAAGCGCCCCCGCAGCGGCCCAGATCCCCGAGACGCCCGTCGGCGATCAGCTGCGCTGGGTCCTCGACCACCTCGCCCCGGGTGGGCAGGCGCCCACCCTCGACGAGATCAACGAGCACATCAGCGCCGAGTTCCTACGCGACGTCATGCCGGCGGAGATCGTGATCGACGCTCTTCGGTCAAACGGTCGCCGAACGCGGCGGCGTCCACTTCGAACGGTTCGCCTTCGATCCTCGGCCCGACGCTGCCGTCGCCATCTTTCGAACGACACCGGCGACGAAGGCGCCCTGTTCCTCGAGGTCGAACCCCAGCCCCCGCACCGCATCGAAGCCCTCGCGCTCGACGACGTCCCCGCCGAACCCCTGGCGACGTCCGGCGCCCACGCGGGCCTCTTCGATGTCGGCGGTCGGCAGCTGTTCCTCAGCTGCTTCGGCGACGGCGAACCCACCGTCGTTCTCGTCGGCGGTCTGAGCAGCGACTGGATCGAGGTCCAGCAGGCGGCCTCCGCCACCACACGCGTGTGCAGCTACGACAAACCCAACGTCCCCGGCAGCCGCAGCGAGGACGCCCCCACCCCCCGCGACGCTGCCGGGATGGCGGACGAGCTCGCCGCGCTGCTCGAGACCGCCGCCGTGCCCGACCCCTACGTGATCGTCGGCCACTCCAACGGCGGCATGGTGGCCCAGCTCTTCGCAGCAACCCACCCAGACCGGATCGCCGGCATCGTCCTCGTCGACAGCGCTCACGAGGACCAGGACCTCCGCGCGGCCGAACTGGCCCGCAGCCAGCTTCCACCCGAGGAAGCCGAGGCGTTGATCGCCGGCATGACCGCCATGCCGCCGCGCCTCGTCGACCCCGAGCAGTTCGACCACACCCTGAGCCGCGACCAGCTGAGGGCCAGCCGTACGACCACCCCCCTCCCGGCCGTCCCCATGGCCGTGCTCGTCCATGGTCTGCCCCTCGAAGACGTCCCACCCCAGCTGGCAAGCCGTACGAACCCATCTGGCAAGAAATGCAGCGCCAGGTCGCCGCCCTGGTGCCCGGCGCCAACTATCAGGTCGTCGCCGACGCAACCCACGACATCCACGGCGATCGTCCCGATGTCGTCGCCAACACCATCATCGACGTCGTAGCCGCCGCCCGAGACCAGCAGAACTGAATACGTATCCTTCGATTTCAGGAGGGAGGGGCAGATGCCGAGCCGCCCGATCACCCTGATCGCCCCGGCGACGCTGTCCGCCGTGCTGCTGGCGCGGTGGGGCTGTTCTGGCAACGCCGTGGATGCGGTGTCGCGGCCGGTCACATCGCAGAGCTGACACGGCCCAACGGACAGATGGTCGGCGACACCGTCGATGTCACCTTCCTCGCCTGGCGTTGGCTGGCGGAACAGGATCTGGCATGAGCCCCGATCCTCCGACCACCGTGGAATTGCCCGACCAGGTTCCTCCGGTCTCGGTGCCCACCTCCGTGCGGGTCACCCGACGGCGACGGAGGCCGTCCGGGAGGGCGGCTCCGCTGCCGAGGAGTCTCGGCGTCACCGGACGGGGCTGGCTCATTGCCATGGGGCTGTTTGTGGGGTCGGTGATCCTGTGCGCGGTATCGCAACCGGCGCGACGGATCACCGACCAGGTCGACGCGGCGATGCTCCGGGGCATTGCCCGGATCCGCACCGGCTGGCTGACGAGCGTCCTCACCGAGATCGACCAGTTCCTCACGGGCTGGACGGTGACCGTCGTGGGTGTCACCCTGCTCCTTGCGCTGATGCTGCTCAAGCGGTGGCGGCACCTGTTCACCTTCCTGGGTGGGGTGGCGCTGGTCGAGTTCGTCGGCCAGTACATCTACAACGGATTCGCTCGTCCCCGACCGTACGACGTCACCACCATCGGGCGCTGGGCCGGGTTCTCGCTGCCGTCGCCTCCGATGGTGGTGGTCGCCCTGGTGCTGCTGGGGATCATCTACTCCATGGTGGTTCCCGGTCGTCCCCGGACGATCGCCAAGGCAGTCGTCTCCGTCGTCATCCTGCTGTTCGCCTTCGCCCGCATCTACCTCGGGGTCGATCACCCGTTCGACCTCCTGGTTGCCGTCGCCCTGTGCCTCGGCTTTCTGGTCAATGCCTTCCGCTTCTTCACCCCCAACGAGGTCTTCCCGGTGATGTACGGGGGCGGCAAGACGGCGCATCTGGATGTCGAGGGTCCTCGAGGCGAGGCGGTCAGAAGCGCGGTGCGCGAACAGCTCGGGCTCACCGTCACCGAGATCAAACCGGTCGGTCTGGAGGGATCGGGCGGCTCGACGCCGCTGCGGCTCCTGGCGGCCGGCGATCCCGACCAGTTCCTGTTCGGGAAGCTGTACGCCATGAACCATGTGCGGGCCGACCGGTGGTACAAGCTCGGGCAGGACCGTCCTGTACGGGCGGCTGGAGGATGAGGCGCCGTTCCAGAGCGTGCGGCGGCTGGTCGAGTACGAGGACTACACCGCCCGGGTCGTCCACGACGCCGGGATCCCGACGGCTGCTTCGTTCGGGATCGTCGAGCTGACCCCGGAGCGGGAGTACCTCCTGGTGACCGAGTTCCTCAACGGGGCCGAGGAGATCGGAGACGCGCCGATCGACGACGAGCTCATCGACGGCGGGTTGATGCTGGTGCGCCGGCTGTGGGACGCCGGGTTGGCCCATCGGGACATCAAGCCGGCCAACCTGATGGTGCACGAGGGCCAGGTCGAAGCTGATCGACGTCGCCTTCGTCCAGGTCCGCCCCTCGCCGTGGCGGCAGGCCATCGATTTGGCCAACATGATGCTGGTCCTGGCGGTGCGCACCGACGCCAAGCGGGTCTACGACCGCGCCCTGCAGTTCTTCACCCCGGACGAGATCGCCGAGGCGTTCGCCGCGATGCGGGGGATCGCCAGTCCCACCCAACTGCGTTCGGTCTTGAAGCGTGACAGCCGCGACCTGGTGGCCGAGTTCCGCTCCATGGCACCCGAGCGCAAGCCGGTCGCCCTGCAACGCTGGAGCGTCAAGCGGATCGCCCTCGCCCTCGGTCTGCTGCTGGGGCTGATCCTGGCCGTCTCGGCAGTCAGCGGGATGTTCACGCCCGCCCACGACATCGGCGTGTACGCCGACCCCAACTGCGAGACCAGCAACGTGATGATCCTCATGGCCCAGTCGGTACCGTCGGCGACCGAGATCCCCTGCGTCGCCTCGGCCCCTGCGGGCTGGGTGGTCGGCGGGATGCAGGTCAACCACCAACGCGCCCTCTTCTGGCTGAACTCCGACCTCGGCGGCTATGAGGCGCTCACCGTGACGCTGCTGCCCCCTCAGGCGTGCTCGGTGGAGGATGCCACCACTGTCCCCAGCGACGAGCCTCGCACCGATCGTTACGAACGGCCCGAGCGGCTACCTCCCGGGCTGGTGAGCACCCGCTACTACCTGTTCCCCGGCGGTTGTGTCGACCTACCGCTTCGAGTTCGAGGAGGATGCCCCGGCCTCGCTGATGCTGGCCATCGACCAGGCGGTCGGTTTCATTCCCCGTACCGACCTGATCGTCGAGGTGGCCGAGCGCAGCGGGCTCCGGCTGTGCGGCGCCGGCATCGAATGTCCCGGCGGCGACGGCTCCTAAGGACGCAGCGGGCCGGGTCGGCCGTGCTTGGTCCGACCGCCGATGAACGCGGCAGCTTGAAGCACTGTGGACGAGTATTGGGTGATGGACGAGTATTGGGTGATAGACGGAGTGCGGACTTGGTGTGTTCGTACCGAGCCACGAGGTGCGCGAAGTGGATCTGGGTCCGGTGCCGGCCGAGGGCCGGTTGGAGCGGTTGATCGATCGGCTGCTCGCCACCGCCGAAGCGTCGCTGGCGGCGGGGGCCCCTGGAGCCGGCGCGCTCCACCGCAGAGGAGATCCGGGCGGTGAGCCCGGACGATCGTCGAGCGGCCGAGATCTTGGACCGGGTGGCCCGGTCGCAGCGTGCTCGTGGAGGCGAGCGGGCCTTGATGACAGTGCTGTTCGCCGATCTGGTCGACTCCACAGCATTTGGCGGAGCGGGTCGAGCCCGAGGTGATGCGAGACATCCTAGGGGCTTATCGGAGGGCGGCGACCCGGTCGGTCGACAGGTTCGGGGGCCAGATCCTGCAGTGGCTCGGCGACGGGGTGTTGGCTGTGTTCGCCCACCGCCGCGTCTTCGAAGACGATGCTCGCAGGGGATGTCCGCCGCCCTGGACCTGATGGAAACATGGACCGGTGCCCGCCCTGAGATGGGCAGCCGATTTGGCGGCACCTCCTCAAAGCAGCCCAAGCACAAGCACGACTCACCACCCCAAGACCCCAACCAGAACCCACCGAGATACCCGTAGGCGTCATCGACTCCGGGACCCCAACCGGGAGGCCTTCACCATGGAGACGGATCCGAGCTCCTCGTAGCGGCGAAGCCACTTGTAGAACGTTTGGCGGCTGATCCCGAAGTACCGGCACGTCTGTGCCACGGTGCCGGTCACCTCCACGGCGTGCTCCAACACAGCCAACCGGTGGTTTTCCAGTCGCCGCTGCTCACGCTCCGTCATCCTCTCCTCAAGCGTCCACAGCGAGTTCCCCCTCGCTGTCAGTGGCGTCCGCGTGGACCTCGAAGAACGACACCTTGGTCGTCGTTCCACACGAGCAGATACAGAGGGCCAAGGCTGCCAAGAGCAGCAATCGACCCTTCATCGTGCGAGGAACCGATCCGCTCGAACTCGATCGACTCGCCGTCCTGGATCGCAGCATCGCACAACAGGCGGCGAGCCCATCAAGCGAGCCGAGGTCGTGACCTCGATCATGGTCGCGATGATCTCACAGCCATGCGGAAATCGGATCTCGCCCGGGTCAGGATTTCTGCCGCGCCCCCGCTGCGCCCCGAGCGTTGCCGCACGGACTCCCGAACGCGCGGAAACCCTTGCTGGGCAAGGGTTTCCGTGGGTAGCCCCGACCGGATTCGAACCGGCGTTACCGCCTTGAGAGGGCGGCGTCCTGGGCCTCTAGACGACGGGGCCGGGACGATCGACATTGTAGCCGCATGGCCGGCGATCAACCCGGATACGGGCACAGCGACGACGGCCACGGGACCGCTGCATCGAGTCTGTGGGCTCGGGGGGGAGGACTCGAACCCCCAATGACGGGACCAGAACCCGGCGTGTTACCGATTACACCACCCCCGACCGGGACCGCAAGGATACCATCGGGGCACAGCGCGCCGGGCCGTCAACCGGCCCGATCAGCCACACCGGGCGACCGCGATCCCATGCAGTCTTCCCGTCCGGTAGCCCGAGCGACCGGTACCCTCGGCGGGACCACGAAGTGACTCCCGCCTGGGGTATGGATGAGGCGGAGGGCCGGTTTCATCGTCGCGGCATTGTTCGTCGCCGCCTGCTCACCGGGCGTCGGTGCCGGGTCGTCCCCGACGGCGGGCGCCGCCGGCTCTTCGCCGGGGCCCGCAGGGACCACCACCCTTCCTGACGGGACCACGACGCACCGATTCCGACGACTCGACCGGCGTCACCGCCCCGATGGCGGACGGCTGCGAGCCGCTCACCGACGGGTCGCCATGGACCGAGGAGGTCACCGCAGAAGCGGTCACGCTGCAAGAGCCGGGTCCTGACCAGGGGGAGTGCAAGCGGTCGTCTACCCGCGTCCTGACTACGAGGGACGCCCGTGGTCGCAGTGGGGGCAGGGCTTCGCCTTGGAGGACGGGCGGTTCCTCTCCGCCATCGGCGACCACGGCGGCGCCGACGGCAACTCGTACCTCTACGAGTACGATCCCGGCGACCGGCGTGCTCACCGAGATCGGCGACGTGTTGTCCCTGATCGACCACTCGTCCGGCGACTGGGGCTACGGCAAGATCCATGCCCAGATGGTGGCCGGGCCGTGCGGCGACGTCTTCACCTCCACCTACTGGGGATCGCGACGCGGCCTGGAGTACGGCGGCAGCTACACCGGCGACTACCTGATCCGGATCGATCCGCAGACCCGGCAGATCGAGGCGCCCCAGGTGCTGGCCGAGGAGCGGGGCTCGGCGTCGATGGCCTCCTGGCCGGCCGGCGGATTGCTGTACGCAGAGGCCGCCGACCCCTTCGGCCAGAAGACCGGCGAGTTCGTCGCCCTCGATGCCGCCACCGGCGAGACCGTGTTCAGCGACGGGAGCCCGGAGCACGTCGGCTATCGCTCGATCGCCGTCGACGCCGACGGCGGCGCCTGGGTCACCTGGGACGAGACCTCGCTGGCCCGCTACGACCCCGCCACCAACACCCTGACGCCGACCGATGTCGCCATGCCCGGCACGACACTGCGGGCGGCGACCCGCCCGGCCGCCGACGGCACCATCTACGCCGTCACCGACGAGCCTCCCGTGTTCTTCGCCCTCGAGCCGGACGGTGCGGTGCGTGAGCTCGGCCCCGCCCGCCACTACACCACCTCCCTGGCGCTGTCGGCGGACGAGACGAGGTTCTTCTCGGTGCCCGGCGCCCACAGCGGGCTCGCCGAGGCGGGAACCCCGTTGGTCGCCGTCGACACCGCCACCGGCGCCGAGGAGGTCCTGGTCGAGCTGTACCCACTGGTCGATCAGGGGCTGGGGTTGAGCCTCGGGGGGACCTACGACGTGGTGGCTTCGGGCGACGACACCATCTACATCGGGATGAATGCCGGACCACCGGGGTCCGAAGACGGCTTCGGTGAGGTGGTGCTGCTGATCGTCACGCTGCCGTGACCGGGCGGAACCGGCCTCATCGCCTCGCTCGCTGCCGCGGTGGCGATGGCACTCCCCGCCGGCTGTTCATCCGACGTCACGACCACGACCGGCCTCAGCGGCACGTCTGCCCGATCCGATGCGTCGACATCGAGGCCCACCGTGACCGGCGCCGCCGGATCGACGGGCTCGCCCGGCAGCACCGGACCGCCGATCACCCTGTCCGGCGCAGGGGGGACCACGTGCTGGGCTTCGCCTGCCGCCGATGGCGACCCGGGCATCGCCCTGGTCGACGCCACCTCCGATTGGGGCCTGGTGGAGCCGCTCACCGGCATGTCCGGGCACGCTGCCGCCTGGGGGGACGTCGACGGCGACCTGCTCCCCGACCTGGCGTTCGGGACCTTCGCCAGCCGCCCGACCGAGCACTACGAGGAACGGGGCGCCGCCGGCCCGTCCCCTGACCGGCTGTTACTGGCCACGCGGCTCCGGCTACACGGTCGCCGAGGGCTTCCCCGAACGGTTCGGTCGGACCAGCGGAGCAGCTCTGGCCGACCTCGACGGGGACGGCGACCTCGATCTCGTGCTATCCCGCAACGTCGCCGACCGCGACCCGGGACTGGCTGCCACCGAGGTGCTGGCCAACGACGGCGGAGCCTTCACCGTGGTCGAATCGGGGATCGACCCGACCTTCCCGGGTCGATCGATCGGAGTCCTCGACGTCGACGGTGACCGGTTGCTCGACCTGGTCATCGCCGAGGACCGCTACACCGACGGGTCGAGCCGCCTCTACCGCAACATGGGCGGCTTGCGCTTCGAAGACGCCACCCGGGCGTGGGACATGCCGTCGGACGTCGCCGGTCTGGGGGTGGCGACCGGTGACCTGAACCGGGACGGGCTGACCGACTTCTTCGTGGCAGGGTCCAACCGTCTGTTCGTCGGCACCGGCACCGGGGTGGCCGAGGTCACCGGCAACGACCTGGCGTGGCCGCCGGCCGGCCCCGAGGACGACGCCGCCGGCGCCGCCATCGCCGACGTGAACCGGGACGGTTGGCCGGACCTGGTCGTCGGCCAGCACTACAACAGCACCCTCTCGCAAGGAACCCCGGCTCCGGTCCGGCTGTACCTCAACCGCACCGGCGATGCCGGCGACGATCCGGTCCTCGAGGACGTCACGGAGGAGGCCGGGCTGATCGGGCTCCCCACCAAGGCGCCGCACGTCGAGGTGGTCGACTTCGACAACGACGGCTGGCCCGACATCCTCACCACGGCGTCCGCCGGCAGCGGGACGCTTCCTGCGGTGTTCCACGCCACCGGTGTCCGGGGGGGAGTTCCCCGCTTCGAGCCTCCGACCGGCCTCGGCTCCCCCCAGTACTGGGTGAGTGGCCCCACCGCCGACGTCGACCGTGACGGCCGGCTCGATCTCCTCCTCGTCGAGTTCGAGCCTGCGCTGCCTTCCGTTCTCATGCTCAACCGCTCCGCCTCGGGCCACTGGATCGAGGTGTCGGTCAGCCCCGAACTGGGTGGCGGAGTGGGCACCGTGGTCGCTGCCTACGAGGCCGGCGGAGCGGGCGATGCCGCCCGGCTCCTCGGCATGCGCGAGATCGTCGCCACCGTCGGCTACACCGCCGGCGTCGAGCAGGTGGCCCACATCGGGCTCGGTGACGTGACCGAGGTCGACCTGGTGGTGACTCCTCCCGGCGCTGACCCCATCATCGTGACCGGTGTCCGCGCCGACCGCCATCTGCGCCTACCGAATGGATGCTGACGGCGCCCCTCTCCCCTCCTCGTCAGCCCGACTGGCCTCCGGCCCGTGCCGCCCCCACTCCTCCCCCAGAGAGGGAGGAGACCGCTTGCCGAACGGCTGTTGACGGATCCTACGTGGGGTGCCGGTCGAGCAGCCGCTTGCCGGCTTCGGTGAGCCGCGGCAGTGTTCGCTCGCGGCCGAGGACGGCGATCGACTCGAACAGAGGGGGGCTGACCGCCGAGCCGGTCACCGCCACCCTCAGCGGCTGCAGCCCCTTTCGGGCGGACAGCCCGAGCTCGTCGATCACCCGGCGCAGCGCCTCTTCGATCGACTCCGCCGACCAAGGCTCCAGCCGGCGCAGCGCCTCCATGGCCCGCGCCAGGACCAGGGGCACTCCGGGCCCGACCATCACCTTGTCCCACGACGCCTGGTCGTAGACGACGTCGTCGAAGAGGAAGGCGACCTGGGGCCCGACCTCGTCGAGCCGCTTCACCCGCTCCTGGACCAGCGGGGCGAGGGTGACCACCAGGTCCGTCTCCTCCGGTTCGAGTGGGCGGCGCAGCGCCGTCTCGACGAAGGGCAGCGCCCGGGCCACGAAGTCGCCCGGTTCGAGCGCCCGCAGGTAAACCCCGTTCATCCACTCCAGCTTGGCCGGGTCGAACACGGCCGGGTTGCGTGAGACCGAGCCGAGGGAGAACCTCGCCACCATGTCCTCGAGAGGAACCACCTCGTCGTCCTCGCCGGGCGACCACCCGAGGATCGCCAGGTAGTTGGCCATCGCCTCGGGCAGGTAGCCGTCGGTGCGGTAGGCGGCCAGGGCGGTGTGCCCGTGGCGCTTGGACAGCTTCGACCCGTCGGGCCCCAGGAGCAACGACAGGTGGGCGTACGTCGGCGGCGCCGCCCCCATCGCCTCGGTGAGGAGCACGTGTTTCGGCGTCGACGGCAGGAGATCCTCGCCACGGATCACATGGGTGATGCCGAAGTCGACGTCGTCGACGGTGCTGGCCAGGTGGTAGGTGGGCGACCCGTCGGAGCGAAGGACCACGAAGTCGTCCACCTGGGTGTGGTCGAACGAGATCTCGCCCTTGACGGCGTCATCGAACCGCGTCTCGCCGGGACGGGGTACCGCGAAGCGGATCGGGGCGCTCTCCCCCGCCTCGACCCGTCGGTTCGCCTCGGCGGCGTCCAGGCGGAACCGCCCGTCGTACGCCGGTGCCCGGCCCGCCTGCTGCGCCTCCGATCGGAAGGCCTCCAGCTGCTCGTCGGTCTCGAAGCCGTGGTACGCCAGGCCGGAGGCCACCAGTTGGTGCGCCACCTCCCGGTAGCGCTCCAGCCGGCGGCTCTGGCGGTACTCGCCGTGGGGACCGCCCACCTCGATTCCCTCGTCCCAGTCGAGCCCCAGCCAGCGGAGGCTGGCAACGATGTCGGCGGAGTACTCGGCGGTGGAACGGGCCTCGTCGGTGTCGTCGCTGCGCAGGATCAGGGTGCCACCCTCCGACCTGGCGAACAGCCAGTTGTAGAGCGCGGTGCGACCCCCGCCGACATGGAGGAACCCCGTCGGCGACGGGGCGAACCGCACCCGTGCCGTCATCCGGCTACCGGGTTGGTGAGCACCCCGATGCCTTCGATCTCCACCTCGACGGTGTCACCGGCTTCGATGGGCCCTACCCCGGCCGGGGTGCCGGTGAGGATCACGTCGCCGGGCAGCAGGGTCATGATCGAGGAGATGTGGGCCACCAGCTCGCCCACTCCGAAGACCATGTCGGCGGTGGAACCGGTCTGGCGGATGTCACCGTTGACCCGGCAGATGATCGACAGGCCCTCCAGCGGATCGAGCTCGGTGTCGATGGCCGGGCCCAGCGGGCAGAACGTATCGAAGCCCTTCGCCCTGGTCCACTGGCCATCCGCTCGCTGCAGGTCGCGGGCGGTGACGTCGTTGGCGGCGGTGTAGCCGAGGATGTGGGCGCCCGTCTCCTCGATGGCGACGTTGCGGGCGACCTTGCCCATCACCACCGCCAGCTCGGCCTCGTGGTGCACCTCGTCGGACGCCGGCGGGAGCCGGATCGCCTGCAGTGGCCCGATCACCGATGTCGGCGGCTTGAGGAAGATCAGCGGGAGCTCGGGCACATGGCCGCCCATCTCCGAGGCGTGGTCGACGTAGTTCTTGCCAACGGCGACCACCTTGGTGGGGATCACCGGGGCGAGCAGCCTGGCCTGGTTCCAGCCGAGAACCGAGTCGGTCGGCTCCCAGGCGACGAACGGCGTGCCCCGGTGGAGCCGGATGCCCTCGGGCTCGACCACCCCGTAGACGATGTCATCGGTTGCGGTGTCGACGCGGACGATCTTCATCGGCTCCTCTGGTCCGGCGGTCAGCCGAGGATCAGCGACTCGCCCCGGGCCATGCGGGCGCGACAGATCGTCGAGAGGGGCTGCCAGGTTCTCCATGGGCACGAGGCGACCAGCCGGCGGGCCCGGGCGTCGTCGTGGCCCAGGTTCGCCATCCAGACGCACCCGATCGGTGGCGAGCCGGTCGATCAGCTCCTGGCCGGCATGCCCTCCGGGAGGTACCCGAGGATGGTCATCGCCACGTCGACGTCACCGGGCATCGGCGCCCGGCCGAAGTACGAGGCCCGGGCGGCGGCGATGACGGCGATGCCGATCTCGGCGTTGTGGAGGTGCTCGCCCGGCGCCGGCGGGATGGGGCGCCGGCGCACCAGCCGCATCACGTACCCGGTGTCCGGGCCGATGGTGCCGAAGGCGCCGCCCCAGGGCATCTGGTCGGGGCCGGTCAGCTCGCCGGGCCGGTTCGGCGACCAGCGTCGGGGCGCCGCAGGGTGCGAGTCGGTCGGGGCAGGTCGGAGATCTCGAGCTCGATGTTGGGCTGCTGGCCCATCAGATGCCTCACACGTACTCGAGCCACTCGGCGTGGTCGGCGTTCCTCCCGGTGACGGCGTCCATGTAGAGCTGCTGGGCACGACGGGTGACCGGCCCGACCGTGCCCTTCCCCGACGGCTCGGTCGTCGACCTCGCGGATCGGGGTGACCTCGGCGGCGGTCCCGGTCATGAACAGCTCGTCGCAGTAGTAGAGGTCGGAGCGGGTGAGCACCTTGTCGACGACGTGTGGCCGTCCTCGCCGAGCAGGGTGGTCACCGAGTCGCGGGTGATCCCGTCCAGGCACCCGACCGACACCGGCGGCGTGTAGACCACACCGTCACGGACCACGAAGAGGTTCTCCCCACTGCCCTCCGACAGCAGCGCCGTCGGGTTGAGCATGATCGCCTCGTCGTACCCGGCCTTGAGCGATTCGAGCTTGGCCAGGATGCTGTTGATGTAGGTGCCGGTCGCCTTGGCGTTGGGGAATGAGTCGGTGGAGAAGCGGCGCCACGACGAGACCGCCACCCTGATCCCGTTGGCCAGCCCCTCCTCACCCAGGTAGGCGCCCCACTCCCAGGAGATGATGGCGGTGCGGACCCTGGCCGACGTCGGGTTGAGCCCGACGGCGCCCAGCTCGAGGAAGACGATGGGGCGGACATAGCCGGCAGTGAGCCCGTTCTCGACGAGCAGTTCCTTGGGCGGCCTTGGTGAGGTCGGCTACCGACCACTCCAGGTCCATCGAGTATGCCTTGGCGGAGCGGTGGAGACGATCCATGTGATCGGTGAGCCTGAACACGGCAGTGCCCCTCCTCGGCCTGGTACGCCCGGATTCCCTCGAACACGCCGGTCCCGTAATGGAGCGCATGGGAGAGGACGTGCACGGTCGCCTCCTCCCACGGCACCAGGGCGCCGTCCATCCAGATGTACTTGGTCGGTTCCATGCCGCGAGTCTACCTGTCCCTCCCGTACCGCCTCCTAGAGTCGCCGGGATGGATTACTGGTTCGCAGTGGTGGCCGGGCTGCTGATCGTGTCCGGCTACGGGAAGCTGTCCAACCCGGCCCCGACCGCAGGTGCGCTCGATGCCGCCGGGATCGACACCGCGGGCCGGGTCGTCACCTACCTCGGTGTCGCCGAGATCGCCGCCGGGCTGGCCGGGCTCCTCGTGGGGAACGGGATCGGTGCGATCCCGGTGGCGGCGATGTACGCAGGCTTCACCGGCTTCGTGGTGCTCGCCCTGGTCCGTCGCTGGCCGATCCAGAGCTGTGGCTGCTTCGCCCGCATCGACACCCCGCCGTCCTGGATCCACGTGGTCTTCGATGCCGCTGCCGCCACCGGGGCGGTGTGGCAGGCGGTGACCCGGGCGCCGAGTACCGCGGAGACCGTCACCGGGATGGGCTGGTGGGGCGTGCTGTACGTCGCCGCCGTGGTCGCCGGCATCGCCGTCGCCTATCAGCTGGTGTTCGCCCTGCCCATCAGGCTGGGCAGGCGTTCCCCACAGCGCGCCTGAGACGTGCGCCGCTTCGTCGCCGCCGGGTTCGGCATCGGGCTGCTCGCCCGCAGGCTGTGGGGAAGCGACAACGGCGCCGGGACGCTGGGGGCGCTGGTCGCCCTTGGCATCGGGCTGGTAGCGCTATCCGCGCCGTGGTGGGTCGACCTCTCGATCGCCGTCGCCGCCATCGCCCTGTCGATGTGGGCCACCGCGCCCGAGACCGGCGACCCCGGCTGGGTGGCGATCGACGAGGTGGCGGGGACCCTGGTGGCGATGATCGGGCTCACCGGGGTCGCCTGGGTGATCGCCGTCGTTGTCGCCCGGGCGATGGACATCTTCAAGGTGGCACCTGGCGTGGCCGCCGCCGAAGGTCTGCCCTCCCCGTGGGGCGTCACCGCCGATGACGTGGTCGCCGGTCTCTACGGCCTGGCCGCCGGCTGGCTGGCGACCGGACTGCTCTGACGGCGGCGTCGGGCGACGATCAGCCGAGGTGGATGGAGCTGGCCGCGCGCACCCCTTCGAGCCGGCGGAGCCCTTCGACCAGGGCGGTGCCCGGGTCCTGATCGAGGCTGAGCCCCATCATCGCCTCTCCGGTCAGGTTGCGACCGACGGCCATGTCGGCGATGTTGACCCCGGCGTCGCCAACGGCGGTGCCCACCCGGCCGATCACACCGGGGGTGTCGCTGTTGACCAGCAGCAGCATGTGGGGGTTGATGGGGAACTCGAGGACGTAGCCGTCGACGTCGACCAGCACCGGCCCCCGGTCCTCGGCCACCGATCCGGCGACGGTGCGGACCTGGCCGTCGACCTCGCCGGTGATGCGGATGAGCGAGCGGTGGTCGCCACGGTGTGGCGTCGACTCCTGCACCACCTCCATCCCGCGCCGTTCGGCTACCAGCGGGGCATTCACGTACGTGATCAGCTCGTCGCTGCTCGCCTGGAGCGCCCCCTTCATCGCCCCCAACGCCACGGCTCGGATCGACTGCGCCGCCGCCCCTCCCTGGGCGAGCACCACGAGCTGGGCGGGAAGGCCACGAGCCCATTGGGCGAACGTAGCCCCGAGCTGCTCGGCCAGCTCGACCTGGGGACGCGCCTCGTCGGAGAGGGTCGGTCCGAGGTCGAGGTTGACCGCCGAGGTGACGAGGTCGCCGGCGAGCGCCGCCGCCACCGCCGAGGCAACCGCCAGCCCGGCCTTGTCCTGGGCTTCGACCGTCGACGCCCCCAGGTGCGGAGTCACCACGACCTGCTCCAACCCGAACAGCGGGCTCTCGGTGGTCGGCTCCACGGCGAAGACGTCCACGGCGGCGCCGCCCACGTGGCCGGACACGATGGCGTCGGCGAGCGCCTGCTCGTCGACGATGCCGCCCCGGGCGACGTTGACAACGCGCACCCCCGGCTTGGTCAGCGCCAGGGCGGCGGCGTCCACCATGCCCTCGGTTTCCCGGGTCCGGGGCAGATGGACGGAGATGAAGTCCGCCTCGGCGAGCACCTGCGCCAGCGGACACATCCGCACCCCGATCCGGCCGGCCCGGTCGTCGCCCACGAACGGGTCGAAGGCGAGGACCCGCATCCCGAACGACGCCGCCCGCTGGGCCACCAGCGTGCCGATCCGGCCCAGGCCGAGGATCCCCAGCGTCTTGCCGTACAGCTCGACACCTTGGAACGACGCCCGGTCCCACACCCCGGACCGGAGCGAGGCGTCGGCGGCGGGGATCCGCCTCGCCTGGGCGAGCAGCAGCGCCATGGTGTGCTCGGCCGCAGAGATCGTGTTGGCGTCGGGGGTGTTGACCACCATCACCCCGGCGTAGGTGGCGGCGTCGACGTCGACATTGTCGACCCCCACCCCGGCGCGGCCCACCACCCGCAGCACCGGGGCGGCGGCGAGCAGCTCGGCGTCGACCTTGGTGGCGGAGCGAACCACCAGCCCATGGGCGCCGGCCAGCTTGGCCAGCAGCGTGGGACGGTCGTCACCGGACGCGTCGACCGGCGTCGCCACCGCCTCGAGGGCGGCGAAGGCGGCCGGCGAGACCGGTTCGGCGATGACGACCACGGGCCGGTCCAACGGGCAACCTCGGGTAGGAGGGCCCATGTTGCCAGTGGTCGTGAGCCTCGCCAAGACGGCCTCACCGGCACCGGACGGCACTACCGTCGGCAGGCCATGGACTGGCCCCGCCCGGGTGCGGGCACCGCCCTCAGACGCTCCCTCATGCTCCGCTGCCCCCGGTGCGGCTCGACCGGCATCTTCCGGGGACTCACCATGGTCGATGACTGCCCCCGCTGCGGCATGCACTTCGAGCGGTCGCAGGGCTACTGGCTCGGGGCGATGACCATCAGCCTGCTCATGACCATCCTCGTGGTGGTCGGTGTCATCGTCGGGGGGATCGTGCTCACCTGGCCGGAGGTCCCGTGGACCGCGGTCACCGCCGCCGGGGTGGCCGGCGGGCTACTGGTGCCGCTCGCCTTCTACAACCACTCCAAGGTGCTGTGGGTGGCGCTGGAGCGCCAGTTCCGCTCCCGCAGCGAGCCGTATGCGTGAGACCCCCGCCTGACGGCGTAGCCGGACGGCGTAGCCGCTGTTCATATGGCTCTTCGGCTGACGCCTCATCGCAGTGCGATGGGGGACCCCCCAGCCCCCATCGCCCGAGTCTCCGCCTAGCGGCGTAGCCTCGGCCCCATGCTCGACGAACTGGGCGCGCAGGATGCGAAGCTGCGGGCCGACATCCGGCTGCTCGGCAACCTGCTCGGCGACACCCTGGTGCGCCAGGTCGGACACGATCTGCTCGACCTGGTAGAGGCGGTGCGGGCCCTCACCAAGCGGATCAGGGGCGGTGACGACGGCACCCCCGACCCGGGCGCCGCCGACGAGCTGGTCGAGCTGCTGGCCACCCTCGACCTGGCCACCACCATCCAGTTGGTCCGCGCCTTCTCGACGTACTTCTACCTGGCGAACGTCGCCGAGCAGACCAACCGCCTCGACCAGCAGGGCGCCACCACCGATCACGGGGGGTCTCTGGGGGAGGCGGTCGACCGGGTAATCGCCGCCGGCGTGTCGCCCGACACCGTCGCCGAGGTGGTGGCCAGGCTCGAGTTGCGCCCGGTGTTCACCGCCCACCCCACCGAGGCGGCACGCCGCTCGATCCTGACCAAGACGACACGCATCGCCGGGTTGCTCGACCAGCTCGGCGACCCCGACCTCTCGCCCTCGGCGACCGCACGGGTCGAACGGAGGCTGGCGGAGATGATCGATCTCATCTGGCAGACCGACGAGCTCCGCAGGGAGCGGCCGAAGCCGATCGACGAGGCCCGTTTGGTGATCTACTACTTCGACGAGATCTTCCGCGAGGTCTGCGGGGAGGTGCTCGACGAGCTCGCCCACCAGCTCGGCCGGCTCGACTTCGACCTGAGCCCGGAGAGCCGACCGCTCCACTTCGGCACCTGGGTGGGCGGTGACCGGGACGGCAACCCCAACGTCACCGCCCCGGTCACCATGCAGGTCCTCTCGGTGCAGCACGACCACGCCCTGCGGGAGACGATCGGCGCCGTCGAGCGGCTCGCCACCGACCTCTCCCCCTCGGAACGCATCGTCCCGGTCTCGGACGAGCTGGCCCGGTCGCTGGTCGAGGATGCTCGGCACCTGCCGGCCACCTACCAGGTGTTCTCCGATCTGTCGGCCGGCGAGGCCTACCGGCAGAAGGCGGCGTTCATCCATCAGCGATTGGTCAACACCAGGCGCCGTCACGCCGAGGACATCCCGCACCAGCCGGGGAGGGACTACCTCAACGCCGAAGAGCTGCTGGCCGAGCTCATGGTGATGCGCCGGTCGCTGTCGGCCAACCACGGGGAGCTGATCGCCCGCGGTTCGCTCGACCGTCTCATCCGCCGGGTCGCCGCCTTCGGTTTCCGGCTGGCGACCATGGACATCCGGCAGCACGCCGTCCCGCACCACCGGCTGCTCGCCGAGATCTTCGCCCGGATCGGCGCCACCTACCCCGACGACCGGCTCGAGCGCACCGTCCTCCTCGCCGAGGAGCTGGCCGGGCCACGCCCGCTGACCACCGCCGCCACCCCGCTCGCCGGCGAGGACGCCGACACCCTCGCCACGCTGCACACGGTGCGTGAGGCGCTCGACAAGTTCGGGCCCGACGTCATCGAGAGCTACGTCATCTCCGAGACGAGGGGGGCCGACGACGTGCTCGCCGCCGTCCTCCTCGCCCGGGAGGCGGGGCTGGTCGATCTCACCGCCGACGTGGCCCGCATCGGGTTCGTGCCGCTGTTCGAGACGACCGACGAGGTGCGGTCCGCAGACGCGGTGCTCGACACCCTGTTGTCGTTCCCGCAGTACCGGCACCTGGTGACGCTGCGCGGCGACCTGCAGGAGGTGATGCTGGGCTACTCCGACTCCAACAAGCACGCCGGCATCACCACCTCGCAGTGGGAGCTGTACAAGGCGAGCCGGCGGCTGCGTGACACCGCCAGGAGCCACGGCGTCGAGTTGCGGCTGTTCCACGGACGCGGCGGGACGGTGGGTCGGGGTGGCGGACCGACCGGTGAAGCCATCCTGGCCCAGCCGTGGGGAACGGTCGACGGGCGGATCAAGATCACCGAGCAGGGCGAGGTCATCGCCGACAAGTACGGGCTGCCGACGCTCGCCGGGTCCAACCTGGAGCTGGCGCTGGCGGCCACCCTGGAGGCGTCGCTACTGCACCGCACCTCACGTCAGCCAGACGACGTGCTCGACCGGTGGGACCGGTGCATGGACGCGGTGAGCGACGCCGCCTTCACTGCCTACCGGGCGTTGGTCGACCACCCCGACCTGATGCCGTACTTCGTCGCCTCCACCCCGGTGGAGGAGCTGGCCCTGCTCAACATCGGGTCACGTCCCGCCCGCCGGCCAGGAGGGGGCTTCGACCTCGGCTCACTGCGGGCCATCCCCTGGGTCTTCGGCTGGACGCAGTCCCGGCAGATCGTCCCCGGCTGGTTCGGGGTGGGCACCGGGCTGGCGGCGGCCCGATCGGCGGGCCACGGTGCCGTCATCGACGACATGTACGACCAGTGGTCGTTCTTCCGGACCTACATCTCCAACGTCGAGATGACCCTCACCAAGACCGACCTGTCGGTGGCCGGCCGGTACGTCGATGCGCTGGTGCCCGACGAGCACCGGCACGTCTTCGACGTCATCCGGCATGAGCACGACCGCACCATGTCCGAAGTGCTCAGCGTCACCGGAGGAGAGCGGCTGGTCGACCGGCATCCGGTGCTGCAACGCACGCTCAGGGTGCGCGACGCCTACCTGGATCCGATCTCGTACCTCCAAGCCGAGTTGCTTCCGCGGGTGCGGCGCAGCGGCGGTGAGGTCGACCCCGAGCTCCAGCGGGCGCTGCTGCTCACCGTCAACGGCCTAGCCGCCGGCCTCCGCAACACCGGCTGACCCCGAACGTCGTCGTCGAGCGACACGCCCACCTCACCGACCGAACTTTGAGCACTTTGCAGCGAATACCGATGTAAAGCGCTCAAAGTTCGCCGGACCGACCAAGGCGGCAGACAACCTTGAGCACTTTGCAGCGAATACCGATGTAAAGGGCTCAAAGTTGGCGGCGTCGGCAAAGGCGTGCGGGCGGGCAACACACCCCTCGGAAGCGTCGCTCAGAACCGGCAAGATGACTAGATGACGAAGTGGGCTGAACTCATGGACGGGGTCGCCGCACGGCACGGGGTTGTCACACGCGCTGAGCTGCTAGCCGCTGACCTCTCGACGCACCAGATCGATCGCTTGCGGTCATCTGGGAGGCTTGTCGCCAACGGTACCGGGGTCTACATGGTGGCAGGGGCGCCGGACACCTTCGAGGCTCGCGTGCTCGAGGCGGTCTTAGACACAGATGGCGAGGCCTGGGCGTCGCACCACACCGCGGCGAGGCTCTGGGGAATACGAGTGCCGGGCGCAGAGCGACCGATCGAACTGACGAGGCCGTACGGCCTGAGCGCTGCCCGCCGGGGCGTGCGCCTCCACCGCTCCACGCTCATGCCCGAGTCGCATACGACGTCGCTCCGCCAGATTCCGGTCACCACCCCGGCTCGAACGATCTTCGACCTCGGTCGGTCGACCAGCCATCGCCTCCTCGACCGAGCAGTCGAGGGAGCTCTTCGCGACCGGCTGTGCACGATCGGCGCATTGCATCAGGTACTCGCCGAACTCGGAGGACGCGGCCGACCCGGCACCCGGCGGCTGCGTCAGGTACTCGAGAGTCGCGACCTCGACTATGTCCCGACGTCCAGTGAGCTCGAGGCCGTCGGTAGAGCGGTCCTCGCATCCGTACCCGGCATCGAGTGGGAAGCCAACCTGTCCGACGTCGAGGGGTACATTCGGCGTGTCGACGCACTGGTGCGACAGGCACGCATGGTCATCGAGTTCGATGGCCATCGCTTCCACAGTCAGCCATCCGATGTGGCCAGAGACGCCAACGGTGACGCCCGGCTGGTTGCAGCCGGCTTCGTCGTGCTTCGGTTCGGCTGGATCGACCTGACCACCCGGCCGGAGTCAGTGAGAGCGACCGTCGATCGCCTCGTGACCGCGTGCCAACTTTGAGCACTTCGCAGCGCATTGCGATGTAAACCGCTCAAGGTTGCCGAGCTGCGTCTACAGCCTCTCGGCGATCCAGGCGGTGCCGACATCGAGGGTGCGTTGGGTCCGGCCCCTCGTCTCGTGGGATTGCCAGTTCTCCTGGGCGTCCCACCACTTCTGGTTGCCGCCGACCGCGGCGACGGTGACATCGGCGCCCCGCCCCCGCCACGCCTCGGCGAGCGCGGTGATCTCCTCGCTCGGCTCCTCGCCACCGGTCATCTGCACCAGCAGCACCGGACGGGGCGTCTGCAGCACGTCGATGAGGTCCTTCCCGACCAAGCTCTGCAACAGGTTGCGGTGAAGCGTGAAGCCGAGCAGCTTGAGATACCCGTCGGCGTCTACCTTGTCCACCATCTGCTCGGCGCGGAAGAAGTCGCTGCCGTGGAGTTGAGGGTGCCACAGCACCAGCGGCGCCCCAGGCACGTTCTCGGCGGCGGCGGCGGCGACGAACGCCCCCATGCCCGCTCCGAGGAACCCGACCTTCTCGACTCCGGTGCGCTCGACCAGAACCTGCTGGGCGTCGAGGGCGTCTGCCTTCATCGCCTCCAGGTCGAGCAACTCGATGCCGCCTTCGCTGTTGCCGTCGCCCCGGTAGTGGAAGCGCTGCACGGCGATGCCCTCGGCGGCCACGTGGCGCGACTGGATGACCTCGAGCCGGTATATGTTGACCAGCTCCCCGTAAATCGATGGGCACACCACCAACCCGGCCCTCGGCGCCCCGGCCGGAAGGTGCACCGCCCCGAACATCCGAGGCGACTGCCCGAAGTAGGCGATCTCCTCGGTGATGCCGGACGTCGGGTCCACCCTGGTCGCGGTCATTTCGGGAACCGCCCCGCCCACGCGACGGTCTCCTCGATGACCCTCTGCTGGATCGGCACCGTCCCGAAGCCGCGCACCTTCCCCTCGACCACGACCTGGTCGATCCGGTCGCCGGCACGTGCCAGGATCTGGCCGAGCTTGCCCTCGGTGCCGTCCAGGAACTCGCGGTAGAGGAAGTCCTCGGTGCCCCACATGATGTGCACCGGGGTCCCTCGCTCCACCAGCTGCCGCAACGGCTGGAGAAAGCGGGGGCTCACGCCGGCCAGCTCCGGTGGGGTATCGGCGCCTTCCCGGCCTCCGCCCCGGAGACGGCGCTTCAGCAGGCGCCACTTCGAACGGATGACGGTCCGGCCGACGGTGAAGACCTTGCGGATCCCGTGGCGACGCAGCGTCGACGGCTTCACTGCCTCGCCAACGAGTGACAGGGTGTTGCGGTGGAGGGCGAGATGCGTGCTGCCCCCCTCGCCCTTGATCATGTCGCGCACCGGTGGCACCACCAGGAACAGCCCGGCCACTGCGGGATCCTCGGCGGTGCCGACCAGGGCGGTGCGGGAGCCGAAGCAGGTGCCGGTGACCAGGATCCGCTCGAAGCCGGCCGCCCGCATGGCGTCGACGGCGGCACGCATCGCCGGCGTGGCCGGCTCCTCGAGCCGGTAGTCGACCACCCCTTCGAGGGCCTCTCCGACCCCCTGGTAGTCGAACCTGATCGACCCGTATCCCTCGGCCGCCAACCGGGCCGCCAACTCGACGAACATCCGGTTCTTGCCGACGGTGGTCGTGCCGAACTGGGTTCCGCTGAGCAGCACCACCCCGGTCTTGGCGGCCCCGGTCGCCGGCTTGGTGATGATCCCGAAGTAGGTGCCGTCCTCCGGTGGGAAGAATACCGGGACGTTGTCGAGCGCCACTACCGGCGACGTGTCCGTAGTCATGCTGGTGAACCCCCCCGAGTGATGCCTGGCGGTGACGCCGCCCCGATCGTACCCGACCTGGGACCGGCCCGGGCTCCGATCGGGGTCGAAGAGGTCGTCCGACCTAGACCCTGGCCCGGAGCAACTCGGACACCAGCTTGGGATCGGCCCGCCCGCCGGTGGCCTTCATCACCTGGCCGACGAGGTAGCCCAGCGGCTTGGCGTCTCCTCCTCGGAGACGGGCGAGCTCGTCGGGGTGGTCGGCGAGCACGCCGTCCACGGTCTCCTCCAACAGCGCCCGGTCCGAGATCTGGCGCAGGTTGCGCCGGTCGGCCACCTCGCCGGGTGTTCCCTCGCCGGCGAGCACACCCCGCAGCACCTCCTTGGCGGCGGAGGCGGACACGTCGCCGTCGCCCACCATGGCTGCCAGCTCGACCAACGCCCCGGCGTGGAGCGGGGTGTCGCCCACCACGCCGCCCTCCTGGCGCAGGTAGGCGACCACCTCGCCGGTCAGCCAATTGGCGACGGTGCGAGGCTCGGCACCGGCGGCGATTGCCTCGTCGAGCAGGCGGGCCATGACCGTGTCGTCGACGATGACCGCCACCGCCGACGACTCGATCCCGATGCTGAGGTACCGATCCCGCCGGACTGCGGGCGACTCGGGTAACGAGGCGACGACTTGCGCTCGCCACGCCTGGTCGACCTCGATGGGGAGAAGGTCGGGCTCCTGGAAGTAGCGGTAGTCCTCGGACTCCTCCTTGGACCGCATGGCGATGGTCCCCTCCGCCTCTTCGTTCCAATGGCGCGTCTCCTGGACCACGGTCCCTCCGCCGGCGACGACCTGGGTCTGGCGAGCGATCTCGTAGGAGATGGCGTGCTGCAGCGACCGCAGCGAGTTCATGTTCTTCACCTCGGTGCGGGTCCCGTAGCCGGCCGACCCGACGGGACGGATCGACACGTTGGCGTCGAACCGCATCGACCCGGCCTCCAGCCTGGCATCGGATACTCCCAGCCCGCGTACCACCCGCTGCAGCTCGGCGGCGTAGGCCCGCGCCTGATCGGGGCTGCGCAGGTCGGGCTCGGACACCACCTCGACCAGCGGCACGCCGGAGCGGTTGAAGTCGATCAGCGAGCTGGCGGCGTCGTGGATGCGCCCGCCCTCGGAGCCGTGGAGGCTCTTCCCCGTGTCCTCCTCCATGTGGACCCGGGTGATCCCGACCCGGCTGACCTCCCCTTCGACATCGACATCGAGGTGGCCGTCGACGCACAGCGGGATGTCGTACTGCGATATCTGGTAGTTCTTCGGCAGGTCCGGGTAGAAGTAGTTCTTGCGGTGGAATACCGAGTGCTCCACCAGCTCACAGCCGAGGGCGGCGCCGATGCGGAGGATGCCCTCGATAGCCTGGCGGTTGGGCACCGGGAGCGCCCCGGGCAGTCCCAGGCACACCGGGCAAACGGCCGAATTCGGCTCGTCCCCGAACGTCACCGGGCAGCCACAGAACATCTTCGACCGGGTCGACAGCTCGACGTGGGTCTCGATGCCGATGACCGCCTCGTACCCGTTGGTCGCCACGTCCGTCATGGCGCCACCACGGCCGAGGTGGCCAGGGCGGGACGGGCGTCGAACCCGGCGAGCCGCTCGACCTCCGCCGCCACCCGGAACAGCATCTCCTCACCAAGGGCGGGGGCCATCACCTGGAACGAGGTCGGCAGCCCGTCGTGGTCGAGCCCGATGGGCAGCGAGATGGCCGGGTCCCCGGTGAGGTTGCAGGGGATGGTGCACACATCGGAGTAGTACATGGTGAGCGGGTCGGCGGTGCGCTCCCCCAACGGGAAGGCCGTGGTGGGACTGGTGGGAGAGACCAGGGCGTCACACCGCTCGTAGGCGGCGGCGAAGTCGCGCCGCATCAGGGTGCGCACCTTGAGCGCCTGCCCGTAGAACGCGTCGTAGTAGCCGGCGCTCAAGGCGTAGGTGCCGAGCAGCACCCGGCGGATGACCTCCGGCCCGAACCCCTGCGCCCGGGTGGCCGCCATCATCTCCTCGGTGGTGGCGGCGTCGACCCGTAGCCCGTAGCGGACCCCGTCGAAACGGGCCAGGTTGGCCGAGGCTTCCGCCGGGGCGATCAAGTAGTACACCGAGATCGCCTGGGGGGCGGTGGGCAGCGAGACATCGACGATCTCCGCCCCGGCGTCGGCGAGGGCGTCCACGGTGCGCACGAAGTCGGCCGCCACCGCCGGTGCGATGCCCTCCCCGGTCAACTCCTCGACGACGCCGATCCGCAAACCCGACACCCCGGCCTCCAGCGAACGGCGCATCGGCGGGACCTCACCCCGGATGCTGGTGGCGTCGAACGGGTCGTGCCCGGCCACCGCCTCCAGCAGGTCGACGGCGTCGCCCACGGTCCGGGCCAGGGGCCCGATCTGGTCGAGCGAGGAGGCGAAGGCGATCAGCCCGTACCGGCTCACCAGCCCGTAGGTGGGCTTCATGCCGACGACCCCGCACAGGGCACCGGGCTGGCGCACCGACCCGCCGGTGTCGCTGCCGAACCCGCCCAGCGCCGAGCCGGCGGCGACGGCGGCGGCCGCCCCACCGGACGACCCGCCCGGCACCCGGTCGGTGTCCCACGGGTTGCGGCTGGCGCCGAAGCCGGAGTTCTCGGTGGACGACCCCATGGCGAACTCGTCGAGGTTGGTCTTGCCGACGATCACCGCCCCGGCGTCGCGGAGTCGGGCAACGGCGGTGGCGTCGTAGGGGGGCACGTACCCGGCGAGGATCTGCGACGCGCAGGTGGTCTCGACCCCGCGGGTGCACAGGTTGTCCTTCAGCGCCACCGGGATCCCGTCGAGTGGACCTCGCGCCTCCCCGGCGGACAGGCGGCGGTCGGCGGCCTCGGCGGCGGCCCTGGCCCCGGTGCGGTCGAGGGTGAGATAGGCGTGGAGGTGCGCCTCGGTGACCGCGGCGCGCGGCCAAGACGGCGTCGAGCAGCTCCACCGCCCGCAGGTCACCCGACCGCAGGGCCGAGCCTGCGGCGGCGATGGTCAGGTCGGCGGCATCGCCTGGGGACCCGGTCACGATCACCCCTCGTTGAGGATGCGAGGCACCCGGAAGTAGCCGTCGACGGCATCCGGCGCCTGGGTCAGGACCTCTTCCCGGTCGAGCGACGGCGCCACCTCGTCGTCACGGAAGGAGTTGGTGGTGGCGAAGGGGTGGGCGGTCGGTGGAACACCTTCGGTGTCGATGGCCTGCACCCGCTCGGCGTGCTCCAGGATCAGCCCCAGCTGGGCGCCGTACAGCTCGAGCCGCTCCTCATCGAGGGCGATCCGGGCCAGCCTGGCCACCTTGGCGATGTCGATGTCGACCGGCATGGCGGGTGAGGTTAGAGGGCCTGCCCTCAACGGCTGTCGATCCGGCCGATCGCGCGCTTTCCCGACAAGTACTGCTCCTCGTGGCGTCGGACGTTCGGCTGTCGACCCGTCACCCACTGCTCGCAACAGATGTTCCCGACCCGGCAAGTTGGAATGGTGCGCCGCTATCCTCGCCGCCGACAGGGCCCGACGTGGGCCTGCTCACCGGGGGGTGCCGTGGGACTCGAGGGATGGTTCACCGTCGTCGTGCTCGCGGCGATGCTGGTGTTGCTCGCCCTAGACCGGTTCCCGCCGTCGCTCGTCGTCCTCGGGGCCACCGTCACCTTCATGATCACCGGGGTGATCACCCGCGAAGAGGCGTTCGCCGGCTTCGCCAACCCGGCGCCGATCACCGTCGCCGCCCTCTACGTGCTGGCGTTCGCCGCCCAGAAGACCGGGCTGCTGGCCCCGGCGGTGACCAAGCTGCTCGGTGACGGACGGGGCTGGCGGGCGATCGCTCGCCTCACCGTGCCGGTGGCGGGAGCCTCCGCCTTCGTCAACAACACTCCGCTGGTGGCCATGCTGATCCCGGACGTGGTGTCGTGGGCGCAGCGCAAGAAGGTCTCCGCCTCCAAGTTCCTGATGCCGGTCAGCTACGCCGCCATCCTGGGCGGGGTCATCACGTTGATCGGCACCTCGACCAACCTGGTGGTCTCCGGGCTGATGGAGGAGGCGACCGGGGAGCCGTTCAGTCTGTTCGAGATCACCCCGATCGGCCTCCCGGTGGCGCTCACCGGCCTGGTCGTGATGATCGCCCTCATGGGCCGCCTCGTTCCTGCGCGGAGGGGTGTCTACGAAGCGGAGAACTTTCGCGAGTTCACGGTCACGATGGAAGTGGTCGGCGGTGGTCCTCTGGCGGGCGTTTCGGTCACCGACGGAGGACTACGCGATCTCAATGCCGTGTTCCTCGTCGAGATCGTGCGCGACGGGCGGGTCATCGCCCCGGTGGCGCCCGAGGAACTGCTCGAGGCCGACGACCGGCTGGTGTTCGCCGGGAAGGTCGACCAGATCGTCGACCTGCAGCGGGCGCCCGGGCTGCGCTCCGCAGAGCACCCGCACTACCTGGCGGTCGACAGCCCCGGGCACACCTTCTACGAGGCGGTGGTCGGCAGGGCGTCGCCGCTGGTCGGGCAGACGCTCAAGGAGGCCGACTTCCGCAGCCGGTTCCAGGCCGCCGTGGTCGCCATCCACCGAGCCGGCGAGAAGGTGAGCGCCAAGCTGGGCGAGGTCGAGCTACGTCCCGGAGACACCCTGCTGGTGCTGGCCGGGCCCGACTTCAGGCGGGACTGGGGTGACGGCCACACGTTCCTGGTCATCGCTCGGCTGGGCGGGCCTCCTCCGACGGCGACACGCAAGGCGCCGCTCGTCGGGCTGCTCGGCGCCGCGGTGATCCTGGTTGCCGCCTTCGAGATCGTCGACATCCTCGACGCCTCGTTGATCGCCATCGCCGTGCTGCTCCTCACTCGAACCCTGACGCCGACGGACGTCCGCAACGCCATCGACATCGACGTCATCGTCCTCATCGGCGCCTCGTTCGGGCTGGGGTCGGCGATGTTCAATTCCGGGGTGGCCACCACCGTCGCCGATGGGTTGGTCGATGTCTTCGGTCGGTTCGGCGAGTTCGGGATCGTGCTCGGGCTGTTGGTCGCCACGATGGCCATCACCGAGCTGGTGACCAACAACGCCGCCGCCGCCCTGCTCTTCCCCATCGCCCTCGGCATCGCCGCCACCACCGGGCTCGATCCGCGCGGCCTCGCCCTCGGGGTGGCGGTGGCGGCGTCGGCGTCGTTCCTCACCCCGATCGGATACCAGACCAACATGATGGTGTACGGCCCCGGCGGGTACCGGTTCACCGACTACACCAGGATCGGGATCCCGATGAACCTGGTTGTGTTGCCCACCGCGGTGCTGTGCATCCTCACCTTCTGGTGAGAAACCCAAGCAGACCCTCGTAGGCGGCGTCGAGGTTGCCCAGCGCCACCGACTCGTCGGCGCGGTGGGCCAGTCCCGGGTCGCCGGGCCCGTAGTTGACCGCGGGAACGCCGCGGGCGCCGAGCCGGGCGACGTCGGTCCAGCCCTGCTTGGCCGACCGCTCGGCGCCGAGTGCCTCCACCAGCCGGTCGAGGTGCTCGTTGGCCGTCGGCACCGCACCTGCCGCGGCGCGGTCCTTCACCACGACCCGGTCGGCGTCGGCCGACACCTCCCGCACCCGCTCCTCGGCTCGGGCCAGGTCGTACGAAGGCGGGAACCGGTAGTTGACGTTCAGCCTGAACTCGGCGGGGATGACGTTGTTGGCGATCCCCCCGCTGGCCCGGGTCACCGAGAACACCTCGCGGTACTCGAGCCCGTCGACGTCGACCGCTTCGCGGCTCCATCCGATGGAGCCGGTCGAGCCAGGCGCCCGCCTTGGTGATGGCGTTCTCCCCCATCCACGGTCGGGCGCTGTGGGCCGCCGTCCCGGTGAACACGACATCGGCGTTCATCACCCCGTTGCACCCCAGCTCGAGCCGCAGGTCGGTGGGCTCGAGCACGACGGCCAGCGCGCGCCCCGGTGAGCCACGGGGCGCGGTCGAGCACGTCCTCGAGCCCGTTGTCGTCCGACGAGCCCTCCTCCTTGTCGTAGAAGACCCCGACCACGTCGTAGGGGCCGTCGACGACATCCTGGGTCTCCAGGAGGTGGATCATCACCGCCACCCCCGCCTTCATGTCGCTGGTGCCCAGCCCGTACATCCGGTCGCCGTCGACGCGCGAGGCCCCGTTGCCCTGCTCGGGGACGGTGTCGATGTGGCCGAGCAACGTGATCAGCGGGCGATCGCCGGTGCGTCCCACCACCAGGCTGTTGCCCAGCCGGGTCACCGTGTCGATACTCCACGACGGCAGCAGACGCTCGGCGATGGCGGTGCACAGCCGCCCTTCGTTGCCGGTGACCGAGGGGATGTCCACCAGCCAGCCGAGCGTCTCGTGGAGCGGGGTCACGCCTGCACCCCGAACACCCGCAGCGCCTCGTTGAGCGACGTCTTGCGATCGGTGGACTCGTCACGCCACCCGATGATCAACGGGCACTGCACCTGGTAGATGCCGGCCGGGAACTGCTTGGGGCGGGTGCCGGGCACCACAACGGCGTTGGCCGGGACCCGACCTCTGATCTCCACCGGCTCGGCGCCGGTGACGTCGATGACCGGGATGGAGGCGCTGATGGTGGTGTTGGCGCCGAGCACCGCCCCCGACCCGACCACCACCCCCTCGACCACTATGGAGCGGCTGCCGATGAAGGCTCCGTCCTCGATGATCACCGGACGGGCCGACGGCGGCTCCAGGACCCCGCCGATCCCGACCCCGCCGGACAGGTGGACGTCCCGCCCCACCTGGGCGCACGACCCCACGGTTGCCCAGGTGTCGACCATCGTCCCCGACCCCACCCAGGCCCCGATGTTGACGTAGCCGGGCATCACCACCACCCCGGGCTCGCAGAAGGCGCCATAGCGCACCGTCCCCGGTGGCACCACCCGGATGCCGGCCTCGGCCAGATGACGCTTGGTGGGGATCTTGTCGTGGTACTCGAAGGGGCCGGCCTCGGTGGTCTCCAGCCCGGCGACGCGGAAGTAGAGGAGGATCGCCTGCTTCACCCACTCGTTGACCACCCACTCGCCGTCGACCGGCTCGGCCACCCGCACCTCGCCCCGGTCGAGGGCGGCGATGGTGCGCCGCACCGCGTCGGTGGCGTCGCCGAGCAGGTCGAGATCGGCGTAGGCGGCTTCGATCGCGGCGCGGTCGCTCACCGTTGCAGGCACTCCTGCACGACCTCGACCGCCGCCTCGCACTCCTCGAGGGTGGGGACCAGCGCCAGTCGGAGGTGGCCCTCGCCGCCGGGCCCGAACGCCCGCCCGGGCGAGACGACGACGCCGTCGGCGAGCAGCTTGGCGCTCACCGCCAGGTCGTCACCGACGTCGACCCAGAGGTACAACCCTGCCTGGGAGGCGACGACGCGATGGCCCACCGACTCGAACGCCTTGCGCAGCACCGCCCGCTTGGCGGCGAAGATGTCCCGGCGCTCGGCGGCGTGGGCGTCGTCCGACCAGGCGGCGACGGCGGCGGCCTGCACGAAGTCGGGCGAGGCGGTGCCGGTGGCGGTGCGGAGCTTCTTGAGGGCGCTGATGGCAGCGGCGTCGCCCACCATCGCCCCGGAGCGGTAACCGGTCATCCCGGACCGCTTGGAGCAGGAGAAGAAGGCGAGCACCCCGGTGGCGCCGGCGCCCGCTGCCTGGAGCAGCGACCCGGGGCCGTCCGGGAAGGCGAGCGGCTCGTAGACGTCGGCGTAGCACTCGTCGGAGAACAGCCAGGAACCGTGGCCGCGGGCGGCGTCGAGCAGGTCGGTCAGGGTGGCGGCGTCGGTGACGGCTCCGGTCGGGTTGTGCGGGGTGCACGTCCACACGATCGCCGCCCGTTCCCAGACGTCGTCGGAGATGTCGGCGGCACGGAGCACGAAGTCGTCGTGGAGGAGGACCTCGTGGACGTCGGCGCCGGCGAACAACGCACCGCGCTGGTAGATGGGGTAGCCGGGGGTTCCGTAGGCGACGATGTCGGCCCCGTCACGATCGACGAAGGCGAGCGGTGCGCTGAACACGGCCTCCTTGGATCCGGAGGTGGGCATCACCTGGGTGTCGGGATCGACCTCGACGTCGAAGCGCCGTCTCACGTAGCCGGCCACCGCCTGCCGCAGCTCGGCGATCCCGGCGGTGAGCGGGTACTGCGACGACACGGGGACCGCATCGATCAGCGCCTGGCGGATGAACGGCGGCGTGGGCTCTCGAGGGTCGCCGATGGAGAAGTCGATCACGTGCGTCCCCTGGCTGCGCAGCTCGGCCACCTTCTCGTGCACGGCGGCGATCGGATAGTCGCCGAGCCGGGTCAGCACCGGGTTGATCCGCATGACCGCCACGGTAGACCGGTCGGCTCGTACCATCGACCTCCCGTGACCACCACGCGTCTACCGGATCGTCTTCATGCTGTTGGGTCTGGCGCTCATCGCTGTCGTCGTGTTCGCCGTGGTGTTCGCCCCGAGCGGGCGCCACCCCGGGTTGCCCGACGCCGTCGAGTCGTACTCCCCGGTCGACGGGGCCAACGTCGCCCGCCAGGTCCAGATCGTCGTCGACCTCGAGGCCGGCTACGTGCTCGAGCTGACCGTCGACGGGATCCCGGTGCCCGCCGTCGAGATCGTCGGCGACGACATCAGCGGCCGGTACACCTGGGAGCCCGGGCCGGGGAAGGCCCACGAGGAGTGGACCGCCGGCTTCCACCACGTGGTCGCCACCTGGGACCGCACCACGGGCATGCCTGCGCCCGGCTCGCTGCGATGGTCGTTCCGGGTCCAATGAGCGGGGTGAGGCCTCCCGTTGTGCCGCCCGGGCCTCGCCGAGACACGGCCCCCGCCTGTCATGAGCATGCGGTCATCCGGATAGCCGCGCTATCCAGATAACCAGGTTGACTTTGAATACCGACGGTATTACAATACCAACAGTATTGCGGACACCGGTGGTATGCGAAGTGACGGCTACCCGTGCAACCAGGGTCGAGCGCAAGGCGCAGACCCGAAGCGACCTCCTCACCGCCGCCCGCCGGGTGTTCCTCCGCAGCGGCTTCCACGGGGCTTCTGTGGAGGAGATCGCCGAGGAAGCCGGGTACACCAAGGGGGCGGTCTACTCCAACTTCGACGACAAGGCTGCGCTGTACCTCGCCGTCCTGGCCACCCACTACGAGCACCGGATCGGGGCGTACACCGACATCATGCTGGAGAGCGAGGACTTCTACGAGGCGATGCGGGAGGTCTCTCGGTTCATGGCCGAGGCCGACACCAGGGACCCTCGGTGAGCTGCCACTCCTCTCCGAGTTCGTCGCCCACGCCGCCTTGGACGACGAGCTGAGAGTCGCCTACGTCGAGATCAGGAGCCGGTTTCTCGAAGCCATTGCCCGTCTCCTCGACGCCACCCAGGAGCGCTACCAGGCGTGGTTCCGGCTCTCGTCGTACGAGGTGGCCCGGGCTTCGTCGCTCCTGATCCGGGCGTTCAGCGCCGAGCGCCAGATGGATCCGTCGATGCCCGCCGAGCTCTTCGCCGAGATACACACCGCCATGCTCCACGGCCTGATCGATTGGGACCCGAGGGAGCGGGAAGCCGTGAACCTGGCCTTCGGGTTCGCCTGTCCCGCTTGCGGCAACCCACTCGGCCGACGTGCTCGCCATCGAGAAGGACCCGCGGGCGGATGCACGCCCTGCGACTGCACTGCACCAGGTGCGAGTGGGTCTTCACCGAGCCGGCCCGGCGCGCCGAGCCGGCGACCACCGCCCCGCGCCCGCCGGTGAAGAGGCCGGCCCGACAAAGGAACACGACATGACCGCTGCTGCCGTCACCATCTACCCGCTCTCTCCCCAGGTGCTCGAGAAGAACGCCGTGGAGATGCTGGAACGGGATCGTTGGTCGAGAGAGAAGCTCGAGGAGTTCCAGGACCGACGCCTCCGGCGGTTGCTGGAGCATGCGGTCGAGCGCTCTCCCTACTACCGGGAGGCGCTCGGAGAGGACGCGGTCGAGGCCTCCCTCGGCGACCTCCCGACACTCCCCAAGTCCTTGCTGATGGACCAGTTCGATCGGGTGGTGACCGATCCTCGCCTGCGGCGCCGGGACCTGGAGGGGTTCCTCGGCGCCGCCGACGCCGGCGAGCTCTACCACGACGAGTACCGCATCTTCAGCACCTCGGGGACCAGCGGCCTGTCCGGTCTGTTCGCCTACTCGCAGTCGGAGTTCGCCCACTGGGTCGCCGTGTTCCTCCGGTCCCTGGTTCGCCTGGGTGCCACCGCGGAGACCCGGGTGGTCAGCATCGGGGCGCCCAGCCCGCTCCATCTGTCCCGCCAGGTCTCCCGCAGCTCTCCAGGCGGGGCATTCGGGAGCGCCCCGACTGGCGGTCACCACGCCCATGCCGGAGATGGATCGCCGCCCTGAACGAATACCGACCGGAGATGGTCGTCAGCTACCCGACCGTCCTCACCCTGCTGGCCGAGGAGCAGCTCTCCGGAACGCTCGACATCGCACCAGGGGTGGTGGTCAGCGTCTCGGAGGTCCTCACCGACGACGCCTCCATCCGGATCGAGAAGGCTTGGGCGAAGCCGGTCGACATGTACGCCTCCACGGAGGTGGGCGTGGTGGCCATCGGGTCGCGGGACGATGTCGGTCTCCATGTGTGCGAGGAGGCCATCGTGGAGGTCGTCGACGATCGGGGAGCGCCGGTTCCGCCAGGGATGCCCGGCAGCAAGGTGCTCCTGACCAACCTGGTCAACCGTGCCCAGCCGTTGATCCGCTACGAGCTCGCCGACTCGGTGGTCCTCGCCGCCGGCCCTGACCCGAGCGGTCGGCCCTACGACCGGATCCAGCGGGTCGACGGGCGTAGCGACGACGTGCTGGCCCTCCCGGCCGCCGATGGCGGGCTCGTCTCGGTCCACCCGTACGTGCTCCGTGCCCCGTTCACCCTGCTTCCCGAGGTGGTCCAGTACCAGATCGTCCACCGGCGCGATGAGCTGCTCGTCAGGGTGGTACCCCGGCGGCGATCCGAACCCGACCTGGTCGAGCGGGTCGAGACTGCCATGCGCACCGCGGTGGCGGGTGCCGGCGCTCGGATCGACGTCTCGGTCGTTGCCGTCGATCGGATCGAGCGCGAGCCGGGCCACGCCGCCAAGGTCAAGCTGGTGGTCTCGGAGGTGCCCGCTACCGGTTGAGCCGGCGCCGCCACCGGGCTCCTCCCCCTCCGGCGAGCCCGGCCCGCCCACCGGCCACGCCGGCGCTCAGGCGACCCGCGCCGCACGCCGCTCGGTGACCAGGCCCCAGATGGCAACCAGCAGGGCGACGGTGAGGGCAGCCGCCGCCACCGCGATCGTGTCGGTCAGGCCGTTCACCTGCGCTTCGGGGGCTGCCTCGGTCGGATCGGCGATGCCGGAGTACACGGACACCCGGGTTGCCCAAATGGTGCCCAACACGGTGACCCCGACGATCTGGCCGAAGATCCTGGTGATGGTGAGCATCGCCGAGGTGACCCCGAGACGGTGCGAAGGCACCGCCCCCATCACCGCGCTGTTGTTGGGCGACTGGAAGATGCCCACCCCGAGCCCCGCCGGGATGACCAGCAGCAGCCAATTGCGCACCGACGTGTCCACGCCGAGCGTGGTCAGCCCCAGGTAGGCGACGACGAGGACGGCGAGCCCGGTGACCAGCACCGGGCGGGGCCCGACGCGGTCCGAGATCGCCCCGCTGATCGGCGACACCACCCCGACGCAATGGGCGCGGCGGCGAGCAGCAGGCCCATCGTCCGCGTGTCGTAGCCGAGCACGTCCTGCAGATAGAACGGAGCGAGCACGAGGAAACCGGCCAGGGCGACGAACACCAGCCAACCGGAGACGAGGTTGGCCGAGAGCAGCCGGTTCGAGAAGAGCGTGAGGTCGATCATGGGATGGGAGACCCGCCGCTCGATGGCGATGAAGGCGACCAGTGCCGCCACCGCCGCCACGGCCAGCCCGATGACCACGGCATCGCCGAAGCCGCGTTCCTGGGCCAGGGTGAGGCCCAGCATCATCGACAGCAGGGCGACGCCGAAGGCGGTGGCGCCGACGAAGTCGAACCGCTGGCCCCCCGGCGGCTCGACGTCGGGGACGAATCGCCACGCCGTCCATGTCCCCAGGATGCCGATGGGCAGGTTCACCAGGAAGATCCACCGCCAGCTCAGGGTGTCGATGATCAGCCCGCCGAGGGCGGGGCCGATGGCGACCCCTATCGACACCAGGGTGCCTGCCAGCCCGAGCGCCCGGCCCCGCTCCGATGCCGGGAAGGCCTCGGTGAGGATGGCGAAGCCGAGGGCGAAGATCATCGCCGAGCCGATGCCCTGGACGATCCGGAAGGCGATCAGCCATCCGATGCCGGGGGCGAGACCGCACAGGGTGGAGGCGACGGTGAACACGGCGAACCCCGCGGTGTAGATCGGCCGCTTCCCGCGCATGTCGCCGAGCCTCCCGACACCCATGGTCAGCGTCGCCAGCACCAGGAGGTAGCCGAGCACGATCCACTGGACGGCGGCGAAGCTGGTGCCGAACTCGGTCTCGAGTGTCGGGAGGGCGGCGTTGACGATGCTCCCGTCGATGGTTCCGAGGAATATCCCCATGGCGATGGCCGCCATCACGAACCACTTGCGCGAGTAGTCGACCTGATGGGCGGTCCGGGCGTGGCTCGTCAACGGGCTCCTCGCGAACGGTCGATCAGGCTACCGCGCCCGGTGCTCTCCCCGGCTCCGCACGCCGATCCGCTCCTCGCGGCGAACTTTGAGCGATTGAACTCACCAGGTGGCGTCACTCGCTCAAAGTTTGGGATCGTGGCGCCGGCGGTCAGGGCGGGGCGAGCGCACCGGGGCCTTCGGCGAGCAGGCGCTCGAGCCCGGGACCGTCCAGCACCGGGATTCCCAGTTCCTCCGCCTTCGCCAGCTTCGACCCGGGAGACTCGCCGGCGATGACCGCGGCGGTGCGCTTCGACACCGAGCCGGTCACCTTCGCTCCCCGTTGCTCGAGTGCGGCCGTCGCCTCGTCTCGAGAGAGCCCTTCCAGCGTCCCGGTGATCACGAAGCTCAGCCCGGCCAGCTCGTCGGACCGTTCCCTCTCCTCGGCCCGCTCGTCGGCCAGCCGCACCCCACCTTCGCCGAGCCGTTGCACCAGTCGTCGATTGTCCGGGTCGCCGGTCCACTCCTGGATCGAGCGGGCGATCTCCGGCCCGATACCGTCGACGGCGGCGATGTCCTCCGACGAGGCCGCCAGCAGGGCGTCCATCGACCGGAAGTGGGCGGCGAGGGTGCGGGCCACGGTCCCGCCGACGTGGGTGATCCCGAGGGCGGTGATCAGTTGCGCCAGCGGCCGGTCCCGGGCGGCGTCGATGGCGCGCCGCAGGTTCTCCACGGAGGTGGCCCCCCAGCCGTCGAAGCCCAAGAGGCGGTCGGGGTCCATGACGAAGATGTCTGCCGGGTCGGCGATGAGCCCTTCGTTGATCAGGAGGTCGACCGTCCGGTAGCCGAACCCGTCGATGTCCATGGCGCCGCGGGAGACGAAGTGGGACAGGTGCTCGCGGAGCCGGGCGGGACAGGCGTACCCGCCGGTGCACCGTGCCCGCGCCTCGCCCTCCGGGGTGACGATGGGGTTGCCGCAGAACGGGCACACCTTCGGCATGTGCCACTTGCGGGCGCCGCGGCGGCGCATGGCGACGACCGGCGCCACCACCTCCGGGATGACGTCACCGGCGCGCCGCACCACGACCGTGTCGCCGGGGCGGATGTCCTTGCGGTGCAGCTCCTTCTCGTTGTGGAGGGTGGCGGTGCCCACCGAGACGCCACCCACGAACACCGGGTCCAACACTGCGTATGGGGTGACCGCGCCCGTGCGCCCGACGTTGATCTCGATGCTGAGCAGCTTCGTGGTCTTCTCCTCTGGGGGCAGCTTGTAGGCGACCGCCCACCGCGGGCTCTTGGCGGTAAAACCGACCTGCTGCTGCTGATCGATCCGGTCGACCTTCACCACGATCCCGTCGATCTCGTAGTCACGATCGTGGCGGTGTGCGGACGCATCGGTCACGTAGGCCTCGATCCCGGGCAGGTCGGTCACCCGCGCCGCAGCCGGGTTGGTGCGCAGCCCCAGCTCGGTCAGCCAGGCCAGCGACTCGGCATGTGATCGCAACCGGGGCCCGCCCTCGACGTGACCCACCTGGTACACCCAGACGGAGAGGTTCCTCTCTGCGGTCTTGGACGGGTCCTTCTGCCTCACCGAGCCGGCTGCCGTGTTCCGGGGATTCACGTACGGTCGGAGGCCGAGCTCCGCTTGCCGGGCGTTGAGCTCGTCGAAGGCGGAGACCGGCATGTACACCTCGCCCCGGACCTCCATAACGGCCGGAGGCGTGCCCTGGAGCCGCAGCGGCACCGCCTCGATGGTGCGGATGTTGGCGGTGACATCCTCTCCGGTCGTGCCGTCACCCCGGGTGGCGGCGCCGGCAAACCGGCCGTCGACGTAGGTGAGCGACACCGCCAGACCGTCGATCTTGAGCTCGCAGACATAGCCGTCCGGCTCCTCGCCGAGCGCCCGCACCAGCCGTACCTGCCAGGCTTCGAGCTCGCCGATCGACACGACGTTGTCCAGCGAGAACATCCGTGCCCGGTGGCGCACCGGGGCGAATGCAGTGTCGAGCGGGCCACCAATTCGCTGGGTGGGCGAATCGTCCGTCACCATCTCGGGGTGTTGTTGCTCGAGGGCGATCAGCCGCCGCACCAGCTCGTCGTACTCGATGTCCGAGATCTCGGGGGCGTCGAGCACGTGGTACCGGTGGTTATGGTGGTCGATCGAGGTGCGTAGCTGCTCGATCTCGGCGGCGGCGTCGGAGGGCTGGTCGGCGGTCATGGGGCAGCCAGTTTGTCACGGGCGCACCCGGGTAGAACCGCACCGGTCCGTCGATTGCGGACGGAACCGTCGACCGAAGAAGGAGACTCGCCGATGGAACTGATCCTCTGGATCCTCGCCGTCGTGTTGGTCGTCTCGGGGATCTTGGCGCTGTTCCGGCGCCAGATCCTCTGGGGGATCATCCTGATCGTCATTGGCCTGGCCGTCGGCCCCGGGGGCACGTCCATATTCACCTAGCTCGGACGACGATGTCACCTAGCCCGAAGGGCCATCTTCACTGAGCCCGGAGGGCTCCTGGAAACGCGGCCGTCAGCGCCGCGTCATCCAGGTGCTGCCACCGAGGAAGCGACCGATCAGCCCGGCCAGTCCGGTGTATCCGACCAGGCTGGGGTTGGCGAAGGCGTCGACCGCCCGGCCGACCGCCTCCTCGATGCGGTTCACCCACATCCGAATACCGAGGACGACGCCTGCCGCTCCCACCGCGGTGAAGGCAGCCCCGGCGGCGACGTCCTGCCAACCGAAACCGTCGACGGTGCCGCCCACCGTCACCAGACCCCCGAGCAGGGCGACGGTGGCGAGCAGCAAGACGCTACGGCGGCGCAGCCTGCCGGTGTCCGCCTCGATCCGGACCAGCTGATGGGTGTCGGTGGCGGGACGAACGGTGGTGGTCACCCCGTCGACACCACGCAGCCGACCCTGATCCCTGGGTCATGTTGAGCGCCATCCGGGCGGCAGTGGCGAGGTGCGGATCCCGTTCCCAGCGGGTGCCGTTGACCGTTTCCGACCGCTTGCACAGGCCCTCGTGCGTGGCCAGCCAGTTGTCGATGGCGGCCCTCACCTGGGCGGCACGGCCGGAGACGACCGCCTGTGCCGCCACCCCCTCGGGGCCGATCAACCGGTCGAGCCAGCCGGGCTCCTCGGCATCGAGCCGCAGCAGCTCCTCGGCCAGCGCCTGCCGCAGATGACGCGGGGTCGACCTGGAGCTCGGCGGCGATCCGGCCCAACATCTCGGTGTCGATGGTGTTCGGCGTCGCCATCTCCGCCTCCGACTGGAGGGCGATGGCGCGCTCCAGCACCCGCTCCGCCTCGGCCATCGACAAGTGGTGGAGCCGGTCGGCCAGCTTCTCGGTCACCTCGGCCGGGATGGGCTCGGTGGCTCGTTCCCTCTGCACCACGCGATTATCGCCTACTAAGCAGGGCTACGCCCCCGTGCCCGAGCCACCAGCCCTACGCCCGAGGCGATCGCCGGCGGCGCGGCCGATCGGGCCCGGTCAGGACGCCCGGGCCGCCCGATGGGTGGCGGTGATCCGGCCTCCGCCGAGCACCTCGTCTCCGCGGTAGAAGACGGCGGCCTGGCCGGGGGCCACGCCGAGCTGAGGCTCGGCGAAGTCCACTCGCCAGTCCGCATCGTGAGCGGCCAGGACCGCGGTGACCGGCCGAGCCCGGTAGCGGACCTTGACCGCGACGTCGAACTCCCCGGTCCGCCGGGGGACTCCCGGCCACGAAGCAAACCGAAGCGACGTCACACCCATCGACCTCGAGATCGGCTCGGCGACCGATCCGCACCGTTGCGCTGTCAGGGTCGATGCCGGTGACGTATCGCGGCCCGTCGGTCGGCGGCCACGCCGATCCCGCGGCGCTGCCCGATGGTGAAGTCGATGGTGCCGGCGTGCTCCCCCACCGTGGCGCCGGTCTCGTCGACGATGGGCCCGGGCCTGGCGAGCTCGGGCCGGCGCGACCCGCAGGAACCCTCGGTAGCCCTCGGCGCCGATGAAACAGAGGTCCTGGCTGTCCGGCTTGGACGGCGGTGCGCAGTCCCAGCGCCTGCGCCTTGGCGCGCACCTCGGGCTTGGTGAGGCGGCCCACCGGGAGACGGATGCGGGCGAGCTCGGCCTGGCCGAGCATGTGGAGCACGTACGACTGGTCCTTGGCAGGGTCGGTGGCGGTGCACAGCGCCCAGCGGTCTCCCCGCCGCTCCACCCGGGCGTGATGGCCGGTGGCGAGCAACTGGCATCCGAGCGCCTCGGTGCGGTCGAGGAGCGCCGAGAACCGGACGGTGCGGTTGCACTCGATGCACGGGTTGGGCGTCTCCCCGCCGGCGTACCCATCGGCGAACGGCTCGACGACGGTGGTGCGGAACCGCTCCACGTAGTCGAGCACGTAGTAGGGGATGTCGAGCTGGGCTGCGACCCGGCGGGCGTCCTCGGCGTCGCCGACGGTGCAGCAGCCGGCGGTGGGCATCTCGCCCGAAGGCCCTTCCCACTGCTTGAGGGTCACCCCGACGACCTCGTGCCCTGCCTCCACGAGCAGGGCGGCTGCCACCGACGAGTCGACCCCGCCCGACATGGCCACCAGCACCTTCATCGCAGCGCCCCGATCACCGCAGCGACCTCTTCGGCAGCGGCAGGGCCGTCGGCGGGCCGGTCGGGCCAGCCGAAGCTGAAGCGGACGCACTCGGCGGCCTCGGCGCCGGCCATGCCCATCGCCTGCAAGACGTGGGACGACCGGACCGCGCCTGAAGAACAGGCCGAGCCGGCCGACGCCGCGACCCCGGCCTCGTCGAGCCGGACCAGCAGCGTGTCGGCGGCGACTCCGGGGATCCGAACGTGGGCTGATCTCGGGGATGCGGTCCTCGCCGGTGACGGTGACGACCACGTCGGGCACCAGCTCTGCCAGCCGCCGCTCGAAGCCGTCGCGGGCGCCACCCACCTCGACGACGAAGCGCTCCCGGTCGGCGGCGGCGGCCTCCATGGCGGCAGCCATCCCCACGATCCCGGCGACGTTCGGTGTCCCCGAGCGGAGACCGAGCTCCTGGCCACCGCCGTGAATCACCGGCTCCAGGTCGACACCCCCCGGGACGACGAGCAGCCCGATCCCTTTGGGGCCTCCCAGCTTGTGCCCGGCGAGCGTGATGAGGTCGGCGCCGGTCTCGGCGACGGTCACCGGGTCGGAGCAGAAGGCCTGCACGGCATCGGTGTGGACCAGCGCCCGGGGCACCGCCGACTTGACCGCCTCGGCGATCTTGCGCACCGGTTGCCGGGCCCCGGTCTCGTTGTTGGCGGCCATCACCGACACCACCGCGGTTCGGTCGCTGATCGCTTCCAGCACGTCGTCGGGGGCCACGACCCCGGTCGGCCCGACCGGCACCACCACCGCCTGGCGCGCCCATCCGGGCCACGAAGCGGGCGGCGGCCAGCACCGCTTCGTGCTCGACCGCGGTGACCACGGCCGGCCCGCCCCGGCTCGGGGACAATGCCGCGCCCGCCGATGGCGAGGTTGTCGGACTCGGTGCCCCCGCTGGTGAACACCACGTCGAGCGGGCGGGCGGCGCCGAGCAGGGCGGCGACGCGCTCGCGGGCCTCCTCCATGGCGTTCTTGGCACGCCGGGAGACCGCATGGACTCCCGAAGGGTTGCCGTAGACCTCGCCCAGGTACGGAGCCATCGCCTCCGCCATGCCGGGGCGGAGCGGTGTGGTGGCGGCGTGGTCCATGTCGAGGTCAGGCATGCGGGCCAAGTCTGCCAGGTCGGGGTGGTGATCGAGGCGCCGCGCTCGTCGGACAAGAGAAAGGGGGCCTGTTGGTACAGGCCCCCTTCCGTCGGGTCGGTGGAATCCGTCAGGGGGGCTAGCCAGACCCACCGACCCGGCGGCCGCAGAACATGTGGAGGGAGGTCGCCATCAACCGCGATGATGGCGAGGCGACCGCAGCCGCGGACGACGACAGCTTGCCATCGGCCGACGGTATGACGGTGCGCACCCCTGGACCCCCCTGTTCGGGCCGTGCCATCCGGCCCTCAGCACCAAGGTATCACCGTCTGGCGGCCACGTCGACTCGGGGCCGGGGCGGGGACCACCGCCGCAATCGCCCTGCGTGGCGGACCGCGTTGCCCGAGCGCTACTCGACCGTGAACACCCAGTACATGTCGTTGGCGACGGCGTGGGGTGGTCCCCCGGCGCGATCCGAGACGAAACAGAAGATCACATAGACGTCCCAGGCTGGAACCCACCCGGCACCTCGAACTGGATGCCCAGCCCGGCGCTGGCGATGCCGCTGAAGCCGATCTCTTCCGCGAGCGGCGTTCCCTCGGGTGGCGCTCCCTCCTCGCCTGGAGCATGGTGACGATGGCGCCCTGGGCGTCCTCGGCGGTCGTTCCCTGTCGGGAACGCCGAGATCGACGCGGAGTGGTCCTCGTTGGGCCCGTCGTTGACGAAATTGATCACCGAGTCCTCCGCCTCGATCTCGGCGTCGAAGCCGTAGTCGACGGCGGTGATCGTCCCCTGCGCCTCGGGCAGGGCGGCGGAGTCGTCCCCGGGGCCGACCGCCAGCGGCTGTGCCATCCCGAGCGTCAGGTGCAGAGCGCCCTCCGCCTCCTCCTCGCCCTCCGCCGGGGTGCCGGCGGCGTCACCGGTCAGGGTGCAGAACACGACGTAGTTGCCTTCGGTGACGGTGAAGATGACCTCCTCCGTGGCCCCGGGCTCGGCCTGGGCGGGGACCACGACGGCGCCGACATACTCCGGGAACGGCCCCCCTTCGAGCACCGGGGGAAGTCGGCGATGAAGTCCTCGAGGTGGCATCGCCGATCTCGGCCATGCCGAACTCGTGGGCCACCTCGCCGGCGTTCTCCAGGGTCAGCGAGACGACGCCCGCCGGGATCTCGGCGGGCACGTTCTGGAAGGCGTAGTCGAGCGTCTCCACCGTGAGGCCCTCTCCGCTCGGCGCCGGTGGAGCCCCGGCGCCCGCCGTCGTGCCGTCGGTGTCGTCGTCGCCGCCCGCACGCCGCCAGCAGCAGCAGGAGCGCACCGAAGGGGACCGCGTGTCGGGCCCTGAGATGCCTCGGACATCAGCCGGGCCCCTTCGCCGCGGACCGCGGAGCCGGTCGCTCCGTCGTGTCGGGACACCGTACACCGATGCACGGGCGGGGCAGTCGCCTCGGCCGATGGCGGCTCGACCGGATCACCGAATGCACCGGCTATCAAGCCCGGTGGCCTCGCGCCCGCGTTCGACGACGGTTGGCATGTCAGCGATCGGCCGCCAGTCCTCGGGCAGCCATGAGTACAGCTCGAGTGCCCGGGCGCCGCCGCCCTCCGCCGTGTCCGGGTCGCCGCTCTGCCTCGCCTCGAGCGCTTCCAGGACCAGCAGCTCGGCGGTGAGCCAACACCGTCCCCGGTCGAGCTCACCGCCCTGCTCATCAACATCCGCAATGTCTCGGTGTCGACGGTCCGGGCCAGCTCGAGGTCCATGTCCGCCCGGACCGCGATCGCCCTCACCTCGCCGACCAGCGGTTCCCGGTCCGGGCCTCGACCGAGCAGCCGGTTGCGCAGCGTCGCGATCGCCTGGGCGAACTGCTCGATCATCCGCAGGATGTAAGTCGGACTGGTAGGACATCACGGCACCTGATCCGCTGCCAGCCTCGGCCCGGAGAACTCCGGCCTGCTCCTTGGCGACGAAGGCGAGGATCCCGGTGCGGGCGTCCTCGGTGCCGAACACCCGGTCGAACTCGGTGCGCTCCACCGCCATCGCCTCGTCGATGGGACGACCGTGGCCCTCCCCCATCGCCCTCTTCACCGCGCCGTAGGCCTTGGTGGGCCCGCTCGCCCAGCGGGCCGCATCCTCGATGGCGACGGCGATCAGCTGGTCGGCGGGCACCACCTTGTCGGCCAGCCCGAGGGCGAGTGCCTCCTCGGCGCCGACCTGGCGACCCGACATGTTCATCTCCTTGGCCGCCTGGTACCCGATGAGCCGCGGCAGTCGCTGCGTGCCGCCCGCTCCGGGGATGATCCCGAGGAGGATCTCGGGCTGGCCCACCTTGGCGTCGTCCGCCAGGTAGCGGAAGTCGGCGCCCATCGCCAGCTCGAGGCCGCCGCCGAGGGCGTAGCCCGGGATGGCGGCGATGGTGATCTTGTCGAGGCGCTCCAGCCGGCGCACGACGTCGGCGAGCCCGCTGGCCTGGGGCTCACCTTCGTCGCTGTCGAAGGCGTCGACGAACCGCTTGATGTCGGCGCCGGCGGCGAAGTGGCGATTGCCGGTGACCACGACGGCTCGGACGGCGGGGTCCTCGGCGTCGGCGAGGGCGCCGTCGATGTCGGCGATCAACTCGGCGTTGAGGGCGTTGACCGGGGGACGATCCAGGGTGATCCGGGCGACGGCGCCCTCGACGGCATACTCGACAAGGCTCACGGCTGCTCCAGTCGTCGGCGTGACCGCGCAGAGGCTACCGGGGCCTGCTCCGGTCGATCGGCTGCCGTTCAGCCGGGGGCGGCCAGGTCGGCGATCTGGCGGGCGGCGGTCCACGGGTCGATCTCCCTCGACTCCACCCGGTCGATGGTCCGTTGCCAGGCGGCGTCGTCCATTCGCCGGCGCACCCGCCGTCGCACCGTGTTGACCACCTCGGCGCGGACCTCCTGCACCAGCCGCGCGCCGTCGCAGCTCGGCCAGCTCACCGGTCTCGACGAGGTGGCGACGGTGGGCGGCGACGGCGGCCCACAGCTCGCCGACGCCCTCGCCGGTCTCGGCGACGGTGGGGACGATGGGCGGTTGCCACCCTGCCGGTGTCGCCGAGCTCCAGCATCTGGCGCAGGTCACGCACCGTCTCCCCCACTCCGGGCCGGTCCGCCTTGTTGACGGCGAACACGTCGCCGATCTCGAGCAGCCCCGCCTTGGCCGCCTGGATGCTGTCGCCCCAGCGGGGGTTGACGACGACCACCGTGGTGTCGGTGTTGCCGGCGATGTCGACCTCCGCCTGACCGACGCCCACCGTCTCCACCAGGATCTCGTCGAACCCGATCCCGTCGAGGACGGCGACACACCGCGGCGTGGCCTCGGAGATGCCGCCGAGATGGCCCCTGGTGGCGAGCGAGCGGATGTAGACGCCGGCGTCGTTGATGTGGTCCTGCATCCGCACCCGGTCGCCGAGGATGGCGCCCCCCGAGAACGGGCTGGACGGATCGACGGCCACGACCGCAACGGAGGAGCCGGCACCGCGGCCGTGTTCGATCAGCCGGCTGGTCAGCGTCGACTTGCCGGCGCCGGGGGCCCCGGTGAGCCCGGTGGTCCAGGCGTCGCCGGTGGCGGCGAACAGCGTGGAGAGGACCGTCCGCCCGCGTCTCGCCGTAGGCCTCGACCAGGGTGAGCAGCCGGGCCAGCGCCCGCCGGTCACCGTCCCGCGCCGCGGTCGATGAGATCTGCGGGATCCGAAGGCGGCGCCATGGCCGTCGGAGGATACCGAGGGCACCTCCGACCACCTTCCGGCGCGGCTCAGAGGGCGACGACCTCTTCGACGCCGGGGACCCGGTCGCGCAGGATGCGCTCGATCCCGGCGGTCAGGGTCATCGTCGACATCGGGCAGCCGCCGCAGGCGCCGACGAGCTGGAGCGTGACCTTGCCGCCGTTGGTGCCGAGCAGGATCAGGTCGCCGCCGTCCGACTGCAGGGCAGGCCGGATGTACTCCAGGGTCTCCTGGAGGATGCCGAGGTCGATGTCGGTGGCCCCGCTGACGGCGTCGCCGGGGTCGGCCGGAGGGCCGACCTCGATCACCGAGGTCGACGGGGCACCGCTTATCTGAGGGCCTTCGAGCGTGTCAGTCATGGGTCATGAATGGGAACCGGGGTCGGATCGATGGCATTCCCACTACGAGCATAGGAGTAATCGTCCCGATCCGCGAAGCAGCACCGCCGATCAAGCCGGCGAACCGGCTAGCCCGCACCGGATGCGCCAGGTGAGATCCGGGTCGAAGAGTGGGAAGGGCCGCAGCGGGCGCGGCTGGTGCCGTGGCGACGAGCATCCCCATCACCACGGCACCGGCGGTCAACGTCCTGGCCTTCGCAGCTCCGGGCACACTCCCAGTGTGCCCCGGCGCCGGCCGCTAGCAGGTCTCGACGTCCTCACCGCGAGCAGGTGTCGGAACCCAGGCCGCCCTCGACCTTGTCGAAGCCGAGACCGCCGATCAGGTTGTCATCGCCTGCCTGACCTTCGATGTCGTCGTTGCCGGCGCCGCCGAAGATGGTGTCGTTGCCGACCTGCCCCTCGAGGTCGTCGTTGCCTCTGCCGCCGTAGATGCGGTCGGCGCCGGCATCACCGTCGAGGTCGTCGACCCCGGACCCTCCGCAGATCAGGTCGTTCCCGCCGCGTCCGTCGACCGAGTCGGCGCCACCGAGCGTGTGGATGACGTCGCGACCCGAGGTGCCCTCGATCTCGTCCGCCCCGGCGGTGCCCACCATGGTGGCGGCCTCGCCATTGCAGAGGACGGCGGCGGCGGCGTCGCTGTCGGGGGCGGCGATCACCAACAGGGCGGCGGCGAGCAAGCCGGCGAGCGCCAATCGGGTGAAGACGGTGGAACGGGCACTGGTGGACATGGTGTCTCTCCTCTCGGATACGTGTCCACCATTGGTACCAAGCGGTCCACTAACCAGGGGCAAAGTGCCCGCTAACCGTGGTCAGCGCCCCGAGGACGCCGGTTCGTCTAGCAGGTGGCGAACACCTCGCCGGAGCAGAGGTCCACACCGGGGCCGCCGGTGACGGTGTCGAAGCCGGGGCCGCCGATCAGGAGGTCGTCGCCTTCCTGGCCCTGGAGCTCGTCGGGACCCTCCCGGCCGTTGAGGTAGTCGTCACCGACGTCCCCCTCGATCTCGTCGCCGCCGTTGCCGCCCGTCAGCCGGTCGTTGCCTGCGTCGCCGAAGATGTCGTCGCCGCGGTTTCCCCCGTGGATGATGTCCACGCCGCTGCCGCCCTCGATGGAGTCGACCCCGTTACCGCCGCAGATGATGTCGTCGCCCCCGTTGCCGTCGATGTCGTCGCGACCACCGAGCCCGGCGATCACGTCGTTCCCGGCGGTGCCCGACAGGATGTCGTTCCCGCCGTCGCCGTAGATCGTCGCCGTCCTGCCATGACAGGTCGGGGCGGCGGCGGCATCGCCGGCGGGAACCACCGCCACCGTGAACGCGGCGACGAGAAGGCCGACGAGCGTCACTCTGAAGACGTTGGTGCGCTGTGCGATCGTGGACATGAGGGACTCCTCTGAGGTCGTTGACCCTGGCGCCGGCATCTTATCCACAACCTGCGCCGGCCCGATAGTACTTGCCACCTGACCGGGACCTCAGCGGGCCTCGATGGCGGCGCCCATCGCCGCCAGCTTGTCGACGAACCCGTCGTAGCCGCGCTCGACGTGCTCGGCCTCGGTCACCACCGTCTCGCCTTCGGCGCGCAGCCCGGCCAGTACCAGGGCGGCCCCGGCCCTGATGTCGCAGGCGTCGACCTCGCATCCGCTGAGCCGCTCGACGCCGCGGACCACGACGTGCTGCCCGTCGGCGTGGATGTCGGCGCCCATCCGGCCCAGCTCGCCGATGTACCGGAAGCGCGATTCGTACACGTTCTCGGTGAGCAGGGAGGTGCCGTCGGCGACCGACAGGAACGCCACCATCTGCGGGTGCATGTCGGTGTGGAATCCGGGGAACGGCAGGGTGGCGAAGTCGACCGGGCCCGGCCGGTCGGGGCCGGTCACCGTGATGGTGTCCAGACCGGTCTCGATGGTGCATCCGGCGTCGCGCATCTTGCGCAGCTCCATCCGTAGATGGTCGGGCACGCAGTGGGTGACGGTGACGGTGCCGCCACTGATCGCTCCGGCGAGCGCGTACGTGCCCGCCTCGAGCCGGTCCGGGATCACCCGGTGGGACGTCGGCTGCAACGAGGTGACACCGTGGACCTCGATGGTCGACGTGCCCGCCCCGTCGATCTTGGCACCCATCTTCACCAGCATCTCCACCAGGTCGGCGAGCTCGGGCTCGCGGGCGGCGTTGGTGATCAGGGTCGTGCCCTCGGCGAGCACGGCCGCCATCAGGACGTTCTCGGTGGCGCCCACCGAAGGGAAGTCCAGACGGCACCTCGGCACCGTGGAGCCCGTCGGGGGCGACCGCCTCGAGTACGCCGTGGTCGAGCCGGAACTCGACCCCCATCGCCTCCAAGCCGTCGAGGTGCATGTCGATCGGCCGCGACCCGAAGTCGTCGCCTCCGGGCAGGGCGACCCGCGCCTCGCCGCGGCGGGCGAGCAGGACTCCGAGGATGAGGATCGAAGCCCGCATCCGGCGAACCAACTCCAGCGGCGCCTCGGGATGTGGCGCCTCCGGCACGTCGACGGCGAGGTCGGTTCCGTCGAATTCGCAGGTGGCGCCGGCATGCTCGAGCACTTCGGCCATCACCCGCACGTCGAGGATCCCGGGCACGTTGCCGAGGACATGACGGCCCGGGGCCAGCAGGGTGGCCACCATCTGCTTGAGGACGGCGTTCTTGGCGCCCAGCACCGCAACGGAGCCATGGAGGGGACGCCCGCCGACGAGGCGGATCTCGTTCATCAGACGCATGATGTTACGGGCGGGAGACCCATATCCGGTTTCAACCGCCGGATCCGGCCACCTCGGTGGCGGAGGAAGTGATCGCCTCGGCATGCTCCGCCCAGGTCGAGTTGGGGGCGCGCACCTCGACTGCGATCCCCCGGCTCCCCTCCGTGGGGACGAGCCGGAACCACATCCGGCCGTCGCTGTAGGTGCCGAAGGAGGTCACGGAGCCGTCGACCAGTGGCTTGGTGGTCTGCAGCTCGGCCTCGCCATCGTCGATCAGCGCCCAGAAGCTGCGCAGCGCCACGTCCGGGGTCTGCGGCCAGGCCAGCCCGTTTCCGGTCACCAGCGCCTCGAGGCTCACCCCACTCACCGTCGCTCCGATCGACGGGTCGGCGGGGTGGGCGAGTGAGACGAACTCGTCGGTCTGCTCGACCACGTCCCAGCCTTCGGGCACCGAGACACAGAACCCGGCCGTGCACACCTCGGTGGCCGCACCCAGCGGCGGGGCGTCGGGTCCGCCGTCGCCGCAACCGACCACCATCACGGCGGTGACGAGAACTGCGGCAAGGCACCGTGAGTGCACCGCGCCACGGTAACGGGAGCGTCGCCGACATTCCCGGGCTCGCCGCGCTCGCCTCCTCCCGCAGATGGGCCCCCTACCCCGATCGCGGGCGTGACATTCCCGGCTCGCTGCGCTCGCCTCCTCCCGCAGATGGGGCCCCCTACGCGGGCCATCGCGGGCCGTGACGGCGGACTGCGCCGGGATGGACGCTCCCATTACGATGCGGTCGATGACGGCGCCCCCCCAGCACTTCGTCAACCGGGAGCTGTCCCTCCTCGACTTCCAGATGCGGGTGCTCGGGCTGGCGGAACGCACCGACCTGCCCCTGCTGGAGCGACTGAAGTTCGTCGCCATCGTCACCCAGAACCTCGACGAGTTCTTCCAGGTCCGAGTCGCCGGGCTGATGAACCAGGTCGACAGCGGGGTGGGCACGGCCAGCCCGGACGGGCTCACCGCCACCCAGCAGCTCGCCGCCATCGACGAGCGGGTCACCGAGCTCTTCTCCCGCATCGACACGCTGTTCTCCAAGGAGCTGGTACCGCTACTCGACGAAGCCGGAATCCACCTGATCGGCTACGACGAACTGGAGGCCGACGAGATCGCCGAGCTCCAGGACCGGTTCGAGCAGCAGATCTTCCCGGTGCTCACACCCCTCGCCGTCGACCCGGCGCACCCGTTCCCGTACATCTCCAACCTGTCCCTCAACCTGGCGGTGGTGGTGCGCGACCCGGACACCGACCAGGTGCAGTTCGCCAGGCTCAAGGTGCCGCCGCTGATCCCTCGCTTCTCCCAAGTCGGGAACAACCGGTTCGTCCCTGTCGAGCAGGTGATCGCCGCCAACTGCCACCTGCTCTTTCCGGGCCACTCGGTGGTGGACACGTTCGCCTTCCGGGTCACCCGGACCGCCGAGCTGGCGGTCGAGGAGGCGGAGGCCGACGACCTGCTCCAGGCGATCGACTCGCTGCTGCGGTTCCGGCAACGCACCGCCGGGGCCATACGCCTCGAGGTCGAGGAGGGCTCACGCGAGCCGACAGTCGAGCTCCTCCGCCGCGAGTTGCAGCTCGACCCCGCCGAGGTCTACCACCGGGCCGCCCTGCTCGACCTCGGCGCCCTCTGGTCGCTCTACGACCTCGACCGGCCCGATCTGAAGGAGAGCCCGTGGGCGCCCACCACCAGCGTGAGGCTGCGCCCCGCCGGCGAGGAGAAGGTCCGGATGTTCGACGTCATCCGCAACGGCGACGTGCTGGTCCACTACCCGTACGAGTCGTTCGCCACCTCGACAGGGGCCTTCCTCGCCCAGGCCGCCAAGGACCCGAAAGTCCTCGCCATCAAGCAGACCCTCTACCGCACCTGGGCATCGGAGAACCCCGCCATCGGCGGCGAGGAGGCCGTGGTGCGGTCGTTGATGCAGGCTGCCGAGGCCGGCAAGCAGGTGGTGGTGCTGGTCGAGCTCACCGCCCGCTTCGACGAGGCCGCCAACCTCAACTGGGCGAAGATGCTCGAGGACTCGGGGGTGCACGTCGTCTACGGCGTGGTCGGTCTGAAGACGCACTCCAAGATCCTCCTGGTGGTTCGCCGCGAGCGCGACGGGCTGCGCCGCTACTCGCACATCGGCACCGGCAACTACAACCCGAAGACGGCGCGCATGTACGAGGACATCGGGATCTTCACCGCCGACCCTGACATCGGGCGCGACCTCTCGGAGCTCTTCAACGCGCTCACCGGATACGGGGAGTCCAGTGCCTACCGCAGGCTGCTGGTCGCCCCGACGACCCTGCGGCGCCGGATCACCGAGCGGATCCGGCAGGAGGGCGAGCGGGGGCCAGAGGGCAGGATCCTGTTCAAGCTCAACCACATCGACGACCCGGGCATCATCGAGGCGTTGTACGAGGCGTCGCAGCAGGGATGCCAGATCGACCTCATCGTCCGTGGCATCTGCTCGCTGCGGGCCGGCATACCCGGCCTCTCCCCGACCATCACGGTGCGCTCGATCGTCGGTCGGTTCCTCGAGCACTCCCGCATCTACCGGTTCGGCCACCCCGACGACGGCGCCGTCTACTACCTGGGGTCGGCGGACATGATGACCAGGAACCTCGACAAGCGGGTCGAGGCGCTGGTCCCGGTCACGGATCCGCGCTTGAAGGCCCGGCTCGAGGAGAATCTGCAGGTGTTGCTGGAGGACGACGCCCTGGCCTGGACGCTGTCCGGCGAGACCTGGTCCAAGCTCCCCAGCATCACCGGGCTCGACACTCACGCCGCCATGCAACGGCTCGCCCTCGACCGCCAGGAACCAGAGAGCGCCGCGCTGATGTCGACCCAGCCGCTGGCACCACTCCGCTCGGCGGGTGCCGTCGCCTATCGACGGGGGCAGAAGGGCACCAGGATCCTCCTCGTCCACCGCCCCAAGTACGACGACTGGTCGCTCCCCAAGGGCCATCTCGAGGAAGGGGAGAGCTACGAGGACGCCGCCGTGCGCGAGTTGGACGAGGAGGCGGGGGTCACCGGCGAGATGGGTGCCTTGGTGGGGACCATCGGTTACCGGGTGCACCGACGTCCCAAGGCGGTGCGCTACTGGTTGGTCGAAGCCGAGACCACGCGGTTCCGCCCCAACTCCGAGGTCGACGAGGTGGCCTGGGTGTCCCCGAAGGCGGCAATGAAGCTCAGCTCGTACGACGACGACCGGTCGGTGATCGCCACGGCGGTCAGTCGGCTGAAGGAGCCGCGGTCTGCGCCGGATCCTCCTGCTGCGCCACACCGAGGCGGGGACCCGCGCGACCTGGTCGGGCGACGACGAGCAGCGCCCGCTGTCGGCGCTGGGGCGGCGCCAGGCCCGGGCGGTCAACAGCCGGCTGGTCCAGACGACGCTCACCCACATCCTCACGTCGCCCTTCCGGCGATGCGAGCAGACCGTGGTCCCCCTGGGCCGCGCCCTCGACCTCCCCGTCGAGGTTGCCAAGCCGCTGACCGAGGAGCAGCCGACCGAGCGGACCATCGACCTCCTCGCCGAGATGGAGGGCACCTCGGCGGTGCTGTGCTCGCACGGGGACATCATCTCCGGGGTGGTCCGCATCCTGGCCGGCAAAGGTGTCGACCTCGACGGCACTCTGGAGTGGAAGAAGGGCTCGATATGGGACCTCGAGCTGCACAAGGGCCGGGTCGCAGTCCGGTACCTACCTGCCCCCGCCCACCATCTGATTGGAAGCTGTTCGGCGGCTCAGTGCTCCCGCCGGGAGGCGAGCACGGCGCCCGCCATCACCAGCACCACGCCCCACAGGGCGACGGCGGCGACGGTCTCGTCGAGGAAGGCGACCCCGAGCGCCAGCGAGACCACCGGGATCAGGTAGGTGATGAACGAGGCCCGGGGCCCGCCCACCCGACCCACCAGGCGTCGCCATGAAGACGAAGGCGAACCCGGTGCCGACCACGCCGAGGGCCAGGACCGCCACCGCTGCGTCCCAGGCGAATTCGGATCGCCCCAGTCCCAGGATGCCGAACGGGGTGGTCCACAGGGTGGCCAGCGCCAGCATCTTCGCCATCACCGCCACCGACCCGTACCGCTGCTGGAGCGGGTACGCCATGTTGGTGGCGAATCCGTAGCACAACGTCGCCGCCAGCACCATGACCACCCCGACCACCGCGGTGCCCCCCTCGACGCTGGTGCCCAGGCTGACCAGGGCGATGCCGAGGAACCCGACCGCGATGCCCCACCGCTGCGGGCCGCGGGGCGTCCGATGGAACCACATAGCCCCGATCAGCCCGGTGAAGAACGGGGTGGCACCGTTGAGCAGGCCGGTCACCGCCGAGTTGATGTGCTCCTCGGCCAGCGGGAACAGCGTGAACGGGATCGCCACCCACACGATCGACAGCAGGACCAGCGACCGCCGGTCGGCGGGGGCGATCGGCGTGCGGGCGCCGGGGAGGAAGACCAGGGCGGCGGCGCCGAGGCCCACCCGTGCCCAGGTGATCAGCCCGGGGTGGAAGGCCCCCAGGGCCACCTTGATGAGAAGGAACGAGGAGCCCCATATCAGCCCCATCGGCGGCGAAGAGGAGCCAGTCGACAGGGGCGAACGGCTCGCGGTCCGATCTGGTTGCGGGCAGGGGCTCGGCGGCGGTCACGTCTGGCTCGGCTCGGGGGAACCGGGCACGGTAGTGGGCGTCGGATCCGCCACTGCCGACACCTCGCCGATCGGGTTCGCCATCGTCCAGCTCCATCGCCTGCGGTTTACGGCCTTCCCTATCGAGAACCCCGGAGAGGGTCGATCGGTTGCATGGTGACCGATGGGCCGTGGTGCGGAGCAGCGACCCGGTGCCCGGTTCGGCGATTCGCCGCAGCCCTATCGCAACCCGACCCGGCCGAGCCAGCCGGTGGTCTGCTGCACGAGCCCGCCGAGGACCGCAGCCGTGGTGGTGCCGGAGGCGGCCGCCACCCGGAACGAATGGTCGGCGCCCTCGACCACGACCAGCTCGGCCGCCGGCAACGCTCCCACCACCGGCCGGATCAGCTCGGTCGGGCAGAGCCGGTCCCGGGACCCGGCGAGGAAGAGCTGCGGCGCGGCGATCCGGGCAAGGTGGGCCACATCCCTCGGCTCGGTCTTCCCGGGCGCCACCAGCGGGTAGCCGAAGTAGACGAGGCCGGCGACGTCTTCGCCCCGATCGCCGGCCAGATGCGAACCGATGCGGCCGCCCATCGACTTGCCGGCCAGCACCATCGAGCCACACTCCTGGCGAGCCGGGCGACGGCGGCGGCGTGAGCGTCGAGCAGCCGGTCGGGGCGGTCCGGGGCACGCCGACCGGCCGCCATGTACGCGTAGTCGAAGGTGAGCACGGTGACCCCGGTGGCGGAGACGAGCCCGTCGCGGATCGTCACCATCCAGGGGTGGTCCTGGCCGGCGCCGGCGCCATGGGCGAGCACCATCCCCACCGCATCGTCTCCAGCGATCAGCCTGGCAGGAAGGCGGTCGCCGCCGGGGGTGACGATGGTCAGGTTCCGCACGTCCGCCGAGTATGGCGAGTCGTGGCGCCGGTATAGGCTCGATGGCCCGTGATCCCGAATTCGTCATCAGGCCCGACCGCAGACGACGTGGCCGTCACCCTGGCCGCCGCCATCTCGGATCACGTCGCCGGCTCCGATGCTCCCACGGTCGGGCTGGCCGGCGGCTCGACACCGGCGGCGACGTACCGGGAGTGCGCCGGGCTGGAGATCCCGTGGGAGAACGCCATGCTGTGGCTCGCCGACGAGCGGTGGGTCCCCCTCGACCATCCCGATTCGAACGCCAGGATGGTCACCGGCAACCTGGGGGCCGGGGCCTCGCGGCTGGCGACGATCGACTACGACCTCGGTGACCCGGAGGCCGCTGCCGCCGAGTACGAATGGCTGCTCGACCAGGTGTTCTCCGAGCGGGATGGCCGTCCCGACCTGGTGCTGCTGGGGATGGGCCCCGACGGCCACACCGCCTCGCTGTTCCCGGGGACGGAGGCGCTCGAGGAGCGTGAGCGCCGGTATGTCGCCAACTACGTCCCCGCCAGGCAGGCGTGGCGGCTCACCGCCACCCTCCCCCTGCTGTGGTCCGCACACCAGGTGTGGTTCGTGGTGACCGGCGAGGACAAGGCCGGCGTGCTCGCCGAGATCGTCGACGAGCAGGTCCCCTACCCGGCGCAGCTGGTGGCGTCGGGGGCAGGATCGGTCACCTGGTACCTCGACGAGGCGGCGGCCGGCCGGCTCCGCCACCGCGGCTGAACGGGCCATGGCCATGCGTCAGGTCAGCATTGCCGAACGCCGCCACCGGATGGGCGCCCGGCATCATCTGGCTCGATCCCGGGGCCGGGCATCGTGCAGATCGCCGACGACCTGGTCGGCTACCACGCCTCCGACCCGGTGTCGGTGTACCTGTCGGCGCGGGCCCGGTTTCCCGCGATGACGGTGCCGGCGATGGAGAGCGCCCTCTACGAGGAGCGGTCCCTCCTCAAGCTGCTGGGGATGCGACGCACCATGTTCGTGGTGCCACCCGAGCTGGGATCGGTGATCGATGCCGCCTGCACCCGGCTGGTCTCGGCGCGGGAGCATCGCCGCTTCGAGCAGGTCCTCGAGGCCAACGGGGTCACCGACGACCCGCAAGGCATGGATCGCCTCCACCTCCGAGCTGATCCTCGACGACCTGCGAACCGAACGGCCCCGCCACGGCGAGGGAGCTGACCTCCCGGATCCCCCAGCTCGACCGCAAGGTGTCGATGGGGGCCGGCAGATGGGCAGGCGGAGGTCGCCGTGTCCACCCGGATGCTCTTCCTTCTCGCCGCCGACACCGCGTCATCCGCGCCCGGCCGTTGGGGTCCTGGGTGTCCAGCCTGTACCGCTACGCCGCCACCGACCTGTGGTCGCCGGAGCTGCTCCGTCCCGGCGACACCGCCGAGGCGCAGGCGGAGCTGGTGGGACGGTGGCTGCGACGGTTCGGCCCGGGGACGATGACCGACCTCAGGTGGTGGACCGGTCTCACCAAGAAGGCGATCACCGAGGCACTGGCGACGGTCGGTGCCGTCGAGGTCACCCTCGGCGAAGGCACGCCCGGCTGGTTGGCGCCCGACGACGCCGAGCCCGCCCAACCGGTGACCGGGAGTGGGCGGCGCTGCTGCCCGGCCTCGACGCCACCGTCATGGGTTGGAAGGAGCGCGACTGGTACCTCGACCCCGGGATGGTGCCGAAGCTGTTCGACACCGTCGGCAACGCCGGGAACACGGTGCTGGTGTCGGGCAGGGTCGTCGGCGCCTGGGGTCAGCGACCCGACGGCACGGTGGTCGTCGGCCTGCTCGACCGGATCGAGCGCCGCCTCCCGCCGGCTGGTCGACGCCGAGGCGGCACGGCTCACCGAGCTGGCTCGACGGCACGGTGGTCGCCGCCCGGTTCCCGACACCGCTCGTCAAGGAGCTGAACGGCGTCGGCAGCGGTCAGCCGGCGAGCTGAGAGGGGACCAGCGTGACCCGGCCCGGCCCGACGTCGAGAGCTACCGGCTCGTCACCGGAGTGTCGACCGACCTCGGCATAGGCGACCGCACCCTCGACGAGGGCGAACTCGACGATCTCGGGGCCGTCGGGGTCGATCACCCAGTAGCGGGGCAAGCCGACGGCTGCGTACTTGTTGGCCTTGCGGAGCAGGTCGGCGGCGCGATCGGTAGACAGGACCTCGACGGCCAGGTGGGGACGCCCGGTGTAGCGCACCTGCTCGTCTGTACGGTCGACAACGACCAGATCAGGGATGAATTCGTCCGCTCCCGGCTTCCACGACCACGCCGGGACCACAGACACACTGACGGGAAGGGCGTCCTCCAGCAGCCTGGTGAGCTTCGAAGAGATGAGCTGGTGGCTCTGGGTCGGCGATGGGCTCATGACGAACGCGCCGTCGATGTACTCGCCTCGCGGCTGCTCGGGAAGGGCGGCGTACTCCTCCCACGACATGGGCACTCGAGCCCCGGCTTCCAAGGTCTCCATGACGGCATCCACGGTACTCCGATCGGTCATGTCCTCCCCCGGTGGGCGCCAGGGCACCGTACCCGTCGGCTGTGACACGACCGTGTTCAGCCGCCGGTGGTGGAGGTGACCGGTGTGGTCGGAGCGGGTGCCGGGCTGCCGGTGATCACGCCGCGGCGGACCACCTCGAGCAGCACCGAGGCCGCCGGCGACTCGGCGGCGAGGTCCCCGACCTCGGCGGCGATCCTGGTGTTGAGGTCGGCCGGGTCGCAGCCCAGCCGGGCGACCGAGGCGTCGAGCTCGTCCCCCACCCGCTCCAGCTCGTCGAGCTCGGGGATCTCGGTGCCGTCGGCGAGGTCCTCCACCCGAACCTGCTCGAACAGCCGGGCGTAGGCACGCACCAGCTGGGCCCCCGCGTCGACCAGCCTGTCGCAGCTCTCCGCCGCCGCCGGCTCGGGGATCTCCTCGTCGGCGGTGCACGCGGGCAGGGCGAGCACGACGGCGAGGGCGACCGGGAGCGCCCAACGGGCCGGATGCATCGGGTTCACAGGCCCTTGGGGTGCCAGACCGTCTTGGTCTCGGTGAAGTCGGCGATGAAGTACGGGCTCCGGTCGAGCGGATCGCGCCCGACCACCACCCGCTTCACGTTCTCGGCGGCCGAGAACGACGCCGCCGCCGCCAGACGTCGGGATCGGCACCGGTGAGGTCGATGCCGTCGACGTCCATGTGCCCGGCAAGGAACGGGGTCAGCTCGGCAGGCGGCCCGGTGAGCAGGTTGACGACCCCGCCGGGCAGATCGGAGGTGGCGAAGCACCTCGGTGAGGCTGACCGCCGGCACCGGCCACGGTTCTCGCTGGCGATGACCACGGCGGTGTTGCCCGACACGATCACGGGCAGCACCCGGTGCAACAACCCGAGCAGCGACGGCAGCGCCGGGGCCACCACCCCGATGACCCCGGACGGCTCGGGTGCCGAGATGTTGAAGAACGGCCCGGCCACCGGGTTCAGGTTGCCGTGGATCTGGGCGAACTTGTCCGCCCACCCGGCGTACCACACGGTCGAGTCGATCGCCTGCCCGACCTCGGCCTCCGCCTCGGCGACGGTGGCTCCCGGTGAAGGCGACCTGCTCGGTGAAGGTGGCGGTGCGGTCCTCGATCATCTCGGCGATGCGGTAGAGGATCTGGCCCCGGTTGTAGGCGGTGAGCCCGGCCCAGCCGGGCTGGGCGCCGCGGGCGGACCGCACCGCGTCGCGCAGGTCCTTGCGTGATGCCCACGCCACCCGGGCCACCACCTCGCCGGCGGCGTCGACCGCCGGGTAGCTGCGGCCCGACTCCGAGCGGGGGAACTTGCCCCCGATGTACAGCTTGTGGGTCTTCTTGACGGCGAGCCGGCTCACGACCACGGTCCCCTCGAGGTAGCCGGCCAGCCCGTGGCGGCCGCCCTCCCGGCCGAACCCCGACTCCCGGTAGCCGCCGAACGGGGAGGTGGGATCGAACTTGTTGTAGGTGTTGGCCCACACCACCCCGGCCCGCAGCCGGTCCGCCATCCACAGGATGCGTGAGCCCTTCGTGGTCCACACTCCCGCCGAGAGCCCGTAGGGGGTGTTGTTGGCCTTCTCGACCGCCTCCGCGGGGGTGCGGAAGCTCATCACCGACAGCACCGGCCCGAAGATCTCCTCCTGGGCGATGCGATGGCTCTGCGACACCCCGGTGAACAGGGTCGGCCTGAAGAAGTAGCCGCGGGCGGGCAGCTCGCAGTCGGGTTGATAGAGGTCGGCGCCCTCGTCGACCCCGGCGGTGACCAGCGCCTCGATGCGCTGCAGCTGCTCGGCGCTGTTGATCGCCCCGATGTCGGTGTTCTTGTCGAGCGGGTCGCCGACCCGCAGGGTCCCCAGCCGGTTGCGCAGCTTGTCGAGGAAGTGGTCGTAGATGCTCTCCTGGATGAACAGGCGCGACCCGGCGCAGCACACGTGGCCCTGGTTGAAGAAGATCCCGTTGATCACACCCTCCACCGCCTGGTCGACCGGGGCGTCGTCGAAGATGACGTGGGCGCCCTTTCCCCCAGCTCGAGGGTGAGCTTCCTGCCCGACCCGGCCAGCGCACGCTGGATGCCCTTGCCCACCGCGGTCGACCCGGTGAACGCCACCTTGTCGACGCCCGGGGTGCTCGACCAGGGCGGCACCGGTCCGGCCGGCCCCGGTGACGATGTTGAGTACCCCCGGCGGCAGCCCTGCCTCGGCCGCCAGCTCGGCGAAGAGCAGGGCGGTGAGCGGTGTCGTCTCCGCCGGCTTGAGCACCACGGTGTTGCCGGTGGCGAGCGCCGGCGCCACCTTCCATGCGAGCATCATCATCGGGAAGTTCCACGGGATCACCTGCCCGGCGACCCCGAGCGGCTCCGGCGCCACGCCCGGGAAGGCGTACTCCAGCTTGTCCGCCCACCCGGCGTAGTAGAAGAAGTGGGCGGCGGCGAGCGGCAGGTCGACGTCGCGCGCCTCCTTGATCGGCTTGCCGCCGTCGATGGTCTCCAGCACGGCGAACTCGCGGGACCGCTCCTGGAGCATGCGGGCGATGCGGAACAGGAACTTGGCCCGCTCGGCGCCTCCCATCCGTCCCCAGTCGCCCTCGAAGGCGCTGTCGGGCGGCGGTCACCGCCTGGTCGACGTCGGCGGGCCCGGCCTCGGCGACCCTGGCCAGCGGCTCCTCCGTGGCGGGGTTGATGGTGTCGAGGTACTTCCGGGACCGCGGCGCCCGGAACCGGCCGTCGATGAACAGCCCGTACTTGTCGGCGATCGCCACCATCTCGGCGGTCTGCGCCGAGGGCAGGTAGTCCCAGTCGTCCTTGACCGGGCGGGGAGTCTCGTCTCGGTGGCGTGCCACTCAATCCTTGGTGAAGTAGTCGAGCGACTGGTACCGGCCGGTGCGCAGCCAGCGGATCTGCATCAGGACGTCGTTGAGGAGGCTCGACGCCCCGAAGCGGAACAGCTCGGGGGTGAGCCACTCCGGCCCGAGCGTCTCCCGCACCATCACCAGGTACTTGATGGAGTCCTTGGCGGTGCGGATGCCGCCGGCAGGCTTCATCCCAACGATCGCGCCGGTCAGCGCCCGGAAGTCGCGGATCGCCTCGAGCATCACCAGCGTCACCGGCAGCGTCGCCGCCGGGCTGATCTTCCCGGTCGAGGTCTTGATGAAGTCGCCGCCGGCCGCCATCGCCAGCATCGAGGCCCGGCGCACGTTGTCGAGCGTGCCCAGCTCCCCGGTCTCCAGGATCACCTTGAGGTGGGCGGGGCCGCAGGCCTCCTTGATCGCGACGATCCTCGTCGAACACCTTCGAGGTAGTCGCCGGACAGGAACGCGCCCCGGTCGATGACCATGTCGATCTCGTCGGCGCCCTCCGCCACCACCGACTCCACCTCGGCGATCTTCAGCGCCGGCGGCCACCTGGCCGCTGGGGAAGTAGGTGGCCACCGAGGCGACGTGGATGCCGGTGCCGGCGAGGGCGGCGACGGCGGTGGGCACCATCGCCGGGTAGACGCACAGGGCCGCCACCGGCGGTATCGACGGGTCCAGCGGGTCGGGACGGATCGCCTTGGAGGCGAGCTGGCGCACCTTGCCCCTGGTGTCCTGGCCCTCGAGCGTGGTCAGGTCCATCATCCGCACCGCCAGCAGCAGGGCGTCCATCTTGGAGCCGTGCTTGATGCTGCGGGTGCCCAGCGACGCCGACCCGCTCGTCCGACCCCGACCTCGTCGACCGACGGGGTGGCGTTGAGGAAGCCGCGCAGCCGGGCGGCGGTCACCGACCCGGACAGCACGGGCGGCGCCGACGTGATGGCCATGCCCGGCATCTTAAGGACTCGTGACGCGCCCGCCCGCAGGGGCGGCCGCACCGGTTCGACCCGTAAGGTGCGGTCCGGCATGGAGCGCCGGGGATCCTGATCGCGCTCGGGCTGTCCGCCCTCGGTTGGGGGCTGGCCGGTGTCGGGGTGCGGGCGGCGCTGGGTGAAGGAGTCGCCCCCGATCACCATGGTGGTGGTCCGGGCCGGGATCGTCGCCCTGGCCGTGCTCGCCATCTGTGGGCCCGTCGGGAGCGGGTCCCTTCCGACCGCCAGTTCTGGCGCACCGCGACCGTGGCCGGGCTGTTCAACATGGCGGTCCCCTTCGCCCTGTTCACCACCGCCTACCAGTACGCCTCGGCCGGGTTCGTCGGGCTGCTCGCCGCGCTGATGCCGCTGTCCACCGCGATCGTTCGCCCACTACACGGTGCCCAACGAGCCGCTCACCGCCCCCAAGTTGCTCGGGATGCTGGTGGCGCTGGCTGGCGTCACCCTGCTCTTCCTCTCCGGCGACAGCGGGCTCGACAGCGGGGGCCGGCCCGAGTTCGCCATCGCGCTCGGGCTGGGGGCGGTCATCGCCGTCGGGGTCTCCTCGGCGTACGCCAAGCGGCACCAGGGTCCTTCACCCCGGTGCCGCTCACCGGATCCAGTTCCTGATCGGCGGGCGTGGTGCTGATCCCGTTCATGCTGGTGCTCGAGGGCGTGCCCTCCGGCATCACCCCCCGGGGATGGGCGCTGCTGGTGGCCTGGCCCTGTTCTCCAGCCTGATGCCGTTCCTGCTGTTCTACTGGGTGCTGCAACGGGCCTCGGCGACGATGGCGTCGCTCTCCGGGCTACATCGTCCCGCTGATCTCCCTGTTGGGCGGGGTGATCCTCCTCGACGAGCAGCATCCAGCTGGGCATCGTCGTCGGCGGCGCACTGATCCTGCTGGGCGTGGTGCTCACCGACCAAGCCGAGCGGCGCGTCGCCGCGCCACAGCTGACCGGAACCCACCGGATTTCAATCACCGGCCGGATTCGTACAATCGGGACGTGACCAACGCGCCCACACCGGCCCCGACCCGGCCGACGACCCGCGGCGCCAGGGCAAGCCCCAGGGGCAGTCGCGCACCGTGTCGGTGATCCCGCAAGGTGGGTGTGCTGCTCGTCGGGTGCCGCTGCTCGGGCTGGGCATCGCCCTCCTCCCCCTTCCCGGGCCGGGGAGCCTGCTGATCCTGGCCGCCCTCGCCGTCCTCTCGTTGGAGTTCGCCTGGGCGGAGCGGTTGTCACAGCGGATCCGTGAGGCTTCCGCACCGTGCTCGCCAAGATCACCGGTCGTTCCTAGCGGCGGTCTTCGAGAAGCTTCACCTGCCGGCGTCATGCTCTTCGCCGCGGCACATCGCGGAGCGACAGGCCCCCCTACCCCCTGCGGCCTCGGTGAGCGACGTCATCGTCACCGAGGATCTCGGCCTCGCCTACGGCGACCACGTCGCCCTCCACCACGTCTCGGTCACCATCCCCGAGGGGCCGGATCGGGCTGGTCGGAGCCAACGGGGCCGGCAAGACCACCCTCATCCGCATCCTGCTCGGGATCCTCCGGCCCACCGTCGGCCAGGACCACGGTCTTCGACGCCGACCCGGGCACGACCCGGTGGCGGTCCGCTCCCGGATCGGGTACATGCCCGAGCTCGACTGCCTCCCGATGGCGCAGACCGCCGCCGACTTCATGATCTACGCCGCCGAGCTGGCCGGGATACCGCCCAAGCGCCGCCCGCCAGCGCGCCTCCGACGTGCTCACCCTGGTCGGGCTCGACGAGGAGCGGTTCCGCCCGCTTGGCGGCTTCTCCACCGGGATGAAGCAACGGGCCAAGCTTGCCCAGGCGATCGTCCACGACCCCGAGCTGGTCCTGCTCGACGAGCCCACCGCCGGGCTCGACCCGGAGGGCCGGGACGAGATGCTCGACCTCATCTCCCGGCTGGGCGGCTTCGGGATCAACGTGGTCACCTCGTCGCACGTCCTCTCCGACATCGAGCGCCACCTGCGACTGGGTGGTGATGCTCGACGCCGGGGCCGTGCTCCGCCAGGGCCCGCTCCGCGCGATGCTGGACCACCGACACCGTCGAGGTCGAGGTGTTCGACGACCCCGGCGCCGCTGCTGGCACGGCTCGGCGCCGCCGGCTGCATCGTCGAGCAGGACGGGCACCGGCTCACCGTGTCCGCCGCCCACGGCGACGTCAGTGAGCTGATCGTCGAAGCCGTGGTCGCCACCGGGATGGGCATCCGCCGCATGGGCTCGCGGGCGCAGAGCCTCGAGGACGTGTTCCTGCAGCCGACGCCGGAGCGTGCCGACGGCGGCCCGACGTGAGTCGCAGGCCGTCATGAGCGACCGGGGCGCCGTCTTCGACCTCGGCTACCGGCCCCACGAGGGCCCGCGCCTCGGCCGGGGAGCGGCGGTCAAGGCCACGGTCAAGGACGGCGTGCGGCGGGTCCTCGGGCTGCGCCGCAGCTTCCGCAGGAAGATCTTCCCCTGGCTGCCTGTTCGCCATCGCCCTGCTCCCCGCCGTGGTGTTCGTCGGGTTCGTCTTCTTCACCAGCCAGTTCGCCGGCGACACGGTCGGCGACGACCCCGTTCGCCAGCCACTCCGCCTACTTCGACCTGGCGGCGGTGTCTCGGTGCTGCTGTTCTCGGCGCTGGCCGGCCCCGAGCTGCTCATCCCCGACCGCAGCGAGGGCGTGCTCAGCATCTACGCCTCTCGGCCGCTCACCGGCCCCGACTACCTGGCGGCTAGGGCCGGCGCTCTCGCCATCGTCCTCGCCGGGTTCATGCTGCTCCCCCAGTTCCTGCTCTACTTCGGCTTCGCCGCCCTCCAGGACCGGGCGGCTTCGCCTCCAACCTGGCTTCCAGTCTCGACGAGATCCCCAAGTTCTCGCTGACCGCCCTCGGCGTACGTCGCCGGGTTCGGGGCGCCGGCGTTGCTGGTGGCGGCGACGGTGAAGCGCTCTTCGGTCGCCTCCGGGATCTACGTCGCCGCCATGTTCGTGCTGGAGGGGGTCGCCGCCGGGTTGGTCGAGAGCGGCAACTCGATTCGCCGGGCGCCCTGGCGCTGACCGACCATCCCACCGCCATCCGTGACGCCATCTACGACCATGAGCTCCGACTTGGTGGTCCACCACGGCCGGCCTGAGCGTCTGGGTGTCGGTCGGTGTCATCCTGCTGCTGGTGGCCGCCGCCGCCTTGGTGTCGCTGCGCCGCTACCGGAGGCTGATGTGACCGACCCCGGCCGTCCCGGCGACAACCCGGCGCTGGTCGACGCCGCCACGGTCGAAGTGGACACCGTGTCTCCAAGTGGTTCGGGCAGAAGGTGGCCGTGTCCGGGCTCTCCTGCTCGTTCGGCCCAGGGGTCACCGGGCTCCTCGGTCCCAACGGCGCCGGCAAGACCACGCTGCTGCGGATGCTCACCGGGCTGGCGGTGCCGTCCGAGGGCACGGTCACCGTGCTCGGCTTCGAGCCCCGCAAGGAGCCCAAGGTGTACGCATCCCTCGCTCTCGTGCCCGAGGAGAGCGCGGTGTACGACGACCTCACCGCCTTCGAGCTGGTCCGCTACGCCGCCCGGCTCTCCGGCAGGCCCGACCCCGACGCCGACGCCAGCCAAGGCGATCGCCACCGTCGAGCTGGAGGAGGACGCCGATCGCAAGGTGGCCGAGTTCTCCAAGGGGATGCGGCAGCGGGCCAAGGTGGCCGCCGCCCTCGCCAACGACCCGCTGATCCTGGTGCTCGACGAGCCGCTCAACGGCACCGACCCGGTCCAGCGGGCCCGGCTCATCAGCCTGTTCCGGGCCCTCGGCGACCAGGGCCGCACGGTGATCGTCTCGTCGCACATCCTCCAGGAGGTGGAGCGGATGACCGACCGGGTGATCGCCATGGTCGACGGCAAGCTCGCCGCCGCCGGTGACATCGCCGCCATCCGGGCCGCCATGGCGCACATCCCCTACCGGGTGGTGGTCGACGCCGACGACGTGCGCAGCCTGGGCGTCGGCCCTCGATCCGCGGCGACGGGGTCTCCGGGGTGCGCATCGAGGACGGCAGGCTCCACGTCGAGACCACCAGCCTCCGGGTCCTCGGAACCGACGTCCCGGTCGCCGCCAAGGATCTCGGTGTCCGGCTGACCGGGTTCCACCCCGAGGACGACTCGCTGGAGAGCGTGTTCCGCTACCTGGTGTCGAAGCGATGCTACGCCGCAGGCGGAGATTCGGCGATGGGGCCAGGGGGTCCCCCATCGCACCGCGATGAGCCGTCAGACGAAGAGCCATGAGACCGCGAAGCTACGCCGCAGGCGGAGATTCGGCGATGGGGGCCGGGGGTCCCCCATCGCACCACGATGAGCCGTCAGGCGAAGAGTCATGAGACAGCAATGACCGCCGGCAGCCAAACCGGCATCACCCGCACCATCGCCATCATGACCGTGCGCCAGGTGCTCGGGCTGCGCCGCTTCATCATGCTCGGGCTGCTCGCCCTCGCCCCGGCGGTGGTGCTCTTCTTCGCCGCCGCCCGCACCAACGACGCCGGACCGCACCGAGGCGTTCGTCGGCATCGTCAGCGGCATGTACTTCGCCCTGGTGGTGCCGATCACCGCCCTGGTGCTCGCCTCGTCCAGCCTTGGCGAGGAGCGCCGGGAGAAGACCTTGTCGTTCCTCGTGCTCCGCCCGGTCAGCCGGAGCCGGATCGCCGCCGCCAAGATGCTCGGCGCCTTCGGCGCCGCCGCCGGCGTCGTCGGCCTCGGCGCCGTGGCGGTCAACCTGGTGATGGCGTTCGCGCGGAGGCGGGTTCGGATGGCTGCTCCCCGCCCTGGTCGGTGGGCTGGTGGGGACGGCGGCCTACGTCGGCCTGTTCGTCCCGCTGGGCTATCGCCTTCGAGAAGGCGACCCTGATCGGGCTTGCCGTACGTGTTCATCTGGGAGACGGCGGTGGTGGGCACGCTGCCCGGCCTGTCCGCCACCTCACCGTGGCGGATCGGGCTGAGCGCCTTCGCCGGGCTGGCGCCCGTGACTCCGAGGCGGTGGTCGAGCGACTTCACGCTGAGCAACGTCGCCGCCGGCGCCGGCGGCGCCGCCGCTCAAGGCCCTGGTCATCGTCGCCATCGGCACCGCGGTCACCACCTGGCTGCTGGCCCGCCGCGACAACGTCTGATCGCCGGCGGCACCAGACCTCACTCCCGGGCGAATCGGGCGATCGCAACTAGCGTCCGACCTCGTGACCGAAGGCACCCGGCCGATCCAGCGCCGGGTTGGCGTCGCCGCCCTCATCGTCTCCGGCGGGGTGCTGATCTCCCGGCTGCTCGGCCAGGTGCGCGACATCGTCTTCGCCGCCATGTTGGGCGCATCGGGCGACACCGACGTCTACGTCGCCGCCTTCCGCATCCCCGACTTCCTCAACTACCTGCTCGCCGGCGGATTCCTGTCGATCACCTTCATCCCGATCTTCGCCCGCTACCTGGCCGACGACGACGAGGAGGGCGGCTGGATGGCGCTCACCGCCATCATCCGACCGCTGACCATCGCCATCACCGCCTTCGTGGCGATGGGTTGGTGGGCTGACCCCGGCGGTCATGGACTGGCTGTTCCCCGACTTCACCGCCGAGCAACTCGCCGAGGCGATGCGGTTGACCCGGATCGTGCTCCCCGCCCAGATCTTCTTCGTGGTGGGGGCGCTGTTCACCGCGGTCCAGTACGCCAAGGGCCGGTTCGTCGTCCCCACCATCGCCCCCATCGCCTACAACCTGGGGATCATCCTCGGCGGGCTGCTCTACCCGGTGGTCACCGGGGCTGACCCGTCGTCTCCGGAGGGGTTCATCTGGGGTGCGGTGGCCGGAGCCTTCGTCGGCAACTTCGCCCTGCAGTGGTGGGGAGCCCGGAGCGCGGGGATGCGGCGGCGGCCGGGACACCCCGTGGCGCCACCCTGCCGTCCTCGAGTACCTCGTCCTCGCCCTGCCGCTGATGATCGGCCAGTCCATCGTCGTCCTCGACGAGACCTTCATGAGCGTGTTCGGCAACCAGGCCGGCGAGGCCGCCCAGACCCACCTCCAGTACGCCAGACGCACGATGCTGGTCCCGGTGGGCGTGCTCGGCCAGGCGGCCGGGGTGGCCGCCTTCCCGTTCCTCGCCAGACTGTTCGCCGAGGGCCGGATGCGGGACCTGGCCGATTCGGTCGACCGCACCATGCGCACCCTGATCGTGCTGTCGCTCGGCGCCACCGGGCTCACCATCGCCCTCAGCCAGCCGGTGATCCGCACCCTCTTCCAGCGCGGCTCGTTCACCCCCGACGACACGGTGGCCACCGCCTCGGCGCTGGTGGTCTACGGCCTCGCCATCCCGGTGTGGGGGGCGCTCCAGATCATCAGCCGCGGCTTCTACGCCCGACGCCAGATGTGGACGCCGGTGGTGATCGGCACCATCGCCTCCGTCGTCGCCGTGCCGCTCTTCATCGCCGATGCAGGACCGCTGGGGCCTGCTCGGCGTCGCCGGGGCGTCCTCGATGATCCTCACCCTCTACACGGTGGCGCTGGGGGTGGCGTGGTACCGCAGGGTGGGTGAGCCGGGCCGGGTGGGGCCGATGCTCGCCGGGCCGCTGCGGAGCCTGCCCCTGGTGATCGCCGGGTCGCTCGCCGCCTACGCCGTGTCCTGGCTGGTGGCCTCGACCTCGGCGACGGGTGGTGGGCCGGGCTGGTGGTCGTGCTCGCCGGCACCGCCGCCTTCGCCGCCGTCGCCTTCGCCGGTGGCAGCGTGCTCCACGACCGGATAGGGCCCGGGCCGGTGATCGGCTCAGCCGACCCCGACGGTGACGCCGGAGCCGAACCTGGAGCGGTGATCGCCTGTCGGGCGCCGGGCGACCCTCGAGCACCGACCTACGATCCTGTTCGCGGTGGCAAGAGGAGGGCGTGCGGTGGCTCGGACGTTCACGGTGGCGGCGGTGCAGGCGGCGTACGTGCTGATGGACCGCGAAGCCACGACCCGCAAGGTCGAGGCGCTGATCGAGGAATCCGCGGCGCCAAGGGCGCCGAGTTGATCGTGTTCCCGGAGGCGTTCGTGCCGGGCACGCCGATCTGGATCGACAGCGTGCCGATCTGGGACGGCGACGAAGCATGGTTCGCCCGGCTCGTCGACCAGGCGGTCGTCGTCCCCGGGCCCACCACCGACCGTATCGGCGCCGCCGCCCGAGCGGCCGGCGCATACGTGGTGATGGGGGTCGACGAGCGGGAACAGCACGGGTCGACGATCTTCAACACGCTGCTGTACTTCGGCCCCGACGGCCGCCTGCTGGAGAAGCACCGCAAGCTGATGCCCACCGGTTCGGAGCGCACCGTGTGGGGGATGGGCGACGGCTCGACGCTCAACGTGGTGCAGACCGACCTGGGGCGCCTCGGTGGGCTCATCTGCTGGGAGAACTACATGCCGCTCGCCCGGTTCCACCTGTACGCCCAGGGGGTGCAAGTCTGGGTGGCGCCCACCCTCGCCCGCGGCGACGGTTGGATCGCCACCATGCGCCACATCGCCAGGGAGGGTCGGGTCTGGGTGGTCGGGGTCAACCCGTGTGTCCACGTCGACCAGATCCCGGCCGACTTCCCCGACCGCGACCGGGTGTGGCAGGGTGCTCGAGGACGACGACCCGGATGGCGAGGCCGCAGTGGGTCGAGCCCGGGAACAGTGTCATCTGCAACCCCAACGGGGAGATCGTCGCCGGGCCGCTGCGCCACGAGGAAGGCATCCTGACCGCCGAGATCGACCCGTCTCAGGTCGACTCGGCCCGACGCCTCTTCGACCCTGTCGGCCACTACAACCGACCCGACGTCTTCCAGCTGTCGGTCGACACCCGCCGCCGCCAGGCCGTCACGCTCGTCGGCGACGACCCCGCCGCCGACGTCCAACTTTGAGCGGTTTACCTCGCTATTCGATGCAAAGTGCTCAAAGTTCGATGTCTGACGAGGTCCGTCAGACCGAAGGGGGGTAGACGCCGGCGTCCTTGGCCTTGGCGGTCTGCCAGAAGATGTCCGAGATCTCCTCGATCAGGTCGAGCAGCTTCTGCCCGTCGGCCGGGTCCACCGACTTCTTGGCGTTTCCCGCCTGCAGGATGGCCCGCCAGAACAGGTCGTCGAGCTGGGGGAACTCCTGGCGGTGGTCGGCGGTGAAGAAGTCGGTCCACAGCACCGAGAGGTGGTGCTTGACCAGTTCGGCGCGCTCCTCCTTGATGGCGATCGCCCTGGCCCGGAACACCTCGTCGTCGGAGTCCTGGTACTTCTGCGCCGCCTTGAACACCGACATCGCCTCGATCTTCGCCTGCGCGGGGTCGTAGACCCCGCAGAACAGGTCGCAATGGGCGTAGGCGATCCGATTCGGTTGGAACAGACCCACGGGGTACCTCCTCAGATGGCTTCGATGCCGTCCCGCGGACGATACCCGACCGGCTGACCGCAACCCACGAAGCATCGCCCCGTACCACCCGACCGATGCCCTGGCCACCACCGGCCGACCGCCTCCGCCGCTACGAGATCGCCGAGCACTCGATGGAACCGGCGTTCTCCCGGCGACTACGTGGTGGCCGGGGGGGCGGCGCCCCCCGCGGCGTGGCGACGTCGTCCTCTTCCGCCACCCGGAGGCAACCCGGGTGGAGCTGGTCAAACGGGTCATCGGGCTGTCCGGCGAGACGTTGACGATCGACGCCGGGCGGATCATGTGAACGGCGATGCCGCCGCCGACCGGTGGGGCCACGGGCCGACCTCGCCCGACGGGTCGTGGCTGGTGCCGGCGGGCACGTCTTCGTGCTCGGTGACGACCGGCGTGTCGTCGTCGGACTCCCGCCTCATCGGGCCGGTCCGGGTCGCCGACCTGCGCTGGCGGGTGGTGGGCCGCTACGGCCGCCGACGCCGCTGACCTGCGCCGGCCCACGGCGCGACGTCGCCGTCAGACGCGGCGAGCGACCAGCAAGACGTCGATGGCCTCCCCGAGGTGCCCGTCGGCGGCGGGGCGGGTCGCAGCACCCGCTCCAGCGTGACGATGTCCAGGGAGGCGAAGTCCTCGCCGAGCTCGGCCTCGGAGAACAAGACCTCGGGGATCTGGGGGCCCCCCACCCCGTACACGAGGTTGTCGGCATGGTGGGCGACCAGGAACAGCGTGCCCCGCGGGGGCCAGGGCGGCCGCGGCGCCGGCGTGGACGACGATGCGCTGCTCGGCGACGAGTTGGAGATACGACAGCAGCACGAGGTCGAAGGCCGCCACGGCGGCGGCTCCCACTCGGTCAGGTCGGCGGTGACCACCTCGACGTCGACCCCGGCGGCGACGCCGCCTCCCGGGTCTGGTCCCCGGCCACCGGGGAGAGATCGACCGCGGTGACCCGGTGGCCCCAGCCCGCCAACCACACCGCGTTCCGCCCCTGGCCGGCGCCGAGGTCGAGCACCAGCCCCGGCGGCAGGCCGGCGAGGTGCTCGGCGACGAACCGGTTGGGCGATCCCCCGAACACGGTCCGGTCGGCCCCGAAACGCTCGTCCCAGTAGGCGCGACGCTCCTCGGGTGTGGGTGGGGCCCAGGTCACGGGGCGAAGCGCAAGACGGGCGACTCCGGACGGCGGCGAGCCGCCGATGCTAGATGGGTGCTGAGAAAGTGCGACCGGCTCGCTGTATTCGACCTCGCATCCCGATTGCCGCATCACGCGTCCACGGTCAGCCGGAACCCACTCTTGAGCACTCACCGAGATGAGCCGGGTAGTCCCAGGGTGGGTTTACACTCCCGCCACCGTGAGAACTCCGCGCCTGCCCTCTGATCGCGCTCGCCCTCGTCGTGCTCGCCCTCGTCCTGGTCGCTCTCGCCTGTGGCGGCGACGACGAGGCGGCGACCACCACGACATCACAGCACGTCGACCTTCGACCAGCACGTCGACCACCACCACGCTGCCGCCGACCACCACCACCGAGGAGGTGGGGCCGACCTCGATGCTCAACGGGGCGCCGCTCGCCATCGGCGCCGACGTGGACCGTCGCGTGGTGGCGATGAAGATCGACAACCATCCCGAAGCCCGCCCGCAGTCCGGCCTCCAGGAGTCCGAGGCCGTGGTCGAGATCATCGTCGAGGGCGGGATCACCCGTTTCATCGCCCTCTTCCACGGAACCGACTCCGAGTATGTCGGGCCCGATCCGTTCCGGTCGTCCCACCGACCCGACGATGCTCGCCCCGCTGGGCGCGACCCTGCAGATCTCGGGCGGACAGGGTTGGGTGCAGTCGATCATCAGCGCCGCCGGGGTGCCGTTCCTGACCGAAGCCGAGGACAGCACGTTCCGCATCCCGGCCAACGGCCGGGCCTACGAGCGCACCCTGTACGGGTCGACCCTCGGGGTGCGTGAGGTCGCCGACGACCGCGGGTTCCCCGACGACCCGCCGGACGATCCGTGGTTCGACTTCGGCGAGCCGCGCAGGCGTTGACGAGCCCTGCCGAGACCATCTCGCATGTCGTGGGACAGCAACTGGCCCGAAGTCGTCTGGGTCGTGGGACGGCGAGCGTTACCTGCGCTCCAACTGCGGACACGCCGCACAGCTGGGTCGACGTCGAGGGGAACGCCGAGCAGATCGCCGCCGACACGCTGCTGGTGTTGAAGGCCAACGAGTACACCGCCTGCCCTTCCGGCTCGGGTTCCTGCGTCCCCGCCATGGAGACCGTCGGCAGCGGCGAGGCACTCGTCTTCTTCGACGGCAGGGTCGTCGAGGGAACCTGGGAGCGCGAGGAGATCACCGACTTCTTCACGCTCACCACAGCAGACGGCAAGCCGATGAAGGTGCCCGCCCGGCTTCCTCTGGGTGTCGGTGTTCCCCGACGACCAACCGCTGACCTGGGAGTGAGGCCCCACTCCGCTGATGACCCAGCCGGCGACAGCCGGCTCCGACGGGGCACCCCACCCCGCACCGCCGCCACCATCGCCGACGACGTCCGCACCGGGCAGCCGGCGCGCCGCCGACGAGGTCGCCGCAGCCCTCGCCCGCATCGGCGACGACCCGCTGAACGCCTTCAACCTGTCGCCGCCGCCGCCGGCGTGGCCGACGCCGCCGCAGTCGACGCCGAACCGTCGCCTCCGGGACGGGATCCCGGACCGCTGGCCGGGGTCCCGGTGGCGGTCAAGGACCTGATCGACCAGGCGGGGCTCCCCAACACCGCCGGGTCCGGGTTCCCACCGTCGATCCCGACGCCGACGCCACCGTCGTCGACCCGGCTCCGCGATCCGCCGGGGCCGTGATCGTGGGACGCACCGGCCTCCACGAGTTCGCCTTCGGTTTCTCCTCCGAGAACGAGTGGTTCGGCCCGGTACGCAACCCTTGGGATCCCGTCCACGTCGCCCGGGGGCTCCTCGGGCGGGTCGGGCGCCGCCGTCGGCGCCGGCCTGGTCCCGGTGGCGCTGGGAACCGACACCGGTGGCTCGGTGAGGGTCCCGGCGGCGTTGTGCGGAGTCGTCGGGCTCAAGGTCACCCATGGCGCCATCCCGACCACCGGGGTGTACCCCCTGGCGCCCTCGCTCGACACCTCGGGCCGATCGCCCGCACCGTCACCGACGCCGCCCTTGATGTTCGCCGCCCTCGCCGGCCACGACCCGACGACCCCTGGTCCAGGGATGGCCCCGCCGGTGGCTACCGGGCCGGCCTCCGGCCGGGCGCCGTCACGCTGGGCATCCCCCACCCGTGGGTGGATCGGCCCCTGGACCGACGAGGTCGCCTCCGGTTGGGACCTGGCTTCCGACGCCGCCGCCGCGGCGGGGATCTCCGTCGTCGACCTCGACCTCCCCGACCTCGATTACCCCGGGAAATCCTCGCCTCCGCTCAACCCCGAGGTCGCCCTGGTGCACGCCGACCGGTACATGGCCGAGCCGGATCGCTACGGCGGCGACGTCGGGCACCGGGTCGCCTCCGCGCTCGACTACACGCTTCGACGACTACGCGACGGGCTGGCGTGGCGGCGGCGGGTCGCCGACGCCCTCGACGACGCCCTCGAGACGGTGCGACGCCGTCATCACCCCGGCGGTGGCGGCGATGCGCAAGACGATCGGCGTCGACACCATCACGGTCGGCGGTACCGAGGAGGGCTACCGCCCGTCCTCAGCTGCTTCAGCGCCGTCGTCAACCACGCCGGGCACCCCGCCCTGGTCGCCCCCGTGAACGTGCCGGGCGGCCCGCCTCCCGGGGTCCAGCTCATCGGCCGGCGCAGCCACGATCACACCCTGCTCGACCTGGGTATCGCGCTGGAGGATGCCGGGCTGATCTCCACACCGCCCCCGCCGTCGATCGAGGCTTTGACGACCGACGTCACCACACGGCGTCGACTCGCATCGAACTTGCGTGCCGTCGGTGGGCGGAATGACGGCGGGTCATCCCGGTGCGGACATAGAATGCCCTGGTCATCCCCGATACGTCAGCCGGACGGGGACGCGGGAGGCCCCGATGAGAATTCGCAGGAGGCATGCCCTGTCAGACGACACGTTGATCAGGTCGAGCGACCGTGGAGCAACTCGATCGGGTGGTCATCCGGTTCGCCGGTGACTCGGGCGACGGGATGCAGCTCGCCGGCACCCGGTTCACCGACGCCTCGGCGCTGTTCGGCAACGACCTCGCCACCCTGCCCAACTTCCCCGCCGAGATCCGGGCCCCGGCGGGCACCCTCCCCGGCGTCTCCTCGTTCCAGGTCCACATCGCCGACTGGGACATCCTGACTCCCGGCGACTCGCCGGACGTGCTGGTGGCGATGAACCCGGCGGCGCCCTGAGGCCAACATGGACGACCTCAACCAGCGGCGGCCTGCTCCTCGTCAACGAAGACGCCTTCGACGAGCGCAACCTGGAGAAGGCCGGCTATGCCGCCAACCCGCTCACCGACGGTTCGCTCGAGGGCTACCACGTCCTCACCGCCCCCATGGAGGAGCTGACCAAGACGGCGGTCGAGACCACCGGACTACGCGGCCGTGGCGTCCTGCGCTCCAAGAACTTCTTCGCCCTCGGCCTCTTGTCGTGGATGTTCAACCGTCCGCTCGACCCTGTGTTCGACTGGGTCACCGACAAGTACGGCGACGACGACCCGGTGGGGAACGCCAACATCGCCGCCTTCCGGGCCGGGTACAACTTCGGCATCACCACGGAGGAGTTCCACCACACCTTCGAGGTGCAGCCGGCCCGCCTCCCGGCGGGGACCTACACCAACGTCACCGGCAACCAGGCGCTGGCCTGGGGGCTGATCGCCGCCGCCCAGTCGGTGAGGCTGCCGTTGTTCTACGGCTCCTATCCGATCACCCCGGCCTCGGGCATCCTCGAGGAGCTTGTCCCGGCACAAGAACTTCGGGGTGCGCACCGTGCAGGCCGAGGACGAGATCGCCGCCGTCGGCATCGCCCTCGGCGCCTCGTTCGCCGGCCACCTCGGCGTCACCGGCACCAGCGGCCCCGGTGATGGCCCTCAAGAGCGAGACCATCAGCCTCGCCTTCCAGGTCGAGTTGCCCTTGCTGATCGTCGACGTGCAGCGCGCCGGTCCCTCGACCGGGATGCCCACCAAGGTGGAGCAGGCCGACCTGATGGCTCGCCCTCTACGGCCGGCACGGTGAAGCGCCGATCCCGGTGATCGCCGCCGCCTCGCCGAGCGACGCCTTCGACACCGCCATCGAGGCGGCCCGGATCGCCGTCCACCACATGACGCCGGTGATCCTGCTCTCCGACGGCTACATCGCCAGCAGCTCCGAGCCGTGGGCGCTCCCCGACGTCGGCCAGCTGCCCGACCTGTCGGTGCGCTTCGCCGTCGCCGACCCGGACGGCCCTTCCTGCCCGTACGAGCGCCACCCGGAGACGCTCGCCCGGCCGTGGGCCATCCCGGGCACACCCGGACTTCGAGCACCGCATCGGCGGACTCGAGCACGAGAACCTGACCGGCAACATCTCCTACGAGCCGCTCAACCACGAGGAGATGACCGAGCTCCGCGAGGAGAAGCTTGCCAGGGTGCGCAGCTCGATCCCGCCCGTCGTCGGTGTACGGGAGGACGACGCCGACATCCTCGTGCTCGGCTGGGGCTCGACCTACGGCGCCATCCGGGCCGGGGTGCGCAACGCCAACCGCGACGGGTCACGGGCGGCGCACCTCCACATCCGGCACCTCAGCCCGCTGCCGCCCGACCTCGGGGAGATCCTCGCCCGGTACGACACCGTGCTCGTCCCCGAGCTCAACCGCGGTCAGCTCCTCAAGCTGGTGAGGGCCGAGTACCTGGTCCCCGCCGTCGGGCTGCACAAGGTGCAGGGACTGCCGTTCAAGGCGGCGGAGATCGCCGCCAAGATCCACGAGCTCACCGACGCCAAGGAGTCGGGTGTGACCGACACCGACACCCGCTACTGCCGCCAGGACTTCCAGTCCGACCAGGAGGTGCGGTGGTGCCCGGGGTGCGGGGACTACACCATCCTCGCCACCGTCCAGAGCTTCCTCGCCGGGGTCGACGTCGACCGCCACAAGCACGTCTTCGTCTCCGGCATCGGGTGCGCCGCCCGGTTCCCGTACTACGTCGACACCTACGGGATGCACTCCATCCACGGGCGCGCCCCGGCGGTCGCCACCGGCGTCGCCACCGCCAACCCCGACCTGACGGTATGGGTGGTCACCGGCGACGGCGACGCGCTGTCGATCGGCGGCAACCACCTCATCCACGCCCTGCGCCGCAACGTGAACATCAAGATCCTGCTGTTCAACAACCAGATCTACGGCCTCACCAAGGGCCAGTACTCCCCCACCTCCGAGGTGGGGAAGCGAGACCAAGTCGAGCCCGGCGGGATCGATCGACTACCCGTTCAACCCGGTGAGCCTGGCGCTGGGCGCCGAGGCCACGTTCGTCGCCCGCACCGTCGACATGGACCGCGAGCACGCCACCCGCATCCTCCAGGCCGCCTACGAGCACACCGGCTCGGCCTTCGTCGAGATCTACCAGAACTGCAACGTGTTCAACGACAAGGCGTTCATCAAGCTCACCGGGCGGGAGGAGCGCGACGCCAACCGCATCTACCTCGAGCCAGGAGAGCCCATCGTGTTCGGGGCCGAGAAGGAGAAGGGCATCGTCCTCGACCGGGACGGCGCCAAGATCGTCGACGTCGCCGACGTGGGTCTCGACGCCATCCACGTCCACGACCCGGCCAACACGGGAGGCGTGGCCTACGTGCTGAGCCGGCTGCCCACGGCCCCACCGGTCCCACCCCGATCGGGGTCTTCCGGCAGATCTCCCGGCCCAGCTACCAGGAGCTGGTGCAGAGCCAGATCATCGACGCCCAGGCGAAGAAGGGCCCCGGCGACCTCGGGGAGCTGCTCCGCTCCGCGGGAACCTGGTCGGTCTCCTGAACCCGCCGGGATGCGAGTGCCGGCGGATGTCCACGTCGACATCCGCAAATGGCCGAACACCCGCAGCTGGCAGTTCACCATGCACCCGCTCGGTGCCGACGACCATGGCACCTGGCTGTGGGCCCCTGCCGGCACGGTCTACGCCCGCCCGGACGGAACCAGAACGGTTCTCTCCCACCGTTTGGGTGGTGCTGGTGACACCCGACCGGTGGTGGACCGGCTCTCTGGTACGACGACCAGGACGGGCGTGAGCTGTACGTCGACGTCGCCACCCCGGCGACCTGGGTGGGCGATCGGAGCCGGGTGACCATGATCGACCTGGACCTCGACGTGGTCCGCGACGTGGACGGAACCGTGGAGCTGCTCGACGAGGACGAGTTCGAGCAGCACCGCATCGAGTGGGCCTACCCGGATCACGTCGTCGCCGCCGCCCGCACGACGGCGGCCCAGCTCGTCGGCCTGGTGGCCGATCGCGGCGAGCCGTTCGGGTCGGTCGGCCTCGGCTGGTTGGAGCGGGCAAAGCACCGGGCGGGCACCCCGTGACCCCGTCGGTCTCGTGCGTCATCCCGGTGCGCAACGAGCGGCATGCCATCGCCGCCGCGGTGCGCAGCTGTCTCGAGCAGCGATACGACGGCCCCATCGAGGTGGTCGTCGCCGACGGGATGAGCAGCGACGGAACCCGGGAGGTGATCGAGGAGCTGGCCGCCGTCGACCCGAGGGTGCGCATGGTCGACAACCCTGCCCGGGTGACTCCGGCCGCTCTCAACGCCGCCATCTCGGCCTCGTCGGGCGAGGTGGTGGTGCGGTGCGACGCCCATGCCGTGCTGCCTCCCGGGTACGTGGCGACGGCGGTGGCCACCCTGGAGCGGACCGGGGCGGTGAACGTGGGTGGCATCCAGCACGCCGTCGGCGACGACGTGACCAGCCGGGCCATCGCCATGGCGATGACCTCGCCGATCGGGGTCGGCGACGCCCGCTTCCACTACGGCGGCGACGCCGGGCCGGTCGACACCGTGTACCTCGGCGTCTTCCGGCGCGACGCCATCGACGCCGTGGGCGGGTTCGACGAGACCCTGGTGCGCAACCAGGACTACGAGCTCAACTACCGGCTACGCCAGTCGGGGGGCATCGTGTGGTTCGACCCCGACCTGGTGGTCGACTACCGGCCCCGTGCCTCGCTGGGATCGCTGTGGAGGCAGTACTTCGACTACGGGATAGGCAAGCGGGCGATGCTCCGGCTCCATCCCCGGTCGCTGCGGTGGCGGCAACTCGCCCCGCCGCTGCTGGTGGTGGGCCTGGGAGGGTCGGTGGTGGCGGCCGCCGCCGGAGCCGGGTGGGTTGCCGCCGTGGTGCCGGTCGCCTACGGGCTCGCCGCTCGCCGGAGGGGCGGCGGTGGAACTGGCCCGCGGCGGCGGCGCGGCGGCGTTGCTGATGCCGGCGGCGGTGGCGACCATGCACGTCGCCTGGGGCTGTGGGTTCCTGGTGGAGACCGCCCGAGGTCTCGGCCGAGAGCGAGCCGGCGGGTAGCCCCTTCAGACCTCGGCGTAGAAGCGGCGCACCTGCTCGGCCGGCCACCGGTAGCGGTCCCGGATGCGTGGCGCCTGGCTCACCGCGGCGGCGGCGATGTCCGGATCGGCGATGACCCGGTCGACGGCGGCGGCGACGGCCTCACGGTCGCCCGGGGGCACCCACACCACCCCGGCGACTTCGCCGAGCACCCGCCGGCTGGCGGGCAGGTCGCTGGCCACCACCGGCACCCCCATCGCCAGGTACTCGAGCAGCTTGGTGGGCAACGACTCGCGGTAGTTGGGGAGGTCGTGGAGCAGGGACAGGGCGACGGCGTGCCGGCCCATCAGCGGCAGGGCCTCGGCGGGCGGGAGGAACCCGGTGAAGGTCACCTCGACACCGTGCTGCCACGCCATCGCCGAGATCCAGTCCCGCACCGGGGCGCCGGCCCGGCCGATCAGAGTGAGCTGACGAGCCTGGCTCCGGCCGACGGCGGCGACGGCGTCGAGCAACCCGCGTTCCTCGGTGACATCTCCCAGGTACACGACGCCGGACCGCTCCGCCGGGTCGGTGATCGGCACATCGCCGATGGCGAGGAAGTTGGGGAACACCGGGTGCTCCCTGGCGAAGAGGGAGCGGTAGCTCTCCTCCGCCAGGGTGATCGGGAGCAGCCGGTCGGCGAGGCGGAGCAGGCCGGTCACCACCCAGGTCGCCACGCCGCGGAGCGGCCGCGGGATCCGCCGTTTCTGCCCCATGGTGGCGGGGAGGTTCTCGTGCAGGTCGAACACCACGCGGCGCCGAAGCAGCCCGGCGAGGACGGCGGCGGGGAGCAGCTCGGGGTCGTGCACCGAGGCCACGTCGTAGCCGCCACGGAGGATCAGCCAGGACGCGGTCAGCGAACGGCGGAGCCGCCTGCCCTCGAGGGCGACGATCTCGATCCCGTCGGCGGCCACGGGGCCGGGGGCGGTGGTGGCGTAGCGGACCGCGGCGACCGGGGCCAGCGTCTCCACCAGCTTGGCCCGGATCCGGGGGTCGTCAGGCGGATGGACCGACGAGACCACGAGCACCCGGCGGCCCGGGCCCGCCGGCGGGCCGGGGGTCACAGGGCGACGACGCCGTCGGCGACGGTCCCCTGGCGACGGTAGGCGCCCCGTGTGTCGAGGATCACCGGCACCGACTTCGCCAGCGCCTCCAGGTCGAGCACGTCGTGGTCGGTGAGCACGATCGCCAGGTCGAATCCGGGAGAGGTCGTCGGCATCGTCCACCGCCTCGAAGCCGTGGGCGGCGATGCGCTCCCGGCCGACCACCGGGTCGAGCACGGAGACCTCCGCACCACGCTCCTGGAGCAGGTGGAGCACGTCGAGCGAGGCCGACTCACGGTCGTCGGCGATGTTCGGCTTGTAGGCGATGCCCACCCCGAGGATCCGGCTCCCGGCCACCGGCAGCCGGCGCTCGTTGAGCAGGTCGGCGACCCGGCCGACCGTATAGCTGGGCATGCCCTTGTTCACCTGCTCGGCGAGGTCGATGAACCGGGTGGCGATGTTGGCCTCGCGGGCCCGCCAGGCGAGGAACTGGGGATCGAGCGGAATGCAGTGCCCACCGACCCCCGGTCCCGGGTAGAACGGCTGGAAGCCGAACGGCTTCGAGGCGGCGGCGTCGACCACCTCCCAGATGTCGATGTCGAGGTGGTGGGCGAGCTGGGCCATCTCGTTGACCAGAGCGATGTTGACCGCCCGGTAGGTGTTCTCGAGCAGCTTGGCCATCTCCGCCACCCGCGCCGACGACACCGGGAACACCGAGTCGACGATCCGGGCGTAGGCGGCGGCCGCCACCTCGGTGGAGACCGCGGTCACCCCGCCGACGACCTTCGGGATCTGTCCGGTCTTCACCTCGGCACCGGGGTTGACCCGCTCCGGTGAGAACGCAACGAAGACGTCCTCGTCGAGCTCCAAGCCCCCCGAGGTCGCCGCCGGTACCAGCAGGTCGCGGGTGGTGCCCGGGTAGGTCGTCGACTCGAGAGCGATCAGCATCCCGGGCTGGACAACGGCGGCGACGGTGGCGGCGGCTGCCTCGATGTACGACATGTCCGGCTCGCGGTGCCGCCCCAGCGGGCTCGGCACGCACAGGAAGAGGGCATCCGCTGCGGTGAGCCGGCCGGGGTCGGCGGTGAGGGTGAGCCCGGAGGCGAGCGCCTCGGCCAGCTCGTCGTCGGTGACGTCCTCGATGGGAGAGATCCCCCGCTCCAGCCGTTCGATCCGCTCGGCGGAGACGTCGAACCCGACCACGGGAAGCCCCCGGCGCACCATGGTCACCGCCAACGGCAGGCCGACGTACCCCAGGCCGATGACCCCACCGGTCCAGGTCTCGGTTGCGAAATAGCGGGCGCGGTCGTGCATTGAGCTCCAAGTTCTGGAGGGGACTGCCGGAATCACGGAAAGTGTAGGGATCGACCCGGCAGTGGGCCATAGGGCGGCCGGTGGTTCTCCGGCCGGCTCTCCCGCCGCCTCAGCTCATGCTGAGGCTGAACGTGATCGACTTGAGCAGGAAGGTGGAGCGCATCCACGCCGAGGTCTCGGTCACCGTGGTGTCGCCGTCGGTGAAGCTGATCGTGTTGGCGCTGCCCGACGTGTTGCGCTTGCTCACCCAGATGTCGGTGATCTCGGACAGGCCGACCGCATCAGCCACCTCTTCGTTGCTCAGCGTGACCGTCCAGCTGGCGTTCGGGTTGCTCACGGTGCCGTCGACCGCCCAGTGGTCGTCGGCGCTCTCGTAGTAGGGCACCGGGTCCCACCACGGCCACACATCCTCGATGTCCTCGGTGGCGCCGCCGCTCGACGAGGAGTAGTAACCGCGCACGATGTCCTGGTTGGGAGCGGCCGAATGCGTCATCACCTTGCCGGCGGTCTGGCGGACGGCGTTGACCCAGTTGGATTGGCCGTGGCCGGTGCCGACGTAGCGCTGGTCCCAGGTGGTGTCCCTCACGTGGCACCAGGCCGCACACAGGTTGTCGGCCGGGTTGCCGCGGTGGATCATCAGCTCCCTGGCGTAGGAGCGGGCGGCGATCGCCTGCGCCCGCAACGCCGCCATGCCGCCGCTGTTGCCCCAGGCGTACGGCATCTCGGAGATGCCGAGGATGTAGTTGTTCAGCCTCAGCTTGGCGGAGAGGTCGAGGCCGCCCTCGCCTGACCGCACCACCAGCATGCCTCTGGCGTACCGGCACTCCCGGTACACGGTCGGCGACGACCTGCCAGTCGGCGAGGCGTGCACCCGACGATGGCGACGCGCCGTCTTGGGCTGCGCGGTGGTCTTCCAGGCGTACCAGCGGAAGTTGAAGGCGCACCCGCCCTTCGCCGTCGAGTAGGTGTTGTCCGCACCGGGCGGGTTGATCACCAGCCAGCAGTTGGTGGGACCGGGGCCCTTCACCTTGATGGTGCCGCCCACGGGAACGAACCACTCCTTCTGGCCCCGGGTCACCCGGACCCGGTGCCCGCTGCCGGAGATGGCGTCGACCCGCAGGGTGAGCTCGGTGAAGTCCATCTCGAGGTTGACCCAGATCGGCGGCGACCCCGTCGTGCCCCCGGTGCCGAGCTTGGTGATCTTCACCCCGTTGTAGTAGTTCTTGAGGATCTCGCCGTGCGTGTGCCCCTCTTTGGACATGCCGTATGCGCCGTACTGGCTCATGCCCACGCCGTGACCCCAGCCGGATCCGTCGATCACGATGTCGTCGGCGGCGGCGAGCTCGCCGGAGCCGTCCCTCTCCGGCCGGCCGCCCTCCGGGGCGCGGGGGTGTCACCCGGCGGAGTCGTGTCACCCGGCGGAGTCGTGTCACCCGGCGGAGTCGTGTCACCGGGCGGCGTGGTGTCACCCGGCGGCAGTCGTGTCACTCGGCAGCAGTCGTGTCACCCGGAGCGGTCGTGTCACCCGGCACAGTCGTGTCACCCGGAGCTGCACCGGCCGCAGCCGGGACCGCTCCCGGGCCGATGGCGCCCAAGGCGGCGATCATCGCGGTCACGATGACGGGCCGCAGCCGGCCTACGGAGGCTCGTGTGGTTCTCATGCCCGCGTGGTCCTCATGGAAGGTGTCATCGACCCGTCACCGGGCTCGCTTGAGTGGTTTGTGCTGTCGTCCCGGCCCGACGCCGGCGAACCGGGCGCGCTTCGGGCCTCCGCCCGTCCGCGGGCCCCGCCCCACCCCGGCCGTTGACTGCTCCGGCCTGACGCACCGGAACGGACACCCTAGCCCGGGGCGTTCGGCTCGATCCCGGCCGGACCAGACGAAGCGCTCAATAGCATGCGGCGATGGCCAGGCCGGTGCGAGCGCTCCTCATGACCAGCAACGGCACCGGTATGGGCCACCTGAGCCGGATGCTCTCGATCGCCCTGGCTGCCGGTGACGCCATCGATGCCACGATGCTGTCGCTGTCGGTCGCCTTCCCCGTCGTGTCCCGTCACGGCCTGACCGGCGAGTACTGCCCCAGCCCGGAGCGCCACTTCATGCCGCGCCACCTGTGGCAGGGGTACCTTCGCCGGCGGCTGGTCGCCCTGGCGCGGGAGGTCGACGCCGAGGTTCTCGCCTTCGATGGGATCGTCCCCTACCCGGGCCTGGTGGCCGCCCTCGCCGACCTGGGCGACCTGCCCGCGGTGTGGGTCCGGCGTGGCATGTGGCGGCCAGGCGGAGCCGACCTCTCGCTGGCCCGGTCGGGCCAGTTCGACCTCGTCATCGAGCCCGGCGAGCTCGCCGCCGCCGGCGATCGGGGCGCGACGGCGCAACGGACCGATGCCGTCAGGGTGCCGCCGGTGTCCCTCGTCGACGTCGTCGACCGGGTCGACCGGGCGACCGCCGCCGCCGAGCTCGGGGTCGACCCCGACCGACCGGCGGCGTTGGTGGCCCTCGGGATCGGGGCTCTCGGCGACGCCGTCACCCCCCGGGCGAGCGCGGTTGGCGCCCTGCTCGACGACCCGAGCTGGCAGGTCTGCGTCACCCGTCCCGGTGCGGCCACCGACGGGCCGGTGCCGGACATCCGGGTAACCCCGCTGATCGGGGTGTACCCGCTCGCCCGCTACCTGGCCGCCTTCGACGTGGCGGTGAGCGCCGCCGGGTACAACTCGGTCCACGAGCTGATCCCGGCGGGACTGCCGACGCTGCTGCTGCCCAACCCGGACACGAGGACCGACGATCAGGTGGCCAGGGCAGCATGGCTCGCCGGCGCCGGGCTGGCGCTCACGGCTCGGCCCGACGACGCCGAAGACGTGGCATCGGCTGTCCGGAGGCTCACCGCCGGTCCGGTCCGCGCCGATCTCGCCGCCGCCATCGCCGCGCTCCCCCGGTCGGCGCTCGGTGGCGGCGCCGTCGCCGCCGCCGAGCTGCTGGTCCGATCGGTCGAGGACGGTCGTCGCCCACCCACTCTGCCGGAGAGATCCCAGCTCCTCGCCACCATGGCCCGGGACCGGGCCGAACGCATCATCGGCCACCGAGCCGGCGAACGGGCACGCCGGGTGTTGCACCGTCCCCTGACCGGTGGCCCGGCGAGACGGCTGCCGGTGACCATCGCCGATGAGGAGGCGGCGACCCCGGCGGCGGCGGGGGGGGTGCGCCGGCTCGTGCTGTCCGAGACCATCCCAGCCGAGGACATCGCCTCCGGCCCGGTGGTCGAGCACCTCCTGCCGGGTTCGTCGGAGCGATACCGGGCGGAGCGGCGCGCCATCATCGACGACTACTACCGGGTCGTACCCGGCTGACCGGTCAGCCGCCGAAGTTGCGCTCGAGGGCGGCCACGACGTCCCCCAGCGAGTCCTGCCATCGAGGGAGGGCGCCCAGGCCCGCCGGCCCGGCCCGCTCGCTGCCCAGTACCGAATAGGCGGGTCGACGCGCCGGGGTCGGGTAGTCGGTGGTGGCGCACGGCTCCACCAGGCCCGGGTCGTGCCCGGCCAGGTGGAGCGTCGGCCCGGGCGAGCTCGAACCACGTGGTGGCCCCCGCGTTGGTCATGTGCAGGATGCCGGTCACCCCGGCGTCGACCGCCTCGGCGGTGGCGGCGGCGAGGTCGCCGGCCACGGTGGGGCACCCCAACTGATCGTCGACCACCCGCCACGGCTCACCTCGGCGGGCGAGGCGCAGCATGGTGGCGACGAAGTTCGGATGGGTGCCCGACACCACCCACGAGGTGCGGATCACCAGCGTTCCCGGGTGCAGGTCGAGTGCGGCGATCTCCCCGGCCAGCTTGGACCGGCCGTAGGCGTTGATCGGGTCGGTCGGGTCGGATTCGACATAGGGCGTCGTGCCGTCGCCGGGGAACACGTAGTCGGTGGAATAGGTGACCAGCGGGATGCCGGTGGCGGCGGCGAAGCGGGCCAGGGCGGCTACCGCTTCGCCGTTGACCAGGTGCGCCATGTCCTGCTCGGCCTCGGCCCTGTCGACGGCGGTGTAGGCGGCGCAGTTGACGAGCGCCGTGGGCGACAGGGGGGCCAGCCGGCCGGCGATGGCGCCGGTGTCGGTGAGGTCGAGCCCGGCGCGGTCGACGAACCGGGCATCGGGATACACCGAGCGGAAGGCCGTGCCCAGCTGGCCACCGGCGCCGAGAACGACGATCACCGGGGCGCCTCTGGCCTCTCCTCGGCCAGGATCTCCTCCAGGTAGGTTCGGTAGCCCGAGTTGGGCATGCCGTCGACCAACGTGGCAAGGCCTCCGTGGTCGAGGTAGCCCGCTCGGTAGGCCACCTCCTCGAGGCAGGCGATCTTGGTGCCTTGCCGGTGCTCGATGGTGGCGATGAAGTTGGCGGCGTCGAGCAGGCTGTCATGGGTGCCGCTGTCCAGCCATGCCACTCCCCGCCCCAGGGTCCGCACCCGGAGCCGGCCCTGGTCGAGGTACACCTTGTTGAGGTCGGTTATCTCGAGCTCGCCACGCGGCGACGGCTCCAAGCTCTCGGCGAGCGAGACGACGTCGCTCCCGTACAGGTACATGCCGGGCACGGCGAACCGTGACCTGGGACGCTCCGGCTTCTCCTCGAGCGATATGGCCTTGCCGGTCTCGTCGAACTCGACGACGCCGTAGCGGACCGGGTCGCTCACCGGGTAGGCGAAGATCAAGGCGCCGTCGACGAAGGTGGCCACCGCCTCGTCGAAGCCGAGCTCGCCGTAGAAGATGTTGTCGCCGAGGACGAGGGCGACCGGTTCGCCGGCGAGGAACTCGGCACCGACCAGGAACGCCTGGGCGATGCCCTTCGGCTCGGCCTGGGTGGCGTAGCGGAACGACACCCCGAACTGGCTCCCGTCGCCGAGCAGCGCCTCGAAACGGGGGCGATCGACCGGGGTGGTGATCACCAGGATGTCGCTGATCCCGGCCTGGATCAGCGTGGCGATCGGGTAGTAGATCATCGGCTTGTCGTAGACCGGCTGGAGCTGCTTGGAGGCGACCCGGGTGATCGGGTCGAGCCGGCTCCCCGCCCCGCCGGCCAGGATGATGCCCTTCACCGCCGGCCCCCCGGGCCCGGTCGCTCACGGGTGCCGCTCCCGGATCGGCCGCCACCAGTCACCGCGGTCGGCGTACCACCGCACCGTGTCCTCCAGCCGCTGGTCGAGGGAGTGGCGGGGGGCCCACCCCAGCGCCCGGATCTTGGAGGAGTCCACGGCGTACCGGCGATCGTGTCCCGGTCGATCGGTGACGTAGTCGATGGCGGCTTCGTCGCGCCCGGTGATGGCGAGCAGCCTGCGGGTCAACTCCAGGTTGGTCACCTGGGCATCGGCGCCGATGTTGTACATCTGCCCGGGCTCGCCCCGATCGACGAGCAGGTGGATGGCGGCGCAATGGTCCTCGACGTACAGCCAGTCGCGCTCGTTGAGCCCGTCGCCGTACAGCGGGACCGTGCGGCCCTCGGTGAGGTTGGTGACGAAGAGGGGGATCATCTTCTCGGGGAACTGGTACGGGCCGTAGTTGTTGGTGCATCGGGTGATGATCGCCGGGTAGTCGAAGGTCACCTCATAGGAGCGCACCAGGAGGTCGGCTGCCGCCTTGGAGGCCGAATACGGCGACGACGGGTCGAGGGGGGCCGATCTCCGGGGCGAAGCCCTCGGCGATCGACCCGTACACCTCGTCGGTCGACACCTGGACGAACCGCGGCACCCGGTGGCGTCGGGCGGCGTCGAGCACGGTCCCGGTCCCCACCACGTTGGTCTCCAGGAAGACCCTCGGGCCGGCGATCGAGCGATCGACGTGGCTCTCGGCGGCGAAGTTGACGACGACATCGTGGCCGGGGACCAGCTCGTCGACGAGTGCGGAGTCGCTGATGTCGCCCTGGACGAAACGGTGCCGGGGATCCCGTCGAGCTCGTCGACGGTGGCCCGCACCCCGGCGTACGTGAGCAGGTCGAGGTTGGTGATCGTCGCCTCGTCCTCGTGGTCGAGGACCCAGCGGACGAAGTTCGAGCCGATGAACCCGGCGCCGCCGGTCACCAGGTAGCTGCGTCCCATCGGTTGTCGCTCGCTTCTCTCGCGTCGTGCCCGGGCGTGCGCCCAAGAGGAACGGATGTGTCGGCGCGACCCTACGGCCCGAGGCGCCGGATCGCACGCCCGGCCCTGGTCCGGGCGAGCCGTCGCACCCACGAAGGGAGCGGTGCCGGGCCGGGCGGCAACGCCGACAAGCGTCGCCACTCGGCGACGGCGTCCGGCTCGAGGCGGTGCCGCAAGGCGGCTACGGCGCCCTCCTGCGGGCCGAACGGCGTCGGGCCGTCGCCGGCGGTGGCGAGCCAAACCGGTGTCGGGTCGCTCAGGCCCAGTGACGCCACCAGGTCGTCGGGAAGCAGGTCCTCGGGACGGACCCGAATGGTGGCGAGGCCGCTGCGGTCGGAGCCGGTCCTCGAAGTCGGCGCCGTAGAACCGGACATGGTCGGCCTGGCCGAAACGCCGGATCCGCTCCGGTTCGGGCGCCGCCGGGTCCTCATCGGTGCGCTGGTGCGGTCGCCAGGGGACCTGGATGAGCGCCAGCCCCCCGCCGGCGAGCACCCGGGCGAGCTCGGCCATGGCGGTGGTGTCGTCGGGGATGTGCTCGAACACGTGGAAGACCACGGCCAGGTCGACGGTACGGCTCGCCAGGGGCATCCGGCACAGGTCGGCGACCAGCCCCACCGTCCGCCCGTCGGCGGCCGGGGCGATGTCCATCCCGAGGTAAACGGCGTCGCTTCGCCTGAGCAGCCGGGTCACCGCCGGTGTGGGAGCCACCTCGAGCACCAACCCCGCAGCCCCGTGTTCCTGCCGGACGGCGGCGAGCAACGTGGCGAGGAACCGGTGCCGCTCCAGCGCCTGGCACGATGGGCAGCGCGCCTCGGGACGCCCACCCGGGCCCAGGGCGAACCCACGCGGTCGGGCCAGGCAGGCCGGGCAGAGCATGCCCGGTCACCCGACCAGACGGCGGAGGAGCGCGGTGAAGTCGGCGGCCATTTCGGGAGGCGGGTACCGCTCGGCCACGGCCCTGGCGGCCCGGCGTGGTGCCGGGCCTGTCAATGAACGCACCCGTCGCAGCGCATCGAGCAGGCCGGCGTCGTCCTCGGGATCGAACCCGATCGAAGCACCCGCCTCGAGCAGGTCGGCGAGGCACCCGGTGGCCGGGGCTATGACCGGCAGGCCGAACGTGTAGGCCAGCAGCAGGCTTCCCGAGTTGAGCACTGCCCGGTGGGGCAGCACGGCGACGTCCGATCCCTTCAGGTACACCTGGAGGTCTGCGTCCTCGATCCTCTCGAAACGTGAGATGACCCGGCGGTGTTGCCGGCAGCGCTTCTCGAGCTCGCCGACCTCGTCGAACCGGCCGGGGCGTCCCGCCACCACGAGCCTCAGCCGCCGTTCCGCTCGCAGCGCCTGGTCGAACGCATCGAGGAGGCGGTCGATCCCCTTGTAGCGACGGATCCCGCCGATGGCGAGGAGGACGATGTCGTCCTTGTCGACCCCGAGGTAGCGCCGGGCGGTGGCGCGGTCGAGGGCGTCGCCGTACACCCCGAGGAAGCTGGAGTGCGGGATCACCACGGTCCGGTCCGCCGGCAGCGAGTAGAGGCCGCTCACCGCCTCCGCCGTTGAGGCGCACATGACGTGGACCACGTCGGCACGGTCGGCCAGGCCCTGGCGCAGCTCGACCTCCTGGGCCTGGTGACGGCACTCATGGGGCAGGGCATTGTGCACCGTCCAGATCAGCCGGCCACCGCCTCGCCGGAAGGCGTCGAGGCCGGCGAGTGCCTGCCGCACCCGTGCCGTTGCGTCGACACCGGACGTCGCCGGGCCGAGGATGGGCGCCGTCCAGTGGATGTGGAAGACCCTGGTGTCGGCGCGGGTGAAGTCGCCGAGCCCGGCCGGGTCGAAGGCCTCCATGGTCGGCACGGCGACGGCGCCCATCTCTCCCAGCCCGCCGTAGAGCATGTCCTGGTACGGGTTGGTCTCGTGATAGTCGCCTGGATAGAACGCCACCACGGTGGGGCTCGGACGCGGCTCGTTTCCCAGTTCCTCGAGGAAATCGCAGCAGCTCTGCGGCCCGGGACGGGTATGCGTGGTGGGTGCGCACGGTTGCGCTCAGTCGGGCGGCGAGGTCGGCGGTCCCGGCGCGGTCGGCCAGCAGGCTCTCCAGCAGGGCGTTGAGGTCGACGCCGTCACCGAACGTGGGGACGTCGCTCAGCCCCACCTCGGCGAGCCCGCGATCGGTGTTGGTCACCACCAGCGCGCCGCAGGCCAGCGCCTCGTAGAGCCGGGAGTTGACGTTCCCCCAGCCAACGGTGGTGTGGTTGAAGTCGTCGAGCACCACTGCCGCCCGCCGGTACAGGCCGGGCAGGGCGAAGAAGCTGACCGGTCCGGCGGAGTAGCCGGCCAGCGCGGGCGGCAGCGCCCGGTCGTGCCCGAAAAGGGCGAGCGGGACCGTGGTCGGCCCGGCCTGCAACGCCCGGTGCAGGTCGCGTTCCTTGCCCCAGTAGTTCACCGTCCCCACCACCCCGTGCCGGTCCTCGCCGGGAAGCGGCGGCGAGAACAGCTCGGGGTCGACCCCGATGCGGAGAACCGTCGTCGGCCCGTCGTAGACCCGGGCGATGGCGGCACGCGCCTGCTCCGAGGAGACCATGATCCCGTCGAACATGGCCAGCTCGGGGTGCGCCAGCCAGGCGTCCATCTCGTTGCGCACCCAGGCGACGCAGCGCACCGCGGTCGGGACCAGGCTGGGCCGGAACCCGGGGAGCATCGCCACCACGGCGTCGGTTCCGTCGGGCACCGCGCCCCAGTCGTCGACGGGCACATAGGCGACGCCGGCCCCGCTCGCCCTCAGCTGCCGCCCGATGCCGGCCGCCACGTATACGTCCCCGCGGCCCTCGTACAAGTCGGTGGTGAACACCGCCATCGCCACCCTGGGACCTTCCCCGGACTGGCCGCTGAAGTCGCTCCAGCGCACCTCCCGCTCGTACGTCGAACGGAGCGGGTCATCGGTAACGGGGTAGCTCGCCGCCAGCGATCCCGACTCCACCGGCTTGCCGTCGCTCTCATCTGCCGTAGGAGCCCTGCCGGCCGAGGTCGCCGGGCGGCGCGGCCGGGGTGCCGGCGGCTTCCAGCGGCGGCGGGACACGGCGTCGCGGGCGGCGATCGCCGGGTCGACGGCCCGCTTGACCACCCGACCCGCCTTCCAGGTGAAGCTGTCGCGGATCTCCAGGATGTCCTTGGCGAGCTGGTCGGCTCGCCGCTCGGCCGCCTCGGCGCGGCGTCGGGCCCTGACCAGGTCCGCCTGCAGCGCGTTGACCGCCTGCCGGGCCTCGATGGCGGCATCCGCCTCGTTCCGCTCGGCCATCGCCGTCGTCGTCTCCAAGGCGGCCCGCAGGCTGTCCACCTCGGCTTCCAACTCGGCGGCGCGGGCAATCAGGTCCTCGAGCCGCCGCGGCAGCTCCTGGTCCCGGCCATCCATCACGCCACCCTTGCCGACCCGGCGACGGCTTCGAGCTCTCCCCACCGGCCGGTGCGGCCGGCGAGCCCGTGGGCGATCGCCGTCTCCACGAGCTCCTCGTAGACCGGCAGCCACTCCGGGGCGTTGCGCTCGACGGCGCCCCTCCAGCGGTACACGAACTCGTCCAGGTCGAGCACGATGTCGACCGGGTCGACCGAGGAGTACCGGCTCCCGAACACGATCCGGTTCCGGACGTAGTAGTAGATGTAGTAGGGCTCGGGGAGTTTCCCGGTGGATCGCTTGAAGTGCCACGCCACCGCCGACGGTGCCACCACGACCTCCCAGCCGGCCCGGGCGGCCCGCAGGTTGAAGTCGGTCTCCTCGAAGTAGAGGAAGTACTCCTCGGGGAGCAGTCCGACCGACCGGAAGACGCCGGCACGGACCATCATGGCGGCCCCGGTGACGTAGTCGACGTCGAAGACCGGGCCCGGGTCGGCATCGGCGTCGTACACGTCGCCCGAGCCGCGATGGATGGCTGCGCCGCCCCGCTCCCAGTCGACGAACCCGCCGTTGAACAGGACCCGAGCCGGCCGGGAACCGCCCTCGAGCACCTTGCAGCCGATGATGCCGGCGGCCGGGCGGGCACTGGCGGCGTCGATCAGCACGGGCAGCGTCTCCGGGGTGACCACCACGTCGGGATTGACCAGCCAAACGAGATCGGCGCCGAGCCCGAGTGCCCGCCGGATGCCGAGATTGTTGCCGGCGGCGTATCCGACGTTCTCCGGCGACAGGATCAGGTTGGTGGTCGCCTCCAGCCCGTCGACGAGGCGGTCGACCACGTCGGCCCCCGAGTCGTTGTCGACCACGACGATCGACAACCTCGGGTGGTCGGACTGGGCCAGTGCGCCGACGCACCGCAGCGTGTCGTCGGCGTGGCGGTGGTTCACCACGATGGCCGTCACGAACGGCGCCATCCGGTCAGGCACGGGTCAGTATGCGGCGGCGCCCGGCACGACCGTCGAGGCACCCGCGTTCACTGTGCACCGAACCCCGAGATGATCGTCCAGATCGACTTGCCGAGGATCTCGACGTCGAGACCGGGCGACATGTGTTTCATGTAGTACAGGTCGTAGGTGAGCTTCTCGACGGTCTGCGCCTCGCCGCCGGCGTAGCCGTGGTTGACCTGGGCCCATCCGGTCATCCCGGGTCGGACCAGATGGCGGTACTGGTAGAAGGGGATGGTCTGCTCGAACCGCTCGGTGAACTCGGGGCGCTCCGGGCGGGGCCCGACCAGGCTGAGGTCGCCGGTGAGGACGTTCCACATCTGAGGGATCTCGTCCAGCCTGCTCCGCCGCATCCAGCCACCGGTCCTGGTGAGGCGCTCATCCTTGAGCGAGGCGAACTGAGGGCCGTCGCGCTCGGCATCCACCTCCATCGTCCTGAACTTGTACACGGTGAACAGCTCACCGTGCAGTCCGACCCGGTCCTGCCGGAAGATGGCCGGGCCTCTCGAGTCGACCTTTACCACCGCCCACATCACCAGCCCGATCGGAATCCACACCGGCGCGGTGACCAGCGCCAGCGCCAGGTCGACCAGCCGCTTGTATGGCGCGTACCCGTTGGCGGCCACCGGGCCGCTCAGCTCCCAGCCTTCGGCGAGGTGCACGATGGGGAGCCGCCCGGTGTGCTGCTCGTACACCGCGGTCAGCGTCCGCACCGGGTACCCGGCGAGGTTCCACGACGACACGAACTGAGCCATCCGGTCGGAGAGCACGACCCGCAGGTCGATCACCAGCGACGTGTCCGAGAAGTCCATCTCGGGCGGCTCACCGGTCGGGTCGAAGACGGCGACGACGTCGGCATGGCGTGTCGCCCGTAGGTCGTCGACGAGGCCCTTCTCGTCGGTGACCAGCACCATCCGATCGGTCCAGGGACTGCGGCGCCGGGCGTACCTGTGGCCCAACGCCAGCGAGAGCCAGCGCGGCGAGGCTGAGGGCGAGCACCGTGTTGGAGTGGTACACCCGGGTGACGGACACGGCGGCGGCGGTGAAGGCGCCGGTGATGCCGGCGATGGCGAACGCCCGCCCGTACGACGGTCGGGGGACGGCAACCCCGGCGGTGCCCGACGGTGAGCAACGAGCCGATCACCAGGCCGGCCAGCAGCATGGCAGCGAACGGCCAGATCGAGGTCGGCGCCGAAGGGCTGAGGCTGATCCGCCACGGGAAGGGCGACTCGAGCGTCGTCCACGTGGCGAGCCCAAAGGCTACGGCGAGCAGCGCGGCGTCGACGACGAGCACCGAGAGCAGGATCCGGCGGCGCATCGGGCGATTCTAGGTACGACGAGGGCTACCACCGGTGGACTTCCGAGCCGACGGACGGGCTGGAGCCCGTGGCCGCCGTCCCGCGGCGGGCGGAGGCCCTCTGTGTAACCTCGCCGTCCATGCCCACCGCCTCGTTCGCCCACACCGCCCACACGGAACGGTCCATGGACGAGGTGTGGACGGCGCTGCAGAACGAGCAGACCTGGTCCCGGATCGGCCCGGTCGAGGAGGTGTGGGACCCGGTGGTGGTCGACGGCTCGCTCGCGCTCGTTCTCGTGGCGCACCACCGTCGGGCCGACGTCCTACCAGGGGACTGCGGTGGTGCGAGAAGCCTCCGCCAACCGGATGCACCTCGACCTGGATGCCGGCGAGATCGCAGGGTCGCTCACTGCCGACCTGGTGGCGGTTGCCGGTGGTGGCACCGCGGTGACGGTCACCCTGGTGGTGACCTCGCGGGGGATGCTGTCGACGCTCTTCTTCCCGGTGGTGACCGAGGCGGTCAGCAGCGGCCTCCCCCGTCAGGTCGACGAGTTCGCCGCCTCCTTGTGACGCCGGAGCGCCACCCCCTCCGGGGCGGCGCTCCGGCTGACCTTTGCCCGTCGCGGCAGGTGTCGCGCTAGCCCAGCTGGCCGCGCACCGCCCCTCCCGGGAACTCCACCGAGTGGACGTTGACGTAGTACCCCGCCGGGTTGCGGCGGATCGCCCGCATCAGGTTGCGGTCGGCGGTGACGCACCCGTCGAGGCCGTTCTCCGGGAACATGAAGTCGATCACCACCGGGCCGTTGACACCGGCCGGCGCGGCGTGGATGTGGGCGAGGATCACGTCGTCGACCCCGCTGAGCTGGATGTCGAAGCACACCTGGTCGCCGCTGAAGTCGACCCGGGCCACTCCGGTGCCGTCGGGGTCCCCGTCTCCGACCTCGTTGGCGCCGGACAGCGGCACAACGAAATCGGGACGGCGGGTCGCCGCCTCGGCGGGTGCGACCAGGATCGTCATGAGTGCGGCCATCACCGCAACCATCACCAGTCGTCGCATGTCTTCTCCCTTCCGGGGACCCGGGTCCGGGCACCCTCCACGCGTAGATACGCAACTGCGGGCGAACCGGTTCGCCGGAGGCGATCACCGCGCCTGCGGCGGATGGGGGGCTATTCGGTGATGACGGCGCGGTCGGTGAGCAGGGTCACCTGGTTGGCCAGTACCTGGAGGAAGCCGCCCTCGACGTCCACCTGCACCCGGCCACCACCGACGGCGTCGACCGACACCGTCCCCTGGACCAATGAGGCCATCACCGGCTCGTGGTCGGCCATGATGCCGATCTCCCCGTCGGGGGTCCGGGCCACCACGAACTCGGCGTCACCCGACCAGGCCAGACCGTCAGGTGAGACGATGTCCACCCGGAAGGCCTTGGCCATCAGGCAGCCGCTCCCTCGGTGGCGATCTCGCCGGCTCGCCGCTCCACGTCGGCGCGGCCGCCCACCATGTAGAAGGCCTGCTCGGGGAACTGGTCCATCTCGCCGTCGATGACGGCTCGGAACGAGCTGATCGTCTCCTCGAGCGGTGTGTAAATGCCCGCCTGGCCGGTGAACTGCTCGGCGACGAACATCGGCTGGGCGAGGAACCGCTGGATGCGCCGGGCCCGGCCGACGATCAGCTTGTCCTCCTCCGACAGCTCGTCGATGCCGAGGATGGCGATGATGTCCTGCAGGTCCTTGTACCGCTGCAGGATGCGTTGCACCTCGGTGGCGACGAAGTAGTGGTCGTCGCCGACGATCTGCGGGTCGAGCGCCCGGCTCGTCGAGTCGAGAGGGTCGACCGCCGGGTAGATGCCGAGGGCGGTCAGCGGGCGGCTCAGCACCGTGGTGGCATCCAGGTGGGCGAAGGCGGTGTGCGGGGCGGGATCGGTGATGTCGTCGGCGGGCACGTAGATCGCCTGCATCGAGGTGATCGACCGCCCCTTCAACGATGTGATCCGCTCCTGGAGGACCCCCATCTCCCCGGCCAGCGTCGGCTGGTAGCCCACCGCCGACGGCATCCGGCCAAGCAGCGTGGACACCTCGGAGCCGGCCTGGGTGAACCGGAAGATGTTGTCGACGAACAGCAGTACGTCCTGGCGCGCCACATCGCGGAAGTACTCGGCCATGGTCAGCGCCGACAGGGCGACGCGGAGCCGCACCCCCGGGGGTTCGTCCATCTGCCCGAACACCAGTGCAGCCTTCTCGATGACCCCGGTGTCCTTCATCTCCAGGAACAGGTCGTTCCCCTCCCGGGTCCGCTCCCCTACCCCGGCGAACACGGAGACGCCACCGTGCTGGGTGGCCACCCGGTTGATCATCTCCTGGATGAGCACCGTCTTGCCCACCCCGGCGCCGCCGAACAGCCCGATCTTGCCGCCCTGGAGGTAGGGGCAGAGCAAGTCGAGGACCTTGATCCCGGTCTCGAACATCTGCTTGGTCGGCTGCACGTCCTCGAAGTCGGGAGGCTGCCGGTGGATCGGCCAGCGCTCGCCGAACTCCAGCTCCGGGGCATCGAGGGACTGGCCCCACATGTTGAAGATGTGACCCAGTGTCTGGTCTCCCACGGGGACGGAGATGGGCTCGCCCAGGTTGCGCACCTCGGCGCCGCGGATCAGGCCGTCGGTGGGCGCCATGGCGATGGCGCGCACCCGGCTGTGGCCGAGGTGCTGGGCCACCTCGGCGATGACGGTGCGAGCCTCGCCGGTCACCGTGAAGTCGATCTCGAGGGCGTGGTTGAGCTCGGGGAGCTCCTCAGGGGCGAACTCGACGTCCACGACCGGGCCGGCGACCTTGGTGATGTGCCCGATGCTCACTGCTTCTGCCACGGTTTCCTCGTTCTCTACTTGATGAGTGCTTCGGCGCCGCCGACGATCTCCGAGATCTCGGTGGTGATCTCGGCCTGCCGGGCGCGGTTGGCGACGTTGGTCAGGACCTTGATCAACTCGTCGGCGTTGTCGGTGGCCGCCTTCATCGCCCGGCGGCGGGCGGCATGCTCGGAGGCGGAGCTCTCCAGGAGCATGTTGTAGACGATGGCCTCGACGTACCGGGGGAGGAGTCGCTCCAGGATCTCCTCCGGGTCCGGCTCGTAGGAGTAGGCCACGGGCGTCTCGGAATCGTCGGCCCCGGGAGGCTGCACCGGGAGCAGCTCGAACTCGACCGGGGTCTGGGTGAGGAGCGACTGGAAGTGGGTCGAGTACGCCTCGACGGCGTCGACCCGCCCGGCGGCGTACGCCTCCATGACGGTGGCGGCGATGGCCCGGGCGTCGCCGTAGCCGGGGGTGTCGGTGACCCCGAGGAACGACCGCTCGATGGCGTAGCCGCGGTAGTCGAAGTAGCTGTTCGCCTTCTTGCCGACGGCGAACAGCCTCACCTCCCGCCCCGCACGACGGTGGGCGATCATCGCCGCCTCCGCCATCCGGATGATCGAAGAGGCGTAGGCCCCGGCCAACCCGCGGTCGGCGGAGATCACCAGGACGCCGACCGTCTTCACCTCACGATCCTCCAGCAGCATGTGGCTGGCACCCCCCGACGCCTTGCCGACGTTGCGGATGACCTCGATCAGCTTGGCGGTGTAAGGCTTGGAGGCGGTGACCCGGGCCTGCGCCTTGGGGATGCGGGAGGCGGCGATCAGCTCCATGGCGCGGGTGATCTTCGCCGTCGCCTGGACGGACCTGATGCGGCGCCTGGTGTCACGCAGCTCGGCGGAGGCCATGCGGGGCTGCTACCCCTCGTGTCCCGTCGAGAACGACTCCTTCATGGCGGAGACCGCCACCTCGAGGCCGTCCCCGTCCGGCAGGGCCCCCGACTCCCTGATCCCCCGGAGCAGGTCGCCGTGCCGGGTGCGCACGAAGTCGACCAGCTCGCTCTCGAACCGGGAGATGTCCTCGATCGGGACGTCGTCCATGTGCCCGTTGGTGACCGCCCAGATCGAGAGCACCTGCTCCTCCACGGGCGCCGGGGCGAACTGGCCCTGTTTGAGCACCTCGACCACGCGCCTTCCCCGCTCCAGCTGGGCGAGCGAGGCGGCGTCGAGCTCCGAGCCGAACTCGGCGAACGCCTCCAGGTCGCGGAACTGGGCGAGGTTGAGCCGCAACGGCCCGGCGACCTTCTTCATCGCCGAGATCTGGGCGTTGCCGCCGACCCGCGACACGGAGATGCCGGCGTTGACCGCGGGACGGATCCCCGAGAAGAACAGGTCGGTCTCGAGGAAGATCTGGCCGTCGGTGATCGAGATCACGTTGGTGGGGATGTAGGCCGACACGTCGTTGGCCTTGGTCTCCACGATGGGGAGCCCGGTCAGCGAGCCGCCCCCCAGCTCGTCGGACAGCTTGGCGCACCGCTCCAGCAGCCGGCTGTGCAGATAGAACACGTCACCGGGGTATGCCTCGCGGCCAGGGGGACGGCGCAACAGAAGCGAGATCTCGCGGTAGGCCACCGCCTGCTTCGACAGGTCGTCGATAGATGACCAGGGCGTGCTCGCCGTTGTACATCCAGTGCTGCCCGATGGCCGACCCGGCGTACGGGGCGTACATCTGCAACGCGGCCGACGACGACGCCGGCGCATGGACCACCACGGTGTACGCCATGGCACCGGCCCGATCCAGCGAGTCGACGACCTCGGCGACCGTCGACGCCTTCTGGCCGATGGCGACGTAGATGCACTTCACCCCCTCTTCCTTCTGGTTGATGATCGTGTCGACGACGATGGCGGTCTTGCCCGTCTGACGGTCGCCGATGATCAGCTGGCGCTGTCCCCGGCCGATCGGGGTCATGGCGTCGATCGCCTTGATCCCGGTCTGCAGCGGTTCCTTCACCGGCTGGCGCTCCACCACCGAAGGAGCCTGGGTCTCGAGCAATCGGCGCTCGGTGGTGTCGATGGGGCCCTTGCCGTCGATCGGGTTCCCCAGTGGATCGATGACCCGGCCGAGCAGGGCGTCGCCCACGGGGATGGAGAGCACGTTGCCGGTCTGCCGCACCGGGGCTCCCTCGTCGATGTGCGAGGCGTCGCCCATGACGACCACCCCGAGGTCTTCCTCGTCGATGTTGAGGGTGACCCCGATGAGCCCGTCGGCGAACTCGAGCAGCTCGGACGCCATGACCCTCGGAAGCCCCCGCACCCGGGCCACCCCGTCGGCGATCGACGTCACGTACCCGACCGTCTCCCGCTCGACCTCGGGGCTCCACCCCTCGAGGTTCGTCCGTAGGGCGGCGGTGATCTCGTCGGCGCTGATGGTCAGCTCGGCCATCGTCGTCCTCTCCTCGATCCTTCAGTGCTCACGAATCCTCCATGGTCCTCGCTGAGGACGCTCGAGCCGTGCCGGCCCGCAGCGCGGTACGCAGCGAGTCCAGCCGGCGGCGCACCGTGCCGTCGATCACCACGTCGCCAACCCGGGCGACCACCCCACCTACCACGTCGGGGTCGACGACCACCTTCACCTCGACCTGCTTGCCGGTGGCCCTGGTCAGGGCCTGCTCGAGCCGCGTCGACCTGGTCGTCGTCGAGCGGCGATCGCGGTGCGGACTTCGGCCACCTCCCGCTGGCGGGAAGCGGCGGCCACCTCGGACCAGCCAGTCGGCGATGGCGGGGAGGTCAGCGTCCCCGGCCCGAGGCGACGACGAAGTTGATCGCCGCCACGGTGCCGTCCGAGGCTCGTCCCCCGAGCAGGTCGTGGATGATGCCCGGTGCGGCGCTCGATGGGCACGCCGGGGTCGGCGATGACGTTCCGCAGCTCCTCCGAGGACTCGAACACCCTGGCCACCTGGTGGCAGCTCGGCCTCGACCTGCTCGGGTCGCCCTCGGCGCGGGCGATCTCGAACAGCCCGGCGGCGTAGCCCCTGATGCGGTCGTCGGCGTCCATCGTCAGTTGGCCGTCCCATTGGTCGGAGATGGCCGTCCAGGTCGGCGAGATAGGACTCGACCAGCCCGCGCTGGGCATCACGGTCGATGGAGCTCGCGCACCACCTTCTCGGCGAGGTCGAGCGACAGGTTGGCCACGTCCGACTTCGCCTCCTGCAGCGCCCGCGCCTTCTCGCCGTCGGCTTCGGCGCGCGCCTTGGCCACGATGTCCTCGGCCTCGGAGTTGGCCTTGGCGATGATCTCGGAGCGGACGCCCTCTCCGGCCTGCTTGGCCTCGTCGATGATCCGGGCGGCGTCGCCGCGGGCGCCGGCGAGCTGGGCGCGGTAGTCCTCGAGCAGGGCCGCCGCCTCGGCCTTGTCCTGCTCGGCCGCCTCGATCTGGCCCTTGATCGCCGCCTGTCGGTTCTCCAGCGTCTGGTCGATCGCCGGGCCGGCGAACTTCCACACGACGAAGAAGACGATGGCGAAGGCGATGATCCCGGCGATCAGCTCCGAGGCGTGGGGGATCAGACAGGTCCGACGCCGGACGACTCCTCGCCCTCCTCGGCGGCGAGCACGATGCTCCTGGCGAGTGTCGAGTAGCATCGCCTACGCCAGGAAGAAGAGCACGAACCCGATCAGGGTGAGCGCCTCGGCGAAGGCGATGCCGAGGAACATGGTCGTCCTCACCATGCCGGCGGCCTCGGGCTGGCGTGCCATCGCCTGCACGGCGTTGCCGGCGACGAGACCGATGCCGATGCCGGGGCCGATGGCCCCGAGTCCGTAGCCGATGAGGGCCAGGGGGGCGCTGATTTCTTCCATTGCTTGCCTTTCCTTCCTGTGGATGGCGACTGGACTAGTGCTCGGGATGCACCGAGGTCTGGATGTACACCGCCGACAGCAGCGTGAAGATGTACGCCTGGAGCACGGCGACCAGGAGCTCGAAGAGCGTAGATGCCGAGGCCGAGGGCGAACCAGCCCACCCCGACCAGCGCCTTGGCGCCGATGTCGCCGACGCTGGTGATGAAGACGTAGCCGGAGACCAGCAGCAGGGTCAGCATGACGTGGCCCGCGACCAGGTTGGCGAAGAGCCGGACCGCCAGCGAGAAGGGCCGGATCAGGAAGACCGACACGAACTCGATGATCCCCACCAGCGGCTTCAGCCCGGTGGGCACGCCCGGTGGCCACACGATGTGGCCCACGTAGGCGAGGCCCTGCCGCTTGAACCCCATGAACACGAAGATCACCCAGGTGAGCATCGCCAGGAAGGCGGGAAGGGCGATGCGTGACGTGATCGGGAAGTTGATCAGCGGGGAGATCTCGAACAGGTTGCCGACCAGGATGAACAGGAAGAGGGCGAGCAGGTACGGGAAGAAGGTCGACGCCGTCCTTGGGGCCGATGATCCCCACCGCCACCTCGTCACGGACGTAGAGCACGATCGCTCTCGATGGCCGCCTCGAACCTGGAGGGCACCAGCGAGCGGCGGCGCAGCCCGAACCAGAGCAGGGCGATGATGATCAGCGCCGCCAGCCCGATGAGGAGCATGGTGCGGTTGACGCCGCCGACGAACGGCAGCTCGAACAGCTCGTTGACGTTCGCCGGGACGCAGATGATCTCCGTGACCGGGTCACACTCGGACGCCGCCAGGATCAGGTCCACTCCAGCTCCTTCTCACCACCGCGCGACACGCTCGCCGCTTCCCAGGTGAGCAGGGCGAGATAGCTCACCACCACGGAGATCCCCAGCGCCTTCCGGTCGATCGTCGAAGACCGCGGCGAGGGCGAACATGGTCGCCATGATCAGACCGAGGCGGAGGAAGAACCCGAGCAAGGCGGCGGCATGATACAAACTCAGGCTGATGCGCGCCGCTCGGGACAGCAGCACGCCCGGACAGAACGAAGTTGCCGGCGACGATCGCCGTCCCGAGGGCGGCGGCCAGCACTCCGTCCCACCCCGGAACAGCCCGTCGACCACCATCAGCCGCCGGCCCGACGACGAGGGCCCGCCTGGCGGTGTTCCACGCCAATCCGCTGCTCCACGTCCCTGACCGTCCGGCGATCGGCGACGCCTTGGCCAGGGCTTCGGCAGCCAGCGTCTCCTCGTCGACCTCGGCGACCGTGTCGAAGCCGGCGACCCGTCGGAGCCGGTCAACCATGCCGGCGCGCCTGGCGCTCCGCTGCCTGGTCCTCGAGGACCCTGGACGCCACCCACAGCTTGGTGAATCCGGAGACGAAGCCGGCGACGATGCCGACGATGGTGAACCAGGGCCGGGTGCCGGCCAGCCAGTCGACGCCGAGGCCGAGCAGGAGCCCGGCGACCACCGACGAGAAGAAGTCGAAGCCGGCGCCGCCCTGGTCCAGGTCCCGGGCGGCGGCGGTGAGCGAGTTCGGCGACTCGGTCGGCCGGGCGATCGGGGGGTCCGGGGGCGGGTTCCTCTGTCGGGCATGTCGCTCACCGCGGACCATACCGCTTGTGAACGGATTCACAAGCCCCTTCTCCCCAGGTGGACGGGATGTCTCGGAGCTGACGGCGCTGCCCTTCCCCGGCTGCCCTTCTCGCCTTCGGCGCGTGCTGCAGCCACGCCCCTCCCCTCCACAGAGGGAAGGGGAAACTCATGCTGGCCACCCGGGGATCGGGAACGGTTCACGAACTCACCGATCTCGCCGCGCACCCGGTCGATCGACCGCTCGTCGCCGCCCTCGGCCACCGCCACGACGTCGTCCATCCAGGTGGCGATCTGGGCCATGTGATCCTCGGTCAGCCCTCGGGTGGTGACGGCGGCCGTGCCCAGCCGGATGCCCGAGGGTCGAAGGGCTTGCGGGTGTCGAACGGCACCGAGTTGTAGTTGAGCTCGATGCCGGCGCGGTCGAGCGCCTGGGCGGCCGGCTTGCCCCCGACGCCCTTGCTGGTGAGGTCGACGAGGATCAGATGGTTGTCGGTGCCGCCGGTCACCAGGTCGAACCCCCGCTCGGTCAACGCGGCGGCGAGCGCCTTGGCGTTGGCGACGATCTGGTGGGCATAGGTGGAGAACTCCGCGGTGGCCGCCTCCTTGAGGGCGACGGCGATGGCGGCGGTGGTGTGGTTGTGCGGGGCCGCCCTGGAGGCCCGGGAACACCGCCCGGTCGATCGCCTTGGCGTGCTCGGCGGTCGACATCAGCATCGCCCCCCGTGGGCCTCGCAGCGTCTTGTGGGTGGTGGTGGAGATGACCTCGGCGTGGCCCACCGGCGTGGGATGGGCACCCCCGGCCACCAGCCCGGCGATGTGGGCGATGTCGGCGACGAGCACGGCGCCGGCCTCGGCTGCGATGGCGGCGAAGGCCGGGAAGTCGATGGTGCGGGGAATGGCGGTGCCTCCGCAGAAGATCAACACCGGCCGCTCGGCGAGGCCATCGCCCGAACCTCGTCCAGGTCGACCATGCCGTCCTCGCGCCGTACGCCGTACTGGACCGCCCGGAACCACTTGCCGGTGGCGGACACGCTCCACCCATGGGTGAGGTGCCCGCCGGCGGGCAGCGCCATCCCCATCACCGTGTCGCCCGGGGACGCCAGCGCCATGTACACGGCGAGGTTGGCCGGCGAGCCCGAATAGGTCTGGACGTTGGCGTGCTCGACCCCGAACAACGCCTTGGCCCGCTCGATGGCCAGCGTTTCGACCTGGTCGATCACCTGCTGGCCCTCGTAGTAGCGCCGGCCCGGGTAGCCCTCCGAGTACTTGTTGGTGAGCACGTTGGCGGTCGCCTCGATGCACCGCCTGGGAGACGTAGTTCTCGCTGGCGATGAGGCGGATCGAGTCGTGCTGGCGGCGACCCTCGGCGTCGATCAGGCGGGCGATCTCCGGATCGACGTCGGCGAGGCGGGCGTTGAGGTGGGGTCCGCGTGTCGGTCATCAGGCGGACATTACCCGGGCCGGCCCGGCCGCTGAGGCCCGCCGCCGGAAGCGGTCGGCCTGTCGCCGAGGCACCCGCGCCTGCCGACTCGGCGGTTACTCCTTCGTGGCCACGAGGATGGCGAAGCGGGAGAACACGGTCTCCTCGACGATCCGCAGCCCGGCGGCGGCACACATCCTGTCCAACTCGGCGCGGGAGTTCACGACGTTGCCCCAGGTCATCTCGTACCACTGGGCGAGGGCGGCGAACCGGGTCGGCATCGTCTGCAGCGCCTCGTCGGTCTCCGGGTACACCTCGTCGAAGATCAGGAAGTAGCCGTCGGGCTTCAGCGCCCGGGCGATGGCCTTGAACGACCCCGACTTCAGCGCCGGCGGTATCTCGTGGACGACCAGGAAGCTGGTGACGACGTCGTAGGCATCTTGCTCGGCAAGCTGGTCCACGCTCTGTTGACGGACCTCGCACCGATCGGTCAGCTGCCGCTCTGCGATCCGCTGCCGGCCCAGCTCGACGGAGTACGGCTCGACGTCGATGCCGACACAGGTGATGTCGGGGAACCGCTCGGCGAGCTGGACCACCGCCCAGCCGGCGCCGCAACCCACGTCGAGCACCCGGGCGCCGGCGGCGAGGCGCGCCTCGAGCTCGGGCAGCCGGGGTAGCACCAGGTCGATGAAGATCCGCGGCAGCGACTGGAGCGCGCCGGCGACCTCCTCCATGAACTCCCGGTCGTGGTCCTGGTACGAGGTGGTGGTCCCGGCCCGCATGTGCGACACGTATCCGTAGTAGTCCTCACCGACCCGCATGTGCACCCGAGCCGCCCGGGCGAGGTAGAAGCTGGACTCGGGATCGCCCAGGATCTGGTCGAAGTGGGGCGCCATCCGCCAGCCGGAGCCGTCCCGCTCCAGAAGGTCGAAGCTGAAGGCGGTACGGCACAGAACGTCGGTGTAGAACGGGTCGGTGCCCAGCGTGGCGGCGAGCTCGTCGGAGCTTCTTCCCGGCGCCTCGGTCAACGCCTCCCACACCCCCAGCTCTCGGCCGATCTCGACCATGTGCGTGGCGTGGTAGCCGGCAACCAGGTCGTACAGCTTGCTGACCTGGTCGGCGAGCGTCGGCCCGTCGGTCACCTGCGCGCCTCTATCCCGCCACGGGGCCGCGGCGCAGGGTGAGCGGGGCCGGCTCGGTGAGGTCGATGATCGTGGAGGCGCCGGCCCCCGGGAGCCTCACCCTCGAGGTACACCGGTCACCGCGTCCCCGAACAGCTCCCGGGCCTCGGCGTCGTCGATCACCGCCTCGTCGCCGCTGAGGTTGGCCGAGGTCACCGCCAGCGGCCCGGCCCTCTCGAGGAGCTCGCAGCGTCACCAGGTGGTCGGGGCAGCGCAGCCCGATGGTGCGCCGGACACGGTCGCCGAGCCACTCGGGGACGGTGTCGAGCCGGGGCAGCACCAGGGTGAGCGCTCCCGGCCAGTGTTCACTCGGCGAGGTCCAGCGCCTGCTCGGTGAACGACGCCAGCGTCATGCCCTGCTCCAGGGACGCCACCAGGAGCGCCATCGGCTTCTCCTGGGGCCTCCCCTTGAGCCGGAAGATCGCCTCGAGGGCATCCTCCTTGAAGGGGTCGGCGGCGAGTCCGTAGAGGGTGTCGGTGGGCACCCCGACGATCTCGCCTCGTCTCAGGGCACGGACGGCTGCGTCGACGCTCATGGGCATCCACCCCGCGTCTAGGCGACGGGTCCAAGGTAGTACGCGCCTCACCGCTCTTCTCCGGGGATCGCGGCGGGCCACGACGTACCGGGGGCGGCCGGTCAGGTCGTGGCACACGTGGCGTCGAGGCCGGCGAACAGCGTCGCCGCCCGGTCGGCGTGGTCTCCGACACCTCGACCACGGCGATTCCCTCCCGGACCCAGCCAGCGGCCTGCCTCGGCACCGATCCGGGCCACCACCTCGATCCCGTCCGGCCCGGCCACGAGTGCGTCCCGTGGCTCGGCGAGGACCTCGGCGGGCACCTGCTCGAGCTCCGCTTCGGAGAGGTACGGCGGGTTGGCCACCAGCAGATCGACCCGCCCGGCCAGCGCCGGGGGCAGCGGGTCGAACAGGTCGCCGACCAGCACCTCCACCCGCAACCCCAGGGCGTCGGCATTCTCCCGGGCGAGCGCGGCGGCGGCGGTGGAACGGTCGGTGGCCAGCACCCGCGCCCCCGGCCAATGGCGAGCGCAGGCCAGCGCCAGGTTCCCGCTCCCGGTGCACAGGTCGACGATCACCTTGACATCCACGACCGTCGACTGTCACGTCGCCGGCGCCGAGCAGCTCGGTGGCCAGCTCCCAGAGTCGCTCGGTCTCCGGCCGCGGGATCGAGCGCCCGGTGGTCGATGCGCAGCGTCACCGGACCGAAGTCGACCGTGCCCTTCCAGGTACTGCAGCGGCTCCCCGGCGCGCCGGCGGGCCACGAGGGCCTCGAACCGCTGCACCTGCCTCGTCGGGGAGCGCCGCGGTGAGCAGGATCGCCCGGCCCGATCGAGCCCGGTGGCGGCCATGCAGCAGCCGCTCCGCCTCGTGGCGGGGCAGGTCGGCGGCGCCGCCAGCAGCTCGGCCGGGGTCGGCGAGCTCACCCGGTCACCCGCCAGGCCGGGCGCCTCCTCGGCCTGGTTGGCGGCGTGGAAGGCGTCCAGGTCGCCGTCGAGGATCCCGTCGAGGTCGTGGACGGTCAGCCCGACCCGGTGATCGGTCACCCGCCTGCTCCTTGAAGTTGTACGTGCGGATCTTCTCCGCCCGCTCCCCGGTGCCCACCTGGGAGCGCCGCACCGAGCCCCGCTCGCCCGGCCAGGGCCGCCTGCTCCCGCTCGTACAGCCGGGCCCGGAGGACCCGCATCGCCTTCGCCTTGTTCTGCAACTGGGACTTCTCGTCCTGGCACGACACCACGATCCCGGTGGGCAGGTGGCGGATGCGCACCGCCGAGTCGGTGGTGTTCACCGACTGGCCCCCCGGGCCCTGCGATCGGAAGGTCTCGATCTCGAGGTCGTTGTCGTTGATCTCGACCTCGACGTCCTTCGCCTCGGGGAGGACGGCCACGGTGGCGATCGAGGTGTGGATGCGCCCCGCCGACTCGGTCCTGGGGACCCGCTGGACCCGGTGGGGCCCCGCCTCGAACTTGAGTCGGGAGTACGCGCCCTTGCCCTTGACGGCGAAGGTGGCCTCCCTGACCCCGCCGCCCTCGGTCGGCGAGGTGTCGATGGCATCGATCGCGAACCCGTGACGCTCGGCGAAACGGTGGTACATCCGCACCAGGTCGCCCGCCCACAGCGCCGCCTCGTCACCTCCGGCGGCGGCGCGGACCTCGACGATCACGTCCTTGGTGTCGTTGGGGTCGACCGGCAGCAGCATCGTCCATGAGCTCGGCCTCCATCGTGTCGAGCGATCCCGCTCTCCGTGGTGGTGACCGACTCCAGGTACGCCCGCATCTCGGGGTCGGCCTTCGGCGGAGGAGAGCTCGGCGGCGGCCTGCGCCTCACCCTCGGCGGCGCGGTAGCGGTCGAACACCTCCATCAGCGATCGCAGCTCGCCGTGGCGGATCGCCACCTCCCGGTAGCGGTCCTGGTCGTCGATGCAGCCGGGATCCGGCAGCTCCTCGATGGTCCGCCGGTAGGCCTCGCTCGGCCTCGTCGAGCCGGCTGCCGCAGCGCCGCGTCCATGACGGCCGGCTCAGTCCGAGGCAGGGTCGTACACCGCGCCGAGGGCACCCGCCGCCACCGGCCCGCGGCCGTCGACCTCGGTCCGCTCGTCGTCGTCGAGGGCGGCGAGCAGGCTGGCGATGGCGACCTCGATCTGGTCGACGGAAGGCTGCTTGGTGGTGATCGCCTGCAACCAGATGCCCGGCTTGCTCGCCCAGGCCAGCCAGCGGGTGTCGGCGGCCGCCTTGAGCACCTCGTAGGAGACCCCGGCGATCACCGGGATCAGCGCCAGGCGGGCCGACGATCTGCCACACACAGCGGCAACGGCGCCAGCGTGAGGAACACCACGAACGCCACCATCGCCACGATCACGATGAACGACGTGCCGCACCGGGGGTGGCGCGGGCTGTAGACGGACGACCTCGCTCGACCCCGAGCGGGTCGCCGGCCTCGTAGGCGTGGATGGTCATGTGCTCGGCGCCGTGGTACTCGAACACCCGCTTGATGTCGGGGGTGCGGGAGATCGCCCAGATGTAGGCGACGATCAACCCGATCCGCACCAGCCCGTCGATGACCACGAAGGCCACGCTCGACTCCTCGAAGAAACGGGTGAGGAACGAGGCGGCGGCCACCGGGGCGCCGATGAACAGGACCAGCGCCAGCGCCACCGCGATCACCATCGTGGTCACCACCTGGGCCCGGGTCAGCTCCTCATCCTCCTCACCCGACTTCTGCGCCGACCACGACAACGCCCGGAAGCCGAGCTGGAGCGACTCGAGCAGCACCATCACGCCCCGCAGGAACGGCACCCGGGCCGCCCACGAGCGGGAGGCCAGCCGGGGGAGCTCATGGCGGATCGCCTCGATGATCCCGTCGGGACGGCGCACCGCCACCGCCCACCGGCTCGGGGCACGCATCATCACGCCTTCGAGGACGGCTTGACCGCCGACCGTGGCGCCCGGCGGCCGCGACATCAGGAAGGGGCCGTCGAGCCGCTCTTCCCGGTGCCCACCTTGGCGTAGCGACGGCGAAAGCGCTCCACCCGGCCACCGCTGTCGACCAGGATCTGCTTCCCGGTGTAGAACGGGTGGCTGGCGCTGGAGATCTCCACCTTGGCCAGCGGGTAGGTGTTGCCGTCCTCCCACTCGATCGTGTCGTTGGTGTGGATGGTCGAGCGGGTGACGAAGGCGAGGTCGGACGAGGTGTCCTGGAAGACGACCTCTCGGTACTCGGGATGGATGTCGGGCTTCACGATCTGGCTCCTGCGGGTCGAAGGGGACGGTAGCCGGTCGGCCGGCCGGATCGGCCGGCGCGGTGCTCGCCTACTGGCCGCTCTTGGCCACCGTGGCCAGGAACTCGGCGTTGGACTTGGTGCTCTTCAGCCGGTCCATGAGCAGCTCGAGGGCGGCTCCGGGCTCGAGGGCGAGCAGCACCCGGCGCAGCTTCCACACCTCGGTGAGCTCGTCCGGGGCTGAAGAGGAGCTCCTCTCGCGCCGTGTCCCCGACGCCTCGATGTCGATGGCAGGGTAGATCCGCTTGTCGGCCAGCTTCCGGTCGAGCCGCAGCTCCATGTTGCCCGTGCCCTTGAACTCCTCGAAGATCACCTCGTCCATCCGGGATCCCGGTCTCGATGAGGGCGGTGGCGAGGATGGTGAGGCTGCCCCCCTCCTCGAGGTTGCGTGCCGCGCCGAAGAAGCGCTTCGGCGGGTACAACGCCGTCGAGTCGACGCCGCCGGACATGATCCGCCCGCTGGCGGGTGTGGCCAGGTTGTACGACCGGGCGAGGCGGGTGAGGGACTCGAGCAGGATCACGACGTCGGTGCCACCCTCGACCATCCGCTTGGCCCGCTCGATGGCGAGCTCGGACACCTGGGTGTGCTCCTCGGCGGGCCGGTCGAAGGTCGAGTAGATGACCTCGCCCTTCACCGAGCGCTGCATGTCGGTGACCTCTTCGGGCCGCTCGTCCACGAGGACCACCATCAGGTGGCACTCCGGGTTGTTGGCGGTGATCGAGTTGGCCATCTCCTTCAGCACCGTGGTCTTTCCCGCCTTGGGGGGCGAGACGATGAGACCGCGCTGGCCCTTCCCGATGGGGGCAACCAGGTCGATGATCCGGGGGAGGATGTGGTTGGTCTGGCCCTCGACCTCGAGCCGGAGCCGGGCGTCGGGGAACAGCGGGGTGAGGTCGGCGAAGCGGGGCCGGTCCATCGGCCTCCTCGGGATCGACCCCGTTGACCTTGAGGATGCGGACGGCGGCGGCGAACTTCTCCTGGGCGCGGGCGGGGCGGATGGGCCCGCTGCAGATGTCACCCTTGCGCAGCCGCGGACTTGCGCACCAGGTTGGCCGACACGTAGACGTCCTTGTCGCCGGGGAGGTACCCGGAGCAGCGCAGGAACCCGTAACCCTCGGGGAGGATGTCGAGGATGCCCTCGCGGACCTCGAGCTCGCTCTCGTCGACCGGCTGCTGGTCGGGGCGGTTGCCACCCCGGTTGCGGCGGCGCCGGGAACGGCCCTGCCGGTCGCCGAATCCGTCGCCCTCGCCGCGCGGCCGTCGGAGAACCGGCTGTCCGAGAATTGGCCGTCGGTGCCCTGACCGGCGCCGTCGCCGCCCTCCTCGCCGGAGCGGGAGTCGGGTGCGTCGGCGACTTCGGGGACGTCGGGGACCATCGAGGCGTCGAACTTGTCGGACTCGAGGATCGCCGCGATCAGCTTGGACTTCTGCAGCCCGTCGTGATCGACTTCGACCTGGCCCGCCACGCGACGCAGGTCGTCGAGCCCCAACTCCTGCAGCTTGGCTCGTGTGGTCATTTCGGGTGATGCCCCCTTCGGCATTCGGAAACGAGCCGGTGACTACCGGTCTCTCGGGAGGCCCTCCGCCATCCATGCCGTGTGCGTCGCCGTGGGTCACCGTCGAGATCGTCTTCGGTCTCTCCCGACATCGCCCTCGCGGCGGCAGCACGACAGCGTCGATGCGGCCCGGAGGGGAGAACGAGCCGTCATTGTACCTGCTCGGCCGGCGACCGCAAACAACCTACGACTCCGGCCGCTCTCCACACGGATCGTTGCCGCCACTCGGCCGTTGCTAGACCCGGGCTTCCACCCGGCGCAGCGCATCCACCGCCTCGCGCTCGCTTCCCGCTCCGGGGCGCGGTGGGTGACGATCAGCAGCATCGCCTCGCTCGCCCTCGCCCTCCTGCCACACCGACTTGATGCTCACCCCTGCCTCGCCGAAGACCCCGGCGATGCGGGCGAGGACCCCCGGCTCGTCGGCGACCTCGAGCCGCAGGTACCACTTGGTGGGCACGGTGGCGAAGTCGGCGAGCTCCTCCGAGGAGAAGCGGATGCGGGGTGCCGCCTGGGCGCCGGCGAGCACCTGGCGGGCGGCATCGATGACGTCGCCGAGCACGGCGGTGGCGGTGGGCTCGCCTCCGGCGCCCGGCCCGGCGAACAGCAGCTCGTGGATCGAAGGGCCGGCGACGAAGATGGCGTTGGTGGCACCCCGGATGGACGCCAGTGGGTGATCGGTCGGGATCATCGCCGGGTGGACCCTGGCGCTCACCCCGCCCGGCCCTCGGTCGGCGATGGCGAGCAACTTCACCTCGTAGCCGAGGAACCGGGCCCACGCCAGGTCGGCGGACCGGAGCCGGTCGATGCCCTCGTAGGGGACGTCGTCGATCCCCACCCAGGTGCCGAAGGCGAGGGAGGCGAGGATGGCCGCCTTGGCGGCGGCATCGGCCCCGGAGACGTCCGCGCGTCGGGTCCGGCTCGGCGAAACCGAGCCGTTGGGCGTCGGCGAGGGCGTCGGCGTAGTCCTCGCCGTCGGCCATCCGGGTCAGGATGTAGTTGGTGGTGCCGTTCACGATCCCGGTGACCCGCTCGATCTGCTCCCCGGCCAGTGTCTCCGCCAGCGGGCGGATGATGGGGATGCCTCCGCCCACCGCCGCCTCGAACAGCAGCGGGACCCCGGTCCGCTCGGCGGCGGCGATCAGTTCCGGCCCGCGGGCGGCGATCAGCTCCTTGTTGGCGGTGACCACCGGCTTTCCCGCCTCCAGGGCGGCGAGGACGAGGTCGCCGGCCGGGTGGCGACCACCCATCACCTCGACGACGAGCGCGCACCTCGGGGTCGCTGACGACTTCGGCGGGGTCGGCGGTCACCAGGTCGGCCGGGATCTCGAAGCCCCGGGCCTTGTCGGGATCCCGCACCGCCACCCTCCGCACCCGGAGGTCGAGCCCGGTCTTGGCGACGATGGCGGCGTGGTCCTCCACCAGCCGGCGGATGACGGTACCCCCGACCGTGCCGGCGCCGAGAACCCCGATACCGATGGTGTTGACCGAGGGTTCCATGTGGGCGGCGATCCTAACCCTCGGGGACCTCTGTCCCTCGGGCACCCGTCGTCGGTTGGATCAGGACCTCCGAGCCGATCGGGGTGAAGCCGCAGGCGAGGAACGCCCGCAGCGAGGCGGCGTTGCCGGGCGACACCTGGGCGAAGCACCACTCCCCCGGCTCCATCGCCGCCAGGGCGCCGCGGATGAGCCGCCGCCCGGCGCCCGATCCTGCCACCGCCGGATCGAGCAGCTCGACGGCGAGCTCGAGGCGACCCGCCAGGCCCCGCCCGATCACCGCCAGCCCGGACTCGTCACCGAGCACGACGACGTCGGTCGCGGTGGCTGTTGGCGCGCACCACCCTCGGATGGTCTGCCAGGTCGTCCCTCGTCGCCAGAGGGGGCACGCCGGCTTCTCCTGTCCGACGGGCGAGAACGGCGTCATGGCAACCGATCCAGCCGTCGGGACCGGCCAGGAACCGGAGCACGTCGGGGTGGGCGACCCCTCCGAAGCCGTCGGCCCCCAGCGCATCGAGCGCCGGCAACCGAGACCTGCCCGAGGACATAGCCGTGTCCGGTCAACTCGATCACCGCCCAGGTGCCGGCAGCGTCCGGTGGCATGATCTCGACGGACCCGTCCGGCGGGGGGAACCGACCCTCGGCGGCATCCACCAGCACGGCGGCGATGGGATGGGCGCCGGTCACGCCCGGGTCACATCCGTTCGGGGACGGGTATGCCGAGCAGGTCGAGCAGCAGCTCGAGGACCCGGAGCGTCGTCTGCACCAACGCCAGCCAGGACGCCTGCCGGGCGGGATCGGGCTCACTGAGGATGTGGCAGGCCTCGTAGAACCGGTTGAAGTCGGTCGCCACCTCGTAGGCATACTCCGCCAGGTGGTTCGGGGCGCGCAGCGAGGTCGCCCGCTCCACGACGTCCTCGAGGCGGGCGAGCCGGAGCATCAGCCGGCGCTCGGCGGGCTCCGTCGGCGGGACGAGCGGCCCCGAGAGGATCTCCTGCTCGGTGGCATTGCGGAGGATGGAGCGGATCCGCACGGCGCCGTAGAGCAGGTACGGGCCGGTCTTGCCCTCGAACGAGACGAACCGGTCGAGGTCGAAGATGTAGTCGGACGTCCGATGGTTGGAGAGGTCGCCGTACTTGAGGGCGGCAACGCCGACCATGGCGGCGATCCGGCGACGTTCATCGGGTGGATAGCCCGAGGCGAGGTCGTTCTCATCGAGCCGTCCCGTGGCCCGGGCGATCGCGTCGTCGATCAGCGCCTGCAGGGCGGGCAGACCGCCGTCGCGGGTCCTCATCGGCTTGCCGTCCTTGCCGTTCACCGTGCCGAAGGGGTCGTGCTCCAGCAGGACGTCCGGTCCGGCGATCCCCGCCCGGCGCACCGCCCGGAACACCTGCTCGAAGTGGAGGGTCTGGCGGGCGTCGACCACGTAGAGGATGGCCTCGGCCCCCAGGTCGTCGACCCGTTCCTCGATGGTGGCCACGTCGGTGGTGGCGTACAGGTAGCCGCCGTCGGAGCGGACCAGGAGCAGCGGGGGCATCGGGGCGGTGTCGTCGGGCTCGGCCACCTCGATCACCAGGGCGCCCTGGCTCTCGGTGAGCACGCCGGCCGCCTCGATCCGCTCCATCATGGCCGGGATGCGGGCTTGCACCTGGGCCTCGCCGTACCAGACCTCGAAATCCACGTCGAGCAGGTCGTATACCTGCCGCATCGCATCGACGGACGTGCTGCGAAAGTGCTGCCAGAGGGCGCGGTAGCCGGGACGGTCCTGCTGGAGGGCCAGCGACGCCGCTTTCGCCTCCTCGGCGAAGGTCGGGTCGGTCGCCGCCAGCGCCGCCGCCTCGGGGTACAGCCTCTCGAGGTCCTCGATCGTCACCGGGGGCTCGTCCGGGAACGGGGCGGCTGCGTCCGGGTCGAAGTACGGGAGGTCGGGCTGCCGGCGCCGCAGCAGGGCGACCAGCTGGCCCATCGGCGCCCCCCGGTCACCGAGATGGACGTCGCCGACGACGTCGTGGCCGGCGAACCGCAGCAACCGCTTGATCGACTCCCCGATGATGGCCGGCCGGAGATGCCCGACGTGGAGCTGCTTGGCGACGTTCGGCCCTCCGTAGTCCACCACGGTGCGCCGGGGGGTGCTGGTCGGCGCGATCCCGAGCCGCTCGTCCGCTCCCATCCCGGCCACCACGTCGGCGAGGTGACCGTCGCCGACCCTGATGTTGACGAAACCGGGTCCGGCGACGACGAGCGAGGCGATGTCCTCTCCCGGCTCGACCGCCGCCACGACGGCGGCGGCGAGGTCGGCGGGGGCACGGCCGGCCTGTTTGGCGGCGGCCAGGGCGCCGTTGCACTGGAAGTCCGCCAGGTCGGGGCGTTGGGATGCCGCCACGGCCCCGAACGACGGGTCGAGGCCGAGCGAGGCGAAGGCGGCACCCAAACGGGCGCCGAGATGGTGTGGTGATGGAGGTCATGGCGGTCGGTCGAGGATAGGAGGCCCCGAGGAGCCGGCCCGCCCGCTGGTACAATCGTCGCCGTCCCCGGTGCCCAGATGGCCGGCGACGCCCGCCCCAGTAGCTCAGGGGATAGAGCACCGGCCTCCGGAGCCGGGTGCGCAGGTTCGAATCCTGCCTGGGGCACGCTCCCGCGGGACCTCGATCCCGGGGAACGGCGGTAGTTTCCCCGGGTGAAGGCAAGGCACCGGCTCACCGTCCTCACCATGGCGCTGCTCGCCGGGCTCTTGCCGCCGGCGTCGGGCGACGCCACGGTCGCCGGCGAGGATCTCGCCCAGGGCTCGACCTGTCCCGCCCATCCCGATGCCGCCGCCGGGGCGACCGAGCCCGTCCCGTCACGCCTCACCGACCTCATCGCCGGCCACCTGTCGGCCCCGGGACTGGACCGCGGCCAGGTGGCGGTGTCGATATGGGTGGAGGGCTACGGAGAGGTGGCGGCACAGCTGCCCGACCGGCGGCTCCGCCCGGCGTCCGTCCAGAAGATCCTCACCGCCATGGCGGCGTTCGAAGTGCTCGGACCCGACAGTCGATTGGCGACGGCGGTGGTTCGGAGCGGCCCGGTCGTCGACGGCACGCTCCAAGGCAACCTGTACCTGGTCGGCGGCGGAGATCCCAGCCTGGCGTCACGGGGAGGGCACTCGCTGCAACGACTCGCCGAGCTGGTACGGCGGCGGGGCATCGACACCATCACCGGCGGCGTCGTGGTCGACGAGTCGCGGTTCGACTCGCGCCGCGACGCCGACGGCTGGGAGTTCGACGACTTCCCAGGCTCGGTGGGCTCGCTGTCTGCGCTGACCGTCGACGGCAATGAGTACCGGGGCGACATCCCCTTCTTCGTTTCCCCGGCGCTGCACAACGGGCGGATGTTCGGCCAGATGCTGTCCGCCGCCGGGGTCGTCGTCGGCGCCCGCCCCGAGATGGGCATGGCGCCGGAGGAAACCGAGACGATCGTCCAGTTGCGCTCCGCCCCGGTGTCCGAGCTGGTGGCGCACATGCTCACCGAGAGCGACAACACCTACGCCGAGCTGCTCACCAAGGAGATCGGGCTGGTCGCCTCCGGGCGCGGCTCCACCCGCAACGGCGTCGTCGCCGCCGAGGAGGTGGCACTGGCGCTCTGCTCGCGTCCTTCGGCGGTCCGCAGGGTGACGGATCGGGGCTGTCGGACCTGAACGGCCGCTCGGCCCGCGACTGGCGGATGCTCCTCCAGGAGGCGCAGGCCCGCCGCTGGTACCCGTTGCTGATCGACGGGCTGGCCATCGCCGGTGAGACCGGGACGCTCGAGTCGCGCTTCCTCGACACCGCCGCCGAGGGGAACATGCGGGCCAAGACCGGGACCATCGACCGGCTTCGGGCATTGTCGGGGGTGATGGCCACCGCCGGCGGTCGCCGCGTGTTCTTCGCCGTCGTCATCCAGGCGGGTGATCCGTTCCCCAAGATGCAGGTCATCGACGCCCTGCTCGCCGACATCGCCGCCGACCGATCCTGACGGCGGCAGGTCCCGATCAGAAGAGGTCGATGGCGCCGGCCCGGACCATCACCAGGATGTCGAGCGTCAGCGCCACCGCCACATGGAGGAACACCCCGGGTACCCAGCTGCGCGACCTGAGCGCCAGGGTGCCCAGCACCAGCCCGGCGCCGATCGCCGCCATCGCCTCGGGCATCGGCTTGGCGAAATGGATCATCGTGTAGGGGACGGTCATGATCGGCACCGCCAGCCAGCCGAAGCGTGGCGCCAGCCCGAACGTCAGGTAACCGCGGAAGAACGCCTCCACCCCGACGAACTGGAGGGCGTAGCCCGCCCAGTAGACCCACAGCCCTGCGCCGCCCTCCACCGCCCGCTCGTAGAACGGGTAGTAGGAGCCGAATGACTCGAACCCGGACACCCAGACGAGCAGGGGCAGCATCACGAGGTAGGCGATGCCGTAGGCGGGGAGATGGCGGCCGATCCCGACGAGCCGGTAGCCGAGGTCGGCAGGTCGCAGGTGGAGGACCCACACCCCGATACCGAGAGGGACCAGCACCCGCCACAGCACCGACGACAGGCCCCACCACACGTAACCCAGGGCGTCCGCCAGGTCGGCGAACTGACCGCTCTCCATCGAGGCCACCCGGTCGCGCAGGCCGGACGACACGTAGAAGCCGGGGCGCCCCCAGTACTCGAAGACCAGCAGCAGCGCCGTGGCGGTGAGCAGCACGATCGCCGCCATGCGGTCCTCGGCGGCGTGAGCGTGAACGCCGATGAGGCGGTCCGGGGCGAGCCGGTGGCGGGTGTGCGGTCACCGGGCGCCAGTGTCACTCCGGCAGTGCATGGGCACGAGGCGGCCCTCGACGAGAAACGTCCGGTGGCCTGACCGGTGCCACCGGGTAGGGTCGGGTTTCGCGAACACTCTCGGAGGTGGGTGCATGCGACCGATCTGGAAAGGAGCCATCTCGTTCGGGCTGGTCACGATCCCGGTCGGCCTCTACTCGGCCACCGAGGACCGCCGTCCGAAGTTCCGCCAGCTGCGCCAGTCCGACCACAGCCCGATCAAGTACAAGCGGGTGGCCGAGGCCGACGGCGACGAGGTCCCCTACGAGGAGATCGTCAAGGGCTACGAGGTGGACAAGGGCCGGTTCGTGGTGTTCACGCCCGAGGAGCTCGAAACCGTGATGTCCGGCGGGACGGCGGGCACGGTCGACGTGGTCCAGTTCGTCAAGCAGGGCGACATCGACCCCATCTACTACCGGTCGTCCTACTACCTGGCGCCGGAGAAGACCGGGGTGAAGGCATACCGACTGTTGCTGGAGGCGCTCGAGGGCCGGGACATGGTCGGGCTTGGCCAAGGTGGCCATCCGTGAGCGGGAGTACCTGGCCACCCTGCGCGCCGACGAGGGCGTCATCATCATGGAGACCATGTACTGGCCCGACGAGATCCGTGAGCCGGTCTTCGAGACCCTCGACGAGGAGGTCGAGGTCCGGTCCGACGAGGCGAAGATGGCCGAGATGATCATCGACAACCTCACCGGCGCCTTCGACCCCGAGGCGTGGCACGACGAGTCGCGCGAGGCGGTCGAGGCCGCCGCCCGCCAGAAGGTCGAGGGCCAGGAGATCGTCGCCCCGGAAGCTCCGGCGCCCACCGGCGTCGTCGACCTGATGGAGGCGCTGAAGGCCAGCGTCGAGGCCACCAAGGTCAAGAAAGCAGGATGAGCCCTCGGCTCATCCTGTGGCGGTTGGGGCTGGGGTCCCCAACCGCACCGCGATGAGGCGTCAGCCGAAGAGCCATCAATAAAGCGGGCTAGTAGCTCAACCGGCCGGCCCCTCCACCTCCCAGGTGACCGACCCGGCGGGTCGTCGGTGAAACCCTTGAACGACGGGCCGCGCAGCCGTCCGACATCGGTGAAGTCCTTGTACTGCACCATGGCCACGAGCGCCGGTTCCACCCAGACGGCGTTGCGGGGCATCCCGGGGTCGGGCAGGAACGGCGATCGTTCGACCCGCATCTCGTCGAGGGCGGCCCGTATGGCGACCAGCGATGCGTCGCTGAACCCCGATCCCACCGCCCCGACCCACTGCAGGCCGCGGTCGGTCCACAGACCGAGGAGGAGGGACCCGAACGTGCCTGCTCTCGCCCGTTCGCCGGGAAGCCAGCCGCCCACCACCGCCCGCGCCGTCCGGAAGCGGGTGATCTTCCGCCACTCGGTGGACCTCATCCCCGGTCGGTACACCGAGGTTCGGCTGCTTGGCCACGATGCCCTCCAACCCTCGTTCCTTCACCAGCTCCCACAACGCGGTCGGGTCCCCGTCGACGACCGTCGACGGCTCCAGCGGGAACTGCAGGTCGAGTGACTCCAGTCGCCGGCGACGCCGTTCCCAGGGCTCGGCGATTACCTCTTCACCGTCGTAGAGGACGTCGAACACCACGTAGACCACGGGGACCGCCGTCCGGGCGGCGGCGATGCGGGCACCCCCGGCCAGGTTCATACGCTGCTGGAGCTGTTGGAAGGACGGGCGCCCCGAAGGGTCGAGCGACACGACCTCGCCGTCGAGCACCAACGGCCGGTCGGCTGCAGGCACGGCCACCTCGGGATACCGAGAAGTGGCGTCGTTGCCCCGCCGGGACCTGAGCCTGACCGTCGAGCCGTCCCAGGTGTAGATGACCCGGACCCCGTCCCACTTCAGCTCGTAGACCCAGTCGGGCTGGGCGAAGATGCGAGGCCACTGGGTGGCCAGCATCGGCGGGTAGTCCGGCGGGGCTATGCCCCCAGCTCCTGCCGTACCAGCTCCTGCACCAGGCTGCCGTCGAGCCCCTCACCCGACCGCATCACCATGCCGATCACCCGCCCGGTGAGCTTGGCGGGCGGCGTGTCCGGCTCGGCGGCGGTGACCTCGGCGACCGCCTGCCGCACCAGGTCGAGCGTCTCTTCTCTCCCGGCGGTCTGCGGCAGCCACCGCGACAGGTAGTCGATCTCGGCGGAGAGCCGCTCGGCGTGGGCGGTGCCCCGTTCCCCGGCGTCGACGAACTCCCCACGCGCCTTGGACATCCGCTTGACGTAGCCGCCGATGACGTTGAGGTAGAGCTCGTCGTCGACGACGCCCGAGAAGCCGGGATCGGCCTTGGCCCGGGAGATCTCGGTCTCTATCTGCCGGATCACGTCGCGTCGCAGCGAGTCGCCCGCCTTCATGGCGTCGGTGAGCTGGCTCCTCAGCTCCCCCTGGATGGTGTCGTTGCGCCATGCCCCCATTCAACCACCGCGGGCCGGCCCGGGCCCCTCGCAGCGCGAGTTCGACCATAAATCGAAAAAACCCTTGTCCGGACGCGCTCGTCGGCCTATTCTTGACAGGCACAGCCGCTTAGCGGCTTTCTTGATGGACCGCTTTGTGAAGCTATTCACAAGTGCAGGCACAACGAATACTCGACCCACGATCACACGACCGCCCCCCGGCGGAGATGAACACCCCCCACTCGAACGCAGGAGCGACGAAGCACCATGCTGACCGTTACCGACTGGAGGGATCTCTCCGCGTGCCGGCACTCGGACCCCGAGCTCTTCTTCCCGGTCGGGACCACCGGCCCCGCCGTCGAGCACATCGAGAAGGCCAAGGCGATCTGCGGGACGTGCTCCGTGCAGGAGGAATGCCTCCTGTACGCATTCGAGACCAACCAGGAGGCCGGGGTGTGGGGCGGCTACCCCGAGGACGAGCGTCGCCGGCTGCGCAAGCGGTGGTTGGCCGAACGCCGTCGCCAGCGTCAGGCGTCCTGACCGCGCCGGGGTCACACCCCGTAAGCCCAAGCCGGCCCTGCCTGGTCCGACCCGTCGTCGACCTGGACGAACGCCAGCTTGTCGGTGACCAGCCCGAACCGGTTCCCCTTGGTGTCACTGACCCACACCAGGGCGTCTGCCTGCATCGATCGCCTCTTCGATGGCCGTGCGCGCCGCCTCGGCGTCCTCCACCTCGAGCTCGAGCTCACGGGCGCCCTGGATCCCGATCCGCATCCTCACGTTCGCCATCAGTTCTCCGTCTCCGCCGCCGGCGGTTGCCACCGCCTACCGACCACCAGCTCCGGATGGGCACGCACCCGTGGCTTGCGGGCCTCGACCTCGGCGGCCAGCTCCTCGAACGCCTTCGCCGCCTCGCCACCCGGGTCGGCGATGGTCACCGGCAGCCCGGCGTCGGCCCCTTCCGCATCGCCGGGACCAGCGGCACCTGGCCGAGCAGCGGCACCTCGAGCTCGTCCGCCAGCTCCTGGCCTCCGCCCTCGCCGAAGAGGGCATACCGCTTGCCGTCGTCGCCGGTGAACCACGACATGTTCTCCACCACCCCGAGGATCTCCTGGTTGACCCTGCGGGCCATCAGGCCCGCCCGCTTCGCCACCCGCTGCGCCGTCGGCTGCGGTGTCGTCACCACGATCGCCTGCGCCCTGGGGCAGGAACTGGGCCAGCGAAAGGGCGATGTCGCCGGTGCCCGGGGGCATGTCGATGAGCAGGTAGTCCGGGTCGTCCCAATAGACATCGGCGAGGAACTGCTCCATCGCCTTGTGCAGCATCGGCCCCCGCCAGATGACCGCCTGGTCGGGGCTACGAAGTAGTCCATCGACATCACCCTGACCCCATGGATCTCCGGGTGGCATCAACGTCTCGCCACCACAGTCGGGGGCCGGTCGGAGCCGAGCATCCGGGGAATGGAGAAGCCCCAGACGTCGGCGTCGATCACCCCGACGGTCCTGCCGAGCCGGGCAAGGGCGACCGCCAGATTGGCGGTGACCGTCGACTTGCCGACCCCGCCCTTGCCCGAAGACACGGCGATGACCCGGGTGCGGCTGCCCGGGCCGCCGATCGTGACCTCGCGGGTGGCGCCGCCGCCCCGGACGTTGGCGACCAGCTACGGTCGCTCATCGTCGGTCATGTGGTGAACTCGACGTTCACCGCGGTGACCCCGGCGACACTGCGGCCGCCTCGGTGATGTCACTGTCCAGCTTGTCCTTGAGCGGGCATCCGGGGATGGTGAGGGCGATCAGGGTGCTCACCGCGCCCTCGGCGGATCACGTCGAGTGACCGGATCATCCCGAGATCGGCCAGCGATCGGTGGATCTCCGGATCCTCAACGGCGCCGATGGCGGCGCGTACCGCGATTCGAGGTCGACCACGGCCGGCTCCTGTTCGAGTAAGGTTCAAAACTATACTGATGCCCTGATCGGCTCGACGGGCCCACCGGGCCGGACCGCACCCCCCTGGAGGGCTTCGCCCGCCAGAGAGTGCGACCCGTGAAAGGGTGTGCCGACGGACACGGTTGCCTTCGACAACCAGGTCGGGGCCCTCACCGCCTCACTGGGCGACACCACCGCGGCGCGGCGTCTACATCGCGGTGCGGCAGGCGGGGAGCCGATGACGGTCGCCGAGGTTGCGGTCCTCTTCGACCTCCATCCCAACGTCGCCCGGCACCACCTCGACCGGTTGGTCGCCGACGGGTGGCTCCAGGTGACCCACCGCCGCAATCCCGACGGGGTGGTCCCGGAGCGGGACGGCCCGCCAAGCACTACGAGGCCACCGCCAAGGAGGTCTCCCTGGAGTTCCCCAGGCGCCGGTACGACCTGCTGTCCGAGCTGCTGGTGCAGGTGGTGGAACGGCTCGAGCCGGAGAGGGCGGCCGAGGTCGCCGAGGAGATCGGCCGCGAGTACGGGCGCCAGATCGCCGACGAGGTCGGCCTGCCCGAGGACGCCGGATTCGACGTCGCCGTCACCGCGGTTGCCCGGGCGATGATGGGTGTCGGGTTCGAGACCGAGGCCAGGCCGGAGGACCGGCCCTGCTCACCCGCTTCTGCCCGTTCGGGACACGGCGGCCAACCACCCCGAGATCGTGTGCCGCATCGACCAGGGCATCGTCAAAGGACTGCTCGAGGCGGCGCACGAGCCCGGCGTGGCGCTGGTGACGCCACATGACACCGCCGACGAGGCCTGCGTCACCGAGCTGTGAACCGCCGATATCTGGCGGGCTGCGGGGTGGTCGCGGCCGGCGCCGGACGTGTATTCGGGGGCCCGGGACCAGGTTTAGTCTCACTCCGTCCCGACTCCCAAGGAGCCCCCCTTGTTCGCTCGCCTCGGACGCTGGTGCTACCGCCACCGCGTCGTCGTCGCTGTCGCCTGGCTGATCGTCTTCATCGGCGGCGGCGCCCTGATGGGCGCCATCGGCACCGGCTACAGCACCGAGTTCGCCCTTCCCGACGTGGAGAGCCGAACGCGGCTTCGACATCCTCGACGAGCACTTCGCCGACTCCTCGGCCGGGCGGCGAAGGCGGCACGATCGTCTTCCGCGCCGAGCAGGGCGTCACCGACCCCACCGTCAGGCGTCGATGACCGACTTCCTCGCCGCCGTCGACCAGATCGACCAGGCATCACCGTCACCAGCCCCTACTCCGCAGAAGGCGCCCAGCAGATCTCGGCCGCCGGGCCGGAGGCCGGACAACATCGCCTACGCCGTCATCGGCGCTCCACGCGACCATCACGCTGGAAGAAGCGGCGGTGATCACCGCCGAGATGAACGAGCTGATGCCGTCCATCGAAGGCGTCCAGATCGAGATCGGCGGGCAGATCTTCGCCGAGTTCGAGGTCCCCAGCTCGGAGGCGTTGGGACTGGCGTTCGCCATCATCGTGCTGATCCTCGCCTTCGGCTCGGTGCTGGCCATGGGGCTCCCGGTCGGAGTCGCCCTCGCCGGCATCGGAGTGGGCACCATCCTCGCCGGGCTGCTCAGCAACGTCCTCTCCATCCCCGACTTCGCCACGACCGTCGCCGTCATGCTCGGCCTCGGCGTCGGCATCGACTACGCCCTGTTCATCGTCACCCGCTACCGCGAGAACCTCCACGCTCGGCGCCTCCACCGAGGACGCCACCGTCATCGCCCTCGACACCGCCGGACGGGCGGTCGCCTTCGCCGGCATCGACCGTCGTCATCTCGCTGCTGGGCATGCTGCTGATGAACCTGGCATTCATCTCCGGGCTTGCCATCGCCGCCGCCTCGGTGGTCGCCGTCACCGCCATCGCCTCGCTGACCCTGCTCCCGGCGCTGCTCGGTTTCGCCGGTAACCGGGTCGAGCTGACCCGCTGGCGGGGCCTCTCGCCGCCCTGTTCGCCGCCATCGCCCTCGCCGGCTTCGCCCTGACCTCCAGTGGCTGATGATCGGCGGTGCCGTCCTCGCCGGTCTCACCCTGCTGCTCAGCTTCGCCGTCGCCCCGCTGCGCGAGGAGGTGCCCCGCCCCGCACCCAAGCCATTGCGGGAGACGATCCCGTACCGGTGGAGCCGCTTCATCCAGCACCGGCCGTGGACCATGGCGCTGGCCGGCGTCGGCATCCTCCTCCTCCTGGCGATCCCGTTACTTCAGCCTGCGCCTGGCCTTCTCCGACGAGGGCAACTACCCGGAGGACACCACCACCCGCCAGGCCTACGACCTGCTCGCCGCCGGCTTCGGCCCCGGGTTCAACGGCCCGCTGCTGCTCGCCACCGAGGTCCCTGCCGGCACCGATCCCGCCGCCGCCCTGGAGGAAGTCTCCGGCGCCCTCGCCGCCGATCCCGGGGTCGCCTTCGTGACGCCTGGCGTTCCCCAACGATCCGGCAGGCGCCCACCGCAGTGGTGTGGCGGCTCATCCCGACCACCGCCCCCCAGGACGAGGCCACCACCGAGCTGGTCGACCGGCTGCGTGACGACGTGATCCCCGCCGCCACCGACGGAACCGGGCTCGACGTCGCCGTCTCCGGCGGAGTCGCCGCCGCCGTCGACTTCTCCGACTACCTCACCGAGCGGCTCCCCTGGTTCATCGCCGTCGTCCTCGGGCTGTCCTTCCTGCTGCTCATGCTGGCGTTCCGCTCGGTGCTGGTCCCGCTGAAGGCGGTGATCATGAACCTGCTGTCGATCGCCGCCGCCTACGGGGTGGTCACCGCCATCTTCCAGTGGGGCTGGGCGGGCGGACGTGCTCGGCATCGAGCCGGCCCCGATCGAGCCGTTCGTGCCGATGATGATGTTCGCCATCGTCTTCGGGCTGTCCATGGACTACGAGGTGTTCCTGCTCTCCCGGGTGCGCGAGGAGTGGCTCCGTACCGGTGACAGCCACACCTCGGTGGCCGACGGCCTGGCCGCCACCGCCCGGGTGATCACGGCCGCCGCCGCGATCATGGTGGTGGTGTTCGGCTCGTTCATCCTCGAGCCCGACCGCATCATCAAGCTGTTCGGGGTCGGGCTCGCCGCTGCCGTCCTGCTCGACGCCACGATCGTGCGGATGCTGCTGGTGCCGGCGACGATGGAGCTGCTCGGCGACAAGAACTGGTGGCTGCCCCGGTGGCTCGACCGGATCCTCCCCAACATCGACGTCGAGGGCCACAGCATCGAAGCCGCCGACAGCATCACCGGCGAGGTCGAACCGGTCCCGAGCTAGGGGGTCGACGACCGTCTACGACTTCGGTGACCTTCTCCCCTGGTCATCCGCGCCATGTCGGCCGACGATGAACTCGATCGAAGATCGGAGGTGCAACATGGCCGAGGCTGTACACAACGACGTCCGGCTCCCCGACGACCGCCCACCCGCGTGGGCGAACTCCATGATGAGGTGGGCGCTCACCGCACCGGGGATCCAGGGCCTGGTCGGAAAGGGCGTCGCCCTGCTCACGTTCACCGGACGGAGGACGGGCAAGTCCTACACCGTCCCCGTCAGCTACCGCCGGGATGGCGACGTCGTCACCGTGATCACCAAGAGATCGCGGAGGTGGTGGCACAACTTCGAGAGCCCAGCCGAAGTCGAGCTGAGGCTGGCCGGCGAGACGTACACCGGCAAGGCGCAGATCGAGGCCGGAGACGCCGAGACGCTCGACTACATGGTCGGGTACCTCGCCGAGCGACCCATCGATGCCAAGGCCTACGGACTGGCCAAGGCCGAGATCACCCGTGACAAGATCGCGGATCATGCCGCACATCGTCCTGATCCGTATCGACGTCACGCCGTCCGCATAGCGAGCGCTCCAGGTCGATTCCGAGGTCGACTTTGGCCGGCGGGTCACTGTCGGAGAGTGCCAGCCGTGACGAGCTGGTCTCGATCCTCACAGGTGCCGCCGCCCTTCGGAATCGGGTCGGGCTCCTCGGTGACCGGGAGGACGTCGGTTCCACAGACGTAGGCCCTCCCTTCGTGGAGGAGGCCGTGGTGGTGTCTACACAGGAGGATGAGGTTCTCGAGGCAGGTTTCGCCGCCCCGCAGCCAGTGGACGATGTGATGGGCGTCACACCAGACAGCTGGGCGGTCGCAGCCCCGGAACCGGCAGTGCAGGTCACGAAGGTGGAGCGCCTTCCGGAGGGCGGGTGACGGCGTCCGGGTGGAGCGCCCCAGGTCAAGGATCTCGGAGTCGCCCCGGGTGATGACCCGGGTGATGTCAGCGTCACAGAGGATGCGGCGGGCGGTCTCAGGAGTGACCGAACCGGTGCGGTCGAGGTCACAGCGCTTCCCGTAACGGCCTTCCAACGTGTCCAGATCGACGGTGAGGGTGACGGCAGCGCGCAGGCCGCCGTCGATGGTGCCATTGCGGAGCCACTGCTCACAGATCGCCCCGAGAGCCTGGGCGCGGCGGTTCGACGCCGGGCGCTCGTCACCTGCTACGGGTGGGGCCGTGGCGGCGTCGAGGGCGGTGAGCACCGCCTCCCCCACGGCGGGGTCGAGTAGCCCGTCGAGACGCACCATCCCCGCCCAGGTGACCGAGGTGTGCAGGTACGCGGCATCCCGCTGTTCGGCGGCGGATCGTTCGGCGATGGTGTCGTCGGCGCAATCCTGCCAGTACCCGACCGACCGGTGCAGATCCCGCAGGGTCTGGTCCCGGGCGAACCCGACCAGCAACGCCTCGTCCCGTTCATACAGCTTGGGGTGCGCCTGGGCGGCCCGGGACAAGACCCTCGCCCGGGCCTGTGACAGGTCACCCGAGGCGACCAGTGCCCCGGTGTCGGGATGGGCCTCCATGGTGTTCGCCAACCCGACCAGCGCGGGCATGGCCGTTGTCGAGGTCCGCGTGGAACGCCAACCACCGGGTCAACGACACCAACCCGTGCCGTTGGAACGACCCGCGGCGCTTCGCCTCCCCAGCCCACCGCGCCGTCAACGCCTCCAACCTGGAAACGGCACGACTGAAAGCCGCCACCCCGCCCTCCAACTCGTCATCGGACACGAATCCGAGTTGCAAGTCGGCGAACTCGTCGATCACCGAGCCCAAGGAATCCACCACGACCCAGTCCTTCCGCTCCCATGCCCTCTCGCGGAGAGCGCCTACCAAGGTGGGGAAGTCACTCGACTATACCGAACATATGTTCGACTGTCAAGAGTCATTTTCGAATGCCAACGGCATTGGACGTTGGCGCGTAAGTCGGCCGGCGACTTGAGGGCATGACGATCTGGCAGCGATCAGCTGCCGTCGTCGGCTGTCACTTCCTCGATCGTCTGCTTCGCCATCGCCACGAATTCCGGATTCGTCTCGCGGTAGTAGGGCATGATGAGGAGCGCCTGGTGAAGCGCCAAACCCCGGGCTCGGGCCCAACCCGCGTCGTCAACGCGAAGGGAGTCGCGGAAGACGCGTCGCCCGTCACGGCCGAACATGGTCCATGCAGGAATGAGATCGATCGCCGGATCGCCGACTCCCACCCCACCGAAGTCGATGACGGCGCTGATCGAACCGTCGACGACCAATACGTTCGAGGGCAGCAGATCGCCGTGGGTCCACACCGGATCGCCGTCCCAGCGCGGTGCCCCCACTGACGCCTCCCAGACGGCACTCACCGCGTGCGTGTCGATGACACCGTGCAACGCCTCGATGGCCTCTTTCGTCTCGCTGTCTCTCTGACCAATCGGGTCGACGCGGTAGAGCGGGGGGCGCCGGCCGTCTCGATCAGCTGCAACTCGGCGACGAAGCGCGCCAAGTCCTCGGCCGCCTCACCTTCGCCGCTGGCACCCCGCCGAGTGAACGGCTCGCCAGGAACCCATCGGTAGATCGCCCATACCGATGGGTATCCGGCTGCGGGCCGCCCGAGGGCGACCGGCTCCGGCACGGCGAGCGAGAGGTGCGGCGCGAGCTGCGGTAACCACTCGACTTCCTTCGCGACGCCGTCCGCCCAGGCGGGAATACGTGGGAGTCGGACGCACAGGCCGGCGCCCAGCCGGAAGATCGTGTTCACAGTCCCGGTGGACCTCACCTGTTCGATGGCAAGACCCCGCCAATGCGGGAACTGTGCCGCGATCAGATGGCGAACCAACTCGTCATCGATGTGGGATTCGCCGACGTGCAGCACCCTCGGCCCTTCACGTCCCGGCCGTGGGCGAGCGTCTCGGAGGAGGCGGCGGGCGATCGTCGACCAAGGTCGCTCAGCCGTCCTGATCGGGGACGTACGCCAGGTTGAGCACTCCGGTGGCGAACACCTCGTGGCTGACGAGTCGTAGCGGGTAGGTGGCGTCGTCCTCGAACAACCGCTGCCCGTGGCCGACGACGATGGGATGGACCAATAGGTTGAGCTGGTCGAGCAGGCCGTTCGCCAGCAGCCACCGCACGGTGGTCGCGCTGCCCGACATGGTGATGTCGCCGTCGATCTCGTCCTTGAGCGCCGTCAAGGTGCCGGCGACGTCGCCGGAGACAACCGTCGTGTTGTTCCAGTCGGCGCGCTCCAGCGTGTTGGACACCACGTACTTCTGCGCCGAGTTGATGAACGAGGCGAAGTCCATGTCGGGATCGGCGTTCGGCCAGAACTGCGACCACTCGTCATAGAGAACCCTCCCCATCAGGAAGGCGACGCTGGACTGCACCCCGGCGTCGATCGCGGCCCCCATCTGGTCGTCGAGGTACGGGAAGTGCCACTCGTGGGGTGACTCGACCACCCCGTCGAGCGAGATGAAGAAGTTCGACACGATCCTGCCCATGCTGACCTCCTCGGTCCGACTTGGTTCGATGGTCGCATGTGAGGACGGAGCCCCGGCCGGAAACCCATCGGCCGATCGATCAGCCGGCGGCGGCCATCCTCCTCAGGACCATGTGGAGGATGCCGCCGTGGCGCAGGTACTCGACCTCGACCGGGGTGTCGCACCGGCAGGTGGTGGTGAACGTCACCGTCGACCCGTCGCACCGCCTCGCGGTGACCTGGACGGGCTGGCGGGGCTGGAGATCGTCGTCGATGGCGATGTCATAGGTCTCGGTGCCGTCGAGGCGGAGCGACTGCGCCGAGGCGCCGTCGGCGTAGGTGAGCGGCAGGACCCCCATCATCACCAGGTTCGACCGGTGGATCCGCTCGAACGAGTCGGTGATCACCGCCTTCACCCCGAGCAGGAAGGTGCCCTTGGCCGCCCAGTCCCGGGACGAGCCCATCCCGTAGTCGTGGCCGCCGAGCACCACCAGCGGGATCCCCGCCGCCTGGTAGGCGAGGCTCGCCTCGTAGACGGTCTTGACCGTGCCGTCGGTGAAGTCGGTGGTGAACCCGCCCTCGGTGCCGGGGGCGAGCTCGTTGCGGATGCGGATGTTGGCGAACGTGCCCCGGGTCATCACCCGGTCGTTGCCCCGGCGTGACCCGTAGCTGTTGAACATCGGCTGGGTCACCCCGCTCTCCAGCAGGAAGCGACCGGCGGGGGTCTCGGACCCGATCGACCCGGCCGGGCTGATGTGGTCGGTGGTCACCGAGTCACCCAGCTTGAGCAACACCCGGGCACGCGGTGATCGGCTGCAGCGGCCGCGGCTGCGGCGCCAGGTCGGTGAAGAACGGCGGCTCCTGGACGTAGGTGCTGTCCGGGTTCCAGGCGAACAGCGCCTCGCCCTCGGTCGGGATCGCCTTCCACTCCTCCGATCCCTCGAACACCGAGGCGTACTCGTGGTGGAACTGCTCGCTGGTCACCGACGCCGAGACGAGCTCGTCGACCTCGCTCTGGGAGGGCCAGATGTCGGCCAGGTACACCGGGTCGCCGTCGGGATCATGGCCGAGCGGCTGGGTGGTGAGGTCGATGTCGACGGTGCCGGCGAGCGCGTAGGCGACCACCAGCGGCGGGGACGCCAGGTAGTTGGCCCGCACGTCGGGGGAGATGCGGCCCTCGAAGTTGCGGTTGCCCGACAGCACCGAGGCCACGACCAGGTCGCCGGCCTGGATGGCGGCGCTGATCGGCTCGGGCAGCGGGCCGGAGTTGCCGATGCACGTGGTGCACCCGTACCCGACCAGGTAGAACCCGCAAGCCTCGAGATCGTCCATCAGCCCGGACCGCTCCAGGTAGTCGGTGACCACCTTGGAGCCCGGCGCCAACGACGTCTTCACCCATGGCTTGCGGGTCAGCCCGCGCTCCCTCGCCTTGCGGGCCACCAGCCCGGCTCCGATCATCACGTCGGGGTTGGACGTGTTGGTGCACGAGGTGATGGCGGCGATGACCACCTGGCCGTGGTCGAGGTCGAACTCGGCGCCGTCGTAGACGACGTGGGTCGACCCGCCGTTGCTGCCGCGCCTGGGAATGGACGGGCCGCCCTCGTCGACCATCTCCCCCACGGTCCCGGTGCCCGCCCGGTCCGACTTGCCGAAGATGATGTCGAGGTCCTGGCGCCACTGGTCTCTTCATCCCGGTGAGCGCCACCCGGTCCTGGGGTCGCTTGGGCCCGGCCAGCGAGGGGACGACGGTGCCCATGTCGAGGTGGAGCTCCGCCGAGTAGACCGTCTCCCGGGAGTCGTCGCGCCACAGCCCCTGGAGCCGGCAGTACTGCTCGACGGTCTCCACGAGCTCGTCGGAGCGCCCGGTCAGCCGGAGGTACCGGGTCGTCTGCTCGTCGACGGGGAAGTAGCCGACGGTGGCCCCGTACTCCGGGGCCATGTTGGCGATGGTCGCCCGGTTGGCCAGGGGCATGTCGGCCAGCCCGGTGCCGTGGAACTCGACGAACTTGCCCGACCACGCCATGCCGGCGGAGCATCTCGGTGACCCGCAGCACCAGGTCGGTGGCGGTCGCCCCCTCGGCCAGGCGCCCGGTGAGCTCGAACCCGACCACCTCGGGGAGCAGCATGTAGATGGGCTGGCCGACCATGGCGGCCTCGGCCTCGATCCCGCCGACCCCCCAGCCCGACCACACCGAGGCCGTTGATCATCGTGGTGTGCGAGTCGGTGCCCACCAGCGAGTCCGGGTAGAGGACGCCCTCGTGGTCCCACACGACCTTGGCCAGGTACTCGAGGTTGACCTGGTGGACGATCCCGGTGGCCGGCGGGACCACCCGGAAGTTGCCGAACGCCGACTGGCCCCACTTGAGGAACTCGTAGCGCTCCCGGTTGCGCTCGAACTCACGCTCGGAGTTGATCTGCAGGGCCATCCCGGAGTTGTAGGCGTCGACCTGGACGGAGTGGTCGATGACGAGGTCGGCGGGCACCAGCGGGTTGACCTTCGACGCCGCTCGCCGGGTCGCCGGTCATGCGGACGATGGCGGCCCGCATCGCCGCCAGGTCGACCACCGCCGGGACCCCGGTGAAGTCCTGGAGCACCACCCGGCCCGGGGTGAAGGCGATCTCGGCCTCCTCGACCTTCGAGGCGTCGTACTGGGCGAGGGCGGTGACATCGCGGTCGGTGACGGTGTGCCCGTCGTGGTTGCGCAACACCGACTCGAGCAGGACCTTGATCGTGTAGGGCAGGGCCGCCACGTCGCCGATGTGGCTGAGGGTGTCCAGCCTGTGGATGACGCGCTCCGCCCAGGGGGGTGTCGATGGTGGTGCGTGCCTCGAACGGGTCGTGGGTCATCGGTTCAACCTCGCGCTCTCGCTGCTCCCACCATTACACCAATCGTACCGGGCGACCCCGCCCGGTCCTGCGGGACGCCCGACGGCGCCCTTGCCGCCGTGGTTAAGAAGGCTCGATCTTGGCGCCCGCGCTCGACCGCAGCCGGAGTGTGAGCCGGTCGACCCATCGACTACTCATCGGCCTTGGGCCACACTGGCGTCCATGGGGACAGCAGCACCGGCATCGGTCGACCAAGACCTCGACGAGCGTCGTGGGGAGACGCCCGACGCCGAGACGCAGTGGCAGATCGACCGCGAGGGCGACACCGGGGAGTTCTGACCCCGGCCGGCCGCAGCCTGCCCGACACCTCACTCGCCGAACGCGTTCGATCTCCCGTGTGCCCGAACCGCATCCCGGGCTGGTGACTCCTCAGACGGCGCCCGGCATCACCAGTACCGCTGTTCGCGGGATGGGCTCCTCGACCAGAGACACCTATCGAACCTTGAGCGATTGAACGGCTCTGTTCCAGACAATCGCTCAAAGTTCGCGAGGGAGAGCGGCGTCGTCCGACACGGGACGCAGCGGCATCCGTAGCTCGTGTACCGCGCCAGCGTCCCACGTTCGCCACGGTCGGTCGCTCGGGATCGGGCTCGACGCTGGTACATGGGTCCCGCCGCGCTGCACCGTGTTGATCCGCACAACAGCGATAATGTTGCACATGGTCGAAGGGTCGTCGGGTTCCCCGTCCGTGGCGAGCGTCGTCGCCCTGGTCGCCGTGGCGAGCGTCGTCGTCCCGGTCGCCGTCGTCGGGCTCGTCGCCTGGCGGACGGTCCGCAGCGACCTGCCATCGGACGCGGAACGGGTCGAGTACGTCGCGCGCCTCGAAGCGACGGTCCTGCCTGTGATCGCAGAGCAACAGGTCGTGTACTTCATGGACGAACCCGACTGCGCCATCCTCACCTATTCCCGCGGCGACTTCATCGACGGCGACCCGGAGGATTGCGGCTCCACCGACGACCCCCACCTCTTCGACGATGTCGCACGGGACGACCATGACCGACTCGCCGCCGCTCTCGTCGAGTCACAGACCCCGATCGAGCAGACGGGAGGGAGGTTCACCGGACGCGACCTGCGCTTCGTCTTCTTCATGTCGACGCAGGGAGCCCCGTTCGCTACGTCGTGGGAGATCCTCTACGACCCCGACGACCTGTACCCGAAGACAGCGACGGATCTCGTGTCGTTTACTCCGATCCCTGAGCAAGACGGTTGGTGGTTCGTCTGCTGCGCGGACTGAGCCGCAAGCCCAACAACGAAGCGCACCGGGCGGATCTGCTCGACGTGCCCGGTGCGGGTCGACTGTCTCGCCGACTCGCTGGAGGTGACCGCGAGGACGGGGTGTGGGGCGGGGTGTCGGCTGCGGAGCGGAGGGCGCTGCTCGCTGCCAGACGGATGTCACTACCAGTACCGCTGTTCGCGGAACGGGTCCCCGTACATGTGGTAGCCGTTGCTCTCCCAGAAGCCCGGGCGATCCCGGTCGAGCAGGGTGAACCCGGTCACCCACTTCACCGACTTCCAGAAGTAGAGGTGGGGCACCACCAGCCGCATCGGCCACCCGTGCTCCGCCTCGAGCGGAGACCCGGCGTAGGTGTGGGCCAGCAGGTTGCCGGGGCGGAGCAGGTCCTTGATCGGGAGGTTGGCGGTGAACCCGTGGTAGGCGTTGACCAGCACGTGGGTCGCCGTCGGATCCGGCTGGATCTGGGCCCACACGTCGGCGACGGGCACGCCCTCCCACTCCGTGTCGAACTTGGTCCACTTGGTGACGCAGTGGATGTCGGCGGTCAGCGTCGCCGTCGGCATGGCGGACATCTCTGCCCACGTCCACGTCCTCGCCTCCGCCACCAGGCCGTCGACCGTGAACCGCCACGTGTCGAGGTCGACGTCGGGCACCACCCCGGCGTGGAGCACGGGGAACCGGTCGGTGACGTACTGGCCGGGCGGCACCCGGTCGGGGTCGATGCCGGCCGCGATCAGCTCGGCGCGCTTGCGGGCGAGGAAGTCCACGGTGCGGGCAGGGTAGCGACGGCTCTGGGCGTTCCTGGTCGTGACACTCCCCGGCGGTCACCTAACGTTCCGCGCTCATGCGCCCCTCGAACCGCTCGCCGCGCCGGCCACTGCGCCTGCTCCCCTGGGTGCTGCTGGCTGTGGTGCTCGGCGGCGCCGCCGTCTGGTACACGCTCACCCTGCCGGACGCGCAGGACGTGGACGGCGGCGCCGATCGACAGCGCGCCGAGCCTCCAGGAGCTCGCCGAGCAGGCGCCGGACACCCCGGCCGTCGACGAGGCGGCCCCCGACTTCTGAGTCGATGCTGTTCGGGGGCGGCTCCTTCAGCCTCGCCGACCACCTCGAGACCGACGGTCGCCCGTGATCGTCAACCTGTGGGCGTCGTGGTGCACGCCGTGCCGCCAGGAGATGCCCGGTATCGACGCCTTCGCCTCCGACCATCCTGAGGTCGCCGTGATCGGCGTCGCCGTCCTCGACGACATCGTCCTGGCCGAGGAGTTCGCCGAGCGAGATCGGCATCTCCTACCCGCTCGGCTTCGACGACCGGGAGCAGGTGACCGTCGGCTACCGAGTCACCGGGCTCCCGGCGACATTCTGGATCGCTCCCGACGGCACCATCGTCAAGCGCCTCTTCGGGGTCGTGACCCGGGAGAGCCTCGAAGCCGACCTCGCCCTGTTCGAGTGATTGTCCCGGGCCGACTCCTCGTCTGCCGGCACCAGGCGCCGGTCGGCCCTCCTCCCGCAGATGGCACCCCTCCCCCGATGGGGGCGGAGAAACCGCACTCGCTCCACGCCGCTTCTTGTTCTCAGCCGGCCCGTTCCACTCCGGGGCTCGCTTCTCCTGGAAGGCGGCGACGCCCTCGGCGGCGTCGTCGGTCATCGCCACCGCGGTGAGGCCGAGCTGGAGGTGGTCGAGGGCGGCGTCGAGCGGGAGGTCCTCGGCGGCGTAGAAGGCGGCCTTGCCGATGGCGACCACCGCCGGGCTCTTCGCCACGATGCCGTCGACGGTCTCGGCCACGGCGGCGTCGAGCTGCTCGGCGGGACGGCCCGCGACACCACCCCGAGCCGCACGGCCTCGGCGGCGTCGATACGACGGCCGGTGAGCATCAGCTCCAGCGCCACCCGCGGTGGCATGACCCGCTGCAGGACGGCCCCGATCATCATCGGCCACAGCCCGACCCCGATCTCGGGAGTGCCGAACTGGGCGGTGTCGACCGCGATGACGATGTCGCAGGCCGCCGCCAACCCGAGCCCCCCGGCCAGGGCATGCCCGTTCACCCGGGCGATCAACCGGCTTGGGGCTGAGCCGGATCGACCGGAAGACGTCGGCCAGCGCACCCCGGGCGGCGTGGGCGCCGAGCGGATCGTCGACGAACCCCCCGGACAGGTCACCACCGGCCGAGAAGACCCGATCCCCGGCACCGGTGACGACGATCACCCGCACGTCGGGATCGGCCGAGGCGGTGCCGATTGCCGCCGCCAGGTCGGCCATGATCGCCGTGGACAGCGGGTTGCGGCGCTCCGGATCGTCGATGGTGAGCCACGCCACCGCGTCTCTGGTCTCGTGACGGAGCACGCCGGCGAGCATACCGCCGGCCACCCGTCACTAACGTCAGGTCCATGACGTGGCTGATCGTCATCCTGGCGACTGCGATCCTGGTCGGCCGGCTTCGGGGCGGGCCGGTCAAGAACCTCGCCGGCGCCCATGCCCGGGCGTGGTGGCTGCTCCTGATCGGCCTGATCCTGCAGGTCGTCGCCAACTACCTGCCCGCCGGGAGGCGGTCGCTGGCGGTGGGGCTGTTGCTCGGCTCGTACGTGGCGATCCTGCTGATGGTGTGGCTCAACCGCAACGCACCCGGGCATGTGGATCGCCGGGATCGGGATCCTGATGAACTTCGTCGTCATCTCGCTCAACGGGGGGATGCCCGTGCTCCCCGCCTCCGTGGAGATCGCCGGCGGCAGCGCAGCTCGCCCCGATCGGCGGCAAGCACGTGCTGCTCACTCCCGACACGGTCGTCGCCTTCCTCGGCGACGTCATCCCGGTACCGGGAAGCGTGATCTCGCTGGGCGACGTGTTCCTCGCCATCGGGCTGGCCGTGTTCCTCGAGGAACAGACCCGCCGTCATCCGCCCCTGTTCAGCCGGCAGGCGGCCAGCGTGTCCGGGTCGGCCGTCGAGCGCTGACCGGCGCCGACCGGCCCGATCAGGCCCGGACGACGCCGAAGATCTCGCCGAGCGCCCGCAGGGCGTCATCCGAGTCGTCGGGGGCGGTGCCCGATGCCACCGCCAGCGCCTCGTCGGCGGCCAGCCCGTCTCCTGACGAGGCCTCGTCGAAGGCGGCGGCGACCTGGACGACGCTGCGCACCGACCCGAGCATGGCGTCGTTCGGGTCGGGCGACACCGGTGCCACCGCGTCGGCCGCCCCGGCCAGCCCGGGCGCCCGGCGCAGGATGGCGGCGCTCCACTCGGCCACCGTGATCGGATCGAACCCGGCCCGGGCGTCAGCCGGTCGGTCGAGCCCGACCCGGCCGACATGGGCGGCGCGGGCGGCATGGGCTCGACGGTGCCCAGGGCGGTGTCCTCGAGACCGAGACGCCGGCCGACGGCGACCGCGACGGTGGACGACCGCGTCGGCATGGCCCGGCGTCGAGGCGCCGCCGAGCTCGGCCAGCCGCCCCAGCGTCCTCGCCATCGTCCCGTGAGCGCTCGGGTCGCCTGGTAGCGCTCGTAGGCGAGGTAGCCGCACCCGTAGGCGGCCAGGGCCACACCCAGCGACCACCAGCCGATGTGGGGCCACATCAGGGCGACGGCCAGGACGATCGCGGGGATCCCGAGCGCCAGCCACCAGTCGCGATGCGTCTGCACGGCCAGCCATGGGGCCACCACGTGGCGATGGGGGACGTCACGCATGGCTCACCTCCCCTTCGGCGTGCCGTCTCGCCATCTCGTCCGACTCGAAACCGCAGGCGTCGACCTTCCACGCCCGATCGGATGCACCACCCGATCAGGGCCTCGACCACGGCAGGGTCGAACTGGGTGCCGGCACAACGCCGCAGCTCGAGGAAGGCGTACCGACGGGTGAGCGCCCGCCGGTACGGGCGGTGGGTGGTCATGGCGTCGTAGGCGTCCACCACCGCCAGGATCCTCGCCTGGAGCGGCAGCTCCACCGGCCCGCCGCCTACGGGGCCGTTCCCGGCACCGGGCGCCGTCGCCGTACGGGGTGCCGTCGAAGTGGCGGTGGTGTTCGACCATGATCGGGATGGCCGTTCCAGGAAGCCGATGCCGTCGAGGACCTCGCCCACCACCGTGTTGTGCGCCTGCACCCGGCGGTACTCGTCGAGCGACAGGCGGCCCCGCTTGCGCAACAGGTTCCGGTCGACGGCGAGCTTGCCGATGTCGTGGAGCAACGCCGCCGTCTCGAGGACGTGCAGCGCCGGCCCGGGAGGCCCATCGACCGACCCACCTCCACCGACAGGGCGGCCACCCGCTCGCAGTGGCCCCTCGTGTAGAGGTCCTTGGCCTCCAGCGCCAGCAGCAGGCTGTCCATCGACGCCCGCCGCGCCCCGATCTCGGCGCCGGCGCAGATGGTCGGCGGCGACGACGAGCAGCACGGCGACCACCACGATCGGCACCGCCACCCATCCGGAGGTGGCGAGCAGCTCCGCCCATCATGGCGGCGGTGGCCCCCAGTCCCGGCATCTCGACCGGCACCCACCATGACGGGAGGTGGGAGGCGGCACCGCTCCCGGACGGCCGGTGGTGCGGGGCAGCGCCCAGCGCTGCAGATGGACGACGGAGCCGGCCACGAAGCCCGGCCACCACCATCACCCACGCATGTCGATCGGCATCAGCACCAGAGTCGCCGCCCCTGCGGTGACGGCGGGCACGTGGACGAGGAAGCGTCCGGAGACCGAGAACGGCTCACCGAAGCGGACCCGGTGGACGGTCCCGGCGACCAGTGCGGCGACGGTGGCGCCGAGCACGATCGCCCTCGGGCGCGAGCAGCGGACACCATCGCCACCAGCGCCGGCCACCCGGCCTCCCCGAACGGCCGGCCCTTCTCCGCCATCGCCGTCTCCACCACGAAATACAGAGCCGCCAGCAGCAACCACCCGCCGAACGGTGTCGGCGGTGCCTGGAGGAAGACGACCCCGGCGGCACCGACCAGGGCGAGGAGCCCGAGCGGAACCGGACGGCCCGGTGGACGTCGAGCTCGACGGGACGGGCCGGGCCCGGGAACACGTTCGGAGGTGCCGGCAGGGGTGCCGCCGGTGCCGGTCGGGGTGCAGGGTCAGGACGTTCGAGTCACCCGATGCCGTGCGATCGAGGGTCTGCATCTCGAGGATCTCCATCTGGCGGCCGACTGGTCACGAGCACTGGGTGCTCACAGGTCAGCGGTCCGCCCTGCCCCGTCACCGCCGAGGATGAGCCTCGCCCGGCGCTCCACCCGGGGCCGATCTCTCCGAGGAGCGATCGCGGCGGCCAAGGTAACCGGCGAACGCCCGCGGGCAAAGGACCCTCGACGGGTGGCATCGATCGGCCGATGCCCGCGGTCACCGAGCCGGACGACGTCGGTCACGACGCCACCGACGCGACGGTCGACGCCGGGCACGGGCTCGTCGTCACCACCCACCAGCTCGCCACCAGGGCCGGCTGCCGGCGTGCTCGCCGCCGGCGGTAACGCCGTCGACGCCGCCGTCGCCGCCAATGCCGTCGTCGGCGTTGTCCTCCCCGACACCTGCGGACCGGGCGGAGACCTGTTCGCTCTGGTCCACCGACCCGGCGATCCGGCGCCGGCCGCGCTCAACGCGTCCGGTAGAGCCGGGTCCGGTGCCGACCCCGAGCGGCTCCGCCGAGAGGGCTTGACCGCCGTCCCCTTCCAGGGGCCCGAGGGGATCACCGTCCCCGGCTGCGTCGACGGATGGGAGGCGTTGCTCGCCCGGTTCGGCACGTGGTCGCTGAGCGACGTGCTCGCCCCGGCCATCGCCGTGGCTGACGGAGGGTTCGAGGCGTCACCGGAGCTGGCCGCCTCGCTCGGCGCCACCACCGAGCTGCTCGCCGGGCAACCCTCCGCCGGCGCCCTCCCTACCCCGGCGGACGGGCGCCGGCACCGGGGACGATGCTGCAGCGCCGTGGCCTGGCCGAGACGCTGCGCACCATCGCCGAGCAGGGCCGCTCGGGCTTCTACGGCGGGGCCGTCGGTGCCGCCATCACCGAGGCAACCGGTGGCCTGTCACCGCCGACGACCTGGCAACCGTGCAAGCCGACTGGGTGGACCCGGTCGGGACGACGGTGCACGGGCGGGAGGGGTGGACGGTCCCACCCAACAGTCGCGGCTACATCACCCTCGCCGCCGGCTGGGTCGCCGAGCGGCTGGGCTCGGCGCCCGGGTCCGCCCTGCACACCCACCACCTCATCGAGGCCTACCGGGCGGTGGCCGCCGACTCCGTCGACCTCGTCGCCGACCCCGCCAGGGTCCCGCGTGGAAGCCCCCGATCTCGTCTCGGCCCACCGTCTGCGGCCGCTGCGTCGATGCCATCGACTCCGACGCCGCCGGAGTCTGGCCGCCACCGGCGCCCGCTGCCGGCGGCACGACCTACCTGTGCTGTCGGGACGGCGCCGGCATGGGCGTCTCGTTGATCCAGTCCAACTTCCACGGCATCGGCAGCGGACTGTCGGCCGGCGACACCGGCGTGTTCCTCCACGACCGGGGCGCCGGGTTCTGCCTGGTGCCTGGCCACGCCAACGAGCTGGTCCCCGGGAACCGGCCGGCACATACGTTGTCGCCCACGCTGTGGACCGTCGGCGGTGGGCTGCGGATACTGCTCGGGCACGCGCGGCGGCTCCTTCCAGCCGCAGATCCTCCTCCAGCTGATCGACCACATGCTCGGCGGCGGGCTCGACCCGGCCGAGGCGATTCGCCGGCCCCGCTGGGTGATCGACGACGAGGAGACCGACCGGAGCGTCGTCCACGTGGAGAGCCGGATGGGCCGGGAGATCGTCACCGGCCTCGAAGCCCGCCGGTCACGTCGTGTCGACCGCCGGTCCCTGGGAGGTCGGCTGGGGCCCGGTGGCGACCATCTCGATCGACGCCGGCGCGGTCACCGGGGCGGCCGACCCGAGGGTCTCCACCGCCGCCGTCGGCGTGGCGTGAGCCGCCCAGTTCCTGGCAGATCGTTTGGCGGTGCGATGGGCGACTTCCTACCCTGCCCCGCTGCGGCCGAGCGCTGACGGCCGCGTCCGCCACCGGCAGCGGACAACACAGAGCGGAGTGATGTCGCCGATGCGGTCCCGGTCCCCGTTCGCCCTCGTGGGCGTCCTGGTCATCCTGTTGCTGTCGGTCGTCGGTTTCGCCGCGTTCTCCGCCGAGACCACGGCCACCTCCACCACCCCCGAAGGGGTCGTGTTGCCGGTCGATGCCTCGGGGCGCATCGCCGCCGCCGCCATCGCCTCGGCGATCACCGCCGACGCCACCCAGCAGCGACTCGAGGTCGAAGCGCGGCAGGCGGCGCGGGCGGCGGCCCGAGCGGCAGCGCAGGCCGCCACGACCACGACCACGACCGCCGCCCCCGACACCACGGCGGCTCCCGACACGACGGCCGCCCCGGCCGAAACGGCGGCGGCCACCACGACAACAGCGGCTCCGGCGGCGACCACGACCGCCGCCCCTCCCCCACCGCCCACCACCACGACCACCGAGTCGCCTCCGGTCCACACCGGCGGGGTCGAGGCATGGCGGTCCCTCGTCGAGGAGTACTGGCCGGCCGGGCTCGTCGATGACGCCCTGTCGGTGATGGAGTGCGAGAGCAAGGGCGACCCGAACGCCTACAACGAGGCGTCCGGGGCATCGGGGTTGTTCCAGTTCCTTCCGGGCACCTGGGCGAGCGCCAGCGTGAGCGCCGGGTGGTCCGGTGCCGACGTGTTCGACGGCGAGGCCAACATCGCCGTAGCTGCATGGCTGTCGGGATCGAGCACCAGCCCCTGGTCGCACTGGAACTGCCAGCCGTAACGCCATTTCACGGACCCGGCACGACCGAGGTCGCTCCTAGACTCGCCGGGCATGAAGGCCCTCCGTCGCACCCTGGGCATGCTGGGACTCGCCGCGCTGGCGATCTACTTTCTGCGCGACCGCCTGCTCCCTCCTCCGGCCATCGAGCCGGCGCCCGCACCCATACGAGGCATGCCGCCCCGGCCACCGGTCCCGGCGACACCCGACGACCTCACCGCCGTGGCCGGGATCGGCCCGGTCTACGCGGCCCGACTCGTCGAGAACGGGATCAGCTCGTTCCGCCAGCTCGCTTCTGCCGACCCGGAGCGCATCGCCACCGCAGCAGGGGCGCGCCCCGATGCCGTGGCCGATTGGATCGCCCAGGCCGAGCGGCTGTCCTCGGCCTGAGCCGCGGAGTGGTGCTCTACCTCGCCGAGCCAGAAACCCTCGGCGAGCTGATCCCCGACGAGCCCCCCTACCGGGCCGGCCAGCTCCGCCGCTGGCTGTACCGCACCCCGGTGCTGGAGACGGCGGCGATGACCAACCTCCCCGAACCGTTGCGGGAGCGGTTCGCCGAGCACCTGTACCCGTTCACCGTCGAGATCACCCAGTCGGCGGACCGGGGGACGACCCGCAAGTGGCTGTTCCGGGCCGCCGGCGGCGCCTCCATCGAGGCGGTGCTGATGGGCTACCCGCGCCGCACCACTCTGTGCATCTCGTCGCAGGCGGGGTGCGCCATGGGCTGCACGTTCTGCGCCACCGGCCAGTTCGGTTTCGAGCGACACCTCGAGGCCGGCGAGATCGTTGCCCAGGTCGCCTACGCCGCCGCCTTCCTGCGCACCGGGGGCATGCCAGGGGTACCGGGGCGTGTGACCAACGTGGTGTTCATGGGGATGGGCGAGCCGCTGGCCAACTTCGACAGGGTGTTCGAGTCGCTGCGGCGAATGATCGCCGTGATGGGCATCGGCGCCCGATCGATCACGGTCTCCACCGTCGGCTTCGTTCCCGGGATTCGCAGGCTGACCGACAGCCCGTGGCAGGTGGGACTGGCCGTCAGCCTCCATGCCGCCGATGACGAGCTGCGCTCCCGCCTGGTCCCGCTCAACGACCGGTACCCATTGGAGGAGGTCATCGAGGCGGCAGCCGCCTACACCGCCCGCAAGGGCCGTCGGGTGTCGATCGAATGGACGCTGATCGCCGGTGCCAACGACGGCCCCGATCAGGCCCGCAAGCTCGCGGCGATCGCCCGCGATCTCCGCGCCCACGTCAACGTGATCGCCCTGAACCCGACGCCGCTCACCGCCGACCTCCCGCCGACACCCGAAAAGGTCGGGGAGTTCCTCGCCGAGGTCCGCGCCGGCGGCGCCAACGTCACGTTGCGCGACACCCGTGGCCAGGACATCGACGCCGCCTGCGGCCAGCTCCGCATCCGCGCCGGCTGAATCAGCGGGTCTACGCTCCTGCCGATGCAGTTGCAGCCGGGCGACGCCGCTCCCGCCTTCAGCCGGCCCGATCAGGACGGGAACCAGGTCGACCTGGCCTACTTCTCCGGTAGGCCGTTCGTCGTCTTCTTCTACCCGAAGGCGTTCACCCCCGGATGCACCACCGAGTCGTGCGACTTCCGCGACCGGCACGAGGGATTCGTCGCCGCCGGATACGACATCATCGGGGTCAGCCCCGACCGGGTGGGGAAGCTGGACCGCTTCCGGACGGAGTACGCCCTGCCCTTCCCGCTGCTGTCCGACGAGGACCACGCCATGGCCGAGGCCTTCGGCGCCTGGGGCACGAAGAAGAACTACGGCAAGGAGTACGAAGGGATCATCCGCTCCACCTTCGTCATCGGCAGCGACGGTGTCGTGGAGCACGCCTGGTACAACGTGAAGGCGGGTGGGCACGCCGAGCGGGTCTCCCGGGAGCTCTCCCCCGGCTGAAGGCGTCGCCGCGCAGGGTCCCGGTAGAGTCCGGCGCCGGAGACCGTCGAGGTCGACGCCGAAACCAGGGGGCGACACGATGCACAAGCCGGTTCGGACCGCCGTGTTCCCGGTTGGGGGCCTGGGCACCAGGTTCCTCCCCGCCACCAAGGCGCTCCCCAAGGAGATGCTCCCTGTGGTGGACACCCCGCTCATCGAGTACGCCGTCGACGAGGCGAAGGCGGCGGGCATCGAGGAGTTCATCTTCGTCACCGGACGCGGCAAGTCGGCGATCGAGGACCACTTCGACCGCAATGCCGAGCTGGAGCGCGAGCTGGACCGGCGGGAGAGCAAGGCCGCGTTGAAGCTGGTTCAGCGGTCACGGCCGGTCCCCGGCCAGATCGCCTACGTGCGCCAGGGCGAGCCGCTCGGATTGGGCCATGCCGTGTGGTGTGCCCGTCGCCTGATCGGCAACGAGCCGTTCGCCGTGCTGCTCGCCGACGACTTGATCATGTCGGAGCCGCCCACCCTCGTCGACCTGGTCGAAGTCCACGAGGAGCGGGGCGGCAACGTGCTCTCGCTGATGGAGATCGACCCTGCGGCCACCTCCCGGTACGGGGTGATCACTCCCGGCGAGGACGACGGGCGGGTGGTCGCCGTCGAGGGGCTGGTGGAGAAGCCGAGCCCCGAGGAGGCGCCGTCCAACCTGGCCATCGTCGGCCGCTACATCCTGCAGCCGGCGATCATGGAGACCCTCGACGACGCCGAGCGCGGAGCCGGCGGCGAGATCCAGCTCACCGACGCCATGGCCCGCCTCGTCGGCAACGTCCCGTTCCACGGGGTGCGGCTCGGCGGCACGCGGTTCGACTGCGGCACCAAGATCGGCTTCCTCGAAGCCAACGTCGCCTTCGCCTTGTCCCGCTCGGACCTCGAGGACGACCCAAGGACCCGGCTCGAGGAAGTCCTCAAACGGTTCTGATCGGCAGGAGTGAACATCGCGACGACCGGGTAGCCTTCGGGATGTGAACAGGATCCAGCAGCTCCACGAACTGGGCCAGTCGGTCTGGCTCGACTCGATCAGCCGGGGGGTGCTCGGGCCCGACGGTGAGCTCGCCGCCCAAGTGGCCGCCGGCATCCGGGGGGTCACCTCCAACCCGACCATCTTCGAGAAGGCGGTGGGGGGATCGGACGACTACGACGCCCAGATCGCCGAGATCATCACTGCCACGGACGCGGGCAGGGAAGCGGACGCCGAGTCGGTGTTCGAGGATCTCGCCGTCACCGACATCCGGGACGCCTGCGACGTGCTCCGCCCGGTCTACGACCAGGCCGAGGGCACCGACGGCTTCGTCAGCATCGAGGTCGCCCCCGATCTCGCCTACGACACCGACGGGACCATCGTCGCCGGCTCGACGCCTGTGGTCGCGGGTCGACCGGCCCAACGTGATGGTCAAGGTGCCCGCCACCGACGAGGGTGTCCCCGCCGTGGAGCAGCTCACCGCTGAGGGACTCAACATCAACATCACCCTGATGTTCGCCCTGGCCGACTACGAGGCGGTGGCCAACGCCTTCATCACCGGGCTGGAGCGTTGCGAGGACCCGTCGTCGGTGAGCTCGGTTGCGTCGTTCTTCGTCAGCCGGGTCGACACCAAGGCGGACGCCGCCCTCGACAAGATCGGAACCGAGGCGGCGCTGGCGCTGCGGGGTCGCACGCGCGGTGGCCAACGCCAAGCTGGCCTACCGGCGATACCAGGAGCTGTTCGAGGGTGAGCGCTTCTCTCCGCTGGCCGCCGGCGGTGCCCGCCCCCAGCGGGTCCTGTGGGCATCCACATCCACCAAGAACCCGGCCTATCCGGACACGATGTACGTCGACCGGCTGATCGGGCCCGACACGGTCAACACCATGCCGCCGGCCACCGTCGATGCCTTCAACGACCACGGCACGGTGGCGTCACGCTCACCGAGAGGTCTGACGACGCCGAGGCCGTGATCGCCGGGCTCGGGGAGGTCGGGGTGAGCTACGACCAGGTCACCCGGGAGCTACAGACCGAAGGGGTCCAGGCATTCGCCGACTCGATGGCCGAGGTCTACGCCACCATCGAAGCCAAGATGGCGGAGTTGAGGGGCTAGATACCCCGCTACACGCCGTCCCAGACGCCTCCGACGGGCTCGGCGGTCGGGGATCGGCTCGTCCTCGAGGGACTGCGTCGTCTTCGGTGGCGGTGTCGATCAGTTGGCGTGAGTAGAGGTCGGCGTACAGCCCACCGAGCGCCATCAGCTCGTCGTGGCTGCCCTCCTCGACGATCCTGCCGCCGTCGAGGGCGAGGATGCGGTCGGCGTTCCGGACGGTCGAGAGGCGGTGGGCGATCACCAGGGTGGTCCGCCCTGCATGAGGACTTCGAGCGCCTCCTGGACCACCGCCTCCGACTCGGTGTCGAGCGAGCTGGTGGCCTCGTCGAGGATCAGGATCCGGGGGTCCTTGAGGATGGCCCGGGCGATCGCCACCCGCTGCCGCTGCCCGCCGGAGAGCTTGATGCCCCGCTCGCCCACGATGGTCTCGTAACCGTCGGGGAAGGCAGCGATGAAGTCGTGGGCGTTGGCCGAGCGTGGCGGCGGCTCAGATCTCCTCGTCGCTGGCTTCGGGGTTGCCCACCCGCAGGTTCTCGGCGATGGTGCCCGAGAACAGCTGGGTCTCCTGCGGCACCGCCGCCATGTGCGAGCGCAGCTCCCGCAGCCGCACGTCGCGGACGTCGACACCGTCGATCAGCACCCGGCCCGCAGGCGACGTCGAAGAACCGCGGGATCAGCTGCACCATGGTCGACTTGCCGGCGCCCGACGGCCCGACCAGCGCCACCACCTCGCCAGGCTCGACCGACGAAGTCGACGTCGGACAGAGACGTCGACGGCACGGTCGTGGTAGTTGAAGCCGACGCTCTCGAAGGCGACCCGGCCCTCGACCTTGCCCAACGAGACCGGGTCGTCGGCCTCGTGGAGCTCACTGGTGGCGTCGAGCAGCTCGAAGATGCGCCGTGAGGCCCCCAGCGCCTCCATCAGCTCGGCGTACATGCCCGACAGGGCTCCGATGGCGCCGGCGACGGTGACCGTGTAGAGCAGGAAGGCGACCAGGTCACCCATCTGCATGGTCCCGGCGATGACCTGCCGGCCCCCCTGCCACAGCACCAGCGCCACGGTGCCCAGGGCGACGAAGGTGACGATCGGGCTGAGCAGACCCCGCAGGCGGGCCCGGCGCAAGGCCACCCGGTAGGCCGCCTGGACCGCACCGTGGTAGCGGCGCACCTCGATCTCCTCGGCGCTGAACCACTTGATCACCCGCACCGCCGAGATGGTCTCCTCGGCGTCGGCGGTCGCATCGGCCAGCTTGTCCTGGAATTGGGTCGACACCCGGCGGAGCTTCTTGCCGAAGATCCTGGCGAACAGGATCGCCACCGGCAGGATGAGGGCGACGGTGAGGGTGAGCTGGGCGCTGGTGATGATCAGCAGCGCCACCCCGCCGATCAGGGTGACGCTCTGGGCGACGGCGTTGGCCAGCGAGGTAGACATCGTGGTCTGGACAACGGCGACGTCGCTGGTGAGCCTCGACGTGATCTCCCCGGTCTTGCGGGTGTCGAAGAAGCCGACCGGCAGCGTCATCAGGTGCCTGTAGGTGCCGGAGCGGAGGTCGGCGACGATCCCCTCACCGACGAGGGACAGGTAGTAGGTGCGGACGAAGGAGAACACGGCCTGGATGAAGAACACCACCGAGCAAGATGAGGGCGGTCCGGTTGAGGGCGGCGTTGCTCCCCTCCCCGTTCGATTCATCGTGTCGATGAGGGTTCCCATGACCTTCGGGAACACCAGCCCGGCGGCGGTCGCGACCAGCACGCCGAACAACCCGATGAAGAAGGCGCCCCGGTACGGCTTGGCATAGCGGAACAGCTTGCGGAGCTGCCCGAAGTCTCGGCCGTGGGGTTACGGACCGGCTCGCCACGGCGGCGCCGGGCCCTGTCAGCACTGCGCATCATTGAGAGGCCATCCTACGGGCGACCCGACGTACGGCGATCCGCCGATCGACCTGTTTCTTACCCGGGCCGACTTGGCAATTCGCCGGCGAGCAGAGCTCGGCCCTCCTCCCGCAGATGGGGCCCCAACCCCATCGCGGGCCGTGAGATCGGCCATCGCCGGCCGTACCTCCCGGGCACTCGCCAGCGGTCTACAGCTTGGGCAGCTTGAACCCCGACTTCTCGATGACGTGGTCCCGGGACTCGGCGGCCATCCTGCTTCACCGCCGGCCAGTCGACGTGGAGCAGCTCGCCGTGCGCTTCATTACCCGACCGGCGATCAGCACCGTGTCGACGTTCCCGGTGTCCATCCCTGCCACGACCGCCGTGGCCGGGTCGTTGAGCGGGGTGACGTTGATCCGGTCGGTGCGGAGCAGGATGACGTCCGCCTTCTTGCCCGGCGTCAGCGACCCCACCTTGCGCGTCGAGGCCGTTGGCCCTCGCCCCCTCGACGGTGGCGTAGGCGAGCACCTCTCGGGCCGACACCGGGACCTTCTCTTCCGCCGAGGCCATCGCCCGCTGCAGCGCCAGGACCGACCTCATCTGGTTGAACATGTCTCCGGGGACGTTCGTCTCCACGTCGACGCTGAGGCTGGGCTTGCAGCCCGCGGTCGAGGAACTTCTGGATCGGCGGCATCCCGTGGCCCATCATCATCTCCACCGGGGAGGCGAGCGACACCGTCCCCCCGGTGTCCACGATCATCTGGATCTCGACGTCGTTGAGCGTGGTGCAATGGATGTAGGTGGTGTCCGGGCCGAGCAGACCGGCTTCCCCGAACCGCTGGACCTTGGCGTCCTGGCCGTAGCTCCCCACCCCGACGTGCGTGGTGATCCGGGCCCCGGTCTCCCGAGCCAGCTTCCAGTGATCCCGTGACACCTCGAAGTCGGTGAACTCGGGGCCGGGCGCCGCCAGGGCGAGGGTGAGCATCTGGTCCTTGGTGGAGAAGTGCTCGGTGGCGGCCCGGACGAACCAGCTCGGCTGCCGCTCCTCCCACTTGCCCCACCACGGGAACCCGTAGGCGAACACCCCCCGCAGCCCCGAGTCCTCCAAGGCCTGGATGACGGCGTCGGTGTGGGCCGGCGACCCCTGGATGTGCGACCAGTCGAGCAGGGTGGTGATCCCGGCGTCGATGGCGCCGAGGGCGGAGACCAGGTTGCCGACGTAGGCGTCCTCCGGGCCGGAATGCCGGCGCCAGCCTGTGGAGCACGAACGAGATGTAGCTGGTCCTGCCCTCGAGCGGGACGTCGGTCCCGATGTTGCGGAGCAGCCCCTCCCAGATGTGGCGATGGCTGTCCACGAAGCCGGGCATGACGATCATCCCCGAGGCGTCGATCTCCTCGGCGCTCGCCGGCTTCCAGGCCCGGGGCCGACGGCGACGATCTCGTCCCCCTCGATCAGGACGTCGCCGATGGCGAAGTCACCCACCTCGTCGTCGAGGCTGAGCACGGTCCCGCCGCTGCACCAGCTTCCTCCCTGTCGGCGGCACGGCGAACTCGGTGCCGGCCGGGTAGAAGGCGGGCAGCTCGGCGACCGGCGCCAGCCTGCTCCCGACCATCAGGCGCCGCGCCCGCTTGTAGTTCCGCTTCACCAGCTCCTTGAGGTCGCCGAACTGGAACAGGATGCATCCCGACCAGGACCAGGATGCCGATGATCATCAGCCCGTCGCTGTTCGACAGCCCCAGGTAGGGAAGGACGGTGAGGATCAGGGCGAGGAGGATCGCCGCCACCAGCCCGCCGAGGAACGTCGCCCTTCCCCCGGCCAGTGACGCCCCGCCCAGCACGGCGGCGGTGATGCTGCTCAGGGCGAAGGTCGACCCGATCTGGGCGTTGCCGATCGGCGACCGGGCCATGACCAGGAACGAGGCGGCGGCGGCCAGCAATACCGAGCAGAGGACGAGCGCCCGCACCCGGACCCAGTTGGTGCGGATCCCGCTCCGCTTCGCCGACCGCTCGTCGAACCCGACCGCCCGCACCTTCAGCCCGGAGCCGGAGGCGTGCAGCCAGACGTCGAGCAGCACGGCGCCGGCCACGACCACCAGGAATGCGATGGGGATCGGGCCGATGCTCGGCGGTGAGCCAGGCGACCAGGTCCCCGCTGATGACCCCCTGGGCGCTGGGGCGCAGCGTCAGCGATATCCCGTCGAGGATGCTCAGCGTCGCCAGCGTGGCGATGATCGACGGGATCTTGCCCCCCGGATGAGGCCGGCGTTCACCAGGCCGAGCGGCCACGGCGCACAGGAAGATCGCCACCGATGCCGAGCACGATCTCGACCAGGGTCGCCTCGGCGCCGATGAGGAAGGAGGCGACCACGACCCCGAGGCTGATCATCGCCCCCACCGAGAGGTCGATGTACCCGACGAGGAGGGCGTGGGTCTGGGCGAAGGCGGCGACGATCAGCGGGAGCGCCAGGATCAGGATCTGGGTCACGTTGGTGGCGCTGATGAACCCCGGGAAACGGGTCTCGGTGTACCAGGCGAGGCCGACCACCAACAGGACCTGGAGGACCACCGGCATCCACAGCCGGACCCTGACGATCCTGCGCCACCGGTTCTTGTCCCTGGCCTCGCGCACCCCCTTGCGGGCAGCTGCCGGGCTGCGCTCCACCCGTGTGGTCATCGACGACCCTCACCGAGAGCGACGGCGCCTTGGGCATCGCCACGCCATACGCCGACCGACCCGACCGGGACAGCCCGGGCCCGCGAACGATCGCCTCGGTGATCCGCTGCTCGTCGAGCTCGTCGCCGGGGATCTCCTCGACGATGGCACCCCGCGACATCACCAGCACCCGGTCGCACAGACCGGACAGCTCGATCGGGTCGGACGACTTCACCAGCATGGCGGCGCCGTCGTCGGTCCGGGAGCGGAGCGCCTGGTAGATGTCGAAACGGGAGCCGACGTCGACCCCCTGGGTCGGCTCGTAGGCCAGGATCACCGAAGGCTCCCTGAGGAACGACCGGGACACCGAGACCTTCTGCTGGTTCCCGCCGGAGAGGAACTCGACCGGCTGCTCCAGCGACGGGGTGCGGATCTCGAGCTCGTCGACGAGCCCGGAGCGGCCTTGCCCTCGGCGCCGCCTCCGGAGGAAGCCGAGGACGCCGAAGCGGCGCAGCGACTGGATGGTGGCGTTGGCCCTGACCCCGAGTACCGGCATCAGGGCCTCCGCGCTTGCGGTCCCCGGGCAGCAGCATGATCCCGGCCCGCACCGCCTCGTGGGTCGAGATCAGGGCAGCTCCTTGCCGTCGCAGACGACCCGACCCGCCTTGGGCGGGGCCACCTGCCGGCGAGGCAGTCGAACAGCTGGGGCTGGCCGTTGCCCTCCGCTCCGGCGACTCCCGACGATCTCCCCGCTCGTCGAGCGTGAAGCTGACCGGCCCGAACGGCCTGGCCCTGCAGCCCGTCCACCACCAGCACTTCCCGACGTCTCGGCGGCGGCCGGCGCCGGCGGAGGGAACGCCGTCTCGAAGGGACGCCCCACGATCAGCTCCACCAGCTCCGACTCGGTGGTCGCCCGCGCCTCGAAGGTGCCCCGGTTCCGGCCGTCACGGAGCACGGTGATCCGGTCGGCGATCTCGAGCACCTCGGGCAGCCGGTGGCTGACGTAAACGACACCCATCGCCCCGCCTCCGGCAGGCGGCGACGGTGCGGTGGAGCGCCTCGACCTCGTCCGGCCCCAGCGCCGTGGTGGGCTCGTCGAGGAGCAGGACCTTGGGGTCGGAACCAGCGCCTTGGCCACCTCGAAGAGCTGGCGCTCCGACAGCGTGAGGCACCCGGCCGGGGCGTCGGGGAACAGCTCGAGGTCGAGGTCGAGCTCGGCGAGGAGCCGGCGCGCCCACTGCTTGCGCCCCCGGAAGGTGGGGCGCTGGTCGGGGGGTGCCGCCAGGTAGAGGTTGTTCTTCACCGGCTCGGGCTGGACCAGCGAGGTGTCCTGGTAGGCCATCGCCAGACCCAGACTTCCGAGCCATCCGCCGGCGAGTCGCGGCGGAGCGGCTCGCCCGCCGATCCGGACCGTGCCCAGGTCCGGTGTCGACGAACCCGCTGGCGATCCCGAGGAGGGTCGACTTCCCCGAGCCGTTCTCACCGACGAGCGCATGGACCTCGCCGGGCCGGCAGTCGAAGCTGACGTCGGTCAGCGCCCGGACCGCCCCGAACTGGCGGGACACGCCCGCCAGCTCGAGGACCGGCCCGGGGGTCGACTCCTCCGCAGAACCGCTCGTCGATCATCCGCTCCGAGAACATCATCGCAAGGATCTCGTCGGGAACCAGCGACGTGCCGGACACCACCGGGTTGGCCCGGTCGGGGTCGCAGTCCGCCTCGGTCACCTCACGCATCACGTGCGGGACGACCACCTCGGCCGGGATCTCCGCGCCCTGCATCGTTCGAGCATCGCCACGGTGACCCCGATCCGCGACTGGAAGTTGCCGCCTGCCGAGTACAAGATCCGGTAGGTCGGCTCGGCGCGATCCACCCAGTCGCAGAACAGGCTCTGCTCGTCGGTCCGCAACGCCAGGGTCAGGTTCTGCCACGGGGATGCCGAGCTCCTCGTATGCCTGGAGCCCGGCTGTAGACGCCGTCGGCGTACTCGTAGGCGTAGCCGGCGATGTCCGGGTCGGCGGTGAGCAGGCCGCGGAACACGTCCGGGATGATCGGGTTGAACCAGTTGGTGTCACCCGGTCGTGGTGTCTGCGTTCGGCGGCGGGTTCACCAGCTCCGCCGCTCCAGGGTGTCGATCGTGCAACGCTGCCAGCCCAACGACAGGGCGTTGTTGGGCGTCCCGCCCAGCAGCGCCACCTTCCCGTCACCAACGCCCGTGTTGAGGATGCCGGCGAAGCTGTTGCCCAGCTCGCACAGGTCCTCGCCGATCACGGTCAGGTAGTCCTGAGCCGGGCACCAGGGCACCCTCCTGATCGGGCAGCCCCACCCAGCCCGCAGAGAACGGGATGTAGGGGATGCCCGCCTCCTCGGCCTCGACGATGGCGGGGGCGAGCGCCACGCCCTGGTCCGGATAGCCGACGATGAAGTCGACCCCCCGGTTGATCAGGAACCTGATGTCGTTGGAGGCGACCGCCGGGTCCGGGTCGAAGTTGGCCGCGGTGGAGACGATGGCGCCGATCTCCGGATAGGTGAGCGCCTGGAGGACCGCCTCCATGTGGCTCACCGACCGCCAGACGTTGACGTCGTTGCCGCCGCCGTCGGCATAGCCCATCACCAGCTCGCCGCCGGTGCCGGTGTCGCACTCCTGGGCGCTCCAGCACTCGATCGCCTTGTCGATGGTGGCCTGGTCGAGGTCCTGGTTCGCCCTGGCGATCGACGCCAGCACGATGTTCCAGCTCGCCTCGTCCGACGGCTCCACCGGGCCGAGCGCCTTCTCCACCAGCGCCGGGTCGGCATCGATCGACTCACCGAACTCGGCGAGCGGGCTCTCCGCCTCCGGGGCGGCGGTGGTCCCGTCCGGGGCTGCCGTGGTCCCGTCCGACGGAGCCGCCGTGGTGCCGTCCGGGGCTTCCGTGTGCCCTCGGTCGGCGCGGCCGTCGTCCCCGTGTCGTCGTCGTCGCCGCCGCACGCCGCCGCCAGCAGCATGAAGGCGGCGACGAGCCCGATGATCATCACTGACCTTCTCATGTCCCTCCTCGGTTTCGTTGCCTGTCCGTTTCCATTCGGTTCGTGATCCGGGTTCTCCTTGCTCGGGGCCTCACGGCTCGGCGCCGAGAGGTGTTTGGACGTGATCGGTGCGTTTGGGTCTTCGCCGCTCGCGCAGCACCCGCTCCACGGCCTTGATGATCCGATCGCCCGAAACCAGCATCCCGCCGATGATCACCAGGCCGAAGACGACGAACTGGAGGGCGGTGGGGAGTCCCATTACCAGCATCATCTGGTTGAGCCCGCTGAGGAAGAAGGCGGCGGCGAACGTGGAGAGCGGGCTGGCCAGCCCGCCGGTCAGCGAGGCCCCGCCGATCACAACGGCGGCGATCGGGCCCGAGCAGGTATTCGGCGCCGACGGCGACTCCTGGGGTCCGCAGCAGCCCGGCCAGCGCCACACCGGCGGAGGCGTAGAGGACCGCCGCCACCACGTAGGCCGATTATCTGGTTCAGCTGACCCGGACCCCGACCACGCTGGGACGCCACCGGGTTCGCCCCCACCGCCTGGTAACCGGCGGCCCGATCGAGGTGTACCGGAAGCCGACCATCAGCAGCACGGTGAGTGCCGCCCGATCCAGAAGACCGGGCTGATCCCGAGGATCCGGGTCGACGTCCACTCCGAGACCACCCGGGCGGCACCGGGCGCTGCACCGGGAAGGTCCGCCCGTAGCGATTGACCACCCCGATCACCAGCTGCCCCACCGCCAGCGTCACGATCAGGGCGTTGAGCTTCAGGCCTCCGATGAGGATCCCGTTGACCAGGCCGATGACGGCGGCGGCGGCGAGCGCGGTGAGGACGGCGACGGACGATCCGGTCGTCCGACTCGGCGCCGACGCCGACCATGATCACCGCCGCCAGGCTGACATGTGCCGGGAACGCTGAGGTCGATCCCCCCGGTCATCACCACCAGCATCTGCCCGAGGGCGGTGATCCCCAGCAGCGCCCCGTAGGGGGCCAGCGCCCGGAGGGCGACCTTGCTCAGGGCGGCGGGCGCCCAGATCGAGGCGACGATGACCAACACCACCAACGCCACGTACACCGGCATGTAGCGGGAGGCCGACCACGAAACGGGTGACCACCGCCGAGGACGGGCCCTCGCCGCCGCGACGGTCATCCGGCGCCCCCGGCGAGGATGCCGGTGACGCAGGCCGGCGGCGGACGCCACGCGGTGCTGGGCGGCGATCGCCAGGCTGGCGGGCCCGGGCGATGTCACCCTCGAGGACGCCTGCCGCATCAACGCGCTTGCCCCCGGCGAACACCCAGTCGACGTTGGAGGTGTCCATGCCCCACACCACCGCCCCGATCGGGTCGTTGATCGGCCAGATGTTGGGCCGGTCGGCGCGGAGGACGACGACGTCGGCCTGCCTGCCCGGTGGCAGCGAGCCGGTCACGTCACCCACGCCGGCCACCCGGGCGCCGTAGACCGTCGCGTAGCGGATGACCTCACGGGTCGCAGAGGTTGGGGAGGCCGGCCCTGCCCGCCAGCTTGAGATCGAAGTAGGTGGCGTGCTGCAGCGAGATCACCGCTCGCATCTGGGCGAACATGTCGCCGGGAGCCACCCCTCGGAGTCGACGCCGAGCCCGGGACGGATCCCGCTTGTCGATCAGCCGCTGCACGGCGGCGGGCCGAAACCGCCGGTCATCTCGCTCGACGGGGTCAACGAAACCGCCGCGCCAGAGTTGGCGATGGCGGTCAGGTCCCCGTCGTCGAGCTGGAGCAGTGGACCAGGGTGAAGTCTTCGCCGAGTAGCCCCCGGTCCGCCGAGGTCGGCGACGGCTGCCCCGGTCCGCCTGCTCCATCACCGGCATGGGTGTGGATGCGCAGCCCACGGCACGGGCAGCGGCGACCTCGGCGGCGAAACCGTCGAGGTCCGTGCCGGCTCGGCGTCTCCGGGGCCGAAGGCGACCGTGGTCGGCGGACTTCGGATGCCCGAGCCGGTCACGTCGAGACGGCGGGCAGCCCGGCCGGCCAGGCCGCCCCCGGTCACCGTCCGTCGCCGCCCACGGGGGCGAGGCACGGACGAACACGGTCCGCAGTCCGGCATCGGCATGGGCCTGGAGGGCGGCGTCCGTGTAGCGTTCGTCGAGGTGGATGTCGGACCAGTCGACCACCGTCGTGATGCCCGCCTCGACCGCCCCCAGCAGCCCGACGAGGGTGGCGGCGTAGACGTCGTCGGGTCGTAGTGCGGCCCGTAGACGGCGGCGTCGACCGGATCGGCGCGGCTCCGGGCCGCCGTCGCCCAGGTTGCGGACCAGCGACTTCCAGGCGTGCCGGTGGGTGTCGACGAACCCCGGCATGACGATGCAGTCGGTGGCGTCGACCACCTCGGCGTCACGGCGGCGCAACCCGGGCCCGACCTCGAGGACCACTCCCTGTCGATCAGCACGTCGGCGGCGGCGAAGTTCCCGACCTCGGGGATCGAGCGACAACACCCAGCCGCCCTTGAGCAGCACTGCCCCGCCGCTCATCGCCCGCCCGGACCCCTGTTCACTACCACTGTTGGCAGGACACCCCTCATGGACAGCGAGACTACACAATCAGACGGATTCGCACGGCCCCGCTGTTGCCCGGATCGTGCCGGTCCGACAGTCGTTCGTCGGGCGGTCAGCGGCCCGAACCCACTCCCACGGAGTAGTCCTCGGACTCGTCGTCCCAGTCGAGCGTGACCAGGCCCTTGGTCTGCGCCGCCTTGACGAACTGCAGGAAACCCCGATAGCCGAACTTCTTCTCGCTGAAGCCGGGCTGGCGCTTGCGGACCTGGTTCTTGAGCCCGGAGAGCAGCGGTGAGCCGTTGCGTCGCTCCAGGTCGGCCACCACGTCGCGCAACATGGCGAAGGCGTCGTCCTCGCCGCCGATGTCGGTGGGGAGCGAGACCTCCGGATCGCCCTTGGCCGGTCCCTCGCTGAGCTCGACGACCCCGCGGTCGGCCAGGTGGGCGAGCAGCTCGCCGAAGCCGCGGAACCCGTAGTCGGCCTCGCTGAAGGTCGGGTCCTTGCGGAGCAGGGTCCGCTTCAGGCTCGAGGCGAGCACATTGCCCTCGGCGGCGCTGGCCAGCCCGGCGACGGTCTGAGCGATGACGATCGCCAGCTCGTCCACGTCGGGTGCCGCCGCCGGTGCGTCGTCCGGCTCGTCGTCCGCCACCGCCGCCACGACGACGGGCTGGTCTCGCTCCGACTTGCGGCGGCGGGTCCCGGCCACCCGCTCTGTGACGTCGACGCCCTCGAGCGTGTCGTAGAAGATGAACTCGTCGCAGGCGGGCGGCAGCAGCGCCGAGGTCGAGTCCTTGACCCCGACCCCGATGACCCGGCGGTTCATCTCCCGCAGCTTGTAGACCAGCGGGGTGAAGTCGGAGTCGCCGGTGCAGATGACGAACGTCGTCAGGTAGTCGCGCTCGTACGCCATCTCCACCGCATCCACCGCCAGCTTGATGTCGGCGGCGTTCTTGCGGACGGCGCCCATCCGCTGCGGTATCTCGATCAACTCGACGTGACTGCGGGTGAGCATCCTGCGGTCCTCGTCGAAGTACGACCAGTCGGCGTACGCCCGGCGCACCACCACCCTCCCCCGCTCGGCGAGGGCGTCGGCGATGGGCTTGAAGTCGAAGGTCCCGCCGAGGTTGTCGCGGGCTCCGATGGCCAGGTTCTCGTAGTCGAGGAAGAGGGCGATCCTCTGCTCTTCGTCCATGGGCGTGAGCGTAGCCCCGGGAACGGTCCGGCCCGGCCGGGACGTTGCCGGGTTGGGACTACGTGCCGGTGTCGGAGAAGTGCTGGTAGTCCTTGAGCGACGTCCACTCCCCGCCCCATTCCCACCCGATGGCGGCGAACGCCTCCACCACGGCATCCCCTGGCGCCACCATCCCGGGCAGTCGACGGTCGCGGTCGAGGTAGGCGGACGCCAGCTCGGGAAGCACGACGTCGCCGCGGTGGTACGGGTTGTGGAACGGGTTGAGGTCGATCGCCCGCCCGTAGGCGTGCCGGGACCACGACGTGCCACCGGTCGCCTGGCGGCACACGAAGCTCTCGGTGTTGTTGCCGTCGCCGGTCGGCGGCAGGTCGAGCTCCTCGGCCCGGGTGATGCGCATCTCCTCGATGGGTAACCGCCTCGCCCACAGCGTCTCGAACACGCCGGTCACCTCTTCGGCGTAGTCGGCGCTCACCAGCAGCTCCCCGTGTGCGGCCGCTGGTCGAACCCCCAGAACGACACGGTCACGTACCGGAGGTCGTCGAGAGACACCGGGCACCCGTCGTACCAGGTGGAGCGGGCCGCCACGTCATCCGGCACCGGCACGATGGTCGCCTCGAACCCGCCGGGGCCTCGGTGGAGCCAGGAGGTCCGCGGCTGGTGAACCGGCGGTCGACGCAGCTCCGTCGGGGTCGGCTGGACCTCGCCGAACCCGGTCTCGGTACTCGGAGAGGACCCGGGTCCCCAGCCATCCGGGCGGCTCCGTCACCAGCGGTGGCAGCCCGAGCGCGGCGTCACCGGGCACGACGGTCACCGTCCCGTCCCCGTAGTCGGCGGACCACAGGTCGCCCGCCACCGGCAGCACCGCCGACGGGTGGGAACCGACTCCGACCGACCCGCCTGCCCCGTCGGAGAGCTCGACGACCGACACCGTGTCGTCCTCGTGGTTCGGTACCCAGAGGCGATCGGCCGCCGTCGCCCCCGGCTGCGGATTGCCACCGACCGGGTACATGGCGACGACGGCGCCGGTCTCTGGGTCCACCGCCGTGACCGTGCGGTCGGCGCCGCTGCCGACCCACAACGCACCGTTCGAGTATGCGATCACGCGGTCGGCGCCCGGCACCTCGAAGCTGCGTGCCACCGCGTCGGTGGCGGGATCGATGGCGGCGAGCGTCCCCGACGCACCGCCGCCACCCAGAGCAGCCCGCCCCCTGCCACGGTGTTCCGCGGGTCGTCGACGACGGGGATCCTGGCGACGATCTCGCCGGTGCCGGCTCGATGCGGACCACCTCGCCGGTCGACGGCACGCTGGCCCACAGGTCACCGAAGGCGAACGCCAGCCGGGCGTCCTGCCGCGCCGCTCACCGATCTCGATGCGACCCGTCCGCCGCCCGGTACACGCGTCGATGTGCTCGATGTGCCCAGCGGCGCTCGGCGCCACCCACAGCGAGTCGCCGTCCCCCGCCATCCAGCACGGGCTGCCGGGCACGGTCCACCGGTCCCCCACCGCCCCGTTCGCCGGGTCGATCGGGGCCACGGTCTTCGCCGAGCAATGACACCCACACCCGCCCGCCGGCGAGGGCCAGGTCGCACGGGCCGTCCCCGACCACGATCGTCGCCGGGAGGGCGACCGGCTGCGTGGTCGTCGTGGCTTCACTGCTCCGCCGCGGTCGTGGACGGTGCGAGTCACCGTCGCCGGAACGGTCGGTCGGTGGCGTCTCCGTGGCGACGCCGTCGCCCCGGAGGTGCACCCGGAGACTGCACCCCAACGCCAGGACGACGGCGGTGATGCTGAGAAGTGGCGCACTGCCGCGACGCTATCGCAGCTCGGCGGGTAGTCGAGCTTCAACCGGCGTAACAGCCGATGTGGTCTGTGCTGATGTCGATCGGCGCGACCACCATGCCGTCCTCGGTGACTGCCACCGTCGAAGCGCAGCCGCGCCCCGCCTTGCCGCAGTCACCGAACCGCTCGCCGGCCGGCGCCAACGTGATCGAGCCGCCGCCGGCGACCACCGGGACCGTCTCGTCGAGACGGTGGTTCTGCAGCACGTCGTTGCAGAAGGCCTCGGTCAGGAACGACCCACGCTGGACCTCCACGGTGACCCGCCGGTCGGGCAGGGTGAAGTCGATCACGGTGGGCTCGCTGGTCGAACGATCGGCCGCATCGACGTACACCAAGAGCGCGACCGTGGCGTCGTCGTTGGCCGCCCAGAAGAAGGCGTCCCCACATCCCCCGCTCTGGTCACGAACTCGATGCCGGTCGGCTGCGTGGTCGGGGTCGGTTGCGTCGTTGTGGTCGGTTGCATCGTCGCAGCCGCTTGCGAGGTTGTGGCCGAGCCGTCGACGGTGGACCCGGTGCAGGCGGAAACCAGGGCAAGGACGACGACCGTCAACACGAAGGCGGGAAGGCGACCGACATGCCGGTGGGACGTCGCCGCCCGGTGCCGGTTCCCGTCAGGGCAGGATGAGGCAGCTGTCGCCGAACTCGTGCCACAGGTAGCGCTGGTCGATGGCGTGTCGATAGAGCATCCCGGTGAGGTCGGGCCCGGCGACGGCCTCGACCAGGTCGAGGTGCGACGCCCGCGGCTCGTGCCACCCGGTGATCAACCCGTCGACCACGGCCACCCCTCCGGCGGCGGTGACCACGTGGTCGGTGAGCCCGGAGACGGCCACTACCCCGCCGGCGCCGTCGCGCGGCCGATTCCAGCGCCCGCACCACCGACGTGCCCACCGCCACCACCCGGCCTCCGCGGGATCGTGCCTTGGTGACGACCGCCGCCGTCGGGGCGGCCACCTCGAACCACTCGGGCTGAGGGAGGTCCCCGGCCTCCAGCGAGGCCAGCCCGGTGTGGAGCACGACGGGCACCACCAGCACCCCTTTGGCGACGAGGGCGGTGATCAGCTCGGCGGTGAACGGGTCGCCCCGCCGAAGGCATCTCCGCCGACCCCGGTTGCCGGGCATAGACCGTCTGGTAGTCGGACAGCGGCCACTCACCGCCTGCGTAGGCGTATCGCACCGGCCGCCCGTGGCGGCCAGGTAGTCGCACGACCTCGCCGGTGCCCACCAGGTCCGCCACCCACAACCTGCCGGCGCCCTCCACCGGGTGACGCAGGACCGCCCGGGCCCCGGCCGGGAAGCGCCAGCGACTGGGCGTCCAGCGGCGGCGCCTGGCGGGAGCCGTGCCGGAAGGGGCTGCGCACCTCGACCGTCCACCGGTCGGGGGCGAGAGGGGCGGAGAAGTGGACCAGCACCGCCACGCCGTCCCTGGTCAGGGCGGGCACGGCGGCGGGGAGCGTCCGCGACGTGTTGACCACGAGGACGTCGCCGGCGCCGAGATGGCAGACCAGGTCGGCGAACACCTGGTCGAGGACCATCCCCGACGACCGCCAGCCGACCATCATCCGGACCCCGTCGCGCCCGATGCCGCGGCGTCGGGTGGGGCGACCGCCTCCAGGTCGACCGGCAGCTCGAAGTCGACGGCCAGCGTCATCGATGCTCGACCGGGATGTGGCGGGTGGTCATGGCGATCACCACCGCAGGCACCAGGGTGAGAACGCCGGCCAACGCGAACACGGTGCGCACCGAGGTCAGCCCGGCGACGATCCCGCCGAGAACGGCGCCCACGGGCACGCCGACGGCACCGATCACCCGGAAGCTGGCCACGATGCGACCGAGCAGCCGGTCGGGGGTCACCGCCTGCCGCAGCGAGCGGCCGATGACGTTGAACACCACCACCGACAGGAAGGTGACGAACTGGAGGGCGGCGGCGACGGCGGGTGTGTGGGCGAACGCCACCAGACCGACCCCCACCGCCACCAGGAACCCGGTGATCGACATGGCGGCGGGGCGGCCGAGGCGCCGGGCGATCGACGACGCCACCAGTGACCCCACCACACCACCGACCGCCCCGACGCCGAGCAGGAGCCCGAACCCCGCCTCGCTCAACCCGAGGTCGTCGACGGCGAAGAGCACCAGCACCCCGCCGGCGGCGGACAGCGTGATGTTGATCAAGGAGACGCCGATGGCGAGCCCACGAAGCAGGCGGTCCCGCCACAACAGCACCAGTCCTTCGCGGATGTCGTCGAGCACCGGCGCCGGCGCATCGAGCCGCACGGTCTGCAGCGGGGAGCGGACCATCGAGAGCAGGACGGCGCCGAGGAGGAACGAGGCGGCGTCACCGAAGAAGGGGACGGCGGCGCCGATGGCGAAGAGGAAGGCCCCCACCGGCGCACCCACGACGTCGTTGAGGACGGTCTCGGCGGCGATCAGCGTGCCGTTGGCCGCCTCCAGGCCTCCTGGGCCGGGAGGGGCGAGCATCGGGATCGCCGCCTGAGAGGCGGTGTCGACGAACACCTCGCCGAGCCCGAGCAGGAAGGCGGCGGCGTAGAGCACCGGCAGCGAGAGGTCCCCGGCGGCGATCCACACCGCCAGCGTCCCCACCACCAAGCCCCTGGCGAGCTGCCCGAGGATCATGAGCCTTCGCCGGTCGACGCGGTCGACCACCACCCCGGCCACCGGCCCGGCAAGCACCCAGGGCAGAAAGGCCAAAGCCGCTGCCAAGGCGACCGCCAGCGGTTCCCGGGTGATCGAAACCGCCGCCAGCGGGATCGCCGCCAACGTCATCCCGTCACCGAGGTTCGACAGCGCCGCCGCCGCCCAGAAACGCCAGTAGTCGGCGGAGAACCTCTGACGCTCGCTCACCGGCGCATTCTGCACGGCCAGGTCGACCGTCACGGCAGCGGCACCGACCGTGCCTCGTACCTTCCCGACGGGTGGTCCCCGGAGATGAGCGCCACCAGCCCGGGGACGCTGACCGAGGGATCGGGCCGGTCGGAGATGTCCTCGCCGGGGAAGGCCTCCTGGTGGAGCCGGGTGTTCATGTCGCCGGGGTCCACCCGGTAGACCCTCCACTCGGGGTGCTCGGCGGCCAGGATGTTGGAGAGCTGCTCGAGCGCCGCCTTCGACGAGCCGTAACCGCCCCAGCCCTCGTACCCCTCGACCCCGGCGTCCGAGGTGATGTTGACCACGGCGGCGCCGTCGCCCAGGAAGGGCGCCAGGGTCTGGACGAGCGCCAGCGGGGCGACGACGTTGACCTCGTATACGATCCTGAGCACGTCGAGCGGGTAGTCGACCAGGGCGGGCTGGGGCGACGGCCCCAGCACCGAGGCGTTGTTGACCAGGGCGTCGAGGCGCCCACCACGGGCCTCGACCTCGGCGCGGAGGGCGGAGCGGTGGCCGGGGTCGGTGACATCTCCGGCCACGGCGACCACCGACCCGGGGCCGGGCACGCCGGAGACGGCGGAGGCGAGATCGTCGGGATCGCGGCCGTCGACGATGACGGTCCACCCGTCCTCGGCGAGAGAGGTGACCAGCGCCAGCCCGAGGCCCATCGACCCGCCGGTAACCAGAGCAACCCTGCCCACGTCTCACCCTCCGATCAGCCGGTCGACGGGCGGATCGTACCGGATCCGCGGAGATATAACAAGAAGATACTGCTTAAATCGAGACGCTTCGAGAGTTAGGATCAGGCAGCATGACCACCGCGCCGACGAGCCCAGCGGACCAGGCCGGCGACCTGGCCCACCGATCCGGGCTCGCCTCGCTTACCCGTCACGAGGCGAGAGCTGGTGAACCTGCTGAAGAAGCAGGGAGCGGTGGACGCCGACGAGCTCGCCATCCGTGTCGGGCTGAGCACCTCGGCGGTCCGCCAGCAGCTCACCGCGCTGCAGCGCGACGGCCTGGTGACGTTCGACGAGGTCAAGCACGGGGTGGGCCGGCCCCGCCACCGCTACCGCCTCACCGCCGCCGGGGACTCGCTGTTCCCGCGTGCCTACGCCGATCTCACCAACGAGCTCCTCGACTACGTCGGCGAGTCCGACCCGGAGCTGGTCGAGGAGATCTTCTCCCGCCGGCGTCAGCGCCGGATCGACAACGCCGTTGTCCGGCTCGCCGGGAAGTCCTTCGAGGCGAAACTGGCCGAGCTGGCCCGGATCCTCGACGACGACGGCTACCTCGCCGAGATGGTGCCGGTCGGCGACGGCTCGTACCGAGTCATCGAGCACAACTGCGCCATCCTCGGGATCGCCATGCGCTACGGCCAGGCCTGCGGCAGCGAGCTCGAGTTCATCCGCGCCGTGCTCCCCGAGGCGACCGTCGAGCGCACCGACCACATGGTGGCGGGCGCCTTCAACTGCTCCTACCTGGTGACCCCGCGGTGAGCGGTGCCGGTCCCTACCGGACCGGCACCTCGGGGGCGCCTTCCTCGGTCCACCTGGTGTGGAAGAACGACCCCCGCGGCCGGTCGACCCGCTCGTAGGTGTGGGCTCCGAAGTAGTCGCGTTGGGCCTGGATGAGGTTGGCCGGCAGGCGCCGGCTGCGGTAGGCGTCGTAGAAGGCCAGCGCCGAGGCGTAGGCGGGAGCAGGGATCCCGGCCGCCACCGCCGCCGACACCACCCGTCGCCAGCCGTCCTGGCAGCGGGCCAGGGCGTCGGCGAAGAACCGGTCGAGCAGCAGGCTGGGGAGCCGGGGATCGCGCCGGAAGGCGGCGGTGATGTCGTCGAGGAATCGGGCCCTGATGATGCACCCGCTCCGCCACAGCTGGGCGATCCTGCCCAGGTCGAGGTCCCAACCGTGCTCCTCGGCGGCGGCGGCGATCAGCATGAACCCCTGGGCGTAGCTGACGATCTTCGAGGCGTAGAGCGCGTCGTGCACCGCCTCCACGAACCCCTCCCCTTCGGTGATCCGGGGCTCGGGCCCGGTGAGCGCGGCGGCGGCCCGCGCCCGATCCTCCGGGAAGGCCGACACCACCCGGGCATAGACCGCCTCGGCGACGAGGGTCGTCGGCGCCCCCAGCTCCATGGAGGAGATCACCGTCCACTTCCCGGTTCCCTTCTGGCCGGCGGCATCGAGTACCTGCTCGACCCGCGGCCCGGTCTCGTCGACGACCTGGAGGATGTCGGCGGTGATCTCGACGAGGAACGAGCCCAGCACCCCTCGGTCCCACTCCCGGAAGACGGCGGCCATCTCGGGATGGGACAGCCCCAACCCGGCACCGAGCAGGTGGTACGCCTCGGCGATCAGCTGCATGTCGCCGTACTCGATGCCGTTGTGGACCATCTTCACGTAGTGGCCGGCGCCGTCGGCGCCGACCCAGTCACAGCAGGCGACGCCGTCCGGGGTGGTGGCGGCGATGGCGGTGAACATGCCGGCCACCTCGTGCCAGGCGTCGGCCGAGCCGCCCGGCATGATCGAAGGCCCGTGGCGGGCGCCCTCCTCCCCGCCGGACACCCCGGTGCCGATGTACCGCAGGCCGGCGGCCTCGGCGGCGGCGGTGCGGCGGATGGTGTCGGTGAACAGCGAGTTGCCGCCGTCGATGACGATGTCGCCGGGCTCGAGCAACGGCGCCAGCGCGTCGATGAGGGCGTCGACGGCGTCCCCGGCCTTCACCATCAGCATGCACCTTGCGCGGCGGCGCCAGCATCGCCACCAGCTCCTCCAGCGAGGCCGCTGCCATGATCTCGGGCCGGTCGCCCTCGCCGGTGGTGAACGCCTCGGTGACCGAGGGCGTGCGGTTGTGGACGGCGACCCGGTAGCCGTGGTCGGCGAGGTTGAGGACCAGGTTCTGGCCCATCACGGCCAGACCGATGAACCCGAGGTCGGCGGTCTCCACGGCGTCACTGTATCCCGGAGCCCGGGACCGGGGCGGGGCAGCCGGCGGCCGGCCACTACCCTCGGCGTCAGGCGAACGGAGGCGGTGACCGCGATGCCGGATCAGTGACCGGAGCGATGACCGACCGCGCCGGTGCTGACGACCGGCCGGCGCCGCGGTTGCTCGTCGACCCACCGCTGACGCTGGAGGGATACGTCGGCCGCGGCGGTGGGTCCGGGCTCGACCGGGCGCGAGCGCTCGGCCCGGCCGCCACCATCGCCGAGCTGGAGGCCGCCGGTCTCCGGGGCCGCGGTGGCGCCGGGTTCCCGACCGCGGTCAAGTGGAGGTCGGTTGCCGGCGCCGGGGGAGGCACCCGGTACGCGGTGTGCAACGGCGCCGAGGGCGAGCCGGGCACCTTCAAGGACCGGGCGCTCATCCGGTCCAACCCCTACGCCGTGCTCGAGGGACTGGTCATCGGCGCCCTGACGGTCGGCGCCACCGATGCCTACATCGCGGTCAAGGCCGGCTTCGCCCGGGAGATCGCCCGGCTGCGCGAGGCGATGGCGGACATGGCCGCCGAACGCTTCCTCGCCGACGTCGAGATCCATCTGGTGACCGGCCCCGAGGAGTACCTGTTCGGCGAGGAGAAGGCGCTGCTCGAGGTCATCGAGGGCGGCGACCCGCTCCCCCGGTGGCTGCCGCCCTACCTGCACGGGCTGTTCGCCACCGCACCGCAGCTGGGCTGGCAAGCGGCCGAGCCGCCGCCTGAGCCGGGAGGTCGTCGCCGCGCTCCGGCACGTCGGGGCGCAGCGACCGCCGAACCGGCGATGGGCGCCAACCCGACACTGGTCAACAACGCCGAGACGCTGGCCCAGGCGGCATGGATCCTGGCCAACGGCGCCGAGGCGTTCCGGGCGCCGGCACCGAACGCTCCCCGGGGACGGTGCTCGCCACCATCGTCGGCGACGTGCGCAGCGCCGGGGTGTTCGAGGTGCCGATGGGGACCAGGTTGACGGAACTGCTGGACCGGGCCGGCGGGCTCGGCGGCGGGCGCACCTTCAAGGCGGCGTTCCCCGGGGTGGCCGGGGCGGTGCTCACCGCGGCGGATATCAACATCCCGCTGACCTACGAGGACTTCGAGCAGGTCGGGTCCGGGCTCGGTGCCGGCGGCCTGATCGTGTACGACGACACCGCCTGCATGGTCGAGGTCACCTCGCTCATCTCCCGCTTCCTCTACGTCGAGTCGTGCGGGCAGTGCCTGCCGTGCAAGCTGGGCACCGGCCAGATCACCGGGGCCCTCGACCGTATCCGGGACGGGTCCGGGTCGGACCACGACCTCGACTTGATCCAAGAGCGGTTGCGGGTCGTCACCGACGGCAACCGCTGCTTCCTGCCCGTGCAGGAACGCAATCTGGTGTCGAGCGTGCTGCGCGCCTTCCCCGCCGACTTCGCCGCCCACCTCGACGGATGGTGCCCGTCCGACCGCACCGGGTACGTGCTGCCCAAGCTGGCCGACCTCGAGGACGGCGTCGCCACCTACGACGCCTCCCAGGCGCGCAAGCAACCCGACTGGACGTATTCTGTAGCCCGGGCCGTTCACCGGGCGTTCCGCGTCACCGGGTCGTGCGGCGGGCCGTCTCAACCTCCCCACGGGTGACGGCCGGCCTCGCAGAATGCGTCGCGGAGCGGGTTCTGGCCGGCGGCGACCCAGGACTCGTATGGGTCGAGGTACCAGAGGGCGATCCGCCAGTCGTCGGCGTAGGTGAACTCGAAGCTGGCCACCATCCGCCGAGGTTCCCCATCCGATCGGATCGCCGCCGTCCACGCCAGGTGGTAGGAACGGCGGCCCGGCACGTCGGGCCCACACGTGCCCACGCCGAGCAGCCGCACGGCTCCCTCGCCGAATTCGTCGGTGAACGTCGGATCGACGGCCCCGACCACGGTCTCGCAGCCGGTCGCGGTATTCGGCGTATTCGAGCATGGTGACGAGGAGCCCGGCATCGCTGACCCCGTGGCCCACGACAGTGTCCGCCTGGGCACATCCGGGGAAGTACTCGGCGGACACGTCGGCGCAGACGATCGGTGTCGATCCGGCTCAGCGCCATCAAGTCGGCGACGTCCCCTTCGACGAGGGCGTTCCCCACATCGGCTGCGCTTGCGCAGAAGGCGGCGTCCTCAACCGGGCAACCCGAAGCGTCGAATGCGCCGGCCGCGGGAGGCGTCGAGCTCGACGATGCTCTCGCAGGCGGCGACGCCGGCGTGGACGTGGCTGCCGGCTCGACCCCCGAGGAGCACGCCGTCAACGCTGCGATCAGCAGCCCGAGCCCGGTGATGGTCCGCACCGTCGCATGATGGTGCAGACTTGCCTGGGGTAACGTCGGACTCAGCAACGGCCGGAGGGCGAGCAGAGTGCCGACACCCCGCAAGACGGATCAGCCCGAGCCTGTGGGCGAGCAAGAAGCCGTTCGGGATCGGCGAGCAGCGCCCCAACAACTACCACGAGCTGACCCGGGCCGCTTGGGAGAACAAGGACCGGCTCCGCTACGCCTGGCGGATCCTCGACCACGGGGTGTGCGACGGCTGCGCCCTCGGCACCGCCGGGATGAGGGACTGGACGCTCGACGAGATCCACCTGTGCAACATCCGGCTCCGGCTGCTCCGCCTCAACACCCAGCCGGCACTGTCGCCAGAGGTGATGGCCGATGCCGCCGCCCTGCGCCGCCGGTCGGGCAAGGAGCTCAGGGAGCTGGGCCGGCTCCCCCATCCGATGGTCCGCCGGCGTGGCGACGCCGGCTTCACCAGGATCACCTGGGACGAGGCACTCGACCTGGTCGCCGAGCGTATCAACGCCACCACCCCTGAACGGCTCGGCTTCTACCTCACCAGCCGAGGCATGCCCAACGAGAACTACTACGGGGTGCAGAAGGCGGTGCGGGCACTGGGCACCAACTCGGTCGACAACGCCGCCCGGGTCTGCCACTCGCCGAGCACGATCGCCCTCAAGGAGGCCCTGGGGGTGGGCGCGACCACGTGCTCGTACTCCGACTGGATCGGCAGCGACCTCGTCGTGTTCATCGGGTCGAACCTCGCCAACAACCAGCCGGTGGGCATGAAGTACCTGCACCACGCCCGCAAGGCGGGCACCAAGGTGGTGACGGTCAATCCCTATCGGGAGCCGGGTATGGAGCGCTACTGGGTGCCCTCCAACCTGGAGAGCGCCCTGTTCGGCACCAAGATCACCGACCGGTTCTTCCAGGTGTCGGTGGGCGGTGACGTCGCCTTCCTCAACGGGACGCTGAAGCACCTCGATCGAACGCGGCTGGGTCGACGCCGACTTCATCGACCGCCACACCACCGGATTCGACGACGTCGCCGGCGCCCTCGCCGGCCAGTCGTGGGACGAGCTCGAGGCCGGGTCCGGGCTCCCCAGGAGCGAGATGGTGGCCTTCGCCGAGATGCTCCACGAGGCGAAGACGGCGGTGCTGGTGTGGTCGATGGGAGTCACCCAGCACGCCTTCGGCGAGGACGGGGTGCGGGCGATCATCAACCTGGCGCTGTCCAAGGGCTTCGTGGGGCGGCCCAAGTGCGGCCTGATGCCGATCCGCGGCCACTCCGGGGTCCAGGGTGGCGCCGAGATGGGCGCCTATGCCACGGCGTTCCCCGGAGGCACTCCCATCGGCGAGGAGTCGGCGGCTGCGCTGTCGCGAGCTGTGGGGGTTCCCGGTGCCGTCGACCCCGGGCAAGACGGCACCGCAGATGATCGACGCCGCCCACGCCGGTGAGCTCGATGTGCTGTTCTCCATCGGGGGGAACTTCCTCGAAGTGCTCCCCGACCCCGACTACGTCGACGAGGCGCTGGGCCGGATCCCGCTGCGGGTGCACATGGACATCGTCGTTTCGACCCAGATGCTCACCGAGCCGGCCGACGTGGTGCTCCTCCTCCCCGCCACCACCCGCTACGAGATGGTCGGCGGGTGCACCGAGACCTCGACCGAGCGACGGGTGATCTTCAGCCCCGAGATCGAAGGGCCCCCGCATCGCCGAGGCCAGACCGGAGTGGCAGGTGCTCGGCGACATCGCCGCCCGGGTCCGCCCCGACCTCGCCGATCGGGTCCGCTTCGCCGGCACCCCCGAGATACGGACCGACATCGCCCGCACCGTGCCCCTCTACGAGGGCATCCAGCACCTCGCCGCCGAAGGCGACCAGTTCCAGTACGGCGGGCCGCACCTCTGCTGGCAGTGGAGGTTCCCGACCCCCGACGGGCGGGCGCGGTTCACGCCGGTGCCCCTCCCCGACCGGGACATACCGGACGGCTGGTTCGTGGTCGCCACCCGGCGGGGGAAGCAGTTCAACTCGATGGTGCACGAGTACGACCGATCCGCTCTGCGGGGCCGAGCCGCCACGACCGTGCTCATGGCCGAGGGCGACGCCACCCGACTCGGGCTCGCCGACGGCGACCCGGTGGTCCTGCGCAACGGGTGCGGCGAGATGGCGGCGCGGGTGTTCCAGTCGCCCCGGTGGCCGCCGGGACGCTGCAGGTCCACTGGCCCGAGGCCGAGGTGCTCATCGACCGGCGGCGCCGCTCGCCCCAGGCCGGCATCCCGGACTACAACGCCGTCGTCGAGGTGGTGTCGATCGGCTGACGAGCCTCGGCCGGCGCTCCGGCGCGGACGGGACGGTGCGGTGGCGCCGCCCAGCACACCGATCGTCGAAGAGCGGACCCGGCGGTGGTCTGACAGGGCTGGGGCACGAGGGACTCTCCTGGCTGCGGCGTCGCTGAGCACATGAGCGTGCCGACCCGTGATGTGGTCAGCGTGAGGGCCTGCTGAGAAACCTCTGAGAGTGCTCGCTCAGACCGCGGTCGGCGCCTCGACGACAGGTGGAACGGCACGCTGGTGACCGCCACCCCGGGCTCGGGGGCGAGCACCGCCTTCACCGCCAGACCGGTCTGGTTGTGGAGCGCCTGGGTCGACCCGCCCGGGGACGATGAACTCGGGGATGACGACGTTGACCAGTGTTCCCGGGCAGGCCAGCCGCTTGCCGGTCACGGATGTAGGCCGACCAGCGGAGTGGTCACCTCCCGGATAGGGGCTGGGGACCATCTCGAGCTCGTATCCGTAGCTGGCGATTGACCCATTCCCGCATGAGCTTGTCCCGCTGCTCGTCGTCGACGTCGATGTGAATGGTGCGCACCGGCGGGCCCCAGCGCCTCGGCGTAGTCGATGGCGTCCCGGATGGGACGGGTCAGGTCGGAGACGAGCACCACCAGCTCGACCCGTCGCATCGGCACCTGGGGCAAGCCCGCTGCGCTGGCGCCGCTTGAAGCTGGTCACGTCGGTGACGGCGATGCCCGGTTCGAACAGGAGCCGCGCCTTGAGCAGCAGCAGGTTGGGGTGGCTGAGCAGAGCCAGCCGCGACCGCCGCTTGAAACGCTCCGACACGACGACGGTCATCTTCGACTCGGGATGCCGGTCGCGCTCCTCCCGCACCCTGGCGAGCAGCCGGCCGACCACCGACTCGTCCTCGCCGTCGATCAACTCCAGCCGGTGATCGGGGTAGAGCCGGTCCCAGGTGTGGATGAGGTCGTCGCTGTCGGGCTCGATGGCGTGGACCACCTGGACGTGCTCGCTGCGCACCAGCTGGCATAGCGGATGGCCCGCTCGGCCGCCTCGTCGGAGTGGGCCACCAGCACCAGCATGCGGTTGCCCGGGGCCGGGCCGGCGGGTGGCACCTGCCGCAGCTGGGCGGCGACCCTCTATGTAGTGGCGACGCACCGCCAGCATCAGGGCCACCAGCAGCGGGATGGCGATGAGCACGATCCACGCCCCGTGGGAGAACTTGACCACGGCGACGATGACCAGCACCAGACCGGTGGTGACGGCGCCGACCGCGTTGAGTACCACCGATCGCTGCCACCCCGGCTCGCGGGTGCGCAGCCACCTCCGCACCATCCCGGTCTGGCTGAGGGTGAACGAAGTGAAGACCCCGACGACGTAGAGCTGGATGAGCCGGCTGACCTCGGCGTCGAAGATGGCGATCAGCAGCCCGGCACCCAGGGCGAGGGTGACCACCCCGTTGGAGAAGACGAGGCGGTCGCCCCGGTTGCGGTACTGGCGGGGCATCATCCGATGGTCGGCGAGGATCGCCGAGAGCCGGGGGAAGTCCTGGTAGGCGGTGTTGGCGGCGAGGATCAGGATGGCCGCCGTCGCCACCTGGAGGACCCAGAAACCCGATCCCCTCGTTGAAGGCCGCCCGACCGATCTGGGAGATGCACCGTGCCGTAGGTGTCGATGGTGGTTCTCGCTGACTCGGACGTCGAACAGTTGGGCCAGCGCGAGATCCCGAGGAACATGGCGATCGAGACGGCGCCCATGATGCCCAGGGTGGCGGCGGCGTTCCTCGCCTTGGGGTTGCGGAACGCCTGGACCCCGTTGGCCACCGCCTCGACCCCGGTCAGGGCCGTCGACCCGGAGGCGAAGGCCCGCAGCAGCAGGAAGAGCGTGACCGCACCGACCTCCGCCTCGATCTCCGATCCCGACGAGATGGCGTCCGGGCACACCCCGTCGGCGCAGCGGAGGAAGCCGACGATCAGCATCGTGAAGACGGTGCTGATGAACAGGTAGGTGGGGGCGGCGAAGAGCGTGCTCGCCTCCTTGACCCCGCGCAGGTTGGCGATGGTGACCAGGACGACGAAGCCGAGGGCGAGCGTCACCCGCCACTGGCAGCAAGCTCCGGCACCGCCGAGGTGATGGCGGCCACGCCGGCCGACACCGACACCGCCACGGTGAGCACGTAGTCGGTGAGCAGGGCAGATGCCGCCACCGCCCCGGGGATCACCCCGAGGTTCTCGTAGCTGACCCCGAAGGCGCCGCCCCCCTCCGGGTAGGCGCGGATGGTCTGGCGGTACGAGATCACCACGATGGCGAGCAGGCCGGCGACGGCGAAGGACACCGGCGTGAGGTAGACGAAGGCGCCCACGCCGGCGAGCGCCAGCACCAGCATCGCCTCCTCGGTGGCGTAGGCGACCGAAGAGAGCGGGTCCGAGGCGAACACCGGAAGCGCCAGCGTCTTCGGAGCAGTTGGTGGTCGGCCTCGCTGGACGCCAGAGGGCGGCCCAGCAACCGGCTCTTCATGCTGATCCACCGCATTGGACGTTCCTCGTCGCCGAGGCTCGGTCCGGCCAGACCGGGCCGGTTGCCCCGCCCCGGTGCCGGGCAACCGGCATGAGGCTACAACCGCGGCGGCACGACGAATCCGCCATCGGTCGGTCGACCCGGCGCGCGCCGGCCTCGCTCGGGTGCTGCTCAGTCCCCGTCATTACCGGTACAGGAATGCCCGCTGCTCGGCCGTCTGCGGGGCCACGACGTGGCCCGCTCCCTCGTCGGCGGCACGCAGCCGGCGAACACGTGCGAGGACGCTTTCCCCGGTCGCCACACCGTGCCTGATCAGCCAGCTGCCCATGGTCAGCCCGGTGCGCCCGATCCCGCCCCAGCAGTGCACGTACACGGTGCGTCCGTCCTCGAGGAGGCGGTCGATCTCGTCGAGGGTGCTCCACCAGCCTTCTCGACCGTGGGGACGCCCATGTCAGGGATGGGACGGCGGATACGCCACCTCCAGGCCCATCGCCGGGCGGACGGGCCGTAGTCGGCAGCTGACTCCCATGACCCGGGCATGCCGAGCCTGGGTCAGGTCGACGAAGGCGGTGATGCCGGCGACCGAGCAGGCCGGCGGGTGGCACTCACCGTCCGCTCGGGTCTGGCCATACGGGTAGGCGCCGCCCGCCAACCTGTCCCCGACCACCCAGTACGACGCGCCCGTGCGGTGGCGACGGCGCCCGGCCGCGGCGAGCGGGCCGAACGGCGTGTGACCCGTGGTCGTCTGCCGGGATCGTCGGGGTCGTCGTGCGGGCATGCCGGTGGAGTATGGCCGATCGAAGCCGTGGACCTCGGAACCGGGGACGGCTCCTATCGTCCAACCGGCATGACACATCCGCACCATGCGGCCCTCTGCCGTCACCGCCGTGCTCGTCGCCGGCCTCACCGCCTGCGGGGGCGGCGGGCTCGACCCGTCGGCCACCGACGCCCCCGGCACCACAGCCTGCCGCCGGCACCACGAGCGCCACCGGTGACACGTCCCTGGTTCCCCCGCCCACCGCCGCCCCGTCGAAGCCCGATCCCGTCACTGCCCGACGTCCCGCTCCCCGCCGTCCCGGAGGGCGTCGACCCCGCCCCGTCGGCTACGTCGTCGCCGCCGTCGACATGCTCGCCGAGACGCAGGCGGTCGACCCGGCCGACATCGAGGTCATGGGGTTCGAGGAGGTCGTGTGGCGGGACGGCAGCATCGGCTGTCCCATGCGGGGATGATGTACACCCAGGCGCTGGTCGACGGCACCAGGGTCGCCCTCGGGCAGGACGGCGAGGTCTACCTCTACCACGTCGAAGGGGCCGGCGAGCCGTTCTGTGCGAGAACCCGGCCGAGCCGCTCGGCTGATCGAGCCGGGCTCGACCCTACCGCCCGCGCCGGCTCGTCAGATCCGGGCCGGCGACTCCACCGGCGCCGCAACGCTCGCAATTCGGTGCCCGCAATAAGAGGAGGGGCGCCCGGCCGGGCGCCCCTCCTGCTCGAATGCCGGTCAGCGGCTCCGTCACCGGGCGTCGACCTCGACCAGGGTGTAGCCGATCACGCCGTCGGCGTCGGAGTGCGACACCGCACCCAGGTTCCACGCCGCCTCGGCACCGGCCCAGCTGATGTCGACGGTGCCGACGGTGCCCAACACCGCCTCGGTGGGAGCGCTGTCGATCGACAGGTTGCCACCCGGGGTCGCCGAGATCGTCCACGTCGACATGTCGTAGTCGGCGTCGGCGCCGATCGTCTGCCACCCGTGGACGTACACCGTGTACACCCCGGGCTCGGGGTCGTAGATGGTCACCTGCTCGTCGGTGCCACCCGCGGTGCTCGAGGCGACCTCGTCGCCGTTCGGGTCGAACACGTAGACGTCGAGGTCGGCGTCCGGCTCGGTGGAGTCCGGTGGCAGGGCGAGGCGGAACACCGCCGCCCCGGTCAGGTCGAACTCGTGGGCGTTGCTGAACCCGTCAGCCGGGTCGAACGCCTGGTCCGGGTCCTGCACCACGGTGTCGGAGATGACCGCCGCCGCCTCCAGCCCGTGGGCAGCGGCGGTGTAGTCACCGTCGTAGCCGAAGGACACCTCGAACGAGGCGCTGCCGTCGGTGCCCTCACCGGTGATCTCCAGCGGGGCGTCGAGCAGCGAGGCGTTGACCGCGATCGGGCTGTACACGGAGTAGCTGCCCGACGTCAGGGTGTACGACCCGAACGACCACTCGCCGATCGTCGCCGAGCCGTCGTTGGTGATGGTCACCCGGATCCGCTGCGTCCCGCCCGTGTTGAGCGTGAACTTCCGCGGCATCACCGTCACGTCGTAACCCGGCGGGCGCATCGACCGACGCCCGGTAGGTGGCACGGGGGCCGACGTTGGTCACCGTGCGGGTGACCGTCTGCGAGCCGGCGAGCTGGGCGACGCCGATCGACGGGTAGTTCAGGTTGCTCGGGTCGTTGGAGAAGCCGGCCGCCTCGAGCGCCGGGCAGGTGGCATCCGGGTCGGCGAACACCTCGGGTGCGGTCCCGCACAGGTATCCGAGGTAGTCGTTGAACCCGGCGTCGTACACCAGCCCGGGCTGGAACATCGAGCCCGCCGCGCCCGGGAGCCCCGGGTTGACGTGGCCCGAGCCGGTGGCGAACGGGTCGGCCGGGGTGACCCGGTCGTTGTCCACCACGTCGTGGCGCGCCGTGGTCATGAGGGCCGAGCGGGCCGCCGCCGGCGACCAGTCGGGATGCGCCTGCTTGAGCAGGGCGTAGACCCCGGCGATGTGCGGGCTCGACATCGAGGTCCCGGCGATCGCCTGGAACAGCTCGCCCCCGCCGGCGTACGGCGAGTTGCCCGCCAGGATCTGGATGCCGGGCGCCGTGATGTCCGGCTTGATGATGTCCTCGCCGAACCCGGTCGGGACCGGGCCCCGTGACGAGAACAGCGTGATCGACGGGGCCGGCTCCCACGTGGTCGTGGTGAGCGGAACCCGCAGCCGCGCCGTCGGGTTGGCCGTGTCGGCGATGTAGTCCTTGATCGCCAGGCCGGGGGTGTTGTCCACGTGGACCGTAGGCACGAAGTGGTTGTCGGTGAACAGGTTGTTGTCGTCGGTGTTCTCGTACATGATCATCCCGACGCCACCGGCCTCGAGCACCGCCTGGCTCTTCTCCACCCTGGCGTTGGTGCCCCGACGGCAGAGGACGATCGCGCCCTCGACCACGGCGGGGTCGAGCGTGCCCAGCAGGCACAGGTCGCCGCCGGCGTCGGCGGCGTCCACCAGGGGACGGTTGCCGACAGGCCGGGTGATGGAGGCACCCAGGTACGTCTGGCCGTTGCCGAGCACCACCCGGCCGGGGAAGAACCGGCTCTGGGTGCTCGCCGCCACCGTGGTGACCCACGGCAGGTTGGCGGGACCGCCGATGGTGCTGAAGCCGTTGCCGCTGTTGCCCGCCGAGGTCGCCACGAACACGCCGGCGTCGGCGGCGAACAGGAAGGCGAGGTCGTCGGGGCCGGTGAGGCTGGCGCCGCCACCGATCGAGTAGTTGATCACGTCGACGCCGTCGGCCACCGCGGTGTCGATGGCCAGCGCCAGGTCGGAGCTGAAGCCACCGAGGGCGCCGAGGCCCTTGTAGGCGATGACGTGCGCCCGGTAGGCGATGCCGTTGACGGTGCCGCGGGGCCGGCCGAAGACCGTCGCCTCGACGCCGGCGTTGCCGGCGGCGGTGCTGGCGGTGTGCGAGCCGTGCCCGTTGTCGTCACGGGCCGAGTCGAACTCGAAGTCCTCCGCCCCGATGAGGGCGCGGTACGTCGGGAGCACTTGCCGGGCGCCGACCAGCTTGTTGTTGCACTCGAACGCGGCGTCGGCGGGGTTGTGCGCGGTGTTGCCGAACTCGCACGGGATCCCGGCGGCGACGTCGGCCTCGGGGAAGGAGCCGTCGTCGGCGAAGCTCGGGTGCTCGGGCCAGATGCCGGTGTCGATGACGCCGACGACCACGCCGCTGCCGTCGAGCCCGGTGTCGTAGGCCCCGCCCGGTGCGGTGAGACCGAGGAAGTCGGGGCTGGAGTCGGTGGTCGGCTGCCGCATGACGTCCGGCATCACCAGCGCCACTCCCGGCTGGGCGGCCAGGGCTTGCGCCTCCTCGTGGGAGATGATCGCCGAGAAGCCGTTGACGACGTTGGTGAGCTCGACGACCTTGTCGGCCTCCGACACCCCGGCGTCGCGCATCACCTGACGGTGGCTCTCCCGAATCCGCTCCCGGTCGGCCCTGGCCCCGGCCGAGTTCAGCTCACTGCGGTCGTAGGTCCCCACCAGCGGCGTCGGCCGCCATGATGACCACGTAGCTCCCGGTGGTGCTCTCCTGCCACCTGGTGCTTCTGTGCCCCGCCAAAAGCGAGGTCCGACTCGGCCGCACCGGCGCCACCTACCGGTGACAGCAGGGCTACGGCGAGAACGAGTACGGACAGGAGCGTCAGCAAGCGTCGTGACACGTGGATTCCCCCTCCACTTGGTTCGGTACGGACGGACCACCGCGCATACCGCGACGAGGTCCCCACTGCTTCGTCATCGGGACGGACCATAGTCGAGACCGCGATCACTGGGCCAAACGAGCGGCGCCCGTCGCCTGGCCGACCCTTCCAGGAGCGGTTCAGCTGACGACGAAGGCGGTCACCATGCCGAACATCCCCGCCTCGCGCTCGACGTGGGGGAGGATGTGGCAGTGCCACACCCAGGTGCCCGGCTCGTCCAGGTTGACCAGCACCGAGTACCGCTCCCCCGGCGCCACGTTGAGCGTGTCCACCGTGTACGGCTCGTCCAGCGGGTAGCCGTCCTTGGCCACGACGATCTGGTCGAACTGGTGCAGGTGCATCGGGTGGATCTGGTTGCCCTCGTTGAAGTAGTGGATGAGCACCCAGTCCCCGACGGCGCCGGCGTACGGCTGGGTGGCGGGGAAGCTCTTGCCGTTCAGCGAGTAGCCGATCACCCCGGCGTCGTTGAGCACCATGGGGATCTCCTGGGAGATCTCCAGGTCGGCGGGGATCTCCTCCAGCCCGATGGTCTCCCCGACGGGCAGCCGCACCTGACCGACCAGGATCGGGCCGAACATGCCGTTGGGGAGCAGCATGTGCCCGTGGGCGTGCGGGTGGTACATCGCCACCGCCTGCTCGTCGGTGGTGAACTCGTAGGTGAAGGTCTCGCCCGGCTCGATGAGGGGCTGGGTGATCGGCGCCACCCCGTCGTTGGCGTTGGTGACGTTGATTCCGTGCCAGTGGACGTCGGTGGCGATGGGCAGCTCGTTGAGCACCCGCACCTGGACGCTGTCGCCGACCTCGAGCTGCAGCATCGGCGCCGGCACCATCCCGTTGAAGGTCCACGCCTCGACCACGTCGCCGGCGGAGACCTCCCAGTCGCCGAGCTGCATGGTGAGGTCGAACACCTTGGTGCCGTCGTCGAGGACCTCGGTGGGCTCGAGCACCTGGTTGCCGACGCCTTCGGTCTCCTGGGGGAACTCGGCAAACGTCTCCAGCATGGCGGCGGTCATGGCGGCGAAGTCCATGTCGTCGCCGGTCCCGCCACCCTCGGGCGGCGGCCTCGCCTTCGCCGAGGACGGTCAGCTCGGCCTCCATCCCCGCCTCGCGGTGCCCGGGGACGGCGCAGAAGATCGTGTAGGTGCCGGCCTCGAGGTCGGCCAGCTCCAGGTCGGCCATGTCCCCGGGGTCGAGGTCGGGCGTGATCAGCTCGGTGCCGTCGACGGCGAGGTTGTGGAGGACCTCACCATCGTTCATCACGTGGATCGAGCCGCCGACCTCGGCGGTGGCCGGAGTGATGGCGAACTCGGTCATCGACACCGTGGCGCCGCCGGCGGGCATCGTCGTGGTCCGCCGGCCGGCACCGTGGTGGTCGCCACCACCGTGGTCCCCGAGTGTCCGGGGTAACCTCCGGGTCGTCGCTCGCCGACGCCCCGACGGCCGAGCCCGACGGCGATGGCGGCCCCGAGCACGGCGAACGCCGCCAGGACGATGGAGACGACGGACAGCCCGTCGCGGCCCCGCGGGGACGGTGTGGAGGAGGGCTCGGTCATGGCGCCGACTATACGGGAGAGGGCGCGAGCGGTGACCGGGGGACCGCGTCCTCGCCTGCGTCGGCGAACGGCCTCGTGGCCGTGCCGCGGCGTCTCCCCCAGCTACCGGCCGGGTTGGTGCCCTTCGGCGGTGTGGCGGCGGGGCGGATCAGCCCACCGGAGACGATCGAGACGTGTGGCCGTCGTCCCACCGCACCTCGACGGTCCCGTTCATGGGCGTCCACGACCACTCCCGGTCCGGGGACGCTGCCCACCTTCCTGGTCAGCTGCTCGACGTGTTGACCCTTCCTCAGCATGACGCTCTCCCCGATGTCCAGTTGCACAGCCTACGCCGCGGTGACTTCCGCCTGGGACGCGCTGCGTGCCTCGGCACCGCCCGTTCCCCGGACCGGCCGGTGACGGTCGTGTAGCGTTCGGGACCGGCGGGGCCCGCGTGGCCACCCGACGGCGTGGCGTCCCGACCCGGACGACGGAAGGGGAAAGACGTGGTCAGGCACAGTGCATCCTTCACCTCGGTGTCGTGGATCCCGTCCGAGGCGATCCCGGGGCTGTTCAAGATCCCGATGGTGCTCGGGATCAGCCACTACGACCCGCCTCCCCCGGCCGGCTCGACGACCTGGAGGCGCTCCACGCCGCCGGGGCATTCCGCTTCGCCAACCCGTTGCGGGCGTGGATCGAGGTCGATGACGGCGCCGTCGTCGATGCCGGCTACGAGGGCCACGGGCTGATCTCGTCCACCGTGGCCAAGCTGGGCGGGACCGAGCGGGCCATCCCGCCGGTGGCCTTCCCCGACCTGCGGGCCGATCCCGAGGTCGGGGACGGCTGGGTCCGGTTCGTGCAGACCACCGGGGGCCGCACCGGGGCGCCGATGCCGCGCCGGGTCAACCGGCCCCCGTTCATGCAGATCACCGCCCCGTCGGCGTGGACGACGCTGGCGCTGACCATCCGCACCGACGGCAGCTCCGAGTACGAGATCGTCGGTGCGAGCCCGTTCCCACGCCACTGGTTCTACGACGCTTCAGGCGCCCTGGTGAAGAAGTCGGGCATCACCGACTACAAGGGCTGGGCCGGCGAGATGTTCGGCGACCGGTCCCCGTGGGGCGACTACCAGCACGAGCTGCAGAGTCGCCGACGCCGAGAGCGACCTGGAGCGCTGTCTCTCCGAGGTCGATCATGCAGGGCGGCCGCAAGCCCGAGATCCGTCGCGTCGCCCAGGGAACCGACCTGGTGCGTCAGGGCGAGGAAGGCCACGAGCTCTACCTCGTCCTCGACGGGATGCTTTCGGTCGACATCGACGGCGAGGCGGTGGCCGAGGTCGGCCCGGGCACGATCCTCGGCGAGATGGCCGTGGTCGAGGGCGGCAGGCGGACCGCCACCCTGCGGGCGGAGACGCCGGTGAAGGTGGCCGTGGCGAAGGGCGACGAGCTCGACCGGCAGGCCCTCGTCGACCTCGCCGCCCAGCACCGCGGAGACGGCTAGCAGCGTCCCCTTTGCCTCCCCCTCTGGGGGAGGAGTCGGCTGCCCACGGGCCGAAGGCCGGCACGGCAGACGAGGAGGGGGATAGCCTGAGCCCCCGTCCCTCCCAGGTGGACGGTCCAGTCGACCGTAGTCGGCGCAGCTCAGCCAGCCGGCGGTAGGCAGGCGTCGCCAGGAGCGCCGCCCGTACCTCCTCGTCGGCGATCTGTCCGGCGCACCTCCGGTGGAGGCGACCCGCTCCCCGAGCGACCTCGGTCGCCGCCTCGGGGTCGAGTGCCTCCATCACGCGGTGCAGGGAGATGAGGAACGGGGCGCCCTCGACCTCGCTGTACACGTCCCGCTCCACCAGCGGGAGGACGCCTCGGGCGAGGCGGAGCGCCTCGTCGAGCTCACCGGTGTCGAGCAGCACCTCGGCGAGCTCCGCCTCCACCCAGTAGGCCTCGTCCATGCGGCCGATCGAGCGATAGCCCTCCGCAGCCCGGCGCAGCTTGGCTGCCGCCGCCGGGAGATCCCCCGACCGGTGGAGGGCGATCCCGGAGCTCTGGAGGGCGATGACCTCGGGATGGGGAGCCTCGGCGAGGGCCGCCGCCGTTTCGGCCTCGGCAGCGTGTGCCACGGCGGCATCGACGAGCGCCTTCGGCGAGGTCCACCTGCACCAGAGCTGCCAGTGAGAAGGTCACGAAGTAGTGGAGCGCCAGCCGGCGTCCGATGGCGATCCCTTCCTCGAGGAGTCGCCGCGCCTCGCCGTTGTCGCCGAGGTGTCTCCGGACGTCCCCCAGCCGCTGGTAGCGCGGAGACGATCCCTTCCATGTCCTCGACCTCGGTGGCCAGCTCCAGGTTCCGGACACCGAGCTCGAGGGCGTCGTCGAGCCTGCCCTGCTCGATGGCGATCGCCGCCAGGTTCCCCTGGACGATGCCCAGGCGGAGCCGGTGCCCGGTGGCGACGAACATCGCCATCGCCTCTTCGCTGGCGCGCCTCGCCTCGTCCAGGTGACCACCCATCTGGATGTAGGTCGCCCCCAGCTGGCCCACCACCAGCGCCTCGCCCTCCAGGTCGTCGATGGCGTGATGGGCGGCGCGCGCCTGGTCGAGGAGGGCGACGGCTGTCGGTCGTCTCTCCGAGGTTGGTGGCGACGACCGCCAGGAGGCGGAGCCCTTCGCCCCGCATCCGCTGGTTCCCGGCGTCACTCGCCTTGGCCACCAACTCGTTCGACATCGACCGGGATGCCTCGTGTTCTGCACTGAAGGCCAGGCTCTTCGCTCCGAGGGCCAGCGCCTCCAACTCGAGGTCGACCTCGCCGGCCCGTCCGGCGAGTTCCGCCGCCTCGCCGACGATGGGGGCCACCGCGGCGTATTCGCCGTGGTAGAAGTGCCACCGTCCCTCGCACAGGCGGAGCCGGGCCAGACGGGTGTCGTCGACACCGCCGATCGTCCCCATCTCGTCGATGACCTTGCGCTGCTCGTCGCGGGTGGCGGTCCGGTCGAGCACGACCTCGCATGCCATGAGGGTGTCGAAGCGGAGGTCGACATCGGCTGCCGGCGTCAGGGCGACGGCAGACTCGAGCAGGCGGAGCGCGTCCCGGTTGGCGAAGGTCCCGGCGGCGTGGCGTCCCGGCCCGCAGGTACCACCGGGCTGCGGTGGCGGCGTCCGCCCGCCTCTTCGTAGTGGGCGGCGATGACGGCGGCATGCTCGTCCGTGCGCCTGCTGGCGGAGCTGACCCGCTCCAGCCACTCTGCGGCGCGGGCGTGGTAGCGCCGCCGCGAGGAGTGGAGGACGTTCTCGTAGGCGACCTCGCGCATCAGCGAGTGCCGGAACGAGTACTCCCGGGTCCCCTCGAACATCGACGTGGGGCGCTGGAACACGACCTCGTTGGCGCGCAGCCGCTCGTAGGCGTCGGGCGGGGGCGGACCCGAGTCGGCGCCCAGCTCGGCCACCGCCTCGTCCCAGAAGACCCGACCAACCACCGACGCCCGGTCGATGACGCTGCGGTGCCCCCGGTCGAGCGAGTCCAGCCGGGCCTGGAGCACGCCGCGCAGGGTGCCGGGCACCACGACGCCGGCCACCGTGTCGTCGGCGACCGTCCATCCCTCGCCGTCCTCGAGGATGATGCCCGTGTCGAGGAACCACTTGACCAGCTCCTCGATGAAGAACGGGTTGCCCTCGGCGGCTTCGACCACCAGCGACCGCAACGACTCCGGCACGGCCGAGGCGCGGGACATGATCTCGTCGACGCAGCTGGCGGCTCTCCCGATTCGACAGAGGCGCCAGCCGCATCGAGGTGTGCTGGTCCAGGCCCTCGCCCCAGTGCGGCCGGCGATCCAGGAGATCGGGACGGGCGCTGGCCACGACGAGCAGGGACGTGCCCTTCGGGTCGAAGCTCTCCAACCAGTCGAGCGTGGCGTCGTCGGCCCAATGGAGGTCCTCGAGCAGCACGACGACCGGGGCCCGCTCGCCGATGCGGGCGAGCAGTTCGAGGACCGTCTGGTGGGCCTGGCGCTGCAAGGCCTCCGGGTCGAGCCTGAGCGCCTCGACCCCGCGACCCTTGTCCCAGCTGGAATCCCAGCCAGCTGGCCAGGACGTCGGCCGCCCGGCACCGGCGTCGCCACTCCCGAGGAGCGAGGCGACCCCGGCGTGCCACTTCTCGGTGACCGTGTCGGGGTCGTCGCTGTCCTGGATGTCGAGTCGCTCGGCGAAGATCCCGCGGATCAGCCCGTTGGGAACGTGCTCGCTGGCGGGAGCCGCCCTCCCCGCAGCAGCCACACCCCGTCGGGGAGGTTCGCCAGGTTGCTCTCGAAGTCCCTGATGACCCGTGACTTGCCGATCCCGGCATCGCCGAGCACGGTGACCAGCAGCTGTGCCCGGTCGTCGACCACGTCGGCGAACAGCTTGTCGAGCCGGCCCAACTCCAGCTCGCGCCCGACCGTCGGCGTCGCCACTCCCTCGATGCCGCGGGTCTCCAGCCAGAAGCCCTGGTTCTCGCCGGACACCACGAGGAAGGCGTCGACCGCATCCTCGAAGCCCTTCAGCTGGAGCCCCTCGACCAGCCGCAACCCGAACGAGCCACGGATGTGGCGCCCGGTGTCCGCCGAGAGGAGGATGCCGCCGGGCGGCGCCGACGCCTGGATCCGGGCGGCGCGGTTGACCCGGTCCCCCACCACGACGTAGTCGCCGTCGCCGCGCTCGCCCAGGGTGCTGATGACGACCTCGCCGGTGTCGATGCCCACCCTCATCGAGAGCTCGATGCCGTACCGGCGGTCGAGGCGCCGGTTCAGCTCCTCGAGTGACCGGCCCAGCGCCAATGCGGCGCGCACCGCACGGTGGGGGTCGTCCTCGTGGGCCGCGATCCAGGCCGAACACCGCCACCACGGCGTCACCGATGAACTTCTCCACCACGCCGCCCTCGTCCTCGATGGCCGAGCGCCAGGCGGCGAAGTACTCGTTCATGATCTCGCGGATGTCCTCGGGGTCGAGCCGCCCGGACAGCACGGTGAAGTCGACCACGTCGGCGAAGAGCACCGTGACCAGCTTGCGCTGCTCGCCGGACGGGGCGGCCAGCAGCCGATCGCGCTTCTCGAGCAGTGGCTGCAACGCCGTGTCGGCGACGGCGTCACCGAGCACGGCTCGTTGCGCCTCGAGCGCGGCGATGGCGTGCTCGACGGCGGTCAGGTCATCCACTGTGCCCCCCAAGGCCCGGTCAGGATCGGGGGCGAGGGTAGCGACGCCGGAGTCGTACCGGGTGCCGGCATCGACGGCACGGGAGGCACCCATTCGACAGCGGGGCCCTCGGCCCAGTACCTTTGCTGCCGGCCTTCCATTGTCGACGTGAAGGGGGAATCCATGAAGACCCGCACGCGCGCCCGAGGGCGCGCCCTGATCCTGATCGCCGTGGCTGCCGTCGTCGGGACGATGCTGGCGGCGCCGGTCTCGGCCACCACCCGAGGAGCGGCGTCGATCGCCGCCGCCGTCCCGCCCGGTCCTCCCCCGGTGGAGGTGCAGATCCTGGCGGTCAACGACTTCCATGGCCACATCGCCACCACCGGGCCTGGCTCGGCCAGAGCGTCGGGCGGGCCGACGTCCTCGCCGCCTACGTGCGCAGGCCGAGGAAGATGTCGGCCACTCGGTCATGGTCTCCGCCGGTGACCTCATCGGCGCCTCGCCGCTCATCTCGGCGCTGTTCCACGACGAGCCCACCATCGAGGCGATGAACCTGATCGGGCTGGACATCGCCGGCGTCGGCAACCACGAGTTCGACGAGGGCTCCGCCGAGCTGCTGCGGATGCAGAACGGAGGCAGCCACCCGGACGGCGACCTCGACGGTGACGGCTTCGACGGCGCCGACTTCGAGTTCCTCTCCGCCAACGTCGTGGTGGACGCAACCGGGAAGACCCTGTTCCCCGCCTACACCGTCAAGCAGTACAACGGTGTCAAGGTGGCCTTCATCGGCATGACCCTCGAGGGCACCCCGACCATCGTCACCCCCTCCGGTGTGGCCGGTCTGACCTTCGAGGACGAAGTTGACACGGTCAACGCGCTCGTGCCCGACGCTACAGAAGCGCGGCATCGAGTCCATCGTGATCCTCCTCCACGAGGGCGGCTTCTCCAACGGCGGGCCCGAGGGCGACGACTGCCTCGACGGCCTCACCGACCCGCTGAAGACCGATCGTCGAAGGCTTCGACGACGCAGTCGACCTGGTGATCGCCGGGCACGTCAACGACGAGTTCGTCTGCGAGGTCGACGGCAAGTGGGTCACCATGGCCGACAACCACGGCCGCCTGTTCACCGACATCGACGTGACCCTCGACAAGCGGACCCGGGACATGACCGTGGTGTCGATCGACAACGTTCCCACCTACCAGGCGGCGGTGACCGCCGATGCCGAGCTCACCGCCCTCGTCGACAAGTACGACGCCCTGTCCGACCCGCTGGCCAACGCCGTGATCGGCTCGATCACCGCCGACATCACCCGCACCGCCAACGCCGCCGGCGAATCGGCGCTCGGCGACGTCATCGCCGACGCCCAGCTCGCCGCCACCGCGTCGGCCGGCTACCGGCGAGGCGGTGGTGGCGTTCATGAACCCGGGAGGCATCCGGACGGACTTCACCTATGCCGGGAGCCTCGAGGGTGAGGGTGACGGCAACGTCACCTACGGCGAGGCGTTCGCCGTGCAGCCGTTCGGCAACAGCCTGGTGACGATGACCCTCACCGGAGCCCAGATCGAGACCCTGCTCGAGCAGCAGTGGGACGCCATCGGCGCCAGGGTCCTCCAGGTGTCCGAAGGCTTCACCTACACCTGGGACGCGGCGGCGCCGATCGGAGCCCGGGTCGACCCCGCCAGCATCGCCATCGACGGGGTGACCGTCGACCCGGCGTTGCCTTACCGGGTCACGGTCAACAGCTTCCTCGCCGACGGAGGCGACCGGTTCCCCATCCTCATCTCGGGAACCGACCGGCTCGGCGGTGAGGTCGACCTCGATGCCCTGGTCACCTACTTCGAGGTCAACTCCCCGGTCGCACCCGGGCCGCAGAACCGGATCACCCGGCTCAACTGACCGGAGCTACGTGACGCGAGAAGGGGCGCCCGTGCTTCACCGGCAGGGCGCCCCTTCCGCCGTCCCCGGTCGACGGTGATGGCGGCTCCCTCACTGGAGACGGTGGTCGGCGACATCACCGTCGAGACCACCGACGCCATCGTCAACGCCGCCAACCGGTCGCTGCTCGGCGGTGGCGGCGTCGACGGGGCGATCCACCGGGCCGCCGGGCCCGAGCTGCTGGCGTTCTGCCGCACCCTGGGCGGGTGCGACGTCGGCCAGGCGAAGGTCTCCCCGGGCTTCCGGCTGGCCGCCCGGTGGGTGATCCACACGGTCGGGCCGGTGTGGCGGGGCGGGTCGGCCGGGGAGCCCGAGCTGCTCGCCTCGTGCTACCGCCGGAGCCTGGAGGCGGCCGATCGGGTCGGCGCCGCCGGCGTCTCCTTCCCCGCCATCTCAACCGGGGCCTACGGCTACCCGGCCGACCTTCCGCCGCCGAGATCGCCGTCACCACGGTCTCGGCGACGACCTACCGCGGTCGAGCTGGTCCGCTTCGTCTGCTTCGACGACGCCACCGCCGCCGTCTACCGCCGGCTGCTGGCGCCAGGCCGAAGCGTGCGGCTCGATCCCGGTGAACGGGCAGGCGGCTGGGCCACCCGGCGGCTACGCCCGGCGGCGGCGCCCTTAGTACCCCAGCCGATGACGAGCAGGGCGAAGATGGCCACGACCTGCCCGCCCAGGATGACCCGGTTGAGGTCGAGGGCCGGCTGCCAGCTGAGCTCGCCGTCGCTGCACGACGTAGGCGCCCACCGGCCGGGCGTTCACCGCGTAGCCCCCGCCGGAGCCCGAGCCCTGTTCCTCGGGGCCCTGGCCGGCACCACCGCCAACCGCTCCCTGGACCTTGGCGGCCGGGATCATGGTGACGCCGTCCTTCTCGTAGGGATCGCCGAACACCCGCTTCACGGTCATCGCGTCGCTGGCCCTGGTTGATCACGTCGGGCAGTTCCATCGGCGGGCTCCTCTCGTCGATCACCCGATTCTGGTCGAGCGGCGAAGGCAAGCGGCCGATAACCTCGACACCGGCCCGCCCGCTCGAGACCGGAGTGCCCATGCCGATCCCGGCCCCGCCCGACCGCGCCCACCACCGAGGAGTCGATCAGCAGAGCCGAGCTGGCGCTGGCCACCCGCAACCACGGGATGCCGCTCGAGGCGATGCGATGGGACATCACGCCACCCGGCCTCCACTTCGTGCTCGTCCACTACGACATCCCGGCGCTCGACGACGCCGGCTGGCGACTCGAATTGAGTGGCGCCCTCGCCCATCCGATGACCGTCGATCTCGCCGGGCTCATCCGGCGAGAACAGGTCGAGGTGACCACCACGATGGAGTGCGCCGGCAACGGACGAGCGTTGTTCAGCCCCCGGGCGGTGTCCCAGCCGTGGTTGCTGGAGGCGGTGGGGACGGCACGATGGACCGGCGTCGCCCTGGACGAGCTGCTCGACGAAGCAGGCGTCGACGACGATGCCATCGAGCTGGTCTTCACCGGGGCCGACCGCGGGCACCAGGGCGGGGAGGTACAGAACTACTCGCGTGCCCTGACCGTCGCCGACGCACGCAACGCCGGTGCCGTCGTCGCCCACCAGATGAACGGCGCCCCGCTCCCGCCCCAGCACGGGCACCCCGCCCGCCTGGTGGTCCCCGGTTGGTACGGGATGACGAACGTGAAGTGGCTCACCGGGATCACCGCGGTGACCGAGCCCCACCAGGGCTACCAGAACACGGTGGCGTACCGGATACGGGAGGATCCCGGCGACCCGGGCACACCCGGTCACCAGGATGGCGCCCCGCTCGCTGATGATCCCGCCGGGAGTTCCCGACTACTCCTCTCGCCAGCGGTTGCTGGGCTCCGGTGGCTGCCTCCTCGAAGGGAGGGCGTGGTCGGGCCATGCCCCGATCGAGGCGGTCGAGGTGAGCGTCGACGGTGGGGCGACGTGGCGCCCGGCCGACCTAACGCCCCAGTCGAGCCCGCACGCCTGGCGTCGGTTCAGTTGCCCATGGGAGGCTGCGCCGGGCGATCACCTGCTCACCACCCGATGCCGTGACGCCGCCGGCCACACCCAGCCCGACCGAGCCGTGTGGAACCTCGGCGGCTACGCCAACAACGGGCTGCAGTTGATCGCGGTCACCGTGGTCGACCAGGCCTAGCAGGGAGGGGGTTCGCCTCCGACCCGGCCGGCTCAACCGGGGCGCAGGTCGAGGCGGCGCAGCAGCTGGGCGTTGAGGGCGACCACGACCGTCGAGATGCTCATCAGGGCGGCGCCGACCGCCGGCGACAGGGTGATGCCTGCCCAGGCGAACGCCCCGGCCGCCAGCGGGATCGCCGCCGATGTTGTACCCGGCGGCCCACACCAGGTTCTGCACCATCTTCCGGTACCCCGCCGACGAAAGGCGGCGCACCGCAACGACACCGCGCGGGTCGTCCGAGGCGAGCACGACGCCTGCCGACTCGATGGCGACATCGGTGCCGGCGCCGATGGCGATGCCCACGTCCGCCTGCGCAAGCGCGGGCGCGTCGTTGACCCCGTCGCCCACCATGGCCACCTGCAGCCCGCTCTCCTGGAGCTCCGGCCACCGTCGGCGTGCTTGTCGCCCGGCAGGACCTCGGCCATCACCCGGTCGATGCCGAGCTCGGTGCCGACCGCCTCGGCCACCTGACCGGGCGTCGCCGGTGACCATGGCCACCTGCACCCCGAGCTCGCGGAGCCGTCGACCGCCCGGCGCGACTCGGGCCGCACCTCGTCCTCGAGGGCGAGCACCCCGGCCATCTCGCCGCCGGCGATGACGTAGAGCACGGAAGCACCCCTCGCCCTGCCATCGGCCCACCGGCGACGTCAGGTTCCGGCACCTCGATGCCCCTTCGCGCAGCAGCGCCGGGCCCCCCACGGCAACGGTCTGCACTCCGTCGACATCGGCCTCGACACCACGGCCGCTCATCGCCCGGAACCCGTCGCCGGCGGCACCGGATCCCCGCTCGGCGCCGGCGGCGACGATCGCCCTCGCCAGCGGGTGCTCCGAGTCCGTTTCGACGGCGGCCGCCGTCGCCAGCAGCCGGTCGGGGTCGCCGTCGACGGCCGCCACGTCCACCACGACGTGGCTGCCCCTGGTCAGCGTGCCGGTCTTGTCGAAGAGCACGACGTCGACGGTCCGCATCCGTTCCAGGGCGAGCCGGTCCTTCACCAGGATGCCGCTCCCGGCCGCCATCCCGGTCGAGATGGAGATGACCAGCGGAATGGCCAGGCCCAGGGCGTGGGGGCAGGCGATCACCAGCACCGCCACGGTCCGGACCACCGCCTCGTCGGCGCTCCCGGCCGCCAGCCAGGCGATCGGCGGTGACCGACGGCCGCCGCCACCGCGACGAAGAAGAGCAAGGCGGCGGCCCGGTCCGCCAGCACCTGGGCCCGGGATCGCGACTCCTGCGCCTCGGCGACCAGCCGCTCGATCCCCGCCAGCGCGGTGTCTTCGCCGACGGCGCGCACCTCGACCCGCAGCGCCGAGTCGGTGGCCACGGTACCCGCCACCACCTGGTCGCCCACAGCCCTTGGCCACCGGCTGCGACTCACCGGTGACCATCGACTCGTCCATCTCGACGGTGCCCTCGACCACCTCCCCGTCGGCCGGAACTCCGACCCCCGGGCCGCACCAGCACCGTGTCGCTCGACCGGCGAGCGCGCCGATGGCCACCGTCTCGATCCGGCCGTCCGGTGATCCGCTCGGCGTCGTCGGGCAGCAGCTCCGCCAGTGCATGGAGGGCACCCTGCGCCTGGCCGATCGCCCGCATCTCCATCCAGTGGCCGAGCAGCATGATGGTGACGAGGGCGGCGAGCTCCCACCAGAACTCGAGGTCGAACCAACCGAACGCCGTCGCCATAGAGGCGGCGAAGGCGACGGTGATCGCCATCCCGATGAGCAGCATCATCCCCGGGCCGGCGATGACGGATCTCCTCGACGGCGCCCCTGAGGAACGGGCTGACCCGCCGTAGAAGAAGACGACGGTGCCCAGGACGGGCGGGATCAGCGTCGGACCCGGGGAACGTCGGGGCGGTGTAGCCGAACCACTCCTGGACCATCTCGCTGTACACGACGACCGGGACGGTCAGGGCCAGTGACAGCCAGAACCGGTCGCGGAACATCGCCACCGAGTGGCCGGCGTGCTGGTCGTGGCCGGCACCGTGGCCGGTCGGATCGGTGTCGCCGGCGTGGCGCTCGGGTGCCGGGTGCTCGTGATGGCCGTGTGTGGTCATGAACGCGGTGCCTCCAGTCCGGCGACGGCCGCGCCCCGCCCTGTCGATGCTATCCCGGCAGCCGCCGCCGAGCCCTCTGCGAGAATGGAGGCCGGCCACGACCGGCCGGGAGGACACTGACGTGCCCGATACCAGTCGCCTCGCCCGGGAGCCTCGAAGGGATGCGAGTCGTCGGTCTTCGTCGCCGAGGGCGTCGAGGACCTGGAGTACTGGGTCACCGTCATGCGGCTGCGCGAGGAGGGCGCCGAGGTCGTCTCCGTCGGGACCATCCCTCGACGTCGTGAAGGGCAAGAACGCCCTCGACCGCCCAGGCGGACGTCCTCGCCGCCGACATCGACCCCGACGACGTCGACGGGATGGTGATCCCGGGCGGATGGGCACCCGACAAGCTCCGCCGCTACGCCGAGGTCACCGGCATCGTCAAGGCCGTGTACGACGCCGGCAAGCCGGTGGGGATCATCTGCCACGCCGGGCTGGTGGCGATCTCGGCCGGGATCGTCGAGCCGGGGAGTCCGGTCACCGGGTCGCTGGGCATCAAGGACGACCTGGTCAACGCCGGTGGCGTCTGGGTGGACCTGCCCGGCATTCCGGGACCGCAACCTCGCATGGGGTAGGGTCGTCGACGACATCCCCGCCTTCAACCGGGAGCTCATCGCCCTGTTCGCCGCCCACTGGGCGGCGAACTGGCCCTGCTTCGTCGACGGCGGCGGCGACCCGACCCCGGCCGCCGCGAGCATCCGGTCGAGGAGGCGCCGGCGACGGGTGCGCAAGCCCCTGCCCGGCGGGACATGCCCGCCCAGCAGTCACCGACCGCGTGACAGTCGCTCGGGCATGGTCTCGATGTCCAGCCGTCCGGGCGCAGGTCGGGGTCGTCAACTCCTCCCAGGTGATCGGCGCCGCCACCGGGGCGCCCCTTCGGGGTCGCACCGAGTACGGGGCGATCACCGTCTGCGCGTAGGCGTTGCGGGCGGTGTCGACGTAGAGGCGGTCGCCCCGCTTCGCCTTGCGGGTGGCCACGGTGAGCTGTTCCGGGTGGGGGCGGCGACCACCCGGCCACGTCGTCGGCGAAGGCCGCCACGGCCGCCGTGTCCGCCGAGCGGTCCAGCGGGGCGACGACGTGGATCCCCCGCGATCCGGTGGTCTGTACGAACGGTGACCAGGTCGAGGTCGGAGAGAACGGTCCCTGGCCCATCGGGCCGCCTGACGCACCTCTTCGAACTGGTCGCCTGACGGGTCGAGGTCGACCACCAGCAGGTCGGGTCGCTCGACCCGGTCGGCGCGGCTGGGCCATCGGTGGAATGACACGGTGCTCAGGTTGGTGAGCGCCAGCAGACCGGCCTCGTCGTCGACCACCGGGTGGCTGACCGTGCCTCCCTCCTTGGCCACCTCGACGGTGCGGATCCACGCCGGCACACCCCGCGCCCGCCTCCTTCTGGTAGAAGCCCTCGCCGCCGATCCCCTCGGGAAACCGTTGCAGCATCAGGGGCCGGCCGGCGACGTGGGGCACGATGGCCTCGGCGACGGCGTGGTGGTAGCGCGCCAGGTCGGCCTTGGTGTAGCCGTCCTCGGGGAACAGGACCCGCTCGGGGTGGGTGATCTGGATCGTCCGACCACTGGCGACGTAGGTCATGAGGGGACGAATCCAAGCACATCATGGGTGAAGTGACCTTCGGCCCTCGCCGGCCAAGCGGCCTCCGAGTACGGTCCAGGAGAGGTTCGCACACCAAGGAGGATGCGCCATGCGTGCGCTCGTGTATCACGGTCCGGGGCGAAAGAGCTGGGAAGAGCACCCGGACCCCACCCTGCAGGCCGACACCGACGCCATCGTCAGGGTCGACGCGGTGACCATCTGCGGCACCGACCTGCACATCTTGAAAGGTGACGTACCCACCGTCGATGAAGGGCGTGTCCTCGGTCATGAGGCTGTCGGGACCGTCGTCGACGTGGGCCCCGGAGTGAAGAACGTGGCCATCGGCGACCGCGTTCTGGTGTCCTGCATCACCGCCTGCGGCGCCTGCCGGTTCTGCCGTGAGGCGGCCTACGGGCAATGCCTCGGCGGCGGCGGATGGATCCTGGGCCACCGCATCGACGGCGTCCAGGCCGACCTGGTCCGGGTGCCGTTCGCCGACACCTCGACGTACCGTGTGCCCGACGGGATCTCCGACGAGGAGATCCTGATGCTCGCCGACATCATGCCCACCGGGTACGAGGTCGGAGTCCTCAACGGGGCCGTCCGTCCCGGTGACGTCGTCGCCATCGTCGGGGCGGGGCCGATCGGGCTGGCCGCGATCATGGGCTCCCGCCTCTACAGCCCCAGCCATGTCGTCGCCATCGACCTGGCGGACTCCCGGTTGGAGGCGGCCAAGCAGTTCGGGGCGGACGTCGTCGTCAACAACGGCCGCGAGGACGCCCTCGAGGCGGTCCACTCGCTCACCGGCGGGCTCGGGGCCGACGTGGCGATGGAGGCCGTCGGCGTCCCCGCCACCTTCGAGCTGGCCGCCGAGCTGGTGCGACCCGGGGGCCGGGTGGCCAACCTGGGGGTCCACGGCGTGCCGGCGACGCTCCATCTGGAGAGTCTGTGGATCCGCAACGTGACCATCACCACCGGGTTGGTGGACACCTACTCGACACCGACGCTGCTCAGGCTCCTCACCAGCCGGCAGATCGACACCAAGCGCTTCATCACCCATCACTTCGACCTCGACGAGTTCATGGAGGCCTATGAGGTGTTCGGCAACGCCGCCGAGACCGGGGCGCTCAAGGTCGTGCTCACCCGCAGCTGACACTGTGGCCGGGCCGGGGGTTCCGCTCTCCCCGGCCCGGTCCGAGCCCCCGATCCCGAACCTGAGGTTCTGGCATGTCGCTCCGATAGGTAATCGCCTGTAGTTCGTGGTCCACCGAAGTCGCCGTTTTGAACATCAGGCGATCGCGTGTCGCTCCGATAGGTGAGAACCTCAGGTTCGCCCGTCGTAACGTGTAGGGATGCGCCGTGTCTCCCCGCTGATCGCGCTCGCCCTCGTCGCGGGCGGGTGCGGGCTGGGCACCGCCGGTACGTCGACGAGCCCGACCACGCCGCCGCCTGACCTGGTCGCCACGACCGTCGCCACCACGCCGACCGCCACCGTGGCCCCGACCACCACGACGACCCGGGCTCCGTTGCCGCCGATCTCTGTCGTCGTTGCCGGCGACACCTCGTTCACCCACGGGCTCGACCAGCGCGACCCGTTGGGCGACATCGCCCCGGTGCTCACCGAGGGCGACCTGGCGATCGTCAACGTGGAGACGGTGATCGCCGAGGAGGAGGTGGGCGCCCCGATCGAGAAGGTGTATGTCTTCAAGTCGCCACCGGCCTCGGGCGGGATCCTCGCCGGCGCTGGGGTGGACGTCGCCGCCCTCGCCAACAACCACGCCCTCGACTACGGGCCCGACGGGGTACTCCGCACCATCGAGATCCTGGAGGAGGCGGGCCTCGCCACCGCCGGCACCGGTCGCGGTCCGGGAGCCGCCTATGCCGGCACCCGCCTCCGGGTCGACGGGTGGCCGGTTGCGGTGCTCTCCTTCACCCGGGTTCCCTGCGACCGGCCCGAGCCGGGCGAGACATTCATTCCCGAGATCGCCTGGGCCTGTCCCGACTACGTCGACGCCACCGTCCAAGCCATTGCAGGCGCCGCCGCCCGATCCGACCTCGTGGTGGTGATGGCCCACTGGGGTGTCGAGCGGCAGGCGTGCCCCGAGCCCCACCAGGAGGAACTGGCCCGAGCCTGGGTCGATGCCGGCGCCGACCTGGTCGTGGGCAGCCACCCCCACGTGCTCCAGGGGGTGGAACGGATCGGGAGCGCCTGGGTGCTCTACTCGACGGGCAACTTCGCCTTCCCGTCGGCGCGGGAGGAGTCCTCGTACTCGGCGGTGTTCCGCTTCGAGGTCGCCGAGGCGGGCACGAGCCTGAACGCCATCCCGGTGCGTATCGTCGACGGCCGTCCCGTGGTCGCCGAGGACTCGGGGCCCGGGATCCTCGAGGATCTCACCGAGCGGTCCTTCGGCGTCGCCTTCGACGACCAGGGCCGGGCGGTGGAGACCGACCGGCCCGGCTCGTGCTGACTCGGCGTGCCACCCCACGTCGCCGGCGCCGCCGGGTTAAGGTCGAGCGGCCGTGCCCGACCTGCCCTCCGGAACGCAACGCCCGGTTCGACGTCCTCCTCGAGGGCTCGCTCCGCCCGGGTGTGCGCAGCACCTGCACCCTGGTCCGCGACGGCGACCTGGTGGCGGTGGTCGACCCCGGGTTGGCCCCCTCGCAGGCGTCGATCCTCGACCCGCTGCGGGCGCTCGGGCTCGAGCCGGGCGACGTGAACGCCGTGGTGCTGTCCCACCACCACCCCGACCACACCGTCAACGCGGCGCTGTTCCCCGACGCCGCCGTCCACGACCACTGGGCGGTCTACCGCGGCGACCAGTGGGAGTCGCGCGAGTGCGAGGGCTTGTGCCTGTCCGCCTCCGTGCAGCTGTTGCGCACCCCGGGCCATGCCGCCGAGGAACTGTCGACGGTGATCGCCACCCCGGACGGCGTCGCCGTGGCCACCCATCTGTGGTGGACCGCCGAAGGGCCGGCGGACGATCCCTACGCCCCCGACCGGGAGGTGTTGCGGGCGTCACGGGAGCGGGTGCTGGCGGTCGCCGACGTCGTCATCCCCGGGCACGGGCCTCCGTTCCGACCCGGACTCCGGCACCCCGCTTTGAGGACATCCCGGCGAACCTGAGGTTCTTGGGTACCGCAGCGGTACCCGATTCTCTTGAGTTCATGGCGGGATGGCGTCAGGCGCGACGGACACCGACCTCGTCGAGGTGGGTGAGGAGGTCGGCGGGGTCCTCGTAGACGCGGAAGGCCCCGGCGCGCTCCAGCTCCTCCCGGCCGTAGCCACCGGACAGCAGCCCGATTCCCATCGCTCCGGCCCGCCGCGCCGCCAGCAGGTCCCAGACGCTGTCTCCCACCACCATGGACTGGGTGACGTCGACTCCGAGGCGCTCGGCTGCCGCCACGAACAGGTCCGGGTCCGGCTTGGCGTGAGCCACCTGGTCCCTGGTGACTACGGGGACGTCGTCGGGGACGTCGAGCTCACGCAACGTCGGGCCCGCGGTCTCCGCGGTAGCCGCTGGTGGCGATCGCCCACGGGACGCCGGCATCGGTGAGGAACTCGAGCAGCTCCCGGGCACCAGGGAGTGGCCGGACCCCGCTGGAGCGCGCCGCGTAGGCGGCGCCGTGCGCCTTCTGGAGCCGCGCCGTCTCGTCGGGTGTCAGGTCACGGCCGGTCTCCCGGGCCAGCGCGGTGGCGAACAACCCCCCGCTCATCCCGATCTTGCGGTGGATCCGCCACACCGAGATGTTGAGCCCGAGTTCGGCCAGCGCCTGCTGCCAGGCGAGCACGTGCTCGTACACGCTGTCGACGAGGGTCCCGTCGAGGTCGAAGATGAACGCCGGGGTGGTGCGTTCCATCGGAGCCTCCTGGTGGAGCCGGGCAGAGGCTACGCCGCAGGCGGAGACTCGGCGATGGGGGCTGGGGGTCCCCCATCGCATCGCGATGAGGCGTCAGCCGAAGAGCCATGTGACACACACGGTACCTCGCCGCAGGCCGGTCGGCCCGACAACGGCACGAGCCGATCGTGTACGTTCAGGATGGCGAGCAGTGGGAGCAGGGGACGTCGACCGAGCGGTCATCCGGTCCCCCGGACCTTGAAGAGAGGACAGGAGGGACGGCGTGGGCGCGATCAGGCTTCGATCCCGGCGGTTGGCGGCGATCTTCACGATGGGACTGCTGGCGGGGTCGCTCCCGTTGGTGATGGCCGCCCCGGCGGCGGCGCAGACCTCGGTGTTCATCAACGAGATCCACTACGACAACACCGGCACCGACGCCGGTGAGTCGATCGAGGTCGCCGGCCCCACCGGCACCGATCTCACCGGGTGGACCCTCGTGCTCTACAACGGGAGTGGTGGTGCGTCCTATGGCACCCTCGCTCTGCCCGCCGGCCCGATTGTCGACCTCGGCGACGGGTTCGGGGTGGTCGCGGTGGCGGCCCTCGGTCTCCAGAACGGATCCCCGGACGGGATCGCCCTGGTCGATCCGTCGAGCGTCGTGGTGCAGTTCTTGTCGTACGAGGGCTCATTCACCGCCACCAACGGCCCGGCTGTGGGGATGTCGAGCACCGACATCGGCGTCACCCAGAACGGGTCCGGGGCGGTGGGCAACTCGCTGCAGCTCACCGGCACTGGGACGACATATGAGGACTTCACCTGGGCGGCCGAAGGCCCCAACACGTTCGGCGCCGCCAACACTGGCCAGACCTTCGCCGGCGGAGGGGGCGCCCCACCCTGGATCAACGAGATCCACTACGACAACACCGGCACAGACGCGGGCGAGTCGATCGAGGTGGCCGGTCCTGCAGGGACCGATCTGACCGGTTGGACCCTCGTGCTGTACAACCAGACCGGTGGCGTCACCTATGACTCCGACGCCCTGCCCGCCGGTCCGATCGCCGACCTGGGTGACGGGTTCGGGGTCGCCGTCGTCGACTACCCGGCCAACGGCATCCAGAACGGGCCTTCCGACGGGATCGCCCTGGTCGACCCGTCAAGCGTTGTGGTGCAGTTCCTGTCCTATGAGGGGACGCTCACCGCCACCAATGGTCCCGCCGCCGGGATCACCAGCGTCGACATCGGTGTCTCCGAGAACGGGGCCGGTGCGGTGGGCAACTCGCTGCAGCTCACCGGCACCGGGACCGCCTACGAGGACTTCACCTGGGCCGCCGAAGCGCCCAACACGTTCGGCGCCGCCAACACCGGCCAGACCTTCGGGGACGGGCCACCGCCCTTCTCGTGCGAGGGCCCGGCCACGCTCACCCTGATCTCGGCGGTCCAGGGCAGCGGGGCGACCAGCCCCCTCGAAGGCCAGGCGGTCGTGGTGCAGGCGGCGGTCACCGCTTCGATGCCCGGGCTCTCCGGGTTCTACGTGCAGGAGGAGGACGCCGAGGCCGACGGCGACCCGGCGACGTCCGAGGGCGTCTTCGTGTTCTCCGTCATCCCGGCGGGTGTGGTGGTCGGCGACGTGGTCAGGATCTCGGCGCCACCGTTTCCGAGTTCGAGACCAGCGGCGGCTTGTCCAGCCTCACCGAGCTGACCGGCGCCACGACCGCAGAATGTGCCGTGGACCCCGTCGCCGTCACCCCCACCGACCTGAACTTCCCGGTGGCCGCCGCCGACGACATTCGAGTCGTACGAGGGCATGCTCACCACGTTGCCCCAGGAGCTGGTGATCAGCGAGTACTTCAACTTCGGTCGCTTCAACGAGATCGTGCTGGCGCTGCCCATGCCCGGCCTCGACCGGCTGTTCACCCCGACGGCGGTGGTCGAGCCGGGGCCTGACGCCATCGCCCTCGCCGCCGAGTACGCCAAGCGGCGGATCACGATCGACGACGGGCGGAGCACCCAGAACCCCGACCCGGCGATCCACCCCGGCAACGGAAACGTCTTCGATCTGAGTAACCGGTTCCGGGGCGGTGACACCATCACCGGGATCACCGGCGTTGTCGACGACACGTTCGGCCTCTACCGGGTCCAGCCGACGCAGTACGGCACCTACGCGGTCGTCAATGCCGAGGCCGCCGGCACCGGCGGAGGTCGGCGGCGGCGTGACCGTCGCCGCCATGAACCAGCTCAACTTCTTCCTCACGCTCGATCTCGGGCCTGACATCTGCGGCTCGGCGCAGAACCTGGAGTGTCGCGGCGCCGACACCGCCGAGGAGTTCGATGCGGCAGCGGGTCAAGTTGCTGTCGGCGTTGAGCCAGCTCGACGCCGACGTCATCGGGCTCAATGAGATCGAGAACACTCCCGGCGTCGACCCCGCCCAGAACCTGGTCGACGGGCTCAACGACATCTTCGGGCCCGGAACGTACGCCACCATCGACACCGGGACCATCGGTACCGACGCCATCAAGGTGGGGATCATCTACCGCACCGCCACGGTGGTGCCGGTCGGCAGCCATCGCCATCCTCGACTCGACGGTCGACCCCCGGTTCATCGACACCAAGAGCCGGCCGGTGCTCGCCCAGACCTTCGAGGAGATCGCCACCGGAGGCCGGTTCACGGTGGCGGTCAACCACCTCAAGTCGAAGGGATCGGACTGCAACGACGTCGGCGACCCCGACACCGGCGACGGCTCGGGCAACTGCAACGGCACCCGGACGCTGGCCGCCGAGGCCCTGGTCGACTGGCTGGCCACCGACCCGACGGGCAGCGGCGACCCCGACTCGCTGATCATCGGCGACCTCAACTCGTACGACAAGGAGGACCCGATCGACGCCATCCTCGCCGCGACGGCTACACCGACTTGGTGGCGCAGTACCTCGGCGAGCACGCCTACTCGTTCGTGTTCGACGGGCAGGTTGGCTACCTCGACCATGCCCTGGCGAGCGCCTCGCTGGCGCCGTCAGGTCACCGGGGTCGCCGAGTGGCACATCAACGCCGACGAGCCCAGCCTGCTCGACTACGACATGTCCTTCAAGCAGCCCGCCCAGGACGCCCTCTTCGAGCCCAATGCCTACCGGTCCGCCGACCACGATCCGGTGATCGTCGGGTTGGACCCGGGAGCGGGGGCACGCTCTGCGACGGGCTGGAGGCGACCATCGTCGGCGGGCCGACCGGCGAGGTGCTCAACGGCACCAGCGGCAACGACGTCATCTTCGCCGGTGGCGGCGACGACATCGTCAACGCCGGCAACGGCCATGACGTTGTCTGCGGCGGATTCGGCGACGACACCATCGACGGCGGCAACGGCAACGACACCCTGCACGGCGACGACGGCGACAACACCCTGTCCGGCGGCGGCGGTAATGATGCCATCGATGCCGGCAGCGGCGTCGACACCGTCACCGGTGGCGCCGGCAACGACTCCGTCACCGCCGGCGACGGGGCCGACGCCGTCGACGGTGGTTCCGGCAACGACGCCCTCAGCGGCGAAGGAGGCGACGACTCCCTCGTCGGCGGGACCGGCAACGACACCATCGACGGCGGCCCGGGGACCAACACCATCAACGGCGGCTCGGGCCGCGACTCGTGCGTCAACGGCCCGAGCATCACCGCCTGCGAGCTGCCGTAACGGAACGGCGACAACCGATGACGAGCCAGGGCACCGGCGACCGCATCGCCGGTGCCCTGGTCGGCCTGGCCGCCGGCGACGCCCTCGGCGCCGGGTACGAGTTCGGGCCGCCACCGGCCGAGATCGTTCCCATGAAGGGGGGTGGCCCGTTCGGCTGGGAGCCCGGCGAGTGGACCGACGACACCCAGATGGCGATCTGCATCGCCGAGGAGGCGGCCACCGGGTCGCTCGATCCGGTCGCCGTCGGCGAGCGCTTCCTTGGGTGGGTGCGCGAGGCAAGCGACGTGGGCGTCCAGACCCGGGCGGTGCTCGACGGGGCCTCGTCCGGCGCCGCCCTCCGCGGTCGGGCGGCCGAGCACTTCGCCCGTCACCCGAGAGGGGCGGCGGGGAACGGGTCGTTGATGCGCACCGCGCCGGTCGCCATCGCCCACCTCGGCGACCAGGGCCGAATCGCCGAGGTCGCCATGGAGATGTCACTGCTCACCCACGGTGACCCCTTGCCGGTGACGCCTGCGTGTTGTGGTGCCTGGCGATCGACGACGCCATCGCCACCGGCGAGATCCCGGACCTGGCCGCCGGCCTGGAGCGTATCGATCCCGGCCGGCGCGACTCCTGGGCGGAGGCGATCACCCGAGCGGGAGTGGAGCCGCCTGGATCATTCACGCCGAACGGGTTCGTCGTCACCGCCTTGCAGGCGGCGTGGGCATCCATCGTGCAGACCCCGGGCGACTTGGCGCACCCGGCCTCCCACCTGGAAGCCGCCCTCCGCACCGCGGTCGGCATCGGAAACGACACCGACACCGTGGCCGCCATCGCCGGTGGCCTGCTCGGGGCGACTCACGGGGCGTCGGCGGTCCCGCCGTCGTGGCGGCAGGTGCTGCACGGATGGCCCGGGTACCGGGCCGCCGACCTGGCGCGGCTCGCCCTCATGGCTGCGGGACGGTCGGTGGCTCCCGGGGACCTCCCGGAAGACCTGCTGAGCAACGGCCCCGCCTGAGGGGCGATGGCGGTGGCAGGATCAGGGGGCCGGGGCGCACTGGGCGAAGTACGCCGGGCTCTGGCCGCTGACTGACTGCGGATCGTCCACCAGCTGCACCCAACCGGTTTCGGCACGGGTCTCCCCTCCGAACACGAACGTGATGTCCGCCGAGTAGAGGGACGTCAGATCGATGACCACCGAGCCGCCGGGGCGGGGCACCTCGACCTCCTGCGCCGATCGGGCCGAGCACGGGACCCTGGACCGTCAGGTCCCGCACCTCGACGATCACGTCGTCGACATGCGACCGGCAGACATCCTCGCCGTACGCCTCGATCACTGCAGGGGCCAGGTGGTCGTACAGCCAATCGGTGTCACCCGAGGTGGTCGCCCGGTTGAAGCCGACCACGAACGCCTGCACCAGCGCCTGGACGTCGGCCGGCGCCTCGGGCGGGCCGGCCGGCGTCGTCGTGGTGGTCGCCGGCACCGTGGTGGTCGGTGCCACCGTGGTCGTCGGTGGCGACGTCGTCGTTGTCGTCGGCGGTGCGGTGGCGGTCGTGGTCGGCGCAGCCGTCGTGGTCGTGGTCGTCGGTGGCGACGTCGTCGTTGTCGTCGGCGGTGCCGTGGTGGTCGTGGTCGGCGCAGCCGTCGTGGTGGTCGGCGCCACAGTCGTCGTGGTCGACGTCGAAGTCGTCGTCGACGTGGTCGGCGCCACCGTCGTGGTGGTCGATGTCGAAGTCGTCGTCGGCTCGGCCGTCGTCGACGTCGTGGACGACGTGGCACCGGTCGTGGTCGTCGTCGCCGGGACGAATTGGATCCAGGAGAAGGCCGGCTCGGTGGCTTCCGCCTCGTCGCCGCACACCGCGATCAGGATGGCGATGAGAAGCACGGCGCCCACCCCCGCAGCGCCGGCGATGACCAAGCGACGTCGATCCTGGCCGGTGTCTGCGGTCTCTGTTGCCCCTGTTGGCTCCGGACCCTGGTCCATGGGTGCCTCCGATCGGCCACGCCTACGCCTCCGGGCGGTGCGCCCGGGGAACATAGTCGGTCAGTGCCCCGACCCAGGGATCGATGTTGACGGCTGCGAGCCGGGTGAGTCCCGTCTCGGCCGGGTCAGTTCACCGCTTGGAGGACCTTCGAGTCGACGGGCCGGCCGCGGTAGCCGTCGTAGTCGGGGACGGTCCGCTGGTACCCGTCGACCATCAGCGATGAGGCGATGACGAAGTCGGCGGTTGCCCGGTTGTTGGCCACCGGGATGTTCCACACCACGGCGATGCGCAGCAGGGCCTTGACGTCCGGGTCGTGGGGCTGGGGCTCGAGGGGATCCCAGAAGAACACGAGGAGGTCGACGGCGCCGCCGGCGATCATCGCCCCGAGCTGTAGGTCGCCGCCCAGCGGCCCGCTCTGCAGCCTGGTGACCGGGAGCCCCAGCTCGAACTCGAGCAGGGACCCGGTGGTCCCGGTGGCGATCAGGTCATGCGGTTTGAGCATGTCCAGGTTGTATTGGGCCCACTCGATGAGGTCGGCCTTCTTGTTGTCGTGGGCGACGAGGGCGATCCTCATCGGCCGGTGATTGGTGTGTTTCATCAGCTCCGCTCCCCTGTCTCGGCAGGGTCCTGGCCCGCCTACCCAGTGAGTTGCTTGAATTTCGTCGATTGCATCGATACGGTTCGTTCCGTATCATAGCGGGATGGCGACTCGATGGACAAGACGGAGCGTCTCGAATCGCATCCCCCTCGGATCGGGCCGGCGGCGTGATGCGGAGGGGGCGTCCCCGGAGCGAGCGGAAGCGCCGGGCGATCCTCGACGCCGCCCGGGACCTGCTGATCGAGGAGGGCTACCCACATCTCTACCTCGAGCACGTCGCCGCCAGGGCCGGCGTCGGCAAGGCGACCATCTACCGGCGATGGCGGTCAAAGGAGGAGTTGGTCGCCGACCTGCTCGACGAGCTGGCCTCGCCCCACATCGCCGTCCCCGAGTCCGGGGACACCCGGCAGGAGCTGGTGGCGGCGGTCACCAACCCGATCCGCGCCCTCACCGACACCGAGTTCGGCCCGGTGATCCGCGCCCTCCTCGGCCAGATCGCGGTCAACCCGACCATCGGCGACCCGTTCCGCGACACGGTGGTGCGGGCTCGCCGCGAAGAGGTCGCCCGGGTCGTGCGCCGCGGAATCGAGCGCGGCGACCTCCGGCCCGACGCCGACGTCGACATCGCCACCGAGCTCCTGGTCGGGCCCGTGTACTTCCGATTGGTGTTCGGCGGCTCCCTCGACGGCGACCTGGCCGAACGGGTGGTCACCGCCTTCCTCGACGGCTACGCAGCCAGGGATCGCTGATCGCAGCGACCCGGGCACGAACGAGAGCACCCCGCACCGGGGTGCTCTCTCCTCAGGGCTCCGTTCGGGGGGTGGTCAGTGGACGTCGGCGGGGATCGCCGCCTGCGTCGCCTCGACCGAGACCTTGCGGGGCTTCGCCTCCTCACGCATCGGAATGGTGACGGTGAGCACGCCGTCGTCGTACGTGGCACTGACGGCGCCGCTGTCGAGCTGGCGGCCCAGGCGGATCTGGCGCTGATGGGTGCCCGTCGGGCGCTCCCGCACCAGCCAGGTCACGTCCTCGGTGTCCTCGAACGAACGCTCCGCGGTCACCGTGATCTGGCCGTTCTCGACGGTGACGTCGACCTGCTCGGGGCCGACGCCGGGGAGGTCGAAACGGAGGATGTAGGCGCCGTCCTTCTCGTAGGCGTCCATCGGCATCATGCCGGCACGCCAACGGCCTCCGAGCTGACCGACGATGCGGTCGAACTCGTCGAGCGGCTCGGTGAATCGCAACATTGCACTGGCTCCTCTCTCGGTGAAGACGGGACCAACCCGATCTCACCAGCAGCTTGCACGTTTATCTAAGTGTAGATCACTCAGATTACTTGTCAAGTGCTTCCTGTGGCGTGAATCCGGGCGGCGCGCCGTGGCGGCGTCCGGGCGGCCACGACGCGCTGGCGAGTAGGGACGACGGGTGATGCCATGGGGGACGGCCGAGTGCGCTCCCTTCCGGGTCGCGCCGGGCACCGTCCTACTGCCGGACGTCAGCCCGCAGCGGACTCCCACAGGCCGGCCAGGTTGCCCTCCGAGTCGGTGAAGTAGGCGGCGAAGCCCATGTCGCCCACCGACTCCTTGGCTGCGCACCGTCGACCCTCCCCCGGCCTCGATCGCCGCCCAGGGTGGCGTCGATGTCGTCGACCTCGATGACGAGCACCGGTACGCCGTCACCGGGTCCTGCCGTCGCCAGCATCCCGCCGCCGATGTAGCCGGGCTCGGTCGGGCCCGGCATCGCCGGTGGGGCCGGTCGACACCATGTTGTAGCCCATGTCGGGCATCGACTGGATGTCCCAGTCGAAGATGCCCTTGTAGAAGGCGAGTGCCCGCTCGCCGTCATCGAACGGGATCTCGAAGTGGACGACCTTGGCGGCCATGGGTACCTCCGGGGTTGCGTGCTCCACCTTTCTACCCCATTCGCACCCGTCCGACGCACCCGCACGGTGGTGGGTAGCGTCGCGCCAGCCCGTAGAGGAGGCGCCCACCATGCCCCGTCCGTTTCTCCAGGTCGACGTGTTCGGGTCGGCGCCGTTCTCGGGCAACCCGCTGGCGGTCGTAGCCGACGCCGAAGGGTTGACCACGGAGCAGATGCAGGAGTTCGCCCGTTGGGCCAACCTGTCCGAGAGCGTCTTCCTATTGCCTCCGACGGAGCCGCACGCCGACTACCTGGTGCGCATCTTCACGCCGGCGCGCGAGCTGCCCTTCGCCGGCCATCCGACGCTGGGCGCCTGCCACGCCTGGCTGGAGAGCGGCGGGCTGCCCCAGAGACATGACGTGGTCCTCCAGGAATGCGGGGCGGGCCTGGTGCCGTTGCGCCGTACCGGCGGCGTGATCTCCTTCGCCGCCCCTCCCCTGGTCCGTTCCGGGCCGGCCGACCCGGCCGACGCCGCCGACGTGGTCTCGGTGCTCGGGCTCGACCCGGACCGGGTGGTCGCCGTCGAGTGGGTGGACAACGGGCCGGGGTGGCTCGGGGTCCTCGTCGACGACGCCGCCCTCGTCCTGGAGACGTCGCCGCAGATCGCCCGCTTCGAGGGGCAAGGCAGCTTCGACGTCGGCGTCGCCGGGCTGTACCCGGCCGAGGTCGGAGTGCGCCCTGGAGGTCCGGGCCTTCTTCAGCGACGAGCACGGCAACATCAGGGAAGACCCGGTGACCGGGAGCCTCAACGCCTCGCTGGCACAGTGGTTGCTCGGCACCGGGAGGGTGATGGCGCCGTACGTCGCCGCGCAGGGGACCGCCATGGGACGAGCCGGTCGGGTGCACATCGACCTCGACGAGGAGGAGGGAACCGTCTGGGTGGGCGGCGCCACGGTGACCGCCGTCAGCGGCGAGATCGAGATCTGACCGGGAGCCGCATCAGACGACGACGGGCACGAGCGGCGGCTGGCGGCGAGCACGGCGCACCGCCGGCAGCAGCAGCAACGGCAGGGCGAACCAGGCGGTCAACGGCAGCCTGCTGGCGGTGAAGGCCACCGCAGCGAAGCCTTCGTACATGGTGCCGTCCCGATCGGTGACGCGGGCCGGCCCTTCCCGGGCGACCACGACGAAGCGGGCCAGCCAGTCGAGCCGGTGGACCACCGAGGCGATACGGCGGCCGGCCGGCGTCGCCAGGTCGACCTCGAGTGTCCGATCGCGGGTCGAGGGCACCGCCCAGATGAGGAGGGCGGCGATGGCGAGGTAGGAGAACACCTGCACCGACGCGGTGAGCTCGATGGCGACGTGGAAGCAGACGGCGACCCACACGGCGGCGTACCGGGTGGCTCTCCACCACAGCCCGACGGCGATGAACAGCTCGGTGATCACGATCACCTTGGCCGCAAAGGTGTGGAAGCCGCGGTCGGTGACGACATCGATCACCCAGCCCGGCACCGACCGTGCCGCCATGAGGTCCTGCACGCGCACCATCCGGTCCCAGGTGACCGTGCCGGCGAACCAGTCGGCGTCGAGCAGCTTGCTCAACCCCGACGCCCCGTAGACGGTGGCAGCCTCGAATCGGAGCAGCCACAGGGGCCAGCCCGGAGCCGACGGGTCGAGGGCGGGCAGGCCGCGCCGCCGTCTCATCCACGAATCGACCGAGAGCTCCCGCCCGCACGGCACGACCGCCAGCGCCGCCAGCACGATCACCAGATAGCCGCGGTTGTGGTGGTAGTGGGTCGTCGAGAGGAAGAGGTTGTAGGCGACGACGGCGAGGACGGTGAGCGTCGCCGCCCTGGTGAAGAGCCCGATCGTCATCGCCACCGCGCCCACCGCACCGGCGAAGAGCACGGTCACGTACAGCGAGTGGGGAAGGTCCGGGTACCAGGACGCGTACGGCTGGTGGAAGATGTCCCGGTAGATGACGCCGCCGGCCGCCTGCTCCAGGAAGGGCCGCAGGTGGAGCAACACGATCGGGCCGGCCAGGATGCGGAGGACCGCCATGGCGCGCATGGCCACCCGCCGGCCGAGCAACTCGTCGAGCCGTTGCCCGGCGAGGTCACGGTGCCCTCCGGTCGCTGCGCAGCACCACGTGGAACGGGCCGTCGACGTTCCGCCAGTATGTCACCGTTGCCTCGAGATGCTCCGTCTCGCGTGTCGTCGGGGGTGTTGGCGGCCACCCAGTCGAGGGCGGCGGCGAGGAAGGCGAGCTGGCTGTCGATGCCGGCGTCGGCGTGGTGCCGGCCCGCCGGGTGGCGAAGCCCGCCCTCCGTCACCAGCGTCGTCCCACCGGTAGCCACCCGGCCAGGGCTCGTCGATGGAGGCCCGGGTGCCGTCGGCGGCGACCCGCACGATCTCCGCCTGCCAGGTGCTCGACTCGGGGAACATCTGGAACCCGAACTGGTCGTGGTCCGACGAGTAGGCGCGGACGACCAGCGACAGCTGGAGCACCACCACGGCCAGGACGATGAGACGGCGGGCAACGATCCGGAACCGCCGATCGGCAGGCCCCGTCCTCACCGGATCATCGGTGATGGTCATCAGGCCTGGACGCTACCGGGCCGGTCGAAGTCGCCGGCGTCACAGGACGGCGAGCAGGTCCTCGACGAGGTCGGCGGGATCTTCCAGCCCCACCGAGAGCCGGAAGACGCCATCGCCGGCGTAGCTGCGATACGCCGCCAGCTGGTCGCCCTCCAGCCGGTATGTGCTCTCCATGAGCGTGTCGGTGGGTAGCCAGTAGACCAGGCTGCGGTGATGGCCGAGTGACACCGCGTAGTGCACCAACCGGAGTTCCTTCATCATCCGCAGTGCCACCGCCTCGCCGTCCTCCACCTGGAAGGTGAGCATGCCCGAGAAGCACGCCATCTGCCGCCGGGCCAGGTCGTGTTGCGGATGGGAGTCGAGCCCGGGGAACATGACCCGGAGGACCGCCGGGTGGTCCTCGAGTGCCTCGGCGACGGCGAGCGCCCCGGCCTCGTGCGCCGCCATCCGGATGCGGGAGCGTGGCGGCGCCGCGCATCACCAACCAGGCGTTGAACGGGGAGATCACCCCGCCGTAGTGGACCGTCGCCTCCAGGTCGAGGGCGGCCATCCGATCTGCGCTGCCCAGCACTGCGCCGCCGAGGGCGTCGCCGTGACCACCGATGTACTTGGTGAGGGAGTGGACCACGTAGTCGGCGCCGAGGTCGAGCGGCCTGGTGGCCACCGGGGTGGCGAAGGTCGAGTCGACGGCGACGCTCGGCGCCGGCGCTCGTGGGCGAGCTCGGCCACGGCCGCGATGTCGGTCAGCCGCATGATCGGGTTGGCCGGCGTCTCCAGCCACACCAGGACGGCAGGTGTCTCCAGCGCCGTCCGCACCGCATCCAGGTCGGAGGTGTCGACCAGCACGACCTCGATTCCCATGCGACGCAACGTGTGGCGGGCGAGCTCGGCGGTCCCCGGGTAGGCGACGTCGCTCACCACAACCCGGTCCCCGGACGACAGGCGGGAAAAGAGCAGGGCGGAGATGGCCGCCATGCCCGAGGCGTACGCCCGACCGTCCTCGGCGCCCTCGAGCACCGCCAGCTTCCGCTCGAGTTGCCGCACCGTCGGATTCCCCCATCGCGTGTAGACGAAGGGTTGCTCGCCCTCATCGCGGTCCATCGCCGAGAACGGGACCGGCTGGTCGACGACGTACGTGGTCGACATGACGATGTGCGGCGAGGCGGCATTGGTGGCCGGGTCTGGGGACTCGCCGGCGTGCACCGCCGCCGTCCGCAGCCCCACCCCGTCGGGGAGTTCAGCGCTCATCGGCGCAGGTTACGACCGCCCGACAAGGCCTCGGTGGCCTGATCCGTAGGATGCCGTCATGGCCAAGCAGTACCGGACGACCACGATGACCCGGGCCATCGGCCGGGTCATGTCGTGGCTCGCCCGTAAGGGCTGGGGCCCGGCCACCATCCTGACCACGGTCGGCCGGAAGAGCGGGACCGAGCACCAGGTCCCGGTGTCGCCCGTCGAGCTCGACGGCGCCGAGTACCTGGTCGCCCCCTACGGTGCCGTCGGCTGGGTCAAGAACCTGCGCAGCCGGCCCCAGGCGACGCTGGAGCGAGGCGGCGAGGCCGTTCCCATCACGGCGCACGAGACCACCGGCGAGGAGGCGGCCCGGGTGGTGGCGACCTACTACGCCCGCGAGGGCTATGCCCGCCGCTACATGGACGTCCCCGACGACCCGCGAGGTCGCCGACTTCCTCGAACGGATCGACCGGTTCCCGGTCTTCCGGGTGGAGCGGCCGGCTCGCCCGGCCTGATCGAGCCCGGCCGGTTCGAGCTCAGTCGTCGAGCCGCTGGTCGAGATGGACGGTCACCGTGTCTCCCTCGTGCTTGGCGATGGCGGTGCGCACCTCGGCCTTGACCGGCAGCTTGTGGGTGCCGTCGCCCATCGCCATGAAGGCGCTGCGGAACGGGTGCCCGTCGATCGTCCCGGTCACCTTGACCAGGCCGCGGGTACCCAGGTACTCGACGGAGTCCGGCATGACCACGTAGGTCCAGCCGCCGGGGTTCGGGCTCTTCACCAGCGTCGCCGAGAACTCCCTGTCCAACGTGCTCATGGCTACCTCCTCGCTCGTACTCTTGCAGACGGCGGTGCCGGTACATTCTCATCGGCCCGGTGCCCGGACGGAACCTCGACCATGCGGACACCGAGAAACGCACCGTCCGACACGCCGACGAGTTCCGCGACCATGTGACGTCCAACCTGGACGACACGCCGAGTGGCGCCGAGGTCGCCCGGCAGTCGACATCGCCCATCATCGAGAGAGGACCGGTATGCCGAACATCATCCTGTGGGCGGGCGTATCGCTCGACGGATTCATCGAGGGGCCGGGGCAGGACATCAGCTGGCATCGTGTCGACGAGGAGCTCCACCGTCACTTCAACGACGAGCTCAGCGAGCTCGGGGGTTTTCTCAGCGGGCGGGTCACCCACGAGCTGATGGCCGCCCACTGGCCGACCGCCGACGCCGACCCGACGGCCTCCGCCACGGAGGTGGAGTTCGCCCGCATCTGGCGCGACAAGCCCAAGGTCGTCTATTCCCGGACACTGCAGCACGCCGACTGGAACACGACGATCGCCCGCGAGGTGGTGCCCGAGGAGGTCCGGCAGCTGAAGGCGGGCGCCTCAGGCGACCTGTCCCTCAGCGGCGCCGAACTGACCGCCAGCTTCATGCGCCAGGGCCTGATCGACGAGTACCGGATCTACGTCCACCCCGTCGTCATCGGCGACGGCAAGCCGCTCTTCCCGACCGGCACTTCTGTCGACCTGAGCCTGGTCGACACCCTGCGGTTCGGCAATGGTGTCGTCATGCTCCGGTACCTGACGGCTTGAGGTCGACCGCCGGCCGGTGCGTCAGCCGGCCAGCAGCTCGTCGAGGCGCTCGTAGCCCTCGATGATGCCGACCTCCATTCCGCTGGCGACGAAGGCATCGCGATCCTCGAAGGAGTCGACCAGAGACGTCGCCGTGAGGCGGGTGCGGCCATCACCCATATCTTCAAAGGTCACTCGCTCCAGGGCCACGCCGTCCGGCTGCCCCTCGAAGGTGAACGTCTGCACGATCAGCTGCGACGGCCGTACCTCGTGGAAGCACCCGAAGAACCCGTACTCCACGCCGTCGGTCTCGGTGAAGTACCGGTACGACCCTCCGGTGCGACAGTCGTAGTGATCCACCTGCATCGTGTGGCGGCGGGGCCCGAGCCACTGGACGAGGAGCTCGGGATCGGTGTGCGCCCGGAACACCTTCTCCGGCGGGGCGTCGAACTCGCGGACGATCCGCACGAGCGGGACGTCGGCGTCGAGGATGATCTCGGTCTCGTGGGTGCTGACGGTCATGTCGTTGCTCCTTCTTGGGGCATCGGGTCCACATCATCGGGCATGGTCCGCAGGACGTCGTCGAGGCGTCGGTAGCGCTCCTCGGCCTGACGTCGGTAGCGCTCGATCCATTTGGTCATCAGGTCGAAGACCTCCGCTTCGAGGTGCACGGGGCGGCGCTGGGCATCCCGGGTCCTGGTCACCAGGCCGGCGTCCTCGAGCACCCGCAGGTGCTTGGAGACCGCCTGCAAAGTGACGTCGTACGGGGCGGCCAGCTCGCCGACGGTGGCGTCGGCGATGGTGAGTCGGGCCACCAGATCACGTCGGGTGGGGTCGGCCAGCGCCGAGAACACCCGGGAGAGCTGGTCAGCCGCCACGTTCAGTCCTCCTTGTCCTCAACCATCTGGTTGCAGACACCGTATCAGCTGCCTCTGGCGTTGTCAACCAGTTGGTTGAGAAGCCCGGAACGCCGAAGGGCTCGATCGGGCGAGGCGAAGCTCCCGGCGCCCGGGGGCGGTCCACGACCGGTGGGCTCGGGCCGGCAGCTGACCGGGCGCCACCGTCAGAGGTCGAAGATGGGCCGGGCCATCCTCGACGCTTCCCACAGGTCGATGCCGAGGTCGACGGCGTGCTCGTCGATGGCGGTGAGCTCGTCCTCAGCGAAGTCGGTGGCGCCGGCCGCGGAGATGTTCTCCTCCAGCTGGGCGATGCTCGACGCCCCGATGAGTGCGGACGTCACCCGGCGATCGCGCAGCACCCAGGAGATCGCCATCTGAGCCAACGTCTGGCCGCGTTCCGAGGCTATCTCGCCGAGGGCGCGGACACGCTCGATGACGTCCTCGTTCAGCCACGCCTGGTCGAAGGTCCCGGCCTGGGCGGCGCGCGAACCGTCGGGCACCCCCGCCAGGTACTTCCCGGTGGCGAGTCCCTGGGCCAGCACCGAGAAGGCGATGCAACCGACCCGCTCGTTGGCGAGCACGTCCAGGAGGTCGTCCTCGATCCAACGGTTGAACAGGGAGTAGGACGGCTGGTGAATGAGCAACGGCACCCCGAGTCTCCTCAGGATCGCCGACGCCTCCTTCGTCATCGCTGCCGAGTACGAGGAGATGCCGACGTAGAGGGCCTTGCCGGCGCTCACCGCCGAGGCGAGGGCACCCATGGTCTCTTCGAGGGGGGTGTCGGGGTCGACGCGGTGGGAGTAGAAGATGTCGACGTAGTCGAGACCCATGCGTCGCAGGCTCTGGTCGAGGCTGGCGGTCAGGTACTTGCGAGATCCCCCATCACCGAAGGGGCCGTCCCACATGTCGTACCCGGCCTTGGTCGAGATCAGCAGCTCGTCCCTGTGCTGGTCGAGCCCGTTGGCGAGGATCTCTCCGAAGACCTCTTCGGCGTGGCCGTACGGTGGTCCGTAGTTGTTGGCGAGGTCGAAGTGGAAGATGCCCATGTCGAAGGCACGCCAGACGAGGTCGGCCGCCTCCGCATACGGTCGGTCGATCCCGAAGTTCTGCCACAACCCGAGGGTCACCGCGGGCAGGAGCACCCCGCTGGCCGCACACCGTCTCATCGGCATCTCCTGGTAGCGCCCACTGAAGCTCATTGCGGCTGGTTCCTCCTCGACAGATGGTCGATGGCAACGGCGACGAGAAGGACCAGCCCCCGAGCGGTCTGCTGGTAGAAGGTGGGCAGGTTGATCAGGCTCATCCCGTTGTTGAGCGCCCATTGAGCGTACCGACGATGGTGGTCTGCCGTAAAAGCAGCCCCAGGTTTCGCTGGGAGAGGAAGATCCCGTCCGTGAGGACCTGAAAGACTCATCCGCTGGTGATCGGCTGTCCGAGCGCGATGACCAGGCCGACGACCAGGCCGATGGCGGCGATCACCAGGAGGGTGAGCCGCACTGGGAGCACCTCGAACCGCTCGGAGATGGCGGCGAAGAACAGGACCATGGCGAACAACAGCGTCGACAGGGTGTAGATGTCGGAGTGGTTGTTGGCGTCCTGGCCGTCGGCGAAGAACTCATCGGCACGCGCTTCGAGGGCCTCGGCCTCCTGATCCGGAGCCAGCTGGTACTCCGGCATGGCGAGCGGGCTTGCCGGTGCTTCGGGGTTCTCCAGTGGGTCGAGCGCCATCCACGCCTCGTACGCGGCGGCGAATGTCGGCGGGAATCGCTGTAGGTAGAAGTCGGCCAGCTCGTCGTCGCCATCGAGCAAGGCGTCGATGTGATTCTCGAAGAGGGTCAGGTCGGCGATGCGGATCTGATTCGCCTCGGTGCGCTGCTGCGCCGCATTGGTACGTGCCCCCGAGGCCTGCGTGTAGTTGCTCGACTGGATGCCGTCCCACAGCGAGGCCTGGTAACCACTCCACGCCGTCGACAGCGCCGCCAGGCCGAGGAGGGAGACCGCCACGAATTCCAGCAACCTCTCGCGAGCCGAAGGCTTGCCGGTTCCGTCGGTGACCTCGTCCTGATCGGCTTCGTCGCCCACGCCTCGATCCCTTGCTGCTCACGTTGTGCGGCGCGCCGTGCGACAGGCGCCACCTCTCCATCATCCCATCGGCACAGGGGCGACGCGGTTGACAGGATCGGTCACCGACCCGGCAGGCAGGCCACGGTCAGGTGACGAGAGGCGCGGAGCACCATGTCGTCGCCGCCGGCAATGCCCTCGTCGATCATCACGTCGAGCGCTTCCCGGTCGGCGGCGTCGACGTGGGGCCCGAGCTGGTCCCGCGTCCGCAGCAAACTGGCCTGGGCGAAGCGGAAGGCCTGGGCGTCCAACGGTGAGTCGAGGACGAGCTCGACCGTCTCATCTGCCACGAGCTCGAAGCCGGACTCCCCGAGCTCCGCCGGGAGGCCGGCCGACGGTGTGGCCCCCGGCAGGTCGGCGCGCATACCGGTCAACCACGCGGTCCAGGCGTCATCGAGCCGCTCCCACATGCCGGGGCGTCCGATGCCGGTGCTGCCGGACACCACGCGCACCGGGCCTGCCTGCTCTACCACGGCGAGCAGCCCACCCGGTCGGAGCAGACCCCGGATCCCACGAAGCGCGCCCGCTTCGTCTCCGAGGTGGTGGAGGACCATCGACGCCCAGACGACGTCCGCCGCTCCCAGCGTCCCGAGGCCTGCGGGGAGCTCCACCAGGCTGGTCTCCACCTGTCCCGCCAGTCCGAGCCGCCCGGCGCGTGCGGTCACGTGCTCCAGCATCGTGGCCGACCCGTCGACGGCGACGACGCGCGCCGCACCGAACGCCCGGGCGAGAGCGCAGGCGCCGACGCCGGGCCCGCAGCCGATGTCGATGAGGCGACGGACATTCACGCCCCGCTGTCGGCAGAGCTCTGCCAGGACGGAGACCCCCTGGGTCACCAACCCGGCCAGCACCTCGCCTTCGAGCTCGGCGAACTCCGCCGCCATCGGCGACTCGAAGGCGTGGTGGCGATCGACGGGGTCCTCGCCGTGGTGGTGCCCGTCCATGGCGAGAACGTAGCCCGTCGGCACTGGGACCGATCCACCGAAGCGGGAAGAGCTCTGGACGGGCGGCGTCGGGCGACCTACGGGTCGACCGACCATCTCTGCGTGGAGGGCAGGGGGACGTCGCCGTACCCGTTGCAACGCGCCACGCTCAGTTGGAACTCGAGGAGGATGTAGCGGTCGAGGGGCGTATAGCCGGCCGAGTCCGCCACGTGGGACCACATCTCTCGATCGTCAACGGCGAAGCCACGACCGGTGACCCAGAACTCGCCACCGGAGCCCGCATTGTCCGGGACGCCGTTGTGCATGGCGAACCATCCCCGCTCCCGGAGGTCTCTTCTCTTTGGGGAGGTCGGCTCCATGAACAGGTACAGCCCGGCTGCCGTGAAGATCGGCGAAACCGGATGGACTCGGGGTGCCCCCGACTTACGAACCGTCGCCAAGTACGCCGGTGCCGCGGTCAGCCGGCCCGCCCCGAACCGCGCCAGCTCAGGCTCACGTTCGGCGAACTCGCCCCAGCTGATCGTCGCGGCCGTTCCGGTGCTCGACATGACCCTGCTCGCCGGCCAATGGTCCGCCTACCCCTGCTCGATGCGGATCATGTTGCCCGCCGGGTCGCGCACCGCGGCGTCGCGGACGCCCCAGAACTGGTCGGCGGGCTCTGACAGCACTTCGACCTCGGCTGCGGCGGCGACCTTGTCGAAGGTGGCGTCGAGATCGTCCGAGCGGAAGAACGGACCGGGCAGCTCACCCTTGGCGAGCAGGGCAGCGAGGGCGTCCCCGTCCTCCTGGGAGCGGCCCGCATGCGGCTGCGACAAGACGATCGCGACCTCGGGTTGGCTGTCGGTGACGAGGGTGATCCAGCGGAAGCCATCGTTGGCGACCTCGTTGGTCACCTTCAGGCCGAGCGTGTCGCGGTAGAAGGCGAGGGCGGCATCGGGATCGTCGACATAGATGTGCACGGTGCTGAGTGAAACAGTCATGGCCCAACCATAAGGGGGGACGGCGACGATTGCTTCTCAGAAACTGCTCTATTCGGCGCGCCCCCGGCTCCTGACCCGGCGCGTCCGGGTCAGCACCATCGCCTCGCACGGGGGTACGACACGCAGCTCGTCGTGGCTGCGGGCGCGATAGGCGCTCGGCGTCTCGCCGACGATCTCGGTGAACCGGGCGGAGAACGAGCCGAGGCTCGTGCAGCCGACCGTGAAGCAGACATCCGTCACACTCAGGTCGCCGCGGCGCAACAGCGCCTTCGCCCGCTCGATTCGCCGGGTCATCAGGTAGGAGTACGGCGTCTCCGAGTAGGCCTCGCGGAAGCGGCGGCTGAAGTGGGCAGGCGACATGAACGCGGTGCGGGCGAGCGCCGGAACGTCGAGCGGCTGTGCGTACTCGCGGTCCATCCGGTCCCGGGCCAGCCGCAGCCGGCGCAGCTCATCGAGGTCTGCACCCATGTGCGCAGCGTACCCGGGGGGCCTCGACCGCGATGCCCAGCTGGGTCAAGTGCTCGCCGAGACCTGCGTGCGCCGCGGCACTTCGCACACCACCGGGATCGTCAGGCGTGGATGGCGTCCAAGGTGATCCGTCGGGCGTGGACCCGGCAGATGACCCGGGTCTCGCTGCCCTGTTGGTCGGCCGGGTAGACGTGTCCGTAGTACCGGGGATGGGCCGTGTACTTGCGAGTCAACGAATCGACGTGCTCCACGGCTCCGTCTTCGATGAGTTCGGCGTCGCCGCGAATCTGGATGAAGCGGGCCGTGTTGTCGGAGTCGACGACGAGCAGGGAGACCTTCGGGTTGACGAGGAGGTTGCGGCCTTGTTGGCGTTGGAGTGTCGTGTTGACGCATGCGAATGACTCGTCACTATCCACCCAGACCAGGCTCGAATGCGGCTGGCCGTCGTCACCCAGGGTCGTCAGCACGCCGCACAGCGGCCTGGCCAGCAGATCTCGGTGGGATGCGGGAATGGGCATCGGCTCGGGCGTGACGCGACCGCTCATGGCTCACCCTGGCGACGGGTGGCGTCCATGGCGATGACACGGGTTGGGCGGATCAGGCAGAGGATCGGTGTCTCGGTCTTTGCGAACCGCACAGGGATGGCGTCGCCGAAGTAGCGGATCGGTCGTCCGGCGTACTTCGATGCGAGGGCATCCAGATGCTCGGCGGCTCCCTCCTCCGTCATCTCCACGACGATGCCGCGCACTTCGAGGTAGCGGAGCGGCCGGAACGGGTCGTAGCAGAGGAGCGTGACCCGTGGGTTGCGCCGCATGTTCCGCTCCTTGGCGAAGCCGCGCATGGTGTTGATCCGCACGCACACACCGGCGGAGTCGCACCACACGACCGAGGTTTGCGGGTACCCGTCGCGCCCAACCGTCGTCAGGGCAGCCACCGGAGGACACTCGACGAGGTCGCGATGCGACGTGGGGATCTCCTCGCTGGGGCGACCGGGAGTCAGGCCGATGATGTCCACCGGTCCTCACCTCCTTCTCCCGACAGGCCGGCGATCATCGCTACCACCCCTGGTAGCCGGACCTGGACGGATTCGGTAGGGACAGAGGTCACATATGGGCAGGGGCGCGGCGCAGACGGCCCGCCAAGGCCCCGTCGTGCTGACCGGTCCGGACCTTTGAGCCATTCGGCCCTGTGGCGAGTGGGTCGTGGAGCGCATGCTGGAGGCTGGAGGTGAGTCGTGCTCGAGTTCGACGGCGCCAGCAAGCGTTTCGGCGCCCTCGTCGCGCTCGACTCCTGCTCGTTCGTGGCGAGACCTGGGCGGCTCACCGGATTCCTTGGGCCGAACGGCGCGGGGAAGACGACGGCGATGCGGGCGGTATTTGGCCTCGTCGCCCTGGACGACGGAGCGGTCCGCTGGCAGGGGGCGGCAATCGGCCCCGAACAGCGGGCTCGCTTTGGATACATGCCAGAGGAGCGCGGCCTCTATCCGCGCATGCGTGTCCGTGACCAGCTCGTCTACCTCGGCCGGCTCTGTGGGCGAAGCGCCGCAGAGGTGGACCGCAGCGTCGACAGGTGGCTCGACCGGTTCGGCCTGGAGTCGCGAGCGAGGGAGCGGCTCGACGCCTTGTCGCACGGCAACCAGCAGCGCGTCCAGCTGATCGCCGCGCTGGTCAACGAGCCAGAGCTGCTCGTCCTCGACGAGCCGTTCTCAGGACTTGACCCGCTCGCCATCGCCGCCTTGTCCGAGTTGCTCGCCGAGGTCGCCGGAGACGGCGTCACGGTGTTGTTCTCGAGCCACCAGCTCGACCTGGTGGGGGACATCTGCGAGGACGTGGTCATCATCGACGCGGGACGGATCGTCCGATCCGGGGACCTCACCGAACTGCGGGCCGAGGTCCCGCAGCGATTCGTGACCGTCCGCTACCGCGGCACCAACCCCGACTGGTCAGGGCTCGATGCGATCGAGCTCGTGGACTCGGGCGACGGCGAGGCACGCCTGCTCGTCGAGCCGCGGTATTGACCTGGAGGGGATGATCGCCGCGCTCCGCCGGAGCACCGAGCTGGTCTCGTTCTCCTACGAGCCGCCGACGCTGTCGGAGCTGTTCCGGCAGGCGGTAGCAGCATGAACGGCGTCCGCCAGAGCTGGCTGGTCGCCGAGCGCGAGATCCGCGAGCGGGGCCGCTCCCGCGGCTTCTTCCTGTCGCTCGTGCTGATGCTCATCGCCGTGGCGGCGGCGATGGCACTCCCCGCACTGCTCGATACGGGCCCGGGCGCCAAGGACATCGGCCTCGCCGGCTCGATCCCCACGGAGCTACCCGCCACCCTCGAGGCACAGGGCGACGCGGTCGACACCCCCATCAGCATCCACCGGTATGACACCGTCGCCGCCGGTGAGAACGCGGTGCGCGACGGGGAGATCGACGTGCTCATCGTTGACGCCGGTCGTCTCGCATGGCAGCTCCATGCCGATGAGCAGTTGAAGGCCATCGCCACCGGCGCCATCCAGATCGTCGCCATGCGCGACCGGGCAGCCGCGGCGGGCATCGACCCCGACGAACTGCTGGCCCTGGTCGCACCGGTGCCGGTCACCAGCGTCGAGGTCGGGCAGGTCGCCGGGCGAAGTCCCGACGACGAGACCGCGGCCTTCATCATGACCCTCGTCCTGTTCGGCGCCATCAGCACCTATGGGGCCATGGTCCTCAGTGGCGTGGTCGAGGAGAAGTCCAGCCGCACCGTCGAAGTGCTCCTCGCCCGCATGCCGGCTCGCAACCTCCTCGCCGGCAAGATCGCCGGCATCGGGCTGCTCGGCCTTGCTCAGATCGCCGCCACCGCGATCGTCGCCGTCGCCGTCGGCGCCATGGTCGACTCCGTCGACATCCCGGCGGTTCGTGACAGCGTCATCGCCTGGGCGGTGGTCTGGTTCCTGTTGGGCTTTGCCCTCTACGCCACCGTCTTCGGGACTCTCGGCTCGCTCGCCTCCCGCACCGAGGACGCATCGAGCGTCACCGGCCCGGTCACCATCGTGCTCGTGCTCGGGTTTCATGGTCTCGTTCGCCACCATCGGCAGCGCCGACACGTCTTGGGCGCAGCTGGTCTCATGGTTCCCGCTCACCGCGCCACTCGCCATGCCCAACCGCATCGCCATGGGCGCGGCCACCTGGTGGGATCCCCTCGTCGCCGTCGTTCTCACGCTCGTCGCCATCGCCGGCCTCGTCGTGCTCGGCGGCCGCATCTACGACCGGGCCATCCTCCACACCGGGTCGACCCTGAGTCTCGGCGAGGCGTGGCGTGGCGCACCCGCCCCGAGCCACGCCGGCGGTGCGACCGGTCCAGCCGAAGTCGAGCCGGCGCCTGCGAGCGCGACCGCTGCAGCGAGCTCGGTGAGGACGCGGCGGGTGCAGGTCATCCTGGGCCTGGTTTCGCTGGCGTTGGGCGGAGTGGTCTTCGCGGTGACCGCCGACTTCGTCATCGGTGTCGCCGTCGGCGCCGGGTTCTTCGCCCTCGCCGTTCGGGGCATGCAGGCGTGGAGCCGGCAGGCGCCCCAGCCCGACTCGCCACCACAGCTCGAACGTGAGAGCCGTCAAGGACCACGTCGCAGCGGCAGCTACCGGTCGGCGACCACCGTCATGACCGCGACCCTCGACCAGCGGCTCAGCGTCCAGGCCGACGCTGGCGCCTTCGACGAGGCCGAGGTGGCAGGAGCCGACGAGTCCGTACGTCGCTACTTCCGCGCCGCCATCGCTCCAGGGACATCACTGGCCCGAGCGGCACGGCTGCGCATGCACGGCTCGATCAAGCTGACCAAGCGGTGGGTGCCCTTCCGGGCCGACGAGCTCCTCGCGCCGCTACAGGGCTACTACTGGCCGGCCAAGGTCGCCGGTGGCCTACTGCGCGGATCCGACCAGTACGCCGATGGCAACGCCTCGATGCTCTGGAAGCTGCTCGGCCTGGTTCCGATCGTCCGCTGCCGGCGGACCGGACGTCGCACGTAGCGCGATGGGTCGCGGCGCAGCAGAAGGGATCTGGCTGCCGACCGCGCTGCTCCCCCGATACGGCGTCGTCTGGCACGCAGCGAACGACGAACAGATCGTGGCCGAAATCCCCATCGGAGGACACCGGGTCACGCTGCAGCTCACCATCGACAGGGATGGTCACCTGCGCTCGGTTCATCTGGACCGCTGGACCGACGCCGACGGCACAGGGATATTCGGGTGGCACCCGTTCGGTGTCGAGGCCGGCGCATCCCGCACCTTCCCGTGCGGCATCACGATGCCGGCCGACGGAGCTGGCGGCTGGTTCCACGGAACAGACCGCTGGCACGAAGGCGAGTTCATGCGCTTCTCGATCTCCGAGCTCCTGCTGATCTGATCACGCGCCACCCAGCTCTTCATGGGGAAGCCACTCAGCTTCGCGATGGACGCCTCGCCGTTGAGTTCGACAGGGCGCGTCAGGATGGCGATCAGCATGATCTTGCCGAAGGTCGTCTCGGAGCGAAAGCCCCAAGCGGCGACGGCGAGCATGAGACCGATCAGCCCCACCGCGGCCATGCCACGGGGATCCTCGATGAAGGGCATCTCACCGCGGATCAGGTAGCCGACGTACGGGATCAGGACCGCCAGCAGCGCCACGGTGGCGATGCCGTCTCTCACGGACAGTTTCCTCACCTCAACTCCTTTCCATACTCCTGACGGTATGACTCGTTCTCATAGCAGCCAGGGCCGAAGGTACCGATCGAGCGCCCAGCGACCGGCGAGCCGCACACCACGCCGCGCCCTCAGCTTGCGATTCGGCATGGGACGCGCTCAGAATCAGTGCCCCGATCCGTCTGCATCGACATGAAGCTCACCATTCAGACGTTCCTGACCCTCGACGGCGTGATGCAGGCCCCCGGGGGGCCTGAGGAAGATCCCAGCGATGCCTTCACCCACGGTGGCTGGCAGGCCCCGTTCCCCGATCCGGCCGTCGGCGAGTTCGTCACCGAGCTCAACAGCCACGCCAGCGCGTTCCTGCTCGGTCGCAGGACGTTCGAGATCTTCCGCGGCTACTGGCCTGACCAGACCGACCCCGCCAACCCCATTGCCACCGCGATCAACTCGCTGCCCAAGTACGTCGTGTCCAACTCGCTCAGCGAGGCAGGTGTCACGTGGCGCGGCGAGCACCCCGACACTGCTCGCCTCGTGACCGGCGACGTCGCCGCCGCGGTGCAGGCGGTGAAGGACGAACCGGGCGATGAGCTGCAGGTCTGGGGAAGCAGCAACCTGCTCCAGACGCTGTTGCAGCACGAGCTCGTCGACCGCTTCCGTTTGATGACGTTTCCACTGGTGCTCGGCTCCGGTCGCCGCTTGTTCAACGACGGCATCCCCCCGGCGACGATGCGGCCTGTCGGCGTCACCGTCACCGATCTCGGCATCGTCATCGGCACCTACGAACCAGCCGGTCCGGTTCGCCACGGACAGCTGTAACCGGCAAGGACAAGGACACACCATGCCAGAACTACTCGTCGACTTCATCACCTCGCTCGACGGCTACGCGTCGGCTGAGGGCTGGCCGGGCTTCTGGGGTCTCCAGGGGCCCGAGTATCTCGCCTGGCTGGGCGAGCAACCCGAGGTCACCTACCTGATGGGGGCGAACACGTACCGGCTGATGTCGGGCTTCGCTGCCGGAGAGATGCCGGCGGGAACCGACGAGTTCACTACCGACGAGGAGGCGTCCGTCGACGAGCTCACCCGAGCGTCGAAGGTGGTGTTCTCCGCCTCTCTCGAGGAGCCGCTCACGTGGGCCAACTCCACGCTCGTGCGCGATGACGCCGTGGAGGCGGTCCGGACGATGAAGCAGGGCGGCTCGGGCGTCATGAGCACGATCGGCAGCATCAGCCTGTGCCGGTCGCTGCTGCGAGCCGGGCTGGTCGATCGCTTCCGGGTCGTGATGTTCCCCGTGATCACCGGCGCCACGGGCGAGGAACGCATCTACGACGGTTACCCGGACGTCGCCCTCGAGATGATCGACCACCGCACCTTCGACGGCAGCATCCAGTTGGTCGAGTACCGGCCCCGCGTCCTCGAGCACCCACCGCTCGGTCCCACCGCATGATGTCGCCAGGACCCAGGGCGCCGGCGGTTCTCTTCGGCGGCCCGCTGTAGCGACATGGCCAAGCTCATCTACATAACCAACGTGTCTGTCGACGGCTTCATCGAGGACGCACGAGGCCGGTTCGACTGGACCGACCCCGACGATGAGTTCTTCGCGTTCATCACCGATCTCGTACGCCCGGTCGGCACCTACCTCTACAGCCGCCCTGCCAGACGGTCGCGAGTGATCTGACCGTCGGCGGCGCGAAGCTTCCGAACCCATTGGTGGAGCCGTCTTGACAATATTAGTTGTCAAGACCTATCTTGGAGGCCGTGGACGAAGTTCGAGTGCTCGCTGACGCTGCCGCCGTGGAAGTGGCGCTCGATCCGATCCGGGCCTCGATCCTCGACGCGTTGACCGAACCGGGGTCGGCTGCCACGGTTGCGGCGGCGGTCGGGTCGACCCGTCAGAAGGTGAACTACCACCTGAAGGCGTTGGAGGCCCATGGGCTGGTCGAGTTGGCCGAGGAACGCGCGTGGGGCGGCATCACCGAACGATTCATGCGTCGTTCGGCGCGCCACCTCGTTGTCGCTCCCGACGTGTTGCAGAGCGCTGCCATCGATCCGAACGAGGTCGCCGATCGTCTCTCGGCTGCGTATCTGATCGCGGTGAACGCTCGGACCGTGTCCGAGTTAGGGGCGATCGCCGGCGACGCGGCGACTGGAACGCGTCTGCCGACCCTGACCGTCGACACGGTGATCGGGTTCAGATCGGCCGGAGATCGTGCCGCGTTCGCCACCGACCTGCAATCAGCGGTCGCCGCGCTGGTCGCCCGATACCACCACGACGACGGGCGACCGCACCGTCTGACCGTCTCGTCATATCCCCGACCCGAGGAGCCCTCGTGACCAATCCCGACCAACCCGACCGTGTCGAACATCGGATGGAGCGCACCTATGAGGTGGCCGCTACTCCGGAACAGGTGTGGGACGCGATCGCAACTGCCGATGGAATCTCGGCCTGGATGGTGCCGACCCGACTCGACCCGCAGATCGGTGGCGCCGTGTCGTTCGACGTCGGCACATTCTGGTCGCACGGCATCGTCACCGACTACACACCCACGAGGCGCTTCGCATACGCAGAACCGTGGCCGACCACCGACCACGACCTGTCGTCGGTCACCCCGATCGCTACCGAGTTCCTCATCGAATCAGCGTCCGGCGGCAGCTGCGTGATCCGCGTCGTCACGAGCGCTTACGGAAGCGGAGCGGATTGGGAGAACGAGTTCTTCGCCGAGATGATCGCCGACGTGATCCCAATCCTCGACAACCTCGCCACGCATCTTCAACGAGGCGGCGTAGCGATGGGAACGCTGACCTCGGGCGTGCAGTCCAACGAAACGAGCACTCGCCGTCTTGTTCGAACCGGTGCGCTCGCAGGCGCAATCGCTGCCGTCTGCACCACCGTCGTGGCAGCCGTCGCGAGCGCTGCCGGAGTCAGTCTCGAAGTCAACGCCACAGCCATTCCGATCCCGGCGTTCGCGTGGTGGACCCTCGTCGGTGCCGCCGTGGGCGTCGTGTTGGCCCGACTCCTTGGCGAGCGCCGACGATTCGTCGTCGTCACCACAGTCGCCGTAGGCCTGTCGCTCATCCCGGCGATCGCAGCTCCCGACGACACCGCCACCAAAGCCGTTCTCGTGGGGACCCACCTCCTCGCCGCGGCCATCATCATCCCGACCCTCAGCCAGCGGCTCACTGGCCAGAGATAGGGGGCGGGCCATCCGAAGTCCTACAGTGCACCACCCACGACGAAGAGGCGGATGTGCCTGCGTTCTGTCCACTGTGCGCATCTGACGACCACACCAAGGAAGACCGCACCGACGATGGCAGGGTGTTCGCGGTGTGCGCCGATCCCGAGCATGGAAGCGACGGCTACGTCTGGGAGCCAACACCGCCTGGCGGTCGAAGCCTCAGGGGTGATGGGCTCGGAGCGGAACTCGGCATCTGGGACAAGCTACTCGAGTGCGTGCCGGCGGATGGGCACGTCCACCCCTACGGCGATGTCGAGGATCGCTTCTTCGAACGCTATCCGGAGGAAGCACATCAGCTCCTCGAGCGGTACGGTCACAAGTGGCGCGATGCGGACTATCCGTCGGGGCACTACTCGATGTCTGCCTACGTAGCATCACGACTCCGTGAGCTCGAGAAGGAAGGCCATCTCGCCCTCACGTGGGAGCCGGCTACAGGACGATGGGCCCACAACGGAGTCATAAGCCACTGGCGGCGCTCACAGCCATAGACTTCGGCCGTGGAACCCAGGAAGCCGAAGAGCCCTTGCTCAGCAAGGGCTTTCGTTAGTGGCGGGGGCGGGATTTGAACCCGCGACCTTCGGGTTATGAGCCCGACGAGCTACCAGACTGCTCCACCCCGCGGTGTGACGATGATTGTACCACCGTGCCGAATGGTCCGTCGGCACCGGGCACCCATGGAGGCCTGCTAGGTCTCGCCCTGCTCGATGAGGGCGAGCGCCTGCTCTAGCAGGGCCCGGGCCTCGTCGACGGCGACGGCGTACCCCGCCAGGTCGCCGGCGGTGAGGAAGGCGTCCGCTTCGAGGAAGGCCTCGTCGGCGGCGTCGAGCAGGGCGACGACCTCGGCCGACAGCTCCCCACCGGGCTCGGTCGGCTCGGTGGGCTCGGTCGGTTCCGTCGGGTCGGTGGGCTCGGTCGGCTCCGCCAAGGTGCCGAAGATGATCTCCAGCGTCTCGGTGAGCGTCTCTTCCATCTCGATCTGCCCGTTGAAGGACACCACCACCCGCTTGAACTCGGGGATCCCGGCGCCACCACCGCTGTTGGCCCTGATGTATATCGGCTGGACGTACAGCAACGACTCCTCGATCGGGCACCACCAGCATGTTCCCCTGGATGACGTCCGAGCCACCCTGGCTGAGCAGGGTGAACTGCGCCGAGATCTCGGGGTCCTGGTTGATGAACTGGCCAACCTGGCCGGGACCCTGTTGCGCCGACTGGGCGGGTAATCGGAAGTCGACCATCTGCCCGTAGTCGGCCGGTCCCGACTTGGCCACCATGAACGACACCATGTTGGGACGCGACTGCGGCGTGAACGGCTGCATGATGAGGAACGACATGTCCTCCTCGTTGGGCAACCGCATCAGCAGGTAGTAGGGCAGCATCGGCCGCACCGCCTCACCGGACGTGGGGTCCACGAACCCACCCTCGCCCCGCAGCTCCTCCCGCACCGTGTTCGACGGGTCGCTGGCGATCTCCCACGGATCGACCCCGGAGAAGAAGTCGCGGGCATCGGTCACGTGATACAGCAGGTACATGTCCGACTGGACCCGGAACAGGTCCTCGGGGTAGCGCAGGTGCTCGCGGAGTTCCTCGGGGAGCGGCTCGGTGGTGAAGAGGTCGGGGAAGATGCTCCGCTGCGCCTGGATCAACGGGTCCGCCTCGTCGATGACGTACAGGGTCATCTCGCCGGTGAAGGCGTCGACGGTGGCCTTCACCGAGTTGCGGATGTAGTTGAAGTTCCCGGGCAACCCGGCGCTCTGGTTGAGCCGCGAGGTGTCGGCGAACGACGAGTACGGGTAGTCGTCGGACACGGTGTACAGGTCCATGACCCACACCAGGCGACCCCCGGAGATCACCAGGTACGGGTCGGCGTCGGCGTGCAGGAAAGGCGCCACCTTGGCCACCCGGTCGCTGATGTTGCGCGCCAGGAGAACCTTGGAGTCGGCGCGCAGCTGACCGGAGATCAGCACGTCGACGTCGCCGAAGCGCAGCGCCCATGCCGCCCTCCGGAAGCTGCCGCCGAGGTCGACCCCGCCGGACCCGTCGTAGCGGTTGCGCTCGACCTCCGACTCCCCCACCGGGTAGTCGACCTCGTCCTGGTTGGTGTCGACGATGAGGTAGCCGGCGTCGGCGGTATCGGAGAAGTAGATCCGGGGCTGGTCTATGACCAGCTCCTCCGCTGATGTGATCGGCGGGATGTCGCGGAGCAGGAACTCGGGTTGGCCGACGGCGTTGACGTCGTTGGCGGGTGAGAGCACCGCACCGAACCCGTGCGTGTAGACCAACTTCTCGTTGACCCACCCGCTGCCCGGGATGCTGTCCTCCGCCAGCTCGCGCGCCGACACCATCACCTGGGTCAGACGGCCGTCCAGCGTGTACCGGTCGACGTCGACGTCGTTGATCCGCGTAGAACGTCCGGATATCCTGCAGCTCCCGGTAGGTGGTGGCGAGCACCGTCGGGTCCCACAGCCGGATGTTGGAGATGGTGGGCTCGTTGACGTCGAGGTCCTCGGCGGTGAGGTCGGAGGACGGCGGCGAAGCTGCGCACCTCGACCGCAGAAAGCCCGAATCCTTGACGGGTCGCCTCGATGTTGTAGCCGACATAGGTCTCTTCCTTGTTGACCTCGTCGGGGACCACCTGGAACCGCTGGACGATCGTCGGATAGAGGCCTCCGATCACGATCGAGGTGAACAGCCACAACCCCACCGCCACCAGCGGCAGCGTCCAACCCCGGAACCAGATGTTGACCAGCAGGATGATGGCGGCCACGATCGAGATCAGGATCAGCAGCCGTAACGCGGGCAGCTGGGCGTTGACATCGGTGTACGTGGCGCCCACCGCCGCCCCCCGCTGCGAGTAGAGCAGGTCCCAGGTGTCCAGCCAGTAGCCGACCGCCTTGAGCAGCGCCAGCAAGGCGAGGAGCACCGAGAGGTGGACCTTCACTCCCGGGGAGACGCGTCGCTGCTGGCCTTGCATCGAGATCCCGCCGTTCAGATAGTGGACCACCGCCACCACCAGCAGCGTCACCACGAAGAGCTGGAACAGCCACCCGAACAGCGATCGGTAGAACGGCCGGTCGAACACGTACAGCCCGATGTCGTTTTGGTACAGCGGGTCGACGATCCCGAAGTCGCCGCCGTGGCGGAACATGAGGAAGTCCTGCCACCACAGCGATGCGCCCAGGCCCAACATCAGCCCGAGCCCGAGCGCCACCACGATCCGCACCACCTGCTCGCGGGGCCCCACCCACTCGTGCCACCGTTCGAGTAGCTCGTCGTCAGGCCCGCCGATTGACAGCAGATCGCGGGGGGACAGCCGATCGGCCAGCCACAGGTTGACCCAGATGAGGGCGGCGGCCACCAGCGTCGCCGCCAACACGAGCCACACCTTGGTGAGTGTCAGCGTGCGCCAGACCCCGGTGAGCTCGAGCGAGTCGAACCAGAGGTAGTCCGTCCAGAACGTGGCGATCGACCGCAGCCCCAATAGCAGGAGGACGAGGCCGACGACCACGAGCAGGATCACGCGGCGGCGGCGACTGGTGCGGGGGCGGAGCGGCACCGGCTCCTGGTGGATCATCGCCCGGGATTGTAAGGAGCGGGGGCTCCTATTGGGCCACGACCTGCCCGACTGCCGATACGGTTCCAATCGTCGGTATCGTGCGATACGTTTGGCGGATGGGCCAGGTAGCGGGGGGCTGATGCGTTCGACACGTGCCAGGTGGGCGCTTGTAGCACTGTTCGTGCTCGCCGCCTGCAGCAGCGGTGAGGCATCCGAGACCTCGGCCGCGCCGGCTCCCTCGACCACCACGACCGCCGCACCGACCACCACGGTGACTCCGGCCACCACGACCTCACTACCGCCGACCACCACGACCGACGACGGCCTGGTCGGCGACCCCGAGGCGTTGCGCGAGTCGTTCGAGGAGTTGGAGCGGCTGATCGCCGCCGACATCACCTACGACGAGCCCGTGCCGATCCCCGATCTGACCAACCCCGACCCGGTGGTCGCGCTAGCCGAGGCGTTCCGCTTCGAGGTCTGGCTCATGGAGAACGGCCCGCACAGTGTCCTGGGTCGAGAGACTTACAACTACCCGATGAGCCCGCGCTTCTCGATCGGCGAGCGATCTCGGATCGCTGGTGCCGTCATCGACACACGAGTTCCCGGGGATCGTCGACTACATACGAGTTCGTCAGCGGCGACAGTCGTACCCATCGAGCGAGGCGCCGCTCAGCGAGGCCAGCTAGCGACCTGCCAGATGGGAGCGTCGCTGTTGCGTTCACCGACCGTGGCGGACCGTATCCGGAGATGAACGCCGCGACCGGCGAGGTGTCTGGAGGATATCGGCCGCTGGGATGGGCAGCGGCGTATGCGGTGCTCTCTCCGACGTCGACTGGGTGGATGCTGTTCGACGAGGAGCGGAGGAAGTTCCGGTCGGCTCATGAAGGAACGTCGCGGACTCGAGCGCTCGCTCACTGCTCAGACTGGTGCTGGCTGGCGTCGTTGGTCTCATCGGTGCTGAGCGCGCCACCGCCGGCCGTCGCCGTTGGGTCCGGGTCGCTCGACGCGTACCGGCTGGAAGGTGTCCTGTTGGTCGACGGCGGGCGGAGCGGTGCCGAAGCGACACAGAGTCGACGATGGACCAGTGTCGTCGGCGTCCATGAAGCCGATCGAGTCGCTATCTGGCGGCCGCACCCTGGATCAACCCGCCCGAGGGCACCGAGGCAGCGATGTTCGCTGAGTTCGACCACGTCGTATGTCACCGTCGAACAGGTCGCGAATGGTGAATCTCTGGGCAGAAGCAGTCGGCGAACCGGCAGCGCTCTCGGATGCGACGGTCATGCTGACTTCTGCTCCACGATTCAGGAGGATGGCTGGTTAGCTGTGCCGGCTTCGATCGTGCACCTGATCACCGACCCGAACGACCTGATCCGCATCGAGTCGTCGGGCGAGACCACCTGCGAGTTCGGCGAGCTTCTGCTCGGGTCGGCGTCGTACGGCTACCGCTGGGACAGCGACGAATGGGTCTACGGGTTTGGCACCGACTGGCGGGACGTGTACGACAACTTCGACTCCTCGGTGTCGTCCAACATCGATCTGGCTTGCGTGGAGCTGTTCGAGCCGTCCGACATCAGCCGGGTGTCCGAGGCCACCCCCGACACGCAGGTCAACGTCAACCCCGCCCTCCGGGGCCTCACCCAGCTCGACCACTGGCTGTGGTACGACTTCACCGATCCGGGCTCGTATCAGGTCGGGCCGCTCACCACGTCGGTCTCCGCACTCGGGTTCACCTGGACACTCGAGACCAGCGCCTGGGTCGACCGGGTGATGTGGGACATGGACTGCGTGTCGGCATGCGACTTCCGGGGGATGGCGGCCGACTTCTCCACCGCCGGGTACGAATACGCCCTCGACCCCCCGGACACGGAGACCGCCCCGGCCGACTCCTACGACGGTGGCTCCGAGTCGGCCGATGGAGCCGCCTTCGCCCACGTCTACACCCGTTTGGGCGATGTCACCATCTCGGCGGCGACGGTGTGGCGAGGGACGTACGTCATCACCGACAACCTCCGGTTCGGGTCGGCCAGCTTCCCGGTCGTCTACGACCCGGTGGTCGTCGCCAACACCCACAGCATGCCGGTGGTGTCGATCCGCACCGAGCTGCGCAACGACCCACCCGGCGGCTGACCCCCGCTCACCAACTTTGAGCGGTTCACCTCGCATAGCGCTGAAAAGTGCTCAAAGTTCGCCGCCGCCCGATCACGTCCCGCCAACTTTGAGCGGTTTACCTCGAACAGCGATGTCAATCGCTCAAAGTTCGCAGGCGAGGGTCGACTAGCGGCGGGTGTCCCTAGGCTGGCTCGATGCGGCGGGGCATGACCGGGCTGGTGGTGGCATTGACCGCGGCGGTCATCCTCGGCGGGTGCGCCGGCGACGACGACAACACCGAGGCCGCCGTGTCCTCGACGACGAGTCCTCCGGCCACGACGTCCACAGCGCCGACGACGACGATCCCGACCACCACGCTCCCTCCGACGACGACAAGCACGACCGCCCCGACAGACACGACCGGCGCTCCCCCGTCCACGATCGTCCCTGTCCCGGGGACATTGGCGCTGACCCGGGTCGAGTTCGGCACCGACCCATACGCGGTGGTCACCAACGTCGGAAACGAGCCAGTCGGCCTCGCCGGGAAGTGGCTGGTCAACGGCACCATGAGCGCCCAGCTCGACCCACCGGGCACCGGCACGATCCAGCCCGGTCGGACCGCGGTGATCGTGCTCGGCGGAGAGCCGCCACCGCAGTTCGTGGGGGTCCAAGTGGTCGTCGATCTGGGAACGGCATTGGGCAGCATCGATGCCTCCGGTGGCGAGCTCCTGCTGGTCAATGATCTCGCGCCGATCGATCAGGACTCCGTGATCGACTACGTCGCCTGGGGGGCCGGGCCGCATCTGAACCAGGCGACCGCCGACGCAGCCGGCATCTGGAGCCGGGACGCCTCGGTCGAGCTGGCGCCCGAGGCGATCTCGATCTCTTCGCCAGGCACTCTGGGAGGCGGGGTCGAGGACTGGAAGGCCGACGTCGGCGGCTGAGCCGCTGCAGCCCTCGGTCAGCCGACCGGGGCGCCGACATGGGCGCCGCCGGCGCCGACCTCGACGACGTCGAGGCTCCCGAAGCGGACCGTCACCCTCGCTCCACCGGCGGGGCGGTTGGTCACCACCAGGTCGCCCCCGGTGCGCTGCGCCGCCCGCCGGGCGATGTCCAACCCGAGCCCGGTGGAGCCTCCGGCGGACGCCCCTCTCCTGACGACGGCGGTGTCGGGGAACCCGGAGCCATCGTCCTCGACAACGAGCTCGACCCCGCCGTCCACCGGCTCGACGCTGATGCGATAGCCGACGCCCGAGGCGGTGTGGGCGAAGACGTTCTCGATCAAGGTATCGATCACCGCCCCCAACTCGGCGGCGCCGATCCCCACCCACTGTGCCCCGTCCGGCGTGTCGACCGAGGTCGGCCGACCCTGCTCGTCGGCGAGCACCTTCCAGTACCTCGCCCGGTGCCGCACCACCGCACCCAGATCGGCCGACGACCGCACCCCCGACTCGGCGGGACGGCGGGCCTCCTCGATCATCCGGTCGACCGCCTTCCCCACCCGGTCGATGTCGGCGGTCAACGCTGCCGCCTCGTTCCGGTCGCGCAGCGTCTCCGCCTGCAGCCGGAGAGCGGTCAGTGGGGTGCGGAGACGGTGCGAGAGGTCGGCGACGGACTCCCGCTCGGCGTTGAGCAGCCCGACCAGGCGATGGGCCAGGACATTGAACGCCTCGCCGACCTCCGCCACCTCCGGCGGTCCCGCCGGGTCGACCCGGGTTTCCAGGTCACCCCCACCCAGCGACCGGGCCGCCTCGGACAGGGCCGCAACCGGCCGCACGATCTTCCGCCCCAGCCGGTCGGTGGCGACGACGGCGATGACCACCAGGAAGACGCCGAGGGCGCCGAGCATCGCCCAGGCGATCGGGACGCCGCGTTGCAGCTCCTGGTCGGACACCACGGTCCTCACCACCACGGTCCGGATGGGCGGCTCGACTTCCCCCGGCGTGGGTACGTCGAACGTGTCGAGCACGGGGACCAGCACCTCATAGCCACCCTCGATCTCGGTGGAGAAGGCGGCCCCCCGCCGCGCCTGGGGAAGTCCGGGCGACTCATCGAACTCAGCCCCGACCGTCCGCTCGTCGGGGAACACCACAGTGAAGGCGCTCTCGCCACGGAACGCCCGGAGCACATCGGCGGCGAGGTCGAGGCTGATGTCGGCGCCCATGGTCGCCGGGGCGACGGCCAGGGCGGCGGCGATGGCCTGGGTGTCCCGTTCGGCGCGGGAGAGGGCGCGATCGGCGGCTTGGTTGCGCACCACCAACCCCAGCGGCACGAGGAAGGCGACCATCACCAGGGCGGTCACCGACAACGAGACCATGGCGAGCTGGCGCCTCATCGCATCACCCCGGATCGACCAGCTTGACCCCGACCCCGAACACGGTCTGCAGGTAGCGGCTGTCGGCGGCTGTCTCGCCGAGCTTGGTGCGCAGCCACGAAAGGTGGACGTCGACCGTGCGCTCGCTCCCCCCGTACGGCTGGCGCCACACCGTGGCCAGCAGCTCGCGCTTGGACACCACCTCACCCTCCCGCTCGGCGAGGAACCGCAGCAGGTCGAACTCCTTCGGACTGAGGTCGAGCTCCTGCCCTTCGAGCGTCGCCACCCGCGACACGGCGTCGACCCGCAGTCCGCCCACCACCACCGGCCCTCCCCGAGGCCGATCGCCGACGGCGCGGCGGAGCACGGCGCGGACCCGCGCCTCCAGCTGTTCCACCGAGAACGGCTTCACCAGGTAGTCGTCTGCGCCGGCATTCAGGGTCCGCACCACGTCGCTGTCGGCGCCGCGGGCGGTCGCCACGATCACCGGGGCCTTGGTGACCGCCCTGATCATGGTGAGCAGCTCGGCGCCGTCGAGGTCGGGCAGGCCCATGTCGAGGATGATCAGGTCGGGCGAGTCGCCGACCACCGCCTGCAGGCCCTCGAGCGCCGACCCGGACGAGGTGACGTCGTAGCCACGCTCGGCGAGCACCCCGGCGACGAGCTGCCGGATCCTCTGCTCGTCCTCGATGATGACGACCGAAACCACTCAGCTGCTCCCTGTCGCACGCTGTCTCACCGGGAATCCCCGGCCTGTCTAGCCTTCTGTCCCTCTCACCTTATACAATCCTTAACAGGTTGTTGATTGGCCCGAAAGGAGGAGTCGCGCACAATGCGGGCATTGCGGCAGAGACTCCTTCTCGTCGCCGGCTGGGTCGTAGCAGCTGTCGCCACCGGACTGGTGTCGGCGGGGGCCGTTGCTGTGGCGGGAGGCCAGGTCAATGACCGGCCTCTCAACCCACTCTCGGCGGCCGAAGTTGCTGCTCTTCCGGTCTTGACAGCAGACGACTGCGGGGAAGAGCCACCAGCCTCCGGTGGCTACATACTCCTGCTTCGCTGTCTCGACCTGGCGGGCAACAACGGCGATACCGCACTGGTCGACGGACCGGCTCAGCCGGCGGAGAAGGAGTTGCCCTCCGGGGATGCCGCCTTCGTCGCCGACGGCCGCTTCTACGACGAGCGGGCCACCGGTGGCTACTTCGTCGATCAGCCTGCCAACGCCTCCGACGGGTCGCCGCGCTGAGCGCCGGCCGGGCCTCCGCTCAGGCGAGCGCCACCAGCTCCAGCATCGCCTCGTCGAAGTAGGCGGCTGCGCCCTCCGGCATGATCACCGCCCGATCGGGGGCGAGGGCGTCGACGAAGTCGGTGTCGTGGCTGACGAGGATCAACGTCCCCTCGTACTGGTGGAGGGCGGCGAGCAACGCCTCCTTGGACTGCGGGTCGAGGTTGTTGGTCGGCTCGTCGAGGAGCAGCACGTTGGGCGCACCGACCACCACCTGGGCCAACGCCAGCTTGGTCTTCTCCCCGCCGGACAGCGTCTCCGCCTCCTGGTCGACCTTGTCGGCCAGCAGGAAGTGGCCGAGCAGGGTGCGCAAGGTGACGTCGGGCAGCTCCGAGACCGCACGAAGGTGGTGGAGCACCGTGTCCTCGGGGACGAGCTGGTCGTGCTCCTGTGCGTAGTAGCCCAACGAGGCGTTGTGCCCCAGCGCCACCGTCCCCAGGTCGGGTTGCTCGACCCCGGCCAGGATGCGGAGGAGGGTGGTCTTGCCGGCGCCGTTGAGCCCCATGATGATCAGCCGCTCCCCGCGCTCCACCGCCAGGTCGATGTCGACGAACACCAGGTTGTCGCCGTAGGACTTGGCCAGCCCGTGGCCGGTGAGGGCGGTGCGCCCCGACGGGGTGGGTTGCGGGAACCGGACGGTCACCCTGGCACCCTTCTTCCCCACCTCGACCCGTTGCTCCTTGAGACGGGACACCCGGGTCTCCCACGACCGGGCCCGCTTCGCCATCTTCTCGGTGGTGCCCTTGAACCGGCGGATCCCTTCCTCCAACCGGGCGATGTCGGCGTCCTGGTGACGTCGTTGGCGGAGCTTCTGCTGGCGGCGGGCCTCGCGCTCGGCGAGGAAGTACGAGTAGTTGCCGCGGTAGGGCTCCACAGATCCGTCCTCCACCGCCAGTACCGAGGTGATGGCCGAGTCGAGGAGGTGGAGGTCGTGGCTGATCACCAGCAGCCCTCCCCGGTAGGCGCCGAGGAACTCCATCAGCCACGCCTTGGCGTCCAGGTCGAGGTGGTTGGTGGGCTCGTCGAGGAGCAGGGTCTCGGTCTCGGCGAACAGGATCCGCGCCAGCTCGACGCGGCGCCGCTGGCCGCCGGACATGGTCACCACCAACTGGTCGAGCTCGTCTGCGCCGATGCCGAGCGAGGAGGCGAATCGCTTCGCCTCGGCGATGGCGACGTACCCGCCGGCCGCGGTGAACTCGTCGTCGAGCCGGGAGAACCGCCCGATCAGCCGGTCGCGCTCGGCGCCCGTCGTCGACTCCATCGAGTGGCGGACGGCTTCCATCCGTCGTTCCAATGCCCCGATCGACCGGGCGGTGAGGATGCGCTCCAGGGCGGTCACCTGGTCGTCTTCGAGCTCTCGGAGAGCGGCCTCTTGCGAGAGGTAGCCGACGGTTCCCGAGCTGACCACCGACCCGTCCGCAGGAGTCGCCTCGCCGGCGAGAACCCGCATCAGGGTCGTCTTGCCTGCCCCGTTGTGGCCCACCAGGCCGACCTTGTCCCCCGCCTGCAGCGACAAGGACACGTCGGAGATGAGCCGGCGGGGGCCGGCGTCGATACAGAGGTCGCGGACCAGGATCACCCGGTGAGGCTACCTGTGGGACGTCACCCCATCGTAAGTAGCGGGCACCAGTGACGCCTCGTCAGCGGCCGTCGAGCTCGAGGTAGGCGCGCTCCATGGCCTCGGCGGTCACCGGGGCCGGGTACGGTGAGCGGGCAAGGTCGACGGCACCGAGCGGCACGCCGGCCTGGTGGGATTCCGTGGCCAGGGTGGCGACCGCGTCGAGCTCCGCCAGTTGGGCCGTCGCCTCCGCCGCCGTCATCACGCCGCCGTGCCCGGGCACGAACTTGGTCGACCCGCCGTCGATGACCCGCTGCAACGTGCCCGGCCAGGCGACCGGGTACCCGTCGCCGAAGCTCGGCGGGGCTCCCTGCTCGATGAGGTCCCCGGCGAAGCACACCCCGGCGGCGTCGACCTCGACCACCACGTCACCTTCGGTGTGGCCGCGGCCGCGGTAGCGGAGCTCCACCCTCCGGCCACCGAGGTCGAGCGTCTGCTCGTCGGTGAACACCATGTCGGGAAGCCGGATGTCGACGGACAGGAACTCCTCACGTCTCTCGGGCATCCAGCCGGCCACCTCCAGCTTCGCCTCCTCGCCCCGTTCGGCGAGCACTCGGCCGCACTCGACATGCCCCCAGATGGTGGCGTCGGTGAACTCGGAATTGCCGAAGGCGTGGTCCCAGTGCCAGTGGGTGTCGACCGCCCATCGGACCGGGAGCGAGGTCACCTCCCGGACATCGCGGAGGATCTCGGCGGCTTCCACCTTCGAGGCCCTGGTGTCGACCACGAGCGCCCCATCGGCGCCGACGACCAGCCCGACGTTGAAGGCCAGGAACTCGTAGTTCCTCCGGTAGACGCCCTCGGCGAGCTGGTCCCACATCTTGCTGGACGGTAACCGCTTGCCGGAGAAGCCGGCGAAACGTCCGTAACCGATTCGACCCGAGGTGTTCACCGCGGGTTAACGCCGCCGAAACACCGGCGATGCACGGTCGTCCTGTCCGATCACATAGCCGTGGAGAGGGGTAGCGATGGACTCGGGATCGATCGCCTGGGTGTTGACCAGTTGCGCGCTGGTGCTGTTCATGACGCCGGGCCTGGCCTTGTTCTACGGCGGGATGGTCAGGTCGAAGAACGTCCTCAACATGCTGATGAAGAACTTCATCACCATCGGCATCGTCAGCGTGGTGTGGTCGCTGGTCGGCTTCACCATCGCCTTCGGCACCGACGCCGGGAGCCTCATCGGCGGGCTCGACTTCATCGGGCTCAACGGGGTCGAGGGCGACTTCCTCCTCTTCATGGTGTTCCAGATGATGTTCGCCATCATCACCCCGGCCCTCATCTCGGGGGCGGTGGCCGAGCGGATGAAGTTCTCCGCCTGGGTGCTGTTCACGACGTTGTGGGCGTTGATCGTCTACCCGATCGTCGCCCACTGGGCGTTCTCGGCGGACGGGTGGATGTACGCCTGGGGTGTGCGTGACTTCGCCGGCGGCCTGGTGGTCCACATCAACGCCGGGATCGCCGCCCTCGCCCTGGTGTTCGCCCTCGGGCCCCGCAGGGGCTTCGGCGCCGAGGAGATGAAGCCGCACTCGGTGCCGCTGACCCTGATCGGCACGGGGATCCTCTGGTTCGGCTGGTTCGGATTCAACGCCGGCTCGGCGCTCGCCGCAGACGGCCTGGCGATCAACGCCTTCGTCACCACCCAGCTCGCCGCCGCCGTCGCCGCCCTGGCCTGGGTGGGAGCCGAGTGGTTCAGGACCGGCCGCCCGACGACGCTGGGAGTCGCCTCCGGTGCGGTTGCCGGCCTGGTGGCGGTCACACCCGCCGCAGGCTTCGTGACTCCGCTGGCGGCGATGGCGATCGGAGGCATCGCCGGAGTGGTGTGCTATCGGGCGGTGAGCCTCAAGTACAAGTTCGGCTATGACGACTCGCTCGACGTGGTGGCGGTGCACCTGGTCGGCGGCATCGTCGGCTCGCTCGCCGTGGGGGTCTTCGCCTCCAATGCGGTCAACCCGTCGACCATCGACGGGCTCATCGGCGGCGGCCCCGAGCTGCTCTTCAAGCAGATCGTCGCCGTGGCCGTGGTCCTGGTGTTCTCGTTCACGACGACCTACGCACTGGCCCAAGTCGTGAAGAGGATCGCCGGCCTCCGAGTCGACGAGGAGTCCGAGACCCACGGGCTGGACATCTCGGTTCACGACGAGCGGGGCTACGCCCTGGTCGACTGAGAGCAGGGAGAGCGACGACCCAGAGCCGGCCGGGAGCCCCACCCCGGCCGGCTCTTCGCGTCAGGGGCGACGCACGTCGGGGGCGATCTCGAGCGGTCCGAAGCCGGTGCCCCACCGGTCGTCGGCGAAGCGGAATGCCGCCACCGCGTACGGCGCCAGCCTCGGCCCCGGGAACGGTTCCGACGGCCGAAAGCGGACCAGGCTGCCCATCGTCGCGGGGCCCAACTCGACCGAGCCGACAGCAGTGCCGTCGCCCGATGCCTCGGTGAGTCCGTCCGGGCCGCCCGACACCGCCACCACCACAGTCTCGGACGACCGCACTTCGCCGGTCACGGAGTACGCCGCCCCGGAGCGGGTTCGGTCCGCGGCGCCCACCAGCAGCCGCTCCAGGTCGGCGGCGGAAACCCCGAGGTCGACATCGCGAGCCACTGCCGCCTGCGCCAAGGTGATCGGCAGGTCGGGGAGGCCCTTCGCCATGACGGCCAGCCCGCCTGAGAAGCGCGGGTTCAGCTCTGTGGGCAGGAACCCTTCAGAGGTGAGGACGCCATCGACGGCGAAGCCGCCGCGCATCCCGTACCGGTCGCCGAGCAGCTCTCCAACGCGCCCGGCAGCTGCTCGCATCTCCTCCCGATCCTGCGGTGACGGGTCCCACCACGTAGACAGCCCGGCGAACAGGAAGCGACCCGTCCCCGGTCTGCGGAGGACGATCTGCTCTGCCGGACGCAGGACGGCCACGCCGTCGGGGAGGACCACCCCGTGGATGCTGCACGGCACCCCCTCGAGGAACGGCATCACACGGACGTGCCGGGTCGACGGCTGGAACAACTCGATGGTGGTTGCGAAGTCCGCCTCGGCTCGCACCAGCCGCACCCGGTCGGCGCCTCCGTTCATCCCTTCGGCGGCGTCCCCCGACCACACCGTGCCGTTCCCCCGGTCGATGGCGGCGTGGGCCGCAGCCAGCAACGCCCGATCGACCGGTACCACCACCGACGGCGCCCGCCTGACCCCTGCCGCATCCCAGAGCCCGTCGGCGATCGTCTTGTCCTCCAGAGCGGCGATCTCGGGCCGGCGACCACCCAGCGTCTCCCGGTCGAGGTAGCGGTCGGTGGTGGCGACCGGGTTCAGCAGACACAGGGCGCGGCCATCCGGGTCGAACGCCTCGACCGCCGCCACCGCCTCGGCCGGCGGATGGTCGGAGAACTCGATGGAGAAGCGAACCTCCTCGGTGACGGTCGCCGGCGCACGGCCGGGGACGACCACGATGGACACCTCGTCATCCCCCGGCAGCTCGCCGGTACCGACTCCCTGGGCGACGATCAGCACCTCGGTGGCGCCGAACCCGACGAGCTGGCGGACCAATTCGGTGGCGCCGGCCGCCACCCCACCCACCACGACGACCCGACGCCCCCGAACGAGGGCGGCGCAACGCTCGGTCAGGACGTCTCTCACGTCGTCGATCGCAGCCTCACGGGCACATCAAGCACATGCCGGCGTTCTCATAGTCCACCGGCTGCGACTTCGGGACTTCACGGTGGCGGGATCCACGCCGGGCCCTCCGAAAGAGGTGGTCGGTTGCCGGCGCCCGGGTTCTCGGAACCCTCGGGGCGGCGGTGTGTCGGTGTGTGTATGCGGGGTGAAGCTACCCGAGGAACTCACCCGGCCGTCGTCGGCCCGACATCTTGGCTATCAGAGCCAGCCGGCGATTATCCCGGCGACGACCGCGACGACGGCGACCACCTTCATCCAGTTCTTCATTTCTGCATGCCGCGGTGGGCCAGCATCGGCAGATACACGAACAGCCAGCAGCCAGCGGTGAGGAAGCACAGGGTGATGTGGAGTACATGGTTGATGGGGCGGACCACCACCACCCGCTGCGGTGCCGGCATCAGCAGGACTCCGGCAATAGGAGCTCGATCCGCCCGCGGTCATGTATCGTTTCCCCCTGGTCAAGGGGTCGTCGCGTCTTCCCTCACCGGTAAGGCGGCGGCCCCTGGCTTACGTCCGGACCATTGTCACCGGGTGCTGGACGCTATTTCGTAGGGCGGACGACCCGATCTCACACCTACGCGGCGTCGTCGATGCCCGGTTGCCGAGCTCGAAGCCGACGTGGGCCGAGGCAAGAGTCGACGGCCGGATCCGTCAGCGATCATGAGTGCTTCTACGCTTGCCGTTCTCGAAGCTAGGTGTTTGGTAGCCAGATGACGGAAGCGGAGAAGTGGCGCATCCTGGCGCAGGTCCTGGCTGTGACCGTCCCGTTGGGGACACTGATCGGGCTCGGCCTCGGCTGGCTCATCGGCGGCGACTCGGGCGAGTCGATGGCGGCGGGAGCCTTGATCGGTCTCTTGGTCACCGCAGGAATCGTCACCTTCGATGTGAGCTGGGCGGTCGGGCTCATCCCCCGTGGCTGGCGTGAGGCTCCTTTTCTCGTAGTAATCGTCACCCGGAGTCTCGTATGGCTGGCGATCATCGTCGTTGGGATCGGCCTGCCGCTCCTCACCGTTGCTGGGTTGTCGTTGACGGACCTGGTGGATCGGCAATTCGTCACTGTCGTCGCCGTGAGCTTCGTCGCCGCTCTGCTGTTCAACTTCGTGAGTCAGGTCAACCGACTCCTGGGCCGCAGGGTGCTCGTGCGCCTGATCCTCGGGCGGTACCACCGGCCTCGGGAGGAAGTCCGTGTCTTCCTGCTCATCGACCTTCGCGGATCCACTCAGATCGCCGAACGGCTCGGCAACCTGCGCTATCACGCCTTCCTGAGACGGTTCATCAGCGACGCCACAGGGAGCGCGGCGCGCTACGGCTCCGAGGTGCACCGTTACGTAGGCGACGAGGTGATCCTGACATGGACCGCAGAGGAGGGTCTCCTCGAAGCCCGCTGTGTCAGGGCGGTGTTCGCCATCTCCGACACCCTGGAGGCCGCACGCACGGCATACGAAGCCGACTTCGGTGTCATGCCCCGCTTCTGGGCCGGACTCCACCTCGGCCCTGTCGTTGCCGGCGAGATCGGGACGATCAAACACGAGATCGCTTTCCTCGGCGACACGCTGAATGCAGCGGCGCGCATCCAACAAGCATGCAAAGAGCTTCAACGCGAGTTTCTCGCGTCGGCCGATGTCGTCTCGGCGCTCGACTTGCCGGGCGACATCGCAAGCGAGAGCCTCGGCCGGATCGAACTGCGCGGAATCGAGGACTCCGTGGAGCTCTTCGCCATGACACGCTTCGCCGACCGGCCTACGACAGTCTGATCCAGGGCGCGCTCCAACTGACCCGAGGTCGAAAGATGGTCGCGAGAGGCTCGCGGCGGCACCGGCAGCCGCACCGCCTCAGGTGCGCAACCCATACGTGTCGAGTGCCCGGGGCAGGGTTTGAACCTGCACGCCCCACAAGGGGACAGCGGATTTTAAGTCCGCCGCGTCTGCCGATTTCGCCACCCGGGCGGGTTGGCGCCGATCAGCGTAACCAGTGCAGGGACCGCCAGAACGGGCTCTGACGCCCTCGGGTAACCTTGCTCTCCCTCGACAACGACGGAGGCAAGCCCGGTGAAGGTCTACCCACCCGACAAGATCCGCAACGTCGTCCTGGTCGGCCACAGCGGGGCCGGCAAGACCACGCTGGCAGAGGCGTTGCTGTACCGGGCGGGGGTCGTCGACCGGCTGGGCCGGGTCGAGGACGGCAGCACCGTGATGGACTTCGACCCCGAGGAGCACAAGCGGGGCATATCCCTGGCGATGTCGTACGCCCCGGCGGAGTGGCACGACCACAAGATCAACATCATCGACACTCCCGGCTACGCCGACTTCATCGGTGACCTGTACGGGGCGATGCGGGTGGCCGACCTGGCGGTGTTCGTGGTCAGCGCGGTAGAGGGGGTCGAGGTCGGCACCGAGCGGGCCTGGAGACTGGCCGAGCGGCTCGAGCTCCCCAGGATGATCTTCATCAACAAGCTCGACAAGGAACGCTCTTCCTACCAACGCACGCTGGAGGGGTTGCAGGAACGGTTCGGAGCCGGCATCGCTCCGCTGGAGCTCCCGATCGGCGAGGAGACCGCGTTTCACGGGGTCGCCGACCTGCTCACCGACCGTGCGTACTTCTACGACTCGGGCAAGGGCGTGGAGGGAGACATCCCGACCGAGATGGAGGAGTTCGAGCATCGCATCCACGACGACCTGATCGAGGGCATCGTGGTGGCCGACGACGAGCTGCTCGAGGGCTACCTGGAGGGGGTCGTCCCCTCGTTCGAGAGGCTCGAGAAGACCATGGCGATCGGGGTCGCCGACGCCACCGTCTTCCCGGTGGTGTGCGGCTCGGCCACGGGGCCGATCGCCGTCGACCGGCTGGCCAACTTCATCGTCGAGATCGGTCCTTCAGCGGCGCAGCGCAACACGTTCACCGTGGTCGCCGGCGACCAGGAGGTCGACGTCGACGGAACGCCCGAGGGTGAGCCTCTGCTGTTCGTGTTCAAGACGGTGGCCGACCCGTACGTCGGCCAGATCTCGATCTTCAAGGTGCTCTCGGGCACGGTCAAGCCTGACGCCGTGCTCTACAACCCGCGCAGCGGCGCCGACGAGCGCTTCCACAAGATCGGCTACCTCGTCGGGAAGGAGTCCGAGGTCATCGACGCCGTGCCGGCGGGAGACATCGGAGCGGTGTCCAAGCTGCACGACACCGCAACCGGCGACACGCTCGGCCCGAAGGCCAAGCCGGTGAGGGTCGGTGGCATCGAGCGCCCGGTCCCGGTTCTCGCCACCGCCATCGAGGCGGCCAACCAGGCCGACGAGGACAAGCTGGCCACCTCCCTGCGCCGCCTCCAAGAGGAGGACCCAGCGCTGGTGATCACCCGATCGGACGAGACCCACCAGACGCTCCTGCACGGCATGGGCGAAACGCACCTGGCGATCACCATCGAGAAGCTCAAGCGAAAGTTCGGGGTCGAGGTGGTCACCGAGGAGGTCCAGGTCCCCTACCGCGAGACCGTGACCCGCCCCTCCAAAGCGGAGGGCAAGTACAAGAAACAGACGGGCGGCCGTGGCCAGTTCGGGGTGGCGATGCTCGAGGTGGAGCCGCTCCCCCGCGGCACCGGCTTCGAATTCGTCGACGCCATAAAGGGCGGCTCCATCCCCCGCCAGTTCATCCCGGCGGTGGAGGCCGGGATCAGGGACACGATGCGGGACGGCGGGATCAACGGATTCCCCGTCGTCGACATCCGGGTCCGCTGCGTCGACGGCAAGTACCACTCGGTCGACTCGTCGGAGATGTCCTTCCGGATGGCGGGGCGGATCGGATTCAAGTCGGCCATGGCCGAGGCCGGTCCGATCATCCTCGAGCCGATCTCGCGGATCTCGGTCACCGTGCCGTCCGACTACCAGGGCGACGTGATGGGCGATCTGTCGTCGCGGCGAGGGCAGGTGCAGGGAACCGAGGTGGGACCGGGCGGGATGCAGGTCATCACCGCCCTGGTGCCGACATCCGAGATCATGCGCTACGCCATCGACCTGCGCTCGCTCACCCAGGGTTGGGGGACCTTCGAGGCGGTCCACGACCACTACGACGAGCTGCCCCAGCACCTTGGAGAGCGGGTCCTCGCCTCGCTGTCCAAGGACTGACCGTCAACCAACGGGGACCAGCCGCCACACCGTGATGACGCGGGTCCCGGCGCGGCGCGGGTACTCCGCATACCCGGGGTACAGATCGACCGCACGACGCCACACCTCCTCGGCGGCGGCGCCATCCAGTCGCTCCGCCCGGACGTCGACCCTGGCTTCGCGGTACTCCACCACCGCCACCGGATTCGCCGTCAGGTTGTGCACCCAGGCGGGGGAGCTTCCCCCGCCCCAGTTCGTGCCCAGCACCGCAAGGTCGTCACCACTGGGCACCGCCAGCAGCGGCACCGTCCGCTCCAGCCCGCTCCGGGCGCCCCGAGTGGTGAGCATCACCGTGGGAAACCCTCCGATCGACTCGGTGAGCGCGACCCTGCCCCCGGACGCCCGGAACGACCATCGGTCCAACGGAGGGAGCACCCGAGCGGAGAGCCAGCTGCCAGGCCGGGTCGACGCGATCCGGGCCAGGGCTCGCCGCCACATCGAAGTACGGGATGGTTGGTAGCCCAACAGCTGCTGTAGACCCACGGTCGAAACCTACCGGCTCGGTGCCCTGAGGGTGCCCGGTCCCTTTCGGGGGCGGGTGCGTATGCTTGCCGCCTGCCGACCCGCAGCTGGAGGCCGTCACTCCGTGAGTTGCCATCGACCATCCGGCGGCAGACCGCGGTCGTCGTCGTGACCGAGGCCTTCCTCTGGGGCGCCGTGGCCTCCGGGTCGCTACTCCTCGGTGCGGCGGTGGCGGCACTGCGCCCACCGGGGAAGAGGCTCCTCGGCTTGGTGATGGGGTTCGGCGCCGGTGTGCTGATCAGCGCCGTCTCTTTCGAGCTCATGGAAGAGGCCGTCGACGTGGGTGGCCATGCCGGAGCCACGCTCGGGCTCTTCACCGGCGCCGCCGCCTTCACCTTCGGAGACGTCCTCATCGGCCGCTTCGAGCGGCGCCGCCGGCACAGCATGGGAGAGGTCATGGAGGCCCCGTCCGGCCTGTCGATCGTCCTCGGGGCACTGCTCGACGGGGTCCCGGAGACGGCCGTGCTGGGGTTGACCATCCTCCAGACCGGGGAGGTCGGCGTCGCCATGCTGGTGGCGGTGTTCGTGTCCAACATCCCCGAGGGAGTCGCCGCCACCACAACGCTCGAACAGCATGGCTGGAGACGCTCCACGATCCTGTGGATGTGGACCGGGATCGTGGCAGTGTGTGCCCTGTCCGCCGCCCTGGGCTACGCCCTGCTCGACGGCGCCCCACCGGCGGCGCTGGCGTTCACGTACGCCTTCGCCGCCGGGGCGATCCTCACGATGCTGGCCACCTCGATGATGCACGACGCCTACGAGGACGCCGGCCGGCCGGTGGGGTTCGTCACCGTGGTCGGGTTCGCCATCGCCTTCGGCCTCAGCGTGCTCGAGACGAGCGGGTGAGGCCGGCAGCTCACCGGGTTTCGTGGAGCTTCACCACCAGCACGTCGCATGGAGACAGATGGATGGCCCGGCTGCTGGTGCTGCCGAGGATCAACGAAGCGAACTCACCCCGGCCCCGGGTACCGACGACGAGCAGCGACGCACCCAGCTCCTTGACATAACCCACCAGCGTGTCCGGCGGATACCCGTCGAGGTCGACCTTCGTGACCGGGACCGGCGAGGCCGACAGCACCTCTTCCAAGGGCTCCCAAACCGACTTGCGTTCGGCCACCGCCAGGACTTCGAGGTTCATCCCGGTCTCGACGTACACCACCGGGGTGCGCAGCACATGGACCGCGTGCAGATCGGTGCCGCGGCGCTCCGCCTCCTCGATGGCCTTGCGGACCACGTCCTCGGCCACCGGTGAGGAATCGACGCCCACCACGACGGTCATGGCGACCTCCTCATGCCGACAGGGTCGCACAGATGGGCAGCCGCCGTCCACCGGTGGTAGCTCACGAGGCGGTGGTCGCCAGCGACAGGGCGAGGCCGTCCAGGATGTCGTGCTCGGAGACGGTGACGGCGATGGCGCCGACATGATGGACCGCGGTTGCGGCGACCACCGCCCCACCGAGGAGCACCGGCGCCCGGGCGGGATCGAGCGACGGTATGGCCGCGGTGGCGACCAGGTCGAGGCGGGCCAGCTCGTCGACGAGGATGTCGAACCCGAGGACCGGTACCACCGTCCCGTGCACGCGCTCGGCGTCGTACTCCTCGAGCCCGAGGTGGATGGCCGCCAGGCTGGTGAACGTACCGCCGACACCGATCACCGTGGCGATCTCACCTGGCATCGTCACCTGCTCGGTGAACAGCCCCGCTACGTAGCGTCGAGCGGCCTCGACCGCGGTCGAGGGAGCCGGGCGGTTGGGCAGCATGCGCTCGGTGAGTCTGACCGAGCCGATGTCGACGCTCACCCCCGACTCGACCCGGTCGACGCCGTGGACGAACTCGGTGCTCCCCCCTCCCAGGTCGATCACGAGAAACGGCGGCTCGCCGATCGCACCGGTGATGGCGCCGGCGAACGACATCTCGGCCTCCTCGGGGCCGGTCAGGACCTCAGGAGCCACGCCGAGAAGGGCGTGGGCAGGCTCGGTGAACTCGGTGCGGTTCGCCGCGTCGCGCACCGCCGAGGTGGCGATGACTCCGACTCGATCGCAGCCGGCGGTGCCGATGGCGGCGGCGTAGACCTCGACGGCTTCGAGGGAGCGCTCGACCGCCGCCGGGTCGAGCCGGCCGCTGCGATCGACACCCTGGGCGAGCCGGGTGACGATCGACCGGCGGTCGACACGACGCAGCGCGCCGTCGACGACGTCGGCGACCAGCAGCCGAACCGTGTTGGAGCCAACGTCGACGGCGGCGACCCTCATGGCCGGGGACGATACCGCCGGTCGCCATGGCAAACCCGATCGGAGTCGCCGCGCCGAGCGGCGGTCTCCCGCCGCTCGGCTACGGATAGCAACTGCCGCTTAGGTCAAGGGCAGGCGGCGACCCTCGGGTTGTAGTCCTCGAACATCCCGGTGGGGGTTCTTCTTCCACACCCAGGCGTGCAACACCCAGACGTCCAAGTCGGTGTTGAGGTGGAAGTGCCGGTCGAACAGCATCGGCGGATCGGCCGCCACCTCGGGCGAGTTGGGGACGATGTACTCGACCGCAACCATGGTCAGGCTGCCGCCGGCGCCGACCCCAGGATCGAGAGAGCGGGGTGCGACCGCCACCATCTCCACCACGGCCCGCGACTCCGGGTCGAGCCTGAGGACGCGCGCCATCACCGCGTCCTGGACCGTCGCCGGCAACCCGCCGCCGCTCGCCAGTACCTCGGTCACATAGAACGGGTTGCCCCCTGTGGAGGTGTGCAGTGACGCCGCCTCCGCCGAGCTCGCCCCTGCCCGCTTCGCCAGCTGGGCGACGGCGTCGACCGACAAGGTCTCCAATGAGATGCGGACGACCATGTCGCCTCGGGTGGCCAGGTCGCCGAGCAGCCGCCGCAACTCTTCGTGCACCGCCAGCTCGTCGTCCCGATAGGTGGCGACGACCACGGCGTTGGTCCTCTCGACCCGGCGGCCGACGTAGCGCAGGAAGTCGAGTGTCGCCGCGTCCGCCCAGTGGACATCCTCGATGACCAGGAGAGTCGGTCGTGCGGTGCCGCTGATCCGCTCGACCAGCGCGGCGAACAGCTCGGGCCCGGTGACACCGCCGGCCACCAGCTCGGTGATCCCGGAAGAGGCGTCGGCCGCGATGTCGAGCAAGGGGCTCAGCGGCCGCGGCGTGTCGAGTGGGTCGCAGGCGCCCACCAACACGACGGCGCGGTGATCCCAGCGCCCGGCGAGCCGCTGCACCACCGAGGTCTTACCGATGCCGGCCTCACCGGCGAGCAGGACCAGGCGCCCTCCATCATCGGACGCACCGGCGACCAACGCGCTGAGGGCGTCGAGCACTTCGTCGCGCTCGAGAAGCTGTGGCAGGTCCATGTCCCCACCGCAACCTAGTGAGACGGCCCGCGCTGGGGTTGGGGCCCCAGCTGCGGGAGGAGCCGAGCGCAGCGAGGCGGGCATATCAACGCTCCGACCACTCCGGGTTCGGTGCCACCTCGCCGTCGAGCTCTGCCACGCACGGGACGGTGCAGTCGAGGGGCTCGACATCGGGTGCGACCATCTCGCCGATCGGGTTGGGGTTGCCGGCGGCATGGTCGGCGTAGTGGGCGTGGAGGCACTTCACCCCACCAGACGACCCCCCGACCCCGCCGGCGGGCACGGGACCGCGGTGCCCGACGGGCACCAGCCGGTCGCGTTCTGCGGCGTAGCGCTCCATCGCCCGCCGGTAGGCGTCGGCGAAGCCGGGGTCGGAGTCGACCCGGTCCTGGGCGGCGGCGACACCACCACCGGATTCGAGGCGGCCGATGCGGCGCCTCGCCAGCGGGCACGTCAGCCAGTACGTCGTCGGGAACGGGGTGCCGTCGTCGAGCAGCGGGGGAACCGTGACCACCACCGGCATCGCCAGGTGGCATCGTGCCGCCGTCGCTACCGGCGACCGCAGCGGCCGCCCCAGCTGGACGGCCACCGCCTCATGGTCATCCATCTCGCTCGAGATCGCGGCCCGTGAGGAAGTCCCAGATGCCCTGCCAGAACCCCGACGGCGCATCGCTCTGGTCGGCCTGGTCGGTCTCGTCGGCGAGCACCGGGGCGGGCTCGGGCACCTCGACCACGTATCCGGTCTCCCCGGGGCGCACCAGCCCGAACTGCTCGCGGGCGATCCGCTCGATCTCGACCGGGCTCTGCAGCGTGGCGATCTCCCCCTCGAGCTCGGCGTTGGCGGCCTGGAGGTCGGCGAGCTGCTGCTCGGCGGCGTCGACCTGGCGATGGTGGGCGAACATCTGGCGGAAAGGGAACACCCCGCCGAGGATCCCGGCCACCAGCCCGACGAGGACCAGCGCCACCAAGACGCCGCGGCGAGGCCGCCTCCCCCGCCGCGTCGGCGGAGCCGGGTGATCGGTCATGGCCGCCGCCGGAACGGCCCCCACCCTGCGTAGCGGGCGTCGGGCCCCAGCGCCTCCTCGATCCTCAGCAGCTGGTTGTACTTGGCGGTTCGCTCGCCCCGGGCGGGCGCACCGGACTTGATCTGCCCGGCGTTGGTCGCCACCGCCAGGTGGGAGATGAAGCTGTCCTCGGTCTCTCCCGACCGGTGGGAGACCATCCGCCCGTAGCCGTTGGTTGCCGCCAGCTCCATGGTGTGCATCGTCTCGGACAGGGTGCCGATCTGGTTCACCTTGACCAGGATGGCGTTGGCGGTTCCCTGCTCGATGCCCCGCCGGAGGATCTCCTCGTTGGTGACGAACAGGTCGTCGCCGACGAGCTGGCACCGGTCGCCGAGCCGGGCGGTCAGGGCCCCCCAACCCTCCCAGTCGGCCTCGCCGAGGCCGTCCTCGATCGAGACCAGCGGGAAGTCGTCGGCCAATCCGACCAGGTAGTCGAGCATCCACTCGACCGGGTGCTCCTCGCCGTCCAGCTCGTAGCGTCCGTCGCGGTACAGCTCGGTGGCGGCGACGTCGATGGCGAAGGCGATGTCGTCACCGAGCCGGTATCCGGCCGCCTCCACCGCTCGGGACAGCAGCTCCAGCGCCGCCCGATCGTTGGGCAGGTCGGGGGCGAAGCCTCCCTCGTCGCCCACGTTGGTGGTCAGACCTTCGGCGGCGAGGACCCCCTTGAGGGCGTGGTACACCTCGACCCCGGCGCGCAGGCCGTCACCGAAGCTGGGGGCGCCGCCGGGGACCAGCATGAACTCCTGGATGTCGATGGAGTTGCTGGCGTGGGCACCGCCGTTGAGCACGTTGAGACACGGGACCGGCAGCAACCGGGCCGATGACCCGCCCAGGTAGCGGAACAGTGGCAGGCCGACCGCCGACGCCGCCGCCCGGGCCACCGCCAACGACACGCTGAGGATGGCATTCGCCCCCAGGTTCGCCTTGTTGGGGGTGCCGTCGACATCGAGCATCACCTGGTCGATCTCCTCCTGGCGGCTGGCGTCGCGCCCGATGAGAGCGCCGGCGATCGCCTCGTTGACGTGCCCGACGGCGCCGAGCACCCCCTTGCCGCCGTAACTCGAGCCGCCGTCACGCTGCTCGTTGGCCTCGAGTGACCCGGTGGACGCCCCTGACGGGACCGCGGCGCGCCCGAAGCCGCCGCCGGCCAGCACCACCTCGGCCTCGACCGTCGGGTTGCCCCGCGAGTCGAGGATCTGGCGACCCCGAATCGAGGAAATCGCGGTTTTCACGTCGCGCGAAGATATCACGGACCCTGACCCCCACCCGGTCACCCGAGCTACCTGTCCAACTCCTTGGCTCGCTCTTTGGCGCGCTCCCACAGGTCGTCGAGCTGTTCGAGCGACAGGTTGGCCAGGTCGTCGCCCGCAGAGGCGGCCAGCTCCTCCATACCGCGGAACCTGGCCTCGAAGCGGTCGTTGGCGTGCCGGAATGCCAGCTCCGGGTCGACCGAGAGGTGCCGGGCCAGGTTGACCACCGAGAAGAGGACGTCACCGAGCTCTGCCGCCCGCAGCGTCGGGTCGTCCGCCACCGCCGCCAGCTCCTCGAGCTCCTCGCCCACCTTGGCAAGCACCGGCATCGGTTCGGCCCAGTCGAAGCCCACCGTCGCCGCCCGCCGTTGCAGCTTCTCCGCCCTGGACAGCGCCGGCATCGCCTTCGGGATGCCGTCGAGCAGCGACGGGCGATCCTTCTCCTCGGCCTTCAGTATCTCCCAGCGCGCCAGCACGGCGTCGGCGTCGTGGGCGGCGGCATCACCGAAGACGTGGGGGTGGCGGCGAACCAGCTTGCGCCGGATGCCTTCGGCCACCTCCTCGACACCGAACATCCCGGCCTCCTCGGCCAGGGTCGCATGGAACACCGTCTGCAACAGGAGATCGCCCAACTCCTCCTCGACCTCGGCGTAGACCACCGGGTCGTCGAACTCGCCAGGGGCGGTCGGAGGCAGCGCACCGAGCGCCTCGACCGCCTCGAACGCCTCCTCGATGAGATGGGAGACCAGGGTGTGGTGGGTCTGCTCGCGGTCCCACGGGCACTCGGCCCGCAGCCGCCGGTTGGTGGTCACCAGCCCGAACCAGCCGTTGAGCGGGGGAACCAGGTACAACGTCGTGCGAGGCCCGACCGGGTGACGGGAGATGTCGTGCAACGGCATCGTCTCGACGACCTGCTCGGGATCGCCGAGGCGGTCGAGCACGGTCACCGGCGTTTCGTCGGGCAGCACGCGGCCGAGCACGGCGGCGACGTCGCCGAGCACCTCGGGCCTGTCCACCTGGGTGATCACCGTGGGGAGGTGGAGTTGGAGCGGGTCGGGAAGGGCCCGGCCGTCGATCACCTGGGCCCCGTCGGCGATGGGGTCGCACCCGGTCACCGTCCACACCAGGTCGAGGAACGACTCGCCGGGGACGATCTCCACGGTATTGCCGGCCGCCCGGGCCCGTTCCACGACGAGCGGCACGCTGCGCTCCCCCACCGAGGCCGAGCCGGGCACGGCGTATGCCACCGAGCCGGTGGCGGCGAGCGAGACCACCCGGTCGGCGATGGCGGAGTAGACGGAGTCGAATCCGTCGGCGGAGGTGTAGAGGTCGTCGCAGGTGACGACCTGGCGGCGGGCGGCGAGGTCGGCGACGGCCGGATGGTGCCCGGTGCGCGCCACCACGGTCTCGACGGCGTCGAGCGCCGCCATGGTGGCGGGGGCGAGCCGGTCGAGCCCGGCCGGGCCCAGGCCGACGACGAGAACGTCGGGATTCACGAGGCGGCGACGACGCTGGAGGACTCCGGCGACCACACCCCGACGGAGGAGCGGACGTCGATGTCGGCGTCCTCTACCGCCTCGGTGAACCAGGTCCCCATCAGACCGGTGCCGACCTCGGGGTCGAGGTACGCCATCGGGTCGGCGGCGAGCTGCTCGGCCGTGGGGAACACCCGCTCGTCGACCTGGATGACGTGGTACCCGAACGACGTCTGCACCGGCCCGGTGACCTCCCCGAGCGGGGCATCGATGACCCCGGCGACGAACTCCTCGCCCATCTGGGAGTGATTGACGACGCAGTCGCCTGCGGAGCCGAGGACCCCGCCTTGGCTCTGCTGGTCGAGCGACACCTCGGCGGCGACGGCGGCGAAGTCCTCACCCGCCTCGAGCCGCTCGATCACCTCCTCCCCTTCCTCCTCGGACCCCACCAGGATGTGCTTGACGCACGCCTGCATCACCTGTTCGGGGGTCTCCTCGATCACCGCCTCATACGATCCGCGTGCCTCCAGGAGCAGTTCGGGGATCACCGCGTCACGCACCAGGGTGAACCGGGCGTTGAGCCACCGGAGGCGCTCGCCGGCGGTGGCGTCGGTGGCGATCTGCTCGAAGAGGGACACGTAGCGCGGGGGCGGGTCCGCCAGCCGAGCGTCGACCTGGTCCGCGGTGAACGTGACTCCGAACTGCTCCTCGGCGGCGGAGGCGATCGACTGCTCGAGGATGAGCGTGGTGAGGTCCTGGCGGATCGGCGCCGCCGGTGAGCTGGCGACGTCGCCGGATTCGGATCGCATGGCGAGCACATCGTCCTGGGTGATGCCGACCCCGTCGACGGTGGCCAGGTCGGACGCCGCCGAGCACGCGGCGACGGCAACGGCCAGGACCGCCACTGCGATAGATCGACCCAGCCCGCGCTGCACGCGCCTCACCTCCGCAACTCAGCTCCGGACCGGCCACATTCTACGAAGGAAGTCGAGCAGCCCGGCTACCGGGTCGGTGCGGGGGGCCGGGACGAACAGGAGGTCGCCGCGCACCACGGCGTGCGGGGCGAGCCGCTGCAACCTCACCTCCTCGGATGTAACCAGCGTCACCGGCGACAGTCGCACCTCATGCCGCAGCTTCACGATCTCCGCCAGCCCGACCCGGATCGCCTCGACCCGGAGTCGAGCAACGTCCGCCAGGGCCGCCGCCGGAGCGGGTAGCTCTCCGAAGCGGTCCCGCCACTCGATGACGACATCGTCGACGTCGGCCTCGGTGGCGGCGGCCGCCAGCCGGCGGTACGCCTCCAGTCGCTCGTCGGGGCCGGGGATGTAGTCGTCGGGGAGGTGGGCGTCGACGGGCAGGTCGATCCTCACCTGCGGAGGTTCCTCCACCTCGACCGGCTCGCCCTTGAGCTCGCCGACGGCGTCCGCCACCAGCTCGACGTACAGGTCGAACCCGACGGCGGCGATGTGCCCGGCCTGGGTCTCGCCGAGGATGCTCCCCGCCCCCCGGATCTCGAGGTCGCGCAGGGCGAGCTCGAAGCCCGAGCCGAGCTCGGCGAAGCGCCCGATCGCCTCCAGCCGCCGGTAGGCATCGTCGGTGAGCCGCTCCTCCTCCGGGTGGAACAGGTAGGCGTAGGCCCGCTGGCTCGACCTTCCCACCCGGCCCCTGAGCTGGTAGAGCTGGGCGAGGCCGAGACGGTCCGCCCGCTCCACGATGAGCGTGTTGACCTGGGGCAGGTCCAACCCCGACTCGATGATGGTGGTGGCCACCAGCACGTCGTGGTCGCCGTTCCAGAACTCGACCATCACCTGTTCGAGCTGGCCCTCGCTCATCTGCCCATGGGCGACGGCGTAGCGGGCGTCGGGCACCAGGGCACGCAGCCGGGCGACGGCATGGTCGATCGACTGCACCCGATTGTGGACGTAGAAGACCTGGCCCTCGCGCAGCAGCTCACGCCGGATCGCCGCCGACACGGTCTGCTCGTCGTATGGCCCGACGTAGGTGAGGATCGGATGGCGGTCGACCGGTGCGGTGCGGATGTGGCTGACGTCCCGAATCCCGGTGAGCGCCATCTCCAGCGTCCGGGGAATCGGGGTGGCGGTGAGGGTGAGCACGTCCACCGAGGTCCGCAGCCGCTTGATCTGGTCCTTGGCCGCCACCCCGAACCGCTGCTCCTCGTCGATGACCAGGAGCCCGAGGTCCTTGAACCTGATGTCACCGGACAGGAGGCGGTGGGTGCCGATGACGATGTCCACCGACCCGTCCCCGAGCCCGGAGGCGACGTCCCGCTGCTCCGCCGGGGTCAGGAACCGGCTCATCGCCTCGACCCGCACCGGGTAGGGGGCGAACCGCTCGCCGAGCGTGGCCTGGTGCTGCTGGGCGAGCAGGGTGGTCGGGACCAGCACGGCCACCTGTTTGCCGTTCTGCACGGCCTTCATGGCCGCCCGCATCGCCACCTCGGTCTTGCCGAAGCCGACGTCGCCGAATACCAACCGGTCCATGGGCTCGGCGTTCTCCATGTCCGCCTTGACCTCGGCGACGGCGGTGAGCTGGTCGGCCGTCTCCTCATACTGAAACGACGCCTCGAACTCGGCCTGCCAGGGCGTATCGGCGGCGAAGGCGTGGCCGGTGGCCTGCGCCCGACGCCGATGCAGGTCGACCACCTGCTCGGCGACAGCCGCCACCGCCTGCCGGACCTTGGATCGCGTGCTGGCCCAGTCGGCGCCGCCGAGACGGGAAAGGCGGGGAACCTCGCCGCCCGTGTAGCGGCGGACGGCGGCGAGCTGGTCGGTGGGGACGTAGAGACGGTCCTCGCCGTGGTAGGCGAGCAACAGGTAGTCGCGTTCGACCCCGCCGATCTCGCGATGGACCAGTCCCTCGAAGCGTCCGATGCCGTGATGGTGGTGAACGACGTGGTCGCCGGGACGCAGGTCGCGATACCCCTCGCCGATCTCGCCTACGCGCCGGGCGCCGTACCGGCGGTGGGAGCGCCGGCGCCCGGCGATCTCCTGCTCCCCCACCACCCCGACGCCGAGCCAGTCGGCGACGAAGCCACGGTGGATACCGACGGGGAGCACCGCCGGCTGCACCTCGTCGAGCGTGCCCAGCTTGGGGATGGGGAGCCCGGCCTCGCCGAGCAGCCGGGCCACCCGGTCGGCGGCGGCGTCGCCATCCATGGCGATGACCACGTCGACCCCGCGCTGCTTCCAGCGGGTGATCGCCGTCCCGACCGAGCCCGGGTCGCCTGCCACGGCGTCGAACCCTCGGATCGTGTACGCCTCGTCCCCGGGGCCGGATGGGGACGGCGGGGCCTCGAGGTGAGAGTGGGCGGCGAGGGCGCGATCTAGGGGTAGGTAGAGCAGCGGGTGCTCCCCCGCCGGCGGGGCGCTCTCCCCCCAGGTGCCGGCCAGGGCGGCGGCCAGGTCCTCCTCCTCGGTGCGCAGCTCGGTGGCGCGGGCGCCGGCCTGGACCGCGTCGAAGACGACCAGGCGAGCGGAGGGTGCTTCGTCGATGACGGACCGCTCCGGAGCGAGCCAGGGCAGCCAGCTCTCCAGCCCCGGAAACGTCACCCCGGCGGCGACCCTGTCCCAGGTGGACGCCGCCCATGGTTCGCCGGCGAGCAGCTCCTCCGCGATCGCCACCACACCGGCATCGGGCATCAGCTCTCGGGCGGGGTATGCAGTCACCGACGGCACCGACTGGCGCGCCCGCTGGTTGGCAGTGCCGAAGGTGCGGATTTCGGTGACCTCGTCGCCCCAGAACTCGATGCGGTGCGGGGTGTCGCCTTGGGCGGGGAACACGTCGATGATGCCTCCCCGTACCGCTACCTCGCCCGGCGCCTCGACCCGGTCGGTGCGGGTGTACCCCATCGCCGCCAGCTCGTCGACGACACCGTCGAAGTCCACCTCGACACCGGCGGCGAGAACGACCGGGGTCACCCGGCTCGGGCTGACCCGCTGGATGGCGGCGCGCACCGACGCCACCACCACGGTCCCCGGTTCGGCACCGGCCAGCCGGTGGCGGGCCTCGGCCCGGGCGGCCATCGTGCCCACGTTGGGGGAGATGTGCTCGAAGGGCAGCGTCCCCCAGGCGGGGAGCAGCAGGGCGCCGTCGTGGAAGAGGGCGAGATCATCGACGAGGTCCTCGGCCTCGTGCTCGCCGGGAACCACCGCCAGGATGGGCCGGTCGCCGTCCCCCGCCATCGCCGCCAGCAGCAACGCCCGCAGCGGGGGAGGAACCGCAACCCGCCCCGGGATGTCGGGGAGGCGGTCCCCTGGCCAGAGCCGGGCGAGCGCCGATAGAGGTGCGGGAGGCATCGTGGGAGGCTACGCCTTCGGGCGGAGCCAAGAAGCATGCTCCGGCTCAGGAGCCAAGTAGCTCAGTGTGCTCCGTCAGCAGCCGGACGAACTCGCGACGGAGCGCCTGTTTCTGGTCGGGGGTGTAGTGGACGAAGTCGGCTTGGCCGGCGATCCCGGCCCGTTTGGTCACCCGGTCGACGTCGAGCACGACGAACCCCAGGTCCCCGGCCGCCTCGCGCAACCCGATGGCGAACTGGCGGCGCCGCACCGTCGCCGGGCTGTTGGCGAACTGGTAGTCGACCGCCGCCGCCCCCGGATCGACCACCAGCGTGTTGCACACCACGACGAGGGCGCCGGTCCGCGCCTTGAGCTCCTTGACGATCAGCCCCAGGTTGTCGAGGTAGGTCTCCATCGGCATCTTGCCGAGCTTCTTGAATGTCGCCGAGAACCACTTCACCCGTTCCAGGTCGCCGAGCACCTGGGTCATGTCGGCGTTGAGCCACCAGCCACCCGGGTCGACCAGCAGGCCGTCGGAACGGTGCTGGTACACGGTGCGGGACAGGTCGGCGGCGATGCTCAACACCACCACGTCCTTCGGGTAGGTCCCCAGGCGGGGGTGGTCGGGGACCGGGAAGCGCTCGTCGAACAGGTTCGACGTGAAGCTGGCCGGATCGAGGTCGAGCCGGTCGACGACCTCGTCGAGCACCGGGCCCTGCACCCCGGCCAGGCCCTGCAGGATGAAGTCGGAGCGGGCGCCCTCGACCGCGCTGTCGCGATGAATGGCCAGCGAGGCGTCGAGTTGCGGCTGGAGCAGGCTCCCGGCGCCGGCGAGGAAGGTGAGATCGCATCCGCCGAAGCCGTAGATACCGACCTTCCGCGACGCTCTGATGTTGCCGACGTAGACGTTGGTGCGGTACAGCGACCCGCCCTTCTGCAGCCGCATCGAGTTACGCGCCTTGCGCAGCGCCTCTTCGGGCCCGCTCAGCCGGCCGAACATCCTGCGCACGATCTTCAGCGAGATCGGGTTGGTCGGGTTGTCCTTCACCGGACCGGTCATCGCTCCACCACCCGCAGCCCCACCCGGAAGTGCGGGGTCAGGTCGCTTGTCTCATCGGGATCGAGGTCGGGACGGGCACCCATCACCGCCACGCGCGACCCCACCGAAACGTCGGTGGTCGGCGAGACCTCGAGGAGGTGGCCCGGCTCCCCGGCGACCACCCCGAGGGTCATCACCCGCGACTGCATCTTGATGTCCTTGGTGGCTCCGAGATGCGAGGCGAGCCCGCCGAACTCGATGTCGAAGAGGACGTCCCCGGGGGCGACGGCGTCCCCGACCTGCTTGTGCCATCGGGTGATCGAGCCGTCGGTGGTCCGCCGGTCGTAGCGGGGGACCAGCAGCAGTGCCAGCTCAGACGTCATCGGGTCGAGAACGCGGAGGGCGTCGATCTGGCCCACCGCCTCCTCGGCGATGTCACCGGCCGCCTCGACGGTGTACCGGCCCGGGGCGACGACGTGGTCGCCGGCGCCGCGTTCGGCGACGATCCGATCGGCGTCGACCACAACCACCGGGTGGTCGCCGGCGACGTGGGCGAGGGCGAGGTCGAGGCGCTGGGCCCGATCGCCGAAGGCGATGGCGGCTTCGATGTCTTCGCCGTCGGGCACGAACGTCGAGAGGTTGTACATGACGAGTCGGGTGCTCTCACCGAGGGCCCCGACCACCTGGACGAGGTTGGCGGCCGTGGCCTGCTCGTCGATGGGCCCGACCGGCTCGCACCGCTGCCCCAGCCACTCTTCGACGGCGGGATCGAGAGGGCCTTGCGGCGCCTGGATCAGGATCCCCGTCTCGGCGTGCCGGTGGACGGCTTCGGACAACTCGGCCAGCAGCGACAGCACCACTACCGAGGAACCGGTCGGCGCACTGAACGCCGAGTCGTCGAGCCACGAGGCGACGGCAGCGGGCACGTCGCCGGTGAGCCCACCGGGGGCGGCGTCGAGGCGTTGCACCAGGACGTCACTGCGCACACTGGGCATGACCACCGTGCCCACCGCCTCGCCGGCCCGCGTGGTGAGCAGCCCGGGGCGGCCGAGCGAGTCGATGACGTCGGGGCTGTCGGCGAGCACGATGCTCGCCGCGCCTACTCCCGGAACGGTGCCGTCCGGCAGATGTTGGTCGGGCACGCCCGCCATTGAGCCCCCCTCGTGGTGACGCCGCGTACCCGGCCGATGATATCAGCCGTCGACCGGGCATCCTCTGGGTCGGGCGGCGGATACCGGCTCGGCGCGTCATGTGGCGTCAGGCGCCGCAGCCTCCGCCGATCACTTCGACCAGGCCACCGTCGACGTACTCGTGGGCGACCGATCCCGAGCCCTCGTAGTAGCTGGTGTCGAAGACCACCTCCATGCTCCCGCTCCCGTCGAGGTCGGCGACGGCGGCGATCACATGGTGGAGCACGTACGGGCTCGTGGCGTCGCCGTACGACTCGGCGACGACCGACGCACCGCTCCCGACGAAGAGCATGACCAGGCTGTAGTCGCCGGGCCCGGCAAGCCGCTCTCCGCGGGCGATCGTCAGCACCGCCTCGACGTCGGCTTCGCCACCGAGGTCGGCCTCGACGTACTGGACGAACGGCGGTGCAGCCTCGTCGATTCCTTGGGCGGCGAGGTGCTCGAGAGCCGCCTGGAGCCGGTCAGGCGGCGGTTCCCCGACGACGATCGGCCGGGGCACCAGCGGCCAGGTCGCGCCGAGCACGGCGATCGAGCCGGAGACCCGGAGCTCGCCGGGCAACGCCGGGTCGAACTCGATCGAGGCGTTCCCAGTGGTCTCGCAGACGCCGACATCGACGGCCGCCGCCTCGGAAACGCCGCTGAGCGTGACCACGTCGAACGTCGCGCCGGGCACCTCGGGCAGATCGTCCGGCGTGGGGGCGGTGACCCACTCGCCGGCGGCCGGGTCGAACCAGCCGAGCGTGCCGTAGACCGTGGCGCTCAGGGCCGAGGTGGTGACCGGCGGGACCGTCGTCGTCGTCGTCGGGGCGACCGTGGTCGTGGTGGTCGGAGCCATCGACGTCGTGGTCGGGGCGAGCGTCGTGGTCGTCGTCGGAGCGGCGGTCGTCGAGGAGGTGGGTGGGACCGTCGTCGACTGGCCCGTCTCCGTCCCGCCGCCGCACGAGGCGAGGATGGCGAGGACAGAGACGACACCGAGGATCGAGCGCCCGATCATGGATACGAGCCTAGGTGGGTGCTGAAAAAGCGGTGGACCGGTTCGCCCGACACTCTCGCTCTTCACCCATTGTCGCCAGATCCCTCCCTCCTCGAACCGGAGAACCCATTTTTCAGCACCCTCCTAGGTGGGCTGGTTCATCTCGCCGGCCCGCTGGCGAGCGGCCTCGCCGCCCTCGGTGACGAACACCTCGACCAGGTCGGCGGCGTACTGGGTCATCAGCTCGGCGTCGACCCGCTCCCGCGAGCCGAACCGCTCCAGGACGTAATCGGCGGGGTCACGCGAGCCCGGGGGGCGGCCAACGCCGCAGCGCAGCCGCCAGAAGCCCTGGCCGATCGAGCGGATGACCGACGAGACGCCGTTGTGCCCGCCCGAGCCACGGTCGTGGTGGACCCGTAGGACCCCGAAGTCGAGATCGATCTCGTCGTGGACCACCAGCAGCCGGTCGAGCGAGGTGTCGTAGTAGCGGAGGAGAGGGGCGACGGCCTGCCCGGACTCGTTCATGAATGTGGATGGTCGAGCGAGCACCATCCGCTCGTCGCCGATCCGGGTCTCTGCGACCTCGGCCCGCATGAACCTAGGGGCCCGACGGAACGATGCGCCGGCGCGCTCGACGGTGACGGCGACCACCTCGCCACCCAGGTTGTGACGGGTCCCTTCGTACCGGGAGCCCGGGTTCCTCAGCCCGACGACCAGCGCAGTTGCCGAGGTCAGCTCTCGTCCTCGGTCTCGGCGGCGCGCTCACCGTCGGCGCCCTCTTCGCCTTCCTCGCCCTCCTCGCCTTCCTCGCCCTCGGCGGGAGCCACCGGCTCCTCCTCCACCCGCGGGGCGAGCACGGTGACCAGGGTGTGCTCGGGATCGCCGACGTAGGTGACCCCTTCGACCGCGGGCAGGTCGGAGATGTGCAGCGTGTCGCCGAGCTCCAGCTGGGAGACGTCCAGCTCGATCGAGGTGGGGACGGCGGTGGGCAGCGCCCGAACCGTGACGCTGGTCTCGATGGTGTCGAGGATGGCGCCCTCCTGCGCCACCGACGCCGGTGTCCCCACGAAGTCGAGGTTCACCTCGGCTTCGATCTCGATGTCGAGCGACACCTTGATGAAGTCGAGGTGGGTGATGTCGTTCCTGACCGGGTGCCGCTGCACCTCACGGGCGACGGCGAGGATGGTCTCGTCGCCGTCGACGGCGACGTTGAACAGAGTGTTGAACCCGGCCTCGGAGCGCAGCGCCGAGTACAGGGCCAGCTTGTCGACCGAAACGTGGATCGGCTCGATCCCCCGGCCGTACACCACGGCCGGGATGCGGCCGGAGCGCCTCATGCGGCGCGCCGGGCGGCTGCCCGCCAGTTCTCGCGGTTCGGCCGCCAGCGTCACCTGATCCATCGTCGAATCTCCTCGTGAGGACGTGGGGCGCGGTGCTCGGACCCGGCGCCAGGAAGAACCGCAAGTATACGTAATGCTGGGAGATCGTCAGAAATCGGTTCTCACGAAGGGGCCGATCACCGAGATCGGGTAGCTCAATCCAGGACGGGGCCTACCCTGCGTAGGTGGGCGCCGAGGCGGCGGCTACGGCCGTAGGGGAAGATCTCGATGGCCTCGCCGGCGCGGATCCTGTCCTGCATCCGCTGCCAGAACCGGACCTCGAAGAGGTCGCCGTGGTGGTAGTCGAGCGCCTGCCACAGCTCGCCGCGCAGCCCGAGGAAGCGGCTGAACTCCTCGGGGAAGATGTCGTGGCTGCCGACACCGAACCACGGGTCCGCCGCCATCTCCTCGTCCGGGCGGTCCGACTCGGGCATGCGGCGGAAGTTGCACTCGACCAACGGCGTGATCTCGTCGTAGTCGTAGAACACCACCCGCCCGCCCCTGGTCACCCCGAAGTTCTTGAGCAGCATGTCGCCGGGGAAGATGTTGGCGGCGGCGAGGTTCTTGATCGCCCGCCCGTAGTCGACGATGGCGGCTCGCGCCCGCACCGGGTTGGCCTCACGGAGGTACAGGTCGAGCGGCGCCAGGCGCCGCTCCACGTAGACGTGCCGGAGGGTGAGGTGGTCGCCGTCGACCACCACCGACCGGGCCGCCTCGGTGGTGAGCTCGTCGAGCAGTCCCGGCTCGAACCGGTCGACAGGAAAGCGCAGGTTCTCGAACTCGGCGGCGTCGACCAACCGTCCCGCCCGGTCGTGGCGGGCGACAAGCCGGTACCGATCCATCACCCGGCGTCTGGTGGTCTCCTTGGGGAACGGGAAGCGGTCCCGGATCACCTTGAACACGACGTCGTACCCGGGGACGGTGAACACGATCATCACCATCCCCTTGATGCCCCTGGTGTGGTCGAACCGGTCAGAGCTGGTGGCGATGTGCCGCGAGAAGTCACGGAAGAGCTCGGTCTTGCCGTGCTTGGGGTACCCAATGGCCGTGTACAGCTCGGCCCGGGTGCGGGAGGGAACGAGACCGGCGAGGAAGGTCACCAACGCCGCCGGGCGGTCGGTGGCGACGCAGAAGGCCGCTCTGGTGTAGGAGAACAGCACCCCGACCTCCTCGGGCTCGGTGAGCACGGCACCGATGACCAGCCCGCGGCTGGTGTGGTGGACCGCCACCGCTATCGGGAGCGTGGCCCCGCCGGCACGGAGCTGCCCGACCAGGTAGGCGCCCTGGCCCCGGTAGAAGGTCCGGTCCGCCATCACCGCCTCGTCCACCTCGCCGGCGATGCCGTGGAGGCGCAGCGCCCGCCGGATCTCCGCGCCTCCGAGCACGGCGTCCCGGGTGAGGTTCTGCCAGCGACCGTCGATCCCGGCGCCGGAGACGATCCGGCCGATCAGAGCCGCCGGATCCGGGCCTGGGTAGCGGACCAGGGAAGGATCCCCTGCGTCCGCCGGGGTGCCCGAGAACTCGACACCTGTGAACTCGCCGCCGGTGAACTCGACGTCGGGATCGACCCCGACGGTGCCCAGCATGCGGCGGGTGCACGAGTTGAAGAAGGTCTCGGCGATCTCCCGGTCGACGCGATCGGCAACCGCGGCGGCGAATCGCCCTTTGGCGGCGACCCAGGTGTCCCGGTCGGGCCCCGGTTCTCCGAGGGCGGCGACGGCACCGGCAACCGCGTCGGCGTAGACGTCGAGCCGCCGGGTGACCGTCGCCTGGGCCGCCCGCCAGTCGCGCTCGGCGAACGCGTCGGCGGCGGAGGCGTTGACCGCGCCCATGGCGTCGAGGTGGGCTTCGTAGTGCTCGGTGACGGCCCCGGCGACCAGGACCTCTGACGCCGCGGACGGCGTCGCCGTCACATGTTCTCGCCTTCGAAGATCTCGCTCACCGAGGCGTCGGTGAAGATGGCGTTGACGGCGCCGGCGAGCAGCTTGCCGATCGACAACACAGTGAGCTTGTCGAGGTCGGAGGCATCGTCGGGGACCGGCAAGGTGTTGGAGATGACCACCTCGGTGATCGGGGCGTTCTTGAGCCGGTCCACCGCCGGATCGGAGAGGACCCCGTGGGTGGCCACCAGGCGGACGCTGAGGGCGCCCCGCTCCATCAACAGGTCGGCCGCCGCCACCGCGGTGCCGGCGGTGTCGATCATGTCGTCGACCACGATGCAGTGCCGTCCGGTGACCTCGCCGACGATCTCCAGGGCCGACACCGTGTTGCGCTTGTCCTCGGCCCGGCGTTTGTGGACGAAGGCGGGGGTGGCGTCGAGGTGGCGAGCGTACTTCGAGGCGAGCTTGACCCGGCCGGTGTCCGGGGAAACGACGGCGATGGGTTCCTCGATCTCCCGCTTCAGGTACTCGACGAACACCGGGAGGGCGGTGAGGTGATCGAAGGGCCGGTCTATGAAGCCCTGGATCTGCTGGGTGTGGAGGTCGACGGAGACGATGCGGTCGGCTCCGGCGGTGAGGAAGAGGTCACCGACGAGCCGGGCGGTGATCGGCTCGCGCGCCCGACCTTTCTTGTCCTGGCGGGCGTAGCCGTAGAACGGGACGACGGCGGTGATCCGTTGCGCCGACGCCCGCTTCAGGGCGTCGATCATGATGAGTTGCTCCATCACGTGGAAGTTGATCGGCTGGGTGTGGCTCTGCACGACGAAGCAATCCGAGCCACGCACCGATTCGGTGAAGCGGACGTAGATCTCGCCGTTGGCGAACACCCCTCGCTCCACACCGCCCAGGTTGGTGCCCAGGATGCTGGCCACCTCGTGGGCGAGGCCCTCGTTCGCCGACCCGGAAAAGATCATGAGCCGCTTGCGGCTCGAGATCTCCATCACTCGCGCTCCTCGTCGGCTCTGGCCTTGCGCCGCTGAGCGTAGCCCGGCACCTCGCGCTGCGGCGAGCGGGTGACGGCGAGGGCATCGGGGGCGACGTCGTTGGTGATCACCGATCCGGCACCGGTCCACGCCCCGTCCCCGACCTCGACCGGCGCCACCAGCACCGTGTCAGAACCGATCCTCACCCCGTCGCCGATGACGGTCTTGTGCTTGCGGTAGCCGTCGTAGTTGGCGGTGATCGTTCCCGCCCCGATGTTGCTGTCGGCGCCGATGGTGGCGTCGCCGACGTACGAGAGGTGCGGCACCTTGGAGCCCTGGCCGACTACCGAGGCCTTGATCTCGACGAAGGTGCCCGCCTTGGACGACTCTTCGAGCACCGCGCCTTGGCGGAGGCTGACGAAGGGGCCGACCTCGGCGTTGCGACCGATCGTCGAGCCGCGCACCGCGGCGAACCACACCCGGGCCCCCTCGGCGATGGTGGTGTCGGCGATGTGCACCGACGGGCCCAACTCGGCACCCGAGGCGACCGTGGTCGTTCCCATGAGGTGGACGTCGCCCCAGAGGCGGACGTCCGGGCTCAATTCGACGTTGGCCCCGATCGACACCCGAGCCGGGTCCTCCATGAAAACCCCGGCCGTCATCCAGGCAGTGTTGATGCGGCGTCGGAGCTCGGCGGCGGCCGCGGCGAGCTGGTCGTGTGAGTTGACCCCGGCGCCTTCGACGGGGTGTGCGGCGACGGCGCCGACCGTCAGGCCGTCACCGACCAGCACGCCGATGACGTCGGTGAGGTACCGCTCCCCTTGGACGTTGTGGTCGGTGAGCGACGCCAGCGCCTTGTCGAGCACCGCCGGATCGAAGGCGTACACCGAGGTGTTGACCTCGGTGATGGCCCGCTGCTCCTCGGTGGCGTCACCGTGCTCGACGATGGCGGTGACCTCACCGGTGGCATCGCGCACCACGCGGCCGTATCCGGTGGGGTCGGCCAGGTCGACGCTGAGGACGGTGGCGGCGGCGCCGGCGGCGACGTGGCCGGTGACGAGCGAGGCGATGGTCTCGGGGCGGATCAGCGGCATGTCGCCGGGGAGCACGACAACCACGTCGCACGGGTCGAGGCGCTCCAGCCCGACGGCGGCGGCGTGGCCCGTGCCGAGTTGCTCGGCCTGATGAGCCGTTGGGGTGTCGGATGGCAGGGCAGCGGCTACCTCGTCCGCCTGGTGGCCGACCACCACCACGACCTGTCCGGCGCCGGCGTCACCGGCGATCCGGTGCATCCACGCCACCAGGGGGAGCCCGGCGGCCTCGTGGAGGACCTTGGCCCGGTCGGAGTACATCCTGGTGCCCTTGCCGGCGGCGAGGACGATGGCGTTGAACGTCACCGGCGAGGTCTGTGCTGGCGCGGGCTGGGCAGGCATGGTCTCCTCGGAGCCGGACGGTGCCGAACAGTGTCGTGGTGGGCCGCTCGTGGCTGGGGGGACAGGACTCGAACCCGTACTGACGGGACCAAAACCCGTAGTGCTGCCAGTTACACCACCCCCCATCGGGGTGTGCCCGATTGTAGGGGCCGGAAGGTGACCTACCGCTCAGGATCGCCCGGGAGTGGCTCCCAACCGACGGGGACCGGTTCCACCGCTTCGGCACCGCGAGCGCCGGGCGGGACGTCGCCGACGGCTCCCTGCGCCTCGTCGAGGTCGACGAAGAAGGCGAACAGCGACGGCCCGCTGCCGGAGAGCGCCACCGGGCGGGCCCACCGGGCCTCCAGCTCGAGCCGCCACTCGTCCACCGCAGGGGCGAGCGCCACAGCCGCGGCGTAGAGATCGTTGCGCAGCGGCCCGTGCTCACGGAGCAGGGGCGGTGCCGCCGACTCAGGCAGCGCGGGACCCGTGACGCCGCCGAGATCGTCCCAGGTGCGAAAGACCGCGGGCGTGCTCAGCTCCACCGGGGGCACCACGACGGCCAGGGCATAGCCGAGCACGGCCGGAATCGGCGTCACCACCTCTCCCCTGCCGGTGACCAGGGCGGTGCCGCCGGTGACGCAGAACGGCACGTCGGAACCGATGTCGGGGGCGAGCTCGGCGGGAAGGCCTGGAGACGCCCCGAGGAGCCGGGAGGCGAGGTGGAGCGCGGCGGCGGCGTCGGCGCTCCCTCCCCCCAGCCCGGCCGCCACCGGGATGCGCTTGTCGAGCCGCAGCGCCAGGCCGGCGTCCGCCCCGACATGCCGGCGCACCGCCTGCACGGCCCGCCACGCCGAGTTCCCGTCTCCGTCGACGACCGGTCCGCCGTCCCAGGAGGCGATCCCCGGCTCCCCCGCCGTGGGCTCGACCATCGAGAGCTCGAGCCGGTCCGACCACCCGATCGACTGGAACACCGAGACCAGGTCGTGGAAGCCGTCGGGACGGAGCCGCTCCACCCGCAGGGTCAGGTTGACCTTGGCGTGGGCGACGGCCTGCATCACCCGTCCACCGCCCTGGCCAGGTCGACGAACTGCCACGGCGCCAACGACTCGGGGCGAGCCGTCGGATCGATCCCGGCCCGGGCGAGCACTTCCTCGGGGCGGTCGAGGACCGCGGCCAGCGACCGCCTCAGCATCTTGCGGCGCCCGGCGAAGGCGACGGCGGCCAGCCGCTCGGCGGCGGCGAGTTCGGTGCCGGTGGCCGAGTCGTGGTGGGTGCGTCGCAGCTCGACCACCGCCGACTCCACCGCGGGCGGGGGGACGAACACGGTGGGCGGCACCCGGAAGAGGAGCGACACCTCGCTGCGCAGGGAGGCAACCACCGAGGGGAGCCCGTACGTCCGGCTTCCCGGTGGCGCCGCCAGACGGTCGGCCACCTCCCGCTGCACCATCACCACCAGGCGGCTCACCCCCGGCACCGTTTGCAGGAGGTCGAGCAGGAGCGTGGTGCCGACGCCGTAGGGCAGGTTGGCGACGACCACCGCCTCCCGGTCGCCGATGACGGCGGCGAGCGCCGCCGGGGTGGCGTCCTCGAAGTGGACGACGACGCCCGTGCCTCGAAGTGCCTCATCCAAGACCGGCTCGAGATGGCGGTCGATCTCGAACCCGATCACGTCGGTCCCGGAGGCGGCCAGGGCCCGGGTCAGCGTGCCGGTGCCGGAGCCGACCTCGACGACCAGGTTGCCCGGGCCCACCCCGGCCGCGGAAACGATCCGGGCAACCAGGTTCGGGTCCGCCAGGAAGTGCTGGCCGAGCCGCTTGTTGGGGTGATGACCGTGGCGGGCGAGGAGCTCGACGATCTCCCCCCGCCCCTGGGCGCCGTTCACGATCCCGAGGCCGTCGTCCGGGGCGCGCCACCGAAGAGCCGCGCCGCGGTGGTGCTGGTGAGCGCCGCCACCCGGTCGACGTCGAGCCCCCACACCTCGGCGAGCGCCTCGCCGACGCGCACCACGTTGGCAGGCTCGTTGGCGGCAGCGCGGTCCGGAGGCGGGGTGAGGTACGGGGTGTCGGTTTCCACCATGGTGCGCTCCGGCGGGGCCACCGCTGCCCCTCTCCGCACCGTGTCCCCGGTGTCGAAGGTGACCGGCCCGGCGAAGGAGAAGGTCACCCCGAGGTCGGCGAACCGCCGTGTCCACTTCGGTCCGCCCGTCCAGCAGTGGAGCACGACCGCCTCGCCCAGCCCGGCCTGTTCCACGGCGGCGTGGACGTCGGCAAAGGCGTCGCGGCAGTGGACGATCACCGGCTTGGCCAGCTCGGCGGCCAGCGCCAGTTGGGCGGTGAAGGCACGACGCTGGGCGTCCGGGTCGGACAGATTGCGGTAGAAGTCGAGCCCGCACTCGCCCACGGCGGAGGCTGCCGCCGCCAGCGCGCGGCAGCCGGCCGGATGTTTCGTCCCAGTCCCCTGCATCGTGGGGATGGAGGCCGGCGGACCAGCGGACGCGAGTCGGGTGCTCGGCGGCGAGCCGGCGCGCCGCCAGCGACGTCTCCAGGTCGACACCCGGGCACAGCACCCACTCGACCCCTGCGGCGGCGGCCCGGTCGAGGATGGTCGAAGCCGGCTCGGTGGCGAGGAAGAGGTGGCAGTGGCTGTCCACCCAACCCACTGTCACTCGCCCTCGTCGAGTGGTTCCAGTCGGGAGAACAGGGGTGCCGGCTCGGAAAGCGCCCGGCCCACCTCCGGCTGGGGCCTCGACCACCCCTCCGCCTTCACGCCCAGCATGTCCAGGACCGCGGACGAAGTGGCGGGAAGGTATGGCCCGAACCCCACGGCGAGCCCACCGATGGCATCGAGGGCGGTGGCGAGGATGGTCGCAGTCCGGCCCGGGTCGGCGGTGCCGGTCGTCCAGGGACGGACCTCGTTGAGGTAGACATTGACCGCGCCGGCCCCCGCCATCGCCCGCTGCAGGCCCGAACGCAGCTTCACCGAGAGCATCAACGATCTCATCTCCTCCAGCGTCGCATCGACCTCGGCCAGCACCGCCCGATCGACCTCCTCCCGCTCACCGGAGTCGGGCACGACGCCGTCGAAGTAGCGGTGGGTCATTGACATCACCCGGTGGACCAGGTTGCCCCAGGTGGCGACGAGCTCCTCGTTGACCCGCCGCACGATCTCATCGTCGGTCAGCTCGGTGTCGTTCTGCTCCGGGAGCACCGAGGCGAGCGCATAGCGGAGCGCATCCGGTTCGATCCGGTCGGTGTACCAGCCGACCGGACGGCCGACGCCGCGGCTCGACGAGCCCTTCTCGCCTCCGAAGGTGACGTACTGGTTGGCGGGGACGTCGGTGGGCAGGTTGAGCCCGCGGTAGCCGATCAGCTCGCACGGCCAGATCACGGCGTGGAAGACGATGTTGTCCTTGCCGATGAAGTAGTACGACTCCGCCTCCGGGTCCTCCCACCAGGCCCGCCAGGCCTCGAGATCGCCCGCCCGCTGGGACCACTCCTTCGCCGCCGACAGATAGCCGATGACCGCCTCGAACCAGACGTAGATGCGCTTGCCCTCGCCGATGTCGTCCGACTCGGGCGGGATCGGGATGCCCCAGGTGAGATCGCGGGTGATGGCGCGGTCGTGGAGCCCTTCCTCGGTGAACCCGATGGCGGCGTTGAGGACGTGGCGGCGCCAGCCCCGGCGGGTGCGCAGCCAGGCGAGCAGGTCGTCCTGCAGCGCGGAGAGCTTGAGGAAGTAGTGCTCGGTGTCGCGGATCACCGGTGTGGCGCCACTGATTCGGCTGTGCGGCTCGATCAGGTCCTCTGGGTCGAGTTGGCGCCCGCAGTTGTCGCACTGGTCGCCGCGGGCGTGGGAGTAGCCGCAGTGCGGGCAAGTGCCCTCGACGTAGCGATCGGGGAGGAACCGACTTGCTTCCGGGTCGAAGAACTGCCGGGCGACCTGCCGGTCGATGTAGCCGTGGTCGCGCAGTTGCCGGAACACGTCCCAAGTGACCTGGCGGTGGTTGTCGGTGCCGGTGGTGGTGTACAGGTCCCACGAGATGTCGAGCTTTTCCCAGTAGTCGAGGAACTCGGCGTGGTACCGGTCGACGATGACCTGCGGGTCGACGCCCTCCTGGTCGGCCCGAACGGTTATCGGCGTCCCGTGCACGTCCGAGCCGGACACCATCAGCACGTCGTCGCCCAGGGCGCGGTGGAAGCGGGCGAAGATGTCGGCCGGCACGTACACCCCGGCCATATGGCCCAGATGGCGCGACCCGCTGGCGTACGGCCAGGCGACGGCGACGAGGATCTTGCGGGACAGAGCGCCCTCCGATATGGGAGCGGCGATGGTACCGGGGGCGTCCACAGGTGGTGCCGGGGACGTCCGGCATGCTCGGCGACGCTGGTAGCTTTGGCGGTGGGCCGTCATCGGCGGGCAACTGCAGTCACCGTGTCTGCGTCAGAAACACAGATTGCCGTCGATGGGGGATATAGTCACGCAACGCCGCGGAATCGGAGCAGCGGCTCCCGGTTCTGTTTGGGGATACGTTCAGGCGGGAAGGCCCTTGCAAAGGGGCCGGATGGGCCTGCTGAGTTGAGAAGGGGTAAATCGATGACCACCGGAATGGTTCGCAGGATCGATGACCTGGGGAGGGTGGTCATCCCCGCCGAGATGCGCCGGCAGTTCGCCATCCACGAGGGCGACGAGCTCGCCATCTCGGTCGACGCCGGCAACATCATGCTGCGCAAGGTCGAGGCGGTATGCGTTTTCTGTGGCGTCACGGAGGGGATCTCGTCGTTCAAGGGCCGCGGCGTATGCGGCGACTGCCGCTCGGCGCTGGGGGCCTGACCGCCACCGGCCCGGTCGGTTAGGAGAGCGGTCCTTCGGCGGGTGCGCCAGGCTCGGTGACCACCAGCCGGTAGAGGCTGCGGCGGTCCACCTCGTGGTCCACGGCGGCGCTCTTGACCGCCTCGGGAAGGCTGACCCCCTGGCCACGGAGCCTCGCCACCTCGGCAACGGCCCCGGAGTAGTCGGCCCGCTTTGGCCGCGTCACCGGGGCCACCACCAGCGTGAACTCGCCACGCGCCTCGACATCGCCCCAGTGGCTCGCAGCCTCCGCCAGGGTTCCCCGCCATCGCTCCTCGTGGACCTTGGTGAGCTCCCGGCCGATCACCACGACACGGTCGCCGCCCAGGGCAGTGGCCAGGTCGGAGAGGTCTTCGCCCACCCGCTTCGTCGCCGAGAAGAGGACAACCGTGCGTTCCTCGGCCGACAGCTCGTCCAGCCGGCGCCGCCGGTCGGCACCGCTGCGCGGGAGGAAACCCTCGAACACGAACCGCTCCGAGGGCAGGCCGGAGAGGGCGATGGCGGCGGTGACCGCGCTCGGGCCCGGGATCACGGTGACCCTTGCCCCGGCCTCGTCCGCCATCCGGACGGCGCTCAGCCCCGGGTCGGCCACCGCCGGGGTGCCGGCGTCGGTGACCAGCGCCACCGTCTCCCCGGCCTCGAGCCTGGCTCGTAGCTCACCCAGGCGACGGTTCTCGTTGCCCACGTAGAAGGACCGCAGTGGCGGCGGGGTGATCCCCAACGCCCCCAGTAGGGTGCGCGTCCGTCTGGTGTCCTCGGCGAACACCACGTCGGCGGCCCCGAGCGTGGCGATGAGCCGTGGGCTGACGTCGTCGAGGTTGCCGATCGGGGTTGAGCAGAGCACGAGGCGGCCGGGCATCGGTCGAGGATATAGAGGTGACGGGTCGATTCGAAGAGCGGGATCGATCAGGGCGAGCGTCCGCTGGTGACGTAGGTGTGGCCGTGGGGGCTGGTCCACACGTGGTCGCCGTTGGGTCGGCGCCGGTATCGCCAGCCGCCTTCGTCTTTGGCCCGGTGGTGGAATTCGCACAGTGGTGCCAGGTTCCGTTCGAGGGTGGGTCCACCGTCGATGTGGCGTCGGGTGTGGTCGAGGTCGGAGGATCGGGCGGGTCGGCGGCATCCGGGGAACACGCAGGTGCGGTGCCGGGCCCGGACTTGGCGGGCCTGGGAGGTGGTGGGGCGCCGCCTGACCGCCACCGCCAGGGGGTCGCCGTTGTCGTCGATGACGGTGGCCTGCCACCGCCCGTCGGTTTGCCGGTCGGTGACCTGGCGGGCGATGTCGGCCACGACGGGACCCCATCCGGCGAGGTCACCGGGGTCCTCGGCGAGCCCGAGGAGGGTGCGGAGGTCGACGGTGAGGTCCACCATTCCTCGACCCAACGGTCTGCTGTGCCCGGTGAGGAGGTCGATGGCGACGTCGGCTCGCCGCTGATCCATGCTCCGCCCGTCACCGTGGGCAGCCTGCGGGCCAGGAAGTCGATGCGTTCCCGGGCGGCTGCCGCCACATCCGGCGGGAGGTCCATGAGCAACAGGTTGGCTGAGCCGGAAGGGTTCGCCTCCAGCACGACCCTGCGGTCCTCGACGGCGTGTTGGAGGCGGGTCTTGGCGTCTTCGGGGTCGGCCGTGAGACACAGCTTCCTCAGCAGCGCCCGTAGCTGGCCGGTGGTCATCTCGGATGCTCGCTCGGCGACGTCGGCAATGACCAAGCGCCCCGACTCCACGGACAGGTGGGCGGTGCCGTCTGCCAGCACCCTGGCACGGCGCACATCGACCCGACCCGACCCCAACATCTCACCGACCTGGGGGAGTCGCTCGGCCACGTCAAGAGCGAAGGCGACCTCGTGTTGAGCAGCGGTCCTGGTCAACCGCAACGCCGTCCCCACCTCGAGGGCGGCGAACTCCCCGGTGAGATCGTCGTCACCGCAACGTCGGGTCACCTCTGCGATGTCGGCGGCCCGCTGAGCCTGGTCGTGTGAAACCAGTCGGTCCCTGGCCACCATGAGGCGAACCACGTCGTGGTCCGACAACCGGGACCGATCAACCCCGGCCAGCAAGCCGGCGAGCCGCGGCCCGGGCGCCATCGCCTCCAGGTCGATCGGCAACGTCGACGCTATGGGTCGCAGAATGTTGTTGTCCATCACCATCCGCCCATCATGCACCGTAGGTGTGACAAATTCGGAGGCCAGGACAAAGAAAGTCCGAGGCTGAACAGGGGTCACTCCCCGGCAGTGCTGCCAGGTCCTCGGAAGGCTCCAGGCGTCCGCCGACTACCAGATGGGCGGGGAACTCGACGTCCGCGGGCTAGGCGTTCGCTCTCGCCTGGATGCGGGCCTGGACTTCAGGGCGCCTGAGGGGCGGCACGGTGGGCGGGGGCTGGCGCCTCGGTGGCAGGGCGGCGAGCAGCCGGGTCGTGGTGGCGGCCACCTCGGCCACGGCCGACTCGAAGATGTCCGGCGCCGCCGCCAGGCCCTTGTTCAAGCCGCTGACCTTACGCACGTACTGACGGGCGGCGGCCTCGATCTCGTCTTCGGTTGCCACGGGCTCGAGCCCGCGCAGTTCGGTGATGTTGCGACACATGCGCCGAGTGTACGAGGCTCCCGGTCACCCGCCGACGGCCGCCCAGGTCAGCACGGTGCCCGGTTGGGGCACGGTGACTCCGGCCGGCAGTTCGAGGATGGCAACCGCACCGGCCATCTTGACCCGCCCGCCGGGAACGAGCCGGCTGCTGCCCACTACGGTGCCGGCGGCGTCCAGACCCACCACTGCCAGCGGTTCGGCCATCCCTCGACCGTGCACCGATCCCCCGGCGATCAGCAGGCCCCATCCCAGGGCCAGCGGGCGGAGCCCGGTGCGACGGTGTCTCATGGCGGCGGCTGCCAGCACCGGGCCGTGCGACCACCCGGGTGCCGACACCGTGAGCCCACCGGAGATCGGCCCGGTGCGCATCGCTGGTATCCTGAAACCCATGGCCAAGGCGAAACGTCGCAAGTTGCGCGCCCGCCGCAGCAAGGCCAACCACGGCCGGCGGCCCAACGCCGGTCGCGGCTGAGCTGCTACCGGCGCACCCGTCCCGTCCGGTCCACTATCGATCGTCGCGTGGTTTCGACGCGCCCTGATGGCCCCCACCGTCCGACCGTAGATCGCCCCGCCGTCGAGCGGAACCACCATGCCGGCGCCGTCAGGGGATGACCGCCAGATCGGCCAGCAGGCGCCCATCGTCGACGCTCGACGCGACTACCACCACCAACCCGGCGTCCTCGCGGTCGACGAACACATACGGATCACCGACGTATTCGACGCCGCCGCCGGCCACCAGCGCGGACTGACCAAGGACCTGCTCGGCATGGTCGAGGAACCCCTGGGCCACCTCGACGGTGTCGTCGACGCTGTCCCCCTTGAACGAGTACACCCAGGCGGCCTCCCCGGCGCTGTTGTCGACAAGAGTCACCGCATCGTCCGCTCCCCACCCGTCGGCGGTCTGGGTGAGCATGTCGGGGGGCAGCGCCTCGGCGAGTATCGACCGAAGTCCCATCTCGCCCAGGCTGCCTTGGTCGGCCACCCGGTAGCCGTCGAGGGCGACCTCGATCTCGGACATCTCACTGACACCCTCGCCAGCGAGCATCCGGTCGGGGTGCATCAGGCCCTCGGTGGTCAAGCCGTTCCCGTATGCCGAGTCGAGCAGCGCGGTGCCGCCCTGCCCGACCAACGCCTCGACGAAACCGAGACCCCGTTCGGCGGACAGTGACAGCTGCTCGGCCAGCACCGGGGGGAGGTTGGGAGGCGCGGTGCCCGCCGTCGCGGCCACCGCCTGCTGCTCTTCCTCCGGCAGCCCTTGCTGGTAGACGAGTTGGAAGTAGGAGGCGTCGGACTCGGCCAGGGCGGCCAGCGCCACCGACTCGTCGTGACGGCCATCGTCCTGCAGCGTCTCCGTCCGGGCACTCACCCGGTGGTACTGGTCGACCAGCGACTCCACCAGCTCTCGTACAACGGAGCTGCGCTCCGCAGGGCCGAGCTCGGCGACGCTGCCGTCGACGACCACGGCGCGGGCCACCGGGTCGTAGAGGGCGGTCGGCGGCTCGGTCGACAGATCGGCGAGCATGGACCGGACGTCCTCACCGGACCCGAGCAGTCCGAACATCCGGAGCACCCGGGTGTCGAGGTCGAGCCCGGCCCGGTCGAAGGAGGCATCGAGGATGGCGCCATGGCGGGCGGCGAGTTGGTCGGAGGTGACGATGGCGACACGGGGAGGGTCGAGGAAGTGGAGCCCTCGCAGCGTCTCCACCTCGCCCTTGAGCTCGTCGATCTCGGCCACCAGCTCCTCGGCCACGGCGCCATCGACGGCCGGGTCCACCTCGACCGTGGGCGGTGGCGTCGAGACGGCGGCGAATCCGATGGTGCTGGTGGTGGGAGGAACGGTCGGCGGCGCCGTCTCTCCCCCGGTGCAGGCCACCACGAGCAGGAGCGCCCCGACACCGGCGGCGAGGCGACGGATCGGCATGGTCGGCTGCAAGTTACCGGCTCCCGTCGCCTACACCGGGCCACGGTCGATAGCCAGCTTGGGGTGAGTCCGGGCGAGACGGGTGCACATCGCCCTCTCGATCGGATCGGGCAGAGAGTCCCGTCCGGCAATGGCATCGACGAACACCCGACCCGGGACGGCGAGCAGTGACGTGTCCTCGGCGGCGACGATCGACGCGGTGCGAGGGATCCCACGCAGCAGCCCGATCTCGCCGAACCAGTCCCCCGGACCGAGCCTCCCCACCTCCCCCGACGCCTGCGACTGCACGGACACCTCACCCCGGTCGATCACGTAGAGGTCGTCGGGTGGATCGCCCTCATGGAAAACCACGGCGCCGGTGCCGACACTCACCGGTCGCACCACGCGGGCCATCCGCTCGAGCTGTGCACGGGTGGCGTCGTCGAAGAGGCCGAGCGCTCCGAGCCGGCGGACGACCGGTGCCAGCCGCGTTCGCTCGGCCTCGGTACGAGCGGATATAGCCGCCAGCGCCGGTAGGAGGGCGACGGCGAGCACCGCCAGGCTGCCGCCTCCGAACACCAGGGCTACCTCCAGGCTGACCACGCCGATCATCACCGGGGCGACGACCGTGCCCAGCAGCTGGGAGACCGACCCGGCGCTGTCCTGGAGCGAGAAGACCCGGCCCAGCAAGGCCTCTGGGCACGTGCGCTGCAGCATGGTGATGAGCAGCACGTCGAAGACTATGTTGCCCGCTCCTTCCACCAGGGCGAGGCCCATGGCGACGGCAGGGCTGGTGGTTGCCGCCAGCAACACCAGGGTCACGCCGATCGTCACCCCCGACCACCCCAGCCAGCGACCGGCGCGACGGCTGGCGGCGACCCGCCCGGCCATCGGCGCCGCCAGCAGGCCACCGAGCCCGATGAAGGCGTTGAGCAACCCCACCCCGTCGGCATCCCACCCGAGGCGCTCGGTCACCACGAACACCTGCACCACCTGCTCGATCCCGAAGGAGAGCATCAATGCCGCAAAGAGCACCGTGAGGGCGAGCAGCCCGGGAATGTGGCGGACCGCCCCGGCGCCCTCCACGAGCGAGCTGACAAGACCCGATCCGCCCACCGGACGCCCGGCGCGCCCGCCGGCACCGGGTTCGCCGGTATCGGCCGGGGTGACGGCGACCGGTGGCACCGGCGCCGGGGCGAAGGCGCCCGACCCGAGCCGTCCGATCCGGGCGACGAGCCCGGCCGAGACCAGGAAGGCGATGGCGGCGACCCCGAAGGCCATGGCGCTGCCACCGACCGCGAGCAGGCCCGTCGCCAAGGCCGGACCGGCGAACCATCCTGCCTGGTAGAGCGTCGACTCGACGGCGTTCGCCGTGGCCAGATCGCCCTCGGGAACGATCGACGGAGTCGCCGACGCCGTCGCCGTCCAGTACATCGTGCCTACGGTGGAGAACACGGTGGCGATGGCGATCATCACGACCGGTCCCGTCCCGGTGAGAACCACCATCGTCATCAGGCCAACGGCTCCCGCACGGACCAGCTCGATGACGATCAGGGTCTGCTGACGTTCCAGCCGGTCGACGATGACCCCGCCGAACGGTCCCAGCAGGGCCGAGGCCGCCATGCGAGCGGTCAACATGGCCGCCACCCAACCCGCCGACCCGGTGTCGTCCATGAGGTGGACCACCAGTGCGATCGTGACGACGAATTCCCCGACGGTGGACAGGCCGAGGCTGCCGGCCAGCCACCGCCATCGGACGTGTCGCCAGGCGGAGCCGAACGTGCCGGATGCCGGTCGGGATCGGCCGTCTACCGCGCGGAGGGCTCATCGTCGGGCATGGTTCAGTCGAGTATCGCCGCCGAGTCGGTTCCTCCGGAGGCTCCCCATCACCCTGATCAGCGCTTCAGGGGCAGCGATCGGAGCCGGTCGACGTTGTCGCCGAGCGCGAATTGGGTCGGTCGGCCCCTGGTAGGCAATGGGTTCGCTCTGATAGGTTCCCGTCCACGCCGATCGGGTCGCAAGGGCTGTGTGCGAACGCAGGCCGAGTGGTGGAGCCCGGGCGGTGGATGGGCCAGGATCTCAGCTCCGGGACGTCTCGTGCATCCGATGCGCACTGAGGCGACCGCACCGACCAACGGCCGGTGGAGCAGCCCTGGCCCGCATGGTCCGGCAGACGGCACCCGAGGCGCCGCGGAGCTGGCGTCGAGACGAGACCAGGTAGGGACTCGTCGACGGGGTCGCCGGAAGAGGGCGGGGGCCTGCGCACAGCAGGCCCCCGTTCTTTGTCTCCGCCGGCAAGCAGCCGCCGGTCAGCCGATGGTGCCTCCGGGATCGAGCAGCAGCCGACCCAGCCAGTCGTAGAAGAAGTGCAGCGCCACCAGCGCCATGGTCACCACCACCAGGGCGATCAGGAACCGCACCGGGAACGGCCCGGGGAGCGCACGGAAGGCGGTACGGATCACGCCTGGCCTCTGATGGCCTCGGCGTTGGGCCCGTCGACCATCTCGGCGACGACGATCAGCCGCTCCGCCGCTGAGTACTCGGGATGGCAGGTGGTCAGGGTCAACCATCCGCCGTCCCGGGGGTCGGTCACCCAGACATCGGTGGGCTCCACGACGAAGACCTCTCTCACGGCGTAGCCGTGGGTGCCGATTGCGGTCTCCACCTCGATACGGTCTCCCGGCTCGAGCGTGTCGAGCTCGTTGAACGGGGCCCCGTACGTGGTCCGGTGGCCGCTGATCACCGCGTTGCCCGGCTGCCCGGGCAGCGGGGTGTCCGGCATGTGCCCGGCGCCAGTGCGCAGGTCCGCCAAGGAAACGCCGTGGACCACGGTCCAGCCGTCACGGAGCTCGGCGATGCTGGGGATGATGATGCGGGCGAACGGTGCCCCTTCCGGCGGCGTGCCCTCGGTGATCACCGTCGCCACACTGCCGTCGGGCCGCACGTACTCGGCTTCACCGACCTCGGCGAGGGCGTTGACCTCGACCCGCTCCTCCGCCAGGGCCTGCTGATTCCTGTCGGCGAAGTAGCTGGTCACCCACAGCTGATGGGCGACGAACCCCAGGGTGAGCAACCCGAGCCACACCAGCGTCCACCCGGTTGTCCGCAGCAGGCGGCGGCCCAGCCCGGGAGGCGAAGAGGCGGCGGGGCGTTGCGGGACGGCGACCGACGAATCCTGCATGTGGTCCGGATGCTCCTGGTCGGGACGGCCCGGGCAGGCTACCGGGGCCGCCGGGCAACCGGCCGGAGGCGGCCCGGCTCAGCCGACGTCGACCGTCACCACCATGGCGGGGTGGATCTCGCAGAAGAAGTCGAAGCTGCCGGCATCGGGGAAGGTGAGCGAGCCCGAGGCCTCGGGGTCGAGCTCCAACGTCTCGAAGTCGTCGGTCGGCTCGCCGGGTGCCCCGGCGGTGACCGTGTGCGCAGTGTTGTCGGCGTTGGTCCAGGTGACCGTGCCCCCGGCGGCGACGGTCACCGTCGCCGGGTCGAAGGCGAACCCGGCCAGGGACGCCTGCACCTCCTCGCCGCCCCCGCCACTCGTGTCACTACCGGCAGCGGTCGTGGCGACGTCGTCGTCGTCGCCGCCGCAGGCGGCCACGACCAGGACCAGCAGAGTGAGCAGGGCGAGGATGCGTCGGGTCACGGACATGGGCGTTCCTCCGATGGCAGGGTCAAACGCAAGTGTCGAGCAGGGTACGTCGTACCTGCCCGGTTCGGATCGCGGCCTCGGCGTTGCCGGCCGGGCCGCGCCTGCATGCCGACGAAGAGATGCTGCTCGGGGGGCCAGCGTCCAGCCCGACGGAACCCGTCAGTGGTGGTGGCCCTGGCGGCCGAGGGTCTCCACGGGGATCGCGCCGGGACGGGTCCACTGCGGCACGGGCCGGCTGGTCGGACCCCACGTGGCGACGCCGTCGGCGTCCGCGCGCCAGTACCAACAGGCCTGGCGGCGCTCGGAAGGGGACCCCTCGCCGACATCGCCGATGGCGGGCCAGCCCTCGGGGTTGTCCTCCCACGCCTCGCCGCGGCCATAGGGCGTCATGTCGAGCAGGCCGAGGGAACCGTTGACCACCTCGTTGCCACGGCCCGTCGTGGAATAGGTGAGGAACACGCGGTCGCCGTGGCGCAGGTAACAAACGATTTGCCCCATTCCTCCGCCGACCGGCGGCTCTACGCCCCGCACCGAGTACCAGGGTTGGGTGTAACCCATGAACTCGACATAGGGAGCCACCTCGTCCCACGGGCCCGAGGTCAGGAAGGCGAACGAGACTCCCCGGGCGTTGAGGTAGACGGCGTCCTTCACATGCCAGGCCGTGGTGGTGCAGCCCTCGCACTGACCTTGGTGGGGCGCGCCGTCGTACCACATGTGCTTGTAGACCAAGAGCTCGTCGCGACCCTGGAAGAGGTCGAGGAACGGCACCGGCCCGTCGACGCCGGTGACCTCGACCGCGCCGTCGAACTCGACCATAGGCAGCCGCCGCCGGGCCGCGGCGATCGCGTCGCCGGCACGGGTGTGCGCCTTCTCGCGAACCAGCAGCTCATCGCGCGCCCCCTGCCAGGTGGCCAGGTCGACGATCGGCGGCTTGCCGGGAGGGTTGCTGCTCGCGTTGCCGGGCGTGGTCGCCATGGTGTCCTCCGCTGTCTCGTCTCGTGCGCTGCGGGCACCCTTGGCGCCTGTCAGCTGAGACGACTCACGGTACCGAGACTCATCGATCCGAGCGCCAGACGGTGGTCGAGGGGCTGCGACTGAGGTCCGGTGTGAGGTCTGCGGCCAGCCGTCGACGACTCACTCGCTCGAGGTTTCGGGCGGGTGGAGGTGACGGGATTTGAACCCGTGGCCCCCTCGTTGCGAACGAGGTGCTCTGCCGAACTGAGCTACACCCCCGCGGTACCGGGAATGCTACCCCGGCTCGGCCGGTGGCCCTTCGCCGGAACCGCCCAACGCGCTCCTGACCCGCTCCTGGACGATGGTCGAGGTCAGGTCGGAGCGGCTCCGCTCGATCAGGGCGCGGGCGACGTCGGTGGTGCGGCGCAGCCCACCGGTCATGCCGTCGGGGTAGTCGAGCGAGGCGAGCAGGTCGAGCACGTGCTCCATGCTGCCGAAGGTGATCTCGGCCTCGGGCAGCCGGCCGAAGCGGAGATGGTCGAGGAGGGCGCGGCGCAACTCCCCGACCGCTTCGCCGAGGCCGTTGAGGTACGGGACCGAGCCGATCCCCAGGTCGGCAGGGAGCGGCAACCGGTCGCCGGCGAGGAGCGCCGCGGTGAGCTCGGCTTCGGCGTACTCCTTAACCGCGTCGGAGAAGAACCCGGCGTGGTAGATGTCGGTGTGGTCGAGGAGCGGTGATTCGATCTCGGCGATTACGGCCCGTGCCTCGGCGATGAGCGCCTCCGCCTCGGACCGCTCACCGCGGTGGAGCGATCGGATGGCCTTCGAGGAGGCCTGGATGATCTTGCGGGACCCCCGCAGCGCCCGTTCACGGGCCTCGAACTTGGCGTCGAGCTCGGTGCGGACTGCCGCCTCGACCCCGGTCAGGTCCACAGAGCCCGGTTTCGCGGCCCGGGCGTCAACCGGCGACGACGCGCACCGAGGCGCCGTGCGGGTCTTCCTCCACCAAGTGCAGCGGCACCACGGGAGCGTTGGGTCGGGCGTTCTGCTGGGCGTGCTGCAGTAGGGCGATGTAGCCGCCCACGGCGACGTCGAAGCCGATGGTGACCGCGAGCCAGAACCCGCTTCCCTGGGTGATCGCCAGCACCAGCGTCGAGCGCGGCGCCGGCCACCAGCGAGAGCAGGACACGCCGGCGGCGCGCTTCGTGGCGCTTCCGGATGAGGATCTCCCTGGCATCGGTGGTGGCCACAGATGCCAGCAGGTTCTGTGACCGGTGGAAACTCCGGGTACTGGAGCTGGGTGCGGACCTACGACCGTCCAGCAGTGACGGAAGCAGGAAAGCGGCCCAGATCCCCCCGATCAGGACGAAGGCGAAAAGTTCCATTGTGCCCTTACTCCGCTGCACGCAGGGTACGACCCCTGCCTTGTCGAGCCAAGCATCCGGCCCGAATGCTTCACAGTGCGGGGCATTGTGGTCCGTTGGGAACGCTCTCGCCAACTCGCCGGGCGGAACGGGCCCTCCCTGGGACCTCGATCCGGTGGTCAGGCCCCGGCGCCGTGGTGCTCGGTGGGGAGCGCCCTGAGCAACTCGACGGCGTGACGCAGCGCCGGCCCGACGACCTCGAGCGACTCGGTGGCGCCGGTGACGCTGCCGGGGAGATTGATGATCAACGTGCCACCGGCGATGCCGCAGACCCCCCGGGACAGCATCCCGTGCGGCGTCTTCGCCACGGCGGCGGCGCGCATCGCCTCGGCCAGGCCGGGCGCCTCGCGCTCGATCACCGCCTGGGTCGCCTCCGGGGTGAGGTCACGGCTGGAGAAGCCGGTACCTCCGGTGGTGACCAACAGCGGGACCTCCCCCACCCACTTCTCCAGGCCGGCCACCACAGGGGCGATCCCGTCGGGCACGACCTCGACCGGGGCGACCGAGAAACCGAGGACCTCCAGCATCTCGGCCACCGCCGGGCCGGACTCGTCGACCGCCTCGCCCAGGGTCACCCGGTCGGAGACGGTGATCACCGCCGCCCGCAGCGGGTCGGTCATCGACTCCAATCCCCTGACATCCCGCCGCTCTTCGACAGGAGCTGCACCGGGCCGATGGAGGCGCCCCGATCGATGCCCTTGATCATGTCGTACAGCGTCACGGCTCCGACACAGGCCCCGGTCATCGCCTCCATCTCGACACCGGTGCGGGCTTCGACCCGGGCGGTCACCTCGATCCGAGCCCCCTTCTCGGTGGGCTCGATGGTGACGTCGACGGCGTCGAGGCCGACGGGGTGGCACAGCGGGATGAGCTCGGGGGTGCGCTTCGCCCCCATGATGGCGGCGATCCGGACGGTGGCCAGCGCGTCGCCCTTCGGGAGGCCGCCCGAGAAGACCGTCTCCCTCACCGCCCGGCTCATGGTGACGTGCGCCTCGGCGACGGCGGTGCGGAGGGTCACCGGCTTGCGGCCTACGTCGACCATCCGGACCTCCCCGTCCTCGGTGAGATGGTTCAGGCGATCGGTCCGCTCAGCCACCGAGGGCCTCCCGGCGGGAGCGGGTGCTCGGCGCGGTGAACAGCTCGAGGTCGATCGGGCCGCCCGGCGCCACCGGCCCGGTGCCTACCGGCACCACGGCGAAGGCGTTGGCGGCGGCCATGGCGGAGAGCACGTTGGAAGCCTGGCCACCCGCCGAGCGGGCGTGCCACAGGCCGTCGGGACCGGGCAGAGCGACGGTGCGCAGGAACACCGTCTTCTCCGGATCGGTGGCGGCGCCGTCGTCGAGCACGCCGCGCACCCGGGGACGGAACACCGCATCGGCTCCCATCATGGTGAGCAACGCCGGGCGGACGAACTGCTCGAAGGCGATGTACACCGACACCGGGTTCCCGGGCAGCCCGAAGAAGGGGACGCCGCCGACCGCGCCGAAGCCGAGCGGCTTGGCCGGCTGCATCGCCACCTTCCAGAAGCTCACCGTGCCCAGCGCGGACAGCATCTCCTTGACGACGTCATGGTCGCCCATGGATACACCGCCACTGCTCACCACGACATCGGCGGTCGCCGCCGCCTCGTCGAGCACCTCCCGGAGCCGATCGGCGTCGTCGCCGACGATGCCATGGTCGGCGACCTCCCCACCGGCGTCGGCGATGAGCGCCGCCAATGTCGAGCGGTTGGCGTCGCGTATCAGCCCGCCAGACAGGTCGGCGGTGTCCACCGGGACCAGCTCGTCACCGGTGGACAGCAGAGCCACCACCGGTCGGCGTCGGACGCGCGGGTTCGCCACGCCGAGGCCGGCGAGCACCCCGAGATGCGCCGGGCCCAGCCGGAGCCCGGCGGGGAGGACCTCGCTGCCGGCGGCGACGTCGCCCCCGGCCGGGCGCACCGCCAGCCCCGGGACGGGGGCGACGAGGATGCGGACCATGCCGTCGACCGTCTCGGCGTCCTCGACCCGGACCACCGCCTCGGCGCCGTCGGGGAGCGGCGCCCCGGTCATCACCTTCACCGCGGTGCCCGGCGCAACCGCCACCGTGGGCACCGAGCCGGCAGCCACCGTCGCCAGCACAGGCAGCTCGGCGGGCGGGCTGGCGGTGTCGCTGACCCTGACCGCGTAGCCGTCGACCGCCGAGTTGGGGAACGGCGGGAGGTCGTGGGAGGCGACCACCGGCTCGGCCAGCACGAGCCCGGCGGCGTCGGCCAGCGGAACGGTCTCCGCGGGGAGGAGAGGCACCGCGTCGAGCACCTCGGCCTGGGCTTCGAGCAGCGGCTTCATCCGGACCGGAGTCTACGTCCGCCGGGCTCGGTGGTTCCCACCTCGACGGAGATCCGATGAAACTTGGACCGGAGGGTGCGTCATCGCTTAGAGTCTCCACTAAGCAGCCTCAGCCACAGGGCGATCATCGTCCCCCCGGACACCGCACGGTGGTGCGGCCCATCGGGCCAAAGCCAGATCCCTCCCCGTGCGCCGACCGCAAGTCCCCCCACTATTCCCCCTGCTTGCGGAAGGCACCCTCCCCTCTTCGGGGGGGAGGGACGGGGAGGTCAACCCGTGTCCGGCCCCGACCCCCTTCCCCGGCTGGAGGCCACGGGTTACGTTCGGATGGTGCTGTGGCTCACCCCGCCTCCCCACCTTCGTCGCCTGGTGGCCGGGCTTGCCCTGGTGGTGGCGCTCGCCGTCGACCTGACCGGCAGCCCGACCGTGGAGCATCCGTTCGTTATCGCCGACATCGCCGCCGGGACACTGCTCGACCGGGCGGACATCGAGTACCGGCCGGTGCCTTCCGGGTTGCTCCCGGCGGTGCCCGATCCGTTCGGCTACGCGGCGAGAGACCTGCGGTCAGGGGACCCGGTCACCCCGTCGGCGGTGGCGGCGGCGCCACCCCCGCCCGAGGGCTGGTGGTCCATCCGGGCACCGCTCCCGTTGGGGACGGCGGTGGGCACCCGGGTGAGGCTGATCGCCGCCGAGCCGGCCGTCGATGTCGTCGGCGTCGTGACCGGGGTGTCCGCCGAGTCGATGTTGGCTGGAGATACGGACGGCATGGTCGCCGTGCCCTCGGAGGACGCCGCCGCCGTCGCCGACGCCGCCGCCCGACGCACCCTCACCGTCCTCGTCGGGACCTGACCGGGCCGATTGCCGGGCCGGCCGCCAGCAGGGTCGTGCCGGGTCGCCGTTAGGCTCCCCGCCGCCATGGACAACGCCATCCTCTGGGGTCTCATCCAGGGCCTCTCCGAGTTCCTGCCGATCTCCTCGGACGGGCATCTCATCCTCGTCCCGGCGCTCCTCGGCCGCGAGGGGCCCGATCTGGGCACGACGGCGGTTCTCCACATCGGCACGCTGGTATCGGTGCTGGTGTACTACCGGGCCGAGATCGCCGAGATGCTGCGGTTCACGCCTGAAGGCAAACGCCTGCTCTGGTTCGTGGTGATCGGCACCATCCCGGCAGCCGTCGTCGGCCTCGCCTTCTACTCGTTCTTCGACGAGATCGGCGAGGACCCGAAAGTCGTGGCGGCGCTGATGATCGCCGCCGGGGTGATGATGGTGCTGACCCGGTACATCGCCGTCGGCGACCGGCGCCGGGAGGATGTCACCTTCACCGACGCCGTCGCCATCGGGTCGACGCAGGCGATCGCCCTGCTCCCCGGGGTGACCCGCTCGGGCATCACCATCGCCACCGGGCTGGGGCGGCGGTTCGACCGGGCGGAGGCGGCCAACCTGTCGTTCCTGATGGGGATCCCGGCGATCGCCGGGGCCGGCCTGCTCGGCCTGCTCGACGTGTCCGGCGAAGGAGGTGTCGGCCTCGACTTCTCACTGGTGGTCGGCACCGTGGTGGCCGGCGTGACCGGCTACTTCGCCATCCGGTTCCTGGTCAAGTTCATCGGCAGGGTCGGCCTCGTGCCGTTCGGCATCTACTGCATCGCCTTCGGCGGGCTGTCCCTCATCCTGTTGTAGCGCGGCGGAGTCGCCGATCGGCCCGGCGGTAGGCTCGTCACCGTATGGTGACCACCGGCCGGGCACTCACCGCACGCGGCCTCGAACCCGACGAGGTCCGACAAAGGGTGGCCGCGGGGAAGGTCAACATCGCCCCCGACGGGCCCAGTCGGTCGACCGCCGACATCGTCCGGGCCAATGTCGTCACCCGGTTCAACGTCCTCCTCGGCGCCCTGCTCGTGGTCACCCTGGTGGTTCTCCGCGAGCCCAGGGACGCGCTGTTCGGGATCGTCCTCGTGGCCAATGCCCTCATCGGGATCGTCCAGGAGCTCCGGGCCAAGCGGACCCTCGACCGGCTCGAGCTGCTCACCGCCCCTCGGGTCAGGGCGCTGCGCGGAGGGCAGCTCGTCGACCTACCGATCGACGAGATCGTGATCGACGACATCATCGAGCTTCGCTCCGGCGACCAGCTGGCCGTCGACGGCCTCGTGGTCGCCGCCCGCGGGCTGGAGATCAACGAGGCTCTGCTGACCGGCGAGTCCGACCCGGTGACGAAGGACATCGGCGACCGTTGCCTGTCCGGCAGCTTCGTCTCGGCCGGGTCCGGGCGGTTCCGGGTGACCGAAGTCGGCGCCGACGCGTACGCGGTCAAGCTGGCCCTCGAGGCGAAGAAGTTCACGCTGGTGCGCTCCGAGCTGCGCGACGGGATCGACTGGATGCTCGGTGCCATCGGCTGGGCGGTTGCCCCCGCCATCGCCCTCGTCGTGTGGACCCAGATGCGCGCCGACGACGACTTCCACGAGGCGCTGCGCAGCGGCGTCGCCCAGGCGGTGGGGATGATCCCGCAGGGGCTGGTGTTGCTCACCTCGATGGCGTTCGCCATCGGGGTGATCAGGCTGGGACGTCGCCAGGTGCTGGTGAAGGAGCTACCCGCCATCGAAGGCCTGGCCCGGGTGGACACGGTCTGCTTCGACAAGACCGGGACGCTCACCGAGGGCACCCTGGCGCTCAACGAGATCGTCCTGCTCGGCGACGTCGACCCCGAAGAGGCGCTGGCGGCGCTGGCCGGCGCCGACCCGGACCCGAACGCCACATCGGCGGCGGTGGCGGCTGCCTACCCCGACCCCCCAGGATGGGCGCCGGTGGCCACCATTGCGTTCTCGTCGGCGCGCAAGTGGAGCGGTAGCTCCTTCGCCGGCCAAGGCACGTGGGTGCTGGGGGCACCCGACGTCATCGCCCCCGCCGACGCCGACGTGGGTGCCACCGCCCGCCAGGCGGGCGAGGCCGGTCAGCGGGTGCTGCTGCTCTCCCATGGGGAGCAGCCCCTCGACAGCACCCTGCCCGACGACCTCGCCCCTGTCGCCCTGCTCATCTTCGGCGACCGGATCCGGTCGGACGCCGCAGAGACCCTGCGCTTCTTCGCCGACCAGGGTGTGGCGGCGAAGGTGATCTCCGGTGACCATCCCGAGACGGTCGCCGCGGTCGCCCGCAGCGTCGGGGTGGTGGGCTCCGCCGAGTACTTCGACGCCCGGCACCTCCCCGACGACCCCGACGAGCTCGCCGACCTCATGGAGACCCACACCGTGTTCGGCCGGGTGACACCGCACCAGAAGCGGGCGATGGTGGCGGCCATGCAGAGTCGCGGTCATGTCGTGGCGATGACCGGCGACGGTGTCAACGACGTGCTGGCGTTGAAGGACAGCGACATCGCCATCGCCGTCGGCGGCGGGGCGTCGGCATCGCGGGCGGTGGCCCAGCTGGTGCTGATCGACGGCAGGTTCGCCGCCCTGCCCGGGGTGGTGGCCGAAGGTCGGCGGGTGATCTCCAACATCGAGCGGGTGGCCAACCTGTTCCTCACCAAGACGGTCTACGCCATCGGCATCGCCCTCGCCGTCGGGCTGGCCGCCCTGCCGTTCCCCTTCCTTCCCCGCCACCTGACGCTCATCGGCGCGGTGACCATCGGCATCCCTTCCTTCTTCCTGGCGCTGGCTCCGTCGGCGCGACGCACCAAGCCGGGATTCGTGGGACGGGTGCTCCGCTTCGCCGTTCCCACCGGGATCGCCGCCACCCTGGCCACGTTCGCCGGCTACCAGCTCGCCATCTCCGAAGGCGTCACGCTGGAGGCGGCGCGCACCACCGCCGTGATCGTGCTGACCTCGGTGGGGCTGTTCGCCCTCGCCATGGTCTGCCGGCCCTTCGTGCCGTGGAAGACGGGTCTGGTGGTGTCGATGGCGGTCCTGTCGATCATCGGGCTGACCAGCCCACGGTCGCAGGAGTTCTTCGAGTTGGAGATGCCGAGCACGGTGGTGTTGCTCGCGGCCATCGGGATCGTCGCCATCACCGGGGCGGTGATGATGCTCGCCCTGTACACGGTCGGCTGGCTGCGTACCGTGCCCGACCTGCTGCGCGACCTCCCTCCGCCGACACCGTCGGCGTGGCAGCAGATCGTGGAGCGGATGAACGAGATGTCGGGGTGGCGGCGATCGTTTCCGGCAACCACCGAGATGCCGGCGACGCCTCCGCCGCCGCCCCAGGTCGAGCCCACCAACGCCGACGCCGACCTCGACGCCGACGACGGTTTGCTCAACCCGCCCGAGCGGTGAGGTCGTCGAGGAAACCGATCAGCAACCGGTTGACCTGCTCCGGTCGCTCCTGCTGCGTCCAGTGCCCGCAGCCGGCGACGACCTCGACCCGGAGATCGGCGACCCAGCGCTCCATCCCCTCGGTGAGCCCGACCGGCAGGATGGGATCGGAGTCGCCGACGATCATCGACACCGGGACCGTCAGCGGGGCACCGGCATACCCGGCGGCGTCGGCGGCGTTGCGGTCGATGTTGCGGTAGAGGTTGAGCGGGGCGGTTATCCCACCGGCGACGAACGCCTCGTGGTAGACGGCGAACTCGTCATCGGACATGAAGTCGGGGCGGGCGGCCACCCGGGTGTACATGCGGCGCAGCCAGGTCGCCGGATCGGCGGCGAAGCGCTCCTCGGCGGTGCCGTCCTGGAAGCCGACGACGTAGCCGAGCCGTTCCATCAGCGTCGACCGGATGATCGAGGTGTCGGGGAACCCACAGCACCATCCCCGGTAGGGAACGTTGAGGCTGACGATCGCCCGCACCCGGTCACGGTGCATCACGGCGGTCGCCCAGGCGACGATCGACCCCCAGTCGTGGCCCACCACGACGGCGCGGTCCACGTCGAGGGCGTCGAGGAGGCCGACCAGGTCGGTGACGAGCTCGGTGAGGCGGTAGGCCTCCACGGAGTCGGGCCGGCTGGAACCGCCGAACCCGCGCAGGTCGTAGGCGATCGCCCGGTAGCCGGCGCCGTCCAGGGCCGGCAGCTGGTGGCGCCACGAGTAGGCCAGCTCGGGGAACCCGTGGATCAGCACCACCGGGTGGCCGCTCCCCGCCTCGTGGACGGCGAGCTCGACGTCGCCCGCCCTGACCCGGCGCCCGCCTTCCGTCGACCAGCGCTCCATCGGGGGCACGCTACCGGGCCGGGTCCTCCAACCAGCTGTGGTCGAGCATGCCGGGGTCGAGATCGCGCATCAGGTCGACGAGGTCGATGTCGAGCTTCCAGTCCGGCGCCGAGGCCGGCCGGTCACGCCAGGCCCGGAAACGGTACGGTCGCCTCGAGTGATTCTTGGTCCTCATCGGGCATCCTCCTGACGAGTGAGTTGCATGATGCAACGCACTCTATCCGATTCAGTAGCGTTACGCAACCCACTCGGCTAGGATGGCTCCCATGCCTGCTCGGAAGAGGCTCGACGACCTCGACTGCACGATCGCCAACGGCGTCGACGTGTTCGGCGACCGGTGGAGCCTGATGATCCTGCGGGACGCCTTCCTGGGTGTCCGCCGTTTCGACGAGTTCCACCGCGACCTGGGGATCGCCCGCAACGTCCTCTCCGACCGGCTCGACCGGCTCGTTGCCGAGGGGATCCTCGAGCCGACCCGCTACGAGGACCACCCTCCCCGCTACGAGTACCTCCTCACCGAGAAGGGGGAGGACCTGCTCGACGTGATGCTCGCCCTGTGGCGTTGGGGCGAGCGCTGGGACCCGGTTCCCGCCGACGTTCGCCGGGTGATGACCCACCGCACCTGCGGCGCCGAGACCCAGGGCGTCGCCGTGTGCACCGACTGCGGCGAACGTCTCGAGCGAGACGAGCTGAAGCTGCGCCCGCTCCTCCCCGTGGTCGCCGAGCGGCTCGCCGTCGCCGCCGTCACCGGGCCGGGTGGCCCCACCACATCCGGGTGACGTAGGGCATCGGGAACGGCTCGGCCATCCCGTCGACCACCGCCAGCGCGCGCTCCACCAGCGCGCTCTGCCGATCCGGCGGCATCAGGGCGACGTAGCTGATCGAGCGGATCCGCCGGTCGAGCTTCCTCCGGGTCATCGGCTCCTCCCACTCGAAGGCGGCCTCGCCGTCGGCGCCGGTCACCCGACCCCAGTCGGTGCCCTGGTACCGGGAGACGCGCTGGCGGTGCCAACCGATCACCTCCGACAAGGCGGCCACCCAGGGCCGGCGCTCGTCCCGCTCGTTGAACAGCACCGCCAGGCCGCCGTCAGCGGTGAGGACCCGTCGGATCTCCGCCATGGCGGCGGTGGCGTCGAACCAGTGGAACGCCTGGGCGACGGTGACCGCATCCACCGACGAGTCGTCGAGCGGGATCGCCTCGGCCGTGCCGGCGAGCACGGCGACATCGGGCAGCACCATCGCCAGCTGGGCACGCATGCCGGGCACGGGCTCGACGGCGACGATCTCCGCCCCGGTCCCGACCAGCATCCGGGTGAGCTTGCCGGTGCCGGCGGCGAGGTCGCACACCCGACGGCCCGGGCCGATTCCCACCTCGGCCGCCAACCGGTCGATCGCCTCGGGCGGGTATCCGGGCCGGGCCGCCTCGTAGTCGGCGGCGGCGCGGTCGAAGCCGAGCGCCCCGGGGTCGAGGCCTCTCCCAGCGACTCGATCACCTTCCACGACGGGCGACGCTACCCGCCGGGGCAGGCCCGGTAGAGGACGCCGGTCGGTAGGCTGCGTCGCCTCTGCCGAAGGGAACCGATGGCCGACGACGCCGCCACGAAGGACGACGCCCCCACGCCCGCTGCCGGCACCCCCGACGGCTCGCCCAAGGGCAAGGAAGAGAAACCTGCCGAGGCTCTCCCACCTCCTCCGCACCACGAGGACGTGGTGTCGGAGACCACCCACACCGTCACCATCGGCGGCAAGCGGGTGGCGTACACGGTCCGTGCCGGTCACCTGGTGTTGAAGGAGGAGGAGGGGAAGAAGCAGGCGTCCTTCTTCTCGATCGCCTACGTCCGCAGCGGGGTCAAGGACACCTCGACCCGGCCGGTCGTGTTCTCCTTCAACGGAGGCCCCGGGTCGTCTTCGGTGTGGCTCCACCTCGGCGCCTTCGGCCCCCGTCGGGTCGAGCTGGGTCCGCAGGGTGAGCCGTTGCCAGTGCCGGGACGCCTCGTCGACAACGAGCACTCCCTGCTCGACGTAGCCGACCTCGTGTTCATCGACCCGGTGAGCACCGGGTACAGCAGGGCCATCCCCGAGGAGGAGGCCAAGCAGTACCACCACTTCCGACGCGACATCGAGTCGGTCGGCGAGTTCATCCGCCTGTGGCTGACGAGGAACGACCGCTGGGACTCGCCCAAGTTCATCGCCGGCGAGTCGTACGGGACGACCCGGTCGGCGGCGCTGGCCGGGCACCTGCTCAACCGGCACGGCATGTACTTCAACGGGTTGATCCTGGTGTCGGCCATCCTCAACTTCGGGACCGCGCCCTTCGACACCAAGACGTGGACCTTCGACCGGGGCAACGACATCCCCTACATGGTCTTCCTCCCCACCTACGCCGCCACCGCGTGGTTCCACGGGCGACTGCCCGCCGACCTGCAGAAGCTGCCGCTGCGCCGGCTGCTCGACGAGGTCGAGGCGTGGGCGTCGACCGACTACTCCGTCGCCCTCCTCAGAGGCTCCCGGCTGAGCGACACCGAGAGAGCCGAAGTGGCGGCCACGCTGGCCCGGTACACCGGGCTTTCGACCGAGTACGTCGACCGCTGCGACCTCCGCATCGAGATCCTGTGGTTCTGCAAAGAGCTGCTCCGGGACATCCGCCGCACCGTCGGCCGCATCGACTCCCGGTACACCGGCATCGACCGCTTCCCCGCCGGGGCATTGATGGAGACCGACCCGAGCCTCGACGCCACCCTCGGCGTGTACACCTCGGCGCTCAACGGCTACGTCCGGGGCGAGCTCGGCTACGAGAGCGACCTCCCCTACGAGATCCTCACCGAGCGGGTCATGCCCTGGGACTACGAGGAGTTCAAGAACGCCTACGTCGACGTGTCGGAAACGCTCCGGGAGGCGATGAGCCGCAACCGGTTCATGAAGGTGTTCATCGCCAACGGGTACTACGACCTGGCCACGCCCCACTTCGCCACCGAGCACACCCTGGCCCACCTCGGGCTCGACGCCGAGCTGGCGGGCAACGTCGAGATGGCCTACTACGAAGGCGGCCACATGATGTACGTGCACCTCGGCGAGCTGGGCGCCATGGCCGAAGACATCCGCCGCTTCGTCACCGAGACGCTGAAGGCGCCCGTCGCCGCCACGCTGTGACGGCCATCCGGTGAGCGGGAGCACCTCTGACCGGGTCGGGCCGTGGCGATCGGCCTTCGTCGTCCCCGCCCGGGCCCGCGCATCGTTGCCGCTGCTGGCCACGGTGCTGCTCATGGCCACCCTGGCCGGCACGCTGGCTGCCGCCATCCCCACCTACCGGGACGCGGTGGTCGAGGCGTCGCTCAAGGCCGACGTCGCCTCCGCCCCGGCGCTCGACACCGGCGTCGAGGTGCTGCTCCGCCACTCGGCTTCCGGGGCCGGTGAGCTGGTGCCGGCGGTGTCGGCGGTGGTCGACGACGCCTTCGCCGCCCCGCGACGGAGCCTGGTGCTCGCCAGGTCCGACAGCTTCACGCTGCCCGATCGGTTCTCCGTCCGCCGAGACCAACCGGGTCACCAACCTGGCGTTCGCTCGACGGCCCCGATGACCTGCTCGTCGACGTCGCGGGCAGCCGAGCGACGGTGCCCGCCGGTGACGCCGTGGCCGCCGCCCTCCACACCGAGGCGGCCGAGCTCCTCGGGCGTCGGCGTCGGCGACCGCATTCGCGCTGGGGAGCCGGGCCGATGGGGATCTCCTCGTCGAGGTCGTCGCCCTGGTCGAGCCCGCCGACCGCACCGACCCGCTCTGGGCGGACAACCCGCTGGTGCGCGACGGCGCCACCGAGTCGGGATCGTTCACCGAGGTCGGGCCGTTCCTGGTCGACGAGGCCACGTTCTCCGGGCTCGCCGGCAACGCCTCGTATCCGATGGCGGTGGACGCTCGTGCCCGACCTGGTCGACCCCGGACCCGGCGGCGCGCACCGCCGGCCGGCGTGGCCGCCATCCCCCGGGCCCTCGCCGACGACCTCGACCGCCCCGACGCCGACGTCACCACCGGGCCTGCCCGCCCTGGTGACCTCCGCCGAGACGTCGATCGGCGCCATGAGCACGGTGATCGGCCTCATCCTGGTCCAGGTCGCCGGGGTCGCCCTCTACGGCCTGGCGCTCGCCGGCACTCGCCCTGGTCGACACCCGGATGGTGCGAGACCGCCCTGCTCCGCTCCCGCGGGGCGAGCGCGCTTGCAGCTGGGACTCCTCGCCACGCTGGAGGCGCTGCTGGTCGTCGCCCCCGCCGTCGTCGCCGCCCCGTGGCTGAGCCGGTCGGTCGTCGACCTGCTGGGCCGCTGGGGGCCGGCTGCGGGCACCGGCCTCGACCTGCCGCCGCCGAGATCCCGCGGGGGCGTGGGTGGCCGCCGCTCGCCGTCGGGTTGATCACCGTCGCCATCGTGGTGACTCCCGCAGTTCGCGGCGCCGCCTCCTTCGCCTCCGCCCGGCCGCAGCGGGTCGCCACCGAGGGTGGCGCCGAGCGGGCCGGGTTCCTGCGCCGCACCGGGCTCGACGCCGCCATCGCCGTGGTCGCCGTCTTCGGGCTCTGGCAGATGGTCAGGGCCGGCTCGGTCACCGCCACCGGAAGGGCCGACCCGCTCCTCGTCGCCGCCCCGGCGTTGGGCATCATCGCCATCTCGCTCCTTCTGCTCCGCATGTTCTTCGGCGCCGCCGCCGCCATGGCCGAGCGGGCCGCCGCCGGCCGGCGCGGCGTTGTCCCTGCGCTGGCCGGTTGGGAGCTGTCCCGGCGCCCCGGTCGATTGGGCCGGATCTCGGTGCTGGTCGTGCTCGCCACCGCGGTCGGGACGTTCACCGCGGTCCACCTGTCGTCGCTGCGCCAGTCGCAGACCGAGCAGGGCGATGCCCGGGTGTCGGCCGACCTCGTGGTGACTCCCGGATGCCCGCTCCCGCTCCCAGATCGACCAGTCGGTGCTCGCCGGCGGCTACCGCACCACGTCCGGGCGTCACCGGGGCGATGCCGCTCGACCGGCAGACGGTCTCGTTCGGGGCCGCCCCGACCGGGATCGCCGGTGTCCCGCTGATCTCTGTGGACGCCGAGCAGGTCGGACGAGCTGCTCCGCACCCCGGAGCGGCTCGTCGGCCCGGCGCGCCGAGGGCTGGGCCCGGCTCCACCGCCCCGATGACCTCGAAGGCCTCCGCGCTCGCCCCCGAGGGGGCGGATCGCCTCAGCTGACGATGACCGCCGAGCCGGTGGCCGGAGCCGACCCGATCCTTCGGCGCCACCGCCCAGGTGATCTTCCTGGTCGCCGACCGGGACGCCACCGTGCACCGTCTGCTCGGGCCCGAGCTCCCCCTCGACGGCACCCCGACCCAGGCCGAGTTCGACCTGACGGCCCGTGGGCGACGGCTCCTCGGTCCCCTTCTCGGCGCCCCTCGACCTGATCGGGCTCGAGCTGCGAGGAACGCCGATGGCCCTTCCTCCCGACGCCGGCCCCGGCGACCTGGTCGGCGACCAGGCACCGCCGACGATCGAGATCGAGCATGACCGACTCAGCGTCGACGGCTCGCCGGTCGGGATCGAGAGTCGGGAGCTGGAGCCTGTTCGACCGCACCACATCGTCGACCTCGATCATCCCGCCCGATGCCTCGGCGGCTCCGACGACGACTCGGTGACCGTCGAGTTCAACCCGGAGTCGACTTCTTCGCCAACTCCCGACCCGGCCGTGGTCCGCCTCGGCACCCGGGCCGGGCTCGGGGACGAGCAGCCGCCGCCGATCCCATCGTGATGCTCACCGACGCGCTCGCCGAGACGCTCGGGCTCGCCCAGGGGACGACCACCGCGATGACGTTGCGGGGCCGCATCCACGACGTCGAGGTGGCCGACACCGTTGCCGCCGTCCCTTCGCCATCGACGCCGAGCAGGCCGTCCTCGCCGACTGGTCGACAGCTCAACACCCGCCAGTACCTCGCCGCGGGGCGCTGTCGGTACCCACCGACTGGGCGCTGGGCATCGAAGCCGAGGCCGTCGACGCCGCCCGCACCACGCTGCTGAACGACCCATATCCGCAGTGTGGCGGTGAGCGGACCGGGCCGGGGTCAGCGGCGCGATCGGCCGTGACCCGACCACGGTCGGCCTCTCCGGGAGTCATGGTGTTCGCCTTCGTCGCCGCCCTGCTCGTCGCCGCCGTCGGGATGGTGCTGACCGCCGTGATGGGCGCCAGGCACCGTCGTCCCGGCGCCGCCATCCTGCGGGCCCTCGGCATCCACCGCGGCGAGCTGCGGCGACTGCTGCTGCTGGAGACCCTGCCGCTGGTGGTCGGCCTCGGCGCTGGCCGGGATCCTCACCGGGGTCGGGCTTGCCCGGTTGTCGCTGCGCTCGGTGGCGGTCTCCCCCGACGGCACCCCGGCCATCCCCGAGCCGCTGCTGGTGGTCCCGTGGCCGGTGATCGCTCGCCGTCGCCGGACTGGTCATCGCCGTCGGGGCTCTTTCTCCCGTTGCTGACGGCTCGGCTGCTGGGACAGGCAACGGCCCGCCGACGAGATCCGCTTCGGCGAGGCGGGCTGATGCGCCGGTTCCGGTCACGCCCATCGCCGCCCTGATCGGGGTCGGACGCCGCTCCGAGCTCGCCGCCGCCGCCGCCGTCGGGATCGGTGCTCGCGGTGGCCGCCGCCATCCTGGTGGCGCAGCCCCGGCTGCTGCACCGGGCCGAGACCGAAGCCTGGACCAGGCGCTCGCCGCAGACCCCTGCCCAGTGGCTCGGGCTCGGCGCTCGAGATGCCCGACCTGTACCGCGTTCACCGACGAGCGGCGAGCCGACCGACACCGTCGACCGCCGCCTTCGACGAGCTCGCCGCCGACCGTCCCGCCCTCGCTCGTCGAGCCTCTACGACGACGGACAGCTACGTGTTCGACACGACCCGGTTCGCCGTCGCCGAGGTCGACGGCGAGCCCGCCCCGTCGCCCGATCTCGATGACCCTGCGGCTGCACCCCGACCTCGGCGACCGGGTCGAGTTACGTGGCCGGGGCGCCGCCGGTCCGATCGACGAGGTGACCGATGACCGGCATGGCGGTGTTCGAGATCGCCCTCAGCGCCGACACCGCCGAGACGCTCGGGCTCGAGGTCGGGTCCCAGCTCGACCATGGGCGTCTCCGACGACGCCCTGCTGCGTCGGATCGAAGGCCCGTTGCCACCGCCGTTCCTGGCCAGGGTCAGCGGCGTGTTCGAGCCGACCGCCGCCACCGACCCGTACTGGTGGGGCGACCTCCGGCTGCACCGGCCCATCGTCAACGACACCAACGCCGGCGCCGAGTACGTCGCCTACGGGATGTTCGGCGAGGAACAGCTCGCCACCGCCCCGTTCGTGGTCGACGGGACGACGCGGATGCGGGTCCAGCAGCGGCGTGACCTGGACCCCGGGCTCGTCACCGTCGACAACTCGGACGAGGTCGTGCAGACGCTCCGCGACCACCGAGACCACTGCGGGAGACGTCGGCCGGCTCGGCGTCGGCACCGGGCTCGGCGCAGGTGCTGGTCAACGCCGGCGAGCGGAGGCTGACCGCCCAGACGACCACGCTGCTCGCCATCGGTGGGGCTGGTCGGCGCCACCCTGGCCACGTGTGTCCAGTTCCTGCGGGTCAGCGCGGCCCGCCGCCGGTCCTGGCTCGCCCTGGCCAGGGCACGTGGGGCCGGGTCGGCGGCCGTGGTCATCGCCGCCTCATGGAGATGGCGGTGGTCGCCGCGCTCGCCGGAGCCGTCGGGTTGCTGGTCGGCGCCCTGGCTCGGCGGCGGTGGTGCTCGCCCCCACGCCCCGACGAGCTGCGCCTGGTCGGTGCTGCTCGGCTTGGGCGCGGTCCTGGCCACCGCCCTCATCGTCGCCGGCGAGGCACGCCGCTTCGGCGTCGACGCCGTCAGCCCCGGCAGCCGGAAGTGGCGGGTGCTCGGCATCGGGCTGGTGCTGGTAGCCGGCGTCGCCAGCGTGATGGCATACCTACGCGAGGGCATCCCCCCGGACGACCCGTGGCGGAACCCCCTGGCCACTCTCCTCCCCGTCCTGGGGCCGCTGGCGGTGGCGGTCGCCGTCGGACTGGTCGTCCCCCGGCTCGTCGGGCCGGCTCACCGGGATCGGGCTCGCGCCTCGGGGTGGGCCGGCTGGTCGGGCTGCGCCGGGCGACCAGTGACGCCGGTGCCCTCTCCGGGCCTCGGGCTGGTGGTGACCATCGCCCTCACCGTCACCGGGCTCGGGCTGGCCGTCGACCGCGGGCTCACCGCCGGCATCGATGAGGCGGGCTGGCGGCAGGTGGGCGCCCCGATGCGCATCGACACCCGTGACCCCGAGGTGGCGGCCGCCATCGGCGAGCTCGGCTCGGTGACCGTGGCGCCGTCGGGGGTCAGCGTGCTGCGGGTGGAGTCACCGGAGATCGCCACCACGGTCGATCTGATCAACCTCGACATGCCGTTGCACGCGCTGCTCACCTCCGGCTCGGTCGCCGACCTGCACCTCCCCGACCTCTCCGGTGCCGACCCGGTGCCGGTGGTGGCCGCGCACCGGCTCGACGACCGGCTGGTCGACGGTCGGTCGACACATTCGCCGGGACCGGGGCGCTCTCGCCGACACCACGTTCCTCGTGGTAGAGACCCGCCCGGAGATGCTGGGGCGCACCGAGGACTGGCTGCTCGCCGACCGCAACGTGCTCGCGTCGGCGTGCTCGACCGCGAACCCCCCATCGACACCCTCTACCTCGATGCCGCCCCAGGCGGACGTCGACGCCCTCGCCGCGCTCGCCGTCGGCCGGCGACACCGAGTTGCTCCGACCGCGAAGAGGTGGTGGCCGCCGCCGCCGATGACCCGCTGGTGCGGGCGGTCCGCTGGTCCTACCTCGGCACCGGGTTGCTGGCGTTGGGATGATGGCGCTGGCAACCGTCGGGTTGGTGACGGTGACCACCCGGGCCCGCCGGCGCGACGCCGCCGTGCTCGGTCTCGTCGGCAGCGACCGGGCCCAGCTCCTCCGCGCCGCCCGGGCCGAGCTGATGGTGCCGGTGGTTTCCGCGCCGATCGCCGGCACGCTGCTCGGCCTGGCGGTGGGCCGGCATGCTCGACGGCCGCCTCGACCTCTCCCCGTTCACCGACGGCCTGCCCGTCGCCATCGGCGCCGCCGTGTGCCCTCGCCGTCGGCTGCGGGCTGCTCGCCCTCGCTCGTGGCCGCAGCCACCGTCGCCGTCGCGGTTCGGCGCACGGTCAGGCTTCCCCTCGGACAACTGTTGCGCTCGGAGGAGACATGACCGCTACAGGCAACCGATCCCACCACACTTCCGGACGGCGCCGACGGGCGGATCGACTGTGTCGGGCTGGTGCGCATCTACAAGACCACCGACATCGAGGTGGTGGCCTTGCAGGGTCTCGACCTGCACGTCAACTCGGGCGAGCTGATCACCATCGTCGGCGCATCCGGGTCGGGGAAGTCGACGCTGATGAACGTGCTCGGCGGGCTCGACCGGCCCACCGCCGGCCGCGCCTCGGTCGCCGGCCACGACCTGATGGACATGGACGGCCCCACCCGCACCCGCTACCGGCGGGACGTGATCGGTTTCGTGTGGCAGAACACCGCCCGCAACCTGGTCCCGTACCTGGACGCCCGGGCCAACGTCGAGCTCCCCATGGCCCTGGCCGGAACGGCTCGTCGCCGAGCGGCGGGACCGGGCCGAGCAGCTGCTCGAGGTCGTCGGGCTCGGCCCCCGCGTCCCGCCACCGACCCGGGGAGCTGTCCGGCGGCGAGCAGCAGACGGGTGTCGATCGCCGTCGCGCTGGCCAACGAGCCGAAGGTGCTGCTCGCCGACGAGCCCACCGGCGAGCTCGACAGCGAGACGGCCGGCGAGATCTTCGGCGTGCTCCGCACCGTGAACCAGACGCATGGGGGTCACCGGCGTCATCGTCACCCACGACCCGCTGGTCTCCATCCAGGTGGACCGCACCGTCACCATCCGGGACGGGCGGATCAGCTCGGAGACGCTGCGCGACCGCAGCGAGGCCGAGGGTGACCTCTCCCGGGTCATCAGCCGCGAGTACTCGGTGCTCGACTCGGCGGGCCGGCTCCAGCTCCCCGAGCACTACGTCGATGCGCTCGATCTGAGGCGTCGGGTGAGGTTGGAGCTGGAGCCCGACCACATCGGCGTGTGGCCCGAGCAGTCCGCCGCCCCGGAGAGCCACCGCCCGGACGAGGAGGCCGGCCGTGACCCGGCTCGTCGGCCTGCGCGAGGTCACCAAGACCTACGCACCGGGCCGGTGTCGGTGCGGGCCCTCCACGGGGTGTCGATGGAGATGGAGGATGGCGAGCTGCTCGCCGTCCATGGCCGCTCGGGATCGGGCAAGACGACGCTGCTGAACATCATCGGTGGTCTCGACCGGGCCGACGGTGGACAGGTGGATGGTGTGCGGCACCGACCTCGTCTCCGCCGCCGAGGCGGACCTCACCGAGCTGCGCCGTCGCCGTGTCGCCTTCGTGTTCCAGTCCTTCGGGCTGCTCCCGGTGCTTGTCGGCGGCGGAGAACGTCGAGGTCCCGCTCCGGCTGACCGAGACGCCGGTGGCCGAGCGCCGGCGGCGGGTCGACGAGCTCCTCGAGCTGGTCGGCCTCGGCGGGCGCGCCAAGCACCGACCCGCCGAGCTGTCCGGCGGCGAGCAGCAGCGGGTCGCCATCGCCAGGGCGCTGGCCGCCGACCCCCAGATCCTCATCGCCGACGAGCCCACCGGCCAGCTCGACTCCAAGACGGGGGCGTCGATCATGGCGCTGATCCGTCACCTGGTGCGCGACACCGGGCTCGCCGCCGTGGTCGCCACCCACGACCAGACCCTCATCGAGGCGGCCCACCACCGCATCGAGCTCCGCGACGGCACCGTCCACGACAGTGACGCCGCTGCTCCGGCCAACTTTGAGCGCCGTACTCCTAGCCGGATGCCGACCGCCCAGCTGGCCAGGCTCGGAGCAGCGCCCTCAGGCGGTCGGCGTCAGCAGGAAGGATCGGACCCGCTCATGCCGGAGCGGAACCCGTAACCGACGATCTGGCCGGCGTTGTTGATCGCCTGGGCCGTGTGCAGATCCCAGCCGTGACCGGCGGGGAGCAGCGTCTCCAAGGCGACGGCCGGCCCGCCGTCCTGCCAGATGACCGCGTCGATGATGTCGAGCCCGACGTTCGACCACCGAGTCGCCGACCACGGTGCCGCAGTCGTTGACCCCGTAGCCGCTGGTGGGATGCGTGCCGAACAGCCCGAGGTCGGTGATGGCGGTCCCCTCCCAGAGCACGGCGTGGAACTTGGAGTCGAGCCGGCGACAGGCTGCCTCCGGTGACCAACCCTGACTCGCTGATCCCGGTGGCGGCGTCGGAACCGCCCCCGAGCGTCTTCAGCGTCGTCATGGTCGTCCCCTGCCACTTCAGGGCACGTCGGAAGGGGCGGTGCCGAAGTCGCCCCGGCCGACGATGGTCCCGGCGTTGTTCACCGCCGGTGGCGATGCTGATCGACGGCGCCCCTGGACCGGAAACCAGGCTGGTCGCCCGGGTGCCGTCCCAACGCACGGCGTCGGTGTCGCCGATCGAGTCGATGGTCCACCCCACCGCCAGGCCGGTCGCGTTGACGTCGACCGCCCGCGCCGAGATGGCTCCCGCGCGGCGGCTTCAGCGCCTTCGGCGGCGACCAGGTCATCGCCTGGAGCCCGCCTCTCCGGCCTGCCTGCCAGCCGGCCACGACGCCGTTGGTCGAGATGCCGAAGGCCTCGCCGTTCCCGCCGACAGAGATGGTGACCTGGCCCGAGGAGTCCCATCGACCGCATGCGACACCAGCGAGTCGTCCAGGCTGGAACCGGCGGCGCTGCCGTCGGCGGCGACGCCGGTCGCCCGGGTGATGTGGAACAGGCTCCCGACGCCCTCCAGCTCGGTGACCGTGTAGGAGGTCGCCGGGTCGCAGTCCTGGGCGCCGGCCGGGACCGCCAGGAGGGGTACCGCCACGAGGGCGAGCACGGCGAGCTGGATCCTGGCACGGCGCATGGCCACTTCCGTTTCTATAACAGGTTTCTGTCATCTATATAGGCGTTTCAAATGGTGACGTCAAGGAGGAATACACCCGGCGGTGTCGAGCAAACGTCCGGTCGGCCCATTGCCGATCTCGACGCGCCTGACATCATCTGGATGTATGGCGACCATGCACCCCAGATCGCTGGATCAGGCCGTCCCTCCGAGCGAGCGGAAGGTCCACCGCGCGCTGCAGTCCCTCGACGACCCCTGGCAGGTGTTCCACGGCATCGCCTGGCAGTCGCCGCGCAACGGGCGGCAGGGTGACGGTGAGGCCGACTTCGTCCTCCTCCATCCCCAGGCAGGCCTCATCGTGCTCGAGGTCAAGGGAGGCGGGATCCGGGTGGCCGGCGGGAAGTGGACGTCCCGAGGTGCCTCAGGGCTCCACGACATCAAGAACCCGTACCAGCAGGCGACGGCCTCACAACACGCTCTAGTCGGCTTCCTACGCGAGGCCGATCCCAAGCTGCCGTTCCTCGACGCCGGGCACGCCGTCGCCTTCCCCGATGTCGGCGGCGCCGGCAGCCTCGGCCCGGCCGCATCTCCCGCCATCACCCTGTTCCGGGGTGACCTCGCCGACGCCAGTGCTTTCGTCGACCGCGTGGCGGCGCACTGGGACCTCTCCGCCGACCTCCGGCCCGAGCAGGTGGAGTCCGTCGTGTGCCTGCTCGCCCCGACCGTCGACATCCAGCGGCGACTGGCCGACGACGTCGCCGACGCCAAGGCCCGGATCATCACCCTCACCGCCGACCAGGTGCGGGTATTCGGCGGGCTACAGCGCAACCGCCGGGTGACCGTGTTCGGCGGCGCCGGGACCGGGAAGACCGTGCTGGCCGTTGAACAGGCCCGCCGCCTCGCCGCCTCCGGGTTCCACACCCTGTTGACCTGCTACAACCGCCCGCTCGCCGACCACCTCGAGGAGCAACTCCGCGATGTCGACGGCATCCAGGTGGCCACCTTCCATGGCCAGTGCCGGCGCATGATGGACAAGGCTGGGATGCCGTTCCCGGACCCGGTCGCCGACGAGTGGTGGGACGAACGTGCCCCAGACGCCTTGGTGAAGGCGGCCAGGACGGTCGACGAAGGGTTCGACGCCATCGTGGTCGACGAGGGGCAGGACTTCTCCCCCGAGATGTTCCTCGCCCTGGAGATGCTCCTGTCACGACCGGACTCCCCCCGCTTCGTGTTCGCCGACGCCCACCAGGCGATCTACCGCGACGACTGGGAGCCGCCGCCCGGCGGGGTTGTGTACGACCTGACGGTCAACTGCCGCAACACGCTGCCCATCGCCGCCACGGTCGCCCGTGTTTTCGACGACCCACCGGTGACGGATGGCGCTCCCGGGCCTGACCCCGAGCTGATCACCGTGCAGTCGCCGGAGGGCATTCCCAAGGCGTTGGGCGCCGTCCTCCGCCGGGTTATCGACGAGGGTGGGATCAGTCCCGCCAACGTCGCCGTCATCGCCCAGCGCAAGGAGACCGTCGAAAGGCTCGGCGGCACGACCCTCGGGGATGTCCGGCTCGTCCAGCCGGTCGACCCGGCTACCGCTCCCTCGGCGCCGCCGGCTACGGGCGAGTCGCCGGCCAGGTCGGTCGTCATCGAGACGATCCACCGATTCAAGGGTCTCGAGGCCGATGTGGTGATCGTGATCCTCAGCCGCCTCGAGACCGACCGCGACCGCTCGCTCGCCTACATCGGCACCAGCCGTGCCTGCGCCCATCTGGTCGTCATCGCACCACCCGAGGTGCACGCCGAGCTATCGGCGAACGGCAGCGACCCCGGCTAGGCAGAGCCACCGAGGATCCGTGCCGGGCGGAGCAGGAATCGGTCACAGGCGCGTTGTACGGTCTCGCGGAGGCCAGGAAAGAGAAGACAGGTGACAGGCAACCCGAGTCAACAGCGAAGCGAACACTGCCCGCGATGTGGGTCGACGTCCTTGCCGATCCTGTACGGCTATCCCGACGAGGCAGCCTTCCGAGCGGCCGGCGCCGGACTCGTGGCGTTGGGCGGCTGCATCATCGACGACGACGCCAACCGACGATGCCCGCAGTGCCACCACGAGTTCCACGATCCGGACATCTCGTGGGAGGTGGTCGAAGCCACCGTGAACGCCGGTCGATGAGGGCCTGAGCGGGTAGTCCGATCAGCGAGGCGACACCGCGGGAGCGGTAGGATAGGGCGACGGACGATGGGGCTCATCAACGACCGGAGTCCTTGATTCACAAGGGTTTCAACTCGCCGGACAAGCCGCACGCCCTCTCATCGACCTCCTGCCCTCGTAGCTCAGGGGATAGAGCACCGGTTTCCTAAACCGGGTGTCGCAGGTTCGAATCCTGCCGGGGGCACCGTTTGGGCACACCCGCCCCCTCGAGCCATCTGACCGGGACAGCCGTTCGACGGTACCGTGCGGGCTCCCGGCCGGGCCGGACAGAGACGGAGGACACCTGATGGAGCAATTCTTCGACGCCGTCGGGGACCGGGTCCGGTTCGAGGGGCCCGGGTCGGACAACGACCTGGCGTTCAAGGTCTACGACCCCGACCGCATGGTCCTCGGCAAGCGCATGGAGGACCAGATGCGGATAGCCGTCTGCTACTGGCACTCCTTCAACTGGCCCGGCTCCGACATCTTCGGTGCCGGCACCTTCGACCGGCCCTGGCTGGACGCCGACGACCCGATGGCGGCGGCGCACCGGAAGATGGACGCCGCCTTCGAGTTCGTCACCAAACTGGGGGTCCCGTTCTTCTGCTTCCACGACGCCGACGTCGCCCCCCAGGGCGACACCTTCGCCGAGTCGGCGCGGAACCTCGAGGTCATGGTCGACTACGCCGAGAAGAAGATGGCGGAGACCGGAGTCCGCCTGCTGTGGGGGACCGCCAACCTCTTCTCCCACCCGCGCTACGCGGCGGGGGCGTCGACCAACCCAGACCCCGACGTGTTCGCCTACGCCGCCGCCCAGGTGCGCCATGCACTGGAGGCGACCCACCGCCTCGGCGGCGCCAACTACGTGTTGTGGGGCGGACGGGAGGGCTACGAGACGCTGCTCAACACCGACCTCAAGCGCGAGGGAGAGCAGCTCGCCCGCTTCCTCCACCTCGTTGCCGACCACAAGCGGACGATCGGCTTCGAAGGAACGTTGCTCATCGAGCCCAAGCCGGCCGAGCCGACCAAGCACCAATACGACTACGACAGCCAGACCGTCCACGGCTTCCTCGAGCGGTTCGATCTCGTCGACGAGTACCGGCTGAACATCGAGGGCAACCACGCCACCCTGGCGGGCCACAGCTTCCACCACGAAGTTGCGTACGCGGTGGCGCACGGCGTCTTCGGCTCGATCGACGCCAACCGGGGCGACTACCAGAACGGCTGGGACACCGACCAGTTCCCCAATTCGGTCGACGAGCTGTCGCTGGTCCTGTACGAGATCCTCAAGGGGGGCGGCTTCACCACCGGCGGGTTCAACTTCGACACCAAGCTGCGCCGCCAGTCGATGGATCGCACCGACCTGTTCCACGGGCACATCGGCGGCATCGACGCCCTCGCCCGGGGGTTGCTGGTGGCCGCCGACCTCGTCGAGCGGGAAACCTTGGCGGCGCCCCTCGCCGAGCGCTACCAAGGGTGGTCGGACCACCTCGGGACGGCGATCATGACCGGTGAGGAGACCCTGGCCTCGCTGGCCGACCAGGTGCTGGCAGGAGAGATCGACCCCGACCCGGTGTCGGGAGGCCAGGAGATGTTGGAGAACCGGGTCAACTCGGTCGTGTGGAACGTCGAGGCGTAGCCGCCGTGGAGGCGCAGATCGGCCGGTACCGGGTCGAGGTCGCCACCGGGTTCGGGCCACGGGTCACCGGTCTCTCGATCGACGAAGGGCCGGAGCTGCTCGCCAGGCTCGACACCGGGATCGGACTCGCCCTCGACGGCGGCGGGTTCTACCGCTTCCACGGGGGGCATCGCCTGTGGGCGGCACCGGAGATTCCCGAGGTCAGCTACGCCCCCGACGACCATGAGTGCTCGGTGGGCGGCGACGGCGAGACGGTGGTCGTCTCGGCGCCGGTGGACCGGGCCGGGCTGCTCAAGGAGATCTCGGTGTCGGCAACCGCCGGGGGTGAGGCCGTTGTGGTCGAGCACCTCCTGACCCGCCGCGGCCGCCCGGTCTACGTCGCCCCGTGGGCGATCACCCAGCTCCCGCTCGGCGGGACCGCCATCATCCCGGTCGACGGCCCTGATGGTGGACCCCAGGCCAACCGGAGCCTGGTCCTCTGGCCGTACACCGACCTCGGGGACGACCGCATCGGTTGGCGCCGTGACCTCGTTCTGGTCGACGCCACCGACGGGCCTCCGGTGAAGCTGGGCAGCGGCCCGGCGCCAGGGCGCCTCGGGTACCTGCGCCAGGGCCTGCTGTTCGTCAAGGAGGTGCCGCCGGCGAGCGGCTCCAGCTACCCGGACCGGGGCGCCGTCGGCCAGGTCTATATCGGTCGAGGATTCTGCGAGCTGGAGAGCGTCGGCCCGCTGGTGCAGTTGGTCGACGGCGCCTCCGTCGCCCACCGGGAAACGTGGACGGTGAGGGAATGCCGAGACCTCGAAACGGCGTGCGAAATCGTGTCCGGGACGGCCACTTCCTTGGGAGGGGCACGATGAGCTACGTGCTCGGGATCGACTCGTCGACCACCGCCACCAAGGCGATCCTGGTCGACCGGGCCGGCCGAGTGGCCGGCGTGGCGTCGAGCGAGTACGACTACGAGACACCCCAGCCGCTGTGGACCGAACAGGATCCCCGGCTGTGGTGGGACGCCACCGTCACCGCCGTCCGCCAGGTCCTCTCCGTCGGCGGCGTCGCCGGCGAACAGGTCGAGGCCGTCGGTCTCACCGGCCAGATGCACGGCTCGGTGCTCCTCGACGAGGCCGGTGAAGTGGTGCGGCCGGCGATCCTGTGGAACGACCAGCGCACCGCCGCCGAGTGCGACGAGATCCGCCGCCTGGTCGGCGCCGACCGCCTGATCCAGGTCACCGGGAACGACGCCCTCACCGGGTTCACCGCGCCCAAGCTGCTGTGGGTGGCCGGCCACGAGGCGGAGAACTGGGCCCGGGTGGCGACCATCCTCCTGCCCAAGGACTATGTGAGGTTCCGTCTCACCGGACAGCGTGCCGTGGATGTCGCCGACGGGTCGGGCACCATCCTCTTCGACCTGGCGGCACGCACCTGGTCTCCGGAGATCCTCGATCGGCTGTCCATCGATCCGAGCCTGTGCCCGCCGACGTTCGAAGGACCAGAGGTCACCGGCCTCGTCGACGCCTCGGCCGCCACCGCCACCGGGCTCAGGGCGGGAACCCCGGTGGTGGCCGGTGGCGGCGACCAGTCGGCCAACGCCGTCGGCGTCGGCGCCGTCGTCCCGGGGGTTGTGGCGCTCTCGTTGGGAACCTCCGGTGTCGTCTTCGCCACCACCGAGGGGCCGGCAATCGAGCCGCAGGGCCGGGTCCACTCCTTCTGCCACGCCGTCCCCGGCCGGTGGCACATGATGGGCGTCATGCTGTCGGCGGCGGGCAGCCTCCGCTGGCTCCGCGACGCGGTCGCCCCTGGCACCACCTTCGACCAGTTGGTGGAGGGCGCCGCCGAGGTGCCCGCAGGCAGCGACGGGTTGCTCTTCCTCCCCTACCTCACCGGTGAGCGCACGCCCCACCCGGACCCCCTGGCGCGAGGAGCGTTCGTCGGCCTCACCGTGCGCCACGACCTGCGCCACATGACGAGAGCCGTGCTGGAAGGCGTCGCCTTCGGCCTACGCGACGGGCTCGACCTCATGACCGGCGCCGGCCTGCCCCAACCGACCGAGATCCGCGCCTCCGGTGGCGGCACCCGCAGCCAGCTGTGGCGTCAAATCCTCGCCGACGTCCTCGAGGCTCGGATCGCCACCGTCGCCACCGAGGAGGGGGCCGCCTGCGGGGCCGCCCTGCTCGCCTCGGTCGGGGCCGGCTGGCATCCCTCGGTCGAGAAGGCGGCCGAGGCGACGGTGCAGGTGACCCCCGCCGCCGAGCCCTCCGGCGACGTGTCCCTTTACCAGGCGGCGCACGCCACCTACCGGGACGTGTACCCCGCACTCTCCCCGACGTTCCGGTCGATCGCCGAGAAGGCGAATTGAGCCGAACGGCCCCGGTCGTACCAACACCACACCCGGTACGCTGCCGGTAGGCCGTTTCGAGGTATGGGAATTCAGGGGGGTGGCCGGTGGCCAGGCTCGTTTCAGTGGTGATGCTCGTCGTCTTCGGCATGGCGGCGCCGCTGTCGGCCGCCGAAGGCACCGCCGAACCAGGCGGGAGGGTCCGCGATTTTGCCGTGCAGTCGCTGCCGGCCGAGTTGTCGGACGGCCGGATGACGACCGACGCAGACGGGCTGGTCTACGTCGCCGCGGTCGACGAGAACGCCGATCCCGCATCGGTCGTGGTGCAGCGCTACACCGACAAGGGGGCGCTCGACACCACCTGGGGAGTGTCCGGGGTGTTCACCCATGTCCTGGCGGCCGCCGCCGAGGACGTGGCCGGGATCGCCGTCGACACCGACGGTGAGGTGTTCGTCGCCGCCACCGCCGGCACGTCCACGTGGGTCGTCAAGCTCGACGGCGCCGGCGCCCTCGACACCGCCTTCGGCGGCGGCGCCGTCGACACCGCCATCCCCTGCGCCCCGGCGCACAGTATGACGGTGGACGCGGCCGGCGATGTCTGGGTGGTCAACCTCGAGAGCGGGGACGGCGACTGCACGGGCTCGGACTATCGCAAGCTCGACGGGGCGACCGGGGCGAGCCTCCTGGCCGCCGACGCCGACTGGCTGCCCGGCTTCGCCCTCGACATCGAGTCCGTCCCCGGCGGTGGCGTGGCCCTGCTCGCCACGGACGAGGGCGGGACCGCGACCGTGGTCACGAGGCTGACCGCCGCCGGGGCGGTCGACTCGGGCTTCGGCGCCGGCGGCTCGGTGCAGATCTCCGGCCGGTCGGTGCCCCACTGGTACCCCGAAGCCGGCGAGCTCCACGTACAGGTCGATGGGTCGATCACCGCCGCCTTCCACCCGGTCGACGACCCGGTGGTCGAAACGTGCGATCCGGTAGGGTCGGAGTGCTTCACCGCAGCCGACATCGAGGTCGTCCGGGTGTCTTCCTCCGGCGCACTGGTGGAGACATTCGGGACGGCAGGGACGTACCTTGCGGACGTGAACATCGCCGGCGACAACAGCCTCGCCGGGACCCTGGACATCAGCATCGGCGCCATCGCCGGGGGCCACGTCTACATCGGTTACAACGTGCCCGGGGGCGGACTCCGCGGCCGCGTGTTCGGCGCTCGACGACACCTCCGGTCAAGTCGACATCGGGTTCAGGGGAACAGGCACCGTGCCCCTCAACTACGGCCTGGTCGGTGTTCGAGCCGACTCCGCCCAGCTGGTGACCCTCGGCGATGCCGCCGGCCTGACGCTGGCAGCTTTCCACCTGGCCAACGGCACCGGCATCTGCGACGGCCTGGTCACCACCCTGCTCGGCACCGAGGGTGACGATGTCCTCGACGGGACCAGCGGCGACGACGTGGTCTATGCGGGGCCCGGCAACGACACCGTCACCGGGCTCGCCGGCGACGACATAGTCTGCGGTGGGGACGGCGACGACAGCCTCTACGGAGGAGACGGGAGCGACACCTTGCGAGGCGTCGAGGGCAACGATGCCCTCGTCGGCGCCGGCGGATACGACGATCTGTTCGGCGGGACGGGCTCGGACGCCCTCGATGGTGGTGACAACGCCGACACCCTCGTCGGCGACACCGGCAACGACGAGCTTCGCGGCGGCAAGGGCAACGACTCGCTCAACGCGGGAGGGGGTGTCGACAAGCTGTGGGGAGACGACGGCACGGACACGCTCGACGGCGGCAACGACGTCGACGAGCTGCGCGGCGGTGTGGGCAACGACACCATCAACGGAGTCTCGGGCGATGACCTGATGTGGGGTGACACCGGGAACGACACACTCAACGGCGGCTTCGGGGCCGACCTCATGAACGGCGGCACCGGAGCCGACAAGGTCACCGGGGGGACCGGCGCCGACACGCTCAACGGGGGCGACGACGCCGACAAGCTCTTCGGTGACAACGGCAACGACATCCTCAACGGCGGAAACGGGCTGGACGGGCTCTGGGGCGGCAGTGGTGCCGACGACCTGAAGGGGAACGCCGGCGCCGACGCACTGGACGGCGGCACCGGCAAGGACAGCTGCAACGGTGGCGGCGGCCAGGACAGCGGCACCGCCTGCGAGACGAGGATCAGCGTTTCCTGAGCTCCGGGCGCCTCGGCGATCCGCGGATGGGCAACGACCGCTACGCTGGCGCCGATTCCGGGGCGTAGGCCAGGCCCCGAGGCGCCGACCGGGCGACGGTGAATACGCCGCCGACCTATATCGGGCCGATCAGAAGGCGCCCTCTACACTTTTCGCGTTCTCGATGACTGCTGTCGATCCAACTGCGCACCTGCAGCCGGTCCGACCGGAACTTCCGCTGCGGGAATACCTCGCCGAGATGTGGCAACGGCGCGCACTTCGCCTTCGCCATGCCCTTCGAGGAGCTCCGGGTCTCCCAGCAAGACACCCTCCTCGGGAACCTCTGGCATCTGGGGAACCCGCTGCTCAGCGTCGGGGTCTACTACCTGATCTTCGGACGTCGTGCTCCAGGTCACCAGGGGAGTCGACAACTACATCCTCTGGTTGTCGATCGGGGTCTTCGCCTTCGGTCTGACCACCGCACCTTGCTCGCCGGCGCCACGGCGATCGCCTCCAACACCGGGCCTCATGCGATCGATCCGGTTCCCCAGGGCCCTGCTCGCCGATCTCGGTGATGATCAGCAAGGTGCTCACTTTCGGGTTCCAGTTGGTGGTCATCGTGCTCGTCGCCCTGATCACCGGTGAGGGCGTCTCCTGGCGGTGGCTGGTGCTTCCCGCCGTGATGGCGGTCCACTCCGGCTTCAACCTCGGCGGAGCGTTCATCGCCGCCCGGCTCAACGACGCCTTCCGCGACGTCCAGCAGATCATCCCTTCATCTTCCGCCTGCTCATCTACATGACCGGCGTCATCTTCCCCGTGGAGCGTTTCCTCACCCTCGACAACGCCGATCATCACCGACATCATCACCCACAACCCGATCGCCCAGATCCTCAACATGTACCGCTGGGTCTTCATGGGCCAACCGATCGAACCGATGCACGTGGTGTGGACCACGCTCGGCTGCGTCGGCTTCCTGATCGTTCGCCTTCCTGTACTTCCGCGCCGCCGAGTGGCGTTACGGAAGGGCGTGATGGACGCCGGCCCACCCATCGCCATCCGGGTGAGAGATCTGAAGATCGACTACGAGATCTTCTCCGAGCGGCGCGCCGCCATCCGCAAGCGGCTGGTGACCCGTACCGGCACCGGGCGCAGTCTGATCCACGCCATCAAGGGTGTCAGCTTCGATGTCCACGCGGGCGAGGCCGTCGGCGTCATCGGCTCCAACGGCTCCGGCAAGTCGACCCTGCTCACCGCCATCGCCGGAGGGCTGCCCATCGCCGACGGGGAGATCCTCGCCTCCGACGAGGCCAAGCTGCTCGGGGTCGGCGAGACGTTGCTGCCGGCCACCACCGGGATCCGCAACATCCGCCTCGGATGCCTGGCGCTCGGGATGACCTCCGCCGACGTCGACGCCAACATCGACGAGATCGCCGAGTTCACCCAGCTGGGCGAGGCGCTCAACCGACCGATGCGCACCTACTCGTCGGGGATGCGGGCCCGGCTCCAGTTCGCCATCGCCACCTCCGTGCACCCGCAGATCCTGCTGGTCGACGAGGCGTCTGGCGGTCGGCGACCGATCCTTCAAGCGTCGTTCGGTGCAGCGGATGAACTCCCTGCTCGCCGATGCCGGGCCCTGATGCTGGTGAGCCACAACCTCAACGAGTTGGACCGCCAGTGCACCCGGGGACTCTGGATCGAGCAGGGCTGCTCAGGGCGGACGGCGGCATCGACGACGTCATCGAGGAGTACTCCGCCTACAGCGGTTAGGGACCGGGGACCGCGCTCGGCGAGTCGCCGCCCTTCGTCGAACCCCGGGAGAGCGGGCTCGGCGATGGTGGCAGTAGCGGCGAGAGCCTGGGCGACTGCCGCCCGAGCCTGTCACCTCAAGCGGTCGGTGTCCCCTCGTGGGGTTCTGCAGGCCCAAGACGCTCCACCGCCAGCTCGCGCAGCCGGTACTTCTGGATCTTGCCGGTCACCGTCATCGGGAACTCCTCGGCGACGCCACGTAGCGCGGGATCTTGTAGTGGGCGATCCGGCCCGTCGCAGAAGGCGCGCAGCGCCTCGGCGGTGAGCTCGGCGGCGCCCGGGCCGCAGCCGCACCCACGCCATCACCTCTTCGCCATACCGCTCGTCGGGCACGCCGATCACCTGGACGTCGACGATGTCCGGGTGGCCGTAGAGGAACTCCTCGATCTCCCGCGGGTAGACGTTCTCGCCGCCCCGGATGATCATGTCCTTGATCCGGCCGACGATGTTGAGGTACCCGTCGGCGTCCATGGTGGCCAGGTCGCCGGTGTGCATCCACCCGGCCGGCGTCGATCGCCTCGGCGGTCTGGTCCGGCTGCTCCCAGTAGCCGAGCATCACCGAGTAGCCCCTGGTGCAGAACTCGCCGGACCGTCCCGCGGTCAACGGTGAGCCCGGTCTCGGGGTCGATCACCTTGACCTCGACGTGGGGGTGGACCCGCCCGACCGAGCCGACCCGGTGGTCGATCGAGTCGTCCGGACCGGTCTGGGTCGACACCGGCGAGGTCTCGGTCATCCCGTAGCAGATGGTGACCTCGCCCATGTGCATGTCGTGATGGCCCGCTTCATCACCTCGACCGGGCAGGGTGACCCGGCCATGATCCCGGTGCGCAGCGAGCCCAGGTCGAAGTCGGCGAAGTCGTCGAGGCCGAGCTCGGCGATGAACATCGTCGGGACGCCGTACAGGGACGTGCACCGCTCGTCCTGCACCGCCCGCAACGTCGCCGCCGGGTCGAAGGTCGGCGCCGGGTAGACCATGGTCGCGCCGTGGCTGGTGCAGGCCAGGTTGCCCATCACCATCCCGAAGCAGTGGTAGAGCGGCACCGGGATGCACACCCGATCCTGGTCGGTGTAGCCGCATCCCTCGCCGACGAAGAACCCGTTGTTGAGGATGTTGTGGTGCGACAGGGTGGCGCCCTTGGGGAACCCGGTGGTGCCGCTGGTGTACTGGATGTTGATCGGGTCGTCGAAGGTGAGCGTCCGCTCGACGGCGGCGACCCGGTCCTCGGCGATGCCCTCCGCCCGCTGCAGCAGCTCGTCCCAGTCGCCGGTGTCGATGAAGACGACGTGTTCGAGGGCGGGGAGCGTCGGGCGGACCTCGTCCACCATGTCGACGTAGTTGCTCGATCTTCAACTCGGTGGCCGACACCAGTGCCCGGCATCCCGACTGGGCGAGGACATAGCCCACCTCGTGGGCATCGGTACGCCGGGTTGATGTTGACCAGGATCACGCCGAGGCGGGCGGTGGCGTACTGGACCAGTGCCCACTCGAGACGGTTGGGCGCCCAGATGCCCAGCCGGTCGCCCTTCTCCATGCCCGAGCCCGAGCAGCCCCTTCGCCACCTCGGTGACGGCGACGGCGAACTCGTGGTACCGCATGCGGCACGCCCTGATCGGGCGACGACGATCGCCTCGTTGTCGGGATGACGGGCGACCGTGCCGGCCAGGTTCTCGCCGATCGTCTGCCCGATCAGCGGGACGGTCGACACCCCCGAGGCGTAGGAGAGCACCATGGCGGAAACACTAGAGCTTGCCGGCACGGCTTAGCCTTGCTGCTCATGGCTCTTCGCCTGACGGCTCATCGCGGTGCGATGGGGGACCCCCAACCCCCATCGCCGAGTCTCCGCCTGACGGCGTAGCCTCGCCCATGCACGGCCGCACCGCCAGGATCAGCGCCCTCGCCGGGACGGTGTGCATCTCCTTCACCGGGATCTTCGTCGCCCTGGCCGACGTCACCCCGGTCACCGCCGCCTTCTACCGCGCCGCCTACGCCATCCCTCTGCTCGCCGTGCTGTGGGTGGTGTGGCGCAGACGGGATCGCCGCCCTGCCCGACTCAGGATCGGGGGCGCCGCCGCCGGGGTGTTCCTCGCCGTCGACCTGGTGCTGTGGCACCGGTCCATCGAGCTGATCGGTGCGGGGCTGGCCACGGTGGTCGCCAACATCCAGGTCGTGTTCGTCGGGCTGTTCAGCTTCCTGCTCTACCGGCAACGCCCCACTCGACGTACCGTGGTCTGCGGTGCGGTCGCCTTCGCCGGATTGATCCTGATCTCCGGGCTCGGCCGCGATGATGCGTTCGGGGTCGATCCTGCGCTGGGCACCATCCTGGGTCTCGGCTCGGCGGTGTGCTACGCCGTCTTCATCATCGGCTTCCAGCGGAGTAACCCCGGGGGGATGGCCCCGGCGCCGTTGGCGTTGCTCGATGCCACGATCGGCACCGCCCTCGCCACCGCGGTCATCGGCACCGTCGGGGGCGGGCTCGACCTCGACGTCAGCTGGCCGGCGCAGGGATGGCTCATCGCCCTCGCCGTCGTCGGCCAGGTGGTGGGCTGGACCCTCATCGCCTACGCCCTCCCGCGGCTTCCCGCCATCAGCGTCTCCGTGCTGATCCTCGCCCAGCCGATGTTGTCTGTGCTGTGGGGCCGCCTGTTCCTCGACGAGACGCTGTCGGCGGTCCAGGCAGCCGGTGTGGTCGTCGTGCTGGCGGCAATGGTGGCGGTGAACCTGCAGCCGAGCCTGGTCGCCGACGCCCGTGCACAAGAGGAGGCCGGCGAGGAGGCTCCGACGGTCAGACCGGCGGAGTGAGCAGCTGGGGAAGCCGGGTGAAGAACCGGCTCCGGGGAAGTGACTTCGGCGGCCCCGGCCTCGGTCGCTGCCTCGAGGGCCGCCGCATCGACGTGGGGCCCGTAGGCGACCACCTTCACCCCGGCTCCGGCGATCCTGGCGATGACCTCCAATGCCGCCGGGTGCGTCAGGTCGACGAGGGCGATGCGCGGGGTGGATCCGGCGCAGACCATCCTCGACCGCTCCCGGGTTGCGCCACACCGCCAGGTCCGTGCCGGCGGCCTCGGCCGCCGCGATCACCTTCGACCGGTCCATCAGGTCGGTGCCCACCAGCGCCACCCCGCCGTGGCGGGGCGCGCCGGTCGCCGGCACCACCCCGGCGATCTCCTCCGCCCGGGCGATGCCCCATGCCGCCACGGTCGCCCAGGCGTCCTCGCCCAACTCGCGGCCCGATGCCGGGGCCAGCTCGAACAGGTCGCCGGGGAGGCTCCGGCGTGACGCCTCGTCGCGCTCGACCGGGGCGATCCCGAGAGCGACCAGGGCTCGCGTCGGACCGTCGAGCGCCTCGCGGAACAGCTCCATCGGGGTGGACCGCTGTTCCCCAGGCGGTTGCTCGGCCCACCGAGCCAGCGACCCCACCAGGCCGGCTTCGCCACTGTCGATGGCCGACTCGATCCTGTCAGGGTCGATCCCGCGCTCCCGCAGCCTCTGCTCGAGGTAGGGGCGGTACCCGGCGACCAGGGCGGCGGCCACAGCCCGGGAGCGCTCGGCGTACGTGGCGTCCACCTGGCCAGGATACGGCCGGGTCAGGCGTGAGCCCGCGGCTGGCGAGCACGCCTCGAGCGGCCATGCCGACCGGCCACGTCCGACCGAGGATCTTCAGGTCTACATGATCGAACCACCCGACCCAATCCTCGGAATGCCCGGACGGGCGCCCCTACAGTGAACCGCCACTCGGAGGTCCCTTGCGCAGGCTCATCCCGTTTCTCGCCGTCGGCGTCGTGTTGCTGGCCGGGTGCCGCGCCGAGATCAACGTCGGCATGGACGTCGAGTCGACGGGGGCCGGCACCGTCGCCTTCGAGGTCGGCGTCGACGACGAGCTGCTGTCGCTGATCGAGAGCCAGGGTGGCAGCATCGACGACTGCTCGGCGAGATACCGGGGGGCGCCACCGCCCTGGAGCCGCGCCGGAGGGCGACCTCACCGTCTACGGGTTCACCCGGCCATTCGCCTCGCCCGAGGAGATCGAGCGCCCTCCTCGCCGAGGGCATCCAGGGAATCGAGGCCGAGGGCGACCGAGCTGGAGCTGACCGTCGAGGACGGCGGAGCGACCCTCGACGCCTCCATCGCCATCCCGGACGCCACCGAGCAGGCGGGCGAGCTGGGCGACATCGGTGGCTCGACTCGGCGAGTTCCTGACGGCGTCGTTCCGCGCCCACCTCCCCGGCGAGGTGGTCGAGCACAACGCCGACAGCACCCTCGACGACGGCACCCTGGTGTGGGACCTTCCCGTCACCGGTGGCACGGTCGACGTCGAGGCCCGGTCCGAGAGCGGCAGCGGGTTCCCGGTGATGCCGGTCGTCATCGGCATCGTCCTGATCGCCGCCGGCGGTGCAGCCATCTACCTGATCAGCAGGCGGTCCAAGGGCGAAGGTGCCGCCGCCATCGCCGCCACGCCGGAGCCGGCGGCGCCGACCCCGGTGTTCGGGGCGCCGGAACCGGCGACGGAGGTGGAGGATCCGGTCGCCGACGGCGACCGACCCGACGAGGCCACCTGACACGTCAGCCGGTCATCACCACCACGGCCAGCAGGCCGAGCGGACCGTCAACGACGGCGACGCCCATCCGGCTGACGTCTTCGCGGTGCAGGCGGGCGGCGCCGGCCTCCGCAGACTCCCAGGCGTCGACGATCGAAGCCGGCGATGCGCCCAAGCCGATGAGCTCGGCCGAGGGCGGGCCGGGATGTCGGCAGCGGCGAGCCGGCCGGCCAGGCGCACACCGTCGGGCGACGCGTGAGCCATCCAGCCCTGGCGGTACATGGCCATGGCATGCCTCCAGGCGACCCGGTCGAGCTCCGCCGAACGGGCCAGTGGAGCGACTTCGGCTTGGACCGGGCATGGTTCACCGGGCCTCGAAGGACGTCGGCCTGCTGCGGTGAGGCTGCACGGTCGGGTCGTCGCCGAGTCGAGGGCGACCTGGCCGGGCCGGGATCCCCCGTGCCGTCGTCCCGAAGACGTCGTCGAGCCTGAGGGCGGCGGTGAGCACCCGGTCGCCGCCGACCATCGCCAGGGTCTTCTGCGGCAGCCGGTCGGGATCGGTGAGCACTCCGGCGAGCTCGGACGCCTCCACCTGGGCACCGAGCCCAGCGAGCGGGAGCAGGCGCACCGCCGAGACCAGCAGGGTGACCACCAGCACCCCGGCCAAGTCCGGCCGCCGGCGGCACCGGCGGCACGGTCGAGTGTGGGCAGACCCGGCATGGCGTCGAGCACATGGCGCATCATCCGGGCCACGACAAGCCCGCCACCGAGCACGCCAGGAACACCACCATGCCCGCCGATCACCCGGGACGTGCGCCGGTGCGTCCCGGCGATGCCCTCGACCACGGTCGACCCGGCCGGCCCGGAGAGGCGGAAGGCGAGCATGAGCCCAACAACCACCAGGAGCCCGACCGCGGACCGCACGAACCCCATCGTCCATCCCCGGTACACGGCGGCCGCCAGGATGGCGGCGAGGATGAAGTCGAACACGGTTCAGCCGTCCGGAGGGACGCTCGGCCGGTGGCGGGAGGTGTCGACCTCGGCGGGAGCGGTCGTCGTCGCCGTCGGCCCGTCGATGGCGTCCTCGACGGTGTCGGCGGCACGCCGGAGGCGCTCGCGCAAGCGGCGGCGGAGGCGGGAGCGCTCGATCAGGGCCTGGTGGCCTCCTCCCACGACTGGCCGAGCACCCGGGTGCGCCACAGGTGGCCGGTCACGATCTTGAGGGCGGCTGTCACCGGCACCGCCAGCAACACCCCGATGAACCCGTCGAGGGCTCCGCCGAGGATCAGCACCAGCACCACCACGGCGGGATGGAGCCGGACGGTCGCCCGCATCACCGTCGGGCTGATGAGGTGGTTGTCGATCTGCTGGACGATGATGGCCACCACCCCCGCCCACAGCCCGGTGGCGACCGAGTCGGTGAGCGTCCCCACCAGGAAGCCGAGGATCCCGCCCACCCAGGGCCCCACGAACGGGATGATGTTGAGGAACCCGGAGAGCATGCCGATGATCAGCCAGAAGTCGAACCCGATCAGCCAGAACCCGAAGCTCATCAGGACCCCGACGATGAAGGCGACCAGCAGCTGTCCCCGCAGGAAGCCGCCGATGACCCCACCGACCTCGCGGGAGACGTAGACCGTCTCGACGCGGTAGGTGGGGGGGATCAGGTCGATCGTCTCGCCTGCGCACCCGGGGCAGATCGATGAGGACGTACAGGGCGATCACCGGGGCGACGACGAACACGAGGAGCGCCTCGAGCACGCCCGATGTGAACTCCCCGAGCCGGTCCAAGCGCGGCCGACAGCCACTGGTCCTGGTTGTCCGGGTCGTTGAGGAACTCCTCCAGCTCCTCGTAGGACCACAGGTCGGCGGAGAGCCCGAAACGGGCGATGCAGCTCCTCGAACTGGCCGGCCGACCGCTCGTACAGCCCCGGGAAGTCCGTCCCGAGCCCGCTCGCCTGCTCGACCACGCTGGGAATCACCAGCCAACCCGAGCAGAACCAGCATGCCGACCAGGGCATGAGCAGGGCGAGCACCGATCCGAGGGGCGGGGCACCCCGCGCTGCTGCAGCCGGTTGACGATGGGGTTGAGGATGTAGATGACAGCGATCGACAGGACGACCGGCGCCACCAGGATGTGGACCCTGCCCAGGACCCAGATCACCAGCCCAAACGAGCGCCAGCATGCCGAGGATGCTCCACGCCGCCACCCCGGTGCGGGTGAAGGCGTCGGCGATCCGCACCGTGCGGGTCTCGGACTCTGCTGGTCCTCGGTGGCGGGCGGCGACTGCGGCACCGCGGCTGCCGACCGGCACCCGGGTCGCCGGCGTCCGGGACCCACTCCGGCGCCGGGCTCTGCCGTGGGTCGTCCGGAGCTGTCCGCTCGGTCCGGTCACGGTTACGAGCCTCCCACGTCCGGCGGGTTAGCCGCGTCTCCTCGCCGCCCGGCGCCACGCCGGGAACCGCCCGCCGGGCGGCACCGGGCGGCTCACCCCGACGAGCCGCGCCGCACCCGGTCGGCGATCTGTTCCAGTCGCGCCTGCGCCTCATCCGCTGCAGCCGGCGCACCGTGAGCGGGGCGTACTCCAGCGCGCCGGGTCATCGATCAGCCGCCGGATCGCCTGGTAGTAGCGGGTGGAGCTCATCCCGAGGCGTCCCGGATGGCGGCGTCCTTCGGGCCGAATGCAGCCGGGGTGGAGCCACCACGACCCCTCGAAGTCGAGGACCGCCCGGTCGCGCTCCGATAGTGCCGACCCGTCCCGGGCGGCGCCGTCGCCCCGATCTGCATCGTTGCCGCCTGGCCCGTCGGGATCTCGTCCCGTCGGGGATCTCTCGTCGATTCGCTGGTCCACGGGTCCAGGCTATCGGGGGGGTGTGACAGGTTCGGGGATTTCGCGGTCTCGACGACCACCGGGACGAAGGGCAGGCGCCTACGACGAGCCGAGCCGTCTCCCGACATCGAGACGGCATCGTCGCGTAGGTTCATGCCGTTGAACACGAGGGAGGTCACCTGTGCTGGACAGCGCGATCCTGGACGTCGTCATCGGCCTGCTGTTCGTGTTCTTCGTGTTCAGCCTGCTGGTGTCGGGCATCAACGAGGGTGTGCGCAAGCTGCTCAACACCCGGTCCAAGGTGTTGTGGGCTTCGGTGCGCCGGCTGCTCGACGAACCGGCCGATGCCACCCGGACCAGGCACAGCCCCCGGCTGCCAACCGAACCGACCAGGGACGTCGTCGGCGGCGTGGCTCCGGCTGGTGTCGAAGACGCCGGCGACGACCCGTTACTGGCCGAGCAGCTGTTCAACCATCCGCTGATCGCCTCGCTCGACCCGGCGCTCGAGGGCAGATTGACGAGGATCTCCCACATCCCGCCCCGCGAGTTCGCCCGGGCGATGGTCGACATCCTGGCGCCGCGCGACGCCGCCGGCGCCCCGGTGTGGGGTGAGCTGGCGTCCGCCGTCGCCTCCCTCCCGGGTCCGCTGCGTGCCCAGTTCGAGATCCTCCTGGAGGAAGCCGAGGGCGACGTGCGGGCGTTCCGGGCGGCGGTCGAGGGATGGTTCGATGCCGGCATGGGACGGGTGTCCGACTGGTACAAGAAGCGGTCCCGCAAGGTGATGGCGGTCTACGGGCTCCTCGTCGCCGGCGCCTTCAACGTCAGCGCGGTGGTGATCACCTCCGACCTGTACGAGGACGAGGTCGTACGGGACGCCGTCGTGGCCCTGGCGGAGTCACGGCTCGCCGAGGAGCCGCTCGAGGAGGGGTCGTGCACCGATCGGGAGTGCATCGAGCAGGAGGTCGGCGCTCTGGTGGAGACGCGCATCCCGGTGCTGTGGCGCCAGTGCGACATCGGTGACGGCGCCACCGCGCTGGTGCGGTTTCGAGACCGGCGGACGGTGGGCCGCCACCGTCGTCGGCTGGATCGTCACCGCGGTCGCCCTGTCCATGGGGGCGTCCTTCTGGTTCGCCCTCCTCAAGAAGGCCTTCAAGGTGCGAGAGCAGCTGCCGACGTGACGCCACTCCCGGTGACCACTCTCCGGCACCGACCCTCCGACGCCCCGGTCCGCTGGCGCCGAGTTTGAGCCGCGGCCCGGGCGGGTAGGTGAAAGCCGACCGAAACGGGAGGAAAAGCCGTGCAAGGCGGAATCATCTGGACGGTCGTGGGCATCCTGCTCATCGTCGCACTACTCATCTGGATCTTCTGAACACACCAGAGTCGTGGCGACCCCGGTGCTCTCTCGAGCCACCGGGGTCGCCGCGCGTTGGCTAGACACGAGTCCGAGTTGGCGCCTCAGGTCTCGTCGACGAGGTCACCACCGTGGACGGTGAGCGCCCAGATCACGAGCAGGTTCACCGCGAGGATGGCGAATCCCCATAGGGGGAACTGCGGCAGCCACACGAAGGTCGCCAGTGCGCTCGACCACAGCGATGATCACACCGAGCGTCCGCGCCCACGTCCTCCCGGCAAACAGGCCCAACCCGACCACCATGGCCAGGGCACCGACGACGAGATGGATCCAACCCCAGGTGACGGAGTCCAGTTGCAGCGGATACTCCTCGGTGGCGACGTAGACCTCGTTGCCGAGGATTCCGAACAAGCCGGTGAAGATCTGGAGGAACCCCAGAATCACCAACATGATGGCCGGATAGAAGGTCCATCCGAAGGTCGAGCCACTCGAGTCCGGCTGGTAGACCATGGTCGCTCCTGTCCGGGGTGTCGTTCTCTTGCGCAGGGAGCGGTGCGGCGAGCACCGCAGCTCCTCGCCGGGAACCCTATCGGGAAGTCATATCCCATGGAGCCGAATCCTGGGTCACTCCTGGGAGGACCCCCTGTCCGCACAGGCCTGAAGGTACGGCGCGAGCAACTCATTCAGCTTCGGCGTCCGCCGACGGGCGATCCCGGCCAGCAGATCAGCCACCTGAACCCGCGGGTCGTCCCTCGAGTCGACCTGCTGGAACGAGCGCAAGGGCGGAGGTGCCGGCGAAACGGCTTCGGCGAGGAACGACCCCAACCGAGCCACCCGGCCCCTGGTCAGCGCGCTCTGCTCGTCATGCACCACGGCGACTGAGCGGTCTCCAGCGCTCCAGAACAACAGCGTCTCGGCCAGGGCAGGCACCAGCGGCTCCAGCGGAGGTGGAAACGCAGGATCCTCATCGATCAACCGGACCATCACCTCCTCGACCCGCGCCGACGTCACCTCCCGCAGTGCGGGCACATCGGCCGGCATGGTCGCCACGAACCGATCGATCGCGTCGTGGTCGATCGCCCGGACCCGCTTGGTCCGGGTCAGGTCGACGAACGCCGTCAGAAACCCGATCCGCGGCCGAAGGGCGAGCGCCGCGTCGGAGTGATCCCGGCCCAGACTGGTGCCCGCGCCGTACGACGGCTCCTCGGTGAACAACTCGAGCACCCGGGCGGCGACGTACCCGGCCTTGTCGATGACGATGACGTGGGCACGCCCGCGCAGCGCAGCGAGGAGCCACTCGAGCGCGGGCCGCTGCTCGGGTTGCAGCAAGTGGTTGGACTTGTACTCGGAAGGGCGGCGAAGACGGGATTGCAGCACGGCGACCACCTCGGCAGCCTCCGATACGGTGAGATCGACGCTGGCGTGGGTGATCACCGGCGAGGCCGGGTCGAGGAGGTTGGTCCCGGAGAACCCGGACTCGTCACACGCGATCTCGACCCACGACGATTGAATGGTCATCAGGCAAGAGCTCCAAGCGGCAGGACTTCACGCTACGTGGCCCGTCGTCTCGTCGACGGGCGTGATCAGGCGGGAAACCGCGTGATCAGTGAACGGGCGTGGCTGGAGCAAACATGCGACTCATTATGACCCGTTCGGGTCGATCAACGAGCGGTTGCCGGCTCAGGGCTGCTGAGCGGCCGATCCCCTCACGGTTCAAGGCTTTCGAGCTGGCGGTGGGATTCGAACCCACGACCTGCTGATTACAAAGAAGCTAGGGCCTTAGCGCTGTGCTCAACCGTTGAAACGTAAGGGATTCCGGCATTCGGCACCCCCATAGACCGTGTAGTAATCGGCTGCTCACGGTCTGAAGGGAGGAGCGCCGCAGGGCTCGACCGGTGTGCCGACCCGACGCCGCCCTTCCGCGCACCCCACCACACGGCGACCGTCGCCGGTGTCCTCGGAGGTGGCAGCGGGGTCCCGGTGCCCGGCGAGGTCACCCTGGCCCAGGCAAGGGTTGCCTAGACACTCTTGACAGCGAAGCTAACCGCTCGCAGATGGACTAGCTCTGCTGCACCGTCAGGAGCCTCCAGGGGTCGCTACACGTTTGGTGGATGGCACGTAGTCAGGCGAGCCGAGGCGGCAGCGGTCCGCGGCGGCTAGGGGACAAATACGCCGCTCGCCGCCCGCCTCCCAAGGTGGCGTCACACCGACCGGGGGACCGCCGGCAGCTCGAGGGTCGGGTCGGTGTCGGAGGTCGTGCCCGGGTCGGGCGCCGGGAGGGGGCGGCGGGGTGCCGGGCGGGCCGGCGTCCGCTCCGGTCGGTCGTTGCCCGCCATCAAGATGCGCAGCGCGACCAGGGTGGACACTGCCGCCGCGGTGCCCACGTAGAGGGCGAACACCGCCGGGTGGGCCGTGTCGCTGCCGGCGGTGACGCCGTGGATGAGCGCGGCCAGGAACACGCCGAAGGACAGGTAGTGCACCGCCCGCCAGGTCGCCTGCCCGATGTGCTTGCGGATGTGGAAGCTGAAGATGATCACCAGCATCCCGTAGAAGGCGACGACGCCGCAGGCGACGGCGACCGGCCGCCACGGCGCCCGGCCGAGGACGAGGATGGCGGCGGGGTCGAAGTCGACGAGCCCGTCGAAGGCGATCCCGGCCATGTGGACCAGGGTGGCGAACAGTGCCCCGACGGAGAGCGCCTCGTGCACGTCGGAGAGCTTCGTCCCCGACTTCCCGAGCACGCCGAGGGAGAGCACCAGCCCCCACAGCACCGATGCGGCCAGCAGGGCGTAGGCGACCAACGCCGAGCCGCCGACCACCATCCACCCGAGGCTCATGGCGCCACCTGCCCTCGGTTCAAGGCGTGCGCCGCCCCGTCCTCCCGGGCGATGACGGCGCAGCCGATCCACGCGGCCACAGCCTGGCGACTGGCGACGTCCTCAGGTGTCGAACCAGCCATTGAGGGAACTCCCGGTGCGACTTGCCACGACCACGATGCGGGAGGCTCGGTTAGCGGTGCGCTAAGTGCCACCTAACCGTTCACACAGGGTCAGAGCAGCATCCAGTCGGTGCGGACCTGGTCGTCGCCCGAGGCGGCAGCGCAGCTGACCGGCCCGGTGGGGACGTACGTCGCCTGTGGCCGGTTCCTGACGTCGCGGTCCGCGGTGGGTGCCATCCCGTCCTTCTCGTTCTACGACGACCCCGCCGACGGCGCCGCCTTGGTCCGGCTCTCGTTCTGCCAGCCCGAGGACTGCTGGTCGAGGCGGTCGACCGCCTCGGGGCGCTGTGGCGGCGACCGGCACCGAGCGGGGTGGGATGACCGCACCCGATCGTCGACCAAGGTGAGAGAACCGGGCAATGCCGGATATCCGTACACCCGACCGACACGGCCGACCAGTAAGGGGAGATGTTCATGCGTACGGGTCTGTTCCGTGTCACGGTGGCTGTGCTCATCCTGGTTGGCGTCGGCGGCCTTTCGACGCCGGCTCGTGGCGTCGTTGCCGCTCCCACCTACCAGGTCGAGGACCTGGGCACGCTCCCCGGCGACGATGCCAGCGTCGCCATGGGCATTAACCAGTTTGGCGACGTGGTCGGCTGGTCGGTCGGTCCCACCGGCACCCGCGCCTTCCTCTACACCGATGAGGATGGCATGACCGCGCTTCCCGCACCCGCCGGCAGACCGGTGACCCACGCTAGAGCGGTCAGCGCCAACGGCACGGTGGTCGGCACCGCGTCGACCGGCGGCTCCGACATCGGTCACGCGGTGCGCTGGCAATCCGGTACCGCCCAGGATCTCGGCACCCTGGGGACCGGGTCGTTCAGCGAGGGACGCGGGGTCAACTCGGCCGGCGTCGCCGTCGGGCACTCCTACACCAACGGTGGCAGTCTGCTCGGCATCCACGCCTTCCGGTTCGACGACGCATCGGGCCTCGCCGATCTGACCCCGGGGTCCGACGACGCCCACGCCGAGGGGATCAACGACGCCGGTCAGGTGGCCGGATGGCGCGACGGCCGCGCCTTTCGGCTCACCGGCAGCACGTTCACCGACCTCGGCGTCCCGGCGGGGTTCGCAGGGAGCTTCGGTGTCGCCATCAACGGCTCCGGCCAGGTGGCTGGCCACGTGAGAAGTGCCACGGGGTCCACCGAACGGATCTTCCGCTACACGGACGGAGCCGGCATGGTGATCCTCGGTGGCGTCGGGAACTTCAACCGTGCCTTCGGGATCAACTCCGCGGGTGATGTGGTCGGGCAGGGACGAGCGGTCGCCGGGCTACAACAGGGCTTCATCTTCACGGACGCCGGCGGGATGCAGGGGCTGAACTCGCTGATCGATCCGGCCGCCGGATGGTTCATCCTCGGCGCCGGCGGCATCAATGACGCCGGGCAGATCGCCGGGTGGGCGTCGGGCCCAACGGGTCAGCGAGCCGTGCGCCTGACACCGGGCGCTGGCGGCATCGATCCGCCGGCCGCCCCGTCGGCGCTCACCGGCACCGTGCTGTCCCCCACCAGCATCCGGCTGGATTGGGCCGACAACTCCGACAACGAGACCGGTTTCACCGTTCAGCGCTCCGTGGGCCGCGGCGCGTTCCTGTTCCTGGCGGAGATCAGCGACAACGTGACCACGTACACCGACACCACGGTCGTAGCCCGCGGGTCCTATCGCTATAGGGTCCGGGCCTTCAACGACGCAGGCGCGTCGGCATGGTCCAACACAATCCGCGTACGACCACGTTGATCCCCAATCCGCAGCGTCGCGCCGGCTTCCCTGCTCGGTGTCTCACCCATGCTTGGTTGGGCCGGAATCGCCGGTGTCGGGGGCCGCTTCGACGCCGGCTGGGACGCCCAGCGGCACGAGACGTTCGACAGCCAGAAAGAGGACCGCAGCACCGCCACGGGTGCTCTCACGTCGGACATGATGAGCTGACAGTCGGGGGCGGTCACTTTCGGAGCGCTGTACGTGGGGTTATCTGCTGGTCAAGAGGAGGCTATTCGGCCCAATCTGCTTATGGTTCAAGGGTTTCGAGCTGGCGGTGGGATTCGAACCCACGACCTGCTGATTACAAATCAGCTGCTCTGACCGGACTGAGCTACGCCAGCGTGGACCCGGTCAGCTTATCCAGCCGCGCATCCTGGCCATCTCGAACATGACTATGGCCCCGGCGACGGCGGCGTTGAGGCTCTCGACGCCGGGGCGCATCGGGATCCGGGCGGTGACGTCGAGGCGCTCCGTCACGAGACGGGAGACGCCCTGACCCTCGGCGCCGAGGACGATCGCCACCGGTTCGGTCAACAGGTCGAGCTGGAAGATCGACCGCTCGGCGGAGGCGTCGAGTCCCACGGTCCACACCCCGGCCTTGCGCAGCCGGGCCAGCGCGTCGCCGACGGAGTTGACGCCCGCCACGGCGACGTGCTCGAGGGCGCCGGCGGCCGCCTTGAAGGCGGTGGCGCCCACCGGGGCGGCCCGGCGAACCGGCGTGGCGATCGCCGGCACCCCGGCGGCGAGAGCGGCCCGGGCCAGCGCGCCGATGTTGCGAGGGTCCTGGAGGTGGTCGAGCACCAGCAGCACCGTCGGGTCGGCCATGGAGACGGCTTCGGCGAGGTCGAGGTACGGGATCGGCGTGCAGGTGGCGACGACACCCTGGGGAGCCCCGGTGGCTGCGAGCGGTCGGGTGTCGTCGACCCGGCGCACGGTGGCGCCGGTCGCCTCGGCGTCGTCGACCAGCTTGCGGTAGTCGCCGTGGCGGAGCCGCGACGACTCGACGGTCAGCGGTACGCACCCGACCGGCGGCGACGGCGGCGGCCACGGCATGGAAGCCCTCGACGTCGGCGCCGTAGCCCGACCCGTCCCCGCTCGACCGGTCACCTCAGGCTCGGTGCCAGCGGGAGCCGCCGGCGCCGTCCTCGACCACGATGCCGATGTCGGCGAGCGCGGCGCGGATGCGCGTCGGCGGTGGCCCAGTCGCCGGCCTGGCGGGCCGCCGACCGGGCGGCGAGCAGGCCCTCGACCAGCTCTTCGGGGGACTCCCCCGGTCACCCCGAATCGTGAGCGGCCACGCTCCGAGCCGCTCGGCGAGATCGGCGAGCGACCCGCCCTCCTCGGCCAGACCGAGCACGCCGCATCAGCTCGTCGTAGGCGGCGACCAGCGCGCCGAGGCGTCCTCGCCGGCGTCGAGCATCCGGTTGCCGGCGCGCACCGCATCGAACAGCACCGCCAAGGCGGCGGCGTTGTCGAAGTCGTCGTCCATCGCCGACCGGAAGGCGTCGACCATCCCGGGGTCCGGGCCCGCTCTCACCCGCCTCGCCGACCCGGCGTCGGAACGCCCACAGTCGCTCCAACGAGGCGGTGGCGTCGTCGAGCGCCTCCCGGGTGAACTCGAGCGGCTTGCGGTAATGGGTACGCAGGTAGAACAGCCGGACCGCCTGGGGCTGCCAGGTGTCGAGCGCCTCGAGCAGGTCGACGACGTGTCCCGTCGACTTGTCCATCGCCCCCGGAAGGCGTCGAGCACGCCGGTGTCCGGGACCGCGTCACCAGGGTCACCGGCGCGGCGGCGGAACGCCCACAGCCTCTCCAAGGAGCCCTTGGCGTCATCGAGCGCCTCCTCGGTGAAGTCGAGGGGCTTGCGGTAGTGGGTGCGCAGGTAGAAGAGGCGGACCGCCTCCGCCGGCCAGAGTGTCCAGCGCCTCCAGCAGGTCGACCACGTGGCCGGTCGACTTCGCCATCTTGTCGCCGCCGCAGCGTCACCATCCCGTTGTGCAGCCAGTAGCGGGCGAAGGGCTTGCCGGTGGCTGCCTCGGACTGGGCGATCTCGTTCTCGTGGTGGGGGAAGATCGAGGTCGTTGCCACCGGCGTGGATGTCGAACGTATCGCCCAGGTAGCGGCGCGCCATCGCCGAGCACTCGATGTGCCAGCCGGGCCGGCCCGGTCCCCACGGCGAGTCCCAGGTCGGCTCGCCCGGCTTGGCCGCCTTCCACAGGGCGAAGTCGAGCGGGTCGCGCTTCTGCTCCCCCGGCTCGATCCGGGCGCCGGACTGCAGCTCGTCGATGCGGCGACCCGACAGCTTGCCGTAGCCGTCGAAGCTGCGGACCGAGTAGTACACGTCGCCGCCGGCCGGGTAGGCGTGGCCCGTTGTCGATCAGCGCCTGCGATGAGGTCGAGCATCTCGGGGATGTGGTCGGTGGCGGCGGGCTCCACGTCGGGCGGCTGGACGCCGAGCCGGCGGTAGGCGGCGGCGAAGTCCTCGGCGTTGCGCTTGGCCAGCAGCACCGGCGTCGACACCCTCGGCGTTGGCGGCGGCGATGATCTTGTCCTCGACATCGGTCACGTTCTGCACGTAGGTGACTTCGTAGCCCGACCAGACGAGGTACCGGCGGATGACGTCGAACGCCACCGCCGCCCGGCCGTGGCCGACGTGGGGCCGTGACTGCACCGTCGGACCGCACACGTAGATCCCCACCCGCCCCGGTTCGAGGGGCACGAAGGTCTCGGCGCGGCGGCCCAGGGTGTTGAAGACGTGCATGCCCGGCATGGTACCGACGACCCCGGCCGCCTCCAGGCGAGGCGGGTAGCGGCTCGTTTCATGGCTCTTCGCCTGACGGCTCATCGCGGTGCGATGGGGACCCCCAGCCCCCATCGCCGAGTCTCCGCCTGGCGGCGTAGCCTCAGTGTTCATGGCTCTTCGGCTGACGCCTCATCGCGGTGCGATGGGGGACCCCCAGCCCCCATCGCTGAGTCTCCGCCTGGCGGCGTAGCCTCAACACATGGCTCTCAGCCACCCGCTGATCCTCGCCCACCGCGGCGCGTCGGCATCGGCCCGGGAGAACACGCTGGAGGCGTTCCACCTGGCGGTCGCCCAGGACGCCGATGGCATCGAGCTCGACGTGCGTCGCACCGCCGACGGCGTGATCGTGGTGCACCACGACCCCGACGTCGCAGGGCTCGGTCCTCTGGCGGATGTCGACTTCGACGCGACTCCGGGTCGACGCCCCCTGGGTACCCACCCTCGACGAGGCCTTGCCGGTGACCGGAGACCTGCTGCTCGACATCGAGGTGAAGAACGACCCGTCCGCATCCGATGCTGCCCGCATCGGTGGCTCGGCAGGTGGCGCGGTGGGTGGCGGAGCGCACGGACTGGAGCGGCGGGTGGTGGTCACCTCCTTCGACCCCCGGGCGGTGGCGGCGGTGCAGGACGAGGAGTCGACCGTGCCCACCGGGCTCCTGGTGGCGCCGGCGACGTCCCGTCGACGCCGCCATGGCTTCGGCAGCCGGTGCCGGCCATCGCTGGCTGCTTCCCCACTGGGCGGCACTCGCCGGCGACGCCTCCCGGCTCATCGCCGAGGCACACCGCGGGAGTCTGACGGTGGTCACCTGGACCGTGGATCACCCCGAGGTGATGCGGCGACTGGCCGACCAGGGCGTCGACGGCATCATCACCAACGACCCGGACGAGCCGCCAACAGGCCTTCGTCGCCGGTTGGCCGGTTAGGTCTCACTCCGGCGATGGGCCGAGCATGACCACGGCGGTGGCGGCGATGCCCTCGTCGGCGCCCAGCCAGCCCAGACCGTCGGTGGTGGTCGCCTTCACCGAGACCGCGGCCGGGTCGATGCCGAGACGATCGGCCAGGTTCGCCCGCATCGAATGGCGGTGAGGGGCCACCAGGACCGTCTCGGCGAGCACGGTGACGTCCACCGAGGTCACCGCCAGCCCCGCGGTGCGGCCCATGGCAACGACGTGGGCGAGCATCTCCAGCGAGTCGGCGCCCCGCCAGCGTGCGTCGGAAGACGGGAAGTGATCGCCCATGTCGCCGAGGGCGGCTGCGCCGAGCACGGCATCGGTGACCGCGTGAGCCACCACGTCGCCATCGGAGGTGGCGGCAACTCCGCGGTTCTCGTCGACGACCACCCCGGCCAGCTTGACGGTGCCGCTCGGAGAGAACCGATGGGCGTCGATCCCGAAACCGGTCCGCACCGCGGCGCCGATCAGAGCTCGACCGGCTCGTCGACCCTGGGCAGCGCCCGGTCGAGGCGGCGGATGGCGTCTTCCTCGTCGAGCTTGAGGGCGAACCGGAGCTCGCTGACGATGATCAGCCGCGCCTTGGCCAGCATGCGCTTGAGGGCGGGCGAGATGCCCTTCACCTGCTGGGCGTAGGTGAGGTCACGCACCACCTCGGCAACCTGGAAGATGTCGCCGCTGTTGATCTTCTCGGTGAGCAACTTGTACCAGCGTGACCAGTTGGCGCCCGCTTCCTGGGGCTCCTCGCGGAACGTGGCGAACACCTTGCGGGCGACATTGGTGGAGATGACCGGGCGGACCCCGAGCTCGAGAGCCCCGTCGACCGGCACGGAGACCACGAGCTGGTCGGTGGCCACCTCGAGGACGTAGTAGGGGCGCTTCTCGCCCTGGAACTCCATCTGCCGGATGGCAGTGATCGTGGCGGCGCCGTGGTGCGGGTAGACGACCTTGTCACCGACGGCGAACGGGGGCGGCTTCTTGGCGGCCTGCTTGACGGCGGCCGGAGGGGCGTCGGCGGCAGCGCTCTTCGTGCCGGCTTCGGCCTCGGTTCCGGACGCCTTGGCCGTCGTCTTGCCCGTCGCCTTGGCGGGGTCGGAACCTTTCGACGAGGGCGAGTCCACCTTCTTCGTCGCCGGCTTGGAGGTCGTCGCCTTCTTCGCCGGCGTTGCGTCCGCCTTCTTGGCGGCCTGCTGCGTGGCCTGGGGCTTCTTCGCCGCCGGCGCCTTTGCCTTCGCTTCCGGCGCCTTTGCCCTTCGGCCGCACTGCCGGCTTGGCGGTCCCGGGCTTCTTCGCCGCCGGCTTGGTGGCCGCCCCGGCCTTGGCGGGCTTCGCCGCCGCCTTCGCCTTGGTGGCGGTGCCCGTGGTCGATTTGGGCTTCGCCGGCGATGCCTTCGGGGACTTCGGCGTCGTCGACGCCTTGGCGGCCTCGCTGCGCTGCTTCTCGGCCACGGGTCAACTCTCTCGCGGGCAGATGGGACCGGGCATTGTACCTACGGTCGGGTGACGGGCCGTCCCGGCGCCGAGTCGGCCGGCCGGCCCGGTCAATCGACCAGCCCGAACGGCGTGCCGTGTTGGAGGAGGCGGTCGAGGTGGCCGCGTAGCTGGTTGGCCCTGGTCCGGCCCACCCCCTCCGCTTCGGCGAGCTCGCTGGCCGAGGCATGGAGCAGCTTCTGCAACGTGCCGAAGTGCTCGAGCAGCGAGTTCTTCACCGAGTCGGGGAGCCGGGACACCCGCTCCAGGGCCCGACCCCCGCGGGGCCGGACCTGCTCGTCGAGGCTGCCCAGCCCGAAGGCGTCGGCCACGACCGCCAGGTCCTTGAGCGCCTCGTCGGGCACGTTGCGCAGCCGGTCGCTGGCTTCTCCGGCCGCCATCGGGCGTTCGGCGTAGTCGTCGACGACCAGCTCGAGCACATTGTCGACCCCCTCCCCCAGGTCGGAGGCCTGGATGGCGATGAGGTCGCCGGCTCCCCCCAGCTCGACCACGATCCGCCGGATCTGTGCGCCCATCCGCCGCACCAGCGCAGCCCTGGCCAGCAGCAGCGCCACATCGCGCACCATCACCGCATCATCGACCTCGAGCCGGGTGAGGCGATCCTCGGCGTCGCTGAGCTGGCGCCGCAGCCGCTCCAGTGCGACCAGGTTCTGGTTGCCCTCGGCGAGCAGGTCGCCGGGGTTGCGGAGGGTGAACTGGCTCTGCCCGGTGAACACGACCGCAACGGCCCGTTGCTCCTCGCTCACCGCCAGCACCGGGACCGCCAGGTGCTTTGCCAGACGCTCGGCGGTGCGGAACCGGGTACCGGTCTCGCTGGTCTCGATGGTCGGGTCGGGGATGAACTGGACGTTGGCGCGGACGATGCTGGTGGCGTCGGCGGAGACGACGATGCCGCCGTCCATCTTCGCCAGCTCGGCGATCCGCTGGGCGGTGAACTCGGTGTCGCTGAGGAGGAACCCGCCGCTGCAGACGGCATCGACGTCGGGGCCGGCGCCGAAAACCACGAGCGCACCGGTTCGCTGCCGGAGGATCAGCTCGGCAGCGTCGCGCAGCCTGGTTCCGGGCGCGAACTGTTCGATAACCTCGAGTAGCGCTGAGGTCCCAGACGTCATCCAGCGGGCAGGCTAGCCGGACCGACCCCGGCCCGTCCGGCCCGGTCACGGCACCGGAACGGGTGCGGCGGTGCGGAGCCTGCGCAGCCCGGAAGGCTCGAGGCCGGCATCGAGGAGGGCCTCGCCGATCACCCGCCTGGCCCCACCTGAGACCACTCGCTCGATCCCGAAACGGGCGAGCTCGGCGCGTCGCTCGCCGGCCCCGGCGGGCGATCGCACCTCCCCGGCAAGGCCCACTTCGCCCATCGCCGCCAAGGACCCGAGGGGCCGGCTCAGCAGCGACGAGGCGATGGCGAGCGCGGCGGCGAGGTCGGCCGCCGGCTCATCGACGACCAACCCACCGACCACGCTGACGAACACGTCGCTCGACCGGCAGTCGAGGGCGGCGTGGCGGTCGAGGACGGCGAGGATCTGGTGGACGCGCCTCGCCGACAGACCGGTGACGCTGCGCCGGGGCTGCGGCGAGCTGGTCGGCGCCACCAGTGCCTGCACCTCGACCAGGAGGGTGCGCCGTCCACAGCGGGCGGGGAAGACCACCGTGCCCGGGACCACACCGGTGGCGTCACCGACGAACAGCCCGCTGGGGTCGGGCACCTCGACCATCCCGCCGTCGGTCATCTCGAACACTCCGACCTGGGAGACCGATCCGTACCGGTTCTTCAGCCCTCGGAGGTATCTCAGGTTCCGGTCGGGATCGCCCTCGAGGTAGAGGACGGCGTCGACCAGGTGCTCCACGACCTTGGGCCCGGCGAGCGAGCCGTCCTTGGTGACGTGCCCGACCATGACGACCGGTACTCCCACTCGGCGCGCCACGGCGGTGATCCGGCCGCCGGCTTCGCGGACCTGGGTCACCCCGCCGGGCGTCCCGGCGACCTCGTCGACTCGCATCGCCTGGACCGAGTCGACCACCACGGCGCGATAGGCGCCGGTCTCGACGACGTGCTCGACGGCGCCCACCTCCGTCTCCGCCAGCACCTCGATGCCCGAGGTGGTGGTGCCGAGCCGCGCCGCCCGCTCCCCGACCTGGGTGACGCTCTCCTCGCCGGTGACGTACAGCACCCGACCGCCGACCGCCATCGCCGCCGCCACCTGCAGCATGAGCGTCGACTTTCCGACGCCCGGCTCTCCACCGACGAGCACGACGCTCCCCGGGACGAGGCCGCCCCCGAGCACCCGATCGACCTCGCCCAAGCCGCTCATCACCCTGGCGCGGCGAGCGGCGCCTGCCTCCCCGATGGGGACCGGGACGGGGACCGCGGCCACTCGCGTCGGCCCGGCCGTCTCGGCCATCGTCCCCTGGGCCCTGCATTGCGGGCAGAACCCCATCCATCTGGCCGTGGCGTAGCCACAGTCGCCGCAGCGATATGTCACCTTCTCCCCTCCGGGTCGTGTCCGATCACCGTAAGGACCGGGTACGACAGGAACGCGGCCCGCGGAGGGTGCGCCGGAGATCAGCCGTCGAGGTAGCGGCGAACCAGCCAGACAACGAGGACGGTGAAGGCGCCGATGAGGACGAGGCCGCCGAGGATGTTGAAGAACGACCAAGGCTCGGCCTGCCGACGCCTGCCACCACGACTGCTGCTATCAGCGGCATCCGTGGCACAATAGCCCTCGATTTGCCCCTCTCCGGGGCCGGATCCGGTCCGATGCAATGCGGGGGAATCTGTGGCCAAGGGCACCGACAATCCGTTCGACAACGACCTCTTCGAGCCATTCGAGCTCGAAGACGAGCCCCCCGTTGCCGAATCAGGCCCGGCGCAACGGCAAACGAGCCCGGCCCCCGCCGAGCCCCGCGCCGCCGACCCGGGCGTTCCCACCGTGCAGTGCCCGTCGTGCGGCACCACCAACCCGGCCCACAACCGTCATTGCGAGGAGTGCGGGGCGAGGCTGGGCAAGGGGCCGCTGCCGGTGGCTCCGCCACCGATGTCGCGCTCCACCCCCGGAGGCAGAGCCTTGGGCGTGCTCGGCGGGGTCGTGGTCCTGGTGGCCCTGATCGCCCTGTTCATGAACCTCTGGGGCGGCGATGACACCGCGGCCACCGACGACGAGACGTCGACGAGCCTGGCCAGCGACGAGACGGTGGCGCAGGTGGCGATCGCCCCCGCCTCGGTGGACGCCAGCTCCGAGCTCGACGGCTACGAGGCGTCGCAGCTGATCGACGGCGACATCTCCACGTACTGGAACGACCAGTCGGCCCGGGGCACCGACGCCCAGCTCGACTTCGTGTTCGCCCAGCCGGTCGCCCTCTCCGAGATGGAGCTGACCAACATCCAGGAACGGGACCCGTTCCGGCAGAACTACCGGATCAAGGACATCGAGATCACCGTCGACGATCTCGAGCTGCAGCTGACCTTCACGGTGCCCGACAGCCGGGACCCGTACCGGATCACGCTCGACACGCTGCGCACCACCCGCTTGACGCTCCGGGTCCTCAGCACCTACCCGGGGGAACCGGTCGGCGACAGCCCGGCGTTCGACGAGCTGGCGCTGGCAGAAGTCAGGTTCTTCGGCACCTTCGCCGAGTGAGCGCCTGAGGCTCAGCCCCGATCGGCAAGCTCCACCGGCGGCTGCTCCGGGGTCTCCACCGAGACGAAGGACAACCGGTCGGGATCGTCCGGGTCGATGTCGACGAGCACGGTGGAACCGGCCGGGAAGTTCTTGTGGAGCACCTTCTCGGACAGTGGGTCCTCGAGCATGCGCTGGATCGCCCGGCGCAACGGGCGGGCGCCGAGGTTGGAGTCGTACCCCTTCGTCCCGAGCACTTCCTTCGCCGACTCGGTCAGCACCAGCTCCAGGGCCTGCGAGCCGAGCTGGCGGCGGACCCGTTCCAGTAGCAGGTCGACGATCTGCTTCACCTCTCCGGTGCTGAGCTCGTGGAAGACGATGACCTCGTCGATCCGGTTGAGGAACTCGGGGCGGAAGTGGCCCTTGAGCGCCTCCGTGACCTTGTCCTTGATCTGCTGGTAGTTGAGGTCCTCGGAGGAGGCGACGAACCCGAGCGCCTTCTTGCGCAGCTCGGCCGTCCCCAGGTTCGAGGTCATGATGATGACGGTGTTCTTGAAGTCGACCGACCGGCCCTGCGAGTCGGTCAGCCGCCCGTCCTCGAGGATCTGGAGCAGGATGTTGAAGACGTCGGGGTGGGCCTTCTCGATCTCGTCGAACAGCACCACCGAGAAGGGCTTGCGCCGCACCGCCTCGGTGAGCTGGCCCCCCTCGTCGTAGCCGACGTAGCCCGGGGGCGAGCCGACGAGGCGGGAGACGGCGTGCTTCTCCATGTACTCCGACATGTCGATCTGGATGAGTGCCGCCTCGTCGCCGAACAGGAAGTCGGCGAGCGCCTTGGCCGACTCGGTCTTCCCCACCCCGGACGGCCCGAGGAAGATGAACGACCCGGTGGGTCGCTTCGGGTCCTTGAGCCCGGCCCGGGTACGGCGGATCGCCTTGGAGACGGCGGCGATGGCGTCGTGCTGGCCGATGATCCGCTTGTGCAGCTCGGCCTCCATGTTGAGCAGCTTCGAGGTCTCCTCCTCGGTCAACCGGTGGACGGGGATACCCGTCCACTGGGCGAGGACCTCGGCGATCTCGTCCTCGTCGATGACCGCGGTGATGTCCATGCCCGAGGCGGCGGCCTCGCGCTCCTTCTCCGACCGGTCGGCGAGCAGCGAACGCTCCTGGTCCCGCAGCTGTGCCGCCCGCTCGTACTGCTGCGCCTGGACCGCCTCGCGCTTGTCGCCCCGGATGACCGCGATGCGCTCGTCGATGTCCTTCACGTCCGCGGGCAGGTCGCTGCGCTTGAGCCGCATCCGGCTGCCGGCCTCGTCGATGAGGTCGATCGCCTTGTCCGGGAGGTAGCGATCGGCGATGTAGCGGTCGGCCAGGTTGGCGGCGTTGACGAGTGCCTGGTCGGTGTACCGGACCCGGTGGTGGTCCTCGTAGCTGGCCCGCAGGCCCTCGAGGATCTTGATGGTGTCCGCCACCGACGGCTCGGCGACCTGGATGGGCTGGAAGCGCCGCTCCAGAGCCGAGTCCTTCTCGAGGTACTTGCGGTACTCCTCGAGCGTGGTGGCGCCCACGGTCTGCAGCTCGCCCCTGGCCAGCATCGGCTTGAGGATGCTGGCGGCGTCGATGGCGCCCTCGGCGGCGCCGGCGCCGACCAGGGTGTGGATCTCGTCGATGAAGAGGATGATGTCGCCCCGGGTGCGGATCTCCTTGAGCACCTTCTTGAGGCGCTCCTCGAAGTCTCCGCGGTAGCGGGACCCCGCCACCAGGGCACCGAGGTCGAGCGTGTAGAGGTGCCGGTTGGTCAGGGTGTCGGGCACCTCGCCGGCGACGATGCGCTGGGCGAGCCCCTCGACGATGGCGGTCTTGCCCACCCCCGGCTCGCCGATGAGCACCGGGTTGTTCTTGGTGCGCCGGGACAGCACCTGCATCACCCGCTCGATCTCGGTGAGCCGGCCGATGACAGGGTCGAGCTTGCGCTCCCTGGCGAGCTGGGTGTAGTTGCGCCCGAACTGGTCGAGGACGGTCGAACCACTCGGCGACGCTTCGCCGCCGCCGGACGACCGGCTGCTCCCCGACGGGTGCGAAGGTCCGGACGATTCTTCGCTCTGGACACCCGACAGCAGCTGGATGACGGTCTGACGGACCTTCTGCAGCTCGGCGCCCAGCTTCTGCAGCACCTGGGCGGCGACGCCCTCGCCTTCGCGGATCAGCCCGAGGAGGATGTGCTCGGTGCCGATGTAGTTGTGGCCCAGCTGCAGCGCCTCGCGGAGCGACAGCTCGAGGACCTTCTTGGCGCGGGGGGTGAACGGGATGTGGCCGCTCGGGGCCTGGGAGCCCTGGCCGATGATCTCGACGACCTGGTTGCGGACGGCTTCCAGGTTGATGCCCATGCTCTCGAGCGCTCGGGCCGCGACGCCCTCGCCCTCGTGGATCAGCCCGAGGAGGATGTGCTCGGTGCCGATGTAGTTGTGGTTCAGGAGCCTGGCTTCCTCCTGGGCGAGCACCACCACCCGCCTGGCCCGGTCGGTGAACCTCTCGAACACTCGCTACCACCTTGACAAACATGGCGCCCCGGAAAGCCCGTGCGCCTCACGGAGTATAGCTGCGGGTGGTGACAACCCCCGGAGCCCCGCAAACGGGATCGCCCGCCACCACGTGTGATAGGTCGGAACCGCGGCCGGCCCCGGCTCATTCCCGGGGACGGCGCTCCCCTTCGAGGTCGTTGCCGTGCCCGGCCCCGCCTACCGTGGCCCCAGCGAACGCGGGAGGACCACGCATGTACCCGATCGACGTGACCGCCGACTACGGCGACGGATCTCGGAGCCGGGGACTCGCGGCTCTGGGCATCGTCTTCCCGCTCAAGATGTCTCGCCCTGATCCCCCACCTGCTCATCCTCTGGCTGCTCGTCGCGGTGGCCGAGCTTCGTCGCCTGGATCGGCTACTGGGTGGTCACCTTCACGGGCGAGCTGCCCGACTTCTTCTTCGACGTTCCCGGAGCGGACCCTCGCCTGGCAGGTCCGCACCACGGCCTGGTCTACCTCGCTCACCGACCCGTACCCGCCGTTCGAGTGGGAGCCCACTGGATACCGGTGTGCTGACCTGGCGACCCAGGCAGGGCCGGGCCCCGCAGCCGCGGGCTCGCCGTGCTCGGCATCATCTTCTCAAGCCGCTCGCCCTTCTCCCCCACTTCGTGGTTCTGGTCTTCGTGGCCCTGGCGGCGGGCGTCACCGGCTGGATCGCCTTACTGGGTCGATCCTGTTCACCGGGCACCTACCCGGCCGGGCATCTTCGGCTTCGTGGTCGGGACGCTGCGGTGGTCGACCCGGGTCAGCGCCTGGCTGTTCACCCTGACCGACGCGCTACCCCCCGTTCCGCCTGGCGCCCTGAGCGTGGTCGAGCGCGATCGCCGCGCCGCGTGTGCCTCGAGCCCACCGGGGCCGAACCTCCGCCCATCGCCGCGCCTCTAGTCTCCTGCCGATGGACCTGCCGCTCCTCACCGACCTCGTGGACGTCCCCCGGGTATGGGATCGCCTCAGCGCGGTCGAGCGACGGCTGGGCGAGGTGACCGAGGCATCGACCCCGTTCCTGACCGAGATCGCCCAACACGGGCTCCAGGCGGGAGGCAAGCGCTACCGGCCGCTGCTCACCCAGGTGGCCGCCGAGCTCGGCCCCAACCCCGGGGCCGAACCGGTCGAGGCCGGGGTCGCCGTCGAGCTGGTCCACCTCGGCTCGCTGTACCACGACGACGTGATCGACGAGGCCAGCACCCGGCGGGGCCGGGTGTCGGTCAACGCCAACTGGACCAACACCATCGCCATCCTCTCCGGCGACTTCCTGCTGGCGCGCGCCTCCGAGGTGGCGGCGCCCCTCGGGGAGGAGGCGGTGGCGCTGATCGCCCGCACCTACGCCAGCCTGGTGGAGGGCCAGACGCTCGAGCTGCAGCTCATCGACGGCGTCGACCACGGCCCCGACGAGTACTACGACGTGATCGGCGGCAAGACCGCCAGCCTCATCCGGACCTCGGCCCGACTCGGGGCGATGACCGGGGGGGCCGCCCCTCACCAGGTCGAGGCGGTGTCGGAGTGGGGATGGGAGATGGGGCTCGTGTTCCAGATGACCGATGACGTCCTCGATCTCGTCGCCGACGAGGCCTTCCTGGGCAAGCCGGCCGGATCGGACATGCTCGAGGGCACCTACACGCTGCCCGTCTTGTACGCCGTCGACGGCCCGGCCGGCCCCGAGATCCGCGACCTGCTCGCCCAGGGTCGACCCGATCCGGCGACGGTGGCCCGGCTCCTCGACATCGTCCGCTCGGGCGGGTACGTCGACCGGGTGCTCGACGAGGCACTGGAACGGGCCCGGGTGGCCGAGAAGGCGGTGGCGAGAGCCGCCACCGGGCAGCTCGTCGATGTCTTCGCCAACCTCGACCGCTACCTGCTCGACCGGGTCGAGGCTGCCCGGCGCCGGTGAGCCGGCGACGCCGGGCACCTGGCGGCGCCCCGGTCCGGGCGATCACCCTCGCCGCCCTGGCAATGGTGGCCTGCGGCCCGGCGGCGGAGAAGGCGGCTTCAGGGCTGCCAACGGGGACGACCGACCAGGTGACCGCGACGTCGTCGACGACCCCACCGGACGCCACCACGGTGGCGCCCGAGCCGCCGCTCGAGCAGCTCACCGCCCCCGACCCGCTCGCCATCGCAGAGCGGGCGCTCGATGCGCCGCTGGCCGGCTTCGACCCCGGCAGCGGAGACCCCGGGCTCGCCCAGGTCCTCGAGCGACGGATCGGCGAGATGGACGTCGTGATCCAGGCGCTGGTCTGGGAGCTGCTCGACTCCGGCGACGACCAGGTGGTGGCGGCGTCGATCTACCCGCACGCCGACTTCCGGGGTGACCCGAGCGTGCTGCCGGCCCTGGCGGACCTCGTCGCCGGCGACGGCGGTGAGGTCACCACCGCCACCGTCGACGGCTCCGAGGTGCTCGCCGTGACGGACGACGACATCCGGTGGTACCTCTGGGGCAACCACACCCACATCATGGTCACCGGCGGCCCGGAAGGACCGGCTCTGCAACGCATCGGCCAGCTCGCCGCCCACAACGCCGTGGAGTACATCTGGCAGGCGGGCGACTGCATCGCCATCGCACCCGATGACGGGTTCGGGTTGCCGTACTCCCCGCACGGCGAGGACGTCGTGGTGCCCTGCGACCGCCCCCACCAGTACGAGGTGGTCGCCGGCGACGCCGCCCGCCTCGGTCCCGGGAGCGCACCAGACGGACCTGGCGACGTCTACGTCGAAGCCCTCGCCTGGTGCGAGGAGGAATTCGCCGAGCAGATCGGTGCCGAGGAGTTCGACAGCTCGCTCGAGCCCGTGCAGTTCTTCCCCGACCCGCTCGAGTGGGAGCGCGGCGACCGGTACACCGCATGCGTCGTGATGCAGACCGAGGAGGCGGTCCCCAAGCTGGTCGACGCCGCCTTCGCCGGCCGAGGTGACGAGGTGGCACTCGCCCGGACGGTCGGCGACTGCCACGTGTGGACGATCCGCGAGCCCCAGGTCGACTGTGCCGACGCCGCACGACTTCGAGTACCTGGGCGAGGTGGCGGCGCTCGACGGGGGATGGGACGCCGGCCGCCGAGACCGCCACAGGACAGTGCGAGGACCTGCTGCGCGCGCGCGGCGAGCGTCACCGCCGAGGACGGCGTGCGCTGGGTGTCGTCGCCGCCACGACCGGGCCGTCGTCGTGGGCGGAAGGAGACCGGCGGGCGGCTTGCTTCGCGGTGGCCGAGCAGGCAGGGCTCCCGGTCCGCATCGCCGGTTCGATCGGCGGCGACTGGGAGCCGGCCGGGATGCCCGGGGATGGGCTTACCGCCTGACCGGGACGACGGCCGCGATCGTGGAGGTGAGGTGACCGGAAGGGCCGCCCCCTGCGGTCAGCCCTCGGCCACCAGCCCGGCGCGGGGTCCGAGCCGGAGCGACCGCCGGTTCCTCCGCACCGACCGATGGCTCCACAGCGGCTCACCGACGCCGGCCACCGGAAGCGTGGTCGGCGTCTTCCCGCCGTTGAGTGCCACCACGGTGCGCTCGGCGACGGCGTCCTCCGGGGAGGTCAACCGCTCGTAGGCGAAGGCGTCGGCGTCGTGGGCGAGCAGGCGCCACCAGCCGGACCGCAGCGACGGCCGGCGGCGGCGCACCGACAGCAGGGAGCTGACCCGCTCCAGGTGGGCCGGGTCGCCGCCGTCCGACGGGAATGCCCCCCGGTTGGCCGGGTCGTGCCCACCCGTCATCGCCACCTCGTCGCCGTAGTAGAGCCCGGGGGCACCGGGCACCGTGAGTTGGAAGAGCGTCGCCAGCGTCAACCGGTCCAGGTCACCGCCGGCCTCGGTGAGGAACCGGGGCGTGTCGTGGCTGCCGATCAGGTTGTGGCTCATGGCGGTCACCGCCGGCGAATACATCGCCGTCATCTCCAGGAACCCCTCGAGCAGTTCGCCGGCGTCGATGGCTCCCCTTGCGAAGAAGTCGACGCAGAGGTCGCGGAAGGTGTAGTTCATGGTGGCGTCGAACTCGTCACCGGCCAGCCAGCGACGGGCATCCCCCATGACTTCGGCGAGCAGGTACGCGTCCGGCTTCACCGACCGCACCTCCCGCCGCGCCTCGGCCCAGAAGTCGTGGTCGATGTAGCGGACTACGTCCATCCGCCACCCGTCGATGGCGAAGGAGCGCACCCAGTGGGTGACCACGTCGAGCATGTAGCGGCGCACCGGAGGATGACCCAGATCGACCCGGGGCATGGTGGGCACGCCGTGCCAAGACTCATACGTGGTCCGCACCGGCGGGCCATCGCCGTCGACGGCGACCACCGGGATCGCTGTCTCGGAGCGGATGCGCGCCAGATGCTCTTCCCAGAACCCACCTTCCGTCACGGCGTCCGGCCGGTACTCGAGCCGGACCGGCCAGTCGGCGACGACGAACCACCCGCGGTAGGCCGAGTCCTCGCCGTTGGCGACGAGATCGGCGAACGGGGCGAAGCTCGGGTGGGTGTGGTTGAGGGAGACGTCGAGGATCACCCTGATCGAGCGGCGATGGAGCGCCTCGACCAGCCCGGCGAGCGCCTCGTCGCCGCCGAGCGTCGGGTCGACCGCAAAGTAGTCGACGGTGTCGTAGCGGTGGTTCGTCGGCGAGGCGAACACTGGTGTGAGATACACGAGGTCGACACCGAGGTCGGCCAGGTAGTCGGCCCGGGAGGCGATCCCGGTCAGGTCTCCGCCCTGGAAGCCGGTCCGGGTCGGCTCCGAGCCCCACGGGGCGACGTCGGCGGGGTCGTTCCCCGGATCACCGTTGGCGAACCGGTCGGGGAACACCTGGTAGACGACGGCCCCGGCCGCCCACGGCGGCATGTCGTGGCACGGGACATCCACGCAGGCCACCGGGAAGCGGTCGAGTCGTTCGACGCCGCTGGTGATCCCGGTGCGGGCGAGGTACACGGCGGTGCCGTCGTCGAGCCGGCACGCCACCGAGCACCCGAACGCCGGACCTGGCGGCACGGCGGCGCCCTCCCACAACGACACCGTCCCGGCGGCGCCGAGGAGAACGAGCGGATGGCCGGTCACCGGTGGCTTCGCCCCGTCGATCCGGGTAAGCACCATCACCTCGGCGGCCCGGGCGGGAGCGAGGACCCGGAACACCAGCCGGCCGTCGGGGAGCCTGGCGAGGAACCCGGGATCGGTCGGGTCGAAGCGCACTCGGTGCGGGCGGACGCTGCCGCTCCCGAACACCTGGAAGTCGGCGTCGAGCGGAACCCCCTGGCCTCGGGGACGGCGATCCGGCTGGTCGACACAGTCAGCCCTTGACCGCGCCCTGGGTGAGACCGCTGACGATCGCCCGCTGGAAGACGAGGAAAGTGATGACGATAGGCAGCGAACCGATGACCGCTCCGGCGGCGAGCTGGCCCCATTTCGAGGCGTACTCGGACAGGGTGAAGGTCTGCAGCCCGACGGCGTAGGTGAGGTTGCCCACGGTGCTGAGCAGGGTACGGGCCAGAACGAACTCCCCGAACGTCGTGACGAAGGCGATGACACCCATCACGGCGAGGGCAGGGCGGACCAGGGGGAGGATGATCCGCCAGAAGATCTGGGTCGGGGTGGCTCCGTCGACCCAGGCCGACTCGTCGAGCGAGAGCGGAACCGAGTCCATGAAACCCTTGATCAGGAAGGTGTTGAACCCTATGGCGCCGCCCAGGTACACGAGGATCAGCCCCATGTGGGTATCGAGCCCGAAGGCGGGGAACACGTCGCCGATCTGGTCGAGCATCAGGAAGATCGCCACGAAGGCGAGAAACTGGGGGAACACCTGCACAAGGAGCATCGCCAGGAGTCCCACCCGGCGCCCGGTGAAGCGGAACCGGCTGAAGGCGTAGGCCGCCATCGCCCCGAGCAGCACGTTGACGAGCGACACGATCAGGGCGATCTTCCACGAGCTGGCGAGCCAGGTCATGAACGGCGACCCTGGCGGGTTGTCGAGGATCTGCTGAGTAGTTGTCGAACGAGGCGCCTTCCGGGATGAGGCTGGCCCCGGAGAGGGTGTCCACCGGGTTGATCGACGCCGACACCATCCACGCCAGCGGGTAGAGCGTGAAGAGCACCGCCACCACCAGCACCAGGTGCCGCCAGCCCAGCGAGCGCCACCACTTGGAGAACGACATCGGCGGGTACACCGGCCTCGGCTGGCGGCGGGGAGCGAGCAGCCCGCGCCTCGCTTCCGCCGTGAGGGTGACCAGAGGCGGCGGCGCGATCGGGACCACCCGGTCGCCGCGGTCGGGATCAGAGACTGCCATAGATGTTCTCCAGCCGCTTGGTGTACCGAAAGCCGAGGGACGAGATGACCATCAGCAGGAGGAAGATGAACACGGCGATGGCGGCGGCGAGGCCGAAGCGGTTGCCCGAGCCCGAGGCGGCCGCCAAGTCGAAGGTGAAGGTGATCAGGATGTCGGTCGATCCCACCGGGACGGCGGCGTCGAGGATGGGCGGCCCCCCCGAGGTGAGCAGGTAGATCAGGACGAAGTTGTTGAAGGCGAAGGCGAACGACCCGATGAGCAGCGGCGCCAACGACACCATCAGCAACGGGAAGGTGATCCGGCGGAACACCCTGACGGGTCCGGCGCCGTCGACCCGAGCAGCTTCGAGGAGGTCCGTTGGGATCGCCTGGAGCGCCCCGGTGCAGATCAGGTACATGTAGGGGAAGCCCAGCCACAGGTTGACCAGCAGCACCATGGTGCGCGCCCAGAACGGGTCGGAGAACCACGGCACGGCGTTCAGCCCGATCGACTCGAGCATGTTGTTGATCTGCCCGAACTCGGCGTTGAACAGGCCCTGCCAGATCAGGATGCTGAGGACGGCGGGGACGGCGTAGGGGAGGATGAAGATCGAGCGGTAAAGGGTGCGGCCCCGCAGCCGGTCGCTCTGCATGGTGACCGCCAGCCCGAGCCCCAGGGCGAACGTGGACGCCACCGACGAGGAAGGCGAAGACCAGGTTCCAGGCTGAACACCCCGAGGAACGGCCCCCGAATCGCCTCGTTGGTGAGCACGTTGCGGTAGTTGGCCAAGCCGATCGTCTCGACCCATCCGGGGTCGAGCACCGTGCCGTCCTCGCAGACGAAGTTGCCCTTGGTGGCGGTGGTGTCCCCGGGAGGGCAGTCCTGCTCGGCGACGAGGTCGACCATGATGTCGGTGACGGGGTCGTAGCGGAACCGCTGGGTGGCCTGGACCACCCGCCCCTGGGACAGCCCGAGGATCTGGACCAAGCCCGACTCGCTGTCGATGACGAGCTGGTCGAAGGCGACGGTATTGGCCAGGGCGAACACCTGGGCACGGGAGAGCAGGTGGTAGGGGCCGATCTGCTCTGGCACCCCGTCGCCGTCCTCGTCGGTGATCCCCAGCTCTTCGGGATCCTCGATGGCATCCTCCAGCGGTTCCTCGGATCGCAACCGCGGTTCGCCCGAAGATCAGCTCTCCCTCACCGCCGACCAGCAGTAGCCGCAGCTCGTCGCCGTCCTGGTAGACGTGGAGGTCGAACAGCTCACCGGGGGCGTCCGCGTCGACGAAGGACCGGCCTTCGATGATCTCGATCGCCTGCGGCTTCTGAAGGAGGTTGCCGGTGGCCCAGTTGGTGAACGAGATGTAGAAGGTGTAGATGATCGGGACGATCAGGAAGGCCGTCATCAACACCAAGCCGGGGGTTATCCAGCGCAGCGCCCGGGTCCCGGGCCAGAAGTACACCCAGTTGACGAACCGCGGCGCCGATGAGCAGGGCGGCGAAGAACAGCCAGGCCCCGTCGGCGGCGAGCACGATCGCCGCCCACACCACGACGGCGTCGAGCAGTGCCAACCCCGCCGTCTTCAGCCACCACCCCAGGCCGGGGCGCGGCCGATCGGCTGACCGGGTTTCCGGCGCCCGTTCCCGCAGGTCGGTCATGGCGTGGCGACTCTATCGCCCGAGGGCTCGGGGACGGTAGCGGGCGGCTCGACGGCGAACCTCGAGCGCTCGACGTCGAAGACCGCAGGTCGCCCGATCGAGGCTTGGCCCGACAGCCGCATATGAGAGGAGGGGGAGAGCACCGCGGTGCTCTCCCCCTCCTCACGTCATCGTCGCCGTTGTCCGAGCGGCGCCGCTCAGCCGCCTGCGATGGCGTTGCGGACCTGCTCCGCCGCCTGGGTCATCGCTGTGGTGGCGTCCGTTGTCCCCTGGCGGACGGCCAGGAGCTGGTCGCCCAGTGGGGTCCCACACCGCTCCCATCTCCGGGACGTTGGGCATGAACTGCCCGGTGGCGCCGGAGGTGGCGAACGCGGTGAACACCGGGTCGTCGCCGATGGCGTCGAGCACCGGGATCCAGGTGGGGCCCCGCGGATCCGCCTCGTGCAGCGCCACCATCGTCTCGTCGGTGGCGATGAAGTTGAGCAGGAACTCCTGGGCGATGGCCGGGTTGGAGCCGAACTGGCTGATGTAGAAGCCGCGCACCCCGATGAACGGCGCCATCACGTTGCCGCCAGGGTGGGCAGTGGAGCGGCGCTCCACGGCATGCCCGACTCGTTGAGCGAGTTGATCTGCCACGGGCCGGACATGTAGAACGGCTCGACCCCGTCGATGAACAGCTGCTTGGCGGCGTCGTCGTCGAGCGGGGCGATGTACCCGTCGGCGACCAGGGTGGCCAGAGCCTCGACCCCGGCGACCGCGCCCTCGCTGTCGAGACCGACGTCCTCGACGTCGAACCCCGTCTCGGGGGTGTACCCGAAGATGTACCCGCCGCCGGCGGTGACGAAGGCGTAGTTGTGATAGGCGTCGGGGGCGGTACCGCCTCCGGTGATCCCCCAGCAGTTCTCGATGGCGTCACCCAGCTCGTCGCAGACGGCGGTGAGCTCCTCGACGGTCGCCGGCGGGGTCTCCACCAGCTCGGTGTTGTAGTAGAGGGTCACGTTCTCGGCGGCGTATGGCAGGGCGTACAGCGCCCCGTCGATGGTGAGGGCGTTGAGGCTCGGCTCGGTGAGGTTGGCGGCCTTGTCACCGAGGTCGATGGGGGCGGCAATGCCGTTGGCGACCATCTCACCGACCCAGTCGTGGGCGCCGATGAAGATGTCGGGGCCCTGCGCCGGCGGGCGCCTGGGCGACGATCTGCTCGCGCATGTCCTCGAAGTCGATGATGGTGACCTCGATCGGCACGCCGGTCTCGGCGGTGAACGGCGCGGCGACCTCCTCGATGATCGGCCCGAACTTGTCGTCGGCCCAGATCTGGAGCGGGGCCAGCGCCCCCGCGGTCGTGGTGGCGGCGGGCGCGGTCGTGGTGGTCGCCGCGGGGGCCGCGGTGGTGCGTCGCCCGGCGGGGGCCGCGGTGGTGCCTTCGGGATCGGAGTCGTCCCCGCCGCCACAGGCGGCGAGGGCCATCACCAGGGCGAACACCAGGGCGAAGAGCCTGAGGTGCAGGCGGTTCACGGGGGTCCTCCTCGTCGTCGGATGGTGTGGATGTCCGGGTGGTGTCGCCGCTCCTCCCGGGCGGCGCCCGTATTGAACCACACCCGGCACCGGTCTCCCTCGGCCACCGCCACTCGGGTGCCTGGTCAGGCCCATGCGCCAAACGACGACGGTCGACTTCGCCGCAGGGTGGCGGGCCACCATGAGCACCCCATGACCTCGATGCCCCCGAAGACCCGCTCTCCGAGACGCTGTTCACCGTCGAAGGCGGCCAGGGGGCGGCCAGCTGGTCAAGGACGAGGTCACCGCCATCGTCGCCGCGGGGCGACCGGTACACCGCATGCGTCGTGATGCAGACCGAGGAGGCGGTCCCCAAGCTGGTCGACGTCGCCTTCGCCGACCGAGGTGACGAGGTGGCGATGGCCCGGACGGTCGGCGACTGCCACGTCGTGGACGGTCCGCGAGCCCCAGGTCGACTGCGCCGAGCCGCACGACTTCGAGTACCTGGGCGAGGTGGCGGCACTCGACGGGGAATGGGAAGCCGCCGCCGAGACCGCCGCCGGACAGTGCGACGACCTGCTGCGCGCCGCGGCGAGCGAGACCGCCGAGGACGGCGTGACACTCGGGGTCGTCGCCGCCACGACCGGGCCGTCGTCGTGGGCGGAAGGAGACCGGCGGGCCGCTTGCTTCGCGGTGGCCGAGCAGGCAGGGCTCCCGGTCCGCATCGCCGGTTCGATCAGCGGCGACTGGGAGCCGGCCGGTGATGCCCGGGGATGGGCTTCACCGCCTGAGCAGACCACCGAGTTGAACCGCTGATTGAACCGAATGGTAGCGCGAGGGTGACGGGCTAACGTCCCGGCGCCCATGCGATTCCGCATCACCCCGAGCAACCACGAGTTCTATGACGACTTCTCGTTGGCCGCCGAGAACCTGGCGACCTGCGTGCATCGCCTCAAGGACGTGTTCGCCGACCCCGCCGATGCCGAGCACCGGCACCAGGCGGTGAAGCAGGCCGAGCGCGCCGGTGACGAGCTCAACCGCCCAGCATCCTCACCCGGCTGGCATCCAGCGTTCGTCACCCCGTTCGACCCCGAGGACATCCAGCGGCTGGCCGAGGCACGTCGACGACATCGTCGACGACTGCTACCACGTGTCGGAGATGGTCGTCCTCGACCGGGATCAACGACGATGATCCCCGAGGTGGTGGAGCAGGTCGAGGTGCTCGACCGCCATGGCGGAGAAGATCGTCGATCTGTTCGACCGGGTTCGAGGGGATGAAGGGCCTCAAGCCCGATCATCGCCGAGTTGGACGAACTGGAGACCCAGGGCAACCGGATCTACCGGCGGACGGTGGCCCGGCTCTTCTCGGGTGAGATGGAGACGCTCGACGTCATCCGCTGGAAGGACATCAGCGCCTCGATGGAGACGGCTCTCGACCGGGTGGAGGACATGGCCAACATCGTCACCACCATCGTCGTCAAGCAGGCCTGAGGACGGCACCGGACCGTGACGACCGGGGCGGTCATCGTCATCCTGTTCGCCCTTGCCTTCGACTTCACCAACGGCTTCCACGACGCCGCCAACTCGATCGCCACCGTGGTGTCGACCAGGGTCCTCTCGCCGCGTTACGCCGTGATCTGGGCGGCCTTCTTCAACTTCATCGCCTTCCTCGTGTTCCAGACCGCGGTGGCCAGCACCATCGCCAGGGACGTCGTCGTCCAGGACGCCCTCACCGTCGGGGTGATCTTCGCCGGCCTGGTGGGAGCGATCGGCTGGAACCTGCTGACGTTCTGGCTCGGCCTTCCCACCAGCTCTTCACACGCCCTGGTCGGCGGGCTGGCCGGCGCCGCCGTGGCCCGTGACGGCTTCGACGTGCTGGTGAGCGAGGGGTCTGCAGATCGATCGGGGTGTTCATCGTGTTCTCACCGCTGATCGGGCTTGCCCTGGGGCTCACGCTGAGCCTCGCCATCCAGTGGGCCTTCCACAAGGTGCGCAACCTCGAGCGCTCAACAAGGGGTTCCGCCGCGGCCAGCTGGTGTCGGCGGCGGCCTTCAGCCTCGGCCACGGGGGCAACGACGCCCAGAAGACCATGGGGATCATGCTGGCCGTGCTCATCGCCGCCGGCACGGTTCCCCCGGACGGCGACGTCCCGCTGTGGGTGGTCCTGTCGGCCCACAGCGCCATCGCCGCTGGGGACGCTGTTCGGAGGATGGCGGATCGTGAAGACCATGGGGTTCCGCATCACGAAGCTGCAGCCGGCCGGCGGTGTGGCCGCCGAGACCGGGGCCGCGGTCACCCTGTTCTTCGCCTCGGCGCAGCGGCATCCCGGTGTCGACGACCCACACCATCTCCGGCGGCATCGTCGGGGTCGGGGCCGCCCGGCGGATGTCGGCGGTCCGGTGGGGGGTGGCGGGGCGGGTGCTGTGGGCGTGGGTGCTCACCATCCCGGGAGCGGCACTGGTCGCCGCCGTCACCTCGATCGCCCTGGAGGTGCTGGCGTGACCGATCGCCGCGTCTACTTCTTCCTGGCCGCTGCCGCCCTGGTGGTGGTCGCCATCTACCCGATCACACCCGCCCAGTACCGCTGGGTGGCGGTGTCGGTCGCCGTCACCTACGTGGTGTTCGCCGTGCTGTTCGCCCTCAGCCAGCATCTCGGCCGACCGGGCGGCGAGGCGCAACGGGCACCGGTAGAGGGCCGCTCGGTCGGCCACACGGTGACCACCAACCGCGGCTCGCCGGCCGGGTGTCAGCCGTTGAGGAATGCCTCGACGTCGGGTTGCGTGAAGAACTCCTCGAGCCGCTCAACCGGGCAATCGGACTGCACCGCCAAAATGAGAGCTCCGACGGTGCTCACGTCGGAAAGGGTGAGGTCCCTCATCGTGCCGCCGGCATCGATGTACTCCTGGACGGCTGCGATGTTGGCCTCGCAGTCGCCGCTGGTTCCACCGCCGGTACCGTCGTCGGTGCCGCCGAACGACGCCGCCAGCTCGATCGAGTACTCGACGAACGGGACGGTGCCCGGCGCCTCGGACTCGGCGATAGCCAGCAGCTCCTCACGGACCTCGTCGGAGTCCGGTTCGGACAAGTCAGGGCACTCCAGGTCGTCGATCCGCTGGTCGAACTCCGCCAGGGCGGGATCGCTCTCGATCAGCTCGCCGAGCGCACCCAGGTCCGCGAGCGTGGCGGTTTCGAAGTCGATGTCCTCGACGTGCGGCTCGATGGCCCGCAGGTAGTCGACGAACACCTCGCGGCACTCGTCGGGCATGTCCCCGATGCTGCCTACCTCGCCGCCGTCGTCGTCATCGTCGTCATCGGCGACGGTCGTCGTCGGGGCCGCCCCCGCCGTCGACGACGTCCCGTCGGGTCATCGCCGGCGGTGGTGGCGGTGTCGTCGTCGTCGCCTCCGCAGGCCGCCAGTACCAACAGCAGCGCCACCAGGACGCCCCCCAACCTCCATGCCCTCATGTCGCCCTCCTCAGCGGCCCGGTGCTGCCGGGCGGGCGGTCAGCGTAATCGGTGGCCGTGACCGGGGCGACGGTCACCGTTCCCGTACAATCGCAGGACCATGCCCCGTCCCCCTGAAGGTGAAGCTGTCGTCGGCGGCGCCGCAGGCCCGGAGGCGAGGTGCTGAGGGCGAGCCCGGCCGACAGCAACCCGCCGGAGCCTTCGACCACCCCGATCACCCGCTGGGTGGGACCGCTGCGGGAGTTCATCGGCACCGAGAACTCCGGGGCGATCGTCCTGCTCGTCGCCACGCTGGCCGCCCTGGTGTGGGCCAACTCGCCGTGGGCGGACAACCTACGAGCGGCTCTGGCACACCGAGCTCGGCGTCGAGCTCGGCAGTTGGGACCTCACGCATGGACCTCCGCCACTGGATCAACGACGGGCTGATGGCGTTGTTCTTCTTCGTGGTCGGATCTGGAGTTCCGCCGCGAGCTCGACATGGGCGAGCTCCGGGAGCGGCGCCGGGTGGCCACCCCGGTGATCGCCGCCGTCGGCGGGATGGTGCTACCGGCCCTCATCTACCTGGCGATCAACGCCGGCGACCCCTCGCTGCGGGGCTGGGGCATCGTGATGGGCACCGACACCGCGTTCGCCCTCGGGATCCTCATGCTGGCGGGCGGCGCCTCGGCCCGGGTGCGCACCTTCCTCCTCACCCTGATGATCGTCGACGACGTGGTCGCGCTCATCGTGATCGCCGTCGCCTACACGTCCGACCTGTCGACGACGGCGCTGCTGGTGGCGATCGCCCTGTACGGGGTGATCTTCGTCCTCCACCGGGTCGGGGTACGGGGCGGCCTGCCCTACCTGGTGGTGGCGATCGGGGTCTGGCTGGCGACGCTCGCCTCGGGCATCCACCCCACCATCGCCGGCGTCGCCATCGGGGTGACTCGCCACCGCGTACCCGCCCACCCGCCACGACCTGCGGCGCGCCGCCGCGGTGTGGCGGCTGTTCCGCGAGGAGCCCACGCCGGAGTACGCCCGGTCTGCCAGCCGGACGCTGGAGCAGGCCATCTCCCCCAACGAGCGGCTCCAGCACCGGTTCCACCCGTGGACCAGCTACGTGATCGTCCCGCTGTTCGCCCTGGCCAACGCCGGGATACCGGTGAGCGGCGACGAGCTCCGGGCGGCGGCGACCTCGCCGATCACCCTGGGCATCGTCGTTCGGGCTGGTGGTCGGCAAGCTGGTCGGCATCACCGGGTTCACCTGGCTGTTCTCCCGGAAGTGGATCGGCGGCTTCCCCCTCACCGTGCCGTTGCCCCCGCTGATCGGCGTGGGCACGGTGGCGGGCATCGGGTTCACGGTGTCCCTGCTCATCGCCGACATCTCGTTCTCCGGCGTCGACCTGGAGAACGCCAAGTTGGGCATCCTGGCGGCATCGGTCATCGCCTCGCTGCTCACCTGGATCGTGTTCCGGGTGATCAGACGGCTGCCCGAGCCGGTGCGCACCGCCGGCGAGGATCGCTTGGTGCCCCCCATCCGCGACCTGGCCGAGGTGGTCGACCCGGAGGTCGACCACCTGATCGGCTCCCCGGACGCCCCGTTCATGCTGGTCGAGTACGGCGACTTCGAGTGCCCCTATTGCGGGAGGGCCGCCCCGGTCGTGGAGGAGCTGGTGCGCCCGCTTCGGCGACGAGCTGGCGGTCGTGTTCCGCCACCTCCCGCTGGTCGACGTCCACGAGCATGCCGAGCTGGCCGCCGAGGCGGCGGAGGCGGCGGCGGCGCAGGGTCGCTTCTGGGAGATGCACGACGCCCTGTTCGCCGCGCAGGGCAACCTCGACATGCACGACGTGGTGGCACGCGCCACCGACCTCGGCCTCGACCTCGGCCGGTTCGTCGACGACATCGAGGACCGCCGCCACGCCCTCCGGGTGGCCCGCGACGTCTCCAGCGCCGCCGACAGCGGCGCCGCCGGCACCCCGACCTTCTTCATCAACGGCAGGCGCCACACCGGGGGCCTCACCCTCGAGGCGCTCGACCGTCGCCGCTCCAGACCGAGCTGGACAACCTCCCCGCCTCGGCCCGGTCACCGGCGCGCTGAGCCGCTTGCCGCGGTGCGGACCGGGTTCGGCCCGGTATGTTCCCGGACGTCCCCGTCATCTCGGAGGTCTCCGTGATCAAGGCCCTTGATCGGCGGCGGCGATCGTCTTCCTGATCGCCACCTTCCCCGCCACCTGGCTGCTCATGCTGTTCATGGGCAACGCCTCCCCGGCGATGGGGCTGTCCTACTGGGGCACCCTGCCCATCGGCATCCTCGTCTCGGCCCTCATCGGCGGCGCCTCGGCCCGGGCCATGTCCTAGTCACCGGCCACGTCAGGGACCTAGCGCGTCTGGTCCCGACTCGCCGCGGCTCTCGGGGCGGAGCGTCGGGAAGAGGATCACCTCGCGGATGTGGTGACGGTCGGTGAGCAGCATCACCAGCCGGTCGATCCCGATCCCCAGCCCGCCGGTGGGCGGCATCCCGTACTCGAGGGCGAGCAGGAAGTCCTCGTCGATCGGGTGAGCCTCGTCGTCGCCGGCGGAACGGGCCGCCGCCTGCGCCTCGAACCGGTCCCGCTGCTCCAGCGGGTCGTTGAGCTCGGAGAAGGCGTTGGCGTACTCGTGGCCGGCGATGAACAGCTCGAAGCGCTCGGTCAGTGCCGGGTCCTCGCGGTGCGCCCGGGCCAGCGGGGAGATCTCCCTCGGGTGGTCGAGTGACGAGCGTCGGCTCCCAGATGGATTCGGCGACCAGCGCGGTCGAACAGCGCCTCCACGATCCGTGCCGTGACGCCACTGCGGCTCGGGCTCGATCCCGTGGCGTCGGGCCAGGTCATGCGCCTCGTCGACCGGGGCGGTGAAGTCCACCGCCTCGCCGGTGGCCTCGGCGACCAGGTCGACCATGCGGGCCGCCGGAACGGCGGGGTCAGGTCGAGGGGCGGCCTCCGTACGTCAGCTCGGTGGTCCCCACCGCCGCCGACGGCGGCCGCCGCCACCATCGCCTCGGTCGAGCTCCGCCATGTCGCCGTAGTCGGCGTACGCCTGGTAGGCCTCGAGCATGGTGAACTCGGGGTTGTGGACGGCGTCGATGCCCTCGTTGCGGAAGATCCGCCCGATCTCGAACACCCGGTCGAGCCCACCGACCACCAGCCGCTTGAGGTACAGCTCGGTGGCGATGCGCAGCTGCATCGCCAGGTCGAGGGCGTGGTGGTGGGTCTCGAATGGCGCGGGCCAGTCGCCCCGGTCGCCTGGTGTGAGCAGGGTCGGGCGTCTCCACCTCGACGAACCCGCGCTCCCGCCAGCAGCCGGCGCATCTGCGGCGATCGCCCGGGAACGGTCCAGTGCCACGTGACGGCTGTCCTCGTTGACCATCAGGTCGAGTAGCGGCGCCGGGAGCGCAGCTCGATGTCCTGGAGCCCGTGCCACTTGTCGGGGAGCGGGCGGAGCGACTTGGCCAGCAGCTCGAAGCGGTCGATGCGGACGCTCAGCTCGCCGCGGCGGGTGGTCATCACCTCGCCCTCGGCGCCGACGAGGTCCCCGTGGTCGAGCTCACCGAAGTCGGCGAAACCGCTCGTCGCCGACCACCGCCGGGTCGACGAACAGCTGGATGCGCCCGGTGCCGTCCTGGAGCACCCCGAACACGAGCCGCCCCATCGCCCGGGTGTTCATCAACCTGCCGGCCGACCGCCACCCGCTCCCCGGTGCTCGGTGCCCGGGCGCGAGGTCGGCGAACCGGTCGTGCAGGTCGGCGGCGGTGGCGGTCACCTCGAACCGGTACGGATAGCCGCCGGCGGCGAGCCGGTCCCGGTGGCGCTCCAGCCGGGCGGCCACCAGCGGGTGCTCCGCCGGGTCCTCCGTCGGATGGTCATCCGCGTCGGATCGCCGGGCCGCGTCGTCGGACGGCGGCTCGGTCACGGTCGTGCCTCGGCGTTCAGCTCGTAGACGATCCGCAGCCCGTCGAGGGTGAGGTGCTCGTCGACGAGGTCGACCGTGGTGCAGTGCGGCACGATGGTGGCCGCCAACCCGCCGGTGGCGACCACGGTCACTCGCGTCGCCTCGCCGTCGCCGGCGAGCTCGGCGACGATCCGCCCCACGATCCCGTCGACCAGCCCGGCGTGGCCGTACAGGGCACCGCTCTGGATCGCCTCCACCGTCCCCTTGCCGATCGGCGACCGGGGGGGCACGTACTCCACCTTGCGCAACGCCGCCGTCCCCGAGATCAGCGCATCGGTGGCGATGACCAGCCCGGGGGCGATCGCCCCGCCCAGGTAGTCGCCCGTCCGGTCCCACCACGTCGACGTTGGTGGACGTCCCGAAGTCCACCGACACCACCGGGGCGCCGTAGCGGTGGCGGGCGGCAACGGCGTTGACCACCCGGTCGGCGCCCACCTCGTGTGGGTTGTCGATGTGGATGGGCATCCCGGTCTTCATCCCCGGCTCCACCACCACGAAGGCCCCCTCGCTCAGCTCGTCGGCGGCGGTGCGCAACGCCGCCGTGACCACCGGCACCACGCTCGACACCGCCACCCCGGTGACATCCTTCTCGGAGAACCCGTCGAGGTCGAGCATCGCCCGGAACAGCATCAGCAACTCGTCGACGGTTCGGTTGCGGGCGGTGGTGAACCGGCGGTGCGCCACCAATCGGTCCCCGTCGTACAGCCCGAGCACGGTCTGGCTGTTGCCCACGTCGACGACCAGCAGCATCAGCCCACCGCCTCGAGCACCGACGCCGCCTCGAGCAGGATGCCCCGGTCGGCGACGAAGCCGTCGGTCCCCTTCGACCGGGTCGAAGTGGATGTTGTCGATCAGGCGCACCGAACCCACCCGGGCGGCGACGGCCAGGAAGGCGGGCCGGTCGAGCTCGGCCAGCCGCTCCACCCGGTCGGCGGAGGCGAGCTCGACGTAGTCGACGTGCGACCCCCGGCTTACCGATCAGCTCGGCGCGCACCATCGCCTCCAGGGCGCGGCCGTGGCGCTCCCCGGCATCGACGGCATCCGCCGCCGCCATCAGCCCGCGGTACAGGCCGGCGGCGGCGATGCGGTCGCCGGCCGACAGGAAGGTGTTGCGCGAGGACAGCGCCACGCCGTCGGCGTGGCGGATGATCGGCCCGCCGACGATCTCCACCGGAAAGGACAGGTCGGCGGCCATGCGGCGGATCACGGCGAGCTGCTGGGCGTCCTTGCGCCCGAAGTAGGCCCGGTCGGGGCGGAGCCCGGCGAACAGCTTGGTGACCACCGTCGCCACCCCGGCGAAGTGCCCGGGTCGGGAGCGGGCCTCGAGGGCGGTCGCCGGCCCACCGACCTCCACCCGTGGTGTCCGGCGGCACTCGGGAACATCTCCTCGACGGGACGGGGCGAACAGCACGTCGACCCCGGCGCTCCTCCGCCAGGGCGGCGTCGCGGTCGAAGTCACGCGGGTAGCGGTCGAGATCCTCCCCGGGCCCGAACTGCAGCGGGTTGACGAACAGGCTCATCACCACGGTGGCGTCACCGGCGGCGTGGGCGGCGTGGACGTGGGAGAGATGGCCCTCGTGGAGGAACCCCATCGTGGGGACCAGCCCGACCGGGCCCGGGCCGCCGTCCCGCGCCTCGGCGAAGGTGGCTGGCGACCTTCATGCCGATCCGCCTGTCGGCGGCGAGCACCTCGATGAACTCTTCGCCGCGGCCGGCGATGCGGGCGAGCAGCGCCACCTGGGCCGAGAACCCGTCGAGCCACTCCGGCGTCGCTGCGGCGACGGCGTCGAGCTGGGCCGAAACGGTGGCGGCGTCGCCCCGAACCACGGGCCCGGTGAGCGCCGCCCGCGGCCCCATCTCGAAGGCGTTGGCCACCGCCGCCTCCACCAGCGGCCGGGCCGCCTCCACCGGGACCGGGCGGCGGTGAACAGGTCGGCGGCGATGATGAGGGAGGCCAGTGGGAAGTTGGCGGCGGCGGCCGCCCCGGCGTGATAGAGCGGCTTGGCGCTCGTCGGCGAGGTCGAAGGGAAGCGTACCCAGCGACTCGGCGAGATCCTGCAGGGTGGCGCCCAGCGGCTCGGCGGCGGTGATCGCCACCCATGAACCGGGCAGCCTGGTCGGCGCCCGCCTCGGGGGTGGGCAGCGTCTGCAGCGGGTGGAACGAGCCGGTGGCGGCGCCCTTCGGCGGCCAGCGGGCCGAGCACCGCCACCGAGGCGAGGCCCGACATGTGGACGGCGGCGGTGACCGGCCCCGGCGACGCGGCCAGGGCGATCGCCACGTCGGCGATGTCGCCGTCACGGGCGGCGATCACCACCAGGTCGTTGTCGGGCAAGGGGTCGCCGAGGGCGAGCGGCGTCGATCCGACCAGGGTGGCGCCCGGGGCTGCGTGGCCTGAGTCCCGCCCGACAACCGCAGCCACCTCGTGCCCGGCCCCACGTGGCGGCGATGGCCAGCGCCAGACCCGCCCGACCCGGCCCGACGATGACGATGCGCATGAGCCGAAAGCCTAGGGGAACCCCTCGGCGGCCCTTCACAGTCGTCAAGGGCTACTTCGTTCCGAAGATGCGGTCGCCGGCGTCCCCCAGGCCGGGGACGATGTAGCCCTTCTCGTTGAGGTGGCTGTCGATGGCGGCGGTCCAGATGGCGACGTCGGGGTGGTGGCGGTGCAGCTCGACGATCCCCTCGGGAGCGGCGAGCAGGCAGACGAACCGGATCTCCTTCGGGTTGCGGGCCTTGATCCGGTCCACCGCCGCCACCGCCGAGTGGCCGGTGGCCAGCATCGGGTCGACGGCGATCACCATGCGGTCCTCGACCCGGTCGGGCATCTTGAAGTAGTACTCGATCGCCTCCAGCGTCTCGTGGTCGCGGTAGAGCCCGATGTGGCCGACCCGGGCGGCCGGGAGCACGTCGAGCATCCCCTCGAGGATGCCCCCGCCGGCACGCAGGATCGACACGATGACCGGTTTGATCCCCTCGATGATCGGGGCGTCCATCGGTGCCAGCGGGGTCTCGATGGGCACCTGGGTGAGGGGGAGGTCCCTGGTGACCTCGTAGCCGAGCAGCGCCGAGATCTCGCGCAGCAGGCGGCGGAACTCGGCGGTGGGGGTCTCCTTGCGCCGCATCAGGCTGAGCTTGTGCTGGACCAGTGGGTGGTCGACCACCACGACGACGTTCGTCCGCAGGCCTCCGCCATCGCCCTCCCTCCTCTCGCCGTCCCGGTCACGATAGAGAGCCGGGTCGGGGAGTGTCCCTCGGCGACGCACCCGCTGGTCGGCCACCGCGGCCAGCGCCGGGATCACCGGGCCGCCGCCGGGCAGCATCCAGGTCGGGCCAGACCTCGGCCAGCGGCTCGAGCACGAACCGGCGCTCCGCCATCCGGGGATGGGGAACGGTGAGCCCGGTCTCGCGACCGACGCGCGTCCCCGTACACCAGGATGTCGAGGTCGATGGTCCGCGGCCCCCACCGCTCCCGTCGCTCCCGGCCCATGCCCCGCTCGATGTCGAGCAGGCGCTCCAGCACCGTCGGCCGGGTGCGAGGTCGGTCTCGGCCACGCACGACGGCGTTGAGATAGTCCCCCTGGCTCGGGCCCGCCCACCGGCGCCGTCTCGTACACCGAGGACCGCGCCGGACCGGCCCCACCCGGCCTCGGCGATGGCGGCGCGGCGGCGGCGAGATGGGCTGCCCGGTCGCCGAGGTTCGACCCGAGCCCGATGGCGACGGTGACCGGCGCCCGGCCGGTCACCCCGGCGGCGGGGATCAGCCGCCGACCCTCGGGGCCGAGCGGCCTGCCGGTGATCTCCTGGATGACCGAGGTGGCCACCACCGGATCCTTGATCAGCCCGCAGTAGACCAGGTAGCCGCCGAGCAGCCCGATGACGGTGTCGTCGATGAGGTCCCGATGGACCAGCACGCAGGCGCCGTTGCGGGACATCGCGTCGTCGAGGGCGGCGAACACCAGCGGCGCCTCATCCGGCTCGAGGTCGTCGGTGACCGGGCAGTTGATGTAGCTGCAGCCCGGCCGCCTCGTACGCCGCCTGGTTCTGGTTGCCGGGGAGCAGCGAGAACACGGTGTTGACCCCGTCGGCCTGGAGCCACACCACTTCCTCCTCGCGCCGCACCCGACGGTGCTGGAAGCCGTAGCCGCCGATGCGCTCGGACACCGCCAGCCGGCCGGCGATGACCCAGGTGAATCCCTTCGGTTCGAGGCCAGCCATCGATATCCCTCTACCGACCGGGCCTCAGCGCCCGGGCGTCGCACGATAGCGTCGGCGGTCCGGGCCGCCTGGATCGCCCCGACCACGTCGTGGACCCGCACCACGGCGACTCCGGCGGCGACGGCGAGGGCGGTGGTGGCATGGGTGGCCGGGTCGCGCACCGGCGGCCTCGGTCGGGGTGGCCGGGTCGGCGGCGATGACGTCCCCCAGGAACCCCTTGCGCGAGGCGCCCACGAGCACCGGGAACCCGTGCGCCGCCAGCCGGCGGCAGCCCGGCGAGCAGGTCGAGGTTGTCGGCGAACCGCTTGCCGAAGCCGATCCCGGGGTCGAGGCAGATCCGGCTCCGGACTCGATCCCGGCGGCGATCGCCGCCGTCCGCCCGGTCGAGCAGGAACCGCTCTCGACCTCGGCGACGACGTCTTCGTACTCGGGGGCCGATCTGCATCGTCTCCGGGCGCCCTGCATGTGCATCAGGACCACCCCGGCGCCGCGGTCGGCGCACACCTCCGGCCATCTCCGGGTCACCGAGCGGCGGTGACGTCGTTGACCACCTCGGCACCGGCGTCGAGGCAGGCGGCGGCGACCTCGGGCTTGGAGGTGTCCACCGACACCGTCACACCGGCGCCGACGAGGCCGGCCACCACCGGCACCACCCGGTCGAGCTCCTCGGCCGGCGACGACGCCGGTCGAGCCGGGTCGGGTGGACTCGCCGCCGACGTCGACGAGGTCGGCGCCCTGTTCCCGCAGTTCCAGACCCGGCGGCGACGGCGGCGTCGGGGGTCGTGAACCGCCCGCCGTCCGAGAAGGAGTCGGGGGTGACGTTGAGCACCCCCATCACCAGCGTGTGGTCGGCGGTGGTCAGCGTGGTGGTGCGGATCCGCCACGTGGCCGGGGTGAAGGCCACGGCGGCCGGCGGGTCAGGGCTGGTGGGGCCTGGGGAGGCCGTCGGGCGGTCGGGCGGCGACCATCCCCTCCACCGATTCGCCGGTGACGCCGTTCTCGACCGACCGGTTCGGCGCCTGGATGCGGAACCCGCCGTTGCCGACGTGCTCCCACTTGGGGACGTCGCCGAGCACCTCCGCCACCTGCTTGGCGTCGAGGGTCTCGTTCTCCAGCAGCGCCTTGGCGATGCGGTCGAGGGCGTCGCGGTGGGTGATGATGATCTCCCTGGCCTCGTCGTGGGCCTGCGTGATCAACTGCCGCACCTCGTCGTCGATGGCGGCCGCCACCTCGTTGGAGATGTCGTTGCGCTGGGAGTAGTCGCGGCCGAGGAACACCTCGCCGTCGGGCTTGCCGTAGCTGCAGCGGGCCGAGCTTGTCGCTCATCCCGTACTCCATCACCATCTTGCGCGCCAGGTTGGTGGCCTTCTCGATGTCGTTGTTGGCGCCGGTGCTGGGGTCGTCGAACACCAGCTCCTCGGCGGTGCGACCGCCCGAGGGCGTAGGCGAGCTGGTCGACCAGCTCGCTGCGCCGGTTGAAGTACTTCTCCTCCATGGGCAGCGCCAGCGTGTACCCGCCGGCCCGTCCCCGGGGGATGATCGTGACCTTGTGGATCGGGTCCAGGTTGGGGAGGACGTGTCCCACCAGGGCGTGACCCGCCCTCGTGGTAGGCGGTGAGCTCCCGCTCCGCCTCGGTGATCACCCGGCTGCGCCGCTCCGGACCCGGCCATCACCCGGTCGATCGCCTCCTCGAGCTCGCTGAGCGCCGATCTCGGCCTTGCCCCGGCGGGCGGCGAGCAGCGCCGCCTCGTTGATCAGGTTGGCCAGGTCGGCGCCGGTGAAGCCCGGGCGTCTGCCGGGCCAGGGCGGCCAGGTCGATGCCGTCCGCCAGCGGCTTGCCGTTGGCGTGGACGGTCGAGGATCTTCTCCCGGCCCTTCAGGTCGGGGCGGTCGACCACGATCTGGCGGTCGAATCGTCCCGGGCGGAGCAGCGCGGGGTCGAGGATGTCCGGGTCGGTTGGTGGCGGCGATGACGATGATCCCGACCTTGACGTCGAAGCCGTCGAGCTCGACCAGGAGCTGGTTGAGGGTCTGCTCCCGCTCGTCGTGGCCACCGCCGAGCCCGGCGCCGCGGTGGCGGCCGACCGCGTCGATCTCGTCGATGAACACGATGGCGGGCGCCTGCGCCTTGGCCTGCTCGAACAGGTCGCGCACCCGGGAGGCGCCGACCCCGACGAACATCTCGACGAAGTCCGAGCCCGAGATGGGGAAGAACGGCACCCCTGCCTCACCGGCGACCGCCCTCGCCAGCAGGGTCTTGCCGGTACCGGGCGGGCCGTACAGCAGCACACCCTTGGGGATCTTCGCCCCCATGGCCCGGAACTTGGCCGGGTTGGCGAGGAACTCCTTGATCTCGACCAGCTCCTCGACCGCCTCGTCGGCACCGGCGACGTCGTCGAAGGTGACCTTCGGCGTCTCCTTGGTCACCTGCTTGGTGCGGGCCTTGCCGAACTGCATCACCCGGTTCCCGCCACCCTGCATCTGCATCAGGATGAAGATGAACACCCCGAAGATGAGCAGGTAGGGGAAGATCGTCCCCAGGAACCACTGGAACATCGACGGGTTCTCCGGCGTCGGAGGTGACGTCGACCCCGGCGGCGAGGAGCTGCTCGGTGAGCTGGTCCTCGTACTCGTTGGGGTAGCCGACGACGAACTCGCTGCCGCCGTCGGGCAGGGTCGCCCCCTCCACCAGCACGCCGACCACCTGCTCGGACTTCTCCATGATCGTCGCCTCGGCCACGTCGCCGTCCTCGACCATCTCGATGAAGGCTGTCGAGCGACATCTCGGTGGGGGCGTCGCCGCTGTCGAGGAAGAGGTTGACGCCCATCAGCACCAGGAAGCCGACGGTCAGGTATACGAGGATGGTGCGGGCGTTTCGGCTCAACGGGTCCCTCGTCGGGGGGTCGGATCTGCTGTGGTCAGTCTACGGGTTGGGCATCCCTACCCGGGCGGCGCCCGCCGCACGGCGGCATCGTGCCGTCGCTCAGCCCTCGACGACGCCGACGTACGGCAGATTCCGGTACTTCTCGGCGTAATCGAGCCCGTAGCCGATGACGAACTCGGGCGGGATGTGGAAGCCCTCGTACCTGATGTGGGTCGGCGGGCGCTCGACCCCGTCCTTGACCAGGAGAGCGGCCAGCTCGAGCGAGGCCGGCTGGCGGACCCGCAGGCTGCTCATCAGGTATCGGAGGGTCAGCCCGGAGTCGATGATGTCCTCGACGATCAGGATGTGCCGCCCCTGGATCTCGGAGTCGAGGTCCTTGAGGATGCGGACCACCCCCGACGACTTGGTGGACGCGCCGTACGACGACACCGCCATGAAGTCGAACTCGACCGGCAGCTCGATGTGGCGGGCCAGGTCGGCCATCACCATGAAGGCACCCTTGAGGATCCCCACCATCAGCAGGTCCTTGCCCAGGTAGTCCTCCGTGATGGCGCGGCCCATCTCGCCCAGCTTGGCGTCGATCTCCTCCGCCGAGATCATCACCCGGATCTTGCCGTCGAGCATCGAGCGGTCCTCCAGCCTCACGTCCAGCGCAGTTCGATCACCCGCCGGCTCGGCCGCCGGCACCGGTCCGGGCCCACGCCCCCACCCGGGCCCCGACCAGCCAGGCAATCTTCCCATGCGCCACCACCACCGGCCAACCGGGACGGCGGCGCGGCCGGCATGCCGGCGTCCGCCAGGACGTCGATCGACCTTGCGGGAGTGTCCGCCCAGGTCGATGCGGTCACCCGCCGAGGCGCCCCGGACGGCGAGATCGCCGACGCGCCGGAGAGCCAGGCAACGGCACGCTCCGCGAGGCGGCGCCGCCGGGAGCTCCACCGGGGTCGGACGTGACCGTCCCGGCGCCGGTCAGCACCGAGCCCGGGCATCGGGAGCGGCTGCCGCCACGGGGCGAGCTCCCCTGGTCGGGGAAGGATGGCGACGAAAGGCGCCCTCACGGCGGCGAGCAGGCCCGGGTAACTGGATCGTCCGCCCGGAAACGGCCGCGATCACCGCGGCGACGTCGGCGGCCGAGCCAGGGTACGGAGGGTGGGCGAGACGGAGCGCCCGGCGGGCGATGCGGGCGGCGACCGGGTCCGGCACGGTGGCCAGCAGGGCAGCCGGCACCAGGACCGCACCGCGCCTCGCTCACGGAGAGGAGCGGAGGCGGCGAGCCGGTCGAGCACGGCGTCGTCGGCACCCGAGCTCGACGCCGAACGGGCCAGGGCGTCGGTCGGCCCCGGGGCGCCTGCCTCCAACCCGGGCAGGACGACATGGCGGATGACGTTGCGGTGATGCCCGGGGTCGGCGTTGGCCGGGTCGTCGGCGAAGGGCAGGTCGAGCTCGACCGCGGCCCGGCGCACGTCGCCGGCCCGGACCGCCAGCAGCGGCCGCACGAACGGGGGCCGCTCCGCCGGGATGCCGGAGAGCCCGGTGGCACCGGCGCCCCGCAGCAGGTTGGCCAGCACCGTCTCGGCGACGTCGCCGGCGTGGTGGCCGGTCACCACCGGCTCCTCCGCCGCCTCCCGCTGCAAGACCTCCAACCGCACTGCCCGGGCGGCGGTCTCGGTGGCGGTGGGCTGCACCGGCACCACTCGGAGCGGGATCGCCAGCCGGCCGGCGACGGCCCGGGCGGCGACGACCATGGCGGCCGACCCCGGCCACCCGTGGTCGACGAACACGGCCCGACGTCTTCGGACGACCGTGACGTGGCGAGCCAGGCGGCCACCGCCGAGTCGGCGCCACCGCTCAGCGCCACCACGACCGGGCCTTGGGGGATCAGCTCGGGGCGGGCGCCGGGAAGCCGGTCCTCAGCCTCCCCGGCCACCGGTCACGCCACCCGGGCCAGCCAGCGAACCGGCTCCTCGATCTCCTCGAGGGTCGGCAGCATCTCCGGGGCCTCCCACGCCAGGTCGAGCGTGCCGAACTCGGTGTGGCGCTCGACCGCCTTGATGAAGGCGGCGCCGGCGTCGTACTGCTTGAGCTTCATGTCGAGCCCGATGAGCCGGAGGAAGCGCGCCGCCCGCGGGTCCTGGCGGCGCATCCGCAGCACCGAGGACATGCGGCGCTGGGTCACCAGCATCCGGCCCCCGATGCGGTCCATCACGAAGTGCCCGTGACCTTCGAGCAGCGACATCAGCGCCTGCACCTTGTCGATCACCCGGCGCTGCTCGGCGGAGGCGAAGAGGCCGAAGAGACCGGTGTCGTCGATCAGCGGTTCACCGGAGGCGGCAGCCCTGCGCACCTCGGTGGCGATCCGGGTCAGCCGACCCGGCTCGGGGACGGCGCTGTCGACCAGCTCGCCGACCAAGGAGAGGAAGTACTCACGCAACCACGGAACCCCGAGGAACTGAGCCCGATGGGTGCACTCGTGGAGCGCCACCCAGAAGCGGAACTCGTCGGGGCGGAACTCGTGCTGGCGCTCCATGGCGAGGAGGTTGGCCCCGACCAGCATCACCGTGTCGCCCGGCCCGCCGTCGGCGGTGGGGAGCACCAGCTCGTACTGGCCGAGGACGCGCCGGCTCAACAGCCCGAGAACGGTGCCGAGCTCGAGGGCGACGACCCGGTCGGCGACCGACGACCCGATCCCCTTCTGCTCGCCCAGCCGCTTCTGGGCGGGGGCGATCAGGGTCGCCATCGAGGAGATGTTCGCCTCTGCCCAGGCGGCCCGGGAGACCACCGCCACTTCGGGCTGGCCGGCGGTGACCAGCCCGGTCTCGGCGGTGACCAGCTCGCTGGCCCGCCGCACGAGGTCGGGCGCCTGGTCGGCCAGCCGCTTCTCGTGGTAGGTGCCTTCCAGCGGGTAGGTGCCGGCGAGCCGGGCCGCCACCCGGGTGACCAACGCCCACGACATCGTCCCCGCACTGGTCTCCGTCATGCGCTGACCCTACCGGGCAGTCTGGCGCGAACCTGAGGAGCCTTCTCGCATACCGCTGCGGTGCGTCATTCGGTCCTCAGAAGGAGTTCAGCCCGACGCGGTACTTGGCGACGACCTTGGCCCCGTAGTAGACGGTGACGGCGATGACCCCGAGGACACCGAGCGCCAGCGTCGCCGGGGCGAGGAACCGGGTGGTCCAGGGGACCGTCCTCCTCCTCCGCCTCGGGAGGAGGGGCCTCGACGGCGGGGACGATCTCGTCGCCGGACGGTGCCGCCGTGGTGGTGCTCTCGGTCTCGGCCTCGGTGGCCAACGCCGCCACCGGCACCGCCACCGCGAGCAGCAGCAGGCCGAAGGCGAGCAGGCGAGGCAGGGCGCTCACGGTGGGCGAGGTTAGCTGCCGCCGCCCTCCCGGACCGCGACATGCGATGGGCCAGGCGGGTACCGCCGCCTACCCGTCGGCGGCGACTCTCCCCCGCAGCCGGGGGAACTTGGTGGGGGCGTGGGTGTAGCAGTGCTCACGCCGGTTGTAGCGACTCAACCGGGTCTTGCACCCGGGATGGGCGCAGGTCCGGTTCTCGCTCACCGCCTTGGGCGGTCGGATCGCCGGTGAGACCCGGCGTCCCCTGAGTGTCTCATCGACCATGATCGTCTCGCTTTCAGCTCGCGATCGTGGCCCGTGGAGCCTGACTCCTCAAGGGTCGTCGCGAGCGGCCTCCTCGCGTATAGACGCTCGGATGCGGTCATATAGTTCCTGGGAGGGCTGCTCGCACGGGCAGCCCACGGATCTTCGACTTCAACCTGGCCTCGAAGTCGTAGGCCCCGACGCACTCGGGGCAACGCTTGAGGTGCCACGAGACCCGGACTCGCCTGGTCCATCGCATCTCGCCGTCGAGGTACTCGTACAGGTGATCGACGGCGTGGCCGCAGCCTTGGCTCATCTCTTGGTCCTCATGTGCTCGACCCCGCGGTCGGACCCCGGTCCGGGCCGGCGATGCCTCGTTCCTCGGCCACCTTCCACAACTTCTGTTGCAGCGCTTTTCTTCCCCGGTGGAGCCGGGACATCACCGTCCCGATGGGGATGTCCATGATCTCGGCGATCTCCTTGTAGTGGAATCCCTCGACGTCGGCGAGCAGCACGGGCATCCGGAAGTGCTCCGGTAGCTCCTCCAGGGCCCGACGGATGTCGCTGTCGACGAACTGTTCGAGGGCCTCGTCCTCGGCGCTGACCGTCGCCCCCGACGCCTCGCCCACCCGGCGATAGAGGTACAGGTCCTGGAGCTCGCCGAGCTCGACCTCGGAGGGCCGGCGCTGGTTCTGGCGGTACCGGTTGATGTACGTGTTGGTGAGGATCCGGTAGAGCCATGCCTTCAGGTTGGTGCCGGCGGTGAAGGTGTCGTAGGACCGGTAGGCGCGCAGGTAGGTCTCCTGGACGAGGTCCTCGGCGTCGGCGGGGTTGCGCGTCATCCGCAGCGCCGCCGTGTACAGCTGCGGGGCGAACTGCAGCGCGTCGTCCTCGAACGTGGCTTGGTCGGCCAGGGCTCCTCCTGGTCGGTTCGCCGCACCGGGCCGGCAGCGTGCGATGGCCGCCGAGGATAGGCAGCACCCGGGGATCGGCCCATTCCCGCGGCGCACCGCCTCCACCGCTGCGCGCCCGGGTCGGGAGGCGCCGGTATATTCCCCGACGCCGTGACCGTGTTCCTCTTCACCGATCTCGAGGGAAGCACGCGGCTATGGGAGACGCACCCGACCGAGATGGCGGCGGCGCTCGCCCGCCACGACGCCCTTCTCCTCGAGGCAGTCACGTCGAGCGGCGGCACGGTGGTCAAGACCACCGGCGACGGGCTGATGGCGGTGTTCGACACGGTCGCCGACTGCGTGACCGCCTGCCTGACCGCGCAACGCCGGCTCGGGGCCGAGACCTGGGAGACCACCGCCCCGCTCCGCGTGCGCATGGGCGTCAACGCCGGTGACGCAGAGGCGCGCGACGGCGACTTCCACGGGACGGCGGTGAACCGGGCGGCGCGCATCATGGCGGTCGGGCACGGCGGCCAGGTCCTCCTGTCCGGGGCAGCCGCCGCTCTGGTGGATGAGACGCTGCCATCCGGGTCGTCGTTGCTCGACCTCGGGATCCACCGGCTCAAGGACCTCACCGAGCCCGAGCACCTGTATCAACTGTCCCACCCGGACGTCGGCGGGACCTTCCCCCCACTGGCGTCGCTCGACGCCCGGCCCAACAACCTCCCGACGCAGGTGTCCGAATTCTTCGGCAGGGAGGAGGAGCTGACTTCGATCCGGTCGATGGTGGGCAAGCGGGGGACACGGCTGGTCACGCTGACCGGGCCAGGAGGGACCGGCAAGACCAGGCTCGCCCTGCAGGTGGGTGCCGACCTGGTGGAGCGGTACCGGGACGGCGTCTTCTTCGTCGACCTGTCGTCGGAGCGTCAACCCGACGGTGCGTTCGAGGCGATCGCCCGGGAGATGGACCTGTCCGGCACCGGCGAGCAAGCGACCTTCCAGGTCCTCAAGGCGGAGCTCCGTGACCGCGAGCGGCTGCTGATCCTCGACAACTTCGAGCAGGTGACCGAGGCCGCCGCCGGGGTCGCCGAGCTGCTCGAGCACTGTCCCGGCCTGGTCGCCCTGGTGACGAGCCGGCAGGCGCTGCGAGTGCGCGGCGAGCAGGTGTTCCCGGTCCCACCACTGGCGATCCCAGATCCGATCGCAACCTTCGAGGAGATCGCCGATACCGAGGCGGTTCGACTCTTCACCGAGCGGGCCCGCTCGGTACTTCCGAGCTTCGCGCTGACCGAGGCCAACGCGGCGGTCGTCGCCGAGATAATCGCCCGCCTGGAAGGTATGCCGCTGGCAATCGAGCTGGCGGCGCCCCGACTCACCGTCTTCACGGCCGACGACCTCCGCGACCGCCTCGGCCGCCAACTCGACGTCCTCCGCGGAGGTGCCCGCGATCTGCCGGAACGGCAGCGGACGCTGCGGAGGACGATCGAGTGGAGCTACGACCTGCTCTCCGAGGAGGAACGGCGGCTGTTCGATGTGATGTCGGTGTTCTCGGGTGCCCGCATCGACGCCATCGAGGAGGTGATCGCCGGCGTCGGTGACGGGCTCGACGTCGTCGACGTCCTCACTTCGCTCGTCGACAAGAGTCTCGTCCGAAGTGTCGCCGCCGGCGGATCCCACCGGTTCACGATGCTGCAGACGATCCGGGATTTCGCCGACGAGAAGCTGCAGGCGAGCCCGGAGCTCGGGCCCGCCGGCAGGCGGGCGCACGCCACGTTCTACGCCGACCGCGTCGCCGATCTGACCCCCGCCCTGGAAGGCGCCCGGCGCGACTTCGCCCTCGAAGAGCTCGACGTCGAGATCGGCAACCTGCGGACCGCCTGGCAGTACTGGGTCGGGGCGTCCGACCTCGCCCGACTCCGCTCGATGCTCGACGCCCTGTGGGCGTACCACGACTTTCGGGGCTGGTACCACGGCGCCGCCGGGCTGAGTAGCGACCAGCTCGCCGTACTGGTTACCACCCCAGGGTCACCGGAGCGGGACGAGGAGGAGATGACGCTCCGTGTCAGCCTGGCCAGGGCCCTGATGACGGTGCACGGCTACACCGTCGAAGTCGATGCCGAATTCAGGCGGGCACTCGAGCTGGCGTCGCGGCCGGGAGCCACGATCACCCGCGTTCCGGTGTTGCGGGCGCTGGCCACCTATCACCTGAACATCTCGGAGTACGAGAAGACCGCCGCCCTGGGCCGCCAGGTGCTGGAGCTGGCCGAGCGGGAGGGCCGGGACGCCACCCGCGTCGAGGGCCACCTGATGATCGGGATCGGGTCCGCCTTCGGCGGAGATCTCCTGGAGGGCCTCTGGCACCTCGACCGGGCCGCCGATCTGTTCACCCCGGAGATGCACGGCTCGGGTCAATTGCGGCTGGGAACCAGTCCCGGAGTGGTGGCCCGCATCGTCTCGGGCCTGCTGCGCTGGATGGGGGGATGGCCGGACCGGGCCAGGGCCGACGCCGCCGAAGCCATCGAGCTGGCGAAGAAGCTGAACCACCCGTACAGCCAGGCCTATGCCTTCTACCACGTCGGCTACCTCGAGCTCGGCCGGCGGGACCTGGCGGCAGCACGATCGTGGGCGGGCGAGCTGCGTGCCGTTGCGGTCGACAACGACTACCCGATCTGGCGCGCCCTCGCCTCCGTCCTCGAGGGCGTCGCCCTCTGTGGGATGGGGTCTCCCGACGAAGGCCTGACCATGACCGAGGCCGGCTACGGGCTCTACCAGGTGTTGACCACCCCTCCGGTGTTCTGGCCGCCGTTCCTAGCGCTACGCAGCCAGGCATTTGCACTCGCCGGCCAGCCTGGACGTGCTCTGGATCTCATCGACGAGGCCATCGAGTTCTCCGGGTCGGACGGGAAGTTCCCCGAGTTCCTGGTGCAACGCGGCGACTACCTGTCGATGTCGACCGAGTCCGACCCGGCTGCCATCGAGCTGGCGTACCGGTCGGCCGCCGACTGGGCCCGCCTGGCGGGGATGCGCCTCATCGAGCTCGAGCGCGACCACCCGGTTGGTGGGCCTGTCGCGCCGGCAAGGTGCCGATGGCGACCTGAGTGGGGCCCTGGCTGCGCTCTACGAGACCTTCGACGAGGGATTCGACGAACCCGAGTTGATGGCGGCGCGGGAGCTCCTCGGGCTCCCCTGAACGTCGGTGACTTCCGTCCGGTCGATACCGGTCACCACCCCAACGGCGGCCCTCCGATCACCGGAGCCTGGCGAGCGAGAGCAGGTCGTAGGCCACCGGCCTGCCCGGTCTGCTCGGCCCGGCAGGTGAGCATGGCCGGGGCGCACCGGTCGGGCCGGACCCGGACCAGGTGAGTGCCGCCGTCCGGGCCCCGCAGGACGACCTCGGCGTGATCGTCGCGACGTCCGTCGGTAGGCGACGACTCGACGTCGTCGATACCGGTCACGACTCCGGGTGCGCAGGAAGTGCTCTGCCGCCTGCACCAACCGCGGGCCTGGTGCTCCGTCCCGCGGTAGCGATCGAGGTCCAGCCGGCCGGCCTCGTAACCCTCCACCACGGCAGTGGCGTCGTCGGGGTCGAGCCGGCCGAAGTAGTCGCCCCGCGGCAGCGCCGACGAGGTTGCCGGCAAAGCGGTCACCCCCGATGTGCGAGCACTCCCAGACCTGCTCGGGTCCGAGCCGGTCCGCCATGGCGCGGAACAGCGGGCGGCCCTTGTCGGCACAGCAGATGTCGTGGCGGCCGTGGGTGCACACCAGGTAGATCGGATGATCGACCGGTCGTCCGATCTCGAGGGATCGCCCGGTGGCGATCGCTTCGAGGTCCAGGTCGAGCAGGTCATCGGGTCGGGGAGCACGTCGGTCGACATCGTCGGTGGGCCGTCGACTCGTCCCGGACTGGGCGACGATCACGACCGGCTCCGCCGCCTTCCGGCCGGTGCGACGGATGAGCAGGACCCGGACACCGGCCGGGGCGGCATGCAGAGCCGTTGCGACCTTCCCGGGCAGGCCGCCTTCGTACAGCGCGTCGGGACCCCACGCCCCCGGTTGCTCGACGAGGATCCATGCCTTGACCAGTGAGGCGGTCGCAAGCAAGGGCTCGTGGCGCTCCCGAGCAGCATCGGAGCATCGCCAACCCTCGGCGGTCACCCCACGACCTCGAGCAGGCCCTCGACCACCAGCCGCCGCACCAGGACGAGCCGACCGTCGGCATCGAGGTACCCGGCGAGATCCCCGACCGTCACCGGGCCTCCCGGCGGCAGGTGCTGCATCACCGGCTCCAACCGGCCGGCATACGCAGCTCACGATCACCGAGCAGCACCGATAGCTCGCCACCGTCGCACGGCGATGGAGCACAGGGTCGGTGTCCCGCCGTCCGCACGACGGATCGTGTCCCCCAACGAGTCGAGTGCGAGCAGCTGCCGCAGCTGGCCGGGCAGCACCGACTGCCGCTCGGTCAGGAAGCGTCGGCGGAGCCTGCCTCCGAGATCGATCCGGGTCGACCTTGCCGGCCCAGTCGCCGATCTCGTCGAGCCGTTGACGCAGGCGTCGTGGAGGGCCGCCGGCTCTCGCCGAAGCGCAGCGGGAGCGGCTCGGCGAACCACGGCTCCTGCTCGACCAACCTCGACGACCTCGCGCAACACGGAGAGCCCGGTGACGGCTGAGGATCCCGATGGTGACGTGGACCGAGGCCTCCTCCTGGGTGCTGGCGGCATGCGGGAACCCACCCGGGATGTACAGCGAGTCACCGGGCCGCAACTCGGCCCGCACGACCGGTTCCGCATCGGGCGGGCTGTCATCCCGGCCGTACACCTGCCAGTTCTTGCTGCCGTGCGACTGCAGGACGAACACGTCGTGCTCGTCCTCGTGGACGGCAAAACCCTGCGATCGCCGGGGGTGTGATGTAGGCGTTCGCCTGGATCGGGTGCCCGAACGCCAGCTCGAGATGCCTGCAGAACCGCGCCAGCGGCGCCCACCAGCGATGCATCCCCTGGAGGACGATGGTGGCGCCGCCGGCGAACTCCCTGAAGATCGCCGCCGAGTCGGCGACCCCGGGGGCGGCCATGCTGCCCGGTGCGGGTGGTCTTGGTGTAGGATCGACTGCGGGAGCGTCGCTTCCGTCCTTGACGAGTCGGAAGGCCGGGCAGCCGGAGGCCGCTCGAGGCGATGAGGTGGTCGACGTCCTCGAGACTGACAGCAGGTCGTCGAACCCCTGGCCGCCCTCGGCTGTCCTGTGGAGTGGGACTCCGGCCCCACATCGTCGGCCCGAACCGCTCCCCATCACCGACACAGCGCTGCAGCGCCTCCAGCGCCGCCGTCGGTGTCAGATCCGGGACGGGCCACCGTCCGGGGGGTCGGTCGTATCCACCCCTCGGCGTCCGTCGTGTCAACCCCGTCGGCGTCGGTCGTGTCCACACCGTCTGCGTCCTGGGCGTCAGTGGTGTCCACCCCGTCGGCGTCCGTCGTATCGACCCCGTCGGCATCCGTCGTGTCGACACCATCCGTGTCTTGGGCGTCGGAAGTGTCCACCCCGTCGGCGTCGGGAATCGGTGGTGTCAACCCCGTCGGCGTTGGTCCGGGCCTGCGGCGCCCCGGGTTGGATCGTCCGGATGTCCTCGTCGCTCAGGGTGCCGGGGGCTCGGTCGCTGTCAGTCACGGCACTCTCCCTTGGTGGTGGCTGCGCCGCAGGCTACTCCCGCGGTCGGCGACCGGGGCCAAGGACCTCCGGGTCGGAGCCCTGCCGCGCAGGTTCGGAGTTGTCTCCCGCTCAATCGGCTAGTAGGGCGTCCATCTGGCCGACCGACAGCGTCAGCCCCTCCGTCATGCCCATGGCGTCCAGCTGCTCCATCTCTTCCCGAGAAGCGAATGCCGAGCGCAGCTCCATCCGGGTGCCGCCGTCGTGCTCGGTGAGCTCCATCTGCACCGTTGTCGTCGGCATGTCGGCGCTCGGTGTCCCGTCCTGGTCGGCGAAGCCGTCGGCGAACTCCATCGGACTTCGGCGGGTTGACCGACGTGATCCTCCACCAGCCGCGGTACTTCTCGCCCTCGGGGCTGGTCATGTAGTAGGTCACGATGCCGCCGGGGGTCAGGTCGTGCTCCTCGAAGGTCGCCGGGTAGCTCGGCGGTCCCCACCAGCGCTCCAACCGGCGTGGGTCGGCCCACAGCTCCCACACCCGGTCACCAGGGGCATCGAAGTCGGCGATCAGGGTCAGGGTCAGGTTGTCGAAGTCCTTGTCGACACTGGTCACGCTCACTGGTTTCGTCCTTCCGTTGGATGGTCGTCTTCCGGGTCGGGGTGCTGCGCGAGGAGGTCGGACATCCTGTCGACACGGCCCCGCCAGGCCGCCTCGAGTTGATCGAGTGCCTGGCGTGCCCGATCGACGCCGCCGGAGTCGGTCCGCACCAGCTGCTCCCGCCCACGGGGCTCCTTGATGACGAGACCGGCCCGCTCCAACACGGCGACGTGCTTCTGCACGGCTGCGAAGCTCATCGGGTAGGCGGCAGCCAGGCCGGAGACCGACAGCTCGCCCAGTGCGGACCGGCGGACGATGTCGCGGCGAGTGGTGTCGGCCAGTGCGTGGAACAGGTGGTCGATCATCTCGTCCGTGGCAGTATCTACAACCATTTGGTTGTATGTTCTCACGCCGGTGACCTCCTGTCAAGGCGATGTGCCCTGCATTTCCCGTCTCCCTGGCGGCGTCGGCGCCGTCAGCGGGTTGGTGGCGCCGGCGAAGCGGGACCGGCCCGGTCAGCCGGGGCCGCTGCCCCTTCCCTTCACGTACCGTGACGCCAACGGCCGAGCGGTCAGCCCGTGGGCGACGACGCTGAGCAGGATGGTGATGGCAATCGTGTCGACCGCCACCACCACTCGTGGATCGGATCCACCCAACTCCTCGATTGCGAGCAGGGCGAACACCACCGACGCCAGTCCACGGGGGCCGAACCAGCCGACGAAGAGCATCGTGGCGCGGTCGGCGCTGGATCCGAGCAGCGAGATCACCACGGGCACCATCCGTATGACGGTGAGGCTGAGTACGGCATAGAGCGCCGTCGAGAGGTCGAGCTGCTCCAAGGCGGGTACCACGAACCCGGCGCCGAAGATGAACCAGAGGGTGAGCGACAGCAGGCCGCCGGTCAGCTCGGTGAGCTCGATCGACTCGGCGGCGTCGCTCGGTGCGGAAGCGCCGAACACCAGTCCCCCGACGAAGGCCGCCACGAACGGGTTGCCGCCCAGCTCCGAGGCGACGAGGAACGCCAGCACCGCCAGCGACAGGGTGGCCAGACGCCGGAAGCCGTGCTGGATCCATCCCCGCTGATGGGCGAGACCGATGAGACGCCCGCCGCCGAACGCCAGGATGGTGCCGACGGCGATCCCCAACGCCAGCTGGCCAAGGGCGCCGATCCCGTCGTCGAACTCGTGCTCGACCACGCCGAGTACCGCCGCGGTCGAGGCGATGAAGAAGGTGACGACCGGGGTGGCGATGCCGTCGTTGAGGCCGCTCTCGACGTTGAGCACCCGCCGGACACCGATGGGGAGCCGCTCGTCGGCGATCACCGACGCGCTCAGGGCGGCGTCGGTCGGCGCCAGGCTGGCCCCGATCAGGCCGGCCAGCGCCACCGGCAGATCCGGGAACACCACGATCGCCGCCGCGGTGCCGAGGATGATCGATAGCGGGAGGCCGATCCCGAGCAGCCGGGAGGTCAGCGGCAGGTCGTGGCGCGCCGCCGCAAGCGGGACCGCGGAGGCGTCGGCGAACAGCAACAGGGCGAGCGTGATCTCGGCCAGATGGTGGACGGTCGAGCTCTCGATGTCGACGCTCACGATCCCCCAGCTCGGGTTGCCCAGGAGGAACCCGGCGATGAGGAGGACGAGAGGCCCGGTCAGGCTGCGGGCGGCGAGGCGCTCGGAGAGGATCGCCCAACAGAACAGCACGACCGACAGCGCGATCAGCGTGGCGTCGTTCATGCATCCTGCTCTCAGGTATCGGTCGCCGTGTCGACCATGCAACCACCTCGAAGCGCTCGGCGTCATGATCGGGCCAAGCGCCGGGCGCGGATTCATCCCGATCTACGCCGTCGAGTCCGATGCGACAAAGGAGCCCGTGTGGTCCATCGCGGACGATGCGACGGGGCGCACGGATTGGGCCCGGCCGCAGACGGTGTATGTTCCGCCGTGCCAACCGGTGGCGTGGAGATGCCAGCCGATGGCTGACCTCGATGTGCGGTGCCGATCGGCGGCCCTGCACACGTCACGAAAGGAGAGGCGATGCCTCTGTTGGATCTGTTCTGGGCGATGCTGTGGTTCTTCCTGTTCTTTGCCTGGATCTGGTTGCTGATCTCGGTGTTCGGGGACATCTTCCGCAGCGATGACATGGGTGGTTGGGGCAAGGCCGGGTGGGTGGTGCTGGTCGTCCTGGTGCCCTTCTTCGGGGTGTTCGTCTACCTGATCGCCCGCGGTGGCTCGATGGCGGAGCGCAACATGGAGAGGGCGGCGGCGGGCGCCCAGGCGCAGCAGGAGTACATCCGGCAGGTCGCCTCGACGCCCAGCACCGCCGACGAGCTGACCAAGCTCGCCGATCTGCACTCCCGTGGGCTCCTGACCGACGAGGAGTTCAACGCCCAGAAGGCTGCTCTGCTCGCCTGATCGCATGGATCTGCGGTGAGAGGGGCGTCGTAGTCGTCGCCCAAGTCTGACCTTCGCCGGGCCGGGCGGTCCGCCACGCCCGGTGCAGGTCAGGCCCGCCGCTCGTCGAGGTACTGGAGGAGCTCGTGGGCGGCGAGCTCGACGTCCTTGTGGAACCACTCGGCTGCCCGGTATCGGCAAGCGATGAGGCCCATGCGGTGCAGCCGGCGGAAGTCGCCGAAGACGAATGCGTAGCGCGCCTTGGTCTCGTCGGCGGCGCCTTCGGTGAGGCCGAGGTGCCACTCGGCGTAGTCGTCCCACGAGTGGGCCTCGAGGAAGCGGTTCTCATCGGTGGCGCCGGGCTGAGCATCACCCCACTCGCTGCGCAGCACGTACTGGCGGGCGTCGATCAGCGCCCGCGCCTTGGCGACGCCGGGCTCGTTCACCGAATACTTCGCCATCGCCCCAGTCTGCCCTCGTCTCGGGCCGGCGTCGACTACCGCCGGGGGAACGGGCGCGCGGCTACCTGTCGCCCTCCGAAGAAGGCTTCCGCGGCGTGGGGAACCGGGCCCTGGGATGAAGCGTCCGCAGCGATGAGCCGGCGGCTCCCTCTGCGGAGGTCTGTGCTACCGGCGCGGTGTACGTGCTGGTCCAAACCGAAGGCGGCCACGAGGTCACGGGAACAGACGACGCGTACGGGTCGTGGACCGCATGAGGGCACATCCCGTCGTGGGGTGCCGCTCCCGGCACATCCCCGCACCCGTCGGCGATGCCCCGACCCAGCGTCCCTGACGACGTTCTCGCGTAGTCTCACCCTGGCGAGGAAGAGGCTATGCCCGAGGTCCGGAACAACGGCGTCACGAGCAAACCCAACACCCCGACCGACACCGGCGATGCTGGCGACCGTGTGGTGACGGACCTCCACCGGCATCCCGTTCGGGGAACCTCACAGGAGGTCGATGCCTGATGTCCACCACCGATGTGGCCGGCGAGCACAACACCGCCGATCCCCGAGACCCGACAGCCGGATCCGGCTCACCATCGGGCGGTGTCGAGCGTGCGGGTAGCGGGGTTGCACGGGTCGGGGTGTGGTCCTGGTCCTTCGTCGGGCTGGCAGTAGCGCTGATCATCATCGTGGCCGCCCTGGGGGCGGTGAGCGAGATCGTGCTTCCGATGACCTTTGCGGTCGTACTTGCGGTGATCTTCAAGCCGGTGGCGGAGAGCCTCGAACGAAGGAACTGGAAGCCCACCTACGCCGCCGGCCTGGTCGTGCTCGGCCTGTTGGCGTTGATGGCCGGTGTGCTCGTCGCCACCGTCCGCGGCGTGACCGACCAGGCCGGGGAGATCGGTGACGTGACCGACGCCGCCGTGGCAACAGCCTCCGAAGAGCTCGGGATCGACGATGCTGCGCTGGAGGAGGTGCGGACCGCGGCCGAACAGGCGAAACCAACGATTGCCGAGGGTGTGGTCACGCATCTCGTCGCCGGTGTCGGGTCGCTGATCGGGCTGGTCAGCGGCTTGATACTGGGTGCACTGATCATGTACTACCTGCTCAAGGACGGCATCCTGTTCCAGAAGGCCGTCGTCGACAGTTTCCCGCCTGCTCATCAGGCGGAGGTCGACGGTTTCATCGACGACTCCTGCCGGACCCTCCGTAACTACGGGAAGGGCCGAACGGTCATGTCGGCCATTGTGTCCGCGGTGGTCGGCCTGGCCGCCTTGCTGCTCGGCCTCCCGCTGGTGTTCACCATCATGGTGGTGAACTTCATCGGCGGCTATATCCCCTACATCGGCGCCTTCCTCGGTGGCGGGCTGGCCGTGATCGTCGCGCTCGGAAGCGGCGGGCTCGGTGACGCCATCATCATGCTGGTGGTGGTGCTCGCCTCCAACCTGCTGCTGGAGAACTTCGTGGAGCCCAAGGTCATGGGGCAGAGCCTCGACGTCCATCCACTGATCGTGCTGGTGGTCACTGCGTTGGGTGGCCTCCTCGGTGGCATCGTTGGATTGATCCTTGCGGTGCCGGTCTACGTGATCGCCCGGGACGGTCTGGCCCGCCTCCGATCGCGAGGAGTGGTCGACAAGGTCGTCGAGCGAGCTCAGCCGGCCGTGCAAGCCTTGCTCGAATAGGCATGCCCTCGGGCGAAATGCCGAAGTTCCGACCCATGTCGGCGACGACCGTCCCGTGGACCAGCCCTGGTGCCCTCCCGCTGGTCATGGCTCGCAGCTACGACCCGGCCACCCTCTCCGCTGCCGTCGCCCTCGCACGGTTCCGGCAGTGGACGCTTCCGGACTTCTAAGATAGGCTCCTATTGCTAATAGAGCCCGGAGTCAGCCAGGGCGACTGCCGGGGTCCAACGACGGATTCGTCGCCCCCCTCTTGGTTGTCGCCCGTGGATTCCGGTCAAGCACGGCCCTTGCAGCCCATGAGGAGGCTCGGATGACCCATCGACGGATCAAGCTGGCGGCGGTCGCCGCCGCCACTGCGCTTCTGCTGGCGACCCTTGGCGGAGCCCCTGCCCAGGCGGGCAGGCGACGGGACTTGATCCCCCCAACCGCACCGGTCATCGTCTATGCCCAGGGCTTCTTCTGCTTCACGTTGTACCTGGGGGCAATGCGGTCCAGCGACAACATCACCCCGGAACCCCAGTTGCGGTACGAGGTGTTCGCCAACGACCAGTTCATCGGGCTCCTCGACACTGGCAGCGCCACGACCGCGTGGGGCGACCTGACGCTGATCGAAGAGGGTCCGAACCTGGTCTACGTCGAGGCGGTCGACAAGGCAGGCAACCGAGCCCGCAGCGGCAGCACCACCGTGACCGGATTCGACTGCGAGCTGTGACGGGATAAGCCCGTTCGCAATCGGAAAAGGTCGATATCAGCCCCTTTCCACCGACCCTCCCCGGTACCCTCCCGGTGGTCATGGCCTGCTACGACCCGGCCACCGTCTCCGCTGCCGTCGCTCTCGCCAGGGTGGGCACCGGCCCGTCGATGATCGCCCGCATCTTCTCGGTGGCGCTCAACACGGTCCACCAGTGGTTGCACCGTCGCCCCGAGAGGGCGGAGCGGGTTCCCGCCACCGGGCTCGGGCGGATGCTCTGCGCCGTCCAGAGCCGTTGGCGGGTCACCCGATGGACGGGCCGTGTAGCCCGCCACGGAGACCGCAGCAGCCGATTCTGCCGAGTGAGGGGTCGAAAACCCTTGTGTGGTAAGGGTTCCCGACCCCTCAGGGGGGCGTGGAATGTGGAGCCGGAGAGGGGAATCGAACCCCTGACCTACGCATTACGAGTGCGTTGCTCTACCGACTGAGCTACTCCGGCGGGAGGTCGGCGATTGTAGCCAGGGGCCGGAACCGGCCCTCAGCGATCTAGCCGGAACCGGCCTCAAGCGACACAGCCGGGATCGGCCCTCAGCGACGCCACCAGGCGACGGTGCGGGCGAGGCCCTCCTCGCAGGCGGCCGGCTCGGCGTCGGGGAACAGGGTCCGCAGCCGGGTGGCGTCGGCGGAGCTGTGCCGGATGTCGCCCTTGCGCGGCTCGGCGTGCTGCACCTCGACAGGGGTACCGATCTCCTTGGCCAGCAGGTCGGCGAGCTCGAGCAGCGTCGATCCCCCGCCGAACGCGAGGTTGACCGGGATGGGGTCGACGGCGCGGCCGGGTGATCGCGTGGTCACCACGGCGGTGACCGAGTCGACGTAGGTGAAGTCGCGGGACTGCAGCCCGTCGCCGTAGACGATCACCGGCTCGCCGGCCATCGCCGCCGAGATCCAGGCCGGGATCACCGCGGCATAGGCGTGCCCGGCCGGCTGGCGAGGCCCGTAGACGTTGAAGAACCGGAACACCATCGTCGGCAGCCCGTACGAGTGCTGGTAGGCGAGGGCGTACCACTCGGTGGCCAGCTTGCTCACCGCGTACGGGCTCATCGGCCGGGTGGCCAGATCCTCGTGCTTGGGGAGGTCGGGAACGGCCCCGTAGACGCTGGACGACGAGGCCACCACGGTGTGCAGGTCGCCGGCCCGGCGCGCCGCCTCCATCACCATCAGGGTGCCGGTGTTGTTCCGCTCGTGGGTGGCGACGGGGTCGGCCACCGACTTGGGCACCGACCCGCTGGCGGCGAAGTGGACGATGCAGTCGGCGCCGGCGAAGGTCCTGTCGAGCAGCTCGGCGTCGAGGATCGACCCGACCACGAGTTCGGCGTCGACGCCCCTCGAGATTCTCCTCGACACCGGTTGGACAGGTCGTCGACGGCGATGACCTCCATCCCGTCTGCGGCCAGCCGCTCGGCCAGGTTCGACCCGATGAACCCGGCGCCGCCGGTGATGACGACTCTCATGCGTTGTTGCCCCCCTTGACGGTCCGCACGGTAGCGCCGGTTCGAAGCACCCGGTTTGTGGCGGCGCCGGTACGCTCGATTCATGGCTCCTCGCCCGACGGCTCATCGCATGGCAACGGGGGACCCCCAGCCCCCATCGCCGGAGTCTCCGCCTCCGGCACGCCTCGCCCGTGAACGGGCGGCGTCGGGCGGTGCTCCTTGGCGTGACCTGGCTGCTGGTCGGCGCCGGGCTGCGGGTGACCATGCTCGCCCCCGAGGTGTGCCCGCCGTTCACCGCCGACGCAGGCGCTGGCGTCGGCCGATGCCGCCGCCGGCTGGCTCGCGGCAACCAGCAGCCTGACGGCACATTCCTCTACGGGTGGGACACCGACCCTGGCCGCCCGCCGACGGCTACAACGTCGTCCGCCACGCCGGGGTCACCATGTCCCTCTACCAGGCGGCCCGGTACGGCGGACCGGACGCCACCGCGTCATCTCGCCGCCGCCGACCACGGCCTCGACTGGATGTTGACCCGGGTGGTCCCACCGGCGACGGCGCCGCCGGCTGGGCGGACCCGGCGACGGACGTCAAGCTCGGGGCGGTGGCGCTCCTCGCCATCTCGCTGCTGGAACGTCGTGCCATCACCGGCGAGACCGAGCACGACGGCCTGTTGGTGGAGCTCGGCCACTTCATGGCCGCCCAGCAGACCGAGGACGGGGCGATGCTCGACCTTTGGGACGTCGACACCGGTGCCCCCGACCCGGCCATCCGATCCCGCTACGCCACCGGCGAGGCGCTGTGGGCGCTGGCCCTGCTCCACGAGACGTTCCCGGAAGAAGGTTTCGACACCGTGGCCTGGCCCACCCTCGACTACCTGAGCACCCGGCGGGACGCCGCGGAGGAACCTGTGGCCCCGGCCCTGGCCCGACCAGTGGGCGGCCTATTCGCTGGAGGCGATGGGCGATTGGGGACTCGTCCGACCACCACCTCGCCTATGCCAGGTCGCTCGCCGCCCAATTCGCGTGGGGTGCGCTGGGACTCCCAACGCGCCGGCATCGCCACCGTCACCCATCCCCCCGAGCCGAGGGGTGCCGGGTTCGGGACGACGATCTGAAGGGATCGTCGATGCTGCAGCGCCTCGCCGCCACCGACGCCCGGCTCGCCGACCTCGCCGACCCGTTCGCCGATCGGACGGCCTGCGGCGCCGCCCGGCTCGCCGCCTCCAGACGCTCCCCGGGGCCGGGGTGCCCCCCACCGAGGCCGGCGCTTGGTTCCGCGAAGGGGTCACCCGGATGGACGACCAGCAGCACGCCGCCTCGGCCATGATGTGGGCCGCCCTCCTGGCCGACGCCCGATGACCCGACTACCCGTCGGTGATCAACCGGGTGAGGTCGACGGCAGCGACGATCTCGTCGTCGATGACCTCGCCGGTGGGTTCGAACCCGAGCCCGAGGTAGAACCCCGCCGGGGAGCCGCGGCCGAGAGACCAGCTGGTGCTCATCCGCTGGTGCCCGGCGGCGAGGAGCCGCTCGGCGACGAGGGCGAGGGTGCGCCGCCCGATGCCACGCCCCTGGTGCCAGCGGTCGACCAGGAGCCGCCACAGGAAGGGCTCGGGGTTGGTGGCGGTCGCCTCGGCCAGCATCACGAAGGCGACGAGGACGCCGTCGGCGGTGACCGCCCGCAGCCAGGGCACGAACGGCTTGCCCGACGGGTCGAGCTCCGGGAACAGGGCGTCGGCATACGACCAGACCACCGGCGCCACGAACCATTCTTGGGAGTGGTGGGTCTGGAGGCCGCCGACCACCTCGTGGTTGTCCTGGTCGATCTCGATCAGCTCGACCGCCACCGGCGGGGTGAGGTCCCGGCCCAGCCATGCCGCCCGTTCCACCCCGGTGACTGCATACAGGTCGTCGTCGAGCCATTCTCCACGGATCAGGCTCGCCTTCACGGTTCGCCCTTCGTGCCGGAAGCCGAGGCGCTCCAGCAGACGAGCCGAGGCGACGTTGTCCGGGTCGAGGGTGGCGTGGACGCGATGCACCCCCTCGGCGAAGAGCAGGTCGACGACGGCACCGACCGCCTCGGTGGCGAAGCCTCGCCCCTGCGCATGGCCGGCCAGCGTGTAGCCGAGGTCGGCTTGCAGACCTTGCGGCGTCCGTCCCACCCCGACCTCTCCGACGACGACGCCGTCGTGCTCGATGACCAGTTGGTACCAGTCGCCGTGCAGGGGCCACGGCGCCGTCGCCAGGAAGCGAGCCATCCGCTCGCCGTCGGCCGGCGAGAAGGGAAGATCCCAATCCTGGTAGCGGGCCACCGCCGGGTCGTTGCGGTAGGCGACCACAGTCGGCACGTCATCGGACCGGAGTGGCCGGACCACGAGACGCTCGGTGTAGAGGGGCGGGAACCCGATCACCGGCACGCCGGCATTCAAGCGGAGGGGGACCTATGAACGTTGCCTTGCTGGCGGTGCTGGCCGTCCTCGGCGCCTGGAACCCTCCGGCCACCGCGGTATCGATCCGACCCCCCAGCCGGGGCGCGCCATCGGGCTGGCCATAGCCGCCGCGGTGGGCATCGGGCTTGCCGCCTTCGGCGAGACGCTGCTCGACGTACTCGACCTCTCGGCGCCGACCTTCCGCACCGCCGCCGGCGTCGTGGTGGCGGTCAGCGGAGCAGTCCATGTCTGGGGCCGGACGGCGCCCCCGGTGGAGGGCGACGGTGTCTTCGGCGGCGCCGTCGCCGGGCTCTACCCCGCCCCGGTGTTCGCCGCCGTCGTCGCCGGCGTCGACGCCGGGTGGTTGCCTGCCGCCGGGCCGTGGCGGCGTCCGCCGCGCTCACCTGGTGGCTGGTCACCAGGACCGATGACGACCGGGCCATGACCTCGTGGACGGTGCGCCTGGTGGGAGCCGTTGCGGTCTTGATCGGCGTGCGATGGTGGTCTCCGGCGTCAACAGCGTCTGAGGCACGGATCTGGCGCTGACCGAACGGTCAACCCTCACCGAGGACCGCGACGAGGGCGGTGTCGATGTCGGCGTGCCCGAACTCGAAACCGTCGGTGGTGAGGCGTTCCGGGAAGACCCGCGCCGAGCTGAGGGCGAGCGCCTCGGCCCGCCTCTCCCCCAGGGCTGCCCGGAGCGCCCACGCCGGGACCGGGACTTGGCGGGCCGGTGCAGGGCCCTGCCGAGCGCGGCGGTGAAGGCGGCGTTGGTCACCGCTTCGGGGCGGTGATGTTGACCGGGCCGCCCAGGTCGCCGGCGAGCAGGTGGGACATGGCCGCCACCCAGTCGTCGATCGTGACCCACGACCACCACTGGCGCCCGGTGCCGAGCCGTCCCCCGACGCCGAGCTTGAACGGGATGGCAAGCCGCCCGAGCAGGCCGCGCCCCTGGCGTCGAGCACGACCCCGGTCCGGCACCACGGTGCGGATCCCGGCCGAGGCGGCGGGACGGGCCGCCTCCTCCCAGTCGCCGACGAGCTCGGCGAGGAACCCGGTGCCGGCCGGTGAAGTCTCGGTGACACCTCGTCACCGGCGTCACCGTAGTACCCGACTGCCGACTGCGACACGAACACCGACGGCCGCTCGCCTCAGGCCCGACATCGACGCGGCGAGCAGCGCGGTCGGCCCCAACCGGCTCTCGGTGACGATCTCCACCCGCCGGCGGGTGAGCCGGCGGTCGCCGATGCCGGCGCCGGCCAGGTTGACGACGGCGTCGATGCCATCGAACACCGCCCGGGTCGATTTCTCCGCCGGCCGGATCCCACGACCGCTCGCCCGGCGAGCCGGTCGCCGTCCGCACGAGCGGCACGACCTCGTGGCCCTCGGCTGACGAAGTGGCGCCGAAGGGCTGAGCCCAACATCCCGCTCGAACCGGTCAATTCGACGGACCCCCTTACCCGCCGACCCTAACCAGCGCGGTCCGCCTCCAGGCGGGTCGAGGTGCTCGCCGACTGTCGGCATCCCACGCCATGCCCAATGCCTCGATCGGGGCGGGGGCGGCTCGTCCAGGAAGAGTCGTTCGACGACCGGATCGGCCGGCATGCCTCCCGGACCCGCCACCGTGATCGACGCGGCTCGAAGCGGCCGGGTCGGCGGGGCGGACCAGACCCGGACGGTGCCGCGGGTGAACCCCGAGTGGGCCGGACAGCATGGCGACGGGCCACGATCGCCACCGGGAGCGGGGCCCCGGTGCGGACCGCCAGCCAGGCGGCGCCCCCGCATCGGCTCGGCGTCACCCCAGGTGCGTCACCCGGCTGCCCTCGGGGAACACCCCGACGGGGCGACCCTCCTCGAGCTCGGCCAGATCGCCGTCCGGATCGCCCGGATCGGCGGGCGGTCCTTGTGGGTGGGGATCGCCCCGAAGAGCGAGATGAGCCGGTCGAAGGCGGGGTGCTTGTCGAACAGCTCGGCGGCGGCCAGGTAGCGACGTTCCTCCCCACGCCAGGGTCACCAGCACGGCGTCGATGAAGGACACGTGGTTGGGGGCGACGACGTGGGCGCCCGCGGGACGTGCTCGCTGCCGCAGATCTCCAGGTCCCACAGCAGTCGTCCCAGCCAGCCGAGCGGGCCGGGGACCGCCGCCACGAGGAGGCCCGTGCCCCTCGGGGGCCGCGAGTCAGCCGGGGGCACCGAGATCGGCGAAGAGGTTGGCGAAGGCCAGCGTCGGCCGCTGGTTGGCCTCGAGTGCCTCGATGGTGTCGAGTACCCGGTCGGCGGCTGCTACCGCGTCGGTCGGCGACAGCTGGGTCAGCGCCGTCGCCGGGATGTCGGCGTTCAGCACCGGGGCGCCGAGCTGGGCGGCGGCGACGTCGCGGTAGAAGCCGGCGAGGATCTCCAGCCCGCTGAGGTGGAAGGCGCCGTCGCCCGCCGGACGGCCCGTTCCGCCCTGTTCCTCGCCCCGCTTCCGGCCGGCTCGTCGCCGCCGGGCTCGGACTCGGTCACCGCGGCCAGCAGCGGACGGGTGGCCTGCTCCACCTCCTCGGCGAGCAGATAGGCGTCGCCCGGCTCGGCCCCGGAGCCGCTCCGGGGACGGACAGCCAGACCTGGCGGAACTCGCGCAGCCTCGGGCCTGGTGGCCAGATCGCAGCGCCAGCCCGGGCCGCCCCCGGCGATCCTGGCCGACCGCTCCGCCTGCCTCGGTATCGATCCCGGCCGCCACCATCCCGTCACCAGCTCGGGATCGGCGACCCGTCCGAACACCACCGCCCGACACCGGCTGGCGACGGTCGGGGGTAGCTCGTCGCCCGAGTCGACGACGATGATGAACACCGTCGACGGCGTCGGCTCCTCCAGCGTCTTGAGGAGGGCGTTGGCCGCCTCCTCGTTCATCATCCCGCCCTCCTCGAACAGGAACACCTTCCGGTCGGCCACCATCGGCGCCAGGCTGGCCTGCGCCACCGCCTGGCGGGCCTGGTCGACCGTCACCGATGCCCGGCCCTCCGGCTCGATCAGGACCAGATCGGGGTGGTTCCCGGCCAAGACCCGGCGGCGCTACGGCGTCGTCGGCGCCCATCAGGGCGGCGGCGAAGCGTCGGGCCACGGTCGCCTTTCCCACACCGGCGGGACCGACGAAGAGATACGCCTGCGCCGGCCGGCCCAGCTCGGCCCGCAGCATCGCCAGCACCGGGGCGTGCCCGATCACACCGGAGAAGACGTCGTCCACAGCTCCTCCAGCGTCGTCGCCACCTCGTCCACGACCCGCCTCGAGCGGCTCGGCGGCGTCGACACCACGAACCTGCTCCGGCTCTGCGGCGGCCAGCAGGTCGAAGCCCTCCGCCACCCTCCGCTGCAGGTCGAGCCCCTCGCCCCCGATCCGGTCGGGCACGGCTTGGCGCTCCAGCCCGAGCCCGGGGTCGAGCGGTAGCAACATGACGAGGTCGGGCCATACCCCGCCCAGACCCGGCGGCGTTGACGGTGCGCACCAGGTCGACCCCGAGGCCGCGCCCGTGGCCCTGGTACGCCAGCGACGAGTACACCGAGCGGTCGCCGACACCCACGACCCGGCGGCCAGCGCCGGGGCGATCAGTTCGGCGGCGAGTTGGGAGCTGGCGGCGGCGAACAGCAGCGCCTCCGCCCACGGGGAGAACCTCGCCCTCCGGTTCGAGCACGATGCGACGGATCCGCTCGCCGGTCCTGGTGCCCCCGGCTCGCGGACGCCGGTGACGGGCGGCCCCGCGCCTGGAGGAGCGCGACACGACCCCGGCGGCCACCGTCGACTTGCCGGCGCCCTCGATCCCTTCGAGGGCGGCGTAGCGCCCGGTCACGGTTGTTCCTTGGCTCCCTCGGCGCTGCCGACGACGTCGGCGCCGCGTACCCGCACCGCTTCGGCGAGGATGTCCCTGGCCTCCGTGCCGAACCTGGGCCGGCCGAAGCTGTCGCGCAGGCTCCACAGCGTCGCCGCTCCCGAGCTGATGATCAGCACCCCACCGACGAGGAGCACCGCCCGCTTGGACTCGTCGAAGATCCCGAGCCCGTTGCGGTCGAGGATGAGGTCGAGTGACGGCGCCGCCGCCATCGACACGAACAGCCCCACCCGCATCAACGTGAAGAGCGTCGCCAGCACCCTGCCCCGCAGGTCGTCGTCGACCGACTCCTGGATGTGGGTGAAGCCCATCACGTAGGCGGCCCCGGCACCGAACCCGAACACCCCCATCCAGGCGGCGGCGCCGAACACCGTCGAGGTGAGGGAGGTGGAGGCGAGGCCGACCCCGCAGGCGATCAGCGCCAGGGCGAACACCAGGTCGCGGCGGAGCAGCCTCGTCTCGTACAGCGTCATCCAGGCGACGGCGAGGGCGGCGCCGAGGCCGGCGGTCGTGATGATGGCGAAGAACCCGGCGTCGTCGGCGTCGAGCACCTGGTCGACGAAGGGGCTCCCGACCACGATCATCAGCCCCCCGCCCATCAAGGCGGTGGTCATCCCGATGATCACCCGCCGGATCGACTTCCGCCCCCAGAAGGTCGCTATCCCTTCCTTGAACTCCCGGAAGGCGTTGGGCTTCTCGCCGTGCTTCCGATGGGCGGCGGCGACCGACCGGACCGCCCCCAGCGACCAGATCAGCGCCGCCGAGACGAGGAAGGTGAGGGCATCGAACCCGAACGCCCAGGTCAGGCTGGCGTTGCTCGCCGGGACCAGCCCGCCGAGGTCGTTCGCCGGCAGGGAGACGAAGAACCAGCTCAGCCCCGCTCCCAACGGAATGGTCCCGAACGTCGACCCGAGGATGAGGCTGTTGGCGGTCACCAGGTTCTCGGCCGGGACCAGGCGCGGGATCATGGCGGTACGCGGCGCCTGTCCAAGCAGGCTGAGCATCTCCAGGGCGAAGTTCACCACCACCAGCATCCCGAGGTCGGTGACGAAGAGCAGCGCCGGCACCAGGAGGAAACGACCGAGGTCGGAGATCACCACCAGGGTGCGGCGGTCGAAGCGATCGGTCAGCACGCCGACGACGGCCCCGAACACGAGCCCGGGGACGATCCGCGACAACAGGGCAAGCAGAACGCCGGTCTCCCCGGCGATCCGGTTGCCGAGTGAGATGGTGGCGAACATGGTGATCCAGTCGCCCGAGCTCGACACGACGCTCGCCCACCAGAATCGGGCGAACTTCCCGGACCGGATCATCGACATCGCCGAGCGCGGAGCGGCCGCGGTCATCCCGGTCACACTAGGAGAGGCACCAGGCGGAGGTCATCGCGCCTTCTTCGCCCCCTTGGGGGCGGGGCGTTTCCTCGGCTTCGCCGGTCCCTTGGCGCGGCGTTCCTCGAGCAGCTCGATGGCCCGCTCCAGGGTGATGCCCTCGACCGTGTCCGCCACCCGCAGCGATGCGTTGGTCTCACCATCCGTCACGTAGGGACCGAAGCGGCCGTCGCGCACATCGACAGCCTTGCCGTCGGGCGTCTGCCCCAGTTGCCGGAGCGAGGCGACGGTGCGGCGGCCCTGCTTCGGCTGGGCCAGTTTGGCCACGGCCTCGTCGAGGGTGACCGTGAGCAGATCCTCCTCGGCATCGAGGCTGCGAGTTTCCTTGCCCCACTTGACGTAGGGGCCGTACCTACCGTTGTGCGCGGTGATCTCGCCCCCGCCGGGGTGCTCGCCGACGACACGCGGGATCTGAGGAGTTCGAGCCCCTGCTCCAGGGTCAATGCCTCGGGCGTCATCGACTTGAACAGGGACGTGCGGGGAGGGGGCTGCTTCGACGGCGCATCCGCATCGATCTTCACCGAGCTGGACGTAGGGCCCGTAGCGGCCATGGCGGAGAGTGACCATCTGCACCGGTCCCGGGATCGTGACCCAGCTCGCGGTCACCCGACGGCATCGCCAGCAGCTCGAGCGCCTTGCCGATGGTCAGCTCGTCCGGGGCGATGTCCTCGGGGATGCTGACGCCGTGTCGTCCCCTCGGCTGCAGGTACGGCCCGTACCGGCCCACCCGGGCGACGACCGGCTCGCCGTCGGCATCGTCCCCGATGGGGATGGCGTTGACCAGACGTGGGTCGATGGCGTCGAGGTTGTCCTCGACCAGACGGTGGAGGCCGAGGTGCCCGTTGCCGAAGTAGAAGCGGTGCAGCCAGGGGATGGCCTCCTTCTCGCCGCCGGCGATGTCGTCCAGGTCGTCTTCCATCCGGGCGGTGAACTCGTAGTCGACGAGGTCGCCGAAGTAGCTCTCCAGCAGCCCGACGGTGGCGAAGGCGGTGAAGGTCGGCACCAGCGCCGTCCCCTTCTTGAAGACGTAGCCGCGGTCCTGGATGGTGGAGATGATCGAGGCGTAGGTGGAGGGGCGACCGATGCCCAACTCCTCCAGCCGCTTCACCAGCGATGCCTCGGTGAAACGGGCCGGCGCCTTGGTCTCGTGACCCTCGGCGACGATGCCCGCCGCGGTCGCCGGGTCACCCACCGCCATGGCGGGCAGCGGGCGCTCCTGGTCGTCGAGGGCGGCGTCCGGGTCGTCACGGCCCTCCACGTAGGCACGGAGGAACCCCGGGAAGGCGATGGAGAGTCCCGGAGGCGGCGAACTCGACCGGCCGGCCGTCGCCGGCGGTTGCGGTGAGCCGGGCGCCGATGCTCTCGCCGACGGCGTCCTTCATCTGCGAGGCCACGGTGCGCTTCCAGACGAGGTCGTAGAGCCTGGCCTCGTCCGAGCCTGCGCCCACGGCGCGCGCCACCACGTCGGGCTCGGTGAAGTGGTCACCGGCCGGCCGGATCGCCTCGTGCGCCTCCTGGGCGTTCTTCACCTTGGCGGTGTACACCCGAGGCTGGTCGGGCAGGTAGGCGGCGCCGTAACGGTCGGTGACCAGGCCCCGGGCGGCGTCGATGGCGGCCGCCGACAAGCGTGATCGAGTCGGTGCGCATGTAGGTGATGTACCCCGCCTCGTAGAGTCGCTGCGCCGCCGACATCGCCCTCCGGGCGGCGAAGCGCAGCTTGCGGCCCGCCTCCTGCTGCAACGTCGAGGTGCGGAAGGGCGGGTAGGGCCGGCGGGTGTACGGCTTGGCCTCGACGGACGACACCGAGAACCGGGCACCGGCGATCCCGGTGGCCAGCTCGGTGGCGGCCGCCTCGTCGAGCACCAGCCGTGAGGTCTTCCTGGCCTTGGCCGAGCCGTCGTCGGCGAAGTCCTTGCCGGTGGCGACCCGCTCGCCGTCGACGGTCACCAGCTCGGCCTCGAACCGCGGTGGGATCCTCCCTCACCGTGAAGGTCCCGGTCAGCCCCCAGTACGAGGCGGCGACGAAGGCGATCCGCTGCCCGCTCCCGCTCGACGATGATCCGGGTCGCCGGCGACTGGACCCGCCCGGCCGACAGCCCCTGGCGGACCTTGCGCCACAGCACCGGGGACACCTCGTAGCCGTACAGCCGGTCGAGGATGCGCCGCGCCTCCTGGGCGTCGACCAGCCGCCGGTCGAGGTCACGGGGATGCTCGAGCGCCTGGCGGATGGCGGCGGGGGTGATCTCGTGGAAGACCATCCGATGGACCGGCTGGCGGGGACTGAGCACCTCGAGCAGATGCCAGGCGATGGACTCGCCCTCCCGGTCCTCGTCGGTCGCCAGATAGAGCACCTCGGCGTCCTTGAGCAGCTTCCTGAGCTTGGCGACCTGCTGCTTCTTCTCGGCGGGCACGACGTACACCGGCTTGAAGTCGTTGTCGACGTCGACCCCGAGCCGGGCCCACGACTCGCCCCTGACCGAGGCGGGGATGTCCGATCCCGACTGCGGGAGGTCACGGATGTGCCCGATGGAGGACTCGACCACGAAGCCCGCGCCGAGGTAACCGGCGATGGTGCGGGCCTTGGCCGGTGACTCCACGATGACGAGCTTGGTTGGCACTGGACACCCGTCCGGGTGAGAGGGAGTGCGTTAGGTTGACCGCGCCCGGCCCCGTCTGTCAACCCTGGGACACGTCACGCCAACCCGGCGAAGCCGGACAGCAGCCGGTCGACCACCGCGTCCCAGGTGAGCTCGGCTTCGGCCCTTGCCCGCCCGGCGGTGCCCATCCGGTGACGCAGGCCGGGGTCCGTCACCAGCGTCCGCAGCGCGTCGACGAGGCCGGTGTGGTTGCGGACCACGAACCCGGTCTCGCCGTCGAGCCACGGTCTCGGGCGACCCGCCCGAGTCCCCGGCGACCACCGCCAGCCCGCAGGCGGCGGCCTCGAGGAAGACGAGCCCGAGCCCTTCGACCTCGAGCCCGAACCAGCGCGACGTGCACGGCATGGCGAACACGTCGAACATCGCGTAGATCGACGGGAGCTGGTCCCAGGGGGCGTCGACGACGAACCTCACCGGCACTCCGAGCCGGGCGGCCCTCTTCCGCAGCGCCCCCTCCATGCGGCCCTTCCCGGCGAGCACGACGTCGACGTGGTGCCCTTCGGAGGCGAGCTCGGCGACCGCGTCGAGGAGGAGGTGCTGTCCCTTGCGGGGCACGAACCGGCTGACGCACCCGACCACGGGTCGGGAGCCGGCTGCGTGCGGGGCCGGCCGGAAGCGATCCAAATCGACCCCGGCACCCAGATACCGCGCCCGCCGCCCGGTGAGCCGTTCGATCCGCGCCGCGGTGTACCGGCTCACCGCGAAGGGAACGTCGGACATCTCCAGCGAGGTGCGCAGGGCGGATCGCACCCCGGGAACGGCCGCCGGGAACGTCACCTCGGCCCCGTGGCCGATCACCCCGATGGGCCGGTCGAGCCGGCGGCGGAGCCGGCCGGTCATCGCCGCCAACGGCCACGGCGCCCCGAACAGGACCGCGTCGACCCCGGCGTTGCCCAGCTCGGACGTGACCCAGTCGAGCACCTTCGGGGTGGGCCACAGGAAACGGCGCCGGTGACGGATCACGGTGGCCGGCGTGGCGGCGGGCCCGTCCCGTGGCGCCAGCACCGTCACCTCACCCGGGTAGGCGGCCACCAGGCTGCCCAGGTACTGCTGGATGCCGCCGGGCCGCGGCAGGAAGTCGTTGGTGACGATGCCCAGCCTGGGAACCGGTGCGCTCATCGGCGCCGTTCGGCGCGCCGCCAGATGGCGGCCGGTGTTCCAGCTCACCACCGTCGGCCCCCGGGAGGTGAACGCCACCCGCCCGAGAGCGGTGTTGGCCAGCGAATGCAGACGGGGCCGGTCGGCGAAGCCGAGACCGAGCAGACCGGTGACATAGGCGGAGGTCGCCGTCCCGTGGCTGACCACCCCCACCACCTGTTCGGGGTGGCTCGCCGCGATGCAGTCGATCGCCTCCGTCATCCGCTCCCGGGCGCCGGCGAACGTCTCGCCGTGTCCGCCGCGGACGATGTCCTCGCCCGCCATCAGCCTCCCCCACTGCTCGGGGCTGGCCGCCGCGATCTCACCGGTGGTCAGGTTCTCCCACGCCCCGAACCCGATCTCCTTGAGGTCGTCGACGACCTCCGGTGTGAGCCGTTGCGCCTCGGCGATCGCCTCTGCGGTGTGGAGTGCCCGCAGCAGCGGCGACGTGTAGAGGGCGTCGAGACGGGGCACGCCGACGGCGGCGTCGGCGGCCTGGGCCAGCCCGACCTCGTTGAGCGGCCAGTCGCCGTGTCCTTGCCAGCGCTGCTCGACGTTGGCCGAGGTCTCGCCGTGGCGGATCAGGACCAGGTCGGTGTCCCCGGGGCGACGTGGCGGGTCGTCGTCGAGGTGCGCCGTGTCGTTGTAGGAGAGGAGTTGCACGCCACGCGCGCCCACCGAGAAGGCTCCGATGCCGGTGTTCGCCATCAACCGCAGCGGCGCCGGCCGGGCGATCCCCACCACCGAGGCGACCAGGGTGACGATGGCGACCCCGTGGCTGACGACCACCGCGGTCCCTCCTGGGCCGACGCGGCCGGCCAGCTGCTCGAACGCATCGGTGGTCCGCTCGGCGACGCCGGAGATCCGCTCTCCGCCGCCGAGGGCGATGTCGTCGCCGCGGGCGAGGGCGGCCAGGTCGTCGGCGTGCGACCGCATGATCTCGTCGAACGGCCGGCCTTCCCACACCCCGAGATCGGCCTCGCGCCATCGCGGGTCGGTCTCGAAGGGGAGCCCGAGCGCCTCTGCGGTCGATCACGGCGCGGCCCAGGTCGGACGACACCACCAGGTCGGGAGGATCGGCGGCGATCACCTCGCCCAGCCGGCGGACCTGGTCCCGGCCGTCGTCGGACAGCTCGGTGTCGGTGGCACCCTGCCACAGCCCGGCCCGGTTGGCTCCGGTCTCGCCGTGCCGCACGACGACGATCGGGCGGTGCGGCGCCGGAGGTCACGGGGTCACTCCTCGCTCACACGAACGCCGAGGCGAAGATGAGGCTGACGATGGTCATCACCTTGATGACGATGTTCATCGCCGGGCCGGCCGTGTCCTTGAAGGGGTCGCCGATGGTGTCGCCGACCACCGCGGCCTTGTGCGCCTCGGAGCCCTTGCCGCCGTAGGCACCGGCCTCGATGAACTTCTTGGCGTTGTCCCAGGCGCCGCCGGCGTTGGCCATGAAGATGGCGAGCAGGAACCCGCTGACCAGTGCCCCGGCGAGCAGGCCGCCCAGGGCCTGACACCGAGATGAACCCGACCGCCAGCGGCAGGGCGATGGCGAGCAATCCGGGCATGAACATCTCCCGGAGGGCAGCCTGTCGTGGAGATGTCGATCGCCCGGGAGTAGTCGGGCTTGGCGTCCGGGTCGCCGTCGAGCAGCCCGGGGATCTCGCGGAACTGGCGGCGCACCTCGTCGATCATCTGGTTGGCGGCCCGGCCCACCGCCTGGATCGTGATGGCGGCGAACAGGTAGGGGAACATCGCCCCGAGGAACGAGCCCGACCGTGGTGGGGGCGTCGAGCAGGTCGATCGCCGGCAGGTTCTCGGCCCCACCGCCTGGCGGAAGGCGAAGAACAGGGCCAGTGAGGTGACCGCCGCCGAACCGATGGCGAAGCCCTTGGCGACGGCGGCGGTGGTGTTGCCCAGGGCGTCCAGGGCGTCGGTCGCCTGGCGAACCTCGCGGCGGCAGCCGGGCCATCTCGGCGATGCCCCCGGCGTTGTCGGCGATCGGCCCGTAGGCGTCGACGGAGACGGTCATCCCCAGGGTGGCCAGCACCCCGATGGCGGCGATGGCGATGCCGTAGACACCACCACCCTCCATCGCCATCTCGCCGGCGGCGAAGGCACCGAGGATGCCCATCGGCGGTCACCACCACGCTGAAGGCCGCCGAGCGCATGCCCTCCGAGATCCCCGAGAGCACCACGGTGGCCGGGCCGGTCTGTGCCTGGCGGGCCACCTCCTTGACGACCCGGTAGTGGTCGGACGTGAACATCTCCGAGATCCACCCGATCAGATAGCCGACCACGAGACCGACCACGACGGCGAGGAACAGCCCCAACGGCGTTCTCGATGTCGGGTGTCTCGGCGAACAGCACCGGGGTCAGCGCAGCCACCCCGACCACGGTGATCCCCATCGCCACCCAGGTGCCGAGGTGCAGCGCCGAAGCCGGCGAGTGGCCGCGGGGCCGGACCAGCAATGCGCCGACGATCGATCCGCCCATCCCCACCGCGGCGATCAGCAGCGGGAACACGAGCAACTCGGGCAGGAAGTCGCTGCCCGGCGAAAGCGAAGCCGGCGTAGGCGATCGGCGCCACCAGCGCGCCGACGTACGACTCGAACAGGTCGGCGCCCATCCCGGCCACGTCGCCGACGTTGTCGCCGACGTTGTCGGCGATGACCGCCGGGTTGCGGGGATCGTCCTCGGGTATTCCCGGCCTCGACCTTCCCCACCAGGTCGGCGCCGATGTCGGCCGCCTTCGTGTAGATGCCGCCGCCCACCCGGGAGAACAGGGCGATCGACTGGAGCCACCGAGCCCGACGGCGGTGAGAACGCTGATCGGGTCGTCGAGCTCGAGGACCTGAGGAACAGCCAGAAGGCCACGGCAAGGCCGAGCAGGGCGAGCCCCGCCACGGTGAAGCCGGTCACCGCGCCGCCGCGGAAGGCGATGGTCAGTGCCTCGGCGACCCCGCCCCTCCTGGCCCCCTCGGTGGTGCGGGCGTTGGCGGCGGTGGCGATCCGCATCCCGATCAGCCCGGCCGAGGCGGACAGGACGGCGCCGGTCACATAGGCGATCGCTCCCCAGGGCCTGCCCCAGTCGAGGAGCACGAAGATCAGCGTCGCCATGGCGAGCCACGAACACGGCGACCGCCACGTACTCACGCCTGAGGAACGTCATGGCCCCTTGGCGGATGACGAGCATCAGCTCCTGCATGCGCTCGTCACCCGGGCTGGTGGCGAGGACCAGGCGGGCGAACGTCGCCGCCAGCAGCAGCCCGGCGAGACCGGCGGCGATGGCGATGTACACCCACAGCTCGGGATCCAAGGTGCTCCAGTCGGGGGCGGGAAGGCGGGATTGTAGGAGGGGTGCCCGTCGCCCCCCGATCCGGGCCTTGGTTCCCGATTGCCACCAGCCGTCGGTAGCATCGCCAGACCGTGGCCAGTCGACCCTTGTTCCCGTATGTCCGCCGCGCCTTGGCGCTCGCCCTCGTCGTGGGGGCGTGCTCGTCGGGCACGGCGCAGGACGGCACCACCGGCCCGCCGGTGGCGGCTCCGTCGACGACGACGTCCACTTCGGTTCCCCCGACGACCACGACGACCACCACCCCGCCGCCCGCCGCCGGCGGTGACGCTCCGTGGCGCCGGTGCCTTCCCGCCTGCAGGCGCTGGCCGAGCAGCTCTACAACCATCTGATCGATCGGCGCCGGGCCGATGCCGGCGATGGTCGCCGGGCTCGATCAGTACGTGCAGGGCCATGGGTCTCGCCCGGCGTCGTGCGGGCGCATGGCTCGGTGGCGACCCTGGCCAACGGCGACCGCGTCGGGGTGGTCGCCACCGAGACCGACGGCCTGGTGTTCGTCGATCCCAAGGGTGCTCGGACGGACTGGCGCATCGTGGCGGCGATGCTCGACGGGCGCCCCCCGTGGCTCGGTCCCGACAACCTCCGCAACCTGGTGGTGATCGGCTCCGACGCCCGTGTCGGGGAGGACCAGCTGACCTCCGCGCCGACAGCATCCACATCCTCACGCTGCGTCCCCGCCAGGGCACCGGCGCCCTGGTCGGATTCCCCCGGGACAGCTGGATCCAGGGCAGCAAGCTCACCGACCTCATGCCCGGTCGCGGTCCCGGAGGGCATGCAGCAGATCCTGGAGGAGACCACCGGCCTCGACCTCGAGGGTTGGGTGGCGGTCGGGTTCGAGGGTTTCCTCGCGCCTGATGGGGGACCTCGGCAACCTCGAGATCACGCTGCCGACGGCGATGCCCAGCGGCAACAGCTGGGCCGACTACCCGGAAGGCGAGCAGTCCCTGGATCCCCAGCTCGCCCTACGCCTCGCCCGCATCCGCAAGGACCTGCCCAACGGTGACCTCGACCGCACCGTCAACCAGGGGCGCATCATCCTGGCGGCGCTCACCATGGTCCAGGACCTGGGCCTCGTCCACCTGCCCGAATGGGTGGCGAGCTACAGCAACCACGGCTTCACCAGCCTCGGCACCGAGGGCGCTGGTGACCTTCGCCGCCGCCGCCCACGTCGCCGACCCGGAGACGATCACGAACACCGTGCTCCCGGCGTCGCTGGGCTGGGTCGGGCGCGGCGTCGGTCGTGTTCCTCGGCGACGCCGCCCAAGCGGTCTACGCCGACATGGCGGACGGTCTCATCGGCAACAACTGACCCGCGAGCGGTTCCGGAGCGACATGGGGCGCGACATGACACCTGGCACATCGGTCTGCATCGTGGTCAACCCGGCGCCGAACCGCTGATCCCGAGCTGAAGGGCGACCCCGGCCAGTCGTCGATCCTTGGTCCACAGGCGGACGCCGGACAGCATCGCCGAGGCCAAGAGGTGAACGTCGACCCACCCGACACCGCGGCCGTGTAGCCGCTCCCGGCCGACCAACTCGAGCACCTCGTCATGGTCGGCGACCGCAGCAGGTGGCAGACCGCCGAGCAGGTCGAGAACCTCGACACGGCGTTCGAGGTTGCCACACGCCAGCTCGCCGACGATGTAGGGATGCATCAGCACCAGCCCCTGCTCGAGTAGTCCTTCCAGGGTGCGATTGCCGCGCCTGAAGTGGTCCACCCACACGGATGTGTCGACGATCACCGCCGGCGGCGGGGCGGAACGGCGAGCCCGGGCTGCGAGCCGCCGAGCGCTGCGAGTCGACGGGCGCGCTCCCGATCGACCAATGCCTGCAGGCCCTCGTGGACCAGTGCAGTCTTCTCGACGATTCCGGTGGCGCTTCGCGCCGCGTCGACCAGCTCGTCACGCAAGTTCAATGTGGTTCGCATATGTATCAGTATGCACACTACGTATGCCCCCGTCAACGATCGAGGACCCAAGGCAGACGTGTTGTTCCACGGGACCGGTCAGGCTTGGAGGGTGGCGACCGGATCGAGGTGGTGGAAGGTCGTTTCCGGGCCGGTCAGGCCGGCGACGACACGGAGGTAGAGAGCCCGCCCGTTCTCGTTGAGGGCGCCGTCGTGGATGGGGAAGGCGTGGGCCGCGCCGACGGCGGCCACGAAGTCGGCGGTCTGCCCGGCCGACGCCCACGGGGCCGCCAACGGGACGGCGAGGATGTCGACGCCGGGCGGCGTGGTGTCGTAGGCGTCGCCGGGGTGGAAGAAGCAAGTTCCGGCAGCCTCTGACAGGAGGTAGCCGACGTTGCCCACCCTGGGGATGCGAGCGTGGATCACAGCATGGGCGCCGCCGACCACTTCGGCCTTGATGTCACCCAGGTCGAAGACGGTACCGCTGGTGACCACCTCGGCATCCAGGCGCCGTTCGGCGAGCAAGGGGGCCACCTGGCCTTCGACGAGGACACGGATGCCGGGGTTGGCACCCACCAGCCCGTGGACACCGGCGACGTCGACATGGTCGGGGTGCTGGTGGGTGATGAGCACGGCGTCGAGGTCGTCGAGGGCGTGCCAGGTGTCGCTGTACACACCGGGATCGATGAGCACGCGCGTCGTGGCGGTCTCCACGAGCACGGCGGCATGCCCCAGGCGACTCAGCTTCACGTCGTCGAGTATGCCACCGGCCCGACGCGATCCGGCGACCGGCACTACGGTTTCCGCGCTCTCGTCACGAGGTCGGAGGAGGTCGCATGAGGGCGTTGCAGCTCATGGCGATCGGGGCGCCGCTGGAGGAACGCGCGCCTGACCCGACCGGAGGCAGGCCCGGGAGAAGTGGTGGTCGACGTTGCTGCCGCCGGCATCTGCCACTCCGACGTCCACTACCGGAACGGCGTCGGCACGATCGGGCCGCTGCCGCTCACGCTCGGCCATGAGATCGCCGGCACCGTCGCCGAGGTCGGGGAGGGCATCGACGCCGCCCGGGTCGGAGCACGGGTCGGCATCCACTACGTGGTGAGCTGCGGGTCGTGTGACCGGTGCCGGCGCCACGGCGAGCAGTTCTGCGAGACCTACCAGATGGTCGGCAAGGACCGTGACGGGGGCTACGCCGAGGCGATCGTGGTGCCCGATCGCAACGCGGTCGAGCTGCCCGACGGGCTCGACATCCGCCACGCGGCGGTGATGATGTGCTCGTCGGTCACCGCCCTCCACAGCCTGCACCGAGCGGCGATGCGCGCCGGCGACGTGGTCGCCGTGTTCGGTGTCGGGGGGCTCGGGTTGTCGGCGGTGCAGATCGCAAGCGCTCTCGGAGCTGGTGCCGTGCTCGCCGTCGATCGGGACGGCGACCGTCTCGCCCGGGCCGAGGCCCTGGGAGCCACCGCCGTCGAGTCGGGTGAGGCCCGGCGCGCCATCCTCGAGGCCGGCGGGGCCGACGTCGCCCTCGACCTGGTCGGATCGGGCTCGCTGCTCCGCACCGCGCTGGACTCGATGGCACCGGGGGGCCGGGTGGTATCGGTCGGCCTCACCGGCGACACCGTCGATCTCCGTCCCCTGCCGGACCTGATCGCCCGGGAGATCGCCGTCATGGGCAGCAACGACCACACCATCGACGAGGTGCACGAGGTGCTCACGATGGCCGAAACAGGACGCCTCCGGCTGGACACGGTGGTCACCGACGAGGTCCCGTTGCAGGCCGTCGATGTCAACCGGGCGATGGACGACCTCTCGCGCTACGGGTCGGGAGGCAGGCGGGTCATCGTCCCGGGCTGACCTCGGAGGGCGGGCTCGCCGACCAGCCGGGTCGGATCGAACTCGGCGACGGCCCGAGCCGACACGGTGCGCCGTCCGAACACGATCAGGTCGACCGGTCCCGCCACGACGACCGAAACGGACCGCGGGGCCCAGCTCGGGTCGAGTGGACACTCGCAGGCGGTCACCGCCATCCCGTTCAGTGAGGCGAACCGCTCCGCCTCGGCGGCCGGTGATCCGGACGAACCGAACCCATGGAAGGTGACGGGGGCGGCGGCGAGGGCGGCGGCATCGGCGGCGGCGGTCGCCCTGGCCCGCCCGGCGAGATAGAGACCGACATCGCCCACCATCAGCGCCAGCATCATCACCACAGCCGCCACCGCCGCCATCAGCACCGATACCGAGCCCCGCTCGGCGAGTCGCCCGTCAAGTGGCGGAAGCCTGCGACGGTTGGAGCGATGCGTCAGCAGCGGCGCGGTGCTCACCGCTCCACCCGCATCGTTGCCCGGCCGGTGACCTCTACGGCGACGCCGCCCAGCCAGGACCCGAGCACATGGCGAAGCCGTACCACCACCTCTGCCGGTAGACCGACCACGTCTGGCCGGCTCACCGAGATCGTCGCCGTCTCGCCCTGGCTTCCCAAGGCCCGCTGAACCGCCGCCACCGCCTCGGCAGGATCGGGGCTGACGGCGGCGTGGCGCGCCCCCTCACGCGCCGCCGCCACCACCTCGAGTTGGGTCCGGGCGAGGAGGGCGACCTCGACCACACCGAGCAGCGTCACCAGCACCAGGGGGACCACCAGGGCGAATTCGATCACCGCCGACCCCGTCTCCCGCCGTCGGACCCGCCTCGCCGGCCGACGGCTCACACGTACGAGGTCACCTTGGCCACCACCGCGTCGAAGAACGACTCGAGGGCGCCCGTGGACGAGGCCCACAGGATGAGCGCCAGGGCGATGGCGGCGGCGGCCACGATGACCAGTGCGTATTCGGCGGTCGCCTGACCGCGCTCCCTACCGGTTCGAGCGAGCATTGTGCTCACCTCCTTGTTGGCACCGGCGGCCGGCCGGCTCGGGGGGAAGTCATGACCCGATCCTCTCCAGGGCAGCGATCAGCGCAGGCGCCACCGTGACCAGCACGAACCCGGGAAGGATGAGCAGCGCCAGGGGAAAGACCAGGATGACCGGGAGCCTCCGGGCGGCGGTGAGCGTGCGCTGGCGCCGCATCTGCATCCGATCGGTGGCGAAGCCGTCCACGGCGTCGACCAACGGGCGCCCCGGTGGCCAGGGCCCGCGCCACCAGGCGGTACAGGTCGGCGGCGTGGCCGCCGGCCCCGTCGAGGGCGGCCACCCCTTCGTGATGCATCCGCCTCGTCACTGCGGCGACCTCGCTCCTCACCGGGTCGTCCAGTCGCCCGCCGGCCCAGGCCAGTGCCTGGGAGAAGCCCCAGCCGGAGCTGAGGCCGACGGCGAGGAGCTCGGCGAGCAGCTCGACCTGGTCCTCGCAGGTCGGCGGCGGCCCGGCGCCGGGAGGCGATGCGCCGGACCTTCGGTCCGCCCCAGGCGAGTGCGGCGGCGGCGACGCCGAGCGGCGGCGACCACAGCCCGACCGCCAGGGCCGGGACGGCTGTCCGAAGCCGAACAGGTGCCCAGCCGGCGAGGGCCAGCACCAGCGCCACCCGGACGGCGTTGCTCACGCCACCACCCTCCTGGTGAGGAGCGCCACCACGGCAACCCCGGCTGCCATCAGGACGGACCCGAGCCCGACGACGGTGGCAGCGATCGGCCCGGCGGCGAGCATCCCGGAGAGGCGGCCGGTGAGTGCCATCCAGCCGAGCACCACGCACGGGATGGCGCCGACCACCGCCGCCGAGAGACGAGCCTGAGCGGTGAGCGCCCGACGCTCGGCGAGCAGCTCCAGGTGCGCCGATGCCCGGTCGGCCAGCCGGGCGAACACGGCGGCGGCACGCCCACCGGACGTGGCTGCCGCCTCGAGGGCAGGCCCGGCGAGCCGGCCAACGTCCGGAAGGCCGGCGGCGAAGGCCGTGGCCACCCGCTCGATCGGCGCCCCTGCCTCGGCGAGTCGCACCGCGGCGGACAGATCGACGTGCGCCGACCGCGCAGCCGCCGGCTCGATGGCGGTACGCAAGGAGGCGCCGCGGCGCAATTCGGCGGCCACCGCGGAGAGCACCACCGCCTCGTCGGAGGGGCGTTGCCGGCCGCGCCGGGCCACGATCGCCACCGCCACCGCCGCCAGACCGAGCGCCGGCATCCAGGCGCCGAGCACCAGTGCCGTCACCAGCAGCCACGGCACGCCGTTCACCAGGCAGACCGCCGCGGTCAGGGCGACCAGGAGCGCGGTCACGGCCACCGCGATCGCAGGGCGCCGTCCACCAGCTCAGAGATGGACACCAACCTCCGCCGTCCCCCCGCCCGCTCCAGCTGGACGACCACGTCGAGCGCGCTCCACAGCTGGCGGCGGATCGTCTCGGCCACCAGCCCGCCCGGCGCCGACAGGGCCAGTGTCTCGAGCCTCCACATCGCCTCGTCGGGGCCGTTGGCGTGGACGGTCGACATCGACCCCGCATGCCCGGTGCTGATCGCCTGGATCATGTCGAGGGCCTCCGGCCCGCGCACCTCACCAATGACGATCCGGTCGGGGCGGAGCCTCAGGGCGTGGCGCACCAGGGTGCGCAGGGTGATCTCGCCGGCCCCTTCGGCGTTCGGCGGACGGCCCTCGAGACGCACCATGTGGCCGATCCGTTGCAGCTCGGCCGAGTCCTCGATGACCACCACCCGGTCGCCGTCGGGTATGGCGCCGGCGAGGATGTTGAGGAGGGTCGTCTTGCCGGAGCCGGTGCCGCCGGAGACGAGCAGGTTGCGCCGTTCGGCAACCGCCGAGCGCAGCAGGTCGACGGCCTCCCGGTCGGCGGCACCGGCGGCGACCAAACCGTCGAGGTCGGCGACGGCGGCGGTGAAGCGCCGAATGGCGACCACCGGGCCGTCAACCGACGCCGGCGGGATCATGGCATGGAGCCGGGAGCCGTCGGGCAGCCGGGCGTCCACGGCCGGGCTGGCGCGGTCGAGTCGCAGGCCCAGCGGGGCGATGACGCGCTGCACGGCGGCGACGACCGGGCCAGGCCTCGCGAAACGGACAGGGGCGATCTGGAGCGAGCCCGCCCGCTCCACCCACACCGACCCGTCGGCGTTCACCAGGATGTCGGACACCGACGGGTCGGCCAGCAGCGGCTCGAGCGGGCCCAGCCCGACCAGCGTGTCGGCGACCTCGACGGCCACCCCGGGAGGCGCCAGCGGTGCCTCGTCGGGCAGCATCCTGCGAACCTCCCGCTCCACGGCACCCCGCTCCAACGGGACATCGCCGTCGAGCACCCTCGCCACCAGGCGGTCGATCACGGCCATGGCATCTCCCACACCCTGCGCCACGCCCGGAGCCAGCGTGACATGCCGGGACGCCGCCCTTCGAGCAGGCTCCGGACGGCGCCCGGCCGGGCACGGGGCAGCACGAAGGCCGGGGGAGGGAGGCGGATCGACCACGGCCCCGGTTGGTAGACCGCCGGGCCGGCATCGAAGGGCCGGCCGGGCGCCAGGGGGTGGACGGGCACCACTCCCGGACCGGTCGGGCGAGATCGCCGTTCGTGGCGCAGGACGACACGGGGCCACCCGGCGGCGAGGGCGGCGATGACGTCGGCGGCTTCCTCGGCGGTGACGCCACCGTTGCCCAGCACCGCCACCCCGCGCCGCTCTGGACGGAGGTGGCGCCCGGTAGGTCCGTCCCTCACCAGCGCGGCCAGGGTACCGGCCGCCCGGTAGTCGACTGAGGCGGGATCGAGGTCGATGACCAGCGCGGTGCCGGCCGACGCGGCGAGCGCCAGCGGGGCGACGGTCCCCAGGACGGCGTCGTCGGGACACCAGGTGCCGAGCACGGCCATGATCCGCTCCCCTCCGGGGTCGGTGAAGGGGAAGCGTCGACAACGTACGAAACGGGTGCGACAGATTCAAGGGAGGCGGCCGGCGACCCCGCTCATGTGCTCGATACGGGCCCAACGACCCGTAGGGCAGCGGCGCCCCGGCTCGTACACTGGCCGGGTCATGCAGCAGGCAGCATTCTTCGACCTGGACAAGACGGTCATCGCCAAGTCGTCGACGCTGGCCTTCGGCAAGCCGTTCTACAAGGCGGGGTTCCTCGGCAGGCGCACCCTGGCCAAGCTCGGCCTCGCTCAGGTGTTCTACGTCCTGTTCGGCGCCGACGAGGACCAGCTGGAGCGGGCACGGGACCAGATGCTCCAGCTCACCGCCGGGTGGCACCGCGCCGAGATCGAGCAGCTGGTGGAGGAGACCCTCCACGAGGTGGCCGAGCCGTTGGTGTACGCCGAGGCGCTCACCCTCATCGACGAGCACAAGCGGGAGGGCCGCAGGGTGTTCCTGGTGTCGGCCAGCCCGGAGCAGATCGTCCGGCCCATCGGGCGCCACATCGGGGTGACCGAGATCATCGCCACCCGGATAAAGACCGACACTGCCGGGTTCTTCCTGCCCGAGGTCGAGTTCTACGCGATGGGGCAGGGGAAGGTCGACGCGATGGCCGCCATCGCCGAGCGTGAGGACCTCGACCTCGCCGGCTCCTTCGCCTACTCGGACAGTGCCACCGACGTGCCGATGATGGAGATGGTGGGCAACCCGGTGGCGGTCAACCCCGAGAAGGACCTCCGGCGGGTGGCCGAGGAGCGGGACTGGCCGATCCTCGAGTTCCAGCGACCGGTCAGCCTGCAGAGCCCGCTGCGCGAGAACGTGCCGCTCATCTCCGGTGCCACCGTCGGCGTCGCCGTGCTCGCCGCGCTCATCGCCATCGCCCTGCTCCGGAAGAGGGCGCCCACCTGAGCGGCCGCTCCTTCACTCCCCCTCGTCGAGGTCGATCGGCGGCGGGGCGGTGACGATGCCGGCCTCGCTGATCGCCTCGCCGGCGATCTCCTCGTCGGCCTCGCCCGGTTGGCCGGCGGCCTCCTCGGAGGCCTTGGCGGCGATCCCCTCCGCCCGGGCCGCCTCCACCTTCTCGGTGGTGAGCCGGGGCACGGCGTAGATCAGCACCGCCACGTAGGCGGCGCGGCGACCAGCCAGGGCAGCCGCAGGGCGAACTCGCGACCCCAGAAGATCTCGCCGAACCACACGATCAGCCCGCCCGCGGCCATACCGATCGGCATCATCCCCCACCCGAAGAACCGGTAGACCGAGTTCGCTCGACCCAGCAGCCGGTCGGGGATGATCGTCTGGCGCAGCGACACCGTGATCACGTTCCACACCAGGGCGGCGAACGTCTCGACGCCGAACAGCACCCAGGTCACCGGCCAGGACGAAGTCAACCCGATGAGCGAGGCGGTCACCACGCCCGTGAACAGGGTGAGGTACAGCGACGTCCCGCTGCCCAGGCGCCTGGTGATCGCGGGGGCCAGCCACCCGCCGAGCACCCCGCCGATGGCGGCACCGGTGCCGATGCAGGGCGAAGACGAAGGCGTCGACCTCGAGGACCTCCTGGGCGAAGAGCACGAAGGTGGCGAAGTGACCAGTGCCCCCAACCCGTTGAGGTACCCGAGGATGAGCGCCATCGGGCGCAGCAGCGGGTGCCTCCACAGCCAGCGGAAGCCCTCGCCGATCTCGGTCTTCCAGTTGACCTTCTCGCCGGCGTCCTGGCGCTTGGCCCGGAAGTCGCCGGTGAGCATGAACACCAGGCCGGCGGCCACGGCGAAGCTGCCGGCGTCGACGAAGAAGGGCAGGGCGAACATCACGCCGATGAGCAGGCTCCCCAGCGGCGGGCCGGCGAAGGCGTTGGCCACCATCTCGCCGGCCCACATGCGGCCGTTGGCCTTTTCCAACGACTTCGGGGGCGACGACGGCGGGGAGGATCGTCTGGGCGGCGTTGTCCCGCAGCACCTCGGCGAACCCGAGCAGCAGGGTTGCCAGGAGGAGCACCGCGTATAGGACGGCGTCGGTGCTGACGGCCCCGCCTGCCGCCACCTGGTCGGGCGAGGGCAGGTCGTTCTGCGCCCAGCACCACGAACGCCACGACCAGAGTGAGCCCGGTGCGGACCACGTCCATCAGCACGATCGCCTTGCGCCGGTCGACCCGATCGGTGATGACCCCGGCGGGGAGGGTGAACACCAGCCAGGGCAGCCGCTGGGCGACGGCGATGAGGGCGATGAGCAGCGGGTTGCGGGTGATGGCGCTGGCCAGCCAGGGGTAGGCGACGAAGCCGATCCCGTCGCCGAGGTTGGAGATGACGCTGAAGCGGTCAAGAGCTTGCCGTACCCCAGGCCCAGCCGTGTGCTCGGGGCCGATGCGGGCGGTGTCTCGACGGCGTCGGTCATCGGGCGCTCCGCGCGTCGGTCCACCAGCACGGGATGAGTGGTCGGGTATATCCCGGCGATCAGCCCGTACACGGTGTCGCCGCTCGCGGGGCAGCTCGGAGAACTCGATGGCGAGGGCGTGGAGCCGCTCGGCGAAGGCCGCCGCCGCCGCCTCCGAGAGCCTGACATGACGCAGCGTGAACGTCGGCAGGGCGTCGTCGTCGCCCACCACGCCGGCGCCCATGGCCTCGGTCGCCTCCTCCATCGCCTCGGAGAGCATCGGGAACCGGTGCTCGGCGCCCAGGTAGTCGCCCTTGATGACGATGGTGCGCCCGGTCCTGCCGTAGTACTTGGCGGTGAGGGCCCGCACCTGCCGGGTGGCGACCACCCGCACCAGGCCGGCGGCCTCCAACACCTTGAGATGGTGGCCCACCGTCCCCTTCGGCTGCCCGAGCGCCTCCGCCAGCTCGGTGGTGGTGGCGGCGCGCTCCAGGACCAGGTCGAGGATGGTGGCCCGGGTGCGGTGCCCGATCGCCTTCAACTGCGCCGGGGTCGACGCCTCGACGTACTCGTCGAGCTCGTAGTCGGGGCCGGGGCCGGTCGGCGTCGCCGGCAGCAGCGGCAGGTATGGTCGGCATTCGCCGAATGGTCTGCTATTACCGACCGTTTGTCAAGTCGCCCTGTCGACCAACTCGGCGGACCTCCTCGGCGACGAACCGGACGAAGGCCTCCGGCTCGTCGGCGGTGGGTATGAGGACGACGGTGCCGGCTCCTGCGTCGCCGAGCCGCCGCACCGCCTCGGCCACCACGGAGGCGTCGCCGACCACACCGAGGTCCTCCCCGGGAGCAGCTCCGGTCGGCGGTGGCGGCCGGGAGATAGACGACGACCTCGGCGGGACCGGTGCGCGATGCGGCGGCGCGTCCCGACTCGACCCGCCCGACGGCGTCCCTGACCTGGTCCGGCGAGGTGCCCCCGGTCAGCACCACCCCGTCGCCGAGCTCACCGGCGAGATGCAGGGTGCGGGGGCCGATGGCGCCCAAGCAGCACCGGCACCGGGCGGGCCGGTGGCCAGTCCAGCTCCACCCCGTCGAGGCGCACGTACCGCCCATCGACGCTGACCCGCTCGCCGCCGAGTAGCCGCTGCAGCGCAGTCACGTACTCGGCGAGCAGGGTCATCGGCGAGGCGACCCGCTCCCCGACCTGCGCCATCCAGTCGAGCACGCCATGACCCACGCCCACCCTGACCCGGCCCGGCGCCAGCCGGTGCAGCGTGGCCACCTCCATGGCGGTGAGGGCCACGTTGCGCAGCGGGACCGGCAGCACGCCGATGCCGACGACCAGCCGCTCGCTCCACGCCAGCGCCGTCGCCGCCATGGAGATACCGCCCTCGAGGAAGCAGTCCTCCCACAGCCAGAGCTCCTCGAGGCCGGCCCGATCGGCGGCCTCGACGACACTCCGCAGCCGCTCCGGCGGAAACTGCGGGACGAAGACCACACCAAGAGTCGTCACGGCTCACCTCCCCGGCACAGTATGGACCGCCGGCGTCGCCGCCGACCGGGCTCGGACGGGAGGGGTGGGGCGACCGCCTACCATCGGCGCAGGCGAGCGCAGGTGGACAGGTGCCCAGGACCCTCTTCGACAAGGTGTGGGACGACCACGTGGTCGTCCGTGGCGACGGCGGGGAGCCCGACCTGCTCTTCGTCGACCTCCACCTGGTCCACGAGGTCACCTCGCCGCAGGCGTTCGAGTCGCTGGTGCTGAGCGGGCGCCGGGTCCGTCGCCCCGATCTGACCCTGGCCACCGTCGACCACGGTGTCCCCACCGCCGGTAGGGCGCTGGGCATCGCCGACCCGCTGTCGAAGCAGCAGATCGACACGCTGATGGCGAACTGCGCCGGCAACGGCATCACCGTGTTCGGGATCGACGATCCCCGGCAGGGCATCGTCCACGTCATCGGTCCCGAGCAGGGACTCACCCAGCCGGGCATGACCATCGTGTGCGGCGACTCGCACACCTCGACGCACGGCGCCTTCGGGGCGCTCGCCTTCGGAGTCGGCACGTCGGAGGTGGAGCACGTCCTCGCCACCCAGACGCTCGCCCAGGCCAAGCCGCGGTCGATGGCGATCACCGTCGACGGCGACCTGCCCTTCGGGGTCACCGCCAAGGACGTGATCCTCGGGATCATCTCGCGGATCGGGGTCGGTGGCGGGGTCGGCCACGTCATCGAGTACCGGGGATCGGCGGTCACCGGGCTGTCGATGGAAGGACGGATGACGATCTGCAACATGTCGATCGAGGGTGGCGCCCGGGCCGGGATGATCGCCCCCGACGCCACCACCTTCGGCTACCTCGAGGGCCGCCCGTATGCGCCCGCAGGCCGGGCGCCTGGGACGAGGCGGTGGCCGCGTGGGAGACCCTGGCGACCGACCCCGGTGCCCACTTCGACCGGGAGGTCGCCGTCGCCGCCGCCGACCTCGCCCCGTACGTCTCGTGGGGCACCAATCCCGGCACAGACGCTCCCGGTCGACGGCGCCGTGCCCTCGACCGGACGAGTTCGACGACCCGCTCGACCGGGAGGCGGCGGAGCGGGCGCTCGCCTACATGGACCTCGACCCCGGCACCGCCATCACCGACATCCCCATCGACCGCGTCTTCTTCGGATCGTGCACCAACGCCCGCATCGAGGACCTCCGGGCAGGAGCGGCGGACCATCGGCGGGCCGCACCGTCCACCCCGACGTCCATGCCATGGTGGTCCCCGGGTCGGGCCTGGTGAAGCTGCAGGCCGAGGAGGAGGGCCTGGACCTCGTCTTCAAGCAGGCCGGGTTCGAGTGGCGCGACGCAGGCTGCTCGATGTGCCTCGGGATGAACCCCGACATCCTCTCCCCGGGCGAGCGGTGCGCCTCGACCTCCAACCGCAACTTCGAGGGCCGCCAGGGCCGGGGTGGCCGAACCCACCTCGTCTCCCCGCAGATGGCGGTGGCGGCCGCCATCGAGGGTCGCTTCGTCGACATCAGGACCTGGTCGTGAACCCGGTCACGGTCGTCGACCGGGACCATGGCCCCGCTCCCCCGGGCCAACGTCGACACCGACCAGATCATCCCCAAGCAGTTCCTCAAGCGCATCGACCGCACCGGGTTCGGGCCGTTCCTGTTCTACGACTGGGCGCGCGACGCGGAGGGCGAGCCGGTGCCCGACTTCGTGCTCAACCGCCCCGAGTGCCAGGGCGCCACGGTGCTGGTGAGCGGGCCGAACTTCGGGTCGGGGTCGTCGCGGGAGCATGCCCCGTGGGCCCTCGAGGACTGGGGCTTCCAGGCGGTGATCGCCCCGTCGTTCGCCGACATCTTCGCCAACAACTGCGTCAACATCGGGCTGCTCACCGTCGTGGTCACCGAGGAGGAGGCGGCCCGGTTCGCCGAGATCGCCGAGGACCCCGAGGTCGTGGTGACCATCGACCTCCCCTCCCAGACCGTCACCGCCGCCGGGTTCACCGCCACCTTCACCATCGACCCGTTCGTCAAGCACCGACTGGTCAATGGCCTGGACCCGATCGCGCTGACCCTCGAGCACGCCGACGACATCGACCGCTTCGAGGCTTCTCGCCCATCCTGGAAGCCGGTGCTCACCGCGCCGGCGCCTTGACCCCCGTGGCATGGTCCCGTCCGGCGACGCCACCCACCCGACACGAGCAGGCGGAGGCAATCCTCGGGTTGCGGGCTGGCAGCTCGCCTCGGGCACCCTGGGGCGCCGCGCCGCCACCGCCGCCGACTTCGCCGAGGCGTTCACGCTGGAGTGGATCGACCTGCTGGCCGCCATCCCCGACCCGGTGACCCTGCTCGGCCTCGGCCGGAACCGGGTAGGTCCCGCCGACGGGTTGTACGTGATCGACGAAGGCGCCGGGCTGTTCCGGGTGTACCGCCAGGAGCTCGGCGACAGCCACGACCAGACCGTGGCTGAGTTCGACCGCGCCAGAGAGGCGGCGATCGACCTGTTGATCCAGCTCGGGGGGATTCCCTACTCGCCCCCCGGCCGATGACGCCGATCGCCGTGACGCCGATCAGGCGATGAGGGTGACCTCATCGCCAACGGCGACGCGTAGCGGCTCCCGCACCCTGCCGACGTCGAGCAGGAACCCCCGGGTACCGCCGTCGAGGAACTCCAACTCGCCGGCCACGTCGTCGCGAGCGGCTCGCTCGGGCAGCCCGAGCAGGTAGGAGGTGAACTCGAGGCATGGTGTCGCCACCCGGGGATCGACGAGCTCGACCCCGTTCACCACCACCCCGGCACCCAGATCCTCCTCCGACCAGCGTCGGTCGGAGGCGACGATCAGGTTCTCGCCGCCGATGCCGAGCGGGGCCGAGCCGAACCTGCCGCCGATCTCGTCATAGTGCGAGGTGAACCCGATCGACAGGGGTCGCAGCCCCCGTGCCCTGGGGAACGGGTGGTCGGCGTGGTGCACATCGAGCATCCAGCCCCGGTCGACCGCCCCGACGACACCGCGCGCCGTGATCACCACCTCGGGCACGGAGAGCAGCGGCACCGGGTCGTACTGCCGGTCGTACTTCAGCGACGAGCGCTGGATCTGGAGCCGGACCACATGCCCGACCAAGTCACCCATGATCGGGCTCCAACACGCCGTTCAACAGGTCCGGCCGGTCGGTGACGATCCCGTCGACCCCGGCCTCGAGCAGCCGGCGCATGTCGCCCGCCTCGTTGACCGTCCACACGTGGACCTGGGCGCCGGCGGCGTGCACCGCGTCGATGAGGCGGCCGGCGATCGGCACGCCACGCCGGTCGTACGGCAGCTGGTAGGCGACGGGGCCGGCGGGGGCGGGCCTGCCCAGCCGGGAGGCGACCAGCGCCCGGCCGGCGACGGCGGGACCGGCGGAGGTGGCGACGACGCCCTTGGTGATCCTCCGGAAGCGGGCGATGCGAGCATCGGAGAACGAGGCGATGAGCACGGACTCCTGTCGCCCGGTCCGGCGGATGACCTCCGCCACCGGCCATTCCGACCCGGGCGACTTGAGGTCGATGTTGAAGTGGGCCTCTGGCCAGGTGGTGAGGACGTCGTCGAGGCGGCTGATCCCCACCCCGGCGCCGCGCCATGGGAAGCCCTGTTCGGCGCCGTACGACCAGGCGGCGTCGAGATGGCGCAGGTCGTCCCACGCCCAGGCGTCGACCCGGCCCACCCCGTTGGTGGTCCGCTCCAGGGTGCTGTCGTGGAAGACCACCACCACCCCGTCGGCGGTGACCTGCACGTCGGTCTCGATGTAACGGAGACCGAGGTCGAGCGCCCCCTGGAAGGCGACCGCCGTGTTCTCCGGCCACAGCACCCGCGACCCGCGGTGCGCCATTCGCAGCGGATGCTCGAGGGCGAGGAAGGGGTGCACGGCACGGAGGCGTATCGCAGCCTCGAAGGGGCAATGCCGGGTCGCCTCCCACCCGGCGTGTAGCGTTTCGGTGAAGCGAGGAGGTGGGGAGAGTGATCCAAGAGGTTGCTCGGTACTGGTGGGTCCTGCTCGTCCGGGGATTGCTCGCCATCGTCTTCGGGATCGCCGCCCTGGTGTGGCCGGAGATCACCGTCTGGGCGCTGGTCATCGTGTTCGGCGGGTACGTGCTCGTCGACGGGGTCCTCGACATCGGCATGGCCATCGGTGGGGGCTCCGACGGCGTGCGACTCAGCGGCGGCCGCCGGTTCTGGCTATTGATCATGGGCCTCCTCGGCATCGCGCGCCGGCCTGGTGTCGTTCTTCTGGCCGTCGATCACCGCCGTGGCGCTGCTGTGGGTGATCGCCATCTGGGCGATCGTCAGCGGGTTCTTCGAGCTCCTCACCGCCTGGCAACTCCGTGCCGAGCTGACCAACGAGTGGATGTGGGTGCTCGCCGGGCTGCTGTCGATCGCCCTCGGGATCCTTCTGCTCCTCCAACCGAAGACCGGTGCGGTCGCCCTCATCATCTGGATCGGCATCATGGCCATCGCCTGGGGCCTGGCGCTGACCATCGTGTCGTTCCAGGTCAGAGGCTTCGGTGACGGCGGCATGCCTCCGCCGGCGCCGGCCTGACGACCCGACGTGGCCGGCAGGGCGGACGGCGGACGCAGGCTCGCTCGGAGAGTGGTCCTCGCCGGCGCCGCCGTCTTCCTCGCCGCCCAATTGGTCCCCTACGGCTGGTGGCACGAGAACCCACCGGTGGTGGCCCCTGCGGTGTGGCCGGATGCGCAGTCGGAGGGGCTAGCCCGGGCCGCCTGCTACGACTGCCACAGCCACGAGACCCGATGGCCCCTGTACTCCTATGTGGCGCCGATGTCATGGCTGGTGCGGCGGGACGTCGAGACGGGGCGCGACGAGCTGAACTTCTCGGACTGGGACGGCGGGGACGCCGACGACGCAATCGACGCCATCGTCGAGGGCGAGATGCCCCCGACCCGGTACACCCTCATCCACCGGGACGCCTCGCTTTCTCCGGAGGAGACCGCCGCCGTCGTCGATGCCCTGGCGGTGATGGAGGCAGACGACTGAAGCCGGGCAGCAGCAGGTGCAACGCCGTCGGCACGCCAAACGCGACTCACCCCCGGTGCGCCCGGGGGTGAGTGCAAACCACGCTGCGGCGGCGGCTCAGCTGCCGTCCATCTTGTCGTCGATGGTGTCGGCCGCATCGGACGCCGTGTCCTCGGCGGCGTCCGCCATGTCGCCCGCCTCGTCCTTGGTCTTGTCCCAGGCGTCGCCGGTCTCGTCCTTGGTCTTGTCCCAGGCGTCGCCGGCGGCGTCGCCGGCCTTGTCGGCCACGTCCTTGGTCTTGTCCCAAGCGTCATTGGCGACGTCACCGGCCTTGTCGGCCATGTCTCCAGCCTCTTCCTTGCCGCTGCCGAACCAGCCCTTGATGGTGTCCATGAATCCCATGCGGTCTCCTCTGGTGCTCGGAGGGCCGATTGTACGTCGGTCCTCACTGCGGCGGCTCGCCGGGACGGAACGGCTCGACTGCGGCGGTCACCGCCCCGTCATCGATCGCCCGCACCAATGCCTCGATCGCCGGTCCCGGTGGGCGGTCGTCGGTCAGCGGTGGCACCACCTCACGCACGACGGCGTGCACCGCCGCAGTCCCTGCGCCGGGGTGCAGCGGTGCCCGATGATCGACGCCCTCGGCGGCGCACAGCAGCTCGATCGCCAGCACCTTGGCGACGTTGTCGAGCACGACCCCCAGCTTTCGACCGGCGCCCCACCCCATCGACACGTGGTCCTCCTGGAGGCCGGAGGTCGGCACCGAGTCGACCGATGCAGGATGAGCGAGCACCCGATTCTCCGCCACCAACGCTGCCGCCGTGTACTGGGCGATCATGTACCCGGAGGTGAGGCCGGGACGAATGGCGAGGAACGGGGGCAGTCCCGACGACCGATCCGGGTCGAGGATGCGGTCGGTGCGGCGCTCCGAGATCGACCCGAGCTCGGCGACGGCGATCGCCATGAAGTCGAGGGCGAAGGCGAGCGGCTGGCCGTGGAAGTTCCCTCCGGAGAGCACGTCCCCATCGGCGGCGAACACCAACGGGTTGTCGGTCACCGCCCCCAGTTCGCGCTCGAAGACGCCCCGGGCGTGGGTCAGCGTGTCGACCACGGCACCGTGGACCTGCGGGGCGCACCGCAGGCTGTAGGCGTCCTGGACGGCGTGGTCGAAGTCGTCGGCGTGCGACGAGTTGATCTCGGACCCGGTGAGCAGGGCGGCGATGAGGCGGGCGGAACGTGCCTGCCCGGGGTGCGGGCGGAGACTGTGGATGCGGGGGTCGAACGGCCGGGCCGAGCCGAGCAGCGCCTCGATCGAGAGGGCGCAGGCGGCGTCGGCGGTCACCGCCAGGTTGTCGGCCGATGCCAACCCGAGCACTCCCATGGCCAGCATCCCCTCGGTGCCGTTGAGCAGGCTGAGCCCCTCCTTCGGCCTCGAGGCGGAGAGGCTCCAACCCGTGACGGGCGAGAACGTCACCGGCCGGGACGGCCTCGCCGTCGTCCCATAGCTCCCCCTCGCCGATCAGCGGGAGTGCCAGGTGGGCGAAGGGTGCCAGGTCGCCGCTGGCGCCGACCGACCCCTGGGACGGCACCACCGGGAGCAGGTCGCGGCGGAGCAGCTCGAGGATCCGCTCCACGACCAGGGGACGGACGCCGCTGTGCCCTTGGGCGAGCGTCCTGGCGCGGAGCAGCATCATCGCCCGGACCAGCTCGGCGGGAAGCCGCTCCCCCACCCCGGCGGCGTGCGATCGGACCAGCCCCAGCTGGAGCTCGGCCGCCTGCGACGCCTCGATGCGGGTCGACGCCAGGGCGCCGAACCCGGTGGTGATCCCGTACACGGTGCTGTCGTCGCCGACGACCCGGTCGACGACGTCGCGGGCAGGACGCATCCGCGCCTCCAGCGCCGGGCCGGGGACGGCAGTGGCCCTTCCTCGGGCGACCGCGACGACGTCCTCTGGAGAGATGGGGTCGCCGGTGACGGGGATCTCGGTCACGGTCGGAATGTAGGCCAAGCGTTCGCCCCGGTGCGCCGGCGACGATCCCTGCGTCCGCAACCCCGGGTGATCGGTAGCCTTGGCCACCGATACAGGGAGTGACCGATGGCGATGTACGACCTGACCGATCCGGGGCCGCTCCGGTCACCCGCCCTCGTCGTGGCGTTCGAGGGGTGGGTGAACGCCGGGTCGGCGGGAACCATCGCCGCCGAGACCCTGGCCGGGGAGGGTGCGGTCATCGCCCGGTTCGACCCGGACCGGCTGTACGACTACCGGGTCAACCGACCGGTGATCGACTTCGTCGACGGCGCCATCGACACGGTCGAGTGGCCCACGCATGGAGCTCCGCCACTCGGCGCTGCCTGAACGCGACGTGCTGGTCCTCACCGGGACCGAGCCCAACTGGAACTGGCGGAGGTTCTCGGTCGAGGTGGCCGAGTTGGAGAAGCGCCTCGGCGTGATCGAACACGTCTCCATCGGTGGCATCCCGTGGGCGGCGGCGCACACCCGCCCGGTCTCCATCATGACGACGGCGTCGAGCGTCGACCGGCTCCCCGACGGTGACGACCCGCCTCGCGGGCTGCTGCGGGTGCCCGGGGCGGCGGTGAGCGTCGTCGAGAGCGCCGCGGTCGAGGCCGCCATCCCCAGCGTCGGGTTCTGGGCGCGGGTCCCGCACTACCTGGGGGCCAGCTTCGCCGCCGCCGCCCTGGCGTTGGTCGAGCGGGTGGTGGCCCACCTCGGGGTCACCACCGACGTCACCGGGCTGGCCACCACCGCCGCCGACCAGATCGCCGAGCTCAACACCATCGTCGAGGGCCGGCCCGACGTGCTCGCCATCGTGCGTCAGCTCGAGTCGAACGAGGACGGCGACGGCGAGATCTCCGGCGAGGCCCTCGCCGCCGAGATCGAGCGCTTCCTCCGCAACCAGGGCACCGACCAGGTCTGACCGGAGAAGTCGGCGAACCTGAGGTTCTGACCGATCGGAGCGACAGGCAATCGCCTGAAGTTCGAGCGTCGCCAGCGAACCCCTGGGATCCGCGACGTCCTCGTGCCATGATCCGGCCATGTACAAGCCAGCCGATCGTGCCGTTGCCAAGGTGGCGACGAGCCAGCACGGATTGATCCTCAGGTCCCAGGCAATGGCGCTTGGCTTGACCGACATGATGCTTCGCCGGCGGCTGGCGTCGGGTGCCTTGGTGATGGCCCGACCGGGCGTGTACGTGTTGCCCGGGCACACATTCACACCCCAGATGTTGCTGCGAGCTGCGACCTATGCACTCCCCGGCGTGGTGTCGCATGAGTCGGCGGCGGAGATCCATGACCTCCCCTACGTTCCCCGGGGTATGGCAGTGATCAGCGTGCCCCACCGCACCACCAATCGATTCCCCGAAGTCGTGTTGCACCAGTCGACTGACCTCTTTCCCCATCACATCGAGGAGATCGATGGTCTGCGGATCACGACGGTGCCTCGAACGATCTTCGACCTCGCCTCACGGCTGCGTCCTCGCCGCATCCGGATGCTCGTGGAACAGGCCGTCGTCGAGCGGAAATGCGCCCTCGATGAGCTGACCACTATCAAGGATGAGTTGGCTCGACGCGGCAGACCCGGATCGGCGTCGTTCCGCGAGGTCCTGTGCGAGATTGGTCCCGGCGTAGCCTTATCTGAGAGCGCCTTGGAGCTCGCCGGCATGGGTCTCATCCGCGACGCCGGACTACCCGAGCCGCACCAGCAGCTCGAGCTCCCGTGGCGCGACACGCGGCGACGGTCGCGTGGACATGGCCTATCCGGAGGCGCGGCTGATCATCGAACTCGATGGAAGGCGCTGGCACAGCCGAACCGAGACGTTGGAGATGGACCACAAGCGGGACCGGGCGGCACAGCTCGCCGGCTGGAGGGTGTTCCGGTTCACCTGGAGCCAGTTGGAGGACACTCCGGGCGACTTCATCGGCAGCGTCGCCTCTGGCCCTTGCGGAGCAGGGCGCCTCCTAAGGCTTTCACACATCGAGTGTGCCTGGCAGAGGGTTGGCGTCGTTGGCAGCGCGTCGAACTTCAGGCGATCACGTATCGGAGCGACATGCCAGAACCTCAGGTTCGGCGACTCATCCGACTCTTCACCCCAACTGGGGGTCGCTCTGGCGGAGACGGACGCGGACATCGAGCCGCTCGAGCTGCTGGGCGGTGAAGCGGTGCGCTCCCGGGACCTCGTGATCGGACAGCCACGCCCTGATGTCCGCCGCCACCTCGGGCTCGTTACGGAGGTGGACCTGGGCGAGCAGCGTGCGGGCGGTGAGCGCCGGGAGGCGTTCCAGCACCTCGTCCCAGCGTTGCTTCAGCACGTCCCAGGCATAGGCGCCGGTCTCCCGCACCCCGACCATCCGGGCCACGGTGTGACCCGGCGTCGTGGCTGCGGATGCGGCCGTCGAGCACCATCTCCATGGTGGCGTCGACCGCCGCCCGATCGGGCACCCCGGCCACCGCCGAGCGGAACCGGTCCTCGTCCTGCGGGCTCTTGGCCTGCTCGAACGCCACGCACCAGGGCGGCGTGGTCGGAGCGGTCCCCGTTGGCGGCGACGATGGATAGCACCGCCGACGCCACCTCACCGTCGAGGAGGTGATGCCCGTCGACGAGGTCGCCGAAGAGGCCCCTCGCCTCGGCGACGGCGACCTGGTCGTTGCCGAGGATGCCCAGCGCCCGCAGCATCGTGCCCCGGAACCGGCGCTGGAGGTCGGTCTCGCCGGGCGCAGGTGACCAGCCGATGTCGTCGACGACCGGCGCCACCTGGCCTCGGACGAAGGCTTGCAGCGACGGTCGCACGTCCGACGACACCGCACGGTCGATCTCGGCCAGCCCGCCGATGGCCACCTCCCACACCGGCGGCTCGGTCTCCTCCCCGAGGCGAGCGACCACGTCGAGGAACCGACCGGCGGCGACGTCGCCCCGCATCATCCCGGCCAGCGTGTCCGCCACCACCGAGAACTGCTCGGCGGGGTCGAGCCCGGACAGCCCGTCGAGCAATGGCGACGCCAGCTCGTCGGAGTACCCGACCCGGTAGTACCCGTGACCGCCGGCGTTGACCACCAGCCCCTCACCGGCGTCTATGCGAGTCTCGCCGTCGACGATCGCCTTGCCCTCGCCGTCGGCGCTGCGATAGCGAACCGGCACCTTCCACCGGCTCGGGCCGCCCCCGATGAACTGGAAGTGCTCCTGTCGCAGCACGTGCCCGTCGCCGTCGCGGGCCACCGCCACCCGGGGATGCCCGCCCTGGAGGATCCAGGTGTCCATGATCTCGCCTACCGGCTCACCCGACTCCGCCTCGAGCGCCGCCCAGAGGTCGGAGGTCTCGGTGTTCCCGTACGCATGGGTCCTCAGGTACCGGGTGACGCCCCGGCAGAACTCGGCCTCGCCGATGTACTGCTCGAGCATCCGCAACACCGAGGCGCCCTTCTCGTAGGTGAGGATGTCGAACATCTCGTTGGCCTCCTCCGGAGAGGCAACCGGGAACTCGATCGGCCGGGTGGTGGCGAGCCCGTCGATGTCCATCGAGGCATTGCGGTCGGCGCCAAAGGACAGCCACCGCTTCCAGTCGGGCCGGTAGGCGTCCACGCACTTCGTCGCCATCAACGTGGCGAACGCCTCGTTGAGCCAGATGCCGTTCCACCACTTCATCGTCACCAGGTCGCCGAACCACATGTGCGCCAGCTCGTGGGCGACCACGTCGGCCACCCGCAGCAGCTCGTTCTGGGTGGCCTGGGCGGGGTCGACGAGCAACGCCGTCTCCCGGTAGGTGATGGCGCCGAGGTTCTCCATCGCCCCGAAGGCGAAGTCGGGGATGGCGATCATGTCGACCTTGTCGGCCGGGTAAGGGATCCGGTAGTAGTCGGCGAAGTAGCGGAGGGCGAAGGCGCCGGCGTCGAGGGCGAAGTCGGTGAGGCCGAGCTTCCCGGGAACGGTGAGCACGCGCAACGGCACCCCGTCGACGTCCCGCCATTCCGTGGCCTCGAGCTCGCCGACGACGACGGCGACGAGGTAGGTGGACATCTTCATGGTGGTCCCGAAGCGCACCCGTCTCCGACCGTCGCCGGTGGGCTCGTCGTCCACGACCGGCGAGTTGGACACCGCGGTCAGACCCTTCGGCGACCACGACGGTGACGTCGAACGTCGCCTTGAGGTCGGGCTCGTCCCAGCACGGGAAGGCGCGCCTGGCATCGGTGGCCTCGAACTGGGTGGTGGCGATCACCCGCTCGACGCCGGTGTCGTCCTTGTAGACGGACCGGTAGAAGCCGCGGAGCTCGTCGTTGAGGATGCCGGTGAACACCAGACCGAGCCGGTAACCACCGGGAGCGACGTCGCCCTCGAAGGCCAGGCGTGGCCCGCTCGCGATCGGGATCGAGCGTCACCGTCGCCTGGGACGCCGAACCGTCGCCGTCGACCAGCTCGGCGCTGCCGATGTCCAGGCCGACGGCGTTGAGCACCAGGTGGTCGGTAGGCTCGACGACGTCGATGGCGACGGTGACCTCACCGGCGAAGGTGGCGGTGGCGAGGTCGGGCTCGAGCGTGAGCCGGTAGCTCGACGGTATGGCGGTGCGGGGCAGGCGGTGATCGGATTCGCTTGCCATGCCTGCCTCCTGGCGGGTGGGGTCGCCGGATGCTACCGATGCCTCGTCAGGTGCCAGCCGGCGCGTCAGCGCCCCTGTGCCGGCCGGGCGTCAGCGCCCCTGTGCCAGCCGGGCGTCAGCTGCACGCCGGGCCACCACCATCGCCTCGTGACGACCCTCGGTCTCGCCCTCTACCAGGCTGAGCACCTCGAGCCCCGCCGGGAGCATCGTCTCCGCCTCGCCGAGGGCGAGCCGGTACCCGGGCCCGGGCCGCGCTGCCTGCTCGAGGACGGTGTGCTGGGCCCACACCAGGTGGCCACCGGGTGCCATCACTTCGTCGACCGACGCCATCAGGGGTGGGTTGAGGTAGTGGTGGACGAGGACCAGGTCCCACGGGCCGGCAGGCAACGCACCGCCGGTGAGGTTCATCTGGATCGTGTTCAGCTCGACTCCGGCGGCGGCGGCGTCCTCGGCCGCCATCTTCAGGGCCGCAGGGGACCCGTCCACCAGCGTCACCCGCCATCCCAGCCCGGCCAGCCACACCGCATGGCGCCCGGTGCCACCGGCGACATCGACGGCGATGCCCGGGGCGACGCCGAGCGAGTCGACCGCCGCCACCACGAAACGTGCCGGCTCGGTCGCCCGCCGACCCTCGCGGCCCGGTAGCGCCGCTCCCACATTGCGAGCTCGTTGCCCGATCCCGACGTCATGTGCGAGGACGGTACCCGGGTGGTTGGTGTGTCAATCCGATGGGATCGCCGGTCAGCGGTTCTCGACCTCGCCGGTCTTGACCACCCCGAGGTCGTCGGCGCGCCCGAGCAGGATGGCGTCGAGCGTTGCGGTGATCAGCGGGGTGTTCACCGGGCCGGACACCTTGCCGACGATGGTGCCGTCGCGGTCGACGAAGAAGGTCTCGGGGACACCGAGCAGCCCGAACTCGAGCGACGCCCGCGAATCCGGGTCGTCGACATGGACGTACGGCTCCCCGCGGCCCATCTCGGAAAGGAAGTCGAGCCCGTTGTCGACCCGGTCCTGGACCATCACCCCGACGAAGGTGACCCCCAGGTCCTCGTAGGCGGCGGCCGCCTCGACCAGCGCCTCGTGCTCGTGCGGCAGGCGAGGCACCAACTCGCCCAGAAGTTCACCACCGCCACCTCGCCCGTCGAGATCGGCGAAGGAGAAGTCGTCGTCGAACTCCAGGTAGGGCAGGGAGAGGTCGGGTACCTGTTGCCCGATCAGCGGCGAGGGCGTGAGCTGCGGATCGACGCCGAAGCGGTTGGCAAACACCACCCCGAGGACCACGGCGACCAGACCCGACCCCGGCGACGATCCAGAACGGACGGGACGAGCGCCTCGGCCGAGGAGGCGTCGCCGGTGGCCGCTCGGTGACGAGGTCATCCATCCACCTCGCTCCAGCATCGCCTCCGCCTCGGCACGGATCTCGTCGGGAAGCGCCTCGAACCCGAGGAGGGCGCTGCAGCGGCTCGACCGCGCCGGCCGGGTCGTCCAAGCCGTCGGCCCTGATGTTGGCCAGGTACCAGTACGCCCTGGGCGTAGTCGGGCTCGATCGCCAGCGCCCGCTCGACGTAGGTAGCGCCACGTCGGAGCGACCCGGACAGATGCGTCATCCACCCGACGGCGGCGAGGGCGGCGACGTTCTCCGGGTCCTGCTCGAGCACGACCAGGTAGTGGTCGACCGCCCGGTCGAACTCGCCGGCCACGAAGTAGCGCTCCGCCAGCGCCAGCCGCATCCCGGTGATCTCCGGGTTCTCGGCGACGACCTGCTCGAGCTCCTCGTCGGTCACCTCCGCCGAGGTCGACTCCCCCGCCGGCGACCGCATCGCCGGGAACGCCGCCGACGGCAGGGTCGCTCGGGCCCCGGTCGACCACGCGTGACGGCGAGGAGCACTGCCGACGGCGGTCAACCCGGCGACCATCAGCAACGTCCCCGCCGATCGCCCGGCGCCGATCGCGCCCGCTCCGGCGCCGCCTCGCCCCTCGTCGAGGAGCTGGCCCGCTCGGCGGTCGAATCCGCGATCTCGTCGCGGTAGACCGCCCGGAGATGCTCGGCGGTGACGGCATCGAGGTCGCCCGATGCGGCGCCGGCGTCGACGTCGGCCAGGTCGACCAGCACCTGCTCGACGCTGCTCCTCGATGCCGGCCGGGATCGCTCGAGCGGGTCATGTGAGCCTCCGACCTCCTCGCCGACCGGCTCGGCGACATGGCTCCGCCGGCGCCGCGTCACCGGCGGGCCGCCGGCGCCGGTTGAGGATGGCGGCGGCCCCCACCCCGGCCAGGGCGAGCGGGGTCAGCCACAGGGCGGCGCCCCACCCCTCGAACCGCGAATCGAGCCGGACCCGCTCGGTGTAACGGGCGACGAAGTAGTCGTAGATCTCGTCGTCGCTCCAGCCCGTCGGCGACCTTCTCGGCGATGAACGCCTGCAGGTCCCGGGCCACCTCGGCCGGGGCATCGGCGATCGACTCGCCCGAGCAGAAGGGGCAGCGCAGGTTGGCGGCGATGGCACGGGCCCGTTCGGTGTCGCTGACGCCGGCGGGGCGTTGCCGGGGAGCAGCCCGACCACGATCACGACGGCCGCCACCGCGGCGACGCGCCCAGCCGGACCACCGCCGCGCCTCAGCCACCGCTCAGCCGCCCTCGAAGAGCGGCCGGCGCGGGCGGCGTGCGAGCGCCGAGACGGCGACCGGTGAGCGACCAGACTCCGCCGGCCACCACCACCAGCCCGCCCGCCCACAGCAGCCACATCAGCGGGAACACCGCCACCGAGATCAGCACCTCGCTCGGCGCCACCGCCGGCCAGCGTCACGTACACGTCCTCGAACAGCCCGGTGCGCACGTCGGGGGTGGCGACCGGCTGTGGCGAGTTCGGGTAGCGGTTCACCCTCGGCTCCATCGACCGGATGGCCGCTGCTGCATCCGGCGTCGAGCAAGGTCACCGAAGCGCCCTCGACCACCCGGTTCGGCTCGTTGCGGGTGAACGGGCCCTCGTATCGGACGCAGTAGCCGGCCGCCGTCGCCGGTCTCACCGGGCTCCAGCGCCACCTCGCCACGCACCGCCAGCGCCGACGACGTGGCGATGGCGACGGCGACCAGGGCGACCCCGACGTGCGCCAGCTTGTCCGCCCCAGAACGGCCGGTCGCCGGTCACCACGGTGCGAGGGCCGTCACCGGCGGTTCCGGTCGCGCCCCGGCCAGGGCCCAGAGGTGGCGCACGATCACCCCGATCGACGAACGGCGCGAGCACGACGGCGACGACAGTGCCAACGGAGCGCACGCCCGACCAGCACGCGGCCGGCCCCGGTGACGAGGGCCAGCCCGGATCGGGGTGCGGACCCTGGGCCAGACCACCGACGCCTTGGCGACCCGGTACGGGGTGATCGGCCCCAACCCCATCGCCAGCAGCAAGCGCGAAGGCCAGTGGGATCGCCGCCCGATCGAAGAAGGGCGCCCCACGGAGAGCTGCTGGCCTCCGAACGCCTCGACCAGCATCGGGTACAGCGTCCCGATGAGCACGGTGAGGGCGAAGACCGATGAGCAGCAGGTTGTTGAGCAGGAAGAGCCCCTCCCGGCTGGCCAGCGACTCCAGGCGGGGCGACGACGCCACCACGTCGAAGCGGAGCGCCAGCAGCGCCGTGGATCCGAGCACCACCACGCCGAGGAAGGCGAGCAGCACCGGCCCGATCGCGGATTGGGTGAACGAGTGCACCGAGTCGACGACGCCGGACCGGGTGAGAAAGGTTCCCAGGATGGTCAGGGAGAAGGCGGCGATGACCAGCACGAAGTTCCAGGCCTGGAGCATGCCGCGTCGCCGCTGCACGACCGCGGAGTGGATGAAGGCGGTGGTCACCAGCCACGGGATGAGGGCGGCGTTCTCCACCGGGTCCCAGGCCCAGTAGCCGCCCCAGCCGAGCACCTCGTACGACCACCAGGCGCCGAGCAGCAGGCCGAGCGTGAGGAAGGTCCAGGCCACGATCGACCAGCGATGGGTGCGGTCGAGCCACACCTTGCCCCGGTCACCCCGGACCAGCGCCGCCATGGCGAAGGCGTAGGGCACCGTCATCCCGACGTAACCGAGGTACAGCATCGGTGGGTGGATCGCCATCAGGATGTGGTTCTGGAGCAGGGGATTGGGCCCCAGTCCTTCGGCAGGGGCCACCGCCGCCGCCAGCGGCGACCAGGTGGTGGCGGCGCAACCAACGGCAGCCGGGACCGTGCACACCGCGAACGGGTTGGCCACGGTGAGGATGGTCCCGAACCAGAAGACCCCGATCATCCCCAGGACGGCCAGCGCCCCGGCGCCGAGCCGGTCGACGGGCTCCGCCGTGCGGAAGACGCCGCGGGCGACCAGCCAGGTGAACCCCGCCAGCACCAGGCCCCACAGCACGATGCTCCCCTCGAGCGCCGCCCACGCCGAAGCCACCTTGAAGATCAGCGGGGTGGTGGTGGCGGTGACGTCGGCCACGTACCCGATGGAGAAGTCGTTGCTCACGATCGCCGCCTGCAGCACGAGCATCGCCCCCGCCGCCCCGAGCACCATGACCAGGGCCGGCGTCCGCAACGCCGCCGACGCCTTGACGCCGCGGCTCACCCGCCACCCGGTCACCGCCAGCGAGGCCGATCCCGCCAGGGCGGCGACGATCGCGGCCATGCCGAGCACGGCGTTCAAGGCGTCGACCCCAACGGCCGTCCCGGCTCGTAGACGACACCGTCCTCGGTGCGGTACTGCTCGTCATGGCTCACCAGCATGAAGTCGCTGGTGAACACCACCCCGTCCCAGGTGCCCTCGACCACCACCCCGATGCCCTCCTCGAAGAGCTGCTGGGGCGCCCCGGAGTGGTGGACGGTGACCGTGGTCCGACCGTCGGTGACGTCGAAGCTCACCTCGCCGCCGGCGTCGGCCACGGTGCCCTCGACCACCTGGCCGCCGAGACGCAGGCGCTGCGGCGCCACCCGCCTCTTCCATGACTTCAGTCGGTGTGTTGAAGAACACCAGGCTCGACCGCAGCGAGATCAGCAGGCCGATGAGGATGACCGCGATGACCGCTCCGGGGAGCACGATCCGCCAGTAGCGACGCATGTCAGCCCAGCTGGTCGAGCTTCCTGGCGACGGCCCTGGTGCGCATCGACAGCGACCAGGTGTAACCGACCAGGACCAGAGCCGTCAGCCCGTATCCCCACATGACCCATCCCCAACCGTTCACGGCCCACCGTCCAGCATCGGGGCGGCGACGGCGTCGCCGGCCACCGGGGTCCCGGCGGCCGCCAGCCTGGCGTCCAGTCGGGCCTCGAGGTCGGCGAGCCGGTAGCGGCGCACGATGAGGGCGGCTGCCACCACCATGTAGGCGATCATCCCGGCGAGGAAAGCGGCGAGCAGCGGCCCGTCGATCTGCATCTCGTCGGGTCGCAGCAGGGTCGGCGGCTGGTGGACGTCCCGCCACCAGATGACCGAGAAGTGGACGATCGGGATGATCCCGATGAGCACGATGCCGAGCACCGCCGACCGGCGCGCCCGAGCTACCGGATCGTCGATCGCCCGACGCAGCGCCAGGTACCCGAGATAGGCGAAGAACATCACCGCGGTGAGGATCAACCGGGCGCTCCACGTCCAGTAGACCCCCCAGGTGGGCTTGGCCCAGATCATGCCACCGAGCACCGCCAGCCCGGTGTAGAGCACGCCGACCTCGGCGGCGGCGACGGCGAGGTGGTCGAAGCGCAATTTTCTCGTGACCAGGTAGCCGAGCCCGCCGACGAGGGTGAGCCCGAAGCACAGGTAGGCGGTGAAGATGGTGGGGACGTGCAGGTAGAACAGACGGGCGACGTTGCCCTGGGTGGCCTCCGGGGGAGTGGCGAATGCCAGGGCGAGGGCGACAGCGACACCGCCAAGGGCGGCATAGTCGAGAACGCCGATGCGTCGCCGCCCGGCGGAGGGCGTCCCGGTCGTCTCGATCATCCGGCCTCCTGGAGTGGGCGGGCGGTGACGACGCCGAGGACGAGGGCCACCACGTCCACGAGGAGCACCATCAGCACCCAGGGCAGGATACCGCCGCCGCCCTCCAACCCGGCGGCCCTGGGTGGCTCCGATCAGCAGCGGGACGGCGAGGGGAGCCACCAGGAACGGGACGAGGCTGGGCGAGCCGGCGCCCGAGGAAACCGCGGCGGCCAGCGTCCCCAGCAGCGCGAGCCCGACGGCCACCCCCGGGATCACGACCAGCAGCCAGGGCCACCCGGACAGGTCGAGGTCGTAGAGGAGCACCGCCACCACTCCGACCACCGCCTCGAAGACGAGCAGCAACACGGCGTTGGCGGCAGCGGCGCCGAGGAAGGAGGCGGCCGGGTCGATCCCCAGGCGGATGCCGGCGGTTGCGCCCATGTCCGCGGTACGGCGCACGGTGACCAGGACCCCGAAGAGCAGCACGACGACCCAGAACAAGCCGGGCCCGATGGTGCGCAGCATGGCGGCGTCCACGCCGACGGCGAGAGGTAGCAGCAACAGGGAGACGGCGCCGAACGGGATGGTCACCCAGGCGACCTCGCCGCGGCGCCGCTCCCGCCGCAGGTCGCGCCCCGCCACGGCGACCGCCTGGGCGGCGATGCCCGGGTCGGTGGTCACGCCAGCCGCCCTCCGGCGAGCTCGACGGTGCGGCTCGCCAGCTTCTCGATCCGCTCCCGGTCGTGGGACACCAGAACGGCGGCGCCACCGTCGGCGGTGACGGTGTCCACCAGGTGGCCGACGATGTCGGCGGACGAGGCGTCGAGCGCCGAATGGGGCTCGTCGAGCAGCAACAGGCTGGGCCGCAACATCAGCTCCCTCGCCAGCTCGGCGCGACGCTGCATCCCGTAGGAGCAGGCGGCGGCGCGGCGGTTGGCGACGGCGGCCAGCCCGACGGTGGCGAGGGCGTCGACGGCACGGTCTGGGTGGGTGCCGGTCACCTTGGCGGCGAAGGCGAGGTTCTCCGCCAGGGAGAGCTCCTGGTACAGCGTCGGGGTGTGCCCGACCATGCCGATGCGACGGCGGAGGTCGATACGCCGCCCGGTGGCGAGGTCGACGCCGAGCACCGTCGCCGACCCCGATGACGGGACGAGCTCGGTGGCGAGGAGGCGGAGAAGGGTGGTCTTGCCGGCGCCGTTCCCGCCGAACAGGCCGACCACGTCGCGACGGGCGATGGTGAGGTCGAGCGACCGGAGCACCGTGACGGCGCCGATCCGGACCGATACGCCGTCGAGGGATACCACCGGCTCAGCCGCAATGCCAGTCATGAAGGGGCCAGTCTATGAAGGGCCGGCGCGGGACGCACCCCACCGGGCGGGCGGTAGCGTGGGGCGATGCCCTCCGGCGAAGCGCCGGATCGGCTTGCCGCCCCCGAGGAGACCGACCTGGTGCAGACGCCGTGACCGAGCGCTACGACGCCGTCGTCGTCGGTTCCGGGCCCAACGGGCTGGGCGCCGCCATCGAGCTGGCCCGCCACGACCTCGGCGTCCTGGTCATCGAGGGGTCACCGGTGATCGGCGGGGGTGCCCGCACCGCCGAGCTCACCGTTCCCGGGTACCGGCACGACGTGTGCTCGTCGGTTCACCCGTTCGCCGCCGTCTCCCCGTTCCTGTCGGGCCTCCCGCTCGAAGAGCACGGTCTGACCTGGTTGACCCCCGAGGTCGCCGTCGCCCATCCCTTCGCCGGGGAGCGTGGGGCGATGATCGCCGGGACTATCGAGGAGACCGCCGCCGCCATGGGCGCCGACGCCGACGCCTATCGGGGGCTGATGACGTGGCCGGTCGAGCATGCCGACCTGCTCATCGACACCATCCTCAACCCGCTGCTGCGCATCCCCAGGAGCCCGCACAAGCTGGTCAGGCTCGGGCTCCTGGCGCCGGTACCGATGACCAGGCTGGCCCGGCGTTTCACCACTCCCGAGGTGCGCGGGCTCTTCGCCGGGCTTGCCGGCCACACCGTCATGCCGCTGTCCCGCCCGCTCACCGGGGCGATGGCGGTGGTGATGGCGATGATCGCCCACCATCGCGGGTGGCCGGTGGCGGCCGGCGGGTCCTCGGCGCTCGTCGACGCCATGGCCGCCCACCTGCGCAGCCTCGGGGGCGAGATCGTGACCGGGTGGTGGGTCGACTCGCTCGACGAGCTCCCCGAGGCGAAGGCGGTGGTGCTCGACGTAGCGCCCGCCGGACTGGTCCGCATCGCCGCCGACCGGCTGCCGCCCCGCTTCGTCCGCAGGATGGAGAAGTGGGAGTACGGCCCGGCGGTGCTCAAGGTCGACCTGGCGCTGGACGGGCCCATCCCCTGGGACTACGAGCCGGCCCGGCGGGCGAGCACGGTCCACCTCGGCGGGACTCTCGAGGAGATCGCCGCCGGGGAGCGGGCGGCCTGGGAAGGTAGGGCCGACCCCAACCCCTACGTCATCCTCACCCAACCGTCGGTGGTCGACCCGGGCCGGGCACCTGCCGGTGGTCACAGCGTCTGGGCGTACGCCCACGTCCCCCAGGGCCACGCCGGCGACTCCGCCGAGCCGATCCTCCGCCAGATCGAGCGCTACGCCCCCGGGTTCCGCGACCTCGGTGGTGGCGACCCATGTCGCCCCACCGGCCCATCTGGAGCTGTACAACCCGAACAACGTGGCCGGCACCATCGCCGGCGGGGCACTCACCGTACGTCAGACCATCGGCAGGCCGACGTGGAGCCTCGATCCCTACACGCTGCCCGGGGACGGCCTGTACCTGTGCTCGGCGGCGACCCCACCCGGCGCCGGCACCCACGCCATGAGCGGATACCACGCCGCCACCGCCGCGCTGCGGCGCAGCTTCGCCTGACGGCGGCGGCCTACCATCGCCGCCGATGCCCGATCCCGTCACCGACCGGCCGATCTTCCCCGAGGGCTATGGCATCCCTGAGACGACCGACGGGATGCTCACCTGGGCACAGGTCGAGGAGCGGTTGGTGGCGGCACCCGTGTACTGGATCGCCACCGTGCGGCCCGACGGGCGGCCCCACGTCGTGCCCCGTTGGGGGGTCTGGCTGGACGGACGCCTCTGGTACGACGGGGCGCCGACCACGGTCAACGCTCGCAACCTGGCCACCGAGCCCCGTTGCGTCGTCCACCTCGAGAACGGCACCGAGGCGGTGATCGTCGAGGGTGAGTCGCGGGTCGCCGGCGATCCCGGCGAGGAGTTCCGTGGTCGGCTCGCCGAGGCGTACGCCAAGTACCACGACTCGGGCTACTCCCCCGGCCCCGACGGCTGGGAAGGTGAGCGAGGCCAGGGCCTGTTCGCATTCAGCCCGAGCCGTGCCATGGCCTGGTTCTCCTTCCCCACCGACGCCACCCGCTTCACGTTCTGACCTGAGTGGCCCCGGGCCGGCGGAGTCGGCGACCGGGCGACCAACTACCTTTCCCGTACATGCAGCTCACCTGCACCGTCCACTACGAGACCGCGCTCGGGGAGTCGCTCGAGGTCGTCGTCGAGGACCGGCCCACGCCGATGACCTGGCTGGGCGGGGGCTGGTGGTCGGCGGAGGTCGTCACCTACCGTGGAGCCGCTTACCGGTACCGGCTCAGCGCCGCCGGCGAGGTGGTCGCCGTCGAGCCCGGGTGGCGGGCGGCGCCCGGCTTCGCCACCGACACCGGCACCGTCGTCGACCGCTGGCGCCGTCCCGACCCCGAGCTGCCGGCGTTGACCTCCGCACTGTTCCGCAACGCGGTCGCCTCACGTCACGGCCCTCCACACCGGTGGACCGCCCACCGGAGTCACCTTCACCGTGCTCGCCCCCGGCGTACGGCCGGGTCACCGCCCGGCGATCGTCGGTTCCGGCCCCGCCCTCGGCGAGTGGGAAGCAGGAAGAGCCGCGGCGATGCGGCCCGCTCCGTTCCCGTGGTGGCGGGTCACCGTCCAGACGACGGCCGCCGACGTCGCCGGGGCGGGATACAAGGTGGTGCTCGTCGACGACGCCGGAGCGGTGGCCTGGGAGCCGGGTGGCAACCGGACGCTTCCTCCGGACATGCCCGGGCCGGTCCTGGTCAGCGACGATCGACTCCACGGCTTCGGTCTGTGGCGCGGCGCCGGGGTGGCCCTTCCGGTGTTCTCCCTGCGCACCGCCCGGTCGGTCGGGGTCGGGCAGTTCACCGATCTGATCCCGTTCGTCGACTGGGCGGCCGAGGCCGGGATGACCGTCGTCCAGCTCCTCCCCGTCAACGACTCGATCAAGACCAACGACTGGGCGGACTCGCTACCCCTATGACGTCACGTCGGTGCGAGCGCTGCATCCGATGTACCTCGACCTGGACGACCTCCGCATCGGCGAGATCTCCGCCATGGTGGCCGAGGCCCGCGCCGAGCTCGACCCGGAGCCGGAGATCGCCTACGACCGCGTGATCGAGAGGAAGCTGTCGATCGCCCGCCGCGGCGTACGACGTCGCCCGGCCGTGGCTCGACCTGGACCGGGACTTCGTCACCTTCGTCGAGTCCCAGTGGGGCTGGCTCGGCCCCTACTCGATGTGGTGCCTGCTCCGCGACCGCTACGGCACCGCCGACAACGCCGACCTGGCCCGACCACCAGCGGTTCGACCCGGAGGCCCTGGAGCGGATGATCGCCAACCGGTCCGAGCACGACGACCTCCGGTTCCACTGGTGGATCCAGTACCACCTCCATCGCCAGTTCAGCGAGGCCGCCGACCACGCCCGGCGCCACGGGATCGCCCTGAAGGGTGACCTCCCGATCGGGGTGTCGCCGCACAGCGTGGAGACCTGGTCCCGGCCCGCATTGTTCCACCACGGCACCCAGGCGGGCGCGCCCCCCGACGCCTTCGCCGTCCGGGGCCAGAACTGGGGGTTCCCCACCTACGACTGGGAGGCGATGGCCGCTGACGGGTTCGCCTGGTGGCGCGACCGGTTCCGGGCGATGGCGGCGTACGTCGACGCCTACCGCATCGACCACGTCCTCGGGTTCTTCCGCATCTGGGAGGTCCCGCCCGAAGTCGATCGACGGGCTGCTGGGCCGGTTCCGACCCTGCCTGCCCCTCTCAGCGGAAGAGGTGACCGACGCCCTCGGCGACCTCGACCCGGGACCGCTGCTCGTCCCTCAGGTCGATATCGACCGACTTGCGGGCGAGTTCGGAGAGGCGGCGCCGATGCTCCGGGAGCGGTTCTTCACCGGTCCCGGACGACGACCTCCGCTTCGTCCACGCCACCCAGGTCGCACTGGCCGAAGCGATCGACGCCGGCGGGCTCGACGGCATCGCCGGCGCCGGAACGGGCCGGGGTGAAGCGGCAGCTGCTCGACCTGGCCGCCGACGTCGCTGCTGCTGCGGGTCGACGATGGCTTCCAACCCCGCATCTCCTGGGACGCCACCGAGCGGTACCGCCGGCTGTCCCCCGACCAGCAGCGGCGGGTCGATCTCATGGCCGAGGACTTCTTCCATCGCCGTCACGACCGCCAGTGGGAGGACGCACGGGCGGGCCACGCTCCCCGCCGTGATCAACGCCACCGAAATGCTCGCCTGCGGCGAGGACCTCGGCATGGTCCCGGCGATGGTCCCGCAGGTGATGAACCGAGCTCGGCTTGCTCGGGCTCGAGATCGAGCGGATGCCGAAGGCCCTCGGGGCCTGGATCTCCGACCCGGCCGACGCTCCCTACCTGTCGGTGGTCAGCCCGGGAACCCACGACATGTCGCCGCTGGTCGAGTGGTGGGAGGAGGACCCTGCGGTGTCCGCCCGCTACTGGCACCAGGCGTTGGGCAGGAGCGATCCTCCGCCGGAGCGGGCCGGGCCCGAGCTGGTCGAGGCCATCCTGCGCCGCCACCTCGATTCGCCGGCGATGCTCTGCATCATCCCCATCGCCGACCTGCTCGCCGTGGACGAGCGGCTGCGCCGAGCCGACGGCCGCACCGAACGGATCAACCAGCCCGCCGATCGCCACCACAACTGGGCCTACCGGATGCACGTCGGCGTCGAGGACCTCCTCGCCGACACCGCCTTCACCGAACGGGTCGCGCCGGATGGTCGCCGACTCGGGCCGCTGAAGAGCCGCAAGGAGCGCCGAACCTGAGGTCCTCACCCATCGGAGCGATAGGCAATCACCTCATCCTCGCCAGCCGCATCACCGCCCGGTCGAACTTCAGGCAATTACCGATCGGAGCGACACGCCAGGGCCTCAGGTTCGGCGTATGTGATCGGCGATCACCCGCTGGGCGGCTTCGACGGCATCCTTCTCGACCATGACCCGGGTCAGCACCCGCCCCCCGAGGGCGCCGGGATCGGTCTCGACGACCGCCGGGATGTCCGCCTCCTGGAGCCACCCCCACGCCACCTCGGCCGCCTGGCGGTCGTCGAACTCGGCCACCGGGACCAACCGGGCCCGGCGCCAGCCCGAGATCACGCCTCGGTGCCGCCGGTGAAGTGCCACTCGCCGAGCCGCAGCGACGGGGCGTGGACGAACAGCGGGCCGTACTCCGAGTCGGCCCACCGGGCGTCGTCGCCGATGCCGAGGACGTTGCCCGGCCCGAGGGCGCCGAGGAACGACTGGGTGAAGCGCATCACGCCGACCGCTCCGGTGATCTGCCCGTTCTCGATCATGAAGGTGCCGTTGCGGGTCAGCCCGGTCACCGCCATCGTCTTCGGGTCGAGCACCCGGCAGTAGTTGAAGGTGGCGACATAGACGCCGCGCTCCACCGAGGCGATGAGGGCGTCCGGGGACTGGTCGCCGCCGGTGAAGAACATGGCGCTGGGCACCGGCCCGTACACCTCGCTCCCCGGGGCGGCGTGGCCGGTCGACTCGGCGCCCGCCTGGGCGGCCGTCCGTCGGTCGTGGAGCAGCCCGGTCGAGACCCCGCCGCCGACCAACGTCACCGGCCGGCGCCTGGTGCCCTCGGTGTCGAACCCGACACCGGCCGCCCTCGGGTCGGTGACGTCGTCGGTCAGGGTGACTGCCGGGTCGAACTGCCCGATGCCCGGCTCGACGAACGACATGCCCTCGTTGACGAACTTGCCGTTGAACCCGTAGTAGGCGAGGAAGATGGCGACGGTGGCCACGCACTCGGGCGCCAGCACCACCTCGTAGTGGCCCGGCTTGATGTCGTACGGCTCGGCGGCGTCGACCGCCCGGGTCGCCGCCAGCGCACCCACCGCGGCGGCGTCGATGTCGGACGAGGCGGTTGGAGGCGGCGTGCCCTGACCCCGCCGACGTGCCGGTCTGGTGGATGCCGTCCAGCACCGCCGAGCTGTACCGGCCCTCGTGACGGATCCCGGCCGAGTTGGCGAAGGCGATCTCGGCGCCGGTGGTCTCGCAGTAACCGGCCGCCTTCAACCCCGGACCGGCGGCGACGAACGCCGCCACCCGCGCGGCCCGCTCCGCCGGGTCGGCGGCGGCGGTGGCCGGGTCGAAGTGGTCGACCAGTGGACCACCGGGGTCGTCGGTGGTGAGACCGGGCCAGTGCGGGTCGATCGGCTGGCACTTCGCTCCGCTGCAGCGTCTCCTCGACGAAGGCGTCGAGACGGTCGGGCTGGACGTTCGAGGTGGTCCCCGACGTCACCCGACCGTCCGCGCGCGATCCGCAGCGACACCACGTCGCCCTCCTCGCCGACGTTCTGGTGGACGAAGGAGTTGGCGAAGCGGGTCAGCGCCGAGGTGCCGCCGGCCACCCTGACCTCGACCTCGGCGCGGTCCCCGACACGGTCGAGGACCCGGTCGGCGAGTCGCATCCGGTCGCTCGGGTCGGTCACGCCCGCACCCCCACCCTGACGTTGGAGAAACGGGCCGGCGCCGCCGAGTGGCCGGTGTGGGCCACCTGCATCGGCTGGCCCTTGCCGCAGTTCGGGGTCCCCCAGTGGACCCACTCCGCCTCCCCGGCGAGCCGGTCCATCGTCCCCCAGAACTGGGGGGTGATCCCGGTGTAGGTGGGGTTGCGCAGCATCCGGCCCTCTCTTGCCGTTCTTGATCTCCCAGGCGATCTCGCAGCCGAACTGGAAGTTGAGCCGCCTGTCGTCGATCGACCACGAGCGGTTGGTCGACATGAGGATCCCGTCCCGGGTGTCGGCGATGATCTCGTCGAGCGACCCCTCGCCGGGCACCAGACCGACGTTGGTCATCCGCACCATCGGGAGCCGGTTGTGCCCGTCGGCGCGCACCATCCCGCCGGGGGGGAGCCCGGCGATCGCCGCCGAGTCCCGGCCCGACAGCACCCCGACCCACAGCCCCTCCTTGACGATGTCGACCCGCTGGGCCGGCGTGCCCTCGTCGTCGTAGCCGAAGGTGCCCAGCGCCCCCGGCAGGGTGGCGTCGGCGGTGATGTTCATCAGCGCGGACCCGTACCGGTGCGAGTTGAGCCGCTCCAGCTCGAGGTGCGACGTCCCGGCGAAGGCCGCCTCCCAGCCGAGGATCCGGTCGAGCTCGATGGCGTGGCCCACCGACTCGTGGATCTGCAGGGCGAGCTGCGACGCCTCGAGGATGAGCTCCTTCTCGCCTTCCTCGACGGGCGGTGCGGTCGACCAGGGCGGCGGCCTCCTCGGCGATCCGCTGCGCGTTGCCGGCGTAGTCCCAGCGGCGCACGGTCTCGTATCCCCCGGTCTCGAACTGGCCGAACGACTGTGGGTAGGAGCGGCGTTGCGTCTCCGAGTCGGACCAGGGCGGTGGCGTCGTATCCCCCGCCGGACTCGACCAGACGCTGCTTGATCCGGTGGCCCTGCGATGAGACGAACCACTTGTCGGTGACCCAGAAGGTGAGGTTGCCCCGGGCGATGGCGACGCCTGGCACCGCCTGCATCGTGTGGGTGACGTCGACGAGGAGCTCGACCTTCTCGGCCAGCGGTACCGCCAGCGGGTCCTCGACGTGCGGCGTCGTGTACTCGTCGGTGACCACCGGGACGTCGGCGAGCACCACCGGTGGTCCGGGAACCGTCGCCGAGGCCTCGGCGATGCGAGCCGCCATCGCCCCGGCCTCCCGGGCGGCGGCATCGGTGAGGTCGGCGGTTGCGTAGAAGCCCCACGACGAGCCGACCAGGGCGCGCACCCCGACCCCGGCGGTCTCGGTGTGGTCCATCGACTCCACCACCTGGTTCTGCACGTCGATGCTCTCGGTGGTGGCGATGACCACCCGGGCGTCGGCGTAACCGGCGCCGGCGGCGAGTGCTCCCTCGACGGCGGTCTGGGCGTAGTCGAACACGCAAGCCTCCTCGAGCTGCCCGGTCGGGCGATCCTAACCAGGTAGCTTCAGGGCTTGGCCCACGAGCACCTGCCCGACGACTACGTGTTCTGCCCGCGGTGCGCCACACCGCTGGTGTCGTGCGGTGCTGGGCCGGCTGCCCCGGATGCGGTGCCCGGCGTGCGACTTCGTCCACTGGCGCAACCCGGCGGTCGGCGCCGCCGTCCTGATCCGCGATGACGAAGGTCGCGTGCTGCTGGTGCGACGGGGCCCGGAGGCCAGCCGCCCGGGGCTCTGGTCGGTGCCTGCCGGGTTCGTGGACTACGGCGAGGACGTCAGGGCGGCGGCGGCACGCGAGCTGGAGGAGGAGACCGGGCTCGTCGCCGAGATCGGCGACGTCGTCCACGTCGCCTCCAACTTCCACGACCCTGGGAAGCTCACCGTCGGGGTGTGGTTCCACGGCGTGGTGATCAGGCGGCGAGCTGGTCGCCGGCGACGACGCCGACGAGGTCGGCTGGTTCCATCCCGACGCCCTCCCGCCGCTGGCGTTTCCCACCGACGCCGAGCTGTTCGGCCGCATCGGACGCGGCGAGTTGTGATGATCCGGCCCGGAACGTGTCGCGGCCGAGTTGCCCGATACCGGCCGGCGGACCATCCTCGGCTGACAACAGGGCTCACAGTCCGTCGAACAAGGAGCACCAATGGGTGACAACGGAAGCGCCCCGGTGGGACCCGTGGAGATCGCCGTCCTCGAGTTCCCAGGTAGCCGATTCAACGGCGAGATCGTGCCGGCGCTCGCCGAGCTGGTGGACACCGGTGTCGTCGCCATCCTCGACCTCGTCGTGATCACCAAGGACCCCGATGGCGCTGTTGAGGTGTTGGAGCTGATCGACATGGGCGACGAAGACGCCGCCGTTTTCGACGAGCTGGACGGTGACGTGATCGGCCTGCTGAGCGAAGACGACCTGGCGGCGGCCGGCGGCCTCCTCGAGCCGGGCAGCACCGCCGCCGTCATCGTGTGGGAGAACACCTGGGCGCGCAAGCTGGTCGCCGCCATCCTCGACTCGGGTGGACGGCTCGTCGCCCACGACCGTGTCGACGCCGAGACGGTGAACCTCGCCCTGGCGACACTCGACGAGCTCGAGGCGGAGATCGATGCATCCGGAGAAGGCGAATAGAGGAGGACGCAGATGAGGAGACGCGGAGTAGGCCGGGTCGGGCGCCCGTCCCTGGTGGGAACCATGGCACGCACCGCCGTGGTGGCGGGCACCGCCAGCCGCGGTCGCCGGTGGCGTGTCCCACCACCAGCAGGAAAAGGCGATGGAGCAGCAGGAAGCAGCCGCCTACGAACAACAGCAGCAGCAGGCGGCGATGGATGAGGCCGCCGCCCAGGCCGTCGCCGCCCAGACCCAGGCAGCATCCTCGGCCCCGGCCGGCAGTGACGACACCGTCGCCCAGCTCCAGCAGCTCGCCCAGCTGAAGGAACAGGGCATCCTCACCGAGGAGGAGTTCGCCGCCCAGAAGGCGAAAGTGCTCGGCGGCTAGCTGTGACGACCGGGGACGTTGTCCCTGCGCCCGGATATGCCGGGCAGTCGCAGGCAGCGGGTGTAACGTTCCCGCGGCCGCGCGGCGCCGCCGGCGAGCATGAGTTCACACGAAAGGGATTCACCCATGACCACATCCGGAAGCCAACCGTCGGGGTGGGCGATCGGTGGCGTCGTGTTCGCCGCCACCATGATGATCATGGTCGGCATCTTCCAGGCGTTCCAGGGCCTGGCGGCGATCCTCAACGACGAGTTCTTCGTCAGGGTCGGCGACTACGCCTTCAACGTCGACGTCACCACGTGGGGATGGATCCACCTGATCCTCGGCATCGTCGTCGCCGCCGCAGGCTTCTACCTGTTCTCCGGCAGCGCGCTGGCGGGGGTCGTCGCCGTCATCCTCGCCTCGTTGAGCGCCCTGTCGAACTTCTTCTTCATCCCCTACTACCCGTTCTGGTCGATCCTGATGATCGCCCTCTCCATCTTCGTGATCTGGGCGGTCACCCGGCCGGGAGTGCTCCGGGACTGACCCCGGTCACACCTTCGGAGACGGGGTGAGTGGCGCCACCGGCGGTGGCGCCACCACGGTCGCCGGCCCGCCGTCGTGACTGGCGGCGGCGGCGATTGCCTGGACAACGTCCGACGTCACGGTGAGACCGGACATCGGATCGTGCCAGAACCGGACCCGGACGGTGACCCGGTCGGGTTCCACGGCAGTGAACGTGCCTATCGGCGCCGGGTCGGTCATCACCCCGTCGACGGCGACGGTCGCGGAGATGATCCGGCGGCGGGCGGCGGCCGGATCGTCGGACTCCACCCTCACCTCGACCTCGGAGCGTCGGGCGCCGGCCACCGTGTTGTTGACCAGCGGATTCTCCAGCAGCTCGCCGTTGGGCAGGTGGACCAGGCGCCCGTCGGCGGTCTCGACGACCACGGCGCGGCTGTTGAGCTCCTGCACGACGCCGACATAGCCGGACGCCTCGATCTCGTCTCCCACGTGCAGGGGACGCCTGGTCTGGATCACGATACCGGCGGCGAAGTTGTCGGCGACCCCTCGGAGCGCCAGACCGAGCACCACGGCACCGAGGATGGCGACGACGATGAGCGGCTGGATCTCGGCCCCGAGGAACGCCAGCGCCACTCCGAAGCCGATGAACACCACGATGTAGCCGCTCAGCCGAACGAGGAACGCCTTCAGCTCGGGTGAGATCCCCTCGACACGATCGACCAAGCGGCCGGTTGCCCGGCGCGCGAACCGCGAGGCTATCCATCCGCCCAGCAAGGCCAGCACGGCCCCGACGATGTGCCAGGGGTCGATCGTGGTGGCGGCCAGTTCGGAAGCCTCAACGGCGATCAGCCAGCGCACCGAGCCATGCTGGCACGCGGCCCCCGCCACACAGGGGATTGTCCGAGGTCACGCGGCGAGGATGCGCCGCCATGGGCCCGGCCCGGGTCGGGCGGCGATACTGTCCCGGCCCGGACACCCACGCGGGAGAGCGACGGTCGTGAGAGCCTCAACCTCTGACCCCGGCCCCATACGGGCGCTCGTGCTCCCGTCCCGCCGAGGCTCGACAGGTGCCTGACCGGTCGAGCGGATCGAGCGGCGCATCCCTACTCGCCGCCGCCCGGCGCTGGGTCGCATCGGTCAAGCCAGGGCAAGGTGACCTGAAGACCGATGCGGCAGCCTCGCTCCCCGTCGCCATCGCTGCCGTTCCCGACGGGATGGCGACGGCGACGCTGATCGGCATCAACCCGATCCACGGGCTCTACGCCATGGTGGTCGGCCCCATCGCCGGGGGTCTGACCACGGTCACCTCGCGGATGGCGGTCGCCGTCACCGGGGCGTCGGCGCTGGCGGCGGCGTCGGCCCTGACCATGTCGACGCCGAGCGACCGCACCGCCGCCCTCTTCCTGCTCACTCTCCTGGTCACCGGGTGCTCATGATCGCCGCCGGGCTCGCCAGCCTCGGCCGCTACACCCGGTTCGTCTCCCACTCGGTCATGGTCGGCTTCCTCACCGGCATCTCGGTCACGATGATCCTCAGCCAGATCCCCAACTCACCGGCACGACCAGTGATGCCCCGACTGCGCTCACCCGGTTCCTCGACATCGTCACCAACCCGGCGCGATCCATGTCCCCACCGCTCGCGGCCGGCGGCGCCACCATCGCCCTCCTGGTGGTGCTGGCGCGCACCCGGATCGGCCCTTTCGCCGCCATCATCGCCATCGCCCTTCCCACCGCTGGTCGGTGATCGCCGGCGCTCACCGACGTCTCCCAGGTCTCCGATCGGGCTCGATCCCCCTGGGGCTCCCGTTGCCGGCGCTGCCCGACCTCCGCCTGCTCGATCTCGCAGCTCTGTCACCGGCGCCGCCGCCCTCGCCGTCATCATCCTCGTCCAGGCGTTACGGGGTCGCGCAGACCGTCCCCGAGCCCAACGCACCCCCCACCAACGGCAACGGCGACTTCAAGGCGCAGGGAATCGCCAACATCGCCTCCGGGCTGTTCCAGGGCCAACCGCTGGGCGGCTCCATGAGCACGACGGTCTTCCTCAAGGCCTCCGGGGCCCGCTCCCGCTGGGGCGGGATCCTCCTCGGCGTGTGGATGGCGGTCATCCTGGTCCTGCTGGCGCCGTCATCGGCTACGTGGCGAGACCACCCTCGCCGCCGTGCTGGTCTACGCCGGGTACACCGCCATCAACGTGGACAACATCTCCTCGATCTGGCGTACCTCACCGAGCTCGCGGGTGGCGATGGTGGCGACCTTCGCCGCCACCATGTCGTTCCCGGTGCAGATCGCGGTCGGCATCGGCGTGGCCGTCTCGCTGATGCTCCAGCTCAACCGCGAAGCGATGGATCTCAGGGTGATGGAGCGGGTGGCGACCCCTCAGGGGATCGCCGAGCGCGACGCCCCGGCAACCCTGCGCTCCGAGGAGGTGACCGTGCTCTCCGTCCACGGCAGCCTCTTCTTCGCCGGTGCCCGCACCCTGGCGGCACGACTCCCCGACCCCGGCACCGCCACCCGACCGGTGGTGGTGCTCGCGGCTGCGTGGCCGGATGCAGCTCGGCGCCACCGCGCTGATGACGCTCGGGACCTACGCCAAGCGGCTGGCGGCCAACGGGGGCAGGCTCTACCTCACCGGCGTCAGTCCGAACGTGATGGGGCAGCTCGACGCCATCGGGGTGAACGTCGACGGGCCGGTCACCGCTTTCCCCGCCACCGAGATCATCGGAGAGTCCACCCGCCGGGCCGTCGACGACGCCACCACCTGGCTGATCCACGGCGTCGAGGAGCCGGCTGACCCGGCCGGGTCTCACCCGTCACGATCTGATCACCGGCGACGCCGCCCTCAGTCGATGCCGGCAGCCATGTCCCGAAGGGTGGTGACGGTGCGCCAGTTGCGCACGGTCGTGCTCACGCCGCCGAGCCCCTGCGCACCGCCGCCGGCAGCTTGGACCGCCCGATGCCGTCGGGGAGCAGCAGGTAGACCTGGCGCCCCACCACCGTGGCTGCCTCGGGCTGCATCTCGATCCCGCCACCGCCGCCCCTGATCCGGGATCCGGCGGCTGCTGGAGGAACCCGACGTGGACGTGCTTCGGATCCGCATCCGTGATAGGGAACGATCCACCACCTGCTCCATCTCACGCGGCGGTCCGGATCATCACCTCGGGGGTGAAGCCGGCCTGGTCGGCGATCGCCCTCTCCAGCGCCTCGCGCAAGCCGGCCTCGTCCAGGTGCTCGACAACACCACGTTGCCGCTCTGGATGTAGGTGGCCACCTCCGTGCAGCCCGCCCTCGACGCAGATGTGGCGCAGCAACGCCATCGGCAGGGTGCCACGGTCCCGCCGACATTGACCGCCCGGAGCAGCGCCACGTATCGGTCGTCGGCTCACGGCCCATCCAGCCATTGTGGCCGGTCGGCGAGTGCATAGAGTGGCCCGGCGCCCGCCCAGGAGCGCCCCGCCGTGGCGACCGCCACGCTGCTGATCACCTGCCCAGACCGTCCGGGCCTCGTCGCCGCCGTCTCCAACTTCCTCTTCGAGGCCGGGGCCAACATCGTCCACGCCGACCAGCACGTCGACGCCGGAGGGCGGGCTGTTCCTGCAGCGGGTCCAGTTCGAGGTCGACGGCCCGCTCGATCCCATCGCCGAGGGCTTCGCCGGCGTGGCGGAGCCACTGAGGATGCGCTGGTCGCTCCGCCCGTCCGCGACAGGGCACGGGTGGCGGTGCTGGCCTCCAGGCTCCCCCACTGCCTCGGCGACCTGCTCGCCCGCTGGGAGATGGGCGAGCTGCCGGGCACGCCCGCGGCGGTGATCTCCAACCACCCCGACCACGCCGAGCTCGCCGCCCACCACGGTATCCCCTACCACCACCTGCCGATCACCGCCGGCACCCGGCGACGCCCAGGAGCACGCGATGCTCGATGTCCTCGACGCCGCCTCGGTCGACCTGGTCGTGCTCGCCCGCTACATGCAGGTGCTGTCACCGTTGGTCGTGCTCGACCGCTACCCGAGCCGGATCATCAACATCCACCACTCGTTCCTGCCCGCCTTCAGCGGCGGCCGGCCGTATCACCAGGCCTACGAGCGGGGGGTCAAGGTGATCGGCGCCACCGCCCACTACGTGACCGCCGAGCTCGACGAGGGCCCGATCATCGAGCAGGACGTGGCCCAGGGTGAGCCACCGCGACGAGGTCGCCGACCTGCCCGCAAGGGCCGCGACCTGGAGAAGGTGGTGCTCGCCCGGGCGGTGCGGGCCCATCTCGAGCACCGGGTCCTGGTGTACCGCAACCGCACCGCGGTGTTCGGCTAGATCAGAGGCACCACCACCAGGTCGGTCCCTCGACATCAGCGGGGACAGCCGGAACGTGTGTTGGAACCCGGCGTCATGCAGCATTCTCTCCGTCGACCGGAGCGTGGCCCAGAACGACCAGCGGTTGCCCCACGACGCCGTCCCGCTCCGCTGCCGCGCTTCGGCGCCCCGACCGGCATCCTCGTCGAACAGGTGCCCGTCGTAGCCGTCCTGGTTGACCGTCGGCTCGCGGGAGATGTGGGTGTCGACGATCGTCGGTGCGCCGACACACCTGCGGAGGAGGTCCATCTGGTCGTCGAGCGGCATGTGGTAGAGCAGCCCGAGCACCGCGATCAGATCGAAGCCGGCGGCATCGAAGCGGTAGTCGCGCACGTCCGCCTGGACCCACGTGATTTCGTCGCGTCCCTTGGGAAAGCGCCCGCTCCTGACGTCGACCGCCGTCACCTTCCAACCGAGGTCGGCCGCCGCCATGGCGAAGGAGCCGTGCCCGGTGGCCAGGTCGAGCAGGCGCCCGGCCGGCAGTGGTCGCAGCAAGGCCTCGAAGACATCGAGCCGCTCGGTCATCGACGCGTCCTCTCGGTGGCAGTGCTCACATCATGGGCCCACATTGTGGCGGCTCGCCACGACCGCCCCTAGCCGGCCCAGGTCCACACCCTGATGGTTCAGCCGTCGAAGGGACACGGGCTCGGGCATCGTTCCAGTCTGCCCATGGACGGATCCGGCCGAATGAGGCTCGCCTAACATCCGGTGTTAGGGGTTTTGTACTATGACGATCGTGGTAATTACCTTGGCGCGGTGGACACCGGCGAAAGGCACCCCGGTTGAGGCTGCGCTCCGTTCCCCTCGTGCTCTCGACCGTGGCGGCCGCCCTCCTCGGTGCCTGTGGCGGCACCGACGCTACGGGCGACAGCACCCGCGGAACAGGCCCGACACCACCGGTTCGCCCCGGACGAGGGAGCTGGTCGTGTACTCGGGCCGCGACGAGGCGTTCGTGCAGCCGGTCGTCGATGCGTTCACCGCAGCCACCGGCATCGAGGTCGCCGTCCGTTATGCGGGCACCGGAGAGCTGGCCACGGCGATCCTCGAGGAAGGCGACAACTCGCCGGCCGACGTGTTCTGGGCCCAGGACCCGGCCTTCATCGGCGGGCTCGCCAACGAGGGCGCGCTCGCCGCCCTGCCCGAGGAGATCGCTGACGCTGGTCCCGGACCGCTACCGGGACGCCGAAGGCCGCTGGGTCGGGGTCACCGGCCAGATCCCGGGTGATGGTTCGCAACACCGACCTGGTCGCCGACGGACGAGCTCCCCGACAGCGTCTTCGACCTCACCGACCCGGATGGTCCGGGCGGGTCGGGATCGCCCCCACCAACGGCTCGTTCGTCGCCTTCGTCAGCGCCATGCTCCTCGTCCGAGGGCGAGGAGGCGACCAGCGCATTGGCTCGAGGGCATCGCCGCCAACGACCCGCAGATCTTCGACGCAACGGTCCCATCGTCGACGCCGTGGTCGCCGGCGATCTCGACGCCGGCCTCGTCAACCACTACTACCTGTTGCAACGGATCGCCGAGCTCGGCGACGTCCCTGCGGACAACCACTTCTTCCCGGCAGGCGATCCCGGTGCGCTGGTGATGGCCACCGGCGCCGGGGTGCTGGCCGGCGTCGGACATGGCCGATGAAGCCGAGCAGTTCGTCGACTTCCTGCTGCGCCCGAGTCCCAGGCCCACTTCCTCAGCCTGTACGAGTACCCGCTCATCGACGGAGCCGGCTCCCCCGAGGGCCAGGTGCCGCTCGCCGAGCTGCCGCCGCTCGACATCGACCTCACCGACACCGCGGACACCCTCGAGCCTGCACTTGCCGCTGATCGCCGAGGCGGGCTTGAGCTGACGACGACCCCGTGCCCCAGTGACCAGTCACCCCGTGACCACGCCGACCCGACGACCCGGCGCGCCGAGCGTCCCCGATGCGCCGCGGTCCGTTGCCCGAGGGAACGGTCCCCCAGCTCGCTCACCGCCCTCGCCGCTGCTGGCGGTGGTGCCCGCCGCCCTCCCCATCGGGTTCCTGCTGTGGACCGTGCTCCGACCCGGCGGCTTCGACGCCGGCGGCTTCGCCGCCGCCAGGTTGCTCGAGCTGCTGGCGTCGACCGCCCTCCTGGCCGTGACCGTGACGGCTCACCACCCTCGTGTTGGGGCTCACCACCGCCTGGCTGACCACCCGGACCGACCTGCCCGGTCGTCGTCGCCTGGTCCGCGATGGCGGCGCTCCCTCTCGTCATCCCCTCGTACGTAGGTGCCCTCGCCCTGCTCGGCGCCTCCGGCAACCAGGGCCTGATCACCGAGACCCTCGCGCGCCGCTCGGGCTCGACGGTGTGCCCAGCTTCACCGGGTTCTGGGCGGCCTGGGCGGCGCTCAGCCTGTGGAACTACCCGTTCGTGCACCTGCTCACCGTCCCGGCGCTGCGCCGGCTCGACCCGGCCGTCGAGGAGGCGGCGCAGGGGCTCGGCGCCGGCCGGTGCGCACCGTCGCCACCGTGGTCGTCCCTCAGCTCAAGCCGGCGTTGACCGGCGCCTCGCTGCTGGTGGCGTTGTACGTGATGTCCGACTTCGGGGCAGTTTCGCTGCTCCGCTACGAGACCTTCACCCGGGCCATCTACACCCAGTTGCGAGCACGGCTCACGCTGACCCCGGCACTGTTCCTCTCCGGCGTCCTCGTGATGATCGCCCTCGTACTGGTCATCGCCGAGCAGCGGAGCAGGCGTCGGGTCGTCGGGCTCGCCGGTAGGCCGCCGCGCCGGCAGCGGCCCGTGGCGTCTGGGGACCGGCGGCAAGGTCTCTCGGCCTGGGCTTCTTCGCCGCCCTGGTCACCGCCTCGTTGGGCATCCCGCTGGTCACGCTGTCGTGGTGGGCGTTCCGTGGAGGCTCTCTGGGAAACGAGGCCACGGTGATCTGGCAGGAGCTGGTCAACACGCTCGGCGTCGCCGGAGGCGGTGCCGTGCTCACCGCGATCGCCGCCATCCCGGTGGCCGTGCTCGCCGTGCGGCATCCCGGGCGCACCGGTCGCGGTATCGAGTCGATGGCCTGGTCCGCCTACTCGCTTCCGCACATCGCCGTCGGGCTGGCGTTCCTGGTGCTGGCGGTCCGCTACCTACCCGCCGTGTACCAGTCGATCCCGCTGCTGCTCATCGCCTACGTCGCCCTCTTCCTGCCACTCGCCGCTGGCGTCGACCGAGACCGGGCTGCGGTCAGGTTCCCACCAGCCTTGAGGAGGCGAGCCGCAGCCTGGGCATGGGGCCATGGCGCACGCTCCGGCTGGTGACCGGGCCCTGATCTGGCGGGCGGTCCTCGCCGGTGGCGTCCTCGTCTTCCTCAGCGCCATGAAGGAGCTTCCCGCCACGCTGTTGCTCCGTCCCACCGGGTTCGAGACGCTGGCGATCGACATCTGGAGTGCGTCGTCCGAGCTGTTCTACACTCGGGCGAGCGTCGCCGCCCTGGTTCTGGTCGGGCTGTCGGCGGTACCGCTCTTCCTGCTCGTCGCCAGGGGCCTGCATGACTGACCTCGCCACCGCCATCCGATCGCCGGGCGCGCTCCGCGCGTCGTCCCCGGCCATCCGCGCCCGCGGCCTGCGTCAAGGCCTATGGCGAGGTCGTCGCCGTTGACGGGTTCGACCTCGACGTCACCGCCGGCACGGTGACCACGTGCTCGGCCCCTCGGGCTCCGGCAAGACGACGGTGTTGCGGATGCTCGCCGGGTTCGAGCGGCCCGACGCCGGCACCATCGACATCGCCGGCGAACGGATGTCCGGCGATATCTCATTCGTCGCCGCCGGAACGGCGCACGGGTGGGGATGGTCTTCCAGGACTACGCCCTGTTCCCGCACCTGACCGTCGCTGCGCAACGTCGGCTTCGGCGTCCCCCGGAGCAGCGGGCGAGCCGCCCGGATCGCCGACGTCGTCGACCTGGTCGGGCTCACCGGGCTCGAGGACCGCCTGCCCGGCGACCTCTCCGGAGGCGAGCAACAGCGGGTCGCCCTCGCCAGGGCGCTGGCCCCCGCCCCCGCCGTCATCCTGCTCGACGAGCCCTTCTCCAACCTCGACGCCGACCTGAGCGGCCGGGTGCGCCGCGAGGTCCGCCAGATCCTCACCGCCGCCGGCACCACTGCCGTCTTCGTCACCCACGACCAGGAAGAGGCACTGGCGATGAGCGACCATGTTGCGGTGATGCGGCCACGGGTCCGTGGTCCAGGTTGGCCCGCCCACCGATCTGTACCGCAGGCCGGCCGATGCCTGGACCGCCCGGTTCCTCGGCGACGCCGACCTGTTCGAGGGTGTTGCCGCCGCCGGGCGGGACGCCCTCGGTGCCGGGACCTTCACCACCGAGCTCGACGGCCCGTGACCGTGATGATCCGACCCGAGACCGTTGGCCTCGCCGCCGACCCCGGCCGGAGTCGGGCTGGTGAAGGACCGCGAGTACTACGGCCACGACCAGCTGGTCACCGTCGTCCTACCGGACGGCTCGTCCAGCTGCGCAGCCGGATCGGCCCTGTCCCCGATCTGGCTGCCCGGCGACCGGGTGGCACGTCGCCGTCGACGAAGTGCTGATCTTCCCGCGAGGTGACGCTGCCTGCCATCGCCGCCGCGCCTGCCTCTGCGGAGGCAGGCGGAGCGCTGAGCGCCGCCGCCGGCCGGCTACAGCTCAGCGAGCGGCCTCGTGGGCGTCGCGGAGCCAGCTCTCGGTGGACGCAACGTCGCCCAACGTCGAGTTCCACAGCGGAGCCCGCTCGGGGTGGTAGCGCGATCCGATCGGGACCGAGTACAGGCCCTCCTCGTCGTACGTCCGCTCCCGCTTGAGCAGCCGGCGGAAGTCGGCGAGGGCGACGTCGTAGTTGTGTCGCGGGGCATGTGCTCGTAGATGCGCCCCGAGAAGATGTCGGTGAGCGGGTCCCGGTACCGGTTGTGCACCAGGAAGGCGAACGCCAGCGGGTTCTCCCAGAACGTGTCGATCATGTCCTCGAGGATGTCGATGCCCTTCTCGACGGTGACCATGTAGTCGTGGAACGGGTTCTCGTCGCCCGCGGCCCTTCCCGTCCAGCCATCCGACGATGGGATCCATCACCATCTCCGACTCGCACAGGGCGACGAACAGCCCGAACGAGAAGATCGGGTCGACGAACCGGTGGGAGTCGCCGACGCAGATGTAGCCCGGGCCGGCGAACTTGCGCACCTGGAAGGAGTAGTTGGGCACGGTGTGCGCCGGCTCGACCAGGTCCCCCTTGGGAACCCGGTCCGCCAGTCCCTTGTTGAGCTCGTGGATCTCGCGCTGCACGTAGTCGTCGCGGGACTCGCCCTTCTCCTTGAAGTAGGCGGCAGGGGTGACGATGCCGATGCTGGTCACGCTCGTCCTCGATGGGGATCGCCCACGCCCAGTGGTACTTCTTGGTGTAGAAGATGTGGGTGTTGCCCGGCTGCTCGTTGTAGCCCTCGCCGTGGTCCCGCTCGTAGTCGGTGATCTGGGAGAACATGGCGATCTGCTTGTCGTACGACCCGAGGTACTTGGGGCCGGTCACCTTCTTGTTGGCCAGGAAGCTGGCCTGGCCGGAGCAGTCGAGGGTGAGCTCGGCGGCGATGGTGATGGTCGATGCCGTCGGCGGTCTCCACCACCACTCCGGTCACCACCCCGTCCTCGACGATGGGGTCGGTGACCCGGCCGTGGATCGAGCTCGGCGCCCTTCTCGACGGCGGCGTCGAGCAGCATCTTGTCGAAGGTCGAGCGCCGCACCTGCCAGGTCGGGTGGTTGTGGAGGCCCTGGTCGTCGCGCCGGCTCATCGGGATCCACCAGTCGGGGTTGCCCCTGGTGCCGAACACGGTGACGCCGTGCTTCACCGGGTGCTTGGCGGCCTTCATCTGCTCCTCGAAGCCGAGCCGGCGGACGATGCCGCCGCACTCCCCGGTCATCGACTCGCCGATGTGGAACCGGGGGAACTGCTCCCGCTCGACGATGATCGGGGTGATGCCGCGGTCGAGCAGCTGCAGCGCTACGGCCGACCCGGCCGGCCCTCCTCCGATGATGACGACCTGCGTGGTTCTGTCTTCGGCCATGGTGGAGCCCCCGCTGGTGAGTATCGCGTTCGCGCCGTCCGTCTCCCGACAACGACGCGCCTACCTTGGCCAAGCCTACCGCCAGGCGCAATGGGTCAGCAGGCCCACATCGAGCTCGGCAGGCGGACCGGGCGGCCCGGCGTCGCCCGTAGGATGCCGCCGTGTCGCTCGCCTCCGCTTCCGCCGTGTCGACCCGTGGGCAGCGGAGTCTTCGAGGCGGAGATCTCGCCCGGGTTGGGACATCATGGGCAATGCCAACGGGGGCTACCTGCTGGCGACGCTCGCCCGGGCCGGAGCCGATCACCGCCGGCAAACCCGCACCCGGTCACGGTCACCGGGCACTTCCTCGCCCCCGGCAAACCGGGCCCGGTCGTCATCACCGCCGAGCTCGTCCGCTCGGGGAGGCGCTTCTGCGACGGTCGCCGCCACCATGGCCACCTCGATGACCGCCGCCTGCTCACCATGCTGGGGACCTTCTCCGATCTCGACGCCGGACTCGAAGACGACACCGTGACCCATCACGTCTCCGGACCACCGGACCTCCCGCCGCCCGACGGCTGCGTAGCGGCTCGAGCCGACCGACACCTTCCCGCCCCCCTTCACCGGCAAGGTCGAACTCAGCGTCCATCCCGACGACGTGCCGCTCCGTCGGAGGGCCCGACGGGCCGGATGCGGATCCGCAGCTGGTTCCGGCTGCCCGACGGGAGCCGGTCGATCCGTTCGGGCTTGTCCTCGCCGCCGACAGCCTTCCCGCCCGCCATCTTCAACGGCGACCTCCCCGATCGGGTGGACGCCGACGCTCGAGCTGACCGTGCATGTCCGCGCCCGGCCCGCCGGCGGCTGGCTCGCCGGCCAGGTCACCACCCGCTTCGTCAGCGACGGTTTCCTCGAGGAGGACGCCGAGATCTGGGACGGGCCGGGCGACTGGTGGCGCAGAGCCGGCAGCTCGCCCTCGTCCCCCGTGGGTGAGCCGGGCGGCTGCATGGCGGCCGGTCCCGGTCGCCTACGCTGCCCGCACCCCGAGGAGGAAACCGATGCGCCCCGACTGATGATGGCCCTTGCCGTGGTCCTGCCCTGGTGGCGGTCGCCTGCGGCGGGGACGACGCCGAGACCACCACCACCGGCGGCGCCGCCGCCGCTGCCACCACGGGAGCCACCGACACCACCGGGGCCGCTCCCGACCACCACGGCGGCGCCGGCCACCACCGCCGCACCCGACGAGTGCGCCGTCGACACCCTCGAGCTCCTGACCCCGGGCACGCTGACGGTGGCGACCAGCGATCCCGGCCTTCGCGCCCTGGGTGCTCGACGACGACCCCAGCCTGGGCAGGGGTTCGAGGCAGAGTTGGTCTACGCCTTCGCCGAGCAGATGGGGTTCACCGCCGACCAGGTGACCTGGGTGGCGGTCGGGTTCGACGAGGCGATCGCCCCCGGTCCCAAGGACTTCGACTTCAACATCCAGCAGTACACCATCACCGCCGAGCGCGACGAGGTGGTCGACTTCTCCGACCCGTACTACACCACCAAGCAGGCGCTGGTGGCCTTCGCCGACAACCCCGTCGCCGAGGCGACCACCATCGCCGAGCTCCAGGAGTTCTCGCTGGGCGCCCAGATCGCCACCACCAGCCTCGACTACATCGAGAACGTGATCCAGCCGGCGACACCGGCGAGCGTGTTCGACACCAACGCCGACGCCAAGTCGGCGCTCGACGCCCAGCAGATCGACGCCATCGTGTTCGACCTGCCCACGGCGCACTTCATCACCGCCGTGGAGATGCCCGACACCGCCATCGTCGCCCAGTTCGGCGAAGCCGGCGACAACCCGGAGGGGCTGGGGATGCTGTTCGCCGACGGCAACCTGCTGGTCGACTGCGTCAACGTCGCCCTGGCGGCGCTCTCGCGACGACGGCACGCTCGACGCCCTCGAGCAGGAGCACCTGGTCGTCGGCAGCGACATCCCCGTGATCACCCCGTGACGGTGCACGCCCGCCCGTGATCGGGTCGGGCCCGCCGGCGGTCGAGCTCGGGGTCCCCGAGCCGCCCGGGTCCCGCTGGCGCGACCTCACCACCGAGCACGGGGCCCGGGGGGCGCTGATCGCCGCCGCCTCCACGGTGGTGGTGCTCGGGCTGCGGTCTGTGGTGGGTGCTCAGCTCGGAGGCATGGCCCTCCGTCCAGCAGCAGTTCTTCAACCCGGAGAACTTCGCCGAGGCGTGGCCCGACGTCGTCGGCGGCTTCTGGCTCGACGTGCGGATGTTCCTCGTCGCCGAGGTCGCCATCCTCGCCTTCTCGCTGCTGCTGGCGATGGTCCGGGCGCTACGCGGCCCGGCCTTCTTCCCGCTGCGGACGCTCACCGTGGTCTACATCGACGTGATGCGGGGCATCCCCATCATCCTGATCATCCTGCTGCTCGGGTTCGGGATCCCGGCGCTGGACCTGCCCGGGGTCCCCCGCAGCCGGCTGTTCTGGGGGCTCACCGCCCTGGTGCTGTCGTACTCGGCGTACACCGCCGAGGTCTACCGGGCCGGCATCGAGTCGGTGCACGAGAGCCAGCGGATGTCGGCCCGGGCGCTCGGGCTTGACCCAGTGGCAGGCGCTCCGCACGTGCTGGTCCCCCAGGCGGTGCGCAACGTCGTCCCGGCGCTGCTCAACGGGTTCGTCAGCCTGCAGAAGGACGTCGCCCTGGTCTACATCCTGGGCATCCGCGAGGCGGTGCGCGAGGCGCAGATCTACAACGCCCGCACCTTCAACTACACCAGCTACGTGGTGGCGGCGGTGCTGTTCCTGGCGGTGTCGATCCCGGTGGCCCGGTTCGCCGACTGGTACACCGAGCGGGACCGGCGTAGGAAGCGGGCCGGATGAGCGACGCGGTCAGAAGTGGCGGGCCCAAGCTCGAGGTCGCGGTCCGTCTCCAAGGCGTTCGACGGCACGCCGGTCCTGGTCGACGTCGACCTCGCCGTCGCCGAGCACGAGGTGGTGTGCCTGATCGGCGCCTCCGGTTCGGGCAAGTCGACGATGCTGAAGTGCATCGACCTGCTGGTCCCGATCGACCGGGGCGAGATACGTGCTCGACGGCAAGGTGATCAGCGGGCCGCGGGGTCGACGCCGACGCGGTGCGGCAGCGGATGGGGATCGTGTTCCAGGCGTTCAACCTGTTCCCCCACATGAGCGTGCTCGACAACGTCACCCTGTCACCCCGCCGGGTCCACGGGATCGGCCCGGGCCGAGGCCGAGGCGCAGGCGAGGGAGCTGCTCGACCGGTTCGGGCTGGCCGGCAAGGCGGACGACTACCCCGACCGCCTCTCCGGCGGCCAGCAGCAGCGGGTGGCGATCGTCCGGGCGCTGGCCACCCGGCCCCGAGGTGATGCTGCTCGACGAGATCACCTCCGCCCTCGACCCTGAGTTGGTGGCCGAGGTGCTCGACGTGATCCGGCGGCTGAAGACCGACGGGATGACCATGGTCATCGCCACCCACGAGATGGGCTTCGCCCGCGACATCGCCGACCGGGTGTGCTTCCTCGACGGTGGCGGCATCCTCGAGGAGGGCCCGCCCGAGCAGATCTTCACCGTCCCCGGCGAGGTCCGCACCCGCCGCTTCCTCCAGCGGATCATCGACGCCGGCAGGCTCTAGCTCGGGAGGTGGCGGTCGTGACGGGTATGGTCGGCGGGTGACGTTACGGGTCTACGGGCGGGTCGCCCGCCCGCTGGTGCTCACCGACGAGGACCTCGCCCTGATGCCGGCGCCAGGGGAGGCGGTCGAGGGGGTGGTCGGGTCGGCGGTGGCGGTGCGCGACGTCCTCGGTCCGGCCGAGCCGGACCCTGAGGCCACCCATTGCACGGTGATCGCCGCCGGGGCTCCTACCGGGCCTCGATCCCGCTGGCCGACCTCCAGGCCGGCGGCTGGCTGTCGTATGCCGTCGACGGTGGGCCGCTGCCACCCGAAGCCGGCGGGCCCTACCGTCTCACCGTCGCCGACGGCGCCACTCTGTGCTGGAACGTCAAGCAGGTGGCCGAGCTGAAGTTGACCGCCGGCGCCGAGCCCGACGACGTCCCCGCCGAACCGACCCACTGAGAGGCGTCGATCGGCGGCGACTCCGCTGACCACCCGTCACTCGGCGAGCGCCGCCTCCAGCAGCGCCACCACCTCGGGATCACCGGCTCGGCGGGCCCACTCCAGGGCGTCGCCCTCGGATTGGGCGCACCCCGAGAGGCAGGCGGCCCGGACCGTCGGGTCGGCGCCGGCGTCCAGGAGTACCCCGACCATCTCCGCCGGCTGACCGGAGAAGATCGCCGATAGCAGCGCGGTCTGGCCGATCGACGACGGAGCATCGACGGCGGCGCCGAGCCCGAGCAACGCCCTGACCGCGTCGAGGTGCCCCGCCCGGGCGGCGATGGCGAGGGCGGTGGGACCCTCGTCGACCGGGTAGCCGTGGCCCCCGGTCGTGCTCTGCGACGGGGCGTCCAGCTCGGCCCCGCTTGCCGTGATCACCTCCAACACCTCGACGCTGCCGGCGTAGGCGGCGTGCTGCAGGGTGTTCATCCCGTTGGTGGAGGTAGCGTCCAGGTCGACGCCGGCCTCGACGAGCGTCGCCAGGGCGGCGGGGGAGTCCGACTCGGCGGCGAGGTGCCATGCGGTGAGCCCGCCGAGGTCGGTCGCACCGAGGTCGGCGCCGGCGTCGATGAGCAGCTGGACCATTGCTGCGTCGTCGAGCAGCGCCGCCCGCAGCAGCGGGGTGTAACCCCGGCTGCGCGGCTCGTCGGGTGGTGCGCCGGCGGCGAGCAAGGACCGGGCCAGGTCGTGGTCGCCGGTGACCGCGGCGTCGGCAAGAGTTGGCCCGTCCGATGATCCTTCGTCGCCGGCCATCGTCACCAGCACGGCACCCCCGACGAGCGCCGCCGTCACCACGGCGCCGGCCACCACCCGCATCCGGCGCACCCGATCCGGTCCCACCGCGGTCACCTTCCGGTGCGTTTGGCGGCGATGCGGCGGTCGCTCTCGTTGAGGTGGCGTTTGCGCACCCGGATCGCCTTCGGGGTGACCTCGACCAGCTCGTCGTCGGCGATCCACTCGATGGCGATCTCCAGGCTGAGCAGGCGCACCGGGTCGAGCCTTATCGCCTCGTCCTTGGAGTGGGTGCGGATGTTGGTCAGCTGCTTGGCGCGTGGTGGCGTTGACCACCATCTCCTCGGGGCGGGACGCCTCGCCGACAACCATTCCCTCGTAGACCTCGGTACCCGGCTCGACGAACAGCTCGCCCCGCTTCTGCAGGTTGTCGAGGGCGAAACCGGTCGCCCCGCCACGACGGTCGGCCACCATGGCGCCGCCCATCCGGTGGGGCAGCTCCCCCGCCCACGGCATCCACCCGGCGTGGTGCTGGTGCACCAGCGCGGTGCCTCGGGTCGCCGTCATCAACAGCGAACGCAGCCCGAGCAGCCCGCGGGCCGGCGCCTCGACGGTGACGATGGTGCGGCCGGCGCCGCCGGGACGGAGATCGGTCACCTTGCCCTTGCGGGGGGCCACCGACTGGGTCACCGTCCCCACGTGGTCGTCGGGAACGTCGATCACCGCCCGCTCCACCGGCTCATGGGGCACCCCGTCCAACTCCCGCAGGATCACCTCGGGCCGGCTGACCTGGAACTCGTATCCCTCCCGCCGCATCGACTCGATGAGCACCGCCAGCTGCAGCTCGCCCCGCCCCGCCACCTCGATGACCTCCGGCGACGAGGTCGGCCCGATCCGGATCGACACGTTGCCCCGCACCTCACGCTCCAGCCGCTCCCTGATCTGGCGTGACGTGAGGTACGTCCCGTCGCCGCCCGCCATGGGCGACGTGTTCACCCCGAACGTCATCCGCAGCACCGGCTCGTCCACCTCGATGCGGGGCAGCGGGCGAGGATCGTCGGGGTCGGCCAGCGTGTCGCCGATCTCCACCTCGGGGAACCCGGCCACCACGAACAGGTCGCCGGCCACCCGCTCGTCCACCGGGTCCCGGCCCAGCCCGGAGAACCCGAGGAGCGGGTGAGCCGCCGGCGGCGAGGCGGCTCGCCGGGGTCGTCCTGGCACAGGGCCACGTCCTCGCCGGCGCGCAGCGTCCCCTGTACCACCCGCCCGATCGCCAGCCGCCCCAGGTAGTCGGAGGCGTCGAGGTTGGTGACCAGCGCCTGCAGCGGCGCCTCCGGGTCACCCGGCCGGCGCCGGGATCGTCGCCACGATGGTGTCGAGCAGGGCCGACATGTCGGCGTCGTCGGCAGGGACGCCGGTGCCGGCGACGCTGCTGCCCCAGCCGGGCCACCGTGGACACGATGGGGAAGTCGATGTGGTGGTCCTTGGCGTCGAGGTCGAAGAACAGCTGATACGTCTCGTCGACCACCTGGTCGAGCCTGGCATCGGCCCGGTCGACCTTGTTGACCACGACCACCGCCGGCAGGTGGCGGGCGAGCGCCTTGGACAGGACGTACCGGGTCTGCGGCATCGGCCCCTCGGAGGCGTCGACCAGCAGCAGCACCCCGTCGACCATGGTCAGCGCCCGCTCCACCTCGCCCCCGAAGTCGGCGTGCCCCGGGGTGTCCACCAGGTTGATCCTCGTGCCCTTCCAGACGATCGACGCCGCCTTGGCGAGGATGGTGATGCCCCGCTCCCGCTCCTGGTCGCCCGAGTCCATGACCCGCTCCACCTGGGCCTGGTGGTCGGCGAACACCGCGGTCGCCCGGAGCATGGCGTCGACCAGCGTCGTCTTCCCGTGGTCGACGTGGGCGATGAGCGCGCACGTTGCGAAACGAGCCGGACCCCATCCGACGATCGTACCGGACGACCATGGGTGGTGGCAGTAGGGTCCGGCAGGTCGACGTCGACCGGAGACCGGATGCAATTCGCCCTCAGGGTGCTGATCAGCGCCGCCGCGGTGTGGCTGGCCACCGCGGTGGTGCCCGGGCTCGACTGGTCCGGCGAGTGGTGGCAGATCCTCCGTCATCGGGCTGGTCGTCGGCCTGGTCAACACGGTGCTCAAGCCCATCTTCACCGTGCTCAGCATCCCGTTCCTGGTGGTGACCCTGGGGCTGTTCATCGTGGTGATCAACTGGGCCGCTGCTGGCGATCGTGGTGTGGCTGTCCGCTCCCGAGCGGCTCGACCTCGGGCTGACCAGCGCCGACGGCTGGTCGACGTTCTGGGGCTCGGTGGTCGTCTCCGTCGCCTCGTGGGGCCTCTCGGTGATGACCTCACCGGTGCGCTGAGCCCGGGGCGGCGAGACCGCACCCCTGGCAACCGCCGCCTCGGTCCCGTACGGTCGCCTCGATGCCCGTCGCCACCGCCGAGCCCGACCTGCTGCGCGGCCTCGCCGTTCGCCGTAGGCGAGCCGCCGACGCCGCGCTCGCCATCGCCGGCTCGGCGGCCCGCCTCTCCGACGACATCAGCCCGGTGCTCGCCGTCGACCCGGTCGCCCGGTGGGGCGCCGCCTGGGGCCGCTCCCTGGCGGAACGCGCCGACCTGCTCGAGGCGATGGCACCGGTCGGCGGGCGCCTCATCGACGCCCACCATCTCACGCTGATCGCCAACGGAGCGGACCACGCCCTCACCACGACGCTGGCCGTCCCCTGGGAGGACCTCGACGGGGCGGTGAATGCCGCCGCCGGCGCCGTCGACTGGCTGCTCGCCCACCAACCCGCTCCGGTCATCGCCGGGTTCCTCGCCTCCCTCGACGCCGCGGTGGCGACGGCGCTCGCCCGGCGCCGGCCCGAGATCGCCGACGTCCCCGGTGTACGGCTCGACATGGTCTTCGCCGCCAACCGGAGACGCATCGAGCTGGCGATCGCCGAGATCGACTGGCGGCTCGCCGGCGCCGACCCGGGCACGCCGGTCGACCTCGCCGCCGAGCGGGAGATGCTGATCGGGATGCTCCGACGCAACTTCTGATGTTCGACTGGTCGGGCGACGGTCACCTGGCCGAGTGGGTCGGCCCACTCGACGCCGACCACGTCGCCGTGCTGGTCCCGGGCATGTCCACCGACAAGCTCGACGTCGACCTGACGGCGGCCAACGCCGCCCGGATGTTGCGGTTCGACACGAGCGGCGACCTGGCGGTGGTGACCGCCCTGGTGTACGACGCCCCCGACCTCGTCGACGCCACACTTCCGTTCGCCGCCACCAACGGCGCCGACGGACTGGCCCGGTTGGTCGAAGTCCTGCCCGTCTCCGACCGGCACCTCACGCTCGTCGGACACTCATACGGTTCGCTCCTGCTCGGCACGGCGCTGGCCGACGGTCTGGCCGCCGACCTCCCGCCCCGCCACGACATCGTGTTCATCGGGTCGCCCGGCACCGGCGTCGACACCGCCGCCGACCTGGGCATCGACCCGGGCCACGTCTGGGCGGGTGGGACCGATGACGACATCGTCATCCGGCTGAGGAGCCTCCCCGGTCTCGCCGCCCTGGCCCCCCTCGGCCTCGGCACGGCGCTGGCCGGGTGGGCCGTCGACGAGCTCTACGGGACGATCCCCACCGACCCCGGTTTCGGGGCACGGGTGTTCGCCGCCGGCGACGGGGGCCACTCGGACTACCTCGCCTCCGAAGTCGTCACCACCGACGACGGGCGCGTGTGCCGCTCCGTCGAGGCCGCCTCGATGGCGCTGACTGCGATCGTCGCCATCGCCACCGGCCGCACCCGTCGGAGGCACCGGGGCGGCTCGGCGGGCGGCTGACCGAGCCGCCCGATTCTCATCCGTTCTTCACCCGGCGGCGGGCCGGTGACGGCACCGGGGTGCGAACATGGCTCGGTCGCCGTGTCCCCTCCACCCGGCACCCCCCTCGCCGCGGCCAACAACCCGCAAGGACCACCATGACCGATCCGACCCGGCTCCTCGTCATCGAGGACGACCGCGCCGTCCGCCAGGCGCTGGAACGCGCCCTCACCTTCGACGGCTACGAGGTGAGCACCGCCAACGACGGCTCGGAGGGACTGGCCAAGGTGCTCGACGAGCAACCCGCCGCCATCGTCCTCGACGTGATGATGCCCCACATCGACGGGCTCGAGGTGTGCCGGCGCCTCAGGGCCAGGGGCGACACCACCCCCATCCTCGTGCTCACCGCCCGGGACACGGTGGGCGACCGGGTGGCCGGGCTCGACGCCGGTGCCGACGACTACCTGGTCAAGCCGTTCGCCCTCGACGAGCTGCTCGCTCGCATCCGGGCTCTGTTGCGCCGGTCGTCGGGCTCGACCACCGACGTCTACCGGGTCGCCGACCTGGAGGCGAACGTCGCCACCCGCGAGGTCACCAGGGGCGGAGAGCCGGTGACACTCACCAAGACCGAGTTCGACCTCCTCGTCCTGTTGATGGAGAACACCGGGCGGGTCCTCAACCGGGCGGTGATCTACGAGCGCATCTGGGGCTTCGACTTCGAGACCAGCTCGAACTCGCTCGACGTCTACGTCGGATATCTGCGCCGCAAGACCGAGCCGGAGGGAAGCCCTCGACTCATCCACACGGTGCGCGGCGTCGGATACGTCATCCGCGCCCCCAAGCCGTGACCCTCCGTGTCCGGCTGGCGCTGCTCACCGCGGCAGTGGCGGTGCTGGTGGTCGTCACCGGGGTTGCCGTGGCGAGGACCGTGGCCCGAGCCGAGCTGCTCCGCCAGATCGACCAGAGCCTGATCCAGCGCGCCACCCTGCTCGCCCAGGGGAACCTCGGGCTGGGCGCCATCGAGCCCGACGCCGAGGCCGGCCCCGACGACCCGTTCGGGCGGGGCCTGCGCGGGTTCGACGCCCTCTACCTCCAGGCGATCACCGCCGATGGAGAGGTGGTGGCACCGTCCGACCAGCTGGTGGCGATCCCGGTCACCGAGACCGATCTCGAGGTGGCACGGGGCGAGCGCAGGGGCGTGTTGCGCTCCGTCGACACCACCGAGGGGGCGGTCCGGCTCTTCACCGCGGACGTCGGCGACGGGGCCATCCAGGTGGCCCGTTCGCTCGACGAGTTCGAGCGCACCATGCAGGGGATCACCTTCCGCCTGCTCGGGATGGGGCTCATCGGGGTCGTCGGCGCCGGGCTGGCCGGACTGTGGGTGGCGAGGAGCGCGCTGCGACCGGTGGACGAGCTGACCAAGACCGTGGAGCACGTCACCGCCACCCAGGACCTCGACACCACCATCGCCGTGGTGCACGACGACGAGGTCGGCCGGCTGGCATCGGGGTTCAACCAGATGATGCAGAGCCTGCGCCGGTCCCGGCTCGACCAGGAGCGCCTGGTGCGCGACGCCGGCCACGAGCTGAGGACCCCGTTGACGGCGTTGCGCACCAACGTCGAGATGCTGGCCCGGTCCGACGGGATCCCGGCCGATCAACGTCGCCAACTCGTCGATGCCGCCGCCCAGGAGATCGGGGAGCTGTCCAAGCTGGTCGGCGAGCTGGTCACGCTGGCCGCCGACGCCGACGCCGCCGACGAGCCGCTGGCCACGGTCGACCTCGAGGACCTCACCGCCGAGGTGGTGGCCCGATTCGAGCGAAGAACGGGGCGGACCATCACGCTCGAGTCCTCGCCGAGCGAGACCACCGGGAGACCTGCCGCGCTGGAGCGCGCCGTCTCCAACCTGGTGGACAATGCCCTCAAGTGGAGCCCGCCGGACACGCGGTGCGGGTGACGGTCGCCGAGGGTGGCGTCGCCGTTTCCGACGCCGGCTCGGGGATCTCCGACGAGGACAAGCCCTATGTCTTCGACCGCTTCTACCGGTCGACGGAGGCGCGCACCACGCCCGGTTCGGGACTGGGGCTGGCGATCGTGGCCAAGGTCGTGGACCAGCACGGCGGCACCGTGTTCGTCGAGGACGCCCCGGAGGGCGGCGCCACGGTCGGTTTCCGGCTACCGAGCTGACCGACGCGCGCACCGCCCGGGAGTGGGTCGTCCTTGGGCCGCCGCTCCGAGGTGTCCTAGCCTGGCAGTCGCACGGAAGCCGCTCGAGGAGACTCGCTCATGCACATCAGCAGGATCATCGCTCTGCTCGGGGTGATCGTCGGCGCCGTCGGCCTGTTCCTGAAGGCGCTCACCAGCCCCGGTGAGTCGATCATGGAGGCCCTGTCCGAGAGCGTCGAGGAGCTCCCGTCCGTCGATCCCGACCATCTGGGGCGGGTTGGACACCTGGGCGAAGATCGCCGTGGTGGTCGCCATGTCATGGTCGCTCGCCTCTGGTCTTCCAGCCACCCCGGCAGAGTCCGTTCGGGGCCTCGGCGGCCATGATCGTCACGGTGATCGGCGGGGCCCTGACCGCCTACGCCGTGATCAAGTGGCTGGAGGCCGGCGACAACGCCGACCGATGCAGGCCGCCTTCGAACAGATCGCCGACGCCGGGCAGATACCGGAGGCGTTCGACGTCACCACCGGGCCCGGGTTCATCGTGCTCGTCGCCGGCACCCTCCTGATCACCATCGGCGGGCTGCTCGGCTTCCGCCGGGGCGGCGAGATCGTCGCCATCGAGCATGTCGACGAGGACGGCTCGCCGGACGACGGACGTCGTCACCACCGCCGCTGAGGCTTCGGCGGACCGCTCCGTCCGTCAGGACAGCTTCGCCGCCACCAGGCGGGCGATGTGGCCGCCGATCGCCAACGAAGCCGTCGCCGCCGGCGAGGGAGCATTGAGGACGTGAACGGCGTCGTCGGTCTCCTCGAGGGCGAAGTCGTGGACCAGGGTGCCGTCCGGGGCGATGGCCTGGGCCCGCACCCCGGCCCGGTAGCCGCCCAGGTCGTCTTCCACCAGCTCGGGCACCAGCTTCCTCGCTTCGGCGGCGAAGGCGGCGGCGCGACACCGATCGCCACATCTCGCCGACCCCGGTCCGCCACCTCGCCCGGGCCAGCTTGCGGAACCCCGGTCGAGCGCAGCACCGCGCCCATGTCACCGAACCGGACATCCCGCCGGCGGTATCCCTCCCGGGCGAACGCGAGCACCGCGTTGGGGCCCACTTCCACCCGCCCATCCGCCGACCGGGTGAAGTGGACCCCGAGGAACGGCAGGCTGGGGTCGGGCACCGGGTAGATCAGGGTCTTCACCAAGTGGCCGCGGTCCGGGCGCAGCTCGCGGTACTCGCCCCGGAAGGGCACGATGCTCAGGTCGGGGGTCACCCCCATCAGGGCCGCCACCCGGTCGACGTGGAGGCCGGCGCAGTTGACCACCACCCGGGCGCGCACCGGCCCCTTGGGCGACTCCAGCCGCCAACCGGCCGGCTCCGGTCGGGCGGCGGTGACCTGCCACCCGGTGCGTATCGACGCCCCTCCCTTCTCGGCGATGGCTGCGTAGGACCCGGCGACCTCGACCGAAGTCGACCACGGCGGCGCCGGGCACGTGGAGGGCGGCGACCCCGGCGGCGTGGGGCTCGATACCGCCAGCTCCGCCGGGCCGATCCGCCTCGCCTCCACCCCGTTGCCCCTGGCCCGGCGCTCCAGCTCGTCGAGAGCCGGGATCTCGACAGGTGAGGTGGCCACCACGACCTTGCCGCTCATGTCGACCGGGATCCCCTGCTCGGCGCAGAAGTCGAGCAGGACGTCGGCGTCCCTCGGTGCACCATCGCGACTTCAGCGACCCGGGCTCGTAGTACAGCCCGGTGTGGATCACCCCGCTGTTGTCGCCCGGTCTGGTGCGATGCCAGCCGGTCCTCCTTCTCGACCACCACCACGGCGGCGCCGGCGGCGACCCGGGCTGAGGGCGGCGGCGGTCGACAGCCCGATGATCCCCACCGACCGACGACCGCCACGTCGTGATGCTTCCATCGGCCGGCGAATCATGGCAGGTCGAGGTCACCTCATCGCTCCCCGATTACCGTGCGGGTGCGCCGGTACGCCACGCGCGAGGAGGATCGATGCAGTTGGGGATGGTCGGGCTCGGCCGGATGGGCGCCAACATGACCGAGCGGCTGGCCGGGGCGGCCACCAGGTGGTCGGCTTCGACCTCTCTCCGGACGCGGTGAAGCGGGTGGTCGGCGTCGGCGCCGCCGGTGCCGGGCTCGCTGGCGGACCTGGTCGCCGCGCTGATCCGCCGAGGGCGGTGTGGATCATGGTGCCCAACGGCGACCCGGTCGACGAGGTGATCGCCGGGCTGGCGCCGCACCTCGACACCGGTGACCTGCTCGTCGACGGCGGCAACTCGAACTACAAGGCGACCGTCCGCCGCGCCGCCGAGCGCGCCGCCGCCGGTCACCATCTCGTCGACGTCGGCGTCTCCGGCGGCATCTGGGGCATCACCGAGGGCTACTCGATGATGGTCGGGTGGCGAGCCCGACCAGGTCGAGCGGCTTCGCCCTGTCCTCGAGACGCTGGCCCCGACCCCGACCACCGGATGGGGACGGGTCGGCCCCGTGGGGTCCGGCCACTTCGCCAAGATGATCCACAACGGCATCGAGTACGCCCAGATGCAGGCGTACGCCGAAGGTTTCGCCGTGCTCCGCGCCAAGGAGGAATGGGACTACGACCTGGCCGAGGTGGGGACGATCTGGCGCCACGGCAGCGTCATCCGCTCCTGGCTCCTCGACATGGCGGTGCTGGCGCTCGAGGAGAACCCGGCGATGGCGGGCATCGCGCCCTACGTCCCCGACTCGGGTGAAGGTCGGTGGGCGGTCACCGAGGCGATCGACCTCGACGTCGCCGCGCCGGTGATCACCCTGTCCCTCCTTCGCAGGATCGGGTCGCGCGACGAGGTCGAGTTCGCCGACCGGCTGCTCTCGGCGATGCGGGGCCAGTTCGGCGGCCACGCCGTGAAGCGGGAGGAGTGATGCGCCAGATCGACCGTCACCTCTTCGTGATCTTCGGTGCAACCGGCGACCTGACCAGGCGCAAGCTGCTCCCCGCCCTGTACCGGGTGATGACCGAGAACGGGGTGGAGGACCGCACCGTGATCCTCGGCGTCTCGTCGAGCCCGCTGAGCGACGACGAGTTCCGCGACCTGTGCCGCAAGGCACTGGGCGACGCCGGGATGGCCGACACCGCCACCGATCCGTGGATGGACGAGCGCATCTTCCACCACCAGGTGCCGCGTGGCGCTCCGCTCGGCGACCTGAGGGCCAGGGTCGAGCAGATCGAGGGTGGTCGCCGGCCTGCCCGGCAACCGCGTCTTCTACCTGGCACTGCCCCCCGAAGTGTCGCCGAAGACGATCGCCGCCATCGACGAGGCCGGGCTGAACCGGGCGCCGGGCTGGACCCGGCTGGTGATCGAGAAGCCCTTCGGGCGCGACCTCGAGTCGGCCCAGGCACTCAACGCCCTGGTGCACTTCCACTTCGACGAGTCCCAGGTCTACCGGATCGATCACTACCTGGGCAAGGAGAGCGTCCAGAACCTGCTCACCTTCCGGTTCACCAACCCGATCTTCGAGACGACGTGGACCCGCGACCGGCTCGAGTGCGTGGAGATCACCGTCGCCGAGAGCCTCGGGGTGGAAGCCCGTGGCGGCTACTTCGAGACCGCCGGGGTCATCCGCGACATGGTCCAGAACCACCTGACCCAACTCCTCACGCTGGTGGCCATGGAGGCACCGACGTCGTTCAACGCCGACGCCATCCGCCAGCAGAAGGTGCAGGTCCTCGACGCCGTCCGGTCCATCGACCCGGCAGGGGTGGTGCTCGGCCAGTACGCCGCCGGGGAGCTCGAAGGCACGCCGGTGCCCGGCTACCGCGACGAGGAGACGGTGGCACCCGACTCGTCTACGCCGACCTTCGCCGCCCTACGGGTTTACGTGCACAGCTGGCGGTGGGAGGGGGTGCCCTTCTACCTCAGGACCGGGAAGCGGCTCCCCGACCGCACCACGCAGATCGCCGTCACCTACAAGCCGCCGCCGGTGTGCATCTTCCACGGGATGATCGACGACTGCCCGATCAGCCCCAACGTCCTGATCCTCACCCTGCAACCCAACGAGGGGTTCGAGGTGCGGTTCGAGCTCAAGGAGCCGGGGAAGGCCAGCGTCGTGACCCAACCGATGTCGTTCGACTACGCCGACCGGTTCGACCTGCTCCCCGATGCCTACCAGACCCTTCTGTTCGACGTCATCACGGGCGACCAGACGCTCTTCGTTCGAGCCGACGAGGTCGAGGCGAGCTGGCGGCTGTGGACCCCGCTGCTCGACCGTGCCGACCTCCCGCTCCACCCCTATCCGGCGGGGAGTTGGGGGCCTGAAGCCGCTACCGGGCTGCTCGCCAAGGAAGACGACCAGTGGACGATGCGACAGCGTTGGTGACGGCTGTCAGCCGGAGCTGACCGACACACACGGGCCAACCGTTTGCGGATAGGTGGCGTCCCCGCGGTAGACCGCCTTGTACGAGTAGCTGCCGGCGCCCGCCAGCGTGTACCCCATCGATTCCGCCACCCCGTCCACCACGGCTACCGGCTTCTGGGTGCTGGTGGCGTGCCCGGGACACAGCGCGCTCCCGGACCAGTACTTGATCTCGATGCTGGAGGTTGGGGCCGGCCCGCCCCCGGAGTCGAGGATCACCTGGACGTGCACCACGGACCCGACGGCCACGGTGGTGCCGGTGACGTCGGCGTGGGCGGCATCGTGAACGGAGGTACCCAGTGTGAGCGGCCCCCCGCCGGTCGACGCAGTCACGACCCGACATGCGGCGTCGCCCGGCCGGTAGGCGACATCGCCGTCATAGTGGGCACGCCACGAGAAGGTGGCGCCCGTGGTGACGAAGCCGGCCGACTCGACCGACCCACCGACGACCACCAGGTCGGCCTCGACGACGACCGCGGTGCCCGTGCAGGTGTCGTTCTCGAAGCGGCTGATGTCGACCGTGCCGGCGGCGACCGGCTGCCCGGGCTTGCCGGCGACGGCGACGACGAGATGAACCTCGGTACCCGCGGCGACCGGGGCATTGGTGCGATCGAGATGAGCGGCATCGTGGACGGTCGTGGTGATCTTGGGCCGGGCAGCGGCGGTGGCCGGGGCGGCGACCGCTCCAACCGCGGCGGCAGCCAGCAGCGTCGCCGCCAGTCCGAGGGCAGTGTGCCGTCGCACGTGGCGGCCGGTCGGCGCGATAGTCATGGTTCCCTGTTCCCCTGTCCCCCGGGTTGCCGACTTTCGGCGACCAGCCGCATTCTCACGTTCCCCACAGCCGATGACAAACCAATCCTTGCCAAGTCGAGGACGTGGGTTGCGAACCACCCGATAGCGCCGCTGCGTAACTAGCTTGGAAATGCATGGTGTCGCTCACTACAGCGTGGTCACGGTGACCACCGAGGCCGACATGGTCGCCCGCTTCGTCTCGGGGGACCCGGAGGCGGTGCGCGACCTCTACCGGAGGTACTCACGTCCGATGTTCTCGGTGGCGCTGCGCTCGCTCGGTGATCGGGGGCTGGCCGAAGAGGCGGTGCAGCAGTCCTTCCTCCAGGCGTGGCGGGCCGCCCCGCGCTTCGACCCGTCGCGCGATGTCGCCCCGTGGCTCTTCACCATCACCCGGCGGGTCGCCGTCGACCTGTTCCGGCGCGAACGCCGGCACAGCCGCCAGACCCCGCTCGACGATCAGCTCGCCGAGCTCCCCCCCGGTCTCGAGGCGACCTGGACGACGTGGGAGGTGCGCCGCGCCCTCGACACCATGCCGCCGGACGAACGCACCGTCGTCGAGGCCACCCACTTCTTGGGGCTCACCCACGAGGAAGCGGCGATGACCCTGGGAATCCCGGTGGGCACGGTGAAGTCGCGATCCCACCGGGCGCATCGACGCCTCGCCGAGCTCCTGCTGCACCTGCAGGAGGCGAGCGCATGATCTGCAGCGAGTACCTGGCGGGGCGCTTCAGCGGTGACGACAGCCCCGAGCTGGCCGCCCATCGCGCCGTCTGCGCCGCCTGCTCCGCCAGCGACGCCGAACTCGCTCTGGTTCGTGGGCTCCTCACCGACCCGGACACCTGGGCCGAGCCCGATCCCGGGCTGGAGGATCGCGGTCATGGCGGCGGTGACCGCCGCCGAGGAGCCCGCCGAGACAGTCCCTGCACCGGGATCGGGTGATGTCACCAGCCCGCCGCCGGTGCTCCGAGTCGCCGAGGCGCCCGCCCGGAAGCGGTGGACATGGCTGGGCTGGGCGGCGGTGGTCATCGTCGCCACCGGCGTCGCCGTCACCGTGCTCCGCGCCAACCAGCCCGATTGGGAGGTCACCCTGGTCGGTACCGGGCCGACCCCGGAGGCGTCGGCCACCGTCCTGGGGTGGTCGACCGACGCCGGGACCCGAATGCGGCTCGACGCCGTCGACCTGCCCCCCGCCCCGGAGGGGTACGTCTACGAGCTGTGGATGAGCAGCGACGACATCCACCTCTCGGCCGGGTCGTTCCGGGCCGGCGATACGGTCGATCTCTGGACCGGGGTGCGGCGAGCCGACTTCCCGCACATCTGGGTGACGTTGGAGCCGATCGACTCCGACGCATCGGCCAACGGCGACGCGGTCCTCGACGTGGACGCCTGACGCCCGGGTCAGCTCCCGGAAGTGGAACCCGTGGCGGGAACCACGCCGGCGGCACGGATGCCGGCCATGACTGCAGGAATCGAGGTCCGGGGAGGGTCGGTGCCGTCGACGAGCACGACCGTCGAGCCGGCCGCCTCCATGTGACTTCGGGCGAGATCGACCAGCTCGGAAGACCGCTGCAGGAAGGCGCGCCGGCTCACTGCGGGTTTCCCGGCCATGCGCTCCGTCCAGCCGATCTTCTCCAGCCGATCGAAACACACGTCGATCGGCGCGGAGACGACCACCAGGACGTCCGGCACCGGGATGAGATCGAGGTAGCGGTCGAGCTCGGCTTTGTCGAGCTCGGCATCGAACCCGGCGGCGAACAGGCTGGTGACCCGGTTGCACAGGCCCTCGTCGAGCAGGAGCCACTCACGGTCGCCCAGCGTCTCCTCGGCGAGCTGGAACCCGATGAGGTGGTTGAGCAGCATCCCCATCACCCGGTCGGCCCCGGCGTCGTGGTTGTGGGCGTCGTTCGCCTCGATCATCGCCGCGGCCAGCTCGGGCCGCTTCACGATGGCACGGGAGAGGATGGAGACCCGGTCGCTCGACCTGACCATGGCCCGTTTCCATGCCGAACGCCAGTAGCGGCCGACGGTCCGGGCCATCGCCCGGGTCACCGGGTCCCGGCCCTGGCGGGCGATGGCGATCCTCCCCACCGGGTCGAGGCGCTGGAGCCGGATACCGGCAGCGGGCGCGTCGGACTCGAGCAGTCCCAGCGTGGTGGACTTACCGCTCCCGGGAACACCCAGGAACTCGATCATCCGCATTCGGTCGCCCCCCGATACCCGCAGCCTTCCGGTGGTGCGTTGGGGGGACACTAGGAGGTTCCCCATCCCCTGGTGATGGGCCGGGCGACCCGTTCCCCGGGAGCTCCGGCCCGCCCACCGGGTCGTACACTCGCCGCCATGGGATGGCGACCGGTCGGGGGGGTGCGATGAGGAACCGGCGCGCCCGTCGCCAGAGCCGGCTCCACCCGGCCCGGATCGGACGCGGGCTGACCTGGCGTTGGCGGATGGCGACCGCCTCCCGAAGGGCGCTCCCGGACTTCGTCATCCTCGGTGCCCAGCGCAGCGGGACCACCTCGCTGTTCGACCACCTGACCCACCATCCCGACGTCCTCGCCCCGCACCGCAAGGAGATCCACTTCTACGACCTGCACTACCGCCGGGGGTTGGGCTGGTACCGGGCCAACTTCCCGGCGAAACGTGCGATCGGCCACGGACGGGTCACCGGGGAGGCGACCCCCAACTACCTCGTGCACCCCGACGTGCCGGGGCGGCTGGCCGAGGTGACGCCGGAAGCCAAGCTCATCGCCATGCTCCGGCATCCGGTGGAGCGGGCCCACTCCGCCTGGCGGCTGCGGACCATGGAGGGACGGGAGACCGCCACGTTCGAGCAGGCGGTCGAGAAGGAGCAGGCCGACCCGATTCCGGCCGGCTTCGGCGACTACCACGACGATCGGCAAGGCGTCGGCGACGCGCTGCGCTTCCTGTACCTCGCCAAGAGCCGCTACGCCGAGCAGATCGAACGCTGGCTGACCCACTTCCCACTCGACCGGTTCCTGTTCATCCGCAGCGAAGACCTCTTCTCGGATCCCGGGCCGGTCCTCGACGAGGTGTGGCGGTTCATCGGGGTCCGACCGTGGGACGGCGCCTCCTTCCCGGCGATCAACCAGGCCACCCCTGCCGACATCGACCCCGAGCTCCGAGCCCGGCTGCGAGGCCTACTTCGCCCCGTACAACCGCGACCTGGAGCGGCTCATCGGCCGCCCCTTCAACTGGGACGACCAGCGAGCCTGACCTCTCCAGGGACACGGAAGCCGGGATCGGACCGGGGTGGGGCGGCCGGTACGCTGCGGGCCATGCACGATGACCTCGCCTCCGCCGTCGACGCCTCGTTCCCGTCAATCCTCACCGAGCTGGAGGCAATGGTCCGCATCCCGTCGGTGAGCGCGCCCGCCTTCGACGCCGCCGAGGTCCGCCGCTCCGCCGAGCACGTCGCCGAGGTGCTGCGACGCCACGGATTCACCGATGTCCGGCTCCTCGAGGTCGAAGGCGCCCACCCGGCCGTGTTCGGCGAGATCGAGGGCCCCGCAGGCTCCCCGACGGTGCTCCTCTACGCCCACCACGACGTCCAGCCACCGGGGCCTGACCACCTCTGGACGTCTCCGCCGTTCGAGCCGGTGGAGCGTGACGGCCGGCTCTACGGGCGGGGGAGCTCCGACGACAAGGCGGGAATAGCGGTCCACCTCGGGGCGGTCGGCGCCCACGGCGGTCGCCCCCCGATCGGCGTGAAGGTGTTCGTCGAAGGCGAGGAGGAGATCGGCTCGGAGCACCTCCCCGTCTTCCTCGATCGATACCGCGAGGCTGCTCGCCGCCGACGTGTACGTCATCGCCGACTCGGCCAACTGGCGGGTCGGGGCGCCGGCGGTGACGGTCTCGCTGCGCGGGTTGGTCGACTGCGTGGTCGAGGTGCGGACCCTGGACAAGGGTGTCCACAGTGGCCAGTTCGGAGGCGCCTTCCCCGACGCCCTCACCACGCTGTGCCGCCTGCTGGCCACCCTGCACGACGACGCCGGGAACGTCGCCATCGCCGGCCTGGGCGGATATTCGGTGGACCCGCTCGACCTGACGGAGGAGGAATTGCGCGCCCAGGCCGGGGCGTTGCCCGGCACCGAGCTGATCGGCGCCGGCACGCTCACCGAGCGGATGTGGACCCGACCGGCCTGCTCGGTGCTCGCCATCGACGCCCCACCGGTCGCCGAGGCGATCAACCAACTGCTCCCGTCGGCGCGGGCCAAGGTGAGCGTCCGCATCCCGCCCGGTACCGACGCTGCCGGGTGCGCTCGATGCCCTGGAGGCGCACCTGGTGGCCAACGCCCCCTGGGGAGCCGAGGTGGCCGTCACCCGCGGCGCTGCCGGCGGCCCGATCGCCATCACCACCGACGGAGCGGCGTTCGATGCGTGGCGCGCCGGTTTCGAGGCGGCGTGGGGCGTTCCCTCGGTCGAGATGGGCGAGGGCGGCTCGATCCCCTTCGTGGCCGAGTTCCAGAAGGCCTATCCGGGAGCGGCGATCCTGCTCACCGGCGTCGCCGATCCCACCAGCCGGCCCCACGGCCCCGACGAGAGCCTCGACCTGGCCGACTTCCGCAACGGCATCCTGGCGGAGGCGATCGCCCTCAGAGTGCTCGCCGGATGACCACCGGGCCGATCACCGTCGCGAGCGCGCCGCCTCGTAGATGGCGATGAGCCGGTCGACGGGCGTGGCGGACAGCGTGTCGCCGATGACGTCGAGCGCCAGGTCGTCGACCTTCCTGAACCGGATGCACGTCTTGCCCATGTCGAGCTTCTTCCCTGTCTCCTTCCAGCGGCGGCGGAACTCGTCGTCGCCCAAGAGATAGAGCGACATGTAGCTCTTCTGTGAGGCGAGGGCGACCAACCCGAGCGGCTGGTTGTTGTAGGTGTCCGGGTACCGCTCCAGCGGGATCTCGTAGACGATCATCCCCCAGTTCATGCCCTCCACATAGCCCTCGGGCAGGTGGTCCAGGATGAACCGGCGCACGGTTGCGATCGCTTCCCGCCGCTCCTCGGGCAGCTCGGCCAGGTACTCGTCGACGGTGGCCGCCTTGCTCGACACCATGTCGGGCCTCCTTGTCCGTGTCCGGGAGGCTACCGGCGCCGCCCCGCTCCGGTCACGGCGCCAACACCACCTCGATCCGGGGGATGGCCTCCTCGACGACCTCGACCCTCGCCACGTTCGACGCCCGAGCCAGGTCGCTCAGGCCGGCGCCGAGGCCAGTCATCTCTCCGGCGGCTACCGCCACGACCAGCCGGTCGACGGGAGCGCGCATCGACACCTGTGCCTCGGTCTTCGTCCGGCGCACCGCCGCCAGCACGTCGGCGAGCCGCTCCAACACCGCCGGGTCGCCATCCTCGGCAGGCGACACCGCCGAGGGCCACCGCGTCCGGTGGATCGAGCCCTGCCGCCACCACGACCACACCTCCTCGGTGACGAAGGGGAGGAAGGGAGCGAAGAGCCGGAGGAAGGTGGACAGCGCCGACCGCAGGGCGCGCCGTGCCGACTGCGCTCCCTGAACCGCTTCGTCGGCGCCACCGCTCTCGTAGGCCCGGCCCTTGACCAACTCCACGTAGTTGTCGGCCCACCACCAGAACTCGCCCTCGGCCCGGTCGAGGGCCCGGGTGTAGTCGAAGGCGTCGAGAGCCTCGGTGCACGCCTGCACGGTCGCCGCCAGCCTGGTCAGCATGGCACGGTCGACCGGCTCGGACACCGCACCGTCGGCGGGCTCGACCTCGTCCGGATCACCCAGGCCGAGGACGAAACGCGAGGCGTTGAGCAGTTTGATCGCCAGCCGCCGCCCCACCCGCATCTGCCCCTCGTCGAAGGTTGTGTCGACGCCCGGCCGCCCCCGGGCCGCCCAGTAGCGCACCCCGTCGGCGCCGTGCCGGTCGACGATGTCCATCGGCGTCACGACGTTGCCCTTCGACTTCGACATCTTCCGGCGCTCCGGGTCGACCACCCAGCCGGAGATCGTCGCCAGCCGCCAGGGCAGCTCGCCCTGCTCCAGATGGGCCCGCACCACCGAGGAGAACAGCCAGGTGCGGATGATCTCGTGCGCCTGGGGACGGAGGTCCATCGGGAAGGTCCGGGCGAACAGGTCCGGGTCCTCCTCCCACCCGGTGACGATCTGCGGTGAAAGGGAAGATGTCGCCCAGGTGTCCATGACGTCGGGGTCGGCGACGAACCCGCCGGGGACCCCGCGCTGCGGCTCGCCGTAGCCGGGAGGCGCCTGCGATGCGGGGTCGACGGGAAGGTCGGCCTCGTCGGGGACGATGGGGCGGCCGTGGTCCGGCCGTCCCTCCTCGTCCACGGGGTACCACACCGGGAACGGCACTCCGAAGAAGCGCTGCCGTGACACCAGCCAGTCGCCTGCCAAGCCGTCGACCCAGTGCTCGTAGCGCACCTTCATGTAGTCGGGCACCCAGGACAGCTCGCCACCGCGCGCCCGCAGCTCGGCGCGGAGGTCCGGGTCACGGCCCCCGTTGCGCAGGTACCACTGGCGGCTGGTGACGATCTCCAGAGGGCTCTCGCCCTTCTCGTAGAACTTGACCGGATGGGTGATCGGCCGAGGGTCGGGAGCCATCTCGCCCGACGCCGCCAGCATCTCCACCATCGCCCGCCGCGCCTGGTCGACCCGCTTCCCGGCGAGGGCGGCATAGGCGGACCGCGCCTGCTCGCCGGTCAGCCACGCCGGGGTGTCGGCGACGAAGCGGCCGTCCCGCCCGACGACGCCCCGCGTGGTGAGGCCGAGCTCGCGCCACCAGACGACGTCGGTGGTGTCTCCGAAGGTGCACACCATGGCGACCCCGGTGCCCTGCTCGGGGTCGGCGAGGCGATGGGAGACGATCGGCACCTCCACTCCGAAGAGAGGGCTCCGCGCGGTGGAGCCGACCAGCTGCCCGGCGCGCGGATCGTCCGGGCTCATCACGAGAGCGACACACGAGACCACCAGCTCGGGCCGGGTGGTCTCGATCTCGATCGGCCCGCGGTCACCGGCGAAGCGCAGCCGGTGCAGCGCCGCCGGCCGCTCCCGGTCCTCGAGCTCGGCCTGGGCGACCGCCGTCTGGAAGTCGACGTCCCACAGCACCGGCGCCTCCTGCTGGTAGGCCTCGCCACGCCCCAGGTTGCGGAGGAAAGCCCGTTGCGCCGCCCGCTGGGCGCGGTCGTCGATGGTGGCATAGCCGTGGTCCCAGTCGACCGACAGCCCGAGCCGTCGCCACATCTGCTCGTAGGCGGCCTCGTCCTCGACGGTGAGCCGGTGGCAGAGCTCGACGAAGTTGCGCCGGCTCACCGAACGGGGCGGGTCGAACGGTCGGTCGGGGACGGCCAGTCCGGGTTGGTACGGAAGCGACGGGTCGCAGCGGACCCCGTAGTGGTTCTGCACGCGGCGCTCGGTGGGCAGGCCGTTGTCGTCCCAGCCCATCGGGTAGAAGACCTCCTCGCCGCGCATCCGCCGGTAGCGGGCGATCACGTCGGTGTGGGTGTACGAGAACACGTGGCCGACATGGAGCGAGCCGCTCACCGTGGGGGGCGGGGTGTCGATCGAGAACACCTCGGAGCGTGGCCGCGACCGGTCGAACCGGTAAATGCCGCCGGCATCCCAGCGCTCCGCCCAGCGCTCCTCGAGGCCGTCGAGGGTCGGCTTCTCGGGGATGGCGGCCATGGTTCGCCAGGCTACCGGCGCCTCCGGCCGAACGAGACATGCTACAGTATGCACATGCTCAAGGAGCGACTGCAGGTGTTGATCGGGTCGGAGCAGCGACGCCGGCTCGAACGGGAAGCGATGGCCCGCGGCACTTCCGTGGCGACCCTGGTGCGCGAGGCGATCGACCTCACCTTTCCGCCCGAGCACGCCCACCGCGCCGAGGCGGCCGCCGTCGTGCTCGCCGCCGAGCCCATGCCGGTCGGTGACCCTGACACGCTGGCTGCCGAGATCGACCAGCTGCGCAGCCGTTTCGCATGATCCTGGTGGACACCACGATCCTGGTGTACGCCGTCGGTGCCCATCACCCACTCCGGGAGGCTTGCCGGCGCGTGATCGCCGCCATCGGGGACGGAAGGCTGGCGGCGACGACGACGATCGAGGCGATCCAGGAGTTCGCCCACGTGCGAGCCCGGCGTCGCGGTCGCCGAGATGCGGGTGACCTCGCCCTCAGCTACATCCACCTCCTATCACCGCTCACCCAAGTCGACGGCGAAGACCTCACCCGCGGGCTCGAGCTCTTCACCACCCACGACGACCTGGGTGCCTTCGACGCGGTTCTCGCCGCCACCGTTCTCCGACGTGACCACCTCGTCGGCCTCCTGTCCACCGATCGGGGCTTCGGGTCCGTCGAAGGGCTCCACCACGTGAACCCGATGGACGAGCGCGCGGTAGACGCTCTGATCGAAGCGTGACGGATCTGGCCGGAGCACCCGGCGACAGGTGACGCCGGGCCGTCCTGGACGCTCGCCTGGTCCACCACCGACCGCCGCGCGGCACCGGAAGGCCCGGGCGACGATACTCGCGGGCACGCCGGTCACATCGCCCGTGTCGCGGATCTCACCGTAGGAGGTCGCCCGATCGAACGGCCCGTCTCCTCCGTCCGGCCGCTGTTGCTCGCCGCCGCCGCCGGTGCCGCCGTCTCGTTGTCGGCCGGTGTCTACGGCCGGCTCCACGCCCCCACCGGCCAGGCCATCATCGACTTCGGCTTCCCCACGGTGATCTCGATGAAGGCGTGGCTGGCCACCGGCGCCTTCGTCCTCGCCATGGGCCAGCTGACCTCGGCATTGTGGATGTGGGGTCGGCTCCCCTTGGTGGGGACCAAGCCGGCGTGGCTGCCCACCTTCCACCGCTGGTCGGGGACCGCGGCCTTCCTCCTCACCCTGCCGGTGGCCTACCACTGCCTCTGGGCCCTGGGCTTCGAGGCGACCGACGCCCGGGTGGTTACCCACTCGATCCTCGGCTGCGCCTTCTACGGGGCTTTCACCACCAAGCTCCTCGTCCTCCGCTCCGACCGGCTGCCCGGCTGGGCGCTGCCGCTTGTCGGCGGCACGCTGGTGACCCTGCTGACCGGGGTGTGGCTCACCTCGTCGCTGTGGTACTTCACCTCCGTCGGCTTCCCGGGGCTCTGACGATGCGCCGGGTGACCCCAACCTTGGTGATCTGCCTCGTGGCCGCCACGACCACCGCCGTCGCCCTGGCCCGCCCGGGGTCATCGTCGGCGGACGGCTCCGACCAGCCATCGGAGTACGCCTCCTCGGTCCCACCGGAGGCGACGGACGGTCGGCTGGTCATCGCCGAATTCGCCTTCTCCCCGGTGACGGCGCCGGCGGGGTCGACGGTGGTGGTGGTCAACGAGGACGATGCCACGCACACCGTCACCTCGTCCGACGGCGTGTTCGACACCGGGCGGATCGAAGCCCTCGGCGAGGCCGAGATCACCGCCCCGGCCGCGCCCGGAACCTACCGGTTCTTCTGCGCCATCCACCCCTCGATGGCAGGCATCCTCATGGTCGAGGGCTGACATCTCCGACATCTGAGTACCGTTCACACAGATTTCCTACTCGATTCGGGAATCGGTCGCGCGATTACAGCGTTACGATTGTCCAGAGTCCTTCTCATTGGGCCGGGACTCGACTGCTTTCGAAAGGATGAGACCGTGGCCGAGATCCTCACCCAGACCCTCCCAGTCCTGCCGCTCCGCAACGGGGTGGTGTTCCCGAACATGGTGGTGACCGTGTCCATCGAGTCGGAAGAGGCCAGGCATGCCCTCGCCGCCACCGAGTCGACCTCCGGCCGCCTGGTGCTCGTGCCCCGGATCGATGGTCGCTACTCGCCGGTGGGGACGATCGTCACCGTCCAGGAGGTCAACAGGGACAACGGCGTCACCGCACTCATCGCCGGGGAGACCCGCGCCCGCATCGGGAGCGGCCAGAACGGCGACAACGGGGTGCTGTGGGTCGAGGTGGAGCCGGTGGAGCCCGATCGTCGACCCCGATGAAGCGCTGACCCGAAAGGCCGCCGAGTTCCGCGCCGTGGTCGGCGAGATCATGCAGCTCCGGGGCATCGGCCCCATGGCGGAGCGCATCCTGGACATCGACGACCCCGGCCAGCTCGCCGATCTCGCCGCCTACTCCCCCGACCTCGGCATGGAGCAGAAGGTCGAGATCCTGGAGACCCTCGATGTCGCCGATCGACTCGACAAGGTGCTCGGCTGGATGGACGAGACGCTGGCCGAGCTCCAGCTGCGCACCAAGATCCGCGAGGACGCCGCCGGGCGCATCGAGAAGGGCCAGCGCGAGTACCTCCTCCGCCAGCAGATGGAGTCGATCCGCAACGAGCTTGGCGAGGGCGGAGACGACGTGGTGGGCGAGTACCGGACGAAGCTCGCCGACGCCGAACTGCCGGAGAAGGTCCACAACGCCGTCAGCCGCGAGATCGACCGGCTGGAGCGCATGTCCGAGCAGAGCCCCGAGCACAGCTGGGTGCGCACCTGGCTCGACACCGTCTTCGAGATCCCGTGGAACGAGCGGACCGAGGACAACCTCGACCTGGTGAACGCCCGCGCCGTGCTCGACGCCGACCACACCGGCCTCGACGACGTCAAGGACCGGATCGTCGAGCACCTCGCCGTGCGCAAGCTGCGCGCCGAGCGCGGTCTCACCGCCAGGCGAGGAGGGTCGGCGCGGCGGCGTCATCCTGCTCCTGGTCGGGCCTCCGGGGGTGGGCAAGACGTCGCTGGGCGAGTCGGTGGCCCGCGCCCTCGGCCGCACGTTCGTCAGGGTCGCCCTCGGCGGCATCCGCGACGAGGCGGAGATCCGCGGTCACCGGCGGACCTATGTCGGCGCCCGCCCCGGCCGCATCGCCCGCGCCCTCTCCGACGCCGGCTCGATGAACCCTGTGTTCCTGCTCGACGAGATGGACAAGGTCGGAGCCGACTGGCGGGGCGACCCGTCGTCTGCGCTGCTCGAGGTGCTCGACCCGGCCCAGAACCACACGTTCCGCGACCACTACCTGGAGATCGACCTCGACCTCTCCGACGTCATCTTCGTCGCCACCGCCAACCTGCTCGACACCATCCCGGCACCGCTGCTCGACCGCACCGAGGTGATTCGCCTCGACGGCTACACCGACCGCGAGAAGCTGGCCATCGCCCGCCAGCACCTGCTCGACCGCCAGGTCGAGCGGGCCGGGTTGAAGCCCGGACGAGTTGGAGATCGGTGACGATGCCCTGGCCGCCGTCATCGACGGCTACACCCGGGAGGCCGGGGTGCGCGGCCTGGAGCGCCAGCTGGGCAAGCTGGTCCGCAAGGTGGTCACCAAGATCGCCGCCGACGATGCCGAGACACCGGTGGTGGTGATCGACCGAGGACCTGCAGGAGATGCTCGGCCACCCACCGGTCCATCACGACGAGGCGGCCGATCGGACCCAGGTCCCCGGGGTGGCCACCGGCCTCGCTGTCACCGGCGCCGGCGGCGACGTGCTGTTCATCGAGGCCACCGCCATGGACGGCGAGCCCGGGCTGAACCTCACCGGCCAGCTCGGCGACGTGATGAAGGAGTCGGCGCAGATCGCCCTGTCGTACGTGCGCTCGCACGCCGCCGAACTCGGCATCGGGCAGGAGCTGCTCGACCGGCGGTTCCACCTGCACGTGCCGGCCGGGGCCGTCCCCAAGGACGGCCCGTCGGCCGGTATCGCCATGACCACGGCGTTGGTGAGCCTGCTCACCGGACGCAAGGTCAGGGACACGGTGGGGATGACCGGCGAGGTCACCCTCCAGGGTCGGGTGCTGCCCATCGGCGGGGTCAAGCAGAAGCTGCTCGCCGCCCATCGCGCCGGGCTCGGTGAAGTCGTCATCCCGGCTCGCAACGCCCCCGACCTGGACGATGTGCCTCAGGACGTCCGCGACGAGCTGGCCATCCACCCGATCGATGACGTCCGGCTGGTGCTCGAGCTGGCGCTGGAGCCGGCGGCCGAGTCGGTGTTGCTATCGGCTGACGAGACGCAGCCCACTGCCGCCTGACCGTCCCTCCCGCACCGGTGCGGTGGAACTGCCCGGGACGTAGAACCGGGCCGTGACCCGCCAACGAGGCTGGGTACGGCCCGGTTCGCCAGCTCCCTGCGGGGACGGGGCTGGGCGATTTGCTGGATCGGTCAGTCGTCTTCCTCGATGCGGAGCTCGGGGGTGCCCCCGGCGGTCTCGTCGGCCCGGAACCGCGACTCGTGGTCGTCGCTCTCGAACTCGACCTCGACCCGGTCGGGGCCGTTCTCCTTGATCTCGATGGAGAACCCCGAGTTGGGGGCGGCGCCCACCAGCTCGACCACTCCCGGGCCGTAGGCGATGGTGACCCAGCCGCCCACCAGGTTGTAGGTGGCGGTGGCGGTCGGTTCCGGCGTCGGATCCTCGGTCGTCGACGTCGTCCCGCCGTTCGAGGTCGAGGTCACCGAGCCGCCGTTGCTCGACGACGTTGCGGTCCCCCCATTGGTCGACGAGGTCGCCGTACCGCCGTTGGAGGTCGAGGTCCCGCGGCGGCCGTTCGACGTCGACGTGTTGCCGTTCGACGACGAAGAGGCGCCCCGGATCACCTCGGAGGTGTCGGCTCCGGTGAGGCCGACGAATCGTCGGTGGCCGATGCGGCGGCAGGAGGCGTGTCGACCACCTGGTCGGCGACGTTGCCCACTGCGGCGACGGCGATACCGGTGGCCGCGACCGTGGCCACCGCCCAGGCGACGATCATCCCTACTCTGCGGATCATGGTTCGGTCCGTTCTCTCGGCGGATTCCTGAGACGTATGGGGCGATGATGCGGGACCGACCACTAAGCGGGCGCTAAACCAGCGCCAAGCGTGGAGTCTGGCGACCGAGCGGGGTGCAGCGGCCCAGCCGACGGTATCGTCGGGCCACATGGTTTCGGTGCTCCTCATCGAAGACGACCAGCGCATCCGCCAATCCCTGGCCACCTCGCTGGCCGACCTCGGATACGACGTGCGATCGACCGTCAACGGGCATCGCCGGCGTCGAGGAGGCGGTGACCTCGGCTCCCGACGTCGTCGTCCTCGATCTCGGCCTTCCCGACGTCGGCGGTGGCGAGGTCCTGAAGATGATTCGGGCGGTCGCCTCGGTCCCGGTGATCGTCGCCACCGCCCAGGACGACGAGCAGGGGATCGTGCAGGCTGTTCGACGCCGGCGCCGACGACTACGTCATCAAGCCGTTCTCCGCCGACCATCTCGCCGCCCGGATACGTGCGTCCTTCGTCGGTCGGGTGGAGAGCCGGCCGAGACCGAGATCCGCATCGCCGACCTCGCCGTCGATCTGGCGGCACGCGACGCCAGCCTCGATGGACGGGCCCGCTCGACCTGACCAGCAAGGAGTTCGAGCTGCTCGCCTACCTGGCGGCCCGCCCCGGGGTGATGGTGCCCAAGCGGGAGCTGATGGCCGAGATCTGGCGCCAGCCGTACGGTGGCGCCGACAAGACGGTCGACGTGCACCTGTCATGGCTCCGGCGCAAGCTGGGCGAGAACGCCGCGGAGCCTCGGTTCATCCGGACCAAGCGGGGGGTCGGGGTCAAGCTGGTCGATCCCTCGGCGTGACCCCGTGCGGCATCTCGAGCGCGGAGGCCCCGGTGCGGCTCCGGCTGATCGCCGTCGCCGTCGCCGTCGCCACGTCACGGTTATCGCCTTCATCGTGCCCCTCGGCTGGCTGGTGCACGAGCTCGCCAACGACCGGGCGCTCACCGAGGCCGCCCGCGACGCCCAGCTGGTCGGGGTGCAGATCGCCGCCGCCGGAGGAGCGCCTTCGACCCTCATCCAGCCTCGCCGATCGCGGGACCATCGGCGGCAACGACTCTCCCTGGTCCTCAACGACGGCACGCACGTTGGCGCCGAGCTGCGTGCCGGCGAGGAGGTGGACCCGGCGGTGCAGACGATCGCCGGCAGTCGAAGAGGTCGACGGAGGGATCGCCGTGTACGCCCCGACGGTGGGCGCCGAGGGCGAGCCGGTGGTGGTGCGGGTCTTCGTCGCTGAAGCCGAGCTCGACCGGGGCGTCCGCACGGCCTGGCTGGTCCTCGGCCTGCTCGGGCTCGGGCTGGTCGTGATCTCGGTGGCGTTCGCCGACCGCCTGGCCCGCAGCTTCGTGCGGCCCATCGAGGACCTGTCCGACGCCGGCGAGCAGCCTCGGCGCCGGCGAGCTGACCACCAGGGTCGAGCCCGGCCGGGCCGCCCGAGATCCGGCAGGTGGGCGCCCAGTTCAACGATCTGGCCGAGTCGGGTGGCCCGGTCTGCTGGAGTCGGAACGGGAGACGGCGGCCGACCTCTCCCACCGCCTGCGCACGCCAATGGCGGCGCTGCGCCTGGACGCCGAGCGGCTCGAAGGCGGCGCCGACCAGGAGCGGGTCCTCGACGACCTCTCCGAGATGGAACGGGTGGTCGACTACGTGATCCGCGAGGTTCGCCGGCCGGGGCGTACCGAGCCGGGAACGACGAGGACCTGGCAGCAGGTGGTGACCGAGCGAGCGGAGTTCTGGGAGGCGCTCGCAGAGGAGCAGGACAGACGGGGGTTCACCGCCTCGACGACGGCCCGCTACCGGTCAGCGCGCCCACCGCCGATCTGGAGGCGGCGGTCGATGCCCTGATCGGCAACGTGTTCGCCCACACTCCCGAGGGCACTCCCTACACGATCACGTGCAGCTCCACCGCAGAGTCCGTGCGTCTGATCGTCGACGACGGTGGTGCCGGCTTCGGACCCGAGGCGTTGGAGCGGGGCCGGAGCGGCGGGGGCTCGACCGGGCTGGGCTCGACATCGCTCGACGCACCGCAGAGACGTCCGGAGGGAGTTCACGGTCGGGCGGAGCCCGCTGGGCGGGGCGAGGGTCGAGCTGGAGATGCCCCGGGTCGACAGCCCGTAGGAACTGAGCAGGGCGGTCGAGGCCATGGCCTCGACCGCCCCGGTATACCGGCTCGGGTGGGGTCAGTCGTCGTCGCCGCCGCCCCGGCCACTGTTGCCATCGTTGTCGTCGCCACCGTTGTCATCGCCACCGTTGTCATCGCCACCGTTGTCGTCGCCACCGTTGTCGTCGAACGACGTGCTGGTGACGTTCCCGGTCGACGTGCTGGTGACGTCGTCGTCGAACGACGTGCTGGTGACGTTGCCGATCGACGTGCCGGTCGGGTTGCCGTCGGTGGTGCTCGGTCCGCTCCGGGCCGGTCGTGGTGGTGGCGCCGGCGGCCGTGCGGGTCCGCACCCTCATCTCGACCTCCCGTCCTCGAGCTCGGCCTGGAAGTCGACCCGCGCTGCTCGCCTTGCGGAACACGACTTCGATCTCCGCGCCGCTGTGGCCTTGATCGTGTAGCTCCAGCCACGGGCCGGGGACACCGCTACCACCGTGAGGCCGGCCGGTCGGCCGAAGGTGACGGCCCCGGCCCGGCCTGCCGCCACCGTGGTCACTGTCCCCGGTCGCCGGGAACGGCGGAACCTGGCGTTTGGGTCGTCTCGACGGTGTCGACGGCATCGGGTGCCGAGGGCCCCGATGAGCCGGCCCACGCGCCGCCGACGGCGAGGAGCAGGCTGGCACCGATGGCAGAATGGGATCAGTTCTTCATGGTCTCTGCACCTTCTGGGTGTGGCTACGTATGTCGATGAGCGTGCCGGAGTCCACGTAAAGGCCGCACGCTGGTCGCCGCTAAGGGATGGGTAAGGGCTGGTCCAGGGCGTGCGGTCGGTGGCGGGCGGAGTGGGAAGGCGGGGCCGACGGGTGGCTCGCTCATCAGGGGAGGTGTGCGTGGATCGAGCCGGTGCAGACCGGCATCACCGAGAGTCCCGGTGGCGAGCCGTACGTTTCGGTGGTCATTCCCACCCACAACCGGCCCGCGCCTGCTCGGCGACGCGGTGGCGTCGGTGCTGACCCAGGATGTCCCGGTCGAGGTGATCGTGGTCGACGACGCCTCCATCCCGGCCGTGGCCGGGCTGCCCGCCGTGAGACGACCCCCGGGTCAAGGTGATCAGGAACGAGCAGTCGCCATCGGCCCGACCCGGGCCCGCAACCTGGGTGTCGAGCTGGCCAGCGGCGCCTTCGTCGCCTTTCTCGACGACGACGACACCTGGCTCCCCGGCAAGCTGAGCCGCTGTCTCGAGATCCTCGACGCCGCCGATGGGGTCGGCGTGGTCGCCCACCGCACCGTCTTCGATGCCCGCCAGGCGAACGGGACGAGATCCGATATCCGTGTCGTCACCGATCCGCTCACCCGCTTCGGGTTGCAGCAGACGCCGCACCTCGATGGCGTCGTCGTCGACGCCCGCCTGGCCAAGGAGGTCGGGTTCGACGAGTCACTCGACGCCGCCCAGGACGTGGACTTCATCATCGAACTGGCCCGTAAGTCACCGTTCGCCATGGTCGACGATGCCCTCGCCCTCCGCGGCGCACGATGGCGAGCCCAGCGCCATCGGCCTCGACCGGCGGATCGTCGCCAGGCACCGGCTGCGCGCCAAGCACCCCGACGTGCTGTACCGGGACGGTCCCAGCCGGTCGTTCTACCACGTGAGGCTCGGACACCTGTACCGGCGCGCCGGCGACCGCGGCCGTGCCATACGCAACTTCCTCGACGCCATCAGGTACGACCCCGCACAGGGACAGGCCTGGCGGGGCATCGCCCTCACCCTGCTGCCCGATATCGGCCGTCACCCGGCTCAGTCGTCGAACGTCGGGCGCGGGCAGCTCGGTGACCGAGCCGCGCCTGATCGATCGGGATGCCGGTGCTCAATGGCGCCGGCTACATCCGTGAGGCACTCGACTCGGTGCTCGCCCAGACGTATCAGGACTTCACCATCCTCGTGTCCGACAACGGGTCGGTGGACGAGACCGTCGCCATCGTCGAGGAGTACGCCGCCCGGGACCCGCGGATCAGCCTCCAGCGGCACGCCACCAACATCGGCGCCCACCGCAACTACAACTCGCTGGTCACCGCAACCGACAGCGAGCTCTTCAAGTGGATGGCCCATGACGACCTCATCGCCCCGACCTTCCTGAGCGATTGCATCGCCCTGCTCGACGCCGAACCCGAGCGCATCCCTGGCCTTCGCCAACTCGGTGCAGATCGATGAGAACGGCACCCACGGCGCCGACCTGTCCAGCAACCAGTCGTACGACGACTCCTCTCCCTACCAGCGGCTGCGCCGTTACGTGTCCGACCGCACCAAGATCCCGCAGGTGTTCGGTGTGATCCGCCGCTCGGTCCTCGAGCAGACTCCGCTGCTGGGGAGCTACCCGAAGTCGGACACGGTGCTCATGTACGAGATGGCGATGCGGGGGAGGTTCGCCAAGGTGGAGGCGCCGCTGTTCCTCAACCGGGAGCACCGGAACCGGCAGGGCCAGCTCGGGCTGCGGGAGCGCACCGTCCTGGTACCACCCCGACCGCACGCGGCCGATGCTCCCCCGGTGGAATCAGCTCGTGGGGGTTCCTGCGGGCGGTGCTCCGGGTGCCCATGCCCGCCGGCGACAAGGTCGAGGTGCCTGGGGTTCGTCGGTTGGTGGGGCCTCAACCACGGGGCGGAGCTGGCCGGCGACCTGTGGTTCGGGCGCCCGCACCGCCGTCGACCGGCGAGAGCCCAGCAGCCAGCAATGACCGAGAACAGCCACGGCCTCGGCCGGTTGCCCACGTTCCTCATCGTCGGTGCCATGCGGTGCGGCACCACGTCGCTCAACGGCTACCTCCGCCAGCACCCCCAGGTGGCGATGGGATCGCCCAAGGAGATCCACTTCTTCGACCGCGAGTTCGACCGGGGCTCGACTGGTACCGGACCCACTTCACCACCGACCCGGGCCCGTCGGCGACGTCGGCGAAGCGACCCCCAACTACCTGTTCGACCCTGCCGCGCCGGCGCGTATCGCAGCCACCCTCCCCGACGCCCACCTGGTCATCCTCCTCCGCAACCCGGTGACCGCAGCTACTCGCACTACTGGCACGACCGCTCCGGGACAAGGTCGACGTGACGTTCTCCGAGGCGGTCGACGCCGAGCTCGCCGGTTCGGACCGGTACCGCTACGTCGGCCGGCAGCCGGTACCGCGAGCAGATCGAGCGGCTCTACGCCGTCGGTCGACCGCGATCCAGGGTGTTGGTGGAGACGTTCGAAGACCTGACCGCCGACCCCGGCACGGTGTTCGCCTCGGTGTGCGGCTTCATCGGTGTCGACGACGACGGTGCGGCCCGGAGCCTCGGCGACACCATCAACGCCTACACGGAGTTCCGCTCGGTCCGGGTCCGCCAGCTCTCCAAGGGCTGCCCAAGCCGATGAGCCGCCTGGTCGGCCGCCTCAACCAGCGACAGGCCGCCGGATACCCCCCGATGGACGAGGAGACCCGCCGGATGCTTGGCCGCCGAGTTCGCCCGAGTCCAACGCCGGTCTGGAGACCTGGTAGGACGCCAGCTACCGGTCTGGGCCTAAGCGGCCCGTTGCCTCCGGTTGGGGAGGTAACCGGCGACAAAGGGATCCTGGGGGGCCTCAGGCCCTGGCCAGGGCCTGGGTGAGCGCCCTGGCGACGTAGACGGTGGCGAGGTGGCGCTTGTAGTCCTCCGAGCCGTAGAGGTCCTCGAGCACCGTCACCCCGTCGACCGCCTTGTCGGCGGCGGCGGCGATCGCCTCCGCCGACCCGTCGCTGCCGATGATCGCCTCGGTGGCGGCGGCGGCGAGCGATGGGGACGTGCCCACCCCGGTCAGCCCGATGCGGGCGTCGGAGACGCTGCCGTTGTCCTTGCGCACCCAGGCGGCGGCCCCGGCGACGGCGTAGTCGGAGTGACCGCCCCGCCGGCCCAGCTTGTCGTACGCCGAAGCGCCGCCTCCCTTGGGGATGCGCACCTCGACGAGGATCTCGTTGGGCTCCAGCGCCGAGGTGAGCGCATCGACGAAGAAGTCGGCGGCGGCGATCTCACGCTCGCCCGCCGACGACCGCGCCACCATCGTCCGCACCGCAGGCGATGGCGCCGGCGGGCTGGTCGGCGGCGGTGTCGGCGTGGGCCAGCGAACCACACGTGGTGCCCCGGTTGCGCACCTGGACGTCGCCGGTCCACGACGCCGCCTGGGCGAGCGCCGTGGCGTGCTCGGTGGTGAGCGGGTGGCTCGCCGTGGTCGCCATGCCGGACCAGGGCGCCGATGGCCATGTGGTCGCCACGGTCCTCGACCTGGTCGAGGCCGGGGATCCTCCCGATGTCGACCAGCGTGCCCGGGAGCGACCAGGCGCAGCTTCATCAGCCCGAGCAAGCTCATCCCGCCGGACAGCACCTTGGCGCCCTCCGTCTGGTCGAGGACGACCAGCGCCTCGTCCAGGCTGGCGGGAGCGACGTACTCGAAGGGTCTCGGATACATGGCTCAGCCCCTCGCTTCCTGGATCGCCTGCCAAACGTTGCCGCGGCCGCAGCGGCATGTCGATGTGTCTCACCCCGAGCGGGGCGAGGGCGTCGACCACGGCATTGACCACCGTCTGCGCCGACCCGATCGTCCCCGCCTCGCCGATCCCCTTCACCCCCATGGGGTTGACGTCGGTCGGCGTCGTGGTGTGACCCAGCTCGAAGCTGGGGAGGTCGACCGGCCGTCGGGTATGCGGATAGTCGATCAGGGTGCCGGTCAGCAGGTTGCCCGCCTCGTCGTAGCGGGCCTCCTCGAACAGCGCCTGGCCGATGCCCTGGGCCAAGCCCTCCGTGGACCTGACCGGCGACGATCATCGGGCTGATCACGTTGCCGCAGTCGTCGACGGTGATGTAGCGGAGCAGGTCGACGTTGCCGGTCTCCGGGTCGACCTCGACGACGGCGAGGTGCGCCCCGAACGGCCAGGTGGCGTTGGACGGGTTGAACACCACCGACGCCTCCAGCCCCGGCTCGATGCCCTCCGGCAGCTTGTGCGCCATGTAGGCGATGTTGGCGATGTCCGCCCAGGTGACGGCGCTGTCCGGCGAGCCGGCGACGTGGGCGCCGCCGTCGGCGAACACCACGTCCTCCTCGCTCGCCTCCAGCAGGTGGGCGGCGAGGGTCGCCGCCTTGGCCCGTACCCGGTCGGCCGCCTCGTAGGTGGCGCTGCCGTCGACCGCGGCGGAACGCGACCCGAAGGTGCCGATGCCCATCGGCGAGTCGGCGGTGTCGCCGTGCCGCACCTTGATGTGCTCCACGGGGATGGCCAGCCGGTCGCTGACGATCTGCGCCCAGGTGGTCTCGTGGCCCTGGCCGGTCGGCCCGGTCCCGATCTGCACGGTGGCGGTCCCGTCGGGGTTGACCCGCACCAGCCCGGTGCCGCTGAACGACGCCGGCAGCCCGTAGGTGGACCACGAGAACCCGAGCTCGGCCAGGCCGGCCGGGGCGAACCCGCAGACCTCCACGTAGGTGGCGAGCCCGATCCCCAGGTACCGACCCTCGGATCGGGCCCGCTCCTGCTCGGCCCGCAGGCCGGCGTAGTCCGCCGATGCGAGCAGGGCGTCCAGGTTGTTGGCGTAGTCGCCGGTGTCCATGGCGAACCCCACCGGCGAGACCGCTCCCGGGAACTGGTCGTTGGGGATGTAGTTCTTCTTGCGAACCTCGGCCGGGTCCATGCCGATCTCCCTGGCGTACATGTCGATGATGCGCTCCAGGTAGTACGCAGCCTCCGGACGACCGGCCCCGCGGTAGGCGTCGGTGGTGTTGGTGTGGGTGGTCACGCAGTCGACCTTCCACCACGTCGGCATCTTGTACTGCCCGGAGCCGACGAAGAGCCCGAGGAAGGGGATGGCGACCGTGAAGTTCTGGGTGTAGGCGCCCATGTCGGCGATGCCCTCGAACTGGTAGCCGAGGATCTCGCCGTCGCGGGTGCCGACGACCGTGGCGGTGCCCACCCAGCCCCTTCCCTGGATGGTCGAGTTGGCCGCCTCGCGGCGGGTCTCGGTCCACCGGACCGGGCGGTCGAGCTGCATGGCCGCCCACGACACCAGGACCTCGTCGTTGTAGACGTTCAGCTTGCAGCCGAAACCGCCGCCCACCTCGGGAGCCACCACCCGCACCTGGTTGATCAGCAGGCCGAGTGTGGTACCGAGGGCACCGGCGAGCGCGTGCGGGATCTGGGTGCTGTCGTAGACGGTCAGCTGCCCGTAACCCCTGTTGTACTCGGCGACCACGGCACGGGGCTCGATGGGCACCGGGATGAGGCGCTGGTTCACCATCTCCTGGCTGACCGTGACCGTGTCTTCCCGCTCCTTGGCGGCGTCGATGTCGGCCTTCACCTGCGCCTGCGCATCGGCCTCGGCGCCGAAGGGCCCGACCCACGAGATGAGCACGTTGGACTCGAGCGAGTCGTGCACCTTGGTGGCGTCGGACAGGGCGTCCTTCAGGTCGATGATCGCATCGAGCGGGTCGTAGTCGACGACAACGGCGTCGGCGGCGTCCTGGGCCAGGTAGCGGTCGTCGGCCACCACCATCGCCACCGCCTCGCCGACGTGCTTGACCATGCCGTCGGCGAGCAGCGGTCGGAGGGCGCCGACCGGGACCTGGGCGATGAGAGTGCCGAGGTGACGTACGTCGTCGATGGTGTAGACGGCATGGACCCCCGGCATCGCCTCGGCCGCCGAGGTGTCGATCGAGGTGATGCGGGCGTGGGCGAACGGGCTCCGGGTGAAGGCGGCGGCCAGCTCGCCCTTGAACTTGATGTCGTCGGTGTAGGTGCCGCGTCCTTGGATGAGGGCGGGGTCCTCCTTGCGGCGGACCACGCCGCCGAGGGCGCTGGTGGTGGTGGAGCCCATGGTGGCGGTCATCGCTCGCCCTCCCAGTCGGCCGGTTCCGGCTCTTGTCCGCGCATCTTCGCCCCGGCGTACTGCACCGCCCTCACGATGTTGTGGTAGCCGGTGCACCGGCACAGGTTGCCGTCGAGACCGTGGCGAATGGCGTCCTCGTCAGGGTCGTTGTCCTGGTCGAGGAGGTAGGCGGCCTGCATGATCATCCCAGGGGTGCAGAATCCGCACTGGAGCCCGTGGCGCTCCCAGAAGCCCTCCTGAACCGGGTGGAGCTCGCCGTTGGAGGCGAGCCCCTCGATGGTGGACACCTCGGCCCCTTCGGCCTGGACGGCGAGCATCGTGCAGGACTTGATGGAGACGCCGTTGACGTGGACGGTGCAGGCTCCGCAGTAACCGGTGTCACACCCGACATGGGTCCCGGTGAGGCCCAGATCCTCCCTGAGGAAGTGGACCAGCAGGGTGCGGGGTTCGACGTCCCCCGACACCGCCCTGCCGTTGACCGACATGGACAGTTGCATGACACCAACCTCCCGTCCGACGCCCTGCAGGCAAGCTAGCAAACAGGCGGAAAGTCGTGCCGGGGTCGTCATCAGGATTTCTTCGCCCCCGGATGTCATGGCGAGCGTCCGCTGGTGACGTAGGTGTGGCCGTGGGGGCTGGTCCAGATGTGGTCGCCGTTGGGTCGGCGCCGGTATCGCCAGCCGCCTTCGTCTTTGGCCCGGTGGTGGAATTCGCACAGCGGTGCCAGGTTCCGTTCGAGGGTGGGTCCGCCGTCGATGTGGCGTCGGGTGTGGTCGAGGTCGGAGGATCGGGCGGGTCGGCGGCATCCGGGGAACACGCAGGTGCGGTGCCGGGCCCTGACTTGGCGGGCCTGGGAGGTGGTGGGGCGGCGTCTGACGGCGACCGCCAGGGGGTCGCCGTTGTCGTCGATGACGGTGGCCTGCCACCGCCCGTTCGGTTTGCCGGTCGGTGACCTGGCGGGCGATGTCGGCTACCACCGGCCCCCACCCACCCAACTCACCCGGGTCCTCGGCCAACCCCAACAGGGTGCGCAGATCCACCGTGAGGTCCACCATCCCCCGACCCAACGGCTTGGTGTGCCCGGTGAGCAGGTCGACGGCGACGTCGGCTCGCCGCTGATCCATGGTGCGCCTGTCACCGGGGAGTCTGCGGGCCAGGTAGTCGATGCGTTCCCGGGCGGCCGCCGCCACATCCGGTGACAGGTCCAGCAGCAACAGGTTGGCCGAGCCGGCCGGGTTCGCCTCCAACACGACCCGACGATCCTCGACGGCCCGCTGCAGCCGCCGCTTGGTGTCCTCGGGGTCGACGACCAGACACAGCTTGCGCAACAAGGCCCGCAGCTGACCGGTGGTGAGATCACCGGCACGGTCGGCGACGTCGGCTACTACCCGGCGCCCCGACTCAGTGGACAGGTGGGCGGTGCCATCGGCCAGTACCCGGGCCCTGCGCCCATCGACCCGACCCGACCCCAACAGGTCACCAACCTGGGGGAGCCGCTCGGTCACATCGTGAGCGAAGGCGACCTCGTGTTGAGCCGCGGTCCTGGTCAAACGCAGGGCCGCCCCCACCTCGAGGGCGGCGAACTCCCCAGTGAGATCGTCGTCGCCGCAACGTCGCGTCACCTCACAAATGTCGGCAGCCCGTTCCGCCTGCAGATGCGACACCACCCGGTCCCGGGCCACCATCAACCGCACCACGTCATGATCCGACAAGCCGGACCGGTCGACCGACGCCAGCACCGAAGCCAACCTCGGGCCCGGCGCCATCGCTTCCAGATCATCCGGCAGCGTCGGCCTCGTGGATCGCAGAGTGTTGTTGTCCATCACCATCCACCCATGATGCACCGCAGGTGTGACAAATTCGGCCAGTCGCAGAACATGACCCAGGCAGGGCGGATGGAAGACGACCCGGCGTTGGGGTCAGGAGTCCTCGTCCCCGAAGAGACGCTTGAAGAACTTGCCGACGGTGGCGACGAGGCTGGAGAAGAACAGGCTGACGCCTTTGACCTCCGGGGCCGCCACCTCGGCGGCCGCCTGGGGGGTCTCGGCTGCCAGCTTGGCGTCGAGGCACTTGACGAATTCGGCGATCAACCGGTTGGACATCTCCTTGATCAGCCCGGTGCGCCCGAACTGCGCCGCCGCCCCCGACAGGATGATGTCGGCGTCGACGTTGATCCGCGTGCCGGTCCCGATGGCCTCCAGCCCGTACTGCATCTTGACCTGACCCATGCTCCCGCCTTGGCGATCGGCGCCCTTCCCGACCACCGCCCCGGTGCGGGCGGCGGGGTCGCTGCGTCATCGTCGCCTCCCCCTCGAAAGTGGCGGTCATCGGCCCCAACTTGGCCGACACCTTGCCGGCGTAGACCCCGCCGCCCTTGTCCTCGGTGACGTCGGCGCCGGGGAGGCAGCGGGCCAGCTCGGGAACGTCCTGGAACAACTCCCACACTTGTTCGACGGGGCGGGCGACGTCGATGACCTCGGTGATCTTCACTGACTCGCCTCCTCGCGCCGCCTTCGACCCGACCGGCGTCGACTCTACAACCGGGGCGTTCGCCCCGACGGGGGGCCGGCGGGCGGCCGGTAGGGTTCCCGGCGGTGAGCAGCTCCCTCGATCGGACCTTGGGACGGGTGCGCTCCGAGGGACGGCTGGCGTGGGGCCGGCTGACCGCATCGGGGCGGCCGTTACCCGACTTCGTGGTCATCGGCGTGCAGCGCGCCGGCACCACCAGCCTCTTCCGCGACCTGAAGCAGCATCCGCAGGTCATCGGTGCGGCCACCAAGGAGGTGCACTACTACGACTACAACCACGGCAGGGGTCAACGCTGGTACCGCGCCCACTTCCCCACGCGGCGGGCGCTGGCGCGGAATCCCGGGCAGCCGCCGGTCACCGGCGAGGCCACCCCCAACTACCTATTCCACCCGCACGCCCCGTGGTGGGTGGCGGCCGAGCTGCCCGAGGCACGACTCGTCGTCATGCTGCGCGACCCGGTGGCGCGCGCCCACTCACACTGGAAGCTGAACCGGCGCATCGGGTTGGAGGAGCTGAGCTTCGAGGAGGCGCTCGACCGGGAGGAGGAACGGATCGCGCCCGACCGGCGCCGGCTCGCCGGAGAGCCCGACTACGCCGCCCACGACCTGTTCCACTACTCGTACGTCGCCAGGGGCGAATACGCCGAACAGTTGGAGCGCTGGTTCGCCGCCGTGCCCCGGGACCGGTTCCTCGTCGTCGACAGCGAGACGATGGATCGCCGGCCGGACGAGACCTTCGCCGCCGTCACCGACTTCATCGGGGTCGAGCGCTGGCGCCCCCCGAGCTTCAGCCACGCCCATGGCAGCACCGGCAGCGACCTCGCCGAAGCGACCAGGGCGAGGCTCGAGGCCCACTTCGAGCCGCATCGGCGCAGGCTCGCCGACCTGCTCGGCCGCTGACCGGGCCGCAGTGACCGTCCCCCCGACACCGGTTGCCCGGGCCGCCTTCCTCGACGGGCTTCGCGACCTGGCACCGCTCAACCTGGGGACCGTCCCGTTCGGGCTCATCGTCGGGGTCGCCGCCGCAGCCTCGCGCATGGGCGCGCTGGCAGGCTGGTCGACGTCGCCGATCATCTTCGGCGGTTCCGCCCAGGTGGTCACCATCGACCTCTACGACACCGGGGCCGCCGCCGTCGTGATCATCGCCACCGCGCTGGTGGTCAACGCCCGCCACGTCATGTACTCGGCGGTGCTCGCTCCCTGGTTCCGGCCGTTCCCTGCGTCCTGGCGCTATGGCCTGGCCTACCTGATGACCGACCAGCTGTTCGCCACCGCGGTCACCCGATGGCAGGGCCCCGAGGGTGTGAATTACGACACCGTCTACCACCGGTGGTACTTCCTCGGCGGTGGGCTGTGCCTGTGGCTGCCGTGGCAGATCGCCAGCGCGGTCGGGGCAGTGCTGGGCACGCAGGTACCGGCGGAGTGGTCGCTCGACTTCGCCATCCCGATGGTGTTCCTGGTCCTGCTGATCCTGGCGGTGCACGACCGGCCAGGGGTGGTGGCCGCGGTGGTCGGTGGCGGGGTCGCCCTGCGTGGCGCGGGACGTCCCGCTCAACCTCGGGTTGGTCCTGGCCACCGTCGCCGGCATCCTCGCCGGGCTCGTTGCCGAACGGTGGCGGTCATGAGCCCGTGGCTGATCATCGTGATCATCGGGATCGGGACCTACCTGTTCCGCATCTCGTTCATCGCCATCTGGGCCAACCGCGACGTCCCCGAGTGGCTGGCGGCGCCGCTGCGGTACGTCGCCCCGGCGGTGATGGCGGCCCTGGTGACCCCGGGGATCCTCGCCCCCGAGGGCACGGTCGACCTCACCACCGGCAACCCGCGGTTCTTCGCCGGCCTGGTGGCGACGGTCGTGGCCGTCGTCACGCGGTCCGTGGTGTGGACCGTGGTCGCCGGCCTCGGCTCGCTCTGGCTGCTCCAACTCTGGCTTTGAAACGGACGCCGAAGGCTCGTCAGCCTCCGACGCACCCGGTGATGATGCGGTGACGTTCACCGACGACCCTCATGGCCAACGAGCGAATGGGGAGGGCACGTGGGTGCGGGGCGGGTCTATTCGTCGCGGTGGAGTCGGACATTCGTTGTGGGCTCTGTCGCTGTCGATGTTGTCGGTGGTGCTGATCGGATCGGTGATCGCCGAACCCGGTGGCCTCATCATCTTCTCCACATCCGGCATCGGAGAGAAGGGCAACGCGGCGACGACGAGTTCATCGCTGTCCGCCAGAGGCACCACGGTCGCCTTCCAGTCTGTTGCCACCAACCTCGACCAAGCGGATGTCGACGGGATCCCGGACATCTATGTGAAGGATCTCGCCACGGGAGAGCTCATCCTTGCCTCGACGTCCGACACCGGCGAGAAGGGCAACGACTTCAGCCTCCGTCCCAGCCTGTCGGCGGACGGCACCAGGGTCGCTTTCCTCTCGGGGGCGACCAACCTCGACCCAACCGACGACCACCCGGAGTTCGACGTTTACGTCAAGGACGTGACTACCGGCGACATCATGCTCGCCTCAAGTTCAGACGCCGGCGAGAGGGGCAACTTCATCAGCTACTACCCCAGCTTGTCGGCGGACGGCAGCAGCGTCGCCTTCGCTTCGCTCGCCTGGAACCTGGACCCGGCCGACCCGACCATGGACGCCATTGACATCTATGTGAAGGACGTGTCCAGCGGAGACATCACGCTCGTCTCGACGACTGCCAACGGGGAAAAGAGCGACGGCACCAGCTTCGATCCCAGCTTGTCGGCAGACGGCAGCACTGTGGCGTTCTACTCGGAGGCCACCAACCTGGATCCGTCCGACAGCGACACGATCCAGGACATCTACCTGAAGGACGTGGTGACCGGAGCGGTGGTCCTCGTGTCCCGCACCGGCAGCGGAGAGAAGGGGAACGGCTCGAGCACCGCCCCCAGCTCATCCTCGGACGGCACCCGGGTGGCATTCGTCTCGGAGGCCACCAACCTCGACCCCGCCGACACCGATGCCACGCGGGATGTCTACGTCAAAGATCTGGTCACCGGGGAGCTGACCTTGGTTTCAGCGTCTGTCGACGGCAATCACGGGAACGGTTCCAGCTTCTCACCACGCATCTCGGCAGACGGCACCATCGTGACGTTCACCTCGGCGGCGACCAACCTGCATCCATCGGACACGGACGCCGCATTCGACGTCTATGTCAAGGACCTGGTGACCGGCAGCGTCTTCTTGGCGTCGGCCTCGGCCACCGGTGAGCACGGCAACGGATCGAGTGGCACTCCCGACATCGCGGCCGACGGCAGCAGAGTGTCCTTCAGTTCGGGTGCCAGCAACTTGGCGCCAGGCGACGGCGACAGCGTGAGCGACGGGTACGTCAAGGACATTGCCTTCACGCAGTACTGCCGAGGTCTGGTGGCTACGCAGTCGGGGACGACGGGTGACGATGTTCTCATCGGGGGTCCCGGCGACGATGTGATCGTGGGGTTCGGTGGTGACGACTCGATCGACGGTCTCGGAGGCGACGATCTGATCTGCGGCGGTGCCGGCGACGACTCGCTCCAAGGCGGGAACGGGGCCGACAGCATGTATGGCGAGTCCGGCGCCGACGACCTCCTGGGAGAAGGCGGGGACGACGTGCTCCGTGGAGGAGCCGGCCCGGACACCATCCGAGGGCTCACCGGTGACGACGACGTCGACAGCGGTGCTGGTACCGACGCCGTGTACAGCGGGTCAGGGGAGGACATCGTCATTGGTGGCGCAAGTGCCGACACCGTGTTCAGCGGCTCCGGAGCGGATGTCGTCCATGGCGGCGACGGTGGCGACATCCTGGTCGGCGGCAACGACGACGACACCATGAATGGAGAGAACGGCGACGACACCCTTGTCGGTGGCTTCGGCAGCGACACCCTCCGCGGGCAGGGCGATGACGACGGGCTACGGGGCGGTCCCGGCACCGACGTCTGCAACGGTGGCGCGGGGACCGACAGTGCCAGCCCGGGGTGCGAAACCAAGTCAGGGATCCCGTAGAGCCCGGTACGAGCCCGCAGATCAGACGAACCGGGCGCCGGGTCAGACGTCCTCGGGGCGCTGGGCGTGGATCCGGCCCTCCTGGCCCTTCAAGGACATCCCGCTACCGACCCCGTAGCGGACCCGCACCATCTCGGCGAGGATCGACACCGCCACCTCGGCGGGCTGCTCGGCGCCGATGTCGATGCCGATCGGAGCGTGGATGCGGGCGATCTCGTCCTCGCTCCAGCCCTGGTCGCGCAGCCGCTCCACCCGCATGGTGGCGGTGCGCCGGCTGCCGAGCGCACCGATGTAGCGCACCGGCGCCTTGTGCACCGCTGGGAAGACCGGGTCCTCGAAGCGGGCGTCGTGGCTGAGCAGCACCACATAGGTACGGTGATCGAGCGCGAACTGATCGAAGACCGCATCGGGCCAGGCGACGATCAGCTCCTCGACGTCCGGGAAGCGCTCCGGCGTCGCCCAGGTGGCCCGGGCGTCGGCGACCACCACCCGGAACCCCAGCTCCGGGGCGATGCGGGCCAACGACTGGGCGATGTGACCCGCCCCGAAGATGAGCAGCCTGGGATGGGGCGCCACCGTCTCGATGAATACCTGCCGGTCGCCGTAGGCCAGGGTCCGATTCTGCTCGTGACGCATCAGCTGGATAGCGTCGCCGGCGACGTCCTCCAGCCCATCCGGCAGCGATCCGGTGAGGACCCGACCCTCGTCGTCGAGGACCGCCTTGGCACCGACGCCGGGCCCGCCGACCACCGTGGCGACGGCGCCGAGCCGCTCGGCGGCGATCAACGCACCCAAGGCGTCGGCGACGTCGTTCACCATCACATGCTCCCGGTCTCCGGCCCTCGCTGCCATCAGCGTGAGCTGAGCGTAGTGGGACTGTCGAGCGACAAGCCTGGAGCCGTTGCCGTAGTCTGCCCGGCACGCACCCGCCTGCTCCCGTCGGGATCCCGGGCGACGCCAGCGAGGTAGATCGATGTCCCATCCCGATCCGGCGGCCGCCCCCGACCTGAGGCCATTTCGGGTCGGCGACGTGCTGGAGAACCCGGTGACGCGGGAGTTGGCCCGCATCCTGGAGTTGCCCGACGAGAACCCCGAGCGTCGAACCAAGGCCGAGCTCCTCGCCGTGGTCGGCTCTCGGGTGGTCGGCGAGCACCTGCACCCCGGGGTGGTGGAACGCTTCACCGTCGTCGAAGGCGAGCTGACGGTACGGCTCGACGGGGTGACCTCAGTGCTCAACGAGGGCGAGACGGCGGAGGTACAGCCCGGCCAGTGGCACGACTGGTGGAACGCCGCCGATCGTGACGCCCGTGTGTTGGTCGAGATCATCCCGGGCGATCGTTTCGGTCACATGATCGAGACCATGTTCGGGCTGGCCCGGCTGGGGTACGTGAACGGTAAGGGGATGCCCAACCTGCTCCAGATGGCGATGATCGGGCGCGAGTTCTCCGACACCGTCCAATTTCGATCGCCCCCACCCGCTGTGCAGAAGGCCGTGTTCGCCGTGCTGGCCCCGATCGCCCACGCGATGGGGTACCGCGGGACCTACCCCCAGCTGTCTCGCAGCCTGGCAACGCGCGACGGCACCTGAGATCGAACGGCTCGACGACCGCGGATCGCCACCACTTCCCGTAAAGCATCGGTGGCGGCGTAGATGGCTGAGCTGAAGACCCGGTGGCGTCTTGGGGGCGGCCTCAATGCGCGTCGCGGAGTAGGAACCCAAGCGGCTCAATGGTCTCGGGCGCTAGCCCGGGCCGGTCCAGTCCTCCCTACTTCTGCCGGGGCGAAGCCAGTTGGAGATGGCTCGGACTACACCTCCGTAGTCGGTGCCCTGGCTTCCTGGCGGGACCATGCTGTCCAGCCAACGAACCAGGTCGGCTCTGAGTTGTCTGAACACGTCCCTCCCTCCCCCGAACACCCCAGCTGGGAGGTCCGGGGATTCGTTTGCCGGCCGGTGGTCACCCTGGCCGGGTGCGTAACCGGTCGGGCAGGTCGGGGACCAGGGCCATCGTCAGTTGGAGCACGGTTAGAAGGCCGAACGCCGCTGCCGCCACCCAGTCTCCGATGACGGCAGATGTCACGGCGGCGACGGCGGCGAAAGCGGCGGCGAGCTGCTGCCGTCGCCGGTCCGTCTTGGTGGGAGCTGCCGGGGTGGTGACGCCTACACCCAATAGCCACCCTGTGGCCAGGGCGATGACGCCGACCAGGAAGGCGACGGCGAGGATGTCTCCGATCGTCTCGAGGGTCATCCGAGCCTCCATCGCATCGTGAACCCGGCCGTCACCACTTCTCGATGAACACCTGGATGGTGCCGCCGCAGGTCAGCCCGACCTCGAATGCCTCGTCGTCGGCGATGCCGTAGGTGACCAGCTTGGGCTCGCCGGTGGCGATCACCTCGGCGGCGTGGAGGGCGACGTCGTTCTCCACGCAACCACCGCTGACCGACCCCTCGAGGTCGCCGTCCGACGAGACCAGGAACTTGGAGCCCTCGGGCCTGGGCGCCGACCCGATCACCTTCACCACGGTGGCGACGGCGACCTCCTTGCCCTCTTCGGTCCAGTGACGGTAGATGTCGAGGTCCGTCTTCACCCGGGGTCACCTCTCCCCTCGATGCCGTGGCACCGACTCTAGGAGCCGCACCACGCTGCGGAGGTCGACGACGTTGGCGGCGGGCAGGAAGTCGTCGACGTACGGCAGAACCGTGCGCAGCCCGCGCGTCTCCGGCGCGAACCCGGGCCGGCCGGCGTGCGGGTCGAGCCAGATGACCCGATGGACCGAGCGGGCGAAGCGAGCCATCTCCCGGTCGAGCAGGTCGGGGTCCCCGGTGTCCCAGCCGTCGGAGATGACCAGGCCGATGGCGCCCCCTCCGGTCACCCGACGGCTCCACTCACGGTTGAACATCTCCAGCATCTCCCCGATCCTGGTTCCCCCGGACCAGTCGTGGACGGTGGACCCCACCCGCCGCAGCGCCGCCGCCGGGTCGCGCTGGCGCAGGTCGCGGGTGATCCGGGTCAGCCGGGTGGCGAACACGAAGGTCTCGACGCTGGGCCACCCTGCCCTGGGCGGCGTGGGCGAACACCAGGAGCATCTCGGTGTACCGCTCCATCGACCCGCTGATGTCGGCGAGGATGACCAGCGGCCGGCGTCGCGGCCGGCGGTGCGACATCTCGATCGGCAGCAGGTCGCCCTCGGGCCGGTGCAGTGAGCGCAGCGTCCTCCGCATGTCGGGCCGGGTGCCGGCACCCGGGCCCCAGCGACGCGAGTCGGTGTCTGCGGGGCGCCACATCATCCTGGCGATCAGCAGCCGCACGTCCTCCCGCTCGGTTTCGTCGAGCGTGGCGAAGTCGCGGGTGGCGAGCCGCTCGGCGTACGAGCCGCCGACCGTCTCGCTCAGCTCCTCGATCTCGGTGGCGGCGTCGGGGGCGACGGACGGGAGGAGGATGGGGACGCTCACATGCCGCTCGTCCGGTCGGCGGCGGCCCTGGCCGCGGTCAACACGACCTCGTCGCGCGACCGGCCCGCCCCGAAGAACAGGTCGAAGGCCTGGTCGAAGACGGGGCGCTGGGTGGTGCGGGTGATGATCGAGGCCCGCAACGCCAGGTACAGGTCGTCACGCGAGTCGAGCCCGACCACGTCGATGACGTCAGTGAGCGCGAGCCGACGTACCCGGGCCCGAGCCGCAGGCCGGAGGCGCGGCAGATAGCGCACGAAGTGGACGATGTTGGCGGTCAGCGCCGAGGGCGCCGCCCCCGGCGGACGACCGGTCGCCGCTACCCGGCGGCCGATTCGACGATCTCGTCGACACCGAGCGCCCTCACCCTGGCGATGTCCTCCTGGTACTTGAGTACCACCCCGAGCGTGTCGTCGGCGACCGGGGCGGTCAGGTCGCCCTCGCCGAGCACGGTGAGCGCCGCCGCCCAGTCGAGCGTCTCCGCCACCCCGGGCGGCTTGAACAGCTCGAGCGAGCGGAGTCGCTGCATGGTGGCGGCCAGCTGGCGGGCCAGGCGCTCCGGAACGTCCGGGGACCGGCGCTGCAGGATGGCGAGCTTCTCGGGCGAAATCCGGGTAGTCGATCCAGTGGTAGAGACAGCGCCGCTTGAGGGCGTCGTGGATCTCCCTGGTGCGGTTCGAGGTGATCACCACCAGCGGACGCTCCACCGCCCGCACCGTCTCCACCTCGGGGATGGTGACCTGGAAGTCGGAGAGCAACTCGAGCAGGTAGGCCTCGAACTCCTCGTCGGCCCGGTCGAGCTCGTCGATCAACAGCACGGTCAGCTCCCCGCGCGCCCCGGCCTCGATCGCCTGCAGAAGCGGGCGCGCCACCAGGTAGTCGCGCGACATGATGTCGGAGACGTCGGGATGGCTGCCGTCGTGGCGTGCCTCGATCAGCCGGATGGCCAGCATCTGTCGGGCGTAGTCCCACTCGTAGAGCGCCTGGGAGACATCGAGGCCCTCATAGCACTGCAGGCGGATCAGGTCGGCGTCGACGATCGAGGCCAGCGCCTTGGCCACCTCGGTCTTCCCCACCCCGGCCTCGCCCTCGAGGAACAACGGTCGACGGAGCTGCAGGGCCAGATGGATGGCGACGACCAGGGACCGGTCGGCGACGTACCGCTCGGCGGCGAGCGCCGACTCGACCTCATCGAGCGTGGCCGGGATCACCCTCGGCAGGCTACGCCGGGGGTCCGGCGATGGGTCCCCCGTCGCCGCGAGCGCCGTCGGCCGGCGGATCCGGCGGAGCGGGGCGTCGAGACCGGCGACGATCTGCTCGACCTGCACCTGGGTGTCGTGGATGCGCCGGCGGCAGATCCGCACCAGCTCGGCGGCGCGCCTGACCTTGGCGGCGAGCACGTCGACGTCGACGTCCTCGGCCTCGATCTCGTCGAGGATGGCCTCCAGCTCCTGCATCGCCTCGCCGTAGCCGATCTCGCTCACCGAGCCGTCCCTCTCCGCCCGCTCCGACCCTTCGACCACGCTGTGGAGTGCGCCCCCGGCGACCGTGGTGACCACATGATCGCCGACGGAGACATCGCCGGGAGACCGCACCAGCGACCCGCCAGCGGTCCGGGTGACCGACCAACCGCGGCCAGCATCCGCCGGGGTCGTGGGCGCGTGCCACGCCGGCCAGGCCGTCGAGCCGGCGGCGCTCCCTGACGAGCGGCGCCGTGGTGCAGCCAGCAGGCGTCTGGCGGCCAGGTCGGACCGAGCGGCGGCGGTATCGAGTACCGCGGCGGCGACTGCGGTCAGGACGGCCGCGTCCCGGTCGATGTGCCGGCCATGCCCGCGCTAACGCGCTCCGTCGCGGCCGTGTCGAGCCGGTGGGCGGCCCGGGCGAGCCCGATTCGGTGGGAGGCGAAGCGCGTCGACGTGACCAGGGCGAGACGCCGGGCGCGGTCGTCCAGGCTCCGTCCGGCGCGCAGCGTCACCCGCTCCGACACGTGGTGCACGCCGCGCTCGGCCACCGCCAGGCGCTCGGCGAAGCCGCGGACCATGCCGACGACCAGCTGGGCGCACGCCGTCGGGGTCTTGACGGCCCTGGCTGCCACCCGGTCGGCGACCGTCTCGTCGATCTCGTGGCCGATGCCGGTCAGGACAGGGAAGGGCGCGGTGGCCACCGCCCGGGCGACAGGCTCAGCGTCGAACACGGCGAGGTCGGTCTGGGCGCCGCCACCCCGCACCAGCGGCGACCACGTCGGGGCGGTGCGCCCCCAGCGCGGCGAGGGCGGCGACGATCGACTCGGCGGCGCCGACGCCTTGGACGGTGGCCGTGGCTCTCCAACACGACGAACCCGAACCCGCTGCGGCGCAGCTCGTCGAGGAAGTCGGCGTGGGCAGCGCTGCCCACGCTGGTGACGAGCCCGATGCGCTCCGGCGCCACCGGCAGCGGCAGCGACCCCTGGCGGTCCAGCAACCCGGCGGCGGCGAGCCCCTCCAGCACCGCCCGGCGCTCGGCGGCGAGGCGCCCCAGGGTGTAGTCGGTGTCGATCCACCGCATGCGCAGCTGGACCACGCCCCGCCCCGGCTGGTGCCCGACCATCCCCCTGATGCGCACCTGCATCCCGTCGACCATGCGGCCGGCCGACACCCGCATCAGGGCCCGGTTCACCGCCTCCTTGTCGCCGGCGAACAGCACCACGGGCAGCTGGGGCACCGGCTCGCCTGCGTCGGCGTCGACCAGCGTGAAGTAGACGTGGCCGCTGGTGGCCGTTTGAGGTTGCGGATCTCGCCGGAGACCCACACCTCATCGGGAAAGGCGCGCTGCAACGCCCGGGCGATCACCCGATTGAGCTCGGCCACCGTGTAGGTCGAGTCCATCCCCCGGAAGCTACCCGGTGAGAACGACACGGCCGAACAGCAGCGGCATGTCGCTCGGGCCGGTTGTGTCCGCCGTCGGTATCCTCCGGTGCCGTGACCTGCCCCAACTGCGGTGCACAGAACGACACATCGAACCGATTCTGCTGGGAGTGCGGCCGTTCGCTGGAGGCACCGTGCAAGACGTGCGGGGCGCTCAACCCACCGGGCAAGCCCTTCTGCGGCACCTGTGGCTCGGCGCTGCCGGGGACGGTGGCGACCGTCGATCCGGCCGGCACACCGAGAACCGGTGACGTCACCGAGCGTCGCCTCATCACGGTGCTCTTCGCCGACCTGACCAACTACACGACCTTCTCCGAAGGCCGCGATCCGGAGGATGTGCGCGCCTTCCTGACCACCTACTTCGATCGGAGCAGTGAGGTCATCGGCCGGTTCGGCGGGATCGTGGAGAAGTTCATCGGCGATGCGGTGATGGCTGTGTGGGGAGCCACCCAGGCGAACGAGGACGACGCCGAGCGGGCGGTGCGAGCCGGGTTGGAGTTGGTCGACACGATCGCCAAGGTCGCCGCCGACGCCGGAGCCAACCTCACGTTGCGCGTCGGCATCCACACCGGCGACGCGTCGGTGGGGCCGGGCGGACGACAGATCGCCATGGTGGCCGGTGACAACGTCAACATCGCCGCCCGGCTGCAGACGGCCGCAAGCCCGGGCACGGTGTTGGTGGGAGCCGGGACGTACCAGGCCGCACAGCAGGCGATCGAGTTCGAGCCCGCCGGCGAGCACGAGGTCAAGGGCAAGGCGCAGCGGGTGGTCGCCTACCAGGCGATACGGGTGGTGGCGGAACGGCGTGGCGTCGGTCGGAGCGACCGGCTGGAGCCGCCGTTCGTCGGCCGGCGTGAGGAGCTCCGGCTGCTCAAGGACCTCCTCGGCGCGGTCGGTCGCGACACCCGTGCCCGGATGGTCTCGGTCATCGGAGAGACCGGGATGGGCAAGAGCCGGCTGGTCTGGGAGTTCCAGAAGTACATCGACGGCTTGGTCGACGACGTCTTCTGGCACGAGGGCCGCTCCCTCGCCTACCGAGAGGGGGTGACGTTCTGGGCGGTGGCGGAGATGATCCGCACCCGCGCCGGGATCGCCGACGCCGACACCGACGAGGTGACGCGGGCCAAGCTACAGGCAGCGCTCGACGAGCACCTGACCGACCCCGGAGACCGTGACTGGGCGATGCCCCGGCTGGCGGCCGTGCTCGGCGTCGGGACCGCGCCCGAAGGCGAGCGGAGCGAGCTGGACGCGGCGGTGCGTGTCTTCTTCGAGGGCGTCACGGCGAAGGGGACGACGGTGCTGGTTTTCGAGGACGCTCATTGGGCGGACGCCGCCCTCCTCGACTTCATCGACGAGCTGCCCGAGTGGTGGTCGGGCGTGCCGATCCTGGTGGTAGCGGTCGCCCGCCCCGAGCTCACCGAACAGCGCCCCGCCTGGGGCGCCGACCGGCCAGGCACCATCACCGTCCATCTCGGACCGCTCAGCCGTCCCGAGATGGTCGAGTTGGTGAACGGGACCACTCCCGGTCTCCCCGAGGACGCCGTTGCCGCCGTGGTCGACAAGGCGGCCGGTGTGCCGTTGTACGGGGTCGAGTTGCTGCGCATGCTCATCGCCCGCGGAGACATCGTCCCCAGCGGGGGCGGATACCAGCTGGTCGGCGACCTCCCCAATGAGGCGGTGCCCGACTCACTGCAGGCGGTGATCGGGGCTCGCCTGGACCGGCTGGGACCAGACGAGCGGGCACTCCTCCAGGACGCCGCCGTCCTGGGCCAGACGTTCTCGGTGGCCGGGCTGACAGCTATCGACGCTGCAGGTGGCGACACGCACCCGGCTCGGCTGGCACAACTGATCCGTCGCGAGTTGATCGAGCCCGTGCGCGACCCGCGCTCGCCCCAGCATGGCCAGTACCGGTTCATCCAGAGCATGATCCGCGACGTGGCCCTGGGCCGGATGAGCCGGGACACACGGCGCGCCCGCCATCTCGCGGTCGCCGCCTTCCACGAGCAGCTGGCCGACCCGGAGCTGGCCGTGGTGGTGGCCAGCCACTACCTCGAGGCGCTCGACGCCACGCCGGCCGGCACCGATTCCGACGCCATCAGGGCCAAGGCGCTCGGCTCGATGGCCACCGCCGCCGACCGGGCGGCCGACCTGCGCGCCCACAGCCAGGTGATGTCGATCTCCAGCCAGGCGCTGGCGCTGGCCGACACCCCAGACCTCAAGGTCCCGTTCTGGGAGCGGATGGCGGAGGCGGCGAACAAGCTGGCACTCCGCGATGAGTCTGTCCGTTACGGCCGCCTGGTGCTGGACCATGCCCGAGGCAGCGCCGACCGACATGCCGTCACCCGGGCGGTGCGGATCCTGGCCACCATCTACGCCGACGAGTGGCTCCCCCAGGAGGCTCTCGCCCTCCTCGAGCCCCATCTGGCCGAGCACCCTGACCTCGACGAGGATCCCGAGCTGGTCCGCGCCGCCGCCTTGCTCGCCCGGGTGCTGCTGTTGGTGGAGGCGGACGACACGTCCGTCGTCACCGCCGCCGACCGCGCGATACACGCCGCCGAGCTGTCCGGGCTCCCCGACGTGCTGGTCGACGCCCTGATCACCAAGGCGACCGCACTCGGCGAGCCGGGCGGACTGGTGGAGGCACGCATCCTGCTCGAAGGAGCCGTGGGCCTGGCCGACCGCCACGCCCTCGGGTTCTCCGCATACCGGGGCCGCAACAACCTGGCCCACCTGTTCGCCGCACTCGACCCGCAGGCGGCGCTGCAGACGACCCTCGAGGCGTTCGACCTCACGGTTCGCGCCGGCAACCGCGCCTCGGCGCTCTTCGTCAGTTCCGGTCTGTCGTTCATCTATCAGCGGATGCTCGACCTCGATGCCATCGAGCACTTGCTGGCCGAGCCCATCCTCGCCGACCCGCCCGGCAACACGGTCAGTGCCGTGCTCGAGCCGCGCGGGTTCGTCGAGTGGGTACGCGGCGACACCGCCCAGGCGGTGGCACTGCTCGCCCAGGCCGCCGACCTCCTCGAAGGCGAGGCGGATCCCCAGCTCGCCGCATTGCGAGGCAATCTACTGGCGACGATCGCGAGGCTGAGCGGCAACGCCGAAGAGGCCTTTGCCTCGGCCGTGGCCTGGGGCGGCGAGGGCTGGAGCCAGTTCCTCGGGCTCGACAACGCCCTTTGGTGTGTGGCCATCCTGGGAGACCGTGAACAGGCCGCCGGACTCCTCGACCTGATCGACCGATACCACGGCCAGGTCCTCGGCTGGCCCGCCGTGCTCGGTTCCATCGTGGGCACACCGCCGGACGAGCCGCTGCCGGCCGCCGACATCGACGAGACGGTCGGGAAGTTCGACGCCAACCTCATGGCGCTGTGGTCGATCCAGGCGCTCTTCATGGCGGCCCGGTTCTCGCCGCCCCGGCACCCGGATCGGGAGCGCTGGATCGAGGAGGCGCGGCGGCGCGCCGGGGAGTTCCCCGGGATCCTCGACCTGATCGACGGCTATCCCGGCCTGAAGCGCTTCCAAGGCGTCGACCACCCGGTCGACCTCCTCGAGCGTGTTGTAGTGGACGAACCCGATCCGCACCAGGCCGCCGGTGTCGAGCACGCCGAGGCGGCGCATCACCTCGAGGGCGTAGTAGTGGCCGTCCCATACGAAGATCCCGGCCCGACCCAGACTCCTCGGCGACCCGGCGGGGGTGCATCCCGTCCACCGCAACGGCGAAGGTCGGGGTGCGGCCCTCCGACGTCCGGCGACCCCGTGCACGGTCAGGGACGGCTGCCGCGCCACCCCGTCGAGGAAACGGCGGGAGAGCTCCGCCTCGTGGGTGCCGATGAGACCCATGGCGGAGCAGATCCGGGAGCGCCGGTCATCACCGTCGCCCAACGAGGCGAGGTAGTCGACGGCGGCGGTGACCCCGGCGAGGCTCTCGAAGCTCTGCGTGCCGCTCTCCCACTTGCCCGGGGCCTCACTCGGAGCCGGCCTGATCTTCACCGCATCGAGCTCGGGCCAGCAGGTCCGCCCGTCCGTACATGACCCCGGTGTGCGGCCCGAAGAACTTGTACGCCGACGCGGCGAGGAAGTCGCAGCCGGTGGCGACGACGTCGATGAGGCCGTGAGGGGCGTAGTGCACCGCATCGACGAAGACGAGAGCGCCGGCGGCGTGGGCGGCCTCTACGACGGAGGCGACGTCGACCACGGTGCCGATGGCGTTGGAGGCGTGGGTGATCGCCACCAGCCGGGTGCGGTCGGTGAGCGCCGCCGCTACCGCCTCGGGGTCGAGCCGACCGGTCCCGGGGTCGAAGTCGACGAGGCGGACGTGGCACCCGCTTCGCCGGCGGCCTGCATCCAGGACGAGACGTTGGCGTCGTGGTCGAGCGTGGTGCACACGATCTCGTCGCCGGGCCGCCAGGTGCGGGCCAGCGCTCTCCCCAGGGCGAGCGTGAGTGACGTCATGTTCTGCCCGAACACGATCTCGTCGGGCCGCTCCGCCCCGAACAGGTCGGCGGCGGCGGCTCGGGCGGCATCGACCACCGCCTGGGTCTCCTCGCTGGTGACGAACGGGCCCCCGAGGTTGGACCCGCCGCCGGCCATGAACCCGGCGACTGGCGTCGATCACCGTGTCCACCACCTGGGTGCCTCCGGGTCCGTCGGCGTAGACGACGGGAATGCCGTCGACGGTCCGGGCCAGAGCGGGGAAGCGGGCGCGGACGGCAGCGGGGTCGAGCATCGGCGGGAGCGTAGGGGGTGACAGGAAGGGGCCGGTCCTGCCCGTTACATTGTCCGGGTGCACGACGCTCCGGCCATCGTCCCGGTGATCCTCTCCGGTGGCTCGGGAACCCGGTTGTGGCCCGCCTCGCGGACGGACACCCCGAAACAGCTCCTCAACCTGGTCGACGACCACACGATGCTGCCGCGCCACGCTCGACCGCGTGGCCGGCATCCCCGGGCCACCGGTCGGCGGTGGTGGTGTGCAGCGAGGTGCAGGCGTCGTCGTGCCGCCACGAGATGGAGGCGGCAGGCCATGGCGACGGGCAGGTGATCGTCGAACCGGAAGGGCGCAACACGGCGCCGGCGGTCGCCGTCGCCGCCCTCACCATCGACCCGAGCTCCGTGATGCTGGTGATGCCCGCCGACCACGTGCTCCGCGACCACGTCGCCTTCGCCGAGGCGGTGGCCGCCGGAGCCGACGCTGCGCAGTCACCGGTGCCCTGGTTACCTTCGGTGTCGTCCCGACGCATCCGGCGACGGGGTACGGCTACATCCGGGTGGCGCCAGGGTCCACCGGGTTGAGCCCCGTTGCCGAGTTCGTCGAGAAGCCCGATCTCCCCGACGCCGAACGGTTCGCCACCGACGGCGAGCACCTCTGGAACAGCGGCATGTTCATGTTCACCGCAGAGCGCTACCTCGAGGAGCTGGCCCGTTTCGAGCCCGATGTCGCCGCCGCGGCATCGGCGGCCGTGGCGACGGCCGCGCACCGACGACGACGGGTCACTGGCCCTCGACGCGGCGATGCCTTCTCCCGCTCCCCGTCGATCTCCATCGACTACGCCGTCATGGAGCGCACCCGATCGGCGGTGGTGGTCCCGCTCGACGCCGGATGGAGCGACGTGGGGTCGTGGGCGTCGCTTGATGGACGTCGCGGTGCAGGACGCCAGCGGCAACGTCATCGTCGGCGACGTGGTGGCCGAGGACGTCGACGGCAGCTACCTGCGAGCCGACGGCGTGCTGCTCGCCGTGGTCGGGTTGTCCGACGTGGTGGCGGTGACGACCCCGGATGCGGTCCTGGTGGCGGCCAAGGACCGCGCCGAGGACGTCAAGCAGCTGGTCGAGCACCTCCGCCGGCGGCGCCGCACCGAGGCCGACCAGGGCGCCGACAGCCGCCCGAGCCATGGGGCACCTCTGAGATCCTCGCCCGCATCGGGGACGGGGTGGTCACGGCTTGCACACGCTCCGGCCTGGGTCCACCGCCGACTTCGAAGGCGGCGTCGGCGTGGTGGTCGAGGGCACCGCGCTGTCCGGAGGGATCCGACTGCCAGCCGGCGCCGTGATCGACCTCGGGCCGGACAGCGGGGTCTCCAACCCGACCGACTCCGACGTCACCGTCCTGGTCACCACCTGGACGACGCCGGACGCGGCGGACGGCTGACTTCCGGAGAGGCCGATGGAAGTCGCCTCGCCTTGGTGGTCGGGATCGGGTTGGGCTGGCTGCTCGGCCGTCGGTCGCTCAGGGACGTCCGACGAGCCCGATACCTCGACGCCGCGGAGCCCCCGCCCCACCAAGAAGCAGCGCCAGTTCCTGGCCACGCTCCCGCCCGACCCGCCCCTCCCCACCATCGAGGATCTCGTCGCCGAGGAGCTCGAGGAGACCGGGGCGGGACGCATCGCCGGCGCCGACGCCCTGCAGCCGCCAGTGGCGCTCAAGGTGTTCCGCCGCGACGCGCCGGCTGGACGGCGTGCCGCCCGAGGCGGCTCCGCTTCGTGGTCGACGACGGCGTCGACCCCGTCGGCGCCACCGCCGACCAGGTCCGCCTCGTCGCCGATGCGGAACCGCGAACCTGAGGTCCTGGCATGTCGCAACGACAGGTAACTGCCTAGTTCGCACGTCGGCCAACGCGCTCCCCAACTTCAGGCAATCGCGGGTCGGAGCGATCGGTGAGGCCTCGGTTCAGTTCAGGCAGAGGCGGCCTCGGTACACTCGCCTTGGTGACCACCGAAGGCTTCTTCCTCGGCGGTGAGATCGACCCCGCCGCGGGAAGCGCACCGAGGCCGCTGGTCGACTACGACCCCGCAGACCTCACCACCCACGGCGTCATCGTCGGCATGACGGGGTCGGGCAAGACCGGGCTCGGCGTCATCGTGCTCGAGGAGGCCCTGCTCGAGGGAATCCCGGCGCTGATCCTCGATCCCAAGGGGGACATGACCAACCTCCTCCTCACCTTCCCCGAGCTGGCCGCCGCCGACTTCGAGCCGTGGATCGACCCGGCCGAGGCCAGGCGCAGAGAGCTGTCCGCCGCCGAGCTGGCCGCGAAGAAGGCCGAGCTGTGGCGGGAAGGGCTCTCGCAGTGGGGTCTCGACGGCGACCGCATCGCCGAGCTGCGGAAGGCCGTCGGACTTCCGGTCTACACACCCGGGCTCGAGCGCCGGTGATCCCGTTGAACATCGTCGGCTCGCTCGCCCGCCCCGACCTCGACTGGGACGCCGAGGCGGAGAGCCTCCGCGACCAGATCCAGGGCTTCGCCTCCGGGCTGCTCGGGCTGCTCGACATCGACGCCGACCCGATCTCGTCCAAGGAGCACATCCTCGTCTCCAACCTGGTCGAGCATGCCTGGCGCGCCGGGCAGGACCTCGATCTGGCCCAGCTCGTCGGCCAGATCCAGGACCCGCCGCTGCGCAAGCTCGGCGTCTTCGAGACCGACGCCTTCATCTCCCCGAAGGAGCGCCAGCAGCTGGCGGTGACGCTCAACGGGCTGCTCGCCTCGCCGGCGTTCGCCGAGTGGACCTCTGGCACCCCCGATCGACATGGCGAAGCTGCTGTGGGACGCCGACGGCAGGCCGCAGGCGGCGATCGTCTACCTCGCCCACCTCTCCGACCAGGAACGCCAGTTCATCGTCACCCTGGTGCTGTCGGCACTGGTCACCTGGATGCGCGGCCAGCAGGGCACCGGCGACCTGCGCGGCGCTGATGTACATGGACGAGGTGTTCGGCTTCGTGCCCCCGGTGGCCGAGCCACCGGCGAAGCGACCGATCCTCACGCTGTTCAAGCAGGCCCGTGCCTTCGGCGTCGGCGTGCTCCTCGTCGACGCAGAACCCGGTCGACCTCGACTACAAGGCGATATCCAACGCCGGGACGTGGTGCATCGGCCGGCTCCAGACCGAACGGGACAAGCTGCGCATGCTCGAAGGGTTGCGGAGCGCCGCCGGAAACGTCGACGTGGGCGACTCTCGACACCGCCATCTCGGGGCTGGACAAGCGGCAGTTCATCCTCCACCGCACCGGGGGCGATGCCCCGGTCCGCTTCACCACCCGATGGGCGATGTCCTACCTCGCCGGACCGCTCACCCGTCCAGCAGGTGGCGATCGCTGATGGCCGGCCGCGAGAGGCGGTGCCGCCCCGGACGAGCGCGACGCCGACGGCAGAGCCGGCGGGTGGAACGGCGGTCGCCACCGACGCCACGCCATCCGACGCGCGCGGCCGCCGAGTCGCAGCCGGCGCCGGCCACGATGCCCGACACCGACGACGAACCACCCCGGTCATGCCGGCGGTGGCAGAGGGAGTCCCCGTCCGCTTCCTCCACCCCAGCGCCCCGTGGGCATCCGAAGCGGGCGCCGACCTCTCGGCCACGAGTTCCGCCCTGCCCTGGCGGTCCGGGTGCAGCTCACCTACGACGAGACGAGGGGCGACATCGTCGAGCACGAGGAGTGGGAGGCCGTCGTGCCGGTCACCGACGAAGCCGACGTGACCACCGCCCGGCAATGTCGACTACGACGACCGCGACCTCGCCGAGGCCGCACCCGCCGGCGCCACCTACCGATCCCGGCGGCCCGCTCGACACCAAGGCGCTCTATACCGGCGGGCCTCGACCGCACTGGTCGAGCACCTGTACCGCACCCGGACCCTGGCGGTGCCTGCGCAACACCGAGCTCAAGTTGTACGGGCGGCCAGGCGAGACCGCCGAGGAGTTCGCCGCCCGATGCGACGCCGCCGCCCAGGACCGGGCCGACGAGGAGACCGCCAAGCTGCGGGACAAGTACGACGCCAAATCGCCGCCGCCGGAAGCGGCTCGAGAAGGCCGAACCGTGTGGATCGGCGAGCTGGAGGCCACGTGTCGGCGCGCGCCAGGACGAGGTGATGGGCGGCGCGGAGACGCTCATCGACTTCCTCACCGGCAGGGCGAGTCGACCCGCGCTGCCAGCCAGGCGGCACGACGCCGCAGCGCCGACCCGCGACCGTGAGGCCGCTCGGAGCCGCCGAGCAGGCCGCGCTGTCGCAGTCGCGATGCCATGGCAGAGCTGGACGCCGAGCTGGCCGCCGAGGTGGAGGAGATCGACCGTCAGCTGGGCGGAGGCGGCCGAGCAGGTCGACCAGATCGAGGTCGGGCTCGAGAAGTCGCGACATCCACCTCGACCAGATGGTCCTGGTCTGGTGCCAATGAGGTTTCTCCTCCACTCGGGGGAGGAGCGTCGTGTGCCAAGCGCCCACATGAGGTCGCGGATGGTGACGATGCCGAGCAGCTCGCCGTCGCCGTAGACGGGGATGTGGCGGTAGCCGGTCTCCATCAGCCAGGCGACGGCATCGTCGACGTGGCGTCGGGGGGAAGGTGTCGGGCGATTCCGCCATCCAGTCGGCCACGGTCTCCGAGTCGAGGTCGGCCCCACCCGCCACCGCCGAGACGAGGTCGTGCTCGGTGAACAACCCCGACCAGGTTCCGGCCGTCGACGACGGCGAAGGCGTCGATGGATCGCTCCACCATCATCGTCGCCGCCTCGACGAGCGTGGCCTCGGCGCCGATCAGATCGGCGGCACCCGGAGACGAGACCGGCGAGCTGCATGCTCCAACCCTTCCACGACCTGCTCCGACCTTACCGGATCGACCGCTGCTGCGGAGAAGATCGAGCACCAGCTCGCCGAGCAGATCACGGCCCGGCGGGTAGGGGCCTGCTGCAGGAGCCGGACACCACCGGAGGCGCAGGTGGGCGGTCCGGGTCCGTGTAGACAGCCGGCTGACCGGCCGGGTCAGACCAGGTCTTGCTCGCGGATCCCGAACGACGGGTGGCGGAGCCGGCACAGCGCCAGCTTCTCGAGCTGGCGGATGCGCTCCCGGGTCAGGTTGAACTCCTCGCCGATCTCCTCGAGGGTGCGGGGAACCCCGTCGTAGAAGCCGTAGCGAAGGGCGAGGATCCGGCCCTCCCGGTCGGGGAGGCGGTCGATCGACTTGCGCAGGCTGTTGGCGATGTCGAGCTCCTCGGTGACCCGCACCGGGTCGACGGCGTCCTCGTCCTCGATGAAGTCACCGAGCTGGGCGCCGTCCTCGCCGACGGGCTGCTCCAACGAGACGGTGTCGGCCACGCCGAGGGCCAGCTCCACCTTGTCGACGTTGACCCCCGCCTCCTCGGCGATCTCCTCGGGGCGGGGCTCGCGGCCCAGCTCGGCCTTGAGGCTGGCCTGGGCGGCCCGGACTGCGGCCAGGTGTCGTGGAGATGCACCGGGATGCGGACGGTGCGCGACTTGTCGGCGATGGCGCGGGTGATCGCCTGGCGGATCCACCACGTGGCGTACGTGGAGAACTTGAAGCCCTTGCGCCAGTCGAACTTCTCGACGGCGCGGATGAGCCCGAGGTTGCCCTCCTGGATGAGGTCGAGGAAGTCGATTCCCGAGGTGTTGGCGTAGCGCCGGGCGTTGGCCACGACGAGCCGCAGGTTGGCGGTGAGGAAGGCGTCCTTCGCCTCACGGCCGTGGCGGACCTTGCGGCGCAACGCCATCTCCTCGACCTTGCCGTCGAACTTGCCCGGCCTCGAGCTTGGCGAGGGCGTCCTGGCCGGCCTCGATCTTCTGGGCGTAGTCGACTTCCTTCTCGGCGGTGAGGAGCTCGTACTCGCCGATGGCGGTGAGGTACTGGCTGACGAGATCGGTGGTGAGCCGGCCGCGCTCGTCGGTCAGCTTGTTGCGATCCTTCTCACGGCGAGAACGGGTCAGCGTGTCGCGCTCGATGCGCTCCTTCGCCTCCTCGCGCTCCCGGACCGCCCGGTCCAAGACCTTGTCACGTGCATTACTCGTCATCGATCGTGATCCTCATCAATCCGTAGTCCTCCACCCGTTGTCAGCCTGCTCCGCGACGGCCGTCTCGTGAACCATGCTCGGCCGCCCCCATACCTGCCCTGTCCCTCCGGTTCAGCCCACGAATCCATCCAAACAGCGCGCCGGTGGACTCGCCCCCGAACCTCCATCGGAGATCGCCGACGGTGCCGCCCGGTTTCGAACCCCGGATATGCCCTCCAAGGAACCGGATCCGGCCCGCGGAGGCTCGTGAAACGCGTCACAAGGCCGGATGTGTGTTCAATATCACACAGGTCGCCGCGTTTGTGAACCCATTTTCTCGGGTTTCTGACGGCAAGGTGAACAACATGGCCCGGTCCCCGGGCATTCCTCGTCGGCGCGCCCTTCCGCCCGCCGACGCGGCCGGCACAGGTACGGTGGGAGCCGTGCCCAACCGACTCGGGGAAGCCTCGAGCCCGTACCTGCTGCAGCATGCGGACAACCCCGTCGACTGGTACGAGTGGGGCCCCGAGGCCGTTCACCGCCGCCCGCCGGGCCGACCGCCCTGTCTTCCTGTCGGTCGGCTACGCCACCTGCCATTGGTGCCACGTCATGGCGCACGAGTCGTTCGAGGACCCGGCCACCGCCGCATACCTCAATTCGCACTTCGTCAGTGTCAAGGTGGACCGGGAGGAGCGGCCCGACGTGGATCGGGTCTACATGGATGCCGTGCAGGCGATGACCGGCCAGGGCGGGTGGCCGATGAGCGTGTTCCTCACCGCCGACGGCGAGCCCTTCCTCGCCGGCACGTACTACCCGAAGGTCGACCGCGGCCACCACCCGTCGTTCCGCCGGTGCTGGAGGCGGTGGTCGACGCCTGGTCGGAGCGACGGGGCGAGCTGCGCGACCAGGCACGGAAGTTGACGGCAGCCGTGGGCGCCCGGATCCCGGCCGCCGGCGCCGCGCCCGCCGGCCGAAGCCCTCGACCGGGCGGTCGATGCCTGGGTGGCCTCGTTCGACCGGAGCCACGGCGGGTTCGGCGGTGCCCCCAAGTTCCCGCAGGCGCCCAATCTCGAGCTGGTGGTGCGCCTGCTCGCCATGGGGACGTTCCCCGATCGAACCGCCGAGCTGCGAACGATGCTGACGGTCACCCTCGACGCGATGCACGCCGGCGGCATCTACGACCACCTCGCCGGTGGGTTCGCCCGCTACGCCACGGATCGGGCGTGGCTGATCCCGCACTTCGAGAAGATGCTCTACGACAACGCCCTGCTCGCCCGGCTCTACCTGCGTGCCTGGCAGACGACCGGGCATCGACCGGTACCGCACCGTGACGATCGAGACCCTCGACTACCTGGTCACCGACCTCGCCGACCCCGATGGCGGGTTCCACTCCGGCGAGGATGCCGACGCCGCAGGGGTGGAGGGAAGCCACGCGGTCTGGGGCTGGGACGAGCTCGCCGACGTCCTCGGCGACGACCACGAGTTCGCCGCCGTCGCCTATCGGGGCAACCCCTCAGGGCAACTTCGAGGGTTCGAACGTGCTCCACCGGCCAGTCGCCCTCGAGGTCGTCGCCGAACGGTTCGGGATGTCCGTTGACCAGGCTTCGGATCGCCTCGGATCCATCCGCCGGACGCTGCTCGAGCGCCGCAGGAGGCGGGTCCTGCCGGCGGTGGACGACAAGGTGGTGACGGCGTGGAACGGCCTGGCACTGCGCGCCTTCGCCGAAGCTGCCGGGGCGCTCGCCGACGACCGCTGGCTCGACACCACCGTGCGCCTCGCCACCTTCATGGTGGAGCGCCTCGCCACCCCGGACGGTGGCCTGCTCCGCTCCTGGCGGCACGGCCGACCCGGCCCCTTCGGCTTCTGCGAGGACTACGCCGCAACCGCCCTCGGGCTGTTCGCCACGTATCAGGTGACCGGTGATCGACGCTGGTACGACGAGGCGGCTCGGCTGGTCGCCGAGGCGGTCACCCGGTTCGCCGACCCCGAAGGAGGGTTCTTCGCCTCCGAGGCGGGCGACGCCACCCTGATCGTCCGGCCCCGCAACCTGTTCGACAACCCGACCCCCTCCGACAACTCGATGATGGCCGAGGCGCTGGCGATCCTCCACGGCTACACCGGCGATCCTTCCCTGATCGAGCGGTTCGACGGCGTCGTGCGAAGCGCAGGAAGGCTGATCGAACAGCACCCGACCGCGGTCGGCCAGCTGATGGCGGTGCTCGCCTCGGCGCCCGGGACCGGTCGCCAGGTCGCCGTCGTCGGTCCCCGGGATGCCCGGCGTCCCTTGGAGAGGGTCGTGTGGGGCCGCTACCGCCCCGACGTGGTGCTGGCCGTCGCCGACCGACCCGACCCGGCGGTCCCGCTCCTCGACGGGCGGACGCCGCCGGGCGAGGTTGCCGCCTTCGTCTGCCGGGAGATGGTGTGCGACCTGCCCGTATCCGACCCGACCGCCCTGGCGGGCAGGCTCGACGGCTGAGCTGCATCCGATCAGCCGGTGATCGTGCCGTACTCGGCGACGGCGACGTCGCCGAAGCGGGCAACCACGGTGACCCGCTCGGTGCCCTCTGGGATGTCGGCGATGGGGATCGAGATGTCGAAGCCGGACATCGCCAGGGCCTCGCTGTCGAACCATTCCGGGACGTCGCTGCGCTCCAGGTTGGGGGGGCCGGTGAAGGCGAGCTCGTCGCCGAAGAACACCAGTATCTCGGTGGGCACCTCCTTCGCCGACGTGTCGGCCGACCATCCCTTCACCTGGAGCTGGTCTCCGGCCACGGTGCTGCGGTCGATGACCAGCCGCTGCGCGAGGTCGGCGGGCTCAGCGGGAGCTCGTCTCCGTCGGCGTCGTGGAGCACGAGCCGGGCGACCGTCCCCCCGCCGGCGGCGATCCAGCCCCCGTCCGGCGCCGGGGAGCAGGGCACCACCTCGTTGGCACCCGGACGGAACGCCTCCTCGGGGACGACCGCACTGAAGTCCGCGGCGCCGGCCCCGGCCCGCACCAGGTACCCGGCGCCCGCCACGGTGCCGTTGACCGAGACCATGACATCGCCGGCGTCGATGGTGTCCGGGAGGCTCACCCGACCGGTCAGCACGGTGGGGACGATGCCGGCGCCCGGGTCGAGGTCGGCGTACCGTTCGGCCTGGTCGAACTCGGCGACCACCCCGTGACCGACCGGGGTCGAGGGAGGCGGCCGGCTCGCCCGACGAGGTCGGCGTAGGGCCCCACGGCGGCGACCCCGGCCCAGCTCGTCTGGTCGGCGATCAGCTCGTAGTTGTCCGCGACCTCGGCGTCGAGGCCGTCGACCGGGCCGCCCAGCGCCTCCCGGTGGCCGGTGAAGTGGTCGTACACATGGGGGCGTTCGGTGGGCAGATCCGGGTCGAACAGCGATCGGCCGGCCATCTCCCACTCCGGCCCGAGCTCGACGTCGAGCAGGTCGACCACGTGGGGAGGACGTCGATGACGTAGGCGCTCTCCAGGTGGACCTCACCGCCGTCTGACCGGGGACCCGGATGAACAGCGGCACCCGGTACAGGGCGTCGAGGTTGCTCGGGGTCACCCAGCGGCGGTGTTCGCCGGGGACGAACGATCCGCCGTGGTCGGCGGTGACCACGATGATCCCCTCGTCCCAGATCCCGCTCTGCTCGAGCGAGTCGAGGATGCGACCCGAGCAGCCGGTCTACCAGTCCCAGTCTGGAACAGGTGGCGCTGGAATCCCTGGGTGGCCCGTGTCGGGTCCTCGACCCAGTAGCCGTTCTCGACCCCGGTGACGCTGGAGCCGACGATCCTCGGGACGGTCGTACTGGGTTCCGGACGGGTTGGCCTGCCATGGGATGTGCGGGGCGACCACGTGCAGGTAGTGGAGGGTGTTGGGGGCCGCCCCGACGAGGTTGTCGGCGGTGGTGAGCATCTTGTCCACCCAGGGGAGCCGTTCCCCTGATGGCGCCAGGGTGAGGCCGGCTCCGTCGCCGATGTCGCCGCCGCCGCCACCGCCGACGAACCCGCCCCACCGGCCGTCGATCGCCGGCAGCCGGCCGGTGACCAAGGGTGGTTGGGTGAGATGACCCCAGACGACCGCGGCGTCGGCCAGCAGGGCCGGAAGCCCGATCTGGTCGTCGATCCACGTTGGCGGCGCCTGGCCCCGCCTTCGCCGGCGCACACCGAGTTGGGGCACACGCTGGTGATGGTCTCCTGCACGTCCATGGCGTAGCTGTCACCGAGCATCGTGTAGATGCTCAGTGGATGGTCGCGTGACGTCGGCCGGGCCCCCTCGGCGAGCTTGCCGGTGACGAGGATGGGCACGCTGTTGGTGGTGGCGATCGAGTTGGACTGGCCGTTCTTGAACCAGTGGGAGCCGGCGGCGAGCCTGGCGAAGTTGGGGAAGAGGTCGGCGTTGACGGACCCGTCGCTGGCGAGCAGCGACGACAGCGGCAGCTCGTCGAAGACCAGGATGACCACCGGGGTGGCGGCGTCGACCGAAACCGAGGTGTCGACGGCCGCCTCCGGCTGCCAGACCAGCTCGGAGGCATCCGAGAACCCGAGGAACAGCACCGGGGCGGCCACGGCGACGAGGGCGAGGATGCGGAGCCAGGTGCGGGCCCAGTCCCACCCGTGCCTCCAGCCAGACGAGCCCGCCGGCGACGAGAATCGCCAGCACCACGGTGACGTTGCTGCCCGGCATCACCTGATGCATCACCGCCGAGGCGGCGACGAAGCCGGTAACGGCGAGCAGGGCCCGGTAGGCGATGTCGCCGGCCCGGCGCCCGATCCGCCCCGGCCACGAAGAGGATGGCGGCACACAGCAGAACCGGGCCCAACGTGACCAGGGCGACGAACAGCAGGATGCGCAAGCGTCCCCGCCCTGGCGGCGATGAACACCTCGGGATTGGACCCGTAGAGGTCGAGGACGGGTTGGATCATCCCCACCCCGAGCAGCCCCCACAGCGTGAGCAGGCGCCACCAGATCGACTCGGGCCGATCGGGGGTCTCCACCGGCGGCGTCTCGACCTCCATCAACGGAGCCCGGGGTGACCGACCGACCCGAATGTGGATGTCGAACCGGTGTCCCTCGATCGATCGCTGCGGCCGGGCGATCTCGACGCACCGACGCTCCGGAGCCCACCGGGACGGGCCCGATATCCCAACTGGTGCGGGTTCGACACAGCCACCGGTCTCCTCGAGAAAGTGCCCCTCCGTGCACCCCGGAAGAGGATCCTGGGAGGTGCGGAGGAAGTCCGTAGAGCTTACGATCGATGGGGGACAAACCGATCGGCGTCACCAGCCGACCGAGTAAGTGAAAGCCGGGGCTACGACCGGGGCCACCGTATGCTTGCCGGCCATGGCGGCCGACCTCACGCCCTGTGTGTTCTGCGGGACGCCGCGGCCGCTCGACGTGCCCCGCTGCCCGACCTGCAAGCGGGGTTGGATCGACAGCCATGTCGTCACCTCGACGACCCGACCATCGTCGGGCCAGGATCCAGAGCCGGCGCCGGCTCCTCCCACGCCGACCGGCACCGATGACTCGGCAGATGCCCCCGTTGCGGCGCCGGCAGTCCCCGTGGCGGCTACCGCCGCATCGACCGGCCCCGAGGCTCCCGCCGAGCCTCCGTCTGCCGAGCACGAAGACGAGGACGACCCCCCGGCCGGCCAAGGCGAACCGGCGACGGACGCAGATACCGCCGAAGTGGAGGCACCACCGGCGGTGGCTGCCGCAGCTGCAACCGCAGCGACCGTCCCCGAGGCCCCGCCGAGCCTCCGCCTGTCGAGCAGGAGAACCACCCCCCGGCCGGCCAAGGCGAACCGGCGACGGACGCAGATACCGCCAAGTGGAGGCACCACCGGCGGTGGCTGCCGCAGCTGCAACCGCAGCGACCGTCCCCGAGGCCCCGCCGAGCCGTCTGCCGAGCACGAGGGCGAGCACGAGGACGAGGACGACCAGGCGACTCCCGGAGAACCGGCGACGGTGGACGCCGATGCCACGGAAGTGCAACCATCGCCGTCGTCGGCTGCTGCTGCTGCTGCGGCGGCCGCGGCGACCCGACCCTCGTCACGCCCCGGCGAGGTCGGCCCGCCGAACGACCGACCCGGCGACCGGCCCCCCAACGACCGGCCGGCGAGTGAGCGGCCGGTCTCCCCGACCCCGCCCGCCCATCCGATCGACGACGCCTCGCTCCACCTCGACGGCGGCGTCGGTGATCCTCCGCCCGCACCCCGCCGGGGCCGCACCGGGCAGCGGCTGCTCATCGCCGGCGTGGTCGCCGTACTGATCGCCGCCTGGTTCGGGGCACTAACCCTGATCACCCGGGACGACCCTGCGGAAGTGGCCGGCACCACCACGACACCAGCCGTGAACACGTCGCAGGCTGTCGCCGGTCCGAGCACCACCCTCCCCGAGCCAACCACTACGAGGCCCGAGCCCACTACGACCACAGTCGATCCCACTCTGCTCGCCGGTCCGTTCCCCGAGGTGGGCAACCCGGTGGACATCAGCGACCTGCGACTCGGCGCCTTCGCGGTGAGCCCGATCGAGTTCGGCGACCCGGACGGGCTGGGCCGCCTGGTGGCGACCCTGGGGCAGCCCGAATCGGCCAACACCGTCGACGACGACGGTTTCGGCCTGTGCCCGGGCGAACCCGGGTTCACCGCCACCTGGGGCCCTCTCACCGTCCTGTTCACCGGCACCCCCGAGGACGGGGCCCTCGCCGGGTACCGCCTGGACAACGAGCCCGCCGCCCACCCCACCGCAGGGCTGTCGACCCTCTCCGAACTGTCGCTGGGCGACACGATCGAGCACCTCGAGTCGGTCTATCCGGAGTTCGACATCTCGTACGAGGAGATCGACGGCTCCCTCCATTTCATCCTGGTCCGCTCCGACGGGGTCACCCTCCTGTGGGGGCCCGTCTCCTCGAGCGAGCCGGATGGGTCGGTGCTCGGGATCTACTCGCCCGACCCCTGCGATGGTGGCCCGACACCCTCGGGGTGAGGTGGCGTCGGACCTGCCGGACGAGGCCGACAAGTCCGACGCCACCGTATGATGAGCGGGCCCCTCGCCCCCCGGTGATCCATGACGCCCCCAGCCCGATGAAGCCCGATACACCATGAACAAGGCAGATCCATACCCCAGCCGGCTACGCCGCGCCTTGGCGTGGCCGAACCTCGTATCGGTGGCGATGGGACTGGTGGCGTTCGCGGTGGGGCTGCGGCTGTGGCCCACCACCACCGGGACCATCCTCGCCGCCGCGCTGGGCGGGGTGGTGGCCGCGCTGTTCTGGTTCGCCTGGTACCTCGCAGGTGGGACCCGGCCGGTCGGCAAGTTGCTCGACCTCCCCAACCTGGGGAGCATCCCCGACACCCCGGGCTCACCGGCCCCGACCCTCACCACGCCGACCTCGGCGGCGGCGGCGGCGTACCAGCGGGCCGCCAGCCGGATGGAGGCACTGACCCGGGGGCGGATCCTCCTGATCGCCGGCGTGGTCGAAGGCCAGGGGGCCACCACTGCGGCCCTCAACCTCGCCGTCGCCGCCACCCGGGCCGGCCGGCGCACCCTGCTGATCGACGGGGACATCACCGACGCCAGGCTCAGCAACTTCGGCCACACCGGCGTCTCGCCCGGGCTCGTCGAGCTGGCCAAGGGGCAAGCGACGTTGGGAGAGGCCTCCCGGCTGTGGTCGGTCGACTCGACCAGTCGTTTGCCGTTCATCCCGGCGGGGCAGGCTGACCCCGACGCCCCGGTGCTGCAGCGCTCGGAGGTGGCGGCGGCGGTCGAGGACGTGGCGACCAGTGCCGACGTCGTCCTCATCGACACCCCGGTCGAGGGTGGCCCGGCCATCGACGCCCTCGGGGCGCTCGCCGACGGGACCCTGCTGGTCCTCCCCCGGGCGATGGACAAGGGCACGGTGAGCCAGTCCGTCGACCGGCTCCGCAGTCTCGGCGCCCCCCCGATCGGCTACCTGGTCAACCAGGCGGCACCGACCCCGCCATCCGCCCACCAGCACCCGGTCCTGCGCAGCCTGAAGCGTGGCCTGGCCACCGCCCTCCTGGTGATGGTGGGGTACGCCCTGTTCAACGGGGTCCAGATCTGGAACTCGTGGCGCAACGTCGACCGGCTCAGCATCGACATCGCCGCCGCTTCGGAGGTCCTGCCGCTACCCGACGACGGCATCGATGTCAGCGAGCTCCCCGAGGCGGCGGCCAATGCCGTTGCCGCTCTCCCTACCGCGGAGGGTGACTTCCTGTCGCTGCTCATCGTGGGCAGCGACCTGTCGGGACAGCTGGCCGACGTGATCATCCTCACCATCATCCCGGCAGACGGCGGCGACCCGGTCATGGTGTCGATACCCCGTGACCTGTACATCAACAACCCATGCACCAACAGCCTCGACAAGATCAACGGCGCCTTGGAGGGCTGCCCGGACAAGGGCATCGAGGGACCGGCCCTGGTGGCGCTCGCCATCCGCCAGTTCACCGGCATCGAGGTCGACCACTTCGCCCTGTTCGACTTCGAGGGGTTCGAGGAGATCGTCGACCAGGTGGGCGGCGTGGAGATCTGCGTCGACTACCCGGTGCGCGACGCCGCGTGCCGAGTTGCAGCTCCCCGCCGGCTGCACCAACGCCACCGGGGCCCAGGCCCTGGCGTGGGTCCGCTCCCGACGGACCCAGGAGCTCGTCGACGGGCGCTGGCAGACCATGGAGGGGGTCAACGACCTGACCCGCAACCAGCGCCAGCAGGACGTGATCCTCCAGGTGTTCGCCGAGCTGAGCCGGCTCGACTCGTTCGAGGATCTCACCCGAACCGTCGCCGGCCTCACCGGGGCGTTCAGCATCGACCAAGACTTGGGCATGGGCGACGCCCTCAGCCTGATGTGGAGCCTGCGGGGGATCGACGTCGCCGAGTTGGAGCGCCTCGAGATCCCGGTCGCCGACGAGCTCACCTCGGCAGGGGAGATGGTCCTCGTGCCCGTGCTGCCCTTCGACCAGGTACTCAGCGAGGCCTTCCCCGACCTGGCCCCGACCCGGACCTCCTAGACAACCCCCGGCGTCGGCCGATCACCAAACCCGGGCTTTGTCCCGCCGCCCCCCGTACAATGCCGGTCGTTGCGCCCCGGATGACCAGCCAGGAGCTCCTGTGAGCGACCGATTCGATCCCAACGACCCCTTCGCCGGGATCGAGCCCTACGAGGGGCATTCCACCCCCGGCGGGGGACCACCGGCGGGACCGCCATCCAAGCAGGGGCCCGGAGGCCCTCCCCCACGGTCACCGCTCCTCACCGGCATGGTGGTCGGGTTGCTCCTGGTGGTGGCCAGCATCGCCCTCTTCCAGCTCTTCAGCAGCGACAGCGGCGGGCTCGGCGAAGCCGGCGGCACCACCGTCGCCCCCGAGGGGAGCACCGGCGCACCGGACGGCGGAACCACGACCCCGCCCGGATGACAACGGGACGGCGACCACCGGGGAGCCGAGTGGCACCACCAGGCGGGGAACGGCGGCGGGACTCCGTACACCGCCCAGGGCGACCCGGTGCCCATCGAGGAGCTCACCCTCGCCGCCGACGGGATCGGCCCGGTCCTGCTCGGGCAGCCGGCCGAGGAGGCCATCGGGCGGCTGATCGCCAGCCTCGGCGAGCCGGGCTCGGACACCGGCCCGCGGACCTCGACCGGCGAGTACGGGGTGTGCGACGGAGACATCGAGCGGATCGTCGCCTGGGGACCGTTCGCCGCGGTGGTCGTCGTCGACCCCGACGGGCAGGAGTTCTTGGGCGGCTACCGGCTCGACCTGTCGTACGGCGGGTTCTCCAGCGAGGCGGCCGAGCTGGCAACGCTGTCGGGCATCAAGCTGGGCGACTCGTTCCGCAACGTCGAAGAGGTCTACGACGGTTTCGACGTCGAGCAGGCCGACGACCCGGAGCTCGGCGAGATCTGGACGGTGAGCAGCAGCCAGAGCGGCAACCTCCTCCTGTGGGGCCCGTTGGCGGAGGGCGCCGTGCGCGGCATCTACTCCCCCGACGCCTGCACCCGCTTCTGAGCTGGAAACTCCCGGCCGGACATCGCCTGCACGATGACACAGGCGGCGAAGTGGCGCTGTCCGGCCTCCTCCCGCAGATGGGGCCCCTACCCCATCGCGGGCTGTGCTCTTCTCGGGCGACAGCCAGAGTGCAGCCGTTACACTCGCCGCCGTTGCCGGACGAGAGGCCGCTGAGGCGATGCGGACATCCCGGATCAGGACGGCCGGATGGGGCGCTCTTCTCGGCGCTCTCCTCGCCCTGGCGGCGATGGCCGTGCTCGGTGGCCGCTTCGCCCTTCCCACCGCCACCGCCACCCCGGTATCGGAAGGGTCGGCCGCGGCCGATCTCGCCTTCACCGCCTCCACCGGCTGGACCTATCTCCTGGTGATCGTCGCCGGGTTGGTGTCCGGTGCAGGGGTGGCCGCAGCCGTCTACGCCTTCGGGCGCGAGTCGGAGCCCGACGCCCCCCGTTTCCCGCTCCGCTGGCTCGTCCCGGCCGCCGCCGCGGTGTTCGCCCTGTTCGGGTATGCGGTCATCCGGGCCACGATCCTGCTGTTCGGCGAGAGCGTGGACGGCATCGTGACCATCCCACTGACCGCCATGATCGTCGGCGGGCTCATCGGTGGGGCGGTGGCGGGAGCGGTCACCGCCGGCGTCGTCGACCGGCTCGCCCGGCCCGAGGTCCTCGGGCTCGGCGGCGAGGCCTGGCCGGCCAGCCCGGCGGCGCTGATCCGCGAGGCGAGCCGGGCGATCGGCACGTCGATCATGGCGCTCGTCCTCGTCGCCGGGTTCGCCGTCGCTCTGGCCGAGTTGCTGCTCGCCCTCGAGGGGACCGCCGCCATCATCGTGTTCGCCGTCGCCGGCGCCGTCGTGCTGGGCGGGGCCACCCTCCTCGCCTACCGACCCTGGGAGAGCCGCTCCGAAGAGCCGGCCTGACGCGGGTCGCCGAGTATCAGGCGTCGTCGATCGCCTGGACCACCCTGCTGCCGTCGTCGAGCACCTCGTAGCGGACCACCACGGGCGCCCCGGTCTGGAGATGCTCCGAGAGGTGCCCGATCGGGGCCCCGTCGGCGAACACGACCCCGGGGGCGACCTCCAACTCGAGCAGGTCGCCGGCCGCGGTCTGGATGGCGAACCGCTCGACGGCGACGATGTCGCCGGTGACGTCGACGACGACGCCGGTCGCCTCCTCGATCTCGGTGCCGGAGCAGGATGCAGCCACCAGCCACAGGCCGGCGACGACGACCACCAGCCGCCCGGCCCACATGGTCAGACCGGTGTCTTGGGGACGGCGGCGGTGCGCTCGTACCGCTGCTCGTCCGCCCACCAGCTGAAGAAGATCCCGGCGATCACACCCCACAGCACCAGCCCGCCGCCGAACTTCATCACCAGCCCGGCGAACATCTGGTCGTAGTGCGCCGAGATCCCCCACAGCCGGGGCAAGGTCTCGTAGATCGGGAACAGCGGTCGCTCCCCGAGGATGAGGAACGCAGAGGGGATGGTGGGAACCAGCGACTGCAGGAACAGGTAGCCCATCGCCTGGAAGGGCTCGAGCTTGGGCAGGTCGGGGATGGGGCCGATGACCGGCCACCACATGAATATCGACGTCCAGAAGAGGGCGGCGTGGGCGAGGAAGTGGGCGAAGACGTTGGTGATCATCAGCTCGACGACCGACGGCACGTGGAGCAGCCCGAAGAGGGCGTTGAACAGCAGGAGCGCCACCCACGGCTTGGTGACGATGCGGAGCACCGGCATCACCGGGCGGACCACCCAGCGGAGCAGCCACCAGGGGACACCCCACAGGATCAGCGGCGCCGCCACCAGCGACACCACCAGGTGCTGCACCATGTGGATCATGTAGAGGCTGTTCTCGCCGATGTCGTGGACCGGCCAGCCGGACACCAGGAGCAGCGAGATGATCCCGGCGTGGAAGCGGATGCGCTGCGCCCGGGTCACCGCCGGCTCGCCGCGGGGGCGAGCACCGGGGCGAGCCGCCGGATGCCGTACTCGTAGGCGATGGCGGCGCCGACGATCAGACCGATCACGTCCCAGTGCACGTGGAACGGCGCCACCTCGGCGAAGGTCGCGCCGGCGGTGACTGCCACACCCATCAGAGGGCGTGGAAGGTGAGCAGGACCACGGCGAACAGCGGGATCACCCCGATCGCCCCCACCATGAAGAGGCTGCGGTACAGCGGCTTGTCGAACTTCAGGTGCATGAAGAAGCCGACGACGATGACGAACTTGGCGGCCCCCAGCGCTATCAGCAGCCACACCAGCACGTTGCCGCGAGAGGATGTCGATGTAGGCGATCGACACCTCGGCGGCGGTGAGCACCGCCAGGATCAGGGCGATCATCCAGTAGAGGCGGGGGGTGGGCTCGACGTGCTCGGCCATGGTCACACCTGCAGCAGGTAGACGACGGTGAAGATCACGATCCACACGATGTCGACGAAGTGCCAGTAGAGCCCGACCAGCTCGACGTCGAGGCCCCGGTCATGGTGCAGCCGGCCGCCGGCACCGAAGATGACCATGGCGGTGAGCATCACCACCCCGAGGGCGACGTGGACGCCGTGGAACCCGGTGAGCATGAAGAACGACGATCCGAACGGGCTGGTGCTCAAGGTGAGGCCCTCGTGGACGAACTCGGTGAACTCGAAGATCTGCCCGGCCAGGAAGGTGGCGCCGAGCATCGCGGTCGCCGACAGCCAGATGCGGGCCTGGCGGGTGTCCCTGCGCTCCCAGGCGTGATGCGCCAGCACCATGGTGAGCGAGCTCATCAGCAGGATGAACGACGACGCCGAGGTGAACGGGATGTTGAACAGATCGACGCCCGGACCGTCCCGGGTCGTGTTCCGGTAGAGGAGGAAGGTGGCGATCATCGAGCCGAAGAAGATGCACTCCGACCCGAGGAACGCCCACATCGCCGTCTTGCGAACGCGGTAGGTGTCGTGGGCTTCCTCGTGGTCGTCGGGTACCGACTCGACGAGGGTGTGGGTGGACATCAGTGCGCCCCGCCCTTGGTCACCGGCTCCAGCGACCAACCGAAGAAGCCCCACAGAGCGACCACGAAGCCGGCGCCGACGGCTATCCAGCCCCAGTTGAGGTAGATCAGCCCGTAGCCGAGGGTGACCAGGCCGACCGCGGCCAGCGCCGGGTAGTACGACGGCGACGGCATGTGGATCGCCTCGTGGCCGTCCTCCTCCTCGTCGGCATCGAGCGAGGAGTCGGCGCCGGTGACCGCCGGCACCAGGACGGCGTGGCCTTCCTCGTCTTCGGTGTACTTGGTGTGCCAGAAGTGGTCGAGCGACCGGACCAGCGGCACCTCGTCGAAGTTGTGCTCCGGCGGTGGCGACGGGATCGACCACTCCAGCGTGCGCCCGTCCCACGGGTCGTCGCCGGCGATCGCCCCGCTCTTGCGGGCCTTCACCAGGTTGTAGATGAAGATGAGTATGGAGAAGGCGATGATGTACGACCCGATGGTGGCGATGGCGTTCCAGAACTCGAAGCCGAGGCCCGCCGGGTATCGGTAGGTGCGCCGGGGCATCCCGTTGAGCCCGAGGATGTGCATCGGGCCGAACGTCAGGTTGAACCCGATCAGCATCAGCCAGAAGTGGATCTTGCCCAGCCGCTCGTCGAGCATCCGCCCGGTCCACTTGGGGAACCAGTAGTAGACCCCGGCGACGTACCCGAAGATGGCGCCGCCGAACAGCACGTAGTGGAAGTGGGCGACGACGTAGTAGGTGTCGTGCTGCTGGTAGTCCGAGGGCACGATGGCGTGGGTCACCCCGGAGAGCCCGCCGATGACGAACATGGCGATGAACCCGAGCGAGAACAGCATCGGGGTCGACATGCGGAGCCGCCCTCCCCAGGTGGTGCCGATCCAGTTGAAGATCTTCACCCCGGTGGGGATGGCGATGATCATGGTGGACACGGCGAAGCCCGCCTCGGCGACCGGCCCCATCCCGCTGGTGAACATGTGGTGCGACCACACCCCGAACCCGATGAACCCGATGGCGGCGCCGGAGAACACCACGAACTCGTAGCCGAACAGCGGCTTGCGGCTGAACACCGGCAGGATCTCGGAGACGATGCCCATGGCCGGCAGGACCAGCACGTACACCTCGGGGTGCCCGAAGATCCAGAACAGGTGTTGCCACAGCAGGGGGTCGGCGCCGGCCGCCGCCTCGTAGAAGGTCGCCCCGAAGTTGCGGTCGAGGAAGAGCTGGAACAGCCCGATGCCGATGGAGGGAAGCGAGAACAGCAGCAGGAAGGCGACCACCAGCGACATCCAGGCGAACACCGGCATCCGCAGCATGGTCATCCCCGGCGCCCGCATGGTGAAGGCGGTGGCGATGAAGTTCACCGACGAGGCGATGGAGGCCACCCCGAGCAGCTGGAGCCCCACCGCCCAGAAGTCCATCCGCACCACCTCGGTCAGCTGCTCCGAGAGCGGGGCGTACCCCACCCAGGCGCCGTCGGGGGCGCCGCCGACCAGGAAGGACGAGTAGATCATGATCCCGGACAGCAGGAACAGCCAGTAGCTGAAGGCGTTGAGCCGGGGGAAGGCGACGTCGCGGGCGCCGATCATGATCGGCAGGAAGTAGTTGGTGAACGCCGAGGCGATGGGCATCACCACCAGGAACACCATGGTCAGCCCGTGCATGGTGAAGAGCTGGTTGTAGGCCTCGGCGCTGAGGAGGGTTCCATCCGCCTCGGCCAGCTGGGTGCGCACCAGGAGTGCCTCGATGCCGCCGACGATGAAGAAGGCGAAGGCGGAGACGGCGTAGAGCAGCCCGATCCGCTTGTGGTCGACAGTGGTGATCCAGCTCCACGCCCCGGTAGGGCCGCCCTCGTGGGCCACCGGCTGCTTCTGCGCGACCGCGGTCATTCCCATCCCTCCAGCAGCTGCGACCAGCTCGTCGATCTGTGCGCTGTCGAGACCGTAGCTGGGCATCCCCAGGATCCGCCCGGTCTCCAGGTCGTTGCGTTGCGGCATCATCGGCTTCACCGAGGACGGGTCGTCGATCCATTCGGCGAGGTGCTCGGCGGTGTTGGTGAGGACGGCGGCGGCCAGCGTGGAACGGCTCCCGAAGTGGGTGAGGTCGGGGCCGTACTGCGCCGAGAACGTGGCCCCGTCGACCTCGATGGTCTGCTCGTCACCGAGGACCGATGACGTCGCCTCCGTCCTCGCCGCCACCGCCGCCTGGTGGCAGGCGGTGCAGACGGCGGCGAAGGTCTCGTAACCGGCGGCGGCGGCTCCCTCGGCCGGCACCTCGGCCGGCTCGAGCTGGCCGGCCGACCCACGTCTCGAAGTCCGCCGGGGTCTGGACGAACACCCGCAGTCGCATGTCGGCGTGGGACAGTCCGCAGAACTCGGCGCACTGGCCGGGGATGACTCCTGCCCCGAACCCGAAGTCCTGCTCGGCGACCTCCGGGGTCGGCCTCGAGCCCCAGCTCGGTGATCGAGCCCGGGAACCACGTCCCGCTTGCCGTTGAGCGGCGGGACCCAGAAGGAATGGATCACGTCACGCGAGGTCATGGTGAGCTGTACCGGCACCCCGGCGGGGATGTGCAGCTCGTTGGCGGTCACCAGGCTGTGCCCGTCGGTCGACACCAGGTCCGGGTATTCGAACTCCCACCACCACTGGTGGCCGGTCACCTGGACCTGGAGGACGTCGGGACCTTCGGCTTCGGCCCGGACCTCGAAGATGCCCCGGACCGTCGGCACCGCCAGCACGGCGAGGATCACGGCGGGAAGGATCGTCCACCCGATCTCGAGCGGGGTGTTGCCGTGGACCTGTCGTGGCTCGCGTTCGTCGTCCTTCCGCTCGCGGAACCGCACGATGCTGACCGCGAACACCGCCATCACCAGGACGAAGACGACCACGGCCAGCGAGAACACCAGGTCCCACAGGTCGTCGATCTGGCGGGCGATCGGGCCTTCCGGGGTCAGCGCCGACTGCGGCCCCGAGCCCGAGCAGGCCGCCAGCGCGACGGCCGCGATGCCCAGACAGGGCCGAGCGACCGAAGCGGCGGGCCGGCTGGAAGCGGTTGCCCCACCGGGAGGATGAATCGCGCCGCTCGGGTGGCATGGCGGCGAATCGTACCGATCTAGGGTCCGGTCGGCGGAAATCATCCGAGGGCGGCCTCCAGCTCGGCGCTGATCGAGCACTCCCTCGTATCGCGCGGCGACCTTCCCGTCCCCGTCGACGACGAAGACCCACGGCTCGGAGGGGAGGTTGTACCACTCCGGGCCGACTGCCGGGGCGAGGTGGGCGGCGTCGGGGGCGAAGTCGGGTTCGGTCAGCCCGGTGAACACCTCGACATGGACGAACTGGACGTCGGAATGGCCCGGCGCCACGTCCTTGACGATGTCGAGCAACGGCCCGCACGCCGCCGAGGCGCAGAACGCAGGGGTGCTGAAGACCACCACGGTGGTGTTCCCGTTGCCGATCGCCTCGTCGAGCGACAGCTGGTAGAACGCCGGGTCGGGATCGTCGTCGCTGCTCAGGTCGTCGATGGTGGAATCGTCGAGGGTCGGGGTGACGGGAGCGGGTGCGGCCTCGCCCAGTGCCGGGGCGTACGGGTCCTCCTGGACCTCGAACGGGATGGGAGCGAGCGGCTCACTTCCCTCGGGAGTCACCGTCGCCGTCCAGATGCCTGGCTGGTCGAAGTCGAACTCGGCGCGGTACAGGCCGGTGGACCCCTCGACGATCCACAGCCACGTGCCGTCCTCGGTGACGGCCCGGTCGGGCTCGCCCTCGGGATGCACCGTGATCGACACCGCCTGGTCGGGGGAGCCGAGCCGCCGCCCCGAGGCATCGCCGAGCCCCATGAGCAGCCGCTCCGTTCCCAGACCGATGTCGGAGGAGGCCCGGATGGCGACGACGTCGGAAGGCAGGGCTCTCCGGCACCGCCGCCATGGTCGTCGCCGCCTGGCTCGCTGGTCGTGCCTCGCGGTCCCCGGCGGCGTCGCCCGCCGCCATCACGAGGAGGTCGCCAGCGCCAGGGCCACGCCGACGGATGGGGCACGCCGGACCGCCCGTCGTCCATCGGCGTCAGGCGCCGGGAATGGTCGTCGCTGTCGGGTTGGTCGACTCGATCGTGGAGAGGATGTCGCCGAGGGCATCGAAGAAGGCGGGAACCGCCCAGGCCAGCACCCGCAGCCCGATGAGCAGGACGATGACGGTGAGGGCAGTCGGAGCCACGACAGAGTAGGGCCTGTCCCGGTCGAACAGACGGCGAGGAACCGCTGGTACGAGGCGTAGAGCCCTGTGCCCGTGTCTCTCCGCCGGCGTGACGGGGCGGGCACCACGAACACCGGCGCCGGCTCGGCGACCACCGGGACCGCCTCGGTCTGGGCTTCGATCAGCTCGACGGGCGGAGCCGCCGGGGCATCGTGACCCCGGTGGTGGTGCCGTGCGACCCGCCGGCCGGGTCGCCGCCTCGGCGGCGACCACCGGGATGCGGTCGACCCCGTCGTAGACATCGCCCCGGGTTTCCGGGAGCCGGCGGCGCTGGCTCCGCCCGACGTGCACGGCGGCGGCTCGCACCGGCGCCGTCGACCGCACCATCGGGGCGGCGACCACGGCGAGTGGCGCGGCGGCGCACGACGCCCCGCCGTCGGTGGGCGGCGAAGGCGCCGTCACCGGTCAGCTCCTGCGGGTCCACCCCGAACGCCTTGGCGAGCAAGGCGACGGTCTCCCCGTCGGGGACGCGCTCGCCCCGCTCGAGGGAGGCGACGACGGTGGCGGTGGTGCCCAGGCTCGAGGCGAGCTGGCCCCGAGATTGGCCCGAGGGCCAGCCTCCGCCGCTTGATCTTCTCGCCGAGTTGGCTCAAGGAGGCTCCGGGAAGGGGTACGCAAGGATATCCCACCCACAGCTCTTTCCGAGGCCGGGCGACGGCGGCCGAGCGGCGACGCCCGGTCGGTAGGCACTGCCGGTACGGGGTAAGTTACTGGGCGAGCACGAGAGGACGGCGATGGCCGAGACCAAGCTGATGGTGTGGATCGACCAGGATCTGTGCACCGGCGACGGCATCTGCGAGGAGATCTGCCCCGATGTGTTCCTCGGGCGCGACGACGGGCTGTGGGTGGTCAAGGAAGAGGCCTCGCACTTCGGCTCCTCCATCGTGTTCGACGGCAAGGCCGCTCCCGACGGGTCGCGCGGCGTTGCCCGGGTGCCCGACAAGCTCATCGACGACGTGGTCGAAGCGGCCACCGAGTGCCCGGGGGAGTGCATCATGATCGAGCCGTACGACGCCGCCGTGTGTCGCCAATCGGGGGGCCTGAGCCGTCCGCGCCCTAACCGGTGATGTACTGCTCGAGTTGGGCGATCAACGACTCCTGCTCGGAGATCACGTGCTTGACCACGTCCCCGATGGAGACGAGACCTACCACCCGGTCGTCCTCGACGACGGGCAGGTGACGGACGCGCAGCTCGGTCATCAGCGTCATGCACTCGGTATCGAGTTGCTCGGTGTCACGGTCTGCGGATCGCCGGTCATGATCTCCGACACCGCCGTCGCCTCGACACCCGGTCGAGCAGGATCACCTTGCGGGCGTAGTCCCGCTCCGAGACGATCCCGACGAGGCGCTCGCCGTCCATGACCAACAGGGCGCCGACACCGTGTTCCGCCATCACCTGGAGCGCGCTTGTAGACGGTGGTGTCGGCGGGGATCGACCACACGTCCCTGCCCCTTGACGGCGAGGATCTGGGCGACGGTCGCCGGCACGGGCGCTCCTTCTCGTCGGCTATCCCAACGGTACCAACCTCGTCGTCTCGTTCGCGCCGTGCTTGGATCTCGCCGAAGATGCCCTGCTTGGATGTGGGCGGATGACCGTGCCGCCGAGCAGACCGCAACGATCCGCGCCGAGCAGGGCGGAGCCGCCGGCGCCTCACCGCCACCGTCACCGACCTGCAGGTGGTCCGCCAACGCGCCTACCTGGTCGGGGTGGTGCTGGGCGACGCCGACCGCGTCGAGGCCGAGCACAGCCTGGTCGAGCTGGCCCTGCTCGACCGACACCGCCGGATCGGACCCGGTTCAGAGCGTGCTGGTGCGCCGCGACCATGCCGACCCGGCGCGGCTGATCGGCTCGGGGAAGGCGTCCGAGATCGCCGCCGAGGTCGCTGCCCTGGACGTCGACGTGGTGGTGTTCGACAACGAGCTGATCCCCGCCCAGCAACGCAACCTGCAGCAGTCGTTCCACGTCGACGTGGTCGACCGGGTGGCGCTCATCCTCGACATCTTCGCCCAGCACGCCACCAGCCACGAGGGTCGGATCCAGGTGGAGCTGGCCCAGCACCGGTACCGTCTCCCCCGGCTCCGCGGCCGAGGCTTGGAGATGAGCCGACTCGGTGCCGGCATCAACACCCGCGGCCCGGGTGAGACCAAGCTGGAGACGGATCGCCGCCGCATCCTGGAACGGGTCTCCAAGCTCGAGGGCGAGCTGGCCACTATCCGTCAGGCCCGGGCCACCAACGCCAAGGCACGGCGACGGTCCGAGATCCCCGTGGTGTCGCTGGTCGGGTACACCAACGCCGGCAAGTCGACGCTCTTCAACCGGCTCACCGAGGCCGGTGTGCTGGTCGAGGACCGGCTGTTCGCCACCCTCGACTCGACGGTGCGGCGGATGGCGCTGCCCGGCGGCAAACCCGTGCTGGTCGGCGACACGGTGGGGTTCGTCCGCCGCCTCCCCCACCAGCTGGTCGAGGCGTTCCGGTCGACCTTGGAGGAGGTGGCGCAGTCGGCGCTCCTCGTCCATGTGGTCGACGCCTCCAGACCCGGACCCCGACGGCCAGATCGACGCGGTGCACGTGGTGCTCCGCCAGATCGGAGCCGGCACCGTCGACGAGCTCCTCGTGGTCAACAAGACCGACGTGGCCGACCCGGTGATGGTGGAACGCCTGATGGCGCTCCACCCCGGCGCCGTCGCCGTGTCGGCCGGCACCGGCGACGGGCGTCGACCGCCTGCTCGACGCCGTGGCCACCATGCTGGAGGGCGCGACGACCCTGGTCGACCTGGTCGTCCCCTACGACCGGGGCGACGTCGTGGCGCGGCTGCACGAGATGGGCGACGTCGTCGGCGAGGACCACGTGGCCGCCGGGACCCGGCTCCGGGTGAAGCTGCCCAAGCTCGACGCCGACCGATTCGTCGACTACCAGGCGCACCTGAGGCGACGCGACAACCGCAGACGCCGCCACCGGCGGCGCGGGCTCATCCACACCGCCCGGTAGGCGGCAGATGAGCTGGCGCCGGTGGTGACGGGGCGTCAGGCCGGCTATCGACGTCCCCGGCTGAGGCCGAACGCGGTGCACGTGAGGGTGTCCTCGGTCCCGGCGAAGCCCTCGTTAGGGTTCAGCATGTCTTCCCCGTAGTCGACGTCGGTGTCGTCGGCGGTCCCGCCGACCCCGTCGGGCCCCACCGCGTAGAGCACCGGGAAGTTGCCCCCCTGGTCCATCAGGTTGGCGGCGGCGTTGAACTGGTCGACGTGCCAGCTCCCCCAGGTAGTGGCCGGCCTCGTGGGCGACGATGTTGCCGAGGGCCTGGCCGACGAAGGCGACGACGTCGCTGGGCGGTGATGTAGGTGTTCAGCCGAAGGGTCGCCGAACTCGCCTGCCGGGGCGGACAAGATGTCGAGGAGGATCAGCGCCGACTCCTCGTGGCCGAAGTTGCCCGGATCGATCGACTGGGCGATGCCGATGGTGGGGATCCCGGACTCGGCGATGGTGCCGCCGACGATCAGGCGGCTCACGTTGTCCGGCCGAAGGGGATCGGGGTGGTCGGCGCTGTTCAGGATGGTGACCACCTCGAAGACGCGGATTCCCACCCGAGGCGGCCAGGTCGGCGCGGAGGTTCTCCTCCACCGTGGCCATCGTGGCGTCGATCAGCGCCCCCTTCGTCAGCCGGGTGAGCCCCCAGCGCGGAGGAACCCGGCCAGCGGCGACAGCTCGACGACCCCGGGCCCGCCGAAGATGCTGGTGTCGATCTCCGCTCCGTCGAAGTCGACGAACAGCGTCTGGGCCTGGCCGGCTCCTGCTCCCGCTCCGGGCGCCGCTAGGGCGGCACCGGACCTTGATAGCCACCGACGTCGCCCGCCACCGCCAGGTTAGTGGATGCCGGTGGTGTCGGCGACGTGGTCGAGGGTGGCGTTGCCGCCGCCCGGAAGCGGCGACTCCGGCGGGTAGATGAACGAGGCATCCTGGCTCGAGCCCATCACCTGCTCGCCGTCGGGCTCGAACATCGCCGAGGAGCGTCGTCCCCGTCACCGACGGTGGCTCCCAGGGTGTCCCCGGGGCGGAGGGCGAAGCCGTACACGTCGACGTCGGACGGCATCGAGGCCGAGGTTCAGGGTATACGTCCCCTCGCTGCCGGCACCGCTGCCGCTCCCCGAGTCGAACGGGTCGCCGGGGAAGTTGGGGAAGCCGGCAACCATCACGTAGTAGTCGCCGGCGGCGGGGAGGTTGAAGACACACCTTCTGCTGTCCAGGTTTGTCGGGGAAGCTCTCGTCGTCGTTGAGCGCGATGAGGTTGCCCGTTGCGTCGAACAGCAAGACCATCGAGTCCAGACTCGGAGCCTCCGGTGTCGATGTCGGCGACGACGAGCTGAGCCGGCGGTCGCACCGAGTGATGGCGTAGACGTCGAAGTCGCCGCTGCCCGAGCCGGCGCTGCCGTGCGGTCCGTCACCCACCTCGGCGGTCACGGTGATCGCCCCCGGCGGCCCCGCCCAAGCCGGTCGCGTTGGCCAGCGGGATCGATCCGTCGTCCTCGACCGAGGAGATCGACGTCGGGACGATCGTGGAGGCGGCCACGTTGCCCGAAACCAGCAGGTTCGGCCTGGGCCTCGCCGGACGTGGTGAACCCTCTGACGAGCTCGGCGGTGGCCAGGCTGTCGTTCTGGCCGTGGACGTCGTCGGGCTCGAGTTCCTCGTACCCGATCTGGTTGGCGGAACGAGGCTGGGCGGCGGCGCGCAGCTCACCCTGGGCCGAAGCCACCGCTCGCCAGTACGCCCAGTCGACCGCAGCGGGATCGGTGACCAGGGCGAGGTAGGGGTTCACTCCCGTGGCCGCCGCCGGATCGGCGATGGCCGCCGCCGACGGGGTCGCCTTGGGGACCTGCTGCAAGCCGGCCCGTTGCCACTCCAGGGTCGTCTCCCGGTCCGGTGGCGATCCTCCCTGCTCGGCACCGGCGGTGCCGGCCGGCACGACGACGACTAGAGCCATAGCCAAGACCAGCGCCCGCAGTGACAACCTCATTCGCCCTCCCTCGGTGGCAGTCCCCGACCCTAGGCGAATCGGTCAGGCAGATGCTGGGTGAACCAGGGCGCTCCCTCACCACGACGGGGCCCTCTCCTGTCGGCGGCGCCGTGGCAACGACGCGGCATCGATTCTGGACGGTTCACAAGACGTCGAGGATGCCCGGATGGTCGGGCGGCTCGGGCTCGGCGGCGTTCCCTCCACCGCCGCGGTCGGTCCCCACCGGGAACAGCGAGGCCACGAACACCACCTGGATCACCAGGGCGGCGGACCCGGCGATGGACAGGCCGAGCACGGTGGGCACCCCGGGGACGATCGGGATCAGGGCTCCGATCACCCAGGCGATCTGGAACATGGTCTCGCTGTTGGTGAAGGCGCGGCCGCGGATGGCGATGGGAGCCGCCGACTGCAACAGCCCGTCGAAACCGAACTTGGCGGTCCCCCAGGCGATCCCGGCGGCGGCGGCCAGGGCGCAGCCGCCGGCAACCCGAATGCCTGGGCGGCGATGAAGGCCGCAAGCGCCTCGACCGCCAATGCCGCGATCACCATCGGCTCCTCGGCGATCCGGCCGTCGAGCAACGGGACCAGCATGGCGGCGACCACGTAGCCGAACCCGGCAGCCGCCACCAGGAACCCGAAGTCGAGCGCCGCCGCGTCGCTCGTCGCGTAAAGCGAAGGCGACCAGGACCACGAGATAGCCGTTGAGGAAGCCTGCACCGCGGCGGTGGCGAACCGGGTGAGCCGCGATCGCGCCAGGGCCAGCCCGGTGCGCTGGCCCGGGCGGGCCGGCGCCAGCGGCTCGACCTCGATCAGGCGGCAAGCCCGGCGGCGACCGCCGACCAGACGTAAGGCCACCGCCGCCACGACCAGGACCAGGCCCTGTCCCGACCGTCCATCCGGCCGCCAGGCCGACAGCCCGGCGACACCGCCGCCGTATCACGCCGAGCCTGGCGATGTGCGGCGTTGGCCGAGATCAGCTCGTGGCGGCCGCCAGGACCGACGGGGAGCACGCTCGATCGGCTGATGCCGTGGAACCGGGACAGCACGAGCATGACGAACGCGAGCGGGAACAGCGTCACGGTGTCGAGCGCCGGCGACCATCACCAGGGCGGCCCAGCGCGCGGAGCATCGAGCTGAGCACCAGGCCGCTCCGGTAGGCGCCGGGGAAGCGCTCGTACAGCCTCCCAGCAACGGACCGAGCACGGCGAACGGGGCCAGCGTCAGCAGCAGGTAGAGGGCCAGGTTCTGGCGCGCCTCGGTGGACGGCGGGGTGAAGAAGAGCGTGCCGGCGAGGGCCACCGCAACCAGGGCTGTCCCCGGCGAACGAGCCGACGTGCGACCTCGCGCAAGCCGGCGCGAACCCCTCGCCGCGCGAGCCGAACGAGGCCGCGACCCTGGCGGCGACCGTCAGCGACGAATCGCGCACCGCCTGCCAAACCGCCGCCGGAGGCGGGCTCGTCGCTCCACCCGGCGGGCCGGTGACCCGTGTTCACCCGTCACGGGCCCAACGTAGCGACCGGACCGGCCAGCGAGCGGTCAGGCGACCTCGCCTGCGTCCCATCCTCGCGCAGCACAGCGAGCGCGTGACCCGCTCGGCCACCGCGTCCAGATGGGTCGGGTCGGGCGACGGGTCGGCGTTGGCGAAGTCGACGTCCGCCATCCGGTCGATGGGGACCACGTGGATGTGGAGGTGGGGCACCTCCAGCCCGACGATGCGTGATCGCCACCCGGGCCCGGCCGAACTCGGCGTGCAGCGCCCGGCCGATCACCTGCGCCACGCCACCAGGTGGGCCGAGCAGGTCGGGGTCGGCGTCGGTCCAGTGGTCGACCTCCTGCGCGGGGCACCACCAGCACGTGCCCGTCGGCGAGCGGGTTGATCGACAGGAAGGCGACGCAGCGGTCGTCCTTCCACACGAACCGGCCGGGCAGCGTCCCCTCGATGATCATGGTGAACACGCTCGCCACCGACCGTCACGTTACCCACCGGTCCGCGGGTCGGCGGGTTCGGGAGCGGTCGATTCACGGGTACCGGTAGGGTGCCGTCGACGGCTGAGAGGTGACACCCACTCGCAGCGAACCCCGTGGATGCTGGTCGCCGACGTGGACGACACGCTCACCGGCGACGACGACGCGCTCATCGCTGAGCTGATCGGCGCTCCGCGACCGCCGGCAACGTGCGCCTGGTGCTCGACTCGAGCCGGCCCATCGCGTCGGTCGCCGCCACGCTGGCCGGGCTGCCGGTGGAGTCGCCCCGGACGCCGTGGTCGGGGCGCTGGGCACCGAGGTGGCGCTCGGGGGTGAGCCGCGGCCCGGAATGGCAGGAGCGCTTCGCCGGATGGGACCGCGCGCCGGTGGACGACTGGTGATGGCCGGCCTGGGCTGGCGCCGCATCCACCCGAGCTGCAGACCCCCTACAAGGCGAGCTTCGCCGTCCCCGCCGCCGGCCGGTCTGGAGGCGGAGCGCAGCATCGTCGACACCGGGCTCGAGGCCCGCTACCTCTATGGCGACTCCGACGACTTCGACGTCATCCCGCCGAACGCCGGGAAGGAAGCGCCGCTCGGCTACCTGGCGGAGCGACTCGGTGTCGACCGCGGCCAACGCCGTCGCCGTCGGCGACGGCATCCAACGACGGCTGCCTGCTGCTGCCGCCCCGCATGCCGATCGCCGTCGGCAACGCGTCACGCCTGCGCTCCGCCGGGCGCTCGGCCGGCAGCGACGCCTACATGGCGCGGGCGCCCCACGCCGCAGGCATCATCGAGGGTCTGCGGGCGCTCGGCCTGCTCCCCGGAGGAGGCTCGTGAACGGCTGCGCAGGGGGAACCTGTGGTGATGTCGCTCCACGGCTACGTCGGCGCCCAGCCGGAGCTGGGCAGACCGGACACCGGCGGCCAGGTGGTGTTCGTCCTCGAGCTGAGCCGCCACCTCGCCGGGCTCGGGTACCGGGTGGACATCGTGACCAGGACGGTTCGAGAACCAGCCGGCGACCGAGGCCGCCGGAGACCGCATCCGGGTGTGGCGGGTCCCCTTCGGCGGCAACGGACTTCGTCCGCAAGGAGGACATGCACGACCATCTCGGCGAGTTCGTCGGTCGGTTCCTCGCCGACCCGCGGGTCGCCCGCCGCCGCTACGACGCCGTGCTCACCCACTACTGGGACGCCGGGTGGGCGGGGCAGAGGATCGCCGAGGAGCTGCGGCTCCCTCACATCCACACCCCGCACTCGCTGGGGTCGTGGAAGCGGCGCGACATGGCACGGTCCGAGGACGACCTGTCCATCTACCGGTTCGAGGAGCGGATCAGCAAGGAGTTCCTGGTCTACCGGCTGTGCGACCACCTGGTCGCCACCACCTACCAGCAGGTCGAGCTCCTGGTCGACGACTACGAGGTGCCCCGCGTCCCGGGTGACGATGATCCCTCCGGGCATCGACGAGTCGGTGTACACCCCGGTGCCCATGGCCGAGGTCAAGCGGGCTCCGCCACCGCCTGGGTTTCGGGCCCGCACGACGTCTACGCCGTCGGGCGGGCGGCAGCCAACAAGGGCTACGACCTGCTCATCCGTTGCCTCCCCGAGCTGCGCCGCCTCGTCCCCGACGCCCGTCTCCAGCTGGCGGTGGATGCGGACAGCGCCCGGGACCGCCGGCTGGTCGCCCGCTGGTCGAAGATCGCCGCCGAGGCTGGGGGTGACCGACTCGGTCCACTGGCGGGGCTATGTCCCCGACGACGCCATGGCGGGCCACTACCGGGCGGCGCCGGTGTTCGCCCTGCCGTCGCGTTACGAGCCGTTCGGGATGACCGCGGTGGAGGCGATGGCGTGCGGGACACCGGCGGTGGTGACGGTCCACGGCGGTCTCCAGGAGCATCTCCGGTTCGGGGTCGACGCCCTGTGGGGGGATCCCAAGCGGCCCGGCGAGTTCGCCACCGATGCTCAGCCTGCCGCTGCGGTACGAGCGGCTCCGGGAGACCCTGTCGGTCGAGGGATCCCGCACCGCCCGGGCCGAGTTCGGGTGGCGCGGCATCGCCAAGCGGACCGCCTCGGTCGTGGAGCGGGTTCGGGGACGAGCACGCCCGGCGCCGGGAGCGCCGTTCGACGCGGCCGCGCCCCGTCCGACGGGCGCGCCTAGGCCGAGCGACGCCGGGTCGAGCGCGCCCAGGTCGGTCGGGTTCGCGCCCGCGGCGGAGGACCAGATAGGTGTGGAGGTACCCGGCCGAGCTCCACGCCTGGTGCGCCTTGCCCATCGGCCGCCCGGTGCGGCCGTGGAGCCACTCGTTGAACTCCCAGTCGCCGCCGAGCCCGTGGCGGCATGCCTCGGCGAGGGCGATCAGCTCCCGGTGGGCCAGCTCCTGGCGGCCGATGGAGTGGAGGAAGCGCACCCACAGGGCGCCGATGAACGGCCACGCCCCGCCGTTGTGGTAGTGGTCGGGGAGGTTGAGGAAGTTGACGATGAAGTAGTCCTTCCAGTCGTCGGCTCCCGAGTGGATCGGCGGGTAGATGCAGGCCACCGGGGTGCGGCTGGTTGATCCCGACCCCCCAGAGGAACTGGAACAGCCGCTGCTGCTTGGCGTCGTCGAGCAGTCCCCACAGGGCGGCGAGCAGGTTGGCGAGGACGTCGCAACGCCACGAGTACCCGAACGGGGTGACCTGGGCGAGCAGATAACGGGCCTCGCCGGTGGAGAACCGACCGCTGGACGACCCGGCCAGCTCCATCAGCTGGCCCCCGGTGGGCCAGAACACGTCGACGATGCGCGCCGCAGCGCCTCGCCGAGCCGCCCGCCACGGTCCCGGCCCGCCGGTGAGCGCCTCGCTGAGGGCGAGCGCAGTCGAGGCAGGCGCGGTACCAGAGCACTTCGTCGTACAGGACGTTGTAGCTGCGCGGGAAGAGGTCCATCCAGTCCGACGACTCGGGGATCTCGAGCAGGCCGTCGTTGTTGGAGTCGTGGGCGGCGAGCCAGCCCATCGCCCGCTCCACCCCGGGGTACATCGCCTCGGCGAACGGCCCGGTCGCCGCGTAGCAAGGCGTAACGGGCCACCCCGATCACCCACCACAGCACCGAGTCGATGCTGGCGATGCCGCCGATCCCGGAGTAGTCGGGCACCTCGCCGTGGATCCGCACGTAGGCGGGGATCTGGCCGGCCGGGGTCTGGTGGGCGGCCGAGCACCTCGAGGGTGCGGCGGAAGGTGGCGTCGAGCCCGGGGTCGTCCGAGCGCCATCGCCCACAGCCCGCTCATGATCCCGTCCCGGGCCCACACCGCGGCGTAGTTGGCGTCGTGGTCCATCAGCACGTTGTCGCCGAGCGACGCGGCGGTGAAACCCAGCGGCGTCACGTTCCGACGCAGCGACAGTAGGGCGTGCTCGAATGCCTCGTCGGCGACGTCGCCGTCGACCGTGCGACGGTGCCACCCCGAGGGCGGCGTCGAGGGCGTCGATGAGCAGGGTCCCCTGGCCGGGCGGAACCGGGGCGGCGCCGTCGGGCGCTCGCCCTCGCCCACCAGCACCACCGACCACCCGTCGGGAACCGGGTGGCGCCGAACCGGTCGCCGGTGGCCACCGCCACCACGCCGAACGGCGGGATCATCAGCGACTCGGCCAGCCAGGCGACCGCCGCCTGCTCGCCGCCGTCCCCGACCCGCCCCGGCGGCGCCGGGCCGTCGTCGGGGGGCCAGCCGGCCGCCGCCTCCCCGGTGGCCAGCCGGGTGATGCGGTGGCCACCGTCGGCCGATCAGGTAGTCGGGATCGGGCAGCTCCGGCTCGGGCCCTGTCGCCCATCCCGGCCAGCACCAGGCGGGGCCGCTGCGCCCCGATACGGTCGGCCACCCGGTGCAGGGTCTCCCGGTCGAACGAGGCGAGCGCCTGCGGATCGACCACCAGCAGGCGCAGGGCAGGCGGGGCGGCTCCCGTCGACGTCATCATCGAACCCTAACGGGCGACCCGGTGCACCGGCAGTCACCCCGCCGCGGGCTACAGGACCGTGGCGGCCATCTCGGCCAAGGGGCCGCGGACCGTGCGGTCCAGGGTGACGTGGCCGAACAACGGGCTCCCCTTGAACTTCTCGATGAGGGCGGCGAGCCCGCCGAACGGCGACACGTACGGGTTGTCGACCTGGGTCAGGTCGCCGCAGAACACCAGCTTGGAGTCGGCCGCCATCCGGGTGAGGATCACCTTCAGGGTCGGCAGCTCCAGGTTCTGCGCCTCGTCGATGATCACGATCTCGTCGGTGATCGAGCGGCCCCGCAGGTAGGTCACCGCCGCCATCTCCAGGATGTTGCGGTCGAGCAGCTCGTCGACGGCGCGCCCGGCGGACACCGGATCGGCGCCGGAGAACATGGCGTACAGGTTGTCGTAGACCGCCGCCATCCACGGTGCCAGCTTCTCGTCGAGGTCACCGGGGAGGAACCCGACCTCCTGGCGCCCCACCGCCACCAGCGGCCGGTACACCGAGACCCGCCGGTAGCGCTCCTGCTCCACCACCTGCTCGAGGGCGGCGGCCAGGGCGAGGAACGTCTTGCCGGTGCCGGCGGTGCCCATGATCGAGACCGCCGGGATGGCCGGGTCCATCAACAGGTCGAGGGCGAACGCCTGACGGACGTTCTTCGCCTCGACCCCGAAGGCGTGCCGGTGGGCGCCCACCTTGGTCACGGTGGCCCCTCCGCCGGGCGCGGTCGGGTCGGCCACCCGACCCAGTCCGGACTGCGACTCGGACGCCCGGAGGATCACGTACTGGTTGAGCAGCAGCCCGGCGCCGGAGACGCTCGACCTTGCCCTCGGCGAAGAACCGGTCGACGGCGTCGTGGTCGGTGTCGATCTCGACAACCCCCGAGTAGGCCTCGTCGACCCGGACGGTGTCGGCCCGGTAGTCCTCGACCTCGACCCCGAGCTGGGCGCCCTTGATGCGGAGGGCGGCGTCACGGGTGACCAGGACCGCGGCCTGCCCTCGTCGAGGAGGTTGAGGCACACCGAGAGGATGCGATGGTCGGACGTGGTCGGGTCGAGCACCTCGGGCAGCCGGCCCGATCGGACCCGTTGAGCTCGATCCGCAGCGACCCGCCCCCGGTGAGCGGTCGGGCGGTGGCCAAGCCCCCGGGGAGCGACGCCCCCAGCTCCTCGAGCAGCCGGATGGCGCTGCGGGCGTTCGCCCCCAGCTCGTCCATCCGCGCCTTGTGACGATCGAGCTCCTCGATCACCACCAACGGGCAGCACGACGTCGTGCTCGGCGAAGCGGAGGACGGCGTGGGGATCGGCGAGCAGGACGCAGGTGTCGAGCACGTGGGTCCGGTCGTCGCCGGAGGTCTCCCCCTTGGTCGTTGACTCGGTGTCCCGGTCGTTCCGCCGCAAGATGCCAGCGTGCCGAAGCGGGTCGCGAAAAGCAAGGACCCGACCGTTGGCCTGCCCGGTCGGATCGCTACCGTCGCCAGGTGCTGCTCGACAACGGCCTCATCCGGACCATGGACCCGACCAACCCGGTGACGAGCAGCCTGGCCGTGTCCGGCGACCGTATCGTCGCCGTCGCCCGGGGACGGAGCGACCGGGTCGACCTCGGGCGGCCGGTGCGTGGTCCCCGGGTTCACCGACTCCCACGTCCACTTCCCCACGTGGGCGGTCGCCCGACGCCAGGTGCGGCTCGAGGGGTGCCGGTCACTGCCGGAGGCCGTCGCCCGGGTCCGGGTGGCGGCCGGACAGGTCGCCACCGGGTCGGTGGTTGGTCGGGTTACGGCTGGCGGCACGCCGACTGGGACGACCCGGTCGAGCCCACCCGCCACGACCTCGACCCGGTGACCGGGAACTCCGCACCGCGCTGTGGTCCCGTGACGACCACTCGCTGTGGCTCAACTCGGCGGCACTGGCGATGGCCGAGCCCGAGGACCTCGCCGCCCCAGGCGGGGTGGTGCCCGCGAGACGACGACGGCGGAGCCGACCGGGTACCTCGGCGAGCAGGCGGCGTGGTCGTTCCGCCGCCACATCGTCATCGCCGACGACGAGTACGTCGACGCCATGGCCGAGGGTGTCGCCGTCGCCCACACGCCGTGGGGTCACCGCGGTCCACGACAAGGACGGCTGGATCGGGGCACCCCGGATGTGGCAGCGCCTGCACGAGCGAGGGGGCGTTGACCCTGCGGGTGTGGCAGTCCCTGCCCGTCGAGCGGCTCGAGATGCTCGAAGCGCTGGGCATCCGCGTCCGGCGTCGGGGACGAGTGGTTCCGCCTCGGGTACCTGAAGATGTTCATGGACGGCTCGCTCGGTTCGGGCACGGCGGCGATGCTCGACGGCTCGGGCGTCGTGATGACCGGCTTCGAGAGCTGGTCGAGACCATCCGGCGGGCCACCGTGGCAGGCTGGCCGCTGGCGATCCACGCCATCGGCGACGCCGCCAACCGCACCGCCCTCGACGGCCTCGCCGCCACCGCCGACGGTCTGGCAGGCGGCGGGGATGCGGCAACGGATCGAGCACGCCCAGTGCGTCGACCCCGGCGACGTCGCCCGTTTCGCCTCGCTCGGGGTTGCCGCCTCGGTGCAGTTCTGCCACGCCCCGTCCGACCGCGCACCTGGTCGACCGGGACTGGGCGGACCGCACCGGCGCCTATGCCTACCGGTCGCTGGCCGAGGCCGGGGTGGTGCTGGCCAACGGCTCCGACGCCCCGGTGGAGGAGCTCGACCCCACTGGCCGGGATCGTGCCGGCGGTGTGCCGCACACTCGACGACCGACCGCCGTGGCGACCGGAGGAGGCGCTGACCGTTGAGCAGGCGCTCGCCGCCACGACGGTGGGCCCGGCATGGCTGGCCGGCGACGAGCATCGTCGGGGCAAGCTGCTACCCGGCCAACTCGCCGACCTGGTGGTGCTCGACGCCGACCCGGTCACCGTCCCGAGGGACGAGCTCCCCGACGTGTCGGTGGTGGCCACCATGGTCGGCGGCCGCTGGGTCTACCGACCCACCACCCTGGGACTGATCATGCACGCCTTCTGTGAACGGAATCTGGGCGAAAACTCGCAATTCGGTTCACAGAACCGGGGTGACTCCGACGTCCTGTGCGGATCGGAGCTCATCGGTCACGGGTCGTGTCCGCGGCGGTCGAACCCGGGCCGTGCGCGCCACGTCCACCTCGCCGCGGACGTCGCAGCCGACGACGTGGTCGTTGACCATCCCCATGGCCTGCATGAAGGCGTACACCGTGGTGGGACCGACGAAGCGGAAGCCGCGCCGCTTCAACTCCTTGGCCAGCGCCACCGACTCCGGGCGTGGTCGGCTCGAGTAACCGGCGGCGTCTCCTGCCGGCTCGAACGACCAGACGAAGGCGGCCAAGCGTGCCCCACTCGTCGATCACGTCGAGGGCGGCGCCGGGCATTGGCGATGGCCGCCTCGATCTTGCCCCGGTGGCGGACGATCGACGGGTCGCCGAGCAGCCGGGCGCACGTCCTCCTCACCCATCGCCGCCATCTGCTCCGGGTCGAACCCGTGGAACACCCGGCCGGAAGTCGTCGCGCTTGCGCAGGATGGTGAGCCAGCTGAGCCCCGACTGGAATCCCTCCGAGACACAGCTTCTCGAGCAGCCGGCGGTCGTCCGCCGACCGGGAAACCCCCACTCGGTGTCGTGGTAGGCGACGTAGTCCGGCGTCGACGTCCCCCACCAGCACCGGGCGACCCCGTCGTCGCCCGACGGCCAGTGCCGGTCGACCGCTCACCTGCGATCGGCCCGGCCGGGTCGTGCTCCAGCGCCGCGCGCTGTGCCTGGCGGCTGTGGTCCAGCACCAGCGTCATCAGCTCGGCGGCGAAGGCCGGGTCGACCCCCATGCGCGTCGGCATCGGCGGCGACCTCGGCGACCAACTCGCTCTCCCGCTCCGGCGAACGCAGCGGAATCCCCTTCGTCGCCTTGATCCGGGCGATCTCGATCGAGCTGTGGAGACGGCGGGCCACCAGGCGAACCAGCTCGCGGTCGATGCGGTCGATCTCGTCACGCAGGGAGGGGATGCCGAGCCGGTCCATCAGCGTCCCGAAGGCGGCGAGGTCGAGCTGCGATCCGTTGCCCGCCTCCGCCCGCTCCGGGTCGGGATGGACCAGTACGACGAGCCCGTCGGCGCCGACCGACCTCCCCGCCAGGGCCAGCGGGGCGATGAGGTCGGCCCCGTCGCGGACCGGGGCGGGGTCGACCACCACCGGAAGGTGCGAGAGTCGCTGCACCACGGGCATGGCGCCGATGTCCAGCGTGTCCGAGGTCCGCGGGATCGAAGCCCCGGCTCCCCCGCTCGCACAGGACGACCGCGTCGTTGCCCTCGCTGAGCACGTACTCGGCCGCCATCAGCCACTCGTCGATCGTCGCGGCGGCGCCTCGGTGGAGCATGCACCGGCTTGCCGACCTTGCCGACGTCGCGGAGCAGCGAGAAGTGCTGCATGGTGTCGGGGCCGATCTCGAGCATGTCGACGTGGCCGGCGGCGACGTCCAGGTCCTTGGAGTCGACCACCTCGGTGAGGTCGGGATCCCGGCGGCGTGCCCGGCCCGCTCCAACAGCCACAGCCCCTCATCTCCGAGGCCTCGGAACCCGTTGCCCAGGCGGTTGGTGGAGGCACGCAGCATCGAGGCGCCGGCTTCGGCGACACCGAGGGCGACCGACACGATCTGGTCCTCGCCCTCCACCGCCATCGGGCCGGCGATCACCGGGTAGGAGCCGTCCCCGAAGCGGACGTCGCCGACGTCGACCAGCGTGAGTCGACAGGTCGTTTGGACGACGGTGGCTCTTCAGCGGGATGGGTTCCGAGGGTCGGTCATGGTCCCTCCTGGGTGACCGGCCCCGGGAACACGAAAGCCCGAAACCGGTCCGGTCTCGGGCTGTGTGGGTGCTGGATTGCGAGTGGGTTCAGCGCACCGCGGCCCGAGCCGGAGCCCAGGTAAAGCGATACGAACGCCACGCGCAGTCGCCCATCACCGTCGAATCTACCCGGCCGTCGCCGAGCGGCAAGGGTCGACCCTTGGCACCACCAACCTTGAGCACTTTCCATCGCTATCCGATGTCAACCGCTCAAAGTTGTGAGGCACCTACCGGGCGGCCCGCAACTTTGAGCACTTCGCATCGCTATCCGATGTCAACCGCTCAAAGTTGCGTGGCATCATGACCGATGCGACTCGACCTACCCCAGGCGATCGGCGCCACCGGCGTCGTCGCGGTTGTGCGCAAGCCCCCGCTCGGCATGCGGGAGGTGGTCGAGGCGGTGGCGCAGGGCGGGATCCGGGCGACCGAGGTCACCCTCAACACCCCGGGGCGGTCGAGGCGATCAAGGAACTGGTCACCGACCCACCGGCACCGAGGGATGCTGATCGGGGCGGGCACCATCCTCGAGGTCGAGGACGCCGAGGCTGGCGGCGGGGGCGGGAGCCCAGCTGATCGTCACCCCGGTGGCGTCGGTCGACGTGGTCGCTGGTGCCGTCGCCGCCGGCGTCCCGGTGATCCCGGGCGCCCACACCGCCACGGAGATCCACGGCGTGTGGCGGGCAGGCGCCACCGCGGTCAAGGTGTACCCGTACGTCACCGGTGGGATCACCCACCTCAAGACGCTGATGGGACCGCTCCCCGACGTCCGCTACCTGGCCTTCGGGGGGTCACCGTCGCCGACGTCGCCGATGTGCTCGCCGCCGGCGGTGTCGGTGTCGGGATCGGGGCGTGGCTCACCGACGAGCCGGACCCCGCGGAGATCACCGATCGGGCGTCGCAGGTCATCGAGGCGGCGGCCGTCGTTCGCTGGCGCCTTAGCCCGGCGTCAGTAGCTCGTCGCCTGCCTGCCCGGGGGCATGACCCGGCGAGGGCCCGCGGCGCCGCACCTCGTCGACCTGGACCAGCGCCTCACGGAGCTCGTCCAGCCACGCCTCCAGATTGTCGCCTGACCATTCGCACACACCAAGCCAGGGCGTGGCTGCGGCTGCGGGCCACCCCCGACCTCGACCAGCGTGTCGAGCACCCGGCGCTCGGAGACGCCGCAGCCGGGTCATCGCCGGTATCGCCATGTGCGTGAACAGTCGGCGGACTCCCCGGAGCGGACCCCCCAGGACACCTTGCGGCCGAAGCGTGTCTGGGCGGCGGCGGCGATCTCCATCCGCCTTCCCCGGGTCTCCTCCCGGAAGGCGGCCATCCTCGCCTTGCGGGCGGCAGCCCGCTCTTCGTCACTGACCTCCCCGACCAGCTCCGGCTCGCCGATGTCGAGCACCACCAGGACCTCGTCGGCGTCGGCGGTCACCTCGTCGACGGCCCAGTCCCCACGTTGCGACCGGAACCACTCTGCAATCTCTTCGACACCTGTCATGATTACATGATTACACACACTCAGGAGCGTGTCAACATGCTGGTCGGATCGGGTAGCCACCGTCGCCGCCCTAGCATCGCCCGCCATGCGTCGCCCGGATCGCTCCTCGTGCGTGCGGTAGTGGCGCTCGCCGTGTCGGCGTGCAGCGGTGACGGCGACGACGTCACGACCACGCACCGCGGCTCCACCACCTCAACGACCGCCGCGGTCACCTCGACGTCGGCGCCCCCGCCACCACGGCCGCCCCAACCACCACCTCGCTCCGTTCCACCACGACCACCGCCGCCCCGACCGGGCGTCTCCATCGACGTGGTCGTCACCGACGACGGGATCGACGCCGAGGACCGCTACGAGGTGCCGCGTGGGCGAGGAGGTCACCATCAGCGTCACCTCCACCTTCGCCGACGAGGTGCACGTGCACGGATACGACCTCTTCGCTCGATCTCGAGCCCGACGTGCCCGGGAGGATCACCTTCGTCGCCGACGTCCCCGGTGTCTTCGAGGTCGAGCTGGAGAACGCCGGCCTGCCGCTCTTCGAGCTGGTCGTCGAGTAGGCCGGCTGCCTCAGTGCCGCCACCGTCCGACGGCGGCGGCGGCCAGGACTGGGGCGATGGGCTCGAACCGGGCGAACCGGGGGTCGCTGGTCTGCCCGGACGACGTACCGGCCGTAGATCTGCTCGATGATCACCGCGATCCGGTACAACGCCAGGCCCTCGTAGAACCTGATCTGTCGACAGGTCGAACCCGGTGGCCTCCCCGTAAGCGGCGATCACCTCGTGAGCGCGGCATCACCGGGGCCAGCGTCACCGCCCGCTCCCCGAAGATCGGGTACGTGGGCCCTTCGGGGTCCACCCAGTACGCCAGCAGGGTGCCCAGGTCCACGAGGGGATCACCCAGGGTCGCCATGTCCCAGTCGAGCACCGCCACCAGGTCGCCCCCGTCGCCGACCATGGTGTTGTCCAGCTTGAAGTCGTTGTGGAGCACGGCGACGGCCTGCGGGTCGGAGACGCCGGACCGCAGCAGGTCGCCCGCCGTGGCCATGTCGGGCACCGACCGGGTGGCGGCCGCCTCCCACCGCCCCGCCCAACCTTCGATCTGACGGGTGACGAACCCGTCGGGCCGGCCCAGCTCGCCCAGCCCCACCGCTCCGGGTCGACCCGGTGCAGGTCGGCCAGCGCCGCCACCAGGTTCCCGCCAGCCGCCGCTGCATGACCGGGTCGTCGACCCGGCCGGCCACGGCTCGCGGACGACCCACCCGTGGCGGCGCTCCATCACCACGAACGGCTTGCCGATGACGCGGGGTCCTCGCAGTAGTGGAAGGCCCGCGGGAGCGAGCGGGAAGGCGCCCACAACCGGGACAGCACCCGGTACTCCCTGGCCATGTCGTGACCGGCGGCGGCCACCGGGCCCAGCGGGGCTCGCGCGGATCACCAGCTCGACGTCGCCCGCCACCGCCCGGTAGGTGAGGTTGGCGGCCCCGCCGGGGAATTGGTCGAAGGTTATCTCAGCGTCACCGACCAGTTCCGGAGAGATGGCGGCGCAGGTGGTCGGCGAGGGACGGGCTCGTCGAACCGCTCCTCGGCCGATCGGAGCGGTGTCCTCCGGTGTCACGCCTCGTCACCCCGGACGAGGACATCGACCGCCATCGACAGGAAGATCCCGGCGAGGTAGAGGTTGGTCCAGCCGAAGAACCTCATCGCCTCGGACGGCAGCCGGCGCAGCCGGAAGGCGGCGACCACCAGCGCCACCCCGAGCACCACCGCCACCGACCACGTAGAGGACCCGACGCCACCCACCGTGTACGGGAGCAGGGACACCCCGGCGACCAGCAGCGTGTAGCGGACGATGTGGTCCAGGGTTCGTCTCGACCCCGACCACGACGGGCATCATCGGGACCCCTGCGGCGGCGTAGTCGTCGCGGTAGCGCAGCGACAGCGCCCAGAAGTGCGGCGGGGTCCAGTAGAACACGATGGCGAACAGGAACCAGGCGGGGAGGGCTCAGCGAACCGGTCACCGCCGCCCAGCCCACCAGTGGGGGCACGGCGCCGGCCGCTCCGCCGATGACGATGTTCTGCGGCGGTGGTCCGCTTCAGCCACATCGTGTAGACCAGCACGTAGAAGCGCAGCCCGGCGGTGGAGAGTACCGCGGCGAGCAGGTTGGTGGTGGCCCACAACCAGGCGAACCCTGCGATGCCGAGCGTCACGCCGAACACCGAGGGCATGGCCCGGCGTGACCCGATCGGTGGGCAGCGGCCGGCCGCTGGTGCGCCGCATCACCCGGTCGATGTCGCGGTCGAGCACCTGGTTGATGGTGTTGGCACCGGCGGCCGACAGGGTCCCGCCCAACAGGGTGGCCACCATCAACCACGAGCCCGGGCCAGCCCTCGGCCGCCACGATCATCGCCGGGACGGTGGTGACCAGGAGCAGCTCGATGATGCGGGGCTTGGTCAGCTCGACGTAGGCGCGGACGCGGTCCCCGACGGTGACCACCGCCCGCGGGTCGGTGATCCTGGCATCCTCATGGCTCATGGCGTCCCGGCCCCAACCGCCACTCGGCTTCGGCGAACCACGACTTCGGCCCGACTCCTCGGCGGCGACCACCGAACTCCGAACACGATCCACACGATCCACAGCGTATCGGCCAGCAGCAGGTGCAGCACCTGGGTTTCCACCGGGGTCAGCAGGGCGATGTTGACGACGCCCATGGCGAACTGCATCGCACGATGACGCGACTGGCGCGGCGCCAGGCTCGGCGGCGGGCGCCGGCGAGTGCCCTGGCCCGGGACAGGAGCACCACCGCCACGCCACCGACGACGGCGATCAGTCGGGTGCAGCACCCTCAGGTCGACGAGGAAATGGCCGGTGGCGGTGGCTGACGGCTCGTCGGCGGGGAACAACGTGTCGGCCAAGCGCGTTGAGGGCGCCGGACGCGGCACCACCAGCAGGACGACGGCACCCGCCAGCAGTAGGCGGTCGGCGGTGCGCCCCGAGGTCGACCCGCGGCGGAGGATCCCCGCCCCGGGCCAGCCAGACGACCAGGTCAACGCCGCCAGCAACAGGAACGTGTTGGCCAGGTGCACCGGTCATCGCCACCACCCGCCCGGTGGACGCGTCCTGGTCGACCCACCCGAACAGCACCAGCAGCGCCCCGATGGCGACCTCGGCGAGGAAGAAGCCCGCCGCCCATGCCAGCGCACGGCGGATCGGCGCCCCGGACGGTGGTGCGGCGGGCCACGGCGACGACGAGAGCGACGAGCAGCACCCCGAGCATACCGGTCATGCCCGGTGGGCGAACTCGATGGTGGTGGCGCCCTCCGCCGACCAGGGGATGATGTGGCCCTCGCAGCGGGGCCACTGGTCCCCGCAGCCCGCTCCCGACTCGGTCGCCCGCACCACCGACCCGCCCAGGATGACCAGCACGGTGAAGACCAGCACCCCGGTGGCGAGTCGCCGGACCAGCGGTGTCGGTGGCCTCCGGTGACCGGGTGGCGACCATGCCGGCCAGGCTACCGGCCGTGCTCCGGCGGCCCGATCCCGGGCCGGTAACATCGTATCCGAGCCGCTACGCTCGGCCCGCCAGGCGATCCTTCTCAGGAGGTGGATGAGTGGGCCGACCGGCGCCCATCGATCAGCAGCACGTGTTGCCGATCTGGCGCGCCCGTTCGGGTCGAGCCGGACGTTGCCGGCGGCGGCGCTCACCTCGGCCGATGTGTTCGCCTGGGAGCAAGCCGAGATCTTCGACCGCACCTGGGTCTGCCTGGGTCGCACCGACGAGCTGCTCGCCCCCGGCCAGGTGCGCGCCGTCGACCCACGGCGCCGAGTCGGTCCTGCTCACCCGGGACGCCGATGGCGCCGTACGCGGGTTCTCCAACGTGTGCCGCCATCGGGGCCACACCCTGGTCGAGCCCGGTGAGGCCATCGACGCCCGCCTCGTCCGCTGCCCCTACCACTCGTGGTCCTACCGCTTCGACGGCTCGCTGCGGTCGGCGCCGACGCTGACCCAAGCCGTCGACTTCGACACCGGCGGACTGGCCGCTGTCCGCCGTGGGCGTGGGCGACCTCATGGGCTGGCTCTTCCTCGACCTCTCCGGGGAGGCGCCTCCGGTGGAGCAGACCTACGGCGGACTTGCCGAGCTGTTCGCCCCCTACGAGCCGGGACGCCTGTCGATGGTGGCGCGCCATGCATACGAGGTGGCCGCCAACTGGAAGTTGATCGTGGAGAACTACCACGAGTGCTACCACTGCAGCACCATCCACCCCGAGCTCTGCCAGGTCAGCCCGCCCGACTCGGGGCGGGACATCGAGCCCGGCGGCCTGTGGTGCGGCGGGGAGATGGAGCTCAAGGACCATGCGGTCACCATGTCGCTCACCGGCGCATCGGAGGGAAGGAACTTCCGGCGGCTCGACGCCGACCAGGCGCGCAAGGTGATGTATGTCGGGCTGTGGCCGAACCTGCTGATCAGCGCCCACCCCGACTACGTGATGACCCATCGCATCGTCCCGCTCGGCCCCGGGCGCAGCTTCGTGGAGTGCGACTGGCTGTTCGCCCCCGAGTCGCTGGATCTGGACGGGTTCGACCCCGCCTACGCCGTCGACTTCTGGGACATCACCAACCGCGAGGACTGGAACGCCTGCGAGCACGTCCAGAAGCGGCGCCGTCAACCGCGGCTTCGCCCCCGGGCCGCTGAGCCCGTGGGAGAGCACGCTGCACCAGTTCCACTCGATGGTCGCCGCCGCCTACCGGGGCGGCCGATGTCATCGCCCCTCGAGGTCCCCGAGAGCACCCGATTCGAGGACGTCGGCAGCTAGGAGTCTCCTTGCACGGGCCTGGTTCCCCGGGTCAGGCTGGGTGCCGGACCTCCCACCCCATCGACTCGGCGGCGGCAGCCATCCGTCGAGTCGTACGACACCAGGCAGGTCGAGCGACTCTTCGAACAGGGCGGCCGTGGCGAGGTGGATGGCATCCAGGGTGCGAAGGGTGTTCGGTTCGAGCCGGCCCGCTCGGACGAGCACACGATCGTTGATCCGGACCAGTTCCACCTCTGCGAGGACCTGCTCGGCGCGAGCGCAGGCCAATCTCCCCCACATGGATCATCGCCCGGACGACCTCCGCCTTGGCGAGAGCGCTCGACACCAGCACCCGGCGTCGTCAGGAAGCGCCGAAGGGCGGCCGACTCCGACTCGCGCACCACCAGCTTGACGATCGCCGAGGAGTCGACGTAGGTGACCCGGTCACCGCTCATCGGCGCGGAGTCGGGCGAGCACAGCAGACGGCGACTCGATCCCCGCGTCGAGCTCGAGCGGCTCTGGCAGGTCGTCGAACGTCCCGGTCGCCTCCTCGAGGTCGCCGGCCGCCCGCAGCTGCTGAGGGGTGGCGCCTCGGGAATCGGAGTGAGCAGCGCGACCGGCCGCCCGCGATCGGTCACCTCGATGGTCTCACCGGCGGCGACCCGGCGCAGGTATTCACTTGCCCTCTGCCTCAGCTCACGGATACCGACCGACGTCATGGTGCTACTTGTAGCACATTCACCGGTACCCGAACACCCTCCCGAGCGGGCGAAGCGCTATGCGGTCCAGTCGAGGTAGCGCTCCCCTGCCCATCCGGTCAAGGCCCACAGGCCGAGGGTGAGCACCGGCACCGCGCATCACCGCCAGCGGGGACGATCGCCGTTGCGGATCATCACCACGACTCCGACCACCCAGACGACGCCGAGGGCGAGTATGGCCCACAGCGGCATGATCAGCCCGCTCACCATCACCACGAAACCGACCCCGAGCTGGGCGACGAACCCGAGGATGACCAGGATCCGCGGCAGGACCTCGTCGGGCAACCGGGTCAGCCCTTGGCGGCGAGGTCGCCCAGGATCTGCTGGCTGGCGAGCCGCCCCGGGGCTCCCATCACGCAGCCGCCGGGGTGGGTGCCCGACCCGCACTGGTAGTAGCCGTCGATCGGGGTGCGGTACTGGTTCCAGCCCGGCGCCGGGCGGAAGAAGAACATCTGGGGGGCGAGGAACTCGCCGGCGAAGATGTTGCCCTCCGAGAGCCCGACCACCCGCTCGATGTCGAGCGGGGTGACCACCTCACGGTGGAGCACCAGGTCGCCGAACCCGGGGAAGAACGACTCCAGGGTCGCCTGCACGGTGTCGCCGAAACCGTCCCGCTCGACGTCCCAGTCCCCGCCACCCTCTCAAGTGATAAGGGGCGTACTGGACGAAGCACGACATGACGTGCTTGCCCGGAGGCGCCATGTCGGGATCGATGGTCGACTGGATCGAGGCGTCGATGTAGGGCTGCGACGAGTACCACCCGTACTTGGCCTCGTCGTAGGCGCGCTCCAGGTAGTCGATCGACGGGCCGATGTTGGTGAAGCCGCGGAAGTGGGCACCGTCCTCGGGCAGGCCGGGGAACCGGGGCAAGTCCGTCGAGGGCGAAGTTGACCTTGGCCGAGGTCCCCTGGAACTTGAACCGCCGGATGTTCTCCACCAGGTCGGCGGGCAGCTCCCGGGGGTCGACCAGTCGCATGAAGGTCTGGCGAGGGTCGAGCGAGCTGACCACGGTGCCGGCCTCGCAGCTCGGTGCCGTCCTCGAGGGCGACCCCGGTGGCCCGCCGTTGGCGGTGGTGACCGCAGTCCACCGGCGCGTCGAGCAGGATCTCGGCGCCGAATCCCTCGGCGGCCCGGGCCAGCACCTGGGTGAACCCGCCGTTGCCTCCCTTGTGGAAGGCCCACGACCCGAAGGACCCGTCGTGCTCGCCCAGCTTGTGGTAGAGCAGCACCAGCCCGGACCCCTGGGACCGGGGCCCGACCTTGGAGCCGATGATCGAGGACGACGCCAGGTAGCCCTTGAGCAGCTCGTCCTCGAAGTAGTCGTCGAGGAAGTCGGCCGCCGACCCGGTGAGCAGCCGCACCGCGTTGTGGAGCACCCGGGGCTCGAGCGACCGGAGGTGGCCGGCCAGCTCCGCCATCCGCATCAGCTCGTCCGGGTCCTTGGAGAAGATGTCCGGCGGGATCCGGTCGACCAGCGGCTTGATCGCCTGCGCCACCTGGGTGATGTCGTGCTCGTACTGCTCGTAGGCGTCGGCGTCGGCTGCCGACCGACGGGCGATGGCGTGCAGGTTCTCGAAGCGGTCGGTGCCCATCAGCAGGTGGTCGCCGTCGTAGCCGGGAGCGAACCCCGACGGCATCAGCAGCGGCATGAACCCGAACCGGGTCAGCTCCAGCTCGTGGATGATGTCGGGCCGCAGCAGCGACAGGGCATAGGAGAAGGTGGTGAACTGGAAGCCGGGGTACAGCTCCTCGGTGATGGCGGCCCCGCCGACCAGGTGGCGTCGCTCCACGATCAGGGTCCTGAGCCCGGCCTTGGCCAGGTAGGCGCCGTTGATCAGGCCGTTGTGGCCGGCCCCGATGACGATGGCGTCGTAGCTGCGTGACGTTGGCATGAGATCCTCAGGCGGTCTTGTGGTCGGGCTTGTACAGCGGCAGCCGGGCGACGTACGGCCCCGACCCGCTGGTAGCGGTGGTTGATCGTGACCTCGAGGTCGACCCTGGTGCCGGTGGCGGCCATGTCGGGGCGGACCCGGGCCAGGGCGATGTGGCGCTGCAGCATCGGGGAGTACATGAAGCTGGTGGCGTACCCGACCCGGTCGTCGTCGGCGTCGTAGAGCATGAACTCCTCGGTGACCGGGATGTGGTCCTTGGGCGGGATCAGCCCGGCCGTCGTTGTACAGCGTGTCGTACTCGTGCCAGTCGACCACCAGCCCGACCATCTTCCAGCGTGACGTCGCCTCGGCGCGCTCCCGCTCGATGGCGGGACGCCCGATGAAAGGGCGGTCGTCGGTGTCGAGGTCGCGGAACATCCACCCGAAGCCCAGCTCGAGCGGGGTCGAGCGGTGCTCGTCGTTGAAGGCGAACCGGCTCGACTCGAAGTCGACGTCGATGAGCAGCAGCCCGGCCTCGATGCGCGCCATCAGCAGGGCGATCTGCCCGAACGGCATCAACCCGTGCCCCGATCCCGCCTCGGCGACGGCGTCCCACACGGCGACGGCCTCGTCGGCCGGCGACCCAGATCTCGTAACCGAGCCCGCCGGTGTAGCCGGTGCGGGAGACGGTGACCGGGATGTCGCCCAGCTTGGTGGGCGTGAGGTCGAAGAAGGCGAGGTCGGCCACCTCCGGCGCCAGCGGCGGCGAGCACGGTGCGCGCCGCCGGGCCCTGCACCGCCAGCGTGCCCCACTGGTCGGAGACGTCGTCGATCTCCACCGCCTCGTACCCGATCAGCGAGCGCAGGTGGGCGAGGTTGGGGCGGGCGGCGCTGATCATGAACTCGTCGGCGGCGAGCCGGAGCACCACCCCGTCCTCGACCACGAAGCCACGGTCGTCGCACCACACCGTGTACTGCGCCTGGCCGGGCCGGCACTTGCGGATGTCGCGGGCGAGGACCCCGGCGAGGAACCGCTCGGCGTCGGGCCCGCTGACCAGGTACTTGTACAGCGGCGAGGTGTCGAACATGCCGACGGCATTGCGGACGGCGAAGTACTCGAACTTCTCCGACATCTGGTACTTCTCGGCGACCAGATACCCCGCCCAGTGGCTCCACAGGCCGGTGGTGTTGGCCGCTTCCACCCGGGGGTGGAACGGTGTCGTCAGGTACAGGAAGCCCTCCAAGCCGCGGCGCCGCCAGCCTAGAGGCGCCGACCGCCGGCGACGCTGGCCGCTACGCTTCGCAGGCCATGAGCGAACCGCATCGCGCCGTCGCCACCATCTGGTGGGCGATGGTGAGCACCAAGACCGGCTGATCCGCCGCTTCCGACCAGGCGTCCAGGGAAGCGGCGGGACAGGACGCACCCGACGGCCCGAGCTGACGGGTCGGGCCGTGGCGGTGCGCTCCTCCCCGCATCACACAGCGAGGAAGGAGAACAGGTCATGCCGATGCCACACCGCATCCAGATGCAGGTGATCAAGCGCCGGCTGGTGGGCAAGGAGGGCAGCGAACGGGTCCGTGAGCTGCGGACGATCCTCGGCGAGCTGCCCGACTACCGCAACGGCCCGTACGCCGACATCCGCAAGTGGGTCAACGAGCAGATCGAGGCGCCGCGGGTCCGGGCGAAGGTGGTGCACCGCGACTCGATCTCGGTGCGCCGCGAGGGAGCCGCCCAGGTGGCGCTGGTCGGGCCGCCCAACGCCGGCAAGTCGTCCCTGCTCCAAGCGCTGTCCGAGATCCAGATCAAGACCGGCGACTACGCCTTCACCACGCTGCGCCCGGTGCCCGCGCTCACCAGGATCGGCGGGGTGCTGGTCCAGTTGGTGGAGATCCCCGGGCCTGATCGAGGGCGCCAACGAAGACCGCGGCGGCGGTCGGGCGCTGCTCGGGGTGTTGCGCAACGCCGATGCCGTCGTCTACTGCCACGACGCCGCCGACCGCTCGATCGCTCGCGGTGGTGCGCGCCGAGGTCGACGCCGCCGGGATCGACCTGCCGCGGTGCTGGCGCTGACCAAGGTCGACGAGGTCGATGCCGGCACGGATCGACGCGCTCCGGACGATCCGTCGACCTCGAGGTGGTGGCGGTGTCGATCCTCGACGACGCCTCGCTCGACGAGCTGCGCCGGGCGATCTGGGAGCTCACCGGGCTGATCAGGGTGTGGCTCCACCACGACGGCGAGGTCGACCCGCGACCCCAGCCGATGCACGCCGGCTCGACCGTCGCCGACGTGGCCGACCGGGTCCATCACGACCTCGGCGCCGCCGCCCTGGGCGCCCGCATCTGGGGGCCGTCGGCGCGCTTCGACGGCCAGCGGGTCGGCCGGGACCACGTCGTCGAGGACGGCGACACCGTGGAGATCCTCGCGACTGACGTCTCGACCGGGTCAGATCCGCCGGACCCGGGCATGCGTGCGGACGTGTCACCGGGCGGCGGGAGGCGTCCGGTGGACGCACACCGGGCGGCGGCTCGCCGTGCGCGGCCTGTACGCATCGACATAGGCGACCACCGCCGTCGGGAGGGTGGCGAAGATGTGGTCGGGGCCGATCTGCTCGACCAAGCCGGCCCGCTCCAGCTCCACGTACATGTCGCGCTTCACCCGAGCCAGGGCGAGGACGATCCCCGGCTCTCGAGCTCCTGTCGGATCTCGTCGAGGGCGTCGACCGAGGTCAGGTCGATCTGCACGTTGGCCTCGAAGTTGAGCAGGAACCACTCCACCGGCGCCTTCGGCCTCGGTCGAGCGAGGCGAGCGCCCGTCGCTTGAAGTCCTCGGCGTTGGCGAAGAACAGCGGGGCGTCGTAGCGGTACACCACCAGCCCGGGCATCTGACGAGCGGTCGGGTAGTCGTCGATGTCGTGCATCCCGGCGACCCCGGGAACGTACCCGAGCACCCCGTCGTGGGGTCGCGCCACCCGGCGCAGCAGGTCGAGGATCGACAGCGCGACCGCCACCAGCACGCCGTAGAGGATGTCGACCACCAGCACCGCCACCGTCGTGGACAGGGCGAGGATCAGCTCGCTGCTGGCGGAAGCGGGCGATGCGGCGCAGCTCGGCGACGTCGACCAGCTTCACCGCCGCCCAGATCACCACCGCCGCCAGCGCCGCCTGCGGGAACTGCTCGAGCGCCGGGCCGAGGAACAGCAGCGTCACCACGATCACGCCGACCGCCACCAACGAGTACAGCTGGCTGCGGGAGCCCAGCGAGTCGCCGATCACCGTGCGGCTCCCCGAGCTGCTCACCGGGAACCCCTGCACCAGCCCGGCGGCGGCGTTGGCGCCGGCGAGGGCGAAGCAGCTCCTGGTTGGCGTCGATGCGGTACCCGCCCCGGGCGGCGAACGCCCGGCCCTCCAGCGTGTTGTCGGTGTAGGCGACCACGGTCACCCCGACCGCGGGCAGCAGCAGCGCGGTGAAGTCGGCCAGGTCGGCGTCAGGCCAGCGCGGCGTGGGCAGACCCGACGGGTATCGACCCGACCAGGCTGATCCCTTCGTCGGCGAGGCCGAACACGCCGACGACGACCACCGTGGCCAGGACCATGGCGACCAGCGGCATCGGCGCCTTGGGGAAGAGGGCGCTGCCCGACGAACAGGAAGACGAGCACGCCGGTGGCGAGGAGGATCGTCGGCCCAGTGGGCCTCGGTCGAGGTGGGTGACGAACGAGACGATCGTCTGCGGCGGGTCGTCGCCCTCGAGCTCGATCCCGGCGAACGAGTCGAGCTGGCCGGCGATCATGATCACCGCCACCCCGGCCAGGTACCCGACCAGGACCGGCTTGGACAGGAGGTCGGCGAGGAACCCGAGGCGGGCGATCCACGCCACCAGGCACAACGCCGCCACCACCAGGCCGAGGGCGGCGGCGAGCGTGGCGTACCGGGACGGGTCGCCGGCGGCCAGCGGCCCGATCGCGGTCGCCGTCATCAGCGCCGTCGTCGACTCCGGCCCCACCGAGAGCTGCCGGGACGACCCGATGAAGGCGTACACCGTCATCGCGCCGAGCACGGCCCACAGCCCGGTGACCGCCGGCAACCCGGCGACCTCGGCGTACGCCATGACCTGCGGGATGAGGTAGGCGGCCACGGTGACCCCGGCGACGAGGTCGCCGCGCAGCCAGGGCCGCTCGTAGTCGGCCAGCCGATCCAGCCCCGGAAGGAGGTCACCCCTTCGCATCTCCGCAAGCTAGCCAGCCGACCCACCCGGCGCCGGGTGGTCCGAAGTCGACCGGACCGGTAAACGTCGATCGAGGCGTCGCTATGGTTCTTGTCGTTGCTCTGGTGATATTTTGCGAGCCATGACAACGGCATTGACGAACCAGGCAGGGATGGGTAGGAGAAGCGTCGGTCTGGCTGCTGTGCACCGCCGGGCCGGCGGCGGCGCTCGCCATGGTCGATCGTCTGGCGCCACCCGGCGTCATCTGGGGCGACCTGTGGCACTGGCTCGAAGCCGCTCCGCCGGAAGAGGCGATGATCGCCTTCGCCGCGGTGGCGGTGCGGCTGGCCGCGGTCTGGGTGCTGGCGAGCACCACGGTCACCGGCCTGGCGATGCTCAGTGGCCGTGCCCGGGTGACGGAGGCGGCCTCCCGGTTCGCTCTCCCGGCGGTGCGGCGCCTCGCCTTGGCGACGGTGACGCGGGTGGCGGCGGTGACCCTGGCCGTCACCCCCGCTCTCGCCCCGGTGGCGGCCACCGCACTGGAAGCAACGCCCCCGTCCTCGGTGGCGGCGTGGGCAGCGGACGAGCCAGACCACCCGCTGCCGCCGTTTCTCGTCATCGCCCCTGGCGGAGGCGAGCTCCCAGCCGCCGTCGACGATTCGGACACCACAGCCGAGGACGCGACGACCGACACCCGACCCATGCCGATCCCGCCGTTCCTACTCACCGAGGGCGGCACGGCGGCTCCGGTCGACGCCGGTTCTGAAGCCGCCGCGATCGACGCCGAGGCGACGTCGGTACACCGTGCATGGCCGGCGACCATCTGTGGGCTATCGCCGGCAAGAGGCTCACCGAGGTGCGAGGGCAGACTCCCGACGAGGGCGAGCACGCCCGCTACTGGGTGCGGCTGGTCGACGCCAACCGGGGGCGCATCAGATCCGGCGACCCCGACCTGATCTTCCCCGGCGAGGTGATCGAGCTACCGGAGGTCGAGCCGGCCTCGAGTTGAGCGAAGCCAGTCGCCGCCTATGGAAGGGCCACGCGGTGCGCCGGGTTGGCGTACGCCGTCACGCGAAGGTCGACCGGCTCCCCACCGAGGAAGAAGGTGAGCAGCGTCAGATCGACGGTGTCGGTGAGGGTGACCTCGATGCCGGCATCACGGAAGCCGATGACGGCCTCGGCGGTGCCGATGCGGGAGGCCAGGTACCCGGCGGCCAGCGAGCGGGCTTCGGGACGATCCAGCGCCACCGCGCCCGAGGCGCGGAACTCGTCCTCGTCGATGCCGTTGGCGCCGGCGATGGCGGCGGAGTCCGCCAGACCGGCGAGCGCCTGACGCTCGGTGAACACCCGCCAGGTGTCGACGGCCAGCCCGGCGAAGGCGAACAACAACGCAACCAGCCCGATCCCCCAGATCGTCACCGATCCCCGTTCTCCGCTCACCCGTCCTCCCGGTAGCTGTCGACGACCTCGGTGTGCGACCAGGTACGCCAGAAGCCGCCTCCGACGTTGCCGACCAACGGCACCACGATCGCCGGCACTCGCATGGTCACCGATGCGGTCACCGAGCCACCGGAAGCCACCGACCCGTGACCCGCACGCCGCGGTACGCCTCTTCATCCCAACCGTGGTTGACCACGATCTGCCGGGCGACGGCATCGGCGGCGGCCACCCCCGCCTCGAAGTCCGTGGACAGCGCAACCTGCCTCGCCGCCTCCTGGGCTGCCAGCTCCCCGGTCGACCGGGCGTCGATCCAGCGCGGGATCTGGGCGAGGCCGACGAGAGTGGGCAGCAGCAGGAACCCGATGACGAGCATCATCTCGAGCGCCGACGCCTCTCCCCGTTCGCTCCGAACGACCCCCTTCACCCGCTCCAGGCTCATGGCGATGCCGGGACCTCCTGGATCGCCGTCGCCGAGAGGTTCAGGGTCAGCGTTGGCACGCCGGGCATGGGGCTGCGGAACCTGGCCACCGCCGAGGCGACCAGCCGGGTACCGGCCGGGGCCTGGCCGGGCGACGCATCGGAAGGTGACGCCGTCACCGAGCTGTCCGCCCAGCAGGTCGTCCCGCACCTCGGTTGCGGTTTGCAGGCACAGCGCCGGGCCGCCGTCGACCCTCGAGCCGGTCCGCACCGCCTCGTCGAGAGCGGATCGCACCACCGCCTGGCCGTAGAGGAACATGAAGAGATGGACGATCGCCACCGCCACGACGAAGGTCGCCACCACCGCCAACATGATTCCGATGCCGATCTCGCCGCGCTCGCCGTCGCCCGAGCGACTCCTCGCCATCACCAGCGAACCGCCCTCACGGCCTCAGTCGCTACGAGCCCAGGATCCTCGCCTTCACGTCGGCGAACACGGAGCTGACCAGGTCGTCGAACATGACGTTGATCGCCAGGATGGCGACCACCGCCAGCATCGTCCACGCCAGGATCGAGGCGGTGTTGACCTCGCCCCGCTCCGGCTCGACCGGGGTCAGGAGCAGCGCCAGCCATGTGGCCATTTCGGTTTCCTTTCGTTTCGGCCCCGCAGGGCAGGTTTCTGCATGCCACGGAGGTGGGCCGGGCTCATCCGCCCGTCCCGAAGATCAAGGTCGGCACCGGCGCACCGATGAAGAGGAGGAGCACCGGCGCCAGGATGAGCACGATGGGAATCACCAGCCAGAGCCGCCTGCTGGCTGCCTGGCGTTGCAGGTCGTCACGGCGTTGTGCCCGCAGGTCGACAGACAGCCCGAGCAGGGCATCGCCCAGATCGGCGCCGCGATCCTGCGCGGTCGCCAGCACGTTGTAGGTGCGGGCCGCCTCGGGCTCGGCGGTGAGCTCGCCCGCCCGGCGCAGCGCGTCGGTCATGGGGAGCCCCGAGGCGTGGAGCCGGAGCACCTCGGCCAGTTCGTCGACGAACACCCCGTTGGCCCGGTCGACCACGTGGCGGATGGCGTCGATGACACCCCCTCCGACCCTGGTGCGCAGCGCGATGAGCTGGTTGAGGGTGTACAGCTCGACGCGGATCCGTTCCCGCCGGGCGGCGATGGCGGCGGTGACCCGGCTACGCGCCTGGGCCACGCCGAGCACCAATCCGCACAACCCCAGGAGGACCATCATCCGGGTGCCGCCGAACATCAGCCCGACGCCACCGAGGCCCGCCGCCAGAAGGGCGGCCCGCCCGAGAGAGCGGACGCGGAACTCGCGGATCCGATCCTGGGCGTCGAGGCCGGGGTAGAGCCCGGCGTGGCGCAGGCGCAGCGCCAACCGGCGGTCGTCGGTGGCTCCCACCAGTGCCGAGAGCCAAGCAACGGTCGCGTCGACGATCGGCCCGAACAGGTCGACCAGGGTCGATCGGCCGGTTGCGGCGCCGGCCTGGCCTCCCACGTCGTAGGAGCGGGCCAGCCGGGTCCTGGCGACGGCTGCATAGGGACGGAGCCGAGGGGCCAGTCGCCGGTACGGCTTGAGCATCACCCAGCTCATCGCCGTGACCGACACCCCGGCACTCACCGCCCCGAACAGCGCCAGACGCTCCATCAGCGGCTCACCCGGCCGTCGGATGCGACGGCGCCACCACCGAGCACCCGTGGCTCGACGCGGGCCCGGGAGACGAACCTCAGCACGAGCACCCCGAACCCGGTCCACAACGCCCCGATGAGAACGACGAGCTGACCGGTCGAGCTCTGGTAGAAGGCGCGGTAGTCGGGCGGGCCGGTGGCGAGGAAGACCAACACCATCCAGGGGACCACCACGACGAGGAGGCTCTCGATCTTCTGCTCGAACCCTGCGGTGCGGATCTCGGCGAGGGTGCGGAGGTCGCCGGTGATGGTGTCGATGAGGTCGCGCAACACCTCCGGCACCAGGTCACCGCCGAGCTCGTGGGCGAGGGCCATCACTTCGATCACCTTGTCCGATGTGGGATCGGCCAGCTCCTCCTTGACGATCTCGAGCGCCGGGACGACGCCGAACATCCGCGCTTGGAGCGGGAACCGGTCGAAGGCGTCGCGCAAGGGCAACGGGCCCTCCGTGGCCAGGGCCTCGACCGCCTTGCCGAGCGTCGCCCCCGAGGTGACATGGGCGAGAAGGTCGCGGATGCCATCCGGCCACGCCGCCTGGATCTCGGCGATCCGGTCCTGACGGCGTTTTCCGTACCAGCCGGATGGCAGGAAGCCGGCGGCGACGGAGGGCACCAGGGCGATGATCACGCTCTGGGTGAGCAGCCACAGCAGGGCGAACGTGACCAGCGCACCAGCGATCGATCCCAGTCGGAACTGGCGTGGCGTGAGGTCGGAGCCCGCCTGGATCAGCCACAGTTGTCGCTTCGACACCTGGGGCCGCGACGCCGAGCGGACGGCGACGTTCGGCGCCACCCCGAGCGTCAGCGCCACCGTCAGGTACACGGCGGCGGCTCCGAGCAACGCAGCCATGACCCTCACAGGTGGGGCCTCCACTCACCGGCGAGTACGCCCTTGGTGGTGACACCCTCCGGGAGGATCTCGTCCATTCGGCGCACCAGCTCGGGTTGCGGCAGGGTGCCGGTCCACGCCAATGGGGCGGAGCGGCGCTGTCGGGTGAAGATCGGCTCGGTGGTGAAGTCGTCTGCCAGGCTGGGCGCCACCGACAGGATCTCCGCCACCTGCCGTTTGGGGCCGGCCCCGCCCGACCCGAGGCGGCGGTCGAGGTGGACGACGACATCGATGCCCCTGGCGAAGCTGCGGCGGGCAACCGACTCCGGGATGTTCTCCCCGGCCTTGAGGGAGTTCTCCACCAACGCCGAGAGCGCCTCGCGGGCTGAGTTGGCGTGGATGGTGCAGGTGAAGCCGCACCCGGCGTTGACGGCACGGGTCAGCTCGTACGCCTCTTCGCCACGGACTTCGCCGACGCAGAGCAGGTCGACCCGTTGCGCCAGGCAGACCTTGATGAGGTCGCGGAGCGAGTAGCGGCGGCCGCCGTCCATCGCCACCGTCGACGCCTCGTAGAACGACGAGTGGAGCGACAGCGGGATGTGGAGCTCACGCACCTCCTCGCACATGCGGATGCACATGTCGTCGGGCACGGCGCGCAGGAAGGCGCTCATCGCCGTTGTCTTGCCGGCACCGGTCGGGCCCGAGAACAGGACCGATCCGGCGACCTGGGCCAGCGCCCACAGGAAGGCGGCCGCCTCGTCCGGGAGTGAGCTGCGCTCGACGAGGGATCCCAACGTCTCGTCGGCCACAGTGTATTTGCGCATCGTCACCGACAGCCGGTCGGAGACCGGCGGGATGACGGCGGTGAGCCGCGCCCGCCCATCGAGCACTCTCGCCTGCTGGATCGCCGATGATGCGTCGAGCCTCCGATTGGTCCCGGCGAGCAGCCGGTCGACCAGCTGACGATTCTCCGCCGCCGAGGTCGGCGCCATCAGCGCCTCCAGGCCGCCGTCGGACCGGATGAAGGAGACCCGGTCGCCCTCGATGAAGATCTCCTCGACGTCGGGCGAGTCGAGAAGCTCGGTGATCGGCCCGAAGCCGGCGATCGCCCGCCACAGGCGCTCCACCATTCCCTCCGGATCGCTCAGCGGGGTGGCGTCACCGCCGTGAGCGGCTCGCTGGTAATCGGCCACGGCGGTGGCGGCCACCTGGCGGACCGTATCCGTGTCTCTGGCGGCATCGAGCTTCCGCTCCTCGATCGCCTCGGCGACACGGCGGCGCAGGTCCTCGTAGACGCTCAAGGGCTGCCCTCGGCGACGGAGACGACCTCGGCGTCGGTTTCTGCCGGTGGACCCGGCGCCGCCGTTGACACGGATCCGGCGAGGGAACGGAGCCGCCGGGCGAACCCGCCTCGACGAACCATCTCACCCTGCCACGAAGCCTTGCGGACCCGGCTGTCGGTGGGCAGGAAGGTCAGCGACGCCGGGGCGAGCGAGCGCTCGAGCTCGGTGGCCAGCTCTCCCTGGACGAAGCGGCTCGACGGTGCCTGGTTCACGACCACATGGATCGGGACGCTGGTGAGCGCGCGGACATCGCCTGCCAAGGTCACCTGTCTGGCGGCGCCCACCGGACTGGCGCTGGACACCAGCGATCACCCGATCGGCCATCGCCACCAGCCGGCGGCCGACGTCGTGGCGGCCGACCGTGCCGGCGAAGCCGGAGAGGTCCTCGAGGCCACGACTGACCTTGACCAGCACCATGGCGAACCCACCGGCCAGCTCGCCGACGAGATCTGCCGCCTCGGTCTCGCCCAAAGCCGCCCACTCCCGGGGATTGGGGATACCGGCGATCGTGGCGAAGCCGTGCGCAGACACGTCGAAGGCGCCTTCGAGCGTGGCACGCAACCGGAGATGCTCCGTGGCGGTGAACACGTTCGGGGTGAGCGGCAAGCCGAGGCGTTGGGCGATCGACGGCTCCACGGTGTCGAGATCGATGAGGACGGTCGACAAGTGGCGACCGACCATGGCGTCGGCGAGCCCCACGGCGACCTCGGTGGCACCGTCGTTGCCCAGGACCACGACGATGCTCCCCGTCGCCGCCGCCGGGCTCTTGGCAGAGAGGGGTGACGCAGACGCCCCGGCAACCGATCCATCCGATGAGAGATGGGCGAGCTCGGCGTCGATGGCGTGGAGCCGGACGGTGTCGACCACCACCCGCACCAGCTCCTCGGCACCGACCGTCGACGGCACCACGGCATCGACACCGAAGCCGAGGACACGCTCGCGTGCCTCGTCGCCCCGCTCCACGTCGTAGATGGCGATCACCAGCCGGCCGGTGTTGCGCATCCTCGACACGAACCGCGGCGACATCACGCTGGAGACGTCGTCGACGAGCAGTGCGTCGAAGCTGCGGCGGAAGGCGTCGTCCTGGGAGAGGGCCGTCCCCACCACCCGCATCCCTCCGTGGTCGCTGACGTGGTTGATCAGCTCGGTTACCCACGCCCGCTGAGACGAACCAACGCAGACTGCCGGCTCGAGTCGGGTCGACGGCCATCTCAGTCGCCGGACCCGGATCGGCGACATCCTCCTCGGCCGCGCTCGCGGGGGATCGAACAGCTCGGCGGCGACATCGGGCGCTCCGGTCGACCGCAGCAGGTGCACCGTCCCGTTGTCGACGGCGGCGGCGATGGCGAGGGCCTGGGCGTCGTCGACGGCGACGGTCACCGCGTAGGCATTGGTGGCGCCGAACGTCGAGGCCTGTTCGCCGGGAACGCCGAGCACGGCGAGCCCGACCGCCACGTACCGGGCTCCGGCTGTCGTCGGTCCCCACCAGGTCGACCCGGTCACCGACGGCCACGTCGCCGCCGGCCGCCCGGTCGGGGTCGAGCGGCGATCGACATCGCCCTCGAGCCTGCCGGGAGGTCGATGCCGCGGAGGTCGGTGTCGAGGATCGGCTCGCCCGGGTTGATCTCCCGGGTGGCCACGGACCCCTCGAGTCGCGTCGCCTCCTCGGGCGACAGCATCCGGCCGTCGAAGGCGGCGTCGGCGGACACCTCGACGAACTCGACCGAGCCGGGCGGCGACGATGGCTCCTGCCCGGATGGTCTCGCCTGCGACCGCCACGGTCACCAGTTCCTGCCCGGCCCGCATCCACATGAGGATGAGCAGGAACGCCAGCAGCCCGCTGGCGACGGCCACGACGTGGAGAGATCCCGATCCGGCTGCGTGAGACGACGACGCGGAGCCGGTTGCTCCGCCAGCACGACCGACGCACCCCTACCAGGGCGCACTTCCCCCAAAGTCACCCGAATTTCCCCCTGACGGCCGAGAGACTAGGAACGTCCCCGGACTGTGCCAAAACGGCGGCGGCGATTCCAGACCCCTGTATTCGAGGTGGCGATTCGCCCGTTCAGGAGAAGCCCTAGGGGGCGATGTCGCGCAGCCGGCGGCGCATCACCTTGGCCGACGCCGTCCGGGGGAGGGCGTCGATCGGGACCACGCGGTCGATCCTGAACAGCGGGTTCAGGTGGGTGCCGATGGCGGCCTGCATCGCCGGACCTGCACAGCGTCGGGGTCGAGGTCGACCCCGGGCTCGGCGACGGCGAACACCACCAGACGGCTCGGCCCACCCCCGGGCGGCGGCACGGCGACGGCGGCCGCCTCGGCGACCCCGTCGACACCGGCGACCACCCGCTCGATCTCGGCCGAGCTCACCTTGATGCCGCCGAGGTTCATCGTGTCGTCGACCCTGCCCAGCGCCCGGTAGCGGCCGCCGGGCAGGCGCTCCATGTGGTCGCCGTGGCGGCGCAGCGGCACGTCGGCGGACGGGCAGCCCGGCGTAGTAGACCTCGTCGATGGTCCCGGTTGAGCAGCGTCCGTCGACATCCCCATCGAGGGTGGCACCAGGAACACCTCGCCCTCCTCGGCGGGTGAGCCGTCCTCGTCGAGGAGGCGCAGGTCCCAGCCGAGCGCCGGGGTGGTGAAGGTCGACGGCACCGCGTCGTGGAGGACGGTGCCGGTGATGTAGCCCGCCTCCGATCTCGGTGCCGCCGCAGTACTCGATCACCGGCTTGCCCCCGGCGACGCCCATCAGCCAGCGCATGTCGTCGGGGTTCGAGGCCTCACCGGTCGAGCTGAGCAGCCGCAGCCCCGTCCAGTCGACCGGCTGCTCGGCGTCGGGGTCGAGCACGCCGCCGGAGCGCCACGCCGCCACCAGGCTGGGGACCACCCCGAGCACGGTGACCCCGGCCTCGGCGACGAAGTCGGCGAAGTCGCGCCCGGTGGGGGCGTCGTCGTGGAGCGCCATCGCCGCCCCGTTGACCAGCGAGGCGTAGATGAGCCACGGTCCCATCATCCAGCCGAGGTTGGTGGGCCAGGCGACCACGTCCTCGGGGTGGATGTCGTGGTGGAAGTGGCCGTCCATCGCCGCCTTGACCGGGGTCAGCTGGGTCCACGGGATCGCCTTCGGGTCACCGGTGGTGCCCGACGAGAAGAGCACGTTGGTGACCCGCTCCGGGTCGCCGGGCACCGGGTCGAACTGCCGTCGCCCCTCGCCGTCCACTAGTCGGCCCACCACAGGTCGCCGTCGGCGCAGCCGGATCCCAGCGCCGGTGTCGACCGCCACGGCCCGCTCCGCACCGGCGTCGACCACCTTGTCGTACATCGGAAGATGCCGCCCGCCCGGGTGATGCGGTCCTGGGTGACCACCAGGCCCGCCCCGGCGATGCGGAGCCTGGCGGCGATCTCGTCGGGGGCGAAGCTGTCGGCGATCGACACCACGGCACGCCCCGATCGCGACCACCGCCAGGTAGGCGACCACCGCCTCCAGCGTCATCGGCATGGCGATGGCCACCCGGTGCCCTCCCCCACGCCGAGCCGGCCGAGCCCGTGGGCGGCGGCGTCGACCCGGCGCCTCAGCTCGCCGTAGGTCACCCGGTGGATGGCGCCGCCGGCCCGGTGGGCCACGGCGAGGCGATCCGGCGGGGCCGTGAAGCACGACTCGACGATGTTGAGCTCGGCGCCGACCAGCCAGCGCGGCTGCTCGGGCCCGCCGGAGTCGTCGAGCACGGTCGCGGTACGGGGTGCGGAGGACGATGCCCGAGCCGGTCGACCGACCGCCCCCCAGAACTCGTCGCGGTGCTCGACCGACCACCGGTGCAGCTCGCGTAGTTCATCGAGGCCCGCTCGGCCGATGAACGTGGTGAGGTTGGCGGCGGCCACCGTCTCCGGTCCGGTCGCCACGCCGGTATCGGGCGAGGTCGAGCTGGCACCGGTCATCTATGCCGAGCGTACCGCGCTTCGTCGGGTCGCAGACCGGCGATCGATCGCCTTCGCTTCGAGAATCGGACAGCGGAGCGGCAACAATGCGGGCATGCCCGCCGCCGCCAGAAGCCGCCCCGCCTGGTGGGGCGGGCGGGGGCACATCGCGTTCACCATGGTCGTGTTCGTCGTGCTCGCCTCGCTGGACAACGCCGCCGCCGCCCTCATCCCGGCGATGGTGATCCCGGTGCGGGAGACGCTGTCGACCAGCTCGGCGGCGATCGGGCTGATCACCGGCTCCGTCATCCTCGTCTCGGCGATGACCGCAGCGGTGTGGGGCTACTTCGGCGACCGGGGCAGCCGCAAACGGCTCCTGCTGGCGGGAACCGCCATCTGGGCGACCGGGGTGGCGCTGTCGGCGACGGCGCAGACGTTCGGTCAGCTCTTCGCCTACCAGATGATCGTCGCCGTCGGCCTGGGCAGCGTCGCCTCGATCGGCTTCTCGGTGATCAGCGACTTCGTCTCGCCGCGGCGCCGCGGCCTGGCGATGAGCCTGTGGGGGCTCTCCCAGGGAGCCGGCGCGCTGATCGGGGGGCTGCTGGCGAGCCAGCTGGGCGCCGACGACTTCCGGGTGCCGATGCTCGTGATCGCCGCCCTCGGGTTCGGCTTCGGCCTCCTCTACCTGGCCGACGTTCGAGGCGCCGCGGGGCTGGAGCGAGCCCGAGCTGCGCCGCCTCCACGACGACCCGACGTTCGACTACGGCTACACCATCGAACCGGAGCAGGTCCCGGTGTTGATCCGGCGGCCCACCAACGTGTGGCTCATCGCCCAGGGGCTGACCGCGCAGCTGGCCTACGGGTCGCTCATCTGGGTGCCGTTGCTGTACCAGGAGAAGGTGATCGCCGAGGGCTACTCCATCGCCACCGCCACCAGGGTCGGCGGGCTGCTCGGCGCCATCTTCCAGGTCGGGGCGCTGTTCTCGGTGCTCACCGGCTACCTCGGCGACCGGGTCCAGGAGCGCCGGCTGGACGGGAGGGCGCTGATCAGCGCCATCGGGGTGGTCGGCGCCATCCCCTTCTTCCTCGGCTTCCTGTTCATCCCGCTGCACGGGCTCGAGGTCACCGACGGGGCGGGGACGTTCACCCTCATCCCCGAGGTGCTCGGCCAGGTGCTCACCAACCCGTGGGTGGGCGGCGCCTTCCTGCTCGCCATGGTCGCCCTGGCCCTGACGTCGGCGAACTCCCCCAACTGGTTCGCCCTCATCGCCGACGTCAACCTGCCCGAGCATCGCGGGACCGTCTTCGGTTTGGGCAACCTGGCGAACGGGGTGGGGCGGTCGGTCGGCAATGCGCTCACCGGCGCGGTGGCCGGCACCGTGGAACGGGCCATTCCCCCGCCGCTCAACTGGGCGGTGGGCCTCGCTCTCTTCCAGGTCTTCTTCCTCCCCACCGGCTACTGCTACTGGCGGGCGGCCAAGACATCCCCGGCCGACATCACCGAGACGCGCGCCGTGCTCAAGGCGAGGGGCGACGGGGCGCTCCCGGCGGGGGCCACCGTCGACATAGCAAACTGCCACGGATGGCGGTGATCTCCCGCGACCACGGCTTCCTCTTCATCCAGAATCCCCGCACCGCGTCGACGGCGATGGGTGAAGGTTTGTTGATGCCACGTCTCGGCGCCGAGTTCGTCGGGACCCCGCCATCACACGAGACCGCCGGGGACAAGCACGCCTCGGCGTCGGAGCTGGTTCGCCGCGGGCTGCTGCCGGCCGACGAGGTCGGTCGGCTGTACGTCTTCGGCACCATCCGCAACCCCTACGACTCGCTGGTCTCGCTGTACGAGAAGATGAGCGGCTCCTACTCGGCGCTGGTCGACGACCCGACGTCATGGGTCCACAAGCAGCCCGCCTACCTCGCCAGCATGCGCGTCGCCCGGGAGGCCGATTTCTCCGAGTGGGCGATCTTCCACCTGACCCGCCGGCCGGCCTGGATGCTCCCGATGGCGGCCGTCACCCGGGGTCGGGTCGTCGACGACCGCTTCCTCGGGCTCGACCGGCTGCTCCGCTTCGAGAGCCTGCAGGCCGGCTTCGACGCCGCCATGGACGACCTGGGCCTGCCGCGCCTCGAGATCCCGAGGGTCAACGTGACCGGCCGCGACGACGCCTACCGACCGCGCTACTCGGCCAGGGCCCGCTGGCTGGCCCGGCGCGCCTACCGCAACTACGAGACGGCTTTCGGCTACACGTTCTGAACGCCACGGCTCGGTCGGCGGGCGCGAAACAAATGCTGCCGGCCCGCTTGTGGAAGCCGGCCGAGCGCCGCTACAACGCTGGTTGGCGGCGTCACCGCACCCAGATGAGCGGATTTCCTTTCGCTCCGAGCGAAACGCTTGACGGAGTTACACCTCTGTAACTACACTGGCGTGTCCTCAACATCTGGGGTGTCACCTACTTCCCTGACACTAGATGTTGTGGTTGTGGACAATGTGTGTGGATAAGTCGGTGCCGGGTTGAGGGGGCGGCACCGGGCAGGAAGGGAACGCGATGACAGTGGCGACGAAGACGGCCGGCAAGACCTCCAACGAGACCCGGGGCCTCACGATCGAGCGGCGCTTCACCACCGAGGGCCAGGACCCCTTCGACTCGGTGGAGTGGAGCCGGCGCACCAGTCGGATCAGCAACCCGGACGGCTCGGTGGTGTTCGAGATGGAGGACGCCGAGATCCCCACCGCCTGGTCGCAGGTCGCCGCCGACATCATGGTGTCGAAGTACTTCCGCAAGGCCGGCGTCCCCCAGGTCGACGACTCGGGCAACCCGCTCGTCGACGACGACGGCAATCCCGTCCTCGGGCCCGAGCGCTCCGCCCGCCAGGTCATCGGCCGGCTCGCCTCCACCTGGCGGTGGTGGGGCGAGACCAACGGCTACTTCGCCACGCTCCGCCGACGCCGACGCCTTCGAGGACGAGCTGGCCTACATGCTGCTCCACCAGATGGCGGCGCCCAACTCCCCGCAGTGGTTCAACACCGGGCTCAACCACGCCTACGGCATCACCGGTCCCGCCCAGGGGTTCTGGTACGTCGACCCCGACACCGAGGAGCTGACCGCCTCCCCCGACTCCTACACCCGCCCCGCCCCGCATGCTTGCTTTATTCAGGCGGTCGATGACGACCTGGTGAACGAGGGCGGGATCATGGACCTGTGGGTGCGTGAGGCCCGCCTCTTCAAATTCGGGTCGGGCACCGGGAGCAACTTCTCCCACATCCGGGCCGAGGGCGAGAGCCTGTCCGGTGGTGGCAAGTCGTCCGGGCTGATGAGCTTCCTCAAGGTGGGTGACCGCGCCGCCGGCGCCATCAAGTCCGGGGGCACCACCCGGCGCGCCGCCAAGATGGTCATCCTCGACGTCGACCACCCCGACATCGAGACCTTCGTCAACTGGAAGGCCAACGAGGAGGACAAGGTCAGGGCGCTGGTCGCCGCCGGGTACGACTCCGACTTCAACGGCGAGGCCTACGCCACCGTCTCCGGGCAGAACTCGAACAACTCGGTGCGCCTGTCCAACGAGTTCATCCAGGCGGTGCTCGACGACGCCGACTGGGACCTCACCGCCCGCACCGACGGTCGGGTGATGAAGACGGTAAAGGCCCGTGACCTGTGGCGCCAGGTCGCCGAGGCGGCATGGAAGTGCGCCGACCCCGGCGTCCAGTTCGACACCACGATCCAGGAGTGGCACACCTCCCCGGCCGGCGGCCGCATCCGCGCAACAAACCCGTGTTTCACCGGCGACACCCGCATCGCCACCGACAAAGGCCTCATCCCCATCGGCGACATCGTGCGTCGAGCCGGCGAAGGCGAGAGCTTCGAGGTCTACAGCCACGACGCGACCCATGCCGACGCTCCCACCGAGACCGTCCGTTTGTCCTCGCCAACCCAGTACATGGTCACCGGCACCAGTGAGATCGTGAAGCTGGAGCTCTCGGATGGTCGGACGCTGCGCTGCACGCCCAATCACCGCCTCTTCACCTACAACCGGGGGTGGGTCCGCGCCGACGAGCTCGCCGACGACGATCGCATTCGGCTGCTCGACCGTGAGGTCGACTTCGGGATGGCCTCGTGGGCGCTGCCGGTGCCGACCGAGGCGCAGGGGTACGTGGCATGGTCGTCCCGCACCTATCCCGTTCGGCTCCCGGAGAAGTGGTCGGAGGACCTCGCCCACTACCTGGGGTGGCTGGTAGGCGACGGCTCGGTGTCGGAGAAGACCGCAGTGACGGTCTACGGCACCGAGTACGAGCAGCAGTCGATCATGGTGCAGCACGCCGAGCTACTCACCGAGCTCAACGGGGGCGTCAACAGTGAGTACGTCTTTCTGGACAACACCGCGTGCAACTTGGCTTCGTTGAACCTGGTCGCGTTCGAGCGGGCCGACGGCACCTTCGACCTCGACGCCTACCGCCACGCCATCCGGCTGTGGACCATCGTGCTCGAGATCTCGGTGACCATGGCGCACTTCCCGTCGGCCGAGATCGCCCAGGGCAGCTACGACTACCGCACCCTCGGGCTCGGCTACGCCAACCTCGGCTCGCTGCTGATGCGCGACCGGCATCGCCTACGACTCCGACGAGGCGCGGGCCATCGCCGGTGCGCTGACCGCCGTGCTCACCGGGTACGCCTATGCCACGTCGGCGGAGATGGCCGAGGTGCTCGGGCCGTTCCCCAAGTTCACCGAGAACCGCGACGCCATGTTGCGGGTGATGCGCAACCACCGGCGGGCCGCCTACGGCGCCGACCAGGACGAGTTCGACGGGGTGTCCCACCACGTGGTCGGGATCGACCAGGCGCTGTGCCCGCCCGACATGCTCGAGGAGGCGCACACCGCCTGGGACCTGGCGGTGGCGCTCGGCGAGGCCCACGGCTACCGCAACGCCCAGTCCACGGTGCTCGCTCCGACCGGGACCATCGGGCTGTTGATGGACTGTGACACCACCGGGCGTCGAGCCCGACTTCGCCCTGGTCAAGTTCAAGAAGCTGGCCGGCGGCGGCTACTTCAAGATCGCCAACCAGTCGATCGCCCCGGCGCTCGACCGGCTCGGCTACGACCGAGAACCAGGTCGAGCAGATCATCGAGTACGTGGTCGGCACCATGAGCCTGCACCGGGCGCCGCACGTCAACACGGCGACACTCATCGCCAAGGGCCTCACCGCCGACGACATCGACAAGATCGAAGCGGTCCTGCCCGGCGTGTTCGAGCTGGGGTTCGCCTTCAACCAGTGGACGCTCGGCGAGGAGACGATGCGCCGCCTCGGGTTCACCTCCGAGCAGTACAACGCCCCCGGGTTCAGCATGCTCAAGGCGCTCGGCTACTCGGACGCCGACATCCGGGAGGCCAACGACCACATCTGCGGGCGGCAGACGATCGAGGGGGCCCCGCACCTCCGTGACGAGCACCTGCCGGTGTTCGACACCGCCAACAAGAACGGCCGGCTGGGCGAGCGGTTCATCCACTACGCCGGCCACATCAAGATGATGGCGGCCGCCCAGCCGTTCATCTCCGGCGCCATCTCCAAGACGACCAACGTCCCCAACGAGATCACCGTCGACGAGATCGAGGAGATCTACCGGATGTCCTGGGAGCTCGGGCTCAAGGCGATGGCGCTCTACCGGGACGGGTCCAAGGCGAGCCAGCCGCTGTCGGCCAAGTCCGACGAGGGCGTCGCCGACGACGAGGACGAGCGGCTCGAGGACGCCCTGGCCACCGAGCGCGAGCTGGTCACCACCGGGACCACGACGATCCACGCCGGGATGTTCCGGCCGGGGAGCCTCCCCGTCCGAGGCGTACCGCGACCTGCCCCGCCCCCGCTTCCTGCTGCCCGCCCGTCGCGACGGGTACACCCAGGAGGCCAGGGTCGGTGGGCACAAGCTGTTCATGCGGACCGGCGAGTACGACGACGGCACCCTGGGCGAGCTGTTCCTCGACCTGGCCAAGGAGGGAGCGACGCTGCGGGGCATCCTCTCCTGCTTCGCCATCGCGGTCAGCAAGGGACTCCAGTACGGCGTGCCGCTCGAGGAGTTCGTCGACACGTTCACCTTCCAGACGTTCGAGCCGAGGGGCATGGTCGAGGGCCATCCCAACATCAAGATGGCCAACTCGATCGTCGACTACGTGTTCCGGGCGCTCGGTGTCGAGTACCTGCGAGCGTGACGAGCTGGCCCAGGTGCCGCCCGACCGCAGCGGGGCGCTGCCCGAGCCGCCCGAAGGGCATCGCCGTCGAGGCGGGCGTCCAGCTCGGGCTGGAGGAGTCCGCGATGGAAGGCGACATCGACGCCCAGATCGAGGCGGCCCGGTTCGTCGACGCTGAGGACGCGACGGGCGACCGCCGCCGGCGATCGTCGGTGAGGCGCCGGCGGCGCCGCCGACCCGGGTGACACCGCCCGCCGACGTGCAGACGGCGGCGATCCAGCAGGTCCTTGCCGACAAGATGGGCGATGCCCCGCTGTGCGACACCTGCGGGCACATCACCGTTCGCAACGGCAGCTGCTACCGGTGCCTCAACTGTGGGGACTCCAAGGGCTGCAGCTGACCGGTCGACAGGGCACGTAGCGAGCTCGTCGGCGCTGTCACACGGTGGTTCGGTCGCGGCGCGAGGCTTCTTCCCCTTGGAGTGCTTCGAGAATGGCGGCGAATGCGTCCACCAGCGTCTCGAGCTGCGACCGGGTGAGCGGGTCGAGGAACACCCGACGCACCGCCTCCACATGGCCGGGGGCAGCGGCCTCCAGCACACGGAAACCCTCGTCGGTGAGCACCGCCAGCCATCCGCGACGGTCCGTGGCACACGGCCGCCGCTCCACCCAGCCGGCTTCCTCGAGCCGGGCGACCGCATGGGAGATGCGCGACGGAGAGGAAGTGGTGATCTCGGCCAGCTCGGCCATCCGCAGCTGACGATCCGGTGCCTCGGAGAGCATGGCCAGCACGATGTAATAGGTCAGCGGCAAGCCGGAGTCGACCTGGAGCTGTCGATCGAGGACACGGTCCAGCCGTCCGTTGATCTCGAGGAAGCTCCGCCACACGCGGTCCTCCAGAGGGTCCAGCCATCGTGTCATCGGTGCACCGTCTCAGAGTCGGGAATATTTGAGCGTTCAATGAGCTTACCCGGTACCATTCACCGACGCCAGCAGGGCTACGCCGCCAGGCGGAGACCTGGCGATGGGGCTGGGGGTCCCCCATCGCACCACAAAAGGCAAGATGAGCCGTCAGGCGAAGAGCCAGAAGAAGGAAGTCACCATGCCCATCCACCGCCTCAACCACGCCGTCCTCTTCGTCAGCGACCTGAAGCGGAGCGTGGCGTTCTACCACGACGTCCTCGGTTTCACCGCGCTCTCCGAGATGGCCGAGCTTCGTGGTGCCGCCTTCCTCCGCGCACCAGGCTCGAGCAACGACCACGACCTGGGCCTCTTCGAGACGGCCGGCGCCACCCACTCCGAAGCCGGTCGCCGCACGGTCGGGCTCTACCACCTGGCTTGGGAGGTGGACACCCTCGCCGAGCTGGACCGCATCGCCGGCAGGCTCCGCGAGGCGGGAGCCCTGGTCGGCGCCAGCGACCACGCCACCACCAAGGCGCTGTACGGGCGCGACCCGGACGGTCTCGAATTCGAGGTGTGCTGGCTGGTGCCCGCCGACCTCATCACCGACGACATGCTCGACGCCCGGAAGCGCATCCTTCCGCTCGACCTCGCCGGCGAGATCGAGCGCTACGGGGCGGACACCCTGGGCGGCGTCGGGGTGTCGATCGCCGGCCCGGTGGGCTGAGACCACCGACCTGCTCTGAGGCGGGCCGAGCGCCGCTCGACCGCGGCCGTCCTCCCGGCTCGACCCTTCGGCATCCTCCTCCCGTCGGTGCCTGGCGTGTAGCCTCCTCGACGGAGAGAGGAAGCGGATGAAGCTGTCCGACCAGTACACCGAGGCGCCGGTCCATCAGGCCGAGAGCCTCGGTGCCGGGGTCGAGGCGACCGAGCTCATCGTCCACGGCGTCGGCGGTGCGCTGCCATCCGACCTGCTCGACGACCACCATCCGACCCGGGTGTCCGGCGACCATCTCGCCGGGTTCTACCGCCCGCAGACCGGCCCCGCGCGTGCCCTCGGCGAGGGGTTCGATCTCACTCCGGAGCACTACCCCGCGAGGCGTTCGCCTGGGGCGGCCTGACCTCGGGCGACTCCAGCCGGGCACTCTGGTTCCTGCTCCTCCCCTTCGCCTTCATGAACATGGCCGGCTGGATGCTTCCCACGATGTCCCATCGGGCCTGGGTGGTGGTGCGTGGCCTGGCGCGGATGCTGGCGGCGCTGGGCACGGTGACGGTGGTGATGATGAGCACGCAGCTCACCATGGACCTCGTGGGCTACCAGTGCGGCTGGCTCAACCCGTCCTGCCGCACCCGGTGGTGGCTGTCGTTCCTCGAAGGCGGGTTCTGGAGCACCTACCCGTCGCGGATCATCGTCCTGGCCGCCGCCATCCCGCTGCTCATCCTCGTCGGCGTCTGGGGGGCCGGCCTGATCAGCTTCCGCAACTTCGAGGAGTACGTGCGCCGTCCCCGCCCCGACGAGGCCCGGCAGGCGGCGCTGGACAGGACCGTCGGCGATTACGACATCGGCCTGGAGCACCCCTGGTTCTGGCGAGGGAAGGCGTCGGTTCACCGAATGCGACGCCTGCACTTCCAGCTCGGGGTGGTCACCATCGCCGTCGTGCTCGGCCTCTCCCTCGCCGAGCTGACGTCTGCCGCATGGCCGTGGCAGGCGTACGTGGTCACGTGGGGGGGGACCATCGAGATCGTGGTGCTGTTGGCGACCGTCGCCGTGCCCCGCGTCGAGACCAGTGGCCGGGTCGAATGGCTCGACGGACCGGTGTTCCGAATCGGCTGCTGGTTGGGGGCGTGGGTGCTCCTCGCCGTGTCGACCGGCTACGGGCTCCGGCCATCGGACCGATCGTCAGCCGCGCCAGCGCGTATCCACGTCTCGAAGGGTTCATACCCACCAGCACGATCCTCACGTCAACGCAACTCGTCCTGGGCGTCCTGCTCGCCATCGCCGTCTTCAGGGCGGGCCGGGGGAGCTTCCTGCGGGTGGCGCCGGCGGTGGTGCACGCCCTGGGCTGGTTCATGATCATGGCGCTGTGGGCCGGCCTCGGGATCCGGCTCGCCTCCTGGTTCGGGGTCGGCCAGGCCGACTCGGCGCGGTTCTGGCTCAACGAACCGTCGACCTGCACCTATGGGGACTACTGCTATCCGATCTGGTTCCAGGACGCCGCCGTCGCCGTCACCCTGCTGCTGATCGCCATCCTGCTGATAGGAGGGATCGCGTTCTTCCGTCCGACCAAGGAGCCCGATCTGCAAAAGGTCCGCGATGACTTCGACCCCGACGCCGCCGATGCCACCTCCGACATCGACCGGCGGAGGCTCAAGTCGATCGCCGCCCGTCTCCGACACCAGCGCCTGGTGGCCAAGGCGGATCGCTGGCTGGCCGGCGTGGTCATCGGAACCCTGGTGGTGTTCATCGTGGTGGCGGCGGCGCAGTCGCAGGGCTGGCGGTTCTGGTCGTCCCTGGTAACGCTGAGCGGCTGGGTGGTCACCCTGGTGCCGGTGGTGACGGTGATCGCGGTGCGCGCCGGGCTGAACAACCCGAAGACCAGGCGCGCCATATCGTCCCTGTTCGACATCGTCACGTTCTTCCCCCGCCGTGTCCATCCGTTCGCCCCACCGTGTTACGGGGAACGAGCCGTGCCCCAGCTCAGATGGCGCATAGGCTGGCTGGCCAAGGACAACGAGCGGGACATCGACGTCCTGGTCAGGTCACACAGCCAGGGCACGGTGGTCACCGCTGCCGCCATCCTCCAGGGCGTCGACCATCCCGACCGGGTCTGGCTACTGACCTGCGGGTCACCGCTGGTGGCGCTCTACGAGCGGCACTTCACGTACTACTTCGGAGGCATCGTCGACCGGGTGGCGGCGGCACTCGACCTCGAACCGGGGACCGACGACATGCGGTGGGTGCATGTGACGGCGCGGACCGATGTGCTGGGAGCGCCGTTCCGCTGTGGCACCGACGCCCCGCCCACCCAGATCAGGGTTCTCGACCCGGTGAGCTGGTCCAACCAGCGACCCGGAGATCCGGCGCCCCGGGTGCTCGGTCACTCCTGCTACCACGACCACCCACTCGTGGGGCAATGGGTGGCCCATCAACTCATACTCGCCTGCCATCAGCCGTCGCCCGGGCCGGGCGCCGCCCTGCAAGCCGACTGCCCTTGAGCCGGCGACGGGCGGTCAGTCGCGGATACGGGCGAGCAGACGGAGGATCTCCAGGTAGAGCCAGACCAGGGTGACCATCAAACCCAGGGCGGCGAACCAGTCGTAGCGGGCAGGCGCCCCAGCCCTCACCCCGCGCTCGATCAGATCGAAGTCGAGGAGCAGGTTGAAGGCGGCCAGCGCCACCACCGCCGCCGAGAACAGGATCCCGAACAGCCCCGAGTCCCACACCAGTGGCATCGTCGCCCCGAACAGGCTCAGGACCAGCGATGCCAGGTAGAAGAGCGCCAAGCCGAGCGTGGCGCCGATGATCACCGACCGTAACTTATCGGTCACTCTGATCGTCCTGGTGGCGTACAGCACGACCATCACGATGGTGGTGGCGATGGTGGCGAGGACCGCTTGGAGCACGATCCCTTCCCAGGCGAGCTCGTACACCCGGGAGATCGCCCCCAGCACGAACCCCTGTGTGGCGGCGTACAGGGGGCCGAACAACCAGGCCAACTCCGGCTTGACGACGCCGGCGATCGCCAGCCCGAACCCGACCAGCATGGGGACCCACAGGAAGCCCGGCAGTTGCGGAGGGTCGGTGGCGGTCACCTGGTTCCAGCCGACGAAAGCCCCGCCGAGCAGCACGACCAGCATGATCCCGGTGGCCCGGGTGACACCGCCGACCGACATGGTCTCGGCGACGATGGGTGAGCCGGTGCGCAGGTCCTGCGCGGCCATGGCCGCATCGGCGCCGGCGGTGGCGGCTGCCGGCTGGTCGCCGCCGAATCCCCTGGTCAATACCGGATTGCTCATTGCGGCGCCATCGTACCTGGGCACCATCGGTCCCGGGATCGCCCTGATGGCGCGACTGTGAGAGGAGCCGGTTCAGCCGGCGCCGGAGTCGACGGCGGCCGCCAACCGCTCCACCACCAGATCGACCTCTTCCGGGGTGATCGACAGCGGCGGGCCGAGCATCACCAGGTCACCGTCCATCCCTCCGGCGCAACCGGTCGACGGGTAGACGAGCAGCCCATGCTGTTTGGCGGCGGTGGTCACCCTGGCGGCGACCCGATCGGCCGCTGGGAACGGCTCCTTCGAGCCTCGGTCGGCGACGAACTCCACCGCGGCCAGGAGACCCACTCCCCTGACATCGCCGACGATGGCGTGGCCGCCGAGGACATCCCGAAGGCCGGCGAGCAGCGCAGTCCCGCGGCGTCGGGAAGCCCCCACCAGGTCCCTCGACTCGATGGCTCGGACCACCGCCAACCCGACCGCCGCCCCGACCGGATGGTGTGACGAGGTGAAGCCGTGGACGAACCCGGTGGTGGCAACGGTGTCATGGATCGAGCCGGAGGCGACGCACAGGCCGAGAGGCCAGTAGCCCGAAGACGTCCCCTTGGCCGCCGTCAGGATGTCAGGCCGCAACCCGAAGTGCTCGCTGGCGAACCAGCGGCCCGTACGACCGAACCCGGTCATCACCTCGTCGGCGATCAGCAGGATCCCATGGCGGCGGCACACCTCGGCGACCCGGTCCCAGTAGCCATCAGGCGGCATGGCGGCGCCGGTGGCGGCGCCACCGACGGGCTCGGCGACGAACGCCGCCACCCGAGCGGGGCCTACTCGGTCGATCACCCGCTCGATCTCGGCGGCGTGCCAAGCGGCGCAGTCGTCGGGGTGCCCCGGGTTCTCGCAGCGGTACTCGGCTGCCGCCGGCACCCGCTCGGTGGCGCCCAACCACGGCTGGTAGGGGGCGGACAGCGCGGGTCGGTCCGACAGGTCGAGCCCGCGGATGGTGCTGCCGTGGTAGGACCGCCGTCTCGCCAGGACGACGGTCCGGTCGGCCTCGCCCCGGGCGAGGTGGTAGGACCGCGCCAGCTTGAGGGCGGTCTCGATGGCCTCCGACCCGCCGGACACCGGGTAGACCCGAGGATCGTCCACCGGGAGATGGGGGGCGAGGGCGGCGGCGTACTGCTCGGCGGCCTCGGTGGTGAATGCCGTCCCGTGGACATAGGCGAGACGGCGGGCCTGGGCGGCCATGGCGGCGGCGATCTCGACATCTCCGTGGCCCACCCCGACCACGATCGCCCCGCCCGCGGCGTCGAGGTACCGGTTGCCATCGGTGTCCTCGATCCAGGCACCCTGCCCGGAGACGGCGACCGGATGTGGTCCGGCGCCACGCCGGAAGAGCGATGACGGCGACGGTGCGGTGCCCGGCGGCATCAGCCGCCGACGATGGTGCGGGACTGCTCGCGCAGGTACTGGGCCACGTAGTACGGCCCGCCCCCGGCCTTGCCGCCGGTGCCGGACGCCTTCCACCCGCCGAACGGCTGCACCGCCGGCCAGGCGCCCGTGGTGGCGCCGATCCGGCGGTTGACGTACACCACCCCGGCTTCGATACGGTCGAGGAAACGGTCGACCTCGGCGGCGTCCTCGCTGAAGAACCCGGCGGTGAGGCCGTACTCGGTGTCGTTGGCACGATCGAGGCCCTCGTCGATCGAGTCGACCGGCGCAACGGCGACGAAGGGGATGAACAGCTCGCGGCGCCACAGCCACGACGCCGGATCGGCCGACACCACGGTGGGGGCGACGAAGTTGCCCCGTTCCAGGTCGCCGTCGGCGACCACGGTGCCGCCGACGTGCACCCGACCGGAGGCCTCCGCCTCGCCGACCGCCTCGTGGTACCGGGCGACGGCGCGGTCGTCGATCACCGGCCCAAGGTAGGTGCCCTTGTCGAGCGGATCGCCGATGACGACGTGCCCGGTGCGGTCCACCAGCCGGGCGAGGAACTCGTCCACCACCGGCGCCTCGACGTAGGCCCGCGACGCCGCCGAGCACTTCTGCCCGCCGAACCCGAACGCCGAGCGCATCACCCCCTCGGCGGCGACGTCGAGGTCGGCGTTCCGGCTGACCACCACCGGGTTCTTCCCACCCATCTCGCAGATCGCCGGCTTCGGCCACCGGGTGGCGAAGGTGCGCTGGATCCCCATCCCCACCTCGGAGGACCCGGTGAAGGTGATCCCGTCGACGCCCGGGTGGCTCACCAACGCCGCGCCCGCCTCGGGGCCTGACCCGGTGACGACGTGGAACACCCCGGCGGGGACACCGGCGGCGGCGAGAACCCGGCCCAGCTCCAGCCCGATCAGCGCCCCCTGGTTCGACGGCTTCAGCACGACCGTGTTGCCGGCGACCAACGCCGCCCCCACCGGGCCGGCGGCAAGCGCCATCGGGAAGTTGAACGGGCTGATCACCGCCCACACCCCGTAGGGGCGCATCACGTCGAAGGTCGCCTCGTCGGGGAACAGCCGGTTCATCGGAACGGCGAAGCCGTCGTGCTCCTCCATCTGCCGGCAGTAGTACCGGATGAGGTCGGCCGACTCCTCGACATCACCGAGCGACTCGAGCCGGTTCTTACCCACCTCTATGCCCATCAGAGCCGAGAGCCGGTACCGGTCATCGCTGATCAGATCGGCCGCGGCATCGAGCACCGCCACCCGTTCGCTCCAGGGCGTGGCCGCCCAACCCGGGGCAGACCGCCGGGCGGCCGCCACCGCGTCGTCGACGTCGGCGGCGGTCGCCTGGCCGTACCTGCCCACCACTACGTCCCGGTCGATCGGCGACCGCTCCTCGTGCCAGCCGGCGCCGGTGCGCTCGGCCCCGTCGACAACGAAGGGGTGGTCGAGCCCGAGCTGGCCCCGGGCGACGGCGATGCCATCGTCGAACCCGGCGTGGAGGGCGGTGTCGTCCGCCGACATCGTGGCGTAGGTCACCCGGAAACCGCCGGCGCTCATCTTGGGACACCTCCGTGAAAGCCGATTGGCCTGGACGATCAGGCTACCGGGCGGCACTGCGGCGCCGGACCACGGAGCCCCCGGCGCACCTTGGACGCCGGCGCGGCCATACTGGTCGGCCCGGCGTCCATGTGACGACCAGCGAACCGACCGGCGAACGGGGCGAGCCACCATGAGAGGGCCTTCCACCACGGCGACGTTGACGGCACGGCGCGCCGCCACCCGCCGGGCGATCGTCGAGGCCGCCGAGGCGCTGTTCGCAGACTTCGGATACACCGAGGTGAGCCCGGCGGACGTGTCAGCGATGGTCGGCATCGGTCGCACCACGTTCTACGAGTACTTCGACGACATGGAGCACCTGCTCGCCGAGCTGGTCGAGCTGCGGCTGCCCGAGGTGACCGAGCAGATCCTGTCGACGATCCCGCGGCACCTGAGCCACCGCGACCAGCTGTCGGAGCTCGCCCTGCGAACCGTGGAGTACGCCGTCGACGACCACGTGTTCGGGCTGGCGCTGCACCAGGGCCTGCCCGCCCTGTCGACGGCGACCACCGAGAGGATCGTCGCCGCCCACCGCACGCTGTCCGCCGAGTTCGGACGGGTCTACGCCGAGGGCGTGGCCGCCGGCGAGTTCCGGGCGATGCCGGGCGACCTGGCGGCCGCACTCCTGGCCGACGCCATCATGGCCACCGCCAAGACCTTGCTGGCCACCCCCGAGCCCAAGGCCCGGTTCCACGAGGTTGGCGAGGAGTTCCTGCGCTTCCTGTTCCACGGGCTCGACCCGAACGCCCCGGGTGGCGGATAGGCCGGCCCGGTGGCAAGCTGCGGAGGTCACAGGAAGCCACGTGCCCGACGATCCTGACCTGCTCGACCTGCTCGAGAACCTCGACCTCCCCGGTGACCTGGGCGGCCTCGACCCGGACCAGCTCGCCGTGCTCGCCGACGCCATCCGCCGGTACCTCGTCGAGGAGATGTCGGAGACCGGCGGGCACCTGTCCCCCAACCTCGGGGTCGTCGAGCTGACGCTGGCGCTGCACCGCGTCTTCGACAGCCCGGACGACGCCATCATCTGGGACGTCGGGCACCAGGCATATGTACACAAGATCCTCACCGGGCGCGCCGACCGCTTCCCGACCCTCCGCCAGGACGGCGGCCTGTCCGGGTATCCGAGCAGGGAGGAGAGCCCGCACGACTGGGTCGAGAACAGCCACGCCTCCACTTCCCTCAGCTACGGCATGGGGATGGCGACGGCGGGTCGGAAGGGATCCACGGTGGTGGTCATCGGCGACGGCGCGCTCACCGGCGGCATGGCCCACGAGGCGCTCAACCACATCGCCCACTCGCGGCCGGCGAGACTGGTGATCGTCCTCAACGACAACGGTCGCTCCTACGCCCCCACCGTTGGCGGGCTCGCCCGGCATCTCGCCCGGCTGCGGCTCGACCCGCACTACGAGTCGACGAAGCGGGCGATCGGGTCCCGCCTCCGGCGCATCCCCGGCATCGGGGAGTTCGCCGACGAGACGGCGCCGCCGTATCAAGGAGAGCATCAAGCAGATGCTGTCCCCCTCGACGTTCTTCGACGTGCTGGAGCTGAAGTACGCCGGGCCTATCGACGGCCACGACCTGGCGCTGCTGGAGCGGACCCTGGCCCGGGCCAAGGGGTTCGACGAGCCGGTGGTCATCCACGTGGTCACCGACAAGGGCAAGGGCTACCAGCCGGCCATCGCCGACGAGCGGGACAAGCTGCACGGGGTAGGCCGTTTCGACGTGGCGACCGGTGAGCCGATGTTGCGCCAGATCACCTACACCGACGTGTTCGAAACGGCGCTGGCCGAAGTCGCCCGTCGCCATCCCGAGGTGGTGGCGGTGACCGCGGCCATGGAGTCTTCCACCGGTCTCGGGGCCATGGCGGTGGACTTCCCGGAGCGGGTCCATGACGTCGGCATCTCGGAACAGCACGCGGTGACCTTCGCCGCCGGGCTGGCCATGGCGGGACTACACCCGGTGGTGTGCATCTACTCCACCTTCATGCAGCGCGCCTTCGACCAGGTGATGATGGACGTCGCCCTGCACGGACTCCCGGTGACCTTCGTGCTCGATCGTGCTGGGATCACCGGACCGGACGGCTCGTCCCACCACGGTGTCTTCGACCTGTCGTTCCTGCGGACCGTCCCCGGGCTGGCGATTGCCGCCCCCGCCAACGCCACCGAGCTGTGCGGGATGCTGGAGACGGCGGTGACCCACGATGGTCCCGTGGCGATCCGCTTTCCCAAGGGCGCGGTCACCTCCAGCCCGGAGCTCCCGGTGGCTCCGGTGCCCTTCGGCGAGTGGGAGGAGCTGAGCCACGGCGAGGATGTCGCCCTGCTCGCCAACGGGCGCATGGTCGAGGCGGCGTCGAAGGCCGCCGGTCGCCTGGCCGAGGCGGGAATCTCGTGCACGGTCGTCAACGCCCGGTGGATCAAGCCGCTCGATCCCCGGCTGGACGAATGGGCGGACACCCACCGCCACGTGGTGACGATCGAGGACAACGTCACCATCGGGGGCTTCGGCGCCGCCGTGCTCGAGCATCTCGCCCCCTCCGGCGCTGCAGGGAAGGTGCGGGTCCTCGGGGTGCCGGACCGCTTCGTCCGGTTCGGTAGCCCGGGGAGCATCCTCGCCGAGCTGGGCCTCGACGCTGACGGCATCGTCGCCTCAGTCGGGCGCATGCTCGACACTCGGGTCATCTAGCCGGCTGGGCGCGGCCCACGACGGGGCTGGAGTCCCCGTCGGTGGGAGGAGCCGAGCGGAAGCTCGGCGGGAATGTCCGTTCCGGCCGGGAACAGAAACGGCCCACGATGGGGTACGGGCCTCATCTGTGGGAGGAGGCCGGACCAGCGTCTGTTCACCCGGCGGAGCCGGGCGAAGTCCGGCCGGGTATATCTCAGTCGATCTCGTCGACGACCTCGGGGATGCTGTGGCGACTGTCGAAGACGACCGTACCCGGCGGGATCCCGAGGCCGGCGGGAACCTCGACCCAGACCTCGCTCTCCCGGATCAGGTGGGCGCCTTCGTCGAACTCCATCGACGTGACGGCGGCTGCACCCGAGGGAGCCAGGTGGCGGGCGGAGGCGGTCACCACCCCGTCGACCTCGGACACCTCGATGCCTGCGACGCCGTCGAGGACCCGGAGGACGGCTGCCCGCAGCGGGGCGTCGATCCTCGGGTCCCGCAACAGGTTGCCCGCCAGGCCCATCAGCCGTACCGCCATCGGCGTGTCGCTCGGCTCGTTGGACGCATGCGCCTCCATCGCCCGGCGCAACTCGTCGGTGGTGACCGGCCAGACGCGAGCGTCGAGGTCGTTGGGTACCCGCCCCGTCTCGCTGACGGTGACGGTTCCCGGACGATCCTGGGCGGCGAGGGGGCTGGCGTTGAAAGCGGCTTCGTCCTCAGGGCTGAAGAAGTCCCGCGGGCCCAGCTCGGTTTCGTCACGAACGGTGTCGGCCGTCTCCCACGTGCGCGACCGCACGTTGCGGAGGTAGGAGATGTCGCCGACGCCGGGCTGCCCGAGATCGGCGGCCGACACCACGGCCAGGGCGGTCTGGTCGTTCACCTGGTAGACAAAGGTGCCGTCACCCGCCTCCACCGGGGGCACCGACTCGGCCACCTCGGCGAGCTGACCGAGGGCACTCACCTGGTCGGGGATCACCACCGTCCCCACCACGACGATCGCCGCGGCCAAGCCGGCCACCGCCACCGCCCGGGACCAGCGCCGCGGGCGGAGGCGTGTGGCACCTGCTGCGACCTCGCTCCGCATCGCCGTCTCGAGGCGGAGCATGCCGAGACGGATCACATCGGGTGACGGCGCCGGGTCACCGGTGGCGGTGCGCAGCATCGCCTCGATGGCTTCGGTCGACGGAAACTCGCCTGTCACACCTTCATCCTGTCTCAACCATTCTCCCCACCCATTGTTTGCCGATGGTCGGCCATCAGTTCGCGCAATCTCACCCGGGCACGGGCGATCCGGGACCGCACCGTGCCGACCGGGATCCGCAGGCTCATCGCCACCTCCTCGTAGCTCAGCTCTCCGAGCACGTGGAGCAGGAACGTCTCCCGGTCGGCCGCCTTGAGGGCGGCGAGCGCCTTGTCGAGTCGGGGGGCCATGAGAGCAGCGCTGGCGCGGTCTTCGGCCTCCTGCATCTCGATACCTCCCGTAGTGGGAGCGGACGGCGTGGATGTAGGCGCGGTTGCGGCGCCGCTCGTGGCGGAGATGGTCACGGATGATGTTGGCGGCGAACCCGTACAGCCAGGGGCGGGCAGAGGCGGCTGCGGGGTCGAAGCGCTGCTCGGAGGGTGAAGGCGCGGACGAACACCTCGGCGGCGAGGTCGTCGGCTGCGGTGGGGCCGACGCGCCGGGCCAGATAGCGGTACACCTGCTGGAAGTACCGCTCGTAGATCGCGCTGAACTCCTGCGGCTCGGCCAGCGACGCCGCCATCACCTCGCTGTCGGTGCGCTGGTCCACGACGGGGCCGGACACTAGGTGACCCGGCTCCGGCATCTGTTTCATGGCTCTTCGGCTGGCGCCTCATCGCGGTGCGATGGGGGACCCCCAGCCCCCATCGCCGAGTCTCCGCCTGGCGGCGTAGCCTCGCTGGGCCCTCGTCACCGTGTGCGTCGCCGGGCGGGCACCGGGTCGGGCCGAGTGACCTCGGCCCGACCCGGTGTCAGCGTGACGCCAACGGCGCCGACCGGCTGGTCACGACGCGTGGTAGGACACGGACTCGGTCATGTTCGCGAACCAGCTCAGGTTGTCGGTGGAACCGAGTCCCATGGTCGTGTACATGATCCCGACCTTGGACGGCTTGTCGTAGTGCTTCAGCCGGCAGCAGCCGTTGTAGGACGAGGAGATCCGGTTCTTCCATGTCGCCGAGGCGTTCCAGTAGCCGCCGGTGCAGGCGCTGCCCACGACCGTGATCGAGCTGCCTGATCCGCTGGTCCCGTCGTAGTGGATGCCGAGCGTCTTGCTCGACGCCTGGGCCACCTCTTGCCCGGCCGAGTCGCTCGCCATAGTCGACCTACCGGCGGACCGGTTGGACGCGGCGACGTCGAGCAAGGCGACCTCGGTCGCCGCCGCCGCATCGGCGACGGTGGAGTAGCACTCCGGCTCGTCGAGGACGAGCCGGCCGTCGCTCGCCGTCTCGACGGCGACGACGACGCAGTGCTCGGTCTCGGCGACCGGCTCCGCGGTCTGGGCGACGGCTGGGACCACCGCTACCAAGGCGCGCGGCCAGGGTCAGGACGGCGACGGCGGTTGCCCGCCGCTTCGCCTCCGGTGCTTCGATTGCATGACACCTCCAGGGGTATCGGGGATGGGCTGCCCCGTTGCCGATCCCGGCCCGGCCCACGGTTCCCGCGGAGAAATCCTGAAGAAACCGCGAACCCACCAGGGGCGATCGGCAAACAACGGGTTGTAACCGCCGCGGGCACCCCTTTCCCCCTTGCCCCGGCGCCAGGAGCGGGGTGGTGCCGGGCGCTCCACCTCCAACGGCCCAGACAGGACGCTTGGCCGCCCCGCTCATCGGTCTGCGCCCCACACCGCCTGTGGGGCGCAGACGCGCCAGGTCACCCTCGAAACCGGTCATCATCGCCGCTCCCCCGCGATCGCCTGGGAACGGGCGAGATCGATCGGATGGGTGATCTTCAGGTTGTGCTCGTCACCCGGCACCACGGCGATGCGCGGCTCCGGTGCGGGCCACCGTCTCGGATGTGTCGGCGTCGTGCTCCCCGCCCGACCGAGGCGAAGGCCTCGACGACGACATCGGTGCGGAACACCTGCGGGGTCTGCACCCGGACCGGCTGCCGGTGCGAGGCGGTGGCGCCCGGTCGCCCTCCCGCCGGAACAGCGGCCTCGCCCGCCGATACCACCGGCACCGCACCATCGGCGTCGGCGACGGCAGCGACCAACGAGCGCGACCAGCCCCGGGGTGAGGAACGGGCGGGCGGCGTCGTGGAAGGCGACCAGTTCGGTCGGCCCGGCGGCGAGCACCGCCGCCAACCCCGCCCGCTCGCTCAGGTGCCGGGTGGCCCCTCCGGGGACGACCGTGACCGGCACGGTGCGGGCCTGGGTGGCCGGTCGGCGACCGGTGAGGGAACCGGGGCGACCACGACGACCGGTCAACCAGCGACGACCCTTCGAAGGCGTCGAGGCAGAGGTCGATAACCGGTCGCCCCCCCACCGAGGCGAGGAGTTTGTCTCCTCCAAAACGGGTGCCGCCCCCAGCGGCAAGCAAGACCACACTCAGTCGGCGCCGTCGTCACAACACGCACGTATCGAGCGCGAGGATAGGTTGGCCAGCCATGAGTCGCCGAATGCCGGCCCACTTTCGGCTCCCCTCGCTCCGACACGCGATCCGCCATCGGTGAGGATCCAGGACGTCCCCGACCAGGGTCGTCGTCGGCGCCGCCCTCGCTCGCATCGCGCTCGAGGCGCGCCGACCGCGCACGGCGCCGCTGGCCCTCCTCGTCGGTGCGAGTCGCCACCGTCGCTGTCCGAGGTGGCAACGATGACCCGTCTCCTCGAAGCGGGAGGATTGGTGGCGCGCGCCGTTCACTGTCACCGACGCGCTCAAGGCGGTCGAGGACGGAATGCTCGCCGGGACCGTCGATCGCCAGTCGACAGTGGTGCGCTGCGACTTCCCGTCATCGTCCCCGTCGCGCTACCTTGCGAGCCGCTCGGGCCGCCGAAGGCCCTTCGACCTGATCGACGCCCTCGCAAGGGCGACCGCCACCGCCTTCACCAGGACATAGACTGTCACCTCGGCACGGCCCCGTCGTCCAGCGGCCCAGGACGCCGGCCTTTCAAGCCGGTAACGCGGGTTCGAATCCCGTCGGGGCTACTGCTGCTGCCCGGGCGACTGGGCGGCCGAACAGGCTCTCGCCCTCTCCGCTGGGGCCCCAACCCCATGGCGACCCGGGTGCCGGCGCCGACTCCGGACCGCTACGCGGCCGCAGCGCCTCCCGTTCGCCGGACCGGTGATCCGGTCCATACGAGCCGCGCTACGGGCTGAGACGCGGCAGCCCGTCGCCGCCGCCATCTCGTGCCCGCGACGCCTCGGCCGTCGACTCGCGGGGCGCGCCTCCACCCGGGCGGCTCGCGCGTTCGGCCCCTCGGGCCGCGCCGTGAGTTCGCGCCTCGCATCGCCGCGCCGGTAGGCTCGGGGGTGCAGGCGAGGAGGCTGCGCACCGATGATCATCGACGGGTTCACCCACCAGCTCCCCGACACCGATCCGGAGGAGACCACCGAGTGGCTCGACTCGCTCGACACGGTGATCTCGGCCGAGGGCAACGCCCGTGCCCAGTTCCTGATGGCCAAGCTGATCGAACGGGCCCGGGCCCGCAATGTCGGCGTCCCAGCCTCGGTGTCCACCCCGTACATCAACACCATCCCCGCCGCCGAGGAGGCATGGTTCCCCGGCGACGAGTACCTGGAGGGGCGGATCCGCCGCTTCATCCGGTGGAACGCGGCGATGATGGTGATCCGGGCCAACAAGGCCGCCGACGGCATCGGCGGTCACCTGTCGACCTTCGCCTCTTCGGCGATCCTGTACGAGGTCGGGTTCAACCACTTCTTCCGGGGCAAGGAAGACGGCATCCCCGGCGACCATGTCTACATCCAGGGCCACGCCGCCCCCGGCATCTACGCCCGCTCCTACCTGGAGCACCGGCTCGACGAGGATGATCTCGACCGCTTCCGCCGTGAGATCGGCGGCGGGCTGTCCAGCTACCCCCACCCGCGGCTGATGCCCGACTACTGGGAGTTCCCCACGGTGTCGATGGGGCTCGGGCCGCTCAACTCGCTCTACCAGGCCCGCTTCCTCAAGTACCTGCACAACCGGCGGATCGACGACACCTCCCAGTCCCGGGTGTGGTGCTTCATCGGCGACGGCGAGGTCGACGAGCCGGAGACGCTGGGGTCGATCTCGCTGGCGGCCCGGGAGAAGCTGGACAACCTCACCTGGGTGATCAACTGCAACCTGCAGCGGCTCGACGGCCCGGTGCGGGGCAACGGGAAGATCATCCAGGAGCTCGAGGCGGGGTTCCGCGGCGCCGGGTGGAACGTGATCAAGGTCATCTGGGGCAGCAACTGGGACCCGTTGCTCGCCCGCGACGTCGACGGCGTGCTGGTCGACAAGATGAACCGCACCGTCGACGGCGAGTACCAGCGGTTCAAGGCGGAGAGCGGGGCCTTCGTCCGGGAGAACTTCTTCGGCCCCGACCCCCGGCTGCGCAAGCTGGTCGAGGGGATGACCGACGACGAGATCTGGGCACTGCGCCGCGGCGGGCTCGACTACCGCAAGGTCTACGCCGCCTATCGGGCCGCCACCGAGACCGAGGCCCTGCCCACGGTGATCCTGGCCAAGACGATCAAGGGCTGGCAGCTCGGCCCGGGCATCCAGGGAGGCAACACCACCCACCAGGTGAAGAAGCTCACCGTCGACCAGGTGAAGGGACTGCGCGACATCCTCGAACTGGGTGCCGAGATCCCCGACGAAGCACTGGAGGACGGCGCCCTGCCGTATTACCGGCCACCGGTCGACTCGCCCGAGGTCCAGTACCTGATCGCAGCGGCGCAAGGCGCTCGACGGGCCGCTGCCCTCGCGGGTGGTGTCCATCCGCCGGCCGCTGGCGCCACCGCCCGACGAGGCGTTCGCCGAGTTCGCCGCCGGGTCGGGCAAGAACGAGGTGTCCACCACCGGCGCCTTCACCCGGCTGCTCCGCAACCTGGCCCGGTCCCCCGACTACGGGCCGCGGGTGGTGCCCATCATCCCCGACGAGGGCAGGACCTTCGGGATGGACGCCCTGTTCAAGGAGCTGAAGATCTACGCCTCCCAGGGCCAGCTCTACGAGCCGGTCGACCATCACCTCCTGCTGTCGTACGCCGAGGACAAGGACGGGCAGATCCTCGAGGAGGGCATCACCGAGGCGGGGGCGATGGCGAGCTGGATCGCCGCCGCCACCAGCTACGCCACCCGGGGGGTGCCGATGGTGCCCTTCTACTCGTTCTACTCGATGTTCGGGTTCCAGCGGGTGGGCGACCTCATCTGGTCGGCCGCCGATTCCCGGGCGCGTGGCTTCCTGCTGGGCGGCACCGCCGGTCGCACCACCCTGCTCGGCGAAGGGCTGCAACACCAGGACGGCCACAGCCTGCTGATCGCCTCGACGGTCCCGGTGTGCCAGGCGTACGACCCGGCGTTCGCCTACGAGACGGCGGCGATCGTCCGCGACGGGCTGCGCCGCATGTACGTCGACAACGAGGACATCTTCTACTACCTCACCCTCTACAACGAGAACTACCCGATGCCCGCCAAGCCGGACGGGGTCGACGACGGCATCCTGCAAGGGCATGTACCGCTGGGCCGACGCCCCCGAAGGGATGCCGCACGCCGCCACCATCGTCTTCTCCGGGTCGGCGCAGGGCGCCGCCCGCCAGGCCCAGCTGGACCTCGCCGAGCACTATGGGGTGGGGGCGACCCTCTACAGCGCCACCTCGTACAAGCGCCTGCGCGACGAGGCGCTCGAGGCGGAGCGGTGGAACCGGCTCCATCCCGGCGACGAGCCCCGGGTGCCGTTCGTCACCAGCCTGCTCGACAACGGCGCCGGGCCGGTGATCGCCGTCTCCGACTTCATGAAGGCGGTGCCCGACCAGGTCGCCCGTTGGGTGCCGCGGCGGTTCCGGCCGCTCGGCACCGACGGCTTCGGCCGCAGCGACACCCGCGAGGCGCTGCGCCGGTTCTTCGAGATCGACGCCGCCCACACCGTGGTGGCCACGCTGGCAGCGCTGGCGGAGGACGGGACGATCGAGGCGCCGCTGGTGGGCAATGCCATCGAGCGCTACGAACTCGACCCCGACGTCACCGACCCCCGGATCAACTGGCCTGACTGACCGGCCCTTCCCAGGCCGGCTCGCCTTGCCCCCTGGTGAACACGACCGCATGCCACCGGCGACTACCGAGGTCGACATGGACTCTGACCGACCGCTCGGTCTCGTCGAGGCCGCCTCCTCATGCGGGTGTCCGGCATCCACGTCGTCGCCGGCAACGGACCGAACTCACTACCGCACGGCTCGGTCGCTCTCCTCGTTCGAGGCCTGTGCCGACGTCGCCGCGATCTGGTCGGCGATGTAGCCCGCATCCCGCCCCACGCCTCCCAGCAACGCCGAGCTCAGCGAGTAGAGAAAGAGGAGCCCGATGAAGTAGAGACCGGGACGGACTCGACGATGCCCCGGTCGTGCACCGGGAACCCGTTGTGCATCGGGAGCGGGAGATGAATCCAGCCGAAATCGGGCCTGAATCCGGTGCACCAGATGACGTTCGACACCTCGAGTCTCCGTCCGTCCTCGAGGACCGGGAAACCGCCTCTCACTCCCGTGGTTCGGCCGACGCGCTCGACACCCGCGGCAACGATGTCCTTGCGTCGCACCCGCCCGAGGGGGATGCCGCGAGGAGGATCGAGGAAGTGGTCGCGGAGCTTCCTGCCCATTGGGTGTCTGACGGTCAGCCGGGTCGCCCCGAGCCACAGCACCGGCGTGAGCAGACGGTCGGGGATGCTCCCCGCCCGTGTGGGCTCCTGGCCGGTGTCCGGGCCCGACAGCCAGACCGTGTGATCGCCGGCGAGGTCGAGGGCGATCTCCGCACCCGAGTTGCCGGCGCCGACCACGAGCACGCCCCCTTCCCGCAGCTGGGCGGGGTTGCGGTACTCGGTCGAGTGGAGCTGGACGATCGCCAGATCGAGCTGTGAGGCGAACGACGGGATCCGTGGGTTGTGGTAGGCCGCCGGTGGCCACGACCACGTTGTCGGCGATAGGGAGTCGCCGCCGGCAGTCACCTCGAAGCCGCCCCCGTCCCGGGCAGCCGGTCGACCTTGACGCCGAGTCGGACCGGGAGCTCGAACGTGGCGGCGTAGGCCTCGAGGTAGTCGGCGGCTTCGTCCTTGGTCGGGGTACGACGAGGGCCGACCCGGGAATGGCATCCCGGGCAACCCGTTGTACCGGCCCGGCGTGAACAGTCGCAAGGAATCCCATCGCTTCCGCCAGGCGTCACCGACCCGCTCGCTCTGCGTCGAGGATCACGAATGGTAGGCCCCGTGGCGGAGGTAAGTAGCCCGACGGCCAAGCCCGCCTGGCCCCCGCCGATGACCACGGTTTCGACGTGCTCACTCATCGTGCAGCTCCTCGTATGCGGCCGCTTGCCGAACCTACGAGCGACCCGAGACCGGCTGCCTATCGGGAGTTCTCCCAGGTGAGGAGGCCATGCTGCATGGCGAACAGGGTCGCCCCAGCCCGGGTGGAGACACCCATCTTGCGGTAGGCGTTCTGGATGTGGTAGTCGGCGGTCTTTGGCGAGATCCGGAGCATGCGGGCGACCTGCTTGGTCTGCAGGCCACGGGCCAGCAGACGCACGACCTCGATCTCGCGCTCGGTCAGCCCCGCCGGCCGTTCTACCGGCGGGCCCGTGGCCGGCCGCCTCCAACACGGCGGCGACCGCCTCCGGGGCGAGACGCCCCGCCCGGCCTCCGTCGATCAGAGTCTCGGCGGCCTCGGCCGGGGAGAGGGCCGGTCGGTGGGGCCGCGGCTCGGTCATCGCCTGATAGGCATCGGCGGCGGCGAGCAGGCGCGCCGTCGGGTCGAGCGAGCGGCGCCGCGACACCTCGGTGGTAGCCCGAGCCGTCGAGACGCTCATGGTGGCACCGGCCACGGGCCGAGCCCGGCGAGGAACGGGGATCGCACCAGGATTCGCTCGGTGTGGTAGGCATGCAGCCTCACCTGCTCCCAGTCGTCCACGGTCAACGGACCAGGCTTCTCCCAGATTCGCACCGGCACCGCCACCCTTCCCAGATCATGCACCAGCGCGGCACGGCGAACCGTCACCCGTCCCGGCGTCGAATTCCAGGACAAGCCTCGCGGCAGCCCAGCCGATCTGCGAGACCCCGCCTGAGTGCCCGACCAGATGTCGGAACGGCGATGTCGGCGAAGTGACCCATGGCGGCCAGCGCCCGGTCGATCGCCTCGCCCTCGAGCATCAACCACGGCTTTGGCTCCGACGCCAACATCGACTCCCATGGGGAGGTCCCCGAATCCACCTCGAGGATCTCGGCGGCATCGTCGGCGAGAACGGCCGACGACGGTCGGGTCGAATGCCCCGCCCGCTCTGCGGCTGACGATCATCTGCGGCACAACTCGGCGTCACCGAGCATGTGCTGGAAGGCGGCGTCACGGGCGACATGAACGATCCGAACCGCCAGCGGGATTCCTTCGTCTCCCACACCATCGGGCAAGTCCCTTGCCGTCCCAGCGCTCGACTCGTACACCGACGAGCCCCGATACGGCCGGGCCCAGGCCGAGGTCGTCGGTCAGCATCCGGGCCACTTCGCAGGTGGCGGCGACCACGCTCGGGAAACCCGAGCGCCAACCGGCGGTAGCGGGCCGCCCGCCACGCACGCACGCGCAGCGGCCGCCGGGCGGGGCGACCAGCCCGCATCATTCCTCGAGCCATCTCCGCCCGGGTCCCGAAGCGGGTGGGACGGCCTAGGTGACGAACGAGTCGTCGTCGCCGAACGTCTCCCATCCGAGGTCCACCGGGGCGGTGCAGCCGACGTAGAACAGGAGGCAGAGGAAATACGTCTGGAAGGCCGTCTCCGAGTCCACCCCGAGCCGTTCACACAGCCGCATGGCGGCGAGGGTGCTCCGCAGTCCGTGTTCCAGGGGGAAGCCCATGGCCAGGTCGGTCGCCAGGGAGAGGGCGGCGATCACCTCAGCGGTGCGAACCCGATCCGGCCCGGAGAAGGCACCGTCATCCATCTCACGACACTACGTCGGAGCAGGCAGCGGGCAAACCCGCACCGCCCACTCCCTGGTGGCAACGCCGGCGGCGTCGGCGGAGGACGGGACCATCGAGGCCTGCGCTCTTCCTCCGATGGGATCCGTTCAGCCGGTGAGGTCGGCGGGGACCAGTGTGACCCGGGCCACTCCGATGTCGAGGGTCACCGGGTCGTCGCCCGAGTGGCGGCCCGCCTCGGCGTATGCGGCGGCACCCCGCACGAGCCGGAACTCGATGATCTCCGGGCCATCGGTGTCGACCACCCAGTAGAACGGGACGCCGATGGCGGCGTATTTGTGTGCCTTGCGCAACAAGTCGGCAGCGCGGTCGGTCGAAAGAACCTCGACTACGAGATGCGGCATCCCGGTATATCGCACGTTCTCGTCGGTGGCATCGAACACGATCACGTCTGGGATGAACTCGTCGTCGGTCGGCTTCCACGACCAGTCGTGCCGGACTCTCACCTGCTCAGGCAGAGCGGCTTCGACCGCGTTGCGTAGCCGGTGCTCGATGTCCTGGTGATCGCCGGTCGGTGACGGGCTCACGACGAAAGCCCCGTCGATGTACTCGCCGCGTGGTTGCTCGAGGAGGGCGGCGTACTCCTCCCACGACATCGGTATCCGGTCACCCGGCTCGACGGCTGGCATGGCTCCATCCACGCTACTCCTCCGGATCATGTCCTCCCCGCAGGGTCAGGATCCGAAGGTATCGCCACGGTGTGACAGGAACCCAGGCGCCGGTTGGACCGCCACGCCCTACCAGGCGGAGCCACCACCCCGGTCGCCGTCGGAGGCGCGGTCGAGCTTGAACACCGGATGGTCGGCCGGGTCCGCGCTCGCCGCCCAGGCGGCGGCGTCGGCCGCCTCGCCCGCCCGGGCGCGGTAGGCGGTGATGATCGCGGCGCGATCCTCCACCGGCACCTCGGTCGCCGAAACCGCCATCTTCCGGTCCTTGTTGGTGAGGCTGCCCCGGCCGCTGAGGCGGATGCGCTCCACCCAGGCGGCGTCGGCGCGGTCGGCGACCAGGTAGCGGCCGCCCTCGTGCTCGACGGGGACGATCGTCGTCTGCTCGGTGGAGCCGGCGACTTCGAGCACCATCGGACGCCCGCCGCCGCCCCCCGACTTCCGGCCACCGGTGATCTTGCCCCACAGCCGCGTTGCGAAGTTGGCCATCGACCGAATGATGGCACGCCGGAGCAGCCCGCCTGGTCGACCAGCCCTGGAGCAGCCAGTCACCCGGGCGGTACTCTCGGGCACGCGCGGCGAGCCGAGGTGCACCGATGGCCCATGTCTGTGGTTCGACCAGATCTCGATGAGCGACCTCCCCGCGGTCGGTGGCAAGAACGCCTCGCTCGGCGAGATGATCACCCGGCTGAGCTCGGCGGGCATCACCGTCCCCGGCGGGTTCGCCACCACCGCCGACTCCTACCGGCGACCCACCTCAGCCGGACCGGGCTCGACCGGCGCATCGCCGACCGACTGGCCGGTCGTCGATCCCGAGGACGTCGTGGCCCTTGCTGCCGCCGGCGCCGAGATCCGCGCGCTGGATCGAGGAGGCACCCCTCGATGACGACCTGCAACGGGAGATCGCCGCCGCCTACGCCGAGCTGTCCGCCGATGCCGGGTGCCCGGACGGGGTCTCGGTGGCGGTGCGCTCGTCGGCAACCGCCGAGGACCTGCCCGACGCCTCCTTCGCCGGCCAGCAGGAGACATACCTCAACGTCGTCGGCGTCGACGCAGTGCTGGCTGCCGTCAGAAAGGTGTTCGCCTCCCTCTACAACGACCGGGCCATCGCGTACCGGGTCCACCGCGGGTTCACCCACGAAGAGGTGGCGCTGTCGGCCGGTGTGCAGCGGATGGTGCGATCCGACGTCGGGGTCAGTGGGGTGGCCTTCTCCATCGACACCGAGTCCGGCTTCCCCGGCGTGGTGTTCCTCACCGCCACCTACGGGCTCGGCGAGTTGCTGGTCCAGGGAGCGGTCAACCCCGACGAGTTCACCGTCTCGAAGACGGCACTCGCCGCCGGGCGCCCGGCGGTCCTCGGCCGCCACCTCGGGCAGAAGAACCGGCAGATGGTGTACGCCGCCGACGGCACCGGGGTCGCCACCGTGGACGTGCCGGTCGAGATGGCGCGGACGTTCTGCCTCACCGATGACGACGTGCAGCGGATGGCGGCGATGGTGGTGCTCATCGAGGACCATTACGGCCGGCCGATGGACGTCGAATGGGCCAAGGACGGGATCACCGGTGAGCTCATGGTGCTGCAGGCACGCCCGGAGACGGTCCAGTCCCAGTCCGATGCCCGGGTTCTGGAGCGGTTCCATCTCGAGGACCGGGGACCGATCCTCACCACCGGACGCGCCGGTCGGTGCCCGGATCGGGACCGGGGTGGTGCGTGTGGTGCGGTCCCCGGCTGAGATGTCACGGGTCGAGGAGGGCGACGTCCTCGTCGCCGACATGACCGACCCGGACTGGGAGCCGGTGATGAAGCGGGCCGCCGCCATCGTCACCGACCGGGGCGGGCGCACCTGCCACGCCGCCATCATCGCCCGGGAGCTGGACATCCCCGCCGTGGTCGGTACCGGTGACGCCACCGACCTGCTCCCCGACGGCGCCCCGGTCACCGTGTCGTGCGCCGAGGGCGAGACCGGGTTCGTCTACGACGGGCGGCTGACGTTCGAGGTGCGCGGCACCAACTCGACGCCATGCCCGAGCCGCCGGTCAAGCTGATGATGAACCTGGCCAACCCGGAGCGGGCCTTCTCCTTCAGCCGCATCCCCAACCACGGCGTCGGGCTCGCCCGGCTCGAGTTCGTGATCAACACCGCCGTCGGGGTCCATCCCGCGGGCGCTCCTCGATTACCCGGAGCTCCCCGCCGAGCTCAACGCCGCCATCGAGGAGCGGATCGCCGGCTATCCCGACCCGGAGAGCTTCTACGTGATGAAGCTGACCGAGGCCATCGCCACCATCGCCGCCGCCTTCCACCCCAAGCCGGTGATCGTCCGGCTCTCCGACTTCAAGAGCAACGAGTACGCCCACCTCCTCGGAGGAGAGCGCTACGAACCGCACGAGGAGAACCCGATGATCGGCTGGAGGGGCGCCTCCCGCTACCGCGACGCCTCGTTCCGGCCCGCCTTCGACCTCGAGTGCTCGGCGCTACGGCGGGTGCGCGACGAGATGGGGTTCACCAACGTCGAGGTGATGATCCCGTTCGTCCGCACCGTTGGTGAGGTCGAGGAGGTGGTCGCGCATCCTCGCCGAGAACGGGCTGCGACGCGGTGACAACGGCCTGCGGCTGATCATGATGTGCGAGATCCCCTCGAACGCGGTTCTCGCCGACCAGTTCCTCGATCACGTCGACGGGTTCTCCATCGGGAGCAACGACCTCACCCAGATGACCTTGGCGCTGGACCGCGACTCGGGGTTGGTCGCCGACCTGTTCAACGAGCGCGACCCGGCGGTGAAGGCCCTCATCTCGGCAGTCGATCGCCGCCTGCCTGGACGGGGCAAGTACATCGGGATCTGCGGACAGGGCCCGTCCGACCACCCCGACTTCGCCCAGTGGCTCGCCGACGAGGGCATCGAGAGCATGTCGCTCAACCCGGACACCATCCTCGAGACGTGGCTGCAGCTCTCCGGCACGACCGTGCCGGCGGGTGTCGCCGCTCCACCGGGGGACCGGCTCGGGTTGACCGAGCGCCGCCCCGTCGTCTGCGTCTCGGACCACACCGGGCTGACCGCCGCCACGTTCGCCCACAGCCTGGTGGCCCGGTTCGACGGTATCGAAGCCGCCTACCTGCTGAGGCCGTTCGTCGACAACAGGGAGAAGGTGGACGCCGTGGTCGCCGAGGTCGACGCCCTCGCCGCCAAGGGCCCGCGCCCGATCGTGTTCAGCACGCTCACCGACACCGCGCTGTGGCAGCGGTTGCGCGAGGCCGACGCCCTGGTGCTCGGGCTGTTCGAGCACTTCGTCGACACCCTGGCCGAGGAGTTGCACCTCGAGCCGGGCCACGTCGTCGGGGCAGCCCACTCGATCCGCGACACGTCGCTGTACCAGGTGCGGCTCGACGCCCTCGACTTCTCGCTCACCACCGACGACGGGCTGGGGATCCGGCACTACGGCAGCGCCGACCTCATCGTCATCGGAGTGTCCCGGGCCGGCAAGACCCCGGCGTCCCTCTACCTGTCGATGCAGTACGGGATCCGGGCGGCCAACTATCCGCTCACCATGGACGAGCTCTCCGGCGGATCGCTTCCCGAGACCCTGCGCCCCTACCAGCCGTTGCTCTTCGGGCTCACCATCGACCCGGTGCGGCTCCACCAGATCCGGCAGAAGCGCCGGCCCGACAGCGACTACTCGTCGCTGGCGCGGTGCACCCAGGAGGTCGGGCTGGCCGAGCGGCTTGTTCCGTCAGGAGGGCGTTCCCACCGTCGACACCACCACCCACTCGATCGAGGAGATCACCTCGACCATCATGGAGGTGAAGGGCCTCACCAGCCGCTTGGATTGGATGCCAACTCTCCCCTCCGGTCCATCAGGTAGAGGGGAGCCGACCATGGACGGCGGGGAGGGGTGCTGCCGACCCGGTCGTGAGCTCTCAGCACCCTCGGTCGCCCGCGGTCCTTCTCTTCCCGCATCGCCGCCGCCTTGGCCAGCGCCTCGGCGGGGATCCGCGACTTCCTCGGCGCCGGGGCCGGGTCGGCGGGCTCGGCGACCACCGATGCGGCCTGGTCCCCGGCGGTCTTCGTGGTGCCGCCGCCGACGAGGGCGGGCTCGACCTCGGCGACCGCGGTTGGGGCGGCGGGTGCCTGGCCGGCCGCCGCCTTCGCCGCTCTCGCTCCGCGCCAGCAGGTGCTCCGGGATCCGTTGCTTCGCCTCGGGCGGGCTCCTCCGGTGGCGCACTCCGGCGCTTCGTCCGGGGCGGCCTTCGGCGCTCGGCTTCGAGCGTGGCGGCCCGTGCCGCCCGCGCCGCCGCCAACGCCTCGGCGGGGATCCGCGGCTTCCGCGCCGGGGTGCCGTTCCCGGTGGTTCGCCGGCGCAGGTCGGGTCGGGGACTCCTGGGGATCGGCCGGAGCCGGCCGCTGGCGCCCGCGCCGGCTCCGGCTTCGGCTCGTCGTTGCCCGCCATGACGATACGGAGCACCACCAGGGCGACAACGGCGGCACCGGTGGCGGCGTAGAAGGAGAAGACCAGGGGGTTGGAGCTGTCGGTCCCGGCGGTGAGGCCGTGGACGAGCGCCGACAGGAAGACCCCGAACGAGAGGTAGTGCAGCGACCGCCACGTCGACTGGCCGATGTGCTTGCGGATGTAGAACGACAGGATCACCACGACCATGCCGTAGAAGGCGGCGACCCCCCACGCCACCGCCATCGGCTTCCACGGCGCTCGCCCCGGCACCAGGACGGCGGCGGCGTCGAAGTCGATGAACTCGTCGAAGGCGATACCGATCATGTGGACCAGCGTCGCCACCAGTGCCCCCACCGACAGCGACTCGTGCAGCAGGGTGAGGTTCTTCACCGACTTGGGGAGCACCCCGAGCGACAGGACGAGCCCCCACAGCACCGAGGCGGCGAGCAGCAGGTAGGCGACCAGCCCCGAGCCGCGGATCAGCATCCACTCGAGACTCAGGCTCATGCCGCCAGCTCCGTCCGGGTGGTGGCATAGACGGCGCCGTCGTGCCACACGGCGATGGCGCCGCCGATCCACGGCTGCTCGTCCGCCCAGGCCAGGCCGTCGGCGCCCCGGATGAGGACCGCCTTGGCCGCCGCCTCGGCCTCGACGGCGGTGGCGGCGATGACGGTGGCGCTCACCACCGGCGTCTTCGCCGGGGCCCCGGTGCGGGGGTCGATGATGTGGTGAGCCGGGAGGCCCGCCTGCCGTCCACCCGGCGCCGGGCGGTCGAGCTGGTGGCGAGGGCCCCGCGCCCGAGGTCGACGCGTGGCGACGACCGTCCCGGCGGGATCGGCGACGTCGACGGTTGCCGAGTCGATCGCCGATCGCACGTCGCCGCCGGCAGACACCATCAGCGCAAGGCCCCGGTCGACGGCGAGGTCGCAGGTCCACCCCTTGGCCACGCCACCCAGGTCGATGGCGGTACCGGGAGGGCGGGTCAGCGTGTCGCCGTCGAGCTGCCACCACCCGCCAGGGCGCGGAGCCGGCGAGCCGACGACCCGTCCGGCATCGCTCGAACGAGCGGTCGTAGCCCCAGGCGGCGACCTCGGCGCCGAGGCCGACATCGACGAGGCCATCGGTGCGGCGGCTCAGTTCGGCGGCGACGTTCAGGACCTCGGCGAACATCGGGCTGACCCTGTCATCGATGGAGCGGTCGAGGCGTTGGCCAGCGGACAGCTCGCTGGTGGGGATGAACCGGCTCATCACCGACTCGATCTCGGCGAACAGGCACCGGGTCGCCTCGACGCCCGTCGCTCGTCGGCGGCGGTGACGGAGACGGTGGTTCCCATCGCCCGGAAGCAGGCGGCGATCACGAGCCGCTGCTCACGGTCGCGGTGGGCGTGGCGCCCCCGGCAGGGGCCGGCGCCACGATGACCTCCGGCTCCGGCGTCGGGCCGGAGTCGAGCGGAGACGACAAGTCCCTGGCCGGGCAGCAGCGGCATGGCGGCACGAGGAGCCGACGGTCACCGTGGCCCGACCGGGGTCGGGACCAACCGGTTCCGGCGGGTGGGGCGGCGGCCACCCGGGTGATGACGGCGGTGACCCACGCCATGGTCACGGTGGTCCAGCCGACGATCCGCATCCACCGCGCGGCGGGGAACCGGTTGCGGATGTTGCGGATCACGGTGCGTCCTCGGGCAGGGTGAGCACCGCTCGGCGGTCGATGAGCACCCGCACCACCGACTCGGGGAGATCGGACGAGCTCGCTCGGGGTCGACGACCTCGGCGTTGCCGCGATCGGCCAGTACCCGGTTCACCGACCCGGACCGACGTTCGTCGAGCAGCGGCGCCGGCCGTGGTCGTGGCGGCGACGAGCGGCGGCGTCGACGGGCCGGTCGTTCGACGACCGGGGCACCGGCTGCGGTCGCAGCACCAGGAACCCGGCCAGCGAGACGAGCGCCACACCGGTGGCCAGCCAGAGGTCACGCTTGCCGGCCATCAGTCGTCCGCGCGGAGTCGTCGTCGCGGTGTGTCGGAGTCGGAGTCGTCGTCGTCTCCGAGAGTCGTCGTCGTCGGAGTGCGTCGTCGTCGTCTCGTCCCCGTCGTCGTCGAACGATGACCGTGGTGACGTCGCGACCGCTGCGGCGGCGGTCGACCACCACCGGCTCGGGCGCGGGTGGCTCGGCCAGTGGCCGGCCCTCGGCGGCGCAGATCGGGCGGAGGGCGTCGAGGGCGGCCTGCTCGACGGCGCCGATCGTGCCGGCGGCCTCGGCTTCGACCAGGGCGCGGCCGTCGCGCCCGCAGGCGCGGCGCAGGTCGCGGGCGGTGGCGGTGACGCGTGGTGGTCGGGAGCCGCGGCCACCTCGGCCGAGCGGTGCCCGCGCCTGGTCGTCCGCCGCCTCGGCTTCGTGGCTCGGTGGAGCCGAACAGGGCCGAGGAGGCGAGTGCCAGTGCCGGGATCGCCAGCACGCCGCCGAACAGCCCGGCGAGGGCCTTGCGGCGCGAGTCAGATTGAGCCATGAGGAACCTCCCCGCTGCGGATCGTCGTTGCCCACGATCGGGAAGGTCGGTTAGCGCGCGCTAAACGCTGGCTAACGGTGGCTGGACACCCGATCCGGGCTCAGTCCGCGAACGACCCCCGAACGGCCCGCGATGGGATAGGGGCCCCATCTGCGGGAAGAGCGAGCGCAGCGAGCCGGGAATGTCACGGGTATGGGCCATCTGCGAGAGGAGCGGAGCGAAGCTCGGCGGAAGTCGTCACAGCAGCATCCAGTCGGTGCGGATGCTCTGGCCCTCAGCTGATGCGGCAGCGCAGGCTGACCGGCCCGGTGGGGACGTCGTCGAAGCGGAACCGGCCGAGACTGTCGGACGTGGTCACGATCGCCCGGTCGGCATGGCGCAGCTCGACGGTCAGCGCCTGGGGAGGGACGAGCTGACCGATGATCCGCCGGTTCTCGGCCGACAAGAGCTCGACCTCGATCTCGACCCCCGGGGCGCGGAAGGTCATCTGCCGGGTGATGTCCGACCCGCGGACGCCGACCAGGCCGGCCTCGGCGGAGTCGAAGACGAGCTCGGCCAGCTCGGCGTCGAGGTCACGCCAGCCATAGCCTGCCTTGGCGTACTCGGTCACCATCTCGGGGACCGGATCGGCCTGCTCGAGCATCATCCCGATCTCGGTGATGAAGCGGTCATCGTCGGTGGTCATCTGGACGCCTCCCCTTGGGTATCTCCTGGCCGGCCGATGCCGAGCTCGCCGCTTCCCCCCAGGATGCGGTGCAGCTTCGAGATGCACCGTGCCCTGGTGGGGCCGATGCTGCCCTTGGGCCGCCCGATGAGCTCGGAGATCGTGTCATAGTCGAGCGGGGGGTCGGTGGCCAGCAGCCGGAGCAGCCGGCGGCAGTCCGCCGAGATCTTCTTGAATGCCGCCCCAAGGCGGGCGAGGCGGTCGTCGCGGATGAGCGTCTCATCGACATCGGCGACGGACTCGTCCTCGAGGTCGAAGTCGAAATCGGTGGGGACCACTCGCTGGGATGACCGCAGGGTGCGCAGCGCCTCGTTCCTCGCCGTGGCCGCCAGCCACGACGGGAGGCGTTCGGGCTCTCGGATCCGATCCAGGTTCTCCACCAGCCGCAGCCACACGGTCTGCGACACATCGGCCGACGATGCATCGCCCAACCGGAAGCTGCGGACCACCGACCACACCAGCCGGTTGTAGCGATCGACTATCGCGTTCCAGGCGGTGCGGTCCCCGTGGAGAGCCGCATCCACCAATTCGGTGGTGGTCGGGTCGGTCATCGGTCCTGGAGCCTTCTGCGCCGCCGTGTCCGAATACATCGGAACTCCTGCCGTGGTCATACACATACGATCGCCGACGGCCACGGCAGATACACCGGAAAGCTAGCCGCTGGACCTCATTCCCACCGCACGCCCACGCCGGCGGACTACCCGGCGCCGAAGCAGACGAACGACCCGGCGGCGTACCCCTCGGGGCCTTCCAATGCCACCGTCTGCACCTCCGCCAGGGCCGCCGCCGGTGACCGGCCGGCGAGTAGCAGGCGATGCAGCCCGACCATGGTTGCCGTCGTCAGCACGGTGTCGGGCACCAGTCCCGTGCTGGCGATCACCGTGCGCACTCCCGCTCCGAGCAAGCCGGCCACGATCCCCATCGTCTCGTTACCGGGGCGTGCCGCGGTGATGCCGGCGTTGCACGCCGACAGCACGATCACCGCGGGCAATCTCGGCACCCGGGCGAGGTCGTACACCGTGATACCTCCATCCGCCAGGAGCAAAGACGAGAACAGCGGGTTGTCCGAGCGGAAGCCCCCGTGGGCGATGATGTGGGCCACGCCGGCGCCGTCGAGGGCGGCGAGCACCGCCTCGACCTTGGAGGTACGCGCGGTGAACCTGGTCACGTCGCGGTAGAGGGACGCGATGCGGCGTGATTCCTCGGCGGCCCCGGGCAGCCCAGGCCCGCCCACCAACACGACGCGGTCGCCCCCATCGGTGCCATCGATCCGGTCCAACCAGAGTCGGGCCGCCGGCGCCACCGTCACCAGCCGAGATCGCAACGACGGCAGCAGGGTCCACGGGACCGGGAACAGCTCGGCCGGCGGGACGACGACCACCTCACAGGCCGGGTCGTCGGGAAGGCCCTTTGGCAGCACGGCCAGCTCCAACGTCGACGTGGCATCGGCGACGATCGCGGCGGCGGCGGTCCTCGACATCTGCGAGCCGCCAGGGCGGGCGAGCCGGTCGAGGCCGAAGCGCATGTCCTCGAGTGCCGCCACCGCACCCTCCAGCCGACCGAGGCGGCGATGGGCGGCCCTGCCGTCGTGCAACACGACGGAGTGGACATCGCCGTCGCTCACCGCCAGCTCGACCAGGCACCGGCCTTCGAGCCGGTCGAGCACTCGTCCGGACAGTCCGGCCCTCCGCACCCTGGCCCCCTGGGACGCGGTCCGGAGGTTCAGCCTTCGGACCTCCTCCTGCAGACCGGCGCTCTCCTTGCGCAGCCGGACCGGGTCGCCTCCCCCCAACTCGGCGCTGCGCAGCTCTTCCTCTGCAATGCGGAGACGGGCGAGCAGGGCAGCCAGCTCTGCATCCTCGGGTGGCACCACCGACGGGAAGTCGAGCGCTCGCGCCCGAGACTTCTCCATCCACTCGAAGATGGCCCGGGCCCGACTTCCGTCGAGTGCGAGGCGCAGCCCGAGGGTGGCCAGTTCGGCGGCGTGGGCCGACACCCCTGCCCTCGCCTCGAGGGCACCCAGGGCAGCGCCGTATCGGTCGGCGGTGGCGATGCCGGTGCGGGCCGCGCTGACCGCCCCTGGCCGGTTGCCCTGCTCCTGCCGCAGCAGCGCGGTGGCCAGCCACGCCTGCACCCGCAAGTAGACCGAGCCGGCCCGGCGCGCCTCGGCGGCCTTGGCCAGGTCGGCGGCACCGCCGGCGATGTCCCCGAGTCGCAGCGCCGTCCGGCCACACAGGATGCGGGCGTGCAGGCCGAGATCGCGCATGCCGGCATCCTCCAGGGCGCTTGCCGCGCGACGGATCGCCGCCAGGTCCTTGCGGCGGAGGTCTCCCAGGTCGAAACGGGCTTGCAGGGCGAGGTAGGTGGCGTATGCCTCCCAGGCGGGCCGACTTTGGTCGCGGAACACCTGGCGGGCCACCCTGGCCACGGTGAGGGCTTCCTCGGGGGCCCCGTCGAGCAATGCCGCCTCCGCTTGCATCGCCATCGCCTCGGCGCCGGCCAGACCGAAACCTGCTCCGGTCAACTCCTCGGCGGCCCTTCGGGCGAGGATCCTCGCCTCGGGGGCGAGATGACACGCGAGGAGGGCCGAGCAGCGATGGATCCAGAGATAGCCGAGCCCGGTGTCGAGCGCCCGGTATTCGGCTTCGGCGTCGTCGAAGTGGTGGAAGGCGGCGGCGAGATCACCGCTCCGGGCCGCCAACCAGCCGAGGTTCTCGGCGATCTCCGCCACCGACTGGCGATGGCCCAATGCGGCGTAGCGACGGCGAGCGTCCTCGAACTGGCCCTGGGAGCCGGCGTAGTCCCCCTTGTACGCCAGGACGATGGCCCGGTTGACCCCGAGGTGGGCACGCCACAGGTCGTCGCCGGCGGCCACCAGGACCGGCTCGGCGGAAGCGAAGTCCTCGAGGGCGAGGTCGAGGGAGCCGACCGCAGTGCGCATCGCCCCCCGCTGCACCCTGGCCCGGGCGAGAGGCACCCCGGTGAGCGACGTGACGGCGACATCGATGGCGCCGTTGGCGGTTTCGTGCGCCCCGGCGTGCACCAGCACACCGGCCCGGGTCATCTGCACCTCGCCGAGGAGCTGGCGGTCCCCGCTGAGCTCGGCATGGGCCAGGGCCAGGTCGAGGTCGTCGACGGCGGCCTTGCCTTCGAGCAGGTAGTCGTTGGCCAATCCCCGGGCGCGCAACACGGCCGCCGCCGTGCGGTGGTCACCGGTGTCGATGGCGGCGGCCGCCAACCGATCGGCGGCGGTCACGGCCTGGGAGGGGTCGTCGTTGACGAGCTGGAAGAGGTCGTCGAGCGTTCCGGGAGGATCGTTCTCGGGGGCCACCGGTCGAGGCTACGCCGCCAGGCGGAGACTCGGCGATGGGGGCTGGGGGTCCCCCATCGCACCGCGATGAGGCGCAAGCCGAAGAGCCATGCAACCTGATCATCCCACACCCCGCACCGGTCAGGGGATGCGGAGTAGCTTGACGTATCTGCGGGCGTTCCGCCGGATCATGTTCGTCCAACCGATGTGAGAGAGGTGCCGCGTGAGTCGGGACAAGGCGCGCGACCAGGACCGCTTCGAGGCCGTCAGGCGGGACCGACTGGCGGCGGCCGGAGTCCTCTGGGCTCGTGACAGCGAAGACGAGCCCAGGATCGAGTACATGCCCGACGAATTGGTGGCCGTCGACGATGACTCGGCCCGCCAGGTCGGAGACGAGCTCGACAGGCTCGAGACCGGATGGACGCGTCGGGAGAGCCGCCGGTCGAGGGACGCCCGGGCGCCGGTCATCATCGAGTGCGGCGGCGACCCCCTGGAGACGATCCGGCGGGTCAACGAGAACCGGGGAGGACGCGGCGAGAGCGACCTGCGCCTCGCCCCCAACCACGTACTCAGTATCGCCCGGACCAAGATCGGCCCCGGCAGCGACCCGTGGCCCGCCGATCCGGGTGAGCGGGGACAGCCCGGGTCACCGCTCACCGGCACGGCACCGGTGATCGGGGTCGTTGACACGGGGCGGTGGGATCCGATGCCGGCGACCGTGGCCATCGCAGATCCGGGCGGGACGTCCGACCTCGACCCGCTCGACATCGACCCGTCCGACCTCGTCGTCGACTACCCGGGCGGAGGGCATGGCGGGTTCATCGCCGGCCTGATCAACCATCGGGTGGGCGGGATCGGCCTCATCTCCCGCCGCGGCTACCGCGCCGGCACCCAGGAGATCCTCACCGAGGACAGCGTGGTGCAGGCGGCCGACGACGTGGTGAGCGCAGGCTCCCGCATCGTCAACCTGTCGCTGGGCACGTACGCCAGCCTCGGAATCGTGTTGCGGGAGGCGGTCGAGCGCTGGGTCGCCGCACGGCTGCCTGGTCGTGGCCGCGGCCGGGAACGACAGCCTCGCCCGACCGTGGTATCCCGCCGGCTACGCAGCCGATCCGGCACTGGCGCACGGGGTGGTCTCGGTGGGCGCGCTCGAATCGCGGGTGGGTGACGGACCGGCCGTCCCCTGTGCGGCGGCTCCGTTCTCCAATCATGGGCCGTGGGTCACCGCCTGGGCTCCGGGGGCGGACGTGGTGAGTGACTACCCGGTGGATCACAAGTTCCCCTACGACGAGGGCGATGTCGCCGTGTTCTCCAGCGGGCTGGCGCACTGGGACGGCACCTCCTTCGCCGCCCCGTTCGTGGCTGCCGAGATCGCCCGCTACGCCGCCGAGAACGACCTCGGTGACAACGTCCAGCAGGCGTGGGCAGAGCTCAAGGGCGACAGTCCGTTCGTGGTGTTCTGGCCCGCAGACCCCGACACCGCCGACCCCGATCTCGGGCGCTACAGCAGGCGCCCGCGACCGGTCCACCGCTGAGGAGCACCAAATGTCCGACGAGGATCAGGCCCAGGACTTCGAACGCTTCACCGCCGACCGGGTGAACTGGCTGGCCGGCCACGGGGTGCTCTCTTCGTATCCCCACAACCCCGACCGTTGGGCGGTGGAGTACCTGGCGGACGAGATGGTGACTACGACCGAGGACGCCGGCGCCCTCGAGGAGGCGCTTGCCGGACTCCAGGTCGAGTGGCGGCGGCTCGAGCCGGAGCCCGGCGACGAGGAGGACGGCACCGTCGGCTATGGCGTCGCACCGGCCGAAGGATTCGCCGGGGAGCTCGATCCGCTGGAGCTGGTCAGGCAGGTGAACGACGGACGGATCGCCGGGGGTCTGCCACCGCTGGCGGCCAGCGTCCACTACGTGCCCGCCATCGCCCGCACCAAGATCGGGCCCGACAGCGACCCGTGGCCGGCGGAACCGGGAGCGCAGCGACGGTGGGCCGCCGGGGTGTCCGGGGCACCACGCATCGGGATCGTGGACACCGGGGTCTGGCAGGGGATTGACGCCCCCATCGCCGACGACGGGGGTGCCGGTGGGCGCGACCCCGTCGACGACGACCTGCCTCGGCAGGTGATCGACTACCCGGGTGCCGGTCACGGCGGGTTCATCGCCGGCATCGATCAGCCACAACGCCCGCGGCATCGAGATCATCTCCCGGCGTGGCTACCGCCCCGGAGCAAGCCGTTCATCACCGAGCACAGCGTGCGTCGCGCCGGTGACGAAGCGGTGGCTACGCCGGCTGCCGGATCCTCAACCTCTCGCTGGGCACCTACGCCGACGACGCCCATCCTCTCCACGAGCGGTGCGGCGCTGGGTCGCGCAGGGCTGCCTGGTGGTGGCCGCGGCCGGGAACGACAACCGACGAGAGGTGGTACCCGGCCGGCTTCGCCACCGATCTCACGCTCGACCACGGCGTGGTGGCGGTGGGGCGCCTTGCCGGAGGTCCCGGAGTGTTCGCCGCCGCTGCCCCGTTCTCCAACCACGGGTGCTGGGTGATGGCTGGGCACCGGGCGTCGACGGGTCTCAGCCTCTACCCCGAGGGCATGCGCTTCCCCTACGGCGCCGAACCCGACCTGTCCGACCCGTTCGACGACGGGCTCGCGCACTGGGACGGAACCTCGTTCGCCGCTCCCTTCGTCGGCCGCCGAGATCGCCCGCTTCGCTGCCGAGAACGCGGCTCGGCGACGGTCCAGGAGGCCTGGGCAGCTCTGAAGGACGGCAGCCCGTTCGTGGTCTTCTGGCCGAGCTGGGTCTGACCGGGAGGCCGACGAAGACCCGGCCCAGGAGGTTCAGCACCTCGGCCGTGACGGCCGGGCCGACCCGGTCAGTTGACCTGGCGGTCCATCGCCTCCCAGTACGGCTGGCGGAGCTTGTACTTCTGCAACTTGCCGGTGGCGGTGCGGGCCAGCTCGGTGCGGAACTCCACCGACGTCGGGCACTTGAAGTGGGCCAGACCCTGCCGCGCACCACTCGATCAGCTCGCCCTCGTCGGCCGTGGCACCCTGGGCGAGCACCACCAACGCCTTCACCGTCTCGCCCCACTTGGCGTCGGGAACACCGATCACCGCCACCTCGGCGACCGCCGGGTGTGAGAAGAGCCGGTCCTCGACCTCGATCGAGGACGACGTTCTCCCCACCCGAGATGATCACGTCCTTCTTGCGGTCGGCGATCGCCAGGTACGACCCGTCGTCGATCCGCCCGCCGTCGCCGGTGTGGAACCAGCCGTCGACGATGGCGGCGTCGGTCGCCTCGGGCTGCTTCCAGTAGCCGTCGAGCACGTGGTTGGACCGGGCCAGCACCTCGCCGGCATCGTCCACGGCGACCTCGACGCCGAGCGCCGGCAGCCCGGCCCGGCCCAGCCGCTCCGCCCGCTCCGCAGGCGGGAGACTCGTCCCACTCCGCCGGGGCGCGGTTGATGGTGAGCAGCGGAGCCGTCTCGGTGAGGCCGTAGATCTGGATGAACTCCCAGCCCAGCTCGGTCTCCACCCGCTCGATGGTCCGGGTCGGGGGCGGGGCGCCGGCGACGACGATCCGGGTGCGTCCCGCTCCCGGGAACCGGCCCGTCCCAGCCGACGCCGCCTCCAGGATGGCGGCCACGACGGCCGGGGCACCGCACATCAGGGTCACCCCGTGCTCGGTCGACCCGGCGCAGGATCTCGGCTCCGTCGACCTTGCGCAGCACGACCTGGGGCACGCCCATGGCGGTGGTGGTGAACGGCATCCCCCAGCCGTTGCAGTGGAACATCGGCAGGGTGTGCAGGTAGACGTCGCGGTCGCTCACCCCGGTCGGCCCACCCGAAGACGGTGGCGTTGAGCCACAGGGTCCGGTGGCTGAGCTGCACTCCCTTCGGTCGGGCGGTGGTGCCCGACGTGTAGTTGATGGCGCCGATGGCGTCCTCGTCGGGCTCGCCACGGCTCCGGCTCCACGCCCTCGAGGAACAGCTCGGCGTCGTCGGACGCCGAGCACGAACCGGTGCGCGCGCCGACACGCCGCCCAGGGCTCGTCCAGCTCGGGATCGACCATGCAGCACCGTGGCGCCGCAGTGCCCGACGATGTAGGCCGACCTCCTCGGCGTTGAGCCGGAAGTTGATCGGCACGATCACCCGGCCCGAGCGCCGGGCACCCCGAACAGGCTGACCAGCAGGCCGCGCCGAGTTCTGCGACACGATCGCCACCCGCTCCCCGAAGCCGACGCCGAGGGCGTCGAGCCGGGCCGCCTGGGCGGTGGCCAGCTCGCCGAGGCGCCCGTAGGTGATCGACCCCAGCGACGGCGCCGGCTGGTCGGGCTCGTCGATCATGCCGGCCCGATCGGGATAGGCGACGGGCGGCGCGGCAGGAGATGGTCACGGATGGTGAGCGGGACCTTCACGGCGACCTCCGTAGTCGGGCTTGGTCGGCGCGAACCTAGCGTGGCGCCGGAGGCTCACTCCGCGTCGGCGATGATAGCCGTGGAAGTCGGCCATCGACCCGCGCACCATCGCCACCCGGAGGCGTTGACGATGGCGGCGAGGTCGATGACCTCCTGGAGGACCGCGCCGGCGATCGGGGTCAGCAGCCCGACCACCGCCAGCCCCATGCCCACCACGGAGACGGCGATGCCGCCGACCGCGCTCTGCAGGGCGATCCTTCGCAACCGCTCCCCGATGTGGAGCAGGTCGTCGAGTCGCTCCAGCGACGAGTCCAGGACGACCGCCCCGGCCGACTCGGTGGTCACGTCACTGTTCGCCCCGAAGGCGACGCCCGACGGTGGCGGCGGTCATCGCCGGGGCGTCGTTGATGCCGTCCCCGAGGAAGAGCGTGGACGCCTCAGCGGTCTCGGCCTGTCGCACGATGTCGAGCTTGCCCTCCGGGCTGACCCCGGAGTAGCACCTCGTCGATACCCACCAGGCGCGGCGAGGTGCTCCACCTCTCCGGCCCGGTCGCCGGAGACGATCATGGTCCGGGCGATCGCCGTGCCGGCTCGGCAGGTGGGCCACGAAGTCGGCGGCTCCCAGGCGTGGCTGGTCCCGGAACCGGATGGTGGCGGCGTAGCGCCCGTCGACCAGGACGACGGCCTCCATGCCCGCCTTCGGCACCGGGATCGGCGGCTTCCGGATCCTCGGCGACGGCGCCCCGCCTCGATTCGTGATGCGGATCGTGTCGCCCGTCGACCGTCGCCAGCAGCCCGGCGCCCGGTCGTTCCGACGACTCGCCAACCGGGAGCTGAAGGCGCCGCGCCGGCGCGCCTCTTCGACGGATGGCGTCCGGCCAGCGGGTGCCGGGAGTACGCCTCGACCGAGGCCGCCATGCCGATCACCCGGTCGGCGTCCACGCCGGGGGCGGTCTCGACCTCGGTGACGATGGGGCGCCCGTAGGTGAGGGTGCCGGTCTTGTCGAACATGACCGTGCGCACCCGGCTCACCTGCTTCGAGCATCGCCGGGGTCCTTGACGATGATGCCCCGCTTCGCCGCCAGCGAGATCGCCCCGATGATCGCCACCGGCACCGCGATCAGCAGCGGGCACGGCGTGGCGATCACCAGCACGGCCAGGAATCGCTCCGGGTCTCCGCTCACCACCCAGCCGAGCACGGCGACGGCGAAGGCGAGCACCGTGTACCACACCACCGAGCCGGTCGGCGAGCCGCCGCATGTGGGGGCGCTGCCGCTCCGCCTCCTCGAGCACACCGACGATCTGGGCGTAGCGGGAGTCGGCGGCACGGGCGGTGGCCTCGACGGTCAGCGCCACCTCGCCGTTGACGGCGCCGGACAGAACCCTCGATCCCGACCGACTTGGGCACGACGTACGGCTCGCCCGGTCAAGTACGACTCGTCCATGCTGCCCGCGCCCGCCGACCACCTCGCCGTCGACCGGGCACAGCTCGTGCGGCAGCACGACGATGCGGTCGCCGACTTCGATGTCGGCGGCGGCGACGTCGTCGGTGCCCCCGGAGAGGTCGTCGCCGCGGAGCCGGTGGGCGACCGTCGGGCTACGCCGGGCCAGGGCGTCCAGGGTCGCCGAGGCACGTGACGTCGCCGCCTCCTCGAGCGCTTCTCCTCCGGACAGCATCAACACCACGATCGCCCCCACCAGCCATTCGCCCATCAGAGCGGCGGCGACGATGGATGTGGCGGCCAGCAGGTCGGCGCCGGCCTGGCGCCGGAGCAGGTCCCGGGTGATCTCGCACCACCAACGGCACGCCACCGGCGACCACGACGACGATCACCGGCAACTCCGCCACCCACCAGGGAGCTCCGGCGGGGAGCGTCGCCCGCAGGGCCAGGGTGAGGGAGACGCCGAGCAGGGCACCGACGGCGAGCCGGCCCTCGAAGCTCGCCACGAAGGTGGCCAGCCGGCTCGGCGACACCGGTGCGGACGGCGCCGTATCGGTCGGGGCGCTCACGAGAGGCTACGCCGTCAGGCGGAGACTCGGCGATGGGGTCGGGGGTCGGCCATCGGAAGCCAGGGGGTCCCCCATCGCACCGCGATAAGGCGTCAGCCGAAGAGCCATGAACAGAGGGTACCGCTCGTTGCCTCAGGCCTTCCGACTCAGTGACGGGGGCGTAGGTCGACCAGGTCGTCGGGGGTGGCCACCGTTCGCGGCGGCAGGGCGTCGACCCACACGTCGTGCACCCAGGAGGCGTGGACCTGGAGGAGGCTGTCGATGCCGGCGTCCTCCTCCAGGCCGAGCAACCGTGGCCACAGTTCCCGGCGGATGACCAGCGGCCATCCCCGGACGTAGCGGTACTTCGGCGCGGTGACCGACCGGTCGTGGCCGCCGTGGGCGCCGACCAGCTCGCCGACGACTTCCGGGGCGATCCCGGCCAGGTCCACCGAGGTGAGCACGAACGAGTCGACGTCGGCTTGGCGGGTGAGCTCGTCGACCCCGGCGCGCAGCGGCGCCGCCTGCCCCTCCTCCCACTCGGGGTCGACCACCACGGTGAATCCGGAGAGGTCGGCATGGTCGAGCACGTCCTCGGCCCCGGCCCCGAGCACCACCACCCCCGCATCGACCTGCCAGCCCCTGACCGCGGCGAGGGCGTGGTCGATGAGGGTGGTCGTCCCCCAGGGCGCCAGCCACGGGGGGCCATGCAGCGCATCGGCGTGGCGGGCGGCGAGCACCAACGAAACGATGCGGCTCACGTCGTCCTTCCCCGATGGCGCCGCCGCAGGCTAACCACCGGTCCCCCGGCAGCGCCCCACCCGGTATGGCAGACTCGACGGATCGTCGGACCGCAACGGGATCGCGGCACATGGAGGAGGACCGGTGATCGTCGGAGTCCCCACCGAGATCAAGACCGAGGAGTACCGGGTGGCGATGACCCCGGCCGGGGCCCGTGAGCTGACCGCCCACGGGCACACGGTGCTGGTCCAGGAAGGCGCCGGGCGAGGCTCCTCGATCACCGACGACGAGTACGTGGAGGTCGGTGCCGAGCTGGTGGCCGGCGCTGCCGACGTGTTCGAACGGGCGGACATGGTGGTGAAGGTCAAGGAGCCGCAGCCGTCGGAGATCGCGATGCTGCGACCCGGCCAGGTCCTGTTCACCTACCTCCACCTCGCCGCCTACCCCGAGGAGGGCCACGGCCTGGTGGCCAGCGGGGCGACCGCAATCGCCTACGAGACGGTGCAGCTGCACTCGGGGACGCTCCCACTGCTGGCGCCGATGAGCGAGATCGCCGGGCGGATGGCGACCCAGGCCGGTGCCCACCACCTGGAACGCCCCCAAGGTGGGCGTGGGGTGCTCATCGGCGGGGTCTCCGGGGTTCCCCCGGGACGGGTGACCGTCCTCGGGGCGGGGAGCGCCGGCACCAACGCCGCCCTCATCGCCATGGGCATGGGCGCCGACGTCACCATCCTCGACCTCAACGTCGACAGGCTCCGCGCCATCGACAGCACCATGTGGGGCAGGATCACCACGGTGCGTTCCTCGGTCCACGCCGTGGACGACTACGTGCCCAGATCCGATCTCGTCATCGGGGCGGTGTTGGTGGCGGGCGCCAGGGCACCGGTGGTGGTGACCGAAGAGCACGTGCGCGCCATGCGCCCCGGCTCGGTGGTGGTCGACATCTCCATCGACCAGGGAGGGTGCATCGCCACCGCCAGGGAGACGTCGCACACCGACCCGACGTACGTGGTCGACGACGTCGTCCACTACGCGGTGGGGAACATCCCCGGCGCCGTGCCGCACACCTCGACCTACGCCCTGTCCAACGCGACGTTGCCGTACACGGTGGCGCTGGCGGAGCGGCCTCGGCTCGGCCACCGCTCGCTACCCGGAGTTGATCCCCGGGTTCAACGTCGCCGGAGGCGGGGTGGTGAACGCCACGGTGGCCGACGCCCTCGGGACCGAGTACGTCCCCGTGGACCAGATGGTGGACTTGGCCGTCTAGCTAGGGGACGGCGTGTCCAGTCGGTCGCTGAGAGCCCCCACCAGCGACTCCTGGACGACCCCGAGGAACTGCACCAGGGTCTGCTGAGGGGTGCTCGGCGTCTCGGGGAGCTCGTCCAGGTCGAACAGGCCGGTGCGGGCCGCCAGCGCCAGGCGGGCGGTGCCGACCGCCCGCAGCAGGGATTCGGCCTGGGCGACCTCGAGCTCGATGGCGACCGTGCCCGAGCCGGCGGGTGACCTCGGCCAGCTCGGTGGCGTCGGCGCGGCGGAGGCCGTCGAGGTCGTCACCGACCAGTCGTTGGAACTCTCGTTCCGCTTCGTCGTCCTCTCGATAGGCGGTTGGATGGAGCCGTTCGGCCTCCGGTCCCGAGCCGTCGATGGAGGCGAGGAACTCGGGCAGGGCACTCAGGACGGAGAGCTCCATGGACCCGGCGCTCAGCAACACGCCCTGCTCGGTGGCCTCGCAGCGGAGGCTCATCGCCGCTCGAGCGTCGCCCACAGCCCGTGGTGATGGAGGCGGGTCACCGCCAGCTCGGCCTGCTCTCTCGGCTCGGATGCGACCACCGCCCGGCCCTCGTGGTGGACGGCGAGCATGAGGCGCGTCGCCTCCTGTTCCCCGTACCCGAACAGGCTCCGGAACACCCACACGACGTAGCTCATCAGGTTGACCGGGTCGTTCCACACCACCACGTCCCACGGCGAGATGGCGACCACCTGGTCCTCGCCATGGACGACGACATCCGGCTGCACGGTGGCGCGGGTGCCGGCGGGAACCGGTCGGGTCACGACGACCTCCCGAGGTTGTTGCGGGTGGCGGCCTCGAAGCGCTGGGCGTTGATCCAGTCCTCGAAGTCGAGCCTGGCCACCCGCCACTCGCGCCCGAACTTGACCGCCGGCAGCGCCCCGGAGCGGAGCAGCGAGGTCACCACGAACTCCGACACGTCCATGTAGCCGCAGATGTCGGCCACCGACAGCCACTGCTTGTCCAGATCAACCGTGATCCGGTCCATCCCGTCAGGGTAGATTCCCCCTCCCGTTCCGTCGATCCGTTGGAGCACCGTGGCCGGGTCGTCACCCACCGTGAACATGCCCTGTGTGTGGGCCGAGGAGCAGCGGCTGCACCGACCCGGCGGCGAGCTGTGGATGGGCGTCCGCTATGAGGGAACCGAGGTCCCCGAGCGGGGCGACGCCATCCTCGAGGCGGTGACCGCCGCCGGGGCCCCCTCCAACCGGCCTCCCCGGTCGACCGCGAGGTACTCGCCGCCGTGCACGACGACGACCTCGTCGCCTACCTGGAGCACGCCTGGGACGACTGGGTGGCGGCCGGGTACCTCGAGGAGCCCGGGCAGGATCGGGTGGTCCCCTACGCCTTCCCCATCCCCGGCGTGTCCACCGGTCGCATCCCGAAGGCGATGTCGGCCCGGGCCGGAACCTTCGCCTTCGACACGATGACGCTGATCGGCCCGGGGAGCGCCGAGGCCATCCTCGCCGCCACCGCAGTCGCCGCCACCGCCGCCCGGCTGGTCGTCGCCGGCGACCCCGCCGCCTACGCCATCTGCCGGCCACCGGGCCACCATGCCGGCCGGCGCTTCTTCGGCGGGTCGTGTTACCTCAACAACGCCGCCGTCGCCGTCGCCACCCTCAGGTCCCGGCACCGGAAGGTCGCCGTGGTCGACATCGACGCCCATCACGGCAACGGCACCCAGGAGATCTTCTACCGCGACCCCGACGTGTTCTACGGCTCGGTCCACGTCGACCCCGGGCACGGCTGGTTCCCGCACTGGATCGGATTCGCCGACGAGCGCGGCGAGGGCGACGGCGAAGACGCCAATCGCAACCTGCCGCTGGCACCCGGCTCGGGAGACGGGCCCTGGTTGGCGGCGGTGGAGTCGCTGGTCGAAGAGGCCACCGGCTGGGGGGCCGAGGCGTTGGTGGTCTCGCTCGGCGTCGATGCCGCCGCCGGCGATCCGGAGAGCCCGCTCGAGGTGACCCCCAACGGGTACGCCGGGGCCGGCCGCAGGCTCGGGTCCGCCGGGCTGCCGGCGGTCCTGGTGCAGGAGGGTGGGTACGACCTGGCCACGATCGGGGGCCTGGTGGTGGCGACGCTGGCCGGGTTCGAGGCCGGGGCGGACACCTGATGAGTGACGCACCGGGCGCCGGCGACGTGTGGGTCGGGACGCAGGCGCATCACGGGGTCGCCGCCGAGCCCCGCAAGGACCTGCAGCCGCCGCCGCACTGGCGCTTGGAGGCGGTGGCGGCGACGCCCCGGCCCCGCGACCCGGTGGTCTCCGCCGACGGCACCCAGGTGCTGTTCCTGCTCGACAGCGACATGTCCGACGTGTGGTGGGTGCCGCTGTCGGGCGGAACGCCGGAACGGCTGACCACCCACCGGGAGCCGATGCCGTTCTGGGAGGACACCCGGGCAACCTGGTCGCCCGATGGAACTCACTTCGCCTACGTCAGCGGGGGCACGGTCCACGTCGCCGCCGCCACCGGTTCCCCGCCGCGACCGCTGGCCGAGGGCGGTTCCCCGCAGTGGATCAACGACCAGTCGTTGCTGGTCACCATCGACCACAAGGGCCGCTCCCGACTCGCCGTCGTCGACCTGGCCGACCCGTGGCCCCGGCCGGTCACCATAGGTGACGGCTATGCGGAAGGCGCCTCATTGAGTGCCGACGGTCGCATGGCCGCCTATGTCTTCTACCCGGCGGACGATCGGCACCGAGGCGACATCAGGGTGGTGGACCTCTCGACCGGCGAGGACCGCCGGCTGTCGGGGACGGCCGGGTTCGCCGACCACTCCCCCGCCGTTCGCCCCGACGGCACCACGGTCGCCTTCGTGTCCGAGAGGTCGGGATGGAACGAGGTGCACGTGATCGCCGTCGACGGGACCGGTGAACGCCGGCTCACACGTCACGACGCCGATTTCTCGGCGCTGGCATGGTCTCCCGACGCCGCCAGGCTGGCGGCCGTGGCCACCAGGGCAGGGCGTGGTGACCTGGTGACCGTGGATCCGCAGAGCGGCGAGGTCGCCGTCCTCGTCGAGGGCGGGATGTGGTCGAGCCCCGGGTGGGCAGACAACGAGACGATCGTCGGCGGTCTCGAGAGCCACCGCCAGACCCCGAGCATCGTCACCGTCACCCTCGGCGGGACGGTCACCCCCCTGGTAGACACCACACCTGCCGAGGTCCGCAGCGCCCCCCACGTCACGCCGGAGACGGTGACCTTCGCCTCGGGCGACGGCCTCGAGGTCCCCGCCTTCCTGTTCCGCCCGCCCGCAGCCGATCGGGGCCGGGTACCGGCGGTCGTCTACCCGCACGGCGGCCCGACCTCGGTGTACGGGGACGAGTGGGACGGCTATGCCCAATACTTCATCGACAAGGGCTACGCCTGGCTGGCATTGAACTTCCGCGGGTCAACCTCTTACGGCCGTGACTTCGAGCGTGCCAACCACGGCGATTGGGGTGTGGGCGACACCGCCGACTGCCTGGCCGCCCACGGCTATCTCGCCTCACTGGACTGGGTCGACCCGGCCCGCATCGGGATCTTCGGCGCCAGCTACGGCGCGTACCTGGCGCTGCTCAGCCTGGTCGACGACCCGGAGCATCGATATGCGTGCGGGGTGGCCAAGTACGGCGACAGCGACATCCTCAATTCGTGGGCGATGGGCGACAGCGTCGGCGCCGATGACCTGGAGCGGATGATGGGTCACCCCGGTGACAACCCCGCCGGCTACACGGCGGCATCTCCGCTCGCCCGGCTGGAGTCGCTGGAGCGTCCCATCCTGGTGGCCCACGGCGAGCTGGACGACCGGGTCCATCCCAAGCAGTCCCAGCAGCTGGTCGACCGGCTCGAGGAGCTGGGCAAGACCTACGAGTACGTCACCTACCCGACCGAGGGGCACGGCCTGATCCGGCGCGGCCCGCAGCTCGACTTCTACCGGCGGCTGGAGCGGTTCCTCGACTGGCACCTGATGGGAACCACGGCGGTCACCCACGTCGGCCTACCTCCCCTTGGGGGCCATTGAGGCCACCGAGCGGCTGACCGAGCCGGGGAGACGTCGTCAACCCGGGTTCGGTCCCTCGATGGCCACCGCCACCGGGGACGAGACCTCGACGGTGCGGCTCACCGTGCACAACCGGTCGTGCGAACGCTGCACCGCCACCGGGAGCATCTTCCGGGCGGCGTCGCCGTCCTCGCCGGCCGGGAAGCGGACGCGGAACACCAGCTCGAGGTCGGCCATCCGGTTGCCCCGGTCGTCCTTGACCTTGTGACCCCGAGCCTCGACCGCAAAGGACTCCGGTTCGGCACGGCGGTTGGTGATGTAGTCGACATCGGCGGCGGAGCATCCCGCCAGGGCGACGAGGAGCAGCTCGACCGCACCGAAATCGGTCCCATCCCCGCCTTCGCCGAACTCGAAGGTGCCGCCGCGGACGTTGTGCGCCCGGAAACGGGCGAACCCGATGCGCTCGATGGTCACGGTACGCAGCGTGTCGTCGGCCATGCGGTTCCTTCCTGCGTGCTCTATCGGTCCCAGGCTATGGCGTCAGGCCGGGCCGTTTGCGGACCGGCCGGCTCGCCCGATAGTGTCGCCCGTGGATCGTGTGCGGGCGGAGGTACCGCCGCTCGGCGGCGCCGCACCGGGCTTCCCGAGGGAGCCGCCGTAAGGCGGCTCCCTTTCGCGACTACCCCGGTGAACCTCTGATCTCCGAACCTGAGGTTCGGGCATGTCGGAGCGATAGCTCAGAACCTGAGGTTCCTGGGTACCGTTCCGGTGCCTCAGAACCCGAGGTTCGCGACGACGCGCGGTACGGTGCCGCCATCGTTCCGAGGAGTCCCATGACCACGACCATCGCCATCGCCCTGTTCCCCGACGCCGAGGAACTCGACTGGGCGGGCCCTTGGGAGGTCCTCAGGGCCTGGCAACTCCAGTTCGACGACGACGTGTCGGTGTTCACCGTCGCCGACACTGACCAGCCGATCACCTGCGCCAAAGGGCTCCGGGTGCTCGCCGACCACACCTGGGACGACCTTCCCGCTCCCGTCGACGTCCTCGTCTTCCCCGGCGGCCGCGGGACCCGCCCCCAGCTCGGCGACGAGGCCATCCGCACCCGCCTTCGTTCGATGGCCGAGTCGGGCACGTTGATGACCAGCGTGTGCACCGGCTCGCTGGTGTTCGCCGACGCCGGGTTGCTCGACGGTCGGCCGGCGACCACCCACTGGGGTTCGCTGGATCACCTCGGCCGGCTCGGCACCGACGTGGAGGTGCGTCCCGACGACCGGTTCATCGACACCGGGGACGTCGTCACCGCCGCCGGGGTCTCGGCGGGCATCGACATGGCGTTGCACCTGGTGGCCCGGCTCCACTCCCCCGAGCGGGCCCGAGAGGTGCGCCGCTACATCCAGTACGACCCCGAGCCACCGGTGTAGGCGGCTTCTCCTAGGAGGGAGGCGGTGGTTCGAACGTCGCCGCCCGGGCGAGCACCACCTCCTTCGTTGGCCTCGTCAGGATGAAGGCGATGATGGCGAGCGCCAAGGTGATCATCACCACCCGGCCGACGGTGGTGTGGATGGTGAGCAGGATGGTCACGGCGAACGTCGCCACCACGGCGCTGACCGCGATCACCTTGACACGCCGGGGTATGCCCAGCCCCGCCCGGTAGTCGCGCAATGCCGGCCCGAACCTCGGGTGGGTCATCAGGTACCGGTACATCCGGTCGTTGGAGCGGAAGAAGAAGAACGCCGCCAGGATGATGTTGATCGTGGTGGGGAGCACCGGGATGAAGATGCCGACGATGCCCAGCCCGAGGAAGAGGAACCCGAGCCCTCCGTAGACCGCCCGGGCCACCCGGCTCCGTGAGGGGCGAGCGGTGTCCGTCACCCTCCCAGGTTATCGGCTCGCCCCGCCGGCCAAGCCTCCTCTGAGACGGCTACGCCTGCCTGTCGGCGTCCGCCGGCGAGACATGGAGATGGCCGACGGCGCCCGCCGCCTCCGGGTCCTTGACCAGCGTCGGCCGGAGCTGAACCGGGTCGTCGGCGACCTTCTTGCGGAGCCGCAGGTTGAGCGCCTCGACGAAGATCGAGAACCCCATGGCGAAGTAGATGTAGCCCTTGGGGATGTGGAAGTCGAGGCCTTCGGCCACCAGCGACATCCCGATGAGCAGCAGGAAGCTGAGCGCCAGCATCTTCACCGTCGGGTGCCGGTTCACGAACTCGCTGATCGTTCCCGCCGACAGCAGCATCACCCCGACGGCGATCACCACGGCGGCGATCATCACCCCGATCTCGTCGGCCATGCCCGACCGCGGTGATCACCGAGTCGAGGCTGAACACGATGTCGAGGAGCGAGGATCTGCACGATCACCGCGGTGAACGACACCACTCTGACCTCGCTGGTCCGTGCGGGTCGTGGCCCTCGAGCTTCTCGTGGATCTCGAACGTCGCCTTGGCGAGCAGGAAGAGACCGCCGACCGAGCATGATCAGGTCCCGTCCCGAGATCTCCTGGCCGAAGACCTCGAACAGGGGCTCAGTGAGCCCGATCACCCAGGAGATGCCGAACAGCAGCAGGATCCGCGTGATCATCGCCAGCGCCGAGCCCGACGTTGCGGGCCCTGGCCTGCTGGTCGGCGGGCAGCTTGCCGGACAGGATCGAGATGAAGACGATGTTGTCGATGCCGAGCACGATCTCGAGCAGCGCCAGGGTGAAGAACGAGATCCAGATGTCGGGGTTGCCGATCCAGTCCATGGGGCGGCAGGCTACCGCCGCCCGGTCGGTGGAGCCCGGAACGCGCCGCAGCGGGCAGAATGGGTTGGTCCGTCAGAGCGGGCCCGAGAGAGACGGTGGCGACGTGGCAGGCATCAGGGTTTCCGGTCGAGGCGAGGTCGCCGGGCCTCCCGACATGCTCACCATCGCCACCCGGGTGTCGGTCAGCCGGCCGTCGGTGGCCGATGCGGTCGGGGACGCCGCCTCCGCCGCCACCCGGCTGCGCCAGGCGGTGGCCGGTGCCGGAGTGGCAACGGCGGATGTGTTCACCACCGGCTACGCGCTCGAGCCGGAGCACGACCCGGACGACCACCGTCGCATCATCGGCTACCGCGCCGAGCACTCGGTGACCGTGGTGGTACGTGACCTCGACCGGGCCGGCGAGGTCCTCGATGCCGCCAGCACGTCGTCGGGTGACGACGTGAGGGTCGGCGGGCTCGTCTTCGACATCTCGGACAAGAGCGGCCTTGCCGCCACCGCCCGCCGGCTCGCCTGGGAGGACGCCCTGTCCCGCGCCGAGCAGCTCGCCGGCCACGCCGGGCTCACCCTGGGTCAGGCGACCGACATCGACGAGGCGGTTGCCGCCGCAGGCCCGCTCCCCCGGATGGCGATGGCGGCGATGGAGATGCACTCCCCGATCGCCGCCGGCGACCAGACCGTCACCGTCTCCATCACCGCCACGTTCGCCGTCGACGGCTGAGGTCGGCGTGACCGCCACCACCGAAGAGCGTCGCAACCGCTATACGTTCCTCTCGGCGATCTTCGCCGTCGCCTGGGTGGTCGCTTCGTTCGTCCGGCCCGAGGCCGACTACGTGGTCCTGCCGGTGCTCACCGCCGCCGCCTTCCCGGTGAGCTACCGGCTGGCGTCGGGCCCGGTGTCGCCGTCGTTCGCCGCCGTCGCCGCGGTAGCCGGGTGGATCAGCACCGTCTTCGTCGCCCTGGTGATGAACCTGGCCGGCGCCCTCGCCGAGCCCTCGCTGTTCCCGGGCCTCGGGGGGGTCGGCCAGGCGATGGTGTTGGGCGGAGTCGGCGCCGTCGTCGGCGGGGTGGCGGCGACGATCAGACCGGGTCGCTGACCGGCGCCGCCCGCCGCCGCGCCCGTTCCCACAGGATGAACCCGGCCAATCCGGCGAGGATCACGACGGCCACGGTCGAGAACGTCGTCGGGTAGCCGGAGGCGACGATCAGGACGCCGACGGCGGGGGCGCCGAGGAGGTAGACCATGTCGATCAGCCCGGAGAAGATCGCCAGGGCGGTGCCCCGCTCCTCCAACCTGGTGCGATTCACCAACGACGTGGTTATCAACGGGAACAGGAAGCCGTGCCCCAGCCCGCCGAGGACGGCGGCCACCAGCAGACCGGCCACCGACAGCGGTGACGCCGAGGACGAGGAACTGGACGCCGACGAAGGTGCCGGCGATGGCGAGCATCCTGACCAGGCCGATCCGGTCGATGCGGGAGGAGCCGAACAACCGCACCATGATCGCCACCGTGGCGTAGGTCCCCAGGTAGAGGCCCACCGAGCCGAAGCCCACCTCGTCGACATAGGTGCGCATGAAGGTGAACAGGGTCATGATCCCGACGGCGAAGGTGCAGGTGAGCAGCCACAGCGGGCGCAGATCGTCTTGGCCGAGGACATGGAGGAACCCGCGGTGGACGGTCCGTTCCGGGTCACGTGACGCGATGTCGGGAAGCAGCCAGGCGAGCAGCCAGCCCATGACGGCGAGCCCGGCGGCGAGCACGAAGAGACGGTCGAAGTCGCCGTCGCCCACCACCAGGTCGCCGATCAGCGAGCCCAGCCCGATGGGGAGCAGCCCGGAGATGCCGAGCAGGGCGAACCCCTGGGCGCGGCGAGCCTCGGGGACGATGTCCGAGCCGAAGGCGAGCAGGTTGGTGAACAGCAGGATCTCGGTCGAGGTGTACACCATGCGGACGGCGAAGGCCGACGGCCCGACGTCGTCCACGGCCAGCCAGGCGGCCGACGACACCGCCAGCACCGGGGCACCCACCAGGAAGATCCGCTTGCGCCCCACCTGGTCGATGACCCGGCCCATCAACGGGCGGAGGGCGAGGGCGACCACCGCCCCGGCCGAGTAGATCAACCCGATCCGAGCCTCGGTGGCGCCGATGCTCTCCAGGAACCCGGGGAGGTGGATCATCAGCCCGAACGACATCTCCTGGAAGAACCCGACGAGCCACAGGGTCACGAAAGCGACAGTGAACAGGGCGGGCCGCTCCGCCGTCGGCGTGTTCATCGGTCGGCGATCTCCAGCGGCAGGGGTTCGGCGGCCGGGGTCGTCAGTGGCCGGATCAGCTCGGGGAGGTTGTTGGCGACCTTGTTGACCAGCGTGGACACCGGGTGGACCGCCACCGAGTCCGCCGGGGCAGCGGTGAGCAGCGGCAGGAGAACCTCGGCGTCGACCATCGCCGGGTCGAGCCATGCCGCCCATGCCGACCCGGGCATCATCACCGGCATGCGACCGTGGATCGGGGCCACGGTGTCGTTGGGCTCGCCGGTGATGATGGTGCAGGTGCGGACCCGCTCGTCGTCATCGGGGTTTCTCCACGAAGCCCACAGCCCGGCGAAGGCCATGGCGCCGCCGCCGGACGGGTGCACGTAGTACGGCAGCTTCCCTTTTGGTCTCACCTGCCACTCGTAGAAGCCGTCGGCGGGGATGAGGCAGCGCCGCCCGGTGAACGAGTCGCGGAACGCCGGCTTCTCGGCGACGGTCTCCGCCCTGGCGTTGATGTTGCGGGCGGCGATCCGCCGGTCCTCGGCCCACCAGGGGACCAGGCCCCACGAGAACGAGGTCAGCAACCGCTCCCCGTCGTGCTCGACCACGGCGTACACCGGGTCGGTCGGCGCCACGTTGTACGAGGCGGGGAGCAGCGGGGCGATGATCCGATCGACCGAGAACAGCTCGGCGTAGACCTCGGGCTCGGCTGCCTGGACGAATCGGCCGCACACGGGCGCCAGTCTGCCAGCAGGCCGGCCCGGTATGGCCGACCGGCTGCAACGCGGCTCTCTACAGTGGCGGCATGGCCGGACGAGCCTCCGCCAACTCGACCCTGTCCCCGCTGTTCTACGTGTTCGCCGCCTCCCAGCAGGCGGGGACGCTGGTGGGGATGGCGCTCCGCGGGGCGCCGCTGCAGCCGGCCGAGTACGCCATGTACAGCGCCCTACGCGGCTCGAGCCGGTGTCGCCGACCGAGCTCGCCCGGCACCTGGGGATGCCCGTCACCACCGTGCTCGACGGCATAAGGGCGATGGTCGAGAACGGCCACGCCACCAAAATCGACAACCCGGACGACGGACGATCGTACTTCCTGGTACTGACCCGGTCGGGGCATCGCGCCCACGACGAGACCGAGCGTCACTTCAGCCGGGTCGACCTGAGGCTCAGCGAGCACCTCGGGTCGAAGCGAGCCACCGTGATCCGGGCACTGGCCGATCTGCTCGACGCCGGAGACACCACCCTGGCCGAGCTTCAGAGCGAGCCGGCAGCTCGGCGATAGCACGGGTCCGTGATATCTACCACGGGCCCGTGGTATCTTCGAGTGGTGAAGCGATGGATCGGGTGCATCGTCGTCGGTCTCCTCGTGCTGGCCACCGCATGCAGCGACGGAGGGGAGCCGGCGGCAGCCGACCAGGTCGCCACCACCGTGGTCGGTTCGGCTTCGACCGGAGACGCGCCGACCACGACCACCGCGGCGACGACGACCACGACCGCACCGGTGCCCGGCTCCGAGGCGGCCTGGGCGGCGGATATGGAGACCCTGGGCGCCTTCGTTCGGTTGATCCACCCCGAACCCTTCTGGCGGGTACCCGAGGCAGACTTCGACGCCGAGCTGGCCGCCGCCCCGGAGCGGCTCGCCGCCATGACCGGCGATGAGGCCGTGGTCGAGGTGATGCGGCTGGCGGCGATGATCGACGGGCACACCGGGGTCTATCCCTCGGAGGTCGGCTTCCACCTCTACTCGCTGCGGCTATATCTGTTCCCCGACGGGATCCGCGTTGTCGGCTCCGACGACCCCGATCTGGTCGGTGCCCGGGTTGTGGCCATCGGTCCGACCGGGATCGACGATGCGATCGCCCGGGTCCGCCCGTACGCCTCGCACGACAACGACTCGACCATCGACGTTGTGCTGCCGATGCTCCTGATGACCCCGGAGGTGCTGGCGGCGACCGGGGTCGTGGAGGACCGGGACCGGCCCGGCTTCGAGCTGGAGACACTGGGCGGCGAATCGGTCCGCGTCGACCCGCCGATCGTCGACTGGGACACCTTTGCCGCCCGCAGCGGCACCGGCCCGGTCGGTCTCCCCATCCGTCCCGAGCCGCTCTTCCTCTCCCGTCGGGACGAGCCGTTCTGGTGGACGACGCTGCCCGGCGGCGAAGGCCCGGTCGTCTACCTCCAGTACAACCAGGTGAGCCCTCAGAGTGGCGACGCCACCATCCAGGACGCCGCCGATGCGATCGTCGACGGCCTCGACGACGGAGCCACCCGGGTGGTCGTCGACCTCCGCAACAACCCGGGCGGGGACAACACCACGTACGGGCCGCTTCTCAGGGTTCTGCAGGACGACCCCAGGATGAACCGGCCGGGCGGGCTGATGGTCCTCATCGGGCGGCAGACGTTCTCGGCGGCGACGAACTTCGCCACCGAGCTCGACACCTCGACCGCCGCCGTCTTCGTCGGTGAGCCCACCGGCGGCTCGCCCAACCTGTACGGGGACGTGCGGCCGGTGGAGCTCCCCCACAGCGGGATCCGCATCGAGATCTCGTCGCGCTACTGGCCGTTCGGCGGCGCCGACGACGACCGGCCGTGGATCGCCCCCGACATCCCCGTGCCCTTCACCATCGAGGACCTGCTCGCTGGAGAGGACCCGGCCCTGCAGGCCGCCCTCGACGCAACGGCCTGAGCCCGCTCAGGCTTCTGCGGCGACCTTGGCCTTCCGACCAACCCGCTCGCCGCCCTTCGGCTCCCACCGGAAGAAGCGGATGGCGAGGACGACCCCGACGGCACACCACGCCGCCATCACCCCGAGCTCGGACCAGTGGAAGAAGTCGAGCCACGAATCGGCGGCGGCAACGACCTGCGGGTCGAAGGCGTCCTGGAAGGAGACGACGAAAGGCTTCAGCGGGAAGAAGTCGGCGACGGTTCCCAACCACTCCGGCGTGTTGTCGGAGGGCGGGATGAAGACGTCGGAGATGAAGGCGAGCGGTAGCAGGGTGGCGTTGGTCACCGCCGGGGCCGAGTCACCGCTGGGGCTGGCCGCCGCCGCCAGCATCCCCAACGCCGACCAGCAGGCCACCCCGACGGCGAAGGTAACCAGGAGGGATGGCAGGGCCTCGAGGTACAGCTCGAGCCCGAAGAAGACGATCCCCACCCCGAGCATGATGGCGGCGGCTATGAAGGCAAGGTAGGAGGCGGACCCGATGCGGCCGGCGATGTACATCCACGGCGGCAGCGGCGTGCCCCGCACCCGCTTGAGGATGCCCTGGTCCCTGGCGATGGCGGTGCCGATGGCCAGGTTCGTGTAGGTGGCGGACACCGCCCCGAACACCGCCAGCCCCGGCGCGTAGAACTGGGCGGTGGTCACCCCGAGCTCGGGGATCTCCTCGTTGCCGAAGACCAGGGTGAACACGATGAGGAACATCAGCGGGAACACCAAGGTGAAGAACGCGGCCACCGGCGTCCGCCAGAAGATGGTGTTCTGGTAGCGGACCTGGCCGAAGACGAGTGTCCCGTCGGATGGGCGGCTCATCCGGTGGCCGTTTCGCCGATGAGGTCGAGGTAGACCTCCTCCAGGCTGGGTTGGCGCACCTCGAGGTGATCGAGGGTGAAGCCGTGGTCGACCGCCCAGCCGGTCAGCCGGTGCAGGTCGGCGGTGGCGTCCTCGGTGGAGAAGAACAGCTCGCCGTCCTCGGTGCGTTCCACGACCAGGTCGGGAGGGAGGTCGACGGGCCGGCTCGCCCCGACCCGGAAGCTGACCCGGGACGACGCCGAGGCCCGCCCGCCGAGCGTCTCGGGGGTGCCCTCGGCGATGATCCGCCCGGCGGCGATCACCGCCACCCGGTCGGCCAGCTGCTGGGCCTCGTCCATGTAGTGGGTGGTGAGCAGCACCGTCTTGCCGAGGCTGGCCAGCCCCTCGACCACGGTCCACGCCTGGCGGCGGGCCGACGGGTCGAACCCGGTGGTGGGCTCGTCGAGGAAGAGCACATCGGGATCGCCCGCCATCCCCATGGCGAGCTCGAGCCGCCGCTTCTGGCCCCCGGACAGCGTCTTGATCCGCTTGCCCGCCTTTGCCTGGAGCCCGACCAGACCGATCAGCTCGTCCGGGTCGCGCCGCTTGGGGAACATCGAGCCGTACAGCTCGATGGCCTCGCGCACCGTGAGCACATCCTCGATTGCCTGCTGCTGGAGGACGATGCCGATGTGCTCGCGGAACGGGCGGCCACCCGTCTGGGGGTCGTACCCCAGCACGGAGACCTCGCCGGAGCTGCGGGGCCGGTGCCCCTCGAGGATCTCCACCGTGGTCGACTTGCCGGCCCCATTGGGGCCCAGGAGGCAGAACACCTCGCCGACGGTGACGGAGAGGTCGACCCCGTCGACGGCGTGGATGTCGCCGTACCACTTGTGGAGCTGGGAGATCTCGATGGCCACGGTCACGCCGGGCAGGTTAGGTTCGCGTGATGGGCTGTGACATGCCCGGGCGGCTGACGCCGCCCTCCTCCGGCAGGCGGGGGCCCAACCCCGCCGCCGGCCGTGCCGGGAACCTACGCCTTGCCACCCGTCGACCGCGTCCGTTAGGTTCACGGGGTGAGCGACCACGGCCTATTCGGCCGCGACTCGATGATGTGGCGGGTCAACCGGGAGATGACCACGCTGTTCGGCGGCGCCCGGGCGCTCCTCATGCAGGCGGCGCACCCGTTGGTGGCGGCCGGGGCCCGTCAGACCGGCGCCTACCGGCGCGACCCGTGGGCGCGGCTGATCCGCACCGTCACCCTGCAGAGCCAGCTGACCTTCGGCACCCGCAGATCGGCTCTCGAGGTCGCCGACCGCATCAACCGCCTCCACGCCGTGATCAAAGGGGTCGACCCGGTGACCGGGGAGTGGTATGACGCCCTCGACCTCGACCAGCTCCTGTGGGTGCACGCCGCCCTCGAGGTGAGCGTGCTCGACTTCTACCGGCTCACCATCGGCGACCTGTCCGCCGACGAACTGCAGCGCTACCACGAGGAGAACCTCACCGCCGCCGAGGTGCTGCTCCTGCCCGCCGGCTACGTACCGGCCACCTACGACGACCTCCTCCGCTACGTCGACGACGTCATCGGCAGCGGCCGGTTGCTGCGGACCGATGTCGCCGACGAGGTGGCCGACCTGGTGACATCGGGAGCGGTGCCGGTCAGGATCAAGCCGGTGTGGGCGTTCGTCTCGCTCGCCGCCGTCGGAACCCTCGATCCCCGCCTCCGCCACTTGTACGGCCTGCCGTGGTCACCGGCTCGACAGCGGGCGCTCGACTGGAACCTGACGGCGCTGCGGCGGGCGCTGCCGTTCGCCCCCCGGCGGCTTCGCACCATCAGCCCGGCGCGATGGGCCGAGACCCTCGCCCGGTGACGGGAGAGTCTGGCGAACCTGAGGTTCCTAGACACCTATCGGAGCGATGGCGATACGCAGGAACCTCATGTTCGGCACGGATGCTCGGCGACGAATCGGGCGATCTCGAGAGACATCAGGTACCGTCCGGTTCCCAGGAACCTCAGGTTCGGGAGTTCACGCCCAGTGGGGGACGCGGTCGGCGAGGCTCTCGAAGCCGTGGAGGGCGCAGAACTCCTCGAACGGCTCGGCGGGCACACCCCGCCACTCGAGGTCTTCGAGGGACTCGGTGAGCGGAACGTCGCGCCGCAGCGTGGCGAGGAACCGGTACAGCAGGGCGTCGCCGATCTGCCGGCGCAGGGTGATGGCGAGCTTGTCCGCCCCGCGAACCGGTACGTCCCAGCGGGACGCCTCCAGCGGGATGTCCTCGAGCCTTCCGTAGCGGGCGAGCACCGCCCCTGCCGACTTGGCCCCCCACCCGGGCAAGCCCGGGGTAGCCGTCGGCGGAGTCGCCCACGAGGGCGAGGTAGTCGGGGATGGACTCGGGCACCACCCCGAACTTCTCGATCACCTGGGGCTCGTCGACCTCCTTCTGGTTGCGCCGCTCGTAACCGACCACCCGGGGATGGCCGTAGAGCTGGGCCATGTCCTTGTCCGGGGTGAGCACGACCACCTGGTCGACGTGGTCGGCCCAGCGGTGGGCGGCGGTGGCGAGGGCGTCGTCGGTCTCGAACTCGAACATCGACCACACCACCACCCCGATCGCCCGCATCCCCTCCTCGGCCAGCGGGAACTGGGCGAGCAGCTCGGGGTCCATCCCTGCGCTGGTCTTGTAGCCGGGGTAGATGTCGTTGCGGAACGACTCGATGATCGTGTCGAAGGCGGCCCCGAGGTGGGTGACGTCCGGCTGCCCGAGCAGGGCCAGCGTCGACGCCATGATCCCGTAGGTGGCGCCCACCTGCCGGCCGTCGGGAGCGGTGCGGGGCGGCGCCCCGAAGTGCGACCGGAACAGCTCGTAGGTGCCGTCGAGCAGGTGGAGCTTCACCCTTCGGACGTTACCGCACCGGGCAGCCCGCCCCGGATCCGGTCACTACCGTTGCCTGATGCGCCCGCTGCGGATCATGTACGTGTCCGGCCCGGTCGAGATGCGCAGCCCGCTGTTCTCCAACGAGTGGCGGGTGAGCCAGAACGACACCGAGATGGCCCACATCCGTCGCCGCAACTACACGAGCGTGGTCGATCTCGCCGCCGGCGGGCGCGCCGTGATGGAGCCGGTCGCCCAGGGCACCGTGCGCGCCCTGTTCTCCGGAACCGAGGTGGCCCGCATCACCCGGGAGACGTGGCTGGGCCGCCACTGGGAGATCTCCGGGCACGGCTTCACCTACGACCTGTTCAGCGAGGCGAAGCCGCGCCATTGGCGGTTGACCCTGGCCAACGGCCTCATCAGCCGGATGAAGGGCGGCTTCGGCTCGTACAACCGGGTGAGGTTCGACAACCAGGTGGCGGTGCCGCTGTCGGCGCTGCTGCTCTCGTGGCACGTGGTAGCCAGGCCATGGGAGGCCGCCGCCGAGCCCAGGGTCTTCGTGCCCGCCCCCTGAGTTCGAGATCAGCCCTCGGTCTCTTCCCGGCGGTGCCGGGTGGCGAGGTTCTCGAGGGATGCCCGGTCGATCTGGTCGACGTTGGCGACGGCGAGCTTGGCCGGCGTGATGGTGCGGAGCGTCGCCGTCCGGGTACCGCCCTCGAGGATCGCCCGCTCGCCGAGAACCGACCCCGGCCCGACCTCGGCGATCTTGTCGCCGTCCACCTCGACCGACAGCATGCCGTCGAGCACCAGGTAGAGCTCGTCGGCCGACTCGCCCTGGGTCGACACGACGGTTCCGGCGGGCAGCTTCCTGATCTCCGGCTTGGACCCGCCCCGCATGATCCGGCCGGACAGCCGGCGCTCCACCGACGACTCGACCTCCGCCACCAACGCCGGTGACTCCTCACCGCCCCACGGGCTGTGCGGGCCGAACGCCTCGGCGTACCACTCGTCGAAGTCGATCCTCCCCGACTTGGCGGCGAGGCGGCCGGTCTCGTCGTACACCCAGTGGCGGGGGAAGGTGCTCGCCCCGGTCATCCTGCCTTCCGACGTGCCGTCGGCGGCGATGGTCAGCGACAGCGTCGTCCAGCAGTTGGGGCCGATCACCTGCACGAACGGCGCACCGCGGACAGTGCGTGGCGCCGGCATCCCCGGACGCCCGCCGGCGGTCTGCTCGAAGGTCACCGCCTGTGGCGTGGCCTCCGGAACCGACTGCAGCATCGGGAAGGCGGTGGGCACGAAGGTCATCTCCATCGGGCCGATCTTGAAGTGCGTGTCGCTGAGCAGGCCCCGTCCGGAGAAGCCGTGGTCGACGATCGCCCCGTTGCGGACGTCGACCCATGCCTTCAGCTCGTTGGCGAAGCGGAACCCGCCGCGGGCGTGGAGGGCGTCGAGGTCGTCGAGCAGCGCCGGCGGCGGGTCGTCGTACCGCCCGATCCCCATGACGAACGGGATCTTGGCCGACCCCTCGATCGCCTCCGATGGAATCCACGACAAGGCGGTGACCACACGCTCGATCCGCATGCCGCCGAAGCTAGCGCCACCAGCGGCGCAAAGTCCGACCCGGGACCAACTTGCGACCCCCTACTCCGTCACCCTTTGCCCTGTCAGCCCACCACCCGGTAGAGGTGCCAGCGGTCGGGAACGCCTTTCAGCTCATGCTCGCCGGCATCAGCGAACTTCAGACCCGAACCAGCAACGAGGTCCTTCACCGTCTGGGACACCAACACCTCGGATGGGCCGGCCAGCGCCGCGATCCGGGCGCCGATGTGCACCGCGATGCCGCGCACGTCGTCGCCGTCGAGCTCGACCTCGCCGGTGTGCACGCCACTGCGGATCTGGATCCCGAGGTCGGCAACGGCATGGGCGATCGCTTGGGCGCAGGAGACCGCCCGAGCCGGGCCGTCGAACGTGGCGAAGAGCCCGTCTCCGGTGGAGCTCACGTACCGCCCGCCGTAACGAGAGATCTCGGAGCGAGCACGCTCGTCATGGCGCGCCAGGATCGAACGCCAGGCTGCATCTCCCGTCTCGGTGAGGCGTTGCGTGGAACCGACGATGTCGGTGAACAGCACGGCCGCCAGGACGCGATGCAGGTCGACCGTGGGCGCCTTCACACCGAGGAAGGCTCGAACCTCCTCCGCCCACACCGGCATCTCCTCGACCTCCCAGGCGACACCGGGCAGCTTGCGGACCTCGGCGTGCGGCATCATCGACGCGATGTGCTCCGCTTCGGCGACCGCCTCTTCCCTCCCGCCATGGACGAGCAGAAGGGCCGGTGCCTGCACCGACGGGAGCACGCTTCTCACGTCGGTGTCGTACCAGATCCTCGAGAGCTCCTTGGCCACATCGGGCGTGCAGGCATGGCGCGCCGACTTCACGATAGAAGTCCACCTGGGAATCGGGGTACACGTTGCCGCGGGCCGCCTGATCCGCCAGGAACGCGCGCCCGTATTCGGGCGTGCCCCAGAGCTCGAGGAGCTGTTGTTCAGCCGCTATCTCTTCGGGCCGGTAGCCCCAGGGATAGTCAGGGATCCAGACGCAGCGCGCCATCGGCTCCCATCCATACGATCGATCGCACCCGCTCCGGATGAGAGGCTGCGAACAAGACGTTGGGGGCGCCGGTTTCGAAGAACCCCCCCAACGTCACGCGGTCGGCTCCCGCAGCGTCGAGCACGACTTCGAGGTCGGCGACGCGGGTCTCGAGGTTCGGCGGCGGCACGTTCCGGCTGGACAGACCGACACCACGCCGGTCGTGCAAGATCAGTCGAGAGAATCTGGCCAGTGCCGGATACCACGCAGCACCGAGCGGATCCTCCCACTCGTCCTCGATGTTGTTCTGGAAATCGAGCTGCCAGACCAGGTCTGGACCCTCGCCCGCCACCTGATAGGCGATGTAGGTTCCGTCTTCAGTCCTCGCGTAGCGAATTTCAGGCGTCTCCAAGAGCGCATCCTTGCCCCGGCGCCACCAACCGGCAACCGGACGTGAGTCACTGTGCCCAATCGAGAGGCCACCGTGCGACCCCGAACCGTCTGTTCGAGATTCTGTGCCGACCTGTCGATTTCCGGGTAGGTGGTTCGTATAGGGGGTGAGAAGAGAGCCGGTACCGTGCCGGCTCGTGGACGAGGAGCCACTCAGATGACCCAGTACATGCTCTCCGTGATCGGGGACGAGGCCGAGATGCTGAAGTCCCGGCCGACGTGATGGAGCAGGCCTACAAGGACGTCGACGCCGTCAACGATGAGATCCGGGCGGCGGGCTCCTGGGTGTTCGCCGGCGGGTTGCACCCGGCATCGACCGCCACCGTGGTGCGGGTGCAGGACGGCGAGGTCGTCACCACCGATGGCCCGTTCCTCGAGACCAAGGAGCACCTGGGCGGGTTCTGGGTGATCGAGGCCGCCGACCTCGACGCCGCCCTCGACTGGGCCGCCAAGGCGACCGTCGCCTGTCAGGCACCGATCGAGGTCCGGCCCTTCCAGGACGAGCCCGAGGTCTGAGCCCGAACTGCCTGGAGGTCCGGTGACCGGGTTCGACGCCGACCAGGTCGATCGTGTCTTCCGTCAGGAATCGGGCAAGGCGGTCGCCACCCTGGTCCGCCTCTGCGGCGACATCGGTGTCGCCGAGGAGGCGGTCCAGGACGCATTCCTGGTGGCGCTGGAGAAGTGGCCGACCAGCGGAGTGCCCCCCAGCCCCGCCGGGTGGATCGTCACCACCGCCCGCAACCGGGCCATCGACCGCTTCCGTCGCGAGTCCACCAGGGATGCCCGCCACGCCGAGGCGGCCTGGTTGTCCGAAGGGAACGAGACTCCGGAGGTCGGGCCCTGTGAACGACGACCGGCTCCGCCTGATCTTCACCTGTTGCCACCCGGCCCTCGCCACCGCCGCCCAGATCGCACTGACCTTGCGCCTCCTCGGCGGGCTTTCCACCCCGGCGATCGCCCACGCCTTCCTGGTGCCCGAGGCGACCATGGCACAGCGGTTGGTGCGGGCCAAGAGCAAGATCCGGGCCGCCAACATCCCCTACCGGAAGCCCACCGAGGCCCAGCTCCCCGACCGGCTCCCCCCGGTGCTCGCCGTCCTCTACCTGATCTTCAACGAGGGCTACACCGCCAGCGCCGGCGAGGACCTGATGCGCCCTGACCTGCGGGCCGAGGCGATCCGCCTGGGCCGGGTGCTCGCCGAGCTGATGCCCGACGAGCCCGAGGTGATCGGGCTGCTCGCCCTGATGCTGCTGACCGAGGCCCGGAGCCCGGCGCGGACCGCCTCCGACGGATCGCTGGTGCTGCTCGCCGACCAGGACCGGACCCGGTGGGATCGGCGCCCTCGTCGACGAGGGCCAGCAGATGGTGCGGGCCTGCCTGCGCCGCAACCGACCAGGCCCGTACCAGATCCAGGCGGCGATCAACGCGGTCCATGCCGACGCCGCCACCACCGACGAAACCGACTGGCGCCAGGTGCTCGCCCTGTACGACCAGCTCCTCGCCCACTCGCCGACCCCGGTCGTCGCCCTCAACCGGGCGGTGGCCGTCGCCGAGGTGGAGGGCCCGGAGGCAGGCCCTGCGCATCGTCGACGGTCTCGACCTCGACCAGTACCACCTCTACCACTCCACCCGGGCCGCCCTGCTGGAGAGGTTGGACCGGCCCGGCGACGCGTTCGCCGCCTACACCCGCGCCCGAGATCTCGCTCCAAGCGAGCCGGAGCGCCGTTTCCTCGATTCCCGGATGGCCGCATTGCAAGAGCATTGAGGCTCGGCTGTCGGTGCCCCTAGCCGTCACCCGGTACCGGTATCGCCACCGCCGAGGGCCTGCCGCAGCGAGGCAACGAGCTCGACAAGGGCCTGCGACCCCTGCTGTGCTGCGGTGACGGCGGCGGAGCCGACCACCACGCCGTCGCAGCTCGCCGCCGCGGCGGCCGCCTGTTCCGGTGTCGAGATCCCGAACCCGGCGTAGAGCGGGACGTCGGTGATAGCCCGGGCGCGGGCGGCGAGAGCGGCCAGCGCCGGCGACAACTCCTTGCGAGCTCCGGTGGTGCCGGCGAGGGTGACCAGGTAGAGCCAGCCGTCGGTCTCGGCGGCGGCCAGGGCGATCCGCTCGTCGGTGGAGGTGGGAGCGACCAGCTGCACCCGGCGGAACTCGGGACGCACCCCGGCGGGGACGTCGGCGAGGATGAACCCGGTGGCGCCGGCGGCGCGGGCGTCGGTGTCGAACCGCTCCCATCCGTAGGCCTCGAGCAGCGAGGCGTACGTCATCGGGAGCAGTGGTGTCTCGCCCACGCTGTACACGGGTCTCGGCGAGCACCTCGAGGCAGGCGGCGGTACGCATCCCGGCGGCCAGCGCCCGCTCCCCGGCCGCCCGGATCACCGGGCCGTCGGCCAGCGGGTCGGAGAACGGGAACCCGATCTCGACGATGTCGGCGCCCGCCTCGACCGCCGCCTCGGCCAGCGCGGGTGTCTCCCGGCCCGCCATCAGGTAGATCACCAACGTCTTCATGGACGCCGCTTGGCGAGCACCTCGGCGAGGTCCTTGTCACCCCGCCCCGACAGGCACACCAGGACCAGCTCGGCGTCGATCTGGTCGACCACGGCCAGTGCATGCGCCGACTCGAGGGCGGGGATGATCCCCTCGGTCCGGGTCAGCCGCTCGAACGCCGCCAGCGCCTCGTCGTCGGTGCAGGGAAGGTACTCGACCCGCTCCTGGTCACGGAGCAAGGCGTGCTCCGGGCCGACCCCCGGATAGTCGAGCCCGGCGGAGATCGAGTGAGCGTCGGTCACCTGTCCGTCGCCGTCGACCAGCACCGATGAGCGGGCGCCGTGGAGCACCGCGGTGTGTCCCTGGCCCAACGACGACGCCCCCGCCGCCTCCACCCCGTACAACCTCACCCCGGGGTCATCGAGGAACCCGGCGAACATCCCGATGGCGTTGGAACCGCCGCCGACGCAGGCGACCACGGCGTCGGGTAGCCGCCCCTCCACCTCCAGGATCTGTTGCCGGCTCTCGGCCCCGATCACCGACTGCAGCTCGCGGACGATCTCGGGGTACGGCGCCGGTCCGACGCAGGAGCCGATGACGTAGTGGGTGGTCTCCACGTTGGTGATCCAGTCGCGGATCGCCTCACTGGTGGCCTCCTTCAGCGTGCGGGTGCCGAACTCGACCGGCACCACAGTGGCGCCGAGCAGCTCCATCCGCTCCACGTTGGGCGCCTGGCGGCGCATGTCCTCCGAGCCCATGTAGACGACGCAGTCGAGCCCGAACCGAGCACAGGCGGTGGCGGTGGCCACGCCGTGCTGGCCGGCACCGGTCTCGGCGATGATCCGGCGCTTGCCCAGCCGCCCGGCGAGCACCACCTGGCCGAGGGCGTTGTTGATCTTGTGGGCGCCGGTGTGGTTGAGGTCCTCCCGCTTCAGGTAGAGCTTCCGGTCGGGAGCGAACCGAGAGGCGAGGGTGATCGGCGAGGGACGCCCGACGTAAGTGGCAGCGAGGTGGTCGAGCTCGGCGCGGTAGGCGGGGTCGGCTTGCGCCTCGGCCCACGCCGCCGCCAGCTCGTCGAGCGCCGGTATCAGCGTCTCGGGGACGTACCGGCCCCCATAGGGACCGTAGGTCTCCACCGGCTCGGGAGTCATGCCCCGACCTCCCTGACTGCGGCGACGAACGCGCGGACCCGGTCGGGGTCTTTGACGCCCGGCGCGCTCTCCAACGACGAGGCGGCGTCCACCGCCCAAGGGTGCACGACATCGATCGCCTCGGCCACGTTGCCCGGCGTCCAACCCGCCGGCCAGCACCACCCGACCCGGGGTGGCCGCCGCCTCGGCCCAGTGGGCGGTTCCTGCACCGCCCCAGGCCCGGTCGACGAAGCTGGCCACCTTGCGCCCTTGGCGGAGCACGTCGGCATACCGCCCCCGCACCGCTCCCTCCTCGCGGGTGTGCACCTGATCGAGGGCCGATCCGGTGGCGGGACCGGCCTCCCCCACCCACACCGCCACCGACAGCATCCCGTCCGGAGTGGGTAGCACCGTTGAGGCGGCGCGCGGGCTCTCGGGAACAAGCACGAACCCGGCGAGGTCGGCGCCGGCGGCCGCGGCCACCGCCACGTCCTCCGGGCGGGTGAGCCCGCACACCTTGGCCAGAGGCCGGGCGAGGAGCTCGGCGAGCTTGGCGGCCGGATCGGGTGCCGTCATCAGGGTGGATCCGACGAGGATGGCATCTGCGCCCGCCAGCTCGGCGGCGGCGCCGTCGGCCCTGGTGCGGATGCCCGACTCGGCCACCACGACCCGCCCCGGTGGGATCGACGCCACCAGGCCGAGCTGGCGCCGGCGATCGATGGCGAACGTGTCGAGATCCCGGGCGTTGACCCCTACCACCGGCGCGTCGAGGGCGACGGCCCGGGCCAGCTCGGTGGCGTCGTGCGCCTCGACCAGGGTCTCCAACCCGAGGTCGGCGGCCACCTCCATGAGTCCCCTGGCCACGTCGTCGTCGAGGTCACGCAGCAGCAGGAGCACGGCATCGGCGCCGTGCGAGCGGGCGGTCTCCAGGTCGCCCTCGCTGGCGAAGAAGCCCTTGGCCAGCAGCGGCACGTCGGTGGCGGCGCGGGCGGCGGCGAGATCGGCCCAACTACCGGCGAACCGCTCGTCGACCAGCACCGAGATCGCCGCCGCCCCGGCCACGGTGTACTCCGGCGGCGAGGGCGGCCGGGTCGGCGTCGGGGCGCAGGTCGCCGGCCGAAGGCGAGCGCCGCTTGATCTCGGCGACGGCGGCCAGCCCGGGGGCGGCGAGGGCGTCGGCGAAACGGCCCATCACCACCGACGCTCCGGGGTGAACGCCACCAGGTCGTCGAGGCGGCGCGCCGCCTCACCCCGGTCGATGGTGTCGGTCGCCAGCGACACGCCGGCGGGGAGATCGTCGACGACCCCGGCGGTGACCAGGGCGGCGGCGGCGTTGAGCACCACGGCATCGCGGTGCGGCCCCTTCCGGCCGGCGAGCACCCCACGCAGGGTCGAGGCGTTGTCGGACGGCGACCCTCCGGCGAGCGAGCCGGGCGGAGCCTGTGGGAACCCGAGGTCGGCCGGGTCGACGGTTCCCTCTGAGACGGCGCCGTCGACCACCTCGACCACCAGGTTGGGGCCGGTCGGCGACAGCTCGTCGATGCCACCGTGGCCGTGCACCACGAGTGCCCGGGTCGCCCCCAAACCCGCCAGTGCCTCGGCGTAGATCATGGCCAGGTCGGGGCTGTGGACCCCGAACAGCGCCGTTGCGGGCACCGGCCGGGTTGCGACAGGGGGCCGAGGATGTTGAACACGGTGCGCGTCCCCAGCTCGACCCGGACCGGGGCGGCGTGACCCATGGCGGGGTGGTGGAGCCGGGCGAACATGAACCCGAAGCCGAGCCGGTCGATCGACTCGGCGATGGCGGCCGGCGGCAGGTCGATGGCGATGCCCAGCGCCTCGAGCACGTCGGCGGACCCGCTCTGCGAGCTGGCCGCCCGGTTGCCGTGCTTGGCCACCGCCGCCCCGGAGGCAGCGGCGACGATGGCGGCGGCGGTGGAGATGTTGAACGTACCCATCCCGTCGCCGCCGGTCCCCACCACGTCGATGATCGGCGCCCGTCGCGGCGTCACCGCCACCACCCGGGCCCGCATCGCCTCGGCGAACCCGGCGATCTCCTCGGCGGTCTCCCCCTTGGCGCGCAGGGCCACCAGGAACCCGGCGATCTGCGCCTCGGTGGCCTCGCCGTCCATCACCGCATCCATGGTGTGACGGGCGCGATCGCGGCCGAGGTCGGTGCCGTCGAGGAGGGCACCGATCGCCTCCTGGACCACGGTCGACCCGGTCACGCACGCCCCCTGACCCCCTCACCACTCGCAACTTTGAGCGATTGACATCGCATCTAGCGATGCAAAGTCGCTCAAAGTTCGACAGGACGTCGCCGCGGCGCTCACAGCGTCGCCACGAAGTTGCGGACCATGTCGGTTCCTTGCGGGGTCAAGACGCTCTCCGGGTGGAACTGCACCCCCTCGATCGGCAGCGAACGATGACGGACCCCCATCACCTCGCCGTCGGCGGTGCGGGCGGTCACCACCAGCTCGTCGGGCAGCGCGGTGACCGCCAGCGAGTGGTAGCGGCCCACCTCGATGTCCTGCGGCAGCCCCCGGTAGACGGATTCCCCGTCGTGGGTGATGGCGCTGGCCTTGCCGTGCACCAGGGATCGGGCGGCGCCGATCTGCCCACCGAAGGCGGCGACGATGGCCTGGTGCCCCAGGCAGACGCCCAGGATGGGCACCGACCCCGCCAGCCGCCGGATCAGCGGCACCGATACCCCGGCGTCGTCGGGCGTCCCCGGCCCCGGCGACACCACCAGCGCCGCCGGCGCCATCTCGGCCGCCTCCTCGACGGTGACGGCGTCGTTGCGCACCACGTCCATGGGGGCGCCCAGCATCTCGAACTGGTGGACGAGGTTGTAGGTGAAGGAGTCGTAGTTGTCGATCATGAGGACCTTGGGCGCCGAGACCTTCATGACCCCACCCCCATCGGGGCGAACTCCCGCTCGGCCAGGTCGATCGCCATCTCCAGGGCGGCCAGCTTGCGCAGGCACTCCTCGTGCTCGGCGGTCGGATCGGAGTCGGCTACCACCCCAGCCCCCGCCTGCAGGTACGCCACCCCGTCGGCGACCACCACGGTACGCAGGGCGATGCACGAATCCATGGTGCCGTCGGGCAGCAGGTACAGCACCGCCCCGGCGTACGGTCCCCGCCGGAACCCCTCCATCTCGGAGATCAGCTGCATGGCCCGCACCTTGGGAGCGCCGGTGACCGTGCCCGCAGGAAAGCAGGCGGCCAGCACGTCGAGCGGTCCCACCCCCGGCCGGATGGTCCCGACCACCTCGGAGACGAGATGGGAGACGTGGCTGAAGCGCTCGACCTCCATCGACCTGGTCACCTCGACCGTGCCCGGCAGGCAGACCCGGGAGAGGTCGTTGCGGCCCAAGTCGACCAGCATCACGTGCTCGGCCCGTTCCTTCTCGGAACCGAGCAGCCGCTCGACGTCGCCATCGGAGGGGTCGGTGGTGCCGGCGATCGGGTACAGCGAGGCGATGCCGTCCTCGGCGGCGACCAGCCGCTCCGGCGACGACCCGACCAGCGCCAGGCCGTCGAGCTCCAGGAGGAACAGATACGGCGACGGGTTGACCCGGCGCAACACCCGGTAGATCTCGAGCGGCGTCGCCGACGTAGGGCGTTCTCCCCTTTGCGATGGCACGCACTGGAACACGTCGCCGGCGGTGATGTGGCGTTTCACCTGGCGCACCATCGCCTCGTAGCGGGCCTGGTCGGGGAACCGCCGCAGCGGGCCGGGGGTGCCTCGCAGCTCGCGACGCCAGGGGATGCCGCCGTCGAGCCGGCCCCCGACCTCCTCGGCGTCACCGGTGACCACCTCGGCCAGCCCGGCACCGTGGTCGAACCGGACCAGGATGTCGGCGACGACCAGCTGGCTCTCCGGAAAGCCGTTACCGGCGTCGGGCAACGGAACGGTGGGCTCGTAGCCGGCGACGGCGTCGTAGCCCAGGTAGCCGATCATCGGCGATCCGGTAGCAGCCGCCTGGGCGACCGTGGTGAGGCGGTCGCCCACTCCGATCCACGAGAACCGACCCAGCCGGCCCTGTTCGACCGACTCGAGCAGGAACGAGGCCCTGCCCGCGTCGCGGAGCCGCAGGTAGGCGCCCAACGGGGTGAGCAGGTCGGTGGCGATGGTGGGGGGCATTCGGCTTCCTCGGGTCCGGGAACGGAAACGACCTCCGGGTGCCGGAGGTCGGGAGCGAGGGGCGGTGGCTATGCGTGGCTCAGCGGGCGGGCGCACCTCGCTCGGGGACCACCACCAGGCGGAACGGAAGGGCTCCGACATGCCAGGAGCCTACCGCGGGCGAGGCGACCGGCCACCGGTTTCGGGCACGGCCGTGGCGGTGCGTCGGTGCCTGCCCGAGGTCACTCCTACGATGCCTGCGATGTCCGACCGCCAGTTCGGGTTCGACACCCGGGCGATCCACGCCGGCCAGCGGCCCGACCCGGAGACCGGGGCGCGGGCCATGCCGATCTACGCCACCACGTCGTACGTCTTCGAGGACGCCCAGCACGCCGCCGACCTGTTCGCCCTGCAGACCTTCGGCAACATCTACACCCGCATCAGGAACCCGACCACCGCCGCCTTCGAGGAGCGGATGGCCTCGCTCGAGGGCGGGCTGGGGGCGCTGGCCACCGCGTCCGGGCAGGCGGCGCAGCTCATCGCCCTCGCTCACCCTGGCCACAGCAGGGCGACGAGATCGTGGCCTCGCAGTCGCTCTACGGCGGCACCTACACCCAGTTCGACGTCACCCTGCGGCGCATGGGGATCGACGTCACCTTCGTCGACTTCGGCGACCCCGAGCAGGTGGAGAAGGCGATCACCGAGCGACACCAAGGTGCTCTACGGCGAGACCATCGGCAACCCGCGCGCCGACGTGCTCGACATCGCCGCCTTCGCCGACCTGGCCCACGCCAACGGCATCCCGCTGATGGTCGACAACACCTTCGCCACGCCGTACCTGTGCCGGCCGATCGAGCACGGCGCCGACATCGTCGTCCACTCGGCCACCAAGTTCATCGGCGGCCACGGCACGGCGATCGGCGGGGTCATCGTCGAGTCGGGCCGCTTCCCGTTCGACAACGGCCGCTTCCCGCTGCTCACCGAGCCGTCGCCGGCGTACCACGACCTGATGTTCTGGGAGAACTTCCGCGAGTACGGCTACCTGATGAAGGCCCGGGTCGAGCTGCTGCGCGACATCGGTGCCGCCCCGTCGCCGTTCAACTCGTTCCTGCTGCTGCTCGGGCTGGAGACGCTGCCGCTGCGGATGCAGCGCCACGCCGAGAACGCCGTCGCCGTCGCCCGGTTCCTCCGGCGAGCGCCCCGAGGTCGAGCTGGGTCCACTACCCGATCTTCGACGACAACCCGTGGACCGCGCTGGCGCGAGCGTACCTGCCCGGAGGGCCCGGGCGCGGTCTTCACCTTCGGGCTCAACGGCGGCTTCGAGGCCGGGGTGCGGTTCATCGAGGCGGTGCGAGCTGGCCTCGCACCTGGCCAACGTCGGCGACGCCAAGACGCTGGTGATCCACCCGGCGTCGACCACCCACCAGCAGGTCCCGGCGGCGGAGCGGGAGGCGGCGGGGATCGGCGACGACATGATCCGCATCTCGGTGGGCATCGAGACGATCGACGACATCGTCGCCGACCTCGACCCAGGCGCTGGAGGCGGCGCCATGACCACCGCCTGTGGCGAGATCCCCGAGGCGACCGCCCGGGAGCGGCTCCACATCATCCAGAACGCCCGCACCGTGGCGCTGGTCGGGGTATCGGCCAACCCGCTGCGCTCGTCGAACTTCGTGGCCACCTACCTGGTGCGGACGCCGCTACCGACCTACCCGGTGAACCCTGCCTACGACGAGGTGCTCGGGCTGCACGCTGCTACCCGAGCCTCGCCGACCTGCCCGAGGTGCCCGACATCGTCGACGTGTTCCGTCGCCACGACGCCATCCCCGAGGTGGTCGACGAGGCCATCGAGGTCGGGGCCAAGGTGGTCTGGCTCCAGCTCGGTCTCCGCCACGACGAGGCGGCCCGCAAGGCGATGGACGCCGGGCTCCAGGTCGTCCAGGACCGCTGCCTCAAGATCGAGCACGCCCGCTTCTCCGGGGCGCTCCACCTGGCCGGCTTCGACACCGGCGTCATCACCTCGAAGCGCCGCCGCCCGATCTGATCGGGGCGGCCCAACCACCGAAAGGTCGGAACCCCGATCCGCGCGGCGGTGTAATACCGGGGTGATGATCCGCGGCCACCTCTTCATCCGGCGTGAACCCATCCGTTGGCGGGTCGTGGCCATCCTCGGGATCCTCGTGACGTCCTCCGCCTGCCAGCCTGCAGCTACGCCCCTCGGGCCGGCTACGACGGCGGCCGAGCCTGAGGCGACGGTGCCGGTTGCGGTCACCGCGTCGACGACAACTCCACCGACGACTCAGCCGACCCGGAGCGAAAGCCGCGGCGAGACACCGGTGGAGACGGGGACGCCGATCGATCCTGACCATCTGACCGGTCGGGTCGTCTTCGATGACTTCGAGGACCTCTTCGTCGCATCGATCGACGGAACAGGGCTGCGCCAGATCACGACAGAGCCCGGCTCGGAGTTCGACGGAGCGTGGTCACCGGACGGGAAGTGGCTGGTCTACCGCGACTCGCGACGAGGCATCAACGACAATGACGAGATCTACGTCGTCCGGTCCGATGGAACCGAGCCCAGAAACCTCTCTGCGAACCCGGCCAATGACTGGGGACCTGATTGGTCCGCAGATGGTGAGTGGATTGTGTTCAACTCCGACCGCGACGGAACGCCGTTGAGTGGGTATTTGGTGCGGCCGGACGGCTCCGATCTGCATCGAGTCGATACCGACGCTTGGTTCGAGTACCCGTCGCTTTCACCCGATGGCTCGCGAATCGTGTTCTCCGGCCACGCCGGCGGGGACTACGACATCTACGTCACCGATTTGGACACGGACGACACGACACAGTTGACGGACTCTCCCGGCGCCGATGGCTGGCCCGTTTGGTCACCGGACGGTGAGTGGATCGCCTTCACCACCGAGCGCGACGACTGCCTTCGCGCTCCGCCCGACCAGGACTGCTGGAGCAGTGGCGAGCCTGGCGAACACCATGACGTATGGCTCATGAGGCCCGACGGCTCGGACCAGCACCGGGTGACGCCGGAGTCCGGCCAGTTCATCGCCTGGGCCCCCGATAGCGACCATCTGCTCATCTCGGGCCGGACGCTCTACGTCGTCCGACTCGACGGCACGGGCCGCCTGGAGTTCTGGCCCGAGGGTCTGGACCTGCCTCCCGGTGGCATCCCCGACTGGGCGGCGGACGGCGACTGAGGCCCCTCCTGCCGGTCTCAGTCCCGAGACGCCCTTCGCCGCAGCAGCGCCTCATAGTCCGCCGCGGTGTCGACGTCCACTGGGACGGCTCGGGAGACGAGGATGGCCAGGACCGGGTGCGGGGGGTCGGTGACCAAGAGCCGCCATAGCGGCTTGGGCCCGCCGGCACCACGCACGGTCTCGACCGCGTCGGCCGACAGCACGAAGGGGTGGTTGGGGCGGCCGTCGTCGAAGACGGTGTAGGCCGCCCAGGGCCGGTCCGTGCGCCAGGCCGCGGCGGCGGTGTCGATGACGGCGGCGTCCACCTCCGGCATGTCTCCGAGGAGCACCATCACCGCGTCGAATTCGCCGGCGGCGTCGACCCCCGCAAGCAGGGAGGACAGGTTGCCGGTGCGGTAGTCCGGGTTGAGGACGACGATGGCCCCGCTGTCTGCCAGGGATGCGCCCACGTCCTCCGCCGCCCGCCCGACCACCGCCACCACCCGGTCGAGCGAAGACACCACGGCCTCCTCGACGGATACCCGTGCCATCGATCGCCCGTCGACGTCGAGCAGCTGTTTGGGATACCCGAGATCGAGCCGGGTCGACTCCCCCGCCACCAGGACGATGCCGACGACGACTTCGCTCACGACTCGCGCCAGCCTTCCCGGAGCAGCGACAGGGCCGCGGTCAGGTCCCGGCCGCGCGAGAAGCCACGCTGCTCGATGAGCCGCTACGGCCTCCTCGGCCATGGCCCAGTCCTCGTCGTCCGGCCATCTCCGCCAACGAGCGGAGGTCGTCGTAGTCGGCGGGGCGCTGCCGGTCGTCGCGTGCCAGGAGCTTCATGGCGATCAGGTGGCCCGGCCGGGCGACCGGCATGCTCAGCCCAGGAGCGATCTCGGTGACCTCAGCTCCGGCCACGATCTCGGGCTCGACACCGCACGAGGCGAACAGGAGGTCGACGGTCGTCCCGTCCGGATCGGGCGCGGTCAGTCGGACGGTGGCCAGCCGGCCCGTCACCGCCTGCTCGATCACCGCCCCGGGGATGTAGTTCCGCCTGGTCATGGCCAGCACGACCTGTTCGGCTCGCGCATCGCTGTCGACCCATACGGCGAAGTCGCAGTCCCACGTGAGGCGTGGTCGGGTCAGTGCCGCCACCGCCACACCCCCGACGAGGGCGTATCGCAGGCCTTCTGCGTCCAGGTCGGCGACGACCCGGCGGAGCGAGCCCTCGAAGTCGATCACTGCCGAGCGACCAGCTGCGTGAAACGCCCTCGCCGTCGCCATCCGGCGCCTGGGGTCGCGTACGAGTACCAGGCGGCCACCACCTCGTCGACATCGTCCTCGGTCGCCTCTGGCCGCTCCCGCCGGTGCCGCTGCGCGACGAGCTCGGCGGCGAACCGGGTCAGCTCGAACGCCTTCTGCGCGTTGGTCTTCGCCACGGCCAGATTCTACCGGTCAGGGGTGACAGCTCCGGATCAGCCGGTGGCCAGCTCCGCCGCCAGGCGGTTGTGATGTTCGATGAGCGGCTCCAGGTCGACGCCGCTCAGCCGGCCCTGGTCGACGACCACCCTGCCCCCGACCAGGGAGAGGTCGACACCGACCGGGGCACAGAGCACGGCGCCGGCCACCGGGTCGTGGAGCGCCCCGGCATACTCCAGCCGATCGAGCGAGATGGCGACCAGGTCGGCGCACCGGCCCGGCTCGAGCACCCCGATGTCGCCTCGTCCCAGCACGGCGGCGCCGCCCCTGGTCGCCATCTCCAGGGCGGTGCGGGCGGTGAGCAGGGCGCCGCCTTCGAGGTCGGGGGCGGCGGCGAGCCGGCTGAGCAACAGCGCCTGGCGGGCCTCGGCGAGCATGTGGGACCCGTCGTTGGATGCCGACCCGTCGACACCGAGCCCGACCGGCACCCCGGCGGCCAGATAGCGTCGCACCGGGGCGATCCCCGAGGCGAGGCGCATGTTCGAGGTGGGACAGTGGGCCACCCCGGTGCCGGTACCCGCCATGGCAGCGACGTCCGCATCCCCGGCGAACACGGCGTGGGCGAACCAGACGTCGTCGCCCAGCCAGCCGACGTCGGCCATCAGCTCGACGGGACGGCGGCCGAACCGCTCCAGGCAGAACTCCTCCTCGTCGCGCGTCTCGGCGAGGTGGGTGTGCAAGCCGGACTTCCTTGTCCCTGGCCAGCTCGGCGGTGGCCCGCATCAGATCGGTGGTGACGGAGAACGGCGAGCACGGCGCCAGCACCACCCGGGTCATCGCCCCCGGCGCCGGGTCGTGGTGGCGGTCGATCATGGCGATCGAGTCCTCGAGGATCAGGTCCTCGTCCTCGACGATGTCGTCGGGAGGTAGGCCGCCCTGGCTCTCCCCCAGGCTCATCGAGCCCCGGGACGCCACCAGCCTGATCCCCACCGGCTCCGCCCCCTCGATCTGGTCGTCGAGGCTGCTCCCATTGGGGAACAGGTAGAGGTGGTCGAACGCCGTGGTGCATCCGGAGAGCGCCAGCTCGGCCAGGCCGACCGTGGTCGACACCCGCACGTGCTCGGGGCGCATCCGTCCCCACATCGGGTAGAGGGTGCGCAGCCAGTCGAACAGCCCGGCGTCCTGGGCGCCGGGCACCGCCCGGGTGAGGGTCTGGTACAGGTGATGGTGGGTGTTGACCAGCCCGGGGAAGACGACATGGCCGCCGAGGTCGAGCATCTCGTCGGCGGTGGCCGGTAGCTCGTCCGACGCGCCCGACGGCGATGATCATCCCGTCCTCGGCGTAGATGCCGCCTCCGGCGATCTCCCGCCGCTGGTCGTCCATCGTCACCAGCACGGCGGCGTTGCGTACGAGGAGACTGCGCATCGCCGGCTGCTACCCGGATACCGTGGAGATGGCGCCGTTCACGTCTCGGCGATCATATGCACCAGATGGGCACGACCCACCTCGGGGAAGGCTGGGTAACGGCAATGGGCACGCAACCAGGACCAGACAGACCGGGACCGCCGGATCCTGAGCAGGTGCACCCGGCCACCCGGGCCGCCTGGCGACGCTGGCTGGCCGACCATCACGCCACTTCACCAGGTGTCTGGGTCGTGTCCTGGAAGCGACACACCGGCAAGCCCAGACCCGGATACGAGGCCCTGGTCGAGGAGGCGCTCTGCTTCGGCTGGATCGACTCCCAGGCGAAGACGGTCGACGCCGACCGGTCGATGCAGAGGTTCACCCCGCGCCGAGCGGGCAGCGTGTGGGTGCGCTCGAACCGGGAGCGGGTCGCCCGCCTCGTCGCCGCCGGCCGGATGGCCCCGGCCGGGCTCGCCAAGGTGGAAGCGGCGAAAGCGGACGGCTCGTGGAGCGCCTACGAGCCGGTCGAGGCCATGGAGGTCCCCGACGACCTCGACGCCGCCCTCGCCGCCGACCCCGACGCCCGCCTCGGCTGGGAGGCGCTCAGCCGCACCGCCAGACAGCAACTGCTCTGGGGTGTCATCAGCGCCAAGCGAGACGAGACGCGGGCGAAACGCATCGTCGCCGCCGTCGACGCAGCCCGGGAGCGGGCCACGCGCTGACACCCTCCGGCGCGGCGCCGGTCATCTGGGCGCCATGCGGATGCCGCCATCCATCCTGACCGTCTCGGCATTCATGTAGCCGTGGGTGAGCAGGAAGTGGGCGAGGGCGGCGTACTCCTCCGGGGTGCCCAGCCGCTGCGGGTACAGCACCTGCTGGCCGAGCGAGACCCGGGCAGGCTCGGGCAGGCCGGCCAGCATCGGGGTGTCCATGATCCCCGGGGCGATGGTGTTCACCCTGATCCCGTGCTGTGACAGATCGCGGGCGATGGGGAGCGTCATCCCGGCGACACCGCCCTTCGACGCCGAGTAGGCGGCCTGGCCCACCTGGCCGTCGAACGCCGCCACCGAGGCGGTGTTGACGATGGCGCCGCGGTCACCGGTCGGGTCGGGTTGGTTGCGCGCCATCGCCGTCGCCGCCAGCCGGATGCAGTTGAAGGTGCCGATCAAGTTGATGGTGACCACCTTGGCGAAGTGGCCGAGGTCGTGGGGGTTGCCGTCCCGATCCACCGTCTTGGCGGGCGGTGCGATCCCGGCGCAGTTGACCAGCGCCCGCAACGGGGCGACCTCGACGGCGGCGTCCACCGCCATCTGCACCTGCTCGGCGTCGGTGACGTCGGCGTGGACGTAGACGCCCCCGATGTCAGCGGCGGTGGCCTCGCCGGCTTCGTCCTGCAGGTCGACGACGACCACGGTGGCGCCGTCGGCAGCGAGGCGGCGCGCCGTGGCGGCCCCGAGCCCGGAGGCGCCGCCGGTGACGATTGCTGAGATTCCGTCGAGCTCCATGGCCGAGCAGCCTACCGGGCGCCTCCGGCCGCGTTCCGTCGCTCAGCCACCGCTGCCGTATGGCCGGGTGATGATCTCCAGCAGGTGCCCGCTCGGTTCCTGGAAGTACAGGCCCCGACCCCCGTCGTTGGTGTTGATCTCGCCGGGCCGGGTGCGCGACGGGTCGGCGTAGAACTCGACGCCCCGCTCCCGGATCCGCCCCCAGATCTCGTCGAACTCCGATCTCGCTGACGAGGAAGGCGTAGTGCTGCGACACGACGTCGGCCCGATCGGCCACGTCGAGGGACACCCCGTTGGCCGTCTGGACGACGAGGAACGGGCCGTACCTCACCGGCTCGGGCAGCCCGAGAACCTCGGACGATGAACGCCGCGGTCTCGCGCCTGGTCACGGGAGGCAACGATGGTGTGGTTCAGCTCGACGGCCATGATCCGACCCTACCCGCCCCCGGAGGCGTGCAGGTCGCCGGTGACGTGACCCGGCACTACCGCTCGTCCGGCGCCTCGGTGACGGCGTAACCTTGGGTACCTTCGTTTCCCTTGGAGGCTGGTTGGACGGGGTCTGGGTCCAGCTCGTGCTGGTGGCGGTGCTGGTCATCCTCAACGGCATGTTCGCCGGCAGCGAGCTCGCCATGATCGCCCTCCGCCCGACGCAGATCGAGGCGATGGAGGAACGGGGCGCCACGGGTCGGGCCGTGGCCCGCCTGTCGCGCGAGCCGAACCGGATGCTCGCCACCATCCAGGTGGGCATCACCCTGGCGGCGATGCTGGCCAGCGCCACCGCCGCGGTCACCCTGTCCGAGCCGGTGGCCGACTGGCTGGCTCCGCTGGGCCGCTGGGCGCAACCGGTCGCTCTGCTTGCTGGTCACGGCGGCGCTCGCCTTCATCAGCCTGGTGTTCGGCGAGCTGGCCCCGAAGCGGCTCGCCCTGCAGCGCCCCGAGGCGTGGAGCCTGGTGGCGGCGCGCCCGCTCGAGGTGCTCGCCACCGTCACCCGCCCCATCGTGTGGCTGCTCGGGGTCTCCACCAACCTCGTGGTGCGCCTGTTCGGTGGCGATCCCGACCTGGTGCGCCACGACGTCACCGTGGAGGAGGTGCGCCAGATCGTCTCCACCCATCGCGCCCTCACCACCGAGCAACGCACCATCGTCGCCGGCACCTTCGAGTCGGCCACGCTCATCGTGCGCGACGTGATGGTCCCCCGGACCAGGGTGACCGGGCTCGCCGCCGACCTCGACGCCGCCGAAGGGCTGCAGCGCCTGCTCGCCTCCACGCACTCGCGGGCACCGGTGTACGTCGGGTCGCTCGACGACACCGTCGGCGTGGTGCACCTGAAGGACCTGGTGGGCCCGGGTGGCATGGTCGGCGACCACATGTCGACGATCCTCGCCCTGCCCGACAGCGTGCTGGTGCTCGACGCCCTGCGCCGGATGCAGCGGGAGCGCCAGCACATGGCGGTCGTCGTCGACGAACACGGCGGCGTCGACGGCATCGTCACCCTGGAGGACCTGCTCGAGGAGCTGGTCGGGGAGATCTACGACGAGTTCGACCGCGACATGCTCGACCTGGACTGGCAGCCCGACGGATCGCTGGTGGTCCGGGGCACCTTCGGCATCCACGACCTCGCCGACGCCGACGTCGAGCTGCCCGAGGGCGACTACTCCACGGTGGCCGGGTTGGTGCTCGACGAGTTGGGGCGGATGGCCGAGCAGGGGGACGAGGTGGACACCGGGGAGTGGACCATCGAGGTGCTCGGGGTCACCGGCACCACCATCGAGCGGGTCCGTCTCACCCGCAGCCCGCCCGACATGGACCTCGAGTACGGCGGCGAGGACTGGCCTAGGAGGGTGCCGGCGGCCTTCCGTGAACCGAAACCCGGCGAACCCGGGAATTTCGGTTCACGGAGTCAACCGAACTCGATGCCCTGGGCCAGGGGGAGCTCGTCGCTCCAGTTGATGGTCACGGTCTGGCGGCGCATGTAGGTCTTCCACGAGTCGGAGCCGGCCTCACGCCCGCCCCCGGTCTCCTTCTCGCCACCGAACGCCCCGCCGATCTCGGCGCCCGACGTGCCGATGTTGACGTTGGCGATGCCGCAGTCCGAGCCCTGGGCGGAGAGGAACCGCTCGGCGTACTTCATCGAGTCGGTGAAGATCGCCGACGACAGGCCCTGCCGCACGCCGTTCTGCACCGCCATCGCCTCGTCGAAGCTGTCGACCTCGATGAGGTAGAGGATCGGGGCGAACGTCTCCTCCTGCACGATGGCGGCGTCGGCGGGGATCTTGACGATGGTCGGCTCGACGAAGTTGCCCGGCTGCTCCAGCAGGTTGCCGCCGACCAGCACCTCGCCCCCCTGCCCGCGGGCCAGGTCGAGCGCCTGCATCATGTCGTCGACGGCGCCCGGCGTGATCAGCGGTCCCATCAGGGTGCCATCGGCGAGCGGATCGCCGATGGAGACCTGCCCGTAGGCCTCCACCAGCCGCTTGGCGAGCACGTCGGCGACGCCGCGGTGGACGATCAGCCGCCGCAGCGACGTGCACCGCTGGCCGGCGGTGCCCACCGCGGCGAACAGGGCGCGCCCGGGTGACCAGGTCGAGGTCGGCGTCGTCCATCACGATGATGGCGTTGTTGCCGCCGAGCTCGAGCAGCGAGCGGCCCAGCCGCTTCGGCCGTCGCCAGCCCCGACCTTCTCGCCGACCGCGGTCGAGCCGGTCGCCGAGATCAGCGGGAGGCGGCGGTCGTTGATCATGGTGTCGCCGACGGACGAGCCACGCCCGATCACCAGGTTGAAGACTCCCTCGAACCCGGTGCCGTCCATCACCTCGTCGGCGATGTTGGTGACGGCGATGGCGCACAGCGGGACCTGGCTCGACGGCTTCCACACGTTGGTGTCGCCGCACACGGCGGCGATGCACGAGTTCCAGCTCCACACGGCGACCGGGAAGTTGAAGGCGGTGATCACCCCGACCGGGCCCAGCGGGTGCCACTGCTCGTACATGCGGTGGCGGGGCCGCTCGCTGGCCATGGTGAGCCCGTAGAGCTGGCGGGACAACCCGACCGAGAAGTCGGCGATGTCGATCATCTCCTGGACCTCGCCCACGCCCTCGGCGCGGATCTTGCCCATCTCCAGGCTGACCAGCGCACCGAGCGGCTCCTTGTAGCTGCGCAGGGCGTCGGCGAGGCGGCGGACGTGGGCGCCGCGCTCGGGAGGCGGCAGCATCCGCCACGCCTCGAACGTCTCTGACGGAGTCGGTGACCACGACCTCGTACTCGTCGAGGGTGGCCTGGGTCACCGCGGCGATGGGCTCGCCGGTCGCCGGGTTCTCGCTGAGCAGCTCGGCGCCGGTGGTGTCGAGCCATCCGCCGGCGTAGGCGCCCCGGTTGACCGCCGACAGGCCGAGGGCTGACAGAATCGCGTCGGGTTGCACCGCCGGAACCTCCATGGGGAATCTCCGGGGAATGCTACCGGGCGGCGATGACCTCGATCTCGACGCGGAAGCCGCCGGGCAGCGCCGCCACCTGGACCGTCGAACGGGCCGGCCTGGCCTCTCCGACGTACCCGGCGTACGCCTCGTTCACCACCGGGAAGTCGGCGATGTCGGCCAGGAAGATGGTCGTCTTGACGATGTCGTCGTAGCCGAGGCCGAGATCGCCCAGCATCGCCCCGATGGTTCGCCATGATCCGGTGGGTCTGTTCGACGACGTCGTCACCGACCGATTCGCCGCTGGCAGGGTCGATCCCGACCTGCCCGGAGAGGAAGACGAAGCCGTTGGCCTCGACCGCCGGGGAATACGGCCCGAGCGCCCGGGGCGCCGAAGGGACGGATGAGGATGGTCTTGGGCACGGGCACGCTCCAGGGTCTGGCAACGCCCGGACCCTACTCAGTCGAACTTTGAGCGAGTGAACGGCTGTGGGCGGGTCAAACGCTCAAAGTTGGTGCGTGACCCAGGGCTCGAATCGAACTTTGAGCGAGTGAACGGCTGTGGGCGGGTCAAACGCTCAAAGTTGGTGCGTGACCCGGGAGGCGGCTCAGCAGAAGGACTGGCCGCAGCCGCAGGAACGCTGCTGGTTGGGGTTCTCGATGGCGAACCCGGCGCCCTGGAGGCCCTGGTTCTTGTAGTCGATGACCGCCCCGGAGAGCATCGCAGCCGATTCGGCGTCGACCGCCAGACGGACCCCGCCGTTCTCGCTGACGACGTCGGTGTCGTCGATCTGGTGTCGAAGAACATGTCGTAGGAGAAGCCTGAGCACCCACCGGGACGCACTGCGAGCCGCAGCATCAGGCTGGGATCGCCCTCGGCCTCGATCAGCTCGCGCACCTTGTCGGCGGCGGCATCGCTGAGGCTGGCCCCGATGACCGGAGCGGCGCGGGGTGTCATGGGTGTGCTCGGTGGTGGTCATGCGCGCAAGTCCTCCTGGCCCCTGAGTATACGGGCTCGAACCCTCGGCATCCCACCGACATTCCCTTCATCATGGCTCATCGGCCGATCGCCTCATGGCTGTGCGATGGGGATCCCAGCTTCCATCGCGGATGTCTTTTCACGCCCTGTTCACTTCACCGACGACCGGCCCGACCGGGGACGATGGGGGCATGAGAGTGCTGCTCGCCGAAGACGACCCGGTGGTCGGGGATTCCCTCGAACACGCCCTACGCGCCGTCCATCACTCGGTGAAGCGTTCCACCGGCGTGGCGGATACCGTCGGCATGATCGGCGACGGGGTGGCCGACATCGTCCTGCTCGACATCCAACTCGACGACGGCAGCGCCTGGGACGTGCTCGACCGGATCGCCGTGCCCCACCCCCCGTTCCGGGTGTCTCTGATCAGCGCCACCGACCTGGCTCCGCCGCTGCGGTGGTCCTACATCCCGGCCTTCCGCAAGCCGCTCGACCAGGACGCGCTGGCGACCGCCATCGACCAGGCGGTCGCCTTCGAGGGGAGCGACGACGACCCCGGGCTGGCGGACCGGCCGGCGGCCCCTTGGTTGGAACGGCTGCTGCTCGCCGACGCACCGTCGAAGGCCCTCTCGATCCCGGTGACCCTGGCCGCCGTCGCCCTGGTGACGCTGCTGATGATCCCGGTGCGCGAGGAGGCGTTCGGGGCGATCAGCGCCGCCTACACGGTGATCGTGCTGCTGCTCGCCGCCTATACCGGGCCGACGGTGGGGCTGCTCGCCGCGGCCACCGCCTTCCTCGCCTACGACTGGTTCATGGTCCCGCCCTACTACACGCTGCGGATCGCCACCACCGCCCTCGTGCTCGACCTGCTCGCCTTCCTGGCCGCCTCGGTGATCGGGATCGTGCTCATCGCCGCCGGACGCTCGCTCGCCCGGGGCCGGGCCAGCGACGCCGCCTTGAGCCGGTTGCGGCTGCGGCTGACCACCGAGACCATGGACGTCCCTTCGGAGCACCTGCTCGACACCCTGACCACTGTGGTCGGTCGCTCCCTGCCCGATGGCTCCGACGTGGCACTGATCACCGGTGAGGACGACTTCCCGCCGTGGGTGCCGGAGGAGATGGCCGACCTGGCGAGGATCGAGCGGCGCACCGTCGAGACGAGGTCGGAGAACCGTGCCGTCCTGCTGATTCCCGTGGACGCCGACGGCATGCTGTTGGCGGCGGCGGCGCCCGGGTCGCGCTTCACGGACCAGGACCGCCGCTCCCTGGGGTACGCCGCCACCGAGCTCGCCCACACCAGCGAGCGCATCGAACTGCTCCAGGTGGCGGAGAGCGCCCACCGTCTCCGCGCCCGGGACGAGGCGAAGAACGCACTCCTCGCCGCCGTTGGCCACGACCTGCGCACCCCGCTCGCCTCGATGAAGGCAGCGGTTTCGGCGGTGCTCGCCCCCGACGTCGAGCTGTCGGACGAGGCCGAGCGCGGGCTGCTCGAGACGGTTGACGGCGAGGTAGACCGCCTCGACGAGATGATCGACCACCTGCTCGACCTCTCCCGGCTGGAGAGCGGGGCCTTCCGCCTCAATCGCGACCCGGTGGACCTCGCCAAGCTCACCCTGGACGCCGCCGATCGGGTCCGCCTCGCCTCCGGGCGGGAGATCCAGGTCCACAGCACCGGGGACGCCACCGTCACCGGAGACCCGGTGCGGCTGCTCGAGGTAATCACCAACCTGATGGACAACGCCGCCCGTTACTCGACACCGGAAACCCCGATCCAGGCCAGCGTCCGCCCCGACCCGGGGCATGTCACCGTGTCCATCGCCGATCAGGGTCCCGGCATCGACCGCGAGGAGCAGGAGAAGCTGTTCCTCCCCTTCGTGCGGGGCGCCCGCTCCGGTACCGGCAGCGGGCTCGGGTTGGCCATCACCCGGTCCATCGTCACCGCCCACCACGGCCGGATCGACGTCATCTCGGCGCCCGGTTCGGGCACCACGATGTCGATCACCATCCCGAGGCGGCCCGTCGATGGCTGAGCCGACGCGCTCGGTGCTCGTCGTCGAGGACGACCCCGCCTTCGGTCGCCTGTTGACCGACGTCCTGCGTGGTGTCGGCGCACGACGCGGTCCTGGCCCCGACCGGCGCGGAGGCGCTGGAGGCAATGGCCTCGTCGCCGCCGGCGGTGGTGTTCGTCGACGTGGATCTGCCCGATGGGACCGGGTGGACGGTGCTCGACGAGATGGACCGCCGGGGGATCTCTCCTGACCGGGTGGTGGTGTCGAGCGCCTCGCTGGCCGCCCTGCACCACGACCGACCCGGCGTCTTCGTGCTGCGCAAGCCGTTCCCGATCCAGTCGCTGCTGCGACTGATCGACGGCGACGAGTTCCCCGAGATCTGACCGAGACTGCAGGAGACCGTCCGTGGAAGATCTGTTGGTGCTCGCCACCGCCGCCCTGTCCGGGACGGTGCTGTGGCTCGTCGTGATCTCTGTGCCGGAGGGCGTGATGGGCTGGGACGATTGGATCCTGCTGATCGTGTCGGTGGCCGTCGCCGTCTACCTGGCGATCGCCCTGTGGAAACCCGAGAGGTTCTGAGTGGCCGTCGGGTTGCTGACGTTCGCTGGCTACCTCCTGGTCGTCACCCTGGTGGCGATCCCACTGGGCCGCTATCTGGCGGCGGTGTACAGCGGGACGGCCGACCCGGGCGGTCCGCGTCCTCGGCCCGTTGGAGCGCTTCATCTACCGGGTACTCCGGGTCGACCCCGAGGTGGAGCACGGCTGGCGCACCTATCTCGGCGGGCTGCTCGCCTTCAACGCCGTCGGGCTTCATCGTCCTGTACGCGCCTGCTGCGGTTCCAGGGCTCGCTTGCCCTTCAACCCGGAAGGTCTCCCCGGCGTGTCCCCGTGGATCGCCTTCAACACCGCGGTGAGCTTCGTCACCAACACCAACTGGCAGGCATACGGCGGCGAGTCGACCATGTCCTACCTGTCGCAGTTCGCCGGTCTCACCGTGCAGAACTTCGTGTCGGCGGCGGTGGGCATGGCGGCGGCGGCGGCGCTGATCCGGGCGATCGCCCGACGCAACACCGACAAGATCGGCAACTTCTGGGTCGACCTGGTCCGGTCGAACCTCTACGTCCTGCTGCCGATCTCCCTGCTGTTCGCCTTCGTCCTGGTCAGCCAGGGCGTCGTGCAGAACTTCGACCCCTATACCGAGGTCGCCACCGTCGAGGGAGCGGCCCAGGTGATCCCGGGCGGGCCCGCCGCCAGCCAGATCGCCATCAAGGACCTGGGCACCAACGGCGGCGGGTTCTTCAACGCCAACTCGGCGCACCCGTTCGAGAACCCGACCCCGTTGAGCAACGCGGTGATCATCGTGATGATGCTGGCCATCCCGGCCGGCCTGGTGCTCGCGTACGGTCGGATGACCGGGCGCCGCCGCGACGGCTGGGCGATCTACGCCGCCATGACGGTGCTGCTCACCGTGATGACCGCCGGGGCGATCGTCGAGGAGACCGCCGCCGGGGCCGCTGCCGGCACCGGGGCCGACGCCACGGCCTCCGATCGAGGCGCCCGGGCGGCAACATGGAGGGCAAGGAGGTCCGCTTCGGCACCGCCGAGAGCGCCATCTACGCCTCGGTGACGACCGCCCTCTCCAACGGCTCGGTGAACAGCCGCCCACGACTCGATGACCCCGATGGGCGGCGCCGTCCCGCTGGTCAACATGATGCTGGGCGAGGTGGTGTTCGGCGGAGTCGGGGTCGGCCTCAACGGGATGCTGGTGTTCGTGGTGCTCACCGTGTTCATCGCCGGCCTCATGGTGGGCCGGACCCCCGAGTGGGCCGGCAAGAAGCTGGAGGGCGGCGACGTCAAGCTGGCGGTGATGGCCACCATCGCCCCGCAGATGGTGGTGCTGGTCCTCGCCGGGCTCGCCGCCGGGACCTCGCTGGGCCGCGCCGGTATCTTCAACCCCACCCCCCACGGCTGGACGGAGATCCTCTACGGGTTCACCTCCGGCGGGGAACAACAACGGGTCGGCTTTCGGCGGCCTCGGGTCGGCGCAGACGTTCTACGCCTCCACGCAGGGGCTGGCGATGATCGCCGGCCGGTTCCTCACCCTGATCCCGGTGCTGGCCCTGGCGGGACGTCTGGCCAACCGGACCGCCACCGACGTCCCCAGCGACGTCACCTTCCGAACCGACGGACCTCTGTTCGTCGTCCTGCTGCTCGCCGTGGTGGTGATCGTCGGTGCCCTCACCTTCCTGCCGGCGCTCGCCGTCGGCCCCTTCGCCGAGGCCCTCGGAGGAGCATCGTGACCGTACCCGTAGCACCCCCGAAGGTCCCGGGCCGGTCGCGTCGCGACCTGGCCACCCCGGGCATCCTCGACCCGGCGCTGCTCGGCGCCGCCGTCAAGTCGTCCTTCCCCAAGCTCAACCCGGCCACCCTGGTCAGGAACCCGGTGATGTTCGTGGTCGAGATCGGCGCATTGATCACCACCGTGATCGCCGTCATCCGCTTCACCGACGGCGACCCGGCCACCGGTGGCGGTTTCGCCCTGTGGGTGGCCGCCTGGCTGTGGTTCACGGTGCTGTTCGCCAACTTCGCCGAGGCGATGGCCGAGGCGAGGGGCAAGGCCCAGGCGGACAGCCTGCGCGCCACCAGGGCGGGCACCACCGCCCGCAAGCTGGTCGAAGGGCCGACCGGTCACGCAGAGACGATCGTCGACTCGACGTCGCTGCGGAGCGGCGACCTGGTTCGCATCGAGAGCGGCGAGATCGTCCCCGGCGACGGCGAGGTGGTGGAAGGCGTCGCCTACGTCAACGAGGCTGCCATCACCGGCGAGTCCGCTCCGGTGCTCAAGGAGCCGGGGACCGACATTCGCTCTTCGGTCACCGGCGGCACCACGGTCGTCTCCGACTGGCTGATCGTGCGCATCACCGCCGACCCCGGGGAGACCTTTCTCGACCGCATGATCGCACTCGTTGAGGGGGCCAACCGGCAGAAGACCCCGAACGAGATCGCCCTGTCGCTGCTGCTGAGCGGGCTCACCATGGTGTTCCTGGTGGTGTGCGTCACCCTGCTGCCCGATCACCACGCTGGTCACCCCGGAGTGCCCCGCCGACCCGGTGGTGCTGGTGGCCCTGTTCGTCACCCTGATCCCGACCACCATCGGCGGGCTGCTCTCCGCCATCGGCATCGCCGGCATGGACCGGGTCACCCGGTTCAACGTGATGGCCAAGTCGGGCCACGCCGTCGAGGCCGCCGGCGACTGCGACACGCTGCTGCTCGACAAGACCGGCACCATCACGTTCGGCAACCGGATGGCAGCGTCCTTCTGGCCGCTCACCGGTGTCGGCGAGAGGGAACTGGCCGAGGCGGCCGCCCGCGCCTCCTACCTCGACGACACCCCCGAGGGCCGCTCGGTGGTGGCCCTGGCCCGGGAGAAGGGGGTCACCGGCGAGGCCGTGCCCGGAGACGAGTTCGTGCCCTTCTCGGCGTCGACCCGGCTGTCGGGCGTCACCTACGACGGGAGCGGCACCTGGAAGGGCGCCGGGTCGGCGGTCCGTGCCCTGGTTCCCGACGCCCCCGCCGAGCTCGAGGAGATCTGCCGAACGGGTGGCAGGACGAGGCGCCACCCCGCTCGGAGTGGTCGCCGACGGGAGGGCGCTCGGGGTGATCGAGCTCGCCGACACGGTGAAGCCGGGCCTCCCGGAGCGGTTCGAGATGCTCCGCCGTCTCGGGCTGCGCACCGTGATGATCACCGGCGACAACCCGATCACCGCCGCCTTCATCGCCGATGCGGCCGGGGTCGACGACTTCCTGGCCGACGCCACCCCGGAGGACAAGCTGGCGCTGATCCGGCGAGAGCAGGAAGGCGGCCGGCTGGTGGCGATGACCGGTGACGGCACCAACGACGCCCCTGCCCTGGCCCAGGCCGACGTCGGGCTGGCGATGAACTCGGGCACCGCCGCCGCCAAGGACGCCGCCAACATGGTCGACCTCGACTCCGACCCCACCAAGGTCATCGAGGTGGTCCGGATCGGCAAGGAGCTGCTGATGACCCGGGGGGCGGTGACCACGTTCTCCATCGCCAACGACGTGGCCAAGTACTTCGCCATCCTGCCCGCCCTGTTCGCCGCCGCCCTCCCCGGGCTCGACTCGCTCGACATCATGCGGCTGGGCACTCCGCACAGCGCAATCGTGTCGGCGGTCATCTTCAACGCCCTGGTCATCGTCGCCCTGGTGCCGCTGTGCCTGCGGGGCGTCCGCACCAGGGCGCGCACCGCCTCCGGCATCCTCTACCGCAACGTGGCCATCTACGGGCTCGGTGGGCTGATCGTCCCGTTCGTCGGCATCAAGGCCATCGACATGCTCCTCGACCTCACCGGGTGGTTCTCGTGACCCAGATCGCCCGGGCCTTCGGCGCCCTCGCTGGTCTTCACCGCCCTGCTCGGCTTCGGGTACACCGGGGCGGTGACCCTGGTGGGCACGCTGGTGTGGCCCGACCAGGCGGAGGGCTCGCTGGTGGAGCGGGACGGCGAGGTCGTGGGCAGCCGCCTGCTCGCCCAGCCGTTCACCGATCCCGGGTACCTGTGGCCGCGCCCGTCGGCATCGGGGTACAACGCCGACCCCGAGCTCGACGTGAGCCGCCCGGGCCCTCTCCTACCCGTCCAACCTGGGTCCGACCAACCCCGACCTGCATCGCCGCCGATCGAGGAGCTGGTCGAGGTCTACGGCGACGGGGTCCCGGTCGACCTGGTCACCGGCTCGGGATCGGCCCTCGACCCGCACCTGTCGCTGGCGGCGGCGCGGTGGCAGGTGCCCCGGATCGCCGAAGCTCGCCGCGTCGACGAGGCCGACGGTGCACGAGGTCATCGACGACAACGTGCTCAGCTGGCCGGGCCGGCTGCTACGTCAACGTCCTCGAGGTGAACCTCGCCCTCGATAGTCTGACCACCGCCGGCTGACAAGGAGGCGGCGTTGCCCTCGGCGGACCCCGATCGGGATCAGCGTGTGGCCCGGGCGGTGCTGGCGGCGAGCGTCCGAGGTCGCCCCCGACGCCGGGCGGCTCACCGTCTATCCTCGGTTTCGCCCCCGGCGTGGGCAAGACCTACGCCATGCTGGGGGCGGTGCACGACCTGGTCCGCCAGGACCGTGACGCCGTCGTCGGCTTCGTCGAGACCCACGGGCGGGCCGACACCGCCGCCCTGCTCGACGGGCTCGAGTCGTGATCCCCCGGCGTCGGGTCGAGCACCGCGGGGTCGCCATCGAGGAGTTCGACCCCGACGCCGTGATCGCCCGCCGCCCCGAGATCTGCGCCGTCGACGAGCTGGCCCACACCAACGCCCCCGGCAGTCCCCGGGCCCGGCGCTACGAGGACGTCGACGCTGGTCCTGGCCGAGGGGATCGATGTGCTCACCACCCTCAACATCCAGCACCTGGAGAGCCTCAACGACGTGGTCGAGTCGATCGCCGGGGTCAAGGTGCGGGAGCGCATCCCCGACGAGGTCCTCGACCGGGCCGACGAGATCATCCTGGTCGACCTGTCCACCGACGAGCTGCGCCATCGCCTGCAACAGGGCAAGGTCTACGCCGACGCCGCCGCCACTCGGGCGCTGGAGAACTTCTTCCGGCCGGGGAACCTGAACGCGCTGCGCCAGCTCGCCCTGACCAGGACCGCGCAGACGGTGGACCGGGAGCTCGACGAGTACCTGGCCGTCCATGGGATCGAGTCGCCGTGGCGCTCCACCGAGCGGGTGCTCGCCTGCGTCGACGAGACCCCCGCCGGCGCCACGGTGGTCCGGCGCGCCTTCCGGCTGGCCAACGCCGAGCGCGGCGAGTTCCTGGTCGTCGCCGTGCACCCCGGCAGCGATCCGCCCGAGCAGATGGGGGACACGCTGGCGGTGGCCGGTGACCTCGGCGCCGTGGTGATCGGCCGGCAGGGAACGCGACGGGAGGTGGCCCGACGAGATCGTCGCCGTCGCCCGAGAGCAACGGGCCACGCTCGTGGTGATGGGCCCGTCCCATCGCACCTGTGTGGGAGCGCCTGTGGGGAGGCGACATCATCGACCGGGTGATCACCGCGCTCCCCGACGTCGACGTTCTGGTGCTCGGCCTCGGCGAGGAGTGACCGACTCCCCCGCAGGTACCATCGGCTACGATCGCCTCGGAGCCAGGTTCGCCGTTGCCCACAGTCCTCATCGCCGACGACGACCCCGCCTTCCTGCGCACCGTCTCCACCCTGCTCGAGGCGTCGGGCTACACCACGGTCACCGCCGAGTCGCCGGTCGAGGCCATCGACCGGTTCCCGCGAGCGCACCCCGACCTGGTGATCGTCGACCTGCACATGCCGGGTGGAGGGATGCGGCTGGTGGAGGCGCTGGCCGGGCACACCGCGGTGCCGGTGATGGTCCTCTCCGGCGACCACGACGAGGCGGTGAAGGTGCAGGCGCTCGATGCCGGGGCCGAGGACTTCGTCACCAAGCCGTTCGCCGCCGCCGAGCTGCTCGCCCGGGTGAGGGTGATGCTGCGCCGCGGCGGCCGCACCGGGGACGAGATCGCCGCCGGGAGACTCACCCTCGTACCTGCATCGCTCTCGGTCCGGGGGCCGGGGGGGTCGGCGGAGTTGACTCCCACCGAGTTCGAGCTGCTGCGGGCGCTGGCCCGAGCCGATGGCTTCGTGACCACCGGAGGCCTGCTCGCCGAGGTGTGGGGCCCCGCCTATTCGCGCGAGCAGGAGTACGTGCGCGCCTATGTGCGGCGGGTCCGGGGAAAGCTGGCCTCCATCGGGCTCGGCGACGCCATCGACAGCCGTCCCGGATCCGGCTACCGGCTGATCACTGACGGGCCGGGCTGACCGCCGTCACTCGTCGGCGTGGCACACCGCTTCGACGTTGTTGCCGTCGGGGTCGCGCACGAAGGCGCCGAAGTACGTGGCGTGGTACTCGGGCCACACCCTCGGCTCGTGGAGCACCTCCATGCCTTGGGCGACGGCGGCGTCGCGGAAGGCGACCACGGCGGCGCGGTCGGGCGCCTGGAACGCGATGTGGGCTTCCTGGCGGACATCGCCGTGGGTCTCCTCGGGACCGATCCAGAAGGTGGGGAAGGCGACGCCGTAGCCGATGGCATTGGGAAACTCCAGGATCCGGTGCCCGCCGAGCGGGGCGAGCACGGCGTCGTAGAAGGCGGCGGCCCGCGCGAAGTCGGCGACCTGGATGGAGAGATGGTCGATCATCGTCGCCATGATGCCAGGCTGCGCCGCAGGGGGCGGTTGCGGTCCACCCGTACAATGGGGCCATGCCGGACCCCGCCTCGATCGAGGCCATCCTCAGGGGCGTCATCGACCCCGAGCTCGGCGCCGACATCGTCGACCTCGGCATGGTCAAGGGTGTCGACGTCGACGGCGGCCGGGTGACCGTCTCCATCGCCCTCACCATCGCCGCCTGCCCGATGCGCGACCAGATCGAACGTGACGTGGTGCGCAAGGTCTCGGCGATGCCCGGTGTCGACGAGGTGACGGTGCACATCGCCGCCATGAGCCAGGAGGAACGCTCCCGCCTGATGGAACGCGCCCGGCAGCGGGCGCGGGAGAACGCCACCCCTACCCAGGTGAGCCCGTTGACCAGGGTGATCGCGGTGAGCAGCGGCAAGGGCGGGGTCGGCAAGTCGTCGCTCAGCGTCAACCTGGCGGCGGCCATCGCCGACCAGGGCTTCGAGGTCGGGCTGCTCGACGCCGACATCTGGGGGTTCTCGGTGCCCCGGATGCTGGGCGCCACCGAGGCTCGGCTGGAGGCCGGGGACGACCGCCGCATCGTCCCTGCGGTGGCGCAGGGCATCCACGTCGTCTCCACCGGGCTGATCGTCGACGACGAGAAGATGGCGCTGATGTGGCGCGGGCTCATGCTGTCCAAGGCGCTGGAGCAGTTCCTCACCGACGTCGCCTGGCCGCAGGACCTCGACTACCTGATCCTCGACATGCCCCCGGGGACCGGCGACATCCAGATGGCGCTCGCCCGGCTACTCCCCCAGGCGGAGCTGGTGGTGGTCACCACTCCGCAGCTGGCCGCCCAGATGGTAGCGGCCCGGGTGGCCGACATGGCCCGCCGCTCTCACATGCCGGTGGTCGGAGTGGTGGAGAACATGTCCGGTTTCACCACCGAGGACGGCCGCCACTACCCGCTGTTCGGGGCCGGTGGCGGCCAGCAGCTGGCCGACGACCTCGGGGTTCCTCTGCTCGGCCAGATCCCCCTCGACCCGTTCGTGGTCGAGGGCGGCGACCAGGGCACCCCGGTGGTGCGAGCCCACCCCGAGTCGCCGGCGGCGTTCGCCATCGCCGAAACCGCCAAGCGGCTCACCGAGCTGGTCCCCCCGGCCGCCGACGAGACCTGCACGTCGCGGATCGCCATCCTCGCCGAGCAGCTCGCCCACCTCGATCCCACCGGGTGACGGCGACGCCGTCCGGCTCAGTCCGGTACCTCCACCCCGGGCACGTGGCGGGCGAGGAAGCGCGAGGATGGCGCCGACCTGACGGACCTCTTCGTCGACGTCGTACGAGCCGTGGCCGGCGCCGAACATGACCACCTCGTGGGGATGGTCCCGAGCCGCCAGCCTGTCGACGTACGCCATCGCCTGGCGCAGCGGGCACCGCGTGTCGTTCTCGCCGATCAGGAAGATCACCGGGGCGACCACCGTCTCCGTGAAGTGGATCGGGTTGCGGTCGGCCATCAGCTCGGGCACCTGGTCGGGGGTCCCGCCGATGCAGCGCCCGGTCGTAGGCCTGGAGCTCCGGCGACAGGTCCTCGTAACCCATGGCGTAGTCGCCGACCGGGACCCCGGCGATCCCCGCCACCCACAACTCGGGGTGCTTGCCGAGCTCGAGCACGGTGATGTAGCCACCCCACGACCATCCACCGATGACGGCGCGCTCCGGGTCGGCGATACCACGGGCGACGAGGTCGGCGAGGCCGGCGTTGACGTCGACCAGCTCCGGTCCGCCGATGTCGCCGATCAGACGGTCACGCCATGCCCGCCCGTAGCCGGTGGAGCCCCGGTAGTTGACCAGGCCGACGGCGAACCCCATGTCGACGTAGGCGGCGATCTCGGGATGCCATCGATCCTTGTCCTCCCAGTTGGGGCCGCCGTGGACCCGCATGATCACCGGGAACGGCCCCTCACCCTCGGGGGCGAGGTAGAAGCCGTGGACCACGTCGCCCTCCCCGTTGTCGAACCGCCAGGGGACGAACGGCCGCCCCCGCCGGTGCGGCCGGCCCCGGGGCAGCGAGCACCTTCGCCCCCGGAGAGGTCGAGCACCGCCGGGGGAGCGATGCCGCCGGTCAGCTCGAACCAGACGTCGCCGTCGGGCCGGACCCGAGCGCCCTCGATGCTGCCGTCCGGGGTGGCCAGACGCTCCACCGAGCCGGGTGGCGAGGTCGTAGCGGTAGAGGCGGTCCCGGCCCTTGTCGTTGTGGGTGAGCAGCAGCGCCTCGCCGTCGGGCCACCAGTCGGCCACCGAGACCGGGCCTTCGAGGTCGAGGTCGAGGTCGGTCCAGTCCCCGGAGGCCAGGTCCCAGACGGCTGGGCTGAAGTCCGCTCCTCGCTCGTGGCTGACGGCGAGTCGTTGGTCCCCCGGCAGCGGCGACCAGGCGGCGGCAGCGAGTGCCAGACCGTGGTCGACCTGCTCGGCGACGGTCTCCCCGGTGCGGGGGTCGATGACCCGTACGCCCGGGTGGATGGCGTCGCCGTGCTCGGCGTGCTCGAGCGCGAGCAGGGAACCGTCGGCGGACAGCCCGGCGAGACCGCTGCGCCCCTGCTCGATGCCGCCGATGGCGAGCCACTCGGGGCTTCGCAGTACCTCCCTTGCCGGCCCGCCGTCGATGGAGACGTACAGGGCGAACCCGTCGTCGTCGCTGATGACGGCAGCCACCACGCCCGGCGCCTGCGTCAAACCCTGGTTCCAGCCCTCGGGGGCGCCGTCGAGGAACGGGACGGGCTCACCGCCGGCGAACGGCTCGGCGTACCAGCGGCCGGCCTCGCTCCCGGTCTCGTCCTGCCAGAACACCACCCGATCACCGTCGAGGGTGACTCCGCCCTCGATCACGCCGATCGGGTGGTTGGTGACCTGGCGGTGGGTGCCGGCAACCCGATCCCAGGCGTGCACCTGGTAGACCCCGCTCTCGCTGCTCACGTACACCAGGAGATCGGGCGCTGACCGTGCCCACTGGGGCAGGGAGATGGTGGGCGTGCGGAAGCGTTGTTCCCATCGCGGGGCGGAGACCATCGTCGCACGATACCCGCGGTGATCGCCGACCCCCCGACGGGGAGAACGACCGTGCGGCTGGGTCCACCGGGTGGGCGCCTAGCCGGCGATCTCCCAGATGTGCCCGGACGGATCGGCGAAGCAGGCGGTGCGCGGCCCCCACGGTCGGTCGATGGGGCCGTTGATCAGGCGGACACCCCGGGCGACGAGGTCCTCGCACACCGCGTCCACGTCGTCGACCTCGACGGTCAGCTGGTACCGGGGCGGCGACCCCACGCCGCCCACCGGGACGGGCTCGATCAACTCGGCGGCGGCGTCGGTCCGGAGCAGGTTGACCAGGGTGTTGCCGAAGTCGAACACCACGGAGTCCTCGTCCTCGAAGTGCACCGGCAGCCCGAACGCCTCCAGGTAGAAGCGCTTGGCGTCTTCCAGGTCGTCGACGAACAGCGTGAGGGCGCCTATCGACCCCGGCCAGCCGCTCACGCCTCCCCCGCCCACGGAGGGAGCTGCTGCAGGGACCATCGGTTGCCGTCGGGGTCCTCGAAGAACACGAACGAGCCCCACGGGAGCTCCTGGACCTCCTCCGTCTCGAGCCCGCGGGCTGCCAGCTCGTCACGGGCAGCGTGGGCGTCGGGCACGACGATCTGTATCCGGGCGGAGCCGACCGGGGCGTCGGTGATCCCCTTGCCCAGTGAGATGGAGCACGCCGAGCCGGGCGGGGTCAGCTGCACGAAGCGGACGTCGTCGCTGACGGTGTGGTCGTGGTCGAGGGCGAAGCCGGCCTTGTCGACGTAGAACGCCACCGCCCGGTCGATGTCGGTCACGGGAACGGCGATGAGCTCGATCTTCCAGTCCATCGTTCGCCTCCTCGGCATTCGGGACCGGGCACGCTACCCGGAGCGACGCTCGGTTCCATCGGCGTCGCCGCCGGATTGGCCCTCGGTCCCCGGTGGGTCGCCATCAGTGCGCCGGCGGCGACGGGCGATCACCACGTAGTTCTTTGGGAAGCCCTTCCCGGTGAACTTCCAGCGACGGTCGAGTTGGTAGAAGAACCCGGCGAGCATGGGGGCGCCCAGCCGGACGGCCCGGATGCCCAAGCCGGCCAGCCACCACTTCCAGCCGCGTTCGGTCGCCCCCGACCTTCCGGGGAAGGAAGCGGCCCATCAACTCGAACTGGAGGCCGACGGTGGCGAAGTACCCCTCGACCCACTCCAGTCGCTGCACCGTGAACCCGGCGTCGGAGAACAGCAGGCGGAGGGAATGGTCGGTGTACCGGTAGTAGTCGTGCGGGGTCATGTGCTGCGGGTAGAAGAACGGGCAGGTGCAGATGACCCGGCCCCCATCCTTGGTCACCCGGGCCAGTTCGGCCAGCACCGCATTCGGATCGGGGACATGCTCGAGCACCTGGTTGCACACCACGCGGTCGAAGCGGGCGTCCTCGACGGGGATCGCCGTCAGGTCACAGACGTAGGTGTGGGCGTGGTCGTCCCCCTCGGCGGCGACGAAGTCGGCCGACTCGTACCGGGCATGGGCGAACAGGTCGCGGTAGGGCGCCTTGCCCGCCCCGGCGTCCAGCACCAGCATCCCCGGCTTGACGTTGCGGGCGAACCTGGCGTTGTACTCCCGGATCCGGATCCGCGACGGGTTCTCCAGCCATCGCTCTCTCCGCGAGGCGACCGTGCGCTCGGCCTCGGTCGGCGGTCGCTCCGACGATGACTCGTGGTCGGATGTCATCGGTCCGCCTCGGCCGGAGGAATCTCGGGCATGAGCCGACCGTCGGTGGCGACTTGGCGCCCGCCGACCCACACCGCGGTGACGCCGTCGCCGGGCCGGCGAGGCTCCTCGTAGGTCGCCCGGTCGATGATCGGTCGCCGGGTCGAAGAGCACCAGGTCGGCGGGCCGACCCACCGCCACCCGGCCGAGGCGGTCACCCAGCCCGACGATGTCGGCGGCCTGCGAGGTCATCTTCCGCACCGCCTCGGGTAACGACACCACGCCCAGGTCGCGCACGAGGCGGCCGAGCACCCGTGGGAAGGTCCCGTAGAGACGGGGATGGGGCAAGCCCACCGGGGTTGACCACCCCGTCGGAGCCGACCGAGGTGTACGGCTGGGCGAAGAAGCGGGCGATGTTGGCCTCGACGTTGTTGAACGAGATGAGCGTCACCCCGAACGCCTCGGAGGCGAGGAGGTCGAACACCACGTCGAAGGCGGCGGGCGAGTCGATGTCGTCGACCCCGGAGCGCCGGATGAGGTCGGCGAAGGTGGAGCCGACCAGCTGAGCACGACGGGCGCCGGCTACCCGCAGACCCTCCCAGCCGCCGGAGAAGTCGTACCAGTTGTCCCAGGTGTCGACGTCGCCGAGCATCTGCGCCCGAACGCGTTCCCGCACGGCCGGGTCGGCGAGCCTCGCCGCGATGTCGGTCGTGGTGCCGTCCTGCAGCCACGGCGGGAGCAGCACCATCGCCGTCGACGACCCGGCGATGTACGGGTGGATGTCGGCGGTGATGCGCACCCCGGACGGCGCCGCCGCTTCGAGCTGGGCGAGCATCGTCGGCGCCTTGCCCCAGTTGCGCTCACCGGCCGTCTTGATGTGGCTGTAGTGGAGGTGCACGCCCGACGGGCGGCGACCTCGATGACCTCGTCGGTGGCCTCGACGACGTGCTCGGATTCGGAGCGGACGTGAACGAAGAAGGGCTTGCCGCGGCTGGCAGCCACCTCGCACAGGGCGGTGACCTCGGCGGTGGTGGCGAAGGCGGCGGGGACGTAGACGAGCCCGGTGGAGAACCCGGCGGCGCCCTGGTCGAGCGCGTCGGCAACGACCCGCTTGCATCTCGACCAGCTCGTCGTCGGTAGGGGGACGGTTGGCCATCCCCATCACGTAGCGGCGCACCGTGGCGTGCCCCACCAGCCCTGCGGCTCGGGTGGTGGAGCCTCGCCTCACCGCCGTCAGGTACTCGCCGAAGCCGCTCCATGTCCACCGGTCACGGTCGATCTCGCCGTCGAGCCCGGCGAGGAAGCGGGCTGAACTCGTCGACGTCGTGGCGGTGCACCGGGGCCGCCGAGATCCCGTCCTGGCCGAACACCTGGGCGGTGCACCCCTGGAGCAGTTTCGGCTCGTCACCGACGGTGGCCGCCGGTGTCACCGGGCACCATCGTGTAGAGGTCGGAGTGGGAGTGCAGGTCGACGAACCCGGGCGCCAGCGCCAGCCCGTCGCCATCCACCAGCGTGTCCCCCTCCGTCGGGGCGATCGACGGTGCGATGCCGGCGATGACCCCGTCCATCGACCCTGACGTCGGCGACGAAGGGATCGCCTCCGGTCCCGTCGATCACCGAGGCGCCGCGGATCAGCATCGGCAGCGGTGGGTTGCGCTGCCACCGGCGCAGTATCGCCTAACAGGTCAGAGGGCGAGATGCAGGCGGAGAGCCTCGTCGAGGTCGAGCAGGAGGGCTGCGGGCACCGTTCCCAACCGTTCGCCGACCCGATCGACCGAGATCGACCTCACCTGCTCGGCTTGTGCCTTCGACGCTCGAGCCAGCCCGGCATCTCCTCAGAGTAGGAGAACCTGGAATGGGTAGACACGGTCCACGTTCGAGGTGAGCGGCACCATGGTCACGACACCACGTCCCAAGGTTGCCGCCGTCGATTGGCGCCGTCGTTGGAGACGATGACCGCCGGGCGGCGCTTCCCTGCTCCCGACCCGATCGGGCGGGGCCCAGGTCGACCATCCGCACGTCGCCACGCAGCATCAGCGTGCACCGAGGCCGTCACCCACGACCGACGTCCCAAGCTTCTGCCTCGCCGGTATCGCCCATTCGGCTCCACGCCTCGCTAGGCGTCACCCAATCCGGGTGGCACGCAGGCCCGGACTGCCTTGTGCACCACCGCCGATCGGGACCGGAACCCGGCGCCTCGGCGTACGGTCGAGGAACTCGACATCCTCGTCGGGGAGGCTGACGCTCATCTTCATACGTATCCTACCAGTACACCGAGATCTACCGTCACTCGAACCATCCTGGTGTCAAGCCCGGCGTTCGATGGCGCAGCCGACGCAGCAGGTACCAGACGACGATCACCCAGAGACGAGCGGGATCACCGTGTACGGTCGCAGAAGCGACACGTCACCCTCTTCCCACGCAGCCTTGATGCCGGCCCAGGCGGCGATCGCCAGGAAACCGCCGGCGACCACCACGATCACGAACAGCAGGCCGAGCACCCGCCCACTCCAGGACGTTCGCATTCCCAGCTCGTGCCGCAGCGTGCTCATCTCCCAGGCGTCGCCTCGCCACCGGGCGCCGAGCCGGGCACGGAGCTCGGACACGAGGGCGCGGGTGCCCGGGTCGTCGACCGGTAGGGCGACCTGGAACCCGGTGCCGTTGTCACCGATCATCAGGGCTCGGTGGGACTCGGAAAGGCGACGATTGAGCGCCTCCAGCCTCCCGCCCAGCGGGACGATGTCGAATGGGACCCGTCTGCCGCCGGGGAGCTCGATCGAATCCCGTGGGAGGGTGACTTGGGCGCCACCGTAGGAGGCGAGACCGGCGCCGGTGATGCCGGCCCAGCTCCGGTGCACCGTCCGGCCGGCCAGCGTGAAGGTGATCCCTTCGCCGTCGGTGACGACCTCGACCTCTCCGTGGGCTGCATGAATGATTGCATCCACCCGTCGCAGCCTACGCTCGGCCGCGTCTGGCAGACTGTCGCCACCATCCTCGATGTGGAGATCTGATGCGGAGCTTTGCCGGGCGCGACATCTTGTCGCTGAAGGACTTCGAGCGCGCCGAGTTCGAGCACGTCTTCGCGGTGTGCGACCGGCTGGAGCCGATCACCCGGGAGCGGCGCAACACCGACCTCCTCGCCCACAAGACCCTGATCACCGCCTTCTACCAGCCGTCGACCCGCACCCGGCTGTCCCACGAGGCGGCGATGCACCGGCTCGGCGGCCACGTCCTCGGCTTCGCCGACCCCAAGATGACCCGGGCGGGCGACTTCTACCAGGAGTCGATCAAGGACACCGTCCACATGCTCGAGTACTACGGCGACGTCATGGTGATGCGCCACTTCCTCCAGGGCGCCCCGGCGGAGGCGGCCCACTGGGCCAGCATCCCGGTGATCAACGCCGGCGACGGCTGGGGCGAGCACCCCACCCAGGTGCTCACCGACCTGTACACGGTGGCCCGGGAGCACGGCGGCATCGACGGGCGCACCTTCGTCGCCATCGGCGACGGGCGAATGCGGACCATGCACTCGCTGGGCTACGCCCTCACCCAGTTCGACGTCGACCTGGTGTTCATCTCGCCCGAGGAGCTGGCGGTGACCGACGAGTTCCTCGGCGAGCTGGCGGAGGCGAACCTGCACGCCCGGCGCGCCGAGCACGTCGACGAGGTGATCTCCGAGGCCGACATCATCTACATGGAGCCGGTGGTGCAGGCCGACTACACCCAGTCGAGGGTCGAGGACGACGGCGGCGACAAGGGGATGACCCCGGCCAACTACCGGGTCACCCGGGAGGTGCTGGCCAAAGCCAAGCGCGACAGCGTGATCCTCCATTCGCTGCCCCGCATGGACGAGCTGCCCCCCGATGTCGACTCCACCCGGCACGCCCGGTACTGGCAGGAGGCGTACTACGGGGTCGTGATGCGGATGGCGTTGCTGTCGCTGGTGCTCGGGGCGATGGAGTAGCCGTGCCCCGCGCCGTGGTCGCCATCGGCGGCAACTCGCTGATCAAGGACCCCGCCCACCAGACCGTCGAGGACCAGTACCAGGCCGCCTCGGAGACCACCGACCACATCGCCGAGCTCATCGCCGACGGCTGGGACCTGGTCATCGTCCACGGCAACGGCCCCCAGGTCGGGTTCATCCTCCGTCGCTCCGAGCTGGCCGCCCACGAGCTCCACGAGGTTCCCCTCGACGCCTGCGGCGCCGACACCCAGGGCGCCATCGGCTACGCCCTGCAGCAGAACCTGCAGAACGACCTCCGGCGCATCGGGGTGCCGAAGCGGGTGGTGAGCATCGTCACCCAGGTCGAGGTCGACGGCGCCGACCCCGCCTTCCAGAGCCCGTCGAAGCCGATCGGGTCGTTCATGGACGCCGACAAGGCCGCCGAGCGCCGCGCCGACGGGTGGGACATGGTCGAGGACGCCGGGCGGGGCTGGCGACGGGTGGTGGCCTCACCGCTGCCGAAGAGGATCGTCGAGCTCGACACCATCGGCGCCCTGCTCGACTCGGGGACGACCGTCATCGCCGTCGGCGGCGGCGGGATCCCGGTGGTCGCCCAACCCGACGGCGACCTGCGCGGGGTGGCCGCGGTCATCGACAAGGACCGCGCCGCCGCCCTGGTCGGGGTGTCGCTGCGGGCCGAGTTGCTGCTCATCTCCACCGGGGTGGAGAAGGTGGCGCTGAACTTCGGCAGACCCGAGCAGGTCGACCTCGACGAGATCACCGTCGACCAGGCCCGGCGCTACCTGGCCGAGGGGACCCACTTCGCCAAGGGGTCGATGGCCCCCAAGATCGAGGCGGCCGATCTCCTTCCTCGAGGGCGGCGGCAAGCTGGTGGTCATCACCGACCCCGAGCACCTCGGGGCGGCCGTGGCGGGGAGGACCGGCACCCGGATCGTCCCGTGACCTCCCAGATTGATGTCGCCGTCGGTCACCGGGCTGCGCTGCGTGCTCTGCGCCGCCGTCCACGCTCCCGAGGCGGACCGCTACGTGTGCGACGCCTGCGGCCCACCCGGCACCCTCGACGTCGAGTACGACTGGGACCGGGTGCTGGCCGGGTGGGGGCGGGAGGCGCTCGGCCCCGACCCCGGCATGTGGCGGTGGCGGCCGATGCTCCCCATCGCCGCCGGCGCCCCGGTCCCTCCTCTGGCCATCGGCGACACGCCGCTGTACGAGGCCCCCCGACTGGCGGAGCGAGCCGGTCTCGCCCGGGTGTGGGTGAAGGACGAGGGACGCCAGCCCACCGCCTCGCTGAAGGACCGGGCCTCGGCGATGGCGCTGGTGGTGGGCGCCGGGTTCGGGGCCGAGGTGGTGGCCACCGCCAGCACCGGCAACGCCGCCGCCGCCCTGGCCGGGGTGGCCGCGAGCATGGGGCGGTCGGCGGTGATCTTCGTCCCCGAGGCCGCACCGGAGGCGAAGGTGGCGCAGCTCCTCGCCTACGGGGCGACGGTGGTGCTGGTGCGGGGGAGCTATGCCGATGCCTTCGACCTGTCCGAGCAGGCGGTGGCCCGGTACGGCTGGTACGACCGCAACACCGGGCTCAACCCGTACACCACCGAGGGGAAGAAGACGGCGATGCTGGAGCTGGCCGAGCAGCTGGGATGGGTGATGCCCGACGCCGTGTTCGTCGCCGTGGGCGACGGGTCGATCATCGGCGGCCTCCACAAGGGACTGGTCGAGCTCGACCGCCTCGGCTGGATCGACCGGGTGCCCCGCCTGATCGGGGTGCAGGCGGCGGGGAGCGACTACCTGGTGCAGGCGTTCGAGTCGGGCGAGGACGTGGCCGCCAAGCCGGCGATCGCCGCCACCACCGTGGCCGACTCGATCTCCTCTGACCTCCCCCGTGACCGGGTCAAGGCGATGCGGGCGGTCCGAGAGACCGGCGGCGCCTTCGTCCGCGTCGACGACGAGGCCATCCTCGCCGCCATCCCCGCACTCGCCCGGGGCTGCGGGGTGTTCGCCGAGCCGGCGGCCGCCGCCGCCTGGGCCGGGGTGGAGGCGGCGGTGGGCACCGGCGTCGTCCCCGCCGGCGCCAGCGTCGCCGTACTCTCTACCGGCAGCGGACTGAAGGATGTCGGCGCGGTACGACGGGCGGTGGCGGCCGCCGGGACCGAGCCGATCGTCGTCGAGCCCGACCTGGGGGCTCTCGAAGCGGCGTTGGAGGAGCGGGCATGATCGACCTCACCATCGACGAGGCCACGCTGGGGTCGGCGGTGGCGCGGGCGCGGGAGCGGTCGATCACCATCCCCACCTTCGCCCAGATGCGCGACCCCTCGCTCGGTTCCCGGCGACGTCACCGCCGCCCTCGCCGGCGTGGGGCTGTGGGACCTCGACCCGCGCAACCTGTACCGCATCACCTGGCACAACGAGCCCGTCGAGCACGGCGGCGGGTTCGGGCCGGTCAACGTGCTCGAGCTGCCCCCCGAGCTCACCGGGGTGCCCACCCGCATCCTGGTGCTGGTCGGCACGTGGTTCCCCACCGGGGCCCACAAGGTCGGGGCCGCCTTCGGCTGTTTGGTGCCCCGTCTCGTCACCGGCCAGTTCGACCCGGCTTCCCAGAAGGCGGTGTGGCCGTCGACCGGCAACTACTGCCGGGGCGGCGCCTACGACTCCAACCTGCTCGGCTGCGAGTCGATCGCCATCCTCCCCGAGGGGATGAGCCGGGAGCGGTTCGAATGGCTCGAGTCGGTGGCCGGGGAGATCATCAAGACCCCGGGATCGGAGTCGAACGTCAAGGAGATCTTCGACAAGTGCTGGGAGCTGCGCCGCTCCGGCCAGGACCTCGTCATCTTCAACCAGTTCGACGAGTTCGGGAACTACCTGTGGCACCACGCGGTGACCGGCCCCGCCATGGAGGAGGCGATCGAGGCGTGCGCTCCGCCCCGGGGAGCGCTACCGGGGGGTGGCGCTCACCACCGGGTCGGCGGGGACCATCGCCTCCGGCGACTACCTCAAGCAGCGGTACCCGACGTCGTTGATCGCCGCCGGCGAGGCGGTGCAGTGCCCGACCATGCTCTACAACGGGTACGGGGAGCACCGGATCGAGGGCATCGGCGACAAGCACATCCCGTGGGTCCACGACGTCCGCAACACCGACCTCGCCATCGGGCTCGACGACGAGGCGGCGGTGTCGCTGGTGCGGCTGTTCAACGAGCCCGCCGGGACCTCCTACCTCGTCGACCAGGGTGTGAAGCCGGACGTCGTCGAGCAGCTGCCCCTGCTCGGCATCTCCGGGGTGGGCAACCTGCTGGCGGCGGTCAAGCTGGCCAAGCACCACGAGATGACCGGGCGGGATCTCCTGGTGACGGTGGCCACCGACTCGATGGCGATGTACCGCAGCCGGCTGGTCGAGCTGACCGAGGCGCGGGGCCCGTTCACCGAGCTCGACGCCGCCGCCACCTTCCACCGCCACCTGCTCGGCGTGGCCACCGATCACGTCCACGACCTCGGCTACTGGGACCGCAAGCGGATCCACAACCTCAAGTACTACACCTGGGTGGAGCAGCAGGGGAAGACTGCCACCGAGCTCGACGCCCAGTGGCACGACCCCGACTACTGGACCGGCATCCAGGCGCTGGCCGACCCCATCGACGCGTCTCATCGACGACTTCAACCGCCGGGTGGCGTCGGGCTGAGCAGCGAAGCTGATGGCGATCTCGGCCCGGCAGAACTGACTGCTCAGCATGGCGCCCGGCGACGAAGTGCTCAGCCGTTGGCCGGAGGTTCGGAGTACTCGATGAGCCGCTCGCCGAGTTCCCTGACCGCCTCCTTCAGCTCGTCGGGCTCGAGCACCTCGAAGCGGCAGTCGAGCCCGGCGAGGTAGCCGGCGATCCAGCCGATCTCGTCGGCGCCGGTGCGCAGCACGGTGCGGTTGCTCCCTTTCCGCTCCAGCACGCCGACGGCCGGCCCGACCATCTCGACCGCCTGCTCGTGGGGCAGGTGGAGCAGGACCCGCGCCTGGTAGCGGTAGACCTGCATCGAGATCCCCTCCGCCACCAGGGCGGCGGCGTCGGGCGGGTCGACGTGGGTGAACCACATCCCGGTCCGCTTCGGGTTCGTGATCCGGTCGACCCGGAAGGTCCGCCAGGCGTCCCGGTCGCGGTCCCGGGCCACCAGGTACCAGCGGCGCGAGGTGTGCACCAGCTGGTATGGCTCGACGTGCCGCTCGGTCACGTTGCCCTCGCGGTCGGCGTAGTCGAAGCGGAGCCGCTCCGGGCCACGGCACGCCTGGGCGACGGTGACCAGCACCCCCGGCTCGACCGGTGACGACTGTCGCGGCTCCGGCAGCGCAGACCCACCGTGGCCGACTGGACGCTGTTGATCTGCTCGGCGAGTCGCACCGGGAGCACCTGCTCGATCTTGGCCAGGGCGGCGACGGCGGCGTCCTCGAACCCGGGGAGGCTCCGCTCGGCCGCCGCCCGCAGCCCGAGCGCCACCGCCATCGCCTCGTCGTCGTCGAAGAGCAGCGGGGGGAGCGCCCCACCCGGGGCCAGCTGGTAGCCGCCGGCCGGCCCGGACAGCGCCTCCACCGGGTAGCCGAGGTCACGCAGCCTGGTGACGTCCCGACGCAGGGTCCGGGAGGTCACCTCGAGGCGGTCCGCCAGCTCGTCTCCCGGTCCAGTTCGACCGCGCCTGCAACAGCGAGAGGAGGCGAAGCATGCGGGCGCTCGGGTCCATCGCGTGCCGGACTTTCGTGACAGATGCGGACATGATCTGTCCGCAATTTTTGGTAGTGTCACAGGCATCGCAAACAGAGGGAAGGGAGACCCCGTGATGAACCCGGAAGCCATGTATGCCTTGACGAAGGGTGTCGCAGAGGATCGTCATCGCCGGGCAGATAAGGCCCGGACCGCCCGCCAGGCGCGGCTCGCCTCGGGGCGGGAGTCGACCCTGCGCCGCTGGCTGCAGTCCCTGGCGAGGGCCCGCCCGGCTGTGCCCCACCTCGCTGTGGGCCTGACCCGCAGCCCGAGGTGCCGGTGGAGGACCCGTGGAGCGAGGCCGCCTGATCCGACCACGCCACAGGGGATGACGGATGGGAGCCGGTTGCGGACGGCTCCCATCCGACGCGCTCCGCTCCCCACACGGCGAGATCTAGATGTAGTGGTTGTCGTGCCGCGCGAACAGCTCGGCGGATTCCTCGTCGGTCGGTTGGTAACCGGCGAGGCTCCATCGCGCCAGCGTCTCGAAGTACTCCTCTCGAGGCGCACCGGGAACGAACAGGATCAGCATCGAGGCTTCGTTCCCCGAATCGTTGCGAAAGCCGTGGATGCCGCCCGGTGGCACGTGCAGGAAGTCGCCCGCGGTGGCATCGAGGCTGCGGGGACCGTCGGTCACCCGCACGACACCCGACAGGACGAAGAACGACTCGGACATGGTGCGGTGGAAGTGGGGCCCGGCGCCTGACGGCTGCGGTCCCATGTCCCATCGGTACAGGCCGAAGTCGCCACCGGTCGACGCACCGGTGGCGAGGTACCGCACGGAGCCGGTCCGGCTGATCAGGTCCGGCCCCTGGTCGGCCGCCCGGAAGACCGCGGTGACCTCGCCACCCTGTCCGACGTACCGGGGCGGCGGATAGCTCATCTGCCTCCTCTCCCCTGCACCGGCTCCGGGAGCCTCCGCACCACTCAGTCGAGCAACGCGTCCGCCCCCAGTCGGTCGAGCTGGCTCGCGCCACCGGCGGCGCATCGGACACGTCCGCCGTCTGTGGCGACGATGGGCCGCGACGGCTTCCTCGGGGTGAACAACCACTCCTCGAACAGGTCGTCGAGCTCCTCGCCCGAGATCGCTCTCGGCGAGGGCCATGAACTGGTCGGTGGTGACGTTGCCGCCCGTGTTGGCGTCGACCCACTGGCGCACCAGCTCGAAGAACGCGTCGTCGCCGATGGTCATTCGGAGCACGTGGAGGGTCATCGCTCCCCGGGTGTAGATGGCGAAGTCGAACAGGTTGTCGGGCCCGGGGTCGCCGATCACCACCTCCCAGAAGGGGTCCCGCGACGGGAACACGCCAACCCAGAACTCGAACAGCTCATCGGCCGTTCCGAGCCCTTCGGCCTCGCTCCACAGCCACTCGGCGTAGGAGGCGAACCCCTCGTTGAGCCAGATGTGCTGCCACCCGGCCACGCGCCAGGCTGTCGCCGAACCACTGGTGGGCGAGCTCGTGGACCACAACGGCGTCACCCGAGATCGGATCGGTGAAGAACGCCTTGGCGTAGATCGGCCTCGTCTGCGTCTCCAGGGCGAACCCGAAGCTCGTCCGAGTCATCGACGATGCCGCCCGTCGCCGAGAACGGGTAAGGCCCGGCGACCTCTTCCAGGAATGCGATGACCTCGCCCTGGCGGGCCAGCGACCCGGCGGCGATGGCACCGCGGGTCGGGGGCAGGTCGTCGACGGTGGCGACGATCCAGTCGTCGGCGCTGGGACCGCTCCCTTCGGGTGGGCCGGGCACTGCCCAGCCGTCGAGGGTGTCCCCGTCGTCCTCGAAGGACGTCGACCCCTCACCGGTCGAGACCTCCACGTCGTCGACGACCACGCCCAGCTCGTTGATGACGAAATCCGTGACGTACGTGATGGAGACCTCGACCGACGACCCGGCGTAGGCGCCGAGGTCGACGGCCCACTGCTCGGAGCCGTCACTCGCCCCGGTGGCGGCCCACCAGTCCCCGGTGGTGCCATGGGGATCACACTCCGACGTCCTGGTAGTGGGTCAGGAAGGGGTGGAAGTCGTGCCAGCCGGGGCAGGTGAAGCCGGTGCCCTGGTCGGTGTGGCCGTTGAGGTCGGGCAGGGTCGTCCAGTCGTCCTCACCCGGGGTGTGCGCCTCGACGAACACGTAGTCCCAGAGCTCCTCGGTCTCGTAGTCGACCCAGAACGACAGCTGCGCCCCGGAAGCGGGGACGGCGATGGTGCGGGTCAGCCGCTTGTACCCGAAGTCGCCCTGCTGGGAGTAGGCGAACTGGTCGCCGGTCGTGGGGAGCGGGTGGCGAACAGGTCGGGGTCGATGGCGTCCCACGCCCGGATCCGCATCGAGGTGTAGGCGTCCACGTCGAACTCGCCGATCGCCATCATCGCCAGGTATGGCGCCATCGGCTCCCGGCGTCCCACGTCCAGGTGGTCGTGGCACCGCGTGGCTCGCTGGCGGACGAGGACCCCGTTGCTCACCACCTCGAGCCCGGTGGGGGCGGTGATCGCCAAGGTGTACGCCGCCTTGTCGAGGGGATGGTCGTTGACCGGGAACCAGGTTGCCGCCACCGCCGGCTGGCCGAGCACGATGGCACCGTCGTCGGTATGGAAGAACCCCGACTGGTCGGGGAGCGTCTCGGGTATGCCGTCGTACCTGATGACCACCCTGAACCGCGCCCCGGTCGGGATCCCGGCTTCGGGGGTGACGGTCAACTCCCCGGCGTCACGGCTCCACCCGGCGGCGACGCCGTTCGACGGTTGCCGACCGCACCGTCAGCCCGTCCAGGTCCAGGTTGAAACTGGACAGATCCTGGGTGGCTCTGGCCGTGATCGTGGCCACCCCGGCGAGCACGTCGGTGGCGGGGTCGTAGTCGATCCGGAGCCGGTAGTGGGTGACGTCGTAGCCGCCGTTCCCGGCGAGCGGGAAGTACGGGTCGCCGATCCCGGGCGCCCCGGGCGTGAACCCGTCATCGGCGCCGGCGGCCGGCAGCAGGGCGACACACAGGGCAGCAGCGAGGGCAGCGACGAGGGTGCGGCGCATCGGGGCCTCCATTCCGAGCGCTGGCGATTGTGACCTCCAGCCTACGCCGCCGTCTTCGGACCTGCCGGATCGCCACGCTCGGTAGCCTGAGCGCCCCGTGCCAACCAAGATCCACTCCCAGGAAGTCACCATCGGCCCGGAGCGCGCCGGCGCCCGGGCCATGCTGCGCGCCGTCGGCCTCGGCGAAGACGACTGGGTGAAGCCGCAGATCGGCGTGGTGTCTGCCGGCAACGAGGTCACCCCGTGCAACCTGACCGGGCCCAAGCTGTCCGAGTTCGCCAAACAGGGGGTGCGGGACGCAGGCGGGGTCGGGCTCATCTTCACCACCATCGCCGTCTCCGACGGCATCTCGATGGGGCACGAGGGGATGCGGGCTTCGCTGGTCAGTCGCGAGGTGATCGCCGACTCGGTCGAGCTCGTCATGCATGCCGAGCGGTTCGACGGCATGGTCTCGATCGCCGGTTGTGACAAGTCGCTTGCCCGGGATGATGATGGCGGCGGCGCGGCACAACCTGCCATCGGTGTTCCTCTACGGCGGGTCGAGCCTGCCGGGCCGGCACGGCGGGCGCGACATCTCGATCATCGACGTGTTCGAGGGCATCGGCGCCCGGTCGGAAGGGCGCATCGACGATGCCGAGCTCCTCGCCATCGAGCAGGCGGCGTGCCCCGGGGTCGGCTCGTGTGCCGGGATGTTCACCGCCAACACCATGGCCAGCGTCGGCGAGGCCCTCGGGATGTCGCTTCCGGGGAGCGCCTCGGTCCCCGCCGTCGACGACCGGCTCAACGAATACGCCCTCGCATCCGGGGAAGCCGTCATGCGGATGCTCGACGCCGGGACCCGGCCCCGCCACATCCTCACCAGGGAGGCGTTCGAGAACGCCATCACCGCTGTCATGGCCCTGGGCGGCTCGACCAACGCCGTGCTCCACCTGCTCGCCATCGCCCACGAGGCCGAGGTTCCGCTGACGCTCGAGGACTTCGACCGGATCAGCCGGCGCACCCCGCACCTGGGAGACCTGAAGCCGTTCGGTCGGTACCACATGGTCGATCTCGACAGGATCGGCGGGGTCCCGGTGGTGCTGCGAACGCTGCTCGACGCCGGGCTGCTCCACGGCGACCCGGTCACCGTCACCGGGCGGACCATGGCCGAGAACCTGGCCGGGGTCGACCCCCTTCCCGACGGCCAGGACGTCATCCGGCCCGTCGCCGACCCCATCGCCTCGGAGGGCGGCATCGCCGTGCTGCGCGGCTCGCTGGCGCCGGGTGGCTCCGTGGTGAAGATCGCCGGGATCGGCCTCGACGTGTTCGAGGGCCCGGCGCGGGTGTTCGAGGACGAGCAGCACGCCCTCGCCGAGCTCTGGGCGCACAACCTCCATCCGGGCGACGTCATCGTGATCCGCAACGAGGGCCCCCGGGGTGGGCCCGGGATGCGGGAGATGCTCGCCATCACCGCCGCCATAAAAGGTGCCGGCCTGGGCAGGGAGGTCCTCCTCGTGACCGATGGCCGCTTCTCCGGGGGCACCACCGGGCCGTGCATCGGGCATGTCGCCCCCGAGTCCGTCGACGGCGGCCCCATCGGGCTGGTCGAGGAGGGAGACCGCGTCCGGGTCGACGTAGCCGCCCGACGGATGGACCTGCTGGTCGACGAAGCCACGATGAACCACCGCCGCGCCGCCTGGGTGCGCCATCCCGAGCGTTACCCGACCGGTGCCCTGGCGAAGTACGCCCGGCTGGTCGGCTCGGCGGAGAACGGCGCCGTCTGCGGTTGAAGGGCGTTCAGGCGGCGAGATCGAGCCGGCCGGCGGCTCGCAGCACGCGCAGGGCGTGCAGGGTCACCATCTCGTTCGGGCCGGATCGCCCCCACGACGCCGCCTCGGGGTAGCGGCTGCCGCCGATGCTCGCCCACCAGGCCCCCTCCACCCGGAAGCGGCCGTCCGGCAACCGTTTCGACTCGACCACGTCGAGTGCCTCGGAGGCGCGGGTGTCCCCCACCAACCCGGCATCGGTGAGAACGACGAGCCCGGCGAGGATGTTGTAGTGCCAGTACGGCGGGTAGCGAAGCTGCAGGAAGCTCGGGTGAATCACCTCCCGCCGCTGCACCGTGCGGAAGAGCCCCGCCCGGAGGAACATCTCGGCGGCGGCGGCGATGACGTCGTCGAGGTCGCCCCGACCGGACATGCTCCGGTAGTCGACCAGCCCGCGCAACGGTGCCAGCGACTCGTGGAACGACGAATGGGTCGCCTCGGGGCGCTTGTCGCAGTTCCATCCACCGTCGGGCCACTGCCAACCTTCGAGCCTGCCCACCAGCTCGGGCAATCGCGGGTCGTCCCCGAACCCGAGCCGGCAGGCGGCGGCGATGGCGTTCCCTTCCTGCGAGGCGCAGTGACGGTGAAGGCCATCGACCAGGCGCGCCTGCGCCCCTCTGGTCATCGCCCAACCCAACTCGACGTCGATCGCCGAGCGCAACCGACGGTCGCCGGGAGGAAAGCGGAGGTCGGCGAGCGACAGGAGGCGCCAGTGGGCTCCCGAGAACTTGCGGTACGGGTCGGTGAGGGCGTCGCCGCCCGGTTCCAGGGCGGCGAGCAGCGCCGAGGCCAGCGGTCCCCGCGGTATGGCGCGGCGCGCCTCGATGACCTCCCGGTCATCCTCAGGACGGTCGAGCAGCTCGGTCATGGCCCGATAGCGGACCGCCGGCTCGTCCGAGGCGAGGAGCCGGTCGAGCACCGAGCCCTCGCTCACCGGGAGCTCCTTCGCCAGGCCGACCGGTGCCCCGGCGCCGGTATCCTGCCCGACGCCATGAAGAACGGAACCAGCCAGGCGATCCTCGTCACCGACCTCGTCAGCGGTGAAGGACCGTACGACTTCGTGGCCGAGGCGTTCCTCACCCAGACGTGCTCGCGCTGCCTCGCCCCGGTTGACCGAGGAGACCCAGTTCACCATCGACGGGTTCCTCTGCGTGCCCTGCAGCGACCGCATGGCCCTCGACCTCCACTGACGGGACGGCGCCCGCCGTTCACGGGCGGAGGTGCCCGGGCACCGTCGACTCGACCAGCAGGCGGAGCGGCTCGTGGATCGCCGGATTGGCGGCTACCGCATGTGGCCGGTAGGGGTGGAGCGGGTTCCCCCACGGGTCGGTGGTCACCCCGCCGGCCTCGTTGACCACGAGGAGGGCGGCGGCGATGTCCCACGGCTTCAACGAGTACTCGTAGTACCCGTCGAACCGACCGCAGGCGGTCCAGCACAGGTCCAGGGCGGCAGAGCCGAAGCGGCGGATTCCGGCGACGTTGGCCAGCACCGCCGCCAGCGACGGCATCAGGGCGTCGGCGTAGCGATCGTGGTCGTAGGGGAACCCGGTGGCGATCACCGACGCCGCCAGCTCGGGTGTCGTCGAGACGGTGATCGGGGCGCTGTCGAGGGTGGCGCCACCGCCGGCGACGGCGGCGAACAGCTCGTCCCGGATCACATCCAGCACGACCCCGGCCAGCACGTCCTCGCCGTCGCACAATGCCACGCACACCGCCACCTGGTCGATGTGGTGCAGGAAGTTCACCGTGCCGTCGAGCGGGTCGATCAGCCAGCGCCGGCCGGCACCGCCGGTGTCGGTCCCCTCCTCGCCCAACACCCCGTCACTCGGCCGGTGCTCGGTGAGCACCGCCAGGATCGCCGCCTCGGACGCCCGGTCGACGGCGGTGACCGGGTCGAACCGGCTCTTGTACTCGGTGTCGACCTCACCGCCGAAGCCGGCGGCCACGATGGCGGCGCCGGCCCTAGCGGCGGCGATCGCCACGTCGAGGTCGTCCAGTGCAGTGTCGCCCATCGCCGCAACCTACCGCAGCGGGCTGGGTGGGCCCGTCTGGCGGGACTTCCCGCATCGGGCGAAAACCCACGGCACCGCTAAGTTGCCGGCCCATGGGCCCACATCTGGCGGCGCTGCTCGCCGGCGCTCTGCTCTGGGCATGTTTCCCACCCCTCGACCTGGGCTGGCTCGCCTTCGTCGCCCCGGCTCCGCTGCTGTGGGCATGCCGCCGCGTGGAGACGCTGCCCGCCGCGTTGAGCCTGGGGGCGATCACCGGCGCCGTCTTCTTCGGCTCGATGTTGTTCTGGATCTCCACCCTGGGTGTGGTTGCCTGGATCCCTCTGACGCTGCTGCTCACCGCGTTCACTGGCGGCGTTCGCCGCCGTGGTGTGGGCCTTCCGCCTGCTGCCGGTTGGGCGCTGGTGGGTAATCACCGTCGCCGCCTGGGGGGTGATGGAGTTCGTCAGGGCCCGGTTCCCGCTGGGTGGCTTCCCCTGGGGCTCGCTGGGCTTCGCCGCCGGAGGTCAGCCGGGCTTCCTCGGGTCGGTGCAGTGGATCGGAGTGTCCGGCTGGGGCCTGCTGGCGGTAGCGGTCGCCGCCGGGATCGCTCTCGTCGTCGAGGACACCGATCACTGGCGCCTCCTCGTCGACCCGTTGGTGGTGGTGTTCCTCCTCATGCTGGCCGGGGGCCTCTTCCCTCCGTCGGCCGACGGCAGCGTGATGCGGGTCGCCATCGTGCAAGGGAACTCGCCGTGCCCGGGCACCCACTGCCCCGACGAGAACCGGCTCATCTACGAGTCACACCTGGATTTGACCCGATCGCTCGAGCCCGGGACGGTCGATCTCGTCGTCTGGCCGGAGAACTCGATGGGGACGCCGTACGAGCCGATCGGCAACCGGGAGGTGGAGGTGGCGATCATGACCGAGGCCCGCAGGCTCGGCGCCGCCTTCCTCGTCGGCGCCACCCGGATCGGCGACGACGAGACGTTCCACAACACCAACATCTTCTACGGTCCCAACGGCGCCCGGCTCGGCGAGTACGAGAAGCGCCACCCGGTCCCGTTCGGGGAGTACGTCCCGTTGCGCGGGCTCTTCGGCTTCATCCCCCAGCTCGAGCAGGTTCCCCGCGACATGGTGCGGGGCGACGCCCAGGTCGTGTTCACCACCGAGCAGGGTGTCGTCGGGTCGCTCATCTCGTTCGAGGGCGCCTTCCCCTACTACCTGCGGGACGCGGCCAACGAGGGCGCCCAGATGATGGTGGTCGCCACCAACGAGAGCAGCTTCGGCGATGGCCCCGCCTCCGACCAGCTCATCGGCATGGTGCGGGTGTCGGCGGCGGCGATCGGCCAGGACCTCGCCCACGCCGCCATCACCGGCAAGTCGACGTTCATCGAGGCTGACGGCTCCGTGGGCGAGAAGACCCCGCTGTTCGAGGCCACGGTGCTGCGCCGGCGAGGTGCGCCAGCGGACCGCCGGCCCCACCGTTTACGCCCGCTTCGGCGACTGGTTGGTGATCCTGGTGGTGGCGGCGGCCGCCATCGCGGTGGTACTTCCCGGGAGGGCGGCGTGCCCGACCGCCCCGCCCCGGGGCTGGCCGGCCGCTCGATCCCCTGAACCCGGCTCACCCCTCGTAGCTGCGCAGACCGGCCTCGATGATGTCGAGCCCGAGGTCGAGGTCCTCCGTGGACACGTTGAGGGGTGGGATGAAGCGGATCACGTTGCCGTCCGGGCCGCAGTTGAGCAGCAGCATCCCTTCGGCGAGGCAGTGCGACTTGAGGTGCTCGTATGCACCGGGATCGGGGCTGTGCCCGTCCTCGCCCACCAGGTCGATGCCGATCATCAGCCCCAGGCCGCGCACGTCACCCACCACGCCGAGGTCGCTCTGCATGGTGGCGAAGCGGTCGAAGGAGTGCGTCGAGCGGCCCGCCACACCCGGCAGCACCGTTGCCAGCGTGTCCATGGTGGCCACGGCGGCGGCGCAGCACACCGGGTTGCCCCCGAACGTGGTGCCGTGAGACCCGGGTGACCACGCGTCCGCCAGGTCGGCACGGGCACCGACCGCCGACAGGGGCAGCCCGTTGGCGATCGCCTTGCCCATGGCCATGATGTCCGGAGTGACCCCGTAGTGGTCGACGGCGAACCACTCGCCCGTGCGCCCGAAGCCGGTCTGCACCTCGTCGGCGATGAGCAGGATGCCGTGCTCGTCGGCGAGGCGGCGCAGCTCGGCGAAGAACGCGGTGCCCGCCGGGTAGTAGCCGCCCTCACCCTGGACCGGCTCGACCAGGAAGGCGGCGACCTCTCCCGGGCGATCTCGTGGGCGAGCAGCGTGTGGAGCTCGTCGATGGCGCGGGACGTGGCCTCCTCCGTCGTCATCTGCCACTTGAACGGCCACGGGTACGGGGTGACGAACACCGACCCGACCAGCGGGTGGTAGCCCTGCCGGTACCTGCGCCTTCGAGGTGGTGTAGGTGACCGAGCCCATCGTGCGCCCATGGAAACCGCCGCGGAAGACGATCACGCCCTGGCGGCCGGAGACCTTGCGGGCCAGCTTCACCGAGGCCTCGACCGCCTCGGCGCCCGAGTTGATGAAGACGAACTTCTCGATGCCCTCGGGTGTGATCTGCCCCGAGTCGCTCACCGGCGCTCACCAGGCTGTCGTAGCGGAACACCATGCCCGAGTGCCACACCCTGTCCAGCTGGGCGATGCATCGCCTGCTTCACCGCCGGCGGCTGGTGACCGAGGTTGGACACCGAGATCCCGGTGGAGAAGTCGAGCATCCGACTGGCCGTCCGACGCGTCACCCACGAGCCCTCGGAGGACACGATCTCGATGTCGGTGTCGAAGTCGATGACCGGGCCCATGACCGCAGCGTGGCGATCCATGATGTCGCCGACGGCGCCATCGGTCAGTTCTGCCATGGTGCCTCCTTGGAACGTCGAGGGAAGGGTGCGAGCAGTAGCCGGCGACCGCCTACGGGGCGGCGAACAGGTGCTTCCTGGTGGCACGGGGGGTCCTCGACATGGCCGGCATTGTGTCACATGTTTCTACCCGGCCGGACTTCGCCGGGGTATGACACGCCGCTCTGACCGTATCTCCTCAGCCGGCGAAGATCCGGCCTCCTCCCGCAGATGGGGCCCCTACCCCATCGCGGGCCGTCCCGCTCGCGGGAGGTTGCGCCGCACTCCTCCGCAGTTGGAACCCGGTTTCCCTTCCGCCTTCGGGGGAAGGGTGGATGCAGAACGGCGCCGAAGGCGAGCACGGCAGACGGGAAGGGGGTCCCGCCGGTCGCTGGCTCAGGTGCCGCCGAATTCAGGGGAGCGTTTCTCGGTGAAGGCGTGGATCGCCTCGCCCAGGTCGTCCGAGTGCAGGTAGGCGGCGTTCCAGAGGGCGACGTAGTCGAGCGCCTGCGGCGACGCTCTTTTCCTCGCCGGCGCGGAGCACCGCCTTCGAGCCCTGGACGGCGAGCGGCGAGTTGGCAGCGATGGCCTCGGCGAGCTCCATGCCGTGGGCGACCGCGGCGTCGCGGTCGGGGAGCACCCGATTGACCAATCCCATCGCCTCCGCCTCGGCGGCGGTGAAGTCCCTACCGGTGTACACGAGCTCGGCGACATGGCCCGGGCCGACCAGCCGGGGCAATCGCTGCAGCGTGCCGACATCGGCGACCATGGCGAGCCGGGTCTCCCGCACCGAGAAGACGGTGTCGGCAGCGGCGACCCGGATGTCGCACGCCGTGATCAGGTCGACCCCGGCACCGATGCACCAGCCGTGGGTGACGGCGATCACCGGTTGCGGGCAGTCGGCGACGGCCGTGAAGGTACGTTGCATCCGTTTCACCATCGCCTGGGTGCCACGGCGGTCGGCGACGCTCGATCCGCCGCCACCGAGGGTCGGGTCCGAAGGCGGCCAGGTCGAGCCCGACGGTGAAGGCCGGGCCATTGGCGGCGATGACGATCGCCCTGGCGTCCGGGTCGGGGACCCGCCGGCTTCCACTGCGGCAGGGAACTCGTCCCAGAACGCCGGCGCCATCGCGTTGCGCCGCTCCGGGTCTTCGAGCCAGACCACGGAGACATGCCCGCGGCGCTCGACGTTGACGACACCCATGGCGGGCAACCTAGCCGCCGGAGAGGGCGTCCCAACGGTCGTCTCGAAGGAGCTCCTTCAGGAACCGCCTTCAGGCCCTGGCCACGACGCCCGGATGGCAGAGAGCTCCTCCGGAGTGTCGATGCTGCGCCAGGAACGGCCGTCCTCCCCCCACCGTCGCCACCTGGCCGGGGCGATCTCCATCGTCGCCACCTGGTCGAGGAGGCGTTGCAGCGATGGGTTGGGGTCGGACGACCACGAGGCGTTCCAGCGCCGGATAGGCAGGCGTGCCGGTACACGGCGCAGGTGGTCTGCCGAGCCCCGTCGACCGGGACAACGGCTTCGCCGGGCTCGGTCGAGCAGCCGGCGGAGCGTGGTCCGGCGCCACCATCGGCTGGTCGGTGGCCACCAGCAGCACGTCCCGGCCCGGCAGGCGCCGGAATGCGGCGAGCAGCCCGGCGACCGGCCCCGCCAGCCCCGGCGGGTCGGGAAGGCCGTCGACTCCGTCGGCGGGGCGGCCGGAGACCACGACCCGGTCGGCGCCGGCCTCGGCGAGCGCGCCGATCACGTGGTCGATCATGGGTCGACCGGCCACGTCGATGCCCGGCTTGTCGACGCCCATACGCGAGCTCGACCCACCGGCGAGGACCACCCCCACCGTGGGCGCCGGCCCGGCAGCGAGGTCGAGCCCCATGAACCGGGCACAGGCCAGCGGGTTCTCGCGGTAGCGATCGATGTCGACGAACCCGAGCGACTCGTAGAGGGTGTTGGCCTCGGCCATCGAGGCCTGATCGGTGTCGAGCACGATCCGGGCTGCGCCGAGCCGGCGAGCGGCGGCGATGGCGTGCTCGGCCAACTGCCTGCCCAGCCCGCGGCCCCGGCCCTCCGGGCGCAGGTACATCCGCTTCAGCTCGGCCAGGCCATCACCGATCATCCGCACCCCGACAACGCCAACCGGCTCCGCCGACCCGGTCTCATCCGCCACCGCCAGGAACAGCGCACCTTTCTCGCCGCCGAAACCGGAGGCGAGATCGGCCAGCTCGGCGTCGACATCCTGGAAGTCGAGGTCGAAGGCGAGCGAGGCGACGTACTGCCGGATGAGGTCGGCGGCCGCTGCCTGGTCCTCCGGACCGATCGCCATGCGAACGGTGGACGTGTCCACCATCGATCAGGTGAGCCGGACGGTGCGGTCCCCGGGCACCACGGCACCGATCACGACCGCCTCCCGGCCGGACGCCACCAGCGAGGCGACGGCGTCATCGACGAGATGGGCGGCGGTCACCACCACGAAGCCGACGCCCATGTTGAACACGGCGAACATCTCGTCACGGTCGATGCCACCCGCTTCGGCCACGGCGGCGAACACGGGAGGCGGCTCCCACGAGCCGGTGTCGATCACCGCCTGACAACCCCGGGGGAGGATACGGGCGATGTTGCCCCCCAGCCCGCCTCCCGTGATGTGCGCCATCCCGTGGGGGCGCACTCGCTCCAGCAGGGCGACGATCGCCGGGGTGTAGACGATCGATGGCGCCAGGATGATCTCGGCCACGGTGGCGCCGCCACCACCGGGCATCGGGCTGTTCAGGTCGACGCCGTCGACCACCCGGCGCACCAGCGAGAAGCCGTTCGCCCGCAGGTTCGGCGACCGCACCCCGATGACCACGTCGCCGGGGACGATCTCGGAGCCGTCCACCTCCCGGCCCTCCTCGACGATGCCGATGGCGGCGCCGGCCAGATCGAAGCCGTCAGGGTCCATCACCCCCGGGTGCTCGGCGGTCTCGCCGCCGAGCAACGCCACCCCCGCCTCCGCACAGGCGACGGCGATCGAGGCGACAAGCACCGACACCGCCTCGACGTCCAACGAGCCGACGGCGATGTAGTCGGTCATCGCCAGAGGACGGGCGCCGGCAGCCACCAGGTCGTCGACGCACATCGCCACCAGGTCGGCTCCGAGGCCCCCAACCAACCCGGTGCGCCGAGCCAGCTCGGCCTTGGTTCCCACCCCGTCGGTCGCCATCATCAGCACCGGGCGCCGGTAGCCCGCCGGCAGGCGAATGCCGGCGGCGAAACCGCCGAACCCGCCGACGACGTCGTCGTGCCACGTTGCGGTGACGCTCCCTCCGATACGGTCGACCACGGCGGCGGCGGCGGCCAGGTCGACCCCTGCCTCCCGGTAGGTGGCCATCACACCCGCTCGAGGACGAACTTGTCGCCCCCGGCGGCTCGGACGTCGGTCGGGTAGTCCCCTGACATACAGGCGGTGCAGAAGCCGCCGGCGCCGGTGGCTTCGATCACCGATGCCAGATCGAGGTAGCCCAGCGAGTCGACCTCGAGGAACTCCCGGACCTCCTCGACACTGCGGTCGGCGGCGAGGAGGGTGTCGCGGTCGCCGGTGTCCATCCCGTAGAAGCACGGCCACTTGTAGGGCGGCGACGAGATGCGCAGGTGGATCTCGGAGGCACCGGCGTCCCGCACCATCTGGATGAGCTGGCGGGTGGTCGAACCTCGGACGATGGAGTCGTCGACCAGCACCACCCGTCGCCCGTCGAGGACCTCGCCGATCGGGTTGAGCTTCATCCGGATGCCCTGGTCCCGCATCGACTGTGCCGGCTCGATGAAGGTCCTGCCGACGTACCGGTTCTTGACCAGGCCGTCGGCGTACGGGATCCTGCTGCAAGCGGCGAAGCCCTGCGCCGCCGGGATGCCACTCTCGGGCACCGGGACGACGATGTCTCCCTGGACCGGGGCCTGTTCGGCCAGCCGGTACCCCATCCGCCAGCGGGCGGCGTGGACGTTGCTCCCCTGCAGCAACGAGTCGGGCCTGGCGAAGTAGATGAACTCGAACAGGCACAGCCGGCTCTCGGTGCGGGGGTACGGCCACAGCGACCTCGGGCCGTCACCGTCGATGACCAGCACCTCGCCGGGCTCGATCTGGCGCACGAACTCGGCGCCGATGATGTCGAGGGCTGCGGTCTCGGAGGCGATGACCCAGCCGGATCGCAGGGTGCCAAGGCACAGAGGGCGGAAGCCGTACGGGTCGCGCACCGCCACCAGCGAGTCGCGATCCATGATCGCCAGGCTGAAGGCCCCCTCGAACCGGGTCACCGTGGCGGACACCGCGGTCGCCAGGTCGGCGCCGCCGCCCATGGCGACGGCGATCGCCTCCGTCATCAGATCGGAGTCGGAGCTGGCGTACAGCCGGCCGACGTCGGCGGCGAGCTGCGGTGTGTTGGTGAGGTTGCCGTTGTGGGCGAGGGCGATCCCGTTGTCGCCGACCTGGCGGTACGACGGCTGAGAGTTGTGCCACACCGACGAGCCGGTGGTCGAGTAGCGGGTGTGGCCGATGGCGACGCCGCCCTCCGAGCGTCGCCAGCGTCGGCTCGTCGAACACCTGGGCGACCAGGCCCAGGTCCTTCACCACGGTGACCATCTCCCCGTCCGCGACGGCGATGCCGGCGCTCTCCTGGCCACGGTGCTGGAGGGCGAACAACCCGAAGTAGGTCAGCCGGGCGGTGTCCTCGCCGGGTGCGTACACGCCGAACACCCCGCAGGCCTCACCGGGGCGCTGCATCGTGATTGGAGACTCCGCCACCGGGCGATCCTACCGCCCGCCGTTCGCCAGCCCAGGTTCTCAGGCGACGAGCACCACGGCGAGCAGCGCCACCAGGACGAGCCCGGCCGAGATGCTGCGCCGTCGCACCGCGTCGGCGTGGCCCACGGCCACCCGTGACCAGATCGCCGCCACCAACGCACCCGTGACCAGGCCGCCCAGGTGGGCCAGCCACCCGATGTTGGGCAGCAGTAGAGGGAGCGCCAGGTTGATCGCCAGCATGGCGATGAGCTGGCTGAGGAGGTTACGGCCGCCCGGGGAATGGCGCATCCGGTAGGCGACGAACAGCCATGCCCCGAACAGCCCGAAGATGGCACCCGACGCCCCGACCGCAACGTATTCGGGCCCGGCGAACAAGAACGCAGCAACCCCGCCACCCACCGCCGACGCCGCATAGAGCAGGGCGAAGGGCAGCGAGCCGACCTTGCCTCTCGAGCTCGGGCCCGAACAGGTACAGGGCGTACATGTTGAACGCCAGGTGCATCAGCCCGACGTGGAGGAAGGCGTGGGTGAGGAGTCGCCACCATTCGCCCGCCTCCACGAGGACGTTGAAGTGCGCGAACCGTCTGCCGAGCTCGGCCTCGATCGCCGGAGACACCATCGTCGCCACCCCGATGGCGACACAGGCGGCGAGGATCGTCATCGACACCGGCGCCCGGTCGAACCGGCTCTGTCGCCGCACGTCGACTACCCGGTTGCGCCCTTCGGGGCGGGCGCAGTCGGGGCACTTCTGACCGACGGCGGCGTCGATCGAGCAGTCGACGCAGATGGGCTTCCCACAGCTGGCGCAGCTCAGCCGGGTGGCGCGGTCGGGGTGCCGGTAGCAGACGGTGGCCCCGGTGGCTTCTTGGGTCACCCCGGAACGGTACCGATCCCGCGGGGGTACTCGGACGGGCCCCGGAATCAGGGAGTGTTGTCGACGACCACCAGCACCGGCGCCGATGTCGCCGAGTTGCCGGCGGCGTCGTGTGCCACCGCGGTCACCGTGTACGACCCGTCGCGCCAGGGATCGAGTGCTCCACTTCACGAGATAGGGACCGGTGGTGTCGGTGCCGGCGAGCACGCCGTCGACCCCCAGCTCGACGCTGGTCACCGCGACATTGTCGGTGGCGGTGATCGACACCCGGACGGACCGGGAGACAACGGCGCCGGCTGCCGGCGATGTGATCGACACGGTCGGCGGGGTCGTGTCGGTCCCCGGCGGTGGCGGCGGAGGCGAACCATCGGGCAGCGTGGCGGCATACTGGGCGGCCACCCACTCCGCACCCGAGCCGGTGAGGTGGCCTACCTCGTCCTTGAAGTACGAGCAGTCGGGGACGACCACGGCGGGCCCGGCGTCTACGGTGGCGCTCAGGTTCTGGTGATGGCCTCCACCGCGGCGGGCTGCCAGGCGGACAGGTCGATGTCGTCGCAACCCACCCCGTGCACCGGGGGGATCAGCGTCACCCGGGTCACCGAAGGGAGGTTGGCGGCGATCCCGGCGAGGGCCGCCGCGATGTGGCCGGAGATGCCTTCGACCGACGGGTCGAGCCCGGTGGGCAGCACGTGGACGACGACTCGGGTCGGGGAGGGTGCCGGCCGGGGTGCATGCCGAGCCGACGGGGACGGTCCACCCGCTGCCACCGACGCCCCAGGTCGAGATGTTCTTGCCGCCCGAGGTCTGGCGCTCCCACTCGGCGTTGGTGACCAGGTTCTCGTAGCCGCCGTTGACGTACCAGTTGGTGGTCTGCGATCCGCCGATGACCCGGGTGCAGCCGGCGGCGTGCGCCACCGGCGGCAGGGGTGATAGGAGCGACGACAACCAACCCGAAGCACCAGCGCACAGGACACCGCGGCGCGACATGCCTTCCCTTCCCGCTATCCCCTCGGTGAAGTCCTCACCATATGGTACGACCTGGATGGTGGCCGCGACCATGGGTCGCGCGGCCCTCGTGGGCCAGCTGAGGTGGCGCCGGAGCGCCGACTCCCAGGCGTGCGCGGGCTTCGTTCGAGGGTCACCGAGCCTTCGGCGCCGAAGTCGATCGAGTCGCCGCCCATCGTGCCGATCCGTCGCGCCGGGACGTGATCGGTGAGATCGGCGCCGGCCGGGTGCCACCGCCACCACACGGTGCGGTCCTTCGGAGAACAGGTGGCGCCATCCCGGGCACCTCGACCGATCACGCCGACACCGGAGCGGATGGCGATCTCCGCCAGCGCCACCGCCAGATCCCCGGCGGACACGTCGTGGAGGACCGGGCACCAGCCCGCCAGCTCGACGGTCCGCGCCACCAGCGGCGTTCCCCGCTTCAGGGTCGGGCGCCGCCGGCCTGCCCCGGCGGCGGCCGAGCACGAGTCGGGCGAACGCCGACGCGGCGAAGTCGGCGTCGTCCTCGGGGCCGAGCACCCAGATCTCCATCCCCGCCTCGGCGCGGTCGAGTCGGGGCGGCCGCGCGGGGCGGGGATCGGCGAGCCCGAGCATCCCCACAACAGGGGTCGGAGTGGATGTCTGACCCCGTCGGTCTCGTTGTAGAACGACACGTTTCCTCCCACCACCGGGATCCCCATCGCCTCGCAGGCGGTGGACAGCCCCTCGACCGTCTCGACGAACTGCCACATCACCTCGGGCTTCTCCGGGTTGCCGAAGTTGAGGTTGTCGACCAGGGCGAACGGCCGGGCACCGGTCACCGCCACGTTGAGCGCCGCCTCCCAGACGATGCGGGCGGCCCCCCGGCGGGCGTCGAGGGCACAGCGCGCGCCGTCGCCGTCGGTGGATACGGCGAGCGCCTTGTCGGTGCCCCTGATCCGGAGCAGCGGAGCCGTCGTGGCCCGGCTCGACCACCGTGTTGAGGAAGAGCATGTGGTCGTACTGCTGGTACACCGGGGACGGTCCCCGATGCGCCGGGTCGGCGAGCAGCTGCAGGAGCACGGCGGCGGCGTCGACGCTGGCCGGGCAGCTCGGGCTGGTCGGCCCACACCGCGTCGAGGTCGTCGGGACGGCGACGGGGACGCTCGGTACCGTGGCGCACCCGTCCGCAGAGACGCAGCGCGGCACCTCGGCCACCATCTCGCCGCGGTGGCGGACCCGGAGCAGGTTCCGCCGTCGGTGACGATGCCGATCGGCGAGGCGGCGATCTCCCACCGGGCGGCCAGCGCCAGCACCTCGTCGAGGTCGGCGGGGCGGACGATGGCCAGCATCCGCTCCTGCGACTCCGACATCAGGATCTCGGCGGCGGTCATGCCCTCCTCGCGCAGGGGCACGGCGTCGAGGTCGACGTCCATCCCCATCCCGCCCGTTGGCGGCCGACTCGGCGGTGGCGCAGGAGATCCCGGCGGCACCGAGATCCTGGATCCCGACCACCAGCCCCTGCCGGTACAGCTCGAGGCAGGCCTCGATCAGCTTCTTCTCCTCGAAGGGTCGCCGATCTGCACCGACGGTCGCTTCGCGCTCGGCGCCCTCGTCGAAGCCCGCCGACGCCAGGATCGAGGCGCCGCCGATGCCGTCGCGCCCCGTGGAGGCTGCCGAGCAGCACCGCCATGTTGCCCTCGCCCGAGGCGGCGGACAGCACCAGCTGGTCGCGGCGGAGCAGCCCGAGCGCCATCACGTTCACCAGCGGGTTGGCCGAGTAGCAGTCGTCGAGCTCGATCTCACCGCCGAGGGTGGGCACGCCGACGGCGTTGCCGTAGCCGGCGATGCCCCGCACCACCCCGTCGAGCAGGTACCGGTTGCGGGCATCCGTCGAGCGGGCCGAACCGGAGCGGGTCCCACACCGCCACCGGCCGGGCGCCCATCGTGAAGATGTCGCGCAGGATGCCGCCCACGCCGGTGGCCGCGCCCTGGTAGGGCTCCACCGACGAGGGGTGGTTGTGGCTCTCGATCCGCAGCGCCGCCAGCCAGCCGTCGCCGAGGTCGACCACGCCGGCGTTCTCTCCCGGGTCCGACCACGACCCACGGGGCCTCGGTCGGGAAGCCGGCCCAGCCACGCACGGGACGACTTGTACGAGCAGTGCTCGGACCACATCACCGAGAACATCGCCAGCTCCGCCGGGCGGGGTGGCCGGCCGAGGACCTCGACGACCCGGTCGTGCTCCTCGTCGGTCATCCCGAGCTGCCGGTGGGGCGGCTCGGCCACCGCCGGGTCGGTGACGGCGTGGTCACGGTGCGGCGGCGGCAGCCGCAACGGGGACGCTCCCGGAGCGCCAGGACGAACGACTCGAGCAGCACAACCCCGTCGATCGACCCGAGCAGTGGCCTCCGAGGCCCGCTCGGGTGCGGCATCAGCCCGGCCACGTTGCCGGCGGCATTGCCACCCCGGCGATCGGCGTCGGTGGAGCCGTTCGGGTTTGACGCCTCGGGGGTGACCACCCCTTCCGGTCGCAGTACCGGAGCAGCACCCGTTGTCGCCGTCCAGCTCGGCCAGGGTCCCGGCGGAGGCGATGAAGTTGCCCTCGTAGGAGTTGAGCGGGAGCCGGAGCACGTCGCCGACGGCTCGCGACGCCGGTGAGCACGCCGGCGGTCGACTCCACCCGAACGTGTGACCGGCCGGCAGATGAACCGCAGGTCCCGGTTGGCCACCAGTGCGCCCGGGGAGCAGCCCGGCCTCGCACAGCACCTGGAAGCCGTTGCAGATGCCCAGCACCGGGCGACCCGCGGCGGCGAGCCGGGAGACCTCGGACATCACCGGGGAGAAGCGGGCGATGGCGCCGGTCCGGAGATAGTCGCCGTGGGCGAAGCCGCCGGGGATGACACACGCCGTCGCCCCGGACAGGTCGGTGTCGCCGTGCCACACCAGCTCGGCCGGCGGCGCCGAGCCCGGTCAGGGCATGGACGACGTCGTGCTCGCAGTTGGTGCCAGGGAACACGACGACGGCGACGCTCATCCCGGCACCTCGTCGCCCACCGCCACGGTGAAGTCCTCGATCACCGGGTTCGCCAGCAGGGTCCGGCACATCTCGGTCACCATGGCTACCGCTGCGTCCTCGGTCCGGGGCGTCGACGTCGATGGTGATGGTCCGACCGAAGTGGACGTCGCCGACGGCGAAGCCGAGCTGGCGCAGCGCCCTGGCGGTGGTCATGCCCTCCGGGTCGGACAGTCCGGGCTTGCGGGTGATCGAGACGACGATCTTCACGGCCCTGCCAGGTAGTCGGCGAACGACGCTCCCGGTGAGGCGCTCGTACGCCTCGACGTAGCGCCTCCGGGTGTCGGCGACGACCTCGTCGGGCAGGCTCCGGCGCCGGTGGCGCCTTGTCCCATCCGCTGGCGGCGAACCAGTCCCGGACCGGCTGCTTGTCGAACGAGGGCATGGTCGCGCCCGGCGCCCAGCGGTCGGCGGGCCAGTACCGGGAGCTGTCCGGGGTCAGCACCTCGTCGATGAGGAGCAGCTCCCCGTCGGCGAGCCCGAACTCGAACTTGGTGTCGGCGAGCAGGATCCCGGCAGCGGCGGCCAGGTCGGCGCCACGGCAGGTAGATGTCGATGCTGCGCGCCTTCGAGCTCCTCGTACCGGTCGTCGCCCACCAGGGCCCTGGCCCCGGCCTCGGTGAGGTTCTCGTCGTGGCCCGTGTCGGCCTTGGTGGCGGGCGTGAAGATGGGCTGGTCGAGCCGCTCCGCCATGGCCAGCCCCGCCGGGAGGTGCTCGGTGGTGGGGCCTCCCCCGGCGGCGTACTCCTCCCACGACGACCCGTACAGGTAGCCGCGCACCACGCACTCCATCGGGATGACCTCGGCACGGCGGACGATCATCGACCGTCCCCGCAGCCCGTCCCGTTCGTCGTCGGTCAGCCCCTCGAGCCGTCGATCCCGTCGACGTCGGTGGCGAGCAGGTGGTTCGGCGTGTCGAGCAGTGGAACCAGTGCTCCGACAGCCCGGTGAGCACGCGGCCCTTGTCGGGGATGGGGGTGGGGATGCACCACGTCGAAGGCGGAGATCCGGTCGGAGGCGACGATGAGGAGCCGGTCCTCGTCGACCAGGTAGTTCTCCCGCACCTTCCCCGACCCATGTGACGCAGCGCCATCACCGTCCCGATGGTATCGCGCCGAGCCGCGGACCGCCGATCACCGGCCTCCTAGCCTCTGCGTCGATGACCGATCCAGCCAGAGGGCGACGGTGGGGCGACCATGCCACCCCCTACGAGGCGTTGGGAGGCGACACGCGGTGCGCCGCCTGGTCGAGCACCTTCTACGACCGGATCGACGCCACCGCCCCGACGCTGCGGGCGATGCTGCCCAGAGACGACTCGGGCTCGCGCACCAAGCTGTACGAGTTCCTCTGCGGGTGGCTCGGCGGCCCGCCCCTCTACGTCGAGAAGCGAGGCCATCCCCGGCTGCGGATGCGGCACTTCCGCTTCGCCATCGGTGACGATGAGGTCACCGAGTGGCTGCGCTGCATGGGTGACGCCCTCGACGAGACGGGGGTCGAAGGCGACCTGCGCTCCTTCCTCGACGAGCAGCTCGCCCTCTCGGCCCACCACCTGCGCAACCGGTGACGGCGCCCGACCCGGGCGGCGGCGGATGATCGGCCTTGTCGGGGCCGCCATCGTCGCCGCCGCCGTCGCCGCTGCCGCTACCCCGCCGGCGGCATCGACGGCAACCGGCAGGGGCGCACCGACCGGGACGACCACCCCGGCTCTCCACCGACACGACGACCGGCCTCGACCGTTGCGACGTGGCCGCCACCGACGGCCGGCGACGACGAGCCTCCGCCGTCCACCACTTCACCGCCGCCGGCGTGATCACTGTCATCGGTCGTCAGGGCTGGCGGGCGCGTCCCGGCCGGGAGCGGGATGGTGGAGCAGCACCGTCGACCGGCTGACCGTCCACCACTCCGCCGCCCTCCTCGAGGACAACGCCGACGCCCCCGACCACATCCGCGGCCACCAGGCCTTCCACATCGACACCCGGGGCTGGCCCGACCTCGCCTACCACTTCATCGTCGACGCCGCCGGCAACGTCTACGAGGGCCGTGATCCCGGCGATGCGGGGTGACACCGCCACCGACTACGACCCCGACCGGCCATCTCCTGGTCTGTTGCGAGGGCGACTTCGACCGTCCAGCCTCTCCCCGACCCGCAGCGTCACAGCCTGGAGGCGATGCTCGCCTGGGGCGTGTCCACCTATGGGCTGGCGGTCGACACCATCGCCGGGCATGGTGACTATGCCTCCACCAACTGCCCGGGGGCGGCGCTACGCGACCGTCTCGATGACGGGACGCTTCACCAGAGCGTCACCGACCTGCTCGGCAGGGGTCCGCTCACTCTCGACATCCTCACCGGCGACGCTGCGGTGAGAGCCGTCGCCTCGATCGAGGGGGCTTGATCGACGCTCTACACCCGAGCGCGTAGCCGACGGCCCAGCAAACCCTCCGCCATCGTCTCGTCACCCACGGACCCAACTCGGTGTGTCAGCGACGACTTGGCGACGGTGTGCAGACCGTCACAGTTGATCACCGAAGGGCGATCGAGCCCCGCCTCGGCGTGATCGAGTTGGACCTCTGCAGCCAGCCCCCGAACCGAGGTCGTGATTTCTGCAACGGTCACCAGCTGGCGTGCCTCGATCACCTCCTGCCTGGTGAGGATGAGCACGGGCCGTACCTTGCGGCCGACCTGGGCCAGCCAGACCTCGGCCCTCCTCACTCGTCGCCCCAGGCCCGGACATCGTCCCAGAATGGATCGCCTTCCTCGGGCGTCCGCTCGTAGGCCTGCCGATCCGCCGCGCCCAATGCAGCCCTCACGGCATCGGAAACGCCGGCGCGGGCCGCCGCTGAGATGTTGACACCGAGGCGTCGGGCTTTGGCGGCCAGGGCATCGTCGAGGGTGAAGGTCGTCCGGGTGGAAGCCATATGATCATGCTATCACAAACTGATAGCCAGTTGAGCCATCAGTTCAACGTGAGGACTGAGAGCCGGTCGAACACGACGCCGGTGTTGGCGAGGAAGCGCTCGGCGAGAAGCATGCGTCGAGATCCTCGTCGTCGAGGCCGACCTCCGGGTCGGCGGCGAGCAGCTCGTGCAGCGATTCCGACCCCTCCCACGCGGCCATGGCGTTGCGCTGGACGATCCGGTAGGCCTCGTCCCGACGGTCTCCCGCCCTCGACCAGGGCGAGCAGCACGGCCTGGGAGTGCACCAGTCCCCGGGTGGCGCCGAGGTTGGCGGCCATCCGGTCGGTGTCGACCATCAGCCCGGCGACCAGCCGGTTCATCCGCTCCAAGGCGTAGTCGGCGAGCAGGCAGGCGTCGGGAAGACGCCACCCGCTCCACCGACGAGTGGCTGATGTCCCGCTCGTGCCACAGGGCGACGTCCTCGAGCCCGGCGCCGGCGTAGGCCCGCAGCAGCCGGGAGAGCCCGGTGATGTTCTCCGAGGCGATCGGGTTGCGCTTGTGCGGCATCGCCGACGAGCCCTTCTGCCCGCCGCCGAACGACTCCGTCACCTCACCCACCTCGCTGCGCTGCAGGTGCCGGATCTCGGTGGCGAACCGCTCCAGGGACGACCCGATCAGCGCCAGGGTCGACAGCAGCTCGGCGTGGCGGTCGCGGTGCGGTCACCTGGGACGAAGCCGGTTCGACGGCGAGCCCGAGCCGGGCGCACACGGTCTCCTCGATCACCGGCGAGGTGTGGGCATAGGTCCCGACCGCCCCGGAGAGCTTGCCGACGGCGACAGCGGCGCGGGCGCCGAGCAGCCGATCGTGGTTGCGCACCATCTCGAACGCCCAGGTGGCGAGCTTGAGCCCGAAGCTGGTCGGCTCCGCCCAGATGCCGTGGGTGCGTCCCACCATCACCGTGCCGGCATGCTCCACCGCCTTCGGTCCCGGATCGTCCCGAACAGGGTCGCCGCCCGGGCCGAGGAGCAGTCGGTCGCCTCGGCGATGATCACGCCCAGGGCGGTGTCGAGCACGTCGGACGAGGTGAGCCCGTAGTGGACCCACTCCCCGCCGGTCTCGAGCGACGCCGCCAGCACGTCGACGAAGGCGGCCAGGTCGTGCCTCGTCTCCTCCTCCCGCGCCTTCCACGCCGCCGGGTCGACCTCCGGCGCCCGGCGCAGCGCCGCCGCCGCCTCGGGCGGTGCCACGCCCTGATCCACCATGCCTCGAGCGCCAGGCTCTCGACCTCCTTCCAGACCGCGAGCTTGCGCTCTTCGGACCACACCGCCGCCATCTCGGGCAGCGTGTAGCGCTCGATCACCAGCTGCTCCGGTACTGGGCGAGCCGGTCGGTCGACCTCCGGATCGGTGGCGGAGATGATCGACGGCGGCCAGATAGGCGGCGTTGGCGGCGCCGTCCACCGCCACCGTCGCCACCGGCACCCCGGTCGGCATCTGCACCGTGGCCAGCAGCGCATCGAGCCCGCCCAGCCCACCGGCGGCGATGGGAATCCCGATCACCGGCAGGGTCGTGTTGGCGGCGACCGCCCCGGCCAGGTGGGCCGCCTTGCCGGCGCCGCAGATGACCACGCTGAGTACCCGGCGTGGCGGGCGCCGAGCGGCGAACTCGGCGACCCGTCCCGGGTTGCGGTGCGCCGACATCACCATCACCTCGTGGGCGATGCCCGAGGTCGGACAGCACCTGGAGGCCGGGCCCATCACCCCGGCGTCCTTCTCCGAGCCCATCAGGATCGCGACCTTGCTCATCGCCGCCTCCTAACCGTGGCGCATGTGCGATGTCCTTCCTGTACTGCTTGCCTGCGAAGTCGACGGTCTCGACGGCGGCATAGGCGGCGGCCCGTGCCGACGCCAGGTCGTCTGCCCAGCGCCGACCATGTTGAGCACCCTGCCCCCGGCGGTCACCAGATCGGTCGCCCCGTCGCCGTGTGCCGGCATGGAACACCAGTACGTCCTCACCGACCCGGTCGAGCCCGGAGATCGGCATGGCCGTCGTCGACCGCTCCCCGGGTAGCCGGAGGAGGCGAGGACCACATCGACCGCGGCCCCGTCGGTCCAGCCAGTCGCCCGGTCGCCGAGCCCGCCGCCGGCGGCGTCGGCGAGGAGCGGGAGCAGGTCGTCTGCGAGACGAGGGAGCACGACCTGGGTCTCCGGGTCACCCAGCCGGCAGTTGAACTCGAGAACCTCGATGCCCGCCGTCGGTCAGCATCAACCCGGCGTAGAGGAACCCCCGATACGGGGTGCCCTCGTCGGCCAGCGCCTGGCGACGCGGGTCGATCACCTCGGCCATGGACCGCTCCACGAGGTCGGGGGCAGATCGTCGACCGGCGAGTAGCTACCCATGCCGCCGGTGTTGGGCCCGGTGTCGCCGTCGCCGATCCGCTTGTAGTCCCGTGCCGGCTGCAGCGGAACGGCCCGCTCGCCGTCGCACACGGCGAACACCGACACCTCCCGTCCCGTCCAGGTGCTCCTCGATCACCACCGCCCGCCCGGCCGCCCCGAATCGGCCGTCCGAGGCAGCCGGCGGCCCACTCCTCGGCCGCGACGAGGTCCTCGGTGACCAACACGCCCTTGCCGGCGGCGAGCCCGTCGGCCTTCACGACGTAGGGCGGCCCGAAGCCGGCGAGGGCGGCCGGGCGGCGGCGACGTCGGTCGCCCCGGCCCAGCGCCCGGTGGCGACGCCGGCCCGCTCCATCACGTCCTTGGCGTAGTGCCTTCGACGACTCGAGGCGTGCCACGGCTGCCGGCGGGCCGAAGACGGCGATCGCCCGGCGGATCGAGGGCGTCGGCGACCCCGGCGGCGAGCGGCGCCTCCGGCCCGACCACGACCAGGTCCACGGCCCGCGTTCGCGGCGAGCCGGACCACGGCCGGCGACGTCGTCGGCCCCACCTCCGGCACCACCTCGGCCAACTCGGCCAGGCCCGGGGCTGCCCGGAGCGGCGAGGAGGAGATCGAGGTGCTGGCTGGCCGCCAGCTTCCACCCGATGGCGTGCTCACGCCCCCCGCTCCCCGAGCAGCAACACCCTCACCGGGTCACGCGGCGCAGCGTGGCGGACCGCCCCGGGCCCACCGAGACCATCGTCACCGGCACCCCGGCGATCTCCTCGACGTACTCGACGTACTGCTGGGCCTCCTTGGGCAGGTCCTCGAACCGCTCCACCTCACTGATGTCCGTGACCCCACCCGGCCAGGTCCTGGTACACCGGATGGCAGTTGTAGAGCACCCGCTGCTGACGGGGGAACTCGTGGTAGCGGACGTCGAGCGAGTCGTAGGCGGTGGCGACCCGCAGCGTGTCGAAGTGGGAGAGGACGTCCAGCTTGGTCAGCGCCAGCTCGGTGATGCCGTTGACCCGGACCGCATAGCGGAGCACGACCCCGTCGAGCCAGCCGCAGCGCCGGCGCCGCCCGGTGACCGTGCCGTACTCGCCGCCGATCTCGACCATCGCCTCGCCGATCGGGTTGTCCAGCTCGGTGGGGAACGGGCCGCCACCGACCCGGGAGATGTACGCCTTGGCCACCCCGAGCACCGAGTCGATCATGGTCGGCCCGATCCCGGCGCCGGCACACGCCCCTCCGGCGGTCGGGTTCGAGGAGGTCACGAACGGGTAGCTGCCGTGGTCGATGTCGAGCAGTGTCCCCTGGGCACCCTCGAAGAGGACGTTGCGCCCGGCGTCGATCGCCTGCCAGACCAGCAGCGAGGTGTCGGCGACGTGGGGATGGAGCCGGTCGGCGTAGCTCCAGGTATTCCTCGGCGATGGGAGTCGGGGTCCATCGGGAGCTGGTTGTAGACCTTGGTGAGGATGCGGTTGCGGTCCTTGAGCGCCGCCTCGAGCTTGGCCCGGAAGATCTTCGGGTCGAACAGGTCCTGCACCCTGATCCCCTGCCGGGCGTACTTGTCCATCGCCGCCGGGCCGATCCCCCGCTTGGTGGTCCCGATCTGCTGGCGGCCCAGGTAGCGCTCCATCACCGCGTCGAGCTTGCGGTGGTAGGGCATGATCAGGTGGGCGTTGGCCGACACCCGCAGCCGTGAGGGATCGACGCCGCGCGCCGCCAGCGTGTCCATCTCGTCGAGCAGCACCCCCGGGTCGACCACGCACCCGTTGGCGATCACCGGCGTGACGTTGGGGTAGAGCACCCCGCTGGGGATCAGGGTGAGGGCGAACTTCTCGCCGTCGACCACGATGGTGTGCCCGGCGTTGTTGCCCCCCTGGAACCGGACGACCAGATCGGCGGTGCGTGACAGGACGTCGGTGATCTTGCCCTTGCCCTCGTCGCCCCACTGGGCGCCGACGACGACGGTGGCTGGCATAGGGATCTCCCGGGGGCCGACGGCGGCGAGTGTAGGCGCCGGTCGCCGGCGGGCCACATGGCCGATGTCGGGGTGGCGTCGGCCGGCGCCGATCGAACGAGGGCGGCAGCGGCCGGCCATTGACACCATCATTCGTGCGCTGTATAACCAGACCAAGCTGTCAATAGAACAGCCGGACGCGGCCCAGAGTCGTCGAGCCAGGCCCGAGCATCCGAGGTGTCCAGCCATGCCCGAACAGAGCCTCTATGAGCGTCTCGGCGGCGTCTTCGCCATCGCCGCCGTCGTCGACCACTTCAGCGACGCCGTCGTCAAGAACCCGATCGTCGGGCAGCAATCCGACAATCCTGCGCTTCGCGACTGGCACACCAACCAGCTGGACCGGCTTCCCGGGTCTGAAGTTCATGCGCACCCTGTGGGTGTGCAACGTCGCCGGCGGGCCGTTCCAGTACACGCCACGGAACCGGGGAGCACCACCCTCGGGCTCGAGGAGGCCCATCGCGAGTTCGAGATCGCTCCCGACGAGTTCGACGAGGTGGCCGCCGAGCTGGGTCGTTCCCTCGACCACCTCGGGGTGCCGGAGCAGGAGAAGGACGAGGTGCTCGCCGCCTTCGCCGCCCACAAGGGCGAGGTCACCGAGGGCCACATGGCCCCCGCCGGGGCCTGAGACCACAACCCGGCTGCACCTGCCCGCTTCAACGCCTGGTGATCGGGGCCATGTTGGCGCCGGTCACCGCGATGTAGTCGGCCGGCGCCAGCACCACCTGGAGACCCGGAGCGCCGGCCGACACTGCGATCCGGTCGTGCCCGGTCGCCGAGGCGTCGAGGAATACCGGAAGCCGCTCGTGCGCCGATCACGGTCACCGCGCCACGCCGGTATCCGGTGATCCGCTCCAGGTCGGCGATCGGGACCAGGTCGCCGACTTCCGCTCCGGGGCTGCTGCCAACGCCTTCAGGTCCAGCTCGGAGCCGGCGGGGACCACGGCGAACACGGGCCCGGCTCCCGCCGGCGCCACCAACGTCTTGAACACCTGGGCCCACGGCATCCGATGGCGTCGGCCACCGCTTCGGCGCTGAAGTCCTCGGCGGCGAGGTCGTAGCCGCGCACCTCGTGGTCCACCCCGGCGGCGGTGAGCATGCGCACCGCGTTGGTCACCGCAGCCACCGGGACATTCTGCCTGCGGCGGAGCCGGCGCCGGCGCGGTAGGTTCCGAGGGACCGATCGGAGGATCCCGTGCCGCACATGATGGACGACTTCCCCCTGCTGCTGTCGACGGTGTACGACCGGGCGGTGGCGCTGTACCCGGACCAGGAGATCGTCTCGGTGGAGGCCGACCTGGGCCGCTGCCGGCAGACCTACGCCGAGACCGACGACAGCATCCGACGGCTGGCCACCGCCTTCTCCGAGAGGCTCGGGCTCGGCACCGGCGCCGTGGTGGGGACCTTCGCCTGGAACAACGTGCGTCACCACGAGCTGTACTGGGCCACCGCCAACACCGGGCGGATCTGCCACACGCTCAACATCCGCCTGTTCGCCGACCAGATCGCCTACATCGTCGACCACGCCCAGGACGAGGTGGTGTTCGTCGACCCGGGCCTGGTCAAGCTGCTCGAGCCGATCGCCGCCGGTCGAGGCCTCGGTGCGCGCCTTCGTGGTGATGGTCGGCGGAGGTGGGGGACACCACCCTGCCCAACGCCATCGCCTACGAGGACCTGATCGACGGCGTCGACCCGCTGCAGGCCCGTGGCCGCTGCTCGACGAGCGCTCACCGATGATGCTGTGCTATACGTCGGGCACCACCGGCAACCCCAAGGGCGTCGCCTACACGCAGCGGTCCACATACCTGCACGCCCTCCACGGTCTGGCCATGGTGCAGATCACCGCCGCCGACAACGTGCTGCCGGTGGTGCCGATGTTCCACGCCTCGGCATGGGGATACCCCTTCTCGGCGACGTTCGTCCGGCGCCAAGCTGACCTATCCGGGCCCCGACATGAGCCCCGAGGGCCTGGTCCGCCTCTTCGGCGACGAGCAGGTCACCATGTCGGCCGGGTGTGCCCACGGTGTGGCTCGGCGATCCAGCAGTACCTCGCCGCCCACCCCGAGGCCGACATCGTCGTCGATGGAGAGGTTCCTGTGCGGCGGCTCGGCGGTGCCCCGGTCGATGATCGACTGGTACTGGAAGAACCGCGGCATCAGGGTGCTCCAGGGCTGGGGCATGACCGAGACCAACCCGGTCGCCTCGGTGGCGATCCTCAAGCCCGAGATGGAGGACTGGGACTTCGAGCGGCAGCTCGATGTCATGGAGATCGGCCGGACTACCCGCTACCCGGGCTCCAGGTGAAGATCGTTGACGAGGTCGGCGAGGAGCTTCCCCGCGACGGGGTCGCCTTCGGTGAGCTGCTCATCCGAGGACCGTGGATCGCCGCCGAGTACTACCAGCGACCCGCGCAGCCCGCAGTCCTTCGTCGACGGCTGGCTCCGCACCGGCGACGTCTGCAAGATCACCCCCGAGGGATACGTCCGCATCACCGACCGGGCCAAGGACGTGATCAAGTCGGGAGGCGAGTGGATCTCCACCATCGAGCTGGAGAACACCTTGATGGCGCACCCGGCGGTTGCCGAGGCCGCCGTCGTCGGGGTCAAGCACGAGAAGTGGCAGGAACGCCCCATCGCTCTCGCCGTGCTCGCCCCGGGCGCCGAGGCGCCACCGAGGAGGATCTCCTGGCGTTCCTGGGCGAGCGGGTCGCCAAGTGGTGGCTTCCCGACCGGGTGCTGTTCGTCGAGACCATCCCCAAGACCGGGACCGGGAAGTTCGACAAGAAGGTCGTGCGCGACCAGTACGCCGACGCCCTGATGGAGTGAGCCGCCGCACCTTCACCAGGGAGGAGCTCGAGGCCTTCCGGGACGCCGCTGTGCCCGACCTGACCGGCCCGGGGATGCGGCTCCTCGTCGTCGGGATCAACCCAGGTTTGTGGACCGCCGCCACCCAGACCCACTTCGCCCATCCCGGCAACCGGTTCTACCCGGCGCTACTCCGGGCAGGGTTGATCGAGCAGGAGATCGACCGTCAGCCTCGGCTTTACCGCCGACGACCGGGCGCCATCTGATTGCGCGGGGGATCGGGATCACCAACCTGGTCAACCGGGCGACGGTGCGCGCCGACGAGCTCGGCACGGAGGAGCTGCGCGCGGGGGGCCGTGCGGCTGGAGGCACTGGTGGCGTCGCTGCGCCCGGCCGTGGTGGCGATCGCGGGCATCACCGCCTACCGGGCCGCCTTCCGCCGTCCCCGAGCCGGGATGGGGCGCCAGCCCGAGGTGATCGCCGGAGTCCGAGCTGTGGGTGGTGCCCAACCCGAGCGGGCTCAACGCCCATGAGACCATCGACTCGCTGGCGGCGTGGTTCCACCGCGTCGGGGAGGCCTGGCCGGGATCGTTTGATTCGACCTCGACATCGTTTTTTTCGTAGGTAGTTGATACGGTTGGGGCCATGGATCGTGATTCCGTCTACGAGCTGACCCCGGACCAGATCGAGGCGAGCTCGTGCGGATCGAGGCCTTGATCGGGAGGCTGCGTGGGCTGCAGGCGAGGTTGGTCGAGCGTCGCCGCCGAGCTGAAGGTGCCGCCGGCATGGACGGATCGCGGTCGATCGATCGACTGGGCGTGCGCCCGCCCCGATATCGCCCGGGTGAAGGCACTCGATCTGGCCCGGGTCGCCCGCCATCACGGAGTGGACGACCTGATGGTCCCGAGGCGTCCTTCGACCGAGCGAGGCGCGAGGCCATCGCCTGGTCGAGCGCCGGCCGAGCTCCACTGGACGTGTCACCTCGACTCACCGCTGGCAGCGCCGGATCGTCGCTCTGACCTGGAAAGAGCAGCAGGCGGACCTACACGGTCAGTTCGCCCCACCGATCTCCCAGGGCGAGGTCGACCACGGTCCACGCCATCGCCAGAGCGCCGTCGCGGATGGCGCGCTCGCCGTCGGGGGAGACGGTGTGTGCGGCAAAGTCGCGCTGGTGGTTGACCGCGGGGCAGCGAGTTGATCCCCATCATCGGGTGGATGGTCGGCACGATCTTCGAGACGTTGGCCATGTCGGTGGACCCGGCCACCCCGGACCCCGGGTTGACCAGACGGCCCATCGGGCGGCCCATCGCCTCGGCGTTGGCGGCGAACAGCTCGACCATCACCGGGTTGTTCACCATCTCGGTGTAGGTGTGCCCGGCGGCGCGTACCGCAGTAGGTGCAGCCGGTGGCGAGGGCGCCCGCCTCGAAGCATGCCTCCACCTTGGCTCTGCAGCTCGTCGAGTCGCTCCAGCGTGGCCGCCCGCACGTAGAAGCCCATGGCGGTGAACGACGGGATGACGTTCGGTGCGCCACCGCCGTACGAGATGGTCCCGTGCACCTTGTCGGTCGGATACAGGGTCTGACGCAGCATCGATATGGCGTTGTACGCCTGGACGGCGGCGTCGAGGGCGTTGATCGACACCTGGGGGGCGAAGGCGGCGTGCGCCTCCTTGCCATGGAACTCCACCTCCAGGTGGGCGACGGCCAGGAACTCCGGGTCGACGGTGTCCTGCGGCGACGGGTGGACCATCATCGCCGCCGCCGCCGTGGCGAACGCGCCCGCCTCGATGAGGTCGACCTTGCCGCCGTGGGCCTCCTCGGCGGGCGTCCCCAGCACCCGCACCGAGAAGCCGAGCTCGTCGGCCACGTCCGCCAGCGCCACCCCGGCGCCACAGGCCGACGCGGCGATGATGTTGTGCCCGCAGGCGTGGCCCACTTCGGGCAGCGCGTCGTACTCGGCGCAGATGACCACCTCGGGCCCGGCCGACCCGGCGCGGGCGTCGAACGCGGTCTCCAGGCCCCACGCCGGGTACTCCACGTCCATGCCCTGGGCGCGCAGGAACTCGACCAGCCGAGCCGATGATGCCCGCTCCTCGTTGGCCAGCTCCGGGTTCTCGTACAGCCATCGGGAGATCTCCCGCAGCTCGCTCTCGACCGTGCCGAACCGGTCGGCGGTTCGCTGCTTCGGGTCCACTGGTGCACGCTCCTTCGGACGGGTGGCGGAAACCTACCGTGCCGGAGGGGCCGCCGTTGGCTTCGCCTGCACGATCTCGGGGATCCCCCCACCGGTGACGACCACGGGTCGGTAGCCGGCGTCGGCGAACAGGGCGGCGGCGGTGGCGGCGCGCTGGCCGCTCTCGCAGGCGACGTATACCGGACGATGGCGATCGAGCCCTGACGGGAGCTCTTCCGCCAGATCGGGCAGATAGCGGTGGACGGAACCGTCGAGGTGCCCCTCTTCCCACTCCCCGGCGGTGCGCACGTCGACCACCTGGTCGTCGGCGGTGAGGATGCCGGCGAGTGCGGAGGCGTCGACCACCTCGTGGGTGGTGACCGGGCGGCCCTCCGCCATCCACCCGTCCATCCCGGGGAGCACCCCGACGACGTCGGTGAAGCCGACCCTGGCCAGCGCCGTTCTCGCCGGGGCGACCTGATCCATGTCGTCGATGACCAGCACGAGCGGAGCGGCGAACGGCACCAGCCACCCCACCCAGGTGGCGAAGCTGTCGCCCATCTCGATGGCCCATGATCCGGGAATGCGACCCGAGGCCACGACGCCGCGGGGCCGGGCATCGACCACGGCAACTCCCCTGTCGACGAGACCCGCCACCGTGGCCGGGTCCAGACGGGGGACCGCATCCTCCGGTATGGGGCCTGCCCCGGCGAGGTTGATGGGGCCGATGTCCCGGTAGTAGGCCGGGTACGGCCGGAGCCCGGAGAGCTGGGAGCGGGCGAAGGTCTCGGCGTCGCCGATCGCCAGCAACGGGTTGGAGGCGCGTTCCGCCCCGATGGACGACGTGGCGCCGCCCGCGGCCGAGACCGAGCAATAGGAGCCCGGGCCGTGCGTGGGGTGGAGCGCCACCGTGTCGGGGAGCGCGGCGATCCGCCGAATCGACCCGAACTGGAGCAGCGCCAGGCTCTCCGCCCGCTCCGCCCCCAGCAGGTCGGTGCGACCCGCCGCCCCCACCAACAGGCTTCCGCCGGAGAACACCGCCACCGGCTCGTCCTCGACGAGCACCACGTAGGACACGTGCTCGGGGGTGTGTCCCGGGGTGTGCAGGGGCCGGAACACGAGCCCGCCCACGGTCAGGTCCTCGTGGTGGAAGGCGGGGAGGAAGCGGAATGCGGCCCCGGCGCCCGCCGGCAGCACCAGGTCGGCGCCGGTGGCGGCGGCGAGACCAGGGCCGCCACTCACGTAGTCGTTGTGGATGTGGGTCTCGAGCACCGCCCGGACCGTGGCTCGGCGTTGGTCGGCGGCGACGAGGAACCGGTCGAAGTCGCGTTGCGGGTCGATGACGACAGCGGTGTCCTCGAGCACCACGACATGGGTGCGGTCACCGAGCCCAGCGGTGTCGAAGGCGAGCACCTCCACGGACACAGGATATTGAGCGCATCCCGACGGCGCCCATCCCCGAGTGACCCGGCGGGGACGTTCAGGTTCGGTTCAGCCACCGAGACGCACCATCGGGCCACGTCAAGGAGGACTCACATGCGCTCCACGATCGCCTCGATCCTGACGCTGGCCGCTCTCGCCGCCGAGCTGCGGCGATGGCACTGCCGTCCCCGCCGGCAGCGAAGTCCCCGCCACCAGCGAAGTCCCCGCCACAAGCGAAGCCCCGCCACAAGCGTCCCCACGACGGTCGTCGACGACGCGCCCTATACCTTCGATCTCTCCCCCTCGGACTTCGTCACCGGGATCGATAACCCGCTGATGCCCCTGACCCCCGGCAGCCGATGGGTGTACGAGGGAGAGGACAATGGCGAGGTGGAGCGGATCGAGGTGGTGGTCACCGACGAGACGAGGGAGGTCATGGGGATCACCGCCACGGTGGTCCGCGACACGGTGACCGCCGACGGCGAGCTGATCGAGGACACCTTCGACTGGTTCGCCCAGGACACCGAGGGCAACGTCTGGTACCTCGGCGAGGAGTCGAAGGAGTACGAGGGCGGCGAGGTGGTCTCGACTGCCGGGTCCTGGGAGGCGGGGGTTGACGGCGCCCTCCCGGGGGTCATCATGTGGGCCCAACCCGAGGTCGGCGACCGGTACCGGCAGGAGTACTACCCGGGCGAGGCCGAGGACATGGCCGAGGTGGTCGAGGACCGGGGCGGCGGAGTCGGTCCCTCAGGGGGACTATGACGACCTGGTGGTGATCGCGGAGTGGAACCCGCTCGACCCGGGCGTGACCGAGGAGAAGTACTACGCGGCAGGGAGTCGGCGTCGGTGCTCGAGGTCGTCGTTTCGGGAGGCACCGGGCGGGTGGAGCTGGTCGAATACGAACCGGGGAGCTGACCCCGGAACGGCTCGGAGCCGAGGTGCACCGTGCGAGTCCTGATCGTCGAGGACGAGGCCAGGCTGGTCACCTACCTCAGGCGCGGCCTGGAGGCCGAGGCGTATGCCGTCGATGTCGCCGCCGACGGGGAGCAGGGCCTGTGGATGGCTACCAACGAGCCATATGACGCCATCGTCCTCGACATCATGCTTCCGGTCATGAACGGCTACCGGGTCTGCGCCGAGCTCCGCCGTCGCGGTGTCTGGACGCCGATCCTGATGCTCACGGCAAAGAGCGGTGAGCTCGACGAGGCCGAAGCCCTCGACACCGGAGCCGACGACTTCCTCACCAAGCCCTTCTCGTTCGCGGTGTTGCTCGCCCGGCTCCGCTCCCTCACCCGCCGGGTCCCCGCGGAGCGGCCCGCCACCATCGAGGTCGGGCCGCTGGTGCTCGACCCGGCGGCGCATCGCTGCCACGTCGACGGGACCGAGATCGCCCTCACCCCGACGGAGTTCTGCCTCCTCCATCAGTTGGTGCGCCGTCCCGGGGACGTGGTGTCGAAGGCGGCCATCCTCGGCTCGTGTTGGGACTGGGCGTTCGACGGCGACCCCAACATCGTTGAGGTGTACGTCAGCCACCTGCGACGCAAGATCGACGACCCGCTCGGGCGTACCTTCATCGAGACGGTGCGAGGCCGCGGCTATCGCTGGAGGGTCGATGAGCCCTGACCCCCCGCCGCTGGAGCGTCGAGTCGCGAACCAGGTCGGTGTCAGTGGCTGACCAGACCGCCGCCTCGTCAGGCCCTTCTCCCTCACGACTGGGGACGGTCCGGTGGCGCACCACGCTCGGCGCCGTCGCGGTGGTGGGTGTGGCCTTGGCGGTGGCCTCGATCGCCTTGGTCGTCCTGTTGAGATCGACGCTCACCCATGCGGTTGAGGCGGTTGCCAGGGTCCAGGCTACGGATGTGGCGGAGCAGCTCCCTTCCAGTCCGGAGACGTCCCTCAATGTCCTCGACGCCGAGGAACAGCTGATCCAGGTTGTTGACGCCGGCGGGCTGGTAGTGGCGTCGAGCAGCAATGTCGCCGGCATGGCGCCGGTCGCCGACTTGACAGCTGGTGGTTCGATCGTCACCCACCTCGACCTCGACGACGGTGCTGACTTCGTGGTAGTCGCCGAGACCGCTGAGGTGGACGATGGTTCGTTGCTGGTCCTGGTTGGTCGGAGTCTGGAGGATGTTGCCGAGTCAACGGGAGCGGTGACCCGGCTCGTGGTTATCGGAGCGCCGTTGCTGCTCGCCGTGGTGGCGCTGACCACCTGGTGGGTGGTGGGGAGGGCGCTCGCCCCCGTCGAAGCCATCCGCAGCCAAGTCGATGCGATCTCGTCCACGGCGTTGGATCGCCGTGTGCCCGAGCTGAGCCGGGGCGACGAGATCTCGCGGTTGGCGCAGACCATGAACCGGATGCTCGACCGTCTCGAGTCCTCCCAGCTCCGACAGCGGCGGTTCGTATCGGATGCGTCGCACGAGCTTCGCTCACCGGTTGCCACCATCCGCCAGATAGCTGAGGTGGCCGCTGCATACCCGGAGTTGAACAGTATCGAAGAGGTGACGGCCGCGGTGCTCGCCGAAGACCTCCGGATCCAGGCGCTGCTCGATGACTTACTGATGCTGGCCCGATCGGATGAGGGCAGCCCCCCAACCGCCACGAAGCCGATCGATGTCGACTACCTCCTTCGTCAGGCAGCGCAGCGGATCCGCATGACATCGGGCATCCTGGTGGACACTTCGGCGGTGGTCACGGGTCGGGTCGAGGGCGACCCGGTGCTGCTGGCCCGCATGGTCAGCAACCTGGCTGACAACGCAGCACGGCACGCCCGCTCCCAAGTCGTCTTCGGTCTCGCCGAACAAGACGCATTCGTGATCATCACCGTCGATGACGACGGCCCCGGCATAGCCCCCGCCGATCGAGAACGCGTATTCGAGCGCTTCGTCAGACTCGACGAAGCCAGATCACGCGCAGAAGGGGGAACTGGGCTGGGGCTGGCCATCGTGTCCGAGGTGGTGGCTGCGCATGCCGGAACCGTCAGCATCACTGACGCCCCTTCGGGTGGTGCCCGGTTCACGGTCCAGCTCCCACGGTCCCTCGACTGAACTCCACCAACACGGGTCACGTAGGCCAGCGACGCGAGGACCGGCGGGTTCCTGAGCGCACCCTGCAGTACCGCCCCTGGAGTGCCGCTATTCGATCGGCTGTCGGCTGATCGATAGCGGCTCGCGTCCCGCCACGACCCAGCCGGCGACGGCAGCCGCGGCTGGGGTGCCGACCACGATCACCAAGAGTTGCAGGACAGGCAGGTGGGTAAGGATGCCGACGTCATCGAGGTAGCCCGAGGCGAGGACGATGACCGCTGCGGCGGCACCCAGCAGGACGCCGAGGGCCGCTAGCGCGGCGGCCGTGGTGGCGGTGATGGCTCGGCGGATCCTGCTTGTTGCACCGGCGGCGGTCAGGGTGCGGAGGTCGCCGGTGGCTTCGGTTCGGATGAGCCCGACGGTCATGGCGAGCACACCGAGGGCGAGCAGCATACCGACCGCAGTTGCCCCCGACCGCAGCCTCGCCAGGCCCTGTTGCAGGTCCCGTGTTTCGACGGAGAGCTCCGAGTTGGCGGCGAGCTGCGTGAAGGTGGCGATCTCGTCGGCGCTGAGGGGACGGCTCGTCTCGATGAGCCACCTGCCCGAAGCGACCGCCTCCAGGCCGAGGGTGGCCATTCCGTGCTCGGTGACGAACGTGGCCGGCAGCGACGTGTACGTCGGATCGAGCCGCTCCACCGCAGTGATCGTCTCAGGGTCCGCCTGTTCCGTTCGTGCATCATCGGTCACCCCCAGGATCGTGAGCTCTCCGGACTCCGGGGTCAGGATCTCGGTGCCCGGGTCGATCGCGCCGACGTCGAACCCATGGTGGGCGAGCAACTCGGGGGTACCGACGTACAGGAGTGATAGGTCCGCCCAGCCGTCCTCGACTCTCCGCGCAAGGGAGGCGGCCACCTGTCCCTCGCCGCCGCCCGGAAATTGCTCGACGATCTCGACGGTTGGGTCGACCGCCACATCCAGAGGTGTGACCGTGGCCTGCTCGAGCGACTCGGCGAGCTCGTCGACCTTGTCTTGAAGAACGGTGAGCTGGTCCGGTGTCGGGACAAAGGGTCCATCCAGTTTGGCGACACGAACGAGGAGCTGGTTCTCGGCGAGGTTGCCGGCCCCGGCGGCCTGCTCGGCGGCGGTGGCGCCGATGATGATTGCCATGAGAATGCCCAGCACCAGGGTGATGGCAGCCAGCGCCGCAGCCGAGCGCGACTGGAACCGCGCCAGATCGCGCAAAGCCAGACGGGCGCCGATCGGTAAGCGGCCCGCCGGTCGCGTCAGGGCCCGGATCGCCACCGGGGCGGCGAGGAGGACGCCGACGACGGCTAACACGGTGCCGCCGACGACGAGCGCCACGTTCGTCCAGTGCACGCCATAGTCTCCGCCCAGCTCACCGGCCACGAGGAGGGCGGCCACGCCGCCGGCGATGAGTGCGCCGGCGAGGACTACCGAACGGTGGACCGGACGAGGCGGGGATGGCCGCCCGGAGAGCGCCTCGAGGATCGAGCCACGGGAAGCTTGTCGGGCCGGCCACCAGGCGGCCCCGGTGGCGGCCAGCACCCCGAGCACGATGACGGTGGCGATCAGCCACCAGGGCACCGCGAACCGGGCGACCCGGTAGCCGACTGCAGTCTCGATCCATGGGTGAGCCACTATCCAGCCCACCAGCCCGACAGCAGCCCCGACGCTCATGGCGAGAATGCCGACCACCGCCCCGTTGGCCACCACGGCAAGACGGAGATGACGCGGGGAGGCGCCGATCGCCGCCATCATGCCGAGCTGGCGCCGCCGACGCTGTGCCATCACCATGAACCCCGACGACGCCAGCAGCGCCACCAGGAGCAGAGCGACGGCAGTAACCGAGAGCACGCCCACGCCTGCGGCGACGGCCTCGTTGGCACCTCTCGACCCTCCCGTCCGGAGACCACCGCCGGGGGGCCGGAACGCATTGGCCCGCTCCTCGTCGGCATCTACCAGGATCGTGATCGAGTCCAACTCGGTGGCGACGGCCGGCGCCACAAGCGCGAACTCCTCACCAAGATCGCGGGGGTTCTCCACGATGCCGACCACGGTCCGCGGCGTGCCGTCGAGGGAAAGAGTGGCCCCGATCGCGAGGTCGAACTCTGCAGCCGTGCCATCCGTGACCGCTACTTCGGCGGCGGCGACCGGATAACTCCCCTCCAAGAGATCGATCATCGGCCCGCCGTAGGCGCCGCTCGGGTCCTGGACCCGGTATTCGAGAGGTTGGAACCGTCCCGGAACGGAGACGAAGCGCTGCCCGATGACGTCGATCGTTCCGAACCAATCCCGGGCGGCAGCGATGTCGGCTACCGCCGCCTGGCTCCGCCCGCCATCAGTAGGTTCACCGGAGATGGTGAACGCGCTGTCGCCGGTGGCGTCGACCTGGATGAAGTGGTTGGCGGTGCCGAACTGTGCCCCGGCACTCACCGCCGTCAGGTTGTGGGCCAGGATCCCAAGACCAACGGCTGCCGCGGCTGCCACGGCGAGCAGCGACATGATGAGCACCTGCTGTCGCCACTCACGACGAAACATGCGCACCGACCAGCGGGACACCGCCCTCCGGGCGGCGACACCGCCACTGCCGCGCGCGCCCGCCGGCACCGACTCTGCCGCGCTCATCGGGCGAGATCCGGGGTCAGCAGCATCTCCGGACCCCGGCGGGGCCGTCGTGTGATCCACGACCCGCCCGTCACGCAGAAACACCACCCGGTCCGCCCAGGATGCCAGCTGGGCGTCATGGGTCACCACGACACCGGCAACACCGCGATCGGCACGCAGCTCGCACCAGGCGCATCACCGCCTCGCCGTTGACCGAGTCGAGGGCTCCGGTCGGCTCGTCGGTCAGCAGCAGCTTGCGATTCCCGATCACCGCACGGGCGATGGCGACCCGTTGACGCTCACCACCGGAGAGGTCGTCGGGGAAACGATCCGCCTTGTCGGCGACCCCGAGCTGCTCCAGCCCCTGCAAACTCACCTCGCGGGCAGATCGCGACTTCATCCCATCGAGCTCCAGCGGCATCGCCACGTTCTCCGCCGCGGTCAACCCGGCGAGCAGGTTGAAGTCCTGGAACACATAACCGACCGATCGGCGGCGCAGCCTCGCCCGATCGTCGGGCGCCAGATCGGAGAGGTCGGACCCGGCGACAAGCACGTTTCCGCTGGTCGGCTCCTCCAAACTGCCGGCGATCGTCAAGAGGGTGCTCTTGCCCGATCCGCTCGGCCCCATGATGGCCACCAGCTCGCCGGGCTCGACCGAGAGATCGACGTCGCGCAGTGCATGCACCTCGGCGGGTCCGGATCCATAGACCTTCGACACCTGACGAAGCTCGAGCATCGCGGTCATCGCCGACCCGCCCGGGCCGGTTGCGAGGTGGTGATCCGCTCCACCGGATCGGGTTCCGCAACGTCCCTCCCGTGCTGACCAAGGCGGGCATCGGCGGCATCCAGCCAGCGCACAACCCCCTCGAGCCGGAACAACTCGGCATCGACCACCAAACCCAACCCCACATCCGTATCGGCGGCGTCGGCCTTGACGCGGGTGTATTGCTGCATCTGCTCCACCCCGTAGCGACGATGAGCCTGGATCACCTCATGCACGTCGACGCCCGGCACGTGCAACGCCACCAGCACCTTGATGACCAGCTCGTCCCGCGGAGGAGAATTCGACCCGGGTGGCGTGCGGAGCCACCGGTCCAGCTCGAGACGACCCGATGATGTGATGGCATAGGCCTTCTGCGGCCTCCCATCTCTCCCGTCGTCGCCCTCGATGAGCCCATCGCGTTCCAGCCGCTGCAGCGTCGTGTACACCTGCCCTACATTCAGCGGCCATACCTCACCGGTTCTCGACTCGAACTCCTGCTGCAGCCTCAGCCCGAACTTGGGCCCCTCACTCAACAGCGCAAGCAGTGCGTGACGGACACTCATGACCGAACCCCCTGTGCTTATCCAGTATCATACTCAGTATACAGACCAACGGCGCCGGCACAAGAGGTTTCGCGACGAACGCGGATTCCGGAGGTGGGGTTTCGGGCACCCTGTCCTAGCCAACGGCAACGACGTCGTCCGTGCCCGGAGTGGCCGACGGAACTAGGTCCCGTCACCCCCGGTGCACTCGGCGCCGGCCCCGCAGAGGCTGAGGCCGCCGCTGCGCAGGTCGACCTCGGCGATCAGGTCGGTGCGAGGCATGAAGCCGACCGCGCCATCGATGGCGAGCATCAACGAAGCCTCGGCGTCCTCGTCGAACGCGAAGCTGTAGGTGACGCAACCACTCCTCGAACAGGTAGTACCGCGTGCTGAGCAGGTTCGGGGGCAGCCGCTCCGGCCGCTCGAAGCGTTCGATCCCCGGCTCGTCGCTGGGCACCGCGGTCGCCCCTTCGACCGAGCAATCGCCCGGTGGCTGCAGAGTGACCGTAAGCGCCTCGTCGCCGCCGAGGTCGGAGTCGAGCCAGAACGTCCCGCGCTCGTTGTTGACGTGCATCTGCCCGAAGTCCCAGCCCGCCGGCAGCGCGGCGACGCAGGGGATCTGGGTCGCCGACGGGCACCGATTGCGCCATCAGGATCATCACGCTGCTGGTGTCGCAGTGGGGCTGCGCTTCGACCTCGACGTCGTGAACGGGGACGAACATCGTAAGGACCACGTTGATGGCGATCAGCGCCCCGAGCAGCATGCCGATCGCCATCAGAACCCGCCTCACCCCCCAGCGTTGCAGCGGGATGGGCCGGCGTTCGGGCGCCAGCGCCCGGAACTCGGCCACCAGGTCGCGCCCGTCCTGCTTCATCGCCGCCCGCAGCTGGGTGGGGCTGGCGATTCCCCTGGTGGCGGCGAAAGCTTCGGCGATCTCCTCGGGGGTGAACAACGCAAGGCGCGGTGGTACACCCGTGCCGGGTCGGTGCCGACCGCCAGCACCAGCATCATGTTGGCCAGGTCGACGGCCTGCCGCCACGGCGAGGGGCGAACCTGCACGAAGGCGACATCGATCAGCTTCACCTTCCCCTCGTGCACCATCAGGTTGGCCGGCTTGATGTCCCGATGGGCCAGCCCCGCATCCCACAGGCGCCGCACCACCAACAGCCCGTCGTCGATGATGGCTTCGTCCACCGTTGCCTCACCGATCTCGACGGCGCCGTCTAGGAACTCGGTGACCAGCAGGTACTCCCGCTCCGGGGTCAGCTCGACGATCCCGAAGGTGGCGGCGGTGGGGATCCCGGCGTCGTGCACTACGCGGGCGGTGTAGTCCTCGTACTCGACCAGCCGGCGCACGCTGCCGAACGGCCGCTCATCCTCGAGCCGCCCGTACAGCAAGGTCCTCCCCAGCTTGTACCACCGGTCGGCGCCGCACGTGGGTCATCGAGTACAACTTGGCGAACAGGTACTCGTCGGGGTCACCGGCCACGGTGAGCCGGAGCGGGGTCGAACCACCGGAGCCGGCCAGGCCCACCGGCTTGATGTCCTTCACGATGAGCCCCAGCTGGGCGCTCACCGCATACCCGCAACGCCTCCCCGCGCCGCCCGCCCACGTCGAGATGGGCCGTCTTCCCCCGCCGGTACGTCACCGGGTACACCGCGTTCGGGGTGAAGTAGCGGAAGGCGTTGACCACGATCCCCAAGCTGACGACGACGGCGAGCAGTATGTCGAAGGGATGGTCGACCGCCAGGTACAAGACGGGCGAAGGCGAAGAGCGTCACCAGCCCCCTGGCCGCCCACTTGGCGCCGTTGCGGGCCGGACCGGCCACGACCATCCCGTAGATGATCCCCAGGAACACCATGGTCACCACCGCCACAGGAGGCGACGGGAGGGAGAATCCGGCCCAGCGGCCGATGATGGTGACGTCGTATGGGCGAGGGCGGGAGAATCCGTCATAGAGGATCTCGCCGCCGATGAACTCGACCAGCGCACACGGCACCGAGGAACGTGAAGAGGTGCCGCCACCGCTTGAAGATCACCAGGCCGAGCAACAGCCCGATACCGACCACGAAGACCGACCAGCCGGAGAACCACTGGTCGACCTCGGTGAGGAAGCTGGTGAGCCATCCGGTTCGGATCCTGGCGATGGACCGCAGGATGGCGGCATCCACCTGGTCGGTGACCCGCCGAGCCGGGCGGAACAGGGCGCAGGCCACCACCCAGGCGAGCAGGAGGATCGTGCCTGCCAGCCAGGTACGGCCGGTGAGCCCGAGGCTGCGAGGCAGAGGGGCGGGACTACCGGTCGGTCGCCGCCTCCGGCCCGTTTGACGGACCGTGGGCGGCACCGTCCCAGTTCGCGGTCACGCCGTGCTCGATGGCGGGTGGTGAGTCGGGCATCACGCGAGTTCCTGCTGCCGGAGCCACCCGCGGGCGACGGTGGCGATGTCGACTCCGTCATCGACCAGGCCGTTGAGCACGCGCAGCTCGACCTCGGTGAGCCGAGCCGAGACGCCGTCGATGGTCTCGACGAGATCGTCCCCCCAACGCTCCATGACCTCGCGGCGGACGATCGGCGTGATGTTCTCGGCCGGCTGGAGCCCGAGGTCGTCGACCAGCTCGACGAAGTCGGACTCAACCAGCGACGGGTCGGATGAGAAGAGGAGCGCCACGTCGACACCGCCGTCGCGCAGCGCCTGGCGGGTAAGCGGCCCGCCCGAGTCGAGCGCCACCACGGTGCCGAAGGTCACCCCGTAGAGTTCCTCGAGCCCGACGAGACACAGCGACGCGGGTCGGCACTCCGGGGGGCCGCCGAAGGTGAGCTCGTCGGCGACGTCGCCAGGTCGCTGATCGTCCTCAATCCCGCGCTCTCGGCCGTCTCCCGGGTCACCACGAACGCGTTGGCGTTCTCCGCCGGCGCCGGTTAGTGACGGCGGGGATCGTCCGCCCAGCGCCTGGGCGAGGAGGCCATGGGTCCGCTCGGTGTCGTCTGAGGAGGTGGTCGGCGACCCTGGCGGATGGAACCGCAGAGCGCTCCCGGAGTACTCGGGGACGAACTCGACCAGCCCGGCGGCCAGGGCGGGCGCCACCAGCTCGCGCGGCCCGAGGCCGAGGCGCCCGGTCCACCTCGTAGCCGGCTGCCTCGAGCGCCTGGCCGTAGATCTCGCCGAGCAGGCGGCTCTCGGCGAAATCGAACGAGCCGACCGTGATGGCGTCGTCCTCGAGGATCGACGGTCTCGCCGGCAGACCTGTCGTCGGCCGGCCCACAAGCCGAGAGCGCCGCCGCCACCAGGGCGGCGATCACCAGGACGATCGGCTGCTCCGCATCGGCCCTCCCTCGTCGTGCCCAGGATACGCAGCAGGCCCGATGGTGGCGGCCGGGAGTGCTCGGGTCGCCCCGAGCCGTAGGCTGCGCGCGTGACTCACCGACGCCGAGTGACGTCGTCTGGCTGGTGGCGGGCCTCGTCTTCTTCGCAGGCTCGGCGGCCGTCGCCGCCCAGGGCCCGGCGCTCGGCGAGGTGGCCGTCTTCAAGGCGATGAACTCGCTGCCCGACCAGCTCAACTACGTCATATGGCCGTTCATGCAGTTCGGCGTGTTCCTCACCATCCCGGTGCTCGTCGTGATCGCCCTCCTGTTCCGACGGTTCCGGCTGGCGGCGGCGATGGCGGTCGCCGGGGCGGGGTCTACCTGCTGGCCAGGGTGGCCAAGGGCCTGGTGGATCGTGGGCGCCCCGCCGCCATCCTCACCGGCGTCGAGGGGCGGGAGACGTTCGTCGAGGGCAGCCTCGGCTACCCGTCAGGTCACGCCGCGGTGGCGGCGGCACTCACTCTGGTGGTGATGCCGTATCTGCCGGCCAAGTGGAGGTTCGTCCCGATCGTCTTGCTCGCCATCGTCCTGGTGGGACGGCTGTACGTGGGGGCGCACCTGCCGCTCGACCTCGTCGGCGGCGTCGCCCTCGGGGTGAGCGCCGGAGCGGCTGCCAACCTGGTCGTCGGCGTCCCGGTGCCAGACGAGGCGCCGGTGGAGCCATCCGAAGCGGAGCCGGCGCTGTGACCGGTGGCGATACCCGACCCGGAGACCCCGTCGTCAGCGAGGCAGGCCCTCAGCCCACCGACGAGCAGCAGCCGCCGGAGCGCCGGCCGTGGCTGAGCCCCCGGACCAAGAAGGTGCTCCAAGTCGTCGTCTCGCTGGTCCTGCTGGTGGCGATCTTCTGGTACGTGTTCCAGCAGTTCGCCGACATCTCCGACGTGTGGTCGGCGATCCAGACGCTCACCTGGCGGGAGATCCTCGTCCTCGTCGCCTTCACCGTGATGAACCTGTTCAGCTACTGGGTGGTGCTCGTGCAGGCGACGCCCGGCATCACCTACCCACAGGCAGCCGTGCTCACCCAGTCCACGACGGCGGTGGCCAATTCCATCCCGGCCGGAGGTGCGATCGCCGTCGGGCTCACCTACACGATGATGTCGTCGTGGGGCTTCTCGAAGTCGCGCACCACCGTCTCGGTGATCGTGACCGGGATCTGGAACAACTTCGTCAAGCTGGCGACACCGATCCTCGCCCTCGCCCTTCTCGCCCTCCAGGGCCAACCCGGGGGCGGCCGGCTGGTCGCCGCAGTCCTCGGGCTGGTCGGCCTGGTCGGCGCCATCGTGCTCTTCGCCCTCATACTCCGCAGCGAGCAGTTCGCCGCCAAGGTGGGGATCGTCACCGGTCGGTGGGCTTCGGGCCTGCTGCGACCGTTCAAGCGGGGCCCGGTCGAGGGATGGGACCTCGCCGTGGTCAAGTTCCGCAACCGCATCATCGGGCTGGTCCGGCACCGTTGGGTGATCCTCACTGCGGCGACGCTCGCCAGTCACGCCGCCCTCTTCGCCGTCCTCCTCGTCTCGTTGCGGGTGATGGGCGTGTCCGACGAGGAGGTCGGGTGGGCCGAGGCGCTCGCCGTGTTCGCCTTCGCCAGGCTGCTCACCGCCATCCCCCTGACGCCCGGCGGCGTCGGCGTGATCGAGTTGGCGTTGATCGCCGGGCTGACGGGGGCCGGGGGCGAGGATGCGTTGGTCGTCGCCGCCGTGCTGATCTTCCGCGGGCTCACCTACGTGCTCCCCATCCTGCTCGGGGCATTCACCTACATCTACTGGCGGCGCAACCGCTCGTGGCGTGACTCGGCGCCGCCGCTCCCGCCCGAGCTGAACATCCCCGGCTCGGAGGCCTGACGGCTCAGTGGTCGGCCTCGCGCCGTTCGTCCATCCAGTGGAGGACGGCGGCCACGGCGACGGTGACGCCGGCCCCCATCACCGCACCGGCGAGGGCGTCGGAAAACCAGTGCGCCCGCAGATAGACCCGGCTCATCGCCATGGCGATCACCACCAGGATCGCCATGAGCTCCGTGGTACGGCGGCGCAGGCCGGCGGGGACGAGCACGATGGCGAGGCCGACGGCGATGGCGCCGGTGGCCACCGCATGGCCGGAGGGGAAGGAGAACCCGGTGGTCTCGACCAGCGGGAGGGGCGGTCGGGGTCGCTCGTAGAGGTTCTTCACCGGCCCGATGAGCTGCTGGGACACCACCATGGCAACGACCCACGTGAAGAAGGCCTCCCAACGCCGGCGCCACGCCAGATAACCGGCGACCACCACCATCAGCGGCAGGGTCACCCAGGTGGACCCGAGGAAGTCGAGGACCTTGGAAACGGCGACCAGCGGCCCCCACTCCAGGTCGACCACCATCCGGTAGATGGCATCGTCGATGCTCTGCACCCAGTCGGCGGTCGTCGGGAAAGCGAGGGCGATGAACACGGCCCCGCCGAACGCCAGGAGAACGGCGGCGATCCGGAAGGCGATGGGGTGGTTGTGCAGCAGCGGCCGCTGCTCGAGACGGGAGCGTCGCTCCGGCGGGACCTCGGCGGGATCGGTCACTTCGACCGGGCACCGGAGCCTATGGCACCGAGGTGGGTGTGGTGGAAACCGTCGGGCAACTTGAGCCCGTAGCCGAGGGCCCGGTCGAGCCCGATGTGTGCCATCCAGATGGCGCCGACGGCGGTGACCCATTGACTGTCCGTTGCCAGCCCCCAGGCGAGCAGCAACGCCGGCCACAACAGCGTATGCCCCAGGTTGTAGGCGACAGCCCCGGCCCGGGGCCCGGCGAGGTAGCCGATCATGAAGAGGTCCGGGGCCAGGAGTAGAAGGGCGAACCACCACCAGCTCAGCTCGGTGCCGTCGAACAGGACGACCGCCAGCACCAGTAGCGCCCCGCCTTCGATCCTCTGGATGGCGGTGGGCGACGGCATCGGCCGCACCCTAACTGGGGGACTGCGCGACGGCGCCCCGGATATCACCCGGCGGCCGATATCCTCCACTCGGTGATCGCCGCTATCTCCTACCCCCCGATCCCGATCTGGGAGATCGGCCCGTTGAGCTTGTCGCTGCACGGGCTGTTCGCCGGTCTCGGCTTCGTCGCCGGCGCCATCCTCATGCTGGCCGAGGTCCGCCGCCGCGGATACGACGGCGAGAAGACCACCTCGGTGCTGACCTGGGCGCTGGTGGCGTCGCTGCTCGGCGCCCGCTTCTTGACGGTCCCGGCGCACCTCGGTGACCCCGGCTACGGACTGGCCGACGCCTTCAGCATCTCCGGCGATTACAGCATCATCGGCGGCTACGTCGGCGGGATCATCGGCGGGGTGTGGCGGATGCGGATGCTGCGGCTGCCGGTCCTGCCGCTCCTCGACGCCGCCGCCCCCGGGTTGGCGCTCGGCGCCGTCGTGGGGCGAATCGGCGACCTGGCGATCGTTGAGCACCTGGGTAGCCCGACCACGTTCTTCCTCGGCTACACGGTGCGGGGCGGGTACGACATCTCGCCGCAGCACGACGCCCTCGAGTGCGTCGCCGACATCTGCGGCACGTACCACCACACCGCGCTCTACGACATGATCGGAGCCGCCGTGCTCCTGGTCGTCCTCCTCGTCCTCCGCACCCGTTGGGACAGCCGCCGCTACGGCCAGCTCTTCGCGGTGTGGGCGATGTGGTACGGCCTGCAGCGCTTCCTCATCGACTTCACCCGGCTGGGCGCCGCCCGGGACGGAACCGTCGCCGACTCGGTGATGGGGCCGTTCACCGGCAGCCAGTGGGGCGCCCTGGCGGTCGCCGTCATCGGGCTGATCCTGTTCCTCCGGTGGCGGCGCAACCCGGTGGTCTCGTCGGAGCAGGACGCCGCCTACGGTGCCGACAACGGCCTCTTGGTCGAAGCGCTCGTCCCCGCCGGTGCCTCCGATCGCGAAGAATCGACCCTCCGCCCTCCGACGATGAGCGACTGCACCCGGAGACGGAGACCGGCGACGGGGACGACGAGGTCGGGTCCGCTCCCCGGTCGTGATCGCCGGGCCTCACGCGGTGAGGACGTAGAGCCGGAAGAAGCCGGCGTCGAGGTCGCTGACGGTCACCGTGCCGAAACCGGCGTCCCGCGGCCAGGTCACGCACCGTCGACTCCCGGAGCACGGTCCCCAATGCGGCGCGGCTCCGCCACCCAGGTGGCCAGGTCATGGTGGAAGGCGGGCCGGTTGATCCCGCTCTGGCCGTCTCGGAACGCCCTCCCGTAGTCGGCGTAGGGGACCCCACCGCCGGTCCGGTAGGCGTCGACCACCCGATCGATCACCTGCCCACCGCCCGCCACCATGTCGGCCAGCGGGGCGACGTGGTACGGGTCGAGCGGCTCGGCCAGCACCGACTGCTGGGCGTCGTCCAGGAAGAACCGCCCGCCGTCGTCGGCCGAGACCAATCCGGCGACCGCCTGCTGCTCCAACTATTCGCGCGCATACCTGGGGTGGATCCCGGCAGCCTCGGCCAGCTCCTCGACGGAACGCGGCGACCGCAACGGCTCGTAGAGCCCGAGCCGACGCCCCACGTAGAGGGACTGGAGCTCGAGGGCGCCGATCGCCGCCCCGATCAACCGGTCACCAAGCTCGCCCGCACCGGCCATGGCGTCTCCCTCATCCGGCTGCCGCCGGGCCGGGATCAACGGTCGACGGTGGCGGTGCGCTGTCGCGGTTCTGGAACATCTCGCCGATGGCTCCGATCGATCCGAGGATGCCGGACACCTCGGCCGGAAGGAAGATCTTGGTCGCCCGCCCGTCGGCGATCCGGGTCAGGGCTTCCAGGTAGCGGATGGCGATGACGTCGGGAGTGGGGTCGCCGGTGTGGATGGCGGCGAACACCCGCTCGATCGCTTTGCCCTCGCCCTCTGCGACCGTCTCCTTCTGGTACCGCTCGGCGTTCGCCACCTCCTTGATGGCCTCGGCTTGGCCCTGCGCATCGAGGATCCTGGCCGCCTTCACTCCTTCGGCCTTGAGGATCTGCGACGACTTCTCGCCCTCGGCCTCGGTGACCACGGCGCGCCGCAGCCGCTCCGCCTTCATCTGCCGGTGCATGGACTCGGTGACGTCGGCGGGTGGGTCGATCCGTTGGATCTCGACCCGGACCACCCTGGTCCCCCACACGTCGGTCGCCTCATCGAGGATCTCGCGCAGCTGGGCGTTGATGGTCTCCCGCGAGGTCAGGGCCTCGTCAAGCTGGAGGTCGCCGACCACGTTCCGCAGGTTGGTCTGCGCCAGCTTGGTGGCGGCGAGCACGAAGTTCTGCACGTTGTAGACCAGCTTCTGCGGGTCGGTCGCCTGGTAGTAGACGACGGCGTCTACGGTCACCACCACGTTGTCCTTGGTGATGACCTCCTGCGGGGGCACGTCCACGACGATCTCCCGCATGTCGACCCGCCGGATCTTGTCGATGAACGGGACGATCAGGTGGAGCCCGGGATCGAGGAGCTCGCGGAACTTGCCGAAGCGCTCCACCAGGCCCGCTTCGTACTGGCGGACGATCTTCAGCCCCAGCGCCACGTAGACGATGAGCAGGATCGTGAAGGCGATGAGCAGGACGGCAACGGCGGGCATCTAGGTCTCTTTCTGGTCGGGCGACTCGGTCAGGTCCGGGGTTCCACCACGAGCTTGGTGCCACGCACCTCGATCACCCGGACCTGGGCCCCTGGCTCGATCACCGTCCCGGTGTCGGTGATCGCCCCCCAGGTCTCGGAGTCGAGCCGTACCTGGCCCCGGCCGCTTGCCGGGTCGACGGCGTCGATCACCACGGCGCTGGCGCCGACGAAGCGCATCGATCCCACCGGGTAGGAAGGTTGGCGGTCGTCACGGGCAAACCGCCGGAGCGCCCAGAGTGCCACCACCGAGGTGACGATGAAGGCGGCGAGCTGGAGGGGCACCGACACCCCGATCCAGGCGAGGACGGCGGCGACGCCGGCCCCGATGGCGAAGGGCAGCATGAAGAACCCGCTGGTCACCATCTCGCCGACGCCGAGTACGACGGCCATCCCCAGCCACAGCCAACGCCACAGCTCGGTGTCATCCATCGGAGCCACCTCCGTGGGGACCAGACCCCATCCGGCACGTGCTGGCCCTTCCCACGTCCCGATCGTAGCGGTTACCCGCCGTTTCCCACCCCCCGGAATAGGGTAGGGAGCCCGGTATCCTTGGAGAAGGCGGTCGCCGCACAGAGGCCATCCCGGGTGGAGGAAGCACTCATGGCGGAACACTCGATGGCGCAGCGCGTCGGTGGTCTGGTCATTGCCGCCGTCCTCGTCGTGGGAGCGTTCTTCGTGGGCCGCCTCGCCACCGGGTTCTCTCTGTTCGGCGGCGAGGAGTTCACCGAGGTATCGCCTGCGGTGGTCGACAGCGTCCGCGCGCTCGCCGAGCTGACCACGGTGGAGATGGTCGAGTACACCACGGTGGAGAAGGGCAACGACTCCGGCTGGCTCAACTGGGCGACCGGTGACAGCATCTTCCTCTTCGCCGTCGCCGAGATCGGCGCCGGAGTCGACCTCGACCGTGTGTACACGGAGAGCTTCTCGGTCGACGGCGAATCGGGACGGGTAACCGTAGAGCTCCCCTCCGCCACCATCCAGTACGTGTCGGTCGACAACGAGCAGACCACGGTGTTCGACCGTGACTCCGGAGTCTTCACCGACGGCGATCCGCAGCTCGAATCCGACGCCCGGGCGGTGGCCGAGGACGTCCTGGTCCAGGCGGCGCTCAACAGGGGGATCCTCGAAGAGGCCGACACCAACGCCCGCGAGGCGCTCAGCCGGTTCCTCGAGGGCCTCGGCTACACCGACGTCGTCTTCGTAGAGGACACGGCCTCGTAGCGCCGGCCGCCGCGGCCACGAAGACCGGTGCCGCGGTTTGGTGCGATCGGCTCATGGCTCACGGACGGGCGCTCCCTTAGGGTGCCGCCAGGGGGACACCCTTCCGGGGGTTGGGGTGGCGGCCGTCGGTTCGGTGCCTGGTCGGGGGGCCTGGCACCGAACCGGCCGACTCTCGCCAACCCGGGCGACACCTCCAGGAGCGGTCCCCCCCTCTCTCTCCTCCGTGCGCTTTGTCAGTTCCGCTGACCGCGTGCTTGTCAGCCTCCGCTCACCAACGGCATGGTCAGCCTCCGCTGACCGCCTGCAGGATCACCAGTTCGTCACCGTCGGCCACGACGGCGCGGCGATCGGCCACCATCGCTCCGTTGAGGAAGCAGCTCACGTGCTGGCGGATGTCCCCGGTCTCGTCGAAGAGGTGCACCCGCAGCTCGGGATGGGCGGCGACCACGCCCGAGAGGGCTCCGTCCACGGTCTCTCCATCGACGGTGAAGCTCCGCGGGCCGTCGACCAGCTCGGCGAGCATCCTCGGGATGGTGACCTCGACGGTGGGCATCAGGCGGCGAAGGCGTGGATGCTGAGCACCCGGGGGAAGCTCGCCGGCAACGTCGCCCAGGTCTCACCCGAATCGGTGCTCCAACCCACGGTGCCCGCCGAAGTCCCGTAGTAGACACCGCCCTCGCCGTCGACGCTCATGGCGTCACGCAGCACGAGGTCCCAGCCCGGCCTTACCGATCCTCCCGCCTCCTGCCAGCTGTCGCCGTCGTCGTCGCTGGTGTACACGGCGAACCGGCCGTCGACCGGCGCCCGGAACTCGTCGGCTTCCAGCGGGACCAGGAACAGCCGGCCGGTCACCGGGTCACGGTCCACGGGGAAGCTGAACCTGCCGGGGAGCCCCTCTTCGATCCGCTCCCAGGTGTCGCCGCCGTCTCTCGTACGGAACACCCCCATGTGATCCTGGCGCCAGATGAGGTCGGGGTCGTCGGGATGGGCCACCAGGCCGTGGACGCAGAACCCGATCTCGGGATACTCGTCGTTCGGGCCCGCCTTCTCGACCCCGTCGTTGAACAGCTCCCACGACTCACCGCCGTCCTCGGTGCGGAAGACGCCGACGGCGCTGGCCCCGACCCACATCCGGCTGTGGTCGGTCGGGTCGATGAGGATGCGGTGGGCGGCCAACCCACCGAACCCCGGCTGCCAACCCGACCGGGTGCGGTGCTCGTTGAACCCGGTCACCGGCTCCCACGACGTACCGCCGGTTTCGCTGCGGAAGAGCCCCGCCTCGGCAACGCCGGCGAAGAGCACGCCGCCGGCGGCGGCGAGTGTCCAGATCCGCTCCAGCTTGCGATCGCCGGGGGCGCCCTCGTACGACGGCCCGTCGACGACCTGCGTCCAGTTGGCGAAGTCGTCCGAGCGGTGGACCGCTGCCCCGAACCAGCTGCTTCCGGTGGTGGCCAGCCAGGTGCCGTCAGGGGCCTGCCCGAAGGTGTTCACCTCCCAGCCCTTCAGCAGCGGTCCTTCGAGGTCCCACGAAACCCGGTCGTCCGAACGGGCGATCCAGGCACCCTTCATGGTCCCGATGGCCAGCACATGGCCCATGCCTGCTCCTCCCGACGCTGTGTCGAGAGCCTATCCACCTCGCCGGTCGTCTTCGCCGGGACTTGCGAACCTGAGGCTCTCGCATGTCGCTCCGATAGGTAATCGCCTGAAGTTCGATCGAGCGTTGATCCGGGCGCCGAGGATGAGGCAATCGCCTATCGCTCCGATGGGTCAGAACCTCAGGTTCGGTGATCCCCCACCAGGGCGAGCTGGTCGTCTTCGACGACGACCCGGACGGTGTCGCCCTCGCCGAAGTCGCCCTCGAGCATGCGGATCGCCAGCTGGTCTGCCACCTCGGTCTGGATCAGCCGCTTCAGCGGGCGGGCACCATAGCTGGGGTCGTAGCCGTGGTCGGCCAGCCAGGCGGCGGCTTCCTCGCTGAGCTCGAGAGTGAGCCCACGCGATGCGACTCGCTCGGTGAGCAGCTCGAACTGGATGTGCACGATCTGGCGCAGGTCGTCCTTCGACAGCCGGTGGAACACGATGACGTCGTCGATCCGGTTGAGGAACTCCGGGCGGAAGTGGCGCTTCACCACCCCCATCACCCGGTTGCGCACCGTCTCCTCGGGGAGGTCGGCCTCGATCAGCTCGGACCCGAGGTTCGACGTCATGATCAGCACCGCATTGGTGAAGTCGACGGTGCGTCCCTGGCCGTCGGTGAGCCGGCCGTCGTCCAGCACCTGGAGCAGCGTGTTGAAGACGTCGCCGTGGGCCTTCTCGACCTCGTCGAGCAGGACCACCGAGTACGGGCGTCGCCGCACCGCCTCGGTGAGCTGACCACCCTCGTCGTACCCGATGTATCCGGGGGGTGCCCCGATCAGCCGGCTGACCGAGTGCTGCTCCATGTACTCCGACATGTCGATGCGCACCATCGCCCTGGTGTCATCGAAGAGGAACCCGGCCAGCGCCCTCGCCAGCTCGGTCTTGCCCACCCCGGTGGGACCGAGGAAGACGAACGAGCCGATCGGCCGGTTGGGGTCGGACAGGCCGGTCCTGCTGCGGCGAATGGCGTTCGACACGGCGGCCACCGCCTCGTCCTGTCCCACGACCGACTGGTGCAGGTGCTCCTCGAGCCGGACCAGCTTGTGGACTTCGCCCTCCATCAGCTTGGCCACCGGGATCCCGGTCCAGCGGCTGACCACCTCTGCCACGTCCTCCTCGCCCACCTCCTCCTTGAGCATCGCCCCGTCGACCTGGAGCTTGGCCAGCGCCTCGTTGTGCTCCGCCAGCTCGCCCTCCAGCTTGGGCAGCGTTCCGTAGCGGAGCTCGGCGGCACGCTGCAGGTCGCCGGTGCGCTCGGCCCGCTCCGACTCGCCCCGGGCGTCCTCGATGGCCTGCTTGGCGCTGCGGATGGCGTCGATCTGGTCCTTCTCGAGCTGCCAGCGTGCGTGCAGGGCCTGCAGCTCCTCGTCGACCTCGGCCAGCAGCTGCTCGACCGCCTCCCGTCGTTCCACCGAGCCGCGGTCGCTCTCCTTGGCCAGGGCGTTGTGCTCGATCTCGAGCTGGCGACGCCGGCGCTCCAGTTCGTCGATCTCCTCGGGCATCGAGTCGATCTCGATCCGCAGCCGCGACGCCGCCTCGTCGATGAGGTCGATCGCCTTGTCGGGCAGGTGGCGGGCCGTGATGTACCGATCGGACAGGACGGCGGCGGCCACCAGCGCCGAGTCGACGATGCGCACTCCGTGGTGCACCTCGTAGCGCTCCTTGAGCCCGCGCAGGATCCCGATGGTGTCCTCCACGGACGGGGGCTCGACCATCACCGGCTGGAACCGGCGCTCCAGGGCGGCGTCCTTCTCGATGTGCTTGCGATACTCGTCGAGGGTCGTCGCTCCGATCATCCGCAGCTCGCCGCGGGCGAGCATCGGCTTCAGCATGTTGGAGGCGTCCATGGCACCCTCGGCGGCGCCGGCGCCGACCAGGGTGTGCATCTCGTCGAGGAACGTGATGATCCCGCCCTCGGCCGCCTTGATCTCGTCGAGCACCGCCTTGAGCCGTTCCTCGAACTCGCCGCGGTACTTGGCTCCGGCGACCATCGAGCCCAGGTCGAGGGCGATGATGCGCTTGCTCTCCAGACCGGTGGGGACGTCGCCGTCCACGATCCGCGAGGCGAGTCCCTCGGCGATGGCGGTCTTGCCGACTCCGGGCTCGCCGATGAGCAGCGGGTTGTTCTTGGTGCGCCGGCTGAGGACCTGGATGACCCGCCGGATCTCGTCGTCGCGGCCGATCACCGGATCCAGTTTCCCCTCGGCTGCCAGGGCCACCAGGTCCCGCCCGTACTTGCCCAGAGCGTCGAGCGTGTCCTCCGGGTCCTGGCTGGTGACGTTCCGGCCACCCCGCACCTTGGCGAGCACCTCGAGGATCGCCTGCTCGGTGATCCCCACGTCGGCGAGGGCGGTCCCCGCCGCACCGGTGGTGGCGGCGAGGGCGAGCATCAGGTGCTCGACAGAGACGTACTGGTCGCCCATCGCCTCCGCCTGCGAGCCGGCCTGTTCGAGGACGGCGACGGTTTGCGGGGCGAACCCCGCCTCGGCTGCCGTCTGTCCGTGCACCCGGGGGATCCGCTCCAGGGAGCGGGAGACGGCGTCGCGCAGCTCGGGGGCGCCGGCGCCGAGGGCGGCGAGGAGTGGGTGGACGATGGTGTCGCCCTGGTCGAGCAGGGCGGCGAGGAGGTGTTCGGGGGTGACCTGCTGGTGGCTGCGGGAGACGGCGAGGTCACGCGCCGCGGTGATCGCCTGTTGCGCTCGATTGGTGAAGCGGTTGATGTCCATCGGGATAGTCTCCGGGGGCGGCGGGTCCAAGGTTTACAACGACGGAACCACAGCACTTATGCCATATAATCTGAGCGCAATACTATCAACTCGGCGAAGACTCGGCACGATCGCCGCGGCACGCGTCCATCATGCCCGCGACGAGCGATCGGTGCCGGCGCTTCCGGCCGGCCGAACGGGGTGTCGGTCCGCTTGCCGGTCGGTGTGCGGGATGGCGCCCACCGCCAGGCCATGACCGAGCTGCTGGCGCTCGGGTCGGCGCTGGCCTTCGGATCCGGCGATTTCCTCGGTGGCGCCGCCGGTCGGTCGGCGGCGCCGATCAAGGTGACTGCGGTGATGCACGTGGTGAGCCTGGCCGTCACCGTCGTGCTCCTGGTGGTGATGAGCCCGGCCGATCCGTCCGCCGCCGACATGCTATGGGGCGCCGCCGGCGGCCTGTTCGGCCTCGCCGGCGGGTTCGCCCTCATCACCGCGCTCGCCCGGGGCCCGATGTCGGTTGTCGCACCGACCACCGGGGTGCTCTCCGCCGCCATCCCGGTCGTCTTCGCCCTCGCCACCGGCGAGCGGCCCGGGACCGTGACCCTGGCCGGCGTGGGGATCGGGCTGGCGGCCATCGTCATCGTCTCCGGCGCCGACGGCCCGTCCGGGCGACTGGCCGGTGTCGTGCTCGGCTTCTCGCTGGCGGCCGGGCTCGGCTTCGGGTTTTTCTTCATCCTCTTCGCCCAGACATCGCCGGACTCGGGGATGTGGCCGGTGCTCGGGGCCCGCCTCGCCAGCGTGCCGGTCGTGTTGCTCGTCGCCTGGAGAATGGGCGGGACCAGCCCGGTCGGCCCGGTGCGCCGCACCGCCGCCGCCGCCGGAATCCTCGACACCGCCGGCAACGCCCTGTACCTGGCCGCCGCCCAGCGGGGGCTCCTCACCGTCGCCTCGACGCTGTCGGCGCTGTACCCGGCGGTGACCGCGGTGATCGCCCGGTTCGCCCTGCACGAGCGGATGTCACCGCTCCAGAGGTCCGGCGTCCTTCTCGCCCTGGTCGCCGTGGTGCTGATCGGCTGGCCCGGCTGAGCCCGGCAACGTGAGGACCGAGCCGGTCGGCGGAACGGACTTCGCGGCGTGTTCCGTGTTTGTTCAGTGTTCGGCAACCGGCACAGCCCGTACCATGCGCCAGGTGACCGAACGTCCGATCGGGGGCCGGATCCTCCTGGTCGACGACGAGCCCAGGTGCGCGAGGTCGTCGCCGGCTACCTCGAGCGCGACGGCTTCGAGGTGCAGACGGCGTCGGACGGCGTCACCGCCCGCCGGCACCTTGCGGCGTTCAAGCCGCATCTCGTCGTGCTCGATGTGATGTTGCCGAAGCTGTCCGGTCTCGAGCTCCTCGGTGAGATCCGCCGGTCGGGCGACCTGCCGGTCATCCTGCTCACCGCCCGGACCGACGAGGTCGACCGGGTGGCCGGTCTCGAGCTGGGTGCCGACGACTACGTCGTGAAGCCGTTCTCGCCCCGGGAGCTGGTGGCCCGGGTCCGATCGGTGATGCGCCGGTCGACCCCGAGACCGGTGCCCGGCCCGATCATCCTCGACGGGCTGACCATCGACATGGCAGGCCGCATCGTCGAGGTCGACGGCGACGTCGTGGAGATGACGGCGAAGGAGTTCGACGTGCTCGCCTTCCTCGCCGCCCATCGCGGGCGGGTGTTCAGCCGGGCCGAGCTGCTCGAACAGGTGTGGGGCTCGTCGCCGGAATGGCAGGACCCCGCCACCGTCACCGTCCACGTCCGCCGCATCCGCCAGAAGATCGAGGACGACCCGCAGGACCCGCGGTGGGTGACCACGGTCTGGGGCGTCGGCTACCGGTTCGCCTCATGAGGCCGCTCGTCTGGGGCGTCCTCGCCGTGGCGACCGCCGGCCTGGTGGTCGCCGAGCTGGCCATGGACCTGACCGCGGGCGACCGGGCCGCCTCTATGGGTCTTCGCGTCGATGGCGCTTGCCACCTTCGTGGTTGCGCGCGGGCCCTCCGGCTCGCCCCCCGCATGCGGTCGCTCATCACCAGCATTCGCATCGTGGCGTTCTCCGCGGTGGCGATCACCGGGGTGGCTGCCACCGTCTCCGCGCTGACCATGGTGCTCGACCGTCACGACCTCACCGTCATCCTGGTGGCGCTGCTGCTCGGGGTCGGGCCTCGGGTGCGGTGCTGGCGGCCGCCGTCGCCGGGCCCCTGACCGCCGACCTGGCCGCCCTGTCGGACGCCGCCGAAGCCGTGGGCAGGGGTGACCTCGCGCCCGCACCGGCGTCGACCGTGATGACGAGCTGGGTCGCGCCGCCGGCGCCTTCGACTCCATGGCCGATCGGTTCGAGGCGGCCGACGCCGAACGACGCAGCCTGCTCACCGCGGTCGGGCACGACCTGCGCACCCCGCTGGCCTCGCTCCAGGCGGCGGTCGAGGCGCTGCAGGACGGAGTGGCCACCGATACACCAGTCTACCTGCGGGGCATGTCCCATGACCTGCGCCACCTGTCGGCACTGGTGGACGACCTGTTCCTCTTCGCCACCATCGAGGCGGGGCGTCTCGAGCTGGCCTCCGACCGGCTCGACCTTCCGAACTGGCCGACGAGGCGGTGGAGGCGGTGACCCCGATGGCGGCGGGCCGCCATGTCAAGCTACGGGTCGAGGCGCCGGGGCTGCTGCCGGTCGACGGCGACGCTGCGGCCCTGGGCAGGGTGTTCCGCAACCTGCTGGCCAACGCGGTGCGCCACAGCCCCCAGTCCGGCGAGGTCGAGGTTCGCCTCACCCGGGCCGGCTCGTGGGTCGACACCGTGGTGATCGACCAGGGACCGGGCTTCGCCGACGACATCAGGGACCGCGCCTTCGACCGCTTCGCCCGCACCGACGCCTCGCGCAGCCGTGACTCGGGCGGCAGCGGGCTCGGGCTGGCCATCGCCAAGGGCATCGTCGAGGCGCATCGGGGGACCATCGTCATCGAGGACGGCCCCGGCGGCCGGGTCGCTTCAGCTGCCGGCCGCCTGACCGGCGGTCCTACTCGGCGGTGCGGGCCAGGTCGTCGCGGAGTTGCTGCACGGTGAGGCCCTCGTTGCGGGCGCGCAGCTCGACGTAGGTGACCACGCCGACCAGAGCGGTGTAGGGCACCACCACCAGGAGCCCGATCGCCGTGACCAGCCACTGCCCGGCGAAGCTGTCCCCGCCGAGAGCGCCGAGGATCGCCTGGGTCAGGCCGGTGAGGATGGCGGAGAGGAACACCACGCCCACGACGTGCCAGAAGTGGGTCTTGACCAGCCCCCACGAACGGCCCAGAGCGGTGCTCCCCGTGTGACCCTCGACGATGAACGCGTCGACCGACACGAAGAGCATCACGGCGATGATCAGCCCGGGAATGACCAGCAGGATCAGGCCCCCGAGGACGGCCAGGGCCGAGAGGATGATCACCCACAGCAGCCCCCAACCGTCCCAAGCGCGTAGGCGGCTCCGTCGATGACGTTGACGTCGAGCCCGGCCAGGGCCGTGGCCCCGCCCGGGCGAGGGCTCCGGTCACCACGAGCTGCATGATCAGCGTCACGATGGCGCCGACCAGGCCGACGACCACCCCGCCGGTCATGGTGGCAGCATCGCCGTCGCCGTTCGACGAACGCCCGGTTCACGGTGATGTCCACCAGCGTCAGCGGGATCACCAGCAGCGCCGCCACCAGCACGTACTGCGTCCAGTCCTTCACGAACAGGTTGAAGGCGTCGACGAGCACGTCGCTGACCGACTTCGGCTGGAACGCGTCCTCTGGCTGCACCATCGAGTCCTCTCCGCGGCGGGGTCGCATGCTACGGGTCGGGCGAGGCCGGCCCCGCGGATGCCGCAGACGGCACGGGACAGGGCCGGGGCGTGCGGCCCCGGCCCTGTCTTCCGGTCGTCTTCGTCGCCGCCCCGCTCAGGGTCCGACGATCCTCCCTTCGACCACCGGATCGACCGGCGAGTTGGCGGTGATGTAGTCGACGGTGATCTCCAGCAGACCGTCGCCCGGGCTGGAGCACGTCGGTGCCGCCGGCGAGCACGGTGTACCCGTCACCGCCGCCGAACATGAAGTCGTTGGTCACCAGCCGCACCGTGTCGGTCGGCCCTACCAGGCGTCAGCTCCCCGCTCGGCCCGTCCGGCGCCTTGTAGATGGCGTCGATCACCGGCATCGTCCCGTCGCAGTGGAACTCGAGGACCAGCCCGGACACCTGGGGGAACCGCCCGGTGGCGATCGCGACGTCGCAGAACGGGCTCACCCCGTTCTCGAAGGCGTCGGTGAGCTGCTCGCCGGTGTAGGTGGCGATCACCGTCCGGTTCCCGAAGGGGAGCACGGCGAACACCTCGCCCCAGGTGATCTCGCAGTCCTCCTCGTCGGCGCTCGGCGGCGAGCACACCAGGTCGGCGCGCAGCCCGCCCGAGTTGGTGAGGGCGGCGTCGATCCCCGGGTACTTGCCCAGCATCGCGTCGGTGACCATGTTGCCCATCTCCGACTCGTGCAGCCTGGTCAGGTCGCGCAGGATGTCGTTGACCTGGGTGCCGACCACCTGGTTGCGGAGCTCCTCGGTGTCGGCGTTGGCCTGGTCGACGATCGCCTGGACGTCCGGGCGTGGAGGCGACCCCCAGCGTCTTGGCGATCCTGGTCTGCCCGCCGGCCCAGATGACGTCGCCACCCGACACCATCAGCTGCAGCACCGAGAAGCTCGCACCGGCGTTGATGCCCTCGGTGATCAGGATGTCGTCGACGTAGGTGTTCGACACCCGGTGGGTGTGCCCGGCGACGATGGCGTCCATCGTGGTGTCGGTCAGCTCGCCGGCGATGTCCATGATCGGGCCCGCCCACTCGACCGCGGCGGTCCCGTCGACGGCGTTGGACGCCGACCGCGGTGCCCTCGTGGATGACCACCACCTGGACGTTGATGCCCTGGGCCTGCAGCGCCTCGCTGGCCGCCTCGATGGCGGGCGCCGACGGCAGGAAGGTGAGCCCTTCGGTGGCCCCGGCGCTCACCAGCTCGGGGGTCGTCTCCAGCGCGGAGCCGATCACCCCGACCCGGCCCCGTTGACCCGGACGACGTGCGGTGCCCTGCACCCAGTCGGGTGGCTCGCCGGTGGCGGTCTCGATGATGTTGGTCGCGAGGAACGGGAAGTTCGGCGTTCTCCTGGTGCATCAGCAGCCGTTCGAGCCCGAAGTCGAACTCGTGGTTGCCGTAGCTGGTGGCGTCGAGCGGCCAGGCGTTCTCGACGTCGATGGCGGGCACGTCCTGGAGCAGCCCGGAGTTGGGTGGCGACGCCCCGACGTTGTCGCCGCCGGCCAGGATCCTGGTCTCGGCAGGCAGCATGGCCTTCTCCTCGTCGAACATGGTCGCCAGGAACCCGGCGCCGCCGACGGTGGCGTTGAGGGCGTTGTCGAACACCCGGGTCGTCGGGTCGAGCTGGCCGTGGAAGTCGTTGAGCCCGATGACCCCCAGCGACTTGACCGACCGGTTGTTGGCGATGATCGGCAGCATCACCTTGCCCTGGCTGTGCTGCGGCACCGGGATGCGCAGCAGGAACGCCAGCGTCGGGGCGATGTCGATCGACCGTACCTGCGGCGTGCCCCGGATGATCCCCTCGCCGCCGGCGATGAACGTCGCCCGCATGTTGACGTTGTCGGCCGTGTCCTGCACGTCGGGCACGTAGCCGTGCTGCCCGAAGAAGTGCGACAGGCTCACCAGTGTCCCCGGGGTGGCGGCGTCGAACTGGTACGGCGGGTACGAGAACGCCACCACGTCACCGGTCCGGGTGGGATGCGCCATGTCGGCGGTCCCCCCGGTGGTGTTGTTGGGGATGTACCGGGTCTCCGGCTTGGTGAAGACCCGGTCGATCACGGTCCAGTCCTCGGGCTGGCCGTCGTGGGTCCAGTCGTTGGGATCGTCGAGCCTCTCGAAGGCGGCGACGATCGACTCGATCACCGCCGGCGCCTCCTCGGCCGGGCACCTGGGTGCATCCCGGTGACCACCGGGTCGCGCCCCGCCAGGTTCAGGTAGACCTGGACCGTGCCGCCCGCCCAGCATGCCTTCGCCTTGCCGATGGTCTCACCGGTGGCGGTCCGGCAGTTGGAGACCTGCGGCGTCGACAGGAGCCCGAGGTCGACCAGCACCTTGGAGGCGTCGATCGCCAGGAACTGCGGGGCGAAGCCGTGGTCCGAGGCCACGAACGTGGTCACGTTGTCCTCGAGGTGCGACCGGACCAGGGCGAGGGTGGCGTCGGCGCCCTGGTAGGCGCGCCGGATGTAGCCCTCGCGCACTCGACGCCAGCCCGTCCCGGCTGCCGTCGACGAACACGTCGTCGAACGCCGGGTTGGGCTGGCCGTTGGGCAGCGTCTTGGTGACCAGGCCGAGGAACTGGTGGCTGAACTCGTCGGTCACCGGGTAGCCGGCCAGCACCAGGTCGGGCTGGTATGTCTCCATGATGTACTCGATCATGGGAGTGGTGCCCGGTCTCCCAGTACAGGCCCTGCTCGACGTAGGTGTCCTCGCTGACGATGCCGGCCTCGAGGACGGCGAAGTCGGCGGCGGTCGCCGTCGGGAACTCGACGGCGAGGAACTCGGCGAACTCGGTGTAGCCGGGCTCGCCGGGCCACGTGGGCCATGTGGCGTTCGCCCTGGTCACCGAGGTGTGGAACAGCCGCACCTGGGAGAGGTCGGGGCTGAGGGTCTCCACCTTCACCAGGAAGCCTGCGGTCTTGCCCTCCAGTGAGCCACCGATGACGGTCACCTTGACGTCGGCCCACTCGCCCTCGGCGAGGTCTCCGACGGCGGCGGCGCCGTCCTTTTCGGGAGCGAAGAGCACCCGGTCGTAGTTGGTGGCACCGTCGTCGGTGGAGTCGTAGATGTAGGCGTTGAGTCCGTACTTGTCGGTGCCGAAGTCGAGCACCCGCATCCGCACTTCCATCGGCGGGCTGTGCGATTCGGGCACATTGGTCCACCCGTGGCGGGTGCCGGCGCCGCCTCGGGGAAGGCGGGCTGGTTGGAGAACCCGTCGGGATGGTCGAACTGGAGCCCGAAGGCCGCCACGAAGCCGGCGTCGTCGGCCGGTGAGATGTAGTTGGTGACCACCCCGCGGCCGGAGAGGAAGGTGCGGAAGTCGATGGTGGGACCGTCGATGAGGGCGGCGGCGACCACCCGCCCACTCGATCTGCGCGACCTTCTTGCCACCCCGCTCGGCGGACTGGGCGATGGTCTCCGCGGAGAGCACTCCCGGGCTCGAAGGCGGTGGTGCGGGTCCCGGCGAAGGGGTCGCCGTTCTGGTGGAACGTGTTGTTGGTCGAGCCGTGGACCCCCGACCACGCCCCGGTGGCGACGGTGTACCAGCCCGCCCCGGTGTTGGTCGGCGCCTGCGGCTGCGACCCGCCGCCGTTCGCCTTGGCCCCGGTCGACATGAGCCCTGCCATCTCCGGCAAGGCCCCCTGGCGGGCGTAGCGCTCGACCAGGTCTTGGCGGAGCCCGTCGGCGGCGAACAGGACGGCCTGCTCGACCTCGGGCGGTGAGCCCTGGGCGTCTGCGGGGGCCGGCGCCGGCAGGATGCCGAGGAGACCGGCGAGGAGGATGAGGGCGAGGAGCACGGACAGACGCCTGCCCGGGGTGGCGTGAACGGACATCACTACCTTCCTTCGAGAGCCGGGCGGGGGGTTCTGCGACTCCCCTGACGGCGTTTCGACACTACTACGACCGCCCCCGGCGATGCCGGGCGGCGCCGCCGGGCCCGCGGCACGCGATCACCAGCGCTCGGCCGGCTCGGCCTCGCCCGTCGCCAGGACCCCGGCGGTGACCGCGGCGACGCCGGCCATGAAGCCGAGCGCCAGGGCGATAAGGTGTTCAGCTGCACTCGCCGTTCCTCCTCGTCGGCCGGTAGTGGTCTACCGCCCCGACCCGGTACCCGGTGTGTCGCCCCGGTGAAACCTGGTGTGATCTCTTGGCGCCCGCCGGCGCATCGACTCGTATGCTGGGCCATGATCCCGATGCGCCTGGTGGAGACCGACCGCGAGGGCTTCGACGAGCCGGTGGTCGAGCTGTGGCGCGACGACGAGTTCGTCGGGATGGTCTTCTGGGACGGGGACACCGCCGTGCGTCCAGATCTACGCCGACGACGACGGCGACGTCAAGGACCTCGACGTGCGGGAGTTGACGCGGGTGCTCGACATCGCCGAGTCGATCGTGTCGCCCTACGCCGGTCGACGACCAGGTGGACGAGGACGAGACGGCGGCGACTGGGCGGACGAGGACCCGTCGACGGTGACGCTGGTCGAGGAGTTCGACGGTCGCGCCCGGCACCGCACCGAGGAGGGCGAGGGGTTCTTCGCCTGGGACGACGCCGACGCCCTGGTGCGTCGTTGCGACCAACTCGACCTCGCCGTGCTGGAGCTGGAGGGTTTCGAGCTGGTCGCCGGGCGAGCTGGAGCCGCTCCCCGAGCAGAAGCTGTTCACCGCGGTCGACGGCTCGGTGCCGTGGGGCGGGTTCCGGGCGGCCGCCAACGCCCGGGCCGCCGACGCGCTGCTCGACTGGGACGACTCGGCGGACCAGGGTGTTCGCCTTCGTGATCGGCCTCCCCGGCGGCGACAGCTTCGTCGCCTGAGCCGCGGTGTTCCCGGACGGGTCCGCCGACCCTCCGTCCGGCAGGCGGGGACCCCAGCTCCTCGCCGCCGGAGCCGTGCCAGACGGGACCACTCGCACTGCTGTCAGCGCTGGCGCAGACCGCGCCGCCAGCAGGATCCCCATGACGCTGAGGGCGTCGACGATCTCGCCCGACGTCACCATGTCGACGGCGTCGGGCAGCGGCACGGTCCGGATGGTGAGCACCTCGGTCGGGTCGGGGCGGGCGACGGTCTCGGTGAGCCCGGTGGCGAGGTAGAGGAACGCCCGTTCCGAGGTGACCGAGTTGGACAGGTGGAGCTCCCCGCCCAGCGGCACCCACGACGACGCCAGCAACCCTGCCTCCTCCTCGAGCTCGCGCTCGCCCGCCGCGCAGCGGGTCCTCGCCGTCGTCGACACCGCCCTCGACGATCTCCCACGAGTACACGTCCGTCGGGTACCGGTACTGGCCGACCAGCACCACCTCGCCGGCGTCGGTGAGAGCGACCACGCCGACGGCGTCGTGCTTGTCCACCACCCCGTAGATGCCGCGGCTCCCGTCGGGCCTGATGACGTCGTCCTCCCGCACCCACATCCAGGCGTTGCGGTACACCTCACGCGAGGCGACCGTGGTCCACGGGCTCTCGATGCTCATATCGCCATTCTCGCCGACTCCGCCGGTCGCCGGTCAGTCGGCTTCGGTCAGCTCGGGTCTAGCCAGGAACGCAGACAGGAACAGCTCGACCCTGGGCCGGGTGGCGGCAGCGACCTCCAACACCTCCTCGGCGGACAGGTGCCCGGCGGCCAGCCCGGCGGCGCGGTTGGTGACCAGCGAGAAGCCGATGACCTGGGCGCCCATGTGACGGCCGCGCGATCGCCTCGGGGACGGTCGACATGCCGACCACGTCGGCACCGAGCGCTTCGATCATGCGGACTTCGGCGGGGGTCTCGAAGCTGGGGCCGAGCCACCACGCGTAGACGGCCTCGCGCATCTCCCATCCCTGCTCGGCGGCCACGTCGTCGGCGAGGCGGCGCAAGCGCACCGAGTAGACGTCGGTCATGTCGGGGAACCTGGTCCCGAGGCGTTCGTCGTTGGGACCGACCAGGGGGTTGCGGCCCGTCAGGTTGATGTGGTCGCGGATGACGGCGAGGTCGCCCGGGATCATCGAAGGGGTGATCCCGCCGGCGGCATTGGTGAGAACCACGGTGCGACACCCCGACGCCACAGCAGCCCGCACCGGGAGCACCACCGTCGCCAGGTCGATGCCCTCGTAGGCGTGGCCACGGCCGGCGAGCAGCAGCACCCGGTTGGGCCCGATCCGGGCGGAGTGGAGCGTGCCGGCATGGTCGATCGCCATCGGGACCGGAAAGCCGGGCAGGTCGCGGTAGCTGACCGCGGGGGACTCGTCGAAGCCGGAGGCGAACGACCCGAGACCGGAGCCGAGCACGACAGCGACCTCGTGGCGATCCACGCCGGTAGCCACCCGTATCGCCTCCGCAGCCGCCATCACGTCTGAGTAGACGGCCACGTCGGGAGCTCGCCTAGGCGGTGCGATCGAACGGGTCGGGGCGGCGGATGTCGGGCAGCGTGCCCGGCTTCACCTCGTGGGGTACCACCGGTTCCCGCAGATCCTCGGGCTGAGCCGGGGCGCCGCCGGACATCCGCTGCTCGAACTCGCCGAGCAGGCGGCGTAGTCGCTCGACCTGGGCTCGCAACCGGTCGTTGTCGGACTGGAGGGCGAGGATCCGCCGAACCCCTTCGAGGTTGACCCCGGCCGCGGTGAGCTCCTGGATGAGCCGGAGGCGCCGGAGGTCCTCGTCGGAGTACCGCCGTGTCCCGCCCGGGGTCCGGTACGGGTCGATGAGGCCCTTGCGCTCGTAGATCCGCAGCGTCTGCGGGTGGACCCCGGCCAGTTCCGCAGCCACCGAGATGATGTAGACCGCTGACCGCTGCCGGCTCATGACACCCCCAGATGTGCCCGCACGTCGGACAGGGGCGCCAGGGCGGCGAGCTCCTCGAGCTTCGCCCTTTGCTCGTCGCTCATGTCGGTGGGGACCGCGATCTCGACCGTCACCAGCAGGTCGCCGGTCCTCTTCGGGGTCTCGACGCCCCGGCCGCGCACCCGGAAGGTCTTGCCGTGCGGGGTGCCCGGAGGGATCTTGAGCTTGACCGGGTCGCCGCCGAGCGTCGGCACCGAGATGGTGGCGCCCAGCGCCGCCTCGGTGAACGTGATCGGCACCGTGAGCAGCAGGTTGGCCCCCTTGCGATCGAACAGCGGGTGCGTCCCCGCCCGGACCGTGACGAACAGGTCGCCGGGAGGCCCGCCGTTGGGCCCCGGCTCGCCCTTGCCCCCGCACCCGGATCCTCGAGCCGTCCTCGACCCCTTGCGGGATCTTCACCTTGACCTTGCTCCCGTTGATCGACAGGTCCCTGGTCACCCCGCTGATCGCCTCGTGGAAGGTGAGCCCGAGCTCGGCCGAGAGGTCGCGGCCCTGCCTGGGGGCGTTGCGCGGCCCGTCCGAAGAGGTCGCCCATGCCGCCGCCGAACAACTCGAACGACCCGCCCTCGCCGAACAGGTCCTCGACCCTGACGTAACGCTGGCCGCCTCCCGGCGTGCCCACGAACTGGCCCATCTGGCGGGCGTGGTCGTATTCCTTGCGCTGCTCGGGGTCGCCGACGACTGCGTACGCCTCGCTGGCCGCCTTGAACCGGTCCTCGGCAGCGGTGTCCCCCGGGTTCTTGTCCGGGTGGTACTGCTGGGCGAGCTTGCGGTACGCCTTCTTGATGTCCTTGTCGGAGGCGTCCTTCGGAACGCCGAGAACGGCGTAGTAGTCCGTCTCGAGCCATTCCGGTCGCACTGCGTCAGTCCTGGTGGCCAACGGTGACCAGCGCAGGGCGGACGACCCGGCCGTGCAGGGTGTACCCCTTGCGGAGGTCGGCGGTCACCACGAGGTCGCCGTCGCCGCCGGAAACCTCGACGGTGGACACCGCCTCGTGGACGGCGGGATCGAAGCGCTCGCCGACCGAGGCGATCGGCTGCAGACCCTCACGGCCCAGAGCCTCCATCAGCTGGTCGACGGCGCGACGCAGCCCCTCGAGGATCGACCGCTCGCCCTCGGTCTTCGGCTCGTAGGCGAGCGCCGCCTCGAAGGCGTCGATCGACGGCAACAGCGCCTCGACGATCCGCTGGGCGGCCCGGCTCACCGTCTCCGCCTGGTCCCGTTCGATCCGGCGGCGGTAGTTGTCGAAGTCGGCGGTAACCCTCTGGGCGATCGTCAGGTACTCGTCGGCCTCGGCCTGCGACTGGGCGAGGTGGGCGAGCAGCATGTCCCGCGCCGCATCGGGGTCGTCGGGGAGCACCAGTCCCAGGTCGGACGGCTCGAGCGGCCTCGGCTCGGCGAGCTCGCCTTCGACCAGCTCGCCCTCGACGACGTCGCTCTCGACCGCCGCTCTCGAGAGTGTCCCTGCGGTCGTCCACCGCCGCATCGAAGGTGGCCGCCGGGGCCACCTTCGCTTCGTCACTCATTGCCGGTTGACTCCTCGTCGGTCTCGTCGTCTTCGACGATCTCGGCTTCGACCACGTCGTCGGCGTCGGCGTCGCCGCCGTCCGTGGAGGCGGTGCCGTCGGCGGGAGTCTGCGACGCCTCGTAGATCTTCTGCCCGAGCACCTGGGCCGCGGTGAACAGCTCCTCGGTGCCCTTGCGCAGGTCTTCGGGCGTCGAGTCCTCGGTGAGCAGCTTGCGGAGCCCGGTCACCTTGTCCTCGATGCCGGCCCGCTCGTCGTCGGTCAGCTTGTCGGCGTGCTCCTTCAGCTGCTTCTCGACCGAGTAGGCGGCATGGTCGGCCTGGTTGCGGGCCTCGACCTGCTCGCGCCTGGTCTCGTCCTCGTTGGCGTGCGCCTCGGCGGCCTTCACCATCTTGTCGATCTCGTCCTGCGACAGAGCGGTACCCCCGGTGATGGTGACCTGCTGGGTCTTGCCGGTGCCGAGGTCCTTGGCCGAGACGTTGACGATGCCGTTGGCGTCGATGTCGAAGGTCACCTCGATCTGGGGCACGCCCCGTGGCGCCAGCGGGATCCCGGAGAGGGTGAACCGGCCGAGCGACTTGTTGTCGGATGCCATCGTCCGCTCACCCTGCAGCACGTGGATCGGCACGTCGGTCATGTTGTCGGCCGCCGTGGTGAAGATCTCGCTGCGCTTCGTCGGGATGGTGGTGTTGCGCTCGATCATCTTGGTGAGCACCCCGCCCTCGGTCTCGACGCCGAGCGTCAGCGGCGTCACGTCGAGGAGCAGGATCCCGGAGACGTCGCCCTTGAGCACGCCCGCCTGGACGGCGGCGCCGAGGGCGACCACCTCGTCGGGGTTCACCCCCTTGTGCGCCTCCTTCCCGGCGAGTTGGGTCACCAGGGTCTGGACCGCCGGCATCCGCGTCGAGCCTCCGACGAGGATGACGTGGTCGATCTTGTCGACCGTCACCCCGGCATCCTTCACCGCCTGCTCGAAGGGGTCGCGGGTCCGGGCCACCAGGTCCTCGGTCATCTGCTCGAACTCGGCCCTGGTCAGCTTCTTGAGCAGGTGGATCGGGCCGTCGGCGGTGGCCGTGATGAAGGGCAGGTTGATCTCGGTCTCCTGGACGGACGACAGCTCGATCTTGGCCTTCTCCGCCGCTTCCCTGAGACGGGTCAGCGCCATCGGGTCCTTGCCCAGGTCGACGCCGTGGTCGTTCTTGAAGCCGGTGACCAGCCAGTCGATGATCCGCTCGTCCCAGTCGTCGCCACCGAGGTGGGTGTCGCCGTGGGTGGCCTTCACCTCGAACACGCCCTCGCCGATCTCGAGCACCGAGACGTCGAAGGTGCCGCCGCCCAGGTCGTAGACGAGGATGAGCTGGTCGTTGTTCTTGTCGAGCCCGTACGCCAGCGAGGCGGCGGTGGGCTCGTTGACGATGCGGAGCACCTCGAGCCCGGCGATCTGGCCCGCCTCCTTGGTGGCCTGCCGCTGGGCGTCGCCGAAGTACGCCGGGACGGTGATCACCGCCTGGGTGACCGTCTCGCCGAGGAAGGCCTCGGCATCCCGCTTCAGCTTCATCAGGATGCGCGCCGAGATCTCCTGCGCGGTGTACTTCTTGCCGTCGACCTCGACCGACCAGTCGGTTCCCATGTTCCGCTTGACCGAGCGCACGGTCCGGTCCGGGTTGGTGATCGCCTGTCGCTTGGCCTGGTCGCCGACCAGCACTTCGCCGTTCTTGGCGAAGGCGACGACGGACGGGGTGGTCCGGTTCCCCTCGGCGTTGTTGACGACGCGGGGCTCACCACCCTCGAGGATTGACAGCACCGAGTTGGTGGTGCCGAGATCGATGCCGACTGCACGTCCCATTCGAAGAAAGCTCCTTGTGGATCTCTGAGTACTCGCCAAGTGTATAACTTGAGTCAGTGGCTGTCATATTCCCAGCGTCGCGCCGAAGCCCCCACCGGGCGGCGCGGGCCGGTGGGGGCGGCGCTGGCCTCGGGGACGGTCCAGATCGGGGGAACTCAGGCGGCGGCGAGCCGGCGCAGCGGGTCACTCAACGTGGCGCGGAGTGTCTCCGAGCCGGCGGCATTGACGAGCTCGAGGCTACGCATGACGACGTCGTGCAGCTTCGACCAGGGGGACACCGGAGTCGGCGACTCCCATTCGGAGAGGGCGTCGAGCGAGACGAGGCGGCGATCCTCGTTGACCTCCGCGGCGCCGTCCCGGGACGCCTCGACGGCCTCGACGGCCGCCGCAGCCACCAGCGAGGTCTCCTGCCACGGCGCAACCGGGGCGATGGCACGCAGGACGGTCGCGGCGATGACCCCGTCGATCTGGAATTGGTAGCGGGCTCTCACGATGTAGGGGAACGGCATTGGCTCGCCGTTCACGACGTCTACCGGGCTCAACATGATCGGCTCCCTCTCGGACCTGATCCGCAATGCTCCGAGGAACATGAGACCAGAAGGCCGTCACTGATACGTCACATACCAGTCGCCGGTCGACCGGCGAATCAGCTGTCGCTGAGCCGTTGCGCCAGCCAAGCGAGGGGGATCGAGAGCGCCATCACGAAGGTCGCCATCACGGTGACGATGGGCACGTTGTTGGGCCGGCTGATGTTGGCGTAGATCCACTGGGGGAGCGTCTGGAACCCGGAGCCGGCGGTGAAGGTGGTGACCACGATCTCGTCGAAGCTGAGGGCGAACGCCAGGATCCCCCCGGCGAGGAGGGCGGTGCGCATCAACGGGAAGGTGACCAGGCGGAAGGTCTGGGAAGGGCGCGCCCCGAGGTCAGCCGACGCCTCGAGCAGGTGAGTCGAGGAGCGGCGCAGCCGGGCGATCACGTTGTTGTAGGCGATCACCACGCAGAACGTGGCATGGGCAACGATCAACGCATGGAACCCGAAGCCGATCCGGAAATCGACGAAGCCCAGGTCGAGCGTCCGGTCGAAGCTGTTCTGCAACGCCACCGCGGTGACGATGCCGGGGAGGGCGATCGGCAGGATCAGCAGGAACGAGAACGTGGTCTTGCCGAAGAAGGCATACCGCTGCATGGCGAACGCGGCCAGGGTCCCGAGGACCAGGGCGATCAGCGTGGCGACGGCGGCCACCTTGATCGAGTTGACCAGCGCCTCCTTGGGACCGTCGGCCTCCCAGGCCGCCACCCACCAGTCCACGGTGAGCCCCTGCGGAGGCCAGGACAGCGAAGTGGCGCGGTTGAAGCTCAGGATGGCGACCACGCCGAGCGGGACATACAGGAAGGCGAGGCCGAGCCAGGTGAAGAGCCGCAGGCTCCAGCGGGCCGTGGCGGAGAGGTTCATCCGGTCACAGGCTCTCGAAGGCGCCGAGACGCTTCATCCCGACGAGGTACAGCACGATGATGAGCAGGGGCCACAACGTGAAGGCGGCGGCGAGCGGCTGGTTCGGGGCGAGCAGCGTGCTCTCGATGAGGTTGCCGACGAGTCGGACCTTCCCCTCGGTGACCACCTTGGCCATGATGTAGTCGCCCAGCGAGAGCGAGAAGGTGAACACCGATCCGGCGGCGATCGCCGGGACCAGCATGGGCACGATCACCGACCGGAACGTGCGGGCCGGTCGCGCCCCCAAGTCGCCGCTGGCATCGATCAACGATGGCGGGAGGCGCTCCAGACCCGCATAGATCGGCAGCACCATGAAGGGCAGCCACAGGTAGGTGAGCGTGAGGACCACCGCCGCCCAGCCGAAGCCGGGCGTGTACCCGAACACCGCCGCCAGCACACCCCCGCCGCTGTCGACCCCGAACTCGGAGGCGGGCCGCAGCATCGCCTTCCAGGCATACCCCTTCACCAGGTAGCCGGCCCAGAGGGGAAGGAGGACCGCCACCACCAAGGTGCGGCGGTACCTCGGGCGGGCCACCTTGGCGATGTAGAAGGCCATCGGCAGGCCGATGGCGATGCAGAGGACGGTCACCGCTACTGCAACGCCGACACTGCGGATGACCACGAGCACGAACTGCCACGTGGTGAACGCCTGGGCGAGGTTCTCGGTGGTGAGGTCGCCGGTGGGCGAGTTGGAGATCGGGTCGACGGTGAAGAGGGCGGCCACCACCAGCAGGACCAGGGACCCGATGTAGAGCCCCAGCATCCAGGCGACCGGCGGGCCGAGCAGGGCGATCAGGCCGAGCCGGGGGCCCCCTGGCGAGGGGGCGCCCCCGGGCTCGGCCGGGTCACCGCCGCTCCCTTCGGTGCCGGTCAGCTCCGCAGTTCGTTCCAGGCGTCCACCCACTCGGTGTACGGCACGCAGCTCACGTCGGTGCGACCGTCGAGGCACTCCTCGGTCGCCGTCGTCCAGTAGAAGACGTCCTCCCAGTACGCGGCGTCTTCGGCGTGGAAGGTCTCGCAGTGGCTCTCATCGCTGGTCAGCGCGCAGCTCTCCGCGTTGGACGGTGCTTCGCCGAACCACTCGGCGACCTGGGCGTTGGCCTCCGGCGAGATGATCCAGTCCATCCACATGTACATGCAGTTGGGATTGGCCGCCTGAGACGAGATCATCCAGGTATCCGACCATCCCGTGGCCCCTTCGACCGGCTTGACGGCGTCGATGGCCGCCTCGTTGGCCTGGGCCAGGTTGACGATCACCTGCCAGGTCGTACCGGCGAGCACGGTGCCGCCCTCGAGGGCGGCCTGCTGGTCGGTGTACAGCGACCAGAACTGGCCGACGAGCGGTTGCTGCTCCTCGAGGAGGGCGATGGCGGCGTCGAACTGCTCCTGGTCGAGAGCGTACGGGTTGGTGATCCCCAGGTCGGGTTGGGTGGCCATCAGGTACAGCGCGGCGTCGGCGATGTAGATAGGGCTGTCGTACACCGACACCGCCCCGTCGGCGGCGGTGCCACCCTCGAACATCACGCCCCACGAGTCGGGAGCGGCGTCGGCGAATGCCTCGGTGTTGTACACCAGGAGGTTGGCCCCGCGGCCGTGCGGCACCCCGTAGGGAACGCCGTCGACCGAGTTGTGCGGCTGCAGCTTCAGGTCCTCGAACACGTCGGCGTAGTTGGGGATGAGGTCGACGTTGACCGGGTCTACCTCGTCGCCGGCGATGAGCCGCAGCGTGGCATCCCCGGACGCCGATACCCCGTCGTACTCGCCGCTCTGCATCAACTGGACCATCTCGTCGGACGAGTTGCCCAGGCGGACGTTCACCTCACAGCCGGTTTCCTCTTCGAAAGGGGTCACCCAGTCGACCGCAGGGTCGGTCGACCCGTCCTCGACATAGCCGGCCCAGGCGATCAGGTTGACCTGACCCTCTCCCTCCCCGAGCTCGGACAGGGCCTCGCCGCCGCCCGCCTCGTCGTCGTCTCCGCCACAGCCGGCGACGATCAACGCCACGGCGGCCAGGGCGGCCGCCATCGCTCTCTTGTTCATGGTGGTGTTCCCCTTCGGTTATCGGCGATATGGGGGTCGCCCGGACGATCGGTCACTGTAGGCCCAACACCGACGCCGCCGCCGGAAGCGCGTCGTCGGGAGGAGCCAGGGCGTCGGCTTCCTCGAAGAGCGGATCACCGGTGTCGGCCACCAGCAGAACGGCCTCCGGCGGCCAGCTCATGCTCACCCGGTCGCCGATGACGTGCCGGCCTCCGCTGGAGACGGCGACGGTGAGATGCCCCCCACCGTCCAGATCGACCCTCACTCGCTGTTCGGTACCCAGGTACTGGACATCGGCGACGGTCCCCGGTGTCCCAGTCGGACGCGTCCCCATCGGCCGCCCCGACCATGGAGATCCGCTCGGGCCGGACCGAGTGGACCGCCCTCGACCCGAAGAGGCGCTCCGACACGTCCGGGTCGAGCAGGTTGCCGGTCCCGACGAAGCCGGCGACGAAGCTCGTGCTGGGCCGTTCGTAGACGTCGCGCGGCGAGCCGACCTGCTCGATCCGGCCCCTGTTGAACACGGCGACCTCGGTGCTCATCGACAGGGCCTCCCCCTGGTCGTGGGTGACCAGCACGAACGTGATCCCGATCTCGCTCTGGATCGCCTTGAGCTCGACCTGCATCTCCTCGCGCAGTTTGAGGTCGAGGGCGCCAAGCGGCTCGTCGAGGAGGAGCACCCTGGGTCGGTTGACCAGGGCCCGGGCGAGGGCGACCCGCTGTCGCTGACCGCCGCTGAGCTGGTCGGGGCGCCGCCCACCGAACCCCCCGAGGCGCACCATCTCCAGGGCGGCGCCGGCGAGTCGCCGCCGCTCTTCTTTGGCGACCCCCTTCACCTTGAGCCCGTACTCAACGTTGTCCTGGATGGTGAGGTGTGGGAAGAGGGCGTAGTCCTGGAAGACGGTGTTCACGTCGCGCTCGTACGGGGGCCGACCGGTGACGTCCCGCCCACCGAGATACACGGTCCCCGAGGTGGGCGACTCGAACCCGGCCACCATCCTCAGCACCGTCGTCTTGCCCGAGCCGGAGGGCCCGAGCAGCGAGAAGAAGGCGCCCGATCCGATGGTCAGGTCGACGCCGTCGACGGCGACGACGTCACCGAAGTGCTTGCTGACGTTGCGGAGCTCGACCGTCCCGTCGCCCGTGTCCGCCACGAAGCCCTCCCGCCTCGCCCTCGACAGTGCCCAGTTGCACGACAGTAGTCAGCGGCCTGCCCGTCCGATGGCCGTGCCCCCCGACCAGGGCGATGGTCGGACCGTCTCCCTCATGGTGAGAACTGCATCGTCCCGGCGTCGTCGAAGAGCGAGATGACCAGGTCGTCGCCGTCCATCTCATAGGAGGAGGCGGCCGCCAGCATTCTGATGTAGGCGTCGCTGAGCGATCCCTCCGGGCACAACGCCAGCGTCGATGGTCCCGGCTCGATGGTGAGCAGAGACTCGTCGATGCTGTAGCTGGCCACGACCTGGTTGCAATCTGCCTGGATGTTGGCCGTGCCGTCGTCGTTGAAGGACAGCGTGTAGCGGGCGGGATCGTCAGGGGCGACCACCGCGTCGTCACCGCCGACCGTCTCCTGCCATTCCCAGGTGGCCCCGATCAGCGGGTTGTCCGACCCGGCACCGCGGTCATCGGTGTCGCCAGTGTCGTCGTCGTCGCCGCCGCAGGCCGCCACGGCAAGCAGCAGGCAGGTCAGCAGGATCCATCTCGACCTGGACAACGGAGAGCTCCTCTCGATTGAGCCGTCAAGCTAGCGACTGCGTGCGGGCCGTTCAGGCAAAGGCGGCGATGACCTCGGCGAAGGCGGCCACGTCTTCGGGCTCGGTGATGGCCGCTACCGGGATGATCACATGCTGCACGCCGGCATCGGCGAGCGCCCGGAAGCGGCCGATGAGGTCGTCGGGCACCGCGGCGCCGAGCCTGGCCGCCGCCTGCTCGACCGACTCGGAGCGGCGTCTTGCAGCCCCCAACCGTTCGGTGAGGGCAGTGCGGTCGGGTGCGGTGAAGGCGACGGAGAGGTGGGTCACCTCGATCTCCTCGCGGTGGCGACCGATCGCGGTGCAGTGGCGCCCCGAGCGCGTCGAGCTTGGAGGCGACAACGGGCGGTTCGCCGCGCAGGTTGCACTGATCGGCATGGCGGGCCACCAGGCGCAGGGTGGTCCGTTCCCCCGAGCCGCCGATGAGGATGGGGAGTCGCTCCTGGATCGGGCGCGGGTAACCCATGGCCTCGGGCACGTCGATGGTGCGGCCACTCACCCTGGGCGAGCCAGGGCCCCACATCGCCCGAAGGACCTCGACGGCGTCCTCGAGCATGGCATACCGCTCGGCAACGGGCGGGAACGGGTATCCGTACGCCAGCGCCTCCTTCTCGAACCAGCCGATGCCGAGGCCGCACACCGCCCGACCGCCGGACAGGACGTCGAGAGAGGCGAACGTCTTGCCGAGCAGCGCCGGGTGACGATTCACCACGCTCGCCACCAGCGTCCCGAGTGTCGCCCGTTCGGTGACGGCGGCGAGAAACGCCAGTGTGCTGGTCGCCTCGAGCATGTCGTCCCACTCCCGACCCACCTGGGGAATCTGGCGGAAGTGGTCCATGACCCAGAGGCTGGAGAACCCTGCCGACTCGGCCGCTCCGGCGATGCCCTCCACCCCGGCGGCGATGGCAGGTGGGCCGCCGCCGAAGCTGGACAGCTGCAGGCCGAACCGCAGGCCGATCGGCCGGCTCCGCTGCCGGGCGGCGGCGATGCCGGCGTCGAGGAGCGATGGCGCCACCACGGCCGCATCCTCGACCTCGGCGTCCTCGACGGTGTGCACCGCGGCGAAGCCCTCGGCGTCGAGGCCGGGGACCACCTGGCGGATCCGGCGGAGCTGGCCGTCGAGGACCCTGGCGGGAAGCGGGTTGGCGGCGGCAGCGTTGCGTTGCCTCGCCAGGGCCGTCGCCACCGGGAACACCACCGCATGGCAGGGCACGTCGTGCCGCAACGCCGCCTGCCGGTACCCCGCCCGGCGATCGTCGTCGAGGCCGGTGCTGTCGACCACGGTGAGCAGCCGGCGGCGCAGCCGCATCTCGACGATCTGGTCGAGGAGGGCGAAGGCATCGTTCCCGGCCGCCTGGTCGTCCTCACCCACCCCGGCAACCGCCCGCAGCCGATCGGACGAGACCACCTGGTTGGCGGCGAAGTTGGCCTCGGCCCAGGTGCTCTTGCCGGCACCGGAGGCGCCCACCAGGACGACGAGGCAGGAGTCGGGCAACCGCACAGCCACTGGGCAACGCTACCGGTTCGGTGGCACCGGCTTGGGCCGATCGACCCATGCCCATGACGAGGGCCTGCTGGTACGTTGACCGCGCCCGACGGGGCCCCCAGAAGGGGGGACAAGGGGTGACGGGTCGACTCCCGACCAGGGGTAGCCGACCACCAGAGCAGGGAGGGAGTGAGCCCCACTGGGTTTCCGAGAACCTGGGCGCCCCGTCGGTGCCCAAGCCGGGCCGACACCACTGGGCCCGGCACCGCTCTCCTCCATTCGGCTGCGAGCGCGACGACCCCGCCCACCGATCCGTTGAGCCCGCCGATGCGACGCCGCTGAAATCCGCGGTCCCCAGTCGCTCGGCATGGGTGAGCAGACCCCTGGCGCCATCCCCGACCTCGAGAAGCTGGCGAGCGCCGCCGTGCCGCTGGCGTTCATGCCCCGACCCGAGGACTACACCGGCCACTACGTCCAACTCGCCTCGCGAGCCAACGCCGCAGCCACCACCGGCGTCGTCATCGCCACCGACGGCGGCCTCGACGTGCGAGGCCTCGGCCCGCCGCCCGGGTAGGGCCTCGGGTACGGGTCAGCTGGTGCGACGGCCCAACTCGGCGTCCGTCCAGAAGCCGGGCTGGGGATCGGACGTGTACCCGCCCTTGGCGTAGAGCCGCAATCGGTCGCCGTCGGCGTCGGACCCGAGGACGATCACGTCGAAGAAGGCACCGGGCCCGGCGGAGCGAAGGGCGACCGCCGCCTCGCCGTCCGGCGGTAGTGCCGTGGTGAGCAGCACGAGGGGCACACCGTCTCCAGTCTGAGCACCCCTGACCGCCGCCGCCCGTCCCAGCGCCCGCCACGCCACGTCGATGCGGGTCATCCCTCCCCGGTAGGTGGAGTTGGGCCCGCACAGATCGAAGCGCCACACGTCCCCCGCGTCGTCCTCGGCGACGAAGCCCACCGCCACTCCGGTCCGGGGAATCCGGCGGTTCCGCCCCGTGATGGTGAACCCGGCATCGGTGAGCGTGGTCCCGGCGAGACTGAGCGCGGTATCGCCATCCGGGTCGGCGGCGTGATCTCGGGTCGAGAGATCGGACAGCGCCTCGGTCACGCGCCGCCGCGCCAGCTCGACATACCCGGCGTCGAGGTCGTACCCGACGTAGCGGCGGTCGAGCACGGCGGCGGCGACCAGGGCCGAGCCGCTGCCCATGAAGGGGTCCAGCACGAGGTCGTGGCGGAAGGTGTACAGCCGGATGAGCTGCGCGGGGAGCTCGACCGGGAACGGCGCCGGGTGACCCACCCGGCGGGCGCTCTCCGCCGGGATCGACCAGGTGTCGAGGGTGAGCGCCATGAAGTCCTCGGCACCGACGGTGCTCTCATAGGGCAGGCCCTCGGCGCGGCGCCGTTCCACGGAGCGGGCCCGGTCGAACCGGTCCTTGCTGGCCACGATGACCCGCTCGGTGACGTCGCGCAGCACCGGGTTGACCGCGCTGCGGTACGAGCCCCAGGCGCACGACCCCGAGGCACCGGCCGCCTTCTGCCAGACGAGCTCGCCGCGCAGCAGGAAGCCGAGATCGTCCTGGAGGATTCGGATGACGTCGGCGGCGAGGCTCCGGTACGGCTTGCGGCCCAGGTTGGCCACGTTGACCGCGATCCTCCCGCCCGGCTCCAGCGCCCGCCGGCACTCGGCGAACACCTCCGTCAGCATGTCGAGGTACTCGAGGTACGACGCCGGTACCCCCTCGCGCTCCATCTCCTCCTCGTACTGCTTCCCGGCGAAGTAGGGCGGCGAGGTCACCACCAACGCCACCGAGCCGGCGACGACCTCGCTCATGTCGCGGGCGTCGCCGTGCACGAACGGCTCGGTCACGGGAGCAGGCACGAGAACGGTGTCGTCGGTGGACACCTCGGGGGGGCTGAAGCGCCGGTAGAACCCGGAGGCGTCGTGGGACTCCCGCCCGCCGGCGCCGAAGTTCGAGGTCGAGGTACCACGCCGCACGGCGCGCATCCTATCCCCGGGGCTCGCCATGCCCCGGTCACCCGGCCGCGTATGGTGTCGCCGATGGACGACCAGCCTCACTCCCATGCTCCACGACGCCATGCCCTTCACCGGGGTGCTCGGCATCGAGGTGGTCTCCGCCGACCAGACCGGAGCCGTCGCCACCGTCGACCTGGGCGCCCGAGCGGTGTACCGCCGCCGGGGTCCTCCACGGCGGCTACCTGATGGCGGTAGCCGACAGCGTCGGGGCCCTCGCCGCCTTCCTGCATCTGCCGGCTGGAGCCACCACCGGGACGATCGAGTCGAAGACCAACTTCCTGCGGCCATGCACCGCCGGCACCCTGACCGTCACGTCGACGCCGATCCACGTCGGGCGGACGCACGATCGTGGTCCAGACCGACATCACCCGGGAGGACGGCAAGCTGGTCACCCGCACCACCCAGACCCAGTCGGTGGCGATGCCCGTCCCGCTGTGACCGCCGGCTCCGACGACCGGGTTCGGCCCCGTGCCGTCCTCATCACCGGGGTCTACGGCTCCGGCAAGACCACCGTCGTCGAGGACCTGGCCACTCTGCTCGAGGAGGCCGGCATCGCCTACGCGGCGATCGACCTCGACTGGCTGAGCTGGTACGACGCCGGCGTAGACGGAGACGACGGATGGGACATGCTGCTGGCCAACCTGGCTGCGGTGGTGGGCAACTACCGGTCGGCCGGCGTCAACCCGATTCGTCATGGCCGGCTTCTTCGAGAGCGCCGCCGAGGTGCAGCGACTCGGAACCGCGATGAGGATGCCGGTGGCGACGGTCGGTCTCGATGGTGCCGTTGGCGGTGGTGGAGCGGCGATTGACCGCCGTGGGCACCGCCGAGCGCCTGGAGAACCTCGAGGTGGCGCGTCGCCAGGTGGCCGAGGGTCTCGGCACCGGGTTCGCCGACATGGCCATCTCGGGCGACCGCCCGGTCCGAGAGGTCGCCGGCGAGATCCTCGCCTGGCTCGGCTGGGCGGATTGACCGGCCCGAGCGGCGGCGGTGTGCGGGCAGGGCGGACCCGGCAAGATCGGGTCGATCGACCTATCGGCATGGGCGCCTCGCTGAGTACGGTTGAACCAGAGTCGATCAAGGGGGAGATGATGCGACGGAACTCTACGGGTGGCGACGACTGCCCTCGGCAGCGACCCTGGCTCTCAGCGCGGCATTGTTCGTCGGACCGGCCATCGGCCGAGACGACGACGGTGTCGTGGGACCTCTCGAGCGGGCTACGGGTGACGCCGGGGACCGAAGTGGAGATTGCCCGGCTTACTGTTCCCGATCCAGCCGGTCAGGAGTGCACCGTGGATGTCGATGCGACCAACGGCTTGTCGGTGCATCTGGGCAACAACGTCAACGTGTACTTGAACGGATCCCTGCTGGTATCGCTCGACGGCGTCGAGGACGAGTCGTTCAAGTTCACCACCGGCTCGACGGGCTTCGAATCGTCCGGCAGTGACGAGTTGGTCGTTTTCGTCGAGGCGACCGTGTCGCGACGGGCTTCGCACACCGGGAGCCTTGACGGTGTCGTGCGGCGACTCCCCACCCATCGTCGACCACTACCGAGTCGCCGACCACGACGACCGAGCCGCCGGGTGGAGGGGAAGGTTGCACTCCGGGGTACTGGAAGCAGCCGCACCACTTCGACTCGTGGGTCGGCTACCAGCCCGGCGACGAGTTCGACGTGGTGTTCGGGGTGCCCTACGACGTGACTCTCCTCCAGGCACTCTCCACCGGCGGGGGCGCCGAGAAGGCGCTAGGGCGCCACGCCGTGGCGGCTCTGCTCAACGCGGCGTCGGGTGACGTGAGCTTCGCCTTCACCGAGGCCGACGTGATCGCCTTGGTGCAGAGCGCCTGGGCCAGCGGCGACTTCGGGACGGCGAAGAACACGCTCGCCGACGCGAACGAATCGAGCTGCCCCTTGAGCTGAGCGTGTCGACAGGGCAGCCCGCGCCATCGAGCGCCCGGCCCTCTCGGGCCGGGCGCTCCGGGTTGCTCGTCCAGTGGCAAACTGGCGGCAGCATCGGTCCGGCGCGACGACCTCCAACACGAAGCGACGGGATGAGCGCTACTCCTCCCGCCGGCCGGTACTTCCGCGGCAGCTTGGCGACCACCCTGGCGTAGGAGTCGTCGACCGCCTCGCGTACCTCGTCGTCGGGTATGGCGCCGCCGACCCTCAGGGTGTTCCACCCCGATCGCCCGATGTAGGCCATCACCGCGGCGTCCTCGGGATAGCGGAGCAGCCACTCGTCGGCTTCGTCCCTGGTCCCGCACTTCACACCCACCGAGGTGCCGTCGCCGATGAAGGCGAAGATCTTGTCGTGGACCTTCGCCACCACGTCGCCTTCCCAGGGCTCGTCCTCCCAGGCGCCCGGCTTGGCAGAGGCAGTGGTCGAGCAGCTCCTCGGGTGTCACGCGCTCAGCGGCCGATCCGGTCGAGGAAGCGGTACCAGCGGGCGGCGAAGGGGAGGAACCACGGCTGTCCGCGGTAGTAGAACCGGGTGGGGTGGGGGATCTCCTCGTACGGGCTGCGGTCCAGCTTGCCGGTGACCAGCCGGCCCAGCTCGGTGCCAACCAGGGTGGCGATGCCCACCCCGTGGCCGGCGTAGCCGAGGGCGTACCACATCCCGTCGATGCGACCGATGTGGGGCATGAGGTCGAAGGTCACCCCGAGCCTCCCGGTCCACGAGTTGGTGAGCGGAGTGTCGGCCAGCTCGGGGAAGATCTCGGCCACCTTGGCCCCGAGGAATGCGGGCGCTCTCCTGGACGTCGAGGCTGGTCGACAGGTTGTTCCTGCCCGCCCATCAGGATCCGGTCGTCCGGGGTGCGCCGGAAGTAGTTGAGGAAGCGGCGGGCGGTCCACATCATCCGGTTCCCGGGGATGAGCCGTTCCGCCTGCTCGGCCGGCAGCGGCTCGGTGACCACGATGTAGCTCCCGACCGGGATCACCCGGCGGCGCAGCTCCTTCACCGGTCGGTCGCCGGTGTAGCCGTTGGTGGCCAGGATCACGGTGTCGGCGTCGACCTTGCCCCGCTCGGTGAGCAGCGAGTATCCGCCGGTGTGGCGGGCGATCTGCAGGACGGCGGCGTGCTCGGCCAGCTCGGCGCCTGCCTCCTCCGCCACCCGGGCCAGGCCGTCGACGTACCGGGCCGGATGGAGGCCGGCGCCGACGGTGTCGATCACGGCGCAACGGATCGTCGGGCTGTCGATGACCCCCCTGATCCGGTCGGGCCCGACCACGTCGCAGGAGTAGTCGAGCTTCCCCAGGTACCACTCGGCCTGCGCCTCGAAGTGGTGGAGGTCGCGGTCGTTGTACCCGAGCTGGGCGGCGCCGCCTCGGACGAACGAGCAGTCGATGCCGTGCTCGGTGACCAGGTCGGCCACCAGGTCGATCGACGACAGCGCGCTGTCCCAGAACTCCCGACCCAGCGCCGGTCCGAACGTCTCGTAGATCTTCGACGTCTTCGCCTTGAGCCCGTAGTTGACCATCCCGCCGTTGACCGAGCTGGCCCCGGCACCGACCGGGCCGGCGTCGAGCACCAGCACCGAGGCCCCGCTGGCGGCGATCTCCCGGGCGGCGTTCAGCCCGGTGTACCCGGCGCCGACCACGGCGAAGTCGACCTTGGCGGGGAGGCGTTCCGGTGGACGGTCGGGTCCGGGGGTGGTCGGCCCGCCAGAAGGGAACGGTGCTGATGTCAGACGGCATCCAGGCCCGCCCGGAGCCCGGTGGCGAGCTCGTCGAGCTGGTCGCGGGTGATCACCAGCGGCGGTGACACCTGCAGGCCTCCCCCGGCGATCGCCCGGGTGATGACCCCGGCGTCACGGGCGGCGATGGCGGCCTTGACGGCGCTCGCCATCACGTCGGGGCCGGCGGCCTCTCCGCCGAGCTGGACCGCGGCCAGCGCCCCGACACCACCACGGATGTGGTCGACGGCGGGATGGTCGGTGAGTGGCGCCAGCGCCTCCATCACCTCGGCCTCCAGCTCGAGCGCCCGGGCCAGCATCCCCTCCGACTCCATGATGTCGAGGGTGACCAGGGCGGCGGCGCAGCACACCGGGTGGCCCGAGTAGGTGTACCCGTGACGCCACATGGCTCCGTCCCCGGTCCAGAAGGGCTCCGCCACCCGCGGCGAGACGATCACCCCACCGAGCGGGGCATATCCCGAGGTGACCCCCTTGGCGAAGGTGATGAGATCGGGCTCGAGGCTGAACCGGGTCGAGGCGAACCAGTCACCGAGCCTGCCGAACCCGGTGATCACCTCGTCGGCGACGAACAGCGCACCGGCGTCGGCGATCGATCGATCGGAACTGCTTGAGCATCGCCGGGTCGACCGGGCGCACCCCGCCGGCGCCCACCACCGGCTCGCACCAGAACCCGGCCACCCGGTCCGCCCCGACCGGTCGATGGCGTCGGCCAGGGCATCGGCGTCGTCATGGGGGACCTTGACGATGTCGGGGATCATCGGGCCATGGCCCTCGAGGTTGGGGGCGAGCCCGGCGAGGCTGGTGCCGTAGGCGTGGGTGCCGTGGTAGGCCCAGTCCCGCATGATGAACACGGTGCGCTCCGGCTGGCCGATCTCGTGGAAGTAACGGCGGCACAGCTTGGCGGCGGTGTCGACGGCGTCGGAGCCGCCCGAGCCGAGGAACACCTTGCTTCCCGGGACCGGGGCGATGGCGGCGAGCCGGTCGCACAGCCGTTCGGCCACCGGGTGGGTGAAGTCGCCGAACGTGTGGTAGGCGGCGAGCTGGGCGGACTGCTCCGCCATGGCTGCGCCGATCTCGGTCCGGCCGTAGCCGAGGTTCATGTACCAGAGGCTGGCGGTGCCGTCGAGGTAGCGCTTGCCGGCGGTGTCGTACACGTAGACGCCTTCGCCACGCTCGATGTCGATCGCCGACTTCGAGACCTGGGCCATGTTGGCGAACGGGTGCCAGAAGGACGTCATGAAGCGAGGCTCGAGCTCGCCAGCGGAGACTCGGCGACGGGTGCTGGGGGTCCCCCGTCGCACAGCGATGAGGCGTCAGCCGAAGAGCCATGACCGGCGATGCTAGCGGCACCAGCGGAGCGGGGCCATCGCCAAGAAGGGCGACGACGGTCCACGGCGCGCTCACATCGGCGGCTGTTCGAATAGCCGGTGAGTCGAAGAGCCGACGACTTGGAATCCACTGTGAAGGCCAAGGCAAGCGCGCTCTCGAGGTCGGACGGTGGTCTGTCTATCCAGCCACGCCCACTGACTCGCACAAGGACCACTTCTTGCCCACGATTGTTCGAGGCGAATTTGTCACACCTACGGTGCATGATGGTCATATGGTGATGGACAACGTCACTCTGCATTCAACGAGGTCGGCGCTGCCGGATGATCTGGAGGCCATGGCACCGGGTCTTCGGCTCAGCACCCTGCTGACGTCGATTGACCGGACCCGGTTGACGGACCATGACGTGGTGCGCCTGATGGTCGCCCGGGACCGATTGGCGTCGCACATCCAGGCGGAACGGGCGGCCGACATCTCTGAGGTGACCCGTCGTTGCGGCGACGACGACCTCACCGGGGAGTTCGCCGCCCTCGAAGTCGGAGCCGCGCTGCGGTTGACCAGGACCGCCGCCCAACACGAGGTCGCCTTCGCTCATGATGTGACCGAGCGGCTCCCCGAGGTAGGTGACATGTTGGGCGAAGGTCGGGTTGATGTGCGTCGCGCCCGGGTGCTGGCGGACGGCACCGCCCATCTGAGCGCCGAAGCGGGGCGTGGCGTCGTGAGGGAAGTGGCGGATCGGGCTTGTGAACTGACTACCGGCCAGCTTCGTGCCCTGTTGCGCAAGCTGTGTCTGATAGCCGATCCCGAGGACACCAAGCGGCGGCTGCAGCGGGCGGTCGAGGATCGTCGTCTCGTGTTGGAGGCGAACCCGGCCGGCTCGGCCAACCTGCTGCTGATGGACCTGCCACCGGATGTGGCGGCGGCGGCCCGGGAACGCATCGACTTCCTGGCCCGGAGGCTCCCCGGTGACGGGCGGAGCATGGATCAGCGGCGAGCCGACGTCGCCATCGACCTCCTCACCGGGCACACCAAGCCGTTGGGTCGGGGGATGGTGGACCTCACGGTGGATCTGCGCACCCTATTGGGGTTGGCCGAGGACCCGGGTGAGTTGGGTGGGTGGGGGCCGGTGGTCGCCGACATCGCCCGCCAGGTCACCGACCGGCAAACCGACGGGCGGTGGCAGGCCACCGTCATCGACGACAACGGCGACCCCCTGGCGGTAGCGGTCAGACGGCGCCCCACCACCTCCCAGGCCCGGCAAGTCAGGGCACGGAACCGCACCTGCGTGTTCCCCGGATGCCGCCGACCCGCCCGATCCTCCGACCTCGACCACACCCGACGCCACACCGACGGCGGACCCACCCTCGAATGGAACCTGGCACCACTGTGCGAATACCACCACCGAGCCAAAGACGAAGGCGGCTGGCGATACCGGCGCCGACCCAACGGCGACCACATCTGGACCAGCCCCCACGGCCACACCTACATCACCAGCGGACGCTCGCCGTAAGCGCCGCGCGGGTTCTCCTCAGCTCTTGATGGCGGTGAAGGCGTCCGCGTACAGGGTCGCCGCGTCGCCCACGCCGGAGATGAACTCGAGGTTGGCCATCACGTCGGCGGGTGGGTAGATGGCGGGGTCCTCGAGGATCTCGGGGAGGATGAACTCCTCGGCGGCGGCGTTTGGGCTGGCATAGAAGTTGAAGTTGGTCAGCGCCGCCCCGTTCTCCGCATCGAGGATGAAGTCGATGAAGGCGTGGGCGGTGCACACGCTGCTCGGCCGTGGTCGGGATCGCCATGTTGTCGACCCAGGCGGTCCCACCCTCGATCGGGACCCCGTACCCGAAGGTCTCCCAGGCGTCGGCGGCGTCGAAGGCGGTGAACCAGTTGCCGTTGAAGCCGTGGCCGATCAGCGTCTCCCCCGAGATCAGCAGGTCGTCGTAGGCGTCGGAGTCGAAAGTGGCGATCCGCTCCCTGGCGGCGCGGATCAGCTCGGCGGCCTCGTTGATCTCCTCCTCGCTGGTCGAGTTGAGCGAGTACCCGAGGTACTTGAGCGCTGCGCCCGAGCGTCTCCCGCTCGTCGTTGAGCAGCTGGATCTTGCCGGCGAACGGCTCGCTCATCTCAGGGTCGAAGATGAGTCCCCAGCTCAGCTGCGACGGGTCGGGCACCAGCTCGAGCGGGAAGCCCGAGCCCGGTGGTGCCCCACTGGTACGGCACCGAGTAGGTGCCGTCGGGATCGAAGGGCAGCCCGGTGAACTCGGGATCGATGTTGCCGATGTTGCTCGAGGGCGTCGGGGTTCAGCGGGACGAGCAACTCCGCCTCGATCATCGTCTGCACCATGTAGTCGGACGGCACCACGAGGTCGTAGGCGGCGCCACCGGCGTCGATCTGGGCCAGCATCGTCTCGTTGGAGTCGTAGAAGGTCTCGGTGACCGAGACCTCGAGCTCCTGCTCGAACTGGTCGATCAGCGCCGGGTCGATGTACTCGGACCAGTTGTAGAGGTTGAGGTCGCCGTCCGCCTGACCGGGAGCGCAGTCGGCGCCGGGGGCGGCGTCTCCCGTGCCATCGCCGCCGGCGTCGTCGCCGGAGAGGCCGCAGGCGGCCACCGTCACCATCATCATCACCAGCACCAGTCTCCGCCTCATGAACTTCGCCTCACTCGGTCTACCTCACTTGATTGCTCTCGCCGCGTCGCTGGAACACCAGCGACACCATCACCAACACCATCGAAGCCACCAACATCACCGTCGACACCGCGTTGATCTCCGGAGTCACGTCGCGCTTGATCAGCCCGAACACGTACACCGGCAGGGTGGTCGCCCCGGGACCCTGGACCAGGCTGGTCACCACCACGTCGTCGAGCGACAGGGTCAACGCCAGGAGGGCGCCGCCCATGCACGCCGGGCATGATCACCGGCAGGGTCACCCTGCGGAACGCCTTCCACCGGCCGGCATAGAGGTCGGCGGCCGCCTCGTCGAGCGAGGGGTCCATGTTGGCCAGCCGGGCCCTCACCACGATGGCGACGAACGAGATGTTGAAGGCGATGTGCGACAGGATGATCGTGTTCAGCGAGAGCGACCAGGCGATGGTGGTGAACCACATCAGCAGCATCACCGCCATGGTGACGTCGGGGATGATCACCGGCAGGTACATCAGGGCGTCGAAGGTGCCCCGGCTCAGCCAGCGCCGGTACCGCTCGAGGGCGATCGCCGCCGCCGTGCCGAGCACCGTCGCCACCACGGTCGAGATCAGGGCGACCATGAGCGAGTTGCGCAGCGACTGCATCAACGCCTCGTTGGCGAACATCGCCTGGTACCACTCCAGCGAGAAGCCGCCCCAGGTGCCGACGTTGCGGTCGGCCGGAGAACGAGAAGAGGACCAGGACGGCGATCGGTGCGTACAGGAACGCGAACACCACCCACCCGTTGATGGTGAGCAGGCGGTCGACCCATCCACGGGTGGCGGTGCCCTCCGAGGTGGTCACAGGGTCTTGCCCCCGCTGCGGAAGTAGAAGATGGTGGCCACCAGCATCACCGCCAGGATGACGAACGACAGCGCCGCCCCGAACGGCCAGTTCCTGCCCGAGGTGAACTGGGTGACGATGTAGTTGCCCAGCAGCGTCGTCTTGGCGCCGCCGAGGATGTCCGGGGTGACGTAGGCGCCCCAGCGACGGGATGAACACCAGGATCGACCCGGCCATGACCCCGGGTCGGGACAGGGGCAGGGTCACCTTGCGGAACGCCTCCCATCCGCGAGGCGTACAGGTCGCGGGCGGCGTCCACCAGCGACCAGTCGAGCCGCTCGATCGAGGCGTACAGCGGCAGCACCATGAAGGGCAGGTAGCCGTAGAGCAGCCCGATGAACACCGCGGGTTGGGTGAACAGCATCTGGCCCCACAACCCGGTGGCCTCGCCGATCCGGGTCACCGGCCCGTCGGAGTCGAGCAGGACCCGCCAGGCGTAGGTGCGCACCAGGAAGTTCGACCAGAACGGGATCAGCACCAGCACCAGCAGCAGGTTCCGGGTCGAGGCCTTGGGCCGGGTGGCGATCCAGTAGGCGAACGGGTAGCCGATCAGCAGGCAGATCACCGTGTTGAGGACCGCCAGCCACAGGCTGCGGGCGACGATGGTGCGCACCACCGGCTCGGCCAGCCGGGCGTACGAGTCGAGGTTCCAGCCCTTCCAGCACCGGCCGGCCGGTGCTCGACCGGCTGGCGAACGAGAAGACGAAGACGATCAGCAGCGGCAGGGCGAAGAAGAAGATCAGGTAGACGTACGCGGGGAGGGCGTGGAGCAACCCGCGCCGCGCCTCCGCCTTGCTCGGCCTCCGCCTCGAGCTCGGGGTTGACCGCCTCGACCTCGGGCGGGTCCTCGAGCATGGTCATGCGGAGCCCTCATTCCGACAGGGCCTCCGCCGCCTGGGCGTGGAAGCTGAGCACCGGCTCGTCCCCCACGTCCCACACCTTGAGCCGGGGGATGTTCTCCACCCGGCAGTCGACGATGCACCCCACCCCGCCTTCGAGCTCGTAGTAGCGGGAGTCGCCGAAGTACATCCGCCGCACCACCTTGCAGGCGAGGTTGTTGTAGTCGGCAGGGGCGTCGTCGATGTCTCGTGGAGGTGCACCTTCTCCGGGCGCAGCGACAGCGTCACCGGTGTCCCCGCCGGTTGATCGGCGTTGGCGACGACCACGTGCCCGTTGTTGAGCTTCACCCGGTCCTTCCCGACCACGGTCCCGGGGATGAAGTTCGTCTCCCCGATGAACTCGGCGACGAACCGGGTTGGCGGGCCGCTCGTAGATGTCCTCAGAAGGGGCGATCTGGAGCAGCTTGCCCTCGTTCATCACCCCGATCCGATCGGACATGGTGAGCGCCTCCTCCTGGTCGTGGGTGACGAACACGAAGGTGATGCCCACCTGGCGCTGGATCTCCTTGAGCTCGATCTGCATCGCCTGGCGGAGCTTGAGGTCGAGGGCGGCCAGCGGCTCGTCGAGGAGCAGCACCTTGGGCCGGTTGACCAGCGCCCGGGCCAGCGCCACCCGCTGTTGCTGACCCCCGGAGAGCTGGCCCGGCTTGCGCTGTGGCCATCCCGCCGAGCCGACCAGGTCGATGGCGTCGCCGGTCCGCGACCGCGCCTCCGCCTTGGGCACGTCCTGCATCTCCAGGCCGAAGGATGACGTTCTGCTCGACGGTCATGTGCGGGAACAGGGCGTACGACTGGAATACGGTGTTGACCGGGCGCTTGTTCGGCGGCCTGAGCCCCATCTCCTCGCCGAAGATCTTGATGCTGCCCTCGGTGGGGAACTCGAGCCCGGCGATCATCCGCAGCGTCGTGGTCTTGCCGCAGCCCGACGGTCCGAGCAGCGAGAAGAACTCGCCGTCGCGGATCTGCAGGTCGATGTCGTCCACGGCCAGCGCCGCCTCGCCGAACCGCTTGGTGACCCCATGGATGCCGACGGCGCAGAGGTCCTCGTTCATCGGCGGCCTCCGAGGTCGATGACCAGCGTCTGGAGGTCGGTGAACTCCTCGATCCGCCTCGCCCCACCCGGTATCGGTGCCGGCGGCGCCGCCGAAGGGCTGGAACGTCTCCCAGAAGTCGGTCGAGTCGTTGACCACCACCGTGCCCGACCGGATCCGGTCGGCGTACCAGAACGCCTTGTCAGGCTGGTGGTGAACACCGCCGCCTGGAGCCCGAGCCGGGTCCGGTTGGCGACGGCTACCGCCTCGTCGTCGTCGGCGGCGGAGAGGATGGGCAGTATCGGCCCGAAGCTCTCCTCCCGGGCGACCGCCGACTCCTCGGTCACCGCATCGAGGAGGGTGAGGTCGTAGTACAGATCGGTGGGATGCCCGGAGGCGCCGGCCACCCCCGGTGAGCACCTGTGCCCCCCGTTCGATGGCGTCGGCGATGTGCCGGTCCATCTTGGCGGCAGTGGGCTCGTTGTTGAGCGGCCCCATCGTGGTGTCCTCGTCGAAAGGGTCGCCGAGCACGGCGGCGCCGGCCGCCTTGACGGCGAGCTCCACGAACTCGTCGTGGACGCCGTCGGTGACGATCACCCGTTCGGTGGCGCAGCACACCTGGCCGGCGTTGTAGTAGGCCCCGAACACGGCGGCCTCGGCGGCGGCGGCGACATCGGCGTCGTCGGTGACGATGGTCGGGCCGTTGCCCGACATCTCCATGATCGAGCGCTTGATGCCCATCGCGGCGATGATCTTCCGGCCCGTTTCCGACGACCCGGTGAAGCCGATGCCGTCGACCCCGGGATGCTGCGCCAGGATGCTGCCGATGTCGCCCGCTCCGGGGAGGACCGACACCAGGCCCTTGGGCACCCCCGCCTCGTCGAACGCCTTGGCGAGCTCGAGCAGCGCCCAGCAGGTGAACTCGGGAGGCTTGGCGATGACGGCGTTGCCGGTGGCCAGCCCGGGTCCCGAGGTACTCGAGCGGGATCGTCACCGGGAAGTTCCACGGGGTGATCGCCACCCACACCCCGACCGGGCGATGGAACGTGAACATCCGCTTGTTGCGGTCGGTGGTGGGGATCGTCTCGCCCGATCAGCCGTTTGACGTCCTCGGCGGCGTTGAGGAAGTACTGGTTGGCCTCGGCGATGTCGGCCAGCGACTCGGCGTGGTACGGCTTGCCCTGCTCCAGCGTCTGGATGCGGGCGATCTCGGGCACCCTCGCCTCGATGGCGGAGGCGATGCGGTGGAGCAGGTCGGCCCGCTCGAACGGCGACCAGAACCGGAAGTCGTCCTGGGCGGACCGGGCGGCGGCAACGGCCCGGTCGATGTCGGCCGGTGGAGGCGAGCGGGACGTCGGCGATGTGCTCGCCGGTGACCGGGCTGATCAGCGGGTGATGCGCGATCACCGGTTCCCTGCGTCCACTCCCCCGCCAGATACAGGTCGAGTGTGTGTGCCATCGTCCTCCTGCGTCCTCCGCCCGTCCCTCCGCCGGTGCGGACCCGGCTCTCGGCCCAGTCGAGGAGCCGGCCGCCGAGCATACCGACCATGCTGTCCGTGCCCATGGCCCGGCGGGTGACCCGGACATGGCGTCGGGCTAGATTCGAGTCGAAGGGCGGAGAGGGCTGGTGATCACGATGGGTCTGCAGGGCGAGAAGACGGCGGATTGGTTCCAGCGGGGACGCAAGGTCCTGGTCAACGGGGTGTCGAGCGGCTTCCGCTACTGGGGCGACGACGACACCATTGTCGTCGACCACGGCGAGGGCGCCTACGTGTACGACATGGACGGCAACCGCTACATCGACTACCACCTCGGGTTCGGGCCGGTCATCCTCGGCCACGGCCACCCGGTGGTGGCGGCTGCGGTGGCCGAGGCGGCCGCCGAGGGCACCACGTTCGCCATGACCACACGGCGTGAGATCGAGGCAGCCGAGAAGGTGAAGGCGGCGGTCGGCTACATCGACGCGCTCCGTTTCACCAACACCGGCACCGAGGCGACGCTGCACGCCATCCGGCTGGCCCGGGCGGCCACCGGCCGGGAGATCATCGTCAAGTTCGAGGGGGCGTACCACGGCGCCCACGACAACGTGCTGTTCTCCACGGCGGGTGCGACGGTCAGCCACCTCGGCTCGCGCCGGTCGCCGGTGCCGCTGCAGGCGCTCGAGCGGGATCCCCGAGGCGGTGCGGGCCACGGTGCGCACCGTCCCCTACAACGACCTCGAGGCGATGGCCGATCTGCTCCACCGCGACGGCCACCACGTCGCCGCCCTCCTGGTCGAGCCGGCCCTCGGAAACTTCTTCGGGCTGTTGCCCGAGCCCGGTTACCTGGAGGGGCTGCGCCGGCTTGGCCGACGAGTACGGATGCCTGCTCATCTTCGACGAGGTGAAGACCGGCTTCCGGCTCGCTCTCGGCGGCGCCGAGGAGGTCTTCGGTGTCACTCCCGGACCTGGGCACGTTCGCCAAGGCGATGGGCAACGGCTTCCCGGTGGCCGCCGTCGGCGGCAAGCAGGCGGTGATGGACACCTGGGCCGGCGGCGGCGTCGATGCAGGCGGGTACCTACTCGGGCAACGCGCTGTCGGCGGCGGCTGCAGCCGCCACCATCGACATCCTCGCCACCGGCGAGCCGTACGCCCGGATGGAGAAGACCGGCGGGCCCTGCATCGAGGGCTGGTTCGCATCTGTGCCGACCACGGTGTCCCCGCCCACCGTGTCGGCCTACCCATCATGGTTGGGCTGTTCCTCGGCGACGAGCCTCCCCGGGACTTCCGCGACGTCGTCAACCACGACGCCGAGCTCTACGAGACCACCGTCCGGGGGATGATCCACCGCGGTGTCCTCCCCGTCGACGACGCCCGGGAGCCGCTGTTCCTGTCGGCGGCCCACACCGACGAGGACATCGCCACCACCCTCACCGCCTTCGAGGAGTCCCTCGCCGAGGCGCTGGTGAGCGGCCTCTCGGTTAGCACCCGATTGCAGCCGGCCCATCTCATCGGGCTGATCCTCGTGGTGTCGGGGTCGTGTGGACCCTGCAGGGGCTCGACGTCCTCGGCGGCAGCGCCATGAGCGGGGTGACCCTTTGGGCCGTCATCGGCCCGCTGGTCGCCATCGCCGGACTGTGGCTCGCCGCCTCCGGCTTCCGCCCCGCCGCTGACGGCACGAGCGACGGGCTTGCCGTGAGACGGCGGGGTCAGCCGCAGTCGGGCTCGACGTCGGTGGGCAGCTCGACGGTCTCCACCGCCTCGTGATCGAAGGCGGTGGGCGGGTCGCCGATGTCGAGGACCCGCACCGGGAACCCCCCGATGGTGTCGGGGAGGCCGGCCAGGTCGACCATCGCCGTCGTGAGGAGGAGGATGCACGGCGCGCCGTCATCGGTGGCGCCCTCGCCGACACCCTCGACGCCGTCGAGGTCGAGCAGCGGCTCGGCCTCGACCACGGCCGCGGCGAGCGCCTCCGACGATGGTTCCCCGGCCATCAGTCCTCGGCCAGCCTGACCTCGAGCAGCGCCTGGACGAACTGGATGTTGTTGATGATGGTGACCGCGCTCGATCCGGCGAAGAGCAGGCCGATGGCGTTGTTGGCCAGTCGAGCACCACGCTGCCCGAGTCTCCTCCGGCGCTCATCGAGGTCGTGATGATCTGGTTGACGAACTTCCCCACTCGTCCGCAACCGTAGTTGACGTTGACGGTGGCGTTGACCGAGGTCACCCGACCCGGTGGTGAAGTTCGTGGTCCGTCCGGTCTTCTTGACGATGTCGCCCACGGCCACCGGGGCGTAGACGTGGCGCGACATAGCCCAGGTAGTAGATCTCCCTGGTGAAGTCGTGGAAGGGCACCTCGGCAACGGCGGCGTCGACCATGTTGTCGGTTCCGTCGAACTTGATCGGCACGTAGTGGTGGAGCGTGCCGATCTGGTCGGCGGACCTGCCGCCGTCGATCGCGGCCCGGGCTGGTACATGGCGTCGCCGATGCTGGCGTCGTTGGAGTTGGCCAGTACGTGGTTGTTGGAGAGGATGTAGTACCGGGGCGGTATCCCCGGATCGACTGGAGTCGTAGCAACCGCTCCCGGCGGTGCCGGCCGTGATGGCGAAGTGGCCGACGCTGTCACCGCCCATGGCCGGCCGCCGCCGATCCTTGAGTGATTGGGCGGCGCCGGTGGCGGGCCACCCCGCCGCCGGCGAAGAGCGTGCCGACGGCGACCACGTCGGTGGGGCGCCGATTGAGCGTCTTCGGCACCCGGGCCGCGTGGGGAGCAGGTCGAGGTCGATCTTCTGCTCGACGATCACCTGGATGCAGCGCTCGTTGGTCACGACGCCGCCGGTCTCCTTGAACCCGAGCCCGACGCCGACGACGTTGTCCAGGCCGAGCAGCTCGTCCTCGCTTCTTCGCCTTCGCCTGCACCAGGGCTTCGGTGAAGTCCGGCGCCAGCTGCACCGTGGTCAGTCACCGAGGTCATGTGAGCTCCACGCCGGTCATGGTTCTCTCCCCAGCCAGCGTGGCTACCGAGCCGTTCCCGGCGCGGATCGGCGCCACCGCGGGCGCCGTCCACGAACCATACGCCGATCACCGACGCGCCCGACGGGCGGACTCATCGCCCGGCGACGGCTACGCCTCCGGCTCCAGCATAACGGGTCGCGACGCAGCGGGCGGATGCCAGGCGCCGCCAGCCCGCCACCCAGACCATGCTCACCGCGATCAGCAACCGATAGTCGACCGAGGCGATGATCGCCGCCGCCCCGAGGGTGGTCAGGGTCTGCGGGAGGTCGATCGCGACGTTGGAGGCCGCCGCCGCCCGGCCCTGGAGCCGAGCCGGGGTGAGTCGCTGGCGGAGGGTGAGTGTACGCGACCAGCACGAGCGGCGCCCCGTAGCCGATCAGAACCAGTCCGGCGATCACCGCGGCCAGGCTGGTCCCCACCAGCGGGACCAACCCGATCGCCAGCAGGAGCATGCCGATGGCGACGGTGTGCCGCTCCCCGAAGCGGGCGATCACCCTGGCGGCGGTGGCGCCTCCCGCCACCGCCCCGATCCCCTGCACGCTGACCAGCGCCCCCAGCATCGCCGGCTCGATCCCGAGCCCCTGCTCCATCACCGGGAACACGGCGACGTTGACCAACCCGCTGCTCCCGAACCCGGCCGCGATCGCCAGCGTGGTCACCGCCGAGCACCGGGGTGTGCCACCAGGTGCCGGAACCCGGCGATGCAACTCGTCACGTAGTCGCCATCGGCGACGCCTTCGGGCGGCGTCTCACTGACCTGGAGCCTGGCCAGAAGGAACGCGGTCACCGCAAAGCACACCGCGGTGAGCACGACCACCGGACCGACGCCGGCAGCCACGTACAGGGCGGTGCCCAGCAGCGGCGACACCAGCCGCAGCGACCGGTCGATCGTGGACAGCACCCCGTTGCCGGCGGCCAGGAACTCGTCGGGCAGGAGGTCCCGGATCAGCCCGGACTGGGCGCTGGCGGTGACGTACGCCGAGCACCCGTAGACGAACATCACCGTGTACACCAGCCAGAGCTCGACTCCGACGCCACCAGGAGCAGGCTCAGCACCACGGGAGCCATACCAGATTGGACACCACCAGCAGACGGCGACGCGACACCCGGTCGGTGAGGTGGCCGAGGAACGGGGCGAGAAGGCCGCCAGCCCGATCATCCCGAACACCAGGGCGGCGGCGCCGTCGGAGCCGGTCAGCTCCTTCACCCACACCGCCACCATGAGGAAGAGGGCGGCGTCGGCCACGTTGGTGAAGAACCATGCCCGGGTGAGTTGGCGGAACCCGCGCCTCTGCCACGCCGCCGGGCGCCGCTCCCACGACGCGTTCTTCGGGTGTCAGCCATCGCCGTGCTCCGCCGCCTCGACGGGGTCGGCGACGATGGGTCGGGGTTGAGGGTGGCGAAGATGGTCGGACCGGCGGGCGCCGGCGGGCGCTTGGCGGGGTCGGTGTTGCGCACGTAGTACTGGTCGGCCAGTTGCTGGATGCGGCGGCTCAGCTCGGCCATCTCCTCGGCTGTCAGCCAGACCTCGGCGCTGGCGATGGTCTCGCCTGGATCCACGAGTCGGCCTCGCCGGGGTGCCCGGGCGAGGAACCGGCGCAGCCGTTCGCCCTCGTGGAGCACGACCAGGGCGGCCAGTTCGGTGACCGCCGACAGCGACCCGGTCACCTCGGGTGAGCCGGACGGATGTCGCGGGTCCGTGCGGCACCCGCCACGGCTTCTCCCGCCCGCGCCGCTGCGCCGGCTCGATGTAGCCGTACTTGCCCAGCATCCTCAGGTGGAACGAGCAGCTCGCCACCGACTCGCCGAGCCGCCGGGCGCACTCGGTGGCCGTCGCCTCGCCCGCCTCCTGGAGATAGTCGAGCAGCTCGAGCCGGTGGGTGGGCGAGGGCACGGATTCGCTCGGGCTCGTGGATCGATCGGTGGTCGTGCGTGGTCATGAGGTGAGGCTATCATTCTAAAGAACTCTTGCGCAAGTGTTCTTTAGAATCACCTCGAAGCTGCCGCGCATTAGCGTTGCCGGCGATGAGCTGGCCGGTCACCTATCGCCGCCGGGTGCGATTCTCCGACAGCGATGCCCAGGGCGTCGTCTTCAACGGCAACTTCCTCACCTACTTCGACGACACCGTCACCGACTGGCTGGAGGAGTTGGGCTACGGCTGGGAGCGGCTGACCGCCACCGGGCACGACCTGGTGCTGGCCAGGGTCGAGGTCGACTTCCGCTCGCCGGGACGGATCGGCGACACCCTGGTCACCGGGGTGCGCGCCACCGGTTTCGGGAACACCTCGATCCGGCTCGCCCTGGAGACCTGGGACGAGGCGACCGGCCGCACCGTCGTCGAGGGGCGCCAGGTGCAGGTCGTCATCGACCCGGTGACCTTCACCCCGCGACCGGTCCCCGACTTCCTGGTCGAAGCCATCGAGGCCCTCCAGGGGAGTGTTCCAACCCGGCCCGAGTGATCAGTCCCCGCCGGGTCGACCGGTTCGAGGGGCGTCGGCTTGCCCAGCTGGCCGAGCTGGGAGACATCCCGCCGGAACAGCAGCGAGATCGTCCAGTCGCTCACCACCCGGGCCTTGCGAGCCAGCCCGGGGATCATCAGCAGGTGGTAGGAACGGCCCATCCACCAGGCCAGCGGCCCGGTGAAGGTGAACCGGCATCACCTGTGCCGTCCCCTGCCACTTCCCCAACGTGACGGCGAGGCCGCGGTTGCGGTACTCGAAACGGATCCGACGGCCGACTCCCAGCGAGGCGGCGATGTTGACCGCCGCCACCCTTGCCTGGCGCACCGCGTGTTGCGCCGTCATCGGGGCGAACCCACCTTCGGGCACAGGCACCCGGGCGGCGTCGCCGATGGCGAACACCCCCGGCAGGCCCACCACCTGCGTGCCGTCGTCGACGATGACCCGGCCGAGCTCGTCGGTGGGCAGGCCGAAGCCTTGCACGTCCGGGTTTGCGCGCTGCCCCGCCGTCCACACGATCGTCTCCGAGGCGTACGGCTCGACGCCGCCGCCGGAGAGCACCACCACCTTGTCGACGCACGACTCCAGCCGGGTGCCCAGGTAGAGCTCCACGCCTCGCTTGCGGAGCACGCCTTCGGTGAAGGAGGCCAGCTTGGGATGCAGCCCGGGCAGGAGCGTGTCCCGTGCCTCGACGAGCACCCATCGGAGGTCGGCGGCGGACAGCCCCTGGTAGCGGCGCACCGCATCACGCGGCCATCGACTCGAGCTCGGCCAGGGCCTCCACACCGGCATACCCACCACCGATGAAGGTGAAGGTCAGCTGGCGACGACGCTCCTCGGGATCGGATGTCGCCTGGGCGACGTCGAGCTGCCGTAGCACCCGGTTGCGCAGCCAGATGGCGTCGGCGAGGGTCTTGAACCCGACGGCGTTCTCGGTCAGGCCGGGGATGGGGAACACGGTGGGCACCGACCCCGCGGAGACCAGCACCCGGGCGAACTCGACGTGAACCGTCTCGCCGGCCACCGTCGTCACCGCCGCCTTGCCCGCGCCCGGGTCGAGGTCGGTGACCTCGCCGACCAGCAGATCCGTGTGGTCGAGCATCCCGCGCAGCGGGATGACGGCGTGGCGAGGCTCGATGGTGCCGGAGGCGGCCTCCGGGAGGAGCGGCGAGAACAGCATGAAGTTCTCCGGGGCGACGATCGCAACCCGTTCCGGTCGACCGGCCAGCGTTCGCTCGAGGTGCCTGGCGGCGATCGCTCCCCCGAACCCGCCACCGACGATCAGGACGTCGTAGAACGTCACCCGAGGATCTTATTCCGCACCCGACGCGACTCCGCCGGCTGACGCCGGCGAAGTCGACTCCGGTGGACTCTTGCCGGGCCGGCTTCCACCAGCCCGGGGCCGACGACTCACTCGGTGACGATCACCTTGGCGCGCATCCACGGGTGCGGGGTGCAGAAGTACTCGAAGTCGCCCGCCTCTTCGAAGGTGTATGACCAGGTCGCCCCCGGGTCGAGGAAGCCCGAGTCGAAGGCGCCGGCGGCGTCGGTGACGGTGTGGATCTGGTCGTCGTCGTTGGTCCAGGTGACCGTGGTGCCCACCGGGATGGTGAGCTCGTTGATCGAGTAGTCGGCGGGGACCTCGTCGGCGGCGAACTCGTCGGGGGAGTCGAGCTCCTGGGCCTCCCAGGCGCCCGCCACGATCGACACCGGCTCGCCTTCCGCCGGCGGGGTCATCTCGTGCCCACCGGTGGTGGCGGTGGCCTCACCGCCCTCGCCGATCGCCTCGAAGATCTCAGGGTTGGGCTCTCCGCTGATGACGATCTGGCCGATGGCACCCTTGTCGACCGCCCTCGAGAGCGCGTGGTCGACCAGGACGATCGTCGAGGGCACTTGGCCGACGAGCTCGACGACGGTGCCTCCGCCGGCCGGCACCAGCGTGGTCTGCGACCCGCGCAGGGGCTCGCCGAGCAACGCCGCCTCCTGGTACACCACGTCCCAGTGGGAGCCGATCGGGTGGAAGTTGGAGTCGAGGTTGAGCCCGGCGTTGACGAAGTAGATCCTCGCCCGCTCGCCTACGGCCATCTGTAGGGCGTTGTCGCCGGCGAGGGCGCCGCGGGCACCGTTGAAGACGACGAAGGTCGGGTCCTCGTCGGTGACCGCGGCCCGGTCGAACTCGGCCAGACCGGGCTCGTCGTCGACCGTGTAGTACTCGGACTGCACCATGTACCACTCGTGGTCGGCGGCAGGGAGCGGCGTCTCCGGGTCGACCAGGATCCCGCCGAACATGCCGTGCGAGATGTGCGCCGGGATATCGCCGTAGGCGCAGTGGTACATGAAGAAGCCGGGGTAGAGCAGGCGCGCCTCGATGGTCTTCGTCTCGCCGGGCGCAACCGTGGTGGCCTCAGCCCCACCGCCCTGGCCGGTGACCGCATGGAAGTCCACGTTGTGCGGGTTGGCGTTGCTCCCGGGGTTGGTGATGGTGAAACGGAGGACGTCGCCCACCCGTGCCCGGATCACCGGGCCGGGGGTGCCGACGACGAGCCCGTCCGGGCCGTCGACCAGCCGGTACCCCCAGGTCTCGAACTCGACCCCGGTGGCGGGATCGATGGCCGACACGTTCTCGACCACCTCGAAGTGGACCTCGACGATGGCGGGGGCGGTACGACCCGACGGCGGTGGCATCTCCGGGGCCACCGCAACGTTGACCTCGCCGGCAGGAACGGCCGGCAGCTCACCCTTCGGCACCAGGGCGGGTATGACCTCGCCGACAGCGGCCGGCGCCGCGGATGCAGCCGCGACATCGGCTTCGGCGAGAAGGGCGTCGACCCTCTCGGCGACGATCTCGTCGTCGACCGAGTTGCGCCCGGCGGTGATGGCGATGCCTCCGACGCCGAGCGCGATGGCGACCAGGGCTCCGACCATGGCCAGCGCACCGATCGACGCCAGCGTGTAGTGCGCATGCGGCGGAGGTGGATCTGGTGGTGGGCTCTGCTCGGTCCGGTCTGTAGATCGGTCACGTTCACTCCTTGGTCGTGGAGTCGATAGCGATGCGGGCACCCGTCCCAGACCGTCTACGAGAACGCAGCGCGTCTACCATCCACACCACGTGGACGGGACACGTGAGCTTGCCGGGGCACGCACCGTCCAACAAGACGCATCGTCCGTCTTCGGATGCCCTTCCGTGCTCTCTATCACATCGAGCACGCTCGCCGAGACAGCGTCCCCGGTCAGCCGGTACCCACCCCCCAAGCCCTCCGAGCTCACCCAGCCGCCCCGGATGAGCGGCGCCATCACCTGGTAGGAACGAGAGCGTGGTCCCGATACCGACGCGAGCTCGATGCCGGCTAACGCTGAGCACCACGCCATAGCTGACGCCCGCAGCGCCAGATCGTGCGCCGATGGAGACGGCCTCATTTCCGTTGTAGACCGCTGTGGAATTCGGGCACCTAGGGCCGAAGGTCCCGAGCCCGGGGCGTAGATTCGGGCGGTTCGGCCGGAGAGAGGGAGGAGTGAGGATGATCACCCGAGTCTGGCGGGGCTGGGTGTCGACCCGCGGGCCGATGACTACGTCACCTATGTCGAGCGCACCGGAGCCGCCGGCTATCGAGCGACCCCCGGCAACGTGGCAGCCCAGACGCTGACTCGGGACCTCGCCGACGGGCGGACCGAGGTGCTCACCCTGAGCTGGTGGGAGTCGATGCACGACATCGCCACCTTCGCCGGCGACGACATCGACCGGGCCCTGTTCTACCCCGAGGACGACGACTTCCTCGTGGACCGCGAAACCACTGTTACCCACTACCGGGTGCGCAGCTCCGGCGGCGCCATACCCGCAGACCTCGTGCGGCATCCCCGCGGCGGCGGCGCCACGGCCAGCCCAGGATGTACACCGAGCTCGCCTCCTGGTTCCACCTGCTCACCGCACCCGCCGACTACGTCGAAGAGGCGACGCAGGCCCTCCGGCTGCTCACCGAGGCCACCGGAGCATCGCCGCAGACCATCCTCGAGCTGGGGTCGGGTGGCGGCAACAACGCGTCACACATGAAGGCGCACGCCACTCTGACGCTGACCGATGTGTCCCCCGAGATGCTCGCGCTGAGCCGCACCCTCAACCCGGAGTGCGAGCATCTGGTCGGCGACATGCGCACCCTGCGCCTCGGCCGGATCTTCGACGCCGTGTTCGTCCACGACGCCGTCTCCTACCTGACCAGCGAGACGACCTGGCGGCGGCGATCGCCACCGCCTACGCCCACTGCCGGCCCGGCGGGGCGGCCCTGTTCGCTCCCGACGCCGTCACCGAGCGCTTCCGCCCGAGCACCGACACCGGCGGTCACGATGGCACGGGCGACGAGCACCGCGCCCTGCGCTATCTGGAGTGGACCTGGGACCCCGATCCGGACGACACCTGGTACGTCACCGAGTACGCCTACCTGCTCCGGCACGAAGCGGACCGCCCGGCCGAGGTCCGGGCCGAACGGCACTATCCTCGGGCTGTTTTCCCGGGCCACCTGGCTGTCACTGCTCACCGATGCCGGCTTCGTGGCCGAAACCCGCCAGAGCGTCCATGACGACGAGGCGGATGCCGAGTTGTTCCTGGCTCGCCGACCGTGAACGTGCGCTCAGGTCAACAGGCCTGGCCGTCGTCGCCGATGTAGCAGGCGTCCGCCTGGAAGCGGCGCCAGTCCGCCATGAACCGCCGCAGCTCGTCGAGGTACGCCGGGATCTCGCCGGCCGCCGACCAGGCGGTCGCCGTCGCGGACCACCGGCAGCGATCCGCCCGGGGCGTCGTCCGGGCGCGCCACGACGTGCACCCGGTGCCCCACGACCAGGTCGCGCATGGTCGCCTCGGCGCGGTCCGGCAGCCCGGATCCGGCCGGGTCCGACGCCGGGTCGGTTCGGTACAGTTCGATCACTCCTACCCCCAACCGGTGTCACCGCCACCATTCCATCCCGGCGCCGAACCTCGCCGCCGGTCACCGGCCCGTATCGTCAATCCTGATAGTTTTTAGACCGGAGCAACCGCAGGAGGTGCCGTCATGGCCGGAACGATCGAGCTGAGCGGGCCCGACCTCGCCACCGAGACCATCCCCTCCGGCTCGGTCGGAGGCGACGTCCCCTTCGTCGGCCATCTCGACGGCAAGCCGGTGGTCGTGGTCCGCACCGCCGACGGGGTGCGGGCGGTGGGCGGCCGGTGCACCCACTACGGGGGCCCGCTCGGTGAGGGGATCTGCGACGGCGAGCAGCTCCACTGCCCATGGCACCACGCCTCGTTCGACGTCACCACCGGCGAGGCGGTCGGCGCCCCTGCGCTCAATCCGATCCCGGTGTACCGGGCCGACGAGCGCGACGGGCAGATCACCGTCGACGGGCCCGTGGATCCCGACATCCCCGAACGGACCCCGCCGGTCGAGCCGTCGTCGGTGGTGATCGTCGGCGCCGGAGCAGCGGGCGCCACCGCCGCCGAGACCCTGCGCCGGCTCGGCTACCGCGGGCCGGTGACCCTGATCGGCGACGAGCCGCCGGTCGACCGGCCCAACCTGTCCAAGGACTACCTGGCCGGCACCGCCCCCGAGGACTGGCTGTGGCTGCGGGGCACCTCGTTCTACGCCGATCACGACATCGACCTCGTCAGCGACCGCCGGGTGGTCGCCATCGACCCGTCCGCACGGACGGTCGAGCTGGACGACGGCCGGAGCCTCGACTACGGGGCGCTGCTGCTCGCCCCCGGCGCCGAGCCGATCCGGCCCCCGATCCCCGAGTCGCCCCAGATCCACTACCTGCGGAGCCTCGATGACAGCCGGGCCATCGTGGAGGCGATCGGTACGGCAGCCACGGCGGTCGTGGTCGGCGCCGGGTTCATCGGGCTCGAGGTGGCCGCCTCGCTGCGGGCCCGCGACCTCGAGGTGACCGTGGTGGCCCCCGAGCCGATCCCGCTGGCCCACATCATCGGCGACGAGCTGGGCTCGTTCGTCCGCGCCCTCCACGAGGAGCACGGGGTCGTCTTCCGGCTGGGCCACGTCGTCCGCGAGGTGAAGCCCGGACGAGGTCGTGCTCGACGACGGCACCGTCCTCCCCGCCGACGCTGGTGGTGATCGGGGTCGGGGTACGACCCCGCACCGAGCTCGCCGAGGCGGCCGGGCTCGAGGTCGACAAGGGCATCGTCGTCGACGACCGGCTGCGCACCAGCGACCCGTCCATCTGGGCGGCCGGCGACTCGGCCCGCTATCCCCACCCCGACGCCGGCAGCATCCGGGTCGAGCACTGGGTGCTGGCGCAGCGGCAGGGGCAGGCCGCCGCCGCCAACATCCTCGGGCATGACATCCCCGTTCACCACCCCTCCCTTCTTCTGGAGCCAGCACTACGACATCCCGATCAACGTCACCGGGCCACGCCGCCGGCTGGGACGAGGCCGTGGTGAACGGCGACCCGGCGGCTCACGACGTGATCGTCGGGCTACCGCAAGGCGGGGAAGGTGCTGGCGGTGGCCTCGATCTACCGCGACCGGGACAACCTGCGGGCGGAGCTGGCGCTGGCCGCGCGGGACCAGGAGGCGCTCGGAGGGCTGCTCTCGGGCTGAGGCGGCGTCCGACACCGCCCGGGCCCACTTGGGTAGATTCCGTGGCGCTTGCCGAGCCTTGGAGGGGCCCCGTGTCAATCTTCCCGCCGGTCACCAAAGAGCATCTCGCCGAGGTGCGGATCTTCGAGGGCATGGACGAGGAGACCCTCGACGACGTCGCCAGGCGCAGCATCGCCATCGGTGCCCATCCCGGGGCCCGGCTGGTGGACCAGGGCGAGTCCGGGTTCGACTTCTACATGATCCACTCGGGAGAAGCAGCCGGTCGAGGTCGACGGCGAGCGGGTCGCCACCCTCGGACCCGGCGACGTGTTCGGCGAGATGGCGCTGCTCGGCAGCAAGAAGCGGACCGCCGACGTGGTGGCGCTCACCCAGATGTCGCTGATCACGATGATGGTGTGGGACTTCCGCCAGGCGTTGGAGGACCATCCCGACATCGGCCACCGGCTGCGGGCCCTCGCCGAGGAGCGGCTCAGCGGCTGACCCCGGCACCGCACGCCTCCCTCACCCCCGGCTCGGCGGCGGCTTCTCCAGCCCGGTCGCGCCCGGCAGCGGCTGGCCCGGCGACCGGCGCCTCGCCGGCGACACCGGTGGCGACTCGCGATCGACGAGGTCGTGCCGTCTCGCCATCGAGGCATCGCTGGACGAGATCGACGCCCGCTCGTCGGTGTGCCGCGCCTGCCCCCGGTTGGTGGAGTGGCGGGAGCGGGTGGCGGTGGAGAAGCGGGCCGCGTTCGCCGCGAGCCCTACTGGGGCCGGCCGGTCCCCGGATGGGGCGACCGGCGGCCCGCGGATCCTGGTCCTCGGGCTCGCCCCCGCGGCGCACGGGGGCAACCGAACCGGCCGGGTGTTCACCGGTGATCGCAGCGGCGACTGGCTCTTCGCCGCCCTGCACCGGGTCGGGCTCGCCTCCCAGCCGACGTCGGACGACGCCGGCGACGGGCTCCGCCTCCACGGAGTGCGCATCGTCGCCCCGGTTCGTTGCGCCCCGCCCGCCAACCGGCCGACGCCGGGCGAGCGGGACACCTGCTCGCCATGGCTCGACCGCGAGGTCGCCCTGGTGATGCCCACGGTGCAGCCGTGGTGGCTCTGGGATCGTTCGCCTGGTCGGCGGCGCTGGGCACGCTCGGACGCAACAGCGTCACCGTGCCCCGGCCCCGGCCCCGGTTCGGCCACGGCGCCGAAGTCGACCTCGACGGTCCCGCCGGAGCCGTGCTGCTCCTGGGCTGCTACCACCCCAGCCAGCAGAACACCTTCACCGGCAAGCTCACCGAAGCGATGCTCGACGACGTCCTGCGCCGCGCCGCCGCGAGATGACTCGGGCAGGTTCGTGCCGGGCCTTGACACCGCCGGTACCATTGCGATGCCGACGAAGGCTGCGGGAGAGACCGGGCGCACGACGCCCGGCGCCGAAGGAGCAACCGCCCCGGGAACCTCTCAGGCACCAGGTACCGCAGCCGGAGGCGACCTCTGGAGAGCGGGTCGGGGACGACCCCGCCGAAGGGGAAAGCCGGCACCGAGCCGGTGAATCTCTCAGGCAACCGAGACAGAGCGGGGCGCCGGAGGCTCTCACCGAGGTGGGCCACCGAGGGTGGGGCCCGGTGCCGCCGTACGTCGAGGAGCCGAGATGACCCGCCCGCTCAGCGAACTGGAACAGACCGACGACTTCGTGCGGCGCCACATCGGGCCCGAACCCGACGACGTCGCCAAGATGCTCGAGGTGGTCGGCGTCGCCGAGCCTCGACGAGCTGGTCGAGCAGCGCGGTGCCGGCCTCGATCCGAGGATCGGCGTGCTCGATCTCGCCCGGTCCCCGCACCGAGACGGCGGTCACCGCCCGGCTTGCCGAGCTGGCCGGCCGCAACGAGGTGTTCACCTCGATGATCGGGATGGGATACCACGACACGATCACCCCGGCGGTGATCCAGCGCAACATCCTCGAGAACCCCGGCTGGTACACCGCCTACACCCCGTATCAGCCGGAGATCTCCCAGGGCAGGCTCGAGGCGCTGCTCAACTTCCAGACGATGGTGAGCGACCTCACCGGGATGGAGATCGCCAACGCCTCGATGCTCGACGAGGCGACCGCCGCCGCCGAGGCGATGGCGATGCTCCACCGCACCAAGCAGGTCGACTCGGAGCGGTTCCTGGTCGACGCCGACTGCCACCCCCAGACCATCGCCGTGCTGGCCACCCGGGCCGCAGCCGCTCGGCATCGAGCTCGTCGTCGCCGACCCGGCGACGGCCGACGCCCGATGACGTGTACGGCGTGCTCCTGCAGTACCCGGGGAGCGAGCGGAGCGGTCCGCTGACCACCGCGCACTGGTCGACGGGCTGCGAAGCCGCGGGGTCGGGATCGCGGTGGCCGCCGACCTGCTCGCCCTCACCCTGCTCGCCCCCCCGGGGGAGTGGGGCGCCGACGTGGTGGTGGGCAGCTCGCAGCGCTTCGGGGTGCCGATGATGTTCGGAGGGCCCCACGCCGCCTTCTTCGCCATCCGAGACGAGTTCAAGCGCTCGATGCCCGGCCGCCTGGTCGGGGTGTCACGGGACACCGACCGGGCGGATGGCGCTGCGGCTGGCGCTCACCACCCGCGAGCAGCACATCCGCCGGGAGAAGGCGACCAGCAACATCTGCACCGCCCAGGTGCTCCTGGCGGTCATCGCCGGGGCGTACGCCGTGTACCACGGCCCGGACGGCCTGCGCACGATCGCCGAACGGGCCCACCGGCTGGCGTCCCTGCTCGCCGCCGGGCTCGCCGCCGGTGGGGTCGACCGTCGTCAACGGGACCTGGTTCGACACGCTCACCGTGTCCGTGCCCGGCCGGGCCGGCGAGGTCGTCGCCGCCGCCGCCGAGCGACGGGTCAACCTGCGCCAGGTCGACGCCGACAGGGTCGGGGTCTCCGTCGACGAGGTGACCACCCCCGCCCACATCGACCTCCTGTTCGAGAGCTTCGGGGTCCCCGCCCGAGTGGCGGACCTGGAAGACGCCGACGCCGGCATCCCAGGGCAACTGGCGCGCACCTCGCCGTATCTCACCCACCCGGTCTTCTCCGAGCACCACAGCGAGACGGCGATGCTCCGCTACCTCCGCAAGCTGCAGCATCGCGACATCGCCCTCGACCGGTCGATGATCCCGCTGGGTTCGTGCACCATGAAGCTCAACGCCACCACCGAGATGGTGGCGGTCACCTGGCCGGGGTTCGCCCGCGTCCATCCCTACGCCCCCCGTGACCAGGTCGGCGGCTACCTCGAGCTGATCGACGAGCTCGAGCGATGGCTGGCCGAGATCACCGGATACGACGCGGTGTCACTCCAGCCGAACGCCGGGTCGCAGGGCGAGTACGCCGGGCTCCTCGCCATCCGCGGGTATCACGCATCGCCGCGGGGAGAGCCGGCGCGACGTGTGCCTGATCCCCGCCTCGGCCCACGGGACCAACCCGGCCAGCGCGGCGATGGCCGGGATGCAGGTCGTGGTGGTGGCGACCGACGACGCCGGGAACATCGACGTCGCCGACCTCCGTGCCAAGGCGGAGGAGCACGCCGATCGCCTGGCAGCGTTGATGATCACCTACCCGTCGACACACGGCGTGTTCGAGGAGACGGTGACCGAGGTGTGCGACATCGTCCACCGGCACGGCGGCCAGGTCTACATCGACGGAGCCAACCTGAACGCCCTGGTCGGCGTCGCCAAGCCAGGGGTGTTCGGCGGCGACGTCTCCCACCTGAACCTGCACAAGACGTTCACCATCCCCCACGGCGGGGGTGGTCCGGGGGTAGGGCCCATCGGGGTGCGGAGTCATCTCGCCCCGTTCCTTCCCGGTGACCCGCTCACCGGCGCCGGGGCGGTGGCGGCGGCGCCGTGGGGCTCGGCCGGCATCCTCCCCATCGCCTGGGCCTACATCGCCCTGATGGGTGCCGAGGGACTGACCCGGGCGACCCGCGTTGCGATCCTGAACGCCAACTACATCGCCAGACGGCTGGCGCCCCACTACCCGGTCCTCTACACCGGTCCCGATGGGTTCGTCGCCCACGAGTGCATCATCGACACCAGAGCCCTCAAGCACGACCACGGCGTGACCGTCGACGACATCGCCAAGCGGCTGATCGACTACGGGTTCCACGCTCCCACGATGTCGTTCCCGGTGGCCGGGACGCTGATGGTGGAGCCCACCGAGTCCGAGTCGCTCACCGAGCTGGACCGGTTCTGTGACGCCATGATCGCCGTCAGGCGCGAGGTCGACCGGGTCGGCGACGGTGGGTGGCCGGTCGATGACAACCCGCTTCACCACGCCCCGCACACCGCCGAGGACGTCCTCGCCGACGACTGGGACCGGCCGTATCCGAGGGAGCTGGCCGCCTACCCGGTGACGGAGTTGCGCGGGGACAAGTACTGGCCGCCGGTGTCGCGGATCGACAATCCGTACGGAGACCGCAACCTGGTGTGCTCCTGCCCGCCGATCGAGGCCTACGCCGGGACGGGGCCGGATTGAGCGACCTCGACCGGTACAAGCGCCAGGCGGCGCTTGCCGCCGTCGACCGGGTGGCGTCCGGCATGGTCGTCGGTCTCGGCTCGGGTTCCACCGCGGCGCACGCCGTCACCGAGATCGCCGCCCGCCTCGACGACGGCCGGCTGTCCGACGTCCGCGGCATCCCCAGCTCGGCGGCGACCGAGGCGCTGGCGAGCCGGCTGGGCATCCCGCTGGTCGACCCGGGCCCCGACGATGTGGTGGCGGTGGCCATCGACGGCGCCGATGAGATCGCACCCGATCTGTCACTGATCAAAGGCGGCGGCGGCGCCATGCTCCGGGAACGGATCGTCGCCTCACTGGCGGAAGCGTTCGTGGTGGTCGCCGACCACACCAAGCTGGTCCCCATGCTGGGGACCGGCGCTGCGGTCCCGCTCGAGGTGACGCCGTTCGGGGTGGCCTCCACGCTCGCCCGGCTGGCGTCGCACGGCGAGCCGGCGATACGTGCCGATGGGGACCGCCCCTACGTCACCGACAACGGCAACCTGGTGGTCGACCTCGCCACCGGGCCGATCGCCGACCCCGGCGCGCTGGACACCACACTGCGGGCGGTGCCCGGGGTGCTCGCCACCGGGCTCTTCGTCGCCATGGCCGACCTCGTGATCGTCGCCGGCCCCGACGGGCTCGTCACCCTGACGGCTCGCTGACCTCAGGCCCCGACGGGAACCTCCGGGTAGTCGTCGAACCAGGGTTGGGCACGCTCCAACTGGCCGGCCAGCTGGAACAACGTGGCTTCGTCTCCGCCGCGGGCCATGAAGTGCGACCCGATGGGGAGACCGGCAGCATTGCGATGGAGGGGGACGGTCATCGCCGGGAACCCGCTGAAGTTGGCCACCGGGGTGTATGGGACGTAGCGGGAGAGCTGGTCCTCGAACTCGTCGAACGGGGTCCGTTGGTCGAGCTCGCCGACCCACTTGGGTGGCTCGCCGAGGGTGGCGGTGAGCAGCACGTCGTGGGCGACGAGGAAGTCGCCGAGCGCGTAGGCGGCCGTCTGGAGGACGGTGGTTGCCATCAGCAGCTCCCCGGCGGTCAGCTGGAGACCACGCTCAACCAGCTCCCACGTGAACGGCTCGAAGGCGTCCAGCTTGGAGCCTCTGGTGACCACCTTGCCCACCGCCCGCATGGCGCGCATGTCTCCCAGCGCCCGGCGCAGCGCCTTGCCCATCGGTCGCTGCTCGACCACGGCGAGGATCTCGAGGAAGGCGGCGTGGGGCATCGCCTTCCACCAGTCGAGGAAGGCGGTGCGGACGGCGGCCCCGTCGAACGACGGCCTGGCCTCTTCGACGTGGTGGCCGAGGCCTTCGAGCAGGGCGATGGTCTGCTCCACGGCGGCGATGCAGTCGGGGTGGATCGCTTCGCCATCGAGGTCGACGGTGGTGAAGGCGATCCGCAACGCCGGTGGGTCCACCTCGGCGTGGTGGCGGTAGAGGGCGCGGGGAGGCGCCGGGGTGAAGCGGTCTCCGCTGAAGGGGCCGGCGACGGCGTCGAGGAGGATGGCGCTGTCCCGCACCGACCGGCTGACGCAGAACGAGGTCGACAGGTAGTCGGCGGCACCCGCCGGCGCCAGCGGCACTCGGCCCCTGGTCGGCTTCATCCCGAAGAGGCCGCACGCCGATGCGGGGATGCGGATCGATCCTCCGCCGTCACTGGCATGTGCCATAGGGACAATTCCGGCCGCCACCGCGGCGGCGGCTCCGCCACTCGACCCGCCCGGGGTGTGATCGAGGCTCCACGGGTTGCGGGTGGCGCCATGGAGGACCGGTTCGGTGACTGGCAACAGCCCCAGCTCGGGAGCGTTGGTGCGTCCCAGCGACACCAACCCGGCACGACGGAAACGGTTCACCACCTCAGGGGTGAAGACGCCCCGGAAGTCCTTGAAGAACACCGAGCCGAAGGTCACCGGCTCACCCACCTCGGAGGTGAGATCCTTGATGAGGAACGGGACACCGGCGAAGGGCCCCCTGACCGTGGCCGTGGCGGCTCGGTCGGCCTCGGCTCGGGCTGCCTCGAACCTGGTCGAGACCACGGCGTTGATCGCAGGGTTGACCGTCTGGTGACGGTCGACGGCGGCGTCGATGAGCTCGTCGGGGGTGACCTGGCCGGTGGAGACCAGCTCGGCCAGGGCGGTGGCGTCACGGCTGCGGTAATCGTCGAACGAGAGACCCAGGCGGAACCCCCTGCTGGTCACCTGCAATCTACCGAGCACCGGTGGCCAAGCCGCCACCCGTGGCGAAACAAGCGATCGGATATCGTGGCGCCGTGATCGATCCGAAGACCGTGGTGGTCGAGGCGACGGCTGCAAACACCGAGCGGTCACCGGCGGATGTGTTGCGTCTCGTCGTAGCCACGGTGGCGCTTCTCGTCGAGATCATCGTCCAATGGCTGTTCGGCGGCACCCTGGTGGCCTTCATGTCCGAGCTGCTCAGCGGCTTGGAGGCCCTCCCCGAGTGGATCGAGTCCGTCGTCGTGGTCGGCACCAGGCTGCTGGCTGTCGTCTTCCTGGGAGGCGGGCTGGTGGTCACCGTTCTCCGGGGACGGTGGCGGCTGCTGGTGACGGTGCTGCTCGCCGTCGTCCTCGCCGTCGCCCTGGCCTCGATCCTCGACGGCGTCGACCCCGGACCCGGCGAGACGGTCGTCGAGGTCCAGGACGTCGCCGGCCCGCTCACCGACCCCGGCTTCCCGCCAGTAGTCGGAGTGGCGGTGGTGAGCGCCGTCCTGACCGCGGCCGCCCCCTGGCTGGAACGACGCTGGCGACGGCTGGGTTGGCTCCTGCTCGTCGGTGTCAGTGTGACCCGATTTCTCGCTTCGCCGGTCTCCTTCGAGTCCTTGCACAACTTGCTGGTCGGCTGGTTCTCGGGAGCAGCGGTCCTGGTGGCCCTCGGGGGACCGGTCCGCCGACCGACTGGAGCCAGCATCGCCGGCGGGCTGGCCGCCGTCGGGTTACCGCTGGCCCGGTTGGAGCAGGCCAGCGTGGACGCCCGCGGCTCGTCGCCGTACTTCGGCACGGCGCCGGACGGGAAGCACCTCTTCGTCAAAGCGCTCGGCGAGGACCAGCGCAGTGCCGACCTCCTCTTCCGGATCTACCGATGGGCGCAGCGGCGCGACCTGGGTGACGAGCGGCCCTTCTCGACGCTGCGCCGCGGGGTCGAGCACGAAGCGCTCGTCGCCTTGGCGGCGCGTGAGCTGGGGGTGCGCACCCCCAGGCTCGCCGGTTTCGCCACCGCCGATCCCAACGGCTACGTCCTCGCCTACGAGGCCATCGAGGGTCGCAGCCTCGACCGACTCGAGCCCGCAGAGATGACCGATGACGTGCTGGCCGCCATCTGGGAGCAGGTGGCGTTGATGCGCCGGCACCGCATCGCCCACCGCGATCTGCGTCTGGCGAACGTCTTCCTGGCCGCGGACGGAGCCGTATGGATGATCGACTTCGGCTTCAGCGAGCTGGCGGCGTCCGATCTCCTGCTCACCAACGACATCGCCGAGCTGCTGGCATCGTCGACGCTGCAGGTGGGCGCCGCCCGGGCGGTGGCGGCGGGGCGTACCGCCGTCGGCGCCGACGCCCTCGGCGACGCCCTCGACCGCCTCCAACCCTGGGCACTGAGCGGCGCCACCCGCACCGGGATGAAGGAGAAACCCGGCCTGCTGGACGAGCTTCGTCGGGAGGTCCAGGCGGCGGGTGCGGGCTAGGGCCGTCCCCAGCCGCCGCCCCCCGGGGTGAGCACGAGGAGGTGGTCGCCGGGCTCGACCTCGATGGTGGTCTTTCCGGCGAGCCGCTCCCGGGTCCCGTCGGCTCGGATCAGCCAGTCCTCGCCACAGCCGCCCGGTCCGCCACCGGCCAGGCCCCACGGAGGCAGCACCCGGCGCTCTCCCATCAGCGAGACGGTGGCAGGCACGTCGAAGGCGAGCTGGCGCTCGATCCCCTCGCCGCCCGGGTAGCGGCCGGCGCCTCCGCTGCCCCGCCGCAGCCGGTACCTCACCACTCGGAACGGGTAGTGGTCCTCCAGTGACTCGATCGGGGTGTTCTTGGTGTTGGTCATGCCGGTGTGGATCCCGGACTGGCCGGCCGCGCCCGGCCGCCCGCCCTGGCCACCGGCGATGGTCTCGTAGTAGGCGAAGTCGTCATTGCCGATCAGGACGTTGTTCATCGTTCCCTGCGAGGCGGCGGGCACCCGGTCGGGAGCGGCCTGGGCCAGGGCGCCGAGCAGCACGTCGGCGATCCGCTGGCTGGTCTCCACGTTGCCGGCGGCGACCGCCGCCGGGGCGAGGGCGTCGACCAGGGTGCCCGGCTCGGTGACCAGCCGGATGGGTCGGTAGCAGCCGCCGTTGGCCGGGATGGTGGGGTCGGTCGGCGACCCTGACCGCGTAGTACAGGCACGAGCGGGCCACCGCGGCGACCGCGTTGATGTTGCCCTCGACCTGCGGTGCGGTGCCGGTGAAGTCGGCCGTCAGCGTTTCGCCGTCCACGGTGACGGCCACCCGAACCGGTCGCAGCCCGCCGGCCCACTCCATGAAGTCCTCGAACCGATACGTGCCGTCGGGGAGCGCGTCCATGGCGGCGCGCATCCGCCGCTCGCCGTAGTCGAGCAGTGCCGCCGTCAGCTGGCGATGCCGGTCGACGCCGGTCGTCGACACGAGGGCGGCGAGCCGCTCCGCCCCGGCCTCGTTGGCGCCCAGTTGGGCACTGAGGTCACCGAGCCGCTCGGCAGGTGTGCGGGTGGCGTCGAGGAACGGCTCGACGAACGCATCCAGCCACTCGCCGCCCGACACGGCCGGCATCGGCGCCACCACGATCCCCTCTTGGTCGAGGGTGACGGCGTGGGCGGGCATCGACCCCGGGGCCTCGCCACCCACGTCGGCGTGATGGGCCCGGTTGGCCACCCAGCCGATCAACCGACCGTCGACGTGAACCGGCCGCACCAGGGTGAGGTCGTTGAGGTGGGTTCCGCCGTGGTACGGGTCGTTGACCGCGTACTGGATGCCCGGCGGTAGGTCGGTGCCGAAGCGACCGAGCACGGCCGCCACCGAGGCCGGCATCGAGCCGAGGTGGACCGGGATGTGCTCTGCCTGGGCGAGCATCTCGCCGTCGGGGACGAATACCGCCGCCGAGCAGTCGGCCCGCTCCTTGATGTTCGGCGAGTAGGCGGTGCGGCGGAGCACCACCCCCATCTCGTCGGCGATGGCGGCGAGCCGGTTGCGGGCCACCTCGAGGACGACCGGGTCGACGCTCACCAGGCCACCTCGAGGGCGCCCGACTCGTGGACGATCGCTCGCTCGCCCGGGCCGATCCAGGTGGTGGCCTCAGCTCTCCTCGATCACCGCCGGGCCGATCACTTCCCCACCGGGCGCCAGCCCGGCCCGGCGAACCACGGATGCCTCGACCGGCCCACTCCGGGTGAGCACCTGGCGGGTACCCACCACCGCATCCCCGGACGGCGTCGGGGCCGGCAGGTCGCCGAGGTCGAGCACGGGCTCGCCGATCACCTCGACGCGCACCGTCACCGCCTCGATGGGATCGTCCGGACCGGGCGAACCCGTTGCGGCGGCGGTGGCTGTCATGGAAGGCGAGCGGCCAGACTCGTCCCAGATTCGCCGTCTCCACCCACGGGATGGGCAGCTCGTGGGACTGGCCCAGGTAGCGGACGTCGATGCGGACATCGACCGACGCCGGGCTCCGGCGCCCGACCGGGCGAAACGGTCGACGGCGTCGGCACGCACCGCGGCGACGTCGGCCGGTCAGCTCGGCGGCGTCTCCGGCGGTACGGAGGCGGCTCCGCGCCAGGTCGATGCGCGGTGGGCTGAGAAGGAGGCCGAGCGCAGAGAACACGCCGGCGTGGGAAGGCACGACCACGCCGTCCATCCCCAGGCCACGGGCGAGAGCGGTGGCGTGCAACCCGCCTGCTCCGCCGAAGGCGACCAGATGCGCCCCCCTCGGGTCGGCCCCCTCCTCCACCGAGACCCGGCGCACCGCGGCGGCCATCACCTCCTCGACCACGGTCAGGATGCCCAGCGCCGCCTCGCCGAGGTCGAGGTCCGAGCGCCTCCCCGAGCGCGGCCGATGGCGACGTCGCGCCGGGACCGGGTGCATCGGCAACGTCCCGGCCAGGGTGCCAGCCGGGTCGATCCTCCCGGCGACGACGTTGGCGTCGGTGACCGTCGGGCTCGGCGCCGCCCCTTGCCGTAGCCGGCGGGCCGGGCACCGCACCGGAACTGTGCGGGCCAACCCGCAGCGATCCACCCTCGTCCCGCCAGCCGATGCTGCCGCCCCCGGCGCCCACGGTGTGGATGGCGACCGACGGCATCCGGCAGACGATGGCCGCCGGGTGCCCGCTCGTAGGTCAGCTCGGGGCGGCCGTCCTCGATCCGGCACACGTCGGTGGAGGTGCCACCCATGTCGAACGAGATCACCCTGCGGTGCCCGAGGACACCGGCCAGCGCCGAGGCGGCGACGACACCGCCGGCCGGGCCGGACAGGACCATCGCCGCCGGCAGCTCGGCGGCCTCGCCGATCGGGAGCAGCCCCCCGGACGACCGCATCACCAGGACGTCGCCGGGTAGCCCGGCGGCGAGCGCCGCGGGCGGCGAGGCGCTCCAGGTACCGAGCCGGTCTCGGGCGCCAGGTAGGCGTTGAGGACCGTGGTGGCGGTGCGCTCGTACTCCCGGAACTCGGCGACGACCCCGCTCGACCGGGACACCGGCACCCCGGGAAGGCCGCCTTCTCCAGCCTCGGCCACCCGGCCGCCTCGTCGTCGGGTCGCAGGTGCCCGTAGAGGAGCGACACCGCCACCGCTTCCACCCCGGCCAGCTCGATGGGCGGTACCCACCCGGTCACGTCGTCCGGCACCCCGAACCGGGCGTGCCCGGTCGACCAGCGGCGGGGCCGGTCGGCGAAGGGTCGTACAGCGACGGGCGGTCCTGGCGACCGATCTCGATGACGTCCTCGAACCCGGCGGAGGTGACGAGTGCCGTCTTGGCCCCGCGGCGCTCGAGGAGGGCGTTGGTGGCCACCGTCGTGCCGTGCAGCAACCGCTCGCTCCGGCCCATGCGCCCGGCGCCGGCGACCACTCCGACGCTCTGGTCCTCCGGCGTCGACGGCTCCTTCCAGGTGGTGACCTCCGTCCCGTCCCAGCGCACCAGATCGGTGAAGGTCCCCCCGACGTCGACCCCGAGGACTGCCGCCATGGTCGCTACGATCGCCCGGTGCCGGTCACCATCGAAGCCACCCCGAACCCCAACGCCCTCAAGTTCATCGTGGGTGTCGACGTCGGCGGGCCGAAGACGTTCGTCCCGGCCGCCCCACCGACGACCCGCTCGCCACGGCGCTGATGGCTCTCCCCGGGGTGGCCAGCGTCTTCATGTCCGCCGACTTCGTCACCTTGTCGAAGATGCCCGACGCCGACTGGGGCGAGATCGCCGAACCGGCCCGGCTCCTCCTCGAGGAGCACTTCCCTACCGCCTGAGCGCACCGGCTCGCCGTCATGGCGAGCGTAGCGGGTGGTTGACGCCAACTCTGAGCGAATGCCGCACCGGGCCGCTGATCGCCAGAGGTCGGGCGGACCTCGCCGTGAGGTCGCACGTCTACTGTCGGGTCCATGCCAACATCGTGGCGGTGACCACCGCCACCCGAACCGAGCGGCTCGCCGATCTTCGCCCGGATGCGTCGGATCGCCACCGGGCTGCTGGTCGTGATGACGGCTGGTCTTCATCGCCGCCACGTCCTCGAGCGCGACCACGGCTGGGCGACCTGGGTACGGGTCACCGCCGAGGCGTCGATGATCGGCGCCCTCGCCGACTGGTTCGCCGTGGTGGCACTGTTCCGCCATCCCGCTCGGGCTCCCGATCCCGCACACCGCCATCATCCCCAAGCGCAAGGACCAGATCGGGCGGGCGCTGGGGACGTTCGTCCAGGAGAGCTTCCTCACCAGGGAGAACGTCGTGGAACGGGTCCGGGCCGCCGGGCTGGCGGAGAGGTTCGGCACCTGGCTCGAGGATCCCGCCAACGTCGCCCAGGTCGGCCATCAGGTCACCGAGGGGCTCGCCGCCATCATCGCCAGCCTCGACGACGAGCAGCTGGGCGAAGCCATCGCCGACACGGTGCGCGAGCGGCTGGGTGCCCTCCAGTTCGCCCCGATGGCGTCGCGGGCACTGGCGGCGGCCACCGCCGACGGGCGCCACCAGGAGCTGGTCGACGCCTTCATGCCCGAGGTGTCCCGAGCCATCGAGGAGAACCGGGCCGAGTTGCTCGAGGCGGTCGCCAGTCGTCACCGTGGTGGGTGCCCCGCGCCGTCGACGAGGCGGTGCTCGACCGTGCCATCACCGTCGCCCACCGGTTCATCGTCGACGTCGGCGAGACGCCGGGACCACCCGCTGCGGGCCCGGATCGACGAGCTCACCGCCGAGCTGGTGGTGCGGCTCCGGGACGACCCGGTGCTCATCGCCAAGGGCGAGGAGGTCAAGTCCGAGATCCTCGCCAACGAAGCGGTGCAGACCTACCTCACCGGGCTGTGGGACGGCACCAAACGCTCGATCCTCGATCAGGCCGGCGACCCGGACAGCGCCGCTGCGCCAGCCGGGTCGAGTCGTCGATCGCCGGCATCGGGCGGTCGCTGCGCACCGACCCCGAGTTACGGGCCCGGGTGGAGGAGTGGCTGGAGCGCATCGTCGGCGAGCTGGTCGACCGTTTCCAGGACGAGTTCTCCGAGCTCGTCCGCACCACCGTCGACCGCTGGGACGCCGCCGAGACGGGGAGCAGCTGGAGATGCTGCTCGGTCGTGACCTCCAGTTCATCCGCATCAACGGCACGGTCGTCGGCGGTATCGCCGGGCTGCTGATCTACTCGGTGGGACGTTCATCGCCTGAGTCGCCGGGCGAGGCGTCGCACGGCGCGCCATCAGCCGGAGACCAAGCACGGCGACCGGGAACGATCGCCCCCGAACGGTCGGTGACCTCCGACCACGACCCGCCACCCGGCGTCGACCTGCGTCCCGCCGACGACTTCGCCGGTGCCCCCGAGCGCCGCAGCCGATCGTCGAGGGCGGCCGAGGCCACCGCCTCGGGGACGTCGCCGTCGGCCACAGGCACCGCCTCTGCAGTGCCGGAGTCGGGGACCGGGACGGGCGCGGCAGGTCGGCCACGCCCGCGCGCCGTTCTCGTCCACCAGCGACGGGAACCTGCACCGCCCGCACCGGGGTGTGGCGCCACCGGCCCTTCACCGTCACCGGCCACGGTGCGGAACACCACGGTCACGTCGTATCGCCCCCTCCCGTGGCTTCGACCGCGATGCCGCGGGCCCACTCCACCCATGAGTATGCGCCCTCCGGCATGGTGCGGTCGAGGGTCGCCCCCTCGGGCACCGCGCCGTCACCGAGCTCCCGGTGGAGAAGTACTCGGACACGAACCACTCCGCCCGGACCTCCGCCAGTCGCATGTCGACGTCGGGCACCCCGGCGCGCAGATCCTCCTCGGAGTACACCACCGAGCCCCCGGGGACGGCAGCCGAAGCGGGGTCGGGTACGGCGGCGGTCGGCGCCACGGTCGACGCAGTGACACCGGACGTGGCAGGGGAGCCGGGCGCCACCACCGCCGTGCTCGGCACCTCCACCACCGTGCCCGGCGGCTGGCGGATGGTGCGGACGACCAGGAAGGCGAGGATGCCGACCGCCACCGCGGCGACGACGGTGAGCGCCATGGTCCGGTGTTTCCCCTTGTCGATCTCCTCGGCGAGCATCGCCCAGGGCATGGTCTCGAACTCGTCGTGTCCCGGTTCGGGGTGTGGTGACGTCATGCGGCACCGTATGGCGTTGTCAACGATATTCAAGACGCTCGATCCCTCGGGGGAGGGATACCGAAGGAGGCTGTCGGCGGCAGGGGGGGATCCTCCTGGTAGCGTCGCGCGCATGCCCGACCCGTTCTACTTCCTCACCTTCGGTGGGCTCGGCCTATCGCTCGCCGGGTTCGCCGGGCTGATCTACTTCATCGATCCACGACCCGAGGCGCAGGGCCCGATCGCCACGTGGCGGATCCGCAGCATCGTGCAACATGGCTTCGCCTGCTCCCTCGCCGGGCTGTTGACACTTTCCCGCTGTTCACCTGGACCCAGAGCATCGAGACCACCGTTCGGGTCGTCGCCGCCGCTTCTGCTGCTGTTCACGCTCGCCTATGACGCTGGGCCTGCGGCCGGGGCCGGCCTGGCCCGGACCCAGCGCCGCGAAGTTCGTCATGGGCATCGCCGCCATCCAGGTCGCCCTCCTCGTCGTCAACGTCGTCATTCGCCGGCGTCGGCCTGTTGCAGTTCAACCTCCTGCTGGCGTTCGCTCGACGGCGCCGGCGCTTCATGAACGCCGTCGAGGACCTGAGGGACGACCGACGCCGACCGCCGTCTCAGCCGCCGATGTAGGACATCTCCACCTTGGGCAGCGGGATGGTCGCCGCCGACCGGATCTCCGAGTACCGATCGGTCCGCGCCCGCCAGACGTCGGTGATGGCGGCGACCAGCGCCTCGTCGTCGACCCCCTGGCGCAGGAGGTGGCGCAGATCGGTCCCGGACGTGGCGAACAGGCAGGTGTACAGCATCCCCTCGGCCGACAGTCGCGCCCTGGTGCAGGTACCGCAGAACGGCTGGGTGACCGACGAGATGATCCCGATCTCGCCGGCGCCGTCCACGTAGCTCCATCGCTGCGCCACCTCGCCGGCATAGTCGGGGTCGACCGGTTCCAGCGGCCAGCGGGCGTGGATCCGCTCTCGGATCTCGCGCGGCGGGCACGACGTCGTCGAGCCGCCATCCGTTGGTGTGGCCGACGTCCATGTACTCGATGAAGCGGAGGACGTGACCGGTGCCGCGGAAGTGCTCCGCCATCGCCTCGATGCCGTCGTCGTTGACCCCGCGCTGGATGACGGCGTTGACCTTGACCGGGGTGAGCCCGGCGGCGGCGGCGGCCTCGATCCCCTCGAGGACCTGCTGCACCGGGAACCCGACATCGTTCATCGCGGTGAAGACGGCGTCGTCGAGCGAGTCGAGGCTCACCGTGACCCGGTCGAGGCCGGCGGCGGCAAGACGCTCGGCCTGGCGAGTCAGTAGCGAGCCGTTGGTGGTGAGGGTGAGGTCTTCGATCCCGGGGATGGCGGCGAGCTCGCCGACCAGCACGCTCGAGGTTGCGCCTCAGGAGGGGCTCGCCACCGGTGAGCCGCACCTTGCGCACCCCGAGGCCGGCGAAGACCCGCGCCAGCCGCTCGATCTCCTCGAAGTCGAGCAGCAGCTCCCGCTCGAGGAAGCGGTACTCCCGGTTGAAGATCTCCTTGGGCATGCAATACGTGCACCGGAAGTTGCAACGATCGGTGACCGAGATCCGCAGATCCCGCACCGGGCGGCCCAGGGTGTCGACTACCTCCACCTGATCAGGCTACCCGCTGCCGACTTGTCGACTCCCGACGTTCGACCGGTCAGGGGACCTCCTCGGCGTGGGCGATGTTGTCCAGCTCACGCCAGATGAGGGCGAGGATGATCGCCGAACCTGCGAAGGCGAACCAGAAGGGGGCGGTCACCCCCCACCGGCCGGCGATCACCCCGCCCAGCGCGGCGCCGATCACCAGGCCCCCGTACACCCCCACCATGTAGACGCTGCCCACCCGGCCCTGGAACTCGGTGGGCACCACCCGCTGCCGGATGCTGGTGGCCGTGGTGCCCCACACGAAGGCGTGGGCACCGAAGGCGAACAGCGTCACCATCGCCAGCCAGGCCGTCGTGGTGGTGGCGAGGACGAGGTGGGTGACGGTTTCGATGATCAACCCGACCCGCATGATGTTGGCCAGGCTGAAGTGCCGCTCCAGCCAGCCGTAGGAGACGGTGCCGAGAAGCCCGCCGAGCGCCCCGACCGTGATCAGCAGCCCGTAGCCGACCTCGCCCATCTCGAGTCGCTCGATGGCGAGCAGCACCAACACCGACCAGGCCGCCCCGAAGGTCACGTTGAAGACCGTGATGGTGACGGCCAGCGTCCGCACCGGGGGGTGCCGCCACAGCCAGCGCATCCCCTCGACCACGTCGCGGACCACGTGCGTGTGCCCGCCTCCGGCGAGTGGAGGCGTGCGGGCGATCCGGGAGACGAGCACGGCCCCCAACGCCACCAGCACCGCCTGGGCGACGAACGGGTACACCATCCCGACGGCGAACAGTGCGGCGCCGATCGGCGGTCCCACCAACTGGTTGGCGGTGACCAGGCCCGCCATCAGCCGGCTGTTGGCGATCCCCAGGTCGGCCTTGTCCACCATCATCGGGAGCAGCGTCGAGGTGGTGGTGTCGGCGAACGTCTCGGCGACTCCGAGGAGGAACACGGTGACGAGCACCACGACGACGTCGACCCGCCCGGTCCAGATCGTGATCGACAGACCGGCCAGCACCGCCGCCCGGAGCAGGTCGACGACGACCACGATCCGCCGGCGGTCGAGGCGATCGGCGATGGCCCCGGCATACAGGCCGAACAGGAGGAAGGGCAGGCGTTGCAGCAGGAGCGCCATCGCCACCAGCTGCGGGTTTCGGGTCTGGGAGGCGATGAGCAGCGGACCGGCGGCGACCTCGAGGCCGTCGCCGAGGTTGGTCACCCACGACGATCCCAGCAGCCACCTGAAGTCTCGGCCGAGCCGGGTGGGGACGATGGCTTCGACGACCCTCTTCACGGGGCGGCACGGTACCGGGCGAGTGGGCGTCCCTTCCCGGACGCGCCGCCGCCCCGGTAGCGGAAACCGGGGCGGCGGCGGGCGGGTCGGACTAGGGGACGAGATCGACCGGGTACTCGCGGATGCTCACCCGGCTGCCGTCCTCGGCAGAGGTGATCCACACGATCAGGTGGCCGAGCTGCGGCGTGTCGATGTCGTAGTCGATGGTGAAGTCGAAGTTGCCCCAGCCCACGCCGTTGTCGGTCATGGCGAAGCCCTCGGCGATGATCAGCCCCTCGTTGTCGGTCAGCGCGTACTCGAAGGTGGCCTCGAATGCGGCCGCCACGCCGGTCACCGTCATCGGGTTGCCGGCGGTGCCACCGTAGGTGGGGGTCTCCACCGAGACCATCGCCTGGTAGTCGATGTAGTCGTCGCGGGTCACCGGCCGGTCGACCAGGTCGCCCTGGCTGGTGGGCACGGCCACCGGCTCGCCCTCCTGCTCGATGACCACCTCGGTACACCCTCGAACCGGGTCACGGTGAACACCACCTGGGCGACGGCATCGCCGTTGCCGCCGAGTCGTCGCCGGCGGCGAAGCTCCGCCGACAGGTCGACGGTGGCCACGCTGCCCTCCATGGTCACGCCGAGCAGCTCGGTGCCCTCCGGGATCGCCGTCGACAGGGCGGGCACCGACTGCGGCCTCGTCAGCGGTCGGCCCGGCCAGCAGCGCCTCCAGCGCCGCAGCGGCCGTCTCGACGGTGTCGGGGACCTCCCGGTGCACCGGCGCCAGGAAGGGCCCGGGGCGGTGCGGCTGCCCGGGCTCGTCGAGGTACAGGTACACCCCGAGGGCGAGCGGCTCCTCGGCCACCGTGGTGGTCGGGGCCGCCGTGGTGGACGTTGTCGGCTCGGGGGCTGGCGCGGTCGTGGTGGTCACCGGAGAGCCGCGCTGGTCGTCGGCTCCGGCGCCGTCGTCGAGGCCGCCGGGTCGCCGCCACCGCCGCAGGCGGCCACCGCCAACATCAGGGCCACCAGCCACCAGAGCTGTGCGACGCATCTCGGTCCCTTTCTGAGCGTCGTTCGATCTCGTCGAAGCCTCCGGCACCCGCCTCACCGCGCCATCACCGCTCGGTCACAGTCGTGTAACGGCCGCCGTAGTATCCGCCGCCGCCCGAGGAGGCTGCGTTGTCCGACCGCGACACCGAGATCGAGCGGGCCACCGTCGGGGCGCCGCCGCTCCACAATGCAACGATCGAACTGGTCGACTACGACCCGCGCTGGCCGAGCCTCTTCGATCTCGAGGCAGGCCAGGATCCGGCACGCGCTCGGCGCTCGTTGCCGGCTGCTCGAGCACGTCGGTTCGACGTCGGTTCCCGGCCTGTCGGCCAAGCCGATCATCGACATGGTCCTCGAGGTGCCCGACAGCGCCGACGAGCCTGCCTACGTGCCCGACCTCGAGGCCGCCGGCTACGTCCTCCGGATCCGCGAGCCGGAGTGGTTCGAGCATCGCCTCTTCAAGGGGCCCGACGTCAACGTGAACCTGCACGTGTTCAGCGACGGATGCGCGGAGACGCGCCGGATGCTGGCGTTCCGGGACCATCTGCCGCGCGACGACGCCGACCGTGAGCTGTACCAGCGGACCAAGCGCGACTTGGCGCGGCGCACCTGGAAGTACGTGCAGCACTATGCCGACGCCAAGTCCGAGGTGGTGGCCGACATCATGGCGCGGGCCGAGGCTCCGCGGGCGTAGTGTGGCCGCCGATGAACCATGACGACGGTCCAACGCTGGCTCGACGACTACGTGACCGCCTGGCGGAGCAACGCGGCCCGAACCGATCGCCGCCCTCTTCTCCGAGGACGTGGTCTACCGCTACCGGCCGTACGGAGGCGACGACCATGCCGACGGCGGGCGCCAGGCCGCTGGTCGACTCCTGGCTCTCGCGAACCGGACGATCCCGGGTCGTGGGAGGCGGCCTACGAGGTGTACGCCGTCGACGGCGACCGAGCCGTTGCCACCGGGTACAGCCGCTACCTCGCCACCGACGAGGCACCGCAGAAGGACGTGGCACAACTGCTTCCTGCTCCGCTTCGACGACGACGGCCGGTGCGCCGAGTTCACCGAGTTCTACATGGAGGAGCCACCCGCCGGGATCGTGACCGGCCCGGCCGCCGCCCCGCTCGGTCGGTGGTCGCTGGGTCGGCGCGACGCTGCTCGTCGCCGCGGCTGGCGCTGGTGATCGTGGGCGCCGCCGTCGCCGCCTCCCTGCCGTCCGGCCCGGCCGGACCGGCCGACGCCGACCTGGTACCGGTGGATGGTCGAGGCGGAGGCGCCGTGGCTGGTGACGGTGGCCGAGGCTCTCGACTTCGTCGGCGGCTCCGCCGTGATGCTCCCGCTGTCCGTCGCCGTCGGCATCGGCCTCGCCTGGCAGCGACGCTGGCCGGCCCTCGTGTTCTGGGCGATCGCCTCCGTTGGGCGCCGAGGCTCGCCTCGACCCTCACCAAGCTGGTGTTCGGCCGGGAGCGCCCCCCGCTGCCGCTGGCGGTCGAGGCGACCTCGTCGTTCCCCAGCGGCCACTCCAAGACGGCGGTGGTGGTGACGCTGGGGCTCGTGCTCCTGTTCACCGTCCCGGGGCGTGGCCGCCGCTGGTTATCGGCGGCGGCTGTCGCCTACTCGCTGGTGATGGCGTGGAGCCGCACCTACCTACGGGTCCACTGGCTCACCGACGTGGTCGGTGGGCTCGCGCTCGGCACCGTGGTGACCCTCGCCGTCCTGCTGGCGGTCCGGCCCTTGGAACTCGAGAGGATCGGGCACCGCTCCGGTAGCCAGGAACCTCACGCTCGACGTCCACCCGCGTCACCTCGTGAACTGAGACGATTGCACACCGCTCCGGTGGGTGGGAGCCTCGGTTCGCTCCGAGCCGGCCGGGTCAGGCGTGCGCTGCGCCTCGGTGGTCCCTCAGCCTCGGGGCGATCTCAGCCGATCGCCACTCCTCCGGCGGGCAGGAACCTCAGGTTCGCCCATCCGTTGGAGAAGGCCCGTGTACACGGTGACGGTCGACTCCCGGGCGAACCCTGAACCGAGATACAGGCGCTCGGCACGTGGGTTCCCGATCTCGTGGTAGACCTTAGTCGGGTCGCCCCCAGCCCGGCGAGTCGTTCCAGCCCGCTGAGCAGCAGTGCCGGGCAAGTCCCTTCCCCTCGTGGCCCTCCTCGGTTCGCATCGGCTCCACCATCCCGACCCTGGTGACCGGATCGAACCAGAAGAGCCCGTAGGACGACGACCTCGCCCGCCACGGTTTCGATGGACAGATCGAGGTCCGGGCGGTACAGCGAAGTCTGGGCGAGCCGGGCGGCGACGTCGGCGCCGCTCCTGCCGACCATGTGGTGAGGACGATCTCCCTGCGTCGGATCGGTCGGCGAGCCGGTAGCCGTCAGGGAGCGGCGTGACCGCCGGGCGTTCGGCGGCGTCCATCCAGGTGGTGGCTCCCCACGGCCTCGGTGGCGGCGAACCCTGCTCCGGTGACAAGCCGACCATGAGCGGGGTCGTCGTCCCGCACCGCTACCTCGAAGTCGCCGATCGCCAACGCTGTCCGCATGCTCCACGGCATGCGCCCACATCGTCGGGATGAGCTCTGCGGCCCGACTGGGGACGACGATGACCACGCACTCCCACGCCCGAGTCCAGTCGATGAACACGACCGCCCCCACGGGCTCCCTCCGCCTCGTCCACCCAGAACGGCTGATCGATCCGGTCCGAAGGAGCGCTCGACCCGCCACCACCACTGCATGTCTGCCGCCTCCCAGAGCCCGGCGGTCGGGTGCTCGACACGCGCCCGCTGCAGCAGGCGGGTCACCAGCTCCAGGTAATCGAAGCCGGTGGCGGTGCGCATCCGAGGCATCCAGCCCACCGTACCCCGACAGGTCGCCCGCAGGGCGACACGACGGAGCGACGTCGAGCCCGACCAGGGCCCGAAAGCGAGCGACCCTCGCCCGGAGGGCGAGTTGTCACCTCTCCTACCAGAGGGAGCGGAGGAAGTGGAACGGTCCGGTCATCCCGGAGGCGGTGCGATGCGCTACCCATCGGTCGGGATGTCCACCCGGACCTCGGTGCCGACGCCCTCCGTGCTGGTGATGTGGATGGTCCCGCCGTGGGCGCGGACCAGGTCGCGGCTGATGGTGAGGCCCAGCCCCGAGCCGGGCGACTGCGGGCTCTTCTGAAAGCGCTCGAACACCTGGTCGAGCTCCTTGGCGGGGATGCCGGTGCCCGTGTCGCCGACCACGATCGAGGTGAAGGCCCCGTTGCTCTTCACCACGAGCGCCAACCGTCCCCCATGCGGCATAGCCCGGATGGCGTTGACGATCAGGTTGGTCACCACTTCCCTCATCCGGACCGGATCGATCATCACGTCCCCCCCGCCGCTGGCGACATCCTCTTCGATGTCGATGCCGGCGGCTGCGGCCGACCGTCGGTGGGCGTCGGCGACGTCACCCACGAGCGCTCCGAGATCGGTCGGCTCGCGGTGGAGCGTCAGGGCTCCGGCTTCGGCGAGGCTGAGGGTGCGCAGGTCCTCGATGAGCCGCTCCAGCACCGTCACCTCGTCGAGCAACACCTCCAAGTGGTCGGGGTCGGAAGGGTGGACCCCGTCGAGCATGGCTTCGACCTCGCCGCGCACCACGGTGAGCGGCGTCCGCAGCTCGTGCCCGAGATCGGCGAGCAGCCGTCGCCGCTGCTCGTCCGACTCCTCCAGTCGCCGGGCCGTCTCATTGAAGGACAGGACCACCGGGCGGATGGGGCCGGCGGCGTCGTCGGGCACCCGGGCCGAGTAGTCGCCGTCCGCCAGCGCACCGAGACCTTCGATGAGCCGGCGCACCGGACCCCAGGTTCGGCCCAGCCCCCGTCCCACCATGCGTCCGACCACGGCGAATATCCCGATCAGCAGCAGGAGGGCGATCACAACCGTACGCAGGTCGAGGTTGGCGACCAGGGCGATCAGTCCGCCAATGACGAGAGCGAGCAGCAGGACGGCCACTGCCATGGTGAGCGCCGCCCGCAGGAACAGGCGCCGGCCGTATCGCTGCCACTCCCACCCGGGCTGCCCGGCACCGGGATCCCAGCCGTGCCACCCACCCGGCCCGCGCCTAGACATCGGCGAACCTGTATCCGACGCCGTAGACGGTGAGCACCAGCGTGGGGCGTCGCGGGTCGGGCTCGATCTTGCGCCGGATGTTCTTGACATGGGCGTCGATCGACCGCTCGTAGGACTCGAACGACACACCGTGAACTGCATCGAGTAGCTGCGCTCGGGTGTAGATCCTGCCAGGGTGCCGGGCCAGCGTGAGCAACACGTCGAACTCGGTGGCGGTCAGTTCCACGATGTCACCTTCGATCGTCACCTTGCGCTTGGGGATGTCGATGGTGACCGGACCGCCGCGCACCACCTCGCCACCGCCGAAGGCCGCCTCGGCCCGGCGGAGTACCGCCCGCACCCGGGCGACCAACTCCTTCGGGCTGAACGGCTTGGTGACGTAGTCGTCGGCTCCCAACTCGAGCCCCACGATGCGGTCCGCCTCGTCGGTGCGAGCGGTCAGCATGATGATGGGCACCGCCGACCGCTCCCGGAGCGAGCGGGTGACGTCCAGACCGTCACTCCCTGGCAACCCGAGATCGAGGATGATCATGTCCGGTCTCACGGCGCGAGCCAGCGAAAGGGCCTCGGCGCCGTCGCCGGCGTGGAGAACGGCGAAGCCCGCCTGCTCCAAGTAGTCCCGGACCAGGCGGGCGATGCGCAGCTCGTCTTCGACGACGAGGACGGTCTTCACCAGGTCATTGTGGCGGGTCGCCGCGCTTGCCCGTCTCCGGTACCCAGCTGTCGACTTCCTGGCGGGCGTGGGCCAGCCGATGCCACTCCTCGAACATCTCCTCGGGGGAACGGGTCGGAGTCTCCTCCTTCGTGGGTCGCTGTCGACGCCACGGGTCGGCGGGCCCCCATGGCTGACGGTGGGACCAGAAGAAGCGGCCCATCATGCCGAACAGCATCAGGACGAAGAACACCTTGACGGCAATGAACGCTGCCCCTACCCCGAGGGCGGTGGCGGCGGAGATGCCTCCGGTGAACAGGGCGATCAGCCCGATCACGGCCAGCGGCACCAGGAAGAACAGGATCACGTCGTGACTCCTCCATATGGACTGCACACAGCATCGGGCACCGGTGTGAAGGAGTTGTGAAGGCGATGCGGAGACATCGCGAGGGGTGTCCCGCCGGCGGAGGGAGTGGCATTCGAACCGACGGGGCCCGCCAGGGTCCGGCAGTTTCAAGACTGATTCGGACGAAATCACCGAACCCTGGAGCCCTTACATGACAAGGCGAAACGCCTTGTCGTGTAAGGGTTTCGGGCTTCTCAGTGTCTCGCGGCGGTTCCGGGCGAATCGCATCTCCACTGACTCTCCCGCGCCCCCAGCGCGCCCCGACTACTCACCGCGGTCATGGTGTCGGCACAGCCAACGGCGCTCGTCCCCGACGACCTGGACGGTTGCAGCGCCGATGTCGTCGCCGCCCTCGATCGACCGCCTCACTGCAGAGCGCCCCGCCACCTCGACATCGCGGCCGGCCGGCTCACCCAACTCGACTCGCTTATCGCCGGTGTCGCCCTCGACCTTGTCAAGCGGATTCGCCACCTCACCGCCCAGGGACCCGTCCAGGTCCTCAGTGATGGAGGATCCTGCGAAGCGACGCGAACCCAAGCTCCCGTCTGCAATCATCTGGGCCGTCCGACAAGAGAGGTGCACCACATGAGCGACGAGCAGGTAGATGAGCTCGGGCCGGTCGACTACGTAGTCATCGAGTTCCCACCTGGTGAAAGCCGCTTCACGGGCGAGATGGCTACGGAGCTCATCCGACTCGTTGAGTCGGACGTGATCAGGATCCTCGACCTGATCGTCCTGTCGAAGGCCGAAGACGGCGCCATCGAGGCCTTCGAGATGGAGGATCTCGACATGGGTGAGATCGCGCAGCTCGAGCTGGAGCTGGCCGAGCTCCTCGCCGAGGAAGACGTTGCGCATCTCGCCGAGGCGATGGAGCCCGGTACCACCGCAGGCGTGCTCATCTGGGAGAACCGATGGGCAGCTGGGTTCGGGTCGGCAGCCCGCCGCGCCGGCGGTCAGCTCGTTGCCAGCGGACGCATCCCTACTCAGGCCCTACTCGCAGCCGTCGAAGGCTGACCAATCCCACAAGGAGTTTGATATGCCACTTCGTCCAGCACGTGCCGCCCGTCGCGGCGTCATCGGAGCGCCGGTTGCCCGTACAGCAGCAACGGTGGGCACGGCCGCAGTCGTCGCGCACGGCGTCCGGCGGCGCGGAGACCGACGAGACGACCGCCGCGACCGCCGGTAGGACCAAGGCGACCGCAGCGTTGCGCCTCAGGTACCCAACCTGATCGCCGGCCGCGTGTCCGGTCCTGATCTCGGCGGCCCTGGCCGCACGGTATGGGTAGGGAAGTTGTCCGAGCCCATCCACAATGGAATGCACCGACGGCGGCGTCCCCGTTGACCGCGGTCAGGCTCGACCAGGATTGCTTTTCCAGTTACCACCGCCGCGGAACGATACGACGAGGATGTGGATGCTGAGCACCAGCACCCACGCTGGGAAGACCACCTCGATCCAGGGAATGAGTCCGGCGGCGAGCAACAGGACCGCGCCGCTTGTCAGGCCGAGAACAGTGAGCCAGCGTGGGACCAATCCCAGGCGGGTGGCGATCGTGGTGGTGGAGATTATGAAGACGGCGGCCATCCGCATCGCATACGCGTTGAGTAGCGAGTAGATGATGCGACGCCCGAATGGCCAAACCTCCGGTGTCGGAAGTTCTCCGGCCGTGACGACGAGACCAACTGCTATCGCCCCCGTGACGAAAAGGATGGCGACGAACAGCAGGCCACTGCCCAGGAACACCGTGGCAAAGAAGCGGTCCTCACCCGTACCGATCCGGTCACGTACCACGCCGATGAACCACAGAAACGCAATCCCGGCGAACGGAAGCAGATTCAAGGCACCGATCACCATGCTCCGCTTGGAGTCATCGGTGACCCAAACGCCCGGGTCGTTCGACCCGCTCGGCACGGCCACACGGATGAGCACCAAGGCGATCATGAGCAGGATCGAAAAGGCGATGCCAGCAACAGCTGCCGCGCGTGGCGTACTGATCGCCGCGCGAGTCGTCGGGTCAGCCTGCATCACGATGGCCGGCGGCAAGTCGAGACTCGCCGCGGTACAGCCTCGAGTCGCCCATGGACGGATCGACCGAGGCGCATCGCTCCACCGATCTCCCTACCACCTCCCGAGATCGTAGCGATCGAAGGAGATCGACCGTCTACAGGGTCGAGTCCGCCGCTCCACATGCCGGTACTCGGCGCGCTCCACTGGCGGCATCTGCCGCTCACCTCGACGTCCTTCGTGGCGTGGGACAACGGACGGCAGCGCATCGGTGGACGCCGGTGAACCTCACAGTCCGACGAGCGTGACCGAGAGGGCGAACCCGGCGGCGGCCGTTAGTCCGACCGAGGGCCCGCTCAGCGAGCTCGCTTCGGGGATCATCACTGCAACCAGCTGAGAGAGCACGACTCCCCCGGCGAGCGGCGAGCACGAAAGCAACGGTACCTGGTGCCGCGTCGGCCAGGAGGGAATAGCCGATCGCGGTGCTCACTCCCACCAGGAGCGCCATTCCCAGCCAGATCAGGATGATGCGACCCGGGCGGGTCCCGCGCCGTTGCATCCGCTCGGTCGCTCCCATCGCCTCGGGCAGGCTGCACAACGCCACACCGGCGATGACCGCTCGATCGACCCCGTGGCCCAACAGGAGGGCCCCGACGACGATCACCGCTTCGGGTACGACCGAGATGACGATGCCGGGAAGCAATGCGCCACTCGAACCTTCCGATCGGTGCGCCCGCATCGTCACCAGGAAGCTCACGAGTGCTCCGATGGCGACACCGGCGGCAACCAGCTCCACTCCCCCCGGCGACGGTGGTCGCCTCCTCGATCAACTCGTAGGCGACCGCGCTGATCAATGCGCCTGCTCCGAGACCGAGCAGAAGCCCCAATAACCGCTGGGGCGGGTCGGCCACCAGCGCTATGGCGCCTCCCACAGCCAGCGTTCCCCCCGCAGCGAGGCCCCAGAGGAGCGCCTCACCCACAGTCGATCCGCCGCCGATAGGCCGCTGGGCTTGGGGTTCCGGATCGAATCCGGGTCACTGCCTCGCCATCGCTACCCGGAGACGCTCCTCGGGGGTGATCAGGTGGTCGAGGTCTTCGGCCGCCTCGTCGATGTCGATCTGCACCCACTCGATTCGGCCGTTGAAGCGGCTGCTCTCTGCGGTGTAGTCGTCGGTCACCGGGGTGCCAGACTCCCGGCCGACGTCGGTGGTCTCGTCGGCCGAGAAGATCATCGGCTCGGTGAGCTCCACCCGGCCGGTGGCGACCGACGTGCCGTCGTGGAACAGCTCGACCCCGCCGCCTTTGGCGAGGCCGCCTCCGTCGTAGGTGAACTCCATCCGCACCTGGTGCTTACCAGAAGGTATCGGTTCCTCGGCGGCCACCGGGAACAGGTGGATGCCCAGCACGTTGTAGACGAACTTGAGCTTGCCACCGGTGGCATAGAGGCTCCAGCCGCCGAAGCGGCCGCCCTGGGCGATGATGACCCCGTTCGCCCCCTCCTCGGGGATCTCGAGTTGGGCGGTCACCGCGAACGACTTGTTCTTGATGTTGAGCACGCTGCTCTCGGACAGCCGTCCCATGGTGCCGTACAACGTCTGGGAATTGCCTTTGATGAGAGTGGGACGCCCGGCAAGGTCGGAGTTGAGCCGCTCCGCCGACCGGTCGTCGAGCGGGATGACGTTGTACCTGGTGGCTTCGATCAGCCACAGCCTCTGCAGGTGAGCCAATCGGTCCGGCATGTCGTCGGACAGGTCGACGGCCTGGCTCCAGTCGGAGTTCCCGTCGTACAGCTCCCAGATGTCGTCGTCGAAGGCGGGGAGCGTGCCGCCCACCAGAACCCAGGGCGTCTTGTGCTTGGTGACCGCGCTCCATCCCTTGTGGTAGATGCCCCGGTTGCCGAACATCTCGAAGTACTGCAGGTCGTGTCGTTCGGGCGCATTGGCGTCGTTGAGGGCGTAGGCCAGGCTGGTGCCCTCCATGGGCGACTGCATGACCCCGTTGACGAAGGTCGGCTCGGGGATCCCGGCCACCTCGAGCACGGTGGGGGCGATATCGATGACGTGGGTGAACTGGTGCCGGACACCCCCCGGCTCCTCGATGGAACGTGGCCAGTGCACGATGGTGCCGTTGCGGGTGCCGCCCCAGTGCGAGGCGACCTGCTTGGTCCACTGGTAGGGGGTGTTGAGCGCCCACGCCCAACCGATCGAGTAGTGGTTGTAGGCGGTGGGGCCGCCGAACTCGTCGATCTTGGACAGCAGGAACTCGGTCGTCTCCACCGCGGCCATCCCGTTGAAGTTGGCCATCTCGTTGAAGGCGCCGTTGGCGGTGCCCTCGGCGGAGGCGCCGTTGTCACCGATGATGTAGATGATCAACGTGTCGTCGAGGATCCCTAGCTCCTCGATGGCGTCCACCAGCCGCCCCACCGCGACATCGGTGTGCTCCATGAACCCGGCGTATACCTCCATCTGCCGTTCCAGCACCGGACGCAGTTCGGGGTCGGTGTCCTCCCAGGCGGGCATCTCGGGGTTGCGCTCCGTCAACTGCGCATCGGCGCCGATCACCCCAAGCTCCTTCTGCCGCGCGAAGATGACCTCCCGCAGCTTGTCCCACCCGTCGGCGAACCGGCCCTTGTATTTGTCGGCCCACTCGGCCGGGACGTGATGCGGAGCATGGGTGGCGCCGGGTGCGAAGTACACGAAGAACGGCTTGTCCGGCATCAGCGCCTTCTGCTGGCGGACCCAGTCGATCGCCCGCTCGGTCAGGTCGTCGGTCAGGTGGTAACCCTCCTCGGCGGACCGGGGCGGCTCCACCGCCGTGGTCCCCTCGTACAGCGCCGGGTCGTACTGGTTGTTCTCCCCGCCGATGAAGCCGTAGAAGTACTCGAAGCCGCCGCCCCCTGACGGCCAAGCGTCGAAGGGGCCGATCGGGCTGGTCTGCCACACCGGGACCTCATGGCACTTGCCGAACTGCGCCGTGGAGTAGCCGTTGAGCTTCAAAGTCAACGCCAACGGGGCCTTGGTGTTGGGGCGAAGGGAATTGTTCCCCGGAGCCGAGGTGGCGAGCTCGGTGATCGCCCCCATACCCACCGAGTGGTGGTTGCGTCCGGTGAGCAGCGCCTGCCGGGTCGGGGCGCACAGCGCGGTGGTGTGAAAGCGGGTGAACTTGAGCCCACCGCCGGCGAGCCGCTCGGCGGTCGGGGTGTCCACCGGTCCACCGAAGGCGCTGCTGGTGCCGAAGCCGACGTCGTCGAGCAGCACCACCAACACATTCGGGGCACCCTCGGGCGGCAACAGCTGCTCGATCGGGGCAAACGACGTGTCGGGATCCTTGGCGTCGTAGGTGATCAATCCCGGCGCGGGCGGTCCGGAATGGGAAGAGTCGCACGCACATGTCGGTCGGATCCGTTGCTCATCAGCCTCATCTCGAAGTTGGGCAGCACACTAAGCGTTGCCGGGTTCCCCTGTCGTCCGCTTCGTGATCCCCGCGGTTCGCTTGGACCTACGCCGCGAGGTGGGCCACTGAGATCGTCCACCTGGCGGCGCCAGGTGTGGGTCCCGCCACCACCGAGGTCGGAATCGAGGCTCTGCGTGTCCACGACCTCCGCCACACGGCGGCGAGCCTGATGATCTCGTCTGGAGCATCGATCAAGGCGGTGTAGCGCCAGCTGGGCCACACCACGGCGACGATGACCCTCGACCTCTACGGGCACCTCTACGACGACGACTAGGACGCCCTCGCCGACGCCCTCGACCGCCGCATCGCCCATTCTCCCGCGCCCCGAGCGCCCCCCAGCGCGCCCCGAAGGACCGCGGGGACGTGATGCGGCTGCCGGCGCAGCAACCATAACCCTGACTTAGCAAGGGGTTTCGGCGGAGGGAGTGGGATTCGAACCCACGGGGCCCGCCAGGGGCCCGGCAGTTTTCAAGACTGCTGCCTTCGTCCGCTCGGCCATCCCTCCGGACGACCGCGACGGTAGCGGGCCTGCGTCCACGTCGAAGACCGTCGCCAACTGACCACAATGGCCTCGAGGAGGTGGCGGCGGTGCACGCTCAGCAGCTGGCCACACCAGGACCGATCAGCTCGCGACCATTGGCGACGGTCGAGCTGGCCGATCCGATCCCGGGTGACGGCGAGGTCGTCGTCGAGGTGAGTGCCTGCGCGGTGTGCCGCACCGATCTCCAGATCGTCGAAGGCGACCTGGCGGCGCGCCGGTTGCCCGTGGTGCCCGGACACCAGGCGGTAGGGCGGGTGCTGGCCGTCGGCGCCGGCGTCACCGACCGGGTCCCCGGCGATCGGGTCGGGGTCGCCTGGCTGGCGGAGACCTGCGGTGTCTGCCGGTTCTGCACGACATCTCGGGAGAACCTGTGCGAACAGGCCCGGTTCACCGGCTGGGACCGCGACGGCGGCTACGCCACCCGGCTCGCCGCCCGCGCCGACTTCACGTTCGCCATTCCCGAAGGGTTCGCGGACGTCGCCGCCGCCCCTCTGCTGTGCGGCGGCGTCATCGGTTACCGGTCACTCAAGTTCTCCGGCATCCGCCCGGGTGGCCGTCTCGGGCTGTTCGGGTTCGGCGCCTCCGCCCTGCTCGCCATCCAGGTGGCGGTGCACTGGGGATGCGAGGTGTTCGTCGCCACCCGGTCGGACGCCGAGCGGCGGCGTGCGCTGGAGATGGGGGCGGTCTGGGCCGGCGGCTACGACGATCCGCCTCCGGTGCCGCTCGACGCCGCCATCACCTTCGCACCCTCGGGCGATGTGGTGGTGGCCGCCCTCCGGGCCGTGGACCGCGGTGGAACGGTGGCGGTGAACGCAATCCACCTCGACCGCATCCCAGAGTTCCCCTACGAGCTGTTGTGGTGGGAGCGACGGCTGCGCAGCGTGGCCAACTTCACCAGGACTGACGCCGAGGAGTTCCTCGACCTCGCCGGCACCGTGCCGGTGCGCACCGTGGTCGACCGACTACCCGCTGGATCGGGCCAACGAAGCCCTCGCCGATCTGGCCGCCGGCCGGATGGACGGTGCTGCCGTGCTGATCAACTGACCGACATTCGGGAGATTGCCGCGCGTAGGCTCCGAATCGGATCCAGCGATCGGCTGGACGAAGCGCGATCCAAGGAGGTCGTCACATGCGACTCAGGCCCCCCAACGCCACTGGAGTAGCCGTGGGTGTGCTGCTCACCGTGCTCCTTGGTGCCACCGCCGCAGTCGGGCAAGCGCTGGTCACGTCGGCTGACATCAAGGATGGCACCATCGCCAGCGTCGACATCAAGGATGGTGCTGTCACCAGCGGCGACATCAAGAACGGCACGATCGCCAACGCCGACATCCTGGATGGTGGTGTCACCACTGCCGACATCAAGGACGGCACGGTCGCCAGCGGCGATATCAAGAACGGCACGGTCGCCAGCACCGACATCGCCGACGGCACGGTCGCCAGCGGCGACATCCAGAACGGCACCGTCGCCAGTACCGACATCGCCGACGGGACCATCGCTGAGGCAGATCTCAGCGCGGCGGTGCTCGACAGTCTCACCGCGTTCAGCGGGCCGAACTGGAGCATCATGGATCGCAATGTGATCGGCGCCGGGGATGCCTTCTTGCGCGCCGGGCCGAACGCCGGAGTAACCGCGGCGCCGCCAATGGGCGTCGGGAGCCTCGGGATTCGCACGGCTTCTGGCAACGACAAAGCTGCCTTCGGTAACCAGGTCGACTTCGTCGACATGCCGGTCGGCGACCTCACCGCGGTGGGCTACGCGATCTTCACCACTGGAGAGAACATCACCACGTCCCCGACCAATCTGCCGGGCATCGTGTTCGAGATCGACCCGAATCTAGAAGGGGGATCAGGGACCAATTTCGCCTCCATGACCTTCGTGCCCGACCCCATCATCCTGCCGGGTTGGCATGACATCGACGCCACGACCACGGGCTTGTGGGGCCTAACGGGCGATGCGGGAGTCGAGACAGGATGCGACCTCAACCTCACCCTGTGCACGTTCGACGACCTCCTGGCCGCGCTCGACGACGGCGGCGCTGCTGCGTTGATCAACACGGTGTCGATGAGCAAGGGACGGGACTTCGCATTCTCCGGTGCCGTCGACGCTCTGGTCATCAACGACCAGACCTTCGACTTCGAACCGCTCGGCGTGGTGACGACCCCGTAACGGACCACCCCGCCGACCGCCTGACTGTTGACCCGCGTCGCCGTCACCCGGCGACGCGGGTCGGCGTCATCCCGTGCCTGCTTCTGACCACGCTCTCCCAGCGATCGAAGGGCATCGATCCGGCCGGCCCACGACTGTGTCGGCGAGAGTGGTGGCGAACGTCGGCACGTCACTCGACCGGCGGGCACGCCGCCGGGCTGGTGCAGTGCCGGGGGCGCGACCGATCGGGTGGAACGCTACGGCTCAGTCTTCGGTGACACGACGGCGGCGCCGGTCGGCGGTGAGCACCGCCGCCCCGATCAGCAGCATCACGAGGCCGAGCCAGGCGAGCTGATCCATGTCGGAGCCGGTGGCGGGCAGTTGCGCCTGGGCCAGCCCGAAGTCGGCGTCGAGGAAGTTCTCGCCCACTTGGAGGGTGACGCTGTAGGAAGCCGGGGTCGTCAGGGTGAGGGCGCTGTCGACCGAGGAGAGGTCGAGGGTGACCACGTAGTCGCCCGCCACCAGGGCGGTGACCAGGTAGTCGCCGTCAGGTCCGGTGGCCACGGTGACCGGGACCGCGGTCGCCTGGATGGTGGCCGCCAGAGCCGACGCTGTGGCCGCCGCCGCGGAATCGACCGTCACCAGTGCCTCGGGGATACCGACCTCCCCGGCGTCCTGAATCCCGTTGCGGTTGTTGTCCAGCCACACGGTGTCGCCCACGCGAGGCCAACCCTTCGTCGACGCCGATGTAGTGCGACGGGTCGCTGTCGGTCACCGGGATCTCGACCTCGACGGGTTGGCGGCCGTCGACGGTGGCGACGTTGGCGTACTGGCCGACCTCGGCGGTCCCGGTGGCCTCGTACACCCAGGTCTCCCCTAGGTCGAGCAGGTCGTCACCGTTGTTGTCACCGCCCTGGAACACCGGGGTGACCCCCTGGTCGTCGGTCACCACGATGTCCCCCAGCGGGAAGTCGCCGGGGTTAGTGACCTCGTACGTCCACGTAACCGGGTCGCCCACCGGGATCTGCGGACCGGTGGGGTCGTCGGCGTCCTCGCCGTTGGTGAACTTCTCGATGTCGACCGCGACGATGTAGCCGAAGTAGTGCGACGGGTCATCGGCGGTGACCGTGCTGCTCGAGCGAGTCGATGCCGGTGACGGTGGCGGTGTTGGCGTACTGGCCCCGCTCGGCGGTCCCGGTGGCGGTGCACCGCATCTCCTGCCCCGACCTCGAGCGTGTCCAGCGGGCAGGTGATCGGGCCGAGATGTCGTCCTCGAGGACGATGTCGGTCAACGTGTCGTTGCCGGTGTTGACCACGTCGTAGGTCCACACCACCTCGTCGCCCTCGGCGATGTTGGGACCGGGCGGCTCGTTGGCGTCGATCCCGTTGGTGTACTTGAACAGCGAGATCCCGGATTGGGCACCGAAGTAATGCGAGGGGTCGAGCGAGCCCACCTGCTGCACCGAACGGATCCAAGGCTACCGCGATGGCGGTGTTGGTGTACTGCCCGAGCTCGGCCGAGCCGGTGGCGGTGCACAGCGTCGACTCGCCCGGGTCGAGCTCGGTGGCTTCGCAGGCCACCACCGCCTGATCGCCCAGGCGGGGATCGACCACGGTGAGCTCGTGAGCGGCGACGTGCCGATGTTCGTCACCTCGTAGGTCCAGGTGACGTCGCCACCCAGGGCGATGAAGGGACCGGTGGGCATCGTTGGCGTCATCGTCGTTGGTGAACTTGACCAGTTCGATGGCGGGTGTGACCCCGAGATAGTGGGAGGGGTCTGAGTCGGTGAGCGGCTGCGCCGAGCACGTCGGTGGCGTTGACCGTGCCGACGTTCGCGTACTGGCCCTCCTCGGCGGTTCCGGTGTCGAAGCAAGTGACGGGACGATCCGGAAGCAGGACGATCCGCGGACAGCCGACCGTCGCCGTTGATGTCGTCGATCACCGCCCAGCCAGCTATCGGGAAGTTGCCGGTGTTGGTCACCACGTAGGTCCAACGGACTTCGGATCCCGACCCTGAGGACCGGACCGGTCGGGACGTCGGCGTCGATCGCCGTTGGTGTACTTCTTGATGGTCACCCCGCTGGTGACGCCGAAGTAGTGCGACGGGTCGTTGTCACGCAGCTCGACCTCAGTCGCTGACAGGCCGGTGACCTCGGCGAAGTTGGCGTACAGGCCCTCCTCGGCGGTGCCGGTCGCCTCGTACAACCATGTCTCGTCCGTGTCGAGCAGCCCGTCACTGTTGGTGTCACCACCGGTGAAAGTCGGATCGAAGTCGTCGCCGGTGTCGTCGGGGGTACCGGCGTCGTCGGTGAGCACCACGTCGGAGATCGGGGCGTTCCCGGTGTTGGTCACCTCGTAGGTCCAGGTGACGTCGTCGCCCACGGCGATCGAGCGGCCCCAAGGGCTCGTTGGCGTCCTCGCCGTTGGTGAACTTGACCACGGCGATCGAGCTGTCCTCACCGAAGTAGTGGGATGGGTCGTCGTCGGTGACCGTCGGTGCCGTAGCTGTCGGTGGCGTCGACCACGGCGGTGTTGGCGTACTGGCCGGCTTCGGACTCACCTTCGGCGGTGCACGTCATGCTGTCCCCGGGATCCAGCTCGGTGCTGGGGCAGTCCACCGTCGGGCCGGGACCGGGCGTAGGTAGGTCGACCGTGTCCGTGACGACGATGTCCGACAGCGTCGTGTTGCCGGTGTTGGTCACCGTGTACGTCCACTCGACGGGGTCACCGAGTGGGATGAACGGGCCGGTCGGCTCGTCGGCGTCGACGCCGTTGGTGAACTTCTCGATCGTGATGGCCGGCGCCGGGGTCGAGCGATGTTGACCAGCTGGCAGGTGACGATCGACTCGGGCGGGACGACGGCGGTGAACCCACCGGCGTCGTCCACCTCGATGTCGAGCGGGGCGTCGTCGGTGTCCGGGGTGCGGAAGGTGCACTCCGTCTCTTCGGGGAGGTTGACGAACTCCCCGCCCGGCGGGTCGGGCGGATTGGCGGCCGAGTCCTCGGAGACGACGATTGTCGAGTCACCGTCGGGGTTGGTCGGTGTCCACTGGAACGTGGTGAACCCGGCGGCGTCGGTGATCGCCTCGGCGGTAGGCCCGGTGGCGCCGACGGGTAGCACCCAGTCGAATGTGCCCGGGGCCGGTGCGGTGACGGTGCCGGTCAAGGTCCACCCCACTCCGGGCACGGCGTCCTCGAGCGTGTCCGGATCGGGGGTCGGGTCGTAGAGCTTGCGTACCGACACCGACGGGGCGCACAGCTCGAAGGCGGCGTTGCGAAGGGCCTCCTCGAGGTCTTCGAAGTCCGTCCTCGAGGAACACGTCGGTGGTGGAGATGTCGAACTCGCCCGTCCCGTCGAACACGTTGGGCCCGGACACCTGGATCAGCCGGTTCACAGACTGCTGGTTCTGCAGGGCCGCCCCGACCCCGAGCGCCAGGATGTGCGAACCCTCGGCCTTGAGGGCATTTGCGTTGGGGATCGCCGGCGTCACCGCCGTGGTGGAGGCGACGTTGGTGTAGACCTCGTCGTTGTTACCTCGCTCTCGGTCAATCGGCACCTTGGTCCTGTACTCCTCCGGCGTCACCTGGTCGGTGCGGATCGTCGCCGGTCGGGTCGCCGTCGGTGAGGAACACCACGAGTGGGGGATCACGGCGCTCGGACGCGGAGCGAAATAGCGGCCCACCCGCAGGGCGTCCTCCCAGTTGGTCCACCCGTCCGGGCTGTAACCCGGGATGTACGTCTCGAATTCGGCCTGGGTATCGTCGTCGATGGTGATGTAGGTACCTGCCGGCGTGCCCACCGATCGAGGGGAGCCGGGCCACCGAGCTGAACTCGGCCACCGACATCCTCGACCCGGTGTTCTTCAACGAAGCGACGAAGGCCCGGAAGGCGTCCTTCACGTCCTCGGTGGCATCGGGGCCCCCGTCGGGCGGATCGGCGATCGATCCGGACTCGTCGATGATCATCAACACATCGAGCCCGCATGCCTTCGTCAGGTCCGGGTTGTCGATGGGACCGTGGATTCGCGAGGGTCGGCGGAAGCGGGGAGCGGGGTGAGGAGGGCGGCGAGAAGCGCCACCCCTGCCAAGGCGATCAGCCTCGTCGTGCGTCCTCTCCCAGGCACTGCGGTGCAATCTAACGCCGGATGTCGGAACGCGAAAACAGGAACGCAACGTCTGCCGGATACTGGATGTTGAGGCGGCGGTCCATGTCCACGACGGTCGTCATGCGAGAGACGCATGATACGATGCGTATATGCCTAAGACCATTCAGATTCGCGACATCGACGACGACGTGTATGTCGCCCTGTCGCGTCGGGCCGCCGAAGCCGGGCTGACCGTTCCGGAGCTGCTCCGCCGCGAGGCGGCGCGGTTGGCTGCCCGCCCCACGATGGACGAGTGGCTGGCGAGAACGCGCCGTCGACCGTCCGACATCACCCGCACCGAGGTCCTCGAGGCGGTCGACCACCTGCGCGGCCCCTGGCCCGAGTGATCGTCGTCGACGCCTCCTGCCTCTACGAGGTCGTGGCCGACGCCGCGTCCGCCGAAGAGGCGCGGCAAAGGCTGGCCTCCGACCCCGACCAGGCCGCGCCGCACGTGATCGAAGCGGAGGTCCTCGGCGTCATCCGGCGCCAGCACATGCTGGGCCGCCTCGACGGCACCGCCGCCCTTCAGGCGGTGGAGGACCTGCGTGACTGGCCGGGTGAGCGGTTCGGGCACCGGAGCCTCCTCGATCGCGCCTGGGATCTCCGTGACCGGGTCCGATCGTGGGACGCCCTGTATGTCGCCCTGGCGGAGGCCCTCGGCGCCACCCTGATCACCTTGGATCGGAGACTGGCCGGCGTGCCCGACCTGGATTGCAGCATCGAGGTTCTCGGTCGCTGACGCTTCGTACTGCGGAAACGCAGCGGCACGGCACAGGGCATGCCGCGCTCGCCGATTGTCATGACGGTCATTGACGATGCGCCGTGAGCTCCGAAGCGGCCACGAGGGCCGCCGTCGTGTTCAGACGGGGGAACGAGTCCGTTGCTGGGCGTAGGGTGAACCCGAGTGGCGCAGCGGCGCCACCGAGCCGCCCATCCGACAAGGAGTGCGAGGCATGGTCGATCAGTCTCGGGTGACCTCGGGGTTCGACGTCGAGCTCGTGATGGGCGAGGAGTTCATCCGGTACTTCTTGCTGTGTTCGCTCGACACAGGCTCGATCTCCTCTGGCGTCGGAGTCCCAGGGAGTCAAGGAAGACGGCACGCCCTTCCACGACGTGACCATCATCCATCCGCCCGCCGAGCTCGAGCAGCGGCGCCTGTACCCGGTGCACCCTGAGTTCCTCGGCAACGAACATCCGTTTCTGCACCTGGGCGCGCCGGTGTACTCGTTCCAGGAGGAGGAGTTCGCCGTCACCATCCTGCCCGGCGGGGACGTGGGGGACATCTCGTTGCGGGTCTTCCCCTCCGTCTTCGACCTGACGCAGGATCCGCCTCGCGGCATCTCGAACGTCGTACACATCGACCTGACGATCCGCTTCCAGGTGGTCAGCACCCAGCGCGCCGACGGCCTGCTCGGCGACATCGGCGTGCAGCTGACGCTCCTGGACGCCTCCGGGCCACTCATCGACACCGCGGTCAGCCAAGGACGGACCAAGGAGGACATCGTCGCCGACCTGAAGAAGAACGTCGACCGGCGGGTGCCGTTCGCGGTGGCCGGCGGCGGTGCGCTGCAGCGGATCGAGACCCGCACCTACATCGGCGACCCGGACCGTCCCAACGGCATCGGCGTATACATCAACCTCGCCCTGCGCAACGGCCCGGAGCCGGGGTCGCTGCTGACCGAGCCGCGCGGCGACGTCACCTTGGCGCAGAACCTCCTCGAGCCCGGCGCCAGGATGGCCTTCGCCTTCCCGCCGGAGACCTACCCCAGGCTGAGCGACGACCTGCGGTTCGCCATGGCGGTGGAACGGTCGGATGCGCCCGGCGAGTACCACTACCCGCTGATGGACGGCGACGACCAGATCGGGATCATCAAGGGCATCTCCGTCGAGCCCGAGAGGATCACTGGCGGCGCCTTCACCAACGTGCTGGTGATCGACATCCACGGCGAGTACGAGATCGACGACTTCTTCGATCCCGACTTCCACCTGCGGATCCGCCTGGTGCCGACCACGGCGGACAACGGCGTGTTCGACTTCGACGTGCAAGACGACGTCGACCTGAGCCTCGCGGCGTACGTCGTCGCGATCCTCCTGGGCGTCGTCGTCTCGTTCTTGCTGCCGCAACTGGGCATCCCGCTGGTGTTCCTGTTGCCGCTACTCCTGAAGCTCGGCGAGCACGTCGCCGAGGGCATCGTCGGCCCGATAGTCGAGTCCGAGCTCGAGCGCACCTCCTTTCTCGACACCCTCCCCCACAAGCTCGTCGTCGAAGTGCACCGCTGGGACCCCCTCTACTCGACGCTCCACCGCGTCGAGACGGCCGATGTGGAGGTAGCGGTTAACCATCAGGGCTTCGCCTTCGATGCCGCGCGCCCTATTCGTTGGGCGCGCCACGCGACCGCTCGAGACCATGGTGATCCGTTCCGAGACGAGGGACGCCGAGGGAGCCGTCGACGGCCTCGTATACCGGGCCGCCGACATCGGGCCATTCCTCGACAACGACCTCGTCGACGTGTTCGCGGCGACCGAGCGCATGCCCTACGAGGGCCTTCTCCCTGTTGAGGGTGACATCGAGCGGCGCCGGGTCGTCCTCACCATGCAGCAGGTGGTCGACCGCATGGAGGCCGGTGACCGCCACCTCGCCGACCTCGACTACCTGGCTCAGAAGGTCGACGTGCGCGAGCACCAGATCTTCCAGATCCTCGCCGCCACACCGCGCGAGCTAAACGAGATCAGGAACTTGAGCCGCGACCGCCTGCGCACCGAGGTCCGCTCCGAGAGCGGGGCGGTGCTGCGCCTGGCGGCGATCGATCAGCTGGAGTTCGAGCTGGGACGGGCGCCCACCGACGAGGAGATCGAGGCACGCCTCCGGCAGCTGATCGACCTGGTCGTCGAGCCCCTGCTGCCGGCTCGGTTCGAAACCGAGCTCGACCGGCGTCTTACGTTCGACCTGGAACCGCACGAGTTCGCCGACCTGCAGGGCCTGGGCATCCTCGTGCTGGGACGCGGCCACCTCGTGATCCGCACGACGTCGCGAAGGAACCGTCTACTACCGGGACTACGAGCGGCCGTTCGGCCGGGGCCGACCCCCGCCGACAACCTGCTCTCGCTGCCCCGGTACACCCACCCCGACCCGTGAGGCGATGAGCTCCGATTGGCGGAGGGAGTGGGATTCGAACCCACGGGACCCCTAATGAGGCCCAACAGTTTTCGAGACTGCCGCCTTCGTCCGCTCGGCCATCCCTCCGGTGACGATTGTAGGCGACCGTCGCCGCCGGTCCGTCAGGGTCATTGGTGGCGGCGATCCCCGAAGAACTGCTCGAGGAGCACCGCCGACTCCTCGGCGCGGACGCCGCCGACGACCTCGCAGCGGTGGTTGAGCCGGGCGTCCTGGGGGATGTTGTACAGGCTCCACGCCGCCCCCGCCTTGGGATCGGCGGCACCGAACACGATGCGCTCGACCCGCGCCCAGACCGCCGCCATGGCGCACATGGGGCATGGCTCGAGGGACACCACGAGCGTATAGCCATCGAGCCGCCAGTCCCCGGCCGCCCTGGTGGCCGCCGACAGCACCAGCAGCTCGGCATGGGCGGTGACGTCGCCGGTCGCCTGGCGACGGTTGTGGTCGGTGAAGGCGATCTCCCTCGTCGGGTCGAGCAGCACCGCTCCGACGGGGACGTCGCCCTCGCCGGCGGCGAGCCTGGCCTGGTCGAGGGCGAGGCCCATCGCCATGTCCCAGTCGGGGCCAGCCGTCATCTCAACTCCAGACCGGTCGGATGGGGGACTCCTAGAATGCGGGCACCCGGAGGGATCGCATAGTCTGGCCTAGTGCGCACGCCTGGAAAGCGTGTAGGTGGTGTAAGCCGCCTCGAGGGTTCAAATCCCTCTCCCTCCGCCGGAGAGGTGGCCGAGTGGTCGAAGGCGCTCGCCTGCTAAGCGAGTAGGGGGTTTCAAGCCCCCTCGAGGGTTCGAATCCCTCCCTCTCCGCTATCAGGCTCCGGAGCCGGCTGGCGGCTCGTCCTCCGGCGCCGGCTCGGCAGCACCGGCGTCTGGGGTGCCTGGCGGCTCAGCCCCACGCCGGCTGATCCGGAGCGGTGGCCGCGGTGGCGGACCCGTCGGCGTCTGAAGCGACCGGGCCATCGGCAGGCTTGACCGCCGAGCGGAACCGATCTCCCAGATCGGAGAATGTCGAGTCGAGGGCTTCGATCGTCGCCCGACCGGCATCCTTGACGTCCTGGATCACCGCCTCGTCCCGGGAGGCGGCACCGAGGGCGGAGAAGGTCTGCTCGATCGCATCGCCCACCTTGTGGAGGCTCTCCTTCACCTTGTCCTCGTCGACCGTCCGGCCTTCCTTGGCGGCCTGCTCGAAGTGCATCTTCAGCTTGAGACCGAGCCCGGTGAGCTTCGAGCCCACGTCCTCCCAGTCCTCGCGTGGTGTCGCCCATGTCGTGGCTCCTTCTTCGGGATCCCTCACGGTACCGCGCTCGCCTACCCGGCGAGCCTGCCGGTCATTCCCCCGGCTCGCTGTCCTTCAGCCGTGCCTCCTAGCCGAGCAAGGCGACGATACGGGCGACGACGATGACCAGGAAGATCTGGCCGATCAGCGCCTCGAAGATCGCCAGGGTGCGACCCGTCTCGGTGACCGGCGTGATGTCGCCGTATCCCACCGTGGTCAACGTCACGAAGCTGTAGTAGATGAAGATGCCCAGGGTTCCGGTCGACACCGATGGATACGCCGCCGGGTCGACGCGAAACAGCTCGAGGTAGAGCAGGCTGAAGGCAACCCCCATCTGCAGGTAGACGGCGATCGACCCGTACACCGTCTTAACCGTCACTCGCTTGTGGCGGACGATGCGGTTGAGGATGGCGACAGGTGACACGATCAGGAGAAGGCCGAGGCCGACTCCTCCGATGGCTTCCAGTACCGAGCGTTCCGGCAGAACGGCGCCAATGACCGCGATGACCCAGATGACGGAGGCGACGTTCACCAACCAGGGCCTCACCCAGGACGCGCGCAGAGTGATCACGACCACGGCGCCGGCCACCACCGCGGTGGCGATGGTGACGGCCTCCTTGCTGAACGGCTCGATCGCCATCGGGAGGATGATCAGCACGATCAGCAGGAGGACAACCACCCCGTAGGCGTCCGACGACCGCTCGAAGTCGCGATACCACGCCCGGAGCTGCGCTGCCTTCGTCACGAGTCCTCCCGGGTTCCCGTCGACGACGGGAGCGTAGGGTCGGACGGGACCGCCGGGGGACCACAGCCCCGAACCTCGCGGGTGGCGGGGCGCACCGAACCGTGGGGCCTGAGCCCGTCGACGTATCATCGGGCGATCTGCGGGACCGAGTCGAAGAATGACCCCACCTGAACCGCCGGCTGCTCGCCGTAACGCGGCACGACGCAGCATCGGGCGATGAGCCGCACGTACGTCGACTTCGACGTGTCGGTGCGGGCCGAACCGGGCGGCTACCGGATAACCGCCCGCTTCGGCGACGAGACGGCCGAGCGGACCTTCCCCGATCCGTTCGACCAGGCCGACCTCACCGCCTTCTACGACATGTTCGGCGGGGCCCGTCGACGGGGGCCTGAGGCGACCGAGCACCTGGAGCGGGCACGGGCCTTCGGCGACCGGCTCTATCAGTCCGTGTTCGCCGACGAGTTGGACAAGCTGCTGGTCGCCTCGAAGCGGCAGGCGGAGGCGGCCGGCCAGGGGGTCAGGATTCGCCTTCATCTCGGCGAAGCCCCCGTCCTGGTCAACCTCCCCTGGGAGTACCTCTACCGCAAGGCGGCCGATGACTTCCCGGTGCTGTCGAGTTGGACGCCCCTGGTGCGATACCTCCCGGTCGAGGACGGCGTGCCCCCGGCCCGGGTCAAGCCGCCGCTCAAGATCCTGGTGATGATCTCCGACCCGATCGAGTACAAGGGGACGCTCGACACCGAGGCGGAATGGGACAGCCTGCTCAGGGCGCTCGGCGCCAAGCGCGCCGCCGGGCTCGTCGAGGTGGAGCGCCTGGAGGTCGCCACCGAGGCCGAGCTGCAGGTGGTGCTGGGCCGTACCGACGTCCACGTGTTCCACTTCATCGGCCACGGCGAGTTCGACACCGCAGAGCAGGACGGCGTGCTCCGATTCGAGGACGAGCACCGACGTACCACCCCGGTCACCGGACGGGCCCTCGGGGACACGCTCAAGGACAGTAGGAGCCTGCGGTTGGTGGTGCTCAACAACTGCGAGGGTGCCCGGGCGGCCGACCTCGACCCGTTCACCGGTGTCGCCCAGAGCCTCATCAGGAAGGGCATCCCCGCAGTGGTCGCCATGCAGTTCGAGGTGACCGACCAGGCGGCGAGAGAGTTCTCCAGGGGCTTCTACGGCGGGATCGGCGACGGGTTCCCGGTGGACGGGGCACTGGCCGAGGGACGCAAGTTCATGAGCCGCGTGGCCGGGGGCTTCGAGTTCGGCTCGCCGGTGCTCTACCTGGCGGCGCCGACCGGGGAGATCTTCGACGTGGCCGTGGCTCCCCCACCTCCAGATCCCCCACCTCCAGATCCCCCTCCGACGACCGTGGTCGAGGATGAGGACCAAGAAGACGAAGGACCGTCCGAGCCGGTGTCCACCGATGATGACGATTCAGGGCTACCCGGCGGACCGGGGCCGGTCGAACCGAAGCGCCGGTGGTGGCCATGGGCCGTGGCGGTGGTGGTCGTGTTGGCGGTGGCGATCTTCCTCCTCGTGCGCCCTGGCCCGGACGAGGACGGGGAAGCCACCGGGCAGTCCACGATCCCCGGCGCCGAGGACGTTGCCGACGGCAGCACCGACTTCGGCGCCGTCTCCATGGCGTCGGCCCCCACCATCGACGGTGACGGGAGCGATTGGCCCGATGGACCGGTCTACCCGACGCCCCACGTGGCGGAAGGGGAGCCCGACCCGAGGGTCTCCTCGGAGTGGCGGCTTGCCTGGGACGACGACGCCCTCTACCTGTTCGTCGTGGTGTCCGATCCAGAGGTGACGGTCCGGCATGCCACCCAGCCGTGGTTGCTCTACCGGGGTGACGGGATCGACATGATCTTCGGAGCCGACCCGAGCCGACCGGGCAGCGAGGTGTTGCGCGACGACGACATCCAGATCTCGATCGGGCCCGACACCCCGGAAGCCACGAGTGCCGTGGCCGGCCGCCAGATGCCTGTCACCGCCTCGTCGAACACCGACTCGGAGTGCCCGGGCAGGGTCTTCGGTGACGGCGCCGCCGCACCCGACGTCGAGGCGGCGGCTACCGCCACCAGCCTGGGATACCAGATCGAGGCAAGGGTACCGTGGACGGTGATCGGACGGGCGCCCGACCCTGGCGGCGTCTACGGGACCATCTTGACCGTGTCCGACGTGGCCGACGACGGCAGCCGGCGGGGGAGCCGGAGCAGCAACCCGGACCGGGAAGCGGCCAAGCACTGCCCGAGCCAGTGGCAAACTCTCGAGCTCGCTCCCTGAAGGCGTGAGCAGCCGCTCAGCCGGGCAGCCAGGCGAGCAGCTGGTCGGCGGTCTCCCGTTCCGGCCAGTACGTGCAGTGGGTGACCCCACGGCCCCGGTCGAACTCGCCCCGGTTGCCTTCGGCGATGGCATTTCCGGCGGCGAAGCCCGACCACACGCCACGGGTGGGGACCACGAGGTCGTTGCCCTCGTCCCGGAACACCAAGTCGAGGAACGAGTCTTGGGCGCCCTGCACCAAGCCCTTGAGCCCCGGCCGGGTCGGTTCGAAGTCCGAGGCCAGGGCGAAGTACTCCGTCTCGACGTCTGGCCCGCCGGAGAGCCTGGTCAGGAAGTCACCACCCGGTCGCATCGCCGCCAGGCCTTCCAGCCCGGTGAGCGCCCCCTGGGCCAGGGCCTTCACGACGCTGAGCACCGCATCGAGGACCTCGGCGACCGGTACGCCAGGGAACAGGTTCGCCACCGTGGCCATCCGGTCGAGCAGGACGGTGAGGTGCTCGGGGTCGGCGAGGGCGGTGCCCTCGTTCGGGGTGCCGACGAACACCACCCGGCGTACCCGCACCGGCGAGCGGTCGACGTCACCGAGCTCGCCGGCCAGCGCCCGCCCCACCAGGCCGCCCCGGCTGTGGCAGACCAGGTCGACCTCGAGCGTGGCTCCTCCCGGGAGCTGGTCGAGGAGCCAGCCGACGTTCTCCTCCGGCGTCATCGACAACGAGGGATGGTCGAAGGCGAGGATGCGTCCCTCGTAGCGACGGTGCAACTCGTCGATCACCTTCTGCGGCAGCCCGCCGAAGGCGCCGTGGGCCGTCGAGAAGGTCCCGTGGACGAAGACCAGCGCAGGGCCACCGGCTAGCCGCCCCCAGTCGTCGCCGGTCCACGGGTCGATAAGCGCCCGGGAGAAGTCGGCCGGGCCGAAGTGCCTCAGCCGGTGCGGACGGTGGTCGTCCTCCCAACTTTGGACCAGTGAACCGCCGGCCCGAACCGCCATCTCGACCACCGGGAACGCCACCACCTGGATCAGCTTGCGCCCGATGGTCCCCGCCAAGCCGCGGGTCGCCGGGGCGCCGTCGTCCGGGGCGACCGGCGGGACCCGTGCCCGCAGCACGAACACCTTCTCCCCTCCGACGCCCCGAGTGGCGGTGGGTTGCGGAGCCTGGGTGTCCACGTCGTCAACGGGGAAGTGGATCGACACCGCCCCGTCCTCGTCGGTCACGATCGCCACCTGCCCGTACCCGGGGCCGAGGTCCGGAGCGGTCAGCACCATCGCCTCGCCGTAGGTCGGGCCGCGCACGCGCGGTGTCGGTCGTCTCCTGGACAACGGACAAGGAGATCGTCTGCTCCTCCCGCATGCCGGCGCGCTCGAGGGCAGCGGCCATCTCGGGAGTGACGTGGTCTCCACCCACGGCGCTGCGGGTGGTGTCGTCGAAGTCGGAGGGCTCGAGCGCCCAGCCCACACCGTGGAAGCCGCCGGCGGCCAGCGTGTACCCCATGCCGAGGTCGATCGCCCCGCCGCCATCTACGGTGAACTCGATGCTCACGGCGAGCCGTCGGCGTCCCTCGGCCCGCCCAGCTTGAGCGCCGGGTGCCCGTAGTAGACGTAGGCCAGCCAGGTGGCGTTGGCGGAGTCGGCATCGGTCTGGGCGAAGCGGCGGCGGACCGAGCGGAGGTAACCCCCGACCGTTTCCCCTCGATTCGATGCCTCGTAGAACCCGATGGACACCTCCTTGGCCAGGTCGTCGGACACCGACCACAGCGGAGCCACGAACCCGCGGAAGCCGCCCCTGACGGCGAATCCGGCCACCCCGGCGTACGACCCGAGGATGTCGTCGGCGGTCCCCACTTGACAGGCGTTGAGGAACAGGAACGCCCTCCCGGAGCGGGTGACGCCGGCGTCGCGGAAGACGAACGACGACAGCCGAGCCCCCGACGACAGCATCAGGTAGGCGCCGCTGCGGTCCGGGTCGTTGATGCCGTGACCGGCGAAGTGAAGGGCCTCGAAAGAGAACCCGTCGTCGTCGAAGCGACCTCGAAGCGCGGCGTCGACGTACTCGGGGAGGGCGTCGACCGACCGCCGCCCGGAAACGGCCGGCCAGCGCCTCCGCCTCGGCGACCGCCGACGGGAGTGGCCGCACTCCCCGTGCGTCCTGGTAGTGGCCGACGACCACGCCGAGCGCATCGGTGGACAGCGGGCTCGGTTCCGGGGGCGCCAGCCGGTCGAGCGGCCAGCGCCCGATGTCGACCTGGGCGCCGAGGAAGGGAGGTCCCTCGGGGTCGAGCGGCTCGGGAAGGACCGCCAGCTCCCACGGCACATGAGGCTCCTCGGTGAGCAGTTGCACGACCGGGGAGTGCCGCTGGTCGGCCGATACGTCAGCGCCGGCCACGGCCTTCCACACCGTGCCGAGCGCATCCCAGAACTCGTCTGGCAGGTGGTCGGAGATGGTGCGACCGATGCCGCGTAGGACCTCGTCGGTGGTCCGATCGTTGACGTGCTGACCGACGTCGCGGATCAGCTGGGTGGCGAACCGCAGCGAGTCGTCGCCGAGGTCGACGTCGGCCGCCGGAACGGCGGAGGCGAGGTGGGGCGACTGGAGGGCGAGCTTGTAGAGGCCGCTGGCGGCGCCCCCGACACGCGTGATGACGATCGACAGGTCGAGCGACTGGTCCGGCAGGGGCGCGATCGGGCCCGACACGGACGGGGTCTCCACCCGGCGGGCTGCGGCGGCTGTGGTCGGGTCCCCGGCCACATTGACCTTGATCTCCTTGGCCAACTGGCCGCACGGGTTCCCCTGGTAGGTGAAGAGGGCACACACCCGCTCCACCCAGACCCCGACCTGCGGGTCGTACCACGAGGGTGGCGTCGGGGGTTTCAGCTCGAAGACGAGTGGCCCGCCGGTCGCCGTCGCCACGTCGACTTCGATCGTGCCGTGACCTCCCGACCCGTCGGTGACCTCGAACGCGCTGACGAGGGTGACCCCCAATTGAACGGTCGTGATACCTGCCGGCAGGTCGGCGATCGACAGCACCCCGCCGACCACGCCGGGCATCGGATCCGGGCCGACGGTGACGCTCACCGTGAATGGCTCCGCCAGCCCGACAACGGTCGGTGCCTCCATCCGGCCGTGGCCGGTGAAGCGGCGGGACGAAACGGCGGGGGGCGGTTCCGGACCGACGACCGGCGGCGTACCAGGCGACGGAGGCGACGGCGGGGGAGGTGCGGGCGGACCGGTACCGGCAGGCGGCCCGTCGGTCGCGGCGCCACCGCCGCGACGGGGCGGCTCCGGGTCGTAGCCCGGATCGTCACTGAACCCGACGATCACCGATCCGACGGTCAACACCCCGGAGGCCCGTGCCGGGTCATCGACCTCCGCCAGGTCCGTGATCGGGACCCGATTGAGCGCGTCGAGGACGATCACCGAGCCCAGTCGATCCTCCGCTCGGGCCGATGCCAGCAGCGACTCCAGCCGGGCGGCCTCGAAGCGGTACCAGGCGTCGCCGTCGATCTCTCGCCGGTGGACGAGGGCGGCGGCGATCTCGCCGCGGTTGGCGAGTCGGCGCCGCGCGCTCTCGACGGTCATACCGCTCTCCAGCCGGACAACGTCGATCCGATTCATGGTGCGCTCTTCCGTCGAAGACGCCGCTCCCCCACCGACCGTTGGTCGATGCTACCTACCCGACCCGCACGGCCTCGGGTGCCACGACGTCGGCCGGCCCATCGACCGGGCACCCGGGCTCCCAGGTATCCAACCGGCACCGGCGACCCCGGTAACGTGCAGGCCGAGCGGGCCCGTAGCTCAGTCGGTTAGAGCAGCGGACTCATAATCCGTCGGTCGCAGGTTCGAGTCCTGCCGGGCCCACCGACACCTTGTGCGATCTCGGTTGATACTGGACGTTTCCTGGTCGGTTGATGCTTTCCATCGTCTCGTCCGCCAGCGAGTGTGATTGCCTGCCTGGCCACCGACGGGTCGCCGAAGAATGACGGAACCTACAAAGGGAGAGGCGAGATGCGGGTGCTGTCGACGAGTGGGTCGGACCGGGGGCTACTTCCCGCGAGCGGTGCGGACGTTGAGGGACGTGCCGGGGGCGTCACGACCGGATTGAGGCGATGACCGAGCGTGCCGTGGTTATCGCCGGGGGAGGTCCGACCGGGCTGATGCTGGCGGCCGAGCTGGCGCTGGCGGGGATCGACGTCGTCATCGTCGAACGACGCGCCAGTCAGGATCTCGACGGCAAGCGAGCCGGGGGTCTCCACTCGCGCACCATCGAGGTGCTCGATCAGCGTGGCGTCGCGGAGCGCTTCCTCTCGGAGGGACAAACGCATCCGTTCGTGGGCTACGCCGGGACCTTCCTGGACATCAGCGACTTCCCCACCCGCCACAACTACATCCTCGCGCTCTGGCAGAGCCGCTTCGAGCCCATCCTCGCCGGCTGGGTCGAGGAGCTCGGGGTCCCGATCCTCCGTGGCTGCGAGGTGGTGGGCTTCACGCAGGACGGCGCCGGCGTCGACGTCGAGGTGTCCGACGACACGACCATCCGAGCCGAGTACCTCGTCGGGTGCGACGGAGGGCGCAGCGTGATCCGCAAGGCGGCCGGCATCGACTTTCCCGGGTGGGATCCGACGAGCAGCTTCCTGATCGCCGAGGTCGAGATGGACGAGGAGCCGGAGGTCGGCATGCGCCCCGAGGGTGGTGGCATCGGTCCCGTCAACCGGGAGGAGGGCGGAGGGCCGTACGGGGTCGTGCTGCTCGAGAAGCAGGTCGAGCACACCACTGAGCCCACCCTGGAGGAGCTCAGCGAGGCGCTCGTCGCTGCCTATGGGACGGACTACGGGGTGCACAGCCCCACGTGGATCTCCCGGTTCACCGACATGACCCGGCAGGCGGCGTCCTACCGCGAGGGACGCGTGCTGCTCGCCGGCGACGCCGCCCACGTGCACGGCCCGCAAGGTGGGCAGGGCCTCAACACCGGTGTCCAGGATGCCGTGAACCTGGGATGGAAGCTGGCCCAGGTGGTCAACGAGACGTCACCCGAGAGCCTCCTGGACACCTACCACGCCGAGCGGCATCCGGTCGGCGCCCGGGTGCTGCAGAACACCATGGCGCAGGTCGCGCTCAGCCGCATCGACGAGCGCAGCCAGGCGCTCCGCGACACCGTGCTCGACATGCTCAGCATGGACGAGCCGCGCAGGCGCATCGCCGCGATGATCTCCGCGCTCGACATCCACTACGACCTCGGGGACGGACACCCGCTGCTCGGGCGGCGCATGCCCGACCTCGACCTGGTCACCGCCGACGGCCCGGTGCGCGTGTTCACCTTGCTGCACGACGCCCGGCCCGTGCTGCTGAACCTCGGTGAGCCCGGGGGATTCGACATCACGCCGTGGGCGGCTCGGGTGCGATTGGTCGACGCGACGCATGCCGGGGTGTGGGAGCTCCCCGTGCTCGGCGAGGTCACCGCTCCCCCGGCCGTGGTGATCCGGCCGGACGGACATGTCGCCTGGGTGGGAGACCACACCGACCCCGGGCTTCCCGACGCGCTCGACCACCTGGTTCGGACCGCCTACCCCGGTATAGCGCTCGGTGAACCGATGACGCGAGGAGGGGAGGCCGTCGCCGGCCTCCCCTCTCGGTCGTCGAACCAGGCGGGCTCAGGGGATGAAGGTCCCCTCCGGGCCTGCCGGTGCCGGGATCGGGAAGTTGCCCGGTACCGGGATCCCGGGAACGCCGTTCACGGTCTGGGTCGAGTAGGCGTAGGTCAACACGCCGAAGGCGACGGCGTCGGCGTTCACCTCGAGGGCATGCAGGTTCACGTTGTCGAACGTGTCACAGGCGAGGTGGTAGCACGGGTCGAACTGGGCGCCGGTGGTCCCGCCCCAGATCGACTGCTGCTCGGCCGTCTTCACCACCTCGGCGCCGGTGAACAGGCCGCCGGCCGGGATGTCGTTGAGGATGAACGCCTGGTAGTCGCTCCGACCGCTGAACTGGGTGTCGTCATACGGCTCGCCGCGCAGCGTGTAGAACGACTCGAAGGTGTCCTCGATCTGCACCGACCCGGCGGGGATCGGGATCCCGGGCGGCGCTGGGAACGACGAGGTGTCGCCGTCGTACACCATGAAGATGTAGTTGGGCGACCCGACCATGTCGAAGTTCAGGTACAGGGCGATCCGGTCCTTCTCTGCCTGGCTTAGGCTCGCCACGTAGGCACTCGACCCCAGCAGGCCACTTTCCTCGGCGCCCCACCAGGCGAGACGCACCGTGTTCTGCGGGATGTGGTTGGCGAGCTGCTCGGCCAACTCCAACAACGACGCCGAACCGGAGCCGTTGTCGTTGATCCCCGGACCGGCCTGCACCGAGTCCAGGTGGGCGCCCGCCATCACCACGTTGTCGGTGTTCGTGCCGGCAAGCTCGGCGATCACGTTGACCTGCGGACGGCTCTCGGGCGGGTCGACGTCGACGCGGGCCGTGGAGCCCACCTGAGACAACGCCGACCCGTCGGCGAAGGAGGCGCCGACGACAGGGATCGACAGCGGCCCCGGAGCCGGCGGCGGCGCCGTGGCATTGCCCACGATCAAGCCTGAGCGCTCCGGCGTGTTGCCCTGGTTGAAGATGATGACCGCACTGGCACCCGCCGCCTGGGCGTTGTAGGCCTTCAACGCGAAGCTGCACGTTCCGCGCTGAATCAATGCGATCCCGCCAGCTGGGAAGCCGGCGAAGTCGTCCGGGCCACCCGGGTCGGCGACCAGCGGCGCACCGACGGCCGCCTCGGCGAAAGCGCCATCGCAACCACTCGACGTCGCCTGCGGCGGCGCCAAGTTGATATCCACCGGCACCACGGAGGCGGACACGTCACCGAACCCGCTGAACCGGTGAAGGCCCCGGTCTCGTAGGTCGCGGTGGCCGGGGTCAGCTGCTGCAGCGTCGGCGGCGGGATGAAGAGGAACGGGAACTCGTGGAGCGTCCACGTCCCAACCCGGCCGACTCCAGGGTGTCGACCACGTAGTCCACGCTGGCGTGTACCCGGGGGTACCGGCGGCACGGGTGCCGCCGTTGTCGTCGGCGATGTCCTGCAGCGCCGCCTGGTGCTCGCGGACCTCGGTGAGTCGGACGCACTCGAGCAGCTTCGAGTACGTGTTGTTGTCGCGGTTGTCACACGCCGCCTGCGACGGCGCCGCCGAAGCGGCCGTCGCCGGTAGCAGCGCCATCAGCATGCGCTACCGCGCCGGTGAGCGCGGCGAGCCTCGCGCGGCGCATCCTCCGCATCGATCCGGACATGTCCCCTCCTCTGGTATCGGCCAGGCGGCCGTTCCGCCCCCATCTACGCCCGCGACCTTACGCTATTCAAACGATCCCTGCTCGCGCGAGATGAGCCGTCAGAGGGTCGCCAGGGTGACGTTGCCGAGGCGGGAGCCGTAGGCGCCGCGCAAGCGCACCTTCTCCTCGATTGCCTCGATGACGGCGGCGGCGAAGTCGACGTCGTGGAGCTCGGAGGCGCTGCCGATGCCCCCCGGGCTGAACACGTTCACCTCCATGAGCTTGGACCCGATGATGTCCAGCCCGACGAGGAACATCCCGTCCTCGACCAGCTTGGGCCTGGTGAGCTCGACCAGCCGGAGCATCTCGGCGGTCACCGCCACCGGCTTCGCCTTGCCACCGGCGTGCATGTTCGACCGGGGATCGTCGGTCTCGTTGCTTCGCCTGATGGCGGCGAACCTGCCGTCGACCTGCAACGCCTCACCGTTCATGACGAACAGGCGGACGTCCCCACGATCGGCGCCCCGCAGGTATTCCTGGGCGACGACGAAGCCATCGCGGGTGATGGTCTCGATGATCTGGTTCAGGTTCTCCGGCTTCCGGCCCTTGAGGACGAACACCGCCTGCCCTCCCGATCCCTGCAGCGGCTTGAGCACCGCCCGGCCGCCGTGATCGTCGACGAAGGCCTTGATGTCGTCCGGGTCGCGGGAGATCAGCGTCGCCGGACGGACCTCCTCCGGAAAGTGCTGAAAGTAGGTCTTGTCGAGCGCATCGGCGAGGTGGACCGGGTCGTTGAGCACGATGACGCCACGTGCCGCGGCGAGCTGGCCGAACAACACCCCGGATGTCTGCGCCCACGGCCGGTCGACGGCGTCGTCGGCCGGATCGTTGCGCAGCATGAGGACGTCCAGGTCGTCGAGGGTGATCTTCTCCCGACGGCTCCCACCGAGGAGGTCGGAGGCGAAGCTGGTCAACGACCGGTACCGCTTGTCGTCGGGACGGCTGGCCACCCCGGTGACCGTCCCGTCGACCTCCTGTGCCAGGTCGCCGACCCCCATCGTCCACACCTCGTGTGCGGCGCCTGGCGGCGGCGAAGGCGAGCCGCGTCGTGGTGTACAGCGGATGCTCCGTGGCCACCTCGTTGACGACGAAGCCGATCTTCATGCGGCGATCCCCCCGAGGTCGAGCACGGTGGCGCCGTCCCTGATCTCGGCGAGCCGGCTACGGCAGAGGTCGGTGTCGAGGAAGCGTGGGCGGATCGCCGGCGGCTGGAGCACGCCTCGCTCGAGCAGGTCGGCGATGAGCGGCTCGTCCTCGAGGGTGATCTTGCCGACGAACTGGAGATCGAGGGAGGCGCCGGATGCGATGTGCTCCCAGAGACGGACCAGCCCGCGCAGGTAGACGGCGTCCTTGGTCATCCCTCCCGAGCGGTGGGCCCGCATGGCGGTGGTGAACGCCGTCCGCGGGGTGGCGCCCATCTCGACCAGTCGATCGACCGTCTCGGCGAACCCCACCCGCTGCCCGACCAGATCGGCGGCGACGACTCGCAGGGCGAGGATGCGAAGGCGGGACCGGTCGAGACCCCCCGACAGGTGCTCGGCGAGGACCGCCAGCGCCTCCTGGTTCTCGTCGTAGCCGGCGAGGCCGGCGGCCAGCAGGTGCAGCGGCTGGGCGATCCCGTTGGCATAGGTCAGGACGTGGACGCCGACCTCGTGGTTGATGACGATGGGCAAGCGGTCGAGGGCGATCCGGGTGTCGGCTCCCGATGTAGAGGTCCCCGTTCTCGACGAGGATCCCGGTCACCGTCGGCGCTGACGAACACCCGGGCGCTCAACTCGGGATGAGACGCCCGGTACAAATCGATCTCGGCGCGGGCGGCGGCGGCGACGTCCCGGGCCGACACCGTGACCCGATCTGGCGGCGTCGCCGCCGGCATCGCCAGCAGGGCGTTGGCCAGCTCGACCAGAGATCGCTCGACCGGTCCGAACAGCTCCACACAGGTCGGGAGGAACCGATCCGTGTTGCGCCGGGCCAGCAGATCGAGGCGGGATCTCCAGCTCGCGCTTCTTGTTGCAGGCGAGGATCCGGACTGATGCATCGCCCACCTTGGTCGGGTCGACACGGCTCAGGCGATCACCGATCTCGGCCAGGTCGGCGATCGGTCGGTACTCGAAATGCGGCTCGGCCACCGAGCCGTCGAGGAAGGCGGCCCGTTGCTCGGCGACGTTGACCGGGGTCGTGTAGTAGAGGATCGGCAGCAGGCCGCAAATCTCGGCCAGCTCGTGGTCGACGGCGAGGTCGTCGGCGGTCACCGGCATCGCAGATGGGCCTCCCACACCGGGGCTGTCGTGGTGGCTAGAGCAGCCGAGAGCTCGATGACCGCGGAGCGGTCGCATCGTCCGGACCATTCGTCCATGAAGTCTTTCCTGAACTCGATGGCGAGCGCGCCGCCGTGGGACCCGTACCGATCGGCCAGGTACCTGGAGAGGTGACCGCCCCTGAACCTCACGTTCTCCCGGGCGTCGATGGGCTCTCCGCCGAAGGAGCCTGACCGCATGGCGGCGATGAAGGCATCTGCCACCGGTCGCCATCGCCCCGGCAGGAACCCGGTGCCCAGATTGACCAGTGGGTTGTCGACAGCCGGCGCCGGCGGGCTCGACGGGCCGGCTGTCCTGTGGTTGTAGGAGTGGACGTCGTACAGCACGAAGCCGCCGTGGGCGTCGATCGCCTGCTCGATCAGCCGGGATAACCTCCGGTAGAAGCCGTCGTACAGCCGCAGGGAACGGGCCACAACATCGTCGCCGGGCTCCGTCCGCCAGACGTCGATGCCCCACGCCTGCTCGGGCCTGCGATAGACGGACTCGGAGCGGGGGCGGTTGAGGTCGACCTCGAACCGGGAGCGGTGGACGACGACCCGGCAGTCGATTCCGGCGGCGATCTCATCGGTGTGCGGGTCCTCCTGGCGAAGTCTGGTGGTCTCGTCGGCCGCCATCAGGGCGCCGACCTCGGGGCGTAGCTCATGGCCGGCGTGGATGGAGGTGGCGACCACCGGGCCGATCGCGCCGGTGGGCCAAGAGGCGAAACGCATGCCGCCAGATACCCGTCGCCCTCATCCGACAACGCCACGCCCGCGTGCAACGGGCCACCCGGCCCGCAGGGTCAAGCGGCCCAACGACCGGGCGAGCTCCCCGGCTCGTTTCGCACCGAGCGCCGCCAGTGTCGATTCGGCTCCCCGGTTCCGTTCACCCCGGCTGTCGCGAGCCCGTCGAACCCGCCGCCGGTCGATCGGTCGTGGAACCTACGCCGGCGTCGTTCCTCCCTACGAACCACGCAGCGGCGTCCACCGCCTGAGCCAAGGCCCACCAGGGTCGGCGGCAGCGGCGAGCCGTCGGCGAGGTGTCGACTACCCCGCCGGCGCCCCGGCGAACCGACGTGTGCCCCCGGTGCCGGCGGGGTACGGGGTTGCGATCATGACGGCGGTGCAGCTTCCCGACTCGGAACTCCGCTATGTGTCCGACTCCGAGCCCGGCTTCCGCCGGGTGAGGGCCGGACGCGGATTTCGCTATGTCGCCGGCGACTCGCGGGGTCCGTCCCGAGCGGACAAGGAGCGCATCGCCGCCTTGGCGGTGCCCCCGGCGTGGACCGACGTGTGGATCTGCCGGCGGGGCGACGGTCACATCCAGGCGACGGGGAGGGACGACGCCGGACGCAAGCAGTACGTGTACCACCCGGAGTGGGTCCGGCTGCAGAGCGAGGCGAAGTTCGACAGCCTGGAGGCGTTCGGGGGTCGGTTGCCCGGTCTGCGACGCTCCGTCGCCGACGACCTGTCTGACCGCGGGTTGACCAAGCGAAGGGTTACCGCGCTGACCGTTCGCCTGCTGGACACCACGCTGATCCGCGTGGGCAACGAGCGGTATGCCGGCACCGACGGCTCCTACGGCCTCACCACCCTGGAGCGGCGACACGTCGAGGTGGTCGGGTCGCGGCTGACCTTCAGCTTCGTCGCCAAGGGTGGAGAGGACCACGACGTCACCGTCCGTGACCGCCGACTCGCCGATCTGGTGAGGCAGTGTCGCGACACCGGCGGGCAACGTCTGTTCACCTACGAGACGGACGACGGGGGTTCCGGTTCCATCGACTCCACCGATGTCAACGACTATCTGCGTGAGGTGACCGGCGAGCCGTTCACCGCCAAGGACTTCCGCACCTGGGGCGCCTCGGCGTCGGTGACCGCCTCCCTCGGCGACCAGGTTCGGGGGGATGAGGACGCGGCGACGGCGTGGCTGGCAGCGGTCGACGACGCCGCCGAGCTGCTCGGCAACACCCGGGCGGTGTGCCGGGCCTCGTACGTACACCCCGTTATCGAGGACGCCTTCCAGGACGGGCGGCTGGCAGACGCCTGGAGCGAGTCACGGCGCTCCCGGTGGATGGATCGGGGCGAGCGGGCGCTGCTGAGGATCCTCCGCAGCTGAGGTGGGTCCGCCGGTGTCAGCCGGAGTCGCCGGCGACGAGCTCGACATCTTCGACCGGGCCCAGCGGCGCCGTGGCCGGCCCGTCGATCACCGATCCGTCTGAGGCGAACCGCGAACCGTGGCACGGGCAGTCCCAGGTGGCATCGGCGGCGTTCCACCGCACGTGGCAGCCCAGGTGAGTACACCGGGCATCGTGGACCTGGAGATTGCCCTCCGCGTCGCGGGAGGCGGCCACGTGGCGACCGCCTGCCTTGACCACGCGACCCTCGCCGACCTCGAGGTCGGCGAGGCCACCGCCTGACAACAGCCGCCCGCCGATGAAGTGGGTCGCAACGGCTTCGTTGTAGCGCAGCACGTTGCCGGCGGTACGGAGCCAGGTCCGCGGTGTGTCCTCTGCCAGCTCGGGCCACGGGTGGGCGCGCCCTTCGATGAGGTCGGTGACGACCCGGGCGGATGCCGCCGCGTTGGTGAACCCCCATTTGGCGAACCCGGTGGCCGCGTAGGTTGGGACCCCCGAGAACGGCAACCGTCCCGCGAAGGGAAGGCCGCTAGCCGGCTCGTAGTCATGGGCGGACCATCCGTGGGTCACTCCCTCCACGGAGAAGCGCTCGCGGGCCCAGTCCTGCAGGATCCCCAGCCGCTGCTTGGCATCGGGGTCGCGGCCGGTGCGATGACCCTCCCCCCCGATCAACACCCGATCACCGCCGGTGACGATCGGGCGCACGGAACGGGTGCCGGGGTCGTCCAGGCCCAGGTACATCCCGGTGGGGGCCGGGCCGGAGAGCGAGGCGGCGATCACATACGATTGCCATGGACGTGTGGTGGCGAACTGACCGCCACGGTTGACGATCGGCAAGTGGGTGGCCAGCACCACCACCTGTGCGGCGATGTCTCCCTGCGACGTGGTCAGCCGCCCCTTGGACGAGATGTCGGTGACGCCGCATCCCGAGACAACGGTGCCACCGTGCGCCACCACCGCCCTCGCCATCAACCGGCATAGCTCCGCCGGGTCGACCATGCCCTGGTCGTCGAGGCGCACCGCGGCGGCGACCTGAAAAGGAAGGCCGATGTCGCCGGAGACCACCTCGACCGCCAGACCTGAGGCGGCAGCCGCCGACGCCTCCTCCTCGATCTGGTCGACCCCGGGTGGGCTCACCGCATACGTGTAGGCGGAGGCGTCTCCCCACGGTGTCCCGTCGCCCGTGCCGGCGATCCGGGCCAGCTCGGCGACGCCCCACTGGTTGGCGGTGGCGTAGGCGGCGGCGACTTCGGCGCCGTGGCTCTGCCAGATCCTGCGGTAGATCGCCCCGTGCAGTGCTGTGACCTTCGCCGTCGACCGGCCGGTGACGCCTGCTCCCACCCGGTTCACTTCGATCACGACCACCTCGTGGCCGGACTCGGCGAGGCGGAGCGCAGTGCTGAGCCCGAAGATGCCGCCGCCGACGACTACGACCTCGGCCCGGCCGCCGGGGAGGGTCGACGTGCCCGGCTCGTGGTCGTCCCTCGAGTCGAGCCAGAACGAGCCGATCGGGCTCCCTGGGTCCATCCGCTCCCTGTTCCCGATCCGGCGCATTCCGAAACCATGGAGTCGCCGGCGTTGGGCGCCCGACAGGGCGAGCCGCCCCCGATTCGGACTACGCTCACACCACGAACACCGCCGCACCCCCTCCGCAGGAGCGCTCCTTGATCGAAGACTCATCGAGCGTCGGTGAAGCTGGCGCCCCGGCGTTCACCGATCGATGGCAGCTCGCCATGGAGGCGGGCGGCGTCGGAGCCTGGGAGTGCGATCCGGCCACCGACGAGCTGTGGTGGTCTCCGCGGACGCACGAGATCGTCGGAGTCGGTAGCGCGGGTCTGCCTGCCACCCTGCCCGAGCTCTTCGAGCTCATCCATACGGAGGATCGCGCCGACGCGCGCGCCTGCCTCGAGCTGGCCAGGCACGGTCATCAGTCCCAGCGTGTGGAGTTGCGGCTCGAGGTTCCCGGGGTGCCCACGAAGTGGCTCGAGGTGTCGGCGATGGCGGTCTTCGATGCACAGGGTGCGCCGGTCTCGATGGTCGGAACGGTGGCGGACGTCACCGAACGCGCCGAAACCGCGCTGGCCCGTGAACAGATGTTGCACGAGGAACGGCGCGCCCGTTCGGAGGCCGAAGCCGTCAAGGAAAGGATGCAGTTCCTGATCCGGGCGGCACGCGAGGTACGCGCCGTGCTCGACCCTGCGGTGGTGCGGCGCACCGCGGTGGAACTGGGGTCGCAGCATCTGGGCGAGTGGAGCCTCATCCTCGACCCACTGGGTCAGGCCGTCGAGGCGGCAGCCGGGGACGACATCCGTTCCTTCGCCGCCGCATCCGGTGCCCTCGCACTGATCGCACCCACCGAGGCGATCGACCGGGTGATCGCGACCGGTGACGCCCAGTTGTCGACGTCGCCGGCGAACCTCGTCCTCGGGGACGACGACTCAGGAAGGACTCACATCGTCGAGGCTTCGTCGATCATGGCCGCACCGCTCGCTCTCGGCTCCACCACGGTGGGGATCATCGTCGCCGGCCACGGCAAGGCCGGTCGCCCCTACCAGGCCGAGGATCTCGAGCTCTTCGGCCAGTACGCCGAGTCGGTGGCGGCCACGCTGGTCAAGGCCACGCTGTTCGAGGAGCGCTCGGCGACCGCCCGCGCGCTGCAGCAGAGCCTGCTCCCCGCCTCGCTTCCGGAAATCGACGGCATCGAGATCGGCACCGGCTACGTCCCGGTCGGGGAGGGGCTCATCGTCGGCGGCGACTTCTACGACGTGTTCCGCGTCTCCGACGGCCGCTTCGCCTTCGCCATCGGAGACGTCAGCGGGAAGGGGTCCGAGGCCGCCGCGGTCACCGCCCTGGTACGCCACAGCATCAGGGCGTTCGCCGAGATCCACAGAGACCCGGCCGATGCGCTCATGGCGGTCAACGACCAGGTTCGGACCCATGGCCCGTCGTCGAGATACTGCACCGCCACCCTCGGCGTCCTCGATCTCGGCGACGGGGTGGAAGCCGTCCTCGCCGTCGCCGGGCATCCGCTACCGCTCGTCGTCCGAGCCGACGGCACCGTCGAAACGGCCGGGGTCCCGGGAACGCTGCTCGGAATGTTCAGGGATGTGACGGTGGAGCGCAAGGTCGTCCGGCTCGACCCAGGGGACGCCATCATCCTCTACACGGACGGCGTCATCGAGGCCAGGAGCGCCGGTGTCCCCTTCGGCGAGGAGCGGCTGAAGGCACTGGCGAAGACCATGGCGGCTGACGGCGCATCACAGATCGCCGCCGCCATCGGAGCCGCGGTCGCCGAGTACCGAGATGTCCATGACGATGACCTCGCCGTCCTCGTGATTCGCCGGAAAACGGGTTGAGTCGGCGGCGATCGGTCAGCTAACGACCAGGCGGATGGAGCGCTTGCCGTCCGACGCGGTCAGCGTGACATCGTCGGCAACCGCGTCGAGCACCCGGGCGCCCAACGAGCCGCTCCATCCGGTCGGGGGCCACGGCTCCTTCGGAGACCGGTCGACGTCGAGCTCGACGACGATGCCTCCCGGCCCCGACTCGAGGGTGACCGAGAGAGCCGTCGCGCCCGGTGTGCGGAGGAGGGCGGTTCCTGCCTCGTCGATGGCGAGGGCGAGGTTCTCGATGCCTTCGAGCCCGAGGGCCCCGCCGGCGGCGGCGCTGCTGGCCACGGTGCGAACGATCCTGAGGTAGCCAGGATCTGCGGGCACAGTGAGGCAGGTCGGCTCGGCAGCCATGCGGTTCGTATACTACGCCGGTCCGGGTTCTCCCCTCCGAGATGGATGATGGCTTCCGAGCTCAACGTCGAGACGACCAACCAGCGGGCCGCAACGGTGCTCACCGTCACCGGCGAGATCGATCTGGCGACCGCGCCCGACCTGGGTCAGCGGCTCGCCAAGGTCGCCGGATCGGGCGACATCATCGCCGACGTCACCGGGGTCACGTTCATCGACTCGACCGGGCTGCGGGTCCTCATCTCGGCCCACGAGGCGGCGACCGAGGCGGGTGATCGTCTGTGCCTGGTCGTCACCGATGGCGTGGTCACCAAGCTGCTCCGGATCACCGGGGTCGATCGGGAGCTCCACGTGTTCACCTCGCTCTCGGAAGCCCTCGACACCGGTGGCGGCTGAGGCACCGCACCGCTTCGAGTTGAGCGTGCCGGCAACCGCCGGACAGGTGGCCACGGTCAGGATGTTCGCCGCCGCCGTCGCCCGCGCCGCCGACGCCGACGAGGAGACGGTCGAGGATCTCAGGTTGGCGATCTCCGAAGTGGCGACCGCCATCGTCACCGGCGTGTCCCGCCGAAGTGTGGAGGTGACCGCGGTCCTGCACGACTCGCTGCTCGAGTTCGTGGTTGGGCCCCTGCTCCCTGGGGATCTGGTCGACGGTGCCATCGACCCAGTGGACATCGTGCTCGGCCTGTTCCCGGACACCCGCCGTGACATCGAGAACTCGACCGTGCACCTCACGGTCGCGCTGTGAGCACCGGCACGGACGCCCGGGCCGACAACGGGGACTGGCCCGAGGAGTTGCTGTCGAGGAGGCACGATCCCGAGGTGCGGGCGACGATCACGGCCAGTTACGACCGCCTGGCAAGGCGACTCGCCGGCCGGTACCGGGGCCGCGGCGAGCCGGTGGAAGACCTCGAGCAAGTGGCGCGGATCGGGTTGCTCAACGCGCTCGATCGCTTCGACCCGGAGCACGGCGCCCGGTTCTCGACCTACGCCACCAAGACGATCCTCGGTGAGCTGAAGCGACACCTACGCGACCGCGCCTGGTCGGTGCGGGCCCCCCGATCGCTCCAGGAGCGATGGCTGGAGACCTCACGAGCCATCGAAGATCTCACCCACCGGCTCGGCCGGTCCCCGACGATCGCCGAGCTCGCCACCGCCATCGACCTGACCGAGGAGGAGGTCTTGGAGGCCCTGGATGCCGGCGGGGCCTACACCGCCGGGTCGCTCGACGTGCCCGTCGGAGAGGACGAAGACTCGAGCCTGATCGACCTGCTCGGGTCGGAGGATCCCGATCTCGCCAACGTCACGCAGTGGACCATGATCACCGAGTCGATCCGATCCTTGCCGGAGCGCCAGCGCCACATCCTCTACCTGCGCTTCTTCGAGGGGAAGACCCAGAGCGAGATCGGCGTCGAGCTGGGGGTGTCACAGATGCACATCTCCCGGCTGCTCCGCCGATCGCTGGAAGCGGTCAGAGCCACCGTCGGGAGTGACGACTCAGCCTGATATGACCGCCAGCTCGCACCAGACCTTGTGCGGAGGACCGGGATCCACTCCCCAATCGTCGGCGAGGTCGTCGATGATCCGAAGCCCGAAGCCATCCGTCGCCTCACGCTCGACCGCTATGTCGAAGCCGATCCCCGCGTCGACGACCTCGATCCGCAGTCGGCCCCCCAGCAGCCCGAGGAGAACACCGACACGGTCCGCCGACGAGCTCTGCATGGCGCACCGCGTTGGTGACCAGCTCGCTCACCAGCAGGGCGGCGGTGGCCACGATCTCGGCGTCGTGGCCGGCCAAGGCGTCCTCGACGCGGCCCCGCGCCGCCGATGGGGCTCTCGGTCCGGCTCCCAGCTCCATGAATTCCTGCTGTATCACGCGTCCCCCTCAGACTCTGCGGGGGTGTTGCCCGGGACGGGTGCGGGGTGCCGGTCGAGCTCGTGAACTCCAACCGCTCCACGGAACCGTAGCGCAGGGTGTGGGTCCTCCCCTGTCATGTCATGCCGGTCCATCTCGTCACCTGTCACATCGTGGACCGACACCTACCCGAGCGGCGGCGCGACGAAACGGAGGTTTGCCTCCTCCGGCGACCGGGAAGGGTTAGTGCGACACCGACGACAGAAGGAGTGGTGGAAATGGACAAGATGCAGCTCGAGGGCAAGTGGGACCAGGCGACGGGTCGGATCAAGGAAGCCTGGGGCGACCTGACCGACGACGACGTGGCCCAAGCCGAGGGCAACCGGGAGCAGCTCGTGGGGAAGATCCGTGAGAAGACCGGCGAGACTGTCGAGGCGATCGAGAGCAAGCTGGACGACATCTTCGCCCAGGGGAACTGACCCGCACCGCTTCGGTTCCCTGCGGTCGGGGCGCCTCCTTCGGGGGGCGCTTCGCCGCGTTTGCCGGCGACGGCCCCCGGGTAGGGCTACCGGGTCCGCGAACACAGGAGAGATGACATGCTGCCTCACGATCCGGACCTGGCGACTCCGCACCACAGCCACATCGAGTACGACGAAGACGGGCTTCCGGTCACCAACGACCGACCCCGAGCATGGGGCGTGGTGCTCGGCGTCATCGCCGCTGCGCTGGCCATCGGCGTCTTGTGGTGGTTCCTCGCCTCGTAAACGCTCGATAGCCCGATCGGAAACCCGGTTCAAACCGCGGTTGGGTCCACTGACGGGGGGACGAGTTCGCCGCGGACGACGATCCGTTGGGATGCCGAGCCGACCGGATGGCAAGCGAACAGCGTGACGATTCGACTTGGCCCCTGCTGAGCGATCCAAACGTCTTCGGGTTCGACCACCATCGTCTCGGTCACCCGGTAGACCGCCGCTCGCCCCCCGACGGAGAACCGGATCTCGTCGCCGACCTCGAGGAGGTCAAGATGGCGGAACGGGGAGCTCCACGTCGTGCGGTGGCCGGCGACCACCACGTTTCCGAGCCCACCCGGCATCGCCGTGCCCGGCCAGTGCGCCGGCCCGCGGTTGATCTCGGTGAGGGTCATGCCCTCGCCCAGCTCGGAATCCAGCCCGATGGCTCCGATGACGATCCGCCCGATCGGCTCGTCCGGGTCAGTCGGCGTACGGGTCGGCCGGTAGAGGAGCCGGTACCGGGATACGGAGCGGGCGTGCCCGCACCTCGGTGTTCACAACTCGAGGCGAAGTCACCGTCAGGCGGTCGAGGCTCGCCGGTGCGGTCGGCTCGGCGCCGGCCACGGCGGCGATCGTCGTGGGTGGTGCGCTGGGCGTGGCGAGCGCGCGGCCGGCGGCCCCGGTGGTCGTCGCCAACCAGACCGTGCAAGCCAGCAGCGCCACCCCGGTGAGCGCGGTCGCCCCAATCCTCGTCTTCATCCCGGCATCGTATGCCGGCGGTCGGACAATCCAGCCCTAGCGCCGCTCACAGGCCGATCGACCGGAGATGTGCGGCGGCCACCGACTTCGGCACCACCATCGTCCAGGCGTCGATGACGATCTCGGCGATTTCGACCCCGTCGATGGCGGCGAGGCGGGCAACGACCCAGTGGTATCGCATATCGGACTGCCCGGGCATCTGGAACTTCTCCGGCTCGGCGGCGACCAGGGCCTGGCGTTCCTCCTTGGGGAAGGCGAACCCCATGAGGGTCTCGTCGCGGCTGAACGCCAGGTACACGATGCTGCCCACCCGGAACTTGACCCGGTCCCGCACCAGCGCCTCGTAGCTCCGCGGGAGTGTCGAGGCGACCCGACGCACGTCATCGATGGTGGCCATCGCCGTCCACGTTACGGCGGGCGCCCGGGCTGCCGGCCGGGAGCGGCCAGGGACCTTTTCCCCTTGACGACACGGCGAGCCTCACCGACCATTGCCGTTGCCCCCCACCCGAGGAGATCCGCGATGAGTCCCGGCAAGATCGTCATGGTCGTCATCGGGGTCGTCCTCGCCCTCTTGTCGTTCGCCCTCGTCGTCGGCGGCGCCACGCTGCTCTGGGCATACGGAACCCAGCGGGACGCCGACGGGTTCTTCACCACCCGGACCTACGAGCTGTCCACCGAATGGCACGCCATCACCACCGAGGATCTCGAGTTCGGCGCCGACCCGGGCGACTGGTGGCCGTCGAACGACGTGGCCACGCTCAAGCTGGAGGCGACCGGCGCCGCAGCCCGTCTTCGTCGGGGTCGGGCCCAGCTCCGAGGTGACACGACTACCTGCGCGAGGTCGGCCGGGCGCAACTAGACGAAATCGGGCCGTTCACCGACAACTTCGACCTCCAGGTCACCGGCGGCTCGGCGCCTGCTTCACCCCCCGGCGACCAGCCGTTCTGGGTGGCCTCCGCAGAGGGCGACGGGACGCAGACCCTCACCTGGGACATCGAGCAGGGCGACTGGACCGTGGTGTTGATGAACGCCGACGGGTCCGCCGGAGTCGCCGCCGATGTCGTCGCCGGTGCCAAGATCGGCGCTGATCCTGGGCATCGCCATCGCCACGCTGGTGGCCGGCATCCTGGTCGGGCTCGCCGCCGCCGCCCTGCTGGTTGCCGGGCTGCGCGGAAGGAAGCCACCCGGGAGACGAGGCCGTGCCGGTGTCCGAAACGCCCGGCGCCGAGCCGGGGTCCGCCGCCCGTCCGGTCGCCGTCGCCGGCGCCGCCGCGGACGGTGGCGGTGGACGGGCGCCGGCTACCCGGCGCGCCTCGAGGGCGTGGTCGAGCCCGGGCTGAGCCGGTGGATGTGGCTGGTCAAATGGTTGTTCGCCCTCCCCCACATCATCCTCCTGGCGTTCCTCTTCATCGCCTTCATGGTGACGACGATCATCGCCGGCCTCTCGATCCTGTTCACCACCCGCTACCCGCGGGGGCTCTTCGACTTCAACGTCGGGGTGATGCGGTGGGGCTGGCGGGTCAGCTTCTACTGCTTCTCCCCTGTCGCCAGCGACCAGTACCCGCCCTTCAGCCTGCTCCCGGCCGACTACCCGGCCACCTTCGACGTCGACTACCCCGTCACACTGAACCGCTGGCTACCGCTGGTGAAGTGGCTGCTGGCCATCCCGCACCTGATCATCGTGGGGCTGTTCACCAATGGGCTGGTGTGGTGGGTCGGGGACCTCAGCGCCGGTGGGGGCGACCCGGCGCTCAGGATCAGCGGCGGCGTCATCGAGATCCTGACCCTGATCGCCCTCCTCATCCTGCTGTTCACCGGCCGCTACCCGCAGGGCATGTTCGACCTGGTCATGGGCATGGAGCGATGGGTGTACCGCACCTGGGCGTACGTCGGGTTGATGACCGATGACTACCCGCCGTTCCGTTTCGACATGGGTGGCGCCGAGAGCGCCGCCGAGCCCGGGCCTCCTGTCGACACGGCGGCGGACGGCGCCTGACCGGCGCCTACGCCGGCGTGGGTCAGGCCACCACGACCTGGCCGGAGCGCTCGGGGCACGGGTCCCCGTCGGGGCGCTTGTGCGGATAGAGCCGGGTCGACGGCTCGTTGCGGGCGAAGTCCCGGCCGCACGCCGGACACCGCACGCTGAAGCCGTCGACATCGGGACCGGCACGTCGTTCGGCGGGTAGGCCGGCAGCAGCGTCGTCGGGTGCGACCAGGTCCTCGGGGAACACCACCATCGGCTCCTCGGCCCACATGACGAGGTCGAGCTCCAGCTGGCGGTAGCCGGCCACCCGCACCACCGTCCGGTACAGCTGTCCGGGGGCGAACACGCTGGGCAGCATCGCCAGCCGGATGGTGATCTCTTCCCGACCGCCGGCCGGGACGGTGACCCGGGCCGGGTGCACCGACAGCGGCGCGGTGAACTCCTCCCCGTCGGGACCATGGCAGACGCCCACCTCGAAGACGGCGTCGACCGGGTCGGGGTCGGTGTTCTCCAGGCTGAAGCGAGCGATCACTTCCTTCCCGGGCGCACCGTGAAGCTCCATGGGGACCCGGGTCGGCGCCTCTCCCGAGGCGGTGATCGTCTCGGTCGCCGGGGCCACGCCGCCGTTGCCGAGCACCTCCTCGTAGAAGTCGGCGCTGTAGCGGGTGCCCACATCGGCCAGGTCGGCGTAGTAGGCGGCGGTGAGCTCGGCGACCCTCTTCCGGTATTCACCGCCCTCCCGACGGGCGTAGGACACGTAGGCGCGGTTCACCTCCGACCGGTCGAGGTCACCGCGGACGATGCGGCGTTGCAGTTCGGTGTGGTCGCGTAGGTTGCGCAGGACGTCCTTGAGCGCTTCCCCGATCAGTGCGTCGACGACGCCCCGGAGGCGGGAAGGCTCAGGACCGGTATCAGCAGCAGCCGCAGCCACACTCGATCTCGTACGGGCTGCAGCCACGGGGCAGCACCGCCACCGCGATCCGGACGGGACGCAGGTCGCACCCGGTGATGCGGAGATCGCCCACGGCCACGTGGCATTCGTCGATGTCGGTCGCCCCCTCCCGATCCGCCTTACGCCCGTCGTCGTCCAAGCCCCCGACCGCCACCAACACGACGATCTCGCGCTCCTCGCACGGCTTCAGGGTGAAGTCGGTCTCGCCGTGAAGTCTCGCCTCGACCGGGGTCGCCCCGCCTCCCCTCGTGGTCAGATCGGAGAGGGCGACACTGATCTCACGCTCGCGGGCGCGGGTGTTCTCGATTCGGACCGGTACCACCCGGCGCTCGCCGATGCGGGTGTAGATGACCAGGTCGGCGTCGCCGACACAGCAGTCACATTCGCACGACGAACCGGAGCAGCCCTTGCACGGCTCGTCGTCGCAGCACGAGTGGCGGTCGAAGCGTCGCGTGTGGCGGCGACGCCGCACCAGGCCCTCGGGCGGTGTGATCCCTCCCATCGAGCCCATGAAGCTGTCGACGGCGTCGGCCACCGTCGTGGTCAGCGCACCGACGGCGTCGAGCATCTCGCGGGCGGCGCCGGGCCTCCTGCTGCCGCCGTGACGGCTATGCCGGCTGTCCATGTGTTCCATGTGGGCTCCTCAGGATGACGCCTGGCCGCGGCTGCGACGAGGCCTGCTTCCCTTCTCCGTGGTCGTGGGCCGGGCCGACCTCGGCGTGCGACGGGTGGCGCGCTTCGGCGCGGTAGGCGGCTGGACGCCGCCCTCGATGCCGGGGACGACCACGAAGCTCAGCGTGCTGGTGGCGATCGGGGCAAAACCGGTGTAGCGGGTGTGCGGGTCCAGCGTCTTCGGCACCTCGATAGTGAGGTCGAAACGGACGACCGCGCCCGGTGGCACCTCTGCCGGCCCCGACAGGTTGCGCACGCGCAACACCCCGGTCTCGTCGAGCACCTGCTTGGAGGCCCTGGTCACCTCGGTCAGCAACCGCTCGATCGACACCTCACGTTCGTCGGCGGTGAGGGCGTCGACGGTGCGGCGCAGGATCCGGCAGTCGCGCTGCTCGTCGTCGAGCGGAACGGCCCCGATCTCGCCGACCGTCACCGGGACGTTGCCCTGGTTGGTGACCACCACCGACGCAGCCGTCGTCCCTCCCGGCTGGTTGGCAACCAGGATCCGCCGCGGCTCGAGGTCGACCGATACCCGCTGGGCGACCTGGACCACCAGCTGCCGAGTGGTGCCACCGACGTCCACCTCGGCGTGGTATTCCCCGGGAGGCGTCCGCTCGTCGAGGCGGAGGCGGAGCTTCACCGCGACCTCGCCGGCCGGGTCGAGCGCCCGCCGCGAGACCCGCGGGAGGCTCTCGGCGGTGAGACCCAGGCTCCCGGCCGGGTCGCGCACCACGACCTGTCCGATCCGCGCCGCCACTTCACCATCGTTCCGCAACCGCAAGGTCCCGCTGAGCCGCCGGGGATCGCCGTTGACCACTACCGGTCGGTCGTCGGCGAGGGTGATGCCGCCACCGGCTTCCCGCTCGGGGCGCTTCGAGGCCGGCATCTCAGCCGTCGAGCCTGATCGCCAGCCCGCCCCCCTCGGTGCCGCGTATCCCGGCGGACCTGGCGGAGCGCTTGCCGCGTCCCCGCTCGTGGCCGTGGGGGGCTGACTCGGGCTGTCCGCCGAGCTCGACGTGGGACCGCGGGAGCAACTCATCGAGGGTGAACTGCGACTCCCCGGACCGGTTGAAGCCCACCAGCTCGACCCCGAAGAAGGTCAGGCCCATGTGGCGGTCGTACCGGCGGCGGACGCAGGTCCTCGGCAGCTTGCCCACCGACAGCGTGAGGCACAGGTCGAGCACCACCGGCTTGACGTCCATGGTGAGGTCGGCGGTGACCTCGGTGACGATGGGCTGGGTGATGGCGAGCTCGGAGCTGCTCTTCGTCTCGAGCGGCTGGGGCAGCAGCAACTCCATCTTCGTGTGGATGGGGTCGGGCACCCTCAACTCGGTGCTCATGTTGATGTCCTGCTGACCACCGAGGTTGAGATCTACGTTGATGTCGGCGGCGTCGATCTTGACGTCGATGTCGCCTTCGATGTCGGGACCTTTGCTCATCGCTGGTCTCCCGGCGCTCGATGCGCGTTCTCTCCCGGCATCGACCTTAGTCCCACCGATCTCGCCCGACCACCCCCCATCTCCGGTCCATATGATGAACGGCATGCCCCACGATGGCGATCTCGTCGATCGCATCCTCGGCGCGGCGAAGACGAGTGTGCTCGACGAGGTCACCTCGCTGCTGACGGCGAACCGGGCAACCGGCTACGGCCCGCTCTACGACCTCCTCGCCGACTACCCGTTCCGGGAGGGCAAGGGTTTGCGCCCCGCCATCGTCTTCTCCGCCGCCCGTGCCGCCGGCGGCACCACCGACCAGGCCCGGGTGGCGGCCGCCGCCCTCGAGCTGTACCACAACGCCTTCCTGGTCCACGACGACGTCGAAGACGAATCCGACTACCGGCGGGGCCGGGCCACGCTGCTCAAATCCCACGGGGCGGCGGTCGCCGTGAACGTCGGTGATGCCACCAACGTGCTCGCCATGCAGCTGCTGCTGCGCAACGCCGAGACCATCGGGCTGCAGAAGACACTGCTCGTGCTCCGCGAGGTGGAGCGGATGGCCCGGGAGTCGGTCGAGGGCCAGGCGATCGAGCTGGGGTGGATCGAAGGCGGCGTGTTCGACCTCGAGGACGGCGACTACGTGCGCATGGCTCACAAGAAGACGTGCTGGTACACGGTGATCGCCCCGCTCCGCATCGGGGTGCTGTGCGGGCACCCGCCAGGGCCGAGGTTCCCCCTGCCCGAGGAGCTCACGACCCTGGTGGAGCTGGGCCACCTCGCCGGGATCGCCTTCCAGGTGTCCGACGACCTGCTCAATCTCGAGGCCGAGGAGTCCCTCTACGGCAAGGAGATCGGCGGTGACATCTGGGAGGGCAAACGCACCGTCATGCTGCTCCACTTCCTGCGCACCGCCACCCGGTCCACCAGGAAGCGGGCGATCGACATCCTGGAGACGCCCCGTTCGGCGAAAAGGCCCGAGGACGTCGCCTGGCTGCTCGGGGAGATGGACGCCTCCGGGTCGCTGGCCTATGGCCATGGGGTCGCCCACCAGTACGCCGAGCGGGCGCTCGCCGTCGACGAGGAGCCGATGCCGTTCTTCGAGGACAACGACGACCGGCGCTTCTTGAGGGAGATGCTCAACTATGTGGTGGAGCGGGTGAAGTGAGGAAGCAGTGCCACTCCGGGTGGTGACCGACCCCGACGACGGCACGCCCACCCCGGGTGTGCCCACCACCGCCGCCCTGGGCGTGCTCGGACCGGCATGGCTGGTAGGGCCGGCGGCCCCGGTGACGGTGCTCGCCGGGAAGGCCGGCGGGATAGAGGTGGCGGTCCGGGCGGGCGACCGGGGGGAGACCAGGTTCATCGTGGTCAACCACCAGGCGGCGGCGTGCCTCCTCCGTCCGATGCTCTCACCGCTCACCCGGCCCGGCGGCGGGCGCTGGACCCCCACCGCCAGGATCCTCCCCCGGCCGCTGTTGGTGATGCCCGGCGAGGAGGTCGAGGTCACCCTCGGCATCGAGATCCCGCCGGGCGTCCCGGCCGGGAGCCACCGCGGGAAGCTGGTGTTGCTCGGTGCCCGTGACGCCGAGATCCCGGTCGCCGTCGAGGTCGCCGCCGGTGATGACTGAGCCGCCGGACACCCGCCTCGACCTCGCCGACGACCCCGCCGGCACCCCACGCACCACGGCGACGCTGCTGGCGTCACTGGTGGCCCGGGTGCGAACTCTGCCCCTGCTCGACGGTGCCCAGGCGGTGGGCTCCATGGTGGCCGGCCTCGCCGCCGTCGGCCGCCGGGTGGCGACCACCGCCGAAGGTGGCCGGCTGCGGGCTGCCCTGGCGGCCAACCGGGTGGGCGTCAACGGTGCCGCCCTTTGGTCGGCACTGGGGCTCGACGCCTCCACCTCGGCGCTGCCCCCCCGACCGGTGGATGGCGACCTCCGCAACGACCTCGCCCTGCTCCTCGCCTCCGACCTGGTCGACCAACTCGAGCGGCTCGACGAGACGCTGATGGCGCAGGGGATCGGGGCCATCGACGACCCCGCCGACGTGGACTTCCTCGACTTCCTCGTCGGCCTGTGGTTCCTCGCCGGAGAGGTGGTCGACGTCATCGAGAGCATCGCCGCCACTGCCGGAGACCCCGTCGCCGAGGAAGCGCCGCCTCCGGAGGGAGGATCCCTGCTGCGATGACCGCACTCGACCGGCTCCGTGCCCCGCCAACGCTTGACCTGCGCGCCCCCGCCTACAAGGACTGGCTCCACCTGAACGTGTTCGATCACGCCGCCGGCATGGTGACGCTGTTCAACGCCTCCCTCCACGGCGACCCCGACGACCCCCGCTCCCTGGCGGTGGGCACCGTGGTCGCCGCCGACCTCGGCGGGGAGCTCGCCGCCGAAGTGGTCGTCGCCGACCTCGGCGACGCCGAGTTGTCTCCGACCTCGATAGGGGTGGGCGACCTCCTCACGGTCTCCCTCGACGGGGACCGCGTCGAGGTCACCGCACGCCTCCCCACCGGAAGGGGCGAGGTCGCCGTCGAGATGGTGCCGACCGCCCCCCCGATCATCGCCGAAACCCCGGTCCGATTCGGGTCGGGTTGGATCGCCTGGCGGGCGTCTCCGCGGGGAATGGTCGAGGGCAGCTGGCTCGACGGCGGGAGGGGTGGCCCGATGGATCAGCTGGCCGCCTACCACGACCACAACTGGGGACGGTGGCACTGGGGCGACGACGCCGGGTGGGAGTGGGCGGCGCTGCTCGCCGAGGACGGCGCCACGATTGTGCTCACCCACACCACCGATCGTGAGCACCGCACCGGTAGCCCGGTCGTCCTCGCCGTCTTCGACGGGGCGGTGCGCCGCTTTCCCGGCGGGACGGTGTCGGTCGGGCACCACGGACACTTCGCCGGGGACCTGGTCCGGCTTCCCGGGGCGATGGCCGCGCTCCACGGGGGCCGGCTCCAGCCTCGGTTGCCCGAGCTGGTCGGCGTGGTGGCCGACGACGGCATCGACCGTATCGAGGTCGAGCTGGTACCGGTCCACGGCTGCCAGCTGATCACGGCCGATCCCGTGGTTCCCGGCTACGGGTTCATCCACGAGCTCATGGGCCGCTTCACCTATCGGGGCAAGCTGGACGGGGCCGCCATATCCGGGTCGGGGCTCGGGGTGTTCGAGTATGTCGACTGAGACTGCGGTCCGGACCTCGCTGGCCACGTGGATCGCCCGGCTGGTACGGGCGCTCGACCAGGATGTTCAGGGGGCGGGAGCCCGGCTGCCGCACCGTGGTCGAGGGGAGCCGGGCACGCATCACCCTCGACGACGAGACCGTGCTGGTGACCATGGCCGCCGGCGAACTGGTCATCGGGCCTGACGACCCGGAGGCGACGGTCGACGGGTCGGGGGCTACCACCTCGGCCACCGTCCTCGCCGTGCTCGGAGGCGACCTGGAGGTCCTGGCCGCCGTCGAGGAGGGCTCGATCCACGTTGTGGGGAGCATCGAGGCGACCACGAGGATGTTCGCCGCCATCGAGTTGCTGCTCGACGGCTCGTCCCGCGTTTCCACCCTCAGGCATCTCGCCGCAGCCTTCGCCAGTGAGCATGGCCCGCCTCCGCCGAGCAGGAGCAGGCGCCGCCGGGGGGCAGACGAGGTAGCGCTGCTCGCCCGCCTCGATCTACTCGACGACCGGGGAGGACGAGGAGTTGGCTGAGCGGCTGAGCAGCCTCGATGTGACTTACCTCAGCTACGACATCGGACCGATGCCGATGAACTCCGGTGGGCTGTTCATCCTCGAGCCCGGGGAGGACGGCACCGGGCTGAGCGCCCCGCGGTTGACCGCCCTCCTCGCCGAGCGCCTCCACTTCCTCAAGCGCTACCGGCAGGTGCCGGTCCAGTTCGGGATCGGCGGCCACTGGGTCTGGGACGACGACCCGGCCTTCGACCTGACCCGCCACGTGCACCACCACCGTTTGCTTCCGCCCGGTGGCGACGCCGAGCTGGCCGCCCTGGTGGGCCGCCTCCACAGCGGGCGACTCGACCCGGCCCATCCGCTGTGGGAGAAGCACACCATCGAGGGTCTCGCCGGCCGCCGCTCGGCGCTGGTGATGCGATGGCAGCACGCCATGGTCGACGGGATGAGTGCCGTCGAGGTGGTCAAGACGCTGTTCGACACCTCGCCGAACCCTCCGCCGCGACGGAGCCCCGAGCACCGCACGCCGCCATCACCCTCGGCGCCCGAGGACGACCGCCACTCCCCGAGGCGGGTCAGAGCCGCTCCCGACATCGCCGCCGACCTCGATCGGGCCACCGCCTTCCTCGACGGGTGGATCGCCCAGCTCGAGGCGATCCGGGGGCCCCGGTGGTTCCGGGAAGCCTCCGACCGGGTGCGCCTCGGGTTCGACACGATTCCCGACCAGGCGCTGCGGGCGCCGGCACGGGCCGCCGGGATCGGGCTCGACGTCGTGTTCCTCACCGTCGTCGCCGCCGGTGTCTCCGACGTCCTCGCCGCCAGGGACGAGGTGCGTGCCGACGACGTGATCCGGACAGTGGTCCCAATGGCGATCCCGATCCGGGGGCGACGTGAGCTGCTCGGGAACCATGCCGCCTTCTACGTCGTGGCGCTGCCCGTAGGCCAGATGCCCGTCGGCCAGAGGCTGGTTGCCGTCGCCGAGGCGGTGGCGGCGGCGAGACCGGCCGACCAGGTGGCGACCATCGCCACCATGATCGAGCGGTTCGACCGGGTGCCCGACTGGCTGGTCGCGCTCGCCTCCCGGGTGGCGAGGGGCTCGGGATCGGTGGACCTGATCGTCACCTACGTCCGGGGCCCGCGGCGACCCCTCTGGCTGACCGGCCTTGCCCATGCCTCGACCCACCCGCTGATGCCGTTGGGCGGATTCGTCCGGCTCATGGTGGGGGCGGTCAACCTCGGCGGCCGGGTCGGGTTGAGTGTCACCGCCGACCCGGCGGCGTTACCCGAGGTCGACTTCCTGCTCGACCGGATGGAGCGCGCCGCCCTCAGTCTCGCCGGGGGCTGAGCTCCCGCCGGTCAGCCGGCGCGGCGGCGGACCGCCTCGATCACGTAGCCGAGGTCACGACCGCCTTCGCCCTCGGCGACGAGGACGTCGATGATCTCCAGCGTCGACTCCGCCTGGGTCATGGGGACCCCGCCGGCGGCAGCCTGCTCGAGGGCGAGGCCGAGATCCTTCTTCGCCAGCTGAGGGTGAAGCTGACCGGGGCGCCGTCGGGTCGAGGTACTGCGGACGGCGGTAGGCCGACCATCGGCGCCCCCGCCGCCCCACCGGCGATGACGTCGAGCGAGCCGTCGCCGCCGCCACCCCTGCCGCCTCGGCGAGGACCACCGCCTCCGCCAGCGCCTGGTTGAGGCCGAGCAGCAGTGAGTTCACCGCCAGCTTGAGGGTCGCCCCTGCTCCCGGCGGCCCGACGTGCATCGGCTTGCCCAGCGCCTCCAGAACGGAGCGCGTCCACCGTGCCACCTCCTGTCGCACCGCCCACCATGATCTGCAGCGTCCCCGCCTCGGCCGCCGGCGTGCTCCCCGACACCGGGGCGTCGACGAGATCGGCGCCGGCGGCGACCACCCGGTGACGCACCGCGGCGACGGCGTGCGGGCCCCGAGGTGCCCATGTCGACCCCGACCGCACCGGGCCGCCATGGTTTCCAGCACGCCGTCCTGCCCGATGAACACCTCGGTGAGGACGTCCCCGTCCGCCAGCATCGCGACGATCGACGTCGGCGGTGGCCGCCGCCTCCGCCGGCGACTCGCGACCGCCGTCCGCCGTGCTCGGCGACGAACGCCTCCGGCCCGCTCGACGGTGCGGTTGTAAACGACCAGGTCGAAGCCGGCGCCGGAGGAGGTGCGCCGCCATCCGGCTCCCCATCCGACCCAGCCCGAGGAAGGCCACCCGGGTCACCGCGACCGTCTCCCGGACCGTGGCCACCACACGGTCGGCGTTGGGGATGACCCCGTCCTCGAGGACGGCTGGCGGAGGGCAGCGGGATGTGGGGCGTGGTGATCCTGACCACCGGCCCGTCGAGGTCCCAGAACGCCTCGTCGGCGACGATCGAAGCGATCTCGGCGCCCCACCCCAGCATGCGGGGGTTCTCCTCCACGGTGAACAACCGCCCGGTGCGGGCGCACCGAGCTCGAGCAGGGTCTGGCGTCGAGCGGGACCAGGGATCGGATGTCGATCACCTCGGCGGAGATGCCGTCGTCGCCGAGCCGCTCGGCGGCGGCCAGGGCGGTGGGGACGGTCGAGGCGAGGGCGGCGATGGTGCAGTCGTTCGCCGGACACCAGCACCTTGGCGCTGCCGAGCGTGTCGACGACCTCGCCCGTCCGGGACCTCCCCCGACGTGGCGAACAGCGACTTGCTCTCGAAGAAGACCACCGGGTCGGGATCCCGCACCGCCGCCGCCATCAATCCCGACCACATCGGCGGGAGTCGAGGGGGCGACCACCTTCAGCCCGGGGATCATCATGCACCAGTTCTCCACCGCCTGGGAGTGCTGCGCACCGAAGCGGACCCCACCACCGTTGGCGGTGCGGACCACCACCGGGCATGGTGACCTGGCCGCCGGTCATGTACCGGGTCTTCGCCATCTCGTTGGCGAGGAGGTCCCAGCACACGGCGAGGAAGTCGGAGAACATGATCTCGGCGATCACCGGCATCCCGGTCATCGCCGCCCCCATCGCCGCCCCGAGGATGGCCTGCTCCGAGATCGGGGTGTCCGCGCACCCGCTCGGGACCGAACTCGTCGATCAGTCCCACCGTGGTCTTGAACACCCCACCGGCAGGCCCGATGTCCTCTCCCAGCATCACCAGGTCGGGTTGCGGCGCATCTCCTGGGCGATGCCGTAGGCGACCGCCTCCCGGTAGCTCAGCTGCGCCATTCGCTCCCCCCGTCGGCCCACACGTCGGTGAACGCGGCAGCGACCGTCCGGCTCGGGCGACGCCTTGGCGAACTCGGTAGCGGCGTCGACCTCGTCGGCGACCTGCTGCTCCACTTCGGTGAGCCGATCCTCCGGCACCCCGAGCGGAGCAATCGGCGGTGGTAGAGCGGGATCGGATCGTGCGCCGCTCCACGCCTCCACCTCGGCGGAGGGCGGTACTTGCCCGGGTCCGCCCGGCTGTGGCCGCCGTGGCGGTAGGTCACCGCCTCGATCAGCACCGGTCCGGCACCCTCCCGGGCCGTCGCCAGGGCCCTTCGGGCCACGTCGTGGACGGCGTCGGCGTCGTTCCCGTCCACCAGGATCGGCTCGAGCCCGTACGACAGCGGCCCGGTCCGCGGCCGGATGGGGCACGGCGGTCACCAGGTCGATCGGGGTGTACTCCATGTACAGGTTGTTCTCGCAGACGAACACGGTGGGCAACTTCCATACCGCGGCGAAGTTGAGCGCCTCGTGGAAGGCGCCGATGTTGGTGGTCCCGTCCCCGAAGAAGGCCACCGCCACCTGGCCGCTGCCCCGGATCTGCGCCGACCAGGCGGCACCGTTGGCGATGCACAGGTGGGCGCCGATGATGGCGTAGGAACCCATCATCCCGTGCTCCACCGAGGTCAAGTGCATCGACCCGCCCTTGCCGCCGAGCAGCCCGGCACCCCGCCCGAGCAGCTCGGCCATCACCGGACCGGGAGGGGTGCCCCGGGCGAGGGTGTGGGCGTGCCCCCGGTAGGTGGCGAAGGTGTAGTCGTCGGGTCGCATCGCCGCCGCGAAACCGGCGGCCACCGCCTCCATCCCCAACGAGAGGTGGCTGGTGCCCTTCACCAGGTTCTGCAGGAACAGGTCGTGGGCGCGCTTCTCGAACTGACGGAGCAGGTGCAGCATCCGGTACATGCCCATCCTGGTGTCGAGGGCGATGTCGAGGCCATCGTTGCCCTCGTCCTCGGGGGCTGGCAGTCGGGGCGGTCGGGTGGCGTAGTCGACCAGTTCGGAGGGTCTCGCCGCCTGATCAGTAGGCATTCGCCACCATCAGCTCCTCACAGGGGAAGAGGGTGATGACCTTGCACCCGTCGGCGGTCACCACCACCTCCTCCTCGATGCGGGCCGCCGACCTCCCGTCGTCCGCCGGGGCGTACGTCTCGAGGGCGAAGACCATGCCCTCCTTGATCTCGATGGGGTCCTCCAGAGAGTTGAGCCGGCTGATGATCGGCCGCTCGTGGAGCCCGACCCCGACCCCGTGACCGAACTGGAGCCCGAAGGCGTCCATCTCGTCGACGAACCCGAACTCTTCGGCCTTCGGCCAGGCGCGGGCGATGGCGTCGGTGCTCACCCCCGGCTTGACCAGGTCGATGGCGGCGTCCATCCACTCCCGGGACTGCCTGAAGGCGTCGTACTGGCCCCGGGTGGCGCGCCCCACGCCGAACGTGCGGTAGTAGCAGGTGCGGTAGCCGTGGAGCACGTGGATGATGTCGAAGTACGCCTGGTCGCCGGGGCGGATGAGTCGGTCGGAGAACACGTGGGGATGGGGACTGCAGCGTTCCCCGGCGATCGAGTTGACCGCCTCCACGAACTCCGAGCCCATCTCGAACAGCCGCTTGTGCACCAGGGCGACGACATCGGACTCGCGGATCCCCGGCTTGAGCTTCTCGTAGACGTCCTGGTACACGCCGTCGACCATGGCACACGCCTGTGTGAGCAGCAGGATCTCGTCGTGGCTCTTGATCTCTCTCGCCAGCATCATCAGCTGCTGACCGTCGGTCACCTCGACCCCGGCGGCGCCGAGGGCGAGGAAGACTGAGGTCTCGGCCATGTCCACCCCGAGCGGCATGCCCGCCAGCCCGTCCTCGGCGAGGACCGAGGCGATCTCCTCGGCGGCCCGGCGCTGCAGCCCTGAGGCGGCGCCGATGGCGCCCTGGAGCCCGGTGTTCCCACCTACCGAGTTGGTGGTGTCGTAGACATCGGGGAGTTGGAGCCGGTGCGCCTTTGCCGCCGACCCGAAGTCCCAGATCCGGGGCGGCCCGGTGCGGGTGATCAGGGCGTACCGCTCACCCTTGTTGAAGGCCCAATAGCCGATGTGGGTCGACGTGGCGTACCGGATGTTCGAGGTCTCGAACAGCAGCACCGCCCCCAGCTCGGACTCGTCGAGCTGCTGTCGCACACGGGAGAGGCGGTAGTCGCGCAGCCGCCTGAAGTCGACGCGGTCCTCCCAGTCGACGCCCATCAAACCCGGGGCCGGGCTCGTCGCTACCGGGAACTCGGCTGCAGCCATCGCCTGTGACCTCCTCGGTCAAGCACCGTCGTCCACCGATGCGCAGGCGCGCCGGTGGGGTCGTGGAGATGCCGGGACGGACCCCGGCCGCCTCGACTCGCGGCCCCACCCCGCGGCGGTGCGATCGCCCGCGGCCGGGCGCCGGCGAACCTAAAGTGCAGCTAAATGCCTGTCAAGCGCCACTGTGGTGGGGGCAGGAGAAGCGCCTGGCAGCCCACATTCGCTTCTAGCCTGGCACCTGCCTCGTCGGCCATCCGGAGGGTACATGAGTGACCAAGCGCTCGACGAGCGTCAGAGCCCGACGATCATGGCCGCCGGCCTGCGCGCCGCCCGCGAGGAGCGGCGGTTGAGCCAGCGTGAGCTGGCGGCGCGGGTCAACGTGTCGCCGAGCATGATCTCCCAGATCGAGGCGGGCCAGTCCCAGCCATCGGTCAACACGCTGTACGCCATCGTCACCGAGTTGGACGTCTCGGTGGACGAGCTGTTCGGGCACCGTCCCGGCTCGGTGCCCGAGGGCCGCCCGGTACCGGCCCCGGACGCCACCGCCCGGCGCCATCTCCCGCCTGCCATGGGTCGGGTGCCGGTGGTGGTGCGTGGAGGCGACCGCTCGTCACTGGTGCTGGAGACCGGGGTCACCTGGGACCGGCTGGCCACACCGGACTCGGAGACGCTCGACTTCATGGAGGTCGTCTACGACGTCGGTGGCACCTCGAGCCGCGAGGGGACCTCGATGCGACACAACTCGGCGGAGCTCGCGCTGCTGCTCAGCGGCTCGCTCGAGGTCCAGGTGGGGTTCGACACCCACCGTCTCGAGCCCGGTGACTCCATCGCCTTCGACTCCACGGTTCCCCATCGGCTGTGGAACCCCGGAACCGTTCCGGCCCGGGCGATCTGGGTGGTCCTGCCCCACTGAGCCTGGCGGCCGGGCCGGAGGGGGCGCGCCCAGTGGGACTGTTTGCGTGCGGTGCCGGGGCCTCACTAGCTTCCGCAACCGGCGCCCCGCCGTCCCCGGCGGGACCGGTGAGGAAGGACTCGACCGACCCAGCGGCCGGGGCGGCGGGTGACGGAGGGAGGTGCGGCCATGACCGATCGGATGCTGCTCAAGGGTGGGCACGTGCTCACGATGGACCGGGACCTCGGCGACCTGGTCGGTGATGTCCTCATCGAGGACGGGAAGATCGCCGCCGTGGGCGCCGATCTCGGCGTGGAGGATGCCGAGGTCGTCGACGTCACCGGCGACATCGTCATCCCCGGCTTCGTCGACTCGCACCGCCACACCTGGGAGACGGCGATCCGGGGGTGCGCCCCCAATGCCACGCTCGACGACTACTTCGTCGAGGTGCTCGACTCCTTCGCCCCCCTGTACCGCCCCGAGGACGTCCACGCCTCCAACCTGTGGGGATCGCTCGAGTGCATCAATGCCGGCATCACCACGCTGCTGGACTGGTCGCATATCAACAACACTCCGGACCATCCCGACGCCGCCGTCGCCGGGCTGAGCGAGTCGGGGATCGGGCGGTGTACGCCTACGGCAGCGCCAACACCTCGCTGGCCGCCTACTGGTTCAACAGCGAACTGGCCATCCCCGACGACGACGTCACCCGCATCCGCGACACCTACTTCGCCGGGGACGGCGGGTTGCTCACCATGGCGCTGGCCACCCGGGGACCCGGCTTCACCCAGGACCAGGTGGTGCGGGCGGAGTGGGAGCTCGCCCGCCGGCTGGGCATCCCCATCACCATCCACGTCGCCATGGGCCGTCTTGCCGGGAGGTTCGGGATGGTCAAGCAGCTGTCCGACCTCGGGCTGCTCGGTCCCGACACCACCTATGTCCACAGCTGCTACCTCAGCGACGAGGAGTGGCGGCTGGTCGCCGACACCGGCGGCACCGTGTCGGTGGCGGCGCAGGTGGAGACCCAGATGGGCCACGGTGCGCCCCCGACGGCCCGAGCCATCGCCGAAGGGCTCCGCCCCAGCCTGAGCATCGACGTGGTGACCACCGTGCCCGGCGACATGTTCACCCAGATCCATGCCGCCTTCGCCGCCGACCGGGAGAAGGTGAACGCCGAGTGCTGGAAGGCCGATGTCGAGATCCCCGACACCATGCTCACCGCACGACAGATGCTGGAGATCGCAACCAGCAACGGCGCCCACGTGGTCGGGCTGGAGGACCGCACCGGCTCGCTCACCCCCGGGAAGGAGGCCGATGTCATCGTTATCGACGGCTCGGCGGTCAACGTGGCTCCGGTGATCGATCCGGTGGCGGCGGTCACCCTGGGCGCCGACGTGTCCAACGTCGACACCGTGATCATCGGCGGCACCGTGCACAAGCGCGACGGCAGGCTCACCGCCGATCTCAGCGGCCCCCGGCGGCTGATCGAGGCGTCCAAGGAGTACCTCGTCGACGAGCTGGCGCGGCGCCAGTCGGAAGCCGGGACCGCAGCCCGGACCGACGCGGGGTGACCGGGCGCCACCTCGTCCGCTGGGCCTCCGAGGCGGTGTACTCCACCCCGGAGGTGTTCATGGGGCGGTCCGAGGGGTTCTCCCGGTGGAGCTGTGTCGGCGACGACGACCGCGGCGGCGGCCCACACCGACTTCGGGGTCTGCGTGCTCGCCCCCGGCGGGCGGGTCGACCGGCACGTGCACTCCTACGAGGAGAGCTTCCACGTCCTCGACGGCGCCATGGTGTGCGACACGGCGGAAGGTGCGGTGCGACTCGTCGCCGGCGACTACGGGCTGATCCCGATCGGCGTCCCGCACGGGTGGCGCAACCTCGACGGCGGCCCGGTGCGGTGGGCGCACTTCAACAACCCGCAACCCCGGACCGGAAACAACCGGGACACCTACTTCCTGCCCGAGACGGTACGGCCCGACGAGCTGCTGACCATCGACGTGCGCGACCCGCGCAACCGGTCGTTCGGGCACATCGACCCGGAGAACATGGATCCCGCCCAGCAGACCCAGGACCGGCTGGCGGTGTCGGCCAGCATGCGCACCGCCCTGCTGGTCTACAGCGGCATCACCCTGAAGATGATGGTCGACACCGACCTCGGCGCCCAGCTGGGGACGATGTTCATGGTGCAGTACGAGCCCGGTGGGTTCGCCGGTGCCCACGACCACCCGCTCGAGGAGGCGTACCTGGTGATCGACGGCGAGGTGGAGGCGGTCTTCGACGGGGATCGGTACACGCTGCAGGCGGGCGACTTCGGGTTCTGCGGGGTGGGCTCGGTCCACGAGTTCGCCAACACCACCGACACCACGGTGCGCTGGCTGGAGACCCAGGCGCCGGGACCGCCGGCCCGCCATGCCTACCGCTTCGTTCGCGACTGGACCTACCTGGAGGCTCAACTCGACTGAGCCACGGACCTTCTGTGAACGCTTTCCCAGGTTTCCGCCGCAATTCGGTTCACAGAGCGATGCGACCTCGGGCGGCGGGGCTTTCTGTGAACGCTTTTCCAGGTTTTCGCCGCGATTCGGTTCACAGAACGAGGTGCGTCACTTGACCAGCCAGCCTCCGTCGACCCGCAGGTCGATGCCGTTGACCGACGCTGTTCTCCAGCAGGAACACCACGGCATCGACGATGTCGGCCATCGCCACCAGCCGGCCGGTGGGGGTGCGCTCCCGCAGCGCGTCGAGCACCGCCGGAGGCTTGTCCCTCCAGTACGGGCTGTCGCCGACCACCGCCGGGTGGATGGCATTGACCCGGATCGGCGCCAGCTCCGACGCCATCGTGGTGACCATCCCGGTGATGCCCCCGTTGACGGTGCTCACGAACGTGGAGCCGGGGTAGGGCCGGTCCTTGGCCATGCCCCCGAACAGGACGATCGAGCTGGTTCTCGGTCATCCGGGGGAGGAGGGCGTTCACCGCCGCCACGTACCCGACCAGCTTGAGGGTCACCAGCCGGGTCGCCTCGGCGAGCTCGAGGTCGCGGACGGTGTTCTCGTCCCGCTCGATCGCCGCCAGTACGAGGTAGTCGACGGCGCCGATCCCTGCCAGCGCATCGGCGATGGACTCCGGCTCGGCGAGGTCGACGGTGATCCCGGTGGTGTCGCCACCGATCTCGGCGGCGGCGGCATCGGCTCTCGCCTGGTCCCGGCTCGACACCACCACGGTCCGGCCCTGTCCGGCGTAGTGCCTGCCCACCTCGAGCCCGAGCCCGGCCGACCCTCCGACCACGACAACGGCACCGGTTCCGCCATGCGACCTCCTCGTCAGTCACGCCCGGCCGACGGCCAGCCTAACAGTGGCACTGATCAGGGGTCAACAGCGCTGAACCTCGGAGGAACCGGAGAACGGAGCCGAGGCGGTAACGTCCCCGGCGTGAAGGTCACCGAGCACTACGCGGCGGCCAACCGCGCCGCTGATCTCTTACGAGATCATCCCGCCGCTGCGCGGCGGTCGATCGAGGACCTCCTGGCGATCATCGACGACCTGCTGCCCTTCCGAGCCGCCGTTCATCGACATCACCAGCCACGCCGCCGAGGCGTACTACGAGGAGACGCCGGACAACATCGTGCGGCGTCACGTCAAGCGCAAGCGACCCGGGCACGCTCGGGTTGTGCGCCGCCATCCAGAACAAGTACGGCATCGACGCCGTGCCCCACATCCTCTGCCACGGCTTCACCCGCGAGGAGACCGAGGACGCCCTGATCGAGCTGCACTACCTGGGCATCGACAACGTGCTGGCGGTGCGCGGCGACGACAGCGGGCACGCCAAGCCGCTGCGACCCGACCGGACCGCCAACCTCTACGCCATCGACCTGGTGACGCAGATCGTGCGCCATGAACGACGGCAAGTACCTCGGAGGACCTGCTCGACGCCGAGCCGACCGACTTCTGCATCGGCGTCGGCGGCTACCCCGAGAAGCACTTCGAGGCGCCCAACCTCGCCTGGGACGTCGCCAACCTGAGGAGAAGGTCGACGCCGGCGCCGACTACGTCGTCACCCAGATGTTCTTCGACAACCGCCACTACTTCCGGTTCGTCGAGCAGTGCCGGGCGGCCGGGATCACCGTGCCGATCATGCCCGGGCTCAAGATCCTCGCCACCAGGAACCACCTCCAGTCGCTCCCCCGCACCTTCGGCGTCGAGATCCCCGAGGCGCTGGCCGACGAGGTGCTGGCGGTCGACAGCAACGCCGCAAGCGGCCGACGTCGGGGTCGAGTGGGCCCGGGAGCAGTCGGCCGAGCTGCTCGCCGGCGGCGTTCCCGGCATCCACTTCTACATCATGAGCACCGCCACCAACGTGGTCCGGGTGATCGACGGGCTCCGGTAGACGCGGCGGGAGCGTAGGCCTACCACGCGCCCCTCGCCGCCCGAGGCGGACACCAGCCCACCGGTGGCGAGGGCGGCGCGCACGGCGGGATCGAGCCGGAGCCCCGAACCGACCGTGTCGTGGAAGCCCTTGATGTCGAAGTCGTCGCCCATGGCCTCCATTGCCTCGGACCGCATCCGCAGAATCTCCAACCGGCCGATCATGTAACCGCACGCCTGGCCGGGCATCCCGACGTAGCGGTCGATCTCGGCCTCGATCATCGCCAGCGACATCGGCGAGTTGGCGGCGAAGTAGTCGATCGCCTGCTGCCGGCTCCATCCGAGGGCGTGCAGGCCGGTGTCGACGACCAGCCGGCTGGCACGCATCGAGTCGGCGGACAGCATGCCGATCCGCTCCAGCGAGCCCGAGTAGAGCCCCATCTCGTCGGCGAGACGCTCGGTGTAGAGCCCCATCCCTCGACATAGGCATTGATGTGGTGTGCCTGCGGAACGGGGCGATGCCGTCGAGCTCCCCGGCGATCGCCAGCTGCAGGTGGTGGCCCGGGATGCCCTCGTGGTAGGCCATCGCCTCGACCTCGTAGCGATGCCAGCCGGTCGGGTTCGAGGTGTTGATGAAGAACGTACCGGGCCGGCTGCCGTCGGCGGCGGGCGGGTAGTAGAAGGCGAGCGGGCCGACCGGGGTCTCCCGCACCACGCACTCGGCCTTCGGGAGGCGCCCGAACCAGTCGCCCATGGCGGCGCCCGCCTTGGCCAGCGCCCGCTCCGAGGCGGCCACGATCGTCGGCCCGTCTTCGAAGAGGAGGCTGGCGTCGGAGCGAAGCCTGGAGAAGATCTCGTCGAGGTCGTCGGTGTCCAGCACCTCGCTCCCCAGCTCCCGGTACTCGTCGGCGAGGCGGGCGATCTGTCCGAGGCCGATGTCGTGGATCTGCTGTGCGGTCAGATCGGTGGACGTGTGGCGGTGGAGCAGCACCCGATAGGCGTCCTCGCCACCGTCCAGCCAGCACAGGCCGGGTTGCTCCTCCGGCCTGGCGACCGGTGCCACGGTCTCGGCGACGACCTGCCGGAACTCGGCCCAAGCCGGTCGCACCTCGCGCTCCACGATCTCGGCGAGGCTGGTCGACCACTCGGCGACCTCGTCCTCCGACATCGTCGGCGGCGGTTTGATGCCGAGCAACGGGTCGTCGGGCAGGTCGGATGCGAGGTAGGCGTCGAGTTGCCCGACGGTGAGGTCGCACGTGTACCGCGGCGGGGTTCGCCCGGCGTCGACCCCCTCGACCAGACGCTGCGCCGACTGCCGGATCCACCGCCCCAGCTCGGTGAACTTGGGCACCATGGCGGCGGCGTGTGCCGGCTCGAGGAGGGGAAGCTGCTGAACGAACACCGGCACGTCGACCTGGATGCCGATGGCGTGGTTGACCGCGATCTCGGCGAGACGGAGGCCGAGGACGTCGGCGTTGGTGCCGGCCTCGAAGCAGAGCAGGTCGCGGGCGACCGCCTCGTCGGCGGTCAAGTTGCCCGGGTCGATCGAGTCGGCCCTGTCGGAGAACTCGCCGGAATCCCGAGATGGCGCTGTCCTCGACCGCCCGGGAGCCGTCCTCCATCTCCTCGTCGAACCGATGGTCACCCAGCAATACGCCGTAGGTGGGCTCCCGCGCCAGCTCGTAGTCCCAGTACTCGTCACCGAGCCGTTCCAACTCCTGGCTTGGCACGCATCCTCCCGGGTCGGCTGCCGGGCAGCCTACGTGCTCTTACCCGGGCAGTGACCACGGCCCACGATGGGGTTGGGGCCCCATCTGTGGGAGGAGCCGGGCGCCAGCCCGGCGGGAGTGTCACGGCGCTCGAGGCGGTCCCTCCCCGGGAAGGGGGGGTCGGGGAGGGACCGTCGCTCGACCTGTTGACTTACCGGCTCGCAGCCGTCCTCGCCGGGGAGCAGCGGGCGGGGCAGGAGTTGGATCTCCTCGGTGCCGGTGTCCCAGACGGTCGACCTGGGTGGCGTCGCCGAAGACCTCGGCGGCCGCCTCCGCCTCGGCGCCCTCGAGGACCGTACAGGGGAGCCCGAAGCTGGTCTGCTCGAAGTCGGCGACGGCCACTTCGAGCGGGTAGGGCCGCACGTCCTCGGGAAGGCCGGTGTCGCCGCCGGGGATGAAGTCTCCGTTCTCACCACCTGCCACCGATCCGAGGAGAACGGCTCGCCGGGTCGCCGGAGAACGAGGCGTCCTGCAGGGTCAGCATCAGGTCGTTGAGCGCCACCACCTTCGGGTCGCTCGGTCTCGGCTTCCGGGTCGAACCCGAGGGCGTACACGCCGTATCGATGGGTGCCGTTCTCGTCGAAGTAGGTGAGCACCGTCGTCGAGGCATCGGCCACCGTCGCCCGCCCCCTGGTCGTTGATCTCCTCGGTGATGTCGGCGATGCCGATCCGGTCGAGGATCTCCTGAAGGTCGGGAATCAGATCGGCGACGTCCTTGACCTCGTACGGAGGCACCAGCGGGCCCGGGAAGATCTCGGGAATGGCGCCCTGGAAGATGAGCCGGCCGTCGGTGGTCACCATCGTAGACCGGCCCCAGCGAGGCGAGCAGGGTCGGTGAGTCGAGAAACCTCCCTCGTACGTGATCATGAACAGCGGCTGGCCGGCATCGCCTCCGGCGCCGGAGGTGCTGGTGTCGGAGCCGGTGGTCGGGCCGCCGCCCTCGGTGGGTCGCCGTCCGTCGAGCCGCTCGAGTCGTCACCGCCACCACATGCGGCCACGACGAGGAGGAGTGCCAGCGATCCGACGACGAGCCTCAAGGGTGATGTGCGTGCTGATGTCATGGCGCTTCGACGGAGCCGGGCCCCGGTCCGGTTCCCGACTTCCGGGCCCCGCCGTCACCCCCGCCCGGAAGCGCCCCCTCGCCTCACCACCAGGGCGCCGTCGATGTCTGCCACCCGGCGGCATCCGCTATTCGGCCGACGTCATCGTGGTCCCCTCGATGACCATGCTCCCGGCGACGCCAGGGGTGCGCCCGACGGCGGTGGCGGAACCGATGTTGGCCAGCTCCTCCTCGATCCGGATGCCGACGAATGTCGCCGTGGTGTTCTCGGTGACCGAGAACTCGCCGACCGAGGTGTCCACGGTCCAGGTTCCGTCGATGCCCTCGGCGGTCGCCGCCGGGGCCTCGCCGGCGGACGTCGGCGACACCGTCACCGCTGCGGCCGTCTCGCCGAGGTCGGCCTGGTCGGGGGCGTCACCGCTGAAGAGCCACACAACCGCGGCGGCGGCGGCGGCGATCAGCATCACCCCTCCCAGGGCGATCCATCGCCACGGCCGCCGCCTGGTGGACGGCGGTGCCGGCTCCGTCTCCGTATCGAGCATGTCGTCTCCTCTCATCGTCGCAGGATGGTCGATGTCCAGAACTTCTCCGCTGCCGCTGGCCCTTCGCTGCGCAGAGGCTGGGAGTCTCCTGTGGTCCAAGGCCGGCTTGGTCGGGGGAGCAGCCGGCGGCGGAACAGGCCGATACCCTGCAGTCCCATGCCGAGCCGGCTCGACCACGTTGGCTGAGATCACCACGCTGGCGGACGCAGTCGCCGAGCTGGTCGCTGACGGCGACACAGTGGCGCTGGAGGGTTTCACCCACCTGATCCCCCACGCCGCCGGCCATGAGATCATCCGCCAGGGGCTCCGTGACCTGACCCTGTGCCGGCTCACGCCGGATCTCGTCTACGACCAGCTGATCGGCGCGGGCTGTGCGGCCAAGGTGGTCTTCTCGTGGGGCGGGAACCCCGGGGTCGGGTCGCTGCACCGGTTTCGGGACGCCGTCGAGCATGGTCACCCGAGGCCGATCGAGCTCGAGGAACACAGCCACGCCGGGATGGCCGCCCGCTACAGCGCCGGTGCCTCCGGCCTCCCCTTCGGCGTGCTGCGGGGCTACCTGGGGACTGATCTGATGGAAGCTACCGCCACGGTGTCCACGGTCGACTGTCCCTTCACCGGTGAGCGGCTGGCGGCGGTGCAGGCATTGCGACCCGATGTCGCCGTGGTCCACGCCCAGCAGGCCGACCGTGCGGGGAACGTCGCCCTATGGGGGATCACCGGAGTCCAGCGGGAGGCGGTGCTGGCGGCGCAGCGCTCCATCGTCACCGTTGAGGAGGTCGTCGACGAGTTGCGCCCGCATGGGCCCAACCACGTGGTCCTCCCATCCTGGGTGGTGACCGCGGTGGCGGTGGTGCCGGACGGATGCCATCCGTCCTACGCCCACGGGTACTCGAGTCGGGACAACCGCTTCTACCTGGAGTGGGATCACATCTCCGCCGACCGTGACCGGTTCGACGCCTGGCTCGACCGTCACGTCCTCGGCACCCCCGACCATGTCGGCTACCTGGCCCTGGTCCGGGAGGGGTCGGTTGGCTGAGCCCGTGCCCTACACGCCCGAGGAGATGATGACGATCACCGCCGCCCGCCATCTCCGCAACGGCGCCGTGTGTTTCGTGGGGATCGGGCTGCCCAGCGAAGCGGCCAACCTGGCCAGGCTCACCCACGCCCCCGACCTGGTGCTGGTGTACGAGTCCGGAACCATCGGGAGCCGCCCGGAGGTGCTCCCGCTCTCCATCGGCGACGGCGAGCTCGCCGAGACGGCGGTTTCGGTGGTCGGGGTCCCCGAGATCTTCGCCTACTGGCTGCAGGCGGGCCGGGTCGACGTCGGGTTCCTCGGTGCCGCCCAGGTCGACCGCTTCGCCAACCTCAACACCACCGTCGTCGGCACCTATGCCCATCCCCGGGTGCGGCTCCCCGGCGCCGGAGGCGCTCCCGAGATCGCTTCCTCGGCCGCCGAGGTGTTGGTGATGGTGCGTCACCGGCCGCGGGTACTGGTCGAGTCGGTGGACTTCGTGACTTCGGTGGGCTTCGGGAGGGACGGCAGGAGTCGACCTGCCATCGGTGGGGCCGGCCCCACCGCGGTGATCACCGATCTCGGCGTGCTCCGCCCCGACCCGGATACCCACGAGCTGACGCTGGGCGCGGTGCATCCCGGTGTCGCCGTGCCCGACGTTCTCGCCAGCACCGGCTGGGACCTCGCCGTCGCCTCGGGTCTGGAGATCAGCCCGCCGCCCCAGCCAGACGAGCTGGCCACGTTGCGCGCCCTCAAGGAGCGCTCCGCCGAGGCCCACCGGCGGTGACCGTCATCGGCAGATGCTCTGCCGGAGCTCAACCTCCGGGAGGGATGTTGGCGTTCAGCCGGAAGAGGTTGCCCGGGTCGTACTTCGCTTCACCTCGGCCAACCGGTCCCAGGTCGAGTTCGGGTAGGCGGCCCGGACCTTCCTCGCCCGCTCGTCCTCGAGGAACCCGATGTAGGCGCCGGCGTCCTGGTCGCCGCGGATGCGTCTCGGCGAGGTCGGTGACCCAGGCCTCGTGCTCCTGCAGCCGCCCCGGTCGAAGTCGACCGCCGCCACGTTCACCATGAGCTTCCGCCGGCGGTGGGCGAAGGCGGTGGCGTCGTCCGGCACCCTGGCGACGGCGCCGCCGAGCACGCGGACCTGCACCACGGCCAGGTCGCGACCCGGACTCGGTGAGGCGGTCGATGACGGCCGACACCGCCGTGTCTCGGCGATCTCGTCGACGAACATGTTGGTGGCCACCACCGCCGGGGCGAAGCCCTCCCCGACCGCCTCGACGATCTCCGGATACCGCATCGGCGCCGTCGTGTCCATGAGGGGAGGCCCGAGCGCCCGGAACGGGGCGAGCGCCACCTCAGCCGAGCCGGGAGTGCCCGAGTGGAACAGCATCGCCAGCAGCACGGGCCGGCCGTGGATCTCCTCGGGCAGGAACGGCATCGGTGGCGCCGTCATCACGTTGGCGATGGTGGACAGGTGGTCGGGAGCCGCCGCGGCGGCGTCGATGAAGCCCGAGACCACATCGGCGGTGGGGGGCAGCACCAGCATCCCGCCGGTCACCGTCTCCAGGTCGTGGAGCCGGTAGTGGAAGCGGGTGGCGACGCCGAAGTTGCCGCCACCACCCGGATCGCCCAGAAGAGATCAGGCTCGTTGTCGGCGTCGGTGCGGACCACCCGTCCGTCGGCGGTGACGACGTCGGCGGCCAGCAGCGAGTCGATCGTGAGCCCGTGCTTGCGGACCAGGAACCCGATACCACCGCTCAGTGTGATGCCTCCGATTCCGACGTCGGCGGTGTCGCCGAAGCCGGTGGCGAGGCCGTGCTCACCCACCGCCGTCGAGTAGGTCCCGGCATCGAGCCCGGTCTGAGCCCAGGCGGTGCGTCCCTCGACGTCGATGTCGAGCCCGGTCATGGCGCGCAGGTCGAGCACGATGCCGTCGTCGACGTCGCCGAACCCTGCGTAGCTGTGCCCGCCGCTGCGTACGGCGAGCTCCGTCCCGGTGTCGGCGGCGAACCGGACCACCCGGGTGACGTCGGCATCGCCTGCGACCTGGACGACCGCGGCAGGTCGTCGGTCGAAGTTGGACAGGAACACGCGGCGGGCGTCGTCGTAACCGTGTCACCGGGGCGGATCATCCGGCCGTCGAGGTCGGAGCCGAGCCGGTCGAGGGCGGCCCGATCGGGCGATGTCGTGGTCATGGGTTTCCTCCTCGCTCCCTCGTCGTCCCGGGGCTCCGCCGCCGGGGTGGCGAACACGGTCGCCCGGGATCTCGGCGATGACCGCCCGCGAGGGCCGGCCACCGCGTCGGGGGTGAGCCGCCTCGGCTGCTCACGTCGCCGTTAAGGCTCCGGACGGCGTCGCTCCGGCCGCGACAGGACGCCGTCCACGTATGTGGACGTACCGGTGGCGAGCAACTCGTCGGCGGCCCGGGCTAGGGCACCGTAGGCGGCGAAGGTGAGCCACCCGCCGGTGGAAACCCGCCGCACCCCCATTTCGGCCAAATCGGGCACCGCCGGCCCGTTGCGGACGAGGAGGACGTTGACCGGCGACTCCACCTCGGCGACCAACCTGGCGATCTCCGAGGCGTCGACCAGCCAGGGCGCATACAGCACGTCTGCCCCGGCCTCCCGGTAGGCGAGCAGCCTCTCGATGGTGTCGGCGAGATCGTGCCGTCCGTGGAAGTAGTTCTCGGCGCGGGCCGTGATCACGATCCCGTGGCGACCGGCGGCGGCCACCGCAGCCGCAACCCTCTCGACGGCGTCGTCGAGGGGATCACCCGGGCGGGGTGGTAGTCCTCGATCGACATTCCGGCGGCGCCGGCCTCGGCGAGGCGCCCGACGGTTGTGGCCACCTCCTCCGGCGTGTCGCCGTAGCCGTGTTCGGCATCGACGCTGAGCGGGATGTCGACGGCGGAGGCGAGAGCATCGACGTGGGACACCACCTCGTCGAGGGACACATGCTGGTCCAGCCGGCCCAACGTGGCGGCGAACCCGGAGCTGGTGGTGGCGATCGCCTCGAATCCGAGGGCTGCAGTATCCGGGCCGAGCCGATGTCCCAGGCGTTGGGCATCACCAGGGTTCCCTCCCGGTGGAGCCGGGCGAACGTCGCTCGCAGCCCTGCGGCACAGTCCGGCTGCGGCAGTCACCGAACGTTCCGCCCATCGGTCGGGCCCGGCGATCTCGACGTCGTCCACTTCGCTCCTGGTTGGTTCGGCGCCAAGCTAGGCCGCCGGACGATGCTCCGTGCCGTTCGGGTCGAGACGGCCGGCTCGGCGGACGGGCGACCACGGTCGGATCCCGATACGCTTCCGCCCGCTCACCAGGGAGGGCGCCATGACGGACGCACCGGCGGAGCCACCGACCCGGACCGCGCCGTCGATCGCGCGGCGTCACCCTCACGGTGGCGGTCGTCGCCCTCGCCGGATCGGCGGTGCTCAGCCTGCTGGCGGCGACCCTGGTGACCACCGTCGACAACAACGTGCTGGACACCGAGCAGTTCGTCGAGCTGGTGCGACCGCTCGTCGAGGACCCGGCCGTGCGGGGGACGCTATCGGACCGCCTCACCGAGCAGACGCTCGACGCCCTGGCGCTCGAGGAGCGGATCCCTGCCCGGCTCGCCGAGATCGGCCCCAGGCTCGTGCTGCTCGCCCCGCCGATCGTGGCCGCCACTCAAGGGTTCGTGGAGCATGCCGTCGACACCGCCATCGACAGCGACGAATTCGCCACGCTGTGGAACGAGGGGTTGCGACTCGGCCACACCAGGGCCATCGCCCTGCTCGAGGAGGACGAGGCCAGCCTGGGGAACCTCGGAATCGACGAGGGTGGGGCCACCCTGGACCTGCTCGGCGTCGTCACCATCGTGATCCGCCGGGTCGTCACCGGGATCGGCGAGCTGATCGGGGCGAACGTCGAGCTGCCCGAAGCGGTGTCGAACGAGGACCGCCGCCAAGCAATCGACCAGCTGGCGACAGTCTTCGGGGTGACCCTCCCGACCGACTACGGGCTGGTGACGGTGATGAGCTCCGAGGAGCTCGACATGGCGCAGCGGTTCTACCGGTTCGTCCAGCGACTGGGCCCGGCACTCATCGTGGCGGCCTTGCTCACCGGGGCCGGCGCCATCGTGCTCGCCGCCAACCGTCGCCGGACCATCGCGTGGATCGGGCTGAGCGTCGCCGTGCTGGCGGTTGCGACCCGTTTCGCGCTCTCGATCGGTGTCGACCGGGTCGCCGAGAACGAACCGGACCCCCCAGCCCAGGAAAACGGCGCGGACCGTCGTCGACGCCCTCTTCGACCCGTTCAGCGCCGCCCTGTGGTGGCTGGCGGCGGTCGGCCTGGTCGCCGCTCTCGTCGCCTACCTCTTCGGGCGGGCGTCGCTCGCAGCGGAGGAGGTCGGGCCGGGTCCACCACCGTCTCCGACTCGGTGTGACCCGCCTTCCCCCCGCCCGGTCATCGGTCGGGGATCGCCGCGTCGACGAACCAGGTGTCGACGACGCCCTTTCCCTTCACCTCGATCTTCCCCCTCGGGATGCACGTGAAGGCGTCGGCGATCAGCCGGTAGGTCGGCTCCGACACCTGGATCCGCCCGGGTTCGCCGTGCGACTCCATGCG
>CAWIBM010000001.1:0-582801 GCA_963834375.1 uncultured Acidimicrobiia bacterium | reverse complement strand
CACCGCCACCACCAGGGCGAGGATGGCCAGCCAGAGGTAATCGGCCGGAGCAGCCGCGGAGAACACCGTGAGCTTGCCGACGAACCCTGCGGTCAGCGGGAACCCCGCGAGGCCCAGCATGAACAGGGCCATCAGGGCGGCGAGCAACGGTGACGCGGCCGGCCACCCCTGGTACGCCTCGAACGGCGACCGCTCCGCCTTCGGTCCGGAATGACGGATGCGACCGTGAACGCCCCGACCAGGCTGACGGCATAGGTGGCCAGGTAGAACCACATCGCCGGGATACCGCCGTCGCCCGCCACCAGGGCGGACATGATGAACCCGGCATGGGCGACGCCGGAGAAGGCCAGCATTCGCTTTAGGTCGCGCTGGGCGATCGCCGCCAGCGTCCCCACCACCACCGAGACCGCCGCCAGCAGTGCCAGCGCCGGGGCCCAGTCGTCGATCAACGCCGGGAAACCCGGAGGTGAGGATGCGCGCCAGGGCGGCGAACCCGGCGATCTTCACCCCTGCCGACATCATCGGCACCGCCGCCGCCGGCGCCCCCTGGTAGACATCAGGCGCCCACTGGTGGAACGGGGCCGCCGACACCTTGAACCCGAGCCCGACCACCAGCAAGCCGACGGCGACCAGGGCGACCGCGGGCTCGAGCAGGATGGTCGTCTCGAGGAACGGGGGATCCCCGACCCCGTAGATGGTGGTCGACCCGGTGGAGGCGAAGGTGAGGGCGATCCCGTAGAGGAAGATCGCCGAGGCCGTCGACCCGAGCAGGAAGTACTTCATCGCCGCCTCTTCGGACGCACCTGCTCCCTGGTGAACCCGGCGACGACGTACAGGCTGATCGATGCCGTCTCCAGCCCGATGAACATCAGGATCAGGTTCGACGAGATCGCCATCAGGTGGAGCCCGGCCACGGCGAGGAGCACCAGCGCCACGAACTCGGCGCCGCGGGTGCCCAGCACCGCCACCAGCTTCCAGGCGGCGATCAGCGCCAGGCCGGCGACGACGAAGAGGGCGAAACCGGCCATCGCCGAGAAGTGGTCCATCACGACCATCGGGCTGGTGACGGTGGGGACGCCGCGGGCGGTGAAGTTGAGCTGCGGCCCGAGCTCGTCCACCCGCAGCCACTGCAGCACCGAGAAGCCGAAGCTGAGGACAGGGCGGCGGCGACGACGACCCCCCAGATGCGGCGGCCGAGCCCCAGGCCCACCTCGGTGAGCAGCACGGGAGCGCCGCCACCAGCAGCACGACCTCGGGGGCGATGGGCAGGAAGGCGATCTGGTCCATCAGCCCTCACCCTCGGCCAGGTCGACCTCGGCCATCCGGCCGTAGTCGGGCACCTCGTAGTCGGTGGCGGCGACGATCCGGTCGAGGATCGCCTCAACCGCCGGTTCGATCCGGTCCATCGCTGGCTTCGGGTAGACGCCGAGGAAGACGATAAGGGCGACCAGCGGGACCATGATCGCCCGCTCCCGGAAGTCGAGGTCGAGCAGCTTCTCGTTACGCGGCTCGTCCAGCGGCCCGGTGAACACCCGCTCGTATGCCCACAGCAGGTACACGGCGGCGAGCAGAACCCCGCCGGTGGCCACGATCGCCGCCACCGGGAAGCTGAGGTAGCTGCCCAGCAGCACATGGAACTCGCCGATGAACCCGTTGAGCCCGGGCAGCCCGCCGAGGCGAACGCGGTGAACAGGAAGAACCCGGCGAAGATCGGCATCACCGTCGCCACCCCGCCGTAGTCGCTGATCTGGCGGGTGTGGGTGCGGTCGTACAGCATCCCCACCAGCAGGAACAGCGCCCCGGTGGTGAGCCCGTGGTTGACCATCTGGATCACCCCGCCCTGGAGGCCCTGCGTGCGTCAGGGCGAAGGTGCCGAGCACGATGAAGCCGAGGTGGCTCACCGACGAGTACGCCACCAGCCGCTTCAGGTCGGGCTGGACGATGGCGACGGCGGCGCCGTAGATGATCCCCACCACCGCCAGCCCGGCCAGCAACGGGGCGAGGTCGACGGTCGCCTCCGGGAACAGGGTGAGGTTGAACCGGACGAAGCCGTACGTGCCCAGCTTCAGCAACACGCCCGGCCAGCAGCACCGACCCGGCGGTCGGCGCCTCGGTGTGGGCGTCGGGCAGCCAGGTGTGGAAGGGCAACAGCGGCACCTTGACGGCGAAGGCGATCCCGAAGCCGAGGAACAGCCACAGCTGCTGGGTGGAGGTGAGCTCGAGGTCGAGCAGCCGCACGAAGTCGAACGTGGTCCCGCCCTGGTCGCCCGAGATCACCCCGATGGCGATGATCGCCGCCAGCATGAACGCCGAGCCGAGCGACGTGTAGAGGAAGAACTTGACGGCGGCGTACACCCGGTTGCCGCTCCCCCACATCCCGATCAGCAGGTACATCGGCACCAGCGTCATCTCGAAGAACACGAAGAAGAGCACCAGGTCGAGCGAGACGAACACGCCGAGCAGCCCGGTCTCGAGCACCAGCATCGCCACCAGGTACATGCGCAGGTTCGTGTCGATCGACCGCGACGCCAGCAGCGACGAGCGGGAACAGCAGCGCGGTGAGCGCCACCAGCAGCAGCGAGATCCCGTCGACGCCCACGTTCCAGGCGATGTCCCACGGCTGGTACCACAGGGCGCCGCTCGGTGAGCTGGAAGCCCGCGCTCCCCCGTCTCGAACGCCACCAGCATCCACCCGGCGATCGCCACCGGCACCATCGTCACCAGGACGCCGACCGGCATCAGCAGCTCGGTGCCGCCGCTTGGGGAGCAGCATCAGCACCACCGCCCCCAACACGCGGGATCGCCACCAGCAGGGTGAGCACCGGGGGGTTCATCGGGCGCTCACCACGCCACCCCCCGGGCGAGCAGCCAGACCACCAACCCGACGGTCCCGAGCAGGATCCCGAGTGCGTAGCTGCGGGCGAACCCGGTCTGCAGTGGCCGGATCAGGCTGGACACGCCCTGCACCACCCGACCGACCCCGTTGACGGCACCGTCGACCACCTCGGCGTCGACGTAGAAGGCGAGCGCCTCGGCAGCCTTCCGCCCCGGGACGACCAGAGCGGCGCCGTAGAGGTCGTCGACCCGGAAGCCCTGCTCGACCAGCTGCCACCGGGGACCGGCCTCCTCCGGTGGCGCCTCCGCCCGCCAGGTAGCGACGTCGGGCGTACAGGATGCCGGCCACCGCCGCCGCGACCGACACCGCCGCCAGGATCCACAGGGCACGCACACTCGGGTAGCTCGCGCCTGGGTCACCAGCTCGAACGACGGCTCCAGGAAGTGCTCCAGCACCGGGGCGAACGGCGTGTTGATCAACCCCGCCGACCGCCGACAGCACGGCGAGGCCGAGCAGCGGCAGCGTCATCGTCGCCGGCGACTCGTGGGGCGCGCACGCCCTCGCCCCAGCGGGGCTCGCCGAAGAAGGTGAGGTAGATCATCCGGCTCATGTAGAAGCCGGTGATGGCGGCGGTGAGCAGGCCCAGTGCCCACAGGGCGATCCACCATCCTCCCCGCTGGTAGAGGACGGCGAGGATCTCGTCCTTGGACCAGAACCCCGAGAAGATGGGGATGCCGGCGATGGCCAGCCAGGCCGACCACCATGGTGACGAAGGTGACCGGCATCGCCTTGCGGAGCCGCCCATCTTGCGCATGTCCTGCTCCCCGGCCATGGCGTGGATCACCGACCCGGCGCCGAGGAAGAGCAGTGCCTTGAAGAAGGCGTGGGTGAGCAGGTGGAACATCCCGGCGACGTAGCCGGCGGCCCCCACCGCCATGAACATGTAGCCCAGCTGGCTGATCGTCGAGTAGGCCAGCACCCGCTTGATGTCGCGCTGGGTGACGGCGATGGTGGCGGCGAGCAGGGCGGTGGCGGCGCCGACGACGGCGACCACCGCCGCCGACACCGGGGCCAGTCGAACAACGCCCCGGTGCGGGCCACCAGGTACACCCCGGCGGTGACCATGGTGGCGGCGTGGATGAGGGCCGACACCGGTGTGGGGCCCTCCATGGCGTCGGGGAGCCACACGTACAGCGGGATCTGGGCGGACTTGCCCGCCGCCCCCACCAGGAGCAGCAAGGTGATGGCGGTCGCGGCATCCCGGTGGTGAGCACCTCGGGCGCGCTCCTCGAAGACCGCGGCGAAGTCGAGCGTGCCGAAGGCGGCGAAGATCAGCATCAGCGCGACGAGGAACCCGAGGTCGCCGATCCGGTTGACCACGAACGCCTTCTTGCCGGCGGCGGCCGCCACCGGCTTCTCGAACCAGAACGAGATCAGCAGGTACGAGCTGAGCCCGACCAGCTCCCACCCGACGAACAGCACCCCGAAGTTGTCCCCCAGCACCAGGATCAGCATCGAGGCGATGAACAGGTTGAGGTAGGTGAAGAACCGCCCGAACCGGGGGTCGCCGTGCATGTAGCCCACCGAGTAGAGGTGGATGAGGAACCCCACCCCGGTGACGACCAGCGTCATCATCGTCGACAGCGGGTCCCACAGACAGCGTGGCGTCGAGACCGAGCGCCGGGATCCAGGTGAAGAGGCGCACCGTGTGGTGGGGCGCCTCGCCGGTGAGTACGTCGATGGAGGCGACGGCGGCGACGACGAAGGCGGCGCCGACGAGCCCGGTGGCGAGCCACCCGGCCCGCGGCTCGCCGATCCGCTTGCCGAAGACCTGGAGCAGGGCGTACCCGGCCAGGGGAAGGGCGATGACCAGCCACAGCCAGTCGACGGCTGCCTGGGCGAGCGCCATCAGCCCTGCATCTCCGCCAGGGCGTCGACCGAGGCGGTGGCTCTCCGCTGGAACACCGCGACGATGATCGCCAGCCCGACGGTGACCTCGGCGGCGGCGACCACCATGACGAAGAGGACGGAGATCTGGCCGTCGAGCACGCCGAGGTGGCGCCCGGCGGCGACGAAGGTGAGGTTGACCGCGTTGAGCATCAACTCGATCGACATGAACATCACCAGGGCGTTGCGCCGGACGAGGATGCCCACCATCCCGATGACGAACAGGACGGCGGCCAGCGTCATGTACCAGGCCGGGGTGACGCTCATGTCCCACCCTCGACCGGCTCGTCGCCCCGCCGCCGCCGGGTGAAGTGGGCGAGCCCGATCGTCCCCACCGCGGCGACCGTCAACAGCAGCACCGTGGCCTGGAACGGGATCATCCATGTTCCGAACAGCTGCTCGGAGATGGCCTCGATCGTGCCGTTGGTGTCGCCGCCCGAGGCGACGCCGGTGAACCAGGTGGTCCCGGCGGCGGCCAGCAGCAGGATGAGCAGACCGGCGGCGAGCACCAGCCCGAGCGGTCGCTGCAGCGGGATCTGCTCCTCGGTGTCGTCGTCCCGGTCGACCCCGATCAGCATGATGACGAAGAGGAACAGGGTCATCACCGCCCCGGCGTAGATGATCACCTGGACGGCGGCGATGAAGTGGGCGTCGTTGAGCACGTAGAACACCGCCATGGAGAACATGGCGGTGAGCAGCCCGATCGCCGAGTAGACGGCGTTGCGGGCCAGCACCATCACCAGGCCACCGGCGACGGCGGCCACGGCGAACACGATGAACACCACCGTCTCGGCGTTCATGGCGCCCGTCCCCGCCCGCCCGGGGCGGCGGTACCGGGTCTCCGGCTCACACCGGCTCGACCCCCCCTCCGCCCGCTGCCCGCGCTCGGGCGGGCGCAGCCCGACCCCGGCGGTGGGGGTCCACGCCGGGATCCCCTCGTAGGCGGCCCGCCCCGACGGTGCCGTCGCCCGCATCCAACCGTCGGCGAGGCGGAGCTCGTTGAGGTCGATCAGTGGCCCTGCCGGCTGGGGATGGGGCACCGTGCCGTCGGGCTCCATCAGCAGCTCGCTCCGGGTGTAGACCGCATCGTCCCGGTTCTCCACCGACATCTCGAACAGCTGGGTCATCGTGATGGCCTCGGTGGGACAGGCCTCGACGCACAGGCCGCAGAAGATGCACCGAAGCATGTTGATCTCGTAGACGTAGCCGTAGCGCTCGCCGGGGCTGACCGGGGCGTCGGACGGGTTGTCGGCGCCACGGACGTAGATGCACCGGGCGGGGCACACGCCGGCGCACAGCTCGCAACCGATGCACTTCTCCATGCCGTCCGGGTAGCGGTTGAGGACGTGCCGGCCGTGGAAGCGCTGCGGCTTGACCTTCTTCTCGTGGGGGTACTGACGTGGTCACCCGCGGCCTGGACATCTGGCGGAGGGTCACGGCGAATCCCCGCAACGGCCCGAGGAGGTCGGCGAACCAGCCCATTCAGCGCCTCACGCCCACGGCAGCCCCAGCCTCCGCACCGCCACCGCCACCGTGGCCAGCACCACCCACATGAGGCTGATGGGGATCAGCCGCTTCCACCCGAACGACATCAGCTGGTCGTACCGCATCCTCGGCAGCGATGCCCGGATCCACACGAACACGAACAGGAACAGCGTCGTCTTGGCGAAGAACCAGAACAGGGGGAACACCCACGAGATCGACGACGGGGTGCCGAAGTCCGGCCCGTGCCACCCGCCGAAGAAGATGGTCACGGTCAGCGCCGCCATGTTGAACATGTTGATGTACTCGGCCAGGAAGAAGAGGGCGAAGCGGAACCCGCTGTACTCGGCGTGGAACCCGATGATCTCGGACTCGGCCTCCACCAGGTCGAAGGGCGCCCGGTTGGTCTCGGCAACGCCGGCGATGAAGAAGATGAGGAACGACGGGATCAGCACCACGTTCCACACCCCGAGGAACCCGAAGATGGACCCCGCCTGGGCTTCGACGATGCCCACCAGCGACGTCGTCCCGGTGAAGAGGATCACCGGCACCAGCGCCAGCCCGATCGCCGCCTCGTAGGAGATCATCTGCGCCGAGGCCCGCACCGCCCCGAGCAGCGGGTACTTGGACCCCGACGACCAACCGGCCAGCACGACGGCGTAGACCGCGATCGAGCTGAGGGCGAGGAAGTAGAGGACCCCGACGTTGAGGTCGGTGGCCGACCAGCTGGATCTCGCGGTCGCCGAGGGTGAACGGCCGGCCGATCGGGATGACCAGGAAGATCAGCAGCGCCGGGATCACGGCGGCGATGGGGGCGGCCAGGTACAGCCACACCTCCGCCTTGCGGGGGGTGATGTTCTCCTTGAACAGCAGCTTGACCCCGTCGGCGACGGTCTGCAGGACCCCGTAGCGGCCCGGCCCGCATCGGCCCCAGCGGTTCTGCATGTCGGCGACGATCTTGCGCTCGAACCAGACCACCAGGAGCGTGACGGTGAGCAGCAGGCCGAAGACCACCACCACCCGGATCGCGGCATCGAGGAAGGCCTCCCAGCCGGTCACGAGATCGACGCTCCCAACCAGCCCGCCAACTTTGAGCGATTGACATCGGTATTCGATGCAGAGTGCTCAAAGTTCCGCCACGCCGCCGACCCGCCCACCAACTTTGAGCGATTGACATCGGTATTCGATGCAAAGTGCTCAAAGTTCCGCCACGCCGCCGACCTTCTCATGGTGCGCTCCCCGCCGGAGCAGGCGTGATCCGCACCGAGCCCGGGGCGCCCACGGTCGGTGGTCCCGTCGAGGTTGGCGGGGATGTACACGGCGCCCTCGGCGAGGCTGGTGTCGATGGACGACCGGCACCTCGATCGCCCCGACCGTCCCCTGTCACCCGCACCAGGTCCCCGGCGCGCATGCCAGGACGAGGCGTCGCGCGGGCTCATCGCCACGAACGGCTCCGGGCACCAACGCCGCCAGCGGTGGGGCCATCCGGGTGCGAACCCCGCCGTCGTAGAGCACCCGACCGAGATGGAGGGCGAACCGCTCCCCGCCGGCGATCAGACCGTGGTCGACCGGGGCATGGTGGAAGCGCTGTTCACCGTCGCCGGTGGGCACCACGATCCCCTGGCGGCCGTCGCCCCAGTCGAGGATGTCCCAGGAGATCCCCCGGTAGGCGGGGGCGACCGTGGCCATCTCCTTGGCCACCGCCTCCGCCGAAGTCGCCCCAGCTCGACGCCCATCGCCGAGGAGAGGTCGTCGAGCACGCCGAGCGTCGAGCGGGTCTGGCCCGGCCCGGTGAGCAGACCGGTTGACCTTCTGCACCCGACCCTCGAGGTTGGTCACCGTGCCTTCGCTCTCGGCGAACCCCTCCACCGGCAGGACGACGTCGGCGAGCACCGAGGTGTCGGTGAGGAACTGGTCGAAGGCGACCACGAACCGGGCGGTGTCGATGGCGCGCCGGCCAGCCCCGGGTCGGGGTGCTCCCGCACCGGGTCGCACCGTGGAGCAGCAGCACCTCGAGCTCCCCGGTCGCCAGCCCCTCGAGGATCCCGGTGGCGTCCGAGCCCGGGCGCGCCGGGCACGGCCCGGCCCCAGGCCGCCTCGAGGGACGCCGCCTCGTCGCCATCCACGGCGACCCGACCCGGGAGCAGGCCCGGGGACAGCCCCATGTCGAGCGCCCCGTAGACGTTGGCCCGCCGCGTCCACCGGCAGATCCGCACCTCGACCGATCCGCCGCCGAGGCCGGTGGCGAACGCCGCCACCGCCTCGGCCAGCCGTGGTCCTCGGCCGGCGACGTCCGCCCGACGATGCCACCACCGGGCCCTCGTCGAGGGCGGCTCGCGCGCTCGCCAGGTCGCCCTGCCCGCCGGCACGAGCTTGCGGAGGACGTCGGGCCCGTCGCCCGGCCGGTAGGAGACGGTGTGGGCGGCGACGTCGTGGAGCCCGGTGCGGCGGGGTGGACCACGACGAGCGTGGCGCCGAGCACGGTGGCGGCCCGGCGCACCCGCAGGTACAGAACCGGCAGCTCCTCTTTGAGATCGCCGGCCCACAGCAGGATGGTCCTGGCCCGTTCCAGGTCGTCGATCACCGCCCGGTCGTCGAGGCCGACCAGCAACCGCGGGTCGATCCCGTCGCCAGGCTGGGCGTCGATGTGCGGGGTCTCCGACGACGGTGCGGAGGAACTTGCCCCAGAGGTAGGCCTCCTCGTTGGTCGCCTGCGCCCCGCCGACGGCGCCGACGGCGTCGCCGGGCATCGCCGCCAGCCGCTCCGCCACCACGTCGATCGCCTCGCCCCAGGTCGCCTCCTCGAGCTCGCCCGCCGCGCCGGATCATCGGGGTGGTGAGCCGCTCCGGGCGACGAGAGGTACTCGAAGACGAACCGGTCCTTGTCGGACAGCCAACCCTGGTTGGTCGGCCCGTTGTCGACGCCGTTGATCCGCACCACCTGGTTCTGGCTGGCCTGGATCGACACCTTCGAGTGGACCGCGTCGACCAGCGACACCGACTCCACCGCCTCCAGGTCCCACGGCCGGGCCCGGAACCGGTACGGCTTGGCGGTGAGCGCCCCCACCGGGCAGATCTGCACCGTGTTGCCCGAGAAGTACGAGGAGAACGGCTCGTCGGGGAAGGTGAGCACCTGGGTCAGGTTTCCCCGCTCCTTGAACTCGATCAGCGGGTCGCCCGAGATCTCGTCGGAGAAGCGGGTGCAGCGGGCGCACAGGATGCACCGCTCCCGGTCGAGCAGCACCAGGTCGCTGATCGGGATCGGCTTCTCGAAGTGCCGTTTGGGCTCGACGAACCGGCTCTCCCCTGGCCCGTGCGACATCGTCTGATCCTGGAGCGGGCACTCCCCTCCGCGGTCGCACACCGGGCAGTCGAGCGGGTGGTTGATCAGCAGGAACTCGAGCACCCCCTCCTGGGCCTTGGTGACCACCTCGGAGGCGGTGTCGACCACCATCCCTTCGGTCACCGTGGTGGTGCAGGCGGTGGTGAGCATCATGCCCCTGGGCCCCTCGATCTCCACCAGGCACATCCGGCACATCCCCACCGGCTTCATGCGCGGGTGCCAGCAGAAGCGGGGGATGTAGGTGCCGGTCTCCTCGGCCGCCTCGATGAGCAGCTGCCCGGCCGGGACGATGCGTGGCCACGCCGTCGATGGTGATCCGCACCTCGGCGGCCTTGGCGGTCGAGGTGGCCGGTTCGTCGGGGACCGGCTCAGCCAACGAGCGCCCCCTCGACGAAGGTGCGGCCGTCGGCGGGGCGCTCGGTGACGATCATCGCCTCAACCTCGGGCCGGAACCAGGTGAGGATCGACCTGATCGGCGACACCGCCGACGGCCCCAGCGGGCAGATCGTGGTCTGCGCCGGGGGCCAGCGCAGCCCGGGGCTGATGTTGTCGCAGACGTCGAGCAGCAACTCCAGGTCGAAGGGCCGGCCGTGGCCGTTGAGGATGCGCCACAGCATCCGCTCCAGCCAGTCGCAGCCCTCGCGGCAAGGCGTGCACTGCCCGCACGACTCGTGGGCGAAGAAGCGGACCACGCGGTGGGCGGCGGCCACGACGTTGGTGGTCTCGTCCATCACCACCACGGCCCCCGAGCCGAGCATCGAGCCCGCCTTGCCGGTGTCGTCGATGGTCACCGGCAGGTCGAGGTGGTGCTCGGGGACGAACCACGGCGCCGAGGCCCCGCCGGGGATCCACGTCTTCAGCGCCCTGCCGTCGCGGATGCCTCCGCCGAGGTCGTCGAAGAGCTCGCCCCATGTCATCCCCATCACGATCTCGTAGTTGCCGGGCCGGTTGACGTGGCCCGAGAGCGAGAACAGCCGGGTGCCCGACGACCCGGCCGGGCCGATCTCGGCGTACTTCTCACCGCCGTTGAGGATCATCCAGGGGACGTTGGACATGCGTCTCGACGTTGTTGACGATGGTCGGCTTGGCGTAGAGCCCTTCGACGGCAGGGAAGGGCGGCTTGATCCTCGGCTCGCCGCGCACTCCTTCGATCGAGTTGAGCATGGCCGTCTCCTCACCGCAGATGTAGGCGCCGGCACCGAGGTGGACGGTGACGTCGAGGTCGAACCCCGAGCCCAGGATGTCGCGTGCCCAGGTAGCCCTTCTCGTAGGCGTCGTCCACCGCCTGCTGGACCCGCCGCGCCGGCTTGGGGTACTCGCCGCTGATGTAGATGAAGGCGCGGTTGCACGAGCAGGGCGTACGCCGACAGGATCACCCCCTCGACCAGCTGGTGCGGGTCGCGCTCGAGGAGCTGGCGGTCCTTGAAGGTCCCCGGCTCCGACTCGTCACCGTTGATGACCAGGTAACGGGGGGTGGCCGGGGCGAGGAAGCCCCACTTGACCCCGGTGGGGAACCCGGCCCCGCCACGACCCCTGATGTTCGACGCCTTGACGATGTCGATCATGCTTCGCCGGGTCGATCTTCAACCCGCGGCGGAGCGCTCGTACCCGCCGGTCGTCCTCGTAGCGGACGAGTGTGTGCGAGTCGGCCGGATGCTCGGTCATCCTCGCCGGTGAGGATCATGGGGGGCTGGGCCGGCGTCGCCTCCGTCACGCCCCACCGCCGGCCGACCCGTAGGGACCGAACGCCGGGACCGGGGCCACCGCGCCCTCGAGCTCCTCCGGGCCCCCAGTCGAACGAGCGCTGCCCACCGAACCGTCGCCTGCATGCTCGTCGCCCCGAGCACCACCGCCGGGCGACTCGGTGGCGCAGCCAGTCGCACAACCGGCGGGCCTCGTCGGGGCCGACCCCTTCGACCATCTCGTAGTTGACCTGCACGGCGGGCGCGCCCCCACAGGCGCCGAGGCACTCGACGTGCTCGACCGAGAACAGCCCGTCCCGGTGACCGTCTCGCCGTCGCGGGCGCCGGTGGCGTCCTCGACCGCGGCGAGCACGTCGTCGGCACCGAGCAGGAAGCACGAGATCGACGTGCACACCGAGATGAGGTACCGGCCCACCTCGTGCACGCTTGTACATGGTGTAGAAGCTGGCCACCGCCTGCACCTGGGCGGACGACATCCCGCACAGCTCGGCCGACCTGGCGCTGCGCATCGTCGGTCAGGTGGCCGTGCTCGAGCATCGCCAGGTACAGCAACGGCATCACCGCAGAGCGACGTCGCGGGTACTGCTCGAGCAGCCGGCTGGCCCGCTGCCGGTTGGGAGCGCTCCAGCGGGGCACGATCTTGTCGACGGCCACCGTGGGGTCGCCGCTCATCGGTCGACGTCTCCGAGCACCGGGTCGGTCGAGGCGAGGGTGGCGATGACGTCGGCCACCAGGGAGTCGGTCATCATCGCCGGCAGCGCCTGCACGTGGGCGAACGACGGTCCCGCGGACGTGGAGGCGCCACGGCTTGGCGCCGCCGTCCGAGACGATGTAGACCCCGAGCTCGCCTCGCGGGCTCTCCACCGCCTGGTAGGCCTCGCCGGCTGGGACCTTGAACCCCTCGGTGAAGATCTTGAAGTGGTGGATCAACGCCTCCATCGACTCGTCGATGCGCTTGCGGGGCGGGGGCGTCACCTTGCGGTCGTCGGTCCGGAAGTCGCCGGCGGGCATCGTCTCCAGGACCTGGCGGACGATCCCCAGCGACTGCTTCACCTCTTCGACCCGCACCATGTAGCGGTCGAACACGTCGCCGTGAACGCCCACCGGCACGTCGAACTCGTAGCTGCTCGATGCCCGAGTACGGGAACACCTTGCGCAGATCCCACTCGATTCCCGGAGGCGCGGGCGTTGGGGCCGGAAACACCGTACGCCTTGCACTCGCTCCGGGGTGATGACCCCGACCCCCTGGGTACGGTCGATGAAGATCGGGTTCTCGTTGAGCAGCTCCTCGTACTCGGCGAGGCCCGCCGGCACCGATCCCAGCAGATGCTCGAGGTCGTCCTCCCAGCCGTCGGGTAGGTCGGCGGCGACGCCACCCGGGCCGGATGTAGTTGTGGTTCATCCGCAGCCCGGTGACCTTCTCGAAGAACTCCAGGCAGGTCTCCCGGTCCCGCCAGCCGTAGATCATCATCGACACCGCCCCGATGTCCATGCCGAACGTGGCGAGGAACAGCAGGTGGCTGGCCACCCGGTTGAGCTCGGTCATCAGGACCCGGATCGCCTTGGCGCGGTCGGGGATGGTCGACCCCGAGCAGCTGCTCGACCGCCAGCGAGAACGCCAGCTCGTTGTGGAACGGCGACAGGTAGTCCATGCGGGTGACGTTGGTGGGGCCCTGCAGCCAGGTGAGGGTCTCGCCGGTCTTCTCCATGCCGGTGTGCAGGTAGCCGATGATGGGCTTCACCCGTCGGATGGTCTCGCCCTCGACCTCGAGCTGGAGCCGGAGCACGCCATGCGTCGAAGGGTGCTGCGGCCCCATGTTCATGATCTGCCGCTCCGCCGGCTCGGCGGAGTCGTCCATCACGAAGTCGTCGCTCACCAGCGTGCCCCGCTGGGTCTCCAGGGCGGGGTCCTCGACGTCGGGGAGCAGCTCCTGGGCGCCCTCGGTGGTGGCGGCGGCCAGCCAGCCCGGCTCCTCGGTGCCGGCCAGCCACAGGTCCATCGTCCGCTCCCGCCGGGCGGCCGCGACGTCGAGCTCGGCCGGGGTGCCGGGAGGGTCGATGGTGGGCGCTTCGAGATCGCCGGTGACGACGTTGGGGGTGTCGCTCATGAGGCCTGGTGCGCCCCTTTGAACTGGACCGGGACCGACCCGACGCTGTAGTCCTTGCGCAGCGGGTGGCCGACCCAGTCGTCGGGCATCAGCAACCTGGTGAGGTCGGGATGCCCCTCGAATGCGATCCCGAACAGGTCGTAGGTCTCGCGTTCGTAGAAGTTGGCCCCCGGGAACAGGTCGGTGACGCTGTCGATGGCGCACCGGTCGTACGAGATCCCCACCCGGACACGCACCCGACGGCGCAGCGTGTACGAGAGCAGGTTGAGCACCACCTCGAAGCGGGGATCGCGCCGCAGGTAGTCGACCCCGCACAGGTCGACGAAGACGTCGAACCCGGACTGGCGCAGCCCGGCGACGAGGTCGTGATACCCCTCCGGCGAGACCGTGACCACGTCCTGAGCCGGCCCGTCGCACCGGGGTGAAGGTGGAGTGCACCGCGTCCGGATGGACGGCGAGCAAGGCACGCACCGGATTCACTGTGTTCATGGCTCTTCGCCTGACGGCTCATCGCGGTGCGGTTGGGGGCCCCAGCCCCAACCGCCGAGCCTCGACATACCGAGTCTCGTGCTCATGGCCGTGCGCCTGACGGCTCGTCGGCCCCACGCCCGCCCCTGGCCTTCATGCGGTGGCGCCGTGGCCGATCGGGCTGGCGATCTCGCCCTTCATGATCTTCTCGTGCAGGGTGAGGATCCCGTGCATCAGCGACTGCGGGCCGGGCGGGCACCCGGGCACGTAGATGTCGACGGGGACGATCTGGTCGACTCCCTGGACGATGGCGTAGTTGTTGAACATGCCTCCGGTCGAGGCGCACGCACCCATCGAGATCACCCACTTGGGCTCGGGCATCTGGTCGTACACCTGACGCAGCACCGGGGCCATCTTCTGGCTCACCCGGCCGGAGACCACCATCAGGTCCGCCTGTCGCGGCGAGGCGCGGAACACCTCCATGCCGAATCGGGCGAGGTCGTTGTGGGCGGCCCCGGTCCCCATCATCTCGATGGCGCAGCAGGCGAGCCCGAAGGATGCCGGGAACATCGAGTTGGTGCGCGCCCAGTTGACCCCTCTGTGCAACGTCGAGAGCAGGAAGCCGGGCGCCTCGGCGGTTCCTGCCATCTACGCCGCCTCCTCCATCCTGTCGGGGGCGACGACGCGGCGGTAGCGGAGCCGCCGCGACTCGTTCCAGTCGAGGGCACCCCGCTTCCAGACGTACAGGAGGGTCTCGGCGAGGAGGGCGACGAAGATCGCCATCGCCCCGATGCCTGCCCAGCCGAAGCTCTCGAAACGGACCGCCCAGGCGAACAGGAAGATGAGCTCCACGTCGAACACGACGAAGAGCATGGCGACGATGTAGAACTTGACCGGGAACCGCTCGACCGGGTCCTGGATCGGGACGATCCCGCATTCGTATGGCGCCAGCTTCTCCGGCGTCGGCTTGCGGGGACCGAGCTTCCACGAAGCCAGCAGCATCACGATGCTGAAACCGAGGCCCAGCAGGACCATGAGGGCGATGGGCAGGTAGTCGGCCAGCGTCACCGGGGGGCCTCCTCTCGACGGCGGAGAATAGGAACCGGCCCGTACCCGGCCAAGTTCACCGATTTCCCCTACCCACTCGAGGGGGACGGGCCGAGAGCTCGCCGTGGTCGGTCGCGTAGGATCCCGTCGTGTACGGGATCGCCTTGACCGTCGCCGCCTGCCTCAGGGCCGGGACCCGCGCCGACGTCGCCTGGTTGGCCGAGGCCTCCGGGCTCCCGGTCGACGACTGGTCCGCCGCCGTTGCCTTCACCCCGGGTGGCGGTCGCACCGGGACCCTGGTCGGCGGCGCCCTCGACGGCTCGCTGGCGGATCGGGCCGGGCGCGGCGGCCAGGGTCGCCTGGTCGACATCGAGGTCACCGAGATCGACGCCCTGATCGCCGGCCTGCCGGTGGGGGGCCGGGCCCGGTGCCTCCTCATGCCCGCCGAGGCGCTGCCCGCCGAGCTGTGGGACCTGGCCGTCGCCCGGCAGCCGCTCTGCCTGGTGTGCCGCCTCGAGGGCGACCTGGTGGCGGAGGCCCAGCTGTTCACCGCCGGGGACGTCGCCGAGGCGGGCGATGCCGCCGCCGAGCTGTTCTCCCGGCGGGTCGGCGGGTCGACGAGTGGTCGACGACCGGGTGGTTTCGGTGTTCTGGGCGGTCCCGCAGCTGGTCATCGTCGGTGACGGCCCGGTCGCCGGCGCCCTCGACCGGGCCGGGGCGTTGGTCGGATGGCACACCCGGGTCATCACGGAAGGGGAGATGGCACGTGGTGTGATCGCCGGCCTGTCGACGATCGACAAGGTGGTGGTGACCGGGCATGACCTCGAACTGACCGGAGCCGGCCTGATCGCCGCCCTCGGCAGCGACGTCGGCTACATCGGGGCGCTCGGTTCCCGGCGCCTCCACGACAACCGGCGGGACTGGCTCGCCTACCGGGGCGTCACCGACCTGACCCGGGTCCACGCCCCGGCCGGCCTGGACATCGGGGCGGACACCCCCGCCACCATCGCCGTCTCGATCCTCGCCGAGGCGATCGCCTCGGGTGCCGACGCCGCCCAAACCGCCACTCCCTCCTAGGATGGCGGCATCAAGCAGAGCGTGACGAAAGGCGCTCCCGATGACTGATCAAACCACCGGGTCCGGCCAGGTCGAAGCAACACTGGAGGTGTTCCGGTCGGTGTGGATCATGGACGGCGACCTCGTCGATCTCGACGAGGACTGCAGCCCGACGAAGTCCTGCCGCAACATGAAGGACGTCACCTTCGACGGGCTCGCCGAGCCGGGAAGTGACCTCGGGGCGGCATGGCGGGAGAGGCTGGCGCGCGAAGGCAAGCTGAGCACGTCGGGCGGGTCGATCCGCGATCTGGTCCTCGGTCAGGGCGAATAGCCTGACCGACCCGGCCATCTCCCACCGACCGGCGGCCATGGCGTGAGCAACGACCGGATGGCCACCGCGGCCGACGTGGGCGACCTCACCGCCAGGCTGCGTCAGGGGGGCTATCTCGCCGACCGTGGCCTGGCGACCGCGGTCTATGTGGCGATGGCACTGGGCCGGCCTCTCCTCCTCGAAGGCGAGGTCGGCGTCGGCAAGACCGAGCTGGCCAAGGTCCTGGCGACCGTGTTCGACCGGCGGTTGATCCGCCTCCAGTGCTACGAGGGGATCGACACGAACCAAGCCCTCTACGAGTGGGACTACGCCCGCCAGATGCTCTACATCCGGGCGCTCTCCGAGCAACACCTCGATGACGAGGAGCGGGTCGACAAGCTGTTCGGCCCGAAGTTCCTGCTCGAGCGACCGTTGCTCGATGCGGTCCGCTCGGGCGACCGTGCCGTCCTCCTGATCGACGAGATCGACCGGGCCGACGACGAGTTCGAGGCGTTCCTGCTCGAGCTGCTCTCCGACTTCCAGATCACCATCCCCGAGATCGGGACCATCACCGCGGAGACGGCGCCCCTGGTGATCCTGACCTCCAACCGGACCCGGGAGTTGCACGACGCCCTCAAGCGACGCTGTCTGCACCACTGGGTCGGCTACCCGACCCCGGAGCGGGAGGTCGAGATCGTCCTGGTCCGTGCCCCCGACGCCACCGAGGCCCTGGCCCGCAAGGTGGTTGCCGCGGTGAACCGGCTGCGCCGGCTCGACCTGGCCAAGCCGCCCGGGGTCGCCGAGACCCTGGACTGGGTGGCGACCCTGAACGTGCTCGGCGAGTCGCAGCTCGACGCCCGCACCGTGGAGGACACCCTCGGCGCGGTGGTCAAGGAGCGCGACGACCTCGACGTCGTGCACGACCATCTCGACGAGATCGCCCTCGATGCCTGAGCGGCTCGATGCCGTCGAACAGGCCGGGACCGTCGCCGGGAGCCCTTTCGTTGGGATGCTGGTGCGGTTCGGCGGGGAGCTGCGCCGGGCCGGGTTGGCGGTCGGCTCCGGCGACCTGCTGACCTACTGCGCGGCGATGGCGACGCTCGACCCCGGCGATCTGCTCGACCTCTACTGGGCGGGCCGCGCCACCCTGGTGACCCGTCTCGAGCACATCCCGGTCTACGACCGTGTGTTCCGCCGCTATTTCCTCGACGAAGGCGACGACCTGCCCGAGCCGGTGAGGCTGGCCGTGCAACGATCATCGATCGGTAACCGATCGATGATCGAAGTCCCGGCCACCGAGCCGGGGGCGCCCGGCGACGAGGAGGAGGCCAGGCTCGGGCTGATGGCGTCCGACATCGAGATCTGGCGCACCAAGGCGTTCGCCGCCTGCACCCCCGAGGAGCTGGCGGCCCTGCGGAGGATCATGGCGGGCATGAGGCTGGTCCCGCCGCGACGGCGCGCCCGCCGCACTCATCCGGCTCGGTCCGGCCGGCCGGACCTACGCCGGACAGTGCGCAGCACGATGCGCTCCCAGGGTGAGCCGTCCGAGCTGTTCTGGCGCCGGCGGCGGCTGCGGACTCGGCCCCTGGTCCTGATCCTCGACGTCTCGGGGTCGATGGCGGAGTACTCACGCAACCTGCTCCAGTTCGCCTACTCGACCCGGCGGGCGGGCGGGCGCGTCGAGGTGTTCTGCTTCGGCACCAGGCTGACCCGGATCACCCGGACGCTCGACCGCCGTCGACCCGACGACGCCCTCGAGGAGGCGGCCCGGGCGGTCTTCGACTGGGAGGGCGGCACCCGCATCGGCGACGCGCTCGACACGTTCGTCCGCAACTGGGGGCGCCGGGGCATGAGCCGCGGCTCGATCGTCGTCATCTGCTCGGACGGCCTCGACCGCGGCGACCCTTCGGTGCTGGCCGGGGCCATGGAGCGGCTGTCGCGACTCAGCCATCGCATCGTCTGGATGAACCCGCACAAGGGCAACGACCCGGGATTCCTTCCCAGCACGCTGGGCATGATGGTGGCAGCCCCTCACGTCGATCTCCTGCTCTCCGGTCACGACCTGGCCAGCCTCGAGGACTTCGCCCAACGGTTGCCCGAGCTGCGATGACCGGGCGATGAGATGGGGTGGGCGATGAGATGGAGCGTGTCCCTCGTTGCCGAGGGCGACCGGGTCGTCGAGCTCGAGGAGGTGGTCGAGCTGGCCGACGCCGTCGCCGCGCTCGGCGGCATCGCCTCCGGGATGGGCACCACCGGGTACGGCGCCCAGCTCCTGGTCGAGGCGGCGACCAGCGACGAGGCGGTGGAGCGGGCGATGGAGGAGTTCGCCGCCGCCGCCGGCCGGGCCGGGCTGCCGCCGTGGCCGATCACCCGGGCCGAGACCATCGCCGACGACGAGGAGCTCGACTACGGCGCCGGCGACGAGCCGGGCTTCCCGGCATGATTCGGCTCGGATCCCTGGCGGGCTACCCGTTCGAGGGGCCCCGGGTCCTCGCCGGGTGGACGGCGCCCGAGAAGGCGGCGGTGTACGCCATCGTCTACCGCGCCGACGCCGCCGCCGAGCCGGACGAGTACGCCGTGCTCTTCGTGGGCCATTCCGACGACCTCTCCGCCGAGCGGTTCCCGTGGCAGCACCCCTTCGCACCCTGCTGGCGGGAGCGGGCGGGCGGAGACCGCTTCAACCTCTACATCTGTACCTACGAGCCGCCCGGGGCTCTCCGCTCCCATCGGGAGCAGATCACCCGCGAGCTCGTCGCCGTATACCGGCCGAGCTGCAACCCCGAGCAGTACGACCAGGCGTGGAGAGACGAGTGGATCGGCGGTTACCAGGCGCCGACGACGGGCCCGTTGACCACGGGGCGCGACCCGGCAGGCAACCGCGAGCAGTCCTCCTAGCCGGGGACGTCGGTCGAGGCGTGGGCGGCGCTGTGGACAGGGCCGTCGGGCTCGTAACCGACGGCGTCGTGCAACCGCGAGCGGCGCCTGCCCGACGCCGGGAATGCCGGTCCCCGCTCGGCGGCGGCCGCCGGCTCATAGGTGGCCCCGGCCACGATCCCCTCGGCCATCCCGTACAGCAGCGGGAGCGCGCCGGCGATGACACCGCCGGTGCGGTTGATGTGCTCCAGGTCCCCCTCGATCGGCTCGGCGTTGCGCTTGATGGTCTGCACCAGGTCGTTGCACTCCTCGAGGTTGCCGGCGATGCGGGCCAGCTGGGAGCCGACGATCCACAGGTAGAACGCCAGGCCGGCGATCAGCAGGACGATGTCGACCACGGTGAGGACGATGAGGGTGGTCACGAGCGGACCTGCCCGAGGACCCTGCCCAGGAACAGGTGGTGCTCCAGGCCCTCAGCCAGCACGAGGTCGACTCCGGCGGCGGTCTGCCCGAGCAGCATGGCGTCGGCGGTGTTGTCCGCCGCCTGGGCGAGGGTCGCCTTGATCTCCACGACGCGGAGGTCGATGGCGCGCACCAGGAGCACCAGGATGGTGAGCAGTGCGGCCACCGCCAGCACGACCACGAAGCCGCCGGCGATGGCGAACTGCCAGAGCGTCTCCTGGGTGTCGGTCAGGGCGATGACCATGCTCAACCTCCCAGGCGCTTGCGGCCGCGCCCCAGCCCTTCGATGACGTTGACCGCCGAGGTGATCGTGGTGTTCAGCTCGGCGAGGGCGGCGGTGTTGGTCACCGACTTGGCCAGGCTGTCGTTGATCAGCTTCGCCTCGGTGCCGATGCGGTGGGCCAGCACCAGGATGGGGACGACCAAGGCCACCACCACCAGCACCACGACGATGGCGACGGTGTAGCCGATGGCCCAGCTGGTGGTCGAGGCGCTCTCGGCGGCAAGCAGGTACATGTGGTGCGACCCCCTCAGATCGATTCGCAGAAGTCGCTGACCGGCTGGAGGTTGGCGTTCACCGAGGCCACCGTGGCGGGCACCGCGCTGGTCTTCTCGGCGACGACCTCGACGCCTCCGGTCAGCGCCCGGAGCGTCTTCAACGTCGCCATGAGGTGGCCGATGACCCGGATCAGCCCGAGGGCGGCGGCGGCGACGATGAGCGTGGCGATCACCAGGGTGACGATGGCGACTGCGGGCATCGGTACCTCCCTTCCCTCAGCCCAGCAACTTGGCGACGGAGCCGGCGTAGCGGACGGCGCCTACCGAGACGTCGTTGATGGTCCGGTCGGTGGTCGCCAGCAGGTCGGGCACTTCGTCGAGCTCGCCGATGAGGGCGACGCCCCCCGCCAGGATCTCGTCCGATGCCCCTCGAATGCGTTCGAGAGCCGCCAGGACCCGGTTCAACAGGGCGACGAGTACGGGCACCACCACCAGGAGCAGCAGTGCGTTTCCTATCCACCAGAGCATGCCGTTCTCCTCAGCTTCGGTCGGGCTGGTACGGAAGGAAGAACCGGGCGGCCACCCGTTTGAGCGCCATCAATGCGGCCTGGATCGCGATCGCCAGACCACTTGCCGGCTTCGACGCCTCGATCTGGTCGGCGGAGATGCCCCGTCCGAGGGCGTCGAGGCGCGCCTCCATGTTCGCCGAGAAGTCACGCATCAAGACGGCGGTGACGTCGGCGATCATCCCCCGGCCGTACTGGGCGGCGGCGCCGGAGAGCTGCAGGTCCTGCTCCACTTCGACCCTGGTGCCGGTTGCGGTGGGCACCAGCCGAGCCGTCACCCCCATCGCCGCCTGGCCGCGGCCCCGCTCCTCGGCACCGGCGGCGTCGACGACGATGGTCCGGTTCGCCTCGTCGCGTTCCTTCACATGGGCCTGCCCGGCGAACTGCATCTTCACCGGGCCCATGCGGACGGCGACCGTGCCCGAGTACTGGTCGGGACCGACCTGCTGGTCGATCTCGGCACCAGGTAGGCAGGCGGCGACCCCGGGGATGTCCTGGAAGAAGCCCCAGACCTCGTCGACCGGTTGAAGGACCTCGAAGTCGCTCTTGATCAGCATGAGGCGGCCTCCGACGTGTAGTCGGCCGGGCTCTTCTCGAACGCGGCCCGGCATCCCGGGCAGCAGAAGTAGTAGGTGACGCCGTCGTGATCGAGCGGGCGGCTCGTTTCGTCGGCGGGCACCGTCATCCCGCAGACCACGTCGACGGCGGTGCCGGTAACGGTTTCCGCGGCGGCCGCCGGATCCTCGAGGGTCGCCGCCCGACGCTCCAGGACCCCTCCGGCACGCAGCTGGACGAGCTCGGCGAGGACGGCGACGGCGATCTCGCGGTGCGAGGTGTGCCCGAGGTCGACGCCGACCGGCACCCGCACCGCGGCGAGCCGCTCCTGGGCGACGCCGCGGTCGGCCAGGTACCCGAGCACCGCCTCGCCGCGCTTGCGGGAGGCAACCATGCCGACGAACGCCGGGTCGCCGGCGACGGCGTGCTCGATGGCCTCCTCGTCGCCGTGGCCCTGCGTGGCCACCACCACTACCGAGCCGGGAGCGAGGTCGGTGGACGAAAAGTCGGCGGCGTCGATCAGCGTGGCGCGCCAGCCGAGGACGACGGCCAGGTCGACGAGGGTGCCGGCCATGGGCGAACGGCCGACGACCACGAGGTTGAGGCTGGGCACCACCGGCTCGATGTACAACTGGGCGGCTCCCTCGCTCTGGCAGGCCATCTGGACGAACATCATCCCCTCGGGGGCCTCGCCGAACTCGTCCGGCGCCCCGAGCAGGATCAGCCGCGGCTGGCGATCCTCGATCGCCCGGCGCGCCTCGCGGATCACGACCGGCTCGGCACAGGCACCGCCGATCCATCCATGGATCTCGCCGTCGGCGGTGATGATGGCCCGGCCGCCCTGCTGCGCCGACGAGGGCGCCCGGCGCCAGACGACGGTGGCCAGGGCGAACTCCACGCCCTGACGGGCGAGCTCGCTGGCCCGCTCGATCATGCCCCAGCCGTCGACCGGTGGTGCGTTCACTCGTCCGACCTGACCGGGGGGGCACCGCTGAAGTCCTGCCCGGTGTTCAAGGCTTGGTGGACACGGTCGGGGAGCAGTGGCATGTCGATGTTGCGCACCCCGGTGCCCTTGAGGGCGTCCATCACCGCGTTGACGAAGGCGGCCGGGCCACCGACAGTGGCGCACTCGCCGATGCCCTTGGCGCCGATCGGGTGGTGCGGGCACGGGGTGACGACCTCGTGCAGCTCGAAGCCCGGTGTCTCCCACGCGGTCGGCAGCAAGTAGTCGGTGAAATTGGCGCCGATGCAGTTGCCTTCGGCGTCGAAGGTGATGAACTGCATGTTGGCCATGGCGTAGGCCTCGGTGAGGCCACCCATGATCTGGCCCTCGACGATCATCGGGTTGATCCGCACGCCGCAGTCGTCGACCGCCACCACCCGCAGCACGTCCCAGACGCCGGTGTCGGGGTCGACCTCGACGGTGGCGATGTAGCAGGCGAACGGCCAGGTGAGGTTCGGCGGGTCGTAGTAGGCGACGTTCTCCAGACCGGGCTCCATGCCGTCGGGCATGTTGGAGTACGCCGCCATCGCGCACTCCTGGATGGTCACGCCGCGATCGGGCTGGCTGCGCACGTAGAACCGGCCCAGCTCCCACTCGACGTCTTCCTCGGAGATCTCGAGCAGGTGGGCGGCGATCTTGCGCGCCTTCGCCCGGACCTTGCGCGCCACCATGGCCACCGCCGCCCCGGCGACCGGAGTGCTGCGCGAGGCGTAGGTGCCCATGCCGAACGGCGCGGTGTCGGTGTCGCCCTCCTCGACGACGATGTCCTCCGCCGGCAGGCCGAGCTCGTGGGTGACGATCTGGGCCCAGGTCGTCTCGTGTCCCTGGCCCTGGCTCTTGGCCCCGGTGCGGAGGAGCGCCTTGCCGGTCATGTGGACTCGGAGCTCGGCCGAGTCGAACATCTTGATCCCGAGGATGTCGTACTCCCGGCTGTTGCCGGCGCCGAGTGGCTCGGTCATCGTCGAGATGCCGATGCCGAGCAGCCGGCCGCGCTGGCGGGCCTCCTCCTTCTGTCTGAGGAAGTCGGCGTATCCGACGGCCTCCAGACCGACGTCCAGGCATTTGCCGTACTGCCCTGAGTCGGTGAGGAACCCGTACGCGGTGCGGTGGGGGAAGTCGTCGTCCCGGACGAAGTTGATTCGTCGGAACTCCGCCTGGTCCATGCCCAGGTCGTCGGCAGCCGCCTGGACCATCCGCTCCTGGAAGAACATCGCCTCGGTGACCCGGAACGAGCAGCGGTAGGCGACCCCGCCGGGCGCCTTGTTGGTATACACCCCCCGCGCCTCGAGGTGGGCGTAGGGGATGTCGTAGCAGGCGAACGCCGAGTGCATCAGGCCGATCTTGAACTTCGACGGCTGGGCGTCGGAGAAGAAGGCCCCGTGATCGGCCAGCGTTTGCATCCGGACCCCGAGGATCCGGCCGTCGTTGCGCAGCGCCAGCTCGCCGTGGAGGTAGATGTCCCGGGCGAACCCGGTGGAGATCAGATTCCCAGTGCGGTCCTCGATCCACTTCACAGGGCGCTCCAGCAGGATCGACGCCAGGATCGAGGCGACATAGCCCGGGTAGACCGGCACCTTGTTGCCGAACCCGCCGCCGAGGTCCGGGGCGATGATGCGGATCATGTGCTCGGGCAACTCGGCGACCAGTGCCACCGCAGCCCGGATGATGTGCGGAGCCTGGGTGGTCATGTAGACGGTCAGCTTCGACGTCGCCCGGTTGAAGTCGGCGATCGAGCCGCAGCACTCCAGCGGCGCCGGGTGCGAGCGCGGGTAGTGCAGGTCGAGCTGCGAGATGACGTCGGCCTCGGCGAAGGCCCGGTCGGTGCCTTCCCGGTCGCCCACCTCCCAGTCGTACACGACGTTGTTCGGCTGGTTCTCCTTGTCGTCCCTGATCAGCGGAGCGTCGTCGGCCAGCCCCTGCATCGGATTGACGATCACCGGCAGCGGCTCGTAGTCGACGACGATCGACTCGCAGGCGTCCTTGGCGATGTAGGGGTCGTCGGCGATGACGCAGGCCACCTCCTGCCCTTGGAAGCGCACCTTGTCCGTGGCGAGTACCGCCTGGGTGTCGTAGGAGAGGGTGGGCATCCACGCCAGGTTGCGCGACGCCATCATCTCGCCGGTGAGCACGAGGCGGACACCGGGCATCGCCCACGCCTTGCCGGCGTCGATCGAGTTGATCCGGGCGTGGGCGAGCGGGCTGCGGAGGATCTCCATGTGCAGCATCCCGGGCAGCACGACGTCGTCGATGTAGTTGCCCTTGCCGCGGATGAAGCGGTTGTCCTCCACCCGCCGGCGGTTGGCACCCATGCCGCCGATCTTGATCTCGTCGAGCGCCTGGGTCACCTGGCCACCTCCGATGCCCGCATCCCGATCATGCCCTGGCCCTGTCGGCCGCCCACAGCACCGCCTTGACGATGTTCTGGTAGCCGGTGCACCGACAGACGTTGCCGGACAGCGCCCATCGCACCTCGTCCTCGGTCGGGTCCGGGTTCTCGTCGAGGAGGGCCTTGGCCGTCAACATCATCCCGGGCGTGCAGAACCCGCACTGCAGGCCATGCTCCTCCTTGAACCCCTCCTGGATCGGGTGCAGCTCGCTGGCGGTGGCCAATCCCTCGACCGTCATCACGTCGTGGCCGTCGGCCTGGACGGCGAGCATCGTGCAGCTCTTGACCGGCCGGCCGTCGAACAGGACGGTGCAGGCGCCGCAGTTGGTGGTGTCGCACCCGGTGTGCGTCCCGGTCAGCTTGAAGCCCGATCGCAGCAGGTGGGCCAGCATGAGGCGAGGCTCCACCACCGCCGACCGCGATTCGCCGTTGACCCGGACGGTGATCCTGCGGACCGGGATGTCGTCGGGCGTTGCCGCCGGAACCTCTTCGAACAGGCTGGTCATCTCAGGCGGCCACCTCCTCCGAGTCGAGCAGTCGGGTCAGGATCCGGCTGGTGAAGATACGCACCAGGTGCCGCTTGTAGGTCGCGCTGCCGCGGTGGTCGGTGTGCGGCTGGGCGGCCCCGGCGGCCAGCTCGGCGGCCTCGGCGATCACCTCCGGCGTGAGGGGCCCTCCGACGAGCACCTCGCCGGCGGCATCGGCGGAGATCGTCGAAGGGCCGACACCGGTCAGGCCGATGCCGGCCCTGGCGACATCGTCACCGACCCGATCGACGGCGACGGCCACCCCTACGGTGGCGAAGTCGCCGACCCGTCGCTCCAGCTTCAGGTACCCGCCGGCGGGCACTCCCTGCGGAGCTGGGATGACCGCCTCGACGGCGATCTCGTCGTAGGCGAGCACGTTCTGGAAGGGACCTGAGACGAACTCCCTCATGGCGATCGTGCGCCGCCCGGAGACGCCCTGGGCCACCACGGAGCCGCCGAGGGCGGTGACAACGGCGGCCCAGTCGCCCTGCGGGTCGGCGTGGCACAACGAGCCGACCAGGGTTCCCCGAACCCGCACGATGGGATCGGCCACGAGCGGGGCGGCCGCCGCCATCGTCGGCTGACTCGAGGCCAGCAGCGAGGACCGCTCGAGCGTGGCCTGCCGGCAGAGCGCCCCGATGCGGATGGTGCCGTCGGGATCGATGGTGTGGTAGTCGAGGTCGGGGAGGTCGTTGATGTCCACCAGCATCTCCGGCGTGGCAAACCGGAGCTTCAGCATGGGGACGAGGCTCTGGCCCCCGGCGAGGACCTTCGCTTCTCCGCCGCCGTCGGCCAGGAGCGACGCCGCCTCGTCGATCGACCGGGGTGCCTCGTATCGGAATCGAGCAGGGTAGATCGCAGCCTCTTTCGTCCGGTGCTTCAGGCGGGAGGCTCGCCGGCCCCGTCGCCGGCGTGCTGTCGGGGGAACGAGTGGGGGTCGGGCACCGCCACCGGCAGCGACTCGGCGTGGGGGTCCGGCCTCGGCTCCTGGTGCGGGGGCCACGGGCCCTGGACCGGCTGGCCGGCGACCTTGAGGTACTCGATCAGCTCGGGCCAGGCCCATACCGTCGGGCTGGTGCCGGTCTTCGGTGCGTGCTCGATGAGCTCGTAGAGCCGCGGATTGCCCCGGCTGTGACCTGACGACTCGACTGGCACGCCCAAGAACCCCCTGTCAGGAACCGACCGAAACCTTCCAATCCAACGGCCGCGCCCACCCTAGCTTTCGGCGCCGTACCGTGTCGGGGTGAAATGAAGGCCTTGGGAAGGACGATCGGCGTCGGTCGGATCTACCGGTCCCCGATCGGCGATACCCCTCCCCGTCATCCGTGCCGGCCTCCGGCCCGTGAAGCTGCCGCCCCTCCCCTCAAAGAGGGGAGGGCAAATCATGCCGCCAGGCTTCGGATCTGGCGGATGGCGACGACCAGGCCGGAGATGTCGTCGACGCCGTCCACCGACAGCGCCCGCATGATGCGGTTGAGGGCGCTGAGGGCGGGACCGCGGCCGGCCAGGAATCCCTCGAGCGCCGCCTCGGGCGGGGCGTCCCCGGCTTCACCGATCACCCGCTCGGCCAGCTCGCGGCGCAGCTCGACCAGGTCGCCGGCCACCGCCTGCGCCGCCGCCCGTTGCCACCGGGTCGCCGCCGGCATCCGCTCCACCTGGGACTCCAGCCAGTCGATCTCGAAGATCGGGCCGACGGCCAGGAAGATCCGGGCGACGCTCGCCAGCGAGTGCCCGGTGCGGTGGGCGACGTCGATGATGTCGGGGGCGTGGAAGAGTTCGTCGACGTAGCGTTGGTGTCGGGCCACGTCCTCGGGCACCCCCATCCCGACCCATTCCTCGACTGCGGCGTCGTTCTGCTGACGGATCTCGGGCGGGGCGAGCGTGTGCATGGTGGAGGTCAGCTCGCGGAAAGCCGCCCGGGTCGGCTCGATCACCCGCTCCAGCGCCTCGCTGGTCGGGTGTGCGCAGGTACCAGCGGGTCACCGCCTCGACCAGCTCGTCGATCCCGGAGAGGAGGCTTCGCTCGACGTCCGCGGTGAGCGAGCCGAACAGGGCCTCGACCTCGGCCCACCGCTCGGGGGCGTCGGTGACCGCCCGGGCGATCTCATAGGCGCGCACCACCCGCTCGGGCCGGGTTCCGGCATCGGCCATCAGCCGTGACACGAAGGTGATCCCCTGGGAGTTGAGCACCTCGTTGGCGAGGATGGTGGCGACCAGCTCCCGGCGCAGCGGGTGCCGTTCGATGAGGTCGCCGAACCGCTCCACCACCACGTCGGGGAAGTACCGCGCCAGCTTCGGGTCGAAGACCGGGTCGTCGGGCAGGTCGGAGTCGAGCACGTAGCTGCGCAGATCGCGCTTGGCATACGCCAGCAGGACCGCCAGCTCAGGGCTGGTCATCCCTGCCCCCGCCCTGGCCCGCTCCGTCATGTCCTCGGTGGTGGGCAGCAGCTCGATCCGCCGGTTGAGCAGGCCATCGGCCTCCAGCTCGACCATCAGGTCCTCGTAGGCCTCGGTGCGGGCACCCGAGCCGGCCTGCTCCTGCCCCAGGATCTGGGCCTGGAGGAAGTTGTCGTACAGGATCCGGGCGACGACGTCACCCACCACCGCCGCCACCAGCTCGTCGCGGGCCTCCCGGTCGAGGTCCCCCCGCTCTTCGGCCAGTCCGAGGAGGATCTTGAGGTTGACCTCGCGGTCAGAGCAGTGGACCCCGGCCGAGTTGTCGATGAAGTCGGTGTTGATCCGCCCGCCCGCCTCGGCGTACTCGATGCGGCCCAGCTGGGTGAAGCCGAGGTTGCCGCCTTCTCCCACCACCTTGCACCGCAGCTCGACGGCGTCGAGCCTGACGGCGTCGTTGACCCGGTCGCCCACCTGCTCGTGGGTCTCCCGGGTGGCCTTGACGTAGGTGCCGATCCCGCCGTTCCAGAGAAGGTCGACCGGCGCCGCCAGGATCGCCCGAATGACCTCGTCGGGAGTGAGCTGCGCCGTGTCGTGCACCCCGAGCACCTCCATCGCCTGCGAGGACAGCTCGATCCGCTTGACGCTGCGTGGGTAGACGCCGCCCCCGGGGGAGATGAGGTCGGCGTCGTAGTCCTGCCAGGAGGAACGGGGCAGCTCGAAGAGGCGTCGTCGCTCGGCGAACGAGACCTCGGGGTCGGGGTCGGGGTCGATGAAGATGTCGCGGTGGTCGAAGGCGGCGACCAGCCGGATCGTCGGCGAGAGCAGCATCCCGTTGCCGAACACGTCACCCGACATGTCGCCGATGCCCACCACGGTGATCGCCTCGACCTGGGTGTCGATCCCGATCTCGCGGAAGTGCCACTTCACCGACTCCCAGGCGCCCCTGGCGGTGATCCCCAGCGCCTTGTGGTCGTACCCGGCCGATCCTCCCGAGGCGAAGGCGTCGCCGAGCCAGAACCGGTAGGCGGCGGCGATGCCGTTGGCGGTGTCCGAGAAGCTGGCGGTTCCCTTGTCGGCGGCGACCACCAGGTACGGGTCGTCCTCGTCGTGGATCACGACATCGGGCGGATGCTCGACGCTACCCGACACCAGGTTGTCGGTGAGGTCGAGGAGCCCGGCGATGAAGGTCCGGTAGGCGGCGAGCACCGCCTCGCCCAGCTTCCCGGGGTCGCTCGGGGGCCGGCGCAGCACGAACCCACCTTTCGATCCCGTGGGGACGATGACTGCGTTCTTGGTCATCTGTGCCTTCATCAGCCCGAGGACCTCGGTGCGGTAGTCCTCGCGCCGGGTCGACCAGCGGATGCCGCCGCGCGCCACCCGCCCGCCGCGCAGGTGGATCCCCTCGACATCGGGGTGGTACACGAAGATCTCGAAGAGCGGGGCCGGGAGCGGCATCCCCGGCACGTCGGCGGAGCGGAACTTGAAGGCGAGCGACCCGCGGTCGGGGCGGTAGGCGTTGGTACGGACCGTGGCCTGGATCAGCCCCAGCATCGCCCGCAGGATCCGGTCCTCGTCGAGCGACGACACCGCGTCGAGCTGGGCCAGGATCCGGGCGGTTATCTCCGCCTCGGCGGCGGCGCCCTCCGTCCCGCCCCGCGCCGGGTCGAAGCGCTGCTCGAAGAGGTCGACCAGGGCGCGGGCGATGGTGGAGTGCGCCACCAGGGCGTCGTTGACGTACTCGGCGGCGAAGGTGAGCCTGACCCGCCGCCAGTAGGTGCGGTAGGCGATGAGGATCTGTAGCTGGTGGTACGTGAGGTCGGTGGAGAGGATCAGCCGGTGGATCGAGTCCGACTCGGTCTCGCCGTAGAGCACGGCGGTCACCGTCTCCACCACCCGCTCGCTGCAGGCGCCCAGGTTGACCTGCTTGCCGTTGGGGTCGACGACACCGAAGTCGTGGATCACGGTGTCCTTGTCGGTGAGCAGCCTCGTCGGCACCTCCTCGACGACCTGCAGCCCGAGCGCCTCGAGGGTGGGCATCACCTCCGAGAGCATCATCTTCCCGTCGGCGCGGTACACCGCCAGCCGGGTCAGCGGCTGCGGCCCGCCGGGCTCGTTCTGGAGGCCGACGACGGGTCGGCCGCGCCGGTCGGCGAGCTCCTGCAGCTTGACCAGGTCGCCCACCACCAGCTCGGGGTCGACCGAGTTGCGGTAGTAATCGGGGAACTGCGACGTCCACCGCTCGGCGAGCGCCTCCCCCCGGTCGGCGCCGAGCTGCTCCACCGCCAGCTCGGTGATCCGCTCGTCCCACGTCTTGGTGATATCGAGGACATCCGCCTCCAGGTTGCGGAAGTCGACATTGGGCACCTGGCTGTCGGCGACCCAGACGGTGAAGTGGAGCCGGGCGGTGTCGGTCTCCCCCAGGGCGAGCCGGTAGTCGACCGAGGAGCCGCCGAAGCGCTCCTGGAAGAGGTCCTGGAGGCGGCGGCGCATGGCCGCGTTGAACCGGTCCCGGGGCATCACCACCAGCAACGAGACCGACCGCTGGAGGAGGTCACGGCGGAGGAAGAGCCGGACCTGCTCCGCGCTCCTGGAGCTCGACCAGCCCGACCATGGAACGACGAATGTCCTCGGTCGGGGTGGCGAACAGCTCGTCCTTGGGGAAGCTCTCGAAGAGCTGGACCAGCTCCTTGTAGTAGTGCGACCCCTCCATGGTGTCCTCGGCCTCGAGGATCTGGGCGAGCTTGGAGCGGAGGATCGGGATCTGCGAGACCGGCGCCATGTACGCCTTGGAGGTGAACAGCCCGAGCATCCGGTTCTCGCCGTTCACCTGGCCGTCGAGGCCGATTCGTCGTACCCCGATGTAGTCCAGCTTGGCCCGGCGATGGACCCGGGAGACGCCGTTGGTCTTGGTGATCACCACCAGGTTGCCGCTCTCGTAGCGGGCGCGCAGCTCCGGGTTGAGGTCGTCGAGCAGGACCGGCTCGGCGAAGGCGGACTGTCCGGCGTCGGTGAGGATGCCCAGGCCGGAGTCGGGAACCGCCATCACCGCCCGGCCGTCGGGCGTGTCCACCATCCGGTACTCCCGGTAGCCGAGGAACACGAAGTTGTCGTCGAGCAGCCACTCCAGGAAGGCCACCGCCTCGGTGACCTCGGCCTGGTCGTAGCGGGCGCTGCTCTCCTTGGCGGCCTTGATCATCCGGAAGACGGCACCCTGCATGGGCTCGAAGTCGATGACCGCCCGGCGCACGTCGCGGAGCACGATGCCGATCTGTTTGGTGAGCTGGTCTCTCTCCTCTTCGGTCAGCCTGCGGCTCAGCTCGTAGTGCTGCAACGACTCCCGGTTGGGGGCGGTGCGGGTGGGGAGGATGGAGGCGATACGGCCGTCCGCGCCACGTTGGATGCCGAGCACCGGGTGGAACACGCGGTCGATCGTGTGACCTCTGGCCTGGATCTCGTTGGTCACCGAGTCGATGAGGAAGGCCATGTCCGGGCAGAGGACCTCGACCACGGTGCCACCCGGCTCGTAGCCGTGCTCCGCCATCGTCGGCGTGAAGGCGCGGACGTCCTGGGCGTTGGCGTCGTGGGCGTCGCTGAAGTCGAACACCGACAGCACCTGGGCGACGATCTGGTCGGTCGGGGTCAGCGTCAGGTAGTCGAGGGGGACCCGGTTGAGGTACCGGCGGGCGAACTGGCCGATGACGTCGGCATCGGCGTCCCCCCTGGCGGCGCCCGCCTTGGCAATGGTCTCGCAGAGCCCCTCGACGGCCACGTCGCGTGGCTCCACCGTCCCCAGCGTGCTCACCTGCTCAAGTTACCGCTCCCGGCACCAAAGGTGTCGAGATCATGGTGCATCCGTTGCAACTTTGAGCGGTTCACCTCGGATAGCGATGAAAAGTGCTCAAAGTTCGACTGCTGGGCTGGGGTGCGCCCCGATTCACCGGGCAGCATCTCGGGCCGCCGCCTTGGCGGCGCGTTTGTGCGCCTGGTAGGCGGCGAGCGCCTCGGGCGAGTCCACGTCTCCCAGGGTCGGGTGGGTGGGCAGCGCCTCTTCCATCCCGGATGGGCTCACCCCGAGCCGCTTGGCGAGGACCGCCAGCAGGGACGCCACCTTCATCTCCCCGAAGCCGGGCATGGCGGCGATGCGCCGCTTCAAGTCGCCGGCGTCGGCGGCGCCGGTCCACACCCGCTGCGCCTCCCCGCCGTAGGTGTCGGCAATGTGGGCAGCCAGCTCCTGGACCCGCTTGGCCATCGCCGACGGGTAGCGGTGGATCGCCGGTGGGCCCTTGGCCGCCGCCTCGAGCAGATCCGGGTCCATGGCGGCGAGCCGATAGGCGTCGAGCGTCCCCACCCGCTCCCGCAGCACCTTCGGCCCGGAGAACGCCCACTGCACCGGGACCTGCTGGTCGAGGGCGAAACCGATGAGCAGGGCCATCGGGTCGCTCACCAGCAGCCGGTCGGCCTCGTCGTCGCCGGTGAAGTAGAGCCGGTCGGTGGCCATTTCCCCGATGCTACGGCAGCTGCCCGGCGGCGATACCGATGCCGTACCCCTCAACTTTGAGCGAGTGGCGCCATCTGGTGCGTCGATCGCTCAAAGCTCGCAGCTCGTGGGCGGTCAGCCCTTCATCAGGGGGTCGGGGCCGACGGCCACCGCCCGCTCGATCACCCGGTACACCCGTTCCTCGATCCCCCGCTCCTCCGGTTCCAGCAGGTTCGCCATCACCTTGAGCGTCCACTCGAGGAGCGGGCGGGAGCGGATGCCGATCCGGGTGAGCCGGCGCATCAGGGTCGGGTTGCCGATGGCGATGACGAAGGCGCGGGCGACCCGGTGGTAGGCGCCGTACTCGTCCTCGACCTGGCGCGGGTAGCGCTGGAGGATGGTCAGGTCGTCGGCGGCGAGGGCGTCGGCGATGTGCCGGGCAGCCGTCCGCCCGGTCTCGTAGGCGTAGTCGATCCCCTCCCCGTTGAACGGGTTCACCGCCCCGGCGGCGTCACCAATGGCCAGCCAGTTCCGCCCGGCCCTCGGCCCCACCGAGAACGCCATCGGCAACTTGCCGCCGACCGGGTCGGTGAGCTGCTCGGTCTCCCCCCAGTGGTCGGGGAGGTCGGCCACGTAGGCGTCGAGGACGTGCGACGTGTTCACGTCGCGCCAGCCCCGGAACGTCGAGATCACCCCCACCCCGACGTTGATCGCACCGTCGCCGAGCGGGAACACCCACCCGTAACCGGGCAGGGAGCGGCCCTCCGAGTCGCGGATGTCGAGCTGGCTCTCCAGGAACGGGTCCGTGGAGTTGGGGCTCGACCAGTAGCCCCGCACCGCCAACCCGTACGGGTAGTCCTTGCGGCGGGCGGTGCCCAGCGCCCTGCCGAACCGGGCCAGCGACCCGTCGGCGATCACCACCACCCTGGGATGGACCGCCACCGTGGAGGCGCCGCCGCCACCGTCCTGCTCGGTCAGGGTGACCCCGGTGAGCCGCCCGTCCTCGATGACCGGGGTCGCCTCGGTGCGTTGCCGGATCACCGCCCCCTGCTTCTCGGCCAGCATCGCCACTTGCAGGTCGAGGTCGGAACGCCGGATCACCGCACCCCAATCCGGGTACACCGTGTGCTCCGGCCACGGGATCTCCATGGTCAGCTCGCCTGCGTAGGACCGCAGCCCGGTGATGCGGTGCAGCTCGGGGACGTCGAAGTCGAATCCCATGTCGATGAGCTGTTTGACCGCTCGCGGGGTCAACCCATCCCCGCAGGTCTTGTCGCGGGGGTAGCTCTTCTTCTCGGCGACCACCACGTCGAGCCCGTCGCGGGCCATCCAGTACGCCGCCGCCGCCCCGGCAGGCCCGCCGCCGACGACGAGCACGTCCGGCGAGTTCACGTCGTCTGGTCGGTTTGGGGCGGTCATCGCCCCGTCAGGTTAGGAGTGCGGCCACGGGCCGGCGGACTCAGCCGCCGGCACCCGATCGACCGACCGCGGTGACCATCGGCGGTACTAGGGGGCGGCGGTGACCGGCTCCTCGGTGAGACCGCAGTCGGTCTCGGCCTCGGCGAGCTCCTCCTCGCCGAAGGCGACCCGCTCGTACAGCACGACGGCGGCGAGCTCCTCCTCGGTGAGCGCCTCCCCGAACGGGGGCATCACCCCGACGCCTCCGACCGGCTTGGCCGGCGCCCCGTAGGTGGGCTCGGGCCAGCCGGCGCTGCCCACCGCCACCCAGGCGATGTGGCCGTCCTCGGCGGCGCACGACCCGGCGGGGAACGTCACCAGCACCGAGCCACCCGCGAAGCCGGGGCCGACGCCGCCGCCGCCGGTGGCGCCGTGGCATGAGGCACATCGGGCGACGTACAGCTCCTCGCCCAGGGTGAAGAAGTCGACCTCGTCCTCGCCCCACGGGGCGCCGTCGCAGTTGACCGCCTCCCCGGTGGCCGGGTCGACATCGAGCTGGCCGGCCTCGCCGCATCCCGGCCCGTCGGGGGCGAGCAGGGCGTAGAAGACGGCGACGGCCGGGATCACGAGGAAGGCCGCCGCCAGCCAGCGGGGGAACCCCCGCAGCGCCGGGGCCCCCTGGGGGCCGGCGGGCTCCTCTGCCGTCGGGGGCTCGGCTTCCGCACCGGCATCCTCGTCGGTCGCCTCGGATGTCAGGACCTCGACCTTGGGACCGGGCTCCTCGGCGGTCTCGGCGGCTGTTTCGGCGGTTGTTTCCTCGGCGGCGGGGGCCTCTTCGCCCTCGGCCGTGGCCGCCTCCGCATCCGACGTCTCCGAAGCCTCCGCCGCAGCCGGGACGGCGTCCTCGCCCGCCCATTCGCGCAGCACTGCCTCGACGGTGGTGCCCTCCGCCTTCGCCCGGGCGGCGGCGGACCGCTCGATCATCGAGACCGGCAATCCCCGGATCTCGGCGACCTTCTTGAGCAGCTCCTCCATCAGCGCATGTCCCGGATCGTCATGGGTCGCCTCATCGCAGGGTCGTGACGTAGGCGGCGACGGCGTCGAGGTCGTCGTCGGAGAGGTGATCGTACGACGGCATCACCGAGTAGGGCCGCTCGGCCCGGGGATCGGCGAGGTGGGCGGCCACCCAGGTTGCATCCGACGTGGGTTCGCGCAGCCCGGCCCGCATCAGGTCGGGGCCGATACGCACCGTTCCCAGCAGCGGCAGCGGGTCGTAGGCGTAGTCGCCCGGCTGGGAGACCGGCCCGAGGCCGACATCGGTGACGATGGGGCGCACCTCCTGGGTATGGCAGGCCACGCAGCCCTCCTGGACGTAGATGTCGCGGCCACGCTCCTCGACGCTGCCGGCGACGATCAGCCGGCCGGTGTCGGCGGCGAGCGTCGGATCGGCGAGCTCCATCTCGACCACGGGGACCGCCGCCACGAAGGCGACGGCGAACAGGAACGCCAGCACGGCGCCGGCCCGCACCCGGCCCGACGGGACGTCACGGTCGAGCAGCAGCTCGGGATCGGGAGGCAGCTCGGGCGCCCCGACAATCAGCGGCGCCGCCTGCTCCACCGGCCGGCCGGTCAGCGTGGCGCCGACGAACCAGAGCTGGCCGAGCGCGTAGACGGCGAAGCCGACCAGCTGCATCGGGCCCAGCCAGCGCAGCGCCTCGGCGGTGTTGAACCAGCCCTCCCCGGCGGCGGGGATCTCGGGGGCGTTGGCGTTGGCGACCCAGGTCCAGCCGGCGACCACCCCGGCGGTCAGCAGGGCGAAGACCCACACCACCAGCCCGGAGGCGGTAAGTGCGTAGTGCAGCCTGACCGACGACAACGTCGCCGCCCGGCCGGACACCTCCGGCAGCACCCGGTGGACGGCGGCGGCCAGCCAGAGCGTCGAGGCGCCGTACCAGAGCACCACATCGGAGGCCGTCACCCAGTCGGTGAGCCCGATCACCGCGCTCGAGCTGTGGAGAGCCAGCATCAGGTTCACCAGCGGGAACAGGGCGAAGAGCACCGCGCCGAGCAGCACGAAGCGGAGCGTGACGTCGCCGGAGGCGACCTGCCAGCGATGCCGCACCGCCAGGGCGAGGTCGGTCAGGATCACCAGCACCGGCACCGCCAGGGCGATCGAGAAGACCACACCCACGGTCTCCAGCCAATCGGGAGCCGGCCCGTAGGTGAGGGCGGCCGGTGCCGTCAGCGGCCACACGAAGGCGAGCGACCAGAACCCGAGAAGGCTGAGGCGGGTGGCTACGAACGGTGGCCGGGCGGAGATCCTCGGGATGAGGAAGTACACGACGGCGACCCCGGCGGCCGCCAGCCACAGCCCGGTGAAGCCGGCACGGAAGAAGGCGGCCTGGATGGCGCCGGCGGCCCCACCGAAACCGGGCAGGTTGCCGACCACGAAGACCAGCACCAGCCACCACGAGGCGGCGACGGCGTACCAACCGACCGGGCCGAGGTCGCCGGTGGCACGCGACGAGGTTCGGGTCACGGTCACCGCCAAACCGAGCATCCCCAGGAGCAGGACGCCGTCGACGGCGAGTGGGTACTCGAGCAGGGGTCGGCCGGCGCCCTATGCCGACGACCAGCGCCGCCGTCCCCAGCACCACCCCCAGGGTGAGCAACCCCAGGGAGATCACGGCGAACCGCTCCCCGGCGACCTCCACCCGCCCCAGCCGGGCGATGGCGAACAGCAGGATCCCGCCGAGCCCGATGGTGAGCCACCCGTAGAGGAACACGTCGACGGCGGCGGGGGCGATCCGCCCGTACCCGAGCGGCCCGGAGAACAGGTCGGGGAAGACGAGCTGGACGGCGGCGATGAGCCCGAGGACGAGCGACAGGGCGAGGAAGCCGAGCGCCGCCAGCAGATAGGGCCGGGCTACCCCAACGGTGACCTCGGGTGGTGCGTACCCGGGCAGGTCGGCGAGCAGGTCGTCGGGAACTTCGGTGGGCAGGTCCTGGTCGGGTGGCACGTTGTGGGTCACCGGCAGGTGGGTCCTTGCTGACGACGCTCGCTGGTCCCGGCGAACCGGGGCGGACCGGCGGCACAATAGCCGGGTGGCCCCGGCGCCCACCGGCTCCGGGCTGCCGGCGCACGGTAGGTCCTTGGCCGGGGGCCGGATCCCAGCGCAGGTCGACCGGTGGATAGAATGCCCCGGCGATGCCAGAGAGCAACGGCAGCCCCAACGGCGACAGAGTCCTCGCCCGGTACCGCCGCTACGGCCTCATCGCCATCGGGCTCGGTGCGGTCACCGCGGTGGTGGGAGCCCTCGTCGCCCACTTCACGGGGCTCCCCGAGGTGGATGCCATCGGCCAGGAGCTGTACCCGTCGATCCCCCGCGGCTGGGTGTTCGTGCTGATCGGCCAGGTCATCTGCCTCAGCGGCGGCCTCTTGATCCTCGCCGGCATCACCCTGGCCTTCGTCTACGGTCGGGAGATGACCTGGGCGCGCGCCTCGATCGGGGCCTTCGTGTTCACCACGCTGATGATGATCCTGTTCGGGATCATCCCCAACCAGTGGTTGACGCTGACCCAGTCCACTCTCGAGTGGACGCCACAGAAGATCTTCATCACGATCCCGCCGGGGCTGGTGCGCGGTTCGGAGCTCAACGTCAGCTACGCCGCCCTCAAAGACATCGTATCCGGGACCTATGCGGTGGTCGTGCTCGTTGTCGTTGCCGTCACCATGTACCAATGGCAGGAGCGGCAGCGGCGCCGGGCCACCGAACCGCCTCCCCAGCCGGTGTCCAAGTACGGCAGGCCGCTGAAAGTGGAGCGCTGAGCCGTGACCGGCAAGGACGTCTGGTTCGAGATCCCCCCGATCCGCGACGACTACCAGCTCGCCGTCGTCGACGGCGACTACCTGACGGCGGCGGTGAAGCCCAAGCAGTTCCTCCACATCGACCAGTCGGAGTGCATCCTCTGTGAGGGCTGCGTCGACATCTGCCCCTGGAAGTGCATCCACTACCTGTCCATCGACGCCATCGCCGAGGCGTCGAACGTGGAGCATCCCTCCGAGGACACCGCCAACCAGGGCTTCTTCCTGGTCGACGAGGACGAGTGCACCCGGTGCGCCCTCTGCGTCGACCGCTGCCCCACCGGGGTGATCACCCTCGGCAAGTTCGCCGGCTCGCTGGCCGACCAGGCCGAGGAGTACGGGCTCACCCCGTGGGACTACAACACGGGTCAGCGGGACTTCAAGAACGGCTACTCGTACGGGATGCGCTGGTAGTGGCCAACGGGAACGGCAACGGCGGCGTCGGGATCAAGGACAGGGTCTCCGAGGTCGGCGAGCGGGTCCGGCAGAGCCAGGCGTGGGCGAGCATCTTCCGCCCCGGGTCGCCGTTCCGCCACGGCTACACCGACAGCCCCCGCAACCGCTCCTACGTGATCATGAACAACGTGCTGTACCACCTGCACCCGGTGAAGGTGAAGCGGCACGGGGTGAGGCTGTCGTACACGTTGTGCCTCGGTGGGCTGAGCTTCTTCCTGTTCATCCTGCTCACCATCACCGGCATCTTCCTGATGTTCTACTACCGGCCGACCTCGCCCCAGGCGTTCCAGGACATCCAGGCGCTGTCCACCGACATCGCCTTCGGGCAGCTGGTCAGGAACATGCACCGGTGGGGCGCCCACCTGATGGTGCTCACCGTGTTCCTGCACATGGCCCGGGTCTTCTACCACGGCGCCTACAAGCCGCCCCGCGAGTTCAACTGGGTGGTCGGCGTCGTGCTCCTCCTCCTCACCCTGCTGCTCTCCTTCACCGGCTACCTCCTCCCCTGGGACCAGCTGGCACTGTGGGCGGTGACGGTGGGGTCGAACATGGCGGCGTACACCCCGGTGTTCGGCGACCAGGTGACCTTCGTGCTCGTCGGCGGGGTACAGATCACCCCGGACACGCTGCTGCGCTGGTACGTGCTGCACGTGCTGTTCCTCCCCTTCGTGATCGTGATCTTCATGGCGGTGCACTTCTGGCGGGTCCGCAAGGACGGCGGAATCTCGGGACCCCTCTAGGATCGGGAAAAGAACGAGATGGCAGAGATCCCCGAACACATCCTGAGGCGGTCGGCGGAGGCGAGGGCCAAGGCCGAGGGCCGCACCGTCGAGGAGGTGCTCGCCGAGCTCAAGGGCGAGGCGCCTGCCGGGGCGGAGGCTCCCGCCTCGGCCGAGCCCGCGGCGGCAGCTCCGGAACCCGCCACCGAGGCGGCTTCCGCCACCGAAGCCGTCGAGTCGGCACCGGCCACCGCGGTGGCGGTTGCCGACCCCCCCTCCGGGCCGGTGCGCGACCTGGACGCCGAGTCGTCCCAATACGGGGTACCCCCGCCGCTGCTACGCCGGGCGGCGCTCGCCCGCGCCAGGTGGGACGGCCTGCCTCCGCCGCAGTTCACCGGCGAGGCCCCTTCGGAGGCGGCTCCGCGGCCAGCGGCGGCGGCAGCCGGCGGCGGCGCACCGGCGGTGGCGGTTCCCGCCATCCCGGAAGGGGTGCGTACCCAGCGGCTCCTCACCGTGGTCAAGGCCGGCGCCATCCAGCAGGTCAAGACCGAACCAACCGACAAGGTGAGCACCTGGCCCCACCTGGTCGCCGCCGAGTTCGTCGCCCTGATGGCCATCACCGCCGGGCTGATCATCTTCTCGATCTACGTCGACGCCCCACTGCTGGAGTTCGCCAACTTCAACGAGCAGCCCAACCCGTCCAAGGCGCCCTGGTACTTCCTCGGGCTCCAGGAGCTGCTGTCCTACTTCGATCCTCAGGTCGCCGGCGTCATCCTGCCCGGCTTCGGCCTCGCCGGGCTTGCATTCATCCCGTACATCGACCGCAACCCTTCGGTGCGCCCTTCGGACCGCAAGCTCGCCATCATGATCTTCAGCTTCTTCTTCTTCGCCGCAGCCATCCTCACCATCTACGGGTCGTTCTTCAGGGGACCGGGCTTCAACTTCACGTTCCCCTGGGTGGACGGCGTGTTCTTCGACTTCTGAAAGAGGCCCGATGGACGCCACCACACTCTTCATCAGCGGCATCGTCGCTGCCGCCGCGTTGGTGGGCATCGGGGTGTTCACCATCGCCGGTCGCCGGCCCAAGGACGAGTCCCCGGTCACCGGCCGCTTCGACCGGGCGGCGCTGCAGCGCGACCGGAGGGCACAGAAGGAGCGCGCCGCCGAGGCGGCCGGAGCCGTCGCCGTGCTCAGCCCGCCTGACGCCGACGAGGAAGTGGTCGACGAGGTCCCGCCGCCCGACCCGCTGCTGGAGCGCACCACGGTGTCCGAGAACGAGCTGGGCGTCACCCGGCGCAGCTTCTTCAACCGGGCGCTCCTGGGCGTGTTCGGGATCTTCCTCGCCCAGTTCGCCATCGCCGGCCTGGCCTTCATGTGGCCGAAGCTGGGCGAGGGCTTCGGGACCCCGATCGACCTCGGCAACATCGACGACCTGCGCGGCGAGATCCAACAGCCCGACGGCTCGATCGTCCCCTTGTTCGTGGCCTCCGCCCAGACCTGGCTGGTCACCATGCCCGAGGACGCCATCACCGGATCGTCGTTCGAGGGGTTGCCGGTGGTGGCCGGCGCCACCGCCGGTGAGCCGGGGCTGATGGCGTTGTGGCAGCGGTGCGTCCACCTGGGATGCCGCGTCCCGGCGTGTGTCCCCTCGCAAGGCTTCGAATGCCCCTGCCACGGGTCCCGCTACAACTTCCACGGTGAGTACGAAGCCGGGCCGGCCCCGCGCAACATGGACCGGTTCACGGTCGAGGCCGACGACTCGGGCAACCTCATCGTGCAGACCGGCCAGGTGATCGAGACTTCGCGGGCGGCGAACAAGACCATCCGGTACCCGCAGGGACCGTCCTGCGTGTGAGCCTGCTCTCGCTCGCCACCGCACTGGCAACGCCGGTCCTCGCCGTCACCGAAGAGGAGACGGTCGTCTCCCCCCCGAACGTGGGGATCGGATCGGTGGTGCTGACCGCCATCGTCGGCGTCTTCCTCGCCTGGGTGGGATGGCTGGTGCTGAGCAGCCGGAGGCGCCGCGCCTCGGTGGAGGAGACGCCTTCGAACCTGCAGCCATACCTCTCCGACGACGAGTTGGAGAACAAGCGGGTCACCAGGGTGCTCAATGCCGCCGTGGTCGTCGCCGCCGTGCTCGCCCTGTCGATGCCGATCTACTACATCAACGAGTCGGGCCGTCAGGAGGCCGCATCCGAGAAGCGGGCCGAGCAGTACGTGGAAGAGGGCGAGCACTGGTTCACCGAGTTCTCGTGCGTCAACTGCCACGGGCCTGACGGCACCGGCGGCGCCGCCCCGTTCGTGGAGAACCGAAGCGGGCTGAGCACCACCTGGGCGGTGCCGTCCCTCAACGACGTCTTCTTCCGGTTCGGGGAGAGCGAGGTCGAGCAGGTGATCGTGTACGGGCGGCAGGGCACCCCGATGCCCGCCAACGGCCTCGAGGGCGGTGGCGCCATGACCACGCAGGAGGTCGACCAGGTGATCTCGTACCTGCAGAGCATCCAGATCACCCAGGAGGAAGCCACCGCCGAGGTCGACCAGATCGTGGACCAGGAGCTCAGCCGGCTGGCCAATGCCGACGCCACAGTTGCCCTGCTGATCCTCGAGCAGGAGGCGGTGATCGAGGACATCGTCACCGGGCCGGAGCGCTTCGCCGTCATCGAGCCCTTCCCCGGCGAGATCCGCGGGCTGATGGCCGGTGACGGCACCTGCACCAAGGCGTCGGCGGAGGCGGTGGAGTCGTCGTGTGGCGAGGCGGGGACCGACAGCGACCGGGACGGCCTCACCGACGACGTCGAGGCCCGGCTCGTCGAGATCGGGGCGGTGGTGGACGAGACGGTCCTGGTGCGTGAGGTCGAGGAGCCGGCGGAGGAGGGCGGGGAGGCGACCATCGCCCAGGTCCAGGATCCCGACCTGCCCGAGCTCTACGGGTTGGAGCTCGACCCGGGCAACGCCTTCACCAACAGCGACGACACCGGGGCCCCCATCCCCGACCTGGACAGGACCACGGCGTTCCTCACCGAGCTCGACACCGTCCACTTGACGCTGGGCGTCCTCACCGAGCGCAACGACGTCTTCCTGGAGACCGCCGAGTCCGGCCTCGCCTTCCTCGAGGAGGCCGATGCCGAGAAGCCGTGGGAGATCGACTTCGGTCAGGTGGCGGCCGACACCGGGCTCAGCGAGGAGGAGGCCACCCGGGGGGCGGCGCTGTTCAACGGATACTGCGCCCGCTGCCACACCGCCGGCTTCAGCGCCGGGGTGGCGTTCACCGAGCCGGCGGGCAGCGGGGCGTGGGGCCCGTCGCTGCGCGAGGGGCGGGCGGTCATCCAGTTCCCCTCTGTCGAGGACCACATCGAATTCGTGGTGACCGGCACCGACGACCACATCACTTACGGCATCAACGGGCTGGGGACGGGGCGCATGCCCGGGTTCGGCGAGATCCTGTCGCTGGAGGACATCGAGTTGATCGTCGCCTTCGAGCGGTCGCTGTGATGGAGGTCCGTACCGTGACCGACCGGGTTCGGGCCGTCATCCGTGACGAGCGTGGCCTCACCACCCTCGAGAAGATCGGGGTGGCGGCGATCATCGTCACCCTCCTCGCCTTCATCCCGGCGGTACGGGGGGCCCTCGGCGACGGCTATGACGCCGTCTTCAAGCAGGTCGACCCGGAGACCGGCGAGGTCACCGCCTTCTCCATCGCTACCCGGGGCATCCTCATCACGATCGTGGCGATCTTCGCCTTCGTCGGCGCCGGCCTGCTGCTGCTGTACACCAACCTCGGAGCCCGGCTCGCCTTCCTGGTCGCCGGTGCGGCCACCTTCGGATGGTTGACCATCGGGAGCCTGCTGTTCGTCATCTACGCCCCCCGCGGGCTGCGCCCCGCCATTCTCGAGGGCCTCAACGCCTTCCAGATCCGGATCCCGGCGATCGCCCTCACCCTGGCCGCGCTCATCCTGTTCCTCATGTTCGTGGTGGCGCTCGACCGCTACGAACGGGAGCAGTGACCCGGGCCTCACTCGACGACCGGGGCTGCCCGTCCTTTCAGGTGGTACGTCAGGATCTGCAGCTCGGTGGAGAGGTCGACGCGTCGCACGTCGACGCCGTCGGGTACCTCGATGACCGCCGGGGCGAAATTGAGGATCGACCGGACCCCGGCGGCGGTGAGGCGGGTGGCCACGTCCTGCGCAGCCCACGCCGGGGTGGCGATGATGCCGATGGCGACGTCGCGTTCGGCCACGATCCGCGCCAGGTCGTCCATCGGCTCGACGCTGATCCCGGCGACCACCTGGCCCACCTTGGCCGGGTCGGCGTCGAGCACCGCCACCACCTCGAACCCCCACGAGGCGAAGCCGCCGTAGTTGCCGAGGGCATTGCCCAGGTTGCCGCCGCCGACGATGACCACGGCGTAGTGCCTGGTCAGCCCCAGCGCCCGCCGCAGGTGGTCGACCAGCACCGCCACCTCGTACCCGATCCCCCGGGTACCGCTGACCCCCAGGTACGACAGGTCCTTCCGCACCTGGGCCGAGTTCACCCCGGCGAGGGCGGCGAGCTGCTCGGACGAGCAGGTCCGTTGGTCCGGGGAGAGGCCCCCCAGCGAGCGCAGGTAGACGGGGAGCCGGGAAACGGTCGCTCCGGGCACCACGGCTCTCATCGGCGGTGAGGATAGGAGCTGTGTTGCCACCCGAGCCGACCGGCTCCGTTCGGCCGGCGCCCGCAGGCTACGGCGCACGATGGGGTAGGGGCCCCATCTGTGCGAGGAGGCGAGCTCTGCTCGCCGGGTATTTCCAGCGCACGATGGGGTAGGGGCCCCATCTGTGCGAGGAGGCGAGCTCTGCTCGCCGGGTATTTCCGGCCGCTCAGACCCCCAAGCGGACACGTAGGAAGGCCGCCTGCACCGACAGGCCGGTCATGGCCCCCTCGGTCAGCACCTTGCCGCCGACGGCGAGGAGCACCGGGACCCGCTGCCCGTACTCATCCGCCATGGTCGGGTCCGACCGGACATCGACGACGTCGATGGAGATGTCGAATCGGGGTGCCAGTTTCAACACGAGCGCCTCGGCCCGCTCGCACAGCCCACACCCCGAGCTGGTGACGAGGACGGCATGCCGGCGATGGAAGCGGTCCATGGCCTCTATGGTCGCACGATGCGGCCCACCACTGCAGCCGTCACCATCGGCCTGCTGCTGGTGATCCTGGTCGCGTTCCTCATCAAGGCGCAGACGTCGGGCTTCACGCCCTAAGTGGAGCTGGGTCGCACGACGAGGCGGTTGCCGCCGGAGGGGCGACGGAAGGTGACCGCCACGTGGACGCCCAGCCCGGTCCGCTCATCGGCCCTGCCGCCGCCCACCGCCAACGCCACCTGGCCCGAGGAGTCGACGTGGACCAGCAACACGCCGGGGTCGACGTCTCCGTAGGCGACCGCCCACGGTGCCCGGTGCTCGGTGGCCCCGAAGAACACGGACACGTCGTCACCCGGGGAGAGCCCGATGGTGGCGAGATCGTCGGGCCCGACGTTCGTCGAGACGTTGCCGTAGTGGTCGACCCACAGCACCTCGCCGACCACCGCGCCGTCGCGGTGCTCGGCCAGCGGCACCATGAGGGGGACGAAGGAGCCGTCGGCGACGGGTGGCCCCAGGTCGTCGATGCCGGCCTCGCCCGAGGCCAGCACCGCCGCCGCCGGGGCGAACAGGTCGCGTCCGTCGAAGGTGGCGCCCGCAGAGGGGATGCGCAGCTCCGGGTTGTCGATGGCCACGATGCGGTCGGCGCCGCCGACCATCGCCACCGCCGGTGCCAGCAGCCCGTTGTCGGGGCCAACGAAGTGACCCCACTCGGTGCGGGCGGCGATGGCCCTCCGCCCCGTCCCCACGGCAGGGTCAACGACGGCGAGGACCACGCCTTCGGGCAGGTACTGGATGGCTCGCAACAGGGCCAGGGCGGCGGGTCGCACCTCGCCCCTGGGGAAGTCGTGGCCGAGGTCGATCACCGGCACGTCGGGGGCGATGCGGGCGATGACCCCGTGGACGACGCCGACGAACTCGTCGACACGCCCGAAATCAGACAGGAACGAGATGGGCACGACCACTCGACCAAGGCTACCTGGCGCCATGGAACGGACCTGCTGGTACCGTCCCCGCCCACCGTGGCCACCCCTCCTGCGATGATGCCGGCGACGCCCTCCGCGCCTTCCCGGGCGAACCCGTGAGCGGGCTCCCAGGAGACGCCCGGTTCCTCATGGGGGTCGGCGCCGAGAAGGCGGGGACGAGCTGGATCCACCGGCGCCTCGTCCAGCATCCCGACGTGTGGACCCCGCCCCACAAGGAGATCCACTACTTCGACCAACTTCACGCCGACATCGGCACCCGGTTTCGCCGCGGCAAGTACGGGGCGCTGCGCAAGGCGCTGGACTCGACCGCTTGGGAGGATCTGGCCGCTCCGGGAAGGCTCGCCCGGTTGCGCTGGCTGGCGCTCCAGGCGCTGGTCGTCGACCCCGACGACGAGTGGTACCTCTCGCTGTTCGCCGGCGCCAGCCACGAGTACGCCGTGGTCGGCGAGATCACCCCGGCCTACGGCGTGATCGGTATCGAGGGGTTCCGGCACATGGCGAGGTTGCTCCCCGATGCCCGGATCGTGTTCCTCATGCGACATCCGGTCGACCGGCTGTGGTCGGCGACCCGCTACTTCGCCGCCAACCATCCCGAGTCGCCGCTGATGCGCTCGCCCGAGTCGATGGTGGCCTTCGCCACGCGCCCCAACAACCTCGCCAAGTCGCGCTACCAGGTGACCATCGACCACATCGCCGCCACCTTCCCCGACGACCATGTCCTCTACGGCTTCTACGAGGACATCTTCGACTCGGAGGTCGAGCAGCTGAGCTTCCTCCGCCGGGTGTGCGCCCTGCTCGAGATCGACTACGACCGGGGCAGGTTCACGGACCTGGCGAAGGTGATCAACGCCTCGCCGGCGCGGCCCATGCCGCCCGAGTTCGCCGCTGCCCTCGGCACCGACATGGCACCCGTCATCGACGGGGTCGAACAGCGGCTGGGGCGGGTCCCGGTCGGTTGGCGCACCCGCTGACAGACGTCTGTCACCCCTCCAACCAGGCGAAGCCATATGGACCGAGGGTCATGGTGATTCCGTCGGTGCCCGGACCGTGGACCGGGCGCAGATCGGCGCTGAGACCGTCGACCGTCGCCGTGACCGGGTCGCCAGACAGATTGGCCACCACCTCGACGGTGCGGTGCCCGTCGCTGCGGGTGTAGGCGAACACCGCGGACGACGACGCCGTCCGCGGCCGGAAGTCCCCGGTACCGAGAACGGCGACGCCTCGCCGCACCGCGAGCAGCCGGCGGAGCCAGTGGAGGAGCGACCCGTCGTCCGCCTGTTGATCGGCCACGTTGACGGACTCGGGCCGGTACCCGTCGGCGGTGACCACCGGGAGGTAGAGCTCGGCCGCGGAGCTGAACCCGGCGTTGGCGGATCCGTCCCACTGCATCGGGGTCCGCACCCCGTCGCGGTCGTCGAGGAGGTACTCGTCCCCCATCCCGATCTCGTCGCCGTAGTAGAGGATCGGGCTGCCCGGCAGCGACAGGAGCAGCCCGTGCATCAGCTCGATCTTGCGCCGGTCCCCGTCCGAGCAGCGGGGCGAGGCGACGGCGTATGCCCAGGTTCTTGCGCATCGCCGGGTCGGGTGCGTAGGTGGCGTACATGAACGCCCGTTCCTCTTCGCTGACCATCTCCAGCGTGAGCTCGTCGTGGTTGCGGAGGAAGATCCCCCACTGGCACGAGTCGGGGATGGGCGGGGTGGCGGCGAGGATGTCGACGACGGGGGTGGCGTCCCCGGTGGCGATCGCCATGTAGAGGCGGGGCATCACGGGGAAGTGGAACGCCATGTGGCACTCGTCGCCGTCGCCGAAGTACTCAACGACGTCGTCGGGCCACTGGTTGGCCTCGGCGAGGAGGATGGCGTCGGGGAACTCGGCGGCGACCGCCTCCCGGACCTCCTTCAGGTACGCGTGGGTCTCGGGCAGGTTCTCTCCGTCGGTGCCGTCCCGTTCGTACAGGTACGGGACCGCATCGAGCCGGAGCCCGTCGAACCCGGCTCGCAACCAGTACGACACCATGTCCTTCATCGCCTGGCGCACGCCGGGATGGTCGAAGTTGAGGTCCGGCTGGTGCCAGAAGAACCGGTGCCAGTAGTACTGCCCGGCGACGTCGTCCCAGGACCAGTTGGAGTCGTGGGTGTCGATGAAGATCACCCGGGCCTCGGGCCACCGACCGGGGTCGTCGGACCACACGTACCAGTCCCGCTTCTCCGACCCGGGCCGGCGGGCCTCCTGGAACCAAGGATGCTGATCCGAGGTGTGATTGACGATGGTGTCGGCGATCACCCGCATCCCCCGGTCGTGGGCGGCGGTGATCAGCCGGGCGACGTCCTCGACGGTGCCGTAGCGGGGCAGCACCTTCTCGAAGTCGGAGACGTCGTAGCCGCCGTCCTTGAGCGGGGACTCGTAGAACGGGAGCAACCACAGGCAGTCGACCCCCAGCCACTCCAGGTAGTCGAGCTTCTGGCGCATCCCCTCGAAGTCGCCGACCCCGTCGCCGTTCGAGTCGAAGAAGGCGTACACCGGCACCTCGTAGAAGACGGCGTTCCGGAACCACGAGGCCGACACGCCGGCGAGTGTATATGGCGACCCACCGCATTCGTTCGAGCTCAGACTTTCTTGGTCCTGGACCCCGGAATTTGTCACACATACGGTGCATGATGGGCGGATGGTGATCGACAACGACACTCTGCACTCTATGACAGCGACCCTGCCGGATGATCTGGAGGCGATGGCGCCGGGCCCGCGTATGGCCGTCCCGTTGGCCGGGGTCGATCGAGCCCGGTTGTCGGATCACGACGTGGTGCGGTTGATGGTGGCCCGGGACCGGCTGGCCTCGCATATCCAGGCTCAGCGGGCCGCCGACATCTGTGAGGTGACGAGGCGGTGCGGTGACGACGACGTCACTGGGGAGTTCGCCGCCCTGGAGGTGGGGGCGGCGTTGCGGTTGACCAGGACCGCGGCGCAACACGAGGTCGCCTTCGCTCATGATGTGACCGAGCGGCTCCCTCAGGTCGGTGAGATGCTGGGCGAAGGTCGGATCGATGGGCGTCGCGCCCGGGTACTGGCGGATGGCACCGCCCACCTCGACCAACGAGCCGCGCGCCGGGTGGTGGCCGAGGTCGCCGATGGGGCGCCCGACCTGACCACCGGTCAGCTCCGCGCCTTGCTGCGCAAGCTGTGTCTGGTGGCCGACCCCGAAGACGCCAAGCGGCGGCTCGAACAGGCCATCGAGGACCGCAGGGTCGTGCTCGAAGCCACCGCGTCGGGTTCTGCCAATCTCTTGCTCCTCGACCTGGCGCCGGATGTGGCGGCGGCCGCCCGGGAACGCATCGACCATCTCGCCCGGATGCTGCCGAACGGTGACGGGCGGAGCATGGATCAGCGGCGCGCCGACGTCGCCATCGACCTGCTCACCGGGCACAGCAAGCCGTTGGGTCGGGGGATGGTCGACCTCACCGTGGATCTCCGCACCCTGCTCGGGCTGGCCGAGGACCCCGGTGACCTCGCTGGGTGGGGCCCCGTCGTCGCCGACATCGCCCGCCAGGTCACCGACCGGCAACCGACGGCCGGTGGCAGGCCACCGTCATCGACGACAACGGCGACCCCCTGGCGGTGGCGGTGCGACGCCGCCCCACCACCTCCCAGGCCCGGCAGGTCCGGGCACGGCACCGCACCTGCGTGTTCCCCGGATGCCGCCGACCCGCCCGATCCTCCGACCTCGACCACACCCGCCGCCACACCGACGGTGGACCCACCCTCGAACGGAACCTGGCACCACTGTGCGAATACCACCACCGGGCCAAAGACGAAGGCGGCTGGCGATACCGGCGCCGACCCAACGGCGACCATGTCTGGACCAGCCCCCACGGCCACACCTACGTCACCAGCGGACGCTCGCCCTGACCGGCCGAAGATGGGGTGAATGCCCGATGCGGCGCTGCGACTGGTGTCGCACACTGATTGGCGATGACTCGATCGGGTGAAGGTTCCCGGAGCAGCCGGAAGAGGTGAGGACGATGACCGTGACGAACATCCGGGAGGTCGGGAATCTCGACACCCGTTCGGCGGACGGCACACCAATCGCCGTGTGGGTGGAGGGGAACGGACCGGCACTGGTGATGGTCCACGGCTCGCTGCAGGACCACACGGCCTCCGGGGCGCTGGTGGACGCCCTGAGCCGCTCGACGACGACCTTCTCCATGGACCGCCGCGGCTTCGGCGCCAGCGGCGACTCGCCGAGCTATTCGATCGAGCGGGAGTTCGAGGATGTGGCTGCGGTGGTCGACGCCGCCGCCGACCGGGCCGGCGGTCCTGTGGGCCTCTGGGGCCACTCGTGGGGCGCCGGCTGCGCCATGGGCGGTGCCGCTCTCACCGGGAACGTGCATCACCTCGTGCTCTACGAACCCGCCCTCGGGCTCGCCTATCCCCCCGGGGCGATCGAATCGATCGAGCGGAAGGTGGAGACCGGCGACCTGGAAGGCGCCCTCCTGGAGGTACTGGTGGGGATCGCAGGCATGACCGACGACGAAGTCGCCCAGATGCGTGCCAACCCGTATTTCTCGTGGAAAGCCCGGCTGGCCACGGTCCCGACCCTGCTCAGGGAGTGCCGGGCCGAGGAGGACTGGGTCTATCGACCGGGCCGGTTCGACCGGGTGGCCGCCCAGACCCTCTTCCTGGCAGGCTCAAAGAGCCCGCCGGCGGTGGGCGAGGCGACCAGGCAGGCGGCTGCCGCCATCGCCGGGTCCCGCATTCAGGTGCTCGAGGGGCACGGGCACTTCGCCCATCGGGCCGACCCGGCCATGGTCGCCGGCGTCATCCGGCGGTTCGTCTGGGAGGCCCGGTAGCGGAGGTCAGCGAGGGAAGCCTCCGGCGCGGCCGAGGGCTGCGGGGAGGTTCCTGCCCAGCTGCTTCCCCAGCCAGCGACCGGTGGCGATCGTCGCCTCGAGATCGATCCCGGTGGATACACCCATGCGGTTCAGGGCATACAGCACGTCCTCGGTGGCGACGTTGCCGGTGGCGTCGGGGGCGAACGGGCAACCCCCGGCGCCGCCCACCGAGGCGTCGACGATGGTGACCCCGGCGGTGAGGGCGGCGTACACGTTGGCCACACCGGTGTTGCGGGTGTCGTGGAAGTGCATGCGCAGGTCGGCCTCGGCGATGACCGCCGCCACCGCCTCCGCCACGTCGAGCACCTGGGCGGGCACCGCCACCCCGATGGTGTCGCCGAGGGCGATCTCGCCGGCACCGGCCGCCGCCGCCCGACCCGCCAGGGCGGACACCTGCTCCACCGGGACCTCACCCTCGAATGGGCACCCGAACGCCACCGAGATGGTGACGGTGGTGGACCGCCCTGCGTCTGCCGCCTGCGGCAGCATCGCCTCGATCTCGGCCATGGTGTCGGCCACGGTCGATCCCTGGTTGGCGGCGGTGAAGCCGTCGGTGGCCCCGACCACGAAATTGATCTCGTCGACCGCGGTCGCCAGCGCCCGGTCGAGCCCGCGACGGTTGAGGACCAACCCGATGTAGGACACACCGTCCGGGTCTGTCGCCGAGCGCCGCCATCACCGCTTCTGCGTCCGCCATCTGCGGGACGAGGCGCGGGTTCACGAACGAAACGGTCTCGATGCGGCGCACCCCGGCGTCGGTCGAGCGGCGGATCAGCTCCACCTTCGCCTCGGTCGACAGCACCGCCGACTCGTTCTGCAGGCCGTCACGCGCCCCGACCTCGACCAGGGTCGCCTCCCCCGGCAGCCCTGGGTACCGAGCGTCGATCAGAGGTTGCCCCGCTCGTCCTGGTCGCGCTCGATGGCCTCGAACAGCGCCTTGAAGTTGCCCTCGCCGAAGCCGATGGCGCCCCGCCGCTCGATGAACTCGAAGAACACGGTGGGTCGGTCCTGCATCATCCTGGTGAAGATCTGCAGCAGGTGGCCGCCGTCGTCCTGATCGGCGAGGATGTTCAGCCGCTTCAGCTCGTCCAGGTCGGCGTCCAGGTCGGGGACCCGCTCGGCCACGTCGTCGTAGTACGTGTCGGGCACCGACATCAGCCCCAGGCCACGCTGCCGGGCGGCGGCCACCGTGGCCACCAGGTCGTCGGTGGCGATGGCGATGTGCTGCACGCCAGAGCCGTGGTAGTAGTCGAGGTATTCCTCGATCTGCGACTTGCGCCTCCCGGTCGCCGGCTCGTTGATCGGCAGACGGATGACCCCCGAGCCGTCCCACACCACCTTGGACATCAGGGCGCTGTACTCGGTCGAGATCGCCTGGTCGTCGAAGTGGCGGAGCAGGACGAACCCGAATACCCGCTCGTAGTACTCGACCCAGCGGTCCATCGCTCCAAGCTCGACGTTGGCGACGACGTGGTCGATGTGGTCGAGCCCGATGGGGGTGGCGATGCTGTCGTCGCGCAGCCGGAAGTCGGGCGGCGGCCACGTCATGTCGGGGTTCTCCACCAGGCTGTGGATGGTGTCGCCGTAGGCCTTGATGGCGGCCGTCTTCCACTTGCCCCGGTCGCCCTCGACCACGGTCGGCTCGAGCACCGACTCCGCACCCCGGGAGATGGCGAGGGCATGGGCCGTCTCGGCGTCGGGCACCTGGATGGCCACGTCCCGGACGCCGGGACCGTGGAGCCTGAGGTGCTCGGACAGCTCATCGGCGGGATCGAGCGCCCCGCTGAACACGAACCGGACGTCGTTCTGGCGCAACGCATACGACGCCCGGTGACGTACCCCGGTCTCCGGGCCGCGGTAGCCGACGATCTCGTAGCCGTGGATCGCCCGGTAGTAGTGGGCCGCCTCGTAGGCATTCCCGACCCAGAACTCGATGTGATGGAACCCCTCGATGGGGAAGTCGTTCCTGTGGGCCTCGATGGCGTCGCTCATCCTCGCTCCTTGTTGCCTGGCGGCCGGTTGCTCACGTCTCTGCACCTCCGTCGTCGGGCCGGTGCCACCGTGCCGGCGCACCGCCCGAAGCCTATGGCGACCGCTCCGTCTGCTTCGGCGCGGCCGCCGATCACCACGCTATCGCCGTCCTCGAGGAAGGTGCGCCGCTCGCCTCCCACATCGATCGGGCTGGCGCCGTTCCAGGTCAGCTCGAGCAGGCACCCCAGCTCGCCGGGGCTCGGGCCGGAAACCGTGCCGGAGGCGAAGAGGTCACCCGGTGTGACCGCAGCGCCGTTGACCGTGGCGTGGGCCAGTTGCTGGCGCATCGTCCAGTACATGGCGGCGTAGCGGGGCCGGCTGATCACCTCGCCGTTGACGGCAACGGTCAGCGTGAGGTCGACGGCACCGCCTCCGGCCCGGTCGACCAGGTAGGCCGGCGGCTCCGGATCCTGGACGGGGGGGTCCACCCGGAAGGGTTGGAGGGCGTCGAGCGCCACCACCCACGGCGACATGGTGGTGGCGAACGACTTGGCCAGGAACGGCCCCAAGGGCCGGTACTCCCACGCCTGGAGGTCGCGGGCCGACCAGTCGTTGACCAGGCTCATCCCGAAGACATGCCCTTCGGCGTCCTCTATGGCGATGGTGCCACCGATCGGGTTGGCGGTCCCGGCGATGAACCCGACCTCGGCCTCGAAGTCGAGCTTCTCGGAGGGGCCGAACCGGGGGGCGCCGTCTCCGGGTAGCTGCCCGCGGGGGCGGGTGACCGGCGTGCCCGAGACCACCACCGTCGATGCCCGCCCGTGGTAGCCGACCGGCATGTGCCGCCAGTTGGGGAGCAGCGGCGGGTCGTCGGGACGGAACATCAGGCCGACGTTGCCTGCATGGTGGATCGACGAGTAGAAGTCGACGAAGTCCGTGATCCTCACCGGGAGCGCCAGGGTGGCGTCTTCGGCCGGCACGAGGTAGCGCTCCGGGTCGACGAGCAGCGCGTCGTCGGTCGTCAGCAGCTCAGACACCCGGCGCCGGAGCGCACGCCACACATCTGGCCCGCACTCGAGCAACGGGTTGAGGACGCCGCCGGCCAGTGCCCCCGGCGGGATGCCCAAGGTGTCGAGGTGCCCGGCGGCGTGCGCCTCGCCCAGGTCGAGGATGTGATCGCCGATGGCGACGCCCACGCGGGATCCCCGAGCCGGCGTGGAGAAGGCTCCGAACGGCAGGTTCTGCACCGGGAAGTCCGAGCCAACGCCGACCGGCACCCAGGAGACGAGTGCGGGGTCGACGGTGGGGTCGGGCGACCGCGTTCACTCGAGGATCCCCATGGCGACCAGGTCGTCGACCGGCTCGTCGAAGCTGCACGACCCGTAGGCGGGGAACAACCGGTGCCTCATCGCCAGGAGGGAGCCGGCGGCCACCCTTCGGCCCCGCCAGGCCAGCCCGGTGGTGCCGACGACGAACGCCCCGGGATCGGTGTCGGCGACGGCGGCGGTCACGTCCTCGAGATCGGCGCTCGCGGCGGCGAGGGCGGCGGCGGCCAGCAGGTTGAGGAACCCGTGTCGCATCACCCCGAGACCGGGGTGGCGGTGCCGCACCGGGTGGTGCAGCCCGGCGGTCACCTTGAACGGCAACCCGGCGTGGCGGCAGGCGACGATGAACGAGGCGACCTCGCCCGGGTCGGGGAAGGCGTCGGCGGTGAGCCCACCGGTGCGCAGCTTGGCGCCGGCGGGACGGAGGCGGCGGTGGCGCACCCGGGCAACGGCGTCGACGGCACTCCCCACGCCCGGACCTCGGGCGACCTCGACGAAGGGGACGACGTCGGCGGCGGCCGTGAAAGCGGTGTCGAGCACCGGTTCGACGACCTCCTCGGCGGCGTCGACCGTCCGGCCGTCCGACGCCTCCACGGGAAGCCGCACCTCGACCAGCTCGACCGACGCCCCGGGGGACATCGTCCGGTCGAACGCGGCGGCGGCGATGGCGTCGCCCCCCGGTGGGCCGTCGAAGACGACGCTCAGCCGCCACGGGGCCTCGCCGGCGGCCATCGACGCGGTGAGGAGGCCGGCCAGCTCTTCGAGTTGGGACGCGGGGCAGAGGAACCGGCCGAGCATCCAACCGTGGTCACCCGCCCGACCGGCCCGGTACTGGGCGACGGCGTCGGCCATGGGCAGCGATGTCGGCGGGAACAGGCCGGCGTAGTCGACGAGGGACTCGAGGAGCGCTCGGCGACCGTCGACGAGGAGGGTCATCGCCCTCCCAGCCAGGTCCAGGCGTAGTCGTCGTCCTCGGCGTCGCGGGCCCCCGGGCCGAGGCCGAGGGGCCGGAACGTGTCGACCATCACCGCGATCTCCTCGGTGCCTTCCTTGCCGAGGGACGCCTCGACGCTCCCCGGCTGCGGGCCGTGGGTGTGCCCGCCGGGATGGAGCGAGATCGACCCGGCCTCGATGCCGGCTCCCTTGCGGCTCATGAAGTTGCCCTCGACGTAGAAGATCACCTCGTCGGAGTCGACGTTGGAGTGGTTGTACGGCGCCGGGATCGCCTCGGGGTGGTAGTCGAACTTGCGGGGCACGAAGCTGCACACGACCAGGTTGGGCGCCTCGAACGTCTGGTGCACCGGGGGCGGCTGGTGGACCCGACCGGTGATCGGCTCGAAGTCGTGCACCGAGAAGGTATACGGGTAGAGGCAACCGTCCCAGCCGACGACGTCGAACGGGTGGTTGGCATAGGTGTATCGGGTGACCCCTCCGCGGTGGCGGACCAGCACCTCGACGTTCTCACCGTCGAGCGAGCAGCGGCTCGGCCGGGCCGGTCAGGTCGCGCTCGCAGTACGGGGAGTGCTCGAGGAACTGGCCGTTGCGGGAGAGGTAGCGGCGGGGCGGCCCGATGTGGGAGCGGGTCTCCAGCACCAGCGCCCTCACCGGCTGCTCCTCGTCGAGCACGAACCGGTGGATGGTCGACGCCGGCACCACGACGTAGTCACCGGCCATGAACGGGAGCCTGCCGAACACCGACTCGAGCACCCCGGAGCCCTCCTCGACGTAGACGAGCTCGTCCCCGGCGGCGTTCTTGGTCAGTGGGCTGGTCTGCGATGCCCACACGTACGAGATGCGGCAGTCGTCGTTGGCCAGCAGGAGGTGGCGTCCCGACACCAGGTTCCCCCCGCCCTTCAGCCCATGGGTCTTGAAGTGCCGCGGTTTGAGCGGGTGGTTGGGCTCGACCCGCTGGTCCTCGGTGTCGACCGCGTCGATGGAGACGATGGCGGTCGGCGGGTAGCGGTGGTAGAGCAATGCGGAGTCGAAGCTGAACCCCTCTTCTCCCATCAACTCCTCGGTGTGCAGCCCGCCGTCGGGCTTGCGGAACTGCGTGTGACGCTTGTGCGGGATCTCACCGACCTGGCGGTAGTACGGCATGGCTGCTCCTTGTCAGAGATCGGGGACGGCAGTGGCGAGGGTCGCCTGTTCTCCCGGTTGGTGACGGCTGTCGAGCGCCGCCACCTGGGCGGCGACCTCGGCCGCGGCCTCGACCAGGGCGGCGGCCAGCCCATCCGCGGAGGGCAGGCGGGGAGCCGGGGCGACAACGCCGAGCGACCCGAGCGGCCGGCCGGTCCGGTCGACGATGGCGGCGGCGACGCCGGCGACCCCTTCTTCGAGCTCGTCGTGGGAGACGGCGTAGCCCTTCCGGCGCACCCGGGCGAGCTCGGCGAGCAGGTCTGGATCGCCACCGGCAAGGCGGGCGACGACGGCCGGTTCGACGTGGGCGAGCATGGCGCGCCCGTGGGCCGCCACCGCCAGGGGATGCCGGGTCCCCGGGTGGTAATGGATCCTCACCACCCGCCCCTCGGGTACCACCTGGTCGACCGCCACGGCGTCGTCTCCGTCGACGACCGCCAGGACGGCGGTCTCGTTGAACGTGGCGGCGAGCCCCTGGAGGTGCGGCCGGGCGGCGTGACGCACCGCCGGTGCCACCCGGTCGGCCAAGCCGACCAGCCCATACCCGAGATCGACTCCGGCGGAGGTGCGGCGCACCAGGTCGTGGCGCTCGAGGGTGGCGACCAGGCGGGCCACCACGGTGCGTCCCAGCCCGAGCCGCCGGGCGAGCTCCGAGGTGGGCGCCGGGCCGGAGGAACGGATCTGGTGCATGACCCGAACCGCCAGGTCGACCGTCTTCGAGGTCTCCGCCATGGATCGATGCTACCGCCAAGCCTGTCCGATAATCAACCCAACCCGTCCGATAATCGGACGCAAGTTCCACCTACTCCGAACCTGAGGTTCTAGAGCACCGTGACGGTGCCTCAGGACCTCAGGTTCGCCGGTTTCCCGGGTGGGTAGTAGGCCGGGGGCTACCCTCCACTTTCATGACTCTTCGCCTGATGGCGTAGCCTCGGCTCATGGCAACGCTGCGGCTGTTCGCCAACCTGCGCGAGCTGGCGGGCACGTCGACCGTCGAGATCGATGGCGCCACCGTCGGGGTGGTGCTCGATGCCGCCACCGACCGCTTCGGCCAGGCCTTCGCCGAAGGGCTGGGCAGCGTCCAAGGTGTGGGTCAACGGCGACGAGGCGGACCGCACCACCACGGTGGCCGGCGGCGACGAGGTGGCGGTCATCCCGCCCGTCTCCGGTGGAGTCACGGTGTTCGAGGACGGCGACGTCACCCCGGCGCTGCTGGGAGTGATCCTGCTCGCCACCTTCGCCATCGCCAACGTCATCTCGCTGGAGGCGCTGACCTTCGCCGCCGTCGGCGGCACCCTCGCCTGGCTGTGGGACCTCGGAGACACCCAGACCGAGGACGGTCGGGCGTCCCCGGTGCTCGGCGCTCTCGTCGGGGCCACCGCGGCCGGCAACGCGGCATACGCGTGGGGACTGGCGGGCTTCGCCGCCGGCTTGGCGGTCGGGCTGATGGCGGTGCTCGCCCACGCGCTGTACGACCCGCGGCTCCGCTCGCTCACCGCACTGTCGGCCGGGGCGCTGATGGCGCTCACCGCCGGCGCCGGCGCGGGGAGCCTGGTGCTCGCCCGCGCCGAGTCCGCCGTGTACGTCACCGTGCTCCTCCTGGTGGTCGTGCTGGCGGCCGTGTCGGAGTGGGTCACCCGGCGCTTCCTTTCCGACGTGGGTGGGCTCGACCCCAACCTGGCGATGGTGATCGGGGTGCTCATCGGTGCCGGCGCCGCCGGCCTGATCGCCTCCACGGTGTCACCGGTCGAGGCCCTGGTCGCCGGGGCCGCCGCCGTCGCCGGGCTGCTCGCCGGCAAGGCCATCGGCTCGATGCTGCGCAGCGGCGACGTCCACCACACCACCCGCTCCCCAGGCCTGCTCACCGCCCTCGACGGCGCCGTGCTGGCCGCCGCCACCTTCTGGATCGCCATCCTCCTGTTCCCGTAGACTGGGGTTACGCGGAGGGGGAAGGGGTAGTCTCCTGGCACCGATGAGATTCGTGAGCAGGCGTTTGCTCGCCGTCGTGGTGGCCATCGCGTTCCTCGGCCTGACCCCGGTGACGGCGGGCGCCACCGACCAAGAGGAGGTCGAGCGGGCCGAGGCCGCTCGGCGCGAGGCGTACGAGCGGTTGGTGACGGTCAACGCCGAGCTCGACGCCGCCCTCCTCCGGTACAACGAGATCAACGCCGAGCTGGACACGCTCGAGGCGCGCATCGAGGTGATCGAGGAGCGCATCGCCGTCGCCGAGGTCGATATGGCCGAGATGCAGGAGCGGGCAGAGGAGCTCGTCACCGAGGCCTACATGGCGGCCGGCGGATCGCTGCTCGAGCTGGCCTTCGAGGCGCAGAGCCTCCAGGACATGCTCACATCCCAGGCACTGCTCGACCGGGCGGCCGACGCCGATCTCCTCGAGCTCAACCGGCTCGACGCGGTGACCCGGGAGACCGACCGCCTCCGCCAGCAGGTCGAGCAGGACCGGCGCCGGGTGGAGCAGCTCGGGGTCGAGGCGGCGGCCGTCGTCGAGGACCTGGAGGACCTGCGTGAGGAACGCGACGCCGAGTACCGGCGCACCGACGAGGCAGCCCGCCAGGCACGCGAGGAGTTCGAGGAGGCGGAGCGGGCCCGGAAGCTGGCCGAAGCCGCCGCCGCCCGCGGCTCCGCCGGTGGGGTGGGTGCCATCTCGGGATTCGTGTGCCCGCTCCCGGGCGCCAGCTTCATCAACGACTGGGGCTTCCCCCGGTCCGGTGGCCGCAGCCATCAGGGCAACGACATGTTCGCCCCCCACGGCACACCGGTGCTCGCCTCGGGCAACGGCACAGTCTCGCACCGATCCAGCTCGCTCGGCGGCATCACCGCCTACCTGACCACCGGGTCGGCGATGTACTACTACGCCCACCTCTCCGGCTACGCCGAGGGCGCCCCTTCGGGATCGCAGGTGAGCGCCGGTCAGGTCATCGGGTTCGTGGGCAACACCGGGAACGCCGTCGGCGCCTCCCCGCACCTCCACTTCGAGATCCACCCCGGTGGGGGAAGCGCGGTCAACCCGTATCCGACCCTCGTCTCCGCCTGCTGACCCGACAACTACCCTCACGGTCATCTCTCCCGAGGTGACATGAGCGATCGCCGCCGCCGCACCGACATCATCGCCGACCCCTCCTTCGCCGCCGCTCCCGGCGAGTTGGACAGTCCGACGCTCCGCAGCCGGCGCCAGTTGTGCCTCGAGGTGGAGCGGGAGCTCTCGTACCAACGGCGCCTGCTCCACGGCCGGCTCGACCTGATCGACTTCGAGCAGCGCCGCCGCCGGGGCGACGTTGCCGGGAACGCGGTCGAGTCGCTGGGCGAGATCCTCGACGAGGGCTCCGCCGGCGAAGGAAGACGGGTCACCGACACCCTGTCCACCGATCCGATCGTCCTCGACCGCCCGGGGAGGCGGGATGTCGACCTCGTCCATCGACGACGACACGATGAGCCGGCTCGACGAGATGACCGACGACGCCCTCGACGGCGCCCAGGGCGAAGCTCGAAGAGATCGAACGGGTCATCTCGGCGCAACGGCGCACCGTCCACCATGCCGAGGCCCTGCTGGCGGCCGAGCTCGCCGAGCGGTACCGGTCCGGAACCATCTCCACCGACGAGCTGATCACCGGCTGAGCGGTGCTCGCAGCCACCGTCCGCTCGGGTCTGGTCGAGTCCACCCATGAGTGGTTCGGTGCCGCCGTCACCTCCGGCGGCGATGTCATCGAGGCGTGGGGCGACCTCGACCGCCCCTTCTTCCACCGGTCGGCGATCAAGCCGCTGCAGGCGACGGTGAGCCAGGAGGCCGGCGCCGCGCTCGACCCGGAGCAGATGGCGCTGGCCTGCGCCAGCCACTCCGGCCAGCCGGTGCACGTCGCCATCGTCACCCGGATGCTCGGCCAGGCCGGGCTCGACGAGGGATCGCTGCAGTGCCCGCCCGACCGGCCGCTCGGGTCGTCGGCGAGGGCCCGGCTGCTCGCCGAGGGGGGCCGGTCCACCCGAGCCCACCACAACTGCTCGGGCAAGCATGCCGCCTTCCTGCGGGCCAGCCAGGCCTCGGGGTGGCCGCTGTCCAGCTACCTCGACGCCGATCACCCGCTGCAGCAGCGGGTGATCGAGCTCGTGGGGGAGGTGTGCGGGCACGATCCGCTCCCGGTGGGGATCGACGGGTGCGGGGCACCGACCCTGCGGGGAACGCTCCGCTCGCTGGCCACCGGGTTCGCCCGTCTCGGCGCCGACCCGCGGATGGCGGAGGCGCGCGCCGCCATGGTGCGCTACCCGGCTCTGGTGTCCGGCAACGACCGGCCGGACGGCCGGTTCGGCATGTGGTGGGGCGGCCCCGCCAAGGTGGGCGCCGAGGGCCTGATGGCCGCCGGCCGCAACGGGATCGGGCTGGCCGTGAAGAGCGCCGAGGGGTCGGCGCGGATCGCCGTCGTCGGGCTGGTCGAGATCGCTCGCCGTCTCGGCCTTCTCTCGCCCGCCGCCCTCGACGCCCTCGCCGCCGACCACACCCCGGTGGTCCTCGGGGCAGGCCGTCCGGTGGGGTCGATCGTCCCCGACGTCTCCCGATGGCAGCCGTGACCGCGTCGCCCACCACGCGCTGGGACGTCCCCGCCTTCGGTCTGCCCCCCACCGCCCATGGCACCGGGCCGTTCACCAGCCGGGAGTTCCTGGAGACATGGTGGCGGCACCGCGCCGAGCCCGGCGACGAGCTGCTGCTGGTGGCCTCCGACCACGCCCTGCTCCCGCTGCTGCGGCGCGCCGACCTGGTCGCCTTCCTCGGCGAGCAGGACCTGACCGACTACCACTCCCCCGCGGAACCGACCTCGCCGAGGTGGTGGCGTCGCTGGTCGCCGCCGCCGACCCCGGGTGGCGTTTCGACCTCAACTCGGTTCCGGAGCCGGCGGCGACGCCACCTCGCCGAGTCCTTCGAGGCGGCCGGGGTGACCGCCACGGTCACCCGACACCAATCCGCCGCCCTGGTGGCGCTGCCCGCCTCCCACGAAGGATACCTGGAGGACCTCGACAAGAAGCAACGCCACGAGGTGAGGCGCAAGCGTCGCCGCTTCGCCGAGGAGCTTGGCGAGCCCCGGCTGCGAAGAGCAGCCGGTGACGAGGCGGTGACCGCCTTCGCCGCCATGCACCGGCTCGCCGCCGGCGAGAAGGGCGCGTTCATGACCCCCGGCATGGAGGCCTTCTTCGTGGCCCTCCACCACGACGCCGGCGGGGTGGTCGACGTGCTCTGCGGCGACGACGACGTCCCGGTGGCGGCAGGGTTCGGGTTCGAGGACGCCGACGGCTACTACCTGTACAACTCGGCGTTCGACCCGGCGGCGTCGGCCGCGTCGCCCGGAGTGGTGCTGGTGACCCTGTTGCTGGAACAAGCGATCGCCACCGGCAAGACGGTGTTCGACTTCCTCAAGGGCGACGAGGAGTACAAGTTCCGGTTGGGCGCCACCGCCCGACCACTTTTCCGGGTGGCCGGCCGGTTCGGGGCTGCCGGATGACCGGCGCCGACGCCTCCCGAGGTCCGGCGAGCTCGGAGCCCTCGATCGAGCGGGTCGCCTACCTGTCGTTGCACACATCCCCACTCGCCGCCCCCGGCACCGGCGACGCGGGAGGGATGAACGTCTACATCGACGAGCTGGCGGCGACGATGACCGAACGTGCCATCGACGTCACCGTCCTCACCCGGCGCACCGACCCGACGCTGCCCGAGGTCGTGACCGCCGGGGGCGGCTACCGGGTGGTGCACATCCCGGCGGGGCCGGCGGACGCCCTCCCCATCGAGCAGATCCCCGGGCACGTCGCCGACTTCAGCGAGCAGGCGTTCCGCTGGTTCGACGCCAACGACTTCACGCCCGACATCCTCCACAGCCACTACTGGCTGTCCGGGTGGGCCGGCGTCGTGTTGAAGGAGATGCTGGGACCACCCCTGGCCAACTCGTTCCATACCCTGGGAAGGGTCAAGGATGTGGCCCGGCGCCGGGACGAGCCGCCGTCGAGCCCGATGCGCACGCTGACCGAGACCGAGGTCATCGCCCGCTCCGACTGTGTCATCGCCTCGACCCCCACCGAGTTCGACGACCTCGTGGAGCACTACGGCGCCAGGCTCGAGCGTTTGTGCCTCTCGCCGCCGGGGATCGACCACGACCTGTTCGCCCCGGGCGACCGAGCCGAGGCGCGGCGCCGGCTCGGGTTCCCCGACGATGCCTCCATCGTGTTGTTCGTGGGGAGGATCCAACCGCACAAGGCTCCCGACGTCGCCGTCGAAGCTGTGGCGATGCTCCCACCGTCGGCGCACCTGATCGTGATCGGCGGGGCGAGCGGGCCAAATGGTGCCGAGGAGTTCGCTCTGCTGCAACGGCGGGTCGACGAGCTCGGCATCGCCTCCCGGGCCCACTTCCTGCCCAACCAGCCGCACCGGGCCCTCCCCCGCTTCTACCAGGCCGCAGACGTGCTCATGGTGCCCTCCCGCTCCGAGTCGTTCGGCCTGGTGGCGGCCGAGGCCCAGGCCTGTGGCCTGCCGGTGGTGGCGGCGGCCACCGGAGGCCTGCCCCACGTCGTCGACGACGGCGTCACCGGCACCCTCGTCGCCGGGCACGAGCCGGCCGCCCACGCCGCCGCCGTCCGCACCATCCTCGAGCGCCCCGACCTGGCGCAGGCGATGGCCTCACACGCTGTCGCCCGCTCGGAGCGGTTCTCGTGGAGCGCCACGGCCGACCGGCTCCTCGAGCTCTACCGCGGGATATCCGGGGGATGAGGCTCGGTACCCACGGCTCTTCGCCCGAGGCTCAGGCACGAACTCGGTACGCGAAAATTCCCCTCGAGAACTTGTCGACACCACGTGTGCACAAGGCGCTGTGGATAGCTGTGGAAACGTGGACAACCCCATGGTGTCGCCGCCAGCGATCCGTCGGTTGCCTGTGATAGGCGCAGCTGACGCCAGCGACGGGCGCCGGGCGGGCCGGGAAGCCGCCGGTTCGGGGGTCTTGAAAGGGCCCAGCGTTCTCCGTATCTTCGGGGGACAAAGCCCAAGGTGCTGATGCGGGCCAGAGCCTCGTTCGGGGAAGTGCGGGGAAGGGTCGGCAGGGGTTCCTTGGGCTTTGTGCTGCCGCACCGCACCGCCCGACGCGGTGGCGCCATCGTCCGATGACCGCCACCGACACCCTCCGAGCTCCCTCGTCGGGATCCGGCTTCCCATCCCGTGGGAGCGGTGCGGGCTCCCCAACCCGCTCGCCACCCGCTCCACGGTCCTCACCACCGGTGACCCTGGCTGGCGGTGGTCGGGACCTCCCCCCGCACTCGAGGTGGCCGGCTCCGACCCGATGTCGGGCACCATCGCCCCCGGCTGGGATCTCGACCACGTTGTCCTGCTCGTCGCCGACCTCGACCAGGTCGTCGCCGCCCTCGCCGAGGTGGGCAGTGGCCCCGCGCCTCCGGATGGAGGTGAAGGGCAGACCGACCGCCTTCTTCCGGGTCGGCACCCTGCTCGAGGTGATCCAGTCGCCGGTGCGGTCGCCGGCCCTCTACGGCGTTGCCCTGGTCACCGAGGAGCCCCTCGAGGTGGTGGCCTTGCGCTGGCGGGCGACGGGCCTCGAGGTCACCGATCCCCGCCCCGCCATCCAGCCGGGCCGGAGGATCTTCACCGTCGGCGCCCTGGAGGCCGGCCTCGCCGTGATGTCTCCGGACCGGGCGCCTGCTCAGGCGCGACGGTACGGCACATAGGCCGGCCACCACATGGCGGCGTCGACGTCGGCGTCGAGGGTGGCCGGGGACGACCGGCCCAGCCCGGAGTTGACCGCCTCGTGGCCGACGGCGCGGGCGATGGCGTGCGACACGGCCCGCAGCGAGCCGACCGGCGGGTAGAGGGCGCCGGCGGCGAGACGGTCCGCCGTCACCGTGGCGGCCAGGGTGCGGGCGGCGACGAGGATCATCTCGTCACTCACCCGGGTCGCCTCCGCCACGATCGCCCCGAGCCCCAGCCCGGGGAAGATGAAGACGTTGTTGGCCTGGCCGACCTCGTGCACCACGCCGTCGTGGGTGACCGGTGGGAAAGGGCTCCCGGTGGCGACCAACGCCCTGCCGTCGGTCCAGGCGATCACGTCGGCCGGATGCGCCTCGGTGTTGGCGGTTGGGTTGGACAGCGGCATCACCACCGGCCGGGCGCAACGCTCCGCCATCGCCCGGACCACCGACTCGGTGAACGTGCCGGGCACACCCGACGTGCCGACCAGGACGGTCGGGGAGAACTGCTCGACCACCTCCTGGAGGGCCGGCGTGCCCGACAGCTCGAGCCCGAGCTCGGCGGCGAAGCCGGCGGGCACCGCGAACGACCGCTTCGACTCGTCGAGGTCGGTGCGTACGTCGTGGACCAGCCCGCGGGAATCGACCAGGGCGAGCGCCCGGCCGATATCGGCTCGACTCATCCCCTCGTCGGCCATCGCCCGGCGCAGCAACCGGGCGATGCCGATCCCGGCGCCACCGGCGCCGACCATCAGGATCCGCTGCTCGGAGAAGGGGCTGCCCAGATGCCGCATCGCCGCCAGCACCCCCGCCACCACAACGGCTGCCGTCCCCTGCACGTCGTCGTTGAAGGACGGCACCCGTTCGCGGTACCGGTCGAGGATGCGGAGCGCGTTCTGCTGCTTGAAGTCCTCCCACTGGATGAGGCAACCGGGCCACACCTCCTGCACGCCGTCGACGAAGGCATCGACCAGGGCGTCGTACTCGGCGCCGCGGAGGCGGGGCGCCCGGTGGCCGATGTACAACGGGTCCCCGAGCAGGTCAGGGTTGTCGGTTCCGACGTCGAGGCTGACCGGCAGCGTCAGCGCCGGGAAGATGCCGCAGGCGGCGGTGTACAGGGCCAGCTTGCCGATGGGGATGCCCATGCCCCCCGCCCCGAGGTCGCCGAGACCGAGGATGCGCTCGTTGTCGGTGACCACGATCAGCCGCACGTCCTCGAAGGGACCGTTGCGCAGGATCTCCGGGATGCGGTCACCATCTTCCGGCGTGATCCAGGCACCCCTGGTGCGGCGCAGGATGTAGCTGTACTCCTGGCAGGCACGACCCACCGTCGGGGTATAGACGACGGGCAGGAGCTCCTCGAGGTTGTCGACCAGCACCCGGTAGAAGAGCGTGGCGTTGCGGTCCTGGAGCGCCGCCAGGGTGATGTACCGGTCGAGCGGGTCCTCGGAGCGGCGCAGGTGGCCCATCGCCAGTTCGGCCTGCTCCTCGATGGTGAGCACGCGGTCAGGGAGCAGGCCGCTCAGGCCGAACGCCTGGCGCTCGTCGACCGGGAAGGCCTGCTCCTTGGTGAGCAGGCGGCTGCCGAGGAGGGCGTTCCCGCTGAGTTGGATGGCGGCCACCCGGCCGGCGGCGATGGCGTCGTAGGGGGCGGGAAGCGGCCGCATGGGGCGCCAGGCTACGCCCCGGAGCCGGCGCGGTGCCGGGCGGCGGGCTACCGGTCGCCGGGGAGTGAGCGGACCACGGCGTGCAGCGAGCGAAGGGTGACCACCCACTCGGCCCTGGCCGCCGTCGCCACGAGGATGTGGTCGGGGGTCACCGCCTCGATCACTCCGGCCACCTCGAAGCGGTGGCCGAGCACGGTGACGAGGAGCCGATCGAGCATGAGCATCCTCAGATACGAGGCGAGCGACCCGTAGGTGCGGTCACCGGCGACCCCCTCGCCGCCGGCGTCCATCTTGACAGCTTCTATGGCGCCGATCCGCACCGCGGCCAGGGCATCGGGCTGTTGCACCAGCGCGAGGTCGTTGCGGACCGCCACCAGTCCCCCGGCGAGGGTGCGATCGCCCATGACGAGGGAGACGGAGTCACCGCGGTTCATCGCCTCCCAGAGGACGTCGACCATGGTGCGGCCCCGGAGCCGGAAGCGCTCGGCTTCCTGCTCGGCGTCGGCCATCTCGGAGTCGAACGCCCGCGCCCCGCGCCGCGCCACCGCTGCCAGGTCCTCCCCTGCCGCCGTTCCCGGGAGCAGGGGATCGGTCTCCGGGCCGGCCGGCCGGGAGCGGTCGTCGGTCATCCGTCGCGGCTCAGGCCTCGTCCTCGACCGACACCGGCACGCCGCCGTCGACGGCGGTGTCGGGGTGTACCGGGAATCCCCGCAACCACTCGAGGACCTCGTCGCGGAAGAACCGGTAGGTCCGGCCCTCGGGTAGTCGGTACGAGGGGATCTGGCCCTCCCGGGCCAGCCGGCGCACCACCTGGACGTTCATGCCAAGCAACTCGGCCACCATCTCGGTGTCGAGCACCGGTGGGTACTGTTCGGTCCGCTCCATGGCCGCCTCTCAACGTCGATGACCGCCATGATACGTCACCATGAGCGGGCATCACAGGATTTCGAAGCGGCCGGTGTCCGGGCTCGGGTCGTCGAGGAGGCGCTCCACCTGGTCCGCCAGCCGGATCGGGTCGCCGCTGGTGAGGTACACCACGCCACCGTCGCCCGGCGGTGCCCGCAGGTCGCCTTCGTCCAGCACCCTGACCACCTGCCGGGCCACCGCCGGCGCCGGGTCGATCACCGTGACCGTCGGCCCCGAGGTGCCGCCGCATGATCCCGGCGAGGAACGAGTAGTGGGTGCAACCGAGGACGAGCGTGTCGACCCCGGCGTCGACCAGCGGTGCCAGGTGGGTGGCGACACCGGCCTCGACGGCGGGATCGTCGAGGCGACGCGCCTCGACCAGCTCGACCAGCCCCCGCCCCACCCGTTCGACCACCTCGACGCCGGCGGCGTGCCGGTCGACCACCGAGGCGTACAGCTCGCCCTGGAACGTCGCCGACGTGGCCAGGACGCCGATCACGCCCCCTTGCGTCTGCGCGGCGGCGGGCTTCACCGCCGGCTCCATCCCGATGAACGGGACGTCGGGCATGGCGCGTCGCAGCTCGTGCAGCGCCGCCGCCGACGCCGTGTTGCAGGCCACGACGACGGCCTTGGCGCCGAGGTCGACGAGGCGCCGCACCACGGCGAAGCTCCGCTCCCTGACCTCGATGAGGCTCCGTTCGCCGTACGGCGCCCAGGCCTGGTCGGCCACGTACAACACCCGTTCTTCCGGGACGAGCTCCCGCACGCCGGCGAGGACGGACAGGCCTCCCACACCCGAGTCGAACATCCCCAGCGGCGCCGATCGCCGGTCACCGATCTGGTCACCACTCACCCTCGAGCGTGGCGCGCAGCCCATCGGCGAGCCGATCCGTCTCGACCAGGAAGGCGTCGTGGCCCTCTGTCCGAGGCGACCTCGATGACGCCGGTTGGGGACCCCGGCGGCGGACAGCGCGGCGGCGAGGGCGACCTGTTCCTCCGGGTAGAAGCACACGTCCGAGTCGATGGAGAACTGCACCCACCGCTGTCGCCGGCACCGCCCGAACAGCGTGTCCCAGTCGTCGACCCCGGCCTCGGCGAGGAGGTCGACCGATTGCCATGCCTCCATGATCCGCAGGTACGAGTTGGCGTCGAAGCGGTCGACGAACTTGGTGCCCTGATGTCGCATGTACGACTCCAGGGGGTGCTTCAGGCGGTAGCCGTGGACCGCGCCCTCGACGATCTCCTCACGGGCGCGGGTCCGCATCGCCGACAGCGACACGAACGTCTTGTGCCCGATCATCCGGGCGAGGGCGAGGCCCGCTGCGGGCGGTTCGGCCCCGTACTCCCCCCCGGCGAAGGCCGGGTCGGACGTGATCGCGGTGATCTGCTCGAAGTTGTGGACCACCTGCAGCGAGGTGACCCCGAGCCCGGCGGCCACCGGGATGACCAGGCCGACGCGGTCGGGATGGCGGGTGGCCAGCGAGAGGGCCATCAGCCCCCCGGTCGACCCTCCCATGGTCGCGTGGAGCCGCCCGACACCGAGGTGGTCGAGCAGTCGCAGGTCGGCCTCGACCATGTCGCAGAAGCCGACCGCCGGGAAGCTCGGGCCATAGGGCCGCCCGGTGGCGGGGTCGGCAGACGGCGGCCCGCTCGATCCGTAGCAGCCACCCAGGTAGTTGGCGCAGACCACGAACCACCGATCGGTGTCGATGGACCGCCCCGGGCCGATCAGCCCGTCCCACCAGCCGAGGTGCATCTCCTCGGTCCACCGGGTTCCGAGCCCGGGCACGTCCCGGTTGACGCCGGCGGCGTGCTGGCTCCCGCTCAGGGCGTGGAACAGCAGGATGGCGTTGGAGCCGTCGGCGTCGAGGGCGCCGTACGTCTCGTAGGCCAGCGTCACCTCGTCGAGCGACCCTCCAGCCGCCAATGAGAACGGGTCAGCCGCCGAGCCGAAGGTGAAGAACCGGGTGGCGACCTCGCCGACCCCGAGACCGGTTCGATCCGCTGTCAGGCACCGCCTCCAGGCTGGGTGGCGGGAGGTTAGGTGCGCGTCGAAGCCGAGCCCGCCATCACCGGCGCGCCCCGGCCTGGTCGAGGCGGCGAAGCTCGGGCAGGACCTCGGCGCCGAGCATCCGCAAGGTGGCATCGGGATCGACCGACGCCACCTGGATGGCGACGATGTCTGCGCCGACGTCGGTGACCAGCGGAACGTAGGCGTCGATCAGCTGTCCGGGGTCGGACACGACGGTGTAGCGATCGAGGATGTCGGCCCGGTCCATCTCATCGGCGCGCACCCGCAGCTCCATCGGGTCGACGGCGTCGAGGCGGCCCGGGGCCCGTAGCCCGCGCATGCTCCCCAATGCCTCCCACGCCTCGTCGGCGTCGGTGGCGGCCACCACCCATCGGGTGGCGAGCACGATCCCGGAGCCACTTTGCGGATGCTCAGGGGCGGACTCCCGTGCCCGGCGGAACGGCTCGATCACCGTGGCAACGGTCTCGGCCGGGTCCTTCACGCTGCTGATGAGCCCCTCGGCGTTGGCGCCGGCGAACGCCGCCGACTTGGGGCCGCCCGCTGCCATCAGCACCGGCACCCGCCCCATCGGGGGGCTGTAGAGCTTGGCCTTGTCGACGGTGTAGTAGCGGCCGTCATGGTCGACCTTCTCCCCGGCGAGGAGCCGGTGGATGATGTCGAGCGCCTCCTCCATCCTGGCGATCCGCTCGGTGTACCCGGGGAAGGCGAACCCCATGGGGCCCTCGTTGATGTTCTCCCCGGTGCCCACGCCGAGCATGAACCGGCCGCCGCTGAGCCGGTCGACCGTGGCCGCCGCTTGGGCGACCAGCGCCGGGTGGTAGTGGAACAGCGGGCAGGTCACGCTGGTGGCGAACTCCACCCGCTCGGTGCGCATCGCCGCCGCCCCCAGCCAGCTCCACACGAATCCGGCGGCGGAGACGTCGTCGACCCAGGGATGGAAGTGGTCGGAGCCGAGCACGACGTCGAACCCGACCTGCTCGGCGAGCACCGCCTGATCGACCAGGACCTCTGGTTGATACGACTCGTGGCTGCACAGCCAGGCGAACTTCACGGGTGCAGACTCGCCTGGGGCGCCCCGCCGGTCAAGCCGCCGTCAGGGCGCTCGGATCAGCTCGCCATAGGGATCTCGACCACGAAGACGGTGAAGTCGCCTTCGGGCCGGCACTCCACGACGCCGCCGACCCGGCGGATGAAGCGCTGGGCCTCCGCCAGCGTCCTCGCCCTCTCGGGGTCGTGGTCGGCCCGAGGGCCGGAGTCGACCACCATCCACCGGTAGCGACCGGCGGCGGCGTGGCCGTAGACGAGGACCTCGTCGCCGCCTCGTCGGGAGGCATCCCTCAGGATCGCCTCCATCACCCGGGACAGGTTGTTCGAAGGGTTGGCCACGTACCCCGAGCCGATCTCGGTGGTGAACGGTACGTCGGCTTCGATGGAGGCGATCACCGACTCGGTGAGGCTGATGACGTCGACGGCGGCGAGGGGACGGGTGACCTTGGCCGGCACCTCGACCTCGACGGCGGCGATCTGCTCGGTCTCCTCGAGAAGTTCCTCCACGGCCTCGACCGGCTCGACTTCGTCGACCACGGCTTCGGCGACCGGCTCGGCCCCCTCAGGCAGATCCTCCACGGCCTCGACCGGCTCGACTTCGTCGACCACGGCTTCGGCGACCGGCTCGGCCCCCTCAGGCAGATCCTCCACGGCCTCGACCGGCTCGACTTCGTCGTCGGCGGCTTCGGCCACCACCTCGGGGGCCGGCTCGGTGTCCGGCTCCACTGCCGCCTCGACCGGCAGCTCGGAATCCGGCTCCACGGCCGGTTCGGCCGGCTCCTCGCTCGAGACGGCGGGCTCGGGCTCCGGCTCGACTGCGGCTTCGGGAGACGGGAGATCCGCATCCGCCGGCTCCATGGGTGCGACCGCCTCGCCGACAATCACATCATCGGGGACATCACCGGGCACAACATCTGGGACATCATCCGGCACATCGTCTGGGACATCATCCGGCACAACATCGGGGACATCGCCGGGGACAGCATCGAGGTCTGACGCATCGGGAATCGCCTGGTCAGCCTCGGTGGCGGTCACGATGGCCCCGGTGGCGGAGGTCCGCCGCCAGCGAGCCCGCCGGCGGCGCCGCACCGAGACGTCATCGGACGATGCATCGGCCTCGGGCTCGGCAGGATTGGCGACCTCGGTATCGACGACGGCTGCGACGGCGACCGGTGTTGCGACATCGACCGTCGGCTCGACCGGCGCAGGCGACGCCGTGGCTCGTTCGGGAGCCGTCGCCGGCAACGGTGCGTCCGACGGGATCACCTGCGGCACCGCCCCGACGAGCCAGGCCGCTGCTGCCGTCTCGGGGTAGACCGTGTCAACACTGCCGTCGACCCGGCGTGGCCACATCCGCCCGGGGGCGAGGGCGAACAGCGCCGGGACGACAACGAAGCTGCCCACCGTGACCGCGAGGAGCCCGGCGCCGAGGACTGCGGTGGCGATCATCTGCTGGGTACGCCAGCCGTTGACCGCCAGTGCCAGGAACGGCAGCCAGAGCAACACCCCGGTGGCGAGGTGGGTGCGCCGGGTGGCTGAGAGTGACCGGATCACCGCACCAGAGGAGCCACCGCTGACATCGAACGCCTCGCGCGCCGAGCCCCAGCCGAGGACCAACCAGCCGGCGACGAGCGCCAGCCCGACCGTCCACGCCATCGGGGCGGCGAAGGCGTCGAGCGTGCCCACCTGGGAGGAGCCGAGCAAATCGGTGAGCAGGCCGTCGACGAACCCCAGGCGCACCACCAGCACCGACCCCGATGCGGACAGCACGGCGGCAACGGCGAGGCGAAGCGACATCCGCCATCCATGGAGCAACCAGGCGACGAGCAGCAGGATGGCGAGCACGGCACCCGCAACGAGGAACGGCGCCCTGGCATCCACGGCTGCGGCCGTGGCCATGTGGCGGACCGTGGTCCCGCCGATGTCGGCGCGGAAGGGCGCTGCCACCTCCGCCATCTCCTCGAGAGTGGCCTGCGCCTCTGTCGAGTCGGCCGGCACCGAGAGCGGGGCCCTGACGAGGTTGGCCCGGTCGCTGGCGAGGCGTGCGGTGAGCGGCTCCGGGGTGTCGACGGCGACGCCGGCGGCGTAGCTGCCCTGAGCCGAGTCTGTCCTGGCCACGTCGCCGATCGACGAGAGGCTCGACGTGTACTCCGCCAGCTGGGCGGGGGCATCACCGAACTCGATGTTGGGACCGATGACGAAGGGGCCATCGACCTCGTCGACGGCGAACTCTTCGGCGAACGTCCCCGCCACTTGTCGACTCGCCGCCGAGGTCGGGAGCGACTCGGCGGTGGTCTCGCCGGTATTGAGGCCGACGAGGGCGACGAGCGACACACCCCCGAAGACGAGGATCGCCAAGCCAACGGTGACGACGGGCCATCTGGAGGCGATGGCAGTCACCCGATCGCCGAGGCCGGGTCGGGCGGCGGGCTGGCGCAATCCGTCGCCGGTGGCCATGCCCGCCCCGAACAGCGAGAGCAGGAAGCCGAGCACGAGCACGCTGGCCAGGCCGGCCGCCAGCACGGCGATCGTGGAGGCGTAGGCCGTCGACCTCATGATCGCCGTCGGCATCAGCCACAGGGTGAAGACCACGGCGGCGACCACGGCACTGGCGATCGCCACCGTGCGCCCGGCAGTGCCCACGGTGGCGACCACGGCGGCGGGGCGGCCGGCGCCGGCACGCCGTTCGGCGACGAACCGATGGCCGAACACGAATCCTCCGGCGGTGGCGCAGCCCCACGCCATCGCCACTGCGATCAGCACCGCCGTCGTGGTGACGGTGACCAGCCGCTCCAGCCCCCACAGTGCTATGAGCGAGATGGAGACGGCCACCGCCGACGTCAGCGCGACGAAGCCGGTGGCGAGCACGTTACGCAGGAACAGCAGGACCAGCCCGATGGCGAGCAGGAAGGCGACGCCCAGCGGGATCACCGAGCCCAGCGTCTCCTCGCGCGCATCCCGCTGCACCACTGCTGAGCCGCCGGCGCTCACGTCGATGACCGAGTCGTCGTAGTCGATGCTGGACAACACCGTGTCGGCACGGCCGGCCAGCCCGCCCTCCGACCCGCCGATCCTGGCGGTGACCAGCCCGAGGCTCCCGTCATCGCTGGCATACGTTTCCGGCCCGCCGAGGCTCCAGTACGACTCGAGCTGGGTGATGCCCGTGTACGAGGCGAGATCCTCGGACATGGCGGCGACGGCTGCGGCCACTTCAGGATCGTCGAGCTCGCCGGTGACCGGGTCGACGAGCAGGAGGAGGTTGGGTACGCCCAGCTCGAACGTGCGCACCATGACGCGCTCGGCGTCGAACCCCTCGCCCGCCTGGTGGGACCAACCCCCGCCGGCCGAGCCTTCGAGGACGACACCACCCAGGTACGCCCCGACGAGCAGGATGCCGGCGAGGACGATCCCCGCGGCGATTCGGAACTTCACTTGTCTCTGCCCCCCTCCGGCGTACCGGAATATGCGCCTTGGCGCCCGTCGCAGCGTAACCGTCGCCGGGTTCGAGGACGATCGGTCGATCGGCTCAGGTTGGCGGGCCACCGCCCGCCGCCGCGGCCTCCAGCCAAGCACACTGCCGCGCCTGAGTCACTAAGAGGCCGGTGAGAATCCAGTCGGGCGCCAACTCGCTGTCACAGGAGCCGGTCCCGGCAAACACACGACCGGTCAGTCAGCGGTACCGGTTCCGGCGGACCAGATCGGACAGCGGCTTGCGACCGCCGCCGAGCGAGCCACGTGCCCGGTCGCCCGGGTAGCCGAGGGCGATCGCATACCGGCATCTGCGGTCGGATGGCAGTCCGAGAGCGGAGGCGGCCTCACCGTCGCGGTGCAGCGTGACCGGGCAGGACGCCACCCCCACCGCATCGGCGGCGAGCATGATGTTCTGCGCGAGCCGGCCGCTGTCGAACTCGTAGCCGCCGGGCTCCTGGACGATGGCGATCGCCACGGGTGCCGCCAGCATCGGACCGGTGAAGTCGCCGGCGGCGGCCACTGCCCGCTTCGCATCCGGATCGTCGAGGACCACGAACGACCAATCCTGCCGGTTCTTGGCCGACCCTGTCCACCGGGCTGCCTCGAGGATCATCTCCAGGTGGGTCGGGTCGAGCGGCTCGGCGGCGAAGTCGCGAACCGCCCGCAGGCCGAGGATTCGCCGGTAGCCGTTGGCGTCGATGCCGTCCACGCCGCCGGAGCGTACAGCCTCTTTCACGGCCCGCGATGGGTAGGGGCCCCATCTGCGGGAAGAGCCGAGCCCTGCTCGGCGGGGAACTTCACGGCCCGCGATGGGGTAGGGGCCCCATCTGCGGGAGGAGCCGAGCCCTGCTCGGCGGGTGTGTCACAGCCGCATCACCTGGACGAGCTCGCTGCCACCGTTGGCGACGAGCAACCCACGACCCGGCGGGAGGCGGGCGGGGAACCGCCTCGGCATCGGCGTGTGCCACAGGTCGGCGTCGACACCGACTGACGGGCCGAGCCAGATCCCGGTCCGGGATGCGGTGAGCCCCCTGGCCCAATGACCGTGGAGCGCCTTGACCGCGGGGCGGGCCGTCACCACGAGGTGCAGGCGCGGCCGGCGGGCTGCCAGCAGCGCCTCGATGACCTCGCCGAGGCCCGGCGGCGCGGTGGCATCGGCGTCGTCGACGAGCAGGAGCGCTGCTTCGTCTGAGGCGGTGAGCTCGGCGACCAGGTCGGCGAGGTCGGCGCCGGCGACCGGCTCGACGTCCTCGGGCACCAGCCCGGCGAGGGCATCGCCGGTGGCCAGCACCCGCACCCTGCTCGCGTCACCTGGCGTCTCCCGGCGGTGGACGACCCCGGCGAAAGCGGCGAGGAGACTGGTCTTTCCGGTTCCGGGCCCGCCAACGACGAGGACGTGGTCACCGGGATGAAGCGACACGCCAACCGGGGACAAGGATGCGTCGCCGATGCCGACGGGGAGCGCCCAGCGATCCGTCTTCACGTCGACCAGGTGTTCGACCTCCACCGAGCCCACGTCTTCGGGGAGGACACCCACCGCGGCCGGTGCCCGGGCACCGACTTCGATCGTCTCGGCGGCGTGGGCCAGCCCGGCGCCGGGCACGGCGATCTGGACGTGTCGGTTGGTGCCGGCGTGGATCGCCCGACCGGGGACGAGGTCGTCGACGCCGCGCACCCCGAGCACCGCCGCCCCGAGCGGGTCCGATTGGCGGAGCACGAGCCGGTGGGCCACCGCCGCCTCCACCAGGGCAGGCAGGCCCCCGGGCCGGGAGGTGGCGAACACCGTGACCAGATCCCCCGCCGACGCCCTCGGCGATCACCCGCAGGAGCCCGTCGCGTGCCGCCGCGGAGTCGGCGGTGTCGAGGGAGCGCAACACCGCCTCGAGGCCGTCCACCACCAGCACCGTCACCGTGTCGGTGTGCCGGCGACCACCTGGGGCGCGCCGCTCGGTCGATCCCGGCCAGCAGCATCCTGACCAGGCGGGCCATCCGGTCGACCTCGCCGGGTGACACCACGGCTCCCACCGCCGCCAGCCGGGAGAGCCGGCCCAGGTCGCCGGGGGCGTCCACGACGTAGATGTCGACCGGATCGGTGGCGTGGCCGGCGACCAGTCCGAGGACCACCGTCTCCAGGGCGGTGGTGAGGCCGGACCCCGGCGCGCCGTACAGCCCGAGGTTGCCCTCCGCCGGCGACCACGTGAACGGGACGGTGCGCTGCCGATCCGGCTCGTCGGCCAGGCCCACCGGAACACCGTCACCGGATACCGCCGGCGACAGGTCGTCGGTGCTGAGGCGACCGGGGAGCGGCTCCGGCCACGGCCGGCGCGGGGACGGTAGGCGGAGCCGGGCCGCCGCCTCGACCGCCGCCGCGCTCAGCCGTTCCAGGTCGGTCGGCTCGGGCCTTTCGGCAGCGGACCGGACGGGATGCGGCCCATCCCCCGGATCGTGGCCGAACCGGAAGGGCCGGACGGTCACCGTGCCGGCGGTGGCCGGACCGGCGGATACCGTCGCCGCCTGGAAGGGGACCAGGTCGCCGGGGCCGAGGCGGACCAGCCCGCGGCCGGGCAGGTCGCGGCCGATCGCTGCCGCCGCCGGGTCACCCAGCACGTCGGTGGAGTCGGCGCGGTCGGTGACCCTGAGGGCGACGCGGATGTCGGTGTTGGCCCGGATGGCATCGCTCACCACCCCGGCCGGCCGCTGGGTGGCGAGCACGAGGTGGATGCCGAGGCTGCGTCCCCTGGCTGCGATGTCGACCAGGGAACCGACGAATCGGGGTAGCTCGCGGGCCAGGGCGGCCAGCTCGTCGACCACGATCAACATCCTCGGCAGCCGTCCTCCGAGGGTTCGGAAGCGTTCGATGTCGGGTGCACCGAGGGTGCGCAGTTCCCGCTCCCGGTGGCGGAGCTCGGCTTCGAGGCACCGCAGCGCCCGATCGGCCAGGCCGCCGTCGAGGTCGGTGACCAGGCCGACCGTGTGGGGCAGGCGCACGGCGGCGTCGAAGGCACTCCCGCCCTTGTAGTCGACGAGGACGAAGTTGACGTGCTCCGGGTCGTGGGCCAGGGCCAGCGAGGCGACCAGCGTGCGCAGCAGCTCGCTCTTGCCCGACCCGGTGGTCCCGGCGACCAGGGCGTGGGGCCCGGCGGCGGCGAGGTCGATGCGCATCGGTCCGGTGGCGGTCACCCCCAGCACCGCATCGAGGCCCGCGCCCCCGTCCGACCAGCGCCCGATCAGCTCCTCGGAGGACGGGCCGGCCGAGCCGGCGGCCTCGAGCAGCCTGACCGCCCGGGGCAGCCCGGCACCGGGATCGACCTGGTCGGGATCGCGGTACCTGGCGAGGCCCCTGGCCAGGGTGACGGCGACCGAGGCCACCGCCCCGGCGGGGGCGAGCTCCATCGATCCCTCCCCGGTGCTCGAGCCGGGCGCGGCGGTGCCCGCAGTCGACCAGGTCGGTGCACTCGGCGGGGAGATCGTCCTCCCCGTCCGCCAGGACGATGCCGGCCACGTCGCCCGTGGCGCCGCCGAGCACCCGACGCACCGCCAGGCCCGAGAGGATCGGTCAGCGGGCCGCGGTCGACCACGACCAGCACGACCGGCCTTTGCTGTCCGGCGCCAGGGCGAGTGGCGATCCAGTCGAGCACCGCCACCGTCTCGATGGCGTCGCCGGCGAGCAGGCGGCGCCGGTCGGTCGGCGCCACCATGACGTGCGGCAACCACTTCACCCAGTCCCAGTCGGCGGGCCGGTCGGTCACCACCGCCACCGCCAGGTCGGAGGGGCCGTGCAGCACGGCGGCCGAGCACAGCAGCCCGCGCCCCAGCTCGAGGGCGTTGACCCGGTCACCGACGAGCCCGAGCACCCGCCCGCCCAGGTCGAGGGTGAGCGGAGTGGCCGGCATGAGGTGGCCGGCGAGGACGGCGGCCACGGGGCCGCCGCGTTGTCCGGATCGCCGGCGAGATCGGGGGACCACGGCAGGTCCCCGTAGCCGATGGTGAGCCTGAGGAAGTCGGCGTCGCCGCGACGCCGCTCCCACACCCGCGGCGACCGGCGTTCCACCCACCAGGCGAGAACCGCCACACCGGGTTGGTCGGCGCGGCGGCGACGGAGCTCTCCGGCGCGGCGCCGGTCGAGGGTGGCGGCGAGGGTGGCGGCGGCGGAAGCACTCGTGGCGGTGGCGGTGCGGCGGGCCCGGCGCCGCAGCCGGAGATCGTCGACCCGGCCCCCGGCCATGACGAGTGGGCCGAGCAGTGCGAACAGCGCCATCCTCGGGTCGACCAGGACCGCCATCACCAGGCCGAAGATCACCGGTATCGCCAAGGCCGCCCATCCCATCGGGCGTGGTGCGGGCTCGGCGGGTGGAGGGTCGGGGAGCACCACCCTCGGTAAGGGAGCGGGCGGGGCCGGTCGACGCCGACGATTGTGCACGATGGCCGGCCCGCAGCCCGGGACCGGCGAGCGGGTGGCGTCGGGGACCGGCACGACACAGGCCAGGGTCTCCCCGATGGCGAGCACGGTGTCCCCGTCGAGCGCCCTGGCCCCGCGCCTGGACACCAGGTGGACCGAGGCAGAGGTCACATCGAGGACGGCGTGACGATCGGCGACGCCGCCGGCCCGCAGCGTGACCGTTGACCCCGCCCCGGAGCCGACCACCTGGCGACCCTCGGCCAGCCCGACCGCCATGCCTGCTCCCCTCCCGGCGAGGATCACCAGTCGGAAGCGGTCGTGCTCTTCGCGCTCGGCGTCGCCCGGGCCCGGCGACGGCTGATCCCCGGGCGTGGCGGCGCCGGTGGCGAGCACGGCTCCGGCCGTCAGGACGTCGGCGAGGGTCAGCTCGGGAGCCAGCGGCCTCCCGTCCACGAAGATCGGGCCGGTCAGGCCGAGGGCGGTGAGCAGGGCGCCGACGGTGGCGTCGTCGTCGGCGTCGATCTCGCAATCCAACGGTCCTTCGTCGGTGACGACGACCACGGGGACCATGCCGGGTGAGTGCAGCCGTCAGACGGGGCCGCCCACCGGCGCCGGCGTCGGTCCCGGTGAAGGGGACCAGCCGTCGATCGGCGCGGGCTCCCCCGGGTCGACCCCGACGATCGCCTCCTCGGCGGCGGCCCGCTGGGCGTCGGCCGCCGCCTCGAGCCGGGTGGCGTTCGCCCGGAGATCGGCGGCGACCGTCTGGAGCGCGGTGATGTGGTCCCGAAGGTCCGTCTCGAACGCGGTGGCGGCGGGGCAGCTCCACGCCGACATCGACCGGGTGACCAGACCGTCGAAGACGGCTTCGAGGTCGGCGGCACACCGCCGCAGCCCGGCGGCGGTCGCCTCCTTGTCCTCTGCGCTGCTCATCCGCCCGGGCAGTCTCGGTCGGTCAGGCCGAGCCGTGGAACACGACGTCGTACTGGTCGGCCTTCTCGAACATCGCCTTGCTGGTGGCGTCCATGTCCGCCCCGAGTTGCTCGAGCATCGGCTTGTAGCGCCCGGTGAAGTCGTCCCGGAACTGCTCGGCGATGCCACCGGTCCACACCAGCGCCCCGACCGATGCGGCCACGGTGGCGATCAGCGCCTCGACATCGCCCGAGGCGGCGGCGAAGGCGCCTCCGGTGTCGCGCAGCGACTGGGAATCCACCTGTTGGGTGCCCGCCATTCGTTTCTCCGTTCCCTTCCCGACCGCCACGACGGCGGTGCATCGTGCGTAAGATATTACGTTGTTTTACATTGTTGAAGAACTTCCATCGAGGCTCCGTGGCCGATATCATCGCCTTCCACGCTGCAATCCGGGAGGGTCCATTGCCTTCGGAGAGCTTCGAGTCACCTCCGCTCGAGTTGACGATCGTGGTCGAGCCGTTCGACCTGCCCGAAGCTCCACCGTCTCCGCCGGCCGCAACACCCGGGCCCTCGATCAACGGCCTGGCACTGGCGACGGCGGTGGCGGCGCTGGTGTTCGCCTGCCTGACCTGGTGGGCGGTCGGCGGGTGACCGGTGACCCGTCGCCGGCCCCGATCCCGCCGCCCTAGCCTGCGCCGGGCCCGCCCGGAGGCCGATCACGACCACGATCATCGAGACCGAGGACCTCGCTCGGGTCCGCCACTACCGCAAGGCGGTGTGATGGCGGACACCCCCTGGTGGCGAGGTGCGGTCGGCTACCAGGTCTACGTGCGGTCCTTCGCCGACGCCAACGGCGACGGGATCGGTGACCTGGCCGGGATCCGCTCCCGCCTCCGGCATCTCGTCGACCTCGGCATCGACCTGGTGTGGATCACCCCGTTCTACCCGTCGCCCGGCTTCGACCACGGCTACGACGTCGCCGACTACTGCGACGTCGACCCGATCCACGGCACGCTGGCCGACTTCGACGACCTGGTGGCCGAGGCGCACCGACTCGGCCTGCGGGTGATGATCGACATCGTCCCCAACCACAGCTCGTCGGCCCACCCGTGGTTCCGGGCGGCGGTGTCCGACCCGACCGGCCCGCTACCGCGACTACTACCACTGGCTCGATCCGGGAAAGGACGGGGGACCACCCAACAACTGGATCCAGTACTTCGGGGGCCCGGCGTGGACCCTCGACGAGGCCTCCGGCCAGTACTACCTGCACATGTTCCTGCCGGAGCAGCCCGACCTCAACTGGGCCAACCCGGCCGTCGCCGACGAGTTCGACGCCATCCTCCGGTTCTGGTGCGAGCGGGGCGTCGACGGGTTCCGGATCGACGTCGCCGCCGCCCTCGTGAAGGACCCGTGGTATCGCGACAACCCGCAGCTGGCCCCGCTCGAGCCGGGTATGGATCCCGGTCGCCGCCCACGCCTCCTTCGAGCACCGCTACGACTTCGACCAGAACCCGACCGTGGCCATCTTCCGGAGGTGGCGGCGGGTGGTCGATCCGTACGGGGCGATCCTCCTCGGTGAGACCCCGGTGTCCGACCCGGTGCGGCTCGCCCGGTACCACGACGGAGGGCGGGCGCTGCACTACACGTTCTTCCTCGACCCGGTGTCGATGGGGTGGGAGCCGCTGCGGCTTCCGCGACGCCCTGCGCGGCGTCCACCTCGCCTCCCCGGAGTCCGTTGCCTGGACCATCGAGAACCACGACGGCCACCGTGCCGCCACCCGTTACGGCGGCGGCGAGACGGGGCGGCGGAGGGCGTTGGCGATGACGACGCTGCTCATGGGCCTGGGCGGCATGCCCTTCCTCTACCAGGGCCAGGAGCTGGCCGGCGAGAACGGGATCGTGGCGGCCGGGGCGTTGGCCGACCCGATCTCCACGCGCAACCCGGGCGCCACCAGCGGCCGGGACGGCGCCCGCACCCCGATGGCGTGGGACGGCTCCGCCAACAACGGGTTCAGCGGCGCCGCCGCCGTCTGGCTGCCCGCCGCACCCCGGCCCCTGGAGGACACCGTCGCCGGGCAACAGGGCGTCGCCGGTTCGTGGCTCGAGGCCTACCGCAGCCTGCTCGGGCTGCACCGCCGCACTCACCGTGAGCTGGTCGACGCCCCGGCGCAGTGGCTCGACCCGGACAGCGGGCTCCTGATGGCAGTCCGCCGCGGGTCGTTGGTGGTCGTCTGCAACCTCGATGAGCACGACGCCGACCTGGCCCTCCCCGAGGGGAGATGGTCCGTGATGTTCTCGAGCCGGCCCGGCCGCAGGGTGGAGCCGGGCGACACGGTCACCGTCCCGGCAGAGACGGCGCTGATCCTCGGCCGCTGAAGCCGGAGGCCGGGTGGCCGCCCTCAGTCGCGGATCGCCAGGCCGGTCTCCGGGTCGAAGAAGTGGGCCTTGCCGATGAAGACGGCCGCCTCCACCTCGTCACCCACCTGCATGCCGCTGTTGGCGTCGAACCGTGCGGCCATCCGCGTGTGCTGCGCCGCCATCACCTCCTCGGCGCCCTCCTCCATGTCGAGGGCATCGGCGGAGAACACCGGCTTGGCGTCGATGTCGAAGTACACGATCTTCTCGAAGCCGAGCGCCTCGACCGTGGTGGCCTTCGACCGCAGCCGCTGATCGTGCGGATGGTCGGTGACCAGGGAACGGCGTCCTCGATGTCCTCGGGGCGGATGCCGACCGTGACGTCACGACCGATGTAGCGGCGCAGCGCCGGTCGCTTGCTGAACACCTCGCCGGGGAGCGACAGCGTCTGCGACCCGAGGCGGATGGTGGCATGGCTGTTCTCCTCGGTGATCGTCGCCTCGGAGAGGTTCATCGACGGGGAACCGATGAAGGCGGCGACGAACAGGTTGTCCGGCTCGTCGAACAGCACCTGGGGTGGTTCGACCTGCTGGAGCACACCGTTGTTGATGACGGCGACCCGGTCGGCCATCGTCATTGCCTCCACCTGGTCGTGGGTCACGTAGAACGTGGTGACGCCGACGTTCCGCTGCAGATCGGTGATCTGGGCGCGCATCTGCACCCGCAGCTTGGCGTCGAGGTTCGACAACGGCTCGTCGAGCAGGAACACCTGGGGTTCGCGCACGATGGCGCGCCCCATGGCCACGCGCTGTCGCTGGCCGCCGGAGAGCTGCGCCGGCTTGCGGTCGAGGATCTCGTGGAGCTCCAGCATCCGGGCGGCGGCGTCGACCTTCTTCTTGATCTCGGCCTTCGGGGTCTTCGCCAGCTTCAGGGCGAACCCGATGTTATCCGCCACCGACATGTGCGGGTACAGGGCGTAGTTCTGGAACACCATGGCGATGTCCCGGTCCTTCGGAGGCATGTCGTTCACCACCCGCCCGCCGATGCGAGAGCTCCCCGGCCGTGATCTCCTCGAGCCCGGCGATCATGCGCAAGGTCGTCGACTTTCCGCAGCCGGACGGCCCGACCATCACCAGGAACTCGCCCTCCTCGATCTTCAGGCTGAGGTCGGTGACCGCCTTGAACCCGTTCGGGTAGGCCTTCTCGCACATGGTCGAAAACCACCTCGGCCATCATGCCCGCCTCCCTCTCGTTCGATGCTCTCACGGTAGTGCTCCGGTCCGGGTCGATTTCCACCGTGGCCGTGACCTCACCGACGCCGCCGACCGCCCCGGCGTAGGCGGTGAAGCGATCGCCCCTGGCGAAGCCGACCAGCGTCACCCCCAGCTTGCGGGCGGCGTCGATCGCCAGTGACGACGGCGCCGAAACCGCCACCACGGTGGCGATGCCCGCCACCGCCGCCTTCTGCACGATCTCGAAGCTGGCCCGGCCCGACACGACGAGAACCCGGTGGTCGGCGGGGAGGGCGCCGGCCATCGCCGCCCACCCGATCACCTTGTCGACGGCGTTGTGCCGCCCGACGTCCTCCCGCACCACGAGGGGCGTTCCTGACAGGTCGAACAGGCCGGCGGCGTGGAGGCCGCCGGTGGTGGCGAACCACCGCTGTCGCTCGCCGAGGCCTTCGGTGAGCCCCGCGATCACGGCGGGCGATACCGGTTCGCTCACCGGGCGGCGGTGGCACGCCACCTCGACGGCGTCGATGGAGGCCTTGCCGCACACCCCGCAGCTCGAGGTCATGTAGCTGTTGCGCCGGTGGCGGTCGAGATCGGGGGCCTGGCGCGAGCCTGACGGTGACCACGTTGTACTCCTGCAGGTCGGCGGGGAGCCCGCAGTAGGCGACCGCCCGGATGTCGGCTGGTGACGAGGCGACACCCTCCGAGATCACGAACCCGGTGGCCAGCTCGAAGTCGTGGCCCGGGGTGCGCATGGTCACCGCCAACGGCGTCAACTCGTCGTCGGGCGCCCCGGCGGCAGCCGACCCTGATCTCCATCGGCTCCTCGACGACGACGTCGTCGCGACCCGATTCGATCCCCTCGGCGGTGCGGCGCCGTACCGCCACCCGGACCGTCGGTGTCTTGGCGCGAAGGCCGTGAGTCATGGGTACAGAGGCTACGCCGTCAGGCGGAGACTCGGGGATGGCGGGCCGAACGGATCCTGGCCGCTGGTAGGGTTCCCGCCCCCGTCTGAGGACAGAGAAGATGACCGCCGCCGCCCCCTCCACCGACCTCGTCGCCGCCCGTATCGACAACGGAGTGAAGGTGTACGGGTCGGGACAAGCCCAGGTGACCGCCCTCAACGGGGTCACCGAGGAGTTCCCCACCGGCCAGTTCACCGCCATCATGGGACCGTCCGGATCCGGCAAGTCGACCCTGCTCCACTGCCTCGCCGGGCTCGACGAGCTCACCTCGGGAACCGTCTCGGTGGGTGGGGTCGAGCTGGGCTCGCTGAGCGACAAGGAGCTCACCCACCTGCGCAGGGAGAAGGTCGGCTTCATCTTCCAGGCCTACAACCTGGTCCCGACCCTGTCGGCCGAGGAGAACATCGTCCTCCCCCTCTCGATCGCCGGGCGCAAGCCCGACACCGGCTGGTTCGACACCGTGGTCGACACCATCGGGGTGCGCGACCGGCTCGGCCACCGACCAGGCGAGCTCTCCGGCGGCCAGCAGCAGAGGGTGGCGGCAGCTCGGGCAATGGTGACCCAACCGGCGCTCATCTTCGCCGACGAGCCGAGCGGCAACCTCGACTCGACGTCGGGCAACGAGCTACTCGGCTTCATGCGCCGGGCGGTCGACGAATTCGGCCAGACCATCCTGATGGTCACTCACGACGCCAACGCCGCCAGCTACGCCGACCGGGTCGTCTTCCTCGACGACGGCCAGATCGTGGACAGGATGAGCGACCCGACCGCCGAGAAGATCTTCGACCGGATGAAGAGCCTCGGGGCCTGAGGGCCGACGATCGTGCTCAAGGCCGCGTTCAAGAGCCTGTTCGCCCACAAGACCCGGCTGGTGCTGACCGCGGTGTCGATCATCCTCGGGGTGGCGTTCATCGCCGGCACTTACATCTACACCGACACCACCAACGAGGCGTTCACCGGGATCATGGACGACGCCTTCAGCGGGCTCGACGTGGTGGTCACCGGCGACAGCGAGTTCACCCTCTCGGGCACCGGGATCTACTTCGACGAGAGCCTGGTGGACGACATCGCCGCCGTCGACGGCGTCGAGCGGGTCATTCCCTCCATCGACGGCATCGGCACCCAGATCCTCGACCCGGACGGGGAGCCGATCGGCGGCGGCGGGCCACCCCAGCTCTCCGGCTACCTGCCGGAGGACCTCGCCGGCGCCGGCGGGATCGTGATGCGCGAAGGGCGGGCCCCCGCCGGCCGGCGACGAGGTGGCCATCGACGCCCGCTCCGCCGAGGCCGGCGGCTACGCCGTCGGCGACACGGTCCCGATCGTGAGCCAGGCCATCCCGGTGACCGACTTCACTCTGGCGGGGATCGTGTCGTTCGGCGAAGCCGACAATCTCGGTGGGGCGACCCTGGCCTTCTTCGACCTCCCCACTGCACAGGCGGTGCTCGGCCAGGAGGGCATGGTGACCGGGGCCGGGGTGCTCAGCCGCACCCGGGACCGACGCCGCCGACCTCACCACCCGCATCGGCGACGTCCTGCCCGACAACGCCAAGGCGCAGACCGCCCAGTCCGCCGCCGAGGAGCAGGCCGCCGAGTTCCAGCAGGCGCTCTCCTTCTTCAACACCTTCCTTCTCGTGTTCGGGTTCATCGCCCTCTTCGTCGGCGCCTTCATCATCTACAACACCTTCCAGATCGTCATCGCCCAGCGGGCCCGCGAGCTGGCGCTGATGCGGGCGATCGGGCTCACCAGGGGCCAGGTGGTCCGGGCGGTGCTGGTCGAGGCGTTGATCATCGGGGCCGTCGCCTCGCTGGTCGGGATCGTCGTCGGGCGCCGGGCTGGCCATGGCGCTGCGTGCCGCCCTCGACGCCTTCGGGATCGCCCTGCCCGGCGGCGGGCTGGTCATCCAGCCGCGGACCGTGGTCGTCGCCCTCCTCGTCGGGCATCGTGGTCACCGTGCTGTCGGCGCTGGCTCCCGCCCTCCACGCCTCCCGCGTCGCCGCCGGTGGCCGCGATGCGGCAGGACGCCGTCCGGCCCCAGCGCCGGGCGACGGTGTGGCGGGCCGTCATCGGGCTGCGTGCTGCTCGTCGTCGGGCGCCGGTTCGCATGTACACCGGCCTGTTCGGCGACGTCGACAACACCACCGCGGCACTGAGCTCGGTCGGGCTCGGTGCCGCTCTCATCCTGGTCGCCGCCTACGTGCTCAGCGCCTTCGTCGCCGAGCCGGTCACCCGGCTGCTCGGGGCCCCACTCGCCCGGATCCAGGGCGTGCCCGGCCGGCTGGCGCAGCGCAACGCCGGGCGCAGCCCTCGCCGCACCACGGCGACTGCGGCGGCGATCATGATCGGTATCGCCCTCATCACCCTGGTCACCGTGCTCACCGCCTCGGTGCGGGACACCATCGACGACGTCCTCACCGGCGGGGTCAACGGCGAGGTCGTCGCCACCAGCGCCGACCAGTTCAGCTTCACCGGGTTCCCGACCAGCTTCGGCGACACCGCCGTCGCTCTTCCCGAGGTCGCCGCGGCAAGCCGGCTGCAGATCGGGGCGGCGATCCTCGACGGCACTGAGAACTTCGTCAACGGGATCGACGACAGCTTTCGAGGACCTCTTCGACATCGAGAGCCTGGAGGGCACCATCACCCCCGGCGACACCGGGCTGGTGGTGCCGGTCAGCATGGCCGAGGAGAACGACTGGGCGCTGGGCACCCCGCTCGAGCTGACCTTCGAGCAGACCGGGGCGCAGACCTTCACCGTAGAGGGCATCGTCGACTCCCCGGTGGTCGACTCGATGTCGATCGGCAGGTCCGCCTTCGCCGCCAACTACGCCATTCCCACCGACGGCCAGATCTACTTCCGGCTGTCCGAGGGCATCAGTCCCGACGAGGGGGTGGCAGCGATCCAGGCGGTGGCCGAGCGACTACCCGTCGGTGAAGGTGCAGACGGTGGAGGCGCAGTCCGAGGAGCTGCAGGACTCCATCGGCACGGTGCTCTCGCTGCTCACCGCACTGCTCGGGCTGACCATCCTCATCTCGCTGTTCGGCGTGATGAACACGCTGCTGCTCTCGGTGTACGAGCGACACCGGCGAGATCGGGCTGCTGCGGGCGGTCGGGCTCGACCGTACCCAGACCCGGCGGATGATCCGCTCCGAGGCGGCGATCATCGCCGTCCTCGGCGCCGTGCTCGGTGTCGGGTCTGGGGATCCTCTTCGCCTGGGCGGTGGTCCGGGCGCTGGCCGAGGAGGGCTTCACCGGGTTCAGCATCCCGGTGGTCTCGCTGCTGGTCTGGATCGCCGTCACCGCGGTGCTGGCGGTGGTCTTCGCCCTCCTCCCGGCGTGGCGGGCCTCCAAGCTCGACGTCCTCGAGGCGATCTCGTATGAGTGATGCAGCCGCCGGCCCGGGGCCGAATCAGGCGCCTGGGCACATGCCCGGGATCCTGGACGGCTGGCCGGCGGGCCCGTCCTCGGTGACGGCGGATATCTGCTCGAGCTGGAGAAGCGGGGCTACGTGCAGGCCGGCCCGTTCACCCCGGAGGTCGTGCTCGACCACCCCGAGGCGCTGGAGGGGCTGCACCGCGAGTTCGTGCGGGCGGGCGCCGACGTCATCCAGACGATGACGTTCTACGCCAGCGAGGACAAGCTGGCCACCGTGGGGCTGTCCGGCCAGGTGGAGGCGATCAACCGGCAGGCGGTCGGAGATCGCCCGCAAGGTCGCCGGCGAGGGCGACACCCTGGTGGCCGGCAACCTGTGCCTCACCTGGGCCTACCAACCCGGCGACCCCTCGTCGGCCGACCGGGTGCGTCACCTCTTCGACGCCCAGATCGAGACCCAGTTGGACGCCGGCGGTGTCGACTTCTGGATCGGGGAGACCTTCTCCTACCTGGGCGAGGCGCTGCTCTTCGTCGAGCGGGCCAAGCGCACCGGGCTGCCGGTGATGGCAACCATGTCGTTCGAGGCCATCCCCGCCGCTGCCTACGAGGGGGACGGCCCCGGCGACGTGTGCCCGTCGCCTGGTCGACGCCGGCGCCGACATCGTCGGCACCAACTGCCTCAACGACCCCGAGCTGCAGCTCCCCTGGGCCATCGAGATGCGGGCCGCCGTCGATGCGCCCATCGCCTGCCAGCCCGCCGGGTTCCGCACCTCGCCTGCCCAGCCCGACTTCACCGGCCGTCCCGAGTTCCCCTACGGGCTCGACCCGCTCCAGCTCTCCCGCTCGGAGATGGCACGCTTCGCCGAGGACGCCGCCGCCGCCGGCATCGGCTACATCGGCTCGTGCTGCGGCACCGCCGCCGGGCATGTGCGGGCGATGGCCAAGGCGCTCGGCAAGCAACCGGTCGAGGAGCGCCCGTGGCGCTCGACGACGGGCCGGGCGATGTCGGCGTACGAGTGGCACGGCCACGAGGAGACCGAGACCGGGTGAGCCGGTTCCGGGTGGGCGTGGTCGGGCTCGGGGGCCTCGGCAGCGCCGCCGCCTGGTGGGCCTCGAGGCGGCTCGGCGACGGGGTGATCGGCTTCGAGCGGTTCGAGCTCGGGCACCGCCGTGGGGCCTCCGAGGACCACTCCCGCATCATCCGGCTGTCGTACCACCGCCCCGACGCGGTGCGGCTGGCCCAGGACGCCTACCGGGCCTGGGCCGAAGTCGAGGCGGCGGCCGGGATCGAGCTGGTGGTGCGCACCGGCGGGCTCGACCTGTACCCGGCGGGAGCGACCATCGACGCCGCCGACTACCTGGGACGCCATGGACGCCTGTGGAGTCGGCTACGAGATGCTCGACGCCGCCGCGGTGCGCACGCCGGTGGCCGATGTTCCGGCTCGACGGGGACACCACGGTCGTCTACCAGGCCGAGTCGGGGCTGGTGAGGGCGAGGGCCGCCAATGCCGCCCACCGCGCCCTCGCCGCCGCCAACGGGGCGACCCTGCTCGACCGGTCGCCGGGTGACCGCGGTCGAGCCGGCGCAGCGGCGGCTTCACCGTGGTCGCCGGCGACGAGCGGGTCGACGTCGACCGGCTCATCGTCACCGCCGACGCCTGGACCAACGAGATCGTCGCCGGGCTGGGCTGGACGGTGAACCTCGTGGTCACCCAGGAGCAGGTGGCGTACTTCGACGCCGCCGCCGAGCTCGGCTCGATGCCGGTGTGGATCTGGATGGACGACCCGGCGTTCTACGGGCTCCCCGACGTCGACGGGTCGGGGGTGAAGATCGGCCAGGACGTCGGCGGGGCCACGGCGACCGGGGACGACCGCTCGTTCCACCCCGACCCGGCGTACCGGGAGCGGCTGATCCGGTTCCAGGAGGAGCTCCTCCCCGGCACCACCGGGACGATCGTCGAGGAGCGGACCTGCCTGTACACGATGACCCCCGACCGGGAGTTCGTCCTCGACCATGTCCCCGGCCACGAAGGGGCGGTGGTCGGGCTGGGCGCCGCCCACGGGTTCAAGTTCGCCGGCGTGTTCGGCAAGGTCCTCGCCGAGCTGGCCATCGACGGGACCACCGGCCACGACGTCGTCGGGCTGGCCGGCGACCAGGCCGATCCTGACCGAGCCCGACCCGGTGATGTCGTTTCTGCTGTGAAGCCAACGGGGCCTGCTGTGAAGTCCACCGGGGTAGAGGCGCGCTACCAGGTGGCCGTCGACCGGCTGGTCCGGGTGCCGATGCCCGACGGCGTCGAGCTGGCGCTCACCACCTACCGGCCCGACGCCCCCGGCCGGTTCCCGGTCGTCGTCGAGTCGCTCCCCTACCGCAAGGACGACGACTGCTACAGCCGTGACTGGCAGACCTTCACGTATCTGGCGCAGCGGGGTATCGCCGGGGTTCGAGTCGACATCCGGGGCACCGGCGCCTCGGACGGCGTCGCCCTCGGGCGAATACCTGCCCATCGAGCAGGACGACAACGTGGCGGTGCTGGAGTGGCTCGCCGACCAGCCGTGGTGCACCGGCCGGATCGGGATGTGGGGCATCAGCTGGGGCGGGTTCTCGGCGCTGCAGACGGCGATGCTCCGGCCGCCGATGCTGGAGGCGATCTGCGCCATGCACGCCACCCACGACCGGTTCGCCACCGACGTGCACTACATCGGCGGCGCCCTGCACCTGTTCGAGCAGGTCGACTGGCCGGTGGGGATGGCGGCGCAGAACCTGCTGCCACCCGACCCGGCCATCGTCGGCGACCGGTGGATGGAGATGTGGCGGGAGCGGTTGGCCGCGACCCCGCAGTGGCTCGTCGACTGGTTGGAGCACCAGGCCAGAGACGAGTTCTGGCGGCACGGCTCGCCGTGCGAGGACTACGGGTCGATCACCGCCGCCACCCTGCTGATCGGGGGCTGGCTCGACCCGTACGTCGACGGGATGCTCGACCTGCTCGCCCACCTCGACGCTCCGCGCCGGGCGGTGATCGGGCCCTGGGGCCACCACCGTCCCGCCACCGGGGCACCCGGACCGACCCTCGACCACTTCGACCTGCTCGCCCGGTGGTTCGGCCATTGGCTGGCCGACGAGGACACCGGGGTCATGGACGACCCGCTGTTGACGATGTACGTCCGCACCGGTCCGCCCTACGACCCGGTCCCCGGTGACGTCCCGGGCCGGTGGCGGGCCGAGACCGCCTGGCCGCTCGCCGACGGCGCCGACAGCTGACGCTCCACCTCGACCGCGGCACGCTCACCGGCGACCCACCGAGACACACGGCCACCTCGACCTGGGAGCGGGCCGTGGACGCTGGGGACCGCCAGCCCGTTCTGGGACCTGTCGGCCGCCGGCTCCACCGACACAGGGGTCGACGACGACCGGGCGCTGGCATGGGAGACCGAACCGCTCGACGTCCCGGTCGAGGTCCTGGGACGGGTCGAGATCACCGTGACCGTCGAGGTCGACCGGCCCGGGGGGCGCCTGGTGGCGCACCTCGTCGACGTCGCCCCCGACGGCACCGCCGCCTTCGTCACCCGCGGCGTGCTCAACCTCTCTCACCGCGACGACCCGGGAGACCCCACGGCGGAACCGGTCGCCGAGCCGTTCGAGGTGACCGTGCAGCACCGTCCACACCTCTGCGGTGTTCGCCCCGGGGCACCGCATCCGGGTCACGCTGAGCGGGACCGACTTCCCGGTGGTGCTCCCCCCTCCGGAGCCCGTCCTCCTCACCGTCCGCACCGGCGGCGGTCGGGCCGGGCGGGTCGTGCTCCCCACGGTGCCGGTCCGCCCCCTCGATCAGGACCTGGCCGTACCTGGCGCTACGCCGCCACCACCACCGGGCACGTGGGTCCGCGACGTCGACCGCTCCCGCGTGGAGCGAAGCGGCTCGACGGTCCGGGTGTCCCGAGCGGTCGAGTCGATCGAGGTGCAGCCCGGGACCGCGCTGACCTACGGGTGGCGTCAGGACACCTGGGTGGATGGAAACGATGCCGACCCGGGTCCGGTGCGAGCCGGGGCGGTCGCCACCACCTCGCTGGCACGCGCCGGGTGGGCGGTCTCCGCCACCGCCGACACCCTGCTCACCGTCGACGCCGGCTCGTTGCGGCTCGCCATCGACCTGGCGTGTACCCACGACGGCGATCCGGTGTGGTCGGACCGGGTCGAACGGGTGATCCCGCGTCGGTTGACCTGACCAGGGCCGAGGCTCGATTTGGGGTGCAGGCATCCCCCCCGGTCCACCGGTGGGCCCCATTGCTAGCGGCGTGGCGAACGGCAGACTATGGAACGTGGACGAGATGGCCGTGAACGAACGAGGCGACACGATCACCGTCGTGCTGGCCGACGACAACCTGCTGGTGCGCGAAGGTGTCCGCGCGCTGCTCGGCGCCGAGCGCGACATTCGGGTCGTCGGCACCGCCGCCGACTTCGACGAGTTGATCACCACCGCCGGCGCCGCCCGGCCGCATGTGGTGGTCACCGACATCCGCATGCCGCCGTCATTCCAGGACGAGGGCATCGAAGCCGCCAAGCTGATCCGGAAACGCCACCCCGGGACGGGGATCGTCATCCTCTCCCAGTACGACGAGCCCGAGTACGCCATCTCACTGCTCCACGACGGCGCCGCCGGCTACGCCTACCTGCTCAAGGACCGGGTCGCCGACGGGAACCGGCTGGCGGAGGCGATCCGTCAGGTCGCCACCGGCGGGTCCATGCTGGACCCTGAGATCGTCACCGCACTGGTGTCCCCGGTCCGCGACGACGCCGACCTGTCGCCCGAGCAGGCCGCCCTGCTCGACGAGCTGGCCGCCGGGCGTCCCTTGAAGGCGATCGCCTCGAGGCGGGGCACGACACCCGAGGCGGTGCACGATGCGGTCGAGGAGCTGTTCCTCGTCCTCGCCAGGGGCACCAGCGAGGGTCGAGCCGGCGCTCTCCGACGGCTGCGGATGCTGCAGCAGGCGATCGCCGACCGGGAAGAGCAGGGCGAGACGCTGAGCCGCATGTTGCCCCAGGGGCTGGCCGAGATGGTCCGATCCGACCCGGGGATGCTGGAGCGAACCCAACGGCTCGAGGTCACCGTGCTCATGTCGGACGTGCGGGGGTACTCGGCGATCGCGGAGCAGACGGACCCGGCCTTGCTGGCCGGGCAGCTCAACGAGCACCGCAAGGAGATGAACGCCGCCATCGGAGACAACGGTGGGACGGTCATGCAGTACGTCGGCGACGCCGTGATGGCGGTGTTCGGCGCACCCTTGCCCCAGGGGGACCATGCCATGAGTGCGGTGCGGGCGGCCTGCGCCATGCATCAGCGTCAGCAGGCTGTCGACCGGGGATGGGCCGAGCGTGGCCTGGAGCCGTTCGGGCTGGGCATCGGCGTGTCGACCGGTGAGGTCGCCGCCGCCGTCCTGGGCAGCGACGAGCGGATCGAGTACACCCTGGTCGGCGACACCGTCAACCTCGCCCAGCGGCTGCAGGATCTGGCGCGCCCCGCCGGGGTCACCGTCCTCAGCGACGCCACCCGGATGGCCGCCGGGGCCGCCATTGAGGTCGGGTCGCTGGGTGCACAGCACGTCAAGGGGCGACGCCAGCCCGTCGTGGCCCACCGATTGGTGGCACTGAGAACCGAATCCGACGACACTCCCGAGCGGGAACTCACTTCCGGAGCATGACCCCATGATCGATGCCGCAGTCACCGACCAACCGGCCACGGACCCCGGGAAACCCGGCGAAGGAGCCACCGCCGTGCTCACCGCGCGGGCGTGCGGCGGACCTTCGAAGCCGAGCTGGCGCCGGTGCGCGCCCTGCGCGGCGCCGACATCGACGTCGCCGGAGGGGAGTTCGTCGCTGTGATGGGGCCATCGGGCTGCGGCAAGTCGACGCTGCTCAACCTCATCGCCGGCCTCGACATCGTCGACGAGGGCTCGATCCGGGTCGCCGGCGAGGAGATCACCGGCCGGGACAACGACTGGCTGGCCCGAATGCGCCGGCACCACATCGGCATCGTCTTCCAGTTCTTCAACCTGCTCGACGGCATGACGGCCATGGAAAACGTCGTCCTGCCCGCCGTTCTCGCCGGCGTCGGACGCAAGCAGGCCGAGACCCGCGCCCGCGACCTGCTCGATCTGCTCGGGGTGGGCGACAAGGCCGACGCCATGCCCACCGTGTTGTCCGGTGGCCAGCGTCAGCGCCTGGCCATCGCCAGGGCACTGGCCAACGAGCCGACGCTCCTCCTCGCCGACGAGCCGACCGGAGCCCTCGACAGCGATGGCGGCGGCGAGATCCTCGAGCTGTTCCGGCGCCTCCACCGCGACGGGCAAACCATCATCGTGGTGACCCACAGCGACGAGGTGGCGGCCGGCGCCGGCCGGATCGTCTCCATGCGCGACGGTCGGATGGTGACATGACGCCGATGAGGGGATGACCGTGGTCGCATCTCCCCAACCGGCTCCGGTGGCCGAGTTGGCGGCGGCATCCGCCATCACCGGGAGTCATCCGGTCCCCGGGGCGATGGTCATCACGATCCTGCTCGGTGTGGTCACGGTTGTCGGTGGCCTGCTCGGCGCCGCCGCCGCCGGCACCGCCGGAGCCTGGGTCGTCGCCGGTGCTGCCGCGGTGTGGGCGCTCGGTGCGGTGACGATCGCCACCCGGGGCCACCAGGCGTGGCTACCCGTGATCGTGGCCGGCATCGCCACCTCCGCCGCAGCGGCGCTGTGGCTGTCGGCCGACGCTTCAGGCGTGGGAACCGCCGCCGCCGGCCGTGCCGTCGCCCTGGCGTTGGTGGCCGGAGGCTGCCTCCATCTCGCCGCATCGCTGCCCGACGGTGTCATCGGGGGGCGCCGCCGGTCGGTGGTGGCCGGTGGATACCTCGTCGCCGGCGGTGCGGCCGTCCTGGTGTACGTCGACACACCCGAGATCAGCCCGGCCCCGGTTCTTCTGGCGTCGCTGGCGCTGACGGTCGCTGCGGTGGCGATGGTCTCGATGCGGCGGCGTCGAGCGAGCACCAGCGAGGTTTCCCGGCTGTGGTGGGCGTGGTGTGGGGCGCTGGTGATGGTCACTCTCACGGTGGTGGCCATCGCCTCTTCCGCCCTCACCGGCTGGCCCGACAGCATCGGTGTCGTCGCCGTCGGGGCTTCGGTGGCGCTGCCGGTGGCGCTGGTGCTCGCCTCGTTCGAGGCGACGCTCCCGTTCGCCGCCCGTGCCCTCGTCGGCACGATCATCGCCTCCGGTCTCGTGCTGCTGGCAGCCTCGGTGTACGTCGCCACCGTGGTGGGTTTCGAAGGAACGCCCAACCCCGAACAGCGCTCGATGGTGGCGGTTTCGCTGGTCGCCGCCGGCGCCATCGCCCTGCTGGCGGTCCCGGCGCGGCGCCGCCTGGAGGTGTTCGCCAACGAACGCGTCTATGGCGAGAGGGAGGCGCCGGACGCGGCATTGCACACGTTCGCCGGTCGAATGTCGCGCGCCGTGCCGATGGACGAGCTCCTGCGGCAACTGGCGGAAACGTTGCACAAGAGCATGCGACTGCGCCGTGCCGAGGTCTGGACGGGGAGCGACGGGGTGTTCGACCTCGCCGTCGCCGTCCCCGACCGCAGCGCCACCCGGCTCACGCTGGGCCGGGAAGAGAGCACCGTCGCCGCCCGCACGCCCGTTTCGGGGCTCGCCTGGTCGGCGGTGTGGGTCCCTGCCCTGGCCGAGGGCCGTGGCGACGCGACGGTGCGGGTGGCCAGCGTCGCCCACCAGGGTGAGCTGCTCGGATTCATCGTGGCGGAGCGCGGGGACGCCTCGGACCCCGACGAGGAGCAGGATCGGGTGCTCACCGAGATCGCCCGGCAGCTCGGGCTCGCTCTGCACAACGTTCGCCTCGACACCGCGCTCCAGGCGAGCCTCGACGAGCTCCAGCTGCGCAACGTCGAGCTCGCCGCCTCCCGCGCCAGGATCGTCGCCGCCGCCGACGAGAGCCGGCGCCACATCGAGCGCAACCTGCACGACGGCGCCCAGCAGTACCTGGTGGCGATGGCGGTGAAGCTCGGCCTCGCCCGCCAGCTGTACGAGACCGACCCGGCACAGGCGGCGGCCCTGCTCGAGGAGCTGCGCAGCGACGTCCAGACCACCCTGTCCGAGCTGCGCGAGCTCGCCCACGGCATCTACCCCCCGCTGCTGCGCACCCAGGGACTGCAGGCGGCGTTGGTGGCAGCCGCCAACCGGGCCACGCTGCCGACCAGCCTGCGCATCGGCGATCTCCCCCGCTTCGACGCCGACATCGAGGCGGCCGTGTACTTCTGCTGCCTGGAGGCGATGCAGAACGCCGGCAAGTACGCCGGGGAAGGCGCGTCGATCACCGTCACCGTCGACCATGGCGATGACGAGTTGACGTTCGAGGTCGCCGACGACGGTGTCGGATTCGACCAGGGCGCCGTCGACGCCGGCCACGGCTTCGTCAACATGGCCGACCGGCTCGGTGCCATGGGTGGCAGCCTCACGGTGACGACTGCTCTTGGCGAGGGCACCCGCGTCATCGGCTACCTGCCCGACCGCCGTGCCGACGACGACGCCGAGTCGACCCTATAGCCTGCGTTCCGGCGCTTGTGTCCTCGGTCTCGCCCGAGGGCGTCAACCGTCGCCGTCGTCCGGCCCCGACAGCAGCTCGGTGAGGAGCTGGGGACTGAGATCCTCTTTGTTCACGTATGCCAACGCACCGCAGCTGCGGGCGTCGGCGGGGAGATCGTCCTGGGTGTAGGTCGACAGCAGGATCACCTTGGTGGCGTCGCCGGCGGCGACGATCTGGCGGGTGGCCTCGATCCCGCTGATGCCGGGCAGGTTGATGTCCATCAGGACCAGCCCGGGACGGCGGGAGGTCGCCGTCGCCACCGCCTCCTCCCCGGTCTCCGCTTCGCCGAGCACCTCGAAGCCGGGAGCCAGCGTCACCACCGTCCTGGCAGCCGAGCGAAACGGCGCCTGGTCGTCGACGATCAGGACGCTCACGGAGTTGGGGGCCGCGCCCATGCGATCCCATGGTGGCACGCTCGCCGGCAGGTGCACAGGGTGCACCCCGGTGCCGTCAGGTGGTGGTGACACCCCCGCCGAGATCGTGGCCGGTCTCGGAGAGGTACAGGAGGACCGCCTTGACCCTTCGATGGACGTCGGTCTCGGCGACGTCGAGGCCGAGCTTGGCGAACAGCGAATTGATGTGCTTCTCGACGGCGTGCACGCTGAGGTACAGCGATGCGCCGACGGCGGTATTGCTCTTCCCTTGGGCGATCTCGGCGAGCACCTCTTTCTCGCGCCTGCTGAGGTGGTCGAGCGCCGACCGCCGTCTCCGGTTGGCCGCCATCAGCGCGTCAACGACCCTGGGATCCACCACCGACCCGCCCCCGACCACCTGGCGTACGGCCGAGACCAGCTGGTCCGGCTCGCTCACCCGCTCCTTCAACAGGTAGGCGCGTCCTTCGGACCCCTTGGCGAACAACGCCAGCGCCCACGCCGGTTCGATGTACTGCGACAGCACCACCACGCCGATGTCGGGATGGGATTGCGCGCAGCTCGGAAGCCGCCTGGATCCCCTCGTCGGCCATTCCCGGCGGCATGCGGATGTCGGTGACCACGGCGTCCGGCTCGTGCTCGCCCACTGCGGCGAGGAGCTCCGGCAGGTCCCGGCAGACGGCGACCACGGCGATGTCGCCTCCGTGCTCGACCATGCGACGATGCCCTCACGGGCGATGAGCACGTCGTCGGCGACGACGAGCCGCAGAACGTCCGGTTCCTGGCCCATCCGGCGATGGTACCCCCGGTGCCGGCCAGGGTGCCGGGCGGCCCGCCGGGGTGCCCGCATCCCCCACCGAGTCGGGCAGGCACGCTTCCCCCGGCGTCGATCGGGTCGTACTGTCGCCACGATGACCGAGGAGACCGAACGCACCGGCTCGGGCTGGCCGGCGACCCGCTGGCTGGCGGCGGCCTGGCTGCGCCGCCGCTGGGTGGCGATGGTCCCGGCGATACTGATCGTCGCCATCGGCACCACCGGGACCGTGGTCGCCCTGACCACGGCCCATCGGACCTCCGACGCCTACCGCGCCTACCTCGATCGAGCCGATGTCGGCGACGTGGTGATCAACCCGTCGACCAACACCCGGGAGATCGAGGAGGCGATCCGCACCCTCCCCGGCGTCGAGCAGGTCACCTCGGACGCCCTGTTCTTCGTGACCAACGACGACGGGGCACCACGGAGCCGTGCGGAGCTCGGGGAGGGAGGGTCGGAGGTGGTGGTCCGCGGGTCCCCCGACGGGCGGTACGCCGACATGGACCGTCCCGCCGTCCAGTCGGGTCGCCTGCCCACCGGGCCAAGCGAGGCGGCGATAAGCGTCGAGATGGCCGAGGCGCTCGACCTCGCAGTCGGTGATGTCGAGCCGCTCGCGTTCTGGCGTGCCGTGCCGGATGTCGCCGAGGGGGACAGCATCGCAGCGCTGCTCGACGAGGTGGCGGAGCCGATCGGCGTCGAGGACGTGACCGTCGTCGGGATCGTGGCGATGCCGGACGGCGTGTTGCCCGACGAGCTGTACCCGCGCCACACGGTCATCCTGTCGCCCGACCTGGCGGCACGCTACGACTGCGTGCCACCGACCCCGCCGTCACAGTCGAGCTTCGACGTGGTCATGGCGACGATGTTCCCGGCGGATTGCGCCACCCAGTACCGCTACTACTCGCTGTCACTCGCCGGTGGGGCCGCCGCCGTCAAACCGGCGCTCCAGGAGTACGTGCGCCGCTCGAACCTCTTGAACGGGCAACTCATGGACTCGTTGGATCTCGAGGATGCCGGGGTCGACGAGCCGCCCTCCTACTTCACCATCACCCAGGAGACCCAACCGGAGCGGCTCCGCGTGGAGCGTGCCGTCCGCCCCACCGTCATCGGGCTGCTGGTGCTGGGATCGGCCGTCGCCGTGGCCATGCTCGGGCTGTTCGCCCTCGCCGTGAGCAGGGAGCTGCGAAGGACCACCACCGACCGGCGCCAGTGGTACCAACTCGGTGTGGCCAGCGCCGCCCGGGCGTTCGTCACCGGCCTCCCCCCGGCGCTCGGTGCCGTGGTCGGCGTGGCCGCCGGCGTCGCCGCCAGTTACCTCCTCTCCGTGGGACCGTTGGGCCTGGTCGCCGTCGTCGAGGCGGAGTCCGGGCGACGGCTCGACGTCCTCACGCTGGCGATCGCGGCCGGGCTGCTCTTCCTGACTCTTTCGGTGGTGGCGGCGTTGGTGATGCGGGCGGCTCGTCGGCAGGATCCACCTCCCGCCGTCGTCGACTGGCCGGGGCGCCGGCTCGCCACCCGGGTCGCCTCCCCGGCGGTCGCCACCGGGCTGCGGACGGCGTTCGGCTCGCGGGCGGCGATCCCGCTGATCGCCGGTGGGATCCTGCTCACCGCGGGCTTCGTCGCCACCGCCGTGTTCGGTACCAGCCTGGCGGCGTTGGTGTCGACACCCCGGTCGTACGGTTGGCCATGGGAGGTCGCCGCCACCACTGGCGGTGGGTACGGGGACCTCGACGTCGCCGCCGCCGGCGAGCTCCTCGACGACGACCCGGCGGTGGACAGCTGGACAGTGTTGGGCTTCGTCAACGAGATCTCCCTCGACGGCGACCCGATGATGACCTTGCTGGGATTCGAACAGACCGCCGACCTCGACCTCCCCGTCCTCGAAGGGGCACTCCCGACCGCCCGCGACGAGGTCGCCCTCGGCGCCAGCACCGCCGCCGAGCGCGGCCTGGCGGTCGGCGAGACCGTCGAGATCGGCGGCCTGGTCGGCCCTACGGAAGCGACCATCACCGGGATCGTCGTGTTCCCCAGCCTCGGCCCGCTGTTCGCCGAGCGGGTCGGCACCGGCACCGGGTTGCTCATGCCGGAGGCGATGCACACCGAGGGTCAACCCGACGCCAGCTCCTACGGCGCCGCCACGTTCGTCGGTGTCGACCTGCATCCGGAAGCCGATACGCCGGCGACACGAGAACGCATCGGTGACGGACTGGCCGGTCTCGACCTGCTCGGATTCCCGGCCATCCCCTACTCGGCGCCGGTGCGACCCCCCGAGATCATCGATGCCGGCTCGACGAGGACCGTGCCGGTCGTGGTGGCCGCCGTGCTCGCTGCCATGGCGGCGGTCGGGCTGATCTTCGCCACGTGGTCCTCCACGCGTGCCCGCCGGAAGGAGCTCGCCGTGCTCCGTTCGCTCGGCTTCGTCGATGCCCAGGTGCGCGGGTCGGTGCTCGTGCACTCGCTGGCGACGACTCTCGCCGCCCTGGTCGTCGGCATTCCACTCGGGGTGGTGGCCGGCCGGTTGTCGTGGCGGGCTTTCGCCGGTCAGCTCGGCGTCCTGTCCGACTCGGCCAGCACGTGGCTGCCGGTGCTGATCGCCGTCGCCGGCGGCATCCTGATCGCTCTGGTCGCCGCCTTGCCCCCGGCTCAGCTGGCGCCACGCACCATGCCGGCCGACGCTCTCCGCGCCGAGTGACCGGAGGCTGGGGACAACTCCGGCGGTTCATCGGCGCGCTTGGTACGCTGCCGATTCCCGAGGTCGACGAGGGGTGGCCGCGGCGGCGGCGAGAGGCGACCTCGGGGTGAAGGTCTGGTGCCGCGTCTGGAGGTCGAAAACGTGCGCAGGTCCCTTGCTCTGGTCACACTGGTCATCCTGATCGCCCTGATGGCGCCGGCAGCCGGCGCCCAGGATGAGGACGAGGTCGTCCTCACCATCGGGCTCACCCAGGCGTTGGACACGCTCAACGTCACCGCCGGTTTCCTGGTCTCCGAGTACGAGTTCTGGACGCTCCAGTACGCGACGCTCACCGACAAGGCGGCGGAGGACTTCGTCCCCATTCCCGGCCTCGCCGAGTCGTGGGAGGTCTCCGAGGACGGCCTCACCGTCACCTACACGCTGCGCGAGGGTCTGTTGTGGTCGGACGGAGAGCCGCTCACCGCCGACGACGTGGCGTGGACCATCAACACCTCTGCGGAGCAGGAGTGGCTCAACCACGCATCCGTCACCGGCAACCTCACCGCCACCGCCCTGGACGAGCGCACCGTGGAGATCGTCACCGCCGAGCCCGACCCCAGGCTCCCCACCATGGACGCCTACATCCTCCCCAGGCACATCTGGGAGCCGGTCGCCTCCGGCAGCCCCCGCGACCTGCGCACGTATCCCGCCGATGACGGGGTGGGCAGCGGTCCGTTCGTGCTCGACGAGCACCGGCCTGGTGAGTTCCTCCGCCTCACCGCCAACCCGAACTACTGGGGCGCCCCGATCGCCGTCGACACCGTGATCTTCCGCTTCTTCGCCAACCCGGAGGCGATGGTGGCCGCCCTGGAGGCGGGCGAGCTCGACGCCGCCCACGGGATCCCCTCCAACGCCGTGGAGAGCCTGCGGGAGAACCCCGACCTGACCGTGGTCGAGGGCCACCAGGGTGGCTTCGACGAGATCGCCTTCAACCTCGGGGCCGGGGTGGGCCAGCCCCACCCGGCGCTGCTCGACCTCCAGTTCCGCACCGCTATCGCCCACTCGATCGACAAGGAAGCCGCCCTCGAGGACATCCTGTTCGGGTTGGGGCGACCGGCCACCACGATCAGCCCGGGAGCCGATCCCAAGTGGATCCCGGAGCTCACCGAGGAGGAGGACTTCGAGTACGACCCGGCCCTGGCCAACAGCATCCTCGACGAGGCCGGCTACCTCGACACCGACGGCAGCGGAATCAGGGAGATGCCGGGAGGCGGCGAAGACATAGTGCTCCGCCACATGGTCATCGCCGACTCGCCGACGGCGAGCTCGGTGGCCGAGTTCCTCAGCGGGTGGCTGGCCGCCATCGGGATCGGCATCACCACCGAGACATTCGACGAGGGCCAGCTCATCGAGGTCATCGGCCGCGGCGACTACGACAGCTTCCAATGGGGGTGGACCCCGTTCGTCGACCCGGACCCGATGCTGTCGTACTTCACCAGCGACCAGCTTCCCTACGAAGAGGACCCAAGCGACTACTACAACGACGCCAACTGGACCGATCCGGAGTACGACCGTCTCTACCAGGAGCAGCGGGTCGACCTCGACCCGGAGAGCCGGGTGGAGACGGTGCACGAGATGCTGCGGATCATGCACGCCGCCGCCGGGTACATGCCTCTCTGGTACAACCCCGACCTCCAGGCGTACCGCAACGACAGCTTCGAAGGCTGGGTGCAGCAGCCCACCGGGACCGGCCCGGTGATGTTCTCCAACAGCTCCCCGTCGTACGTGCTGCTCACGCCGGTGGGTGCCGCGGCGCCAACCGGCACCGGTGGGGAAGGGACCGCGGCGCCTGGCGACACGCTGGCCCCGGGCGACACGCTGGCCCCGGGCGACACGCTGGCTCCGGGCGACGCCGAGGCGGCGGCCGGCGGTGAGGACGACGGCGGGATCGGCGTCCCGCTCCTCATCGGCCTGGGGGTGGCCGCCCTGCTGGTCGTGGCCGGGGTGGCCTTCTCGAGACGACGTCGCGAGACCATGGACGACCGGGAGTAATCGCCCGACGATCGATTACCGGGAGTACCGCTGAGCGGGCGTGCCGTCACCAAGAAGGTGCTGGGGTCGCTGCTGACCCTGTTGTTCGTCGTCGCCTTCAACTTCTTCCTCTTCCGGGTGGTCCAGTCGGACCCGGTCGCCACCCTGTTCCGGGGGCGCAACATCTCGGACGAGACCAGGGCCGAGCTGGAACGGGAATTCGGCCTGGACAAGTCGACGTCCGAGCAGTTCGTGCTGTACCTGCGGGAGACTGCGCAGCTCAACCTCGGGGTCTCCTACCAGAGCCAGCGAGCGGTATGGCAGGAGATCAGCGAGGCCATCCCCAACACGGTGATCCTGGTGGGCACGTCGGCGGTGCTCTCGGCGGTGATCGGCACCGTCGCCGGGATCGTGGCGGCGTGGCGGCGGCGCACCGCCGCCGACTACACGCTGACCTCGTCGACGATGGTGCTGTACTCGATGCCCGACTTCTGGCTGGGCATGCTGCTGATGTCGGTCTTCGCCGTGTCGTTGGGATGGTTCCCCATCGGCGGGGTGGTCGATCCGGGCACCGATCCGCAGGGCTGGGAGCGCGTGGTGCAGACCCTCCATCACCTCGTCCTCCCGGCCGCCACCCTCACCCTCGCCTACCTGGGTGAATATGCCATCATCGCCCGCAGCTCGCTGCTCGAGGTGATGAGCGAGGACTACCTCGGCGTCGCCCGGGCGAAAGGGCTTCGGGAGATCAAGGTGCGCAACCGGCACGCCGTGCCCAACGCCCTGCTCCCCGTGGTGACCCTGACCGCCATCAACTTCGGCTTCGTCCTGTCGGGGTCCATAGCCGTCGAGGCGCTCTACTCGTGGCCGGGGCTCGGGTTGGCGACCGCCGACGCCATCCGTGGCCCCGACCTCCCCATGCTGCAAGGGCTGTTCCTGGTGTTCAGCGCCGCGGTCATCGTGTTCAACCTGATCGCCGACCTCACGTACGGCTGGCTGGATCCGAGGGTGGGGGAGACATGACCGCCGTCGCCGACGCCCATCCGAGTGCGTTGCGCCGGGGCCGCGCCGCCCTCCGCCGCGCCTTCCGCACGCTGTGGGCGTCGACCCCGGCCCGGATCGGGCTGCTGACCCTGGCAGTGTTCGTGCTGATGGCGGTGTTCGCCCCGCTGCTGGCCCCGGTGGAAGGGCTCAGTGCGGTCGCCTCCCGGGCCGCCGGGAACCCCCAGTGGGCCCCGCCGTCGGAGTTCCCGCCGCTGGGCACCGACTACCTGCGACGCGACGTTTGGGCCCAGTTCGTGTGGGGCTCCCGGGTCAGCCTGTTCGTCGGCCTGGCCGCCAGCGTGCTCACCATCCTGATCGGCTCGATCGTGGGCATCGTCGCCGGCTACGCGGGAGGACGCCTCGACGCCGGCCTGATGAGGGTCACCGAGTGGTTCCTGGTGATCCCGTTCCTGCCGCTGGCCATCGTGCTCGCCTCGATCCTGGGGAGATCGGTGTGGAACATGATCTTCGTGATCGGGATCACCTCGTGGCCGTCGACCGCCCGGTTGGTGCGAGCCCAGGTGCTCACCGTGAAGCAACGGGCCTTCGTCTACCGGGCCCGGTCGCTGGGCGCCTCCGACCGTCACATCGTCGGCACCCACATCCTCCCCAACGTGTCCGGGTTGATCGTGGCCAACACCACGCTCGCCGTCCCGGTGTCGATCCTCACGGAGACCACCCTCGCCTTCCTCGGGCTGGGCGACCCGCTGCGGCCCTCGTGGGGCAAGACCCTGGAGGACGCGTTCGTCAACGGCGCCATCACCCGAGGGGCGTGGTGGTACTACGTGCCGGCCGGGCTCGGCATCGTCCTGGTAGTGCTCGCCTTCACCCTGATCGGCCAGCGGCTCGAGGAGATGGCCAACCCCAAGTTGGAGCGGGCCTGATGCTCCCCGCCCCGGCACCGGCGCCGCTCCTGTCGCTGCGCGACGTGCACATCACCTACCAGGCGGAGACGCAACCGGTCCCGGCGGTGCGCGGGGTCAGCTTCGACGTGCCCGCCGGCACCTCGCTGGGGCTGGCCGGCGAGTCGGGCTGCGGCAAGACCACGCTGGCCAGCGCCATCCTCCGCCTGCTCCCCGCCGGCACCAGGTACGAGGGCGAGATCCTCCTCGACGGCAAGGACGTGCTCACCATGCGGCCCGGCGAGCTGCGGGCGGTGCGCTGGACCAAGGCGGCGATCATCTTCCAGGGGGCGCTCCACGCCCTCAACCCGGTGCAGCGGATCGGCCGCCAGATTGCCGAGCCCATCCTGCTCCACGGCACCGAGCCGACGGAGAAGGCGGCAAGGAAGCGGGTCGCCGACCTGCTCGAGCAGGTGGGGATTCCGGCCCGTCGGGCAGACGACTACGCCCACGAGCTGTCCGGTGGCCAGCGCCAACGGGTGCTCATCGCCATGGCGCTGGCCTGCGAGCCGCTGCTGCTGGTCGCCGACGAGCCGACCACCGCCCTCGACCTGATGGTCCAGGCCCAGGTGCTCGCCCTGCTGGCCCAGCTGCGCGCCGAGCGGGGGCTGACCATGCTGTTCATCACCCACGACCTCTCGGTGCTCACCGCGGTCTGCGACCGGCTGGCGGTGATGTACGCCGGGCGGGTGGTCGAGGAGGGCCCGGCCGAGGAGGTCTTCTTCAACGCCAAGCATCCGTACACGCGAGCCCTGGCGGCCGCCTTCCCCATCATCGGCGACGAGTCGTACCGGATGCGACCCAGCGGGCTCGAGGGCGACCCGCCCGACCCGGCCGACCTGCCCTCCGGGTGCACCTTCAACCCCGCTGTCCCTGGTCGAGAACCGATGCCACCGCATCGACCCCGACCTGTACCCGGCCGGGCCCGAGCGGACCGCCGCCTGCGTGCTGGTGAAGGGGCCATGAGCGCACCGTACGTCGAGGTGGGCGACATCCAGGTCAGCTTCGGCACCGCCCGGGTGCTCGACGGGGTGTCGCTGCGGGTCTTTCCCGGCGAGGTGGTCGCCCTCGTGGGAGAGTCCGGCTCGGGCAAGACGACCTTGATCCGCACCATCCAAGGCCTGCAGCCGTTCCAGTCCGGGTCCATCGAGGTCAACGGGGAGGTGGCCACCGGCGCCCATCGGGACGACATCCAGATGGTGTTCCAGGACCCGACCGGCGCCCTCAACCCGCGCCGCACCGTCTACGAGTCGGTGGCCGAGGGCATCCAGATCAAGGGCCGGGCCCCCGACGAGGCGGCCAGGGTCGACCAGGCACTGGCCATGTCCGGGCTGCGCCCCCCGAGCCGGTTCGTCGCCCTGTATCCCCACCAGCTGTCGGGCGGTCAGCGGCAGAGGGTGGTGATCGCCGGGGCGATGATCACCACCCCCAGGCTGCTGCTCGCCGACGAGCCGGTGGCCAGCCTGGACGCCTCCATCCGGGGCGAGATCCTGGCCCTGCTGCGCGACCTGGTCGACCGCACCGGGCTGGCGGTGCTCTGTGTCACCCACGACCTCGGGCTGGCGTGGAACATCGCCGACCGGGTGGCGGTGATGTATCTGGGCCGCATCGTCGAGGTCGGCACCACCGAGGAGCTGCTCACCGACCCCAAGCACCCGTACACCCGGGCGCTGCTGTCGGTGGTCCCCGAGGCCACCGAGCTCACCCCGCAGATCCTCACCGGGGAGATCCCCGACCCCCGTCGCGTCCCCACCGGGTGCCGGTTCCACCCGCGCTGCCCGCTGCTCCAATCGGGGACCGTCGACCACCTCGCCGACAGGTGCAGGGGAGAGGATCCTGCCATCCTCCCCGCCGACGCCGTCCGAGCCGCCGCCTGCCACGCCGTTCCGGTCTCGATCACGTCGATCTGACTGCTTGGATGCCGACGACCCACCAGGCGTTGCCAGACGCACGCAACCGCGATGTGCTCGTCTCGGTGAACGGTCGCCTGGTCCCCCGGGACCAGGCGACGGTGTCGGTGTTCGACTCCGGGTTCCTGGTCGGCGACGGGATATGGGAGGGGATCAGGCTGCATCATGGGACGCTGCTCCATCTCGACCGTCACCTCGACCGGCTGTGGGCCGGAGCCGCCGCCACCAGGCTCGAGCTCGGCATGACCAGGGAGGATCTCGCCGCCGCCATCAGCCGTACCACCGCCGCCAACGGCATGACCACGGACGTTCACGTCCGGGTGATGGTGACCCGGGGCAGCAAGAGCACCCCGGCGCAGCATCCCGATCTGGGGGTCGGGGGCCCCACGTTGGTGATCGTCGCCGAGCACAAGATCGCAGACCCCTCCGTCGTCGCCGTCGGGGTGCGCCTGCACACGTCTTCGGTCCGCCGCCCACCGCCTGACACCCTCGATCAGCGGCTCAACAGCCACAGCAAGCTCCACGAGGTCGTCGCCCTCATCGAGGCGACCGAAGCCGGAGCGGACGAGGCCCTGATGCTCGACACCAACGGCTTCGTCGCCACCTGCAACTCGACCAACTTCTTCGTCGTCGCCGGCGACGAGGTGTGGACATCCACGGGGATGCACTGCCTCAACGGGATCACCCGAGGCCTGGTCATCGAGCTGTGCGACGCCGAGGGCATCGTCGCCCGCCAGCTCGACTTCACACTCGCCGGGGCCCAACGGGCGGACGAGGCCTTCATCACCGGAACGTTCGGCGGGATCACCCCGGTCAACACGATCGACGGCGTCGCCATCGGTGACGGCTCGGTCCCCGGCCCGGTCACCGGGCGACTGATCGATCTCTACCGGGCGGCACTCGACCGGGCCTCCGGACCAAGCCGGTGAAGAAACACCTGGCGATGTGGTCGGGACCGCGGAACCTGTCGACGGCGCTCATGTACTCGTTCCGTCAGCGACCGGACACCGAGGTGGTCGACGAGCCGCTGTACGGCTACTACCTGGCGCACACCGGGCTGGACCACCCGGGAAGGAACGACGTGCTCGAGGCGATGGAGACCGACCCGCGGCGGGTGATCGACACCGTGTTCGCCGCAGACGGTGACCGGCCGATCAGGTTCACCAAGAACATGGCACACCACCTCGTCGACCTCGACCTCGGGTTCCTCGACACGCTCGCCAACGTTCTCCTCACCCGCCACCCGGCCGGCGTGCTCCCGTCCCTGCAGGCCAATGTCCCGGATGCGGGTGTGGAAGCCACCGGGCTTCCGATGCAGATGGCGATCCTCGACCGGATCGAGGCGGCGGGCGACGACCCGGTCGTGCTCGACGCCGCCGAGGTGCTGCAGGACCCGCCCGCCGTCCTCGCCGAGCTGTGCGGGCGCCTGGACATCCCCTACACCGACGCCATGCTCCACTGGCCCGCCGGCGCGAAGCCCGAGGACGGCGTGTGGGCCGGGCACTGGTACGGCTCGGCGCACCGTTCCACCGGGTTCGGCCCGCCGCGGCCCGACGATGACTCCCTCCCACATCCGCTGCTCGACCGCTGCCTGCCGATGTACCGGCGCCTGCGCGCCCTCGCCATCAGGGCGTGAGCCCGTCGGGGTCACCGCCCGGCTCGGTCCCCTCCGGATCGGGGAGCACATCCCAACTGTCGGCCTGCTCGACCAGGTACTCGGATACGTCCCGGCAGCGGTCGAGCATGTCGCACATCGAGTCTCGGCCCATCATCACGTCCACCAGGTTGACCTGGGTGCGGCCGACCAGGCTGAGACGCCGCTGTGCCTCCGACTCCAGGGCCCCGATGGAGTCGACCGCCGACACGTCGATGGGGATCTCCGATCCGGCCACGCCGGCCAGCTCGGCGCCGAGGATGATGAGGTCCGGCGGGTTGCCCAGAGGGGGCAGCGCCCAGTTGAACGACAGCGGCAGCATGTAGTCACCTTCCGGCTCCTCGAACTCGTCGTGCATCTCGTCGACCTTGTCCTCGAGGTCGAGCAGCACCCGAGGCTCGACATCGAAGGCGAGGTTCAGGTCGAGCGGGCCGTTGCACGCCGACTCCGGATGGAGGTCGACCTCCCAGGACTGGCGCAGCGAGTAGGTCTCGATGAAGTGCCGCTCGTCATGCACGTGGAACCCGTGCTCGACGGCATGGTCCTTGAGGTAGGTGATGAACCCGGCGATGTCGATGGCCAACCGGAGGCTCCAGACGGGGGCGACGCACCAACGTTATCGCGCTCCCGAGGCGAGACGTCCACCCCTGCTCAGTCGAGGAGGCGAATGAACACGCCGCCCCACACCTTGGGCTCGAACCAGGTCGACTTCGGAGGCATCACCAGCGCCGGCGTCGGCGACGTCGAGCACGTCGGCCACCTCGGTGGGGTACAGGAGGAAGCAGACGTCGCAGCCATGCGCCCTGGGATCGGGGACGGCCGGGCCGGTGATGTAGCGGAGGCGAGGGTCGGTGCGCGGGGTCGGCTATCCCCAGGTGAGGGCCGAGGACCAGGTCCTGGAGGAGAACCACGTCGAGTGCCCCGTAGGTGTCCTCGGGGATCAGCGAGGCCGGGATGGCGATCGTCCACTGCCGCCCGGCGCCGATCATCCCGATCGACCCGCGCCGCTCCGGTCTCGGGTCGGCGTAGGGATCGAGGTCGCCGACCGTCAGGGTCGGGCGCAGCCGCTCCACGAGCGCCACCGGCGCCCTCCACGACACCGGCGACGCAGCGGTTGAACTCGAAGACGCTGAGGTCGGCGTCGGAGAACAGGGCGGCGAGGACGTAACTGTGGCTCGGATCGGGCCCGGACTCGGCGCCTTCCGCCTGGCGCCATAGGGCGTACCGGGCGGCGGCGGCCAGCCGGTGGTGACCGTCGGTGATGTAGAGAGTCCCCACCCGGTCGAGCCGGTCCTGGAGCGCGCCCTGACGGGCCGCGTCGACCCGCCACACCCGCTGCCGGGTCCCGTCGCCGGTGACGAAGTCGAGCACCGGGACCGACTCCCTGACCTCGCCGAGCAGGCGGTCGATCTCCCGATCGGCGTGATACGTGAGGGACACCGGGTCGGTGTGGGCACCAACCGTGACCAGGTGCCTGGCGAGGAGGTCCTCGGTCGGGGTGCGGGTCTCCTCGTGGCGCCTGATCCGGCCGTCACCGTACGCATCCACGCTCACCTCGCCCACCACCGCGGCGGCGCTCACGCCACGGCTCTCGATCTGGTACACGTAGAAGGCGGGCTCCTGCGGCCCGCTCACCACGCCGGTGGCGATCATCTCGTCGAGCCGGCGTCTCCCCGAGGCGGAGGCGGCGACGTCGTCGGGCCCTCCCTCGGGGGTGTCGACGCCGGCCCTGATGACGTGGACGAAGCTGTTCGGGTTCCCCTCGAGCATGGAGAGCCAGTCGGACACGGTGAGCCCGCCGAGCGGGGGCGTGGCGACGTCGGCGGCGAGGTCCGGCGAGGGGAGGCACGCCGGTATCGGCCGGATCAGGGTCAAGGGCTGCTCACCGAGACGCCGATGACGTCCTGGGAGGACCGCACCTCGGCCACCGTCTGGTCGGTGAGCTCGCCGTAGACGTGGATGGTGGCGGTGGCGGCGAGCTGCCCGGCGAGGATCCGGTTGTTCATCTGCTGCACGTTGAGCCCGGCCCCGCGCAGGATGCCCAGGACCCGCGCCAGCACCCCGACGCGGTTGTGGTGTCGCACGGAGATCACCACCGTGCCATGCGGGTCGCTCGCCAGGTTGACGCAATTGCGCACCACACCGCGGGCGAAGTCGTCGATGATCACCACGACCTCGTCGGCGATGGCCTCCTGCGACTGCTCGGTCGAGGCACCGATGTGGTGGGTGGCGTATACGTTCGGGTGACGGGCCAGCTCCGAGTCGAACTCGGCGGTCCCGCCGGCGGGCTCGTCGGCGAAGACGTCGAGCCCCACCCACAGGCCCTTCTCGTCGATGGCGGCGAGCAGGGCGTCCTCGTCGACGATATCGCCGCGCGACGTGTTGACCAGGACCGTGCGCGGACGGAGCCGTGACAGGAAGTCGGCGGACACCATGCCGACGGTCTCGGTGGTAGCGGGGACGTGGAGGGTGACGATGTCGGCGATGGCCAGCAGGTCGGGGCGGTCGACGACGGCGATGTCCAGCTGCTCGATGAGGTCGAGCTGTCGCGGCGAACGGCCGGGTCTCTCCTCGACGAGCAGCCTCATCTCGAATGCGGCCGCCCGGATGGCCACCTCCGTGCCGATGTCACCGAACCCGATGATCCCCAGGGTGCGACCCGCCAGCCCGTGCGCCTTGCCGTACTCCTTCTTGCGCCACCGACCCGACCGGAGGTCGGCGACGGCGTCCGGGATCCTCCGGTCGATGGCGGTGATCAACCCCATCGTCAGCTCGGCGACGGCGACGGCGTTCTTCCCCGGGGTGTTGCACACATAGATGCCCCGGTTGGCGGCGGCCCGCCAGTCGATGGTGTTGACCCCGGCCCCCGCCCGGATCACCAGGGCGAGGTCGGAGGCGGCATCGATCGTCTCGGCTTTGACCTTCGTGGAGCGGACCACGAGCACCTCGTGCCCGGCGACCGCCTCGACCATGTCGGTCCCCCGGTCCCACACGGTGACCTGGTGGCGGCGGCCCAGGTCGGAGACGTGGGCGTCGGGCAGCTTGTCGGCGACCAGGATCCTCACGAAACGCCACCCGTGGCCGCCCGCAGGTGAGGCCGTTCCAGGTCGGCGGGCAACGGGCTCCCCGCGGTGTGCTCGAGCCAGTCGCCGTGTGGGACGAGGACACCGTTGGAGACGGGGCCCCCCCAGCGGTACACCCACGCCTCGCCGTCCGGGTCGAGGAGCCGGCTGGCCACCCGGACGTACTCCGACTGCTCGGGCCGGTCGGGGAACCACCCCTCGAACTCGTCGAGCATCGGCACCAGGTCGTCGGGCACGTCGAAGAGATCGCCCCGGACCACCCGATCACCCTCGACCAGCCCCGGGTACCAGGTGACGGCATAGAGGTCGCCGCGGAGCAGGCACGGGCCCAGGTGGTCGACCCGTTCGGCTATGCCCAGCCGCTCGAGCGCCCCGCCTCCGGGCCGGAGCGTGCCGTAGAAGGCGAAGGGGAGCTCGGCGGCGCTCAAGAGGCGCCGTCCTCGTGCCACCACGCCGTCCCGAAGCCGTCGACGTCCATCCGGCCAGGCTAGGCCGGCGTCCGCCCCGGCGTCCCTCCGTGTCGCCACCGGTAGCCTGCCGCCCGCACCCGAATTCGAGGAGCCGCCCAGTGACCCACGTCCATCCCGTCTACGACTTGAGCGACGTGCTCGTCGACGAGCTGTGCTCGCTGCTGCCGGACGAGGCGACGTACCTCGGGGTGGCCGGTCACGACGACCGCTGGCCCGACCTCTCCCCCGACGGGACCGCCGCAGCCGAGTCGGCGCTGCGGGAGATGCGGGACAGGGTGGGGCGACTCCCCGCGGCCTCGCAGCCATTCGACCGGCTCGCCATCGACGTGGCCGCCGACCATCTCGACATGCTGATCGACTGGTACGCCACCGGGATGCCCCGGTTGGATCTCAACTCGATCTCGAGCCCGGTGCAGAACATGCGTCAGGTCTTCGACCACATGGACAAACAGACGGCCGCCGGGTGGGAGAACATCGCCACCAGGCTCGAGGGTCTACCGGGCCCCGTTGCCGGGTACGCGGCGACGCTCGACGCCGGGCGGGCCGCCGGCGACGTGGTCGCCGTCCGCCAGGTCGAGGATGCGGTCCGCCAGGCCGAGGCCACCGCCTCCGAGCAGTCGTCGTTCGTCACCCTGCTCGACGAGTACGACCGGGCCGGCATCGACGACGCCGCCCTGCGCCGTCGTCTCGAGGAGGCGGTGGGAGCGAGTCGAGCCGCCTATGCCGCCCTCGCCGATCACCTCGCCGCCACCTATGCTCCCGACGCCGCCGAGGCGGACCCGGTCGGCATCGACCGCTATCGGGCCGAGGCGTACCGGTACCTGGGGACCCATCTCGACCTCACCGAGACCTACGCATGGGGCTGGGAGGAGGTGCAGCGCATCCGGGGCCGGATGGAGCAGGTCGCCACCGAGATCGTGCCCGACGGCTCGATCGACGAGGCGCTCGAGGTGCTCAAGTCGGACCCGGACCGCTCCGCCGCCACCCCCGCCGACCTGGTGGCGTTCCTTTCAGCCCGGACCGAGCAGGCGCTCGAGCAGCTGGCGGGCACCCACTTCGAGGTGCCCGAGCCGATACGCCGCTGCGAGGTGAAGCTGGCACCACCGGGGGGGCCGCTGGGGGCTTACTACGTGGGCCCCAGCGAGGACTTCACCCGGCCGGGGACGGTGTGGTGGGCCATCGAAGGGGATGAGCCCCACCCCTTGTACGACGAAGTGAGCACCGTCTACCACGAGGGCTTCCCCGGCCACCATCTCCAGGTGGGGACCCAGGTGTCGCTCGCGCGACCGGATGAGCCGTCTGCACCGGATGTGTGTCTGGTACCCCGGCACCGGTGAGGGCTGGGCCCTCTACGCCGAGCGGCTCATGGACGAGCTGGGCTACCTCGATCGCCCTGACTACGTGCTCGGTTTCCTGGCGAGCCAGATGATGCGGGCCTGCCGGGTGGTCGCCGACCTCGGGAACCACCTCGGCTACCCGATCCCGGAGGGACAGCCTTTCCACCCCGGCGAACCGTGGGGTTTCGACCTCACCGTCGAGCTGTTGGAGCGGTACGCCACGCTGGACCACCCGTACGCGGTGTCGGAAACCACCCGCTACCTGGGGTGGCCGGCACAGGCGATCGCCTACAAGGTGGGTGAGCGGGAGATCCTGCGGGTCCGCGACGAGCTTCGCGGGCGTGAGGGCGACGAGTTCGATCTGAAGGACTTCCACCGCAGGTTGCTCGAGGTCGGCCCGGTCGGCCTCGACCTGATGCGGAGCTTCGTGCTGGCCGGTTGAGGGGCCAGCTGCAACCGATCGCCCGCCGGCGGGGTTCTTCCTGGTGAATGACCGATACCCAACTGTTGACGATACCGAGGCCCGACGAGGGGGGCGACGGCGGTGACGCCATGAGCGGCGACCCGCTGCGCCCGCTGGCCCGCCGGCTGGCGGCGGGGCGCGAGGCGGCCTTCCCCGAGCTGGTCGACACCCTGTCGTCGCCGGTGTTCTCCTCGGTGCTCCGGCTGACCGGCAACCGGCCCGACGCCGAAGACATCACGCAGGAGACGTTCATCCGGGCGTACCAGGCGCTCGGCCGCTACCCGGCAAACCAGGTCTCCGAGCTCAGGCTGCGGCCCTGGCTGTGGACGATCGCCCTGAACCTCTGCCGTAACCGCGCCCGGGGCCGGGGGCGACGGCCCGCCACCACTTCACTGACCGACGACCACCATCCCACCGATCCCGGGTCGACCGAGATGGAGGCGCTCGACCTCGTCGACGATGCCTGGCAACGACGGTTGGCGACGCTGGCCGACCACGTGCGCACCGCGGTGCTGCTCCGCCACGTCGGTGGCCTGGGCTACGCCGAGATCGCCGCCACCGTCGACCGCCCGGTGGGGACGGTCAAGTCCGACGTCCACCGGGGGATCGAACGCCTCCGCCAGATGATCGAGAACGAGACACAGGAGCCGCGATGACCATGCCCGTTACCGAGTCCACGATCGCCGCCTCGCTCGCCGGGCTGGTCGAGCCGACCCCCGACCACGTCGCCACCGGGATCATGCTCGCCGTCGGCCTCGCCGACAGGGTGGCCACGGTCGCCGGCCCCCTCGGCCCGGTGCGGGTCTTCTTCACCGACGCCGGGGTCAGCGGGCTGGTGCCCGAAGAGCGGTTCGCCGAGTACGTCGCCCGCCGCTCCACCCGGCCCTACGTCACCGTCGACTCCCTCCCCCGCTCCCTCGCCGGAAGGGTGCGCCGGGCGCTCGACACCGGCCGGCTGGGGTCGCTCCCGGTCGACCTGTCCGGGCTCTCCGAGTTCCAGCAGGCGGTGCTGCGCAAGACCGCCGAGATCCCACCCGGCGAGCTCCGCCCCTACGGCTGGGTGGCGCGGGAGATCGGGAAGCCGGGGTCGACCCGTGCTGTCGGGACGGCCCTCAACCGGAACCCGGTGCCGATCCTCATCCCCTGCCACCGGGTCAACCGCGGAGACGGCTCGATGGGCCAGTACGGGTTCGGGCCGGAGATGAAGCGGGACCTGCTCACCCACGAAGGCCTCGACCCCGACCGCCTGGAGGCCGACGCCGAGAGGGGCGTGCGCCTCACCGGGAGCGACACCACCTCGATCTACTGCTGGCCCACCTGCCGCCACGCCAAGCGGATCACTCCCCATCACCGGGTGGAGTTCCGCTCGGATCGGGATGCCGTCGCCGCCGGGTACCGGGCGTGCAAGGTCTGCCGTCCCCCCGTCCCGACGGCACTCACCGCCGCCACCGGTTAGTGGCTCAGCTGCGCCTGACGGCTACGCAAACACACGGCCCACGATGGGGTAGGGGCCCCATCTGTGGGAGGAGGGCCGACGGGCGCGGGTGTCGTTGAGTTAGTGCAGACCGGAGTCGGCCCGGGCATATCACAGGACTCCCCCAACTACTCTTGGCAGGGTGAGCCCACCGCCACCGGACAGCGCCGCCCTCATCGAGACGATCCGAGCGGCCGTGATCGGCGACGACGTCGCCGTCGACGGCCCATTCGGCCCCCACCGGGTCACCTACGCCGACTACACGGCGTCGGGCCGGGCGCTCGCCTTCATCGAGGAGTTCATCGACGAAGCAGTGCTCCCGTTGTATGCCAACACCCACACCGAGTCGTCGGGCACCGGGTTGCAGACCACCCGGCTGCGCGAGGAGGCACGGAACATCATCCGCCGCTGCCTCGGAGCCGGCGACGAGCACGCCGTGCTCTTCTGCGGCTCGGGGATGACCGGGGCGATCGACAAGCTGATCGGGGTGCTCGGGCTGCGGATACCGGCCAACCTCGACGACCGCTACGCCCTGATCGACCGCATCCCCGCCGACGAGAGGCCGGTGGTGTTCATCGGTCCCTACGAGCACCATTCGAACGAGCTGCCATGGCGGGAGTCGATCGCCGAGTTGATCACGATCCCCGAGGACGCCGACGGCCACATCGACCTCGCCGTGCTGGAGAAGGAGCTGACCACCTACGCCGACCGGCCGCTGCGGATCGGGTCCTTCTCGGCAGCGTCGAACGTGACCGGGATCATGAGCGACGTCGTCGCCATCTCCACCATGCTCCACCGCCACGGCGCCTTGTCGTTCTGGGACTATGCCGCCGCCGCCCCGTATGTCGGCATCGACATGGGCACCGCAACGGAAGGCAACCTCTCCTACCTCGACGCCGTCATGCTGTCCCCACACAAGCTGATCGGCGGCCCGGGCACGCCTGGTCTGCTCGTCGCCCGCAAGGAGCTGTTCACCAACCGGGTCCCCGCAGTGCCCGGCGGCGGGACCATCTCGTTCGTCAACTCGATCGAGCACCTCTATCTCGACGACATCGAGATGCGCGAGGAGGGAGGGACCCCGGACATCGTCGGGTCGATCCGTGCCGGGCTGGTGTTCCAGCTCAAGGAGGCGGTGGGGGTCGATGCGATCAGGCAACGGGAGGAGTCATTCGTCGCCAGGGCCGTCGCCTCGTGGTCGGCCAACCCCGCCATCGACGTCCTCGGCAACCACGACGCCGAGCGGCTCTCCATCGTGTCCTTCGTGGTGCGCCACGGCGAGCAACGGCTCCACCACAACTTCGTGGTGGCGGTGCTCAACGACCTGTTCGGCATCCAGTCGAGGGGTGGCTGCTCCTGCGCCGGCCCGTACGGGCACATCCTGCTCGGCATCGACATGGAGACGTCCCATGCGATCGAGCGGCAGATCGTCGAAGGGTGCTCCGGGATAAAGCCGGGATGGGTGCGGGTCAACTTCAACTACTTCATCTCGGAGGCGGTGTTCTCGTTCGTCGTCGCCGCCGTCGACCAGGTGGCCACGAACGGGTGGCGACTGCTCCCCTTCTACACCTTCGAACCCTCCAGCGGGCTGTGGCGGCACCGCGGGCCGACCCCCGAGCCCGCCTTCAGCCTCGACTCCATCGGTTACGAGGAGGGCAGGATGCGGTGGCGACGGGAAACCGTTGCCAGCCACTCCGACGACGACCTCGGCGGCTACCTGGCGGACGCCGCCACGCTGTTCGGGCGGCTCGCCGACGACCCTCCGCCGCCGGCGATGGACCGGATGGAGGCGTCCGCAGACTTCGAGTACCTCCGCTGGTTCCCTCTCCCCGACGAGATCACCCAGGCCCCGTGACCTGGCGCCCGGTCACCGGCCCGGTCCCCGACTGGTTCGAGGAGAGCCTGGCCGCCCACTTCACCGACCACGTCGTCGAGGTTGCCGGCGTCCCGATCCACTATCTCGATTGGGGGACCCCCGGGCTGCCCGGGCTGGTGCTCGTCCACGGAGGCGCCGCCCACGCACACTGGTGGACCTTCCTCGGGCCCTTCTTCGCCGAAGACTGGCACGTGGTCGCCCTCGACCTCAGCGGGCACGGCGACAGCGGCCACCGTTCGGAATACGGCCACGAGACGTGGTCCGACGAGGTCATGGCGGTGGCCGAGTCGGCCGGCTTCACCGGGCCACCGGTGGTCGTCGGGCACAGCCTGGGGGGGATGGTCACCATCATGGCCGCCTACCGGTATGGCGATCGGCTGGCGGGCGCGGTCATCGTCGACTCGCCGGTACGGCGACCGGACCCCGAGTCAGAGGAGGGGCGCGGTGGTAACGCGTTCCGCACCCCGGGGGTCTATCCCGACCTGGGCGCGGCGCTCACCCACTTCAGGCTGATCCCCGAGCAGCCCAACGACAACCCGTGGATCATCGACCACATCGCCCGCTGGTCCCTCCACCAGACCGAGGCGGGCTGGACCTGGAAGTTCGACCCGAACCTCTTCCGCCGGGCCCTCAGCCCGTTGCGCGACCAACTCGCCGCGGCGGGGTGCCGGGTGGCTCTGCTGCGGGGGGACCGCAGCGTGGTGGTCCCACCTGACATCGCCGACTACATGTACGAGCTGATGGGGCGGAACGCACCGGTCGTCTCGATTCCCGAGGCTCACCATCACCTGCTGCTCGACCAGCCGCTGGCGTTCGTTGCCGCGGTGCGCACGTTGCTCGCCGACTGGCAGCACTCGATACCCGACCGCCGGACCGTCACCCTGCCGTCGACCTGAGCGCCCACCCGACCGGCGGTGGTCCCGCCGGCACCGACGAGGCGGTGTTGTGGCACACTTCCCTCGGGGTGGACACAATTCACGCCTTCAGGCTGCAGTCGGCGGCCTGCGGCAAGCTGGGCTCCGACCTCTACCGCAGGTTGCTGCTCGCCGTCGCCGATGACCTGGCCGGCGGCGGTGAGCTGACCCCGCTGGTGGGCGAATGGGAGACCGACCCGGTGACCGACGCCGTCCCGCTCCGCCTGCTCGGCGGTGTCCACCGGATCGTGCTCCGAGGCGACGCCCCCGGCCTCGCCTTCCACTATCCGAGCGCCGGCGGCCGTCCCACCTGGCCCGGCTGCACCGCCGAGTTCTTCGAGGCGGTGCGGGCACATCCGGTGGCGGTCAAGACGGCCCTCAACCGGGCCCCGCAGACCAACGAGATCGGGCGGGCCGCACCGCTACTCGGTGGCCTGCTGGAGGTGACCGCCATGCTGGGCATGCCGATCCGCCTGCTCGAGATCGGGGCCAGCGCCGGGCTCAACCTGCTCCTCGACCGGTTCCGCTACGAGCTCGGCGACGGCCTCGAGTACGGCCCCCCTTCGAGCCCGGTCACCGTTGCCTCGGAGTGGTCGGGGCCGGCTCCTTCTCTGGACCGCCCGGTCGAGATCGCCGCGCGCCGCGGCTGCGACCTCATCCCGCTCGACGTCACCGACCCGGATGACGTCGAGCGGCTCCTGTCCTACGTGTGGCCGGACCAGCTCGACCGGTTCGTCAGGCTCCGGCGAGCCGTCGAGCTCGCCCGGTCCGACCCGGCGCCGGTGGACCCCGAACACGCATCCGACTGGCTGACCGACCGTCTCGCCCACCCTTATCCGGGTGCGGTCACCGTGGTCATGCAGTCGATCGTCACCCAGTACCTCACCGCCGCCGAACGCCACCAGGTGCTCACCACGGTCCGGGCCGCCGGGAAGTCGGCGACCCGGCGGGCGCCGGTGGCATGGCTGCGGATGGAGCCGGCGCCACGCTCCTTCGAGCTGAGCCTGTCGGTATGGCCCCAGGACGTCCACCTCACCCTCGCCGAGGTGGAGGCCCACGGCCGCTGGGTCAGGTGGCTGGAGATCTCCGACCGGGGCTGACCTCCTGTCCTCGCCGCGGAACCTGGCAACACGTACGGCCGCCATGGGGTAGGGGCCCCATGTGCGGAGGAGGGCCGACCGGGCGTCGTTCGGTGCCGTTTGTATCGACGCAGTGCCGCCGAGGTCGGCCCGGGCAAACATCCTTGACACCCCGGACCGCCCGGTGGCACAGTGGCCCCGGTCGTGAACCGCTGACGGACAGAGGCGCGCGCTCAGGCGCAGCTCTCGCCCCAGAGGTTCCGGCCGGACCGGGAACAGGTGGTCGACCGGGCCACCGCCGGTTGTCGGATGCGGGAGGAGGTTCGCGCGATGTTGCCGCCCAACATGCTCGGCACTGCGGCGCTGCGCCCCGGAGCCTCCCCGCGGCTGGGTTAGCGCCTCACCGAGCGCCCCGGGGGTGAACTGCGCCCCCACGACCCACTCACCACGCCGACGTCCTCGACGTCGACCGACACCCGAGAGTCCCATGATCCCGGTACGTGCCTACTTCAACCTGCTGACCAAGTACCTGCGTCCGCTCCGCTGGCGGGCGCTGGCGCTCGGCGTGGTGCTGCTCGTCGCCATCACGCTCCAGCTCCTCAACCCGCAGATCGTCGCCGAGATCATCGACCGGGTCACGACGGGCACCGACGTCGACGACCTGGTGCCGCTGGCGGTCGCCTTCATGGTGATCGCCGTCGCCCACCAGTTGCTGGCGGTGACCGCCACCTGGCTGGCCGAGTACGTCGGATGGTCGGCCACCAACGAACTGCGCGCCGAGGTGACCGAGCACGTGCTCGAGCTGGACATGGGGTTCCACAAGGCCCACACCCCCGGTGAGTTGATCGAGCGGATCGACGGCGACGTCATCGCCCTCTCCAACTTCTTCTCGGCCTTCATCATCAAGGTGGTCGGCAACGCGGTGCTCCTGCTCGGCATCCTCGTGCTGCTGTGGCGGGAGAACGTGTGGGTGGGCTTCGGCGTCACCGCCTTCACGTCGGTCGCCCTGTTCCTGATGCTCAGGCTCCAGGTGATCGCCGTGCCGTGGTGGAAGGAGGTCCGGGCCACCAGCGCCGTCCTGTTCGGGGCTCTCGGGCGAGCAGTTCGGCGGCACCGAGGACATCCGCGCCAACGGCGGTAGCCGGTACATGGTCCGCCGCTTCACCGAGATCATGCGGGTGTGGCTCCCCCAGCAGGTGAAGGGTCGGATGGGGTTCGCCCTGCTGTGGGGCACCAACATCGCCAACTACGTCGTCGGCTCGGCGCTGGTGTTCTGGCTGGGCTCCCTGTTGTTCGGGAACGGCACCCTGACGCTCGGCTCGGTGTACCTCATCTGGTACTACGTCTCGATGACCCGGGACCCGATGGACGAGATCCGGACCCAGATGGAGGACTTCCAGAAGGCGGGCGCCGGCATCGCCCGGGTGCAGGAGCTGTTCGACACCGAGGCCCGCCTCACCTGGACGGGTGACCGGGCGCTGCCCCCGGGGCCGCTGTCGGTCGAGCTCGACCACGTCCGGTTCTCCTACGAGGACGAAGGCGACGACGGCCCGGTCCTGCACGACGTGTCCTTCGCCATCGAGCCGGGCCGGGTCCTCGGCGTGCTCGGCCGCACCGGTTCGGGCAAGACGACGCTGGCCCGGTTGCTCACCCGGCTCTACGACCCGCAGACGGGCACGGTCGTGGTCGGCGGGGTGCCGCTGACCGAGGCCGGCCGGGAGAGCGTGCGCCACCGCATCGGGATGGTCACCCAGGACGTGCAGCTGTTCCGGGCGACGATCCGTGACAACCTGACCTTCTTCGACTCCGCCGTCGATGACGGGCGGATCCTCGACGTCATCGACACCCTCGGGCTGAGCGGATGGCTGGCCACCCAACCGGCGGGGCTCGACACCTTGCTCGAGTCGGGCGGCTCCGGCCTGTCGGCGGGTCAGGCGCAGCTGCTGGCGCTCACCCGGATCTTCCTGCGGGATCCGGGCGTCGTGATCATGGATGAGGCGTCGTCACGGCTCGACCCGGCCACGGAAGGCCTCATCGAGCGCGCCGTCGACCGGCTGCTCGACCATCGCACCGCGCTGATCATCGCCCACCGGCTGGCGACGGTGACCAGGGCGGACGACATCCTGATCATGGAGGCGGGGGGGATCGTCGAGCACGGCCCTCGCCTCGACCTGGCCTCCGACCCGGACTCCCGCCTGTCCCGCCTGCTGGCGGCAGGCATCGAGGAGGTGCTGGCATGACCGCTACCGACGCCAAGAAGGATCGAACCAAGGCCCCGACCGGGCGCCTGATGCTCGGCATGGTCGCCTACGCCCCGTGGCGGTACGCCGCCAACGTCATCCTGTGGACAACGATGTGGCTGCTCCCGGTGATCCCCGGGTTGCTCACCGCCCGGTTCTTCAACCAGCTCGAGGCCGAGCCCGGGTTCAACCCGACCACCCTGATCGCCGCCTTCTTCGCCTACGGGCTGGCCCGCCTGGTGGTGATGGCCGTCGGGATGCTCAACGACGTCCATTTCGGGTTCCGCACATCCACGTTGCTGCGCCGCAACATGCTGGAGCGCCTCTACGAGACGCCCGGCGCCGACGCCGTGCACGAGTCCCCCGGCGACATGATCACCCGGTACCGCGAGGACGTCGACCACGTCGAGGAGGCGCTGTCGTGGACGGTGGACATGGCGGGCACGGCCGCCCTGGCCACGGTCGCCGCCGTCATCCTGCTGTCGATCGACCCGGTGCTCACCATCCTGGTGTTCGCCCCGCTGGTGATCGTGGTGGCCACCGCCGAGCGGATGAGCGGCCGCATCCGGCGCTACCGGGTGGCCGCCCGCGACGCCACCGGCCGGATCACCGGCATGCTGGGCGAGACCTTCGGGTCGGTGCAGTCGATCAGGGTCGCCGGGGCCGAGGAGAGCACGCTGGCCCACTTCCGCCGGCTCAACGACCAGCGGCGGAAGGACATGGTGCGCGACCGGGTGCTCACCGCCACCCTCGAGTCGGTGTTCTGGAACACGGTGAACATCGGGATCGGGCTGATCCTCATCATCGGCGCCTCGTCTCTGTCGGACGGCTCGCTCGGGATCGGCGACTTCACCCTGTTCGTCTACTTCCTCGACTTCGTCACCGACGCCGGGTACTTCGTCGGGCTGTTCCTCGCCAAGTTCAAGCAGTCCGGGGTCGCCTTCGACCGGATGGCGGCGATGCTCGGCGGAGCCGACCCGATGATCCTGGTGGAGAAGCGTGACCTCGACCTCACCGGCGAGCTGCCCGATGTCGAACCGGAGCAGGTCACCGCCGGGGACCTCCTCGACGTTGTCGCCGTTGACGGGCTCACCTTCCACCACCGGGAGACCGGCGGCGGGGTGGATGACGTCGGGTTCACCCTGCCCCGGGGCTCGTTCACCGTTGTCACCGGCAAGGTCGGAGCGGGCAAGACCACGCTGCTGCGCGCCATGCTCGGGCTGCTCCCCGCCCAGGGTGGGACGATCACTTGGAACGGAGAGCCGGTGACCGACCCGGACGACTTCTTCGTCCCGCCCCGGTCGGCGTACGTGCCCCAGGTCCCCCGCCTGTTCTCATTGTCGCTGCGGGACAACCTCCGGCTCGGTCGAGACGACGACGACGAGGCGCTCCTCGAAGCGGTGCGGGCCTCCGCGTTCGAGGAGGACCTCGCCGCCATGCCGGAGGGGCTCGACACGATGGTTGGCCCGCTCGGGGTCCGGCTCTCGGGCGGGCAGGTGCAGCGCACCGCCACCGCCCGCATGTTCGCCCGGAGGTCCGAGCTGCTGGTGATCGACGACCTGTCGAGTGCCCTCGACGTCGAGACGGAGCGAACGCTCTGGCAGCGCCTGTTCACCGAGCATGCCGGGGTCACCGCCCTGGTGGTGTCGCACCGCAAGCCGGCGCTGCTGCGCGCCGACACCATCCTGGTGATGGACGAGGGCCGGGTCGTCGCCCGGGGCCGCTACGACGAGCTGGTGAGGACCAGCCCGATCTTCCGCGATCTCACCCGCGAGGCCGAGCGCGAGGAGACGGAGCCGGTCGAGGGCTGAGGCGTCTGCTACCCGAGCCGGTCGGTCACGTCGGTGAACTCGTACAGGTGGGCCTGGTCGGTCCAGACGTAGGCGCGGTCCTCGAGCAGAGGGAGGTCGGTGCCGAAGTAGGCGTTGAACACCAACCGGAAGTTGTTCGCCGGTGAGATGCCCTGGTACAGCTCGGCGCCGTCGTACCCGGGCAGGTAGAAGGTATTGAGGATGCCGAACTTCTGCCGCAGCTGGTCGTCGGAGTAGGTCATCCAGTACGGGGTGTCGTCCCCGGGCGGGGGCGGGGCGTCCCGCCTCGGCCGCGGGGCCGGCCCTTCGTCCGATTGGAGCAGGATGATCGGCCGTTCGCTCTCGGGCACGTCGAGCAGCTCGTCGACCAGCAACTCGATCTGGTCGTTGGCGTACTCGACCTGCCCGACGTAGCGCTCCACCTGGCTGAGCCCCTCCTCGTCCGCCACGGTCTGGAAGCTGCCGTCGGCGGCGAACACATACGGATGGTGCGGCAGGAGAACGTGGGCGAAGACGAACACCGGCTGGTCGCCGTGGGGCACGGCGGCGACCTGCTCGAGCTGGTACTGGACGCGGTTCCACTCGACCCGCCTGGGGTCGGCCTCGTCCTCCACCAGGCCGAGGTGGATCGCCGCCGCCTGCACCGCGGTGGTGTTGAGGAGGACCCGGGAGAACTCGGACAGCGGGTCGTAGGAGAGGGTGACGTCGGCAGTGGTGCTGTCCCGGGTGGGCTCCCACCATGACGGGATCTGCACCTGGCGGTAACCGAGGTCCTCGAGGAAACGGCCCACCTCGTTGTCGGTGACCATCGAGTACACCGGTTCCCAGTCGCCGGTGTCGGGCCCGGCGCTGGCGGTGAGATGGTCGAGATAGCCGAGGTTGAGCGAGGTGGCCAGCGAGTGTGCCGTATTCGGGTAGTTGCCGATGGCGTCGTGGGCGACGTAGAAGCCGCGCTCCTCGAGCCCGGCGAGGAACCCGGTGTTGTCGAACCCGTATGTCTTCTGCAGGGTCCGCTCGCCGCCGTAGCGGTCGAACACCAAGAGGTAGATGTCGGGAGGGCGGCTGTCGTCCGGAAGGTCCGCCACCGGTGTCACCTCCGCCCCGCTCCCCGCCTGGGTGGGCGGGGCGGCCACCGCCGGATCACCGTCGTCGAGCAACCCCAGGACCACCGAGGAGGCGGCCACCCCCACCAGGACAAGGGCGGCGACGTTGAGCACCATCGTCAGCCCGGGAAGCGGGTCGGGCGACCGCCACACGGCGACTCCGCCGCCGACGGCGATGACCCCCCAGAGCGCCAGCAACCAGTAGTCCCGGCCCCCCGCCTCGGTCAGAGCGGCTCCGTCGATGGCCCGCCACACGTGCCCATAGGAGAAGACGAGCACCAGCAGCAGCGAGGTCAGCGCCGCCGCCTTCGGCCACGACCGCAACACCAGGCGGGCGATCACCAGCAGCAGTGCGGTGAGGCCCAGTGTGGCGAGGAGCGCCGGGACCACGTCGCCAGGCCCCGACACCTCGTCGAGGTTCACCGAGTACAGGTACAGGACCGGGTATACCCCGAACAGCCACGGGTGGAGCAGGAGGCGGCGCACGGCGATTCGGAGGTTAGGGAGGCGCGGCCGTTGCAGCCGGGCAGGCCCGTCAGTCGACGATCTCGACGACGGTGATCTCGAAAGTGAGCGCCTCGCCGGCGAGCGGGTGGTTGGTGTCCACCCGCACCACGGTGTCGGTGACCTCGACAACCGTGGCGGGAAGGCCGTTCCCCAGGTCCACCTGCGTGCCTTCCACCCGGAACTGCTCGGGAACCTCTTCGATGGGGAACTCGACGATGGCCGCCTCGTCGCGCTCGCCGTAGGCGTCGGCGGCAGGGATGGTGACCGTCTTGGTCTCCCCGACGGTCATGCCCACCACGGAAGCGTCGAACCCGGGGATCATCTGACCGATCCCGGCGACGAACTCGAGCTGCTCGCCTCGATCGAACGAGCTGTCGAACTGCTCCCCGTCGTCCAGCGTGCCGACGTAGTCGACCCGAACCGTCTCCCCCACGTCGACGACGTCGTCGCCGTTCCCGGCGGGCGCCGGTCCGGGGACCGTGGTCGTGCCACCACCGGGGATCGAGGTGCCCGGCAACGAGGTGGCGGTGTCACCGGCTTCGTCGTCGCCCCCGCAGGCGGCGAGCAGGACGACGAGCACGACGACGGACATCAACGGGCGGAGGAGGGACATGGCGCTCCGGGTGAGGCGGCGGGCCGGCGAATGGTAGGGGTCGACAGACGCTTATGCATCGCCGCCTATCCCACAATATGGGTCGCCCGACCCCTACCGGATACTGGTTGGTGGGGCTGGAATGCCCTCACGGCTGCTCGGGGGAGCGGCATCAGCCAAGTGGGGAGAGCTGGCATGAGGGGTATCCGCTTCGTCGTGGTGGCGGCGTTGCTCTCGATGGCGACGGTGGTGTCGATCGGACGAGCCGTCGCCGACCCGGCCGGCGCCCTCCCCGCCTCGAGCCCCGTGGTCGAAGCCGGGTCGCCCACCGGCCATGTCGCCGGTGGTGGCGCAGGGCCAGGCTGCGGCGAAGCCGAACTTCGTGTTGGTGGTCACCGACGATCAGCGGTGGGATTCGATCGGTCGGTGTGCGCCGACGTTCGACAGCTCGGACTACACGTCGGGGGCGAGCTCGTGCATGCCGCAGCTAGCCCAGAAGCTGGTGGCCAACGGGGTGACCTTCCTGCGTGGCGAGGTGACCCAGTCGTTGTGCTGTCCGTCGCGGGCGTCGATCCTGACCGGCCAGTACACCCGCCATCACGGGGTGAACACCCTCGATGGTGCCCTGTTGGATGACTCGGCGACGCTGGCCACCTGGTTGGACGCCGCCGGGTACCGCACCGGGTTGGTGGGCAAGTACCTCAACGGGTACGGGGCGGGGTCGCTGGCCAACTACATACCGCCGGGTTGGGACTCGTTCCACTCCTTCCACGGGTACACCAACCAGGACGACCCGTACACCGACTACCCGTGGATCAACTGGGAGTCGGGGGAGCCATGGAGGTCACCCGGTACAACGACGTCGACTCGACGTCGACGGCGGCGTGCGCCGCCGGGAACCTGTACTCCACCGACCTGATCTGCAAGCAGTCCAAGGACTTCCTCGCCGCCGACACCACCACCCCGTTCTTCCTCTACGTCAACCCGGCGTCGCCACACAGCCCACAGACCGTCGCCGCCCGCCACCAGGGCATCTACACCGGGCTGACCATCCCCACCTACCCCTCGCACAACGTGATCCCGTCGCCGAACCCACCGGCGTATCTGCCGGCAACCCCGCTCAAAGCCCAACCAGATGAACCGGAACCTGGACAACTTCCGGCTGGCTCTGGAGCAGAACCGAGCCGTCGACGACATGGTGGGGCAGCCTCTACGACCAGCTCGTCGCCGACGGGCGACTGGCCAACACGGTGTGGGTCTTCATCTCCGACAACGGCGGCGGCACCGGTGAGCACCGGCTCACCGGCAAGCAATGCCCCTACCTGGAATGCCACCGGGTCCCGTTCATCGTGGTGTGCCCCACCGGGATCTGCCCCGGCGCCGCCAGCGGCACCCGCGATGCCACCAACTACGCCCTCAACATCGACATCGCCCCCACCATCGTCTCCCTCGCCGGCGCCACCGCCACCATCAGGATGGACGGGCGGCTCCCTGGTCCCCATCCTCTCCAACCCCACCACCCCGTGGCGCACCGAATGGGGCCTCTACGACCTCGACGCCCCCATCGACGGCGTCGTCGCCAAGGCCACCACCGGGCAGTGGTACAAGTACCTGGTCGGGCGCGACACCGGCCACGTTCAGCTCTACAACCTCACCACCGACCCCTGGGAACTCACCAACCTGTGGAACAACGCCGCCTACACCGCCATCCAGGCCGACATGGCGGCCAAACTCGCCAACTTCCTCAGCAACCCGACGCTCACCATCACCCAGCAGCCACCCTCCAGCGGCGCCGGGACCTCCGCCACCTTCGCCTACAGCTCCAACGAGACGGTCACCTTCGAATGCACGCTCGATGGTGGCGTCACCTCCGTTTGCGGCACCGGCACCACCGGCACCATCACCTACACCGGCCTCTCCGCCGCAACCCACACGGTCAAGATCCAGGCAGTCGACGCCTACGGCAACGCCTCACCCGTCTCGAGCATCACCTTCGCCCTCACCGGCGGAGGCGGGGGTGACACCGAGGCGCCGACCGCACCGGCCGGGCTGGCCGCCACCAGCGTGACCCACACCGCGGTGTCGCTGAGCTGGGGCGCCTCGACCGACAACGTCGGCGTCACCCACTATGCCGTGGCCCGCAACGGCGTCGACATCGCCACCCCGACCGGGACCAGCTACACCGACACCACGGTCTCGCCGAGCACGACGTACTCCTACGTCGTGCGAGCGGTGGACGCCGCCGGCAACCGTTCGCCGGCGTCGAACGAGATCTCCGTGACCACGCCGGCCACCCCGCCTTCGGATACGGTGCCGCCGTCGGTGTCGATCACCGCCCCGACCGCCGGGGCGACGGTGTCGGGCACCACCACGGTGTCGATGACCGCCTCCGACAACGTGGCGGTGGCGTCGGTGCAGGTCAAGGTCGACGGCACCACCGTCGCCACCGACACCACCGCCCCCTACAGCCACGCCTGGAACACCACCACCGTCACCAACGGATCCCACACCCTCACCGCGGTGGCCACCGACACCGCCGGCAACACCGCCACCTCCACCGCGGTCACGGTGACGGTGACCAACACCGTGCCCACCGGGCAGTTCACCGCCGCCCCCAACCCGGCGACCACCGGGCAGGCGATCACCTTCACCGACACCCACACCGGCAACCACCGCCGCACCATCACCTACGGCGACGGCACCCAAGCCTCCGCCAAATCCAAGACGTTCACCAAGACCTACACCACCGCCGGCACCTACACCGCCACCCTGGAGACCATCAGCGTCACCACCGGGCCCGCGTCACCCTCACCCTCACCATCACCATCACCACCGGCGTCACCGGCACCAACCAGCTGCGCTGAACCCACGGCGACCGCCCACTCCCGAGCCGGTACAGGTCCGGTGACTGTGACGTGACGACAGCACACCACGCTCGTAGGTAGTCGACCCCGGCGATCGCCACGCCTTGGGCCGTTCGGCCCTACACGAACCGTGGCGGATGCGTAGTACGTAAATGCAACGCGGGGTTGCGCAGACAAGGCACTGCTGCAGGAGGCAGATGATGAGGCGCCCCGCGTTGATCCTCGTTGGTGTACTCGCATGGCTGGTGGCGTCGACGGCGTTGCTGGTCTCCATCGGCCCGCGGCGTCGGCCCAGACCAGTGGCCCCACACCCCCGTATGCCACCAACTCGGTCGGGGTCGTGGGCTGTTCGAACACCAGCCAGCATCTCACCGGCTACCGGGCCCAGTCGTCGCTCGACCAGATGAACGCCCAGCCGCTGGGTGGGCTTTCGTTCGACATCTGGGGAAACCCCCTCGCCGGCAAGTACGGGGCGGCATGGGCCAAGTACGACGGCTCCCGGCCGGCCGCCGGGTATGCAGCGGCATGGGTGATGCTATGCGTCAACGACGCCGACGGGCTCGACACCGAGACCCTGCTCACCCACGTCGTCGAACAGATCCGGCTGCGTGACCCCGCCATCCCCATCTACGTGTCGCCCATAAACGATTACCCGCCGGGCCATGTCTGCGGAAGGATCGGCGCCCGAGGGGTGGATGTGGGCCGCGCCGCCGTCGAGTGGGGCATCGCGCACCTCGGCGTCCAGTACGGCCCGGTCACCGGGCTGCCGACCATCGACCTGGTCTCCCCCGATCACTGCCATCTCACCGCTTCAGGGATAAGCCATGTCGGGGCTCAGCTGGTCGCCTGGTTCGACAATGGCGGATGGCAGACACCGCCACCACCGAAGCCGGACCGACCGCCGCTCCCGCCACTGACCCCGTCCGACCTCCCCGGGCCCTTGGGCGTGGTCGGCTGCGCCAACACCGTCCAGCACGTCGAGGGATACTCCACGGTCTCCGGACTCGACAAGTTCTGGTCCGTGCCGATGGTCGACTACGAGAGCGGCGTCATCACATCCTGGGGTGCCGGCGGGACCGTCCCATGGCAGCCCTTCGAGACGAAGGTCGCCGCATCGCCGCCGACTGCGGTATGGCTCCAGATCTGCCTGAAGGGCAACGACGTCAGCCCACTTCCGATGAGCATCGAGCAACAGGTCGATCTCACCTACACCATCGAACGCCTGAACGGCCTGCTCCCGGGAACGCCGGTCATCGTGTCGCCGCTCAACGGCTTCGCCGACGGCGGCTGCACCCAGACCGGCGCCTTCGGCCAGCCCAACACGGTGGCCCTCGCCGACTGGGCCGCCGCCGAGAACCTCGCTTCACGGGGTCCGAACACCGGCCCGATGCCCAACAGCATGCTCGGCACCGACAAGTGCAGCCTCAACGACGCCGGCGAGCTGTTCGTCGGGGCACAACTCGCCGCCTTCTTCGACGGCGACCAGCCACCCCCGCCTTCGGATACGATACCGCCGTCGGTGTCGATCACCGCCCCGACCGCCGGGGCGACGGTGTCGGGCACCACCACGGTGTCGATGACCGCCTCCGACAACGTGGCGGTGGCGTCGGTGCAGGTCAAGGTCGACGGCACCACCGTCGCCACCGACACCACCGCCCCCTACAGCCACGCCTGGAACACCACCACCGTCACCAACGGATCCCACACCCTCACCGCGGTGGCCACCGACACCGCCGGCAACACCGCCACCTCCACCGCGGTCACGGTGACGGTGACCAACACCGTGCCCACCGGGCAGTTCACCGCCGCCCCCAACCCGGCGACCACCGGGCAGGCGATCACCTTCACCGACACCCACACCGGTAACCACCGCCGCACCATCACCTACGGCGACGGCACCCAAGCCTCCGCCAGATCCAAGACGTTCACCAAGACCTACACCACCGCCGGCACCTACACCGCCACCCTGGAGACCATCAGCGTCACCACCGGAGCCCGCGTCACCCTCACCCTCACCATCACCATCACGGGGATCTAGATCCGCTGGAGCGGCCCGATGGGATTGCCCCGGGACGCCGGTACCGTACCGGCGACCGTCCCGAGGAGGCCCGGTGCCCGACTTCCGACGAATCGTCCCCGTGCTGGTGACGGCGCTCGCCCTCACGCTGGTGGCGGCGTGTGGCGGTGACGACGAGGCCGAAGAGGTCGCCTCGCTTTCGGCGGAAGAAGGAGCCGGGAGTGACGATGGGCGGCAGGGGATCGAGGATGCCCTGCTCGACTTCACCCAGTGCCTGCGCGACGAGGGCATCGACGTGCCCGACGTCCAGCTCGATGCATCGGGTGCCCCGATCATCCGGCCTGAGGACATCGCAGGGATCGACCTCGAGTCGCCGGAGGTGCAGGCGGCCGCCGACACCTGCCTGCCCATCCTGACCGATGCCGGTGCCTTCTCCTTCGCCGATGACCCCGAGCTGCAGGCGCTGCTCCAGGACTCGCTCCAGGAGTTCGCCGTCTGCATGCGCGAAGAGGGGATAGCCGACTTCCCCGACCCGTCCAGCACCGCGGCGATCCCGTTCCCGCTGACCGCCTTCGCCGACTTCGCCGACCAGGGCTTCCAGGATGCCCTCGACGTGTGCCGGCGCCAGGTGGGGTTCCCCGGCCTCGACGAATGAGCCGGGGGCTCGCCATCGCCATCGGAGTCGTCGTCCTCCTCCTGGCGGGGGTCGCCGTCTTCGTCGCCGTGGACCTGATCGGGGAAGACGAAACGGGCGCCGAGCCGGCGACGACCACCCCGGCGTCCACCGTCGCCGTCGTCCGCACCGACCTGGTGGAGCGGGAGACGCTCGAAGGAACGCTGGGTTACCGGTCGCCCCGCACGCTGTTCGCCACCGCACCGGGCACCGTGACCGGCTTGCCCGAGGGCGGGACCGTGCTCGCCAGGGGTGATGTCGCCTACGAGCTGGACGGCCGCCCGGTGACCGTCATGTTCGGCGACCGCCCGGTGTGGCGGGCGCTCGCCGAGGGCGTCCCCGACGGCCCCGACGTCGCCCAGCTCGAAGCCAACCTCGAGGCCCTGGGGTTCACCGCCGACGGCACCCTCTCGGTCGACGAGACCTTCGACGGCGCCACCACCTCTGCCGTGGAGGAGTGGCAGGCGTCGATGGGCGGCGAGGAGACCGGCCTCGTCGGGCTCGCCGACATCGTGTTCGTCGCCGCGCCGGTCCGGGTCGGGGTGGCCGCCACCCAGACGGGCGCCGTTGTCGCCCCGGGCAGCCCGGTGTACGCCGTCACCGCCCGCAACCACGACGTGCTGGTGCTGCTCGATGCCGACCGGCAGGACCTGCTCGCCACCGGCGACGAGGTCGCCGTCACCCTGCCGGACGGGACCCCGACCACCGGAACCGTCCGCGAGGTGGGCCGGCTGGTCATCTCCTCGGACGAGGCGTCAGGGAACGGTGAAGGCGAGAGCCGGCGGGTGGTCGAGGTGCGCATCGACCTCGCCGACGAGAGCCTGGCAGCGGGGATCGACGAGGCGCCGGTCGACGTCGACGTCGCCTCGAGCACCGCCGAGGCGGTGCTCGCCGTGCCGGTGGAGGCGCTGCTCGCCCTGGCCGAGGGCGGCTACGCCGTCGAGGTCGTCGCCTCCGACGGGGGCGCCAGGAAGGCTCCACCCGATTGGTGGCGGTCGAGGTGGGGACCTTCGCCGACGGCCTGGTCGAGGTCACCGGCGACGTCGAGCCCGGTGACGTCGTGGTCGTCCCCCGCTGACCGTGCCCGCCGTCCTCGAGCTCGAAGCCGCCGGCCGGACCTACGCCGGCCCGCCCCAGGTGACCGCCCTGAGTGATGTCGACCTGGTGGTCGAGAGCGGGGAGCTGGCGGCCGTGATAGGCCCGTCGGGGTCGGGGAAGTCCACGCTGCTCAACCTGATGGGGGCGCTCGACCGTCCCACCGCAGGTTCGGTCAAGGTGGACGGCATCGACCTGGCCGAGCTGTCCGACGCCGAGCTGTCCGGGCTGCGCTCGCACCGCATCGGCTTCGTGTTCCAGGACTTCTTCCTCATCGAGGGCCTCGACGCCACCTCCAACGTGGCCGAGGCCCTCATCTACCGGGGGATTCCTCGCCGCCGCCGCCTGGCCGAGGCGGCCGAGGTGCTCGACCGGGTCGGGCTCGGGCACCGGCTCGACCACCGGCCCGACCAGCTCTCCGGCGGCGAGCGGCAGCGGGTGGCCATCGCCCGGGCGCTGGTGGGCGACCCGGGGATCGTGTTCGCCGACGAGCCCACCGGCAACCTCGACAGCGCCACCAGCGGGGAGATCGCCGACCTGCTCGTTGAGCTCAACGCCGCAGGGGCCACCATCGTGGTGATCACCCACGAGGCCGACCTGGCTGCCCGCTTCCCCAGGACGATCACGCTGCGCGACGGCCGGGTGGTGGGCGACGGCAGGGTGGTCGGCGAAGACGGGGGGCCCGGGCGATGAAGAGCGCCGTCCGCCCCGTCGACATGCTCGGGCTGGGGGCCCGCGGGCTGGCCGCCCGGCCTGCCCGGGCGGTGCTCACTGCGGTCGGGATCGCCATCGGGATCGCCGCCATCGTCGCCGTGATCGGCATCTCGGCCTCGGGCCGGGCCGACCTCATCCGCACCCTGGACCGGCTCGGCACCAACCTGCTGCGGGTGACCCCCGGGTCGGGCATCCTGGGCGGAGGCGGCGAAGTGCCCGAGGAGGCGAGGGTGATGGCGAGCCGCATCGGGCCGGTCGACTCGGCCACCCAGGTCACCGCCGTCGACGCCACCGTGCGCCGCAACGACCTCATCGAGGAGTTGGAGACCGGCGGGATCGGGGTCTTCGCCGCCCGCACCGACCTCGCCGGCGAGCTGGGCGCCGACGTCGCCGCCGGGCGCTTCATCGACGCCGCCACCGAGCAGCTCCCGGCGGTGGTGCTCGGCAACGTCGCCGCCGAGCGGCTCGGCATCACCGGTCTCGATCCGCCGCCCCGGGTGTTCGTGGGCGACACCTGGTTCACCGTGATCGGGATCCTCGACGACCTCCCCCTCCACCCCGACCTGGAACGCGGCGCCCTGATCGGCTACCCGGTGGCCGCCGACCTGTTCGACACCGTCGCTCTCCCCCACGACCCTGTACGTGCGGGCCGACCCTGAGTCGCTCAACGCCGTCGCCGAGGTGATCCCGGCCACGGTCAATCCCCAGCAGCCCGACGCCGTGGAGGTCACCCGACCCGCCGACGCCCTGCTGGCCAGGCGGGCCGCCGACCAGGCCCTCACCGGGCTGCTCATCGGCCTGGGTGCCGTCGCCCTCCTGGTGGCCGGGGTGGCCATCGCCAACATCATGGTGATGTCGGTGCTGGAGCGGCGCACCGAGATCGGGGTGCGCCGCGCCCTGGGGGCGACCCGGAGGCACATCCGGATGCAGTTCCTGGTGGAGTCGATGCTGCTGGCGGTGATCGGCGGGCTCGCCGGGGTCGTGCTGGGCGCCGCCATCACCATCGGCTTCGCCACCAACCGGGGGCTCACCATCGACGTCCCCCCGTTGGGGATCGCCGCCAGCATCGGCGTCGCCCTGCTGGTCGGAGCGCTGGCCGGGCTCTACCCGGCACGGCGGGCGGCGCGCATCCCTCCCGCCGAGGCGGTGCAAGTAGAGACTCCGGCGTGCGGGAGTCGGCGGTTGGGGCTGGGGACCCCAACCGCATCGCGATGAGGCGTCAGCCGAAGAGCCGTAACAGACCTCATCCGGCCTGCGAGACCAGGGCGGCCAGCGCCCTCACCCACACCGGCTCGGCGTTGATGCAGGGCACCAGGAGCAGGTCCTCGCCGCCGAGGTCCGCCCACTGCTGGCGCAGCCGGATGCCGATCTCCTCCAGCGTCTCCAGGCAGTCGGCGACGAAGGACGGGGTGAGCACCGCCAGCCGGCGGACCCCGGTTGCGTAGAGCCCTTCGACCTCGACGTCGGTGTACGGCTCGATCCACTTCTGGCCCGCAGCCTGGATTGGAACGCCGAGCCGTGGGCATCCCCGGCGAGGCCGAGGGCGGCGGCCACCGCCCGGGTGGTGGCGAGGCACTGCGCCCGGTAGCAGAACCGGTTGGTGGCCACGAAGCGGTGGCAGCCGCCAGGGGTGGCGGCGCAGTCGGCCCCGTCGAGGTGGCTCTTGCGCACCTGGTGCTCGGGCAGCCCGTGGTAGCTGAACAGCACGTGGTCGGGGCCGAAGGCATCGAGGTGAGGCCGGGCCACATCGGCCACCGAGCGCACATGAGCCCGGCTCGTCGAAGAAGGCGCCCACCATGCTCACATCGATGACGTTCCAGCGACCGGCGACTTCCCGCAGCGCCAGCTCGAGCGCCGACCCCGAGGACGCCGAGGCGTAGTGGGGGAACAGCGGCACCACGACCACCCGGGTGCAGCCGGCCTCGGCGAGGCGGTCGACGGCGCCGGCGATCGGCGGGTTGCCGTACCGCATGCCGTAGGCGACGACGTACCCATCGCCGAGTGTCTCCTGGAGCCGTGCGGTCAGCTCCTCGGTGTGGATGGTGAGCGGCGATCCCTGCTCGGTCCAGATCTTCTCGTACCGCTCGGCCGACCGCTTGGGACGGAACGGCAGGATGACCCCGTTGAGCAGGAGCGCCCGGGCCGGCGCCGGCATGTCGAGCACCCGCGGGTCGCCGAGGAACTCGCGCAGGTAGACACGGACGTCCTCGACCGACGGCGAGTCAGGGGTCCCCAGCTGGAGCAGCAGCACACCGACAGGGGGCGCCGGGTCGGGAAGCTCGGTGACGTTGGAGTCGGGAGCGGTCATGAGCGAGGGCAAACTGCCCGCGACGCTCTCCGACACCAAGTCGGGAGCCTTCGCCTTGTGTCTCAGACGGTGGCCGCCAGCCGTACCAAGGGAAGCGGCCGGGCGTGGATCGGGTGGGCCAGGGCAAGGGCGGTCCGGGTCCGATCGACCCCGGGGATCTGCAGGATCAGCTCGACGATCTCCATGATCCCCTCGTTGGACCGGGCCACCACCCGGCACAGGAGGTCGCCAACCCCGGCGACGGTGTGCACCTCGATGACCTGGGGGATCGCCTCGAGCCGGTCCACGACCTCGGAGAACCGCCCCTGGGTGACCTCGATGGTGGTGAACCCGGTGACCACGAACCCGAGAGCGGCCGGGTCGACCTCGGGCCCGAACCCGGTGATCACCCCCCGCCGCTCCAACCGCTCCAGCCGGGCGTAGACGGTGTTGCGGGCGACCCCGAGCAGCCGGGCGATCTCCAGGATCCCGGCGCGGGGGTTGGCCGCCATGGCCTCGATCAGACGGGTGTCCAGCTCGTCGACGGGTCGCTCCTTGCTCACCTCGACCTCTCCCGGTTGGGCAGACCGGTCAGGATAACGACGCGGAAGCGCGCAGACTGGTCAGTCAGGGTCCTGCCAGGGCGACCAGAGGTGACGGGCGACCTCTGCGGAGGCGGTCGGGTCGGTGCACGCAACATCCACAACGTCGGTGCTCCCCGTCGCCCAAACCAGGTGGTGGTCGTCGTCGTACCCCCCGACAGGCACGGACACGGCCTCGACCGGATCGCCGCCGACGGCGAGCTCGAAGCCAGTGACCTCGTGGCCGGGGACGAGGAAACGTCGGATGATCGAGGCGGCAGGACCGTTGGTGGCGCGCACTCGGCATTCCGCCGCCGCCGGGCCTTCGAGGGCGACGGTGACGGTGTGCTCCGCCGACGGACCAACTCCGGTGCCGGCGGAATCGACCGCCCCTACCGACCAGCCATCGGGCACGTCGAGGAGGCTGGCGCCGACGGCCAGCCGGCGGGGTTGCAACTCGAGCGCGTCCTTTGCCAGCCGGTACACGCCGTACCCGGTCACCGCGTATACGTCGGCGGCGGTCGAAACGACAGCGTCGCTGGAGAGCAGACCGGGCAGCGCGATCGGCAGCCAGTGACCGCCTTCCGGGTCCCATGGGGTGATACCCGAGCAATGCGCCACCAGGGGCCGACCGGCGAGCACGTGGACGGACGGAGCGCACCCGGAGAACCGCAACGGGAGCTCGGGATACGGCGTCCACGCGTTGTCGATCGTGTCGTACCCGCGCGCCTGCATGAGGTAGTCGGCAGCGAACAGCTCGGACCCGGTCCACACCCCGTCCGCAGTCAGAGGGGAGAGCCCGCTCGGCGGGACGTCAGCCCAGGTGTCGGTGGCCGGGTCGTAGGTGGCGCCGCTCGGGACCATCACGATGCGGTCGCCCGCCCACACGGCGACGGCCCGTTCGTGGTGCGGACGCGGCGCCGAGGCGATCGGCCGGGTGGCGCCCGTGGCCGGGTCGACGGCGAGCGAGGCGTCGAGGTCGACGACTTCGGCGCCGGTCCACACGATCCTGCGGGATGTAGATGGCTCGAACAGCCGGGTGAGCAGAACACGCCAATCATCGGTCTCCGGGTCCCATGCCGCCACCCCGCCATCACTCCACAGGATCAGGTCGCCACCAGCCCGGACCGCAGAGGCACCCTCTACTTCGATCGGTGGACGGGCCAGTTGCCTCCACGTGCGAGTGGCCGGTCGGTAGGCGACCAGCTCGCCACTCACCCTCTGGAATACGATCTCGGCGCCGGTCCACACCGGCACCCACGAAGTAACCCCTGGCTGGAAGCGCCCGGTGCCCACCGGCACCCAGTCGGGAGACGACGCCAACCCCGGCGACGCCGGCCGTGGTTCGGTTGCCTCAGGGATGGCGATCGGGATCTCGGTGGCGGTGGCTGTCGTTCCGGGCGCCGGCGGCGGCGGCAGGTCGGCTGCCGGTCGGATCAGCGTCATCAGTACCGCGAACAGCACCACCGCGGTGAAGCCGGCGGCGAAGAGCGGCAGGCGTCTCGGGCGCTGCTTCCGCTCGACACCCGCTCGTCGTCGACGGGGTCTATCGGGTGAACCGCGTCGCTGGGCTCAGCCATCACCCAAGTTCTAGCGTAGGCCGCCGGTCCTGCCCGTCGACGCGTCCTGAGCACGGTGATCAGCACGGCAGCGGCGCGCACCGATGGGCAGCGCACAATGTTCAGTTCGGAGCGCCTGGGTGGCTCAACTGCCGCGATGCATGCACAATGACACTGCAGATTGGTCACAGATCCAGTCTCGAAGCGGGACGATCAGGAGGACCATCGATGCCCAGGCTCCGCAGCAATCTCTCCAAGGTGCCGGTGTACAGCCCGGGCAAGCCCATCGACGAGGTGATGCGCGAGCTGGGGCTCGACGACGTCGTCAAGGTGGCCTCCAACGAGTGCCCGGTGCCGCCCTGGCCGGAGGTGCAGCAGGCGATCGTCGACGCCATCGCCTCCACCTGCCGCTACCCGGACATGACCGCCCACATCCTCACCGAGGCCATCGCCGGCTACCTGGGGGTCGACCCGGGCCACGTCTGGGTGGGAGCGGGGAGCACCCAGCTGCTCACGCTGATCACCCTGGCTGCCGCCGAGCCGGGGACCACCACCGTGTTCGCCGATCCTTCGTTCGTGGTCTACCCGATCGCCACCCTGCTCGCCGGCGCCGAGGCGGTGAAGGTCCCGCTCGATGGCGACCAACGCCACGACCTGCGGGCGATGGCGGCGGCGGTGCGGGACGACACCCGGGTGTTGTACGTGTGCAACCCGAACAACCCGACCGGCACCTATGTCCCCGCCGCCGCGGTCACCGAGCTGGTCGACGCCGTCCCCGACGACATCCTGGTCCTGGTCGACGAGGCGTACGGCGAGTACGTCACCGCCCCCGACTGGGCCACCGCCATCCCGCTCGCCCTGGAACGGCCCAACGTGGTGGTCACCCGCACCTTCTCCAAGGTGTTCGGGCTGGCCGGGCTCCGGGTGGGGTACGCCATCGGGGCCCCGCCGACGCTGGCCTCGTTCCTCGCCACCCAGCCGCCCTTCTCGGTGACCACGCTCGGCCAGGCGGCGGCCACCGAGGCGCTCCGCCACGTGGACCGGCTGGAGCAGCGGGTGAAGGAGAACGAGATCGGCCGCGAGTTCCTCGCCGCCGAGCTCGCCCACCGCGGCGTCGCCGTCGCTCCCAGCCAGGCGAACTTCGTCTGGGTCGTGCCCGACGGCGACCCTGCAGCGATCGCCGACCGGATGCTCCACCAGGGCGTCATCGTGCGGGCCATGGGTCCGGGCATCCGGATCTCGGTGGGCACCGAGGACGAGAACGAGCGGGTGATGGCGGCCTGGGACGGACGGCATGACGCCTCACCGACCGATTGACGGCGACGGCCCGATGACGTAGGGCCCCATCTGCGGGAGGAGGGCGACACTCTTCGGCGGCGGAGCCACCGAAGTCGGCCTAGGACTCCAAGTGCTCGCCCCGACGGGTCGGTCGTCGGCGACCTGCCCGACCTGACCGACGAGGAGCTGGTCGACCTCCACCGGCTGATGCTCCGCTCCCGGGCGTTCGACCGCCGGGCGCTGGCGGCCCAGCGCCAGGGGCGGCTGGGCACCTACGCCATGCTGGAGGGCCACGAGGCGACCCAGGTGGGGTCCGCCGCCGCGCTCCGGCCCGGATGACTTCGTCTACCCCGCCTACCGGGAGCACGCCGTCCAGATCACCCGGGGGATGCCGCTCGAGGTGATCCTCGCCTACTGGCGCGGGCTCCCCAACGTGGACTGGGACGTCCACCGCTACGGGATGATGTCGATCGCCGTCCCCATCGCCAGCCATCTCCCGCATGCGGTGGGCCACGCCTATGCCGCCCGCCTCGCCGGACGGGACGTGGTGACGGTCGCCTACTTCGGCGACGGCGGCACCTCGGAGACCGACTTCCACAGCGGGCTCAACTTCGCCGGCGTGTGGCGCACCCCGACCGTGTTCCTCTGCCAGAACAACCGCTACGCCATCTCGGTGCCCTACGAGAAGCAGACCGCCTCGCCCACCATCGCCGGGAAGGCCGCCGCCTACGGGATGCCCGGGGTGCTGGTCGACGGCATGGACGTCCTCGCCGTGTACGCCGCCACCCGGCAGGCGGTGGACCGTGCCGCCGCCGGGGAGGGCCCGACGCTGATCGAAGCGGTCTGTTACCGCTTCGGCGCCCACGCCACCGCCGACGACGCCCGGCTCTACCGCCACCCCGACGAGGAGGCCGAGTGGCTGCCCCGCGACCCGGTGACCCGCTTCGGCGCCTTCCTCAGGAGCCGGGGCCTGTGGGACGACGACCGTGAGGTGGTGCTTGTCGGCGAAGCCGAGGCCGACTTCGACCGGGCGATGGCGGCGATCGAGGCCCGGCCGCTCCCCGGCAGGGACGACATCATCCGCCATGCCTCGGCCCGGGTCCCGGCCCGCTTCGTCGAGCAGCTCAACCGGCTCGAGGAGTTCCGCGGCGAGGAGCCGTCGGTGGTCGCTGACATCGAGCCGCCGCTCGTCGAGGATCCGCTCCCCGATGGGCCGACGGAGACTGGACCATGGCCGAGGCGCTCAACGCCGCCATGGCCGAGGCGATGGAGCGGCGTCCGGAGACCGTGCTGCTCGGCGAGGACGTCGGGCTCGCCGGAGGCGTCTTCCGGATCACCGAGGGCCTCCAGGAGCGGTTCGGCGAGGACCGGGTCATCGACACCCCGCTCAACGAGTCGGGCATCGTCGGTGCCGCCATCGGGATCGCCGTCGCCGGCGGCCGGGCGATCGCCGAGATCCAGTTCGACGGGTTCGTATACCCCGCCTTCGACCAGATCGTCAGCCACCTCGGCCGGATCCGCTATCGGAGCAGGGGCCACGTCGGGATGCCGGTGGTGGTGAGGATGCCCAACGGGGCAGGGATCGGCGCCCACGAGCACCACTGCGACTCGCCCGAGGCGTACTTCGCCCACGCCCCCGGGTTGACCGTTGTGGTGCCGTCGACCCCGGTCGATGCCAAGGGGCTGCTCGCCGCCGCCCTCGACGCCGACGACCCGGTGATCTTCCTCGAGCCCAAGGTCCTGTACCGGGCGGGTCGCCAGGACGTCCCCACCGGCCACTACACCATCCCGCTGGGGAAGGCGGCGGTTCGCCGGCCCGGCGCCGACGTCACCGTGGTCACCTACGGGGGGATGGTCCCCCCGACCCTGGAGGCCGCCGAGACGCTCGCCGCCGAGGGGATCGACAGCGAAGTGATCGACCTGCGCACCGTGGCCCCGTGGGATGTGGACGCAGTGGTGACGAGCGTCGAGAAGACCGGGCGGATGCTGTTCGTCCAGGAGCCGCACCGCACCGGCGGCATCGGCGCCGAGGTGGTGGCGGAGATCGCCGAGCGGTGCGGTTACGCCCTGCAGGCGCCGCCGCGCCGGATCGCCGCCACCGACGCCCCATGGCCCCAGTTCGCCATCGAACGGCACGCCCTGATCGGGACCGTCGAGGTCGCCGAGGCGATTCGCCGGCTCGTCGCCGCCTGATGGCGTATGAGCTGACGCTCCACGACCTCGGCGAAGGGCTCACCGAGGCGGAGGTGATCGCCTGGCTGGTCGCCGTCGGCGAGCCGGTGAGGACCGGCGACGTCCTCGTGGAGGTCGAGACCGCCAAGACCACGGCCGAGATCACCGCCCCCCGGGACGGGGTCCTGCTCCACCAGGGTGCCGCGCCCGGCGCACACGCTGCGCGGTTGGCCGGTTGCTCGCCGTGATCGGCGACCCGGGCGAGTCGTGGAGCCCGCAGGGCTGACGACCACGGTGGCCCCGGGATCGACGCCGGCTCCGGCCGTCCGACTCCGCGGCAGCGGCACCGGTGAAGGCGATGCCGGTGGTGCGCAAGAGGGCCGCCGACCTCGGCGTCGACCTGGCCGCCGTCGTGGGCACCGGTCCCGGCGGCGCCATCACCCGCGACGACGTCGAGCGGGCCGCTTCCGCACCGGCCGCCACCCCGAGGGCGAGCCGCTGAGCGCCACCAGGCGGGCCATCGCCGCCCACCTCACCCGGTCGTGGGCCGAGATCCCCCATGTGACGGTCTGGGGCCCTGCAGACGCCACCCGGCTCCTCGCCGCCCGGCGTGACGGAGGGGGCGGGCCGTTGGAGGCGTGGCTAGCCGCCGCCCTCCTCCCCGCTCCTGGCCGACTTCCCCGACTGCAACGCCACCTTCGACGGAGTCCCATCCTCCGCCACTCCACCGAGGTCCACCTCGGGTTGGCGGTCGACACCGCCGGCCGGGCTGGTCGTGCCGGTGGTCAAGGATGCCGGTGCCCGCTCCCATGAGGACCTCGCCACCGAGATCGAGCGGCTGATCGCCGCCGCCGCCGGCCGGGCGCTCACCCCCTCGGACGTCACCGGGGCCACCATCACGCTTGTCGAACGTGGGCGCCGTTGGCGGTGGCTACGGGACACCGATCATCCCTCTACGGAACGACCACCATCATCTCGGTCGGCCGGGCCAAGGACGAAGTGGTCGTCGTCGACGGGGCGGCGGCGGTGGCGCCGATGTTCCCGATGGCGGTCTCGTTCGACCACCGGGTCATCGACGGAGCCGCCGGCTCCCGGTTCCTCAACGCCTTCGTCGACCGGATCGAACGGTTCGACGCGGTGAGGGTGCTCTCGGCGAGGTGGTCGGCGCTTGTTGGCACCACCGGGTACCGGCCGGTTGACCGGGCTGGTCGCCCATGTCGCCGGAGTGCTACCGGTCGGCCATCGTGTATCCGCCATCTGCCAAAGTTCCCCCGCTGCCGTCGCGGCCTCGAGGGCTTCGGGGGCCTCTGCGCCAACGTCATGGGACGATCTGGAAACGCCCCCCGCTGAACGGGCGCAGAACGTCGAAGTGCCGATGGTCCAAGGTCAGCACGCTCCGAGTCCCGAACCGGTCGGCTAGAAGACCAGGGACGCATCGGCCACCCCGATCCGCTGGTCCCGGTATCGGCCGACGATCTCTTTGATCCGGTCCAGCTGCTCCTGGTCGACATGGCGAGTGCCAGGCTCCTGCACCGAGCTCGGCCAGCACCGGCAGCTCGGCATCGACGCCGAGGCCGGGTGAGCAGCAGGTAGTCGAGCTCGGCGATCACGATACGGGCGACACGACGAACGGGCCGGTAGCAGAGGCGACGGCCGCCACCGCCGCCTCGTGGGCGGCTCGCCGCTGTTGAAGAAGGCGAGAAGCCCACTGGTGTCGACGATCACGGTCGCCGAACCCCTCAAGCAGCTCGTCGACGCGATCGGCGATCGCTTCACCTGGAAGAGCCCGGCCGGGGCTGCGGTCTGGTCACCGCCTGGGCGACGGCTCGGCGGATGACCTCCGCCTCGGACACGCCCGCCTTCCGGCCTCCTGCTCCACCGCCCTCTTGAGGTCGTCGGGAAGGTAGATCGTCGTCTTGTGGTTCATGCCATGTATGGTACCAGTGCCACCGCTGGTCGCCCGTCACCTTCGCAGCCGGAGAGACGCCCTAGACCAGCCAGTCCTCGCGGTCCTCGGGGATGCGGCCCTCGAAGGTGGCCTGGTGCGGATGTACGACTCGATGCCGAAGGCGGCCTCGAAGTCCGGCGGCGACATCGAGAGAAACCACGAATCCTCGGGGATCTGGCTGGCGTGGGCCTGGAGCGACGCCTCCTTCTGCTCCAGGAAAGCGGTCACGTCGACCTCGGTGGTGATCTCGGCATCGGGCATGCCCAGCGTGTCGAAGAACTTCCTCGTCCTCGTCCTCGAAGCCCTCGACCCCGGCTTCCCGCGCCTGGGCGACCTGCTCCTTGACCCGGTCACGGTTGGTCGTCGCCTCGAACACCCTCGGAGTGCCGGCCAGCTCGGCGGCGGCGTGCCCCACCCGGTGCACCTGGATGTGGTCCGGGTGCCCGTAGCCGCCGTTGGCGTCGTACGCCACCAGGACGTCGGCCGACTCCTCTTGGAGGAGGGCGGCGAGACGCTCCGCCGCCTCGGGCACCGACGCCCGCCAGAACGAGGCGGCATGCGTCGTTGGCCTCGGTCCCCATCATCCCCGAGTCGCGGTAGCCGAGGAAGACGGTGCGGGCCACCCCGAGCGACGTCGCCGAGGCCTCGGTCTCCGCCCGGCGGCGGTCGCCGAGCCGTTCGCCCTCGTCGAGGAACCCTTCGGCCACCTCGCCCTCCTCGCCGGCGGTAGCGACGGCGAGCACCACCCGATGCCCTTCGGCGGCGGCCCGGGCCATGGTGCCGGAGGTGTTGATCGCCTCGTCGTCTGGGTGGGCGTGGAAGAAGACCAGCGTTGCCATCGAGTCGGGGAATCTACCGGGCTGATCAGGCCTCGCGATCACCGACCAGGCGGGCGACGTAGTCGGGGACATACGTGCTCGTCTCGCGCGGCGGCCTCACGTAGCCCTTCGACTCGGGGCGGTCGGGCAGCTCGATGGCCTCGGACGGCACCTCGGCATAGGGAATGGTCGAGAGGAGGTGGGACATCATGTTGAGCCGGGCATGGCGCTTGATGTCGCTCTCCACCACGAACCAGGGAGCCTCCCTGGTGTCGGTGTGGACCATCAGCTCGTCCTTGGCCCTGGAGTAGTCCTCCCAACGGGTGATCGACTCGAGGTCCATCGGCGACAGCTTCCACTGGCGCATCGGGTCCTCCAGCCGGGAGCGGAACCGCCTCTGCTGCTCCTCGTCGCTGACGGAGAACCAGTACTTCCGCAGCAGGATGCCGTCCTCGACCAGGAGCCGCTCGAAGATGGGGGCCTGGCGCATGAACAGCCGGTGCTCGTCCGGGCTGCAGTAGCCCATCACCTTCTCCACTCCCGCCCGGTTGTACCAGGAGCGGTCGAACAGCACGATCTCACCGCCGGCGGGGAGGTGCTCGATGTACCGCTGGAAGTACCACTGGGTGCGCTCCCGCTCGGTGGGGGCGGGAAGGGCGACGATGCGGGCGATCCGCGGGCTCAGGTACTGGGTGATGGTCTTGATGGTGCCGCCCTTGCCGGCGGCGTCGCGGCCCTCGAAGATGACCACCAGCCGGACGCCCTTGTCCTTCACCCACTCCTGCACCTTGACGAACTCAGCCTGCAGCCGGTACACCTCGGCGGCGTACGCCTTCTTGCCGATCCTCTTGGCGGTCACCGGTGGTGCACTGTCGGCGGTCATGGCGTCAGCGTAGTGAACGGCTTCCGATCGTCACCCGGCGTCATGCATCCACGGTGTGTAGGTGATGCCGACGAGCAGTCCCTCCGGGCTGAGCAGGCGCGCCGTGGTCTGGCCCCACGGCTCCTCGGATGCTCCCCGGAGGACCCGGTGACCGGCGGCGGCGAGCTCGTCCACCGCCTCGCCGACGGCGGCGACCGAGGCGACGTCGAGCTCGACCCAGGTGGTGGGTGCCGGGATGTCGTCGGGCCAGGCATCGTTCCCGAAGGTCGACTCGGCCGCCTGGGTCAGCGGCCACAGGGCGAAGGCTCTCACCCCTTCGAGGTCGTCGCTGGCGAAGTAGCCGGGCGCAGCCTCCTCGAACGGGATCCCCAATCCCTCCGCCCAGAACCCCAGGCTGGCTGCTGCGTCCCGCACGATGGGCCCGAACCCGGCGACGAAGGTGACCTGCATCCGGTCACCGTAGACATCACCGGCCGAGGGTGGCGAGGCGTTCCTCGATGTGGCGGCGCTCGACTCGGTTCTCGGTGAGCTCCAGCCCCCGCCGGTAGGCGACGGCGGCCGCTCGGTCATCGCCGAGGCGCTCCAGCAGGTTGGCCCGGGCGACGTGGTACGGGTGGTAGCCGTCGAGGTCTTCCGCCAGCCCGGCCATCATCTCCAGCCCCACCGCCGGGCCATCGGCCATGGCATGGGCGGCGGCCCGGTTGAGCGCCACCACCGGGTTGGGCATCCTGCGGTACAGCTCGCCGTACAGCAGGGTGATCTGACGCCAGTCGGTGGCGTCGGGGTGGGGGGCGTCGCAGTGCAGCCCGGAGATCGCCGCCTGCAGCTGGTACGGGCCCGGCCGCCCAAAGGCGAGGGCACGGTCGAGCAACGTCCGCCCCAGCGCGATCCTCTTCTGGTCCCAGAGGGACCGGTCCTGGTCCTCGAGCAGGACCAGCCTCCCTTCGGCGACCCGGGCGTCACGACGGGCGTCGTGGAACAGCATGAGAGCGGCCAGCCCGGCCACCTCGGGCTCCTGCGGCATCAGCTCGACCAGCACCATCGCCAGCCGGATGGCCTCGACGCACAGGTCGGCCCGAACCAGGTCGTCGCCATCCCAGGTCGGCGTAGCCCTCGTTGAAGATCAGGTAGACGACGGCGAGCACGCCGCCCAGCCGGTCGGCGAGCTGCGCCTCGTCGGGGATGCGGTAGGGGATCCCGGCGTCGCGGATCTTGCGCTTGGCACGGACGAGACGCTGCGCCATCGCCGCTTCCTCGACCAGGAACATACGGGCGATCGACCTCGTGGTGAGCCCGCCGAGAACCTTGAGGGTGAGGGCCACCCTGGCGTCGAGTGCCAGCGCCGGGTGGCAGCAGGTGAAGATGAGCCGAAGTCGCTCGTCGCCCACCGCCTCGTCGTCGTCGCCCGGGGTGCACCGGCACCGGCCTCCTCGGCGGCGGCGAGGTACTCCAGCTCCGCCTGCTTGCGCGCCCCGGTGGCGGTGCGGCGGAGCCGGTCGATCGCCTTGCGCCGGGCAGCGGTGGTCAGCCAGGCGCCGGGGTTGTCTGGCAGCCGGTCGTCCGTCCAGGTGGAGAGGGCGGCGACGAACGCCTCGGAGACGGCGTCCTCGGCCAGCTCGAAGTCCCCGGTCGAGGCGACCAGGGCGCCCACCACCCGGCCGTACTCCTCCCGGAATGCCCGCTCGACGAGCTTCCGGGAGGAGCCGGTGGGCGGATCGTCGACGTCAGCCGGCGTCCGGGGCATCGAACACGACGACGGGGCGCACCTCGACCGAGCCGTGCCAGGAGCCGGGCAGCTTGGCGGCGACGGCGATGGCCTCGTCGAGGTCGGCGACGTCGATCAGGTAGAACCCGCCCAGCGCCTCCTTGGTCTCGGCGAAGGGACCGTCGGTGGTCATGGTCTCGCCGTCGCGCACCCGCACCGTGGTGGCGGTCTCCGTGAAGCTCAACGCCTCACCACCGAGCATGATCCCGCGCTCGGTGATCTCGTTGGTGAACGCCCAGTAGGCGTCCATCACCTCTTTCTGCTCCTCCGGGGTCGCGTCGGCCTGGGGCTTCTCGTCGGCATAGATGAGCAGCGCGTACTTCATCCGGTCCTCCTTCCGGACGACGACTTTCGTCGCCCGACGATACGACGATCGAGGTGACGCAGATTCGACACTTCTTGTTCCCCTCCCCTCTGCGGGGGAGGGGAGGCGGCAGCTCGGGCCGAGGCCGACCGAACCGGAGGTTCCTGCGGCTCTCGCCGGACTCCGACAGGAGTGAACCTATCCTGACCCATGTACCGACCCCCTCTGCGCGACATCGAGTTCGTGCTGGAGCACATCGCCGACCTTCCCACGCTGGCCGGGCTCCCCGCCTACGAGCACGTCGATCTCGACACGGTCGACGGCCTCCTCGACGAGGCCGGCCGGTTCATGGCCGAGGTGGTGGCGCCCACCAACCGCGTCGGCGACACCCAGGGGGCGGTGCGCAACGACGACGGGACGGTGACCGTTCCCGAGGAGTTCGCCAAGGCCTACCAGCAGTACGTCGCCGCCGGCTGGAACGGGATCAAGGGCGACCCGGAATACGGCGGCCACGGTTTCCCCGGGGTCGTCGGGCTGGCCGTCCAGGAGATGCTCACCACCGCCAACATGGCCTTTTCGCTGTGCCCGATGCTCACCATGAGCACCATCCTCGCCGTCAGCGCTCACGGCACCGACCAGCAGAAGGCCGACTATCTCGCCCATCTGATCAGCGGCGAGTGGACCGGCACCATGGTCCTCACCGAGCCGGAGGCCGGGTCCGATGTGGGCGCCCTGCGCACCAAGGCGACCCCTGCGGAGGATGGCACCTGGCGTATCGACGGCACCAAGATCTTCATCACCTGGGGTGAGCACGACATCACCGACAACATCATCCACCTGGTTCTCGCCCGCGCCCCCGGGTCACCCCCGGGCACCAAGGGGATCAGCCTCTTCATCGTCCCCAAGTTCGTGCTCGACGCCGACGGCCGGCCGGGCGAGCGCAACTCCGTTACCTGCGTCTCCATCGAGCACAAGCTGGGCATCCACGGCAGCCCCACCTGCGTGATGGCGTTCGAGGATGCAGTCGGTTACCTGGTGGGCGAGGTCAACGACGGGATGCGGGCGATGTTCACCATGATGAACGACGCCCGGCTCCACGTCGGGCTCGAGGGCCTGGGCATCACCGAGCGCGCCTACCAGGGGGCGGTCGCCTTCGCCACCACCCGGCTCCAGGGGCGGGCCATCGGCGCTCCGGCGGAGACCACGTCGCCGATCATCGACCACCCCGACGTGCGCCGCATGCTGATGACGATGCGGGCCAATGCCGAGGCGATGCGGGGCCTGCTCTACGACACGGCCCGTGCCATCGACCTCGCCAACCACCATCCGGACTCCGCCACCCGGGACCACTGGCGCGACCGGGCCGGCCTGCTCACCCCGGTGGCCAAGGCGTGGTGCACCGACCTCGGTGTGGAGATGGCCTCGCTCGGGCTGCAGGTCCACGGCGGCATGGGCTTCGTCGAGGAGACCGGGGCCGCCCAGCACTACCGCGACTCCCGTATCGCTCCCATCTACGAGGGCACCAACGGCATCCAGGCGGTCGACCTGGTGCTGCGCAAGCTCCCCATCGGAGGAGGCGAGGCCGTCCGCTCGTACCTGGCCGATCTCGACGGCATCCACGCCGAGGTCGAGGCGGCCGGGCCCGAGCTCGACGCCATCGCCCGCGAGCTCGGCGAGGGCATCGAGTTGCTCCGCAACGCCACCGAGTGGCTGCTCGCCGGGGACGATCCCAACGATCGACTGGCGGCGGCCACCCCGTACCTCCGGCTCTTCGGGATCGTCGCCGGCGGCGCGTACCTGGGCCGGATGGCGGCGGCGGCTCTGGGTGGGGCGGCCGAGGACTCCTTCCTGGCGGCCAAGGTGGCCACCGCCCGCTTCTATGCCGAGCAGCTCCTGCCCCAGGCGTTCGGCCTGGTGCCCGCGGCCACGTCCCACGCCGACGTCCTGTTCGCCGTCTCGCCGGAGATGCTCGGGGCGTGAAGAAGGTCGGCGAGCTCGTCCTCGCCTCCCTGGCAGCCTTCGTCGCCGTTGCCGGCCTCTTCCGCCGCACCGAACCGGTGCCAGGCACCGTCCCGGCGGCGCCCTACCCGGGTCTCTCCACCGACGCCGGGACGGAGAGGCCGGCGCCGCCCGTGGCGGAAGACGAGCCGAAGCAGGCGGGGGTCGTCGGCTTCGCCAAGGAGCTGATGCAGGCCGTCAGCCGCCACCGGCTCACCATGCTCAGCGCCGGGCTGGCCTACTACGGGTTCTTCACCATGTTCCCGCTCACCATCGCCGCCGTCTCGATCTACGGCCTCATGGGCGACCCTGCCGACCTCGAGGCGATGTTCGACCGGGTCGCCTCGGTCTTCCCGGAGCCGACCGCCCAATTCCTCAACGACCAGCTCGACACCTTGTTCAACGCCTCGGCCAGCGGGCTCGGGCTGGCCACCGGGGTGTCGTTGCTGGTGGCGCTGTGGTCGGCGTCGGCGAGTGTCAGGGCCCTGATGATCGGGATCGATGCCGTCCACGAGGAGAGCACGGAGGGCCGGGGGCTGATGGTCCGCCTCTGGGCGCTGGTATCGACGCTGGCGCTGATCTTGGTGGTGGTGACCCTGGTGGCGCTGGCCGCATTCCTCCCCAGGATCCTCGACGCCCTGGGGCTCGAGGGTGGCAGTGCGACGCTGATCAACCTGATCCGGTGGCCGGTCCTCCTGGTCCTGATCGTCGTCGGGCTCACCTTCCTCTACCGGTCCTCACCGAGCACCACGGTGGGGAGAGACGGCTGGTTCAGCCTGGGGGCGGTGCTGGCCACCGTCGCCATCCTCGCCGTCACCTTCGGGTTGAGCGTGCTGGTGGCGGTGAGCGACTACGGCTCCGCATACGGGGCACTCACCGGGCTCGCCCTGCTGATGCTGTGGTTCTTCACCGCCGGCTTGGTCGTGCTGGTGGGTGCCGAGGTGGACCGGATGCTCAACGTCCGACGCAGGGCGACCCGGGCCGATCCCGTGGTCGCCCGCTGAACGGCGATCGGCCCGGGCACGGCTAACGTTCGCCCTGGCTCACCGCGTTCTTCTTCCCTCTCCGGACCGGCGCCGACCGCATGACTGACAACGGTTTCGCCGCGTTGGGCGTGGCCCAGGACCTCGACACCCTGCTCGTGCAGGGCGGGATCGACGAGCCCTTCGCCATCCAGCGCATGGCCATCCCCGACATCCTCGCCGGGAACGACGTGTGCGGCCGGGCGCGCACCGGGTCCGGCAAGACCCTCGCCTTCGGCCTGCCCATGGTCCAGATGCTGAAACCGACCGACGGGTCGCGGCCGACCGGGCTGGTGCTGGTCCCCACCCGCGAGCTGGCCAACCAGGTGACCGAGGTCCTGGCGCCGCTGGCGGCGGTTCGCCGCCTCCCCATCGTGGCCGTGTACGGCGGGTCGTCGATGAAGCAGCAGATCGACAGCCTGGCGAGTGGCGCCGGGATCGTCGTCGCCACCCCCGGCCGCCTCATCGACCTCATCGAGCGGCGCGCCGTCAAGCTCGACAAGGTGGCGATGGTGACCATCGACGAGGCCGATCAGATGGCCGATATGGGGTTCCTGCCCCAGGTGCGGCGAATCATGCGGACCGTTCCCGCCGGGCACCAGACGATGCTGTTCTCGGCCACGCTCGACGGGCAGGTGGGGTCGCTGGTGAGCGCCTACATGCACGACCCGGTCCGCCACGAGATCGACGCCGACACGCCCGCCGTCGACACCATGGAGCACCGGTTCCTCAAGGTGCACCAGATGGACAAGGTCAAAGTGGCTGCGGAGCTGGCCCGGCACCATCGTCGCACGCTGATGTTCGTGCGCACCCGCTTCGCCTGCGACCGGCTCGCCCGCGACCTCGGCGACCTGGGGGTCTCGGTGCGGGCCATCCACGGCGACCTCCAGCAGAAGCTCAGGGAGCGGGCGCTGGAAGAGTTCATGGAAGGCACCATCGCCGCCCTGGTGGCGACCAACGTCGCCGCCCGCGGCCTCCACATCGACGACGTCGACCTGGTAATCCACTACGACCCTCCGGAGGATCCCAAGACCTACGTGCACCGGTCGGGCCGCACCGCCCGCGCCGGCGAGTCCGGCCTGGTGGTGACCCTGGTGGAGTGGGACCAGGTGAACGAGGTGCTCGGGATCCAACGCAGGGCCGGGCTCAACGTGCCCATCGTGAAGATGTTCTCCAACGACGAGCGGCTCGCCGACCTCACCACCTGGGAGCCGCCCGAGGAGATGGCCCCGTTCAAGTCCACCAGACGGCGCCGCCGGTTCTGAGTCGCAACGGAGCCGGTAGCCTCCTGCCCGCTCATTCGCCCCCCCTGCTAGGAGCTCCGATGGCCAGATACACCGAGGCCCCCGCGTTCGCCCTCGACGCCGCCAAGACCTACTCGGCGACGCTGCACACCAACCACGGCGACATCGACATCGTCTTCCACCCCGAGCACTCGCCGAACACGGTGAACAACTTCGTCACCCTCGCCAGGGACGGCTTCTACGACGGGGTGATCTTCCACCGGGTGGTGCCGGGGTTCGTGGTCCAGGGCGGCGACCCGACGGGGACCGGCACCGGCGGGCCCGGCTACAAGTTCCGCGACGAGCTCGACGGGCCCGGGACGTACTCCCGGGGCATGGTGGCGATGGCCAATGCAGGCCCGAACACGAACGGCTCGCAGTTCTTCATCTGCCTGGCCGACGTCAAGCTCCCCCACTCGTACACGATCTTCGGCGAGGTGACGTCGGGGATGGAGGCGGTCGATTCCATCGCCGCCGCCCCACGGAAGGGAGAGCAGCCGATCGACGACTGCGTCATCAACTCGGTCACGGTGACCGAGACCTGACCGGGCCGCCGGACGTCAGCCTCCCCCGGTGGCTCCCGCGCGGCCCATGAGCTGGCCCGGGCTGATCTGACCGGCCATCCAGTAGGGGCGGTCCCGGTCGAGACCGAGTTGGCGGACGATGTCATAGGCTGCCCAGCCGACCACGGCGCCGTAGGTGGGGAACGACAGCGGCAGGTCGGCGAGCCGGTCGACGGTGAGCCCGGCGGCCATCCCGGCGGTCACCAGCTGCACCGTGTCCACCGCCCGCTCGCCCACCACGTGGCACCCGAGGATCTCGCGGGTCCCCCGGTCGGCGATCAGCTTGCAGAATCCGCGTTTGCGCCCGTCGATGATGCTGCGGGAGAAGGCGGCGTGATCCACCCGAGCCACCACCACGTCGCGTGAGGCGCGCGCCGCCGCCTCGGTGAGCCCTATCTGGGCGTATTCGGGGTCGGTGAAGCTGCCGAACGGCACCAGCTCGGGATCCATCGGGAACCGGGCCCCCTGGACCGCGTTCGAGGCGGCGTAGTAGCCCGAGCGGTATGCGGTGGGCACCAGCATCACCTGGCCGCAGATGTCGCCGGCAGCGAAGACGGCGGGATTCGAGGTCCGCAGGAATTCGTCCACCCGGACGTAGCCACGGCCATCGATGTCGACCCCGGCCAGGTCCAGGCGGAGGTCGTCGGCGGCGGCGGCCCAACCCACCGCCATCACCACCAGCTCGGCAGTGACCTCCCGCGGCGCCCCTTGGTGGGCCACGCGCACCGTGACCCCGGAGCCGGACCGGTGGAAGCCGGCGATGGTGACCGCCTCCATCACCTCCATCCCGTGCTCCAGGTAGGCGTCGCGGACCGCCGCCGAGACCTCCTCGTCCTCGGTGGGCAGGATGCGGGGACCCGCCTCCAGCAACGTGACCCGGGTGCCCAGGGCGTTGAAGATCGACGCCACCTGGGCACCGGTCGCCCCCGAGCCCACCACCACCATCGAGCGAGGCAGGTCGGTGAGCCCCCAGGCATCGGTGTGGGTGGCGGTGAGCTCGATCCCGGGGATGGGCAGCGTCTTGGCCTTGCCGCCGGCACAGAGGATCACCTTGTCCCCGACGAACTCCCGACCCCCGGCGCACCGGAGGGCGTGATCGTCGATGAAGGCGGCGTTGCCGGAATCCTCGAAGATCTCGACGCCGCACCGGTGGAGGTAGTCGTTCCGCCCGGCGACGAGGTCGTACTCCTCGACCACGGCGGACACCCGGCCGAGCAAGGCCGGGAAGTCGAGGCGGGGCCGGTCGACGACGATGCCGTACTCGCCGAACAGCTTGGCCTCGCGGGCGAGACGAGCCGCATAGGCCAGAGCCCGCACCGGGACCGGCCCGTCGTGGGCCGCCATCCCGCCCACCTTGTCCCGGGTCACCAACGCCGTCCTGGCACCGAGCTCACTGGCTCGACTGGCGGCGGCGACCCCGGCGGGGCCGCCCCCGACCACGATCACGTCGTGATGCATCCGTCCCTCCGTCGTCCGCGTTGAGACCCGGGAACCTACCGGGTGATCGGGTCGACGGGTTCGGCCGCGGGCTGCGCCAGGCGGTTCAGCTGGCCCGGCGCTGCCGCTCGCGGAGCCGGCGCCGCAGCCGGCGCCGCTCGGGAGCGGTCAGCCCACCCCAGATGCCCTCGGGCTGGTTGGTGGTGAGGGCGTAGTTGAGGCAGTTCTCCTGGACGGGGCAGATGGCGCAGATGGCCTTGGCGGGCACCGCGGACTCTTCGTCCTCCTCGATCGGGAAGAAGAGCTCCAGGTCGGACCCGGCGCATGCGGCGGCGTCACGCCACCCCTCGTCCGGCTCCCAGACCAGGTCGTTGAGCGCCATCACCATGGGCGGTTGCCTCCATCCCTCTCACCGGGCCGGTGAAGGCCCGGAGATGGTTCAACACCAACGCAACGCCGTGTGTTCCCGGGACGAACGCACCCACGAAACGGGGGACGGTGGCCGGGGGGACGCACGAGAGCGGTTGCCAGGCCAGAGGTTAAGCACCGCCAGCGCCCACCGCCAATAATTTCTTGCGATTTCTCCGCCGAATTGTCGCTACCGCCGGCCGACCGTCAGGTTGACGAGCCCGCCGGCGGGCAGCGTCGTGCCCGCGGCCGGGGTCTGCGTGAGCACGAGCCCGACCATCGGCGACTTGATCCGCGTCACCGTTCCGACCTTGCAGTCGGCGGCGGTGATCTGACCCTTCGCCGCGTTGAGCCGCAGGCCGACGACGCTGGGGACGACGCACTGGTCCGGCGGAGGAGGCGGCGGGGGCCCGTCGGGGCCGGTTTCGACGGCGTAGACGAACGCTCCATCCGCAGTGCCCCCGAGGATGGCGGTCCCGAAGTAGGCGGCGGTGCTGTCGGTCGAGAAGCTCGGCTGGCTGTACAGGACCTGGTGGCCGCCGTTCTCGTCGGGCAGGTCGATCTGCCAGTTGACGGTGCCGGTCGCCGCGTTTCCAGGCCCGGACCGATCCAGGCTCACCGAAGTTCGGGCGCACCCCGGCGATCACCACACTGCCGTCGCGGCTCACCGCGGGACGATCGATGATCGACCCGTCGGAGAACACCCAGCGCGACTGACCGGCAGGCGTGACCGATTCGAGGAAGCTCAGGCTCCGTGAGAAGTAGACCGACCCGTCCGGCCCAACGCTCGGAGCCGACATCCCGTTCGACGGGAAGGGCGAGTAGTTGAAGATCACGTCGCCATCGGTGGGGTCGACCTTCCTCAGACCCCAACCATTGGCACCACCGAACCCGGTCATGTAGAGGCTTCCGTCCGACCCTGTCGCCGGCTGCCGCTGCTGTTGCATGAACGGGTCGTCGGAGCCGCCGATCTCCCTCGCCCACTCCTGGTCCCCTCCGAGGGTGAGGGCGAACAGCGTGCTCAACGCCACGCTGCGCTCATCGAAGCCGGCGTAGAGCTGACCGGAGCCGAACACGATCTCGGCACCGAGTTGCCCGTTCTCGGCGAACACAGGGTCGCCCGGGTTGCTCCACAGAAGGGTCCCGCCCGGCGAGAGGGCGAACGCACCCAGGCCACCCAGGTCCGAGATCACGTAGACGTTCCCGTCGGGCCCCACGGTTGGCCCGGCGATGACACCCTGGCCGGACGAGGGCTCGGTGAAGGTCCACGAGATCGACCCACCGGCGGCGATGGCGGTGATGGTCGAGCCCGATGCGACGTAGACGGTGCCGTCGGCGCCGATCGAGGGACCACCGCTGCCGCCCACACCGGGGACGACCCAACGGAGCACCCCGGCGGACGTCAGCGAGTAGACGTCGCCGGTGGAGCTGGCCACGACGACTCCCCCATCGGGGCCAACCGCGGGCCGATGGAGAATGTACTGCCCGTCGACCTGGAAGCGCCAGAGGACGGAACCCGGGGCGGCGGCCGCCGCCGAGGCGTCAGCTGCACCCCCTTCATCGACATCCAGGGCGCTGGGTGCCGTCGCCACCAGCAATGCGAACACACCAACGAGAGTCAACGCGAGGCGTCTCATCACCTGCCTCCTTCGAGCAGCGGCTTGTAATGCGCAACCCCGCGTTGCGTCACCATCCTAGACAACCGCCGCCGCCGCTAGGGCCGAAAGACCCCAAAGCGTGACGATCGCCGTGTCGGCTACCTTGCGGCGATGGCGGACGTGCCCAGCTACCCATCCGATCACCGCGAGCTCGCGCTGTTCCTCGAGCAGTTCGGCGCCGACCGGCTCCCCGGCCATCTCGGAATCGAGCTGGTCACCCTCGAGCACGGCCGGTGCTCGATGCGAATGGAGCTGAAGCGCCACCATGAGGCCGCCAACGGCTACCTGCACGCCGCCAGCGTCGTCGCCATCGCCGACACCGCCGCCGGTTACGGCTCCATCGGGTCGCTCCCCGAAGGAGCCATCGGCTTCACCACGATCGAGCTGAAGTGCAACCACACCGGCACCGCCCTGAACGGATGGGTGGCCGCCGAGGCCACCATGGTGCACGGGGGACGGACCACGCAGATCTGGGACGCCGTCGTGACCAGCGAGGAGACCGGGCGCAGGTTGGGCCTCTTCCGCAACACGCAACTCGTCCTCTACCCCTGAGCGATGCGGTTCGTCTGGCCATTCGCCGACAGCCCCGGCGACGTCGTCGACCAGCTGGGCGTGCGAGGCCGGATGATGCGGGACCTGGCCCGGCTCGGGATGCCGGTGCCGGCGGGGTTCACCGTCTCCGATCTCGCCTGCCGTCGTTTCCTCGGGACGGGTGAGCTGCCCGTCGAAGCGTGGGACGAGATCGTCGCCGCCTCCCGGCGGGTGGCGGAGGAGGCGGCGGACGCCGGCCGGCCTCTCCTCATGGCGGTGCGGTCGAGCCCTCCGCTGCCCATGCCAGGCGTGCTCGCCCATTCCCTCTACCTCGGCATGACCCCACCGCGGCACGATGAGCTCGCTTCGTGGGCTTCGCCGGAGTTCGCCGTCGCATCCCGCATCGGGTTCCTCGCCGGGCTGGCCGGACTCCGTCGGGTCCCACCCCACCTGCTCGATGCCGTCGCCGTCGACCCCGATGCGATGGAACGGGTGATCGTCGAGGAGTCGCAACGAGCCGTGCCCACCGATGCGCTCGGACAGCTCCGGGAGGCCATCGAAGCGGTGTTCGCCTCGTGGGACGCCACCGGCGCCCGGCGCTGGAGACGCCGTCAGGGGATCGCCGACGAGGTCGGGACCGCGGTGGTCGTCCATCCCATGGTGTTCGGATCCGCCGGGGAGCGTTCCGGGAGCGGGGTCGCCTTCAGCCGCCACCCGGACACCGGCGAGCACCAGCCCGTGGTGCGCTTCGCCGCCGGAGCCGACCGCGCCCCGGAGTCGGGCCTCGGCCCCTTCGACGCGATGCCGGCAGACGTCGCCGAGGCGGCGAGCGGCCTGCACGACATCGTCACCGGGCTCGACGAGGAGCTCGGCGACCTCGCCAGGGTCGACTTCGTCGTCGAGCGGGGCGACCTGTGGCTGATCGAGGCCCGGGCCGGCGAGCGGAGCTCCCGGGCGGCGGTCCAGATCGCCGTCGACCTGGTGAGCGCCGGTCGGATCGACCGGGGTGAAGCGCTGCTCCGGGTCGATCCCGACGGCCTCGAGGACGTGCTCCACGACCGCCTGCTGCCCGGCCACCCTCCGCCCATCGCCATCGGCGGCGCCATCTCACCCGGGGCGGCGTCGGGGGCGATCGTGTTCGCCGCCGCCGACGCCCAGGCTGCTGCAGCCGGGACCGTGGGACCGGCGATCCTGGTGATGCGGGAGACCAGCCCGGAGGACCTGGCCGGCGTGGTCGCCGCCGCCGGGGTGCTCACCAGCCACGGAGGAGGAACATCCCACGGCGCCGTGGTGGCCCGCGGCACCGGCACCCCGGCGGTCACCGCCGCCGAGATCGCCATCGACCAGGATCTCGGCGAGGTCCGCATCGGCGGCTCGGTGTTCCGCGCCGGCGACATGCTCACCATCGACGGCACCACCGGCTCGGTCTACGCCGGGGCGTTGCCCATCGAGCCGGCGACCGCATCGGAGGCGCTGGACACCCTGCTGGGCTGGGCCGACGAGACGCGGCGCCTCGAGGTCTGGGCCAACGCCGACCGTCCCGGCGACGCCGCCCTGGCCAGGGCGAACGGAGCCGAGGGCATCGGCCTGGTGCGCACCGAGTACATGTTCTCCGGCGACCGGCTCGAGGTGGTGCGGCGGATCATCCTCGCCGATGACGAACGCGATCGGTCGGCGGCGCTGGACCGCCTGGAGGAACTGCAGATAGGTGACTTCGAACGGCTGCTGGCACCGATGGACGGGCTGTCCGTGGTGGTGCGGCTCCTCGACCCCCCGCTCCACGAGTTCCTTCCCGATCGCCGCGAGGTCGAGCGGCAGCTTCGGGCGGCGCAGACCCGTGGCGACGACACCGCCCAGCTCGAGCGGCTCCGCGCCGCGGTCGACCAGTTCGAGGAGTCGAACCCGATGTTGGGCCTGCGAGGGGTCCGGCTGGCGGTGGTCATCCCAGAGATCTACCGGGTGCAGGTGCTGGCCGCCCTCGAGGCGGTGCGCCGCCGACTCGACCAGGGCGGTGACCCCAGGCTGGAGCTGATGATCCCCCTCGTAAGCTCCGTGGAGGAGCTCCACCTCATCCGAGACATGATCGATGAGGAGGTGCACTACGCCGGGCGTCAGCTCGAGGTGACGGTGGGCACGATGATCGAGCTGCCCAGAGCGGCGTTGGTCGCCGGGGAGCTGGCTCTCCAGTCCGATTTCTTCTCGTTCGGCACCAACGATCTCACCCAGACCACCCTGGGGATCAGCCGCGACGACGCCGAGGAGGCGTTCCTGCGCACCTACCTGGAGCAGGGGATCATGCGCCGCGACCCCTTCGTGACCATCGACCGGGAAGGCGTGGGCCGGCTGATCGAGCTGGCCATCGTCGAGGGTCGCCGGGTGAACCCCGAGCTGGTGGTCGGCGTGTGTGGCGAGCACGGAGGTGACCCAGCCTCGATCGGGTTCTTCCACCGGGTCGGGGTCGACTACGTGTCGTGCAGCACCCCCCGTCTCCCCATCGCCCGCCTCGCTGCCGCCCAGGCGGCCCTGCGAGCGCGGCTGAGGGTGCGGTATGAGCTAGAGGTATTGGCCGGGCTGAGGACCGGACTGGTCGCCCGTCTCGAAGGCGCGGCGGCGGCGCATCTCCTCGAGCTGGGCGGTGGCCGCCGCCTGCTGGCTCCACAGTGACGCCTGGATGCCGTGGAACAGGCCCTCGAGCCAGCCGACCAGCTGGGCCTGGACGATGCGCAGCTCCGACTCGGTGAGGTGGTCGTCGCCCAGCGGCACGAAGATGCTCTCCAGTTCGGCGGCGAGGTCGTCGCTCAGCGCCTCACGCAGCTGGTCGATGGTCCGCTCGTAGATGGCGGCGAGCCGCCGCCGCCCGGCGTCGTCGAGGGGCGCGTGCCGGGCCTCGTCGAGCATCGCCCGCGTCATCGAGGCGATGCGGATCAGCTTGGACGGCTCGTGGATGACCCGCGCCCCGTCGCCCTCCTCTTCCGGCTCGGGCTCGGCGGCCATCACCTGAGGGGTCAGGTGCGGCGGCTCGGTCGGTCCTTCGGCGTCGGCCATCACGGCAGCATACGTGCGCCGTCCTGGGCAGCGGTCAGGCGGTGTCGAACTCCACCAGGTGCCAGCCGGTGGCGCCGTCCGGGGCGGGTGGGCGGACGGTATCGGTCTGGGTCTCGCCGGTGCCGTCGGTGGCCCGCACCTCGCAGGTGTGCGTCGTGCCCGCCTCCACCTGGAAGGTCGCCCGCCACTGAACCCAGGCGGCGTCGCCCAGCGGCTCGGACAACCCCGCCTGCACCCAGTCGCCGCCGTCGATCCGCACCTCGACGGCCGCGATGCCCTTGGTGGGCGCCCACGCCACGCCGGCCACGACCACTTGGCTCCCGTCCACGGTTGACCCGGGGCGCGGCACGTCGATGCGCGACTGGGTCTTGATCGGGGCCTCCTTCGACCAGCCACGCGGCACCCAGTAGGCGTCGAACGCATCCCAGGTGGTCAACTCCACCTCGGAGAGCCACTTCGTCGCCGAGACGTAGCCGTACAGGCCGGGGACCACCAGCCGGGCGGGGAACCCGTGGGCGGGGGGCAATGGCTCCCCGTTCATCCCGACCGCCACCAGGGAACGCCGGTCGGCCAGCGCCACCTCGGTGGGGAAGCCGACGGTGAACCCGTCGACCGACCGCCCCACGATCTGGTCGGCCCCGGGCTGCACCCCGGCACGGTCGAGCAGGTCGGCCAGCGGCACACCGCTCCACAGTGCGTTGCCGACCAGGTCGCCTCCCACCTCGTTGGAGACGCAGGAGAGGGTGACGTACTCCTCGACCAGCGGCATCGCGAGCAGGTCGGCATGGGTCAGCGAGAACGGCCGGTCGACCATGCCGGTGAACGACATCGTCCACGTGGCGACCTCGGGGCGGGGAACGACCAGCGCGGTGTCGATGCGGTAGAACTCCTCGTTGGGGACCACGATCGGTGTCAGCCCGTCCACCGGGAACGACGCCCCCGGCGGCACCGACGGCACCGGGGCATCGGCCGGAGGAAGGGCGATGGCGTCCCGCACGTCCTCGGAGCGGCGGATCACCAGGCTGCGGCCCACCACGCCCGAGACGGCGGCGACGGCGCCCACCCCGGCCACACCGGCGACGAACCGGCGCCGACCACCGTTTTCCGGAACGCCGTCGGTGGGCCGCTCGGCCTCCCGGATCCGGTCGAGCAGCCGGTCGAGGACGAGACCTCCGATCGCCGCCGACCCGGCGATGGCGAGCACCGTGGCGATCGGCTGGTACGACGGCTCCCCGAAGGCGGCGGCGATGCCGACGACGGCGAACCCGCCGAACGCTACCGCAGTGACCCAACGCCGGTGGAGAGCCACGCGGCCGACGAAGAAGCCGAGGATGAGCGCGACGATCACGGTGCCCAACCCGAGGGCTGCCTTGTCGGCGGTGCCGAAAACCTGGATGGCGAAGTCCTTGACTCCCGCCGGGACGTGGTCGATCACCCAGGACCCGACCGCCGACACCGCCGAGGGCACCGTGTCGGTGAGGCCGGCGATCAGCTCGGTCAGCCCGATGGCGAGCCCCGCCGACACCAGGCCGGCCCATCCGGCCCAGGTGCGGTTGGTCGCCGCCGTCCCCGGGATCGGTCGGGTCGCCACGCCTGTCTCCATGAGGTGATTGAACCAGGCTCCAGCCGCATTGGTTCCGCTACCGACAGTTCTTTCGCCTTTGTTTCCCGCTTGACCAACGTGTCTCGTTCCATGTCCGGAACGCTTGGCATGCCACCGGCTTCGGTTGCGCCACGCGTCTCTAGACCTACGGATCCCGCCGGACGCCTACGGCTACGGAGGGCGGAGGGCGGAGCCGACTCCCTTTGGTGGCGACGCTGCGTGCTACGCTGTGCCACGTCATGGACGTCTCCGTGCGAGAGCTGCGAAACCACACAGGGAGGGTGATTGCCGCCATCGAGAGTGGTGAGCGTGTCGTGCTCACCGTCCACGGACGAGCGGTCGCCGACATCGTGCCGCATCGGGAGCGTGCCGAGCGGCGGTCGACTGATCGGCTCCTTGCCGAGCTCGACGACATCGCCGAACTGGCGGCTCGCCTCGACGTCACCTCGCCGGCCGAAGACTTCGACGTCGGATTGACCACCGACGACATGGTGTGACCGGTTACCTGGTCGATACCAGCATCTTCATCGCCGCCGAGCAGCGCCGCCCGCTCGGGACACCGCCGGATGGTGAAGCCCGGCTGTCGGTTGCCACGCTCACCGAGCTGCACGTCGGGGTCCTTCGGGCGCGGACTGCCAAGCTGCGAACGCTCCGGCAGGCGACCGTGGACCATGCCCGTCGCTTCGTCGCCCTCCCCTACGACGAGGCGGTGGCCGAGCGCCTTGCTGAGCTCCTCGCCGCTGCCCGGTCGAAGCGGCGCCGGGCGGGGGCGATGGACGCCATCATCGCCGCCACCGCCTTGGTGCACGACCTGACCGTGTGGACCCGGGATGACGACTTCGAGGTCCTGTCCGAGCTCGCCCCCGAGCTGCGCGTCCACCGCGACGCCTCGTGAGAGTCACAGCAATCCTTGGTTCGGGATAGCCGGGGGGTATGCGGGCGAGGCGAAGCGTCGCGGCTCGTTCCAACGCCACGGCGTGGTGTCGCGACGACTCCCCCGTGCACGTCAGTTGAAGATCCAGATGCCCCCGGGTACGACGATCACTCCGAGGACGATCAGGGCGATGCCCCACATCTCCCGCCTCCTGAGGGCGACGATGCCGGCCACCACCAGGACGATGCCGAGCAGCCAGGGGATGACGATCATGAGGCTCCTCCCTCTGCAGCAATCGACAAGCTAGCCGCCGACGGTCCATCCCACCGGACGCGCCGCTGGGCTTGCGGCATTCCACAGCGTGCAATGCCGTTTCCAGTCGAAGAATCTTCTTGACAGTCGAACATGTGTTCGGTATAATCGAGGGTACTTCCCCACCTGGTAGGCGCTCTCCGCAGCGAGGGCGAGGTTTGGGAAGGACTGGGTCGTGTTGGATTCCCTGGGTTCGGTGATCGACGGGATCGGCGAGGTCGATCCCGAGTTCGTCTCCGATGACGAGTTGGAGGACGGGGTGGCGGCGTTCAGTCGTGCCGTCTCCCGGCTGGAGGCAGTGACCGCGCGGTGGGCGGGGGAGGCGAAGCGCCGCGGGTCGTTCCAGCGGCACGGGCTGGTGTCGTTGACCCGGTGGTTGGCGTGCCACGCCGACCTCGACAACGGGCGGGCCCGGGCGCTGGTCGCGTTGGGCAACACGATGAGCGCCCACCCCGACACCGGGGCATTGGTCTCCTCGGGCGAGGTGTCGGGGACCCGGGCGAAGGTGTTGTCCCGGGCCGCCCAGGCGCACCCGAAGCTGTACGAACGGGACGAGGCGATGCTGGTCGGGTTCGCCCGGGAGCAGACGCTGCGGGATCTGCACCGGTCGGTGCGGTACTGGCGGCATTGCGCCGACGACACCATCGCCGAACGCTCCAGCGGCCGAGCAACGGGAAGCGGCGTATCTGAATGCGTCGGTGACCTGGGCGGGGATGGTCCGCCTCGACGGGCTGCTGGACCCCGCCACCGGGGATGCGGTGCTCACCGCGTTCGATGCCGCCACCCCGGCCCCCGTCGACGGCGACCACCCGCGCCGCGGTCGAACCGAAGGGCCGAGGCGTTCGGTGCCATCTGTGAGCAGTGGCTGCGTAACGGCACCATCGACGGCGGTCTGCGCGCCGCCGTCACCCTCACCGTCGACCTCGACACCCTGGAAGGGCGCTACGGGCGCCACTGTGAGCTGGACCGCACCGGGCCGGTCACTCCCGAGACCGCCCGCCGCATCCTCTGCGATGCCGACGTGTGCCGGGTGATCACCGCCGGCATCTCCGAGATCCTCGACCTGGGCCGCGCCACCCGGACCCCTTCACCGGCGCTGCGCAAGGCACTCCACCTGCGCGACGGGCACTGCCGGTTCCGCGGCTGCGACCGACCCGCCCACTGGTGCGACGCCCACCACATCATCCACTGGCTACGTGGCGGCGAGACCTGTCTCGACAACCTCATCCTGCTGTGCAGACACCACCACAGCCTCCTCCACGAAGGAAAGGCCTACGTGTGCGGAAGCCGACGTCCTCCCCGTTACCGAGGACCGCCCACCCGACCGGGACCCACCGCTCCACCCGACCCGCGAACCCGTTACCGCCGGCACGCTTCGGCAGTGACCGCTGGCTTCAGGTGCGCCGCCGGGCACGCAACCAGGCGAGGAAGTCCTTCTTGGGCAGCGTGTTGACCACCCGGTCCTTCTCCACCCAACCGCGGCGGGCGTTGGCCACACCCCAGGTGAGGTTGTCGTACTCGCGCACGTGGTGGCTGTCGGTGGAGATGGTGAACCACAGGCCGGGGACCGCCATCGCGGTGCGCAGCTCGCCGGCGGGCACGTCGAGCCGGTCGAGATGCGAGTTGATCTCGAGGGCGGTACCGGCCTCGGCGGCGGCGGCGAACACCGCAGGGAAGTCGAGCTCGATCCCGGGTCGCCTCCCGATGCGCCGCCCGGTGAGGTGGCCGATGGCATCCACCCAGGGATGCTGGATGGCTCGGATCACCCGCTCGGTCTGCTCGGCCTTGGGGAGGTCGAACAGCGAGTGGACGCTGGCCACACACCAGTCGAAGCGGGACAGCACCTCGTCGTCGTAGTCGACGTGACCGTCGCCGGCGATGTTCAGCTCGGCGCCGTGGAGGATGGCGAGCTCCGGGTACTGCTCGCGGAGCCCGGCGATCACCTCCCGCTCGGCGGCGATCTCCTCCCGGGAGAGACCGTTGATGGAGAGGTCCTCGCCGTGCTCGGTGAGGCCCACGTACTCGAGCCCGCGGGCGGCGGCGGCGGCGATCATCTCCTCCAGCGAGCTGCGCCCGTCACCCGACCACTTCGAATGGACGTGCAGGTCCCCGCGGATGTCGTCGACGGTCACCAGGTCGGGCAGACGGTGCTCGGCCGCCGCCTTCACCTCGCCGACCCCTTCCCGGATCTCCGGCGGCACGAAGTCCATGCCGAGGGCGGCGTACACCTCCTCCTCGGTGGCGGCGGCGACGACCTCGCCGGTCTCCGAGTCCTCCAGCCCGTACTCGTTGAGCAGCCGGCCGGCGGCCATCGCCCGCTGCCGCAGGTCGATGTTGTGCTGCTTCGACCCGGTGAAGTAGATGCAGGCGGCGCCGAACTGCTCCGGGGCGACCACCCTGACGTCGACCTGCAGCCCGCGGTAGGTCAACACCGAGGTCTTGGTGGGGCCCGAGGCGATCACCTCGGACGCCATCGGCAAGGCGGCCGCCGCCTCCATCACCGTCGCCGGCTGATCGGAGGCGACCACGATGTCGATGTCCCCGATGGTGTCGCTGAAGCGGCGGAGGCTTCCGCACACCTGCACCTCGGCCACCCCGTCGAGGGTGGCGAGGTGGGCGGCGCACTCCCGGGCGACGGGCAGCGCCTGGATGATCGGGGTGCGCCGGTCCTTGCCGTGGAGCCCGAGCCGCTCGATCGACCGGGCCATCTTCTCCTCGGACTTCGGCCCCAACCCGGGAAGCTCCCGCACCCGCTCGGCGGCGATGGCGGCGCGCAGGTCGTCGACGTTGCGGACCTCGAGCTCCTTCAGGAGGAGGACCGCCGTCTTCGGGCCCACGCCCGGGATCCGGGTCAGCTGGACGAACCCCGGTGGGTACTGGGCGCGCAGCTTCTCCAGCTGGGTGATGGTCCCGGTCTCCACCAGCTGGGTCACCTTGTCGACGGTCGCCCTGCCCAGGCCCTCGATGGCCAGCATGTCGGCCGGGTCCATGTCGTCGAGCGGCGCCGGGTGGTCCCTGATCGCCCCCGCCGCCTTCTCGTAGGCCCGCGCCTTGAAGCCCTGGGAGCTCCCGGCCTCGAGCCGGGTCAGCTCGGCCAGCTCGTAGAGGGCGGCGGCGATGTCGCGGTTCGAGGTCACTGCGTCACCACTGGGATCGTCACCCGGCCACGGTACCGCCGGCCTGGCCGGGTACGATCGTCCCGCCGGAGGGACTGTGGGAGGTCTGCCCGACATGCAAGCCGTTGGACGAGCGGGAGTTCGCCTCGCTCCAGGCCAGGCTGGTCCCGATGTGGCCGACGCTGACGCTGCGCCGCCGCGATGAGGAGCGGACGATGGTGGTGGTCAGCTCGATGTCGGTGCAGATGCCCACCGAGCTCGTGCCGCTGGTCCCGGCCTACGAGGAGCGGTACCTCATCTACGTGCTTGGGCTGGCCCGGGCGCCGGGCACCCGGGTCGTCTACGTGACCTCCCAGCCGATCCTGCCCCGGATGCTCGACTACTACCTGTGCCTGCTCCCCGGGCTCGATCCCGTCGACCTGCACAGCAGGCTCGACCACCATATCGGTGGGAGACTGGTCGCCCCGCCCCCTCACCCAGAAGATCCTGGAGCGGCCCCGCCTCATCGAGCGGATCCGCTCGCTGATCAGCAACCCGGAAGCTGCGGTCCTGCTGCCGTTCGTCACCACTCCGCTGGAGGCGCGGTTGGCGGTGGAGTTGGGCATCCCGGTGTACGGCCCGCACCCGTCCTGCGGCGGCCTGGGGACCAAGACCGGGAGCCGGGAGACGTTCGAGGTCGCCGGGGTCCCGTTCCCGCGGGGGGCGAACCAGGTGCGGAGCGTGAGTGAGGTGGCCCGCGCCCTGGACGCCCTCGACGAAAACCCTCCCGACGAGGCGGTGGTGAAGCTCGACGACGCGGTGAGCGGCTACGGCAACGCCATCGTCGACCTGCGCGGCGCCGGCGGCCGGTCCGAGATCGAGCGGCGGGTGAGGACGCTCCGACCCGAGGACCCCGACCTGGACGCCACCGGCTTCCTCGACCGGCTCGAGGACGAGAGCGGGATCGTCGAGGAGCGGATCAGCGGGACCGACTTCCGCAGCCCGAGCGTCCAGCTCCGCAACAGCCCCGAGGGGGGCACCGAGGTGCTGAGCACCCACGACCAGATCCTCGGGGGCGCCACCGGGCAGACCTACTTCGGGTGCCGGTTCCCCGCCGACGCCGATTACGCCCCAGCCCTGGCCGACCACGGGACCGCCATCGCCGAGGCGCTGGCCCGTCATGGCGTGATCGGCAGGTTCGCCATCGACTTCGTCGCCACCCGGTCCGATCGGGACGGTGGACGGTGGGGAATCCACGCCGTCGAGATCAACCTGCGCAACGGCGGCACCACCCATCCCGCCCTCACCCTGCTGGCGCTGACCGAGGGCGACTACCTGCCCGACCAGGGCCGCTACCTCGCCGACGGCGTGGCCAAGCACTACGTCGCCACCGACCATCTCGAGACCCCCAATCTGGCCTCGTTGACCCCGGACGACGTGTTCGACGTCGCCGAGCAGTCGGGGCTGGTCTGGGACGACGCCTCGAAATCCGGCCTGGTCTTCCACATGGTCAGCGCCGTCGGTGTCGCCGGCCGCGTCGGGGTCACCGCGGTCGCCGACTCGCCCGCCTCCGCCGAGGCCCTCTATGGCAAGACCGAGGCGGCCCTCGCCGACGCCGCCAGCCGGTGACCCTCGTACGCTCCGGGGTGATGTCCGGGTATCTCCATCGGGTCGCCGGAGCGACCGCCGGTTTCGGCTCACCGAGTCCCCAGGCGCTGAAGCTGCTCTACCGGTTCGGGCTCGGCTGGCTGGTGGGGCGCCGCTGGCTGCTGGTGGTGACCACCGAAGCCGAGGGCGCCGGTACCCGTACCAGCGTCCACCGGTACCGGCTGGAACACGATGCGGTGGTCGTCCCCTCGGAGCCGGCACCGTGGCTCGACGACCTGGCGGCGAAACCGGTGGCGACGATCCACGCCCATCCGGGGCCACTGGCGGTGGCGGCCGAGCTCCGCGCCGAGGAGGTGGTGTTCACCCCGACCGGTCGGACAGTCCCCGCCGGCCGTCGTGCCCGACCTCAACTGGGTCCTCCCGGCGGTGGCGGCCGGGCTCGCCGCTGCCCGACTCGGTCGAAGCCGGCGACGCCGGGGAGCTCAGCTGACCGAGACGTAGCTGCCGAGGACCTGGAGGTGGGCGAGCGTCGCCGGCGGGGGGTCGAGGACGGCCGCCAGGCCGGCCGGGCCGGGCGGGTGGACCAGGTCGACGAAGAACCGGTAGGTCCAGGCCTTGGTCCCGGGCCGGGACTCGATCCGGGTGAGGTTGGCGCCGCGCAACCCGAGCTCGGTCAGTGCCAGGGCCAGCGCCCCGGGTTGGTGGGCGACGGTGAACACCATCGTGGTCTTGTCGTCGTCCGGGCCAACCTCCGGCTCGCCGGGACGGAGCACCACGAACCTGGTGGTGTTGTGGTCCCGGTCCATCACATCGGGCCGGAGGACGTCGAGGCCGTGCTCAGCGCCCGCCTCCGGAGGTGCCAGGGCCGCCACGGTGGTGTCACCCGCGTCCGCCACTTCTCGCACCGCCCCGGCGGTGTCCGACCTCGCCACCGCCTCGATGCCCAACTCGAGCAGCGTCGCCTCGGCCTGGGCCAGCGCCTCGGGATGCGACAGCGCCCGGCGTACGCCGGCGAGCGAGGCACCGGGCACGCCGAGGAGGGAGTGGCGGACCTCGACCAGGTGCTCGGCCACGATGGCGATCGGGGAATGGGCTCCGTCGCCGGGCAGGCGGTCGAGCACGGGAAGCACGCTGCCGGTGGTCGAGTTCTCCACCGGCAACACCAACCGGTCGACCCGCCCGGCGTCGAGCGCCTGGAACGCCTCGGCGAAGCCGTGGAGCCCGATCGCCTCGCCGTCGGGGAACAGCTCACCGGCGGCACGCCACGAGTACGAGTAGGGCTCGCCCTGGTAGCCGACACGCATGCGGCAGCACAGTAGATCCGGGGCGCACGGGTCACAGCCGCTGGGTACACTGGCCGCCGGGCTCCGGGACCGGGGCCTCGAGGGGCCGCAATCGTGCGCAACTGCGCTGGCTGTCGCCCCCGTTCAATGAGCAATCAGTGGAGGATCTCTTGAGATCACGAATCAAACTCGTCGCAATCCTCGGCGCGTTGATGCTGGTGCTCGTCGCCTGTGGTGGCGACGACGACAGCACCGATACGACGGGTGACGCAGCCGCCACCACGGCGGCCGACGGCACTACGGCAGCGCCCGGCACCACGGCGGCGACCGGCACCACGGCTGCGGCCGGCACGACCGCTGCCCCGACCGACGTCACCCCGGTCGTCACCTGTCTGGTCACCGACCTGGCCGGTGTCGACGACCGCAGCTTCAACGCCGCCGCCTGGGCGGGCGTCGAAAGCGCCGAAGCGGCCGGTTACGTCGCTCCCGGCCCGATCCTGCTCGAGTCGGACGAACAGGCCGATTACCAGCCCAACATCGACCAGTGCATCGCCCAGGGGGCCGAGCACATCGTGACCGTGGGCTTCGAGCTCGGGGAGGCCACGCAGACCAACGCACAGGCCAACCCGGACATCAACTGGACGATCGTCGACTTCGGCTACGACCCCGACGAGCCCAACATTCGTGAGCTGGTCTACCAGACCGACGAGGCGGCGTTCGCCGCCGGCTACCTCGCCGCCGGGGTGAGCCAGACCGGCGTCATCGGCACCTACGGGGGCCTGAACATCCCGACCGTGGCCATCTTCATGGACGGCCTGGCCCGGGGCGTGGCCCACTACAACGAGGTCAACGGGACCGACGTGCAGGTGGTCGGCTGGGACGTCGAGGCCCAGGACGGCACCTTCACCGGCACGTTCGACCCGGGCGACCCGGTCGTCCGACAGACGTGTGAGAGCATCCTCGACGAGGGCGCCGACATCATGCTGCCGGTCGGTGGGGCCATCAACCTGCCGTGTGGCGTCGCCATCCAGGACCGCGGCCTCGACGCCGCCCTCATCGGCGTCGACCAGGACGCCTTCGATGCCATGCCCCCCGAGTACCAGGACCTGTGGCTGGTCACCATCGAGAAGGGGATCGCCATCCAGGTGGAGCGCTCGCTGCAGGAGCACGCCGGTGGCATGTGGACCCCGGGTGGCGTGGTCGGCAACCTGGGCAACGACGCCGTCGGGCTGTCCGAGTTCCACAGCTGGGAGGATCGGGTTCCGCCCGAGCTGGCCGCCGAGGTGGACCAGATCCTCGCCGACATCAGGTCGGGGGACGATCAACGCCGCCAACGTCCCCGTCAGCTGAGCCGCAACCGAAACCGAGACGCGAGAGAGGCCCCCGGTGCGCAAGCGCCGGGGGCTTCTCGCGTTCTACAGTGCCTCCGTCGATGGACGCTGAGGAGGCTCGGTGGCGCTCGAGTTGAAGGGGATCACCAAGCGTTTCCCGGGCGTCCTCGCCAATGACGACGTCTCTCTCTCGGTCGCCCCTGGTGAGGTACTGGCGTTGCTCGGCGAGAACGGTGCCGGCAAGTCGACGCTGATGAACATCCTCTACGGCCTGTACCGACCCGACGAGGGCACCGTGACGATCGACGGAGCTCCGCTGGAGCTGGCCTCGTCCCACGATGCCATCGCCGCAGGCATCGGGATGGTCCACCAGCACTTCATGCTGGTGCCGGTGTTCACCGTCGCCGAGAACGTCATCCTCGGTCAGGAGCCCGTGGGGACCGCCGGGATCATCGACCTCGACGCCGCCCGCGCCGCGGTGCAGGAGACGTCCGAGATGTGCGGATTCCACGTCGACCCCGACGCCGTCATCGAGGACCTGCCGGTCGGTGTCCAGCAGCGCGTCGAGATCATCAAGGTGCTCAATCGCGAGGCCCGCTACGTGGTCTTCGACGAGCCCACCGCGGTGCTCACCCCCCAAGAGGTCGTGGAGTTCTTCGCCATCATCCGAATTCTGCAGGCGGACGGGAAGGGGATCATCTTCATCACCCACAAGCTCGGCGAGGCGCTCGAGATCGCCGACCGGATCGTGGTGATGCGCACCGGCCGCAAGGTCGGAGAGGTGCTGCCCGCCGACACCGGCGAGGAACAGCTCGCCGAGATGATGGTGGGCCGGCCGGTCGAGCTGGTGGTCCCCAAGGACACGTCCCAGCCCGGCGCCACCGTGCTCCAGGTGCAGGACCTGGTGGTGCTGGACGACCGCGGCCACCGCGCGGTGAACGGGGCCACCTTCGAGGTGCGGGTCGGTGAGATCGTCGGGGTGGCCGGGGTCCAGGGCAACGGCCAGAGCGAGCTGATCGAGGCGATCATGGGGCTGCGGCCGACCCTCGAGGGAGCCGTCGCCCTCGACGGCGTGGACGTCATCGACTACACGCCGCGCCAGCTCCACAAGGCCGGGGTCTCGCACATCCCCGAGGACCGGCAGGAGAGCGGCCTGGTGCTCGGCTTCACCGTTGCGGAGAACATGGTGCTCGACTCTTACTACGAGGACCCGTTCTCCCGGGGGCTGTTCATGGACTGGGACGACGTCAACGAGGCCGCCGAACGGCTGGTCAAGCAGTACGACGTGCGCACCCCTGGCATCGATGTCCCGGTCTCGACGCTCTCGGGTGGCAACCAGCAGAAGGTGATCGTCGCCCGGGAGTTCGACCGACCGGTCCGCCTGGTGGTCGCCTCGCAACCGACCCGAGGGATCGACGTCGGCTCCATCGAGTACATCCACGCCCAGATCGTGGCGATGCGCGACGCCGGGGCGGCGGTGCTCGTGGTGTCCTCCGAGCTGGAGGAGGTCACCGCCCTGGCCGACCGTGTCCTCGTCCTCTACCACGGGAGGATCGTCGGGGAGTTCGCCCCCGACGCCGACGTCACCGACATCGGGCTTGCCATGCTGGGATCGGCCCGATGACCCAGGCCCCACCGACCACCGAGCCGGAGGCGCCTCCCCCCGAGGAGCCGTCGGTGATGGACTCGGCAACCGGAGCGGGGTCCTCGCTGCTGCGCTCGTTGGCGGTGCCCACCCTCGCCCTGGTGTCAGCGCTGATCATCGGGGCGGTGATCATCGCCTTCAGCGACGTCAACAACCTGCCGCTGCTGTTCAGCGATCCCGGCACCGCAATCGGCAACATGTGGGACGAGATCTCCACCGCCTACAGCGCCCTCTTCCGGGGGGCGGTCGGGTCGATCTACGCCATCTCGGAGACGCTGTTCGCCAGCACCCCGCTGATCCTCGCCAGCCTGGGAGTGGCACTCGGGTTCCGGGCGGGGCTGTTCAACATCGGTGCCCAGGGCCAGATGCTCATCGGCGGGATCGCCGCCACCTGGGTGGGTATCCACGTCGGGCTGCCCACGCCGCTCCACCTGATCCTGGCGATCGTGGCCGGCATCGTCGGTGGCGCCATCTGGGGAGGGATCGCCGGCCTGCTCAAGGCGAAGACCGGCGCCCACGAGGTCATCACCACCATCATGTTCAACTTCATCGCCCTGTATCTGGTGCAGTGGCTGCTGTCGATACCACTGTTCCAGGAGACGGGGAGCAACAACCCGGTGTCCGAGCCGCTCCGGTCGAGCGCACACCTCCCGCTCCTGTTCGGGTCGAACTACCGGGTGACCGTCGGGTTCCTCATCGCTCTCGGGGCGGTGTTCCTAGTGCAGTGGCTGTTGTTCCGATCGTCGCTCGGGTTCGAGTTCCGCGCCGTCGGGCTCAACCCGTCGGCGGGGGCGTACGCCGGCATGGGGGTGGCCACCCTGGTCACCCTGGCGATGGCGCTCGCCGGCGGGCTCGCCGGGGTCGCCGGCGCCAACCAGGTCATGGCGCTGCCGCCCTACCAGGCGTCGCCGGCGATGGCCGCCACCGTCGGCTTCGACGCCATCACCGTGGCGTTGCTGGGCCGGTCCCACCCGATCGGGGTGCTGTGGGCGTCGATCCTCTTCGGGGCGCTCAAGGCGGGAGGCCGGGAGATGCAGGGGGCGGCCCAGATCCCGATCGACCTCGTGGTCGTCCTCCAGGCACTGATCGTGATCTTCGTGGCAGCCCCGGCTCTGATCCGGGCGGTGTGGCGGGTGAAGACGCCGCCGGCGCGGATCCAGCTGAGCAGAGGGTGGGGCGCATGACGGCCGTCACCACCGAGCCGGCGGCGGTTGCCCCGGTCGTGAGCCGGGCGACACCCGACGAGCGTCGGGCGACCATCATCGGGTACTCGCTGCTGGCGATGGCGGTGGTGGTGCTGTGGGTGTTCGCCCTCGGCGTCCCCGCCGAGGCCGCCTCCACCTTCAACCTGAGCCTGCCCACCGACTACTTCACGGATCTCTCCTGGACCTTCAACACCAGGGCGGTGAACCTGATCATCGCCGCCCTGATCGCCGTGCTCGGTGTCCTCTGCCTCAGGCGGCGCTGGCTGAAGCGCACCAACGCCATGCTCGGCGCCGGTCTCGGCTTGCTGGTGTTCGCCTTCCTCGCCTGGGCGGCGGCGGACGGCTCGTTCAGCCTCGTCGGCATGCTCCGCTCCACGGTCATCGCCTCGATCGTGATCACGCTGGGGGCGCTGTGCGGCCTGATGTGCGAGCGCGCCGGAGTGGTCAACATCGGCATCGAGGGCCAGTTGCTCAGCGGGGCGTTCGTCGCCGTGATCCTGTCGAGCGCCTACGGGACGTGGGCCGGGGTGATCGGGGCGATGCTGGTGGGGGCGCTGCTCGGTCTCCTCCTGGTGTGGCTCGCCATCCGGTTCAACGTCGACCAGATCATCGCCGGGGTGGTCATCAACATCCTCGCCCTCGGCATCACGTCGTTCCTGGCGAGCCGGGTCCTCTCCGAGGCCCAGGACCTCAACGCCCCGGCTCGGGTGCCGTCGTGGCGGATCCCCATCCTGGCCGACATCCCGGTGCTGGGGCCGATGTTCTTCGACCACGTGTTCTTCGTGTACGTCACCCTGATCCTCGCCTTCTTCCTCCAGTACGCGCTCTTCCGCACCCGGTGGGGCCTGCGGGTTCGCTCGGTCGGAGAGCATCCCAAGGCGGCCGACACGCTCGGGATCAACGTGTTCCGCATCCGCTACCGGAACGTGGTGCTCGGCGGGCTCATCGCCGGGTTCGGCGGCGCCTTCCTGGCACTGTCCCAGGTCGCCCGGTTCGAGGAGAACATGACCGGGGGCATCGGGTTCATCGGGCTGGCGGCGCTGATCTTCGGTCGCTGGATGCCGCTGGGCTGCCTGGCCGCCGGCCTGGTCTTCGGGTTCTCCAGCTCGCTCGCCCAGAAGGTGGCCATCCTCGGCACCGGCATCCCCTCCGAGTTCATGCTGATGCTCCCCTACGTCGCCACCGTCGTCGTCGTCGCCGGAGTGGTCGGTCGGTCACGGCCCCCGGCGGCAGACGGCCAGCCATACCTCAAGAACTGACCGCAGGAGCTGCGCCGCGTGCCCACCCCCCACATCTCCGCCGAGCCGGGCGCCTTCGCCGATGTCTGCCTGTTGCCGGGCGACCCGCTGCGGGCGAAGCACATCGCCGACACCTTCCTCGACGACGCGGTCGAGGTGACCGCGGTGCGCAACATGCTCGGGTTCACCGGAACCTACCGGGGCACGCCGGTCTCGGTGATGGGGAGCGGGATGGGCATCCCCTCGGCGTCGATCTACGCCAAGGAGCTCATCACCGAATACGAGGTGCGCCGGCTGATCCGGGTGGGGAGCGCCGGCGGCATCAGCGCCGACGTCGGCCTCCGCGACGTGGTGATCGCCCTCGGGGCGTGCACCGACTCGGGCGTCAACCGCTCCCGCTTCCGCGGCCTCGACTTCGCCGCCGTGGCCGACTACGAGTTGCTACGCAGAGCCGTGGACGCCGCCGAGGCGAAGGGGAAGACGGTGCGGGTGGGCAACGTGTTCTCCGCCGACCTCTTCTACCACCCCGACTTCTCGCTGTTCGACACCATGGAGAGCATGGGGGTGCTGGCGGTGGAGATGGAGGCGGCCGGGCTCTATGGGGTCGCTGCCGAGTACGGCGCCGCCGCCCTCGCCATCCTCACCATCAGCGACCACGTCCGCACCGGTGAGGCCACCAGCGCAGACGAGCGTCAGTCGACGTTCGACGACATGGTCGAGATCGCCCTCGACTCTGTGTTGACTACCCGGGCCGACCTGACATTCCCGCCGGCGGAGGCGCCAACCCATCGCGAACCGCACGCGTCCGGTCGGCCCTCCTCCCGCAGATGGGGCCCCTACCCCATCGTGGGCCGTACCTGACCCCGGGCGATGACTTCGGCGGCTGCTTACCTACCATTGACCGCATGGCTGCGCCCACCGGAGGATTCGGCGGCAACGACTGGCTCGTCGAGGACCTGTACGAGCGGTACCTCGACGCACCCGGGAGCCTGAGCGAGGCTTGGCGCCGCTACTTCGAGGGCAACGGCGAGGTGGCGGCCCCGAGCGACGACGGGCCTCGGCGGCACCGACCCCCGCCACCGCGTGGCCACCGACACCGGCGGGCGAACCGCCCCGCCGGCGCACTCGGCCGCCGTCTGCCGAACCAGCCCCCCCACCCCGGCTCCCTCGCCGGCATCACCGCCGCCGGCGGTCGAGCCCCCCGAGGGCGCCGAGATCCTGCGTGGCGCCGCCGCCACCATCGCCGACCGGATGGAGGCGAGTCGCGAGCTGCCCACCGCCACCTCGGTACGGACCTTCCCCGCCAAGCTGCTCGAGGTCAACCGGACGATCATCAACAACCAGTTGCAGCGGCTCGCCGAGGGAGGCAAGGTCAGCTTCACCCACCTCATCGGGTGGGCGGTGGTCCGAGCCCTGTCCGAGCAGCCCCTGATGAACGCCGCCTACGCCGAGGTGAGCGGCAAGCCGGCCCGGGTCTCCTACCCCCACATCAATCTGGGGCTGGCGATGGACCTGCCCCGCAAGGACGGCGGCCGCACCCTGCTCGTCCCCAACCTGAAGCGGGTCGACGAGATGGACTTCCGCCGCTACTGGGAGGCGTACGAGGAGGTGGTGCGCCGGGTGCGATCCGGGTCGATGACCCCCGACGACTTCGCCGGCACCACCGCCACCCTGACCAACCCGGGGACGGTGGGCACCGTCCAGTCGGTCCCCCGGCTGATGCCGGAGCAGGGGCTGATCGTCGGCGTTGGCCGGATCGGGTTCCCCCCGGAGTACGAGGGAGCCGACCCGGAGTCGCTCGCCCGGGCCGGGCTGGGCCGCACCCTCACCATGACCAGCACCTACGACCACCGCATCATCCAGGGTGCGGAGAGCGGGATGTTCCTGGCGCGGGTCCACCAGTTGCTGCTCGGCGCCGACGGCTTCTACGAGGACGTGTTCGCCTCGATGGCCATCCCCTACGTCCCGGTCAAGTGGGCGGTCGACTCCAACCCGGCCCCGGGGAGCCAGGGGTGGGCCGAGAAGCAGGCCCGCATCTTCCAGCTCATCAACATGTACCGGGTTCGAGGCCATCTCATCGCCGACCTCGACCCGCTGCGCCAGAAGCCGCCGCAGATCCACGACGAGCTCGACCCGATCACCTACGGGCTCAGCCTGTGGGACCTCGACCGTGAGTTCGCCACCGGAGGGCTGGCCGGCCGCACCCGGATGACGCTCGGCGAGATCCTCGGCGTGCTGCGCGACGCCTACTGCCGAACGTCGGGCATCGAGTACATGCACATCCAGGAGCCCGACCAGAAACTGTGGATCCAGGAACACACCGAGCGACCGGCACCGCCCATCGGCACCGACGAGAAGCGACGGATACTCGCCAAGCTGATCGAGGCGGAAGGCTTCGAGCGGTTCCTCCACACCAAATTCCTCGGCGCCAAGCGCTTCAGCCTGGAGGGCGCCGAGAGCCTCATCCCGCTGCTCGACGTGGTGCTCAACACCGCCGCCGACGCCGGGATGGAAGAGGTCGTGCTCGGCATGGCGCACCGCGGCCGGCTGAACGTGCTGGCCAACACCGCCAAGAAGGACCTCGCCGCCGTCTTCCACGAGTTCGTCGGCCACGAGGAGCCCGACGACGCCGGCAACTTCTCCGGTGACGTCAAGTACCACCTGGGCGCCAGAGGCGAGCACACCACGCCGGACGGCCGGCGGCTCGGCATCGAGGTGGCGGCCAACCCCAGCCACCTCGAGGCGATCGACCCGGTGCTCGAAGGCATCACCCGGGCCCGTCAGGAAGAGCTCGGGGGGGCAGCGACGACCTGGTACTCCCCCTGCTCATCCACGGAGACGCCGCCTTCTCCGGTCAGGGCGTCGTCGCCGAGACCCTCAACCTCTCCCAGCTCGGCGGCTACTCGACCGGCGGGACCATCCACGTCGTGGTCAACAACCAGGTCGGCTTCACCACCGCCGCCGTCGATGCCCGTTCCAGCTTCTACGCCACCGATGTCGCCAAGGGCGTGCAGGCGCCGATCTTCCACGTCAACGGCGACGACCCCGAAGCCGTGCTGCGTGACGGCCAGGATCGCCTTCGCCTTCCGGGAGGCGTTCCACAAGGACGTGGTCATCGACCTGGTGTGCTACCGCAGGCTGGGCCACAACGAGGGGGACGAGCCCAGCTACACCCAGCCGACGATGTACCGGCTCATCGACGCCCGGCCCCCGATCCGGCAGCTCTACGCCGAGCGGCTCATCGATACCGGCGAGGCCGACGCCGACGAGGTCGAGGGCATGGTCGCCGACTACCGAACCAGGCTGGAGGCCGCCCTCGAAGAGTCGCGCACCTTCGCCGCCGGGACCCGGCAGGCGAGGGGCCTGTCGACGGCACCGGTCGCCACCCGGCTCGACATCGAGGAGCTCGACGGCATCGAGCGCGCCATCGCCGCCCTCCCCGAAGGCTTCGCGGTGCACCCGAAGCTGGCCAAGCAGCTCGACGAGCGCCACAGCCTGTATGCCGGGGGCATGGTGGACTGGGCGCTGGCCGAGGCGCTCGCCTTCGGGACGCTCTCGCTCGAGGGGGTGCGGGTGAGGATGGCCGGCGAGGACTCACAACGGGGCACCTTCTCCCACCGCCACGCCGTGCTGGTCGACCACGAGACCGAGGAGGAGTACACCCCGCTCCAGCACCTCCACCCCGACCAGGGCCCGATCGAGATCTACGACAGCCTGCTGTCCGAGTTCGCCGCCGTCGGGTTCGAGTACGGCTATTCGGTGGCGGCGCCTGAAGCCCTGGTCATCTGGGAGGCTCAGTTCGGCGACTTCGTCAACGGCGCCCAGGTGGTCATCGACCAGTTCCTGGTGTCCGGGCTCGACAAGTGGGACGAGACCTGCGGCCTGGTGCTGCTGCTCCCCCACGGGTTCGAGGGCCAGGGACCGGAGCACTCCAGCGCCCGGCTCGAGCGGTTCCTGCAGAACGCCGCCGACGACAACATGCGGGTGGCGGTGCCGTCGACCCCGGCGCAGTACTTCCACCTCCTGCGGCTGCCAAGCGCTCCATCCCGAGAAGCGGCCGCTGGTGGTGATGTCCCCCAAGTCGCTGCTGCGCACCCGCGACTCGTTCAGCCCGGTGACCGATCTCGCCGAGCACGACTACCGCCCGGTGCTCGGGGACGACACGGTCGCGGCGGGGGCGCGGCGGGTGCTGCTGTGCGCCGGGCAAGGTCTACTACGACCTCGACCGGCACCGGCGCCAGCACGAGGTCGACGACGTCGCCGTCGTCCGGGTCGAGCAGCTGTACCCGTTCCCGATCGAGGCCATCAACCAGGTACTGGCCCCCTACGACGACGCCGAGCTGGTCTGGGTGCAGGAGGAGCCGGCCAACATGGGGGCGTGGCGGTACCTGTCGCGCACGCTGCTCGCCGAGACCGGCCGCCAGGTGCGAGGGCTCTACCGGCGGGCCAGCGCCTCCCCGGCCACCGGGAACCCGCTCACCCACGCCCGTGAGCAGCGAGAGATCGTGGAGAAGGCCTTCACCTGAGCGGGTCGACCCAGCGCAGCTGCGGAAACCGCCCGTAGTCGCTGTCATGGGAGTGGACAACGCCTTCGTGCTCGATGGCGGACGCCGCTATCTGGACATCCGTGGTCAGGTTGCCTGCGGTTCCCAGGTGGTCGAGCAGGCCGAGTGCGATCTCCAGGTATTGCGGGCCCGGGGCCAGGAACGCGACGTTTGGGCGATCGAGCCAGTCGCGCACATGGCTCATGGCGGCGGAAGTGCGGAGGGGAGGATCCAGCACCCGGGCGTTGGTGGCGAGGCGGAGAAAACCGAACAGTGTCGGAGCGCAGAGACCGACCCGGGCGTCGCTGTTCAGGGTTTCGACCCACCACGTGCGGGCGCGGTCGTGCTCCGCGAAGCCGTCCACGACCGCGTAGAGCAGCAGGTTGACGTCGACGACGATCAGCGAGGCCGGCCCGTCGCTCTCAGTATCGCCTGGTCTTCGAGCTCGTCGGCGAGCTGGTTGAGCCGGGCGGGATCGATTCCGGGTCCTACCTGCGCATGGTGGGGGGTCAGCCGGTACGGCTCGAGTGCCACCGAGTCGGTCGGCATCAGCGCACGCCGAAGAGCGTCGTTGATCACGTCCTTCCGTGAGCGGCGCTGCTCATGGGCAGCGTCTTCCACGAGACGGACGACGTCCGGATCGAGCGTCAAGGTGGTACGCACGGACGCATCTTGATGCACCATCCATGCTACGTCAAGGTGCAAGGGAACCCGAAGGACCCGGACGACCCCTTCGATCCTCGTCGCCACCTGCCGACGGCTGGCATCCGGGGGTGTGACGGGCTTCAGTCGAGGCTGCGGTCGGCGAGGAGGGTGGCGATGTCCATCACCTTCACGTCCTCGTCGGCGCCGAGCTCCTTGATCCCGTCGTCCATCATCACGAAGCAGAACGGGCAGCCGGTGGCGACGACGTCGGCCCCGGTGGCGATCGCCTCCTCGCTGCGCTCGATGTTCACCTTCTTGCCGGTCTGCTCCTCCATCCACATCCGTCCGCCGCCGGCCCCGCAGCAGAACGACTCGGGTGCCGTTGCGGGGCATCTCCACCCGTGCGCCGACCGAGTCGATGACCGAGCGGGGGGCGACGAACACGTCGTTGTGGCGGCCCAGGTAGCAGGGGTCGTGGAAGGTGACGGTCTCGCCGTTGGCGCGCGGCGTGATCCGGCCGTCGTCGACCAGCGACATGAGCAACTCACTGTGGTGGATGACCTCGTAGTCGCCGCCGAACTGCGGATACTCGTTGCCCAGCGTGTTGAAGCAATGGGGGCACTGGGTGATGATCTTGGTGATCCCCGAGGTCGTTGAGCGTCTCGATGTTCTGCAGCGCCAACCCCTGGAACACGTACTCGTTGCCGGTGCGGCGTGCCGGGTCGCCGGTGCACAGCTCGCGGGGGCCGAGGATGGCGAAGTCGACCCCTGCCTGGTGGAGCAGCCGGGCGGTGGACAGGGTGACCTTGCGGTTACGGTCGTCGAACGAGCCGGCACAGCCCACCCAGTAGAGGTACTCGGCTTCGACCCCGGGCTCGCCGAGCACCTTGACCGGGAAGTCGAGCTGGTCGGTCCAGTCGCCCCGTGAACCCTGCGACATGCCGTAGACGTTGGCCGAGTTCTCCAGCGAGATGTACGCCTTGCCGAGCTCGGACGGGAAGTCCGACTCCATCAACGACAGGTAGCGGCGCATGTCGAGGATCTTGTCGAGGATCTCGATGTTCACCGGGCAGATCTCGTCACACGCCCGGCACGTGGTGCACGCCCACACCTCCTCCGAGGTGATGCGCTCGAACACCGACTCGGAGCTGACGGTGAGGGCACCGTCGATTCCCACCGGCGGGCTGAGCGGGTCGGTGGCAGTCGCCGCGGCGACTTCTCCGAGCTTCAGCACGATCTCCCTGGGGTCGAGCGGCTTGCCGGTGATGTTCGCCGGGCACACCGAGGTGCAGCGGCCGCAGACGGTGCAGGCGTCGGTGTCGAGGAGCTGCTTCCAGGTGAACTCGCCGACCAGGTTGGCGCCGACCGTCTCCAACTCGCCCGACTCCATGGCCTCCATGAGGTTGGGGACCTCCCGCATCGCCCCCTTGGGGCGCTCCCGGGGCGACAGGTACATGTTCACCGGCGAGGTGATCATGTGCCGCAGCTTTGTGGTGGGGAGGACGAGAAGGAAGGCGACGAAGGTGAGCACGTGGAACACCCAGAGCCCCTGGTGCAGCCCTGCCGCCGAGCTCTCCGGGACCAGGTAGCTGAGCGGGTAGCCGACGAACGACCAGGTCTCGAAGTCGGGTCGGCCTTCGAGCGCGATGCGGGCCGCCTCGACGGCCAGGCCGCCGAGCCCGATCAGGGCCAGGGTCAGGAGTATGAGGCCGTCCTCGGGCCTGGTCTTCGACCTGAGCCGCCACGGGCGGCTGCCGTACCGGCGCAGCGCCGCCCAGCCGAGCCCGCCGAGGAACACGAGGGCGAACAGGTCGAGGACGAACGAGTAGCCCTCGTAGAACCCACCTTCGAGGAACTTGAGGTCGGCGGGCAGGATGTGGTCGATCTCCAGCGTGACGGTCCCGGCGAACAGCACGAGGAAGCCGAAGTAGATGGCGCTGTGCATCAGCCCGGCGCCCGGGTCGCGCAGCAGGGTGCGCATCGACAGGCCGCGGCGCAGCTCGTGGAGACGGCGCTTGAGCATCCGGGTGCGGTCGTCGGCCGCCCCCCGCTGCCAGTTGCGGGCCCGATCGGCGAACAGCAACACGGACACGAACGCCGCCGAGGCGACCACCGCGTAGAAGGCGGCGACCACCAGCCCGGGGATGTTGCCGAACACCGCCCGACCGATGTCGGGGACGTTCTCCTCCGGCAGCGAGCCGAGCCACCACGAGGCGAGGATCCCGACGGCTATGACCACACCGAGAGCGGTCACCCAGCCCCATACCGCCCTGCCGGCCGGCGGCGAGATGCCGTCGTCGATCTCCGGCGGATCGGTCCTGGTCGCCGTCACCCCGATCTCCTCTCGCCCCCGTTGCGCGGCGAGTGTACCGACCGGTGGCCGGACGTCCCGGAAGTAGGGTGACCGCCATGGACGACGGCGACCCCCAGCTCATCGAGTCGCCGGTCGAACGCCAGATACGCCAGGCGATGGAACGGGGCGAGTTCGACGACCTGCCCGGTGCCGGCAAGCCGCTCCCCGGGGCGGGCCAACCGGACGACCCGCTGTGGTGGGTCAAGGCGTGGCTGCAGCGGGAACGCCTCAGCCGCGCGGGATCGCGACCGCCCCTGATGGCCCACCCCCGGATGTACCAGGACGAGGACCCGTACCTCACCGAGCTGCGGGATGCCTGCCTGTCGTTCCCCGAGGCGACCGAGGTCGAGGCCTGGGGTCGGCCGACGTTCCGCGCCGGCAAGAAGATGTTCGCCGTCTTCGAGGGCAACGACGAGCACCCCTACGCGCTGGTGTTCAAGCCCGAGGCGGAAGAACGGCCGGCGCTGCTCGACGACGCCCGTTTCTACGTGCCGCCGTACCACGGGGCGTACGGATGGCTGGCGCTCGACCTCACCGCCGCCGACGTCGACTGGGGCGAGGTCGCCGAACTGCTCGACGGCTCGTACCGGCAGGTGGCGTTGAAGCGGATGCTCCGCACCCTCGACGACCGCTGACCACCCCGCTCCTCACACGGCGTCGGTAGCGGCTGCTCGGAAGGCCCAGGCGACCACCAGGTAGGCGGTGAGCAGGTGCCACACGGCGTGCGCCTGCAGCGGCGAGCCCGGATCGCACAGCGGGCTGCCGGTGCGCCCGGCGAACCAGGCGAGGCCGGCGACGATGGCGACGGCGAGCAGCGAGCCGGTCCACACCGCCGGTGCCCCCCTCCTCCTCGAAACCACTTCGCTGACGGCGATGGTTGCCAGCGCCAGCGTCGCCACCAGCGAGCCCGCCCCCCGATACCAGGGCCAGGCTGCCGCACCTGCGAGGGTCGCCGAAACGGCGCCGGCGACGGCGCCATCGAACGCCCGGTCGAAGAGCCGGCCCAGGTGCCAGCCGGCCACGTACCCGACCATGCCGAGCAACGCCAGGTCGTGGACCAGGATCGCCCCGTTGCCACCTGCGCCGTGAAACAGGATGCTGCCGGCACCTTCGAGGGCGACGGCGGCGGCCAAGACCAACGAGCGGCGAGGGAGCCGGCCGGCGATCGTCCCCCATGCCAGTGTCCCGGCGGCGAGGAGGTAGCCGGCAGCAGAGACTGCGTTGGCGCTCCACCAGCCGATGGCGGCGCAGTCCCCGCTCATCGACTCAGTCGCCGGGAGTGCGGCCGGACCGCACCGGCGGGGTCACCGGTCCTGGATCGATGTCGCCTCGCAGCCGATACTCAGCTGGTCCCGGTGGTGGGGTCGGCGGCGGGAGGGGCGGGCTGGACCGCGGGAGCCGACGGCGCCGCCCCCAGGCCTAGCTCGGTGCGCAGCTCCTGGAGCTTGGCGTCCGCCTGCACCGTGTTGATCGCCTCGCGCAGCTCGACTTCGGCCCCTGCTGGGGTGGCCTCGTGGATCTCGGCCTTGGCCATCGCCTCGGCCTTGCGGGCCTCGATCTTCTGCTCGACCTTCTCCAGCGACGGCGCGTCGTAGTCCATGGTGTTGGACAGGGCGTCGACCGCGCTGTTCACCGACTCCTGCATCTTGGCCGCCTCGAGCGAGCCGAGCAGCTCCATTCGCTTCGCCGCCAGTTCGGCGACCCTGGTGGCGTTCTGTTGCACCGCCTCCTTGGCCTTGTCGGCCTGGGTGCGGGCGGTCTCGTACTGGACCTTCAACGTGTTGAGGTTGTTCTCGGCCGCCTGGAGCTTCATCGCCATCGCCTGGGCGGTGCGGTTCCACTTCTCGGTGCCTTCCATGTCGCCAGCCTGGGTGGCGGCATCGGCCTTGAGGAGCGATTGCTTGGCCATCTCCCTGGCCTCACCCACGTCGTCGGCGGCCTTCCCCATGCGCGATTCGAGCTGGGTGCGGTGGGCGACGACCTTGGCTGCCTGGTTGCGCAGTGCCTGGTCCCGCTTCTGGGCCTCGCTGATCGCCTGCTCGATCTCGATCTCCGGGTTCATCGCGCTCTCCGCCGTGCTCTTGAAGAGCTGGGCGATGTAGCCCCAGAGTCGCTTGAAGAAGCCCATGACGTCCTTCCCTGCCTCGACGCGCCTGTCGCCTGGACTCTAGCCAGGGCCCTTGCCAGGCCCGCCGGAGGGGGGCCAGTTAGCCTCGCGCCGATGGCTCTACCACACGAGGCCCGCTCGGTGGGGTCGCTGATCGTGGTCGCCGGTGAGGCGCTGATCGACCTCACCACCGACGGTGACTGCCGCTACACAGCCCATCCGGGCGGCGGGCCGGCGAACACCGCGGTTGCCCTAGGGCGTCTCGGGGTGCCGGTCGGCTTCCTCGGCGGGGTGAGCACCGACGGCTTCGGCGACCTCATCCGGGGCCGCTTCGCCGGGTCGGGAGTCGACCTCCGGCTGATCGCCGACACCGACGCCCCGACCACGCTGGCGGTGGCCTCGCTCGACGACTCGGGAGCCGCCACCTACGGTTTCTACCTCGACGGTACGTCGGCCGGTGCGCTCACCGCCGACCGGTTGCCCGCCACCCTGCCGGTCGCCACCTCCGCCGTCTGGTACGGGACGCTCGGGCTGGTCATCGAGCCCACCGCCACCAACCTGGTCGACCTCGTGGCGCGCCACGCCTCTCGGGTCGTGGTCGGCGTCGACCCCAACCTGCGCCCCACCGCCACACCTGACCTCCCCAACCACCTGCGCCGGCTGACCGGCGTAATGGCGGCCGCCGACATCGTGAAGCTGAGCACCGAGGACGCCGCAGTGATGCGACCCGGCGCCGACCCGGCGGCCACCGCCGCCTGGGTGCAGTCGCTGGGACCGGGCCTGGTCCTGCTGACCCGTGGCGGGGCCGGGGTCACCGCCGTCACCAGGGGCGGGACGGTCGACCTGCCGGTCCCCGAAGTCCCGGTGGTGGACACCATCGGAGCCGGGGACGCCTACGCCGCCGGGATCCTGGCCGGGCTGCACGACCGCCACCTGCTCTCGAAGGAGGGCGTCGCCGCGCTCGGCGTCGAGGATCTCGAAGCGATCCACCGCTTCGCCGCCCAGGTTGCCGCGGTCACCGTCTCCCGGCCAGGAGCGGACCCTCCGTGGCGGTCGGAGCTGTGACTCGGTCAGGGATGGGTGCGGTCACCGATGCGGAGGGGGTGACGTTCCGGGTTTGGGCGCCGTTCGCCACCGGCGTGTCGGTGGCGGGCAGCTTCAACGGGTGGTCCGCCGACTCTCACCCTCTGTCGCCGGAGGGCGGAGGGGTGTGGTCCATCCATGTCGCCGGGGTGCAGGAGGGCGTCGAGTACCGGTTCGTCGTCTCGACCGACGACGGAGTGCTGTGGCGCAACGACCCCTACGCCCGGGCGATGACCCATTCGGCAGGCAATTCCATCGTGTGCGCACCGGAGTTCGACTGGGGCGATACGCAGTTCGAGATGCCGTCGTGGGACGACCTCGTGATCTACGAGCTCCATGTCGGCACGTTCAACGATGCCCCCGGCGGTGGGCCTGGCGGCTTCGACAGCGTGGAGCGGCGGCTCGGCTATCTGCGCGACCTGGGGGTGAACGCCATTGAGCTGATGCCGTCGGCAGAGTTCGGCACCGACTTCTCGTGGGGCTACAACCCGGCGCACATCTTCGCCATCGAGGAGGCGTATGGAGGACCGCGGGCTCTCCAGGCGCTGATCCGGGATGCCCATACCCATGGCATCGCCGTCCTTCTCGATGTGGTCTTCAACCATCTCGGCCCGACCGACCTCGACCTGTGGCGGTTCGACGGCTGGACCGAGAACGACAAAGGGGGCATCTACTTCTACAACGACTCCCGCAGTCAGACTCCGTGGGGCGACACCCGTCCCGACTACGGGCGCTCGGAGGTGGCGGACTTCCTGGCCGACAACGCCCGGATGTGGCTCGAGGAGTTCCGCTGTGACGGGCTGCGCTGGGATGCCACCGCCTACATCCGGAACGTGTACGGCAACGACGACGACCCGCCCCATGACGTGCCCGATGGGTGGCGGCTGTGCCAGCGCATCACCGGAGAGACGATGCAGCGCCAACCGTGGAAGCTCCACATCGCCGAGGATCTCCGCGACAACCCCTGGTTGACCGCATCGGTGGAGGTCGGCGGCGCCGGGTTCAGCACCCAGTGGGACGGCGGCTTCGTCCACCCTGTCCGGGAGGCGATGACGGCGGTGTCCGACGGGGGGCGCAACATGAGGGCGCTCCGTGACGCCATCGTCCGCGGCGACCACAGCGACGCCTTCAAACGGGTCATCTACACCGAGTCGCACGACGAGGTCGCCAACGGCAAGCAGCGCCTTCCGGAGGAGATCGCACCAGGGGACGCCGGGAACGTCTGGGCGCAGAAGCGCTCCACGCTCGCCGCCGCTCTCGTGTTCACCTCGCCGGGCATCCCGATGCTCTTCCAGGGACAGGAGATCCTCGAGGACGCCTGGTTCCACGACCAGGATCCGATCGACTGGAGCAAGGAACACACCTACGAGGGCATCCTGAACCTCTACCGCGACCTCATCCACCTTCGCCGCGATCGTGACGGCAGCACCCGTGGTCTGCGGGGCCACCACGTCAACGTCCACCACGTCAACGACGAGGACAACGTGATCGCCTTCCACCGCTGGCACCACGGCGGGCCCGGCGACGACGTGGTCGTGGTCGTCAACGTCGGCAACCGTCGCTACGACGCCTACCGCATCGGGCTGCCACGGTCGGGCAGGTGGCGGGTCCGGTTCAACAGCGACTGGGTCGCTACAGCGCACTGTTCGACGACCACCCCAGTCTCGACACCATTGCGGACGATGAGCCGCGAGACGGCATGGCCCACAGTGGCGACGTCGGCATCGGCCGGTACACGGCGATCGTCCTCTCCCAAGACGCCATCTGAACCCGCCCAGCAGCGTCAGCGGTACACGGGTACAGGACGGCGCCCGCTAGGGCCGGCGGAGGAGGCGCCGCGATCAGCCGTGGAGGTCGGTGAGCTCGGCCTGAGTCACTTCGCCGGGGAGCTTGCCGATGATGATCATGGCGAGGACCTCGTCGCTGGTGACGTCGTCCTTGTTCACCGTTCCCACCAGGCGGCCCTGCAGCATGACGCTGATCCGGTCGGCGAGGTCGAACACGTCGTGGATGTCGTGGCTGATCATGATGATGCCCAGCCCCTCGGCCTTCAGCTGGCGGATGAGGGCGCGGACCTGCTCGGTCTCCGCCGGGCCGAGGGCGGCCGTCGGCTCGTCCATGATCAGGATGCGGGCGTTGAAGTGGACCGCCCGGGCGATGGCCACCGACTGTCGCTGTCCGCCCGAGAGCGAGCTCACCGGCGCCATGAAGTTGGCGAACTTGGGGTTGAGGCGCTTCATCACCTTGCGGGTGGCGTCCTCCATCGCCGAGTCGTCGATCACGCCCCACCGGTTGACCAGCTCCCGACCGAGGAACATGTTCCCGGGGGCGTCGATGTTGTCGGCCAGCGCCAGCGTCTGGTAGATGGTCTCGATGCCGAGCGCCTTGGCATCGCGGGGCGAGGTGATGGTCACCGGCTCCCCGTCGACGAAGATCTCGCCCGAGTCGGCCTTCTGCGCTCCCGACAGGGTCTTGATCAGCGTCGACTTGCCCGCCCCGTTCCCGCCGACCAGGGCGTGGATCTCACCCGGCTGGAGGTCGATGGACACGTCCTCGACGGCGTGCACCCCGCCGAAGCTGACGTACATCTTCCGCATCTCGACCAGGGGGACCTGGGCGGGTTGCGCCGACTCAGCGACCATCGGTCATCTCCGGTTCCTCCGGGCGAGGCTGTCGATGCCGACGGCGAGCACGAGCACCACACCGACGACGATGTCCTGGAGCGGGGCGTCGACCCCGATGAGCACCATCCCGGACTGCAGCGACTGCATGATGAGCGCACCGAGCACCGCCCCCGAGATGGTCCCGACACCGCCGGCCAGCGAGGTGCCTCCGATGACCGCGGCGGCGATCACGTACAGCTCGGAAGTCGTCCCCAGCGAGCTCACCGCGGCGTTGAGCCGGGCGATCGAAACCGCGGCGGCGACGCCGACCAGCAGGCCCATGAGGGCGAAGGTCTTGACGACGGTCGCCCCTGACTTCACGCCGGCCAGGTTGGCGGCCTCCGGGTTGCCCCCGATGGCGAACACGTAGCGACCGAACCGGAGCCTGGTGGCGATGAACGTCATCACCAGGGCGACGCCCGATGAGGATCAGCACCGGGATGGGGAGCCCGAGCGAGATCTGCAGCCCGCCCGGCGGACAGGCGATCCCGTTCTCCTCGGCGTACTGGCGCGCCAGGTTCTCCGGCAGGTAGTAGCTGTTGGACACCCAGACGGTGGCGATGATCGCTCCACAGCTGACCACGCCGATGGCGACGTCGGCCCACATCGGGCGCAGCGTGAACTCGTACCGACGCCGCTTCCGGCGGCCGTTCACCAGCAGGGCGACGACGGCGGCACAAGCGGCGATGCCGACCACCCAGCTCCACGTCGCCCCGATCGAGCCCCGGGCGCCGCCGCCCAGCCGCTGGAACGTCTGGTCCATCGGGGCGATGGTCTGGCCGCTGGCGTGGCCCACGCCACGCCACGCCACACCAGCAGCCCGCCCAGGGTGACGATGAACGAGGGAATGCGCCCGAAGGCGACCAGGAAGCCCGCGAACGCCCCGATGAGCGCTCCGAGGAGGAGCCCTCCGGCCAGGGTGACGACCCAGGTGAGCGGGTGGTCGAACCCCCACAGGGCGGGGAGCCACTCGGCCTGGGCGAGCGCCATGACCATGCCGACCACGGCGAGCACCGACCCCACCGACAGGTCGATGTTGCGGGTGACGATGACCAGCACCATCCCGGTGGCCATGATCCCCACCGAGGCGGTCTGCACCGACAGGTTCCACAGGTTCCGGGCCGTGAGGAACGTCCCCCCGGACAGGATGTGGAACCCGACCCAGATGACGGCCAGCGCCACCAGCATCCCGAGCAGCCGGGTGTCCACCTCGGTGGCACGGAGCAACGAGCCGGCCGAGCGGATCTCGCGCGGCTCGTCGACCTCGCTCATCGGGCCGCTCAGCGCTTCAGCCATCGCCTCCCTTCCGGCTTGGCGTGACGGTGCGCCACGCCCACGAGGTCATCGTGGGCGTGGCGCCTCGTCTGGTTCGGTTCAGATCGTGGCGGTTACTCGCAGACCGACACCGACCCCGCGGTCACTCCCTGGCAGACCTCCTCGGCGGTGATCCATCCGGCGTCGATCGGGACATTGAGGTTGTCCTGCGTGATCGGCAGCGGCGTCAGGATGACCGAGTACACGTCGACCCCGCCCGGGGTTGTGAACACACCGGCGGCGGTGCCGGCGGCGGGCGCCGAGTCGCCGAGGTCGTCGGGGGCGGTCACGTCGGCCAGCGCCGTCCCCCCTGCCAGCTGCACGGCGATCTCGCCGGCGGCCTGGCCGAGGGCATAGGCGTTCTTCCACACCGACACCGTCTGCGTACCGAGGGCGACCCGGTTGAGGGCGGCGGCGTCGCCGTCCTGACCGGAAACCGGCACCTGCCCGGCGAGGCCCTGGGCCTCGAGAGCGGCGACGACGCCGCCGGCCATGCCGTCGTTGGAGGCGACCACGGCCTGCACGTCGTTGTTGTTGTCGGTCAGGAACTGCTCCATGTTGGTCTGGGCGATGGCCGGGTCCCAGTTGTCGGTGTACGACTCGCCCACGTTGACGATGGCGCCGGAGTCGATCGACTCCTGGAGGATCTCCATCTGCCCGCCGAACAGGAAGTCGGCGTTGGCGTCGGCCTGGTTGCCCTTGATGAAGACGTAGTTGCCCTCGGGCACCGCCTCGAGGATCGCCCTGGCCTGCATCCGGCCCACCTCGACGTTGTCGAAGGTGAGGTAGAAGGCGCCCGGGTCCTCGATGAGCCGGTCGTAGGCGATGACCGGGATGCCCTGCTCGATGGCGCTCTGCACCGCCGGCAGGATTGCTGTCCCGTCCTGGGCGAGGATGATCAGGGCGTCGGCACCGTCGGCGATGAGCTGCTCGACGTCGGCGAGCTGCTGCTCCGCCGACGACCCGGCGTCGGTCGAGATGTATTCGGCCCCGGCCTCCTCTAGAGCCGCCTGGATGGCCGGCTCGTCCGCCTTGGCCCACCGCTCCTCGTTGTAGTTGTTCCACGACACACCGACGACGAGTCCTTCGCCGCTGGCGCCGGTGCCCTCGGCGCCGGCTGTGGTATCGGCGCCGGTGCCTTCGGCGCCGCCTGTGGTATCGGTGGAGTCGTCATCGCCTCCACACGCTGCGAGCACCACGGCCAGCACGGCCAGCAGTACCCAGAGTCGACGTCTGAACATGTTTCCTCCTTGACAAGCGCCACCAGGTGCGCAAGAGCCACAACGGTAGCCACTACCACTCCGGTCTCGCCCGTTGTGATGCGGCCTCGCTCGGGCACCTGCCCACGTCGACGGCCGCCGCCCCGGGGTGGGTCCCCGGACCGGCCGAGCTCCGAGCTTACCGATCGAATGTTGGCGGCTGCAACAAATGGCTGGAGGAAGCGGTGCCCGGCCCTGCCAGCCGGCGTCCTCACCGCAGCCGACCCATGTGGCACGTGGTCCGAGCGGTATGATCGACCCCCCAACAAACCGGACTCCCTCGTCCATCATGAGCACGGACAGCAGGATCAGCGGCGGAAGGCGGCACACCCGCGGCGTGGCCGGGGACGAGCTGCGGCGCCACAACCTCGGCACGATCCTGGAGCGCCTCCACCTATCGGGCCCGGAATCACGATCCGACCTGGTCGCCGCCACCGGGCTCAACCGGTCGACGATCGGCGACCTGGTCGGGCAGCTCACCGACCTCGGCATGGTCGAGGAGACCGCCGACCCGGCCGCCTCCGGGCCCGGCCGTCCCTCCCCGCTGGTGCAGACCCGTCCCCAAGGCGCCACGGTCCTCGCCGTCGAGCTGGCCGTCGACTCGGTGGCGGTGGCCACCGTCGGGCTCGGCGGCCACATCTACAACCGGCTGCGGGTCGAACGTCCCCGCGGTCACCGATCTCCGGACGAGACGGTCCTCGACGTCTCCCGGCTGGCCGAGCCGCTGCTCGACGCCCTCCCGGCCCGCAAGTCCCTGGCCGGGATCGGGGTCGCCGTGGTGGGGATCACCCGTCGCTCCGACGGGTTCGTCCACCTCGCCCCCAACCTCGGGTGGCGGGACATCCCGCTCGGCGAGCTGTTCGCCCGGGAGCTGGCGCTCGACGTCCCGGTGATGGTTGCCAACGAAGCCGACCTCGGAGCGTGGGGCGAGTACCGCAGAGGGCATCGCCCGGTCGGGCACCTGGTGTACGTCTCCGGCGAGGTCGGTATCGGTGTCGGCGCCATCATCGACGGCAAGCCGCTGCTGGGTGCCGCCGGTTACGCAGGCGAGGCGGGCCACATGCTGATCAACCCGGCGGGCGTCGAGTGCCGGTGCGGTGCCTCCGGTTGCTGGGAGACCGAAGCCGGGGAGGCCGCCCTGGTGCGACGCATGGGCCACAGCGACGGCGCCACCGGGCCGGCCGTGATCGACGCGTTCGCACAGCGGGCCGCCGCCGGCCATGCTCCCAGCCGTCGCGCCTTGTCACAGGTCGGCCGGTGGCTGGGCCTGGGCATCGGGAACCTGATCAACATCTTCAACCCCGAGCTGGTGGTGCTCGGCGGCCTCTACCAGCGGATCTTCTCCTTCGTCGAGGCCTCCGTGGTCGAGGCGGCGGAGCGCACCGCCCTTGCTGCGCCGCGCCAGATGGCCACCATCGCCGCCAGCGAGCTCGGCGCAGACGCCCCACTGCTCGGTGCCGCCGAGCTGGTGCTGGCGGGCGTGATCGCCGATCCGGCCCGCGCGGCGAATTGAAGGGGTCAGCGGTGCGACATGCCCGGCGAGCTGCGCTCGCCTCCTCCCGCAGATGGGGCCCCAACCCCATCGTGGGCCGTGCCGGACTTCAGGTCAGCGGTTGGCGTCGGCCAGGATCCGCTCGATCACCCGGAGGTTGGCAACGGCGTCCTCTGGCGCGGTCGGCACCGGTGTGCCGTCACGGATCGCCCGCGAGAATGCGTCGGCCTGGATGCGGTACGGGTCGGCCACCTCGACCTCGTGGACGACCATCGCCGGCGACACCGGGGGGTCCCCTCCGGCGATGTGCAGGATCCTCGTGGGGATGTCGGGCGGGATGTTGTACGGGATCTCCACCACCAGCCGCCCGGCGATGCCCACCAGCTCGACCCGCTGGCTCGGTTCGATCTGGGTGGAGCAGGTGAAGGTGGCGTGACGCCCGTCGAAGTCCAGGATGGCGGAGGTCACCACGTCGGTCCCGAAGTCCGGGTCGTGGCGGATGGCCGCCCTTACCTCCGTAGGCTCGGCGCCGAAGAGCATCCTGGCGAGGTTCACCGGGTAGCAGCCGATGTCGAGCAGGGCACCGCCGCCGTACTCGGCGATGTTCCGGATGTTGCCCGCGTCGACATTGCGGTAGGAGAAGAACGATTGGAGTGCGACCAGCTCGCCGACGAGCCCGCCGGCCATCATCTCGCGCACCTGCACCCACAGCGGGTGGAGCCGGTACATGAACGCCTCCATCAGCTTCACCTCTGCGGCGGCGCACGCCTCGACCATCGCCGCCGCATCGGCACTGGTGATGGCGAGGGGCTTCTCGCAGAGGACGTGCTTGCCGGCGGCGGCCGCCGCCATCGTCCACTCCGGGTGGAGGTGGTTGGGCAGCGGGATGTACACCGCCTCGACCTCTGGATCGTCGAGCAGGGCCTGGTAGGAGCCGTGCGCCGCCGGGATCCCCAAGGACGATGCGGCGGCTTCGGCCTGCGCCTGCGAACGGGAGGCGATGGCGACCACCCGACTCTCCGTGGAGGGCCGCATCGCCGGGATCACCTTCTCGACGCCGATGTGCGCCGTGCCCAGCACGCCCCAACGGACAGGTTCGCTCGTCATGGCTCGGGCCACCTCACCCTCGGTCGACGTGTGGCGGTGACGCTACCGGGTGCCGGCACGGGGCGGGAAGACCGGTGAAGCCGCCCACCGGGGAGACGGGGGCCGCGGTGGGCTGGCTCCTCGCCGGGCTCGCCGCCGGCGCCCTGGGCATGCTGGCGGTCGCCTTCGGCCTGGCCGGCCTGTTCCGGGAGGATGCCCCGCCGCCGGCCGGCGCCCCCCGCTTCGTCGAGGAGACGGCGACGGCAGGGGTCGAGCACGTGTACGACGGCGAGTTCGACTTCTTCGTGGGCGGCGGGGTGGCGGTGTTCGACTGTGACGACGACGGGAGGCAGGACCTGTACCTGGCCGGCGGGGTCAACCCGGCGGCGCTCTATCGCAACGGCAGCGCAACCGGCGGAGCGCTCCGCTTCACCCCCGAGCCCGATCCGGTCACCGGGCTCACCGAGGTCACCGGCGCCTATCCGATCGACGTCGACGGAGACGGGATCACCGATCTCGCCGTGCTCCGCCACGGTGAGAACGTCATGCTCCGGGGCGCGGGCGACTGCCGTTTCGAACGGGCCAACGAGGCCTGGGGTGTCGACGGCGGCGACGAGTGGACGGTCGGCTTCAGCGCCACCTGGGAGGACGAAGACGCGCTTCCCACCCTGGCGTTCGGCAACTACCTGGCCGAGGACGGCCAGCAGACCGGCCAGTGCGCCGACCACGTGATGTTCCGGTCGGGGGGCGCCGACTACGACGATGGGATCACGCTGAGCCCCGGCTGGTGCACCCTGTCGCTGCTGTTCAGCGACTGGGACCGATCGGGCCGGCGCGACCTGCGGATGACCAACGACCGCCACTACTACTCCGACGGTGAGGAGCAGCTGTGGCGGGTCGACCCCGGCGCCCCACCCCGGCCATGGACCCACGAGGAGGGTTGGCAGACGATGCAGATCTGGGGGATGGGCATCGCCAGCCATGACCTCTCCGGAGACGGGAAGCCCGAGGTGTTCCTCACCAGCCAGGGGGACAACAAGCTGCAGCAACTCGTCGAGGGGGCGACCGGTCCCGAGTACGGCGACATCGCCTTCGCCAGTGGGGTGACGGCGCACCGACCGTTCGTCGGCGACAACGTGCTCCCGTCGACCGCGTGGCACGCCGAGTTCCAGGACGTCAACAACGACACCTATGTCGACCTGTTCGTCGCCAAGGGCAACGTCGAGGCCCAGCCCGACTTCGCCGCGGAAGACCCGAGCAACCTGCTCCTCGGCAGGCCAGACGGGACCTTCGTCGAGGGGGCGGAGGATGCCGGGATCCTGAACTTCGGCCGGGCCCGGGGGGCGGCGCTGGCCGACTTCAACCTGGACGGCCTCCTCGACCTGGTGGTGGTGAACCGCCGTGAGAACGTGAGGCTGTGGCGGAACGTCGGGTCCGGCGACTCGGCGGCGGCGTCGCCGATGGGCAACTGGGTGGCGGTGCGGCTCGAGCAGCCCGGCGCCAACCGCGACGCCATCGGAGCCTGGGTCGAGGTCCGGGCCGGGGGCCGTACCATCGAGCGCGAGGTGACCATCGGTGGCGGCCATGCCGGCGGGCAGCTCGGTTGGATCCACTTCGGCCTGGGAGATGCCGGCGAGGCCGAGATCAGGGTGCGGTGGCCCGACGGCGACGTGGGGCCGTGGATGACGGTGCCGGCCGACCGCTTCGCCGTCATCGACCGGTCGTCGACCGAGGCCCGTCTGTGGGCCCCGCCCGCCGAAGAGTGAAACCGAGTCCGGTCTCGCTCACCGGCAGGCGTCCAGGGACCGCTACCGGTTGTCGATGACCTCGCCCGGCCCGTTCTCCTCGGCCTCCCCGTTGAGGGTCGTGCCGGGATCGATCACGATGTTGCCGTAGTTCCGTTCGATGGCGTTGCCGTCGACGATGCCGTTGATGACCGGGTTGCCGGAGCCGTCGTCGCAGGCAAGGATGCCGCAGGAGATGACAATGCTGCCCTTTTCCCACTCCTCGGCGTTGCCGTGCAGATACCCTCTCACGGTGAGGCGGCCGCGGCCCCGCTCGAAGGCGTTTCCCTCCACCTCGCCCCAGCGGGCCACCTCCAGCGCCCCGCTGTCCCATTCGCTGGCGTTGCCCTCGAGCTGCCCCCAACTCACCCGTAGTCGGCCGCTGTCGTGCTCGGTGGCGTTGCCCTCGACGGCCAGCCCCTTACGATCAGGTCGCCGTCGTCCCACTCGGTGACGTTGCCCGTGACCACCCCGTCGCCCTTCCATATCGGCCCCCACCGGAACACCCTGACCGAGCCCGATCCGTGCTGGGTGACGTTCCCTTCGACCGTCCCATAGATGTAGACGTACCCGTCGGTGACGGTCAGGTCACCGTGGATGGTGGTCCCATGCGGGACCGTGTAGTTCCCGGTGACGGTCACGTCGTCGGCGTAGGCGGCGACCGGAGCCACCGCGACCATCAGAACCCGCCGCGATCAGCATCACCAGCGTTCGCTTCAACCTCATCTCCTACCTCCTATGTGCCGGAATGCCCGGCGCCAAGTGGACCCTGCGTCTATACCGTCAGGGTGCGGCGTGCCGGTGGAGATCGGAAGAGGCGAACGTCCCTCCACCAGCTAGTCGTCCCGTCCGCCATGGTTGGCACAGCCCGTTCGTGGGCGACAACGTGCTCCCGTCCACTTCGGCCTGGGAGATGCCGGCGAGGCCGAGATCAGGGTGCGGTGGCCCGACGGCGACGTCGGGTCGTGGATGACGGTGCCGGCCGACCGCTTCGCCGTCATCGACCGTCGTCGACCGAGGCCCGTCTGTGGGCCCCGCCCGCCGAGGAGTGAGCACATGCCGGCACGACTGAGCCCGGTGGACCTGCCCGACTTCGGGATGCCGACCGAGATGCCCCGGATCCCGGCCGAGATGCACTCGGCCAGGATCGGAGCGACTGCGCGACCGGGCTCACGACGCCGGCTACGACGCCCTCGTGGTGTACGCCGACCGTGAGCACAGCGCCAACCTGTCGTATCTCACCGGGTTCGACCCGCGGTTCGAGGAGGCGGCGCTGGTGCTCGGGCCGTCCGGAGAGCCTGCCGTGCTGGTCGGCAACGAGTGCTACGGGATGGCCGGGGCCGCCCCGGTATCCATGAGGCGACACCTCTACCAGGACTTCAGCCTCCCCGGCCAGCCCAGGGACCGTTCCCGACCCATCGGCGGAGATCCTGGCCGGCGAGGGGATCCGCCCCGGTCACCGGGTCGGTGTCGTCGGCTGGAAGGAGCTCGCCGATCGGTGGCGGATCGACGCCCCCGCCTTCATCGTCGACGAGCTGCGGCGGGCGACGGAGCCCGGCGGGATCGTCGAGAACGCCACCCACCTGCTCACCGGCGCCGCCGACGGTTTGCGGGTGATCAACGAGGTCGAGCAGCTCGCCTGCTTCGAGTACGCCGCCTGCCACACCTCCCAGGGGGTGCGGCGCCTGATGTTCGGGCTCGAGCCGGGGATGACGGAACAGGAGGCGGTCCGCCTGCTCGAGTGGAACGGCATGCCGCTGTCGTGTCACCTGATGCTGACCGCGGGCCCGCGGGCGTCACTGGGCCTCCTCAGCCCCGAGGACCGCGCCATTGCCCGCGGCGACCGGTTCACCGTCGCCTTCGGTGTCTGGGGGGCGTTGAACTGCCGGGCCGGGTTCGTGGTCGGCGGCGAGGGAGAGCTGCCGGCCGAGATCGCCGACTACCTCCCCCGTCTCGTCGGCCCCTACTTCGAGGCAGTGGTCGAGTGGTACCAGGCGCTTCGCATCGGCCAGACCGGGGGCGTCCTGCAGGAGATCGTCGATCGCCGCCTCGGCGACCCCTTCTTCGGCATCTTCCTCAACCCGGGGCACCAGATCCACCTCGACGAGTGGGTCAACTCGCCGGTGGCGCCCGGGTCCGAGGTCGAGTTGCGGTCGGGTATGGCGATGCAGGTCGACATCATCCCGGCCACCGGCACCGACTACTTCACCACCAACATCGAGGACGGCGTCGCCCTGGCCGACGAGAGCCTGCGCGCCCGGTTCGCCACCGCCTACCCCGAGGCGTGGGAGCGGATCGGAAGACGCCGCGACTTCATGTCGGGGGTGCTCGGCATCGACCTGCACCCCGACGTGCTCCCCTTCTCCAACATCCCCGCCTACCTCCCGCCCTTCCTATTGGCCCCCGACCGGGCGATGACCTCCGGCTAGAGCGCGGCGTCGGGCGTCGGGCCGGGCTCGTCACCCGTCGATCTCGTCGACGATCAGCCACCGGTCGCCGGTGGCCTGGTTGAGCACGAAGGTGGTGGAGAAGGGCACCGTCACCCGGCCCGTCTCGGCACCGGCCTCGTCGAAGGTCACGCTCTCGATCGTGCCGGTGGCGTCGAACCCGAGGCTGGCGCCCAACTGGCTGTCCGCCCCGTGGACGGGCCGGAGGCGGAGCGAGTCGAACCGATAAGTCTCGACCACCCGTCGTTTGGCGACGGCGTCCTGCTCGATACGGCGTTCCATGGCGATCAGGCGCGGCCCGTGGTTCACCGCCCGCAGCAGGCTGGGGTCGGACTCTCTCCGGGCGGCGGCCTCCACCGCCAGGTTCTCCGCCAGCGTCATTGCCAGCGCCCCGGCCGAGCCGGACACGTCGGCGTTGAGCTCGAAGACCTCGTCGGCCACGACGACATCGGGGAGGGTCGTCGGGTCGACCTCGGCGGCGGCTTCCGAGAACGAGCCGTCGACGGGACTGTCGGTGGCCGTCGCCGCCGTGGGCCGCGCCGGCCACCCGGCGACGACGATCACCACCGGGATCACGACGGCTACCGCCCCGAGCACGGCACCCCGGCCGAAGACCCGCCACCGCCCTCCGCCACCGCTCGGTGCGCTGGTGAGCGCGGCCCATCCCCAGCCGGGGGCGACCAGCCGGTCGAACACGGTGCGCAGCGGGCTCATCAGCGCCAGCCCGGCCAGCAGGCCGACCTTGGCGCCGAACTCGGTCGTCTGCGGCGCCATCAGCGCGGTGCTCAGCACGGCGATCCCGACGGCGAACAGGACCCTGGCGGCACCCCCTATCGGGATCGTCTTCGGGTCGGTGATCATGAAGAAGAGGAAGATGAGGACCTCGGGCGAGGTCACCACCACCCACCAGAACGACGGGCCGCAGACCGGGGCCAGCGACCAGGCGGCGGTGATGCAGTGCCCGCTCGCCGCCAGCACGCCGAGCCCGGCGGCCAGGGCGAACCAGAAGGTCCCCGCCATCGCCAGCAGCCCCAACCGGGATGTGATCAACAGGCCGCCGACGAGGATCACCGCGTAGGCGAGGACCAACCAGGCATCGAGCGGACCCCACCAGAAGTCCAGAGGCTCGATCCGGCCGCTCCCCAACAGGACGAAGGCCGCCACCAGCCCGATGTTGGACGGGTTGAACACGTGGCTGCCCCGGTAGCGGATCGTGTACTTGGTGATCAGGGAGAGTCCTGCCACCAGGGCGAAGACGTGCCAGTCGACCCAGGTCCAGTGGTCTCCCGGCTCGGTGGCCACCGAGCGCAGGATGAGGGCGACACCGCTGCCGGTGAGCATGGCGCTGGCGGGCCACACCAGCGCCCCCGACCGGCGCACGGTGTACACCACCTCGATGAGGGCACAGGTGAGGATCGCCGTCAGGATCTGCGGCACCGACACCGCGAAGCCGAGCGCCACCTGCCCGAGCACGTGGATGGTGATGATCACCGCCGCCAGATGCAGGCGGGGATCGCGCAGGCTGGGCAGGACCACCGGGTAGCTCCGGGCGCCGAGTCGAAGCGTGGGGAGGTCTGCGGTGGTCAATTCTTCCCCGTCACCGCCCGGACGAAGAACCACAGGTTGGCCGGGCGCTCCGCCATCCGGCGGGTGAGGTACGGGTACCAGGCGACGCCGTAGGGCACGTAGACCCGGAGCGTGAGGCCGTCGGCGAGCAGCTCGTCCTGCAGGTTGGGGCGCACCCCGTACAGCATCTGCAGCTCGTGGTACCCGACGCGCTGCAGGCCGAGGCTGCGGGCGAGGTGGATGCGTGCGTCGTCATGGGTCGCCACCGCCGGTCTGACGTTCTCCGCCGCCATCAGGGTCTGGAGGAGCCGGTCGAAGTTGGCGTCGACCTCGGAGCGGGACTGGAAGGCAATGTTCCCCGGCTCGGCGTAGGCGCCCTTGCACAGCCTGATGTGCCCGTCGAGCGGCATGATCCGGTCCAGGTCGGCGGCGGTGCGGTGCAGACAGGCCTGGACGGCGATCCCGACGTTGCCCCGACGTCGCTGGGCGTCTTCGTAGATGTCGATGGTGCGCCCGGTGTGCTCGCTCTCCTCCATGTCGACGGTCACCGACGTGCCACAGGTCGACGCTCGGGCGGCGAGGGCATCGAGTGACTCGGCGGCCAGGTCGTCGTCGAAGCCGAGCCCGAGCTGGGTCAGCTTGATCGAGATGTTCGAGTCGAGCCCGTCGGCGTCGATCCGGTCGAGACAGGCCAGGTAGTCGTCCCGGGCGGCGAGCGCCTGGCTTCGGTCGGTCACGTGTTCGCCGAGGTGGTCGAGCGACACCCGCGCCCCCTTGGCGTTCAAGGCGGCGGCGACCCCGGCGGCCTGATCGAGCGTCTCACCGGCGACGAACCGGGTGGAGACGGCGCGCCCGGGGCCGGTGTCGCAGAACAGCTTCCTGACCGGGCCGAGATCGGTCACCGCCAGCAGTGAGCGCCCGATCGGGTTCACCGCTCAGACCGGCGGGTCCTGGGCCACCGCCTCCTGGCCCAGCTCGCGGGAGCGAGAAGCTGCCGCCCGCACCGCATCCTCGACCAGGGCGCGAAAACCGCCGTCCTCGAGGGTGTGCATCGCCGAGGCGGTGGTCCCCCCGGGGGAGGTGACCTCGGCCCGCAGCCGGAATGCGCTCTTCGGGCTGGTGGCGAGCAGGATGCCGGCGCCCCGCACCGTCTGCAGGACGAGCTTCTCGGCGGCGTGGTGGGGAAGCCCTTCGCGGATGGCGGCCTCGGTCAGCGCCTCGGCGAGCAGGAACACGTAGGCGGGGCCGGTGCCGGACACCGCGGTGACGGCATCGAGCAGGTCCTCGGACAGGTTGATGGTCTGCCCGACCGCGGAGAGCACGGCGGCGGCGCGCTCCAGCGCCTCGGCATCTACCTCGGCCCCGCCGCAGTACGCCGTCATCCCCTCGTCGACGGCCGCCGGGGTGTTCGGCATCGAGCGGACCACCGCCAAGCCGGGGAACCGGCGCTCGAATACCGCGATGGGGACGCCCGCAGCCAGTGAAATGAGGAGTTGTGGAGGCGCCACCACGTCGGCGATCTGGTCGAGGAGCGCCGGCACGTCCTTCGGCTTGACCGCCGCGACGACCACGTCCCGACCGCTCGCCGCCGCCGCCGGGTCGAGCACCACCGAGACCCCGGTCAGACGCTCGGTCTCCGACGCCCGCTCGGGACGTCGCGCCGCCATCACCACGTCGCCGGGATCCCAACCGGCGCGCAGCAGCCCCTCGGCGAGGATGGTCCCCATCGAGCCGGCCCCGAGAATGGCGACGGAAGGGTGCACGGCGGCGATGATAAGCCCCCACGGTGCCGGCGACGAAGGTGCGGATCGGCCATGGGCGACTCCACAGACGGCGATCCCGACGTCGGGCTCGGCGGTCGACGGCCGAGCCCTCCGCCTCAGCCGAGCGTCTCGGTCGAGCAGGTGGCGATGCCGGCCGGGACGCTGGCGGTTCGCCATTTCGACGGTGCCCCACCCGGGATCGTCGCCCTCCACGGGTTCGGGCTGCACGGCGGTCAGTTCGCGGCGATTCGCCCAGGCAGGGAGATGGCAGGTCGACGCCCCCGACCTGCCCGGCCACGGGCTCACCACCGTCGATCCGGTCGACCTCGACACCGCCATCGACGCCCTGTCACGGTGGCTCGCGCCCTCCGGGCGGCGCCATGTCCTCGGCTACTCCCAGGGCGGGCGGCTGGCGCTCCACCTGGCCTGGCGGCGCCCCGATCTGGTGACGTCGCTGGTGGTGGTGTCGGCCGGTCCCGGCCTCGACGAGGATGACCGGGCGGCGCGAGCAGTCGCCGATGCCGCCGTCGCCGACCTCATCGAACGTGACGGTGTCGCCGCCCATCTCGACGGATGGCTGGAGCATCCGGTGTTCGGCACCCGCCGCCTCGACGTGGCGACGAGGGCTGCCGACCGGGCCCTCCGGTTGGAGAACACGGCCGCCGGCCTCGCCGCGGCACGTCGCCGGCTCGGCCAAGGGGCGCTCCCGAAGGTGACGGTCGATGACCTCGCCGTGCCCGTCCTGTGGGTCGCCGGTGGGCTCGACCCGGGATACGTGGCGACCATGGCGGCGGCCGCCGAGTCCCGCGGCGACCCGGTCGTGGTGGTTCCCGGGGCCGGCCACAACGTCGTCGCCGACGCTCCCGGTGCCCTGGTCCGTTCGATCGAGGCCTGGATCGGCACCTGAAACCTCACCGGCTGTCGAGCCACCGTCACCGCATCGTCACCACATGGCGAAGCCGGTATCTGCCGCCTTCGTCGGTGATCTCGTCCTTCGGCAACCTCCAAAACAATCCGAAAGGACCATGCCATGACTCACCAAGTGAGCATCCCCCGCAGCGGCTCCGCGCCGACCGCGAAGCGCACCGGCTCGACCGAGGGTGCGCCGATCCGCAAGCTGATCGTGTACACCCTGGCGACCCTCGTCGTCGCCGCCTCCGTGACCGTGGCCGCGGTCGTGGTCTCCGGCGACGACGCCCAGACCTCGACGGGCTTCGCCCAGGCAGCCGCCGGCACCGCCGGTGCCTACGCCGCCCAGGTGAAGGCCAACGCAGCCGCCGACACGGCCGCCGGCTACAGCGCCCAGGCCAAGGCCCACCAGGCCGTCCAGGCCAGGGAGCACCAGTACGTCGACGGGGTCAACCCCGCCAGCGACGTTCCCGGAACGGTCGGGCTGAGCGGGACCGCCACGATCGACCGGTCGTTCCAGGCCAACGAGACCGCTCGTTTGCAAGGACTGGCCCCGACCGTCGACGGGTCGTACCAGTCGAACGAGACCGCCCGGCTCCAGGGACTGGCCCCGAGCATCGACGGGTCGTTCCAGGCCAACGAGGCCGCCCGGATGCAGGCGCTGGTGAACGGGATCAACCCCGCCACCGACGTCCCCGGCACCCTGAGCGGCACCGTCACCAGCGACGGATCGTTCCAGGCCAACGAGACCGCCCGCCTCCAGGGACTGGCCCCGAGCATCGACGGGTCGTTCCAGGCCAACGAGGCCGCCCGGATGCAGGCGCTGGTGAACGGGATCAACCCCGCCACCGACGTCCCCGGCACCCTGAGCGGCACCGTCACCAGCGACGGATCGTTCCAGGCCAACGAGACCGCCCGCCTCCAGGGACTGGCCCCGAGCATCGACGGGTCGTTCCAGGCCAACGAAGCCGCCCGGATGCAGGCGCTGGTGAACGGGATCAACCCCGCCACCGACGTCCCCGGCACCCTGAGCGGCACCGTCACCAGCGACGGATCGTTCCAGGCCAACGAGACCGCCCGTCTGCAGTCGCTCGAGCCCTCGGACGTTCCGGAGCGCACGCTCTGGGTGTCACGTCACCGCTGAGCGCCACTACCGTCAGAAGCCAAGGCGAGGGTGCGGCCGGTGGGCCGCACCCTCGCCGCGCGCCTGCGGCTATCGGGGCTTCGACACCCGGAGGAGCAGGTCGACGTAGGGCTCGGGGACGGTCAGGATCGACTCGTGCCCGGCGTCGATCTCGACGACCTCGTCCGGTCGGGCGAGCTCGGCCAGTTCCCGCTGCGCCGGCGTGGGCACCACCCAGTCCCGCAGCGTCACCACCACGGCGGTCGGCACCCGGAGCGAGCCGACCCACGATCGGGAGTCGAACCGCCACGCCGCCGACCCGGCGTGGTAGTAGAGATGCGGATCGCGGCGACGAAGCGCATGGTTGAGCCATCGCGCCTCCGCCGGGGTTATGCCCTGCTTCCGTCGCAGCAGGGTCTCGGTCACCCGGGTGGTCTCGAAGACGCTGATGTGGCCGAGGGCCGAGCCCAGCCAGAAGAAGGCTCTGGCCGCCAACCGGCGCACCGGGACCGGGCGAGCGGCGGTGGCGGCCAGCACCAGCCGGTCGACCAGGCCCGGGTGACGGCGCGCCAGCTCCTGGGCCACCATGCCACCGAGCGAGTAACCCATCACCGTGGCGGCCGGGGTGTCGAGGGCGAACAGGATGCCGGCAACCTCGTCGGCGAGCTCTGCCACGTCGTAGCGTCCCCTGACCCAGTCAGACTTCCCGTGATTGCGCAGATCGGGGATGATCAGCCGGCGTTCGACCGAGAGCTTCTCGACGAGCCGGAAGTACGTCATCTCGCCGTCGAAGCTCCACCCGTGGATCAGGACGATCGGCGGGGCGTCCTCGGGGCCTACCTCCCGCACGAAGAACTCTTCGTCGCCGACGAACACCGAGCGCCCCGGTATCCGCACCGGGCGGACTTGCGGGCCGGTGAATCGAGGCGATGGGTCAGGCCCGAACAGCCGCCACCCGACCCAGCCGGCGACCGCCAACCCGGCGATCCGCACCGGCCTCATCGCAGGGTGCCGACCCGGAAGGCGCGGTCGGCAACGCGACGCCCTCCGATCAGGTGGTCGGTGATGATGCGCTCCATCGCCTGGACCTCGCTCGCCTGGGTGTCGATCCCGTCCACCGCGGCAACCTAGCTGCTGTGACATGCCTGGCGAGCTGCGCTCGCCTCATCCTCGGCAGCGGCGCTCACGGTCGGATTACACTTCCGGTCGGCCCGGTTCTGGGCCGCGCGACCGGACCCCCCGCCCCCCTGGGATCCGGTCGCGGGCTGGGCACGACCCGGCTGGTCGACGGGTCCGGCGCGGTTTCTACCATCCCTCCCCCATGAGGCTCCGCTTCCTACGCCCGCGTCTGATCACCGAAGGCCTCCGCGACCTGGCGCGGCGCCGCCCGGAAGAGGCGGGCGACTACATCGACACCCACCACGCGGAGTGGGAGGAGCTGGTCGGCGACGACCCGGAGAACGCCGCTGACATCCTGGAGGCGTTGGACCCGGGCATCGCGGCCGACCTGATCGCCGGGTTCGGGGCCGAGGACATCGGCGAGGTCCTCGACGAGATGAACCCGGAGGCGGCGGCCGACATCCTCGAGGTGCTGTCGCCGACAGAAGCCGCGGAAGCGGTGGCGGAGATGGACACCGACCAGGCGGCCGACCTCATCGCCGCCCTCGACGAGGAGACCCGGCAGGAGGTGCTGGCGGCCATCGACCCGGCGGCGGCCCTCCGCATCGGTGAGCTGCTGGAGTACGCACCGGACAGCGCCGGCGGCCTGATGACCCGCGAGGTCGCCGCCCTCCCGATGGGGTTGACCACCGGTGAGGCGATAGAGAGCCTCCGCCAGATCCACGACGATCTCGGCTCCAACCTCTCGTACGTGTACGTGGTCGATGACGAGAACCGGCTCCAGGGAGTCATCTCCTTCCGCGACCTGGTCTTCTCCCGCCCCGGCCAAGGCCTCGAGGAGGTGATGGTCACCGACCCGTACTCGGTCCATGCCGAGGACGACCGCGAGGTGGTTGCCGAGCTGATCCAGCGGTTCCACCTGCTCGCCGTCCCCGTCATCGACCACCGGAGAGTGCTGCTCGGCATGGTCAAGGTCGACGAGGCCCTGGAAGCGGTGGTCGCCGAGGCATCCGAGGACATCGCGGTGATGGTGGGCGCCGGGCACGAGGAGACGCCATACACGCCGGTGCTCGAGTCGTCCCGCTACCGGCTGCCGTGGATCGTGGTCAACCTGTTTGCCTCCGGGCTGGTGGCGATCGTGATCAGCCAGTTCGACTCGGTCATCGAGAGCGAGGTGGTGCTGGCCGCTCTCATGCCGATGGTGGCCAGCGTCGGGGGCAACACCGGGGCCCAGAGCCTGGCGGTGATGATCCGGGCGATGGCGCTCGGCGACGTAGGACCGGGACGAGCCCGGCGGGCGGTACGCCGGGAGTTGGTTATCGCCCTCGTCAACGCCGCCGTCATCGCCACTGTCGCCGGCGTCGGTGTCGGCCTGCTCACCGGCTCGTCCGACTTCGCCGTGGTCATGGGCGTGGCCGTGGCGGTCAACATGGTGGTGGCCGGGCTGGCCGGGGGCTCGATGCCGGTGATCCTGCGCCGGCTCGGCTACGACCCGGCGTTGGCGTCGAACATCTTCCTCACCACGATCACCGACATGGTGGGTTTCGGCGGCTTCCTCTTGGTCGCCCTGCTGTTGCTCTAGCTGCCGAGGACGACCGGGGCGGTGTCCGAGAAGGGGCCGAGGAAGACGATCCTGAACCCGTCCTCGAGCATCGCCAGGTAGTGGATGTCGAGCTGGTTCTGCTGCTGCTGGGTCGGGTTCGCTTTTTCGACATACTCGGCCACCTCGGGGTCGTCGACCACGTGAATGACCAGGACGTCTTCTTCCTCGGTCTCGACGACGTCGGCGATGACGTTCTGCAGGTCGATGTCGGTGAGCGACTGATACGACTCGGGATCGAGGAGCACCACCAGGGTCGAGCCCTCGGCGCCGTCGGACCGGCTGACCACCTCCCACTCGGGAATCACCGGGTCACCCAGATCCACGGTGGTGCTGGTGGCCCCTCCGGCGACGGTGGTGCCGGTGGCGCCGGTCCCGCCGGCCGCCAGCGTCGTTATCGGGGCGCCGGAGCCGTCCCCCGCAGTCGTCGTGGTGTCCCCGTCGTCACCGGAGCACCCGGCCAGGACGGCGGCGCCGATGAGGAGGGTGAGGGCGATTCGCATCCGCATGGCGGGCAGTGTACCCGGGGTCGGTTTTAGGACGGGTCTTGTCGGTGGGCCGCCGACCATGCCTCGTAGTCGATCCCGTCCATGAACGGTCGGGAGTGCACCACCCGGAAGCGGGCAGCCACCTCGTCGAACAGTGCCTCCGACGGCTCGGCCTCGAGGCCGATCTGGGCGAGCTCGAGGGTGGGTCGCCACCCCGGCACCCCCACGGCGATGTCGACCCGGGAGCGCCAGTCGGCCGCAGTCACCGACGTCGGCGGGTCAACCCAGTACCTCTGGAGTTTCTCGGCCACCCGCAGGCACCTGCGTAGCAGCCGGAGTTGCTCCCTGGTCGGGTGAGAGGCGCCGACCTCCTCTGCCCAGTCGGCGAAGTCGCTCGCCCGCCACGAACCCGGGTCGCCGACCACCCGCTCGTAGAGGCTGTCAACGGCGTCGAGCAGCGGCAGGGTGGCGGTCACACCGCTCCGGCGGTGCGCCGTTCGCCTACCACCAGGTCGGCGAACGCCTCCCGCAGGTCCTTCGTCCTCGGTCCGGGGTCGAGTGGCCGGTCGCCGACGGCGACCACCGGCATCACCTCGCGGACTGTCGACAGCGAGACGACCTCGCCGGCGCCGAGCAGGCGGTCCAGCGGGTAACGCCCAGCCGTGGGTTGGAGCCCGACTTTTGGCGCCAGCTCGATCACGGCCCCCAGGGTGATCGAGTCGAGCACACCGAGCGAGCCGTCCGGGTACTCGAGCCGGTCGCCCCGCACCCAGGCGATGCTCGAGTTGGGCCCCTCGAGCACCGAGCCGCTGCGCCCGATGAGCAGCGCGTCGTCGAAGCCGGAGCGGAGCGCCGCCAGCCTCGCCTCCATGTTGGGGGCATAGGAGAGGGTCTTGGCGCCGGTCAGGCCCGACCAGGCGCCGTCCGGGTGCCAGGGAGCCACCACCGGCAGGAGGCGCAGACCGGTCGGTAGAGAGGCCAGCGTCTCGGCGAACACCAGCGTCCGGGACCCGGTGCCGGGGTGGTCGAGATCGGTGCCGCCGGTGACGATGAGCCGAACCGTGCAGTCCCCCTCGGCAGCCCGCTCCTCCACCCAGGCAGTGAGGTCGTCCTCCTCGGGTAGCGTCATCCCCAGCCGCGCGGCGCTGGACCGGAGCCGGGCGAGGTGGCGGTCGAGGCGGAAAGGCGCCCCTCCATACGAGCGGATGGTCTCGAAGCAGCCGTAGCCGCGCTGGACGGCGATGTCGTCCACCGGGATGGCGGCATCCTCCGAGGGGACACCGTCGACGAGGACCGGCCCGATCCGCATCAGCCCCGCCCGCCCGGAGCCAGCCCGGCATGGGCCGGCGTGTCCTCGTCGTAGGTGCTGGTGATGGGCAGCCTGCGGTCCTTCCCGAACGCCTTCTGGGTGATGCGCACCCCGGGAGCCGCCTGACGCCGCTTGTACTCGCTGCGGTCGACCATGCGCACCACCCGCCGCACCACCGCCGGGTCGAGCCCGGATGCGGCCATGGCCTCGATCGACTCGTCCAGCTCCACATACCTCCGCAGGATCTCGTCGAGCAGCTCGTAGTCGGGAAGCGAATCGCTGTCCTTCTGACCGGGTCGCAGCTCCGCCGACGGCACCTTGTCGATGATCGACACCGGGATCACCTCTCCGTCCCGGTTGCGCCACCTGGCCAGGTCGTACACCACCGTCTTCAGGACGTCCTTGAGCACGGCGTAGCCACCGGACATGTCGCCGTACAGGGTGGCGTACCCCACCGCCATCTCGGACTTGTTGCCGGTGGCCACCACCATCGGCCCGTACTTGTTGGACAGCGCCATCAGCACCGCCCCGCGGATGCGCGCCTGCAGGTTCTCTTCGGCGATCCCCGCCGGCGTCCCGGCGAACGGCTCGGCCAGCCCGTCGAGGAACGCCTGGAAGATGCCGTCGATGGGGATGACGTCGCACCGGCACCCGAGCCGCTCGGCCAGCTCGACCGAGTCACGCCACGACCCCTCGGAGCTGTAGCGGGCGGGCATGGTGACCCCCCACACCGCCTCGGGGCCGAGGGCGTCGCAGGCGATGGCGGCGGTGAGGGCGCTGTCGATGCCCCCCGACAGCCCGACCAGCACCCCCGAGAAGCCGTTCTTGCGCACGTAGTCGCCCAGCCCGATGACCAGGGCGGTGTACACCTCCTCCTCGGGCACCATGGCGCCCGGAGCCGTCGCCGCTACCGCGCCGGCGGGCGGGCCGGTCGTCGGCCGGTCTCCACCGATCGGGACGTCGACCAGGAAGCGCTCCTCGGTGAACGTTCCGGCACGGTGGATCGGCTCGCCGCCGGCGGCGTACACCATGGAGTCGCCGTCGAACACCAGCTCGTCCTGGCCGCCGACCATGTTGAGGTAGACCACCGGCAGGTCGAGCGACCGGGCGATCCCACCGATGAGCTCGGCCCGCTGCGCCCCCTTCCCCCGGTGGTACGGCGAGCCGTTGATGTTGAGCAGGATGCGGGCACCGGCAGCCGCCTGGTCGACATGGGGGCCCTCAGCACCCCAGATGTCCTCGCACACGGAGATCCCGACCGGTACGCCGGCGATCTCCCAGGTGCGGTCGGGCCGGCCACCGGCGGCGAAGTACCGGGCTTCGTCGAACACCCCGTAGTTGGGGAGCAGCACCTTGTGGTAGATGCCGACGACCTGGCCGCCACCGAGCACGGCGGCGCCGTTGGCCAGCCGGCGCGGCAGCGAGTCCTCGAACAGGTCCTCGGTGACCACGTCGTCGGCGGCGAGCCGGTCGACGAAGCCGACCACGACGACGGTGCGCCCGGTGCGGGCGGCAAGCCCACGGACGGCCTCGATGCCGTCGTCGACGAACTCGTCGCGCAACACCAGGTCCTCCGGGGGGTAGCCGGAGATGACCAGCTCGGGGAGCAGCAGGACGTCGGCGCCCGCTTCCTCTGCCCAGTCCATGGCGTCGGCCACGATGGCGGTGTTGCCGGGGATGTCCCCGACCGTCGGGTTTACCTGGGCACAGGCGACGCGCAGCGGCATTCGCATGTCAGGTTATCCGGGCCCCGGGTGAAGGGAATCCCCGCGCCTCCCGCCGGACCTCAGATTCCGCTGATGGTCTCCTCCACCAGGGAGTCGACGACCTGCCGTAACGCCTCTTCCGGGGATGCGCCCCCGTCGAGCGCACTCTCGTAGACGGAGAGCTGGCGATCGGCGCTGGTCCCCCTGGCCAGGATGGTGCGGCCATGCTCCAGCTCGGCGGTGGCACCGATCTCCTCGGCATCCTCGGACACCAGCTCGAGTATCTCCTCGAACAGCTCCTCGTACGGCACGATGACGCCCCGGCCGAAGTCGATCAACCCCCCGGACGTTCCGTACCGCTGCGCCCGCCACATGTTCTCGCTGAGCAGCATCCGGGAGTAGGTCCGCCAGCGCTGATTGCCCTTGCGTCGCCGGTAGAGCATCCGCAGCAGGCACAGGTACATCGCCGCCACCGTGATGCCGTCGTCGATGTTGGTGCAGATGTCGGTGGCACGCAGCTCCAAGGTGGGGTAGCGGTCGGATGGGCGCAGGTCCCACCACAGCCGGGTGGCGTCCTCGATGACCCCTGCCTCGACGAGCACCCCGACGTGGCGCCGGTAGTCGGACCACGAGGCGAACTCGTCGGGGAGCCCGGTGCGGGGCAACGCCCGGAACACCGACGTCCGGTAGCTCTTCAGCCCGGTGACGATGCCGTGCCAGAACGGCGAGGAGGTGCTGATGGCCAGCAGGTGCGGCATGAAGTACGAGACCTGGTTCATCAGGTCGATGCGGAGCTCCTCGTCCTCGACGCCGACGTGGACGTGCATACCCGAGATGAGGAGGCGGCGGGCGACACCGCCCATCGCCTCGGCCAGGGCGTTGTAGCGCTCCTTGTCGGTGTTGAGCTGGTCGGTCCACGCCGCCGACGGGTGGGTGCTTGCCGAGATCGGCGCCAGACCGTGGCGGTTGGCCTCGTTGGCGACCGCCATCCGCAGCGCCCCCAGGGAAGCCCTCACCTCGCCGATGGTGGCACACACCGGGGTCGCCACCTCGACCTGGGAGCGCATGAACTCGGGGCCCACCTGCCCGCCGGCCGCCTCGCCGATGCGTTCCATCATCCCCTCGGGGAGGTCACGGACGAGATCGTGGGTCTCGAGGTCGACGATCTTGTACTCCTCCTCGATGCCGACGGTGAAGGAGGGCCCAGAGCCCATCGTGCTCACGTCGTCGCCCCTCGCTCGAGTTCTCGGGCACCGGTCATGTCGCCCTCTTCGTGTCCCGCTGGCGGTCCGCCACCGTGCGGCCGTCGACCACCCGGGGCAGAGTGATGGTGAGCCACCGCACCGGCCAAGTTACCCGGACGGCCCGGGCGGCGCCGGATCGGCCCGGCCCACCGTTAGAATCCCGTCATCCATGGGCTTCTCCAGCAACTTCGGTGAGGTCGCCCGTGCCGTCGCCCCCGAGATGGTGGCGCTTCGCCGCGACCTCCACCGCTACCCCGAGCTGGGCTGGAGCGAGCATCGCACCACCCGGAAGGTGGCCGAGCGCTTCTACGCCCTCGGTCTGCAGCCGGTGGTCCGCGCCGAGGGCACCGGGCTCACGGTCGAGGTGGGAACCGGTGGCCCGGTGGTCGGGTTCCGCGCCGACCTCGACGGGCTGCCCGTCGAAGAGCACACCGACGTGCCGTTCCGCTCCGAGCATCCCGGGTTCATGCACGCCTGCGGCCACGACGCCCACACGGCGATCGCCGTCGGGATCGCCTCCGTCCTCGCTCGATCCCCCGAGCTCGGCGGGACCGTGCGGTTCCTCTTCCAACCCGCCGAGGAGTGCATCCCCGGTGGCGCCCAGAAGATGTGCGAGGAGGGTGCCGTGACGGCATGTCCGCCGTCGCCGCATTCCACGTCGACCCGTCCCTGGCGCCGGGGAGGATCGGCGTCCGCCTGGGCGGGATCACCGGCGCCTCCGACCGGATGCTCATCAAGATCGGCGGGCCGGGCGGCCACACCTCGCGGCCGCACAAGACGGTCGACCTCGCCTACGCCGCCGGCCGGGTGCTCACCGAGCTCCCTGCGCTGCTTCGCCACGGGGTCGACCCACGGGAGCCGCTCGCCGTCGTCTTCGGACGGGTCAACGGGGGCTCGGCGGACAACGTCATCCCCACCGAGATCGAGCTGGGGGGCACGGTGCGGCTGCTCGACCTCGACCTGTGGCGCACCCTGCCCAAGCTGGTCGAGCAACACGTCCACGACCTGGTCTCCCCGCTCGGCGCCACCGCCGAGGTCCAGTACGAACGCGGTGCGCCCCCGGTGGTGAACCAGGCCCTGGTTGTCGACGCCTTCGACCGGGCCGGGCGGGCGCTGCTCGGCGACGAGTCGGTGGTGACCACCCACCAGAGCCTCGGGGCGGAAGACTTCGCCTGGTTCCTCGAATCGGTGCCCGGTGCGCTCATCCGCCTCGGCGCCGGCCTCCCCGACCGCACGGTCGACCTGCACTCGAGCAGCTTCGACATCGACGAGGCCTGCATCGAGACCGGCATCGCCGTCGGCGCCGCCGCGCTGGTGGATCTGCTCGAGACGGTGGCCTGAGCCACCGACGCGGTGCAGCGCCTCGTCTCAATCCAGAAGGAGCAGGCCCTCGGCGAGGAGGGCGGCGCGCAGGCCGGTGGCGTCACCCTCCCGCACGGACACGGTGAGCACGCCACCGCCGCCGAACGGGGCGTGGCGCAGCTGGAGATCTCGCACGTCCACCCGCGACCGCTCGAGGGCGTGGCCGACCCGGGCGAGCTCGCCGGGCTCGTCGGCGAGGGCGATACCCACGGTCGCCAGTGGAGGGCCGAGCCGGCGGCGTGAGGCGGCGGCAAGGGCGAGCTCGCCGGCCAGGCCGTCCCGGTCCTCGCCCTCCAGCGCCGAGGCGAAGTGACCGAGTCGCTCGATGTACTCGTCGAGCACATCGAGGACGGCAACCCGGTTGGCCTGCAGCACGTCGACCCACAGCGCCGGGTCCGAGGCTGCCACCCTGGTCAGGTCACGGAAGCTGCCGGCGACCAGGTCGAGCACCTCACCGCGGTCGGTGGCCTCGTTCATCAAGCCGGCGGCGAGCAACTGGGGCAGATGGGAGACGAGCGCAACGGCGCGGTCGTGCTCGGCGGCGGTCATCCGGACCGGGCGGGCGCCGAGCACCCCGATGAGCGCCTCTACCTGCGCCAGGTCGCCTGCCGTGGCGCCGTCGGTCGCCACCAACCAGGCGGCGCCGCGGAACAGCCCGGCCGACGCCGCCTCCGGGCCTGCCACCTCGCGGCCCGCCATCGGGTGGGTGCCGACGAAGCGGGCCAGCTTGCTGGCGGCGAGCACCGGCCCCTTGACCCCGGCCACGTCCATCACCAGGTTGGCGGTGCCCGCGGCGGCGACCTCGTCGATCACCGCGGTCGGTGGCCCGGCGAGCACCACCACGTCCACTGGTGCGCCGAGCACGGCGGCGGCGGCACCTGCCGGAGTGACACAGCCTCGGGCGACGGCGGCCGCCAGGATGTCCGGGTCGCGGTCCCACCCGACAACGTCCCAGCCTGCCTCGACCAGGCCGAGCCCGATGGAGCCGCCGATCAGCCCGGTGCCGAGGATGCCGGCAGAGCTCAGAGGATCAGCCCCATCACCCCGGCCAGCGCTCGGACCTGATCCATGAGGGCGGCGTACTCGCCGGGGAGGATCGCCTGCGGGCCGTCGACCTTGGCCTTCTCCGGGTCGTTGTGGACGTCGACCATGAAGCCGTCGGCGCCCGAGACGACCGCCACCCTGGCCAGCGGGGCCACCAGCCGCCGGTGGCCTCCGCTGTGTGACGGGTCGATGATGATCGGGAGGTGGGAGAGGCCCTTGACCACGGGGGCTGCGGAGATGTCGAGGGTGTTCCGGGTCGCCGTCTCGAAGGTCCGGATGCCCCGCTCACAGAGGATGATGTTGTGGTTGCCTTCCTTGTAGATGTACTCGGCAGCGTTGAGCCACTCGTCGATGGTGGCGGTGAAGCCCCGCTTGAGCATCACCGGGGTGTCCTGACGGCCCAGCTCGGACAGCAGCGTGTAGTTCGCCATGTTGCGGGTGCCCACCCTGACGATGTCGGCGTAGGAGGACACCAGCTCGACATCACGCGGGTCGAGCGCCTCGGCCACGAACGGGAGCCCGAACTCGTCGCGGGCCTCGGCGAGCAGCTCGAGGCCCTTCTCCCCGAGACCCTGGAACGAGTACGGAGAGGTGCGGGGCTTGAAGGCGTCGCCGCGGAGGATGGTGGCTCCCGCAGCTGCGACCGCCTCGGCGACGGCGAACAACTGGTCACGGGACTCCACGGCGCACGGCCCGGCAATGGCGGCGAAGTGGCCGCCGCCGACCCTTGCCGAGGCCACCTCGACCACCGTGTCGTCGGGGTGGAAGTCCCGGCTGACGAACTTGAACGGCTTGAGGACCGGAACCGCCTTGTCGACGCCGGGAATCGCCTCCCATGGCAGTTCGCCGATCAACTCCCGGTCACCGACGGCACCGATGACGGTGCGCTGTTTCCCTTCGGAGACGTGCGCCTCCGCACCGATCTCGCCGAGCCTGGTGACCACCCTGGCGATGTCGTCGGGCGTGGCGTCGCTGCGCATGACGATGATCACCACGGGCTCCTGACAAGGGGGGCGAGAAGGCCGTCAGCCTAGGAACATAGAGTGCCCGCCATGGTCTCCCGGTCACCGCGGCTCGGCTATGTGCTGGTCGTCCTCGGGGCAGTGCTGTTCGTGGTCAATGCCGGGGTATCCCGGGTGCTGCTGCGTGCCGGGCTGACCCCCGCCGAGTTGACGTCTCTGCGGGTCACCGGCACCGTGGTTTGCCTCGGGCTGGTGATGGCGCTGGTGCGACCCGAGACCCTCCGACCGCCACGGGGCAGGACGCTGCTGTTGATGGTCGCCCTCGGGCTGAGCGGGGTGGCCCTGGTCCAGTGGGCCTACTTCGTGGCGCTCGACCGTCTCGCCGTCGGGATGGCGCTGCTCCTCGAGTACACCGCCCCGATCCTCGTCGCCCTCTGGGCCCGGTTCGTGCAGAAGGAGCAGGTGAGGCCCCGGCTGTGGTACGCCCTCGCCCTGTCGATCGTCGGCCTGGCGATGATCGCTCAGATCTGGCACGGGTTCACCCTCGACCCGATCGGGGTCGCCGCCGGGTTCCTGGCGGCGATCGCCTTCGCCGCCTACTACCTGCTGAGTGAGCACGGGGTCAGCCGGCTCGACCCCCTCACCGTGTTCTTCTGGTCGTTCGCCGTGGCCGCCGTCGCCCTGAACCTGGTCAGCCCGGTGACCAGCCTCGACTGGGCCGCCGCCGGGACGTCGGTATCGCTGCTGGGAGCGCTCGACGAGTTTTCGGCTCCGGTATGGGCGCTCCTCCTGTGGGTGGTCGTCCCCGGCACCCTGATGCCGTTCGGGTGCACCATCTACGCCCTCAGCCATCTCCCGGCGACGACGGTGACCACGGTCGCCTTCCTCGAGCCGGTAGGGGCCACCGCCCTCGGCTGGGTCTGGTTCGGCGAGTCGCTCGACGGGGTGCAGTGCGTGGGCGCCGCCCTGGTGCTCACCGGGATCCTGCTCGCCGCTTCGGCCCGTTCCGCCCACCCCACCTTCGAGCCCACCCCCGTCGTCACCTAGGAAGGTCTGAAAAATGGGTTCTCCGGTTCGACCACGCATTCCAGGGGAGTTAGCGAGATCTGGCATTGTGGTACGAACCGGTCTTTTCGCTTTTTCAGCACCTTCCTAGTGTTCCCCGATGCGGCGCATCCTGGTCACCGGGGCCTCGACGTGGACCGGCGGCCAGGTCGTCGCCTCGCTCGAGCAACGCCCCGACACCGAGGTCTTCGGGGTGGACGAGCTGCCACCACGTGGCCAGTTCGCCTCGCCCTTCATCATGATCGGGGACGACCGGACGGCGCTGGCCGACCACGTGCTCCAGATCGAGCCGGACACGGTGGTCCACCTGCTCACCACCGACCGGTCGGCCGACTTCGGCGCCAGCGAGGCCCACGACCGCGCCGTGGTCGGCAACCTGGCGCTGTTCGGGGCGGCCGGCAGGTCGGAGGCGGTGCGGCGGGTGGTGGTCAAGTCCGACGCCGCCGTGTACCCGCTCGGCCCCCGCAGCCCGTCGCTGTTCGCTGAGGGCGACAGCAACCGGGAGAAGGCGAGCCGGTTCGGGCGCAGCATGCTCGACGTGGAGCTCGCCGCCGACGCCCTGGTGGCACGCCGACCGGACATCGCCGTCAGCGTGCTGAGGATGGCGCCGATCTTCGGGCGCACCGTCGACAACCCGCTGAGCCGGTACCTGCGACTGCCGGTGGTGCCGACCCTGCTCGGGTTCGACCCGCGCTGGCACCTGCTCCACGAGAGCGACGCCGTCGCCGCCGTCCTCCTCGCCGCCGACGGCGACGACCAGGGGATCGTCAACGTCGCCGCCGCCGGGCCCGATGTACCTGAGCCGGGTCATCCGGCTGGGCCGCAGGGTGCAGCAGCCGCTGCTCGGGCCGGCGCTCACCGCGACCCACCGGGCGCTGGGGCAGAGCGGCATCCCGGTGACGTCCCAGCTCCGCCTCCTGCTCGAGCACGGAGCGGTGCTGGACACCGAGGCGATGCGGAGCCGCCTCGGCTTCCGCCCGCAGCACTCGATGCGGGAGACCGTGCTCGCCGGTTATGCCGACCCGCGGCCCGAACCGCCGTGACCGACGGCAGCCACCTGGCGGCGCTGACCCGCGCCGAGCTGCTCGCGCTGGCGACCGAGCGCGGCGTCGTGGGCCGGTGGAGGATGTCCAAGGCCGAGCTGCTGGCGGCGCTCGCCTCGGCCGACGGAGACCGACCCGGATCCACGGATGCGGACGGCGACGACATCATGGTCCGCCGGATTCCCGACCGGGCCGGCGGCGGCCGTGGGGGCGGCGGCGGTGGAGGGAGGCGGGCCCTCCTCGCCGAACGGCTCGCTGGCGTGGTCGACAGCGACCGGCGCTGCGACTGGTGGGACGTCGACGGCACCCCGTGCGGGCTCCCGGCGGTGGTCGACCAGCCACGGTGCGCTCTGCACGGCGGGATCGACGTCTTCGACCGGGCGGTGGCGGTCACCGGGCGGCTCGGGACTCGACACCTGGCCGATCCTGGCCCGCCACCTGGCGAGGGCCACCTACGACGTCGACCCCATCGGGCTCGACCCGGTGGTCGCCGAGATGGTCTGGCACGTCGTCAACTTCCTCTACTTCGACTACTTCCGGGTCGAGGTCGAGGGCGCCGAGCATCTCCCGGCGAGCGGGGCGGCGCTGGTCGTCGCCAACCACGGCGGCGGGTTCCTTCCCTACGACGCCGCCATCCTCACCGCGGCGGTCGCCAACGAGCCCGAGGTCCCCCGCCGGCTGCGGGTGATCGGGACGGAGATCTTCAACATGCTCCCGTGGGTGTCGCACCTGTACCGGAAGGCGGGGGCGGCCTACGCCGCCCGCGGCGATGTCGTCCATCTGCTCGGGGCCGGACGGATCGTCGGCGTGTTCCCGGAGGGCGAGCGCGGGTTCATGAAGCCGATGGAGGAGGCATACCGGGTCCAGCGGCTGGGCCGGGGCGGCTTCGTCGAGCTCGCCGAGGAGTTCTCCGTCCCCATCATCCCCGCTGCCATCGTCGGCGCCGAGGAGGTCCATCCCGCCGTGGGCACGTCGCCGGCGCTGGCCAAGCTGGTGCGGATGGTGTTCCCCCAGCAGCGGGTCGAGGAGGTGGCGATCGTGCTCAACCCGATTCCCCTCCCCATCCGCTGGCACATCCGGATCCTTCCCCCGGTGCTCCCGACAGGTGGAGGGGCGGCCGCCGACCCGTTGTGGGTCCTGGAGCAGACCGAGGCCATCCGCGGCTCGATCCAGTCGTCGCTGGATGCGATGGTCGCTCGCCGGCATTGATCCTCCGTCCGGTCCACGCCCGACTTTGTGACGGGCATCACAAAGTGCTTGCAAATGTACGCACAGCGTGTTACATTGCGAGCAGTGAGACAGCCACTGACCGATCTCGGTGAGTTCATTCGAGACCAAAGAGAGCGCAGCGCCATGTCGTTGCGCAAACTGGCGGCCAACGCCGGGATCTCGAACCCGTACCTCAGCCAGATCGAGCGGGGCCTCCGACGTCCGTCGGCGGAGATCCTGAAGTCTCTGGCAAGGGCGCTGTCGATCTCGGCGGAATCGCTCTACGAGCGGGCCGGCCTGCTCGAGGGCACCGAGCGTCCGACGGTGGTCCAAGCCATCAACACGGACGACGAGCTGAACCAATCCCAGAAACAGGCGCTCATCCAGATCTACGCGAGCTTCGTAGGCGCCATCCAGGAGGAACAACCATGAAGAACCAGAAGGAAACGGCCACCAAGGCGGTCCACGCCAGCCTCGGTGCGCCCGTCGTGATCACCCGTCGGGTGCGCCACATCGGCGGCGAGCAGCTCAGGGAGCTCCGCGAGAGGCTCGCCGGCTACTCCGAGAAGCTGACCGCCACGGCGCAGGACCTGGTCGACGAGTACGCCGTCGAAGGCGAGAAGGTGGCCAAGCAGATCCGCGGCAACACCGTCGTCGAAGAGCTGCAGCAGCGGGTCGACCTGGACAAGGTCACCGACCGGGTCGAGAAGCTGCGCGACCAGCTCGAGGCCGCCATGCAGAGCTGGCGGGAGAGCTTCAACCCCGGCGAGGCGAAGGAAGCCGCCACGAAGGTCGCCGTCGAAGCCGAGGAGACCAAGTCCGACGCGGCTGCCAAGCGCCCGGCGAAGGCGACGGGCACCGGCACCGCCGCCCGGAAGACCGCCGCTCGCAAGCCGGCTGCCAAGCCCGCCACCACCAAGGCGACCACCGCCTCCAACTGACCGACTTTGCGTGAGCCGGGGCGGTACCTCCCTTCCCGCCCCCGGCACCGCAAGACGAAGCGCCTCGGTCCCCTGACCGGGGCGCTTCCGCGTCCTCGGGGCGACAGGCGGTCCTCGGTGCGCGCTCCTCGACGTGCCGGCGGCGCCGAGCCCCCTCGTCAGTGCTTGACGATAGGGTCGAGGGTCTTGGCGTGGTCGACCCACCTGGCCACCATCGACTCGGTCGGGAGACGCCGGACCAGCCGCTTGGCGGTGTTGATCTCGACCATCGTCGACAGCAGATTGGCGGGGTTGCGCCGCCGCAGCTCCTTGACGGTGTCGACCCCTGCGGACTCGAGGAGCCCGGAGTACTCCTCCCCGACCCCCTTCACCCGGAACAGGTCGGCCCGGTTGACCCAGCTGAGGATGAGCTGCTCGTTGATGCCGGTGGCGGCGGCGAGCTCTGCCCTGCCCTTGCGGGTGGCGCCCTGCTTCAACAACGCCTCCGTGGTGCGGACCCGGCCCTTCCTCAGCTTCGTGGCGAGCCTGTGTTCGATCCCCTCGATCGCGTCGATGGAGGGCATTGGTTCCGCTCCCTTCCGCGGAAGTGACGCTCTGCCGGCGTCCGCTCTGCTGCGGCGGGGAGCATACCGGGAGGTGGACCCGCCGGGTCGGCCGAGCTTGCCGGGGCACCGTCCGATGGACAGGAGAGCCGGCCCGTCGACGGCGGGTACCCCGTCCTCCGAGGCCCCAGAAGGAGAGGCAAACCGTGTGATACGCTGCCGCCTTCACATAGACCGCCGAACTCGACGAATGTCGAGGCGGGGGACCCATTGACCGGCTGACGTAACCGCACCAAGGTACGTCGATCCGGTGGCCCCCGGGGCGAATCCCGGTCACCTGACCGGGTAGGGCGACTTTCCTGCCCGAGCCCGACAGCTAACCCCGCAGGCGACAGAGGAAAGGAACAGGCTTGTACCGTGTCGTCATCGCGGCGGCTCCTTACGGGGTCGCCCGGTTGCTGGCATCCGTTGGACAACGGCCCACGATGGGGTTGGGGCCCCATCGGTGGGAGGAGGGCGGCGCCAGCTGCCCGGGTATTTCTAGGGGGATGGCATGACCGCCGGCAACCGCCGGGTGATCAGTGTGCTCGCCTACGCCAGCATCTTCGTGGTGCTCGCCCTCGGTTGGTGACCGTCTCCCGGCGGGCAACCGGATCGACGCCGCGCCACAGGTCGCCCCGGTGGGCATCGTGAGGGCGCGGGGCCGAGTGCCTCGGAGACCGGGTCGCCACCGTCCAGTCCGGCGTGTTCCTCGACCTTCACGTGCCCGGCACCCACGGGGCAGGTGACGAGGACCTCGGCCCCCGGCTGGTCGGAGGACGACTCGACCGGCTCACGGTACCGGGACCTCTCGACGGCAACTGCACCGCCGATGGAGCCTGGGTGGGGCCCCAGCCTCCGTCCGGGTGGTCGTCTCCGACGACGGGGTCATCGCCGGGGTACCGTCGCGGTGCAGGGCGACCGGATTGGCGGCGACCATCGTCCCCGCAGACCGAGCCGCCGCCAGGCGTACGAAGGGACGAGGCTCTCCAGGGCGGCGAGCTGCTCGCCCGGCTGCTGCTTGCGGTGGCGGTGATCATCCTCGCCGCCCGGCTGCTGGGTCGCTCTTCGGGCGGATCAACCAACCTCGGGTCATCGGCGAGATCGTCGCCGGCATCATGCTCGGGCCCAGCCTGCTCGGGCGTGGTCTTCCCGGAGGTCACCCTCTTCCTGTTCCCGGCGGCGGTGACCGACGTGCTCGGCATGCTGGCCCAGTTCGGGCTGATCTTCTTCATGTTCCTGATCGGGCTCGAGCTCGACCACGCCATGATCCGCGGTTCCGGGCACACCGCGGTGATCATCAGCCACTACTCGATCGTCATCCCGTTCACCCTCGGGCTGGCGGCGGCACTGGTCGTCTACCCGCTGGTGGGCAGCGGCGACTTCACCGGGTTCGCCCTGTTCATGGGGGCGTCGATGGCGATCACCGCATTCCCTGTCCTGGCCCGCATCCTCACCGACACCGGGCTCCATCGCACCCGGATCGGCGCCTCGCCATCACGTGCGCCGCTGTCGACGACGTCACCGCCTGGTGCATCCTCGCCGTGGTGGTGGCGATCGTGCAGTCGGCCGGCGCCCTCGACGCGGTGTGGACCGTGGTACTGGCGCTCGCTGTTCGTGCTGGCGATGCTCACCCTGGTCCGGCCCTTGGTCGCCCGGGTGCTGGCGGTCCACGACCGGCGGGGCCGGATCGGGCCGGCGGTGATGTCGATGCTGATCGTCGGGCTGTTCCTGTCCGCCTGGGCCACCGAGGCCATCGGGATCCACGCCATCTTCGGCGCCTTCATGTTCGGGGCGATCCTCCCCAGGTCGCGCACGGTGGTCGCCGAGATCAGCTCGCGGCTGGAGGACGTGACGGTGCTGTTCCTGCTCCCGGTGTTCTTCGCCGTGGTGGGGCTGTCCACGCAGATCGGGCTGGTCACCGGCGCCCAGATGTGGGCGATCGCCGGGCTCATCATCGTCATCGCCATCACCGGGAAGATCGGCGGTTCGGTCATCGCCGGCCTCGCCGCAGGGGAGACGCTCCGGTCGTCGACGATCATCGGGGTGCTGATGAACGCGCCGGGGATCACCGAGATCGTGATCCTCACCATCGGGCGTGGCCTCGGGGTGATCTCACCGGCCCTGTTCACCATCATGGTGATGATGGCGCTGGTCACCACCTTCATGACCACGCCGCTGCTCAGCTGGCTGTACCCCCGGCGAACAGGTCGACGCCGACCTCGCCGCCTCGAGGTGGCGGCTGGCGGTCGCCTCTCGGCGCCGCGGCTGGCGAACGGGCGGATCCATGTCACTCCGGGATCGGGCGCCTCATGGTCGGGGTCACCAACCCGGTCACGGCCGGCCCCTGCTGCACCTGGTCGGCGTGGATGCGGTCTGCGAGACGGCGGGCGGCCCCCGGTGTCTTGCTGGCCACGCGTGGTGCAACCGGCAGGACACGAGGAGGTCCGGGCGAACCTCACCGACATCGAGGACGAGGCCGCCGACGCCGCCATCCGTTTGGCGCCGGCCCGCGACCAGCTCGGGCCAGCCCGGGATCGCAGCCGAGGCGGTCGCCGTGGTCGGCACCGACCCGTCGGAGGAGTTGTGGCGACTGGCCGCCCAGCATCGAGCGGGGACGCTGCTGATCGGTTCCCACGAGGCGTATCTGGGGTTCCGCCCCCTCGGCGGCGTAGCCGGTGACCTGCTCCGCGACGCACCGTGCGACGTCGCCGTGCTGGTGGGCATGGATGCGTCCGCACTACGCGGTGACCGGCCCGGTCGGGGTGTGGTACCGCGGAGTGGGGCCCGACAGCGCCCCGCTCCGCATGGCCGCCGCCATCGCCCGCGGCACCGGGGAACGGCTGGTCGTCATCTCGCCAGTGCCGGTCGACATCCCACCCCTGGGCGTGGATGTCGACGAACGGATCCTCGCCGAGCCGACCGTCGCCGACGCCCTCGAAGCCGTCGGTGGGACCTCTCTGATGGTCGTCGCCCCGCCGGGCGCGCTCGAAGGCGTCCTCCCGGCACTGCGCGAGGCGGTCATCGAGCGGTCGTGGGTGCCGGTGCTCGTGGTCCGGGGCGCGCGTCGCCGCCACCGGACGTCGCCCCGAACGATCACCGAGGACAGCACCGCTTCCTAACTGAGCTGTCCAGAAGAACCGGGTGCCGCCCCTCCGTGCCACGTCGGAGGGACGGCCCGGTCCAACCGCTTCCGCCCCGCTCCAGGGGAGCCGGAACGCCGGATGGCCGGGCCGTCAGTGACCGGGTCTGGCCAAGTGCTGGCTCACGTCGGGCGACGGGCTCGCAGCGAGTACATCAGCGGGGGCACCGGCATGCCGTCGGGCAGCCGGTAGGAGCCGTCGGGGAGCGCTCTGAGGAAGTCCCAGCGCGGGAACAGGGTGTGGTCGTGCTCGTGGAGCATCTCCAGCACCAGCCCCCGGTCGAGCAGGACGGTCACCACGTCGGCCAGAGCGGGTGCATCCACTCGTAGGTGACGTTGTGCACGGTCGGCGGCGTCGAGGTCGGCGTACGTGCCGGGCTCGTTCCAATCGATCGGGTCCTTGCGAAGTAGGAGTGCTCGACGGTGAGGTCGTCGTCGCCGAGGATGTCGGCGAACGGGTGGAACTCGCTGAGGTAGAGGAAGCCCCCGGGCCGGAGCAGGTCGCCGACCACCCGCGCCCATCGCACGCAGATCGGGCAGCCAGATCAGCGCACCCAGCCCCGTGTAGACGACGTCGAAGGTGCGGCCGCCGAAGAGCGGTGACGGCGTCGTAGACGTCGGCGGTGACGAACTCGGCGTCGATCCCCATGTCGGCGGCGAGCCGGCGGGCGGCCGCCACCGCCGGCTCGGAGAAGTCGAGCCCGGCCACCCGGGCGCCCCGCCTCGCCCACTCCAGGGTGTCGACCCCGAAGTGGCATTGCAGGTGCACCAGGTCGCAGCCCGGTGACGTCACCGACCTCCTCGATCTCGAACGCCTCCACCCCCACCCGACCCGCCTTGAAGCCGGCGACGTCGTAGAACTCGCTGTCGACATGGATGGGGACCCGCTCGTCCCACATGGCGCGGTTGAGGGCGATCATCTCGCCCTCGGTCGGGATCGTCTCGTCGGTGGTCACACGATGCCTCCGACCAACGCCCCGGCTGCCAGCAACGCCAGGTACGAGCCGATCCCGCCGACGATGACCACCATCCTGAGCCAGACCGGGACCCGCGACCGGCCCACCACGAAGTAGGCGATCACCCCGACGAACGGGATCAGCAGCGACGACGAGCACCCAGGCGATCGAACCGCCGGTGGAGATGTCGTCGTCCCGCCACCGTTGCAGGATGTCCACCACCGCCAGGGCGAGCAGGGCGGCGAACAGCATGAAGGGCAGGACGTAGGCCCACAGCCCGAAGAAGACCGACCACGCCGTGGTCGCCAGTTGGACACCGAACACGCTGGGTCCTTTCGTTGCGGAGACGGCGATGCCGCCGCCGAGTTCAGGGACGGAGATGTCGTCGAGATCGGGCATGGCCGCCTCGTAGACGGCGACGGCCGGATGCACGGGGGCGTCGGCGCCACCCGGCATCTGCGGTTGGGGACCGGTCTCGGGAGCCTCGCCGTGGTCGACGTCGGGGAGCCCGCCCGTGCTGCCGTCGGCGAGCCGGCCCAGGCTCTCGGTGGTCGACCCGAGCGCCCACCGGTTGGGGAGCCGGAGGCCGTCGCAGCTCTGGAACGTCTCCAGCCCGACCGGGGCGGTCACCACGTCGCCCCCTCCTGAGGTGTTGCCGGTGAAGCAATTGCCCGACCCGGCCGGCCCGGCGAGGGCGATGTCGGCCGCCCCGGACCGCTCGATGACATTGGTCGACACCACGTTGTCCGAGCTCAGCCAGAAGTTCTCGTCGAGTTGGGGGAAGATGGCGATGCCGTTGGTGGCGCTGTTCACCACCCGGTTCTTGGTGACCGTGATCTCGTTGCCACCGGCGATCAGGATGCCGTTGCCGTAGGCCGACCAGGCGGCGTTGCGGCCGGGGGCCCCGTCGACACCCGTGGTCGTGCACCAGGTTCCCGGCGATGGTGAGGCGCTCGACCGGCGGCAGGAGCTCGGAGTCGAGGGTGTTGGGGACGATCCCGGCGATGTTGTTGCGCCACACGGAGTCGACCAACCACAGGTCACCGGAGGCGTTGGTGCCCGAGTAGCCGAGGCCGTTCCATTCGGACACGACATCGGTGATCACCGCCCGGCACGGATCGCACTGGCCGATGTAGAAGCCCGAGTCCCAGGACCCCGAGGCGTACGAGTGCTCGAAGAGCCCGTCGATCGAGTCGAAGGCGTAGATGCCGTACACGTCGGCGTGGATGCTGGTGACGTACGAGGCCCGGTATCCCTCGACCGACGACCAGAAGACCCCGTTCCCCGTGGTGTTGCGCACCGTCAGGTTCTCCACCGCCACCCCGTCGGCGCCGATCACGTTGATCCCATTGGCCCGCTCGAACCCGCCGTCGATGATCACCTCGTTGCGGTCGGTGCCCCGGATGACCAGGCCGGGCGTGGTGACATCGACCTGCTCGGGGTAGATGCCCGGCTCGATGAGGACCAGGTCGCCGGGGTCGGCGGCATCGACGGCATCAGAGATCGTCGGGTAGTCGGCCGGGACGTGCCTGGTGGTACCGGTCCACTCCTCCGGTGGCGGAGCGGGCGGCTCTCCGTCGACCGGGGCATAGGCCTGGTCCATGTCGCCTACCACCAGGGTGGCCACCATGCCCTCCCCGTCGGTGGAGTGGAACGTGCAGAAGTACTCGTAGGTGCCGGCGGTGTCGTAGGTCAGCCGCACCGAGTCGCCGTTCTCCATGGCGAGCGCCCCGAACGCCTCTTCGGTGGACCACGACCCGTCGGCGGCGACGGCGTTGTGCGGGGCCCGACCGTCGTTGGTGAACTCGACGGTCCCCCCGACGTCGATGCGGGTCAGGTCCCGCCCGTAGACGTTGTCCAGCATGGCGATGTGGGCAACGCCCTCGTCGTCCTCGCCACCGCAGGCGACGGCGACGGCGATCACCACTCCCACCAGCAGCCACCAGCGCACGGTGCTCCTCACCATCACCGGGCACACTATGCCTCGTCATTCCCGCCGTGCTGCGCACGGCTCCTCCCGCAAGTGGGGCCCCAACCCCACTGCGGGCCGTCACGTCATTCCCGCCGTGCTGCGCACGGCTCCCTCCCGCAGTGGGGCCCCAGCCCCACAGCGGGCCGTCACCTCGCCCGAGGCAACCCGTCGATATAGGCTCGACGCCGTCTGATCACGAGGTGCGAGTGTCGGAGGCGGAGAACCGGCGGATGCTGGCGCGGTACGTCGCAGAGGTGTGGGACGCCGCCGACCCCGAAGCGGTGCGCATCTTCGCCGGACCCGGCTACCGCCGCCACACGTCGGGATCGTCCGAGCCCCTGGGCGTCGATGCGCAGGTGCAGCGTCTGGTCGCCCTTCGGGCCGCGTTCCCCGACATGACGTTGACCATCGACGACGTGGTCGCCGAGGGGGACCGGGTGGCGTTCCGGGGGACGCTGCGGGGGACCCACCGCGGCGAGTTCCTCGGCGTCCCGGCGACCGGCCGGACCGTCGCCGTCGCCATCATGGACATCATCCGTGTCGAGGGCGGCCTTATCGCCGAGCACTGGGGCGGCCCGGACCTCCACGACCTCGCCCGCCAGCTCGAGGGTGACGACGACCCTGCCGTCAGGCGTCCTTGACCCAGCAGAGGCAGAACGGGTGGCCGGCCGGATCTGCGTAGACCTGGAAGGTGTCCGGGGACTCGGTCTCGGCCGCCGCCTGGAGCAGCTTCGCTCCCAGTGACATGACTTCCTCGTGGGCGGCGTCGATGTCGTCGACCCAGAGATCCAGGTGGATCTGCTGCGGGTTCCCGTGCGGCCAGTCGGGCGGGACATGGTCGGGCGCCAGCTGGACCCCGACCCGCGGCCTCCCGTCCACGAACACCATGTGCCAGTCGTCCTCGGCATCGACCGTGCCCCCGAGCAACCCGGCCCAGAAGCTGCTCTCGGTGGTCAGGTCGGCGGCGTCGAACACCACCACCTGGTCGTTGATCTTCACGGCACCATCCCCGCCTCGAAGGAGGGATTTCGTGGGCAGTGGCTGTGGTCATGCCTCCCACCGTAGACCTCATTGCGGACGCCCTGAGTCCGGCATCGGCCCCGTCTGACGTCGATCAGAAGGCGGCGTCCGCCATGGTCATCAGCGACCCGTCCTCGACCTCGGCGGCCCGGCGACGCAGCGCCGCCTTGGGGAGGACGTTGCCGGCGAACCAGCGGGCCGAAGCGACCTTGCCCTCGTAGAAGTCGGTGTCGACGCCGGTGGCGGCCGGGAGCGCCGCCAGCGCCACCTCGGCGTGGCGGAGCAGCAGCCAGCCGATGACCAACTCGGCCAGGCTCTCCAGCAACGCATTGGCGTGGAGCCCGGTCCGGTAGATCTCGGTGGGCTCGCCGGTGGAGGCCATGGCGTGGCCCACCATGACCCCGACGTGCTGCTGGACGTCGTCGAGGGCGCGCCCGAGCAGTTCCCGCTCGGTCTCCAAGTCGGCATCCCCGCCCTTCACCATCTCCAGGATCTCCTCGCCCAGCCTCGCCAGGGTGCGACCCTGGTCCCGGACGATCTTGCGGAAGAACAGGTCGAGCGCCTGGATCCCTGTGGTGCCTTCGTACAACGAGTCGATCTTGACGTCGCGGATGTACTGCTCCATCGGGTAGTCCCGGGTGTAACCCGATCCACCGAACACCTGGAGCGCCTGGCCGAGCAACGTGTACGCCTTCTCCGACGAGTAGCCCTTGAGCAGCGGCAGCAGGAGGTCGACCAGCCGTTCCCAGTGGTCGTCCCCCGGGTCGAGGGTGGCCCGGTCGATGGCCCAGGCTGTGTGGAACAGCAGCGCCCGCATCCCCTCGGCGTGCGCCTTCTGCTCCATCAGCATGCGTCGGACGTCGGGATGACGGATGATCTCGACCCGGGGCGCCGTCTTGTCGGTGCTCCGGGTGAGGTCGGCGGACTGGACTCGCACCTTGGCGTACTCCAGCGCGTTCAGGTAGCCGGTGGAGAGGGTCGACATCGACTTGGCGCCGATCAGCATCCTGGCGTCCTCGATGACGTGGAACATCTGCCGGATCCCGTCGTGGGCGCCTCCCACCAGGTAGCCGACGCAGGGGCGGTCGGCACCGAGGGTCAGCTCGCAGGTCGTCGAGGAGCGGATGCCCATCTTGTCCTCGACGTGGGTGACGGCGATCCCGTTGCGCTCGGCGAGGCGGCCGTCGTCGTCAACCAGGAAGTCGGGGACGATGAACATCGACAGGCCCTTGGTCCCCGGCTCGCCGCCCTCCCGTCGCGCCAGGACCAGGTGGACGATGTTCTCGTGGTAGTCACTGGCCCCGGAGGTGATGAAACGCTTGACCCCCTCGAGGTGGTACACCCCGGCGGCCTCGTCGACGGCGACCGCCCGGGTGGCGCCGGCGCCGACGTCCGATCCGGCATCGGGCTCGGTGAGCACCATGGTGCCTCCCCAGCGGCGCTCCAGCATGGGCCGGGCCCACCGCTCGACCTGCTCGGGGGTGCCCAACCGGCCGATGACGACCGCCATCAGCGCCCCGGTGATGTAGAAGAAGGCGGCCGGGTTGGCCCCCACCAGCATCTCCTGACCGGCCCAGCGCACCTGGCTGGGGGCGCCCAGCCCGCCCAGCTCCTTGGGGACCGCCAGCTGGTCCCAGCCGCCGTCGTAGAAGGCGTCGAGCGATCGCTTGAGGCCTGCGGGCAGGGTCACCGAGCCGTCGACCAGGTGAGGGGCGTCGCGGTCGGCCTCGACGAAGCTGGCCGCCATGTCCTCGGAGGCGAGTCGCTCGAGCTCACCGAGGAGATGACGCACCGTCTCCGGGTCGAAGTCCTCCCACGGGTCGCTGCCGAGCATCTCGGCGAGGTCGTTGACCTCGAACAGGTTGAAGGTGATGTCCCTGAGGTTGCTCTTGTAGTGGCCCATGTCGCCGATCCCCCTGCTCCGGTCCCCACCGATCGTACCACCGCATTTTGAGCGAACGATCAAACTTCACCCATGGGTCGGCCGGCGCATTTACGGTGCGTCGTCGGGAAAGGACGGCGGATGGCCAGATACCAACCGGGGCTGCGCACCGAGGCGCGCATCATCGCCGCCACCGGTGAGTTGCTGGCCGAGTTCGGGCTGGAAGGCACCACCCTCAAGGCGATCTGCGACCGGGCAGGGATCAAGTCCGGGAGCTTCTACAACCTGTTCGACTCGAAAGACGAAGCGGTGCTGCGGGTGGTGCGCGAGGCGATCACCGCCGTCGACCCCCATCCCGAGGGTGAGGGACCGGACACGGTGGCCGAGCTGGTCGGCGCCTACGTGCGGTTCGTCACCGAGCAGCCCACGGTCGCCCGCATCTACCTGCAGATCGCGGTCCACGGCGGGCTCACCGACAGCTCGATGGCCGCCCGCTTCCTGCGCCACCACGAGCAGCGGGTACGACGTTTCGCCGCCGCCATGTCCCACGACACCGAGCCGGACGAAGCGGCGCGGGCCCGAGCCGAGGTCCTGTTGGGCGCGCTGAACGGTCTCGCCTTCCGCTGGGCGCTCCGGCCCGACTTCGACTTCGCCGCCCTCGCCGCCACCATTCCGGTGACCGCCGGCGAGCACGTCCCGGGCCGAGGGTCTGACCCGACTGGTTGAAAGCACCGGCCGCCGATGGCTAGGTTCGACCCATAGGTATGCGCGCCACATCGGCGCGAGAGGAGGCCCCCCACCATGAGACCGTCCATCTACCGAACACCGGCTCTGCTCCTGGTCCTCGTACTCGCCGTGGCCGCTTGTACCGGCGACGACGACGACGCCGTCGACACCACAGCCGCGGACGCTGCCAGCGCCACCACCGCCGCCAGCGGCACCACCGCCGTCGACGCCGCCGGCGCCACCACAGCCGCCCCCGACGGTGAAGCGCCCGCCGCCGGCGAGTCGGTGCTCGACACCGTGATCGCCAACGACGTGGTGCGCTGTGGCACCCGCGATGCCCTGCCCGGCTTTGCCGTGCTCACCCCGGAAGGAGAGCACGAGGGGTTCGACTCCGACTTCTGCCGGGCCATCGCCGCCGCCGTGCTCGGCGACGCCACCAAGGTCGAGCACATCGACCTGGAGACCGCCGACCGGTTCACCGCCCTTCAGTCCGGCCAGATCGACGTGCTGGTGCGCAACACCACGTGGACGGCGCAGCGTGACGGCACGGAGGGAGCGGACTTCCTCGCCACCACCTACTTCGACGGCCAGGGGATGATGGTCGCCGCCGACAGTGAGTTCGCCTCGCTGGAGGACATGGACGGGGTCATCGTCTGTGTCGCCACCGGCACCACCACCGAGGGCAACGCCGCCGCCGAGGCGGCCCGGCTCGGGGTCGACTGGGAGGTCCGCCCCTTCGACGACACGGCCCTCATCCAGGAGGCGTTCATCGCCGGCCAGTGTGACGGGTGGAGCTCGGACGTGTCCCAGCTCATCGGGCTGCGCTCGGCCTATCCGGACGGCCCGGAGGCGTTGACCATCATCGCCGGCGAGGACGGCACCCCGGCCACCTTCTCCAAGGAGCCGCTGGGCCCGGCGGTGCGCGACGGCGACTCGCAGTGGGCGCAGGCGGTCAACTGGGCGGTCATGTCCACCATCCTCGCCGAGGAGTTCGGCATCACCTCCGAGAACGTGGACCAGATGCTCGAGTCCGACGACCCGAACATCCGCCTCTTCCTCGGGGCCGAGGTGGAGTCCGAGGAGGGCCTGGCGGTGCTCGACCCGGGTCTCGGGCTGCCTCCGGACTTCGCCTATCAGGTGATCAGCCAGGTGGGCAACTACGGGGAGATCTTCGAGCGGAACCTGGCCCCGTTGGGGCTGGAGCGGGGAATCAACGCCCTGTGGATCGACGGCGGCCTGCTCTACGCCCCGCCCTACCGGTAAGACGGGAAACCGCCACGAGCACGACCGTCACGCGGGGCGGGAGCCTCCGCCCCGCGTGACCCCCACCCGGTGACCACCTCGGCGGGGTCGCCCGCTCGGCCACCCCTGTGGCGGAACGTCAAAGTCCTGTCGTGGGCGTTCCAGCTGGTGGTGTTCGCCCTCGTCGCCGCCGTCCTCCTCTGGCTGTGGGGCAACTACCGGGAGAACGTGGCATCGAGCGGCATCCCCACCGACTTCGGTTTCCTCGACAACCCGGCCAACTTCGAGATCCCGGGCAACGACTTCAACCAGCGCCAACCCGTGCGCGACGTCTACTTCGAGGGCTTCGTGAACACGCTGCGGGTCTCGGTGGTCGGCATCGTCCTCGCCACTGTCCTCGGCACCCTGATCGGCATCGCCCGGCTCTCGACCAACTGGGTGGTGCGTCGCCTCTCCACCGTCTACGTCGAGGTCATCCGCAACGTGCCCCTCCTGATCCTGCTCACCTTCGTGTTCCTCGGCGTCGTGCTCCAGGCGCTCCCCACCATCCAGGCCGCCTGGGTGCCGGCCGGCGTGATGGTGCTGTCCAACCGGGGCATCGGCGTGCCCTGGTACCAGGATGGGTCGGGCTACCAGCTGGCCCTGCTCGCTCTGGTCGGGCTGACCGGATGGTGGCTGATCGCCCGGTGGCGGACGGCGGTATCGGAGCGCACCGGCACACCGTCACATGCGGGTCTGCTCGGCGGCGGCTTCTTCGTGGCGGTGGTGGTGATCGGCTGGTTCGCCCTGGGCTTCTCGCTCACGACCCCCGAGGTCACCGGGCGTCAGATCACCGGCGGGATCCGGGTCGATCCCTCCTACTTCGCCCTGCTCATCGCCCTGGTCGTCTACACCGCCAGCCACATCGCCGAGATCGTGCGCGGCTCCATCCAGGCGGTTCCCCGTGGGCAGGACGAGGCGGCGCAGGCGCTGGCCCTCAGCCCGTTCCAGCGGATGTGGAACGTGGTGCTGCCCCAGGCGATGCGGATCGCCATACCTCCGCTGGGCAACCAGTACCTCAACCTGATCAAGAACTCGTCGCTGGGCGCCGGCTTCGCCTACTTCGAGCTCACCAACGTCACCCGGGTCAGCGTGGGGAACGGCTCGCCGGCGGTTCCCGCCTTCACCCTCACCCTGGCCATCTACGTGGGGCTGTCGCTGCTCACCTCGATGCTGGTCAACATCGCCAACCGTCGTTTCGAGCTGGTGGAACGATGACCACGGTCGCCCCCGCCCGCACCCCGCACCCCGCCGTGATCTGGGCCAGGCAGAACCTGTTCCACACGAGGCGAGACACAGTGGTCACCTTGCTGTTCGGTGCCCTGGGCGTCTACGTCGTCTACCGGCTGGCGTGGTTCGTGTTCGTCAGCGCCCGGTGGGAGATCATCGAGGTGAACCTCAAGCTGCTGATGGTGGGCAACTGGGACGTGATCCACCTGCCCCGGATCGCGGTTGCCCTCGTGGTGGCCGCCACGACCGGGGGGCTGATCGCCGGGTTGGTGCACGCCCGCCAGCTCCGTCGCGGCACCACGGTGCGGAGCATGCCGGTGGGCGCCCGCATCGGTGACCTGGTCAGGCGGTTCGGGATCCTGCTGGCCACGGTCCTGTTGCTGCTCGCCCTCACCACCACCGCCGGGCCGTGGCTGATGTCGGTCGGGATCGTCGTCGGGGCGGTGGTCGGCCGGTTGATCGGCGGCGTGGTCGGCGGGCGCCGGTTCCCCCGACCGGTCAACGTGCTCGGGGTGCTGGCCCTGGTCGCCGTACCGTTCGTCTTGTACCTCTACCTCGCCGATGCCGTGCCGCTCGCCCGGTGGGAGGGCTTCTACTTCAACGTCACCTCGGCCATGGCGGGCATCCTGCTCAGCTTCCCGCTGGGAGTGCTCCTCGCCCTCGGACGACGCTCCCGCCTCCCGGTGCTGCGCGCCATGGCCACTAGTTACATCGAGTTCGTCCGCGGCTCCCCCCTGTTCGTGCTCCTCCTGCTGGCCAACGTGTCGTTGGAGTTCTTCCTGCCCCCGGGTCTCGCCCCGAGCGACCCGGTGCGGGCCATCGTGGTGTTCACGCTGTTCACCGCCGCCTATCTCGCCGAGATCGTCCGCGGCGGGCTCCAGTCGATCCCACGTGGCCAGGTGGAGGCGGCCCGGTCGCTCGGGCTGTCCCCGGTCACCCAGCTGTCCCGGATCGTGCTCCCCCAGGCGCTGCGCAACGTGATCCCGGCTCAGATCGGCCAGTTCATCTCGCTGTTCAAGGACACCACGCTGGCCGGGCTCGGGCTCGGTATCCTCGAGATGCTGGCGGTTTCCGAGGCGATCACCCAGCAACCCGACTTCCGCGGCCAGGGGCTGATCATCGAGACGCTCACCTTCACCGCCTTCCTGTTCTGGGTCGGGTCGTTCACCATGTCCCGGGAGAGCCAGCGTCTGGAGCGCAAGCTGGGGGTGGGTACCCGATGACGGACCAGGACGACCGGGTCTTTGCCGACGCCACCCAGGTGGGCGACGCGGTCATCGAGCTGGAGCACGTCGACAAGTTCTTCGGCACCTTCCAGGCGCTGAAGGACATCAACCTCAAGGTGGGGCTGCAAGAGGTGGTGGTGGTGATCGGCCCGTCCGGCTCGGGCAAGTCCACCATGATCCGGTGCATCAACCGCCTCGAGGAGCACGACGCCGGGCGGATCGTGGTCGACGGCATCGAGCTGACGAGGGACATCCGGAACATCCAGGAGGTCCGCCGCGAGACGGGGATGGTGTTCCAGCAGTTCAACCTGTTCCCCCACCTCTCGGTCATCGACAACGTGACCCTCGCCCCCCGGCAGGTGCGCCACATGCCCAAGGCCGAGGCGGAGCGGCTCGCCATGGAGCTGCTGGAGCGGGTGCAGATCCCCGAACAGGCCAGGAAGTACCCCGGCCAGCTGTCCGGCGGTCAGCAGCAGCGGGTGGCAATCGCCCGGTCCTTGGCGATGCGGCCCAAGGTGATGCTGTTCGACGAGCCGACGTCGGCGCTCGACCCGGAGATGATCGGCGAGGTGCTCGACGTCATGAAGGACCTGGCTCGCGGTGGCATGACGATGATCGTGGTGACCCACGAGATGGGCTTCGCCCGAGAGGTCGCCGACCGGGTGGTGTTCATGGCCGAGGGCGAGATCGTCGAAGTGGGCACGCCCGAGCACTTCTTCACCAACCCGGTCGAAGCCCGGACCAAGCTGTTCCTCAGCCAGATCCTGTAGGACTTGCGATCGGCCCAGCAGCGCGGACTTTGAGCGGTTTACCTCGAATGGCGATGAAAAGTGCTCAAAGTTGGTGTGGTGGCGTCGGAATCAGGCGTCGGCGGGGCGCAGCCGGATGAACGGCGCCTGATGGATCCAGCGGTCGAGGTCGGCCCTGGTCTCGTCCGGATCCCTGCCCCAGTTCTCGGTGAGGGCCCGGAACAGGATGCGGCCCCGTTCGGTGTCGTCGGGCTCGAGCTCGCCGACCACGGCCACGTCGGCGACCACGTCACGCTTGAGGTGGACGGTGAACTCCGGGTGGGCGACGATGTTGGCCACCCAGTCGCGCTTGAACCCCGGCCTGCCGGTGAGGTAGTACACCCCGTCGAGCTGGTGCAGGTAGATCTCGATCCGTCGCGGCAAGCCGGTCGTCCGCCCGGTGGTGGTGATGTCGACGATGCCGCCCCGGTCGAGGGCATCCTTGGTGGCTGGGTCCATCCGGCAAGCAACCGACCGCGTCGCCGGCTTGTTCCGCGGCGGTCAGCCGTCCTGGTCGACGTCGATGGCGACCGGCAGCGACTCCTCCCGCCACCTGCTCAGATCGCCCCGATAGCGGGCGACGTACTTGTCGTGGACCAGGTCACGGGCCAGGCGGTCTTCGGCGGAGTCGTCGACGAGACGGGCCCTGCCCGGGAACTGCCGCCGGGAGAACCCGACGGTGACCGCCGGGTCGGCGAGGAGGTTGCGCACCCAGTCGGAACGGCGACCGCCACCGGACAACAGGTAGACCGTGCCTTCGTGGTGGGCGAACCAGATGGTGATGGTGTGCGGCCGGCCGGTGCGGCGGCCGGTGGTGACCACCCGGCACTCGGAGCGGTCGGCCAGCTCCGCCGGGATCACGCCGGCACCCTCTCGTGGACGACCTCGCCGCCGATCATCGTCAGGTCGACCTCGGCGCCGTACGGGCCGTCGGCGAAGATGTCGCGGTCGACCACCACCAGGTCGGCGAGCTTCCCCGGAGCCAGCGACCCGGTGTCGTGCTCCCGGTGGTTCACATAGGCGGATCCGAGGGTGTACGCCTCGACCGCTTCGGCCAGGGTGATCCGCTCGTCGGGGAAGAACGCCCGGTCGACCGCGGCGGGATGGATGCGCTCGACGGCGACGTGGAGGATCTCGAACGGGTCTGGCGTGGAGACATCCCAGTCCGAGCCGAGCGCCAGCCGAGCGCCGGCGTCGAGCAGGCTCCGCCACGGGTACTGGAGGGCGGCACGCTCGTCGCCGATGAAGGGGATGGTGAGATCGTCCTGGTACCCGTCGTGGTGCGCCCACAGCGGCTGGGCGTTGGCCACCGCACCCAACCGGGCGAAGCGGGAGCGGTCGTCGGGATGGACCAGCTGCAGATGGGCGAGGTGGTGGCGCCGGTCGCCGGGGCCGTTGGCCTCCACCGCCGCCTCGACCGCATCGAGCCCGAGCCGCACCGCCCCGTCGCCGAGGGCGTGGAAGTGGACCTGGAACCCGGCGGCGTCGAGCCGGGGCACCGCGGCCACCACCACCTCGGGGTCGACGAACAGCAGCCCGAGGTTGTCGGTGGCGGCGCCGGTGGCTTCGAGGTAGGGCTCGAGCATGCGGGCGGTGAAGTTCTCGCACACGCCGTCGAGCATCATCTTCACCGTCGTGGGTCGGTACCGCCCCACCGGGCCGAGATCCCGCCAGGCGATCAGCTCGTCGAGCTGGTCGAGACCGCGGTGCCGGTCCCACCACAGGCAACCGACCACCCGAGCCTCGAGCTCGCCTCGCCCGGCGAGCGCCCGGTAGGCGGCGTCGCCGGGACGCTCCAGCCAGGCGTCCTGCCAGGACGTGATGCCCAGGGAGAGGAGGTAGCGCTGTGCCGCCAGGATCCCCTCCTCGATCTCGGCGGCGGTGAGCGGTGGCACCAATCGCTCGACGAGGTCGGCGGCGCCCTCCTGCAGGGTGCCCACCGCATTGCCCGCGTCGTCGCGCTCGATGCGGCCGTCGGGCGGGTCCGGGGTGTGGCGGTCGATGCCGGCCCGGTCCATGGCCACGCTGTTGACCCAGCCGGCATGGCCGTCGCGGTTCGAAAGGAACACCGGGCGGTCCGGCACCACGGCGTCCAGAGCTGCGGCGGTGGCGATGCCCCCGGGGAAGGCAGAGATCGCCCACCCGCTGCCCACGATCCATGGCAGGTCGCGGTTGGCTGCGGCGTAGGCCTCGACAGCAGCCAGGTATTCGTCGACCCCGGCGAGGTGCAGCAGGTCGCACTGGTTCATGGCAGGCCCGGCGAGGAACGGGTGGACGTGGGCGTCCTGGAACCCGGGGAGGACCGACCGGCCGCCGAGGTCGACCACTTCGGCGCGGGACGAGGCCGCCGCCCGAACTTCGCCCTCGCTCCCCACCGCCGCCACCCGGTCGCCCTTCACCAGCAGCGCCTCGGCGACCGGGCTCCCCGGCTCCACCGGGTACACAGCGCCTCCGATGAAGGCGATCTCGTTGGTCATGTCGCCTTCACCTCCGCTCCGAGCCGCTCCGCACCGAGTATGGCGCGCGCCGAACAGTGGTCATCACAGGCACCACCGCCGGCACGGGCCTGCTCGCAGCGAGGTAGCCTCGCCCCGGGATGGAGATACCCGAATCGGTTCGCGACCTGCTCGCCACAGGTCCCCTCGGCCACATGGTCACCCTCGACGCGGACGGGACTCCCCATGTCACGATGATGTGGGCGGGCTTCGACGGGGACGACCTGGTGCTCGCCACCTTCCCCGACCAGCACAAGCTGGAGAGCATCCGCCGCGACCCGCGCCTGGTGATCTCCTTCCAGGCGCATGAGAACCCCGGGCCCGGCCTCCATCCGTATGCCGTGATCTCCGGGCGCGCCGAGGTCTCGGAAGGTGGAGCGCTCGAGTGGATGGACCACCTCGCCGAGTTCTACATCGGTCCCGGCCAGGAGTTCCCGATGCGGGAGGTTCCTCCCGGTTTCGTGATCAGGGTCACCGTCGACCGGATCTACGGCGTCGGCCCGTGGGGCCACGACTTCTGAGAAATCACCGCGGCGACCGGGGCTCCGGGGGCGCCGGTGGCCGGCTCGGCGGTAGAGATCAGCCAACCGCCTCCTCGTCGTCCTCGAGCGGGGGCAGCCCCAGGGCCTGCTCGGCCGGTTCCAGGCGCTGACCGCCGGCGAGCACCGGGGCGAACAGGTCCCCGTAGCGGCGCAGCCGCTCCCACACCGTCGCCATGGTCGACATCTCGGGGCGGAAGCCGTCGAGTTCGTCCCAGAGGATCGGGGTCGACACCGGCGCCCCGGATCGGGGCCGCACCGAGTACACCGAGGCGATGGTCTTGCCGGCGACGTTCTGGTTGTGGTCGATGAACACCCGGGGCCCGCGGCGGGGGATGTCCCACTCCATCGTGGCGTTCTCCGGATCGGCGCCGGCGACCATCCGACCCAGCGTCTCCACGAACCGGCGCACCCTCCGATAGGTGTACTCGGGCTCCAGGGGGACGTACAGGTGGATGCCGGTGGCCCCCGAGGTCTTCAGATAGCCGGCCAGCCCGAGCCGCTCCAGGAGCACGTTGACCAGCTTGGTGACGTGGACCACCTGGTCCCAGGTGGCGCCCTCCATGGGGTCGAAGTCGAACACGGCGAAGTCGGGGTTCCCGTGGTGCCCGGTGCGGCTCAACCACGGGTGCATCTCGATGCAGGCCATGTTGGCCAGCCACACCAACGATGAGGCGTCGGTGGCGGTGACGAAGTCGATCGGTTCACCCCGCTGGGTGGAGTGGATCGGGGCGGTGACGATCCACTCCGGGGTGTGCACCGGAGCCTGCTTCTCGTAGAACATGCCACCGCCGATCCCGTCGGGGTAGCGCGACATCGACAGCGCCCTGCGGGCGAGGTGGGGAAGCAGCACCGGTGCGATCGATGCGTAGAACTGGATGAGGTCGCCCTTCGTGTAGCCGTCGTCGGGGAAGAACACCTTGTCCGGGTTGGTGATACGGACGACCCGGTCGAGGCCGGACGTCACCCATGCCTCGCCGTCCTGGGCGATCTCCACCGGGTCGGGGAAGGCGATCCCGGCGCCGGCCACCGGCCGGCCCGACCCGGCGGGCCGGTGGCGGCCCTGGCTCTCGCCGAGCCGGAGGTCGGCGAGGATGGCGTCGTGGCTCGACTCCTCGCGGGCCTCCGAGATGACGATCATCGACAGCCCGGCGTCGACGGCCGCCTCTGCCAGCGGCGCCGAGCGCAGCGAACCGGAGCCGTAGGGGACGTGTCGGATCTCGCCGCTGGCCCCGAACTCGTTGTCGGTGAACTGGGTGTGCAGCGGGTCGAGCGCCCACCCGGGGAACTCGCTGCGCAGGAAGGTGATCACCGAGGCGAACGCCTCCTTGGTGGTGAGCGCCCCGCCCGACTTGGCGTGGACGTGCGCCCAATCGATGACCGGCCGGACGAAGCTGAAACGGCCGGCGATGAGGGCGATGTCACCGAGCGACCCGAAGGCCCGGTCACTGCCCGACGTCTCCAGGCCGAGGGCGACGCCCAGATTGCGCACCTTGGGTTCGATCCGGGAGATGCCCTCGTCGACCAGCTCGTGGAGCTGGTCCGGGGTGCGGTCCTTCACGTACCCGGTGTGGGCCACGATCGAATGCGCCCCGAGTGCCCGGCCGAGCTTGAGGGTGTGCTCCAACGCCGCCAGGGTCTTGACCCGCTTCTCGTCCTCGTCGACGGTGAGCACGGCGAAGTAGGGGGCGTGCACGGAAACCGCCAGCCCCCGGTCGGCCGCAGCCTTGGCGAACCGGGCGCACCGCTTCTCGTTCCACGGGAACCCGTGCACGAACGGCAGCTCGACGGCGTCGTGGCCCCGCTCGACCAGTGAGTCGAGCCACTCGCCGTCCTCCATGCCCTCCGGGGGCATCCGGGAGATCCCGAACCGCAGCATGGCGCCATTCCAGCAGCGGAGACCGCGTCGGGTCGCGGTGCACATCCGACCGCGTCAGGCCACCGGCGGTATGTTGCCGATCAATCAGTGCACCTGCCGAGCCCGGACCGGACGGAGAGGAGGCGGCACATGGGCCTGGGAACCCTTCGTTGCGTCGTGATCAACGTGACCGACCTGCCACTCGCCTACCGGTTCTGGGGCGCAGTGACCGGACTCGAGGTGCTCGGCTCCGAGTCCGGGTGGCACGACTGGCTCGGCTATCTGGGCACCCGGGACCCGTGGAAGCACGAGATCATCCTGCAACGGGTCGACACGTCCCCATTGGATATCCAGGCACCGGACCCGGAGAAGCCCAACCAGGTGCACATCGACATCACCCCGAGCCACGGCGTCGACCGGGCGATCGAGGAGATCATGGCGCTCGGGGGGAGGGTCAAGAAGCCACCCAGCCTCTATCCGCGGCCTGGATCCCACGGCGACGAACGACCGTTGATCGACTGGGCGGTCATGCAGGACCCGTTCGGCAACGAATTCTGCCTCGTCGACGATTTGACGACGGAGCAGTCACTCGCCGCAGTGAATGCGGTCGGCGCCACCACCGACCCCGAGTGGCGAGCCGCCGCCGGTGTCACCGAGCCACGCATCGCCACGCCGCCGAAACCCGACTGACGAACGAGCCGGTTGGCGAAAAACGACCTGCACCAACTGCTCGTTGTGTAGTATGCTACATACCACACAGGAAGGAGGTCGAGATGCCCACCGAGCCGGATTCACCGAAACCGATCACCCGAGAGGTCGTGTCCGCCGGCGATGCCGAGGCCTTCATCCCCTACCCGGACGTCGGCGAGAACCTCGAGCACGTCCCCATCAACGTGCGGCCCGACCTCCACTACTACATCTCGCGGATGGGGTTCCTCCCCCACACGCTGCGGCTGTACCTGCACACCCCGTGGGCGGCGGAATACCTCTTCAAGCTGAACAACGCGGTGATGCGGGACGAGCGCGGCTCGTTGACCGAGCACTTCAAGTACCGCTTGTCGTTCGTCGCCAGCCGCGACAACGAGTGCACCTACTGCACCGCCCACATCGGCAACATCCTCGAGAAGCGCTGGCAGTACGACGGCGCCGGGATGGAGCAGGTGCTCCGGTTGGAGGACGCCGCCGACGAGCGGGAGGCGGTGGCCTTCGAGTTCGTCCACCAGGCGACACTGGACCCGGTGGGCGTCAGCGACGACCTGCGAGCCCGGCTCGCCGCCCACTACACGCCGCAGGAGGTGATGGAGATCGTCCTCGTGGTCGGCTTCTGGAAGATGTACAACACCATGCACAGCGCCATGGCCGCCCCGCTGGAGGACCCTGTGCTCGACTACTGCGAACTGGTCAACGTCGCTCCCGATCCGGTCACCGCATGACCATCGGCATCCGATCCCTCGACCCCCCCGGCACCCTCGCCCGGCAGGCGTACACAGCCATCAGGCGAGCCATCCAGGACCGCCACCTCGTCAGGGGCGAGCTCTACTCCGAGGGCGAGCTGGCCGAGTCGCTGGGGATCTCCCGCACCCCGGTTCGGGAGTCGCTCATCGAGCTGTCCCGGGAGGGGCTGGTCGAGATCGTCCGCCAGCGCGGATTCCGGCTCCGGGAGCTCGGACCGGTGGAGCAGCAGGAGGTGTTCGAGCTGCGTCGGGTGCTGGAGACGTTCGTCGTCCGGCGGCTCGCCGAGGTCGGCGACCCCGACCACGTCACCGCGTTGCGGGCGGTGCTCGCCCGCCAGGCCACCCATCTCGATGATCCCAACGCCTTCCTGGCTGTCGACGAGGAGTTCCACCTGATGATGCCGGCGCTCGCCGGGTTGGAACGGACCCGGGAGATGCTGGCGATCCTCCGCGGGGCGATGTGGCTGATCGGCAGCACCGCCCTGGTGGTGCCCGAGCGGCTTCCCCACATCCTCGAGGAGCACACCGCGGTGGTCGACGGCATCGAGAGCGGCGACCCGGACGCAGCCGAGTCCGCCATCCGCTTCCACATCGCCACGACCTCGACCGCCGTCGAGGAGGCGGCGGTCGTCAGCTGATCGCGGGGCGCGGATGGCCCTACCCGACTGGTCGCCCGACGAGCTCGACCGGGTGATCGCCGGGCACGACACGGTGCTGGTCGACCTCCACGCCGCCTGGTGTCCGCAGTGCGGTCCCGCAGCAACGGGTGCTGGAGCGCCTCGCCCCCGAGCTGGCCGGCCGGGTGGAGCTCGGCAGCGTCGATGTCGGCGAGCACGTCATCGTCGCCGACCGCTACCAGGTGCAGACGCTGCCCGCTCTCCTGCTCTTCCGCAACGGCGACCTCGTCGAACGCCTCATCGGCTTCACCGGAGCGCCGCTGGTCCGCAACGCCGTGGCCGGCGTCCTCGCCCGAGACTGACGCCTGGGACTCGCCCGTTCTGCCCGAGCCTGAGGTTCCTGGCATGTCGCTCCGATAGGTCAGAGCCTCAGGTTCGGCGGGTTGTCGTGCCCAGGTAGGCGCCGACCAGTCGGGGGTCGTCGCGGAGCTGGTCGGGCGCCGCATGGAGCACGACCTCGCCCAGGTTGAGCACCACGGCGTCGTCGGCGAGGTCGAGCGCCCTGCCCACCTGCTGCTCGACCAGGACCATGGCGATGCCGGCCGCCTTGAGCCGGCGCAGCTGGGCATAGACGTCCTCGACCGCCAGGGGGGCCAGCCCGAGCGACGGCTCGTCGAGGAGCAGGATCCTCGGCTCGCCCATGAGGGCACGGCCGATGGCGAGCATCTGCTGCTGCCCTCCGGAGAGCTCCCCGCCGGCGGCGTCGATGCGCTCGGCGAGGACGGGGAAGACCGTCAGGACCCGCTCGAGGGCGCCGTCCCTCTCGGCGGCGGGGCGGAGGAACCCGCCGAGCATCAGGTTCTCCCTGACGGTGACGTTCTCGAAGATGCGCCGGCCCTCGGGGACGAGGGCGATGCCGCTCCGTGCCCTGCGGTCCGCCGGCATCCGGGTGATGTCGACCCCGTCCCAGACGCACCCGGCCCCGGTGCGGCCTGACCAGCCCGGCGACGGCGCCGAGCAGGCTCGACTTGCCGGCTCCGTTGCGGCCGAGCACCGCCAGCACCCGGCCCGGCTCCACCGCCAGGTCGACCCCGTTGAGGGCGCGCACCCGGCCGTAGCGGACGTGGAGCTCTTCGACGGTGAGCATCCCGGTCACGGCGCCGCCCCCGTCTGGCCGAGGCCGGTCGACGGGACGATGGGGCCGATGTAGGCGGCCCGCACCCGGGGGTCGTCGAAGACCTGGTCCGGCGGTCCGACGGCGAGCACCCGGCCGAAGTCGAGCACCACCACCCGGTCGGCCACCCCCAGCACCAGGTCGAGGTTGTGGTCGACCACCAGCACGGTGGTACCCCGATCGCGGATCGCCCGCACCAGCGTCGGCCAGCTCTGTCCGCTCCTCGAGGTTCATCCCCACCGACGGCTCGTCGAGCAGGACGATGGCCGGTGCCGACGCCAGGCTCTGCCCACCTCGAGCCTCCGTTGCTCGGCCAGGGTCAGCGAGCCGGGCAGGTCCTCTCGCCTCCCCTCCAGGGCGACGAGGGCGAGAACCTCGTCGACACCGGGAGGCGGTCGCTGCCCGGCGGCCCGCCGGCCCAGCCGGACCACCTCCTCGACGGTGAGGTGGCCGAACATGCGCACCGACTGGAAGGTGCGGGCAACCCCGGCCCGCACCCGGGCCTCGGGACGCAACCCCGTCAGCTCCTCGCCGCCGAGCCGGATCGAGCCCCGCTGGCAGCGGTGGCGCCCGGCTACCACGTCGATGAGCGTCGACTTGCCCGCCCCGTTGGCGCCGACGAGGGCGAGGATCTCCCCGGCGTCTCACCGAGAAGGTGACGTCGTCGAGCGCCTGGACTCCGCCGAAGCGGTGCGACACCCCGTCGATCTCGAGCAGCCGCCCACCCGCCGGCGCCGACTCGACCGCGGTCCGCTGGCGGGCGGCACGTCGTTGCGCAGCATGATCCTCCGCACCACCGCCCGGGCCGGGGCGGTGAGCCGGAGTGCCATCCGCCGGCTCACCAAGCCCTTCGGGCAGGACCGCCATGAGGACCATCACCAGGACGCCGTAGACGACGAACCTCCAGGCCGCCAGGAAGTAGAACGCAGCCGGCACCCACCAGATGTCCTCCACCGACGCGAGCAGCTCGAGCAGGTAGGCGACGGCGAAGGCGCCGGCAAGCGCCCCGAGCATGCTGTGGGTGCCCCCGATCAGCGTGTAGAGGGCGATCTCGAACGACACCAGGATGCCGAAAGTCGTCGGGGGCGATGAAGGTCTGGAACTTGGCGAGCAGCCCGCCGGCGACACCGACCACGGCGGCGCTGAGCACCACGGAGGCGATCTTGACCCGCCGGGTGGCCACCCCGGCGGCGGCGGCGGCGTCCTCGTCGTCGAAGATCGACCGCATGGTCAGCCCGATCGGGCTGGCCATCAGCAGGGTGGCCAGCCGCCACCACCACCGCCAGCGTCGCCACCACCGCGCCGACCGATACCCTCGGAAGGTGCACCGGATAACCCTGGAGCCCACCGAGGGCATCGATGTTCGAGATCGAGACCCGGATCACCTCGCCGACGGCGAGGGTGCCCATGATCAGGTAGATGCCCCGCACCCGGTTGGCGCCGACGGCGACCGGGAAGGCGACGATCCCGGCGGCGACCGCCCCGGCCAGCAGCGACAGGGGCAGCGGCCACGACCAGGTGGCGTCGACCACGGCGAGCGGTATAGGCCCCGACGGCGAGGAACCCGGCCTGGCCCAGGTTGAGCTGCCCGGTGACGTAGACCAGGTTCATCCCCACGGCGGCGACCATGTTGATCGCCAGCAGCATCAGGAACCGCCTCGTTGGCGAGGACGTCGATCACGCCGCCGCCCCCCGCCCCAGGCCCTCGGGACGCACCAGGAGGACGGCGATGAGGCAGCAGCCACGGGAGGGCGGCCTGGAAACCGCTGAGCCGTGGTAGGCGGCGAACTGCCTCGGCCACGCCGAGGCCGAGGCCGGCGACCACGGCGCCGTGGAGGCTGCCCAGGCCGCCGATGGTCATCACCGCCAGCCCGGTGAGGCCGAGTTCGAGCCCGCTCAGCGGGTCGACGCCGGTGCTGCCGGACGGCGAGCAGGAACGAGGCGAGACCGGCCAGGGCACCGGCGATCAGCAGCGTGATCACCGTCAGCCTCCGGACCGGGACGCCGAGCAGCCCCACCATCTCCGGGTCGCGGGCGAAGGCGCGCATCGCCGCTCCCCACCGGGAGCGACGCACGAAGCGGTGGGTGGCGACCAGCACGACGGCGGCCACCACCAGGCTGACCAGGTCGATGACCGAGACGAGGAGCCCCCCGAGCTCGAAGTCGGCGTCGGGGACGACTGAACGGGGACGGCCTTCGCCGTCGCCGACCCGCGGATCTGCACGCATGGCGTTCCCGATGACCAGTGCGTAGCCGATGGTGGAGACCGCCGCCGCCACCGGTCGGGTCGTACCCGGTGGGACGGAAGCTCACGTAGTCGGTGAGCGCCGACAGGAGGGCGCCCCACCACGATGGCGTAGGCGGCGGCCAGCCAGATCGGCGTTCCCGAGGTCGACAGCACCAGCGCCACCAGCCCCGCCGCCATGAACACCTGGCCGTGGGCCAGCGTGAGGAGGCGCATCACCCCGAACACCAGGGTGTAGCCCAGCCCGAGCAGGGCGTAGTTCGCCCCGAGGAGCAGCCCGTGAGGAGCGTCTCGATCTCGGTCATGCCCCTCCCCCCGGCCGGCAGGCGGCGCACGGCGTATGACCATGGCCGTGCGCCGCCTGGTTCGAGCGGTCGACCCCCGGACGGTCAACCGCCCAACGGACCGAGCTTCGCCGCCGGTGACGACGTTGACGTACACCGTCTTGTCGGCGTCACCGTTCGGCTGGAACGTCGTCTCCCCGGCGACGCCCTGGAACCCGGAGAGGGCGAGCATCCCGTCCCTGATGGCGGCCCGCGCCTCGGCGGGATCCCAGGTGCCGTCGATCCCCGCCTGGCGCATCACCTCGGCGAGCATCAGGATGTTGTCGTAGTAGTTCGCCGCTTCCGGCGACGGTCGGGGGCTCGGGATCGGCCTCGGTCATGGCGGCGACGTAGGCCTGGGTCTCCGGGTCCTCGCTGGCCCGGTTGAAGATCGACGGCAGCACCCAGTCGTTGATGTCGGTGCCACCCTGCTCGAAGAACGTGGCACCACCCTGCGCCGGGTGGCCGAGCACCGGCCGGGTCTCACCCTGGCGGGCCATCTCCCGGGCCAGCAGGCCGGCCTCCTGCGGAAACGAAATCACGATGAGGCCGTCGGCCTCGAGGTCACCGATCCGCTGCACGGTCGAGGCGAAGTCGCCCTGGCCGGTGACGAAGGTCACCGGGTCGTCGGCGTTGACGATCTCGACGCCGACCTCGGCCGCCACCGCTGGGATGGCGTTCTCGGCGGCCGCCGACGGTCACCGGTTGCTGCTCGTCGTACACCAGCACCGCGGTCCTGACGCCGTACTCGGAGGCCCACGCCGGCATCGCCTCGGTGTAGAGGGCGGTGTTGGTGGCGGTGTTGCGCAGCGCCCACCCCTCACCCGGATCGGTGATCCCCTCCTTGTTGGCGGTGCCGGTGATGATGGGGACCATCACCTCCGGCGCCTGCGGGAACAGCACCTCGGCCTCGCCCGAGGACAGCGGCCCGCTGACGGCGAACACGCCCTCGTCGGCGAGCTCCTGGTAGCCCACCACCGCCTGGTCCGGTTCAGCGGCGGTGTCCACGGTCTCGATCTCGAGCATCGACCCGTTGACGCCGCCCTCGGCGTTCACCGCCTCGACCGCCAGGTTGGTGGCCACCTCGAAGTCCTTGCCGAAGCTGACGAGCCGGACCACTCAGGTCGGTGATCAGCCCGATGGTGATCGGAGGCAGCTCCTCGCTGCGCCGGTGGTGCCCGGCGCCCCGGTCGTCGCCCCGGCGGCTGCCGCCTGGGTGGTGGTCGCCGCCGGTTCGGAGGTCGTCGCCGTGGCGTCGTCGTCGCCGTTGCAGGCGGTGGCGATCAGCGCCAGGCACGCCGCCAGACCGAGGGCCTGTAAGCGGGATCGTGTCATGGTCCGTCTTCCTCTCCCCGAGACCGCCCGGCAGGGGAGCCGGGCAGATGCGTCCGCTGTACCATGTAGTATACTACATACTTCATGGTACATACTACAACCCCTAATCTTCCAGCCCGGACCAGCGGGGCACCAGGCCCGCATCGAGGTCGAACTGGTCGAGGATCTTGGTGATGGTGTGGTCGACGAGCTGGTCGATGGTGGACGGGCGGGTGTAGAAGCCCGGAACCGGGGGCAGCACCACGGCGCCGGCCTCGGTCACCGCCGTCATCAGGCGCAGGTGACCCAGGTGCAGCGGTGTCTCCCGCACCACGAGCACCAGCTTCCTCCGCTCCTTGAGCGTCACGTCGGCCGCCCGGGTGAGGAGGTTGTCGGCGTAGCTGTTGGCGATGGCGCTCAGCGTCCTCATCGAGCACGGGGCGACGATCATCCCCGACGTCAGGAACGTACCCGAGGCGGGAGCGGCGCCGACGTCGCCGGCGTCGTAGACCCGGTCGGCCAGCGCCATGACCTCCCGGGGGTCCCGACCCGTCTCGTAGGTGATGGTCGCCGCACTCGCCGTCGTGGTCACCAGGTGGGTCTCCACGTCGGGTACCGACGCCAGCACTTCGACGAGCCGGACGCCGTAAATCGCACCGCTCGAGCCCGAGATGCCGACCACGATCCTGCGCATCAGCCTGCCATTCTCAACCAGGGCGTACCATGGTACGCAGCGGCCCGGGAGCGATGCTTGGATCGGGCGACGTGACGTCGAACCGCAAACGCGAGCATCTCGACATCGTGTCGAGCGAGGCAGCCGAGGCGGAGCGGGCCGCCGGATGGGACGACGTCCATCTCGTCCCGGCGGCGCTGCCCGAGGTCTCCGCTCGACGAGGTCGACCTCGCCACCTCGCTGGTCGGCGTCGAGCTGGCGGCACCCCTGGTGATCAGCGCCATGACCGGCGGACACGGCGCGGCAGCCGTGGTCAACGGGAGGCTGGCGCACGCCGCCCAGGAGCTGGGGATCGCCCTGGGGGTGGGCAGCCAGCGGGCGGCGCTGCGCGACCCGCGACTGAGACCCACCTATGCCGTGGTGCGGAGGAACGCCCCCGACGCGCTGGTGATCGGCAACCTCGGCATCTGCCAGCTGATCGCCCAGGGTGACGAGCCGGCGTTCGGCGCCGCCGAGATAGATGCCGCCGTCGAGATGGTGGGCGCCCAGCTCCTCGCCATCCACCTCAACGTGGTGGAGGAGCTGATCCAGCCCGAGGGCGACCGGGTCACCACCGGGCTCTTCGCCGCTCTCGAGAAGGTGATCGAGGCGTGCCCGGTCCCGGTGATGGTCAAGGAGACCGGCGCCGGGATCGACGGCGACACCGCCCGCGCCGTTGTGGCGGCGGGGGCGGCGGTGCTCGACGTCGGCGGGGCGGGAGGGACCAGCTTCGCCAGGGTCGAGGGCATCAGGGCCGAGTCGCGCGGCGACGCCCGGGGTGCCCGGCTGGGGACGACGTTCGCCGACTGGGGGATCCCCACCGCCGCCTCCATCGTCGAGTGCCGTGGCCTGGGCGTGCCCCTGGTGGCGACCGGCGGGATCCGCACCGGGCTGGACGCCGCCAAGGCGCTGGCGTTGGGCGCCGACCTGGTGGCGATCGGCCGGCCGGCACTGGTCGCCGCCCGACAGGGAGCAGCCGCACTGCGACATTTGCTCGAGGGGATCCTCGAGGAGCTGCGGGTGGCCATGGTGCTGTGCGGCGCCCGGACCCCGGACGTCCTGCGGGAGCGCCCCCCGGTCCTCACCGGCGTGACCCTGGCGTGGCAGCAGCAGCGAGGCGGCCGCCACCTGCAACCCGGGGCGACATGAGCGGCGACGAGCTGCTCGCCGAGGTGCGTCGTGCCCTCGCTCCCCTGCCGGAAGCCGACGGCGGGATCGCGGTGGTCCTGGCCACCAGCGGCGTGCCGCCGGCGATGGCGCTGCTCTCGTCTGGGGACGTCGACGTCTCGGCGACGGCGGTCCGGGCCGTCACCTACGGCGGCAGCTCGGCGGCGACACGTTTGGGCACCGCCTTCACGCTGCTGGTCCCCGCCGGCGAGGTCGCCTACCGGGTCGAGGCGGACGGTGCCACCAGCCGGCCCGCCGGCAGGCTGGCCCTCATCGAGGGAAGGCTCGCCGCCATCCGCCCCACCGCCGAGCCCCCGTGGATCCTCGACCTCCGGTTTCGCCCGCAGCCGGCGGCGGCGATCGAGGACGCCGAGCGGTTCGTGGCGTACTGGTCGTCGGTGCGAGGCTGGCTGACGTCCGGGGCCGAGGGCGACCCGCCCGAGCCGGCCGGCTGAACGACCCTCCTCCCGGAAATGCCGTCGGTCAGCCCTCGGTCGGACCGCTCCCGTCCACCACGTCGGTGACCACGTGCCGCACCGTCCCGGAGAAGCGCGGCAGGATGTTCTCCTCCATGTCGCGCCGGGTGACCGGGCGATACGGCCCCTCGACGGCGGACCGCAACTCTTCGACGGTGTCGAACAGCAGCCGGGTCACCAGGAACGGCCCGGGCCCGTCGTGGCGGACGTGCATCTCGACCCCGCGGATGGCCGGGAAGCCCCAGAGCAACGGAACGTGGACGGTCTCGTAGTAGCGGACGAACTCGGCGGGGTCGTCCGGCTCACCTTCGTAGATGACCAGGTAGGCGGCGGTCACTCGAACCCGTAGCGGAACTCGACCAGCAGGTTGCCCCCCTCCGAACGGTAGGGCCCGTGCTCCATCCCGGGGTTGCGGCAGCAGTACATCCCGGTGACGAACGTCTCCCCCAGGGTGAGGTCGATGAGGTCACCGTCGACGATGTACACCTCCTCGTGGAAGTCGTGGGTGAGCACCCCGGCGACGCTGGTGTCGGTGCCCGGGTCCATCCGCACCAGCCGGGCGTAGGCGCCGCTGTCCGGGTCCTCCGACAGGATCTGCTCCCACATCCCCGCCACCCCCGGCATCGCCGGTCGCCACGCTCCCGTCGGGGGTGTGGAACTCGCGTTGCTCCTTCGCCACTTCGCCGTCCCCTCAGCCGTCGACGTAGTCGGCCAGGCTCACCTCGCCCCAGCCCCGCGGCCAGGCCCGCTCGTAGTCGGCGCGCTCCACCCGGTAGGGCACCGGCTTGGTGGCGTCGATGCCCCACCGGCCGCCGATCGCCGGCATCCGGGTCTGCGCCGTGTCGGCCCGGGCGTCGACGATGGGCCGGGCGGTCGGGTCGTAGGGGTGCCCCCTGGTGTTGGGCACGATGATGACGTCGCGGCTCGGGTCGACCCGCACCGACAGGGCGTACTGGACGTCCCGGTAGTCGTAGATGTCGATGTCGGGGTCGACGGCGACCACCATCTTGGTGTTGGCCCAGGTGGAGCCCATCACCGAGAGCAGGGCGTCGTTCACCTGGCCGTCGGCGCTCGGCTCGACCTGGATGATGCAGGTGAGCGAGCCGCCCCCCTGGGGGAAGTGCACGTCGCGCACCCCGATGTTCATGGCGCGCAGCTTCTCGTAGATGATCGCCTCGTGGAAGAGCCGGGGCATCTCCTGGTGGTCGGTGAACGGGGTCACCTGGTGGTTGCGGTAGATGGGACGTCGCCGGTGGGTGATGGCGGTCACCACGAACACCGGCTGCTGGGTGACGTAGGGGATGAACATCATCGACGGGCCCGGTGACGGGCCATCGGGCGCCAGCCGCTCCGGGTCGACGTAGCCCTCGATGACCACCGAGGCGTCGGCGGGCACGACGAGGTCGACGGTCCGGCACCTGGTCACCTCTCCGGGGCTGCCGGTGATCGACTCGAACAGCTCGAGCTCCCACCAGTCGTCATGGGGGTGGGAGTAGCAGCCGGCCAGCTCCCAGGCGGGGTGGGTGCCGATGGCGATCGCCTGGGGCATCTTCTCCCCGGCGGACTTGTACTTCCCGAGGATCCGGTTGGCGGTGGAGGTGACGAACGACGCCACCATCTCCCGGGGGCCCATCATCCCGCAGCGGGGGAACATCTGGTTGTACTGCCCCGTCTCCGGGTCGCGGTGGATGGCGAAGCTGGTGGTGTACGGGTATGGGTCGCGGTCGGTGTGGGTGACGATGGGGAGCATCGCCAGGTCGACGTCGTCGCCCTCGATGACCACCTCCTGGCACGGCCCCCCGTCGACCTCGACCAGTGGGCGGGGGCCCCGCTTCAGCACCGCGGCCAGCTCCGGGACCACGTCCGAAGGGGCGCACCCGAGCACCCGCCCCTGGGCGGCCCGATCGACGAAGAGCTGGTCGACCAGCCGCCAATCGGGGTAGCCGTCGATGTTCTCGAACACGATGGTCTGCCCGGCCTCGGCGGTGAGTGCCGGGATGTGATCGAGCGGAACCGGCTTCTCGATGTGTAGGTGGTCGTTGCGGTGGGTATCGAGAAAAGATTCCAGATCGATCATTTTCCGTCTCCAAACTGGACAAAATCTGCTATGCTACATACTACATGACAGGGATCGGGTGTCGAGTGGAGGTCGAGATGATCCCCGAGCAGGCGGTTTCTGGGCAATCCAGCTTCGTACCGGCAAGGCACGGTGGCAAGGAGCAGAGCTGCTCATGGAACTGAGCGTCTTCGTCCCGCCGTGGGGCCCGACCGCCAACGCCGCCGAGATGGGCTCGGTGGTCGAGGCGGCCGAGGACCTCGGCTACCACGGGCTGTGGGTGGGCGACCACACCGTCATCCCCCGCACCATCACCTCACCCTATCCGTACGGCGACGCCGAGCCCGCCCCCTTCGACCCGGACCAGCCCCTGCTCGAACCGGTCACCCTGCTCGCCTTCGTCGCCGGGCGGACCAGCCGGATCGGCATCGGGATCAGTGTCCTTGTCCTCCCGCTGCGCAACCCGGTGGCCGCCGCCAAGATGCTCGCCGGCATCGACACCCTGTCGTCCGGTCGGCTCGTGCTGGGTGTGGGAATCGGGTGGATGAGAGAGGAGTTCGAGGCGCTCGGCGCCGACTTCGCCAGCCGGGGGCAGATCGCCGACGAGTGGATGGACATCATGCGCCGGCTGTGGGCAGGGTCGCCGGGGTGCTTCTCCGGTCGCCACTACCGCCTGGCGCCCGTCGGATTCGCCCCGCCGACGGTGGGCATCCCGATCGTCATCGGGGGCAACAGCCGCGGCCGCCATCCGCCGCGCCGCCCGAGCCGACGGCTGGCACCCGCTGCGCGTTGAGCCGGCGACCCTCGCCGCCGGGATCACCGAGGCGCGGATGCTGGCAGCCGAGGCCGGTCGACTGCCCGCGTCCTTCCGCGTCGTCTACCGCGACTCCGTTGTTCGACGACGAGACGCTGCGGGCCGGTCCGCGACGGCTCGGGGCCGCCCGGGCACACCAGACCGACCTCCTCCTCGCCGACTACGACCGGATGGGGGTCGACGAGTTCGTGGTCGAGTTCCCCCGACTTCCTACCGAGTTGAGGCTGGCGTGGATGTCGTGGCTGGCCGAGCGCGCCATGGCGCCCGCCAACGGGAGTCGCCCAGCTGTGGTCTAGCCATTAGCCGTCCGTGGGCACCCAGGCGCCGGCGCGCATCACGGCGACCAGGTCGAGCCCGTCGGTGAGCGCCACCAGGTCGGCACGGTGTCCCGGTGACAGCCGTCCCACCCCGTCGAGCCCGAGCCGGGAGGCCGGGGTGGTCGAAGCTGCCAGGAGAGCCGAGGCCAGCGGAGCCCCCGACCGGACGATCACCTGTACGGCTCGGTGGAGGCTCAGGGTGCTGCTCGCCAGCGTCCCGGTCCCGGCGAGCCGGGCGATCCCGCCTCCGACGGTCACTTCGAGGCCACCCAGGTGGTAGGTCCCATCGGGGGCGAGGGCGCCGGCGAAGGCGTCGCTCACCAGGGTGTAGCCCCCTCTGGCGCTGCGCGCCGCCAGCTCCAGCACGGCCGGGTCGACGTGGACGCCGTCGGCGATCAGCTCCACCGCCACCCGCGGTTCGCCGAGCAACACCGGCACCGGCCCAGGATCTCGATGGTGGATCGGCCGCATCGCGTTGAACAGGTGGGTGGCCATGACGGCGCCGGCTTCCACCGCCTCGGCGGCGATGGCGGCGTCGGCGTCGGTGTGCCCGATCGCCACGGTCACCCCGGCAGCCGAGAGATATCGGACCGCATCCATCCCGCCGGGCAGCTCGGGGGCGATGGTCACCAGCCGAACCGACCCCCGCCCCGCCTCGAGGAGCGAGTCGATGGCCGCCGGCCTCGGGGGGAGCAAGCAGCCCCGGGTCGTGGGCGCCGGCGAAGCGCCGGTTGAGCCACGGGCCCTCGAGGTGGACCCCGGCCAGCTCGCCGTCGTCGACCAGGTCGGCGAGCACGCCGACCTGGGCGAGCCATCGTCGGGATGGCGTCGGTGACCACCCCGCCGACGATCGAGGTGGTGCCCATGCGCCGATGCGCCTCGATCGCCCGCAACGCCTCGGCCGGGTCGGTGGTGCACAACGAGGCGCCGCCTCCCCCGTGGCAGTGCCCGTCCACGAACCCGGGGGCGAGGATGTCGACCTCGAGATCGACCTCTTCTCCGCTCGGCGGCTCACCGGGGCCGGCGGCGGCGATGGCTTCCCCGTCGACCCGCAGCCACCCGGGTGACAGCGAGCCGTCGGCGTGCAACATGCGGGAGGCGGAGACCAGCACGGTCACGGCAGCACGCTACCGCCGACGTCGCCGGGCCCGGCGGTACCCTGGCTCCGGGCCCGTAGCTCAACTGGCAGAGCAGTGGACTTTTAATCCATTGGTTCAGGGTTCGAGTCCCTGCGGGCCCACTCGACAGGCCACTCACGGCCACTCGACAGGCCCACCGACGGGCCGCCATCAGCCCGGTACGGCGCCGACCTGGGCGAGGAACACCGGCACCTCGAAGTACACCCGGCCTTCGACGATCTCGCCGTCGCGTAGGTCGTAGTGGACGGCGAGCGGCACCCGCACGTCCTTCCCGGTGGCGGGCACCCCGGCGAACTCCCCGGTGTGCCGCCCCACGACGTCGGCCTCGGCGGCCGCCCAGTCCCCGTCGACGATTCCCGACCGCATCTCGGCGTGCGCCTCGAACGCCCCACCGCCGTAGAAGTAGTCGAACATGGCGGCGACCGCGTCTCGCCCATGGTGCTCCTGCCCGGTGGCCATGATCCGGAACACGACGTCCTCGGACAGGTAGGCGGTGTCGTGGGTGGGCCAGTACTTCTCCATGGTCTGGCGGTTCCGTTCGACCAGCTCGGTGTCCCGGTTCTCCATTGGTCCTCCTCGATCGGCCTACCCCTGGCGCCCTCGGGTGCTCCCGGAAGGGCGACCGGAGAGCACCGAGGACGCGCCGGCAGGGTTCCTGCAGAAGCGCCACGACGATGCCATCGGACCGTCACCGCACCGACACCGTCTCCGTACCGGCGACGGACGAAGCTAACGTGCCTGCGTCGCCGCGGCGGGACACCGCTCGGCAGGAGGGACCTACGTGCTGATCCTCGCCATCATCGTCCTCGGCATCGCTGCCGGCTGGGTCGCCCAGAAACTGCTGATGAGCGGTCACCCGACCGACTGGCCGCTCGCCTTCGGCACCGGCATCGCCGGGTCGTTCGTCGGCGGGATGCTGGGAAGCCTGATCGCCGGCGACGGGCTCCACATCCGCATGTCGGGGATCATCGGCTCCATCATCGGGGCGATCATCGTGCTGTTCCTGGTGATGGCGTGGCGGCGCCAGCGCTCCGCCTGAGCCGCCGCCGCACCGGTCACGCCTCCCATATGTAGGTAGGGTTCGCCGGGAGCGGTCGGCGACGGCCGACCCTTGCACCGGGAGGACGAGATGGCTGACCATCCCAATGCGGCCCGCTACCGCGCCGTGGCCGAGGCGATGAGCCGCGGCGAGGTCGAGATGGAGGCGATGGCCGACGGCATCGCCGACGACATCGAGTGGTGGGAGATCGGCCGCACCGAACCCATCAGGGGCAAGCAGGCGCTGATGGAGCGCATGCAGGCCATGGCGGACGTGTCGATCACGGGCGACCTCCACGACGTGGTGGCCAACGACGAGCACCTGATCGCCCTGGTGAACGTCACCGCCACCAGGGGCGACGAGTCGTTCACCTACCGGACCGCGGAGATCCACCACGTGGACGCCGACGGTCGCATCACCCACCGCTGGGCGTTCTCCGACGACACCGAGGCGATCATCGCCTTCTTCGGCCGGGGCGACTGAGCCGCCACCGTCGCCGCATCGACCGGAAGGCAACACGACGTGCCGGTCACCCGGGTCGCCTCGTACAACGTCGAGAACATGTTCGACCGGGCCAAGGCGATGAACCGCGAGACATGGGAGCAGAGCGGGCCCCTCCTCGGCGCCCACGCCCGGCTCAACGAGTTGATCCAGCGGGACGTGTACGACCAGACGGTGAAGGACGAGATGCTCGCCCTGCTCGACAAGCTCGGCCTCCTCCACTCCGACACGGCCACCTACGCCATCCTCCGCCGGATCCGCGGGCGGTTCCTCACCCGCCCGCGAACCGGCGACCCGTACATCTCCGCCCAGGGTCGGGAGAGCTGGATCGGATGGGTCGAATTGACCACCGAGCACGTCACCGCCTTGGCCAGCCGGCACACGGCGATGGTGATGAGGGACGTCGGCGCCGACGTCCTCGGTGTCGTCGAGGCCGAGTCCCGGACGCTCTTGGAGGTCTTCTCGGCGTCGATGCTCCCCGACGTCGGGTGGACGCCGTACGAACAGGCGCTGCTGCTCGACGGCAATGACGGCCGCGGCATCGACGTCGGGCTGATGACCCGGGGCGGCCACCGGGTCACCGAGATCCGCACGCACATCGCCGACACCGATCGGTCAGGGGTCATCTTCTCCCGCGACTGCCCCGAGTACCACGTGCGCACTCCGGGCGGCGAGCGGCTCGTGGTGCTGGTCAACCACTTCAAGTCCAAGGGGTACGGCAGCGCCGGCGACCCGATCGGTGCGGAGCGCCGCTTCCGCCAGGCCGCCCGGCTCGCCCAGATCTACGCCGACCTCGTCTACGAGGGCGCCCGCTACGTCGCCGTGGTCGGCGACCTCAACGACGATGCGTCCAGCGAGGCGCTGGCACCGCTCTTCGAGCGGACCCCGCTGCGCGACATCAGTGAGCACCCCGACTTCGCCTGGGGACCACGCCGTGGCACCTTCGGGTCGGGCAACGACAGGGAGAAGATCGACTACGTGCTGCTGTCCCCCGAGCTGTTCACCAAGGCGACCGGCGGAGGTGTGTTCCGCAAGGGCATCTGGCGAGGCGCACGGACCAGGGACCCGTGGGAGATCTACGACACGATGACGGCCGAGCACCATGCCGCCTCCGACCACGCCGCCATCTACGCCGACATCGACTGGGGTCGCTGACCCGCTGCGGATCCGGGCGCGCGAAAACGATGCATGTGGTTGTTGCGACCGCATCGTCGGCGGCGCTAGGTTGACCCGTCCGTTGGAACTTGGGCCCATGAGGCTCGGCTATCGGGAGAACGTATGTACCAACCTTCGGTGGGGGGTGGTATGGGGAGAGCGACCCGCCGTATCCTCGCTGCCCTCGTTTCCCTGATCACGCTGCTGGCCGTCCTGGCGACGGCGCCACCTCCCGCCGAGGCCGGGGTGGTCGACCTACCCACGCCCCCCGAGCCCGGATGTATCGACACCGTCGCCGGAGGGGTCGGGCTCCACGAGGGAGTCAAGACCCCGGCGGGTGGGATCGTGCTCGACGTGCCCGGGCCGATCATCATGGTCGTGGTGGAGTGGATCGGCCGCGATGACGCCAACAGCGGGGTCTCGGACCTCGAACTCGAGGTGACCGGGCCAGGGGGGGCGGTCACCGACACCGTCCCGGGCAACCTGTCCAGCAGCGACTCGGTGACCGAAAACGGCATCGAGACGATCTACGGCTGGTGGGCCGACATCACCGACCTGGTCGGCGACGGCGAGGCCGGGGAGTACACCTTCGACATCGAGCCGTTCGCCAGCTTCCCCGGCCCGGGCCGGTCGTGGGGCGCCGCGGTGACCGTCGTGTACGACACCAGCCCGTGCGATCCGCCGGTCAGTGAGGTCATCTGGAAGATCGGCGCCGACTTCATCTTCGGGGGCGCCCCCAGCACTCCACCCACCACCGACATCGTCGTGTGGGACTGGTCCGAGCCTCTGGCCGAGGAAACCACGCTCACCCTGCGAGCGGCATTCGGCGGAGCCGACACCGAGACGATGAACTGCCGGGTGCAGGCGGTGTGGCTGGCATCGGGCACCGGAACGGCACCTGCGGACACCGACGTCCTGATCGACGACAACGGGAACGTGGTGACGCCGGGGTCGGTCGAGGCGCTCATCGACGTGTTCAACCCGGGGAGCCAGGCGTGTCCGGGCCCGTCGTTCGTCGACCCGGTGGTCAGCCTCACCGGCGGGAACATCGGGCCGCAGTTCTCGTTGGTCGAGTTCGACGTGGTGGTCCCCGCCGGAACCGAATGGCTGGCGATGCAGCTGGAGTCGCCTCGTGACAACGGCGGGCTCGAGGGGCTCCCCGAATCGGGGGCTTGGGCCGGAAGCGGGTTGCTCCTCATCCCGGATCAGACGCAGCAACAGGACCCGGACATACTCATCGAGAAGACCGTGCTCGACGGCGCCGGACAGCCCTGCCCCGGGGTCGAGGGCGAAGACGAGCTGGTGGTGGGCGCCCCCGGAGACCCGGTGACCTACTGCTTCCGCGTCGAGAACACCGGCGACACCTTCCTCTTCCCGGTGGTGATCGAGGATCCCGACCTCGGGATCAGCAACCTCGACATGACCCTGGTGTCGGGTGACGACTCGGTCCCGTTCCCACCGGGCGGTGAGCTGGTCTACAGCTACGAGACGGTCATCGACGGCCACCTGCTCAACGTGGCCACCGTGACCGGCACCCCGGTGGACGAGGAGGGGAACCCGCTCGACCTGCCCGACGTGACCGACGACAACGACGCCGAGGTCGATGAGGAAGAGATCCCCGAGACCACCACCACCGTGCCCGAGCTCACGGTCACCCTCGATGCTTTCTGCGACAACGACACGCCGTGGCTCGCCTACGACATCGTGGCCCCGGGTCTGTCCGACGAGGCGACGATCACCTTCTCAGAGGGAGCCGACTCGGCGGTGTACACGGTGGCGGTGGGCAGCGGCCAGGTGCTGTGGCCGGGGGCCGAGATCGACGCCGCCGGCAACCCGATCGACTGGCCCGGCTACGACCAGGACGCCGACGGCGTCTGGTTCGTCAACCCGGACAACCCCTTCGCCTGGGCCAGGGGCACCGTCGAGGTCACCGTCGAGGTCAACCCGACCTTCGGTCCGGTCACGGTGGACTACCCGCCGGCGGAACCGACGTGCAACGCCATCCCGGACGGCGACCCGCCCCCGCCCGACGAGCTGCCGGCCACCGGCTCCCAGCCCGGTGGCCAGGCGCTGTTCGGGGTGCTGCTGCTGCTCGCCGGCGTCGCCGTGGTCGCCGCCGAGGCACGCAGCCGGGACCGCTGACCCGGAGTCGCCGAGTCCGAGTAGATGAATCGAGGCCGGTGCCGGGTTCGCCCGACACCGGCCTCAGTGCGTGGCTGTCGTCGGCTCGAGCTCCGGGCCGCCCGGCTCCGGGTCGGTCGGTTCGGTGCGGCGGGACCCGATGAGCTCGCGGCGCACCGGCGCCTTGACGTAGACGTAGCCGGCGATGGGGGTCCCGATCAACTCGAGCCGGTCCCGTGAGGTCGTGAGCGGTCGAGCCCTTGCTGCCGTGGGCCACCACCACCACGGCCTGCTGCGCCATGTTGATGATGGTGCTCGCATAGGCGCGATGGAGCAGCGGTGGGGTGTCGACGACCACGAACTCGTATTCGCTGGTGACGTTCGCCAGCAGCTGGCGGGTGGCACCGATGCTGAAGAAGTCGGCCGGCGCCACCATCGTCTGCCCGCGTCCGAGGAGGTGGAGCGCTCCCGGCATCGTTCGATGCCCGGCGATGCGGTCGACGTCGAACTCGATGACCTCGAGCACCCTCTCCAGCGTGATGCGCCCGCCCACCAACTCCGGCAGTCCGTACCGGGGCGACTCGGTCCCCACCAGGAGACGGGTCAGCGCCTGGTCGTCGAAGTCGGCGTCGACCGCCAGGACCTTGAACCCGTCCCGCGCCGCCGCCAGGGCGATGTTCGCCGCGGTGACCGTCTTGCCGTCGCCGGGCTCGGCGGAGACGACGACGAACGAGCGCGTATCCACCGGGTAGCGCCGTGCCGTCGCCGTCGACGACCGGTCCCCCCGCCCTCGACCTCATCTCCAGTGCGGTGGCGAGGAACCGGTACGACTCGGCGGTCGACGTGGAGGCGGCGTCCCTGACCGGCAGCTGCGTCCTGAGCCCAGCCTCGGTGAACGAGGGCACCTCGGCGAGCAGGCCGGCCTCGAGTATCGCCTCGGGCTGGAGACGGTCGTCGAACGTCTGGGTGCGCAGGGCGAGCACGTAGGCGACGGCTGCGCCGATCATCACGCCGATGACCAGCGAGACGGCGGCGGCACGAGCCATCCCGGTGGTCACCGGAACGACCTCCTCGGCCGGCGACACCACCACCACGCCGCTCCCGGCGAGCTCGGCATCGACCGAGAGCTCGTCCCGCAGCACGGCGAGGGCGCTCAGCTGCCTGACCGCCTCGGACTGCTGCTCGAGCAGCGCCCTCAGCTCAGGGCTCTCCTGCTCGATGGCGTCCAACTGCTGGAGGGTGGCGAACGACTTGGCGATGTCGTCGAGCTCGAGGCGGATCTGACCGGAGCGCTCGGAGTCGGCGGTGGGCAGCTCGGCCTGTAGCTCGACCAGCCTCTCCAGTGACGCCCGGTATTGATCGGCGAGAGCAGCGCGCGACGGGTCGGAAGCCGTGAACTCGGCGATGTCGGCCTGGATCTGGTCGAGATCGGACCTCCACCGCTCGATGGAGATGCCCAGCTCCTCGACGGCGGCGGCAAAGGTGCTGGTGGCCTCGTCCTCGAGGACCGACTGATACGCCTCGGTCACCGCGTTGACGCTCGCCAGAGCCACGTCGGGATCGCCGGCGATGAACCCGACGGTCAACACGTCCGACCCCGGGCTGGACCCTACGGTTAGCCGGCCGGCGAACTCGGTCAGGTCCATCGGGTCGGCGAGGGCGACGACCGCCGGTGAGCCGATCACCTCCTGGGCGATGGTTTGGGATCGGAGGACCGCCACCTGGTTCTCGACATAGCGGTCGGCATTGGCCCCCGTCACCGGCTGCTCGAACAGCGACGAAGCTCTCGGGTCTTCTACGACCAGAGTGGCGACCGCCGACCACTCCTTCGGTTGCAGCGCGGTGAACACCACACCGAGCACGATGCAGGCGGCGACGATCGCCCCGAACAGGGCCCGATAACGCCAGATCGCACCGATGACGGTGGGTTCGAAGGTCGATTCGCGTGGTTCCATCGTTGGCCCTTCGACCCGGCCACCAGTCCCCAGACTGACCGTGACAGAGGCTAGTCCCGCCCGTGGCCCCATCGAGGGGTCGGGCGACTCATTGTCCCGATTTCGCAACGCTCGGACCGTTGCCGGCGACTACCCTCACCGTGCCGGCCCCGTATGGAGGTGCGGGTTCGGTTTCGAGGGGAGGCCGAATTGCGGGCAGGGGGATCTGTCCATGCCCTCGGTGGGGCGCCGGTCAGTCGCGCCCACCGGCTGCGGCACCGTGCCGTGGCATGCCGGGGCGGTCGTGAACGTCCCGCCGGGCCGGGTGGACGTGCTCGGAGTCGGCATCAGCGTCGTCGACCTCGACCGGGCGGTGGCGGCGATCGAATCGTGGGTCGAGGCGGGCCTGCACCGGTACGTGTGTGTCACCGGCGTTCACGGCGTCATGGAGTCCCGGTCACAACCGACGCTGCGGTCGATCCACAACGCCTCGGGGATGACCGTCCCCGACGGGATGCCGATGGTCTGGGCCGGACGATGGTGCGGAGCCACCGGCATCGGCAGGGTCCGGGGACCCGATCTGATGCTGGCGGTGCTCTCCACCGCGGTGGAGCGAGGGTGGCGATCGTTCCTGTACGGCGGCAAGGAAGGTGTGCCCGAGCTCCTGGCCGATCGTCTCGTCGCCCGGTTCCCCGGCCTGCAGGTGACCGGCACGTTCTCACCGCCCTTCCGAGACCTCACCGCCGACGAGGACGACGATGTGGTGCGCCGCATCAATCTGGCCAGGCCCCACCTGGTGTGGGTTGGCCTGAGCACACCCAAGCAGGAACATTGGATGGCGACCCACGCCGGAAGGCTCGATGCTCCGGTGATGCTCGGCGTCGGAGCGGCGTTCGACGTGCACGCCGGGTTGACCTCCGAGGCCCCGGAGTGGATCCAGCGGTCCGGGTTCGAGTGGCTGTACCGGCTGGCGCGGGAGCCACGTCGCTTGTGGCGGCGGTATCTGGGCAACAACCCACGGTTCGTGGCGTCGATCCTCCGTCACCCGCCAGTGCTGGTCGACGGCGTCGACACTCAGCTGGACGCCGACCCGTCGGCACCTGCGGTCAGCAACTGACCAGCGGTCAGCGCGGCGACCTGCCCACCGCCGTCGCATACGCCTCCATGATCACCTCCTCGAAGGTCGGCGAGGGCCTTCGGGATACGTTCGTCGGGGGTGGCGAATGCAGGAAGCGGTCGATGGCCGCTCCCAGGTTGCGGGCGGTCTCGTCGGGTGCGCCCACCTCGACCACCTCTGAAGGCGACTCGGCGTAGCGCATCACCAGCTCAGCCGGTCCCCCTCGTCGCAGCGCCACGACCGGGGTGTTGAGGCTCAACGCCTCGGCCACCACCAGCCCGGCCTCCTCGTGGAGGGCGGGGTGGATCAGGACGCCGGCCCCGGCGATGGCCCGCAGGAGCTCCTCCCGAGACACGTGGCCGCACAACTCGACTCTGTCGGACAGACCGGCGTCGCTGGCGACGGCTCGCACCCTGGCCCCATCGGGCCCGGAGCCGAAGACCCGCAGCCGTGCGCCGGCATGGGTGACGTGACGCATGGCGGTGATCGCCAGCGGTACCGCCTTCCATGGAACCAGCCGTCCGGCGCACACCACGTCGGTGCCACGGACGACTGGCGGGTCCCCCAGCTGCAACGGCCCCACCGCAGAGGCGTTGGGCTGGACTGTGACCGGCCCGGACCGGGCACGTCCGATTCGCGCCGCCGTCTCTCCGTTCTGGGCGATCACCACGGTCGCCTCACGCATCGTCCGACGCACCATCGGGCGAGCGGCCAGCAGCCGGCGTGTCACCAGCCGGAGGGCCTCCTCCCCGGCCCCTCTCGCCCCCAGGGTGGCCCACCACCCTCGGGGCACCTCCACCGCGCCTCCCACCGGGCCCCACACCAACGGCTTTTCCAGCGCGGCGAGCCCGGTCCTGGCCCAGTAGGAGGCGAAGGTGGCGTGATGGACCACGTCGAACCCGACCTGGTGGTCGAGCTGCCGCGCCGAGTCGAGCGCCCGCTGTTGCCAGCGGTCGTAGTACCACTGCATGCCCGGGGTGCCCCAGCGCTTCGCCCGCATCGGGACACCGGGGAGGTCGACACCGTGGAGGTGGATCCGCTCCCGCAGCGGGTGGTCGGCCAGGTGGCTGCGCAGCGGTGCCAGGTTGTTGTCCCTGGTGATGACCCAGACCTCATGGTGGCGCGCCGCGGCGAGCACCACGCTGAGCCCGACCTCCGGTTCCGATCCCTTGCCGGGCTCGCAGGCGTAGGCCGAGACGAGGACCTTCATCGAATGAGCCGGCCGTGCATCGACCTCACCAGTTGGGAGACGACCGCGTCGACGGTCATCCCCGTGCCCAACTCCAGGTCGGGCCCGCCTATCCCGCTCGACCGGCGCCCATAGGAGACCACCAGCCCGGGGCGAAGCCGGATCGGGACCACCTCCCTGCAGTACCAGACGGGCGCCGACCAGGCGCCGGGCGACCGGATCGCCTTGGCCACCACCAGCACCCGAGCGAACCGCTCGGCGGCCGAGGCGGCGACCTCGCCGGCGTCACCGGACAGATGCGCCCAGAAGCCGATCGGTGCCGTCAGCCGCCCGGCCACCCTCCGCGCCTGCAACAGGGCGCGCTGCGGGGCATCATGCCGGCGGCCGGTTCCCGGTGGTATTGGGTCCCCGGTGATCTCGGCGATCCAATCGTCACGGGTGAGGAGGCGGCGTGCCGCTTCGCCCACCGCGGCCGGGTCGAGGGCCTGCAATGCGGCGGCGACCTCCCCCAACCTCCCGTCCTGGCCCTTCGACCGTCGCTTGACCCACAGGTAGACCAGTCGATCCGGGTCGACCAGCGCCGGGGAGGCTTCACCGGGAGAGCGCTCGCTGACCAGGTCGCCGGACCGGATGCGGTATCTGCCCATGCCCCGGGGATCGTGGAGCATGTCGAGCTGAACCCCGCTCCGGGCGGACTCGTCGACCAAGAACACCGTCGCGCTCCCGCCGATGTCGTACGGCCACAGGACCACTGGGAAGAGCCCCTGCCGTCGCAGCGCCGGCCGCGCCGCAGCGATCACCGACTCGGGTGGCCGGGCGACGACGATGTCGACGTCGGAGAGCGCGCCCGGCTGGTCGAGGAGCTCGGCCCCGTGGAGGACGGCGTAGTCGACACCCGCTTCACGAAGGGCGTCGAGCACCGCAAGGGCGGCGGCCCCGTCAGTGGTGGGCACGGACACCCCGCCGCTGATGATCCCGGTCAGGCATCGCTTCGGTCACCGGTCGCCCCGGCGAGGATCTCGAGCAGCCGCTGACCGAATGCGCGGTCACCCTCCTCGCCGCCGGCCGCCAGTCGGTCGGCAACCCGCTCCGCCCAGAAACCGACCGCTTCGGCGGAGCCACCGAGACCGGTGACGGGGCGGCGGGTCAGGGCTCCGGAAACCGACCGGTAGAGGACCTCGTCGGCGCCGGGAGGGCCCCATCCGGCGTCTTCCCAATCCACCAGGGTCAGCTGGCCGCCACCCGAGGATCGGAGGTTCCAAGGGGTGAAGTCGCCGTGCATCGGACGCCAGTGACCGGGCACGGCGTCACTTCCCGGCAGGTCGCTCAGCGCGTTCGAGATCTCCTCGGTCAGGTCACCGAGCGGAGGACCGGCGGGCACGCCGCCGATGACCGGTGGCAGCGCCGACATGGCCAGGTAGTCCCACTCGTCGACACTCCCCAGCCGGAGTGGAAGGGGGCACCGGAACGTCGACACCCCTGCCGTGGAGACCCGGGAGAGCGCCCGCTCCTCGCGGGTGAGATCGGCGCTGGCGCCGTTTCTGACCTTGACGAAGGCCTGCGGGGTACCCTCTCGAATGAGGAGGATGCCGTGCCCGGACCGGTGCCGCTGCCGCGGCCGGTAGGAGGCGATGGTGTCGAACCCTCCGACGATCGCCGACCATTCCTCGGCGAGCGCCGTCCACACCTCCTGCGGAATCGGCGGCACCCCGAGCGTCGCCCTTCCGGGCACTGCTCTCGGCCCGAGGATGCCGACGAGGTGCCAGGTGGCCCGCTGCGCCCAGATCGCCACCGGACGGCACGGGGCGTAGAGCGCGAGCCCGGCACGTGCCGCCCGGCGCGTCGTTGTGGGAACGGCGACGAATCCCCTGCCGGGCGGGAATGCCCGATGTCCGGTCATCCTCGGGGCAACGACTCGAGGATCTGACGGGCGGTGGCCGCCGGCTCGCCGACCGTGCTGAATGTCATCACAGCCCGGATGTGGAGATCCGACCACGCCCCCAGCTCGGAGTCGATCTCGTCGAGGGTCAGCTCCTGTTTCCTGGCATGTACCAGCGCGGCTGGGGCGCGCAGGTTGGCGACCAGGTCGGGTTGGGGCAGCGCCCGCACCGCCAGCCGGGCGAGCCAACCGGGGCCGTAGAACTTGACCGAGCGGGGCTGGATGACGTACCCGAACGCCCAGCGGTCACCGACCACGAGGGCGCCTCTCCGCACCGCCGGGCGCACGCGCCAGACATAGCCGGCCCAGAAGAACAGGTAGCTGCGGATGAGCCGCAACCAGCCCACCGGACGCCAACCGTGGGCCACTCCCTTGTCGGCCGGGGCAGCGGACCACGTGGGTGGCGTCGGCGACAGCGGACGTCGGACCGACGGTCGGAAGTGGAAGTAGCCCGTCGGGCCGGGAAAGGCGGCGATCAACTCGCGTGCCACCGTCGTCTTGCCCACTCCGTCTGGGCCGACGAGCACGATGAAGGCGCCGCGACCCGTCAACTGCTCTACCACCTACGGCCCTTCCCCTGACGCCCGGGGGGCATCGTACCCGGCAACGGTCCTCGGCGACCCGCCACCGCTACGATGACCCCGCCACGAGGGGGTATGGCGTGCGCGGGTTCACCTGGGCCGTTGCCATCTGGGCAGTGCTGATCGTCGCGGTCGCGCCCGGGGGGTTTCGAGCCTTCATCCAGACCGGCCGGGTCCGGATCAGCCGGCAACATCTCGCCATCCTGCTCGTCCTGCTCGGCACCCACAGCAACGCGGCACGCACGGGTGCAGAGGACGTCCTGGCCAATCCCCTCGTCGTCGAGACCATGCTGCGCGGTGTCCTGGATGTGCTCGCCCTCGCCCTGGTGGCACCAATGCTCTCGAGGGGGATCCGCCGGGCGGGGGCGACCCGGGGCGCGATGTCGCTCGGCGCCCTGACCGTATACGTGGTGGTGGCGGGCGCTTCGGTCCTCTACTCGGTGGCGCCGCTCCCCACGGCCGGAAAGGTCTTCGAGCTCGGCGTGGGGCTCGCCATCGTCTGGGCCATCGCCCTGGACCGTCAGCCCGGCGAGCGTCTCCGGGACGCCGTCCGTTTCGTGCTCCAGCTCGAGATCGCCCTGCTCCTCGTCGCCGTCGTCGGGTTCCTGGCCATGCCGGGCATCTTCTCGGAGCTCCAGAACCGGCCTGGCTTCTTCTTCCCGGCCACGATGGTCGCCCCCTACACCCACTCCAACGGCCTCTCCGCCACCGGGGCATTGATCGCGGTGTACGCCGTCGCTCGGGCCCTCCAGCCCGTCGACAAGGCGGGCCGCTGGAAGTGGCTGACGATCGGCCTGCTGGGAACCGTCGCCATGCTGTTGGCCTCCGGCCGGCAGGGGCTGGTCATTTGGGTGGTGGCCATCGCCGTGCTCCTCTGGTCGCGGCGGAGACGTTGGTTCCTCGGCTTCGTGCCCGCCGCCGTCCTGCTGGCGTTGACCCAGTGGAACGCCATCTGGGCGAGCATCTGGGAGATCGCGGCCCGCGACCAGCAGGTTGGGACCCTGGCGACCTGGAGCGGGCGACTGACCTACTGGGATGCCGCCGTGCAGTCGTGGCTCGACCATCCGTGGACCGGGTACGGCTTCGGCGTCGGTGGACGGTTCGTTGCGTTACGAGGCATCGGCGAGGACTCGGTCAGCTCGCTCCACAGCGGGTACATGGAGGCGCTGGTCGGGCTGGGCCTCCTCGGGGTGGTGCCGCTCGCCTTCGCCGTCGTCCGGACCACGGCGTGGTGTCTGCGCCGGTTGGGAAACGCCGCCGAGACGCCGTATGCCATCTTGATCGTCCCCCTGCTGTTGCACAGCCTGGTCAGCCTGGGCCTGGCCGGCTGGCTGACCGCCGACTTCATCATCTTCGCCTGCCTCGCCGCCATGGGGGACACGGAGCGTCGGGATCGCACTCCACGCCGAGCGCTTCAAGACGAGCAAGCCGCCGATCTCCCGCCGGGCCCTCCGCGGACGGCGCTCCCAACCGCGCCTGTCGACCGCTAGGGAACCGAGGTCTTCGTCTCACATGAGGTGGCTTGGTCTGTGCCGGCGCCGCCGTTGCATATATCGGTGCCGGCGCCTCCGAACAGCGAGTCCTTGCCGATCCCTCCCTGAAGCACGTCCCCACCGATTCCGCCCCACATCGAGTCCAGACCGGCTCCACCCACCAGCGTGTCCTCGCCGGCCCCGCCGAGCGCGGTATCGGCCCCGTTCCCCATCCGTAGCGTGTCCGCCCCGGTGGCACCGATCACGACGTCCTTGCCGGCACCCGCCAGGAGCGTGTCGCCTCCGTCACCGCCACAGATGACGTCGTTCCCGCCGAGACCTTCGATCCGGTCGTTGCCGCCGAGCCCGGTGATCACGTCCTTCCCCGCCTTCCCGACGAGGTCGTCGGAGCCGGCGGACCCCACGACGGTCGATATCTGGCCGTCGCAGAGGTGGTAGCCGTCCAGGGGGAAGTGCGCCCGCCACCCGGTGAGCGTGAACAGGTCCCAGGCGCCGTTGCCGGCGATGGCATCGGTCCAACGCAGGAACCGGCCACTCGACGGGGTGAGGGTGTAGATGTTGCCTTCGAACCGGATGCCCGCCGCCGGCTTCAGCGCCGGCTCGCCGGGCAGGTAGTCCCAGATCCCGGTGGCGCCTTCGTCCATGGTGATGAGGTTGTCGTGCACGTAGAGGTCCTCGAGCAACCACTCCTCACCGGTGTCGGAATCGACGCCGCGGTCATCGCTGCGACCGGCGATCCCGTTCCGGTTCCCGGTGACGACGTTGCCGTAGATGTCGGCGTCGCGCACCGAGAAGGCGAGAATGCCGGCGCCCTCACCACCCAGTCCGTCGGAGGCGAAGCCGTTGCCCTCGACGGTGTTGTTGCGGATGACGGGTGAATAGCCGAGCTCGGCGACGATGCCGGCCTGGTCGTTGTCAACAACGAGGTTTCCCTCGATCACCGCGTCGGTGTTGGAGCCGTCGAGCCAGATGCCGATCCCGTTGTTGTCGTGCACGTAGTTGTCGCGCACCACCATGCCGACCGTGCTGTGGAACTTGGTGGCGCCGGAGTCGCCCGGGTCCCAGCTGGTGTCGGTGCGGTTGAAGGCGATCTCGTTGCCTTCGATGACCAGATCGAACTCGCCGGTCCCCTCCATGCCGTACTGCAGGTTGTGGTGGATGTAGTTGTCGCGATAGATGCCACCCTTCTTGACCTTCACCCCCAGCTTGCAGTACCCGGCATCGACGTCCTCGATGGTCCACCGCCGGCCCCATCCGTCGGCGCCCCAGTTGACGCAGGCGTTGGTGTAGTTCCGGATGGTGAGCCCGCGGATGGTGATGTCGTTGGCCACGGCACGGCCGACCCCGTCGGCGGTGACTCCGCCCCCGTCGAGGATGGTGCCCGGCTCACCGGTGATCACCTGACCGGAGCGGGGCATCAGGGTCAACTGCGAATACACGCCGGCGTGCAGCAAGAAGGACGTGCCCACCGGGTTCCCCGCCAACACCGCGTTCACATCGTCGCCGGGCCAGATGTCGACGGTCGCCGCTGCCGACGATGCCGCCACCGGCGGTCGGCCGGTCACCGTGGTCGTGGGCAGGCGGAAGGCGGTCGTCGCCGGACCGGTGGTCGGCGCAGTCGAATCGCCCATCGGCTCGACGCCCGACGTCGAGGGGTCGGCGGCCGGGGCGAGCGCGGCTTGGTCGTCGCCGCCCGACCGCTCCGTGGCCACCACGATGCCGGTGGTGCCTACGAGAAGAGCGAGGGCGATGACGAGATGACGCGATCCGAATGGGAACATCCGGGAAACCTCCGGGGCCTCCGGATCGGGCACCCTAGCCCCATGGCGAGGGCCGCCCAAAAGCCCCCGCGCTGGACGAGATCACGATCACGGTCCTGCGCCATCCCCTCTGTGGCCGCCCCGCCCTCGGATACTAGGGTGCGCGAGATGCTGGCCACCGTCCGATCCGAGGGGAAACGGTGGGTGCAGAGGGCGGTGCGAGCGGCCCATCTGCTGGTGCCGCGGGAGCTTCCCGACCGGCTCGGCATCTACTTCCACGACCTGCAGCCGGCCGATTGGTTCCGATTCTCGGCGGCGGCCGCTCATCTCGCCGAGCTCGGGTACAGCTTCGGCGGTCCGGACCAGATGCACCGGGCAGGCGCCGAGAAGGTCTGCTGGATCAGCTTCGACGACAACTACCGGTCATGGCACCAGGCGCTGGGCACGCTGGCCGCCATCGGAGTCACCGCCACCTTCTTCGTATCCACTTCGCCGATCCGTGATCGATCGTCCGAGGCGGAGCGGATCGACTATGCCCGACGCATCGGGAGATCGCCCGCCGACTTCGACACCCTGTCCACGACCGAGATCTCCGAGATCGCCGCCGCCGGGCACATCGTGGGCTCCCACTCGCACTCCCACCGCGACCTGGGGTCGCTGCCCGCCAACGACGCTCGGGCGGAGGTCCTCGTCAGCAAGCAGATCCTCGAGGAGATCACCGGGGACCCGGTGGTCCACTTCTCCTACCCCTATGGAACCCGCCGCCGCTTCACCGAGGAGCTCCGTGACTACTGCCGGAGCATCGGTTTCGCGACCGTCGCCAACGGGACGCCGGGCATGCAGTACGTCCCCCAGCAGCCCGACCGGCTCAACCGAACCCGGTGGGATCTGGACCGGTCGATCGACCACAACATCGCCAACCTGCGAGTCGACGGCCGGTGGTTCGAGCGGGTGACCGGCCGCAGCCCGATGCCCGGATGACCTCTCGGGCCCGGCGCTCGTTGACCCGCCGGGGACCGAACCCGTAGGCTCCACCGCCGCGTCATCGCCGATCGACATCTGCCGGGGGGAAGGGGGCGGTTCGGTGAGAGTGATCGAGTTGTTGGCGGCACCCGATCGCCTCGATCGGCTGCGGCTGCTCTGGGACATCCGTTCGGCTCGGTACGCCTCCGACCACCAGCCGGCGGACCCCGACTTCCCGGACGTCCACGCCTTCGCCGCTTCCGTTCAGGACTCGGATCACCCGCTGGCAGGAATGGAACGGATCCTGGAGCGGGGCGGTGAGGCGGAGGACGCCGTGACCGAGGTCGTGGATCGGTTCCGGGCCTTTGCCGGCGAACGCGACGACCTGCCCTTCCCGGCGTTCTACAACGCCGACCCGACCCACGCCCTGCTCAGCTATGCGTTGGTGAGGCACCTGGGCCCGGAGGTCGTCGTCGAGAGCGGAGTCGGCTACGGGGTCACGACCGCCCTGGTCCTGAGCGCCCTCGAAACCAACCGCCAGGGCAACTTGACCAGCATCGACCTCCCGCCGCTCGCCGCCGCCTCCGGCGCCTTCACCGGGATATTGGTACCCGAGGAGCTGCGGCCCCGTTGGACGCTGCATCTCGGCAGCAGCCGCAAGCATCTCGGTGGCGTACTCGCCAGGGTCGGCAGAGCAGGGGTCTTCCTCTCCGACAGCGCCAATGTGTTCGCCCTGGAACGCTACGAGCTGGAGACGGTGCTGCCCCACCTCGTCCCCGGAGGCGTCGCCCTCTTCAACAACATCCCGAAGGAGTTCCAGGAGTATGCCGCCACGCGGCCCGGCGTCGAGTTGACCACGATCGAACAGGTGGACAAGGCGCCCATGGTCACCGGCCTGCTGCGGAAGCGGGACGGGGCCGGATAGCCGGCGGCGGCACCTCACCGGCCGGTCGGGTCGGCTTCGTCGGGGCTCCGGTAGATGCGCGAGACGGCCGCCCGGTAGCCGACCAGCTGCGCCGACCTCATGGCCAGGGCACCGATGGGGCGGGCGAAGGCGCCGATCGTCTCGGCGACGGCTGCCACCGCCACCTGCAGCCCGGCTCCGACCGCCTCGGGAGCGAGGAGCGCCGCTTCCTTGCGGGCACCGATCAGCTCCATGCGATAGGGGACCACCACACCGCCGAGGAACTCGGAGACCACCTGGAGGGGCACCAGCCCGGCGACGACATAGGCGGTGGGGATCAGCGCCAATGCGGGGTTCCATGCCCAATCCCAGCCGACGAGCAGCATGTACGGCACCGCGGCCCCGGCCAGGATGGCGACGAATCCGGTCGAGATGTGCCGAGCCCGGGTGCGGTCGCGATCGAGGGCCGCCTCCACCGAGCGCGGGCCGAGCACCGCCTCCAGTCCCATGGCGATGACGAGCACCGGGCGCCCGATCACCCGGGCCGCTTCGGCGTACCCGAGCGCCTCCGCCGAGGCGAGCTGGGCGATCAGGGCCGCGGCGAAGAACGCCGACCCGGACCGGATGAAAGCCGCGGTGACCAGCCATCGACCCGACCGGACCAGATCGGCTGCGGTCAGCCGGAGTCCCAGCTCACCGCGTCGGTCGTAGGCGAGCAGGGCGAGGCCGACGACCAACGAGACGGAGTTGGCGATGGCGAGCGCCCCGAACGGGATCCACGCCACGGCGACGTCGAGAGCCAGCATTGAGAGCAGGGAGGCGACGATGACGACGAACTGCACCAGCGACACCACCGAGGCGCGCCACGACACCCGGGCGAGGTGGCACACCCGCCGTACGTGCTCCTGCAGGGGCGCCACGATCACGGTCAGCGCGGTGGTTACCGCCAGGGGCACGGTGACCGATTGGGGCACGCTGTCCGGCACCAGGACGTAGGCGATGAGCAGCCCCGGCAACACCACGATGGTCGAGCCCAGCCCCACCGGCACCGCCTTCCGGACGATGTGGCGCCGGTCGCTGACGGGACGGCTCACCGATCGTGCCTCGGCCGGCACGAAGATGCCTTCGGTGGCGAAAACGGTCAGGGCGGTGAAGGCGGCGAAGAACAGGGCGTAGGCGCCGAGCGCCGCCGGATCGAGGTAGCGGGCGGCGACGATCCCGACGGCGAAGGTCCCCAGGGAGGCGAACCCGGCGTCGAGCACTCCACCGGAGATGGAGCGAACCAGAGGTCCCCGGTTCCTCAGGCTCGGTTGGGAAGTGGTCATCGGAGACCGCGAGCCCTTCGATAGGCGTCGTCGAGGCGGCCCAAAGCCAGCTCCGGGGTGAACCGGGCTTCGTAGAGGCTCCGCGCTGCCGAGCCGGCGTCGTCGACGGCATCGTCGCCGGTCAGCCGGCTGAGCGCCTCGCCCCACGCCTCCCGGTTAGCCACTTCGACCAACGTGCCGGGTGCCGCATCTTCGAGGGTTGCCGCCATGCCGCCGTGGCCGGAAGCCAGCACCGGCAACCCCGCAGCCAGCGCTTCCAGGATCGCCATCGGCTGGCCCTCGTAGAGGTGCGACGGGAAGACCAGCGCCCTCGCTTCGAGCATCAGGTCGAGGACGGCGGCGTGCTGCAACGCGCCGACCAACCGGACGGACGGCCCGGCTCGCCGCTCCAGCTCGCCGCCAAGCGGGCCGTCACCGACGACGACCAGTTGGAGCCGAGCCGGTGCCACCGTCTCCCAGACGTCGATCAGCTCGCTGATCCCCTTCGGTTCGTACAAGCGGCCCACGAAGAGGACCGTCTCCGAGCGGGAGGGCGGCCGGGGGCGCGGGCCGGGGTCGGCGACGAAGTTGGGCTTCACCTCGATGCGTTCGGCAGGGAGCCCGCCGGCGATGAAGCGCTCGGCGGCGAACCGGGTCAGGGCGAGGAAGAGGGCGACGTGGCGGCTCCACGTGTGCACCGCCCGGTTCAGGGTGATCGTGGTCGCCGCCGCCGCCGAGGCGGTGAAGGAGTCCCGGTAGCAGCGGTGACGGACCCCGTGCCAGGGATGGGTTCCGACGCACAGTTCGCAGGGTCGGCCATCCCGGAACAGGGCGGCGTTGGCACACACCAGCCGGTGGTTGTGCAGGGTCATCACCACCGGGATCCCCGCCCGGTCCAGTCCGCGTAGGACCGACGGGCTCAGCGAGAACCATGTGTTGTGGACGTGGGCCACGTCTGGGCGGATGTCGGCGGCGAAGCCGACCAACCGCCTGGTGGCGGCCGGGTTCCACGGCGCCAGCGCCAGGGCCCCGGCGGCGGCGGCACGTCCCACCGGGTTCTCGACCTGGTACTGGAACACCTCGTGACCGGCGTCGCGGAGCAGATCCGCCTCGGCGGCGACCACGCTGTCCTCCCCACCGCGATCGCGATAGTGGTTGTGGACCTGCAAGATCTTCATGAGCGGGTCCCCAACTCGGGGGCGACCCCCTAGTAGGCGCCTCGACCGGACAGTACCGCCCCGAGTGTCCGGGCCAGGATGGCGAAATCCAGCCGCAGCGACCAGCGGCGGATGTAGTCGATGTCCATGTGCACCCAGGTGTCGAAGTCGAGGTCGGAGCGCCCGCTCACCTGCCAGATGCAGGTCACGCCGGGCTTGACCAGGAGCCGCTGCCGCTCCCACACGCCGTAGGCGGCGACCTCCTCGGGCAGCGGCGGCCGGGGACCGACCAGCGCCATTTCGCCGGAGATCACGTGGACCAGCTGGGGCAACTCGTCGATGCTGTACTTGCGGAGGAACCGCCCGAGCGGGGTGATGCGCGGATCGTCGCGGAGCTTGAAGACCGGACCGGCCATCTCGTTGCCGGCCTGCAAGCCGGCGCGCAACCCCTCGGCGTCCCGTGACATGGTGCGGAACTTGGCGAGACGGAACGCCCGGCCGTTGACACCGATGCGCTGCTGGGTGTAGAAGACCGGTCCCCGGGACGTCGCCAGGATGGCGCCGGCCACACAGGCGAACAGCGGGCTCAGGACCACGAGGGCCACCGAGGCCAAGGCTGTCTCGACCAGCCGCTTGATGGCCCGCTGGACCGGCGTCGCTCCCACCAGTCCATCGCCCGCCGCGAGGAAGACGCGGTGGTCGACGGCATCGACCAATGGGACGAGGTCGAGGACGACTGCGTCGACCGCCCCCTCCGAGTCGACGGGCAGCGCGGCTACCCGGCCCGGTGCCGGCCGGCCGTGGACGTCTTCCGACGCCAAGTCCCCCGTCTCGTCGACCGCGCTAGCAGCCCCGGCGGTCACCGGCGACTGACGCGCCAGGTCCCCTTGCGTCATGGATCCCCCTCGGACTCCCCTCGAACCGGCGCAACGACACGCCGATCCCCCCCTTCTCGACAGCCCCTTAAACCACCGAGCGTCGCTGGAAGTGACAGCCAGGCGACGTGGCAATGAATCTACGGAGCGGCCGCGCGGCTGTCAACAGGTCACCCGACGAGTCGGGAGCCTTGGCTTCGATCGTCGGCGACGAGGCGCAAGTTGCGGTGACCCTCGCCGGGCACCATCATGCAGCAAGCGATCGCCACCGGGCGGACACGGCGGGGATCGGTGGGAGACGCGGGTCCATAGGGGACATCGACGGGGGAGGACCATGGAGCGAGTGCTCGTTACCGGCGCGGGTGGGTTCATCGGCCACCACCTCGTCACCTACTTGAAACAACGTGGCTACTGGGTGCGGGGAGTCGATTTGAAGCTCCCCGAGTACACGGACGTCGACGCCGACGAGTTCGAGTTGCTCGACCTGCGCCGCTGGGACAGCTGCCTGATCGCCACCCGGGACGTCGATCACGTCTATGCCCTGGCCGCCGACATGGGGGGGATGGGCTTCATTTCGGCCAACCACGCCACCATCCTGCGCAACAACTCGCTGATCAACCTGCACACCCTGGAAGCGGCCAGGATCCACGGGGTGTCCCGGTACCTGTTCAGCTCATCGGCATGCATCTACCCGGAGTACCGCCAGACCGTGGCCGACGTGGCGCCGCTCCGTGAGGAGGACGCATACCCGGCCAAGCCCCAGGACGCCTATGGATGGGAGAAGTTGATCGCCGAGCGGTCGGTCGAGTACTACGCCGAGGAGTTCGGGATGCAGACCCGGATCGTCCGGTTCCACAACATCTACGGGCCCTACGGGACGTACGACGGCGGCAGGGAGAAGGCACCGGCGGCGATCTGCCGCAAGGTCGCCGTGGCGCCAGAGGGTGGATCGATCGACATCTGGGGCGACGGGGAGCAGACCCGGAGCTTCTGTCACGTGGACGACTGCGTCGAAGGCATCTACCGCCTCATGCAATCGGGCCACAGCCAGCCGCTCAACCTCGGCCGCGACCGGCTCATCTCGATCAACGACCTCGCCCGGATCGTCATCGCCGTTTCGGGCAAGGACGGCATCGACCTGGTCCACGTGGAAGGCCCCCAGGGAGTTCGGGGGCGGAACTCCGACAACTCGAGGCTGCGCCAGGTGCTCGGCTGGGAACCCGGCATCTCGCTCGAGGAGGGGCTGGTCCCGACCTATCGGTGGATCGAGAAACAGGTCGGCGCCGCCTGAGCCACAGGCTCTCGGGTGGCACCAAGTCCGGAGCTTCCGGGTGGCCTCAGGCTCCGGCCGCCTCCAGCCGGTACACGCCGCCGAACTCGTCGTCGTCGACCCTGGTGAACTGCGACTCGACGCTGTCCCCGAAACCGACCAGGACCCGGTAGCGGTCGGGGTCCTGGTACTCGAGATAGCCCGGTGGGTCGAAGACATCGGCGGTGGCGTAGACGGCGCCGCCCTGCCCGCCGGTGTCGAGCACCTCTGATAGGTCCTCACCCTCGGTGACGACGTCGACGAGGAACACCACCGAGGCGTCGCTGTGGTACTGCAGGTATCGGTGGAACAACGAGGAGTCGACGGTGAGGATCGTGTCCTCGGGACCCGCGTTGTCCAGCAGCCAGGCGGCGCGAGCAGCATTCCGGTCACCATGCTCGCCCTGGATCAGCGCCATCCCCGACCCGTTGTGCAGCACCAGCGCCCCGAGGAGGACGGCGAGCACGGTCGTCCCCCTGGTCACCGCTGACTGGCGTCCGGCTAGGCCGACGGTGATCAGCATGAGCAGGGGAGGTAGAGCGACAAGCCAGAGCTCGGGCCCGTCGGCGGTGTCGCTCCTGAGGATCTGGAAACCGACCACCCCGCCCAACCAGACCAGCAGCGCCGCCACCACAGGTTCCCGCCACGAGCGAGCCAAGCCGGGTACCGCCAGCACGATGGCGGTCAGCACGGCGACCAGTGCCACGACGAAGGTGACGGTCATCGTGCCGCGGCGGGCCGTGCTCACCGTCTCGGCCAGGTAGATCTCGTCGCTGATGGCACGGTCGGGGATCCGCTCGCTCAGCTCGTCGGCGAACCGCGGGTAGGAGAAGAGGAACCCGCTGGAGAGCATCGCCTGCCCAGCGCCGACACCGGCCTTGAGGAAGGACTCGGGCCCGATAGGCGAGCCCTGTGCGGCTCCATACGCCTCGGATACCGACTCCCCCGGCTGGCGGACCGCCAGGTAGGGGATGGCCACGGTCAGCACCAGGGCCGGGAGCAGCACCCCTGCGTACAGGAGGAGGTGTCTCGGCCGCCTGGCGACGAGCAGGTACACCGGGATGACGGCGAACGCCAGCAGGGCGTTGGCGGTGTAGGCCGACACCGCCACGGCCGCCAGCCCGGCGGTGCCGGCGATCCGCCAGGGAGTCGTCGCCCGCGGGGAGAAAGCGGCGAACACCGCCAGCAACCCGGTGGCCAGGGCCATCGGGTAGACCTCGACCTCGGCGGCGAACCGCCAGAACCCGTAGGCGGCCGCCAGGAGCCCGGCACCGAGCAACGACGACCGGGTGGAGAGCCCCAGCCGCAACCGGAGCAGGAGGAACTGCAGGGCGACTGCGGCGGCGGCGAGAAAAGAGTTGCCCACGGTCGCCACCAGCTGGGCGTCCTCGGTCACACCGGTCGCCCGGACGGCGAGGTAGGCGCCGTGCATGACCGGGACGAAGGCGACGTGGCGTGGGGTGCCGTGGCTGGCGGTGCCCTGTTCGATCTCGTAGGCGAACTGGTGGCCGTCATCCGACTCGGTTCGATTGGCCGGCGCGGTGAACACGAACAGGACCGATAGTCCCGCGAAGAGGATCGCCGCCACCAGCCACGGGCGCACCCCGTCTCCGCGACCGGCCGCGTCGGGGGTCGGTTCTGGCGCGGTGGCACCGGCCTCAGGCCGCATAGAGGATCAACCCGCCGACGATCAACGCCACGGCGACGATGTGGTCCGGCGTGATCCGTTCCCGCAGCACGGTGTAGGCCAGCACCAGCACCATCACCTGAACCAGGCCCATGCTCATGTAGACCACGCCCACCTCGAGGTCGGTCAGGGCGACGAGGAAGCCGAGCTGGGCCACCACGAACAGCCCCAACGCGGTTGCCAGCAGAGCGGGCCGCCGGCTGCGGGAGAAGTAGGCCTTGTACGACACCTGCGCCAAGGCTGTGGCCGTCAACGCACCGACGAGTACCAGCCAGATCATGTCGGTGCCCTGAGGGTCAGCCAGGTGACGCCTCCCGTGATCAAGGCCGCACCCGCCACCTGGAGCGTCCCCACCTCGTCCCCGTAGAGATAGGCGACCCCCAGCATGGCCGGGAAGAACAGGCTCGACAGCGGAAAGGTGGTGCTGAGTGGGAACCGCCGATGGGCGACACCCCAGACGATCAATCGGACGATATCGACCACGCCGACCGCGGCCAGACCCAGGGCGAGGACGGCGAGGCTCCACGAGTCTCGCCGGTCGGCGATGGTCTTGAGGAGGACGGCGCCGGTGACCTGGAGGGCAACAGCGACGACCATGATGCCCAGCGCACCAAGATTGGGCGCATGCGTCGCCGCCGCCCCTCCTTCTGGCCCGTCCGGAGCCGGATCGGTCGGGGCGATCGGCCTCATGCCGCTTCCCGCGCGGCGATGGCGGTCGCCAGGGCCTCGAACTCGACCGGCGACAGGCGCACGGCGCGGGACGTCTCGAACTGCGCCGGCAACCCTTCGATAGTGGCGGTCGCGCCCATCTCGCCCCCGATGCGGGCTACGAAGTCGCCCGGGGCGGCGCAGAAGTCCTCGTAGCTCACGATCCGGAACCGATCCTCCCCGAGCCTGCGCTGCTGGGACCGGGCCATGCCCTCGTGGAAGGCGACCTGCCTTGCGATGTCCCGGTACAGGTCCGGCGGGCCCTCCAGGGCGGGAGGGGCCAGGCCGTATGCCTTGCTGTCGGAACCGTGGATCTCTCGTCTGGCGATGAGGAGCGACTGGCCGAGGTAGAGCGGGTCGCGGGTGAGACACAGGAACCGGGCGGTGGGCAGCTGGGAGGCGATCAGGTGGGCGTGTGCGTTCAGGGCATTGTTCTTCGCCACCAGAGGGCGGCCGGTCCAGGCTTCAAGGGCGCCGAAGAACCTGACCATGGCATCGGCACCCGCCGGGTCGAGGCGACCACGGATCTGCGTGCGGTCGGCACCGAGCCAGCGGTCCCACAGATACAGCCCGTCGTTTGGCGCCCGGAAACCCGACGTCCTTCCGTAGTAACTCTCCAGCGAGACCTTCCGCTGGTCGGGCCCGGCCCGCAGGATCCGGCTCGCCGTGATCGGGGCGAGAGGGAACACCGACGTCAAATTGGTGAGATACGCCACGTCCAAGGACCGCATCAGCGAGAGACCGACGATGGTCGTCCCGCTCCGTGGCGGGCCACAGATGAAAAGGATCGGCATCGTTGAAGTCTTGGCGGCGGCGTAGAGGGCACGCTCCCGGCGCTCGAGGAGGCGGTCGAAGGGGGAAGCGAACAGTCCGAGTGCGGCCAGCATGACCGCGAAACGTCCCCCGGGTGCGCCCGAGGCGAGGGCCCGACGCGCCACTCCCATGGGGTCGTCGAAATGGGACGGCACGAACCGCCGCACCGGCGAACGCCCCCCGGTTCCGGCCATAACGGCAACCCCCTCACGCAACGACCTCACGGTAGCGGCGCCGGGTGTCGCCCGGGTGGCCCGACGGCCCGCGCCAATCCAGGCTTGCTAGGGTTTGTGGGTACCAGGCCCGTTCCGGGGCCGTTCGGTCGCCGGGGGGAAATGGCGGATATGGGGGATCACCGGGCTACGCATCCCACGAGCGCGGGTTTCGACCCAAGCCGAACACCCGTGATCTCGATGACTGCGGTGGTCGCCGCCACCGCGTCGATCGGCGACGGATGCCGTATCTGGGACGGCGTCCAGGTGCGGGAGCACGCCAGCATCGGCGAGGACTGCATCGTCGGCCGAGGAGCCTATGTCGACCATGCCGTACGAATCGGCCCCCGCTGCAAGATCCAGAACGACGCCCTCATCTACGCCCCCGCCGTGGTCGGCAGCGGAGTGTTCATCGGGCCACGGGCCACCCTGACCAACGATCCCCACCCCCGTGCGGTCAACCCGGACGGAGCCCTCAAGGGCGGGGACGACTGGGAGCCCGTAGGGGTAACCGTCGAGGACGGTGCCAGCATCGGGGCGGCGGCCATCGTGCTCGGCGGCGTCACCGTTGGATCCTGGGCGATGGTTGCGGCCGGCGCAGTCGTCACCCGTGGCGTCTCCCCGTTCGCTCTGGTCGCCGGGGTCCCGGCCCGCTGGGTCGCCTGGGTGGGGAAATCGGGCCGTCGGCTCGAGCCCGACGGCGATGCCCTGGTCGACCCGGTGACCGGCGAGCGCTTCCAGGCCGTCGGTGACCGGGTGGAGATCGTGCCGTGATCCCGCTCTCGCGACCGATGATCGGTGAGGCTGAGATCGATGCCGTCGCCGCGGTGCTCCGCTCCGGCCGGCTGACCTCCGGCCCTCAGGTCGAGGCGTTCGAGGAGGAGTTCGCCTCCACGATCGGCGCCCGGCACGCTTCGGCCGTCTCGAACGGCACCACCGCTCTCGAGATCGCCCTCCGCGCCCTCGGCGTCGGGCCGGGCGACGAAGTCGTCGTTCCGTCGTTCACCTTCATCGCCACCGCCAACGCGGTGCGGCTCACCGGCGCCGAGGCCGTGTTCGCCGACGTCGACCCGTTCTCGTACTGCGTGTCGGCCGACACCGTCGAGGCGCTCATCGGCCCGAGGACGGTCGCCGTGGTCGCCGTCCACCTCTACGGCAACCTGGCGGATCCGACGGGCCTAGCCACCCTGTGCCACCGCCACCAGCTCGCTCTGGTCGAAGACGCCGCCCAGGCCCTGGGGGCGGCGACGGAAACGACGCCGGCTGGCTCGCTGGGGACGATCGCCGCCTTCTCCTTCTACCCGACCAAGAACATCACCACCGGCGAGGGCGGCATGGTCACCACCTCCGATCCGCAGCTGGCCGACCGGGTCGCCCTCCTCCGCAACCATGGCTCGCGGCGTCGCTACGAGCACGAGATGGTCGGGACCAACGCCCGCATGACCGAGATGGCGGCGGCCATCGGTCGGGTGCAGCTAGGTCGACTGGAGGGATGGCAGGAGCAACGAACCAGGAACGCGCTCATCTATGACGCCGCCCTCGAAGACGTCGTCGGCACTCCGCATGTGGCCGAGGGAACCCGGCACGCCTACCACCTGTACACCATCCGGTGTCACGACCGGGGAGCCACGATCGGCGCGCTGGCTGACGCCGGCGTCGGGTACGGGATCTACTACGAGACACCCTGCCACCGCCAGAAGCCGTACCTGGAGGCCGGGGCCGATCTCCCGGTCACCGAACGCCTCGCCACCGAAGTGCTGTCGATCCCGGTTCGGCCCGACCTTACCGACGCCGAGCGGGACATCGTGATCGCTGCCGTGTCCCGGGGTGGTGGGCGTCGATGAGGTTGCCGCTGCGCATGGGGGTGGTCGGACTGGGGTCGATGGGTCGCAACCACGCCCGCATCGCCGACCGGCTCGAGGACGTCGAGTTGGTCGGCGGCGTCGACCCGGACGGCGACCCGCAGAGGGCGATGGGCCATAAGCCCGTCTTCTCCTCCCTCGATGGGCTGCTGGCTGCAGGCGTCGACGCCATCACCATCGCCGTGCCCTCCCAGCTCCATGAGGCGGTGGCATTGCGGGCAGCCGCCGAGGGGCTCCACGTGCTCATCGAGAAGCCACTCGGGCCCGACCTGAAGTCGGCGATGCGGATCCGCGACGCGTTCGCCGGAACCGATCTGGTGGCTGCCGTTGGGCATGTCGAGCGCTACAACCCGGCCCTCAGCGAGCTGAAGCGAAAGTTGCTGCAACGGTCCCTCGGGCGGGTCTTCTCGATCAGGACCCAGCGGGTGGGGCCGTACCCGCTCCGCATCCGGGACGTCGGCGTGGTCAAGGACCTCGCTACCCACGACATCGACCTCGTGTTGTGGCTCGGTGGCGGCATCGACACCATCCACGCCCACATGACGAAGAAGGTCGGCGTCCACGAGGACCTCGTCGAGGCGGTGGGCAGGCTGTCCGACGGGACCGTGGTGTCGATCTCGGTGAACTGGCTCACCCCGACCAAACAGCGCACCGTGACCGTGCTCGGTGAGCGCGGCGCCCTGCACGCCGACATGTTGACCGCCGACCTGACCTTCTACGCCAACGCCGACATCCCGACCGAGTGGGACGACATGGCCCGGCTCAAGGGGGTGTCCGAAGGGGACATGGTCCGCTACGCGCTGCGCAAGAGGGAGCCGCTGCAGGTTGAGTTGGAGACCTTCCGTGACACCGTGCTGGCACGCCTGACCGATGATGCCCCGGTGTCCCTCGACGACGGTGTCGAGGTGCTCCGGATCGCCGACATGATCCTGGACGAGGGAAGGTGCGACTCGTGACGTCCGGCAATGAGGCTGTGGTCGTCGCCGTCGTGGTCGGGGCACGGCCCGAGTTCGTGCAGTCCGCCACCCTATCGCGGGCGATCGTCAGCCGGCGCTCCCGGGGTGAGGCGCCGGCCGTGGCGGAGGTCCTGATCCACACCGGCCAGCACTACGACGACGCCATGTCCGACGTCTTCTTCCGCGATCTCGACCTGGCGCCACCGACGCATCACCTCGGGGTCGGCTCGGCCCTCCACGGCGCGCAGACGGGCGAGATGATGAAACGGCTCGAGCCGATCCTGGTCGACCTCCGGCCCAACGTCGTGGTCGTGTTCGGCGACACCAACAGCACACTGGCGGCGGCGCTGGTCGCCTCCAAGCTCCACTTCCCGGTCGCCCACGTCGAGGCCGGCCTGCGGTCGTTCAACCGGCAGATGCCGGAGGAGATCAATCGCTGTCTCACCGACCACATCTCGGACCTGTTGCTGTGCCCGTCGGCACAGGCTGCAGGCAACCTCGAGCGCGAAGGGATAACCGGCGGGGTGCATATCACCGGCGACGTCATGCTGGACGCCCTCGAATGGGTGAAGCCCGACTCCACGCAGGTGGCGGCGGTGCTGAACCGGTATGGGCTCGTCGCCGGCGGCTATGCCGTCGCCACCGTGCACCGCGCCGAGAGCACCGACGACGCGGGCCGGCTCGGCGGCCTGCTCACCGCGCTCGGCGACGTGGCAGCCGACGGGCTCCCCGTGATCCTCCCGCTCCATCCTCGGACCGCCGGTTCCCTCGACGGGCTGAGGGTTCCGGCCGGGGTGCGACTGGTTGATCCGGTCGGGCATGCCGAGATGGTCGCCCTGGCCTCCGGGGCACGCATCGGGCTCACCGACTCGGGAGGCCTCCAGAAGGAGCTGTACTGGCTGGGTGTGCCCTGCGTGACCATGCGCGCCGGAGACGGAGTGGGTCGAGACCGTGGCCGCCGGTTGGAATGTGGTGGCGGGTGTCGACCCGACGGCGGTCGTCGCCGCCGCCCGGCGAATGGTGTCGATCGACCCCGGCGACCGCCCGCCGATCTACGGCAGCGGCGGCGCCGCACATCGCATCCTCGACCTCCTCGTGGAGCACTTCGCCTCGGCGGCGGAGCCGGTCCCGTGACGGCCCACGATGGGGTAGGGCCCCATCTGTGGGAGGAGGCGAGCGCCAGCTCGCCGGGCATGTCATGACCGCGGCGTCGCATTGGGGGGTCGTCGGCGGGGGGATGCTGGGGATGACCCTGGCGATGCGGCTCCGCCAGGCAGGCCACCGGGTGACCCTGCTCGAAGGGGCCGATCAGCTCGGTGGGCTGGCGTCGACGTGGCAGCTCGGCGACGTGGTCTGGGACAAGCACTACCACGTCACGCTGCTGTCCGACTCGTCGCTTCGCACGGTCCTCGCCGAGCTCGGCCTGGCCGACGAGCTGCGCTGGGTCGAGACCAGGACCGGCTTCTACACCGACGGCCGGCTGTACTCGATGTCGAACACGGCCGAGTTCCTCCGGTTTCCCCCGCTGGGCCTCGTCGACAAGCTCCGGCTGGGCTGGACGATCTTCCACGCCTCACGCATCGACGACTGGAAGCGGCTCGAGCAGATCCCGGTGGAGGACTGGCTGGTGCGGCACTCCGGCCGGCGCACGTTCGAGAAGATCTGGCTGCCGCTGCTGCGATCCAAGCTGGGCGAGAACTACCGGATCGCATCGGCCGCGTTCATCTGGGCGATCATCGCGCGCATGTACGCCGCCCGCCGCACCGGGCTGAAGAAGGAGATGTTCGGGTACGTCGAGGGCGGCTATGCCCGGGTCCTGTCCCGTTTCGGCGAGCGGCTCGAGGCGATGGGCGTCGAGATACGGCTCGGGGCCAGGGCACAGCGTGTCGTCGGCGAAGGCGACCAGGCCCGGGTCCAGCTCGAGGACGGCGACCTCCTGTTCGACCAGGTCGTGGTCACCACCGCATCTCCGATCGCCGCCCGCCTGCATCGAGGGACTGACCGAAGCCGAGCGGGCGACCATGGACGGCGTCACCTACCAGGGCATCGTCTGCGCCTCGGTGCTGATGAACCGAGCCGCTCGCCGGCTACTACGTGACGAACATCACCGACGGCTGGGTGCCGTTCACCGGCGGTGATCGAGATGTCGGCCCTGGTCGACCGGGCCGCACTTCGGCGGCCAGTCCCTGGTCTACCTGCCCGATACGCTCCGCGGACGACCCGGCGTTCGACCTGGTCGGACGCCGAGATCGAGCGAGCGATTCCTCGCCGCCTTGGAGCGGATGTACCCGCACTTCGACCGCGACGACGTGCTGGCGTTCCGCGTCTCGCGTGTCCGCTACGTGCTGCCGCTGTCCGACGCTCGACTACTCCAGATCGGTGCCGCGGCATCGCCACCGTCGGTGCCCGGGGTCTTCCCGGTGAACTCGTCGCAGATCGTCAACGGCACGCTCAACGTCAACGAGACGATCCAGCTGGCCGAGCGGGCGGCCATCTCCGCTACTGGCGGCGGATCCGAAGCCGGCGAGGGCTCCCGACCACCGGCGACGGAAGACAGATCGTGAAGCCGAAGCCGTTCGCCCGCGCTGTCGCTCGACCTCGACAACAAGTGGTCGTACCTGAAGACCCACGGCGACGGCTCGTGGCGGGACTGGCCCAGTCTACTTCGATGTCGTCGTGCCGCGGATCCTTTCGCTGCTGGCCGAACGGGGCCTGACCATCACGTTCTTCGTCGTCGGCACCGACGCCGAGTCCCCGGCGCACCGCGAGCACTTGCAGGCGATCACCGCCGCAGGCCACGACATCGGCAGCCACAGCCACCTGCACGAGCCATGGCTGCACCTCTACGACCGGGCCACGCTCCGCTCCGATCTCAGCCGGGCGCACGCCGCCATCGCCGAGGCGACCGGCCAGGAGCCTCGCGGCTTTCGGGGACCTGGGTTCAGCCTGTCGGCTGCGGTGCTCGAGGAGCTGGCCGGCATGGGCTACGCCTACGACGCCACCGTCTTCCCCAACCTGCTCAACCCGGTCGAGCCGGGCGTACTTCCTCAAGCGCAGCAACCTGACCCAGGAGGAGCGGCGCCAGCGGGAGGCCCTCTTCGGAACCCTGCGCGACGCCACCCGGCCCAACGTGCCGTTCTCCTGGCGGCTCGACGGCGACCGCCTGCTCGAGGTACCGGTGACGACGATGCCGGGAGTCAGGGTGCCCTTCCACTTCAGCTACCTCACCTACCTGGCGGGCCGGTCTGAGAAGGCGGCGCGGGCGTACTTCGGCGCCGCCCTGGCCCTATGCCGCGCCCGGGCGGTCGCCCCGTCGCTGCTGCTCCATCCGCTCGACTTCCTCGGCGTGGAGGACGAGCCCGACCTCGGTTTCTTCCCCGGCATGCAGATGAGCCGGGCCGCCAAGCTCGACCTCACCGCCGGCTTCATCGACCAGCTCGCCGAGAGCTACCGGATCGTGCCGCTCTCCGACTACGTCCGAACGCTCAACCCTCGGAAGTCGAGGCACCCGGCGAGCGTGAGCTGATCGGGTCGGCGGCCGATCCGGAGGTGGGGACGGCGATCGGCGGTTTTTCCGTCGGCATTGTCCGCACGACCGGAGCGGGATCGAGAGAGGCCTCGACTTGCCGCTCGATTCGGTAGACGGACGTTCCGAGGTAGAACAGCTCCTCGAAGTACCGCTTGTTCTGCGCAGACAGGATCCCGAGGCTGATCAGCTGGATGGCGGCGAGCAGGGCGATGCCGCCGACGATGAAGGAGTGGGGCGACGTCTGGAACGAGATGGCGATCGCCTGCGAGAACGATTCCGCCTCGCCGTCGACCAGGGCGTCGATGGTGTGGAACGCAGACCAGCCAAGCGACCAGAGGGCGAGGCCGAGCACGATCAACCCGGGCACGATGAAGAAGGCGAACGGCTTGAACAGGAAGCTGGCGAATGCCTGGGCGGCGATGCTCCGGGCGATGCGGAGTGACGACTTCCGCGACTCGCCGAGCCCCCGCTGGTCGGACCAGTCGAGATGCGCCGGTATCTCCACGATGCGGGCCCGCAACAGCTGGGCCTTGTAGATGATCTCGGTGTTGACCTCGAAGTCGAGGCTCTTCAGGTTGAGCGACTGGAGGAAGGTGCGCGAGTAGGCCCTCGCCATGCCGGTGACCGTGGTGAGATGGCCCTTCGCCGAGATGGTGAGCAGTCGGTTGGCGCCGCGGCTCGAACATCTCCCGGGTCCACGGCACATCGGTGACCTTGCCACCCTCGGCGTATGGCGAGGCGATGACGATGTCGGCCTCGGTGGCGATGATCGCATCGACCAGCCGGCCGATGTGCTCGGGCCCGTAGCTCAGATCGCTGTCGAGCGTGACCACATAGTCTCCACGCGACGCGTTGAACCCGTCACGCAGCACGTGGCCCAGGTTCGTGTTCACCCGGTGGTGAAGCGCCTGCACCCTGGGCTCGCCTGCGGCGAAGGCGTCGATGATGGCACCGGTGCGGTCCGAGCTGCCGTCGTCGACGGCGACGATCTCCCAGTCGTAGCGCGCCTCGAGCGATACCAGCTCCGCCTTCACCCGCTCGAGGGTGCGCTCGATGAGCGCTTCCTCGTTGTACGCCGGCAGGATCACCGACACCGCCGGCCTCGTCACGCCCATGCACCCCCCAAGCGCCGCCTCCAGACCATCGCACTGTACCCGCTGGCCCCGATGCGGGGAAGGCTCGCGGTGCGGGGCGCCGCCACGCTCACCCGGGGTCGGCGACGGCGTCGAGCAGCCGGGCGATCCCTGCTTCGGCGTCCTCGAGACGGCGAGGACGGCTCCACACCATCACCGGCACCGATGACGCCACCTCCAGCAGCAAGGCTTCCCAACGACCCGGCACGCGAATCGACACGCTGGGAGCGAGCGCCTCGAGACGCCCGGCGCCCTGGACCGGGTCGACGAAGGGGTCACCCCACACCGGCACCACGACACCACCGAGCGGGGCGGTGAGGGGAGCGTCGCTGATGCGGTGCCGCCAGCGGCGTCGCATCCCGATGAATCCACGATCCTCGCCGATGGCGAGCCGCTCGGCCACCTCCCGACGCAGGTCGAGGAAGCGGGGCCCTCGGTGGACCTGCAGTTGCGGTCCGACGACGCTCAGGTCGTCAGCCAGCACCGGGTGGCCGAGCTGGTCGAGCAGCGCAAGCGTGGTGGTCTTGCCTCCGCCCTTGGCGGCGACGATCAACCACGCCCGGCCGGCAACCACTACGCCTCCGGCGTGCAGCCCCAGGCCGTCGCCCCAGTACGCGTCGAGCATCCCGGTGACCGACAGGTACGGGTGGGCCAGGTCGCACCGGGGGATGGCTCGGGAGAGGAACAGCCGAACGGAGCCGCCGGGTGGCTCCCGCGATACCTGGGCCGACGACCCGTCACCGAAGTGGAGCACCGCCGAGTCGGCACCGACGTGCTCGGGTTCGCCCAGCAGGGTGTTCGCGCCGGAGTCGATCGCGATCCGCCACGGAGGCGCTTCGTCGGGAACCGGGCCGAGGGAATCGCAGTCCTCGAACCCGACCAGTCTCACCCCGTAGGTCCCGCGCGCCGGCGACGAGGGGCCCGCCCCAGTGGCCTCAGGCGACTGCGATGTGGCGACGTCCACGGCGTTCGACACCGTAGACGCGAGAAAGCCCGACGGGTTGACCGCCGGGCTGCATTCGCTCAGCTGGGATCTGGGTCAGGAACCGCCGTTCCAGACGGGTTCCGTACCCTTGTCCTTGATGAGGATCCAGCTGTCCGAGAAACCCCATTGCTTGTTGAACGTCAACGTCAGGTCGGCGACAGACCCCAGTTCGGTGACTGTCGGCTTGGCGTACTCCATAACCCCCTGGCTCCTTACCCGTGGAATGCAGTCGCCCGACAGGGCGATGCAGGAGCCGTCATGGTATCAAACACCTCGGCTATCCCTCAATGGGTCTATCTACCCAACTGGGGCTCTCGGTGATCCGTGACAGTGCCATGAGGTACTTGGCGAGCAGGAAAGTGTTGCCCTTCGGCCGGTCCGACGCCCACAGGTCGAGCAATGCCGGGACGTCGATGAACTCGGCGAACTCTTCGAGGGGCAGCGCGCCGGCGACCCGGGTGGTTTCGGTGGTCCAGAAGATGTCGTCGAACCGCGCCTTGGTTGTTCGTGCCAGGACATCCTCGGGTAGCAGGCCACGGAAGAACCGCTGCATCATCGCGGTGCGGGAGGGGAGCCCGACGAACCCGACCCGGTCCGCCAACCCGGCCACGAAGCCGGCGTCGAGCAGCGGGTGGTCGACGGCCACCCCCCGGTCGGCAGCCACCCGGCCGAGATCGGCCCTGGCCCTGTGCAGGTAGCGGAACCGGTAGGCGCCCCGTCGGAGCTGCTTGGCAGCCGAGACACGGTCCCGGGTCTCGTCCTCCAGCACCCGCCCCACCAACTCGGCCCTGGTCTCCGGACGCATCCAGCGAAAGTGCTCGGTGAGCTGGCCGGCCAGCGTGCCCCGGTCCCGGTGCGGGGCCACGTAGCGCTTGGCGACCAGGCGAAGGGCCGTGCGTGTCGGCCGTCGCCGGCCGGCGAGCATGGCGGCGACGGCGTGGTGCTCGTTCCCGCTCAGGATCTCGTCGCCACCGAGACCGGTGAGCAGCGTGCCGCCGCCGACGCGGTCGAGCATGGGCACGAGGAAGTGGATGTTCCCCGGGTAGAGGCTGCCGTGGCGCAGAGTCAGCCCGGTGGCGACATCGCCCAGGACGTCGAGCGCTCCCCCAGGCTCGAGTCGCTCCCAATCGGATGCGCCGACGTGACGAACCACCGACTCCTGGTAGGCGGTCTCCTCGGTGTGCTCCACCCCGGGGAACCTCAAGGTGATCGGCACCGGTTCGGGCAGCCCGTGCCGGCGCGCCACCTCCGATGCCACCGCCAGTACCGCAGAGGAGTCACGCCCGCCGGAGAAGGCGACACCGCACGGTGGGCTCTCCAGGCCGGGGATCAGCGCTCGCTCCAGGGCGGCGAGCGGATCGCCGTCGCCCCGTGGCAGGGCTGCGGTGGTCTCGTCGGCGCCGAAGACGATCCCGCTCAGCAGCTCCAGCGTCTCGAGCCCGCCGGCGAGCCCGTCAGGTGTCATGCAGGAAGCCTCGAGAGCTCCTCGTAGCTGGGGTCGAACCAGGGGTCGACGGCGTCGACCCAAGCGTGGGCCTCGACCTCGCCGGACCGCCGCCGCACCCCGATGACGACGTCGGGTGCGTCGGCATAGCCGCCGATCCACGCCTGCACGACCAGCGCCCGCTCCAGGCACGTGGGGCGCACGATGGCGATGGCGGTGCGCACCCCCCACCAGCCGCGGGGGCCCAAACCGGCGACCGGGGCCACCCGCGCCCTGGTCCCTTCGATGGGAAGCCGGCGACGGATGCCGCGCAACTCGACAGCCGCCCAGCGAAGCGCCCGAGCGCTGGGCACGGCACCGCTGATCAACCGCCGGAGGTTGTCCGGGCGCCGTGCCCGGGGGACCCGACCGTGGGTCACGGCCGAGACGCCATTTCGACGAGGCCGAGCCCTAGGCAGCGTTCGAGGAAGGCGTCGACGTCGGCGGCGATGTCGACCGGCGCCTGCTCGGAGAACCTGGCAGACAACTCGTCGATGAGCCGGCGGCGGGAGGCGCCGATCACCAGCAGCGGCCAGAGCAAGGTCCCCGTGCCGCCGATGGCGTAGTAGGTCGACGTCTCCATCCCGAGCACGACGACCTCTCCGTCGACCTCACGCCAGCTGGTGGCATCGGTGACGCGATACACGATGGCGTCGTCGTCGGACATGGTGGGAAACCCCGGAATCGACCGGGCCGGGCGCACCGTGCCACGGCCGAGCCCATGATAGCCCCGGTCGGCCGGCGCATTCGGGCGGCGCCGGCGCCGACACCGTGACGCGCCGGAGCGGGCAGTGGTTAACGTCGACGGCCCGTGACCACCCCTTCCGCCGGCCGCATCATCCCGGGTGCCGGTCGGCGGTCCCCCGCAGGAACGGCTCCCCGGCATGGGTGAGCCCAACCGGCCCCGGGATCCGCTCATGGCGCTGGCGGGAGACCCGACGGCGGCCATGTCCCCCATCGCCGAGCTGACTCCTGACGAGTTCTCACTGCTCACCAGCCGGGCGGTCGCCCATGGTCTGGGGACGACGCTGACGGCCGTGATGCGCCGGGCCGGGCTCCCCGCCGGAGCCGACCTCGAGGAGCACCGTTTCGACGCCACCGTGAGACACGCCCGGATCATGGCGACGCTCCACCGGGTCGCCCCGGTGCTCACCGAGGCCGGCGTTCCCTGGGTCGTGCTCAAGGGTCCGGTCATCGCCGACGCCTTCGTTCCCCCGGCGGTGCGCGAGTTCGCCGACCTCGACCTGCTCGTCTCCGCTCCCCGGCTCGGCGATGCCCTGCGGGCGCTCGGTGGGGCAGGCGTGGAGACGGTGAACCGGAACTGGGAGGCCTCTATCCGGCACGCGGTGGCCGAGTTCCCGGTGGCGACCGCCGACACCACCATCGACCTGCACTGGCACGTCATCGGGCTCGGCATGACGCGGCGGCGGTTCAGCGTCGCCGTCGACGAGATGCTGGCGCGACGAGTGGCGGCGCCGATCGGCGGCGTCGACGGCTACCGGCTCGACCCGGAGGACCACCTGATCCACGTCGCCCTGCACTGCGGGCTGGGAGGCGGCAACCGGCTCGGCGAGTTGCGCGACGTGCACACCACGGTCGGGACATCGGACCTCGACTGGGATGTCGTCTCGTCCCGGGCCGTCCGCTACGGCGCCGGGCCCATCGTCGGCCAGGTGCTCGACCGGTCCCGGCTGCTGCTGGGCACACCGATGGACTCCTCGACCCCGTCCCGGATGGCACCGCAGGCCGCACTGGCGGCCCGGGCGATGCTCGACCGGTTGTCGCTCCGCCGACACTCGGACAGCCTTTGTCCCGGGTTTCCGGTGGCGATGGCACGACGCGGCGTTTCCAACACCATCGGCTCGGCGGTCGAGCTGGTGCGCGACCGGGTGGGCGTGGCGATGGGCCGGCCGGCGAGATGGAGCGCCCACGACCCCGAAGGCCCGCTGTTCTGGCAGCGCCCCACCGGCGGCCCCGACGGGCTGGAACGCTATCTGCGCATGGCGGCCGAAGCAGGCTGACCGGATCTAGTCGGGCCAGGCCTCGGGTGGGTCCTCCCTGATGGCCTCGGCCTCGAGCCGGGCGGCATAGGTGGCCGCTTCGGTGCGGGTGCTCATGCCCAGCTTGGTGAGGACGTTGGAGACGTAGTTCTTGATGGTCTTCTCGGCGAGGAACATCTCCTCGCCGATCTGGCGGTTGGTCATGCCCTGAGCCAGGAAGTCGAGCACCTTGCGCTCCTGGGCCGACAGCCGGGCCAGCAGCGGATCGGGCTCGCCGCCGCGGATGCGGAAGAACAGCCGCTCGGTCATGGCGGTGTCCAGCAGCGACTCCCCGGAGCCGACCCGCCTGATGCTGTCCACCAGGTCGTTGCCCTTGATGTTCTTGAGGACGTATCCGGAGGCTCCGGCGACGATCGCCGACATCAGCGCCTGCTCGTCGGCGAACGAGGTGAGGATGAGCACCTTGACCTCCGGGAAGCGCTCCCTGATCCGGCGGCACGCCTCGACGCCCGAGCCGTCGGGGAGCCGGACGTCGAGCACCACCACGTCCGGCTGGTCGAACCCGACGCGACGGACCGCATCCTCGGCGGTCCCCGCCTCCCCGACCACCTCCAGGTCGGGGGCGGCGTCGATCATGGCGGCGATCCCGGCCCTGACCACCGCATGGTCATCGACCACCAGGACGCGCATCACCCAGCTCCCGTCGGGTCGGCTCCGCCCCTGGGTACGATGCCACGCATGCCGGCGGACCCTACCAACCTCGCCGCTCTGGTCGAGGCAGCGGTGGCGGTGGCCAGCCAGCCCGACCTCGGCACCGTGCTCGACACGACCCTGGCACGGGCCAGGGAGGCGACCGGCGCCACCTATGCCGCCCTCGGCGTGCTCGGCGAGCACGGGGTGGTCGTCGACTTCACGTACCTGGGTATCGACGAGGAGACGGCCAGGGCGATCGGCCGGCTCCCCACCGGGCGGGGAGTGCTGGGGACCCTGATCCGCAACCCGCACCCGATCCGCCTCGACGACCTCCACCGTCACCCCGACTCGATCGGGTTCCCACCGAACCACCCGCCGATGTATACCTTCCTCGGGGTACCGGTGCGCATCGGCGCCACGGTGTACGGGAACCTGTACCTGACCGAGAAGCCGGGTGGATTCACCGCGGAGGATGAGGTCCTGGTGGAGTCGCTGGCGGCCATCGCAGGCGCCGCCATCGCCACCGCCCACCTGCGAGCACGGCTCACCCAACTCGCCCTGGTGGCCGATCGCGAGCGCATCGCCCGCGACCTCCACGACGCCGTGATCCAGGATCTGTTCGGGGTTGGGCTGTCGCTCCAGGCGCTGGCGATGCGGCTCGACGACGAGGCCGAGGCGGGGAAGCTGGTGGAGTCGGTGGATCGGCTCGATGCGGCGATCCGGTCGCTCCGGTCGTTCGTGTTCGAGCTGCAGACCGTCGCCGCCGGGCCAAGCGCGGGCGACTCCCTGGCGCGGTTCGTCGAGGGGCTTCCCGTCCCCGACCACATCGGCGTCCACGTCGACATCGCCTCCGAACTCGACGGTGTCGAGGCGGCGCGCCTCAAAGAGATCGAGCACATCATCCAGGAGGCGGTGAGCAACGCGGTCCGCCACTCCGGTGGCCGTCGGGTCGAGGTGCGGGTGGAGCTCGACGCAACCGGCCTGAGCATCGTGGTGGGCGACGACGGAGCAGGTTTCGACCTCGACAAGGTGGTCCGTGGCTTCGGGCTCGACAATATCCGGGATCGGGCGGAGCGCGCCGGCGGTCGCCTCGCCGTCGAGTCGGCTCCGGGCACGGGAACGACGATCCGGGTCGTGCTACCCGGTTGACGTCGGCCCGGCAGCGACCCAGGCCGCCATCCGGTCGACGAAGTCGCGCACCGTCGACTGGGCCAGCCGGTGGAACACGGCGCGGTCGAGCAGCCTCCCGAAGCCTTCGAGTGGTGGCTCGTACCGGCCCTCGAAGCTGATCTGGGTCACCTCCTGGCCGAGGGGCGCCACCACGACGTCCGCCTCCATCACCGGGAACAGCGCCCCGGATCCGGCCGGCCGCCACCGCAACGGGAACACGGTCGACCCGTTGCCCTCGGCCGGCGCGCCCAGGTCGAGCTCGACCCGTTTGGTGATCACGGCGCGGGGACCGACCCGCACCTGCATCGCCTCGCCACGCTGGTAGGCGGCCAGAGCCCACTCGTCGAGGCGCTCCCCGGCGTCTGCCAGTCGAGGGACGACCTGGTCGCAGGCGATCGGGACCTCGACGAAGTAGTGGACCAGCACCGCGCCAGCTTATGCGGCGCCGCCCCACCTGATAGGGGCCGATGGCCCACGTCCCCCGGGGACGTTGGCCCCGGGAAGGTTGGCCCCGGGTGGCCTCACCGCGCGTCGCAGGGAGGTATCGGAGCGATGGCGCCCACCGACACCAGCGGGTCGACCAAGGCGCACAGCGGGCGGAGTGGAGTTGGCGAGCGGGTCTGTGCCGGATGGGGGCGCTCCGGCCTCGCCGCCGTCGAACCAGGCCACGAGCTGGCCGCCGACCAGCGCGATCCCCGACGGACCGAGATGGCAGCCGTCGCCGGCGAGCATGTCGGTGGTGAGTGGCCCGGTGACCGGTCCCGCCACCACCCCCAGGTTGGTGACGCCCCACTCGACGGCGGCCTCGCCGACGGCGAAGCCGTCGGGGCCGATGCGACCGCACACGTGGCCTTCCTCGTAGTCGTTGATCGGCGACACATAGATCGGGATGTCCGGGTCACGCTGCCTGATCTGGGAGACCACCTCGCTGAGGAGGGCGTTGGGATCGTGGTCGTCGTCGGCCCTGATGCACATCTGGACCCAGGCGGAGGCGTACCCACTGCCGGGCCGGGCGGAGTCGTATTTCCGCCACGCCGCCTCGTAGTCCTTGGTCGCCGGGTCGCCCCACATCTCGAAGGAGAGACCGCCCAGCCTCGGCTGGGAGAGCTGGCCGTACTGGGACGCCATGTGGTAGCCGTCGACGTGCTCGCTGGTGTTGGAGCAGCCGACGACCCCGATCGACCCGGGGGGGCCGGGCGCCTGCTCCGGCGGTTGGGCGGCGGCGACCCCGGTCGGCGCCATCGTCAACAGCAGTGCCAGCCCGAGCCCGGCGAGCCTCATCCGGTCGAGCCTGAGGCGATCACCTGTCGCTCCGACATGCCAGGACCTCAGGTTCGGTCGATTCGAGGTCATACCCATCGCTCCCCCCAGACTCCGGCGAGGCGCTGCTTCCGGCCCTGCCGGGCACCATCTTGGTCGGGGCACGATGCTATGCGTGCTCCGGACACGGGCGATCCGAGGCGGTCATCGGAGCAGGGACCCGCCCTCGATCACCCACGACTCGAGGCCGAGCCGGCTGCCGAACGCCTCGTCGTGGGTGACTACCAGCAGCGCCCCCGGGTATTCGGTCAGGGCCGCCTCCAGCCGCTCGATCGAGGGGAGGTCGAGGTGGTTGGTGGGCTCGTCGAGCACCGCCAGCCACGCCTGCCGGCCCAGGCCGAGCGCCATGGCCAGCTTGCGGGCCTCGCCCGGCGACGGCTGGTCGGTGGCGAGGAGAACGTCGGGATCGACGCCGAGAGCGGCGACCACGGCCAGCACCCGGCCCCGTACATCGGGGTCGAGGGCCCGCACCTCGTCGAGCAGGCCGCGCTCCTCGCCGGCGGTCAGGTCCTGGGGCAGCCACAGCACCCTGTCGTCGGGAAGCCCGGCGGCGGTGAGGACCCGTTGCAGCAACGTCGTCTTCCCGACCCCGTTGGCGCCGCGGAGCCACACCCTGGTGTCACGCTCCACGGCGATGTCGAGGCCGTCGACCAGTATCCGGCCGGCCACGACCAGGCTGCCGGTCAGGGTCGCCAGCGTCCGCTTCGGACTCCGCTGGAAGCCGAGGAACATCCGGCCGCCCAGTTCCTTGGTGATGGTGATGCCGTCGACCTGCTCCTCGAGCCGGCGCTGCTGCTTCACCGCCGTCGCCATGACGTCGGCGGCGGCCTTTTCGCCCTGTCGGAACCGGCGCTGCGCCATGGCGCTGCGGGCGTCGATGTCCTTGTGGCTCGACGTCCGCTGCTGCCGGTTGAACTGGGCACGTTTCGCCTCGGCGGCGCGGCGCTGGTCGGCGACCCGCCGGTCGAGCTTGCGCTGTTCCCGGCGCAGGGCCTGGTATCCCTCGACCTCGGCCTCACGACCGGCCACCCATGCCTCTCGGGCGGTGGTGTACCCACCCGACCAGAGGACGGCGGCACCCCGGTCGATGCGCAGCGTGCGCACCGTGAGCTCGTCGAGCAGGGCGCGGTCGTGGGAGACCAGCAGCCCGACGCCGTCGAAGCGGCGTAGCGCCTCCACGAGCCCGCGGCGGGCCTCGCCGTCGAGGTGGTTGGTGGGCTCGTCGAGCAGCAGAACGTCCGGGTCGGCGGCGAGGGCGGAGGCAACCTGCCACCGTTTGCGCTCGCCGGGCGACATGGTCGACCACCGGTCGAGGTCGGCAGGGTCGAGACCCAACCTGCCGCGGGCAGACGCCGCCGCAGCATCCCATGAGGCGGCGAAGTCGACGATGGCTCCGTGGAGCCGCTCCACCGACTGCGGGACCATCGCCGTCACCGCATCGGGCGGGTCGTGGGTGACCCGGCCGGAGGACGCGGCGAGTGCGCCCGAAACCAGTTGCAGCAGTGTCGTCTTACCGGCGCCGTTGGCACCGACCACGCCGGTCCAGCCGGCTCCGAGGTGGACGGTCACTTCATCGAGGACGGCGACGGCCGAGGTGTGGCGAAACGAGACGTTGTCGAGATGGACGGCGGGCATGGGGACCCGTTCAACGCCTGCCCAACGGCAGGTACGCCTGCTCGGCATAGTCGACCAGCATCCGCTGCGTGGAGAACTGAGGGAGCACCGACACGATGGACTGCTTCATCTTCTCGACCCAGCGTTGCGGGATCCCGTTCTCGTCCCGCTCGTAGAACATCGGGACGACCTCGGTCTCCAGCAGGTGGTAGAGGATGCCGGCGTCCTCGGCGTCCGAGTGCGACGTGTGCGAGAACCCCCAACCGTTGCTCGCCGTTGAACCCCTCGTCCCACCAGCCGTCGAGCACGCTGACGTTGATCGCCCCGTTGGCGGCCGCCTTCATGCCCGATGTGCCGCTGGCCTCCTTCGGTGGTGTCGGCGTGTTGAGCCACACGTCGGCGCCGCGGACCAGCGAAGCCGCCACCCCCATGTCGTAGTCCTCGACGAAGAAGACGTGGCCGGCGAGATCGGGGCTCTGCGACATCTCGAACACCCAGCGCACCAGCGCCTGCCCGTCCTTGTCGGCGGGGTGGGCCTTGCCGGCGAAGATGATCTGCACCGGGTGCTCCGGGTCGACCAGGAGTTGGCGCACCCGAGCCGGGTCGGAGAAGAACAGGCCGGCCCGTTTGTAGGTGGCGAAGCGGCGGGCGAACACGATGGTGAGCCGGTCGTCGGGAAGCTGTTCCTCCAGCCACTGCAGGCGCGACGGGCCGTACCCGTGCCGGCTGTACTGCTCGCGGAGCAGGGCCTTCATCCTGCGCACCATCACCGTCTTCTGGCTCTGGTGCGCCTGCCACAGCTCCTCGGCGGGCACGTCGTCGACCGCGGCCCAGCCGGCGCCGTCGATGACCTGCTGGTTCCACAGGTCCCCGACGGTGCGCTGGTAGAGGCGCGACATCGAGCGCCCCACCCAGGTCTGGGGATGGATCCCGTTGGTGATCGCCTTCGCCTCGCCGCCGATCAGGTTGCTCCACTCGTGGGTCACCACCTCGCCGTGGCGCTTGGAGACGCCGTTGGTGATCGATGACAGCCGGATGGCCAGCGACCCCATGTCGAACTGGCCGCCGGCGTGCGAGTCGGTCAGCGACAGCAACAGCTCGTCGTCGATGCCGGGGATGTTCCCCGACAGCATCGGCAACGCCACGCTGCGGTCGAAGACCTCGTTGCCCGCCGGCACCGGGGTGTGCAGGGTGAACAACGTGCTGGCACTGACCTGCTTCTTGGCCTGTTCCAACTCGACTCCCTCGCCGAGCACCGCCGAGAGCCGCTCGAGGAGGCTCAGGGCGGCATGGCCCTCGTTGACGTGCCAGACCGCCGGCTCGATCCCGAGAGTGGCGAGCACCCTGGTCCCCCCGATGCCGAGCACGATCTCCTGTGCCAGCCGCATCTCGCGGCCGCGCACGTACAGGAAGTGGGTGATGGGACGGTCCGAGGGCTGGTTGTCGTCGTTGTCGGTGTCGAGCAGGATCACCGGCACCCGGCCGGCGTCGATGCGCCACGCCCCGACGGCCACGGTGCGGTCACCCATGGAGACCTGTACCCGCAACGGGCGGCCGGTGCTGGGGTCGAGCACCTGGCGGATCGGACGGCGGGCGACCTCCATCCTCACGTAGGTGTGCTCTTGTGCCCCGGAAGGGTCGACCGACTGTCGGAAGTAGCCGCGCCGGTAGAGCAGCCCGACGGCAACCAGTGGGATACCCAGGTCCGAGGCGGCCTTGACGTGGTCGCCGGCCAGGATGCCGAGCCCTCCGGAGTACAGCCGCAGCTTCTGGTGGAGGCCGAACTCGGTGCACAGGTAGGCCACCGGACCGTCCAGCGCTTCGGCGTGGTTGGTGGCGTACCAGGTGTCGGCGCCGTCGAGGTAGCGGTCGAAGTCGGCGGTGACCGAGCCGTAGCTGGTGACGCAGTCCTCCTCCTCGGCGAGGCGGGCCCACGTCGCCGGCTCCACCGTGTGCAGCATCGCCATCGGGTTGCCGCTCCGGTCCCAGGCCACCGGGTCGATCGACCGGAACAGGTCGATGGCGTCGCGCTGCCACGACCACCACAGGTTGTAGGCGAGGTCGTTGAGCCGGCGGAACTCGTCGGGGACGCCCAGCGGCACCATCGGGCCGACCGGGATCATGCTGTGCAGGGACGACGGCAGCGTCATCGTGGCGCCTCTCGGGTCAGCGGGTCTGGGTCTCGTCGATCAACTTGCGCACCGACGCCTCCAGCCCGGGGGCGGTGGCGACGAAGCCGGTGAGCTTGGGATCGGGCCGGTTGAAGGTCACGTCCTCGCCGTCGCGGCCGGACACCCGCCCTCCACCGGCCATGACGATGGCGGCGCCGGCGGCGACATCCCACTCGTTCTTGGGGACGAGCGTCCAGGTGGCGTCGGCCATGCCGGCGCCGACGCAGGCCAGCTTGAAGGCGACCGATCCCATGTTGCGTACGGCGATCGGGGTGGCGAAGAACGGGTCCCACTCCCCTCTCCTAACCTCGCTACGCGAGGCCAGCACGAGCGCGCCCTCGATCTGGTCGGTGGTCGTGCACGATGCCGGGTGACCCCGGCGGGTGACCCCACCGTCCACGGTCCCCACGATCCGGTCGCCGGTGGCCGGGTTGAGCACGCCGCCGGCGACGGGGATCCCATCGACGACCAGCCCGACGGAGACGCACCACTCGGGAATCCCCATGATGAACTCGCGGGTCCCGTCGAGCGGGTCGACCACCCACACCCGGTCTCGGCCGAGCCGGTCGGCGCTGTCGACGGTCTCCTCCGACAGCCAGCCCTCGCCCGGTTCGACCAGCGTGTCCCGCAGGGCGACGTTCACCGCCAGGTCGGCTGCGGTCACCGGGTCGTCGCCCTGCTTGAGCCGCGAGGCGATGTCGCCGGAAGTGAAGGGGGCCAGCGCCGCCTCGGCGGCGTCGAGCGCCGCCTCGATGCGGGCACGGTCGCCGCCGACCACTACTGGTCCCCGGCCAGGTACCCGAGCTCGACGAGCCGGTCGACGATCTGCTGTGCGGCGTGGTCCGGATCGACCTCCGTGGTGTGGATCACCAGGTCGGCGTCCTCCGGCTCCTCGTAGGGGTCGGAGATGCCGGTGAACTCCTTGATGATCCCAGCCCTGGCCTTGGCGTAGAGGCCCTTGCGGTCACGCTCCTCGCAGACCTCCAGCGGGGTGGCGACGTGGACCAGGAGGTAGCCGCCCTCGGCGGAGATGATCCGCCGGTTGACGTCGCGGGGAGCGGCGTAGGGGGCGATGGGGGCGCAGATGGCGATCCCGCCCGCCTTGGTGATCTCCGAGGCGACGTACCCGATCCGCTCGATGTTGGCGTCACGGTCCTCCTTGGAGAACCCGAGCCCCTTCGACAGGTTCTTGCGCACCACGTCGCCGTCGAGCATGGTGACGGTGCGGCCACCCTGCTCGAGGAGCTTCACCATCAGGGCGTTGGCGATGGTCGACTTGCCCGAGCCGGACAGCCCGGTGAAGAAGACGGTGAATCCCTGGGCCGAGCGGGGCCGGTGGGTCTTGCGCAGCTCGGCCACCACCTCCGGGAAGCTGAACCACGCCGGGATCTCGGCACCGATGGCCAGCCGGTCGCGCAGCTCGGTACCGGAGATGTTGAGGGTCTCGGCGCCGTCGGGCACCTCGTCGACCGGCATGTACGTGTCCAGCGAGGGCAGGTACACCATCAGCTTGAACGGCACCAGGATGACGCCCAGCTCCTCCTCGTACTCGCGGACCATGTCCTGGGCCTCGTAGGGGCCGTAGAACGGGGTGCCGCCCGAGTCGTGGCCCGGGCCGGCGTGGTCGCGGCCGACGATGAAGTGGGTGACGCCGTGGTTCTTGCGGATGATGGCGTGCCACACCGCCTCACGGGGCCCTCCCATCCTCATCGCCAGGTTGAGCAGCGACAGCGCCACGCCCTCTTCGGGGAAGTGACGCTGGACCGCCTGGTAGACGCGGACCCGGGTGTAGTGGTCGACGTCGCCGGGCTTGGTCATGCCCACCACCGGGTGGATGAGGAGGTGGGCGCCGGTCTCGGCGGCGGCCCTCATGGTGAGCTCGACGTGGGCCCGGTGCATCGGGTTGCGCGTCTGGAAGGCGACGACCCGGTCCCAGCCCTGCTCGGTGAACTCGGCCCGGGTCTGCGCCGGGCTCCTCCGCAGATGGTGGAAGTCATAGTGCACCGGCAGCTGGACACCTTCGACGGTGCCACCCACGTAGATGGGGCCGGCGACGTCCATCAGGTACGCCACGCCGGGGTGCTCGGTGCTCTCGGTGCCGAACACTCCCTTGGCCTCGGCCTGCTTGTCCGGCCGCCACACGTCCTCGATGTGGACGCACGGCGAGCATCACGCCCTCCGGATCGCGCAGCGCCAGGCCCATCCCGGGAGCGAGCCCCTCGGCGGCATCCTCGGAGATGTCGAGGGTGATCGGCATCGGCCACAGCGTCCCGTCGGCGAGCCGCATGTCGGCGACCACCGACTCGTAGTCGGTGCGGCTCAGGAAGCCCCGGAGCGGTGAGAAGGAGCCGTTGAGCAACAGCTCCAGGTCGCACACCTGACGGTCGGTCAAGTCCCAGGAAGGCAGCTCGAGGGACAGGCCCTTGAGCTCCGCGGCGCGAGCATCGTCGACGAGCAGGTCCACCAGTTCGCCGCCGTGCGGCGCGATCAGTTCAGGCACGAGTGCGTACTCCACATCTTCGGATGGTCACCGGCTCACGGCACAGCCAGAGCCGGGCTTGCAGGGGGGCCCCACCGCCGCGGCGGGCGGGGTCCGCCCATTGTAGGAATGGCCCGGAGCGCGGGCAAAGTCACCCGGGCGCGGTCAGTCGTCGTCGACGTCGTCGTCGGGGGGTCGGTCGCCGGGCTTCTTCCGGAGGTCGCCGATCTTGGACAGGACGTCCCCCCCACTGCCGATGCGGGGGAGTTGGGCCGACTGGCGGGCATACCGGCTGCGACGGTCCTCGGACGGGGCCACCGGCGGCGGGCTGATGGGCCGGGGCGGCGACGCCGCCTCGCGGGCCAGGACCGCCGGGTTGGCGGTCCGACCCCGCATCGCCTCGAAGATGCGCTCGTTCTCGTCGCGGATGCGGGCGGCCTCCGCCCGGGCGCTGGAGAGGAGCGTCTCCGCTGCGGAGCGGCGTTCCTCGGCCCTCGCCTCGGCGCTGCGCACGATCTGGTCCGCCTCGGTGGTGGCGCGCTCCAGTGTCTCGCGGGCTTTCAGGCCCGACTCGGTGTCCCGCTCCTTGGCCGCCTCGACCAGGGCGGCCGCCTCGAGCCGGTCGGCTTCTGCCTCGGAACGCAGCGTCGCCGCCCGCTCTTCGGCTTCGGCGAGGGCGGCCGCCGCCTGGCTGTTGGCATCGGCCAGGGCCTCGGCGGCCTCCGTGGCCCGTTGCTCGGCTGCGGCCGCGTCGGTACGTGCGGCCGCCAGCAGCGCGTCGGTCTCGGCGGCGGTGGTCTGTCGTAGCGCCGCCACCTCGATGTCGGCGGTCGCCCGGTCGTCGACAACCCTGGCGCTCAGCTCGGCCGCCTCGACGTTGAGACGCTCCGCGGTCGCCCGGTCGGCGGCCGCCGCAGCGCTCACCTCGGCAGCCTCGGCCCTGAGACGCTCGGAATCGGTGTGCGCCGCGGCAACGAGAGCGGACGCCTCGTCGTGGGCCGCCTGGACGGTCTCCGCCCGTTCCGTCGCCGCCGCCTCCCGGTCGGCAGCCGCCTCGGTCCTGAGACGCTCGGAATCGGTGTGCGCCGCGGCAACAAGGGCGGACGCCTCGTCGTGGGCCGCCCGGACGCTCTTCGCCCGTTCCGTCGCCGCCACCTCCCTCTCGGCGGCCGCCTCGGCCCTGAGACGCTCGGAATCGCCGTGCGCGGCGGCAACGAGAGCGGACGCCTCGTCGTGGGCCGCCTGGGCGGTCTCCGCCCGTTCCGTCGCCGCCGCCTCCCGATCGGCAGCCGCCTCGCCGGCGATGGCCTCCGCCTGACGGCGGGCGCGGGCCACCAGCTCGGCGGACTGCTTCTCCGCGGCCAGGTGCGCCGCCGCCAGCTTGGCGTCCAACGCCGCCCGGTCCTCGGCGGCCTTGGCGGCCGTGGCGGCCGCGGCAGCCGTGGCGTCATCCAGCAGCTTCTTCACGTCGGCGGCGGTCGAAGCCCGCAGCGCCGCCACCTCCGCCTCGACCGCGGCCCGGTCGGCGGCCGACCTGGCGGCGATCTCTTCCGCCGACGCGGTGGCGTCATCGACGATCATCTGAACGTCGGACGCCGCCGCCGCCCGCAGCTCGGATATCTCGGCGTCGACCGCGGCCCGGTCGGCGGCCGACTTGGCGGCGGCGGCCGCCGCCGCCGCCGCGGCAGAATCCACGATCTTCGTCGCCTCCGCCGCTGCGCTGGCGCGTTGCTCCTCCAGTTCCGTGGAGGTCGCCGCACGCAGCTCGGCCATCGCCGCCTCGACGGCGGCGCGGTCCTCTGCGGACCTCGCCGCGATCGCTTCGGCCCCGGCCCGGGCGTCGGCGACGATGGATTCCGCCTCGGTGACGGCCGACGCCCGGGCCGCCGCCATCTCGGACTCCTCCGCCACCCGATCGGCCTCCATGCGATTGCGAATGGCCTCCGCCTCGGCGGTGGCCCCCGCCACGATGCCGGCAGCCTCCTCGGTCGCCGCCAGGCGACCGGCCGCCACCTCCGACTCGAACGCCATCCGATCCGCCTCGACCTGGTTGCGAGTGGCCTCGGCCTCTCGCTTCAGCCCGTCGGCGTCGGCTCGGGCGGTGGCCATCAGCTCGGCCGCCTCCTCCGTGGCGCGGTCCCGGGCAGCGGCCTTCTCGGCGGCGGCCGCCTCACGGTCGGCTGCTGCCGCCTGGGTGACCGCTACCGCCTCCTGGTGGGCCTCGGCGACGATGGCGATCGCCTGCTCTTCGGCCACACGCAGGGCCGTCGCCACTTCGGCCTCGAGGGCGCTCCGCTCCTCCTCGGCACCGGCGGTGATGCGTTCGGCTTCCTCGCGGGCGGAGGCGACGAGCGCATCGCGCTCGGCGCCGCGCCTCGGCGGTCGCCTCGGCCAGCAGCCGCTCCGAGGCATCCCGCTCGCTGAGCGCCCTCGCCAGCTCCGCCTCGGCGACGGCGCGTTGCTCGTCGGCGGCGGCGGCGATCTCGTCTGCCTGGCGGCGGGCGGCGGCAACGATGTCGGCTCCCTCACGGAGCATCGCCTGGCGGGTGTCCTCCAAGTCGGACTCACCGGCCGCCTGCTGCCCGGTGGCGGCTGCAACGATGGCGGCCGCCTGTGACCTGGCCTCGGCGAGCTCGGCGTCGACCTCGGCAGCGGCGGCTCGTTGGGCGGTGACCAGCGCCGCCGCGGCCGTGGCGCGGTCGGCGGCGGCTTCCTCGGCGAGTCGTCGCGCCTCGTCCAACCTGGCGGACCATTCCTCCTCGGCCTGGCGGCCTGCCTCCTCGGCCCGGCGGCGGGCCTCTTCGGCCAGGCGGCCAGCCTCGGCCGACTCCCGGCCGGCCTCCGCCGTGGTCGACGCCGCCTGCGTCAGCTCGTCGGCCTTGGCGTTGGCGGCGGCGATGATGCCGGCGGCCTCGCCGCGAGCGGCCTCGAGCAGGGCGTCGGCTTCAGCCGCCGCCGCCTTCTGCGCCTCGACCTCTAGGGCATCGAGCGTCGCCTGTTTTGCCTCCGCCTCGGCGGTCAGCTTGTCGACGCGCTGCTTGGCCCGCTCGACCTCGCGGGCCGCAGCGGTCGTCGCCTTCTCCTTCTGCAGGTCTGCCGCCTCCGTCACCTTGGCGGCTTCGGCGCGGGCCTCTTCGACGATCTCTGCGGCCTGCCGTCGGGCGTCATCGACGAGCCCTTCGGCGGCGACGGCGGTCCGCTCGGCCTCTGATTCGGCAGTGGTCACCTGGCGGGACCTGGCCAGCTCGGCCTCGGCGTCGGCGGTGATCTGGGCGGCCTCGGTCCGGGCGGCCGCCATCAACGCCCGCGCCCGCCGCTCGGTCGCCGACAACCTCGACCCGTCGTCGGCATCATCGGAGACGGAAGCGGTGAGCGGCTGCTGCATCTGCTCCTCGAGCCGCGATGCCCGAGTGCGCCATCGCTTGACCTGGATCTCGAGGTCCTCGACCTGGGCCCTGTAGTTGGACAGCTCGCGGCGCGCCTCGGCGACCTCTTCGGTCGTGCCGCCCATCCGGCTGGTCGTCTCCTGCAGGGCAGTGGACCGGCGGCGGGCCTCCTCCTCGATCTCCCAGGCGCGCTCCTCGGCTTCGAGGATGATCCGCTCCTTGGCGTCGAAGGCGGCAAGCATCGCCTCGTCGACGGCGCGGCGCTCGGCCGACTTGGCGTCGCGGACCTCGGCCCTGGCGTGGGCGATCCGGGACTCGAGCTCGCGGGTGAAGCTGGAGAAGTCGCGAGCCAGCCGCTCGAGGCGGGTCACGTACGCTTCGACCTCGCCCGGATCGACACCGCCCTTCTTCAGCACGGTGAAGTCTGGCCGGCTTATCTCGTTCAGCTCGAACCGGGGGTCGGCGACCCAACGGTCGTCGCCCGGAAGCTCGCTGGCCAACCGCACCCCCCTCTCGCCGGTCTAAACCGCGGAAACGATGCTAGATGACAGCCCGGGGAAGGAAGCCAGATAGGCCCTTCGCTCGGAGACGAGTCGTTCCACCGTTTCCCGGTACTCCTCGGTCCGGCCATTGGTCTCGTAATGCCTGGCGGGTTGGAGCAGGTCGGTGTCCTCCACCCCGGGTACCGACACCGCCACGTCGTAGCCGAAGTCGGGATCGGTCGCCCACTCGATCGTCCGGTCGACGATGCCGGCGACGATTGCCGAGCTGTCGGCGATGCGGACCTTCTTCGACTGGTCGCTCCCGTCGGGCCCGCCCACCGACCCGGTGTTCATCAGGTACACCTCCAGGTCGGGCATGGTGTCGAGCAGCTCGAGGAACCGGTTGCCCTGCAGTGCGTCGTTGGTGAAGAAGAACGGGTTGGTGCCCGGCACCCTCAGGCTCTTCCCGGCCTCCGCAGCGCCGCCGGCAGACGTCCCCTTGGTCTCCCCCAGCATGAAGTACGCCGCCGCCTGGTCGCGCCGGAGGCGGGCGACCGCCGGGATGATGTTCTCGTTGCGGTTGAGCAGCAGCAGATAGCTCGCCTTCGGGACGTGCCGGGGGTCACGGTGGCGGATGTTCCCCAACGGGAACGTCGAGCGCCCGTTGCGAGTGTAGGAATCGTCGAAGAAGTCGACCTTGCCGTCCTCGTCGACATGGGTGTTCTCCAGCCAGGCGTCCGGCCGCGTCGTCCCGCCGTAGATGGTGGGCTCGTCGATCGGGTCGAGCCCGTAGGTCTTGGCGAAGCAGCCGTTCTCGGTGGTGTACACCGAGCCCCCGGGCATCAGGGCGACCATGTCGTCCTGTACCGGCAGCGAATCGAGCTGCTGGCGGAAGGTGGTGGTGGTCTTCCCGGTGCCGGACAGGCCGAGGATGAGGGCCGCCTTCTCCTCCCCGTTCACGTCGGGGAAGGTCTTGAGCCCGGAGTGGAGAGCGAGCCCGCCGGCCTGGTACACGAGGTGGTTCCACATCCGTAGACCGCCCATCTTCGACTCGCCGAAGTAGTCGGAGCCGAAGACCCTGGTGACGTACCTCTCGTTGTCGACGATGATCAGGCAGTCGTTTGGCTTGCCGGGCGCCGCCAACCCCGGTGTGTAGACGACGGTGAACTCAGCCTCCCAGGCATCATCGGCGGGGAAGTACAGCTGCTGCTGCATCGCCGGGATGTTGGCCTGGGTGCGGTCGATGTACAGGCGGCAGCCGGTGCGGAACTCGGGATCGGGCCCGATGTACCCCTCGATGAGGATCATGTCATGGTCGGCGATGTAAGCGTCCTGGCGGGTTGCCCACTCGTCGGCCTCGGCCCGGGAGATCCGGTTCTTGAACTCGTCGTCCTCGGACACGAAGAACGTCGAAGCGGTGAGCCGGGCCTTGGTCTCGGCCTGGTAGTTGAGGTTGCCGAACTCGGTTTCGGTCACCCTCGGCATGAACTCCAGCGTCCAGGCGCGCATCTCGGCCTGGGTCGGATTGACGGCAACCGACCTTGCTTCGGGGAGCTCGAAGCCCATACCTGCTCTCTCCTTCAGGCGATGGTCACGGCGTCGTCCAGGTACACGTCCTGGATCGCCTGCAACAACTCGATGCCCTCGCTCATCGGGCGCTGGAACGCCTTTCGTCCGCTGATGAGGCCCATCCCGCCGGCGCGTTTGTTGACGACGGCGGTGCGGACCGCCTCGGCCAGGTCGCCGGCCCCCGACGAGGCGCCGCCCGAGTTGATCAGCCCGATGCGACCCATGTAGCAGTTGGCCACCTGCCACCGGGTCAGGTCGACCGGGTGGTCGGTGGTCAGCTCGTCGTAGACCTTGGCATGGGTGCGCCCGAAGCCGACGGCCCCATAGCCGTTGTTGTTCTCGGGTTGCTTCTGCTTGATGATGTCGGCCTCGATGGTCACCCCGAGGTGGTTCGCCTGCCCGGTGAGGTCGGCGGAGACCTCGTAGTTGACCCCGTCGACGGTGAACCCCGAGTTGCGGGTGTAGCACCACAGAACGGTGAACATCCCCAGCTCGTGGGCCTGGGCGAACACCTCACTCACCTCTTGGAGCTGGCGGGTGGACTCGGCCGACCCGAAGTAGATGGTGGCGCCCACGCCGGCGGCTCCCATGTCGTAGCTCTGCTCCACCGAGCCGAACATGACCTGATCGGGGTTGGCCGGGTACGTGAGGAGCTCGTTGTGGTTGAGCTTGACGATGTAGGGGATGCGGTGGGCGTAGCGACGGGCGGTAGCGCCGAGCACCCCGAGGGTGGAGGCGACGGCGTTGCACCCGGCCTCGACGGCCAGCTCGACGATGTTCTTCGGGTCGAAGTAGCGGGGATTGGGGGCGAAGGAAGCCGCCGCCGAGTGCTCGATCCCCTGGTCGACCGGGAGAATCGACACGTACCCGGTGCCCCCGAGGCGGCCGTGGTCGAACAGCGACTGCATACTCCGCAGCACCTGCAGCGGCCGGTCGGTGTCGAGGAAGACCCGTTCGATGAAGTCGGGGCCGGGGAGCACGAGCTCGTCGCGAGCGATCCCCTTGCACTCGTAGGTCAGTAGCTCGTCGGCACTCTCGCCGAGCAGGCCGGCCAGATCCATCGGTCGCTCCTCGCCGATCGGGGCTGTGTACAACTCATTATGGCCGATCCCCGATGGCCCATCTCTAGGAAGGTCCTGAGAAAGGGATGCAGGCCCCCGGGAAACCGCAGATCAGTGGACGCCGACGACGTGAGTGTCGCCGGACGGCTCCAATCGGGTCGGCGGGGCTTCGAACAGGCGGCGGATGGTCCGGAGAAGGTCGCTGAGCCCGGCATCGGCCAGAACGACGGCGTGGGATCCCGGGATGCCGGCGCCTTCGCCTCGGCCGAACGAGACCACCCGGCTGTGTCGCGAGTCGGGCGTTGACAGCAGCCGGTCCACGAAACGGACCACCTCGTCGTCGCCGTGGCCATCGGCGGTGTTGCCAACCACGACGAGGTCGGGGGTGAACGAGCTCATCCACTCGGCGGCCTGTCCCGGGCTGGCAACGGTGACCACCTTGAACCCGGGCTCGAACGAGGTCAACGCCTCGGTGAGGTACGCCCGGTTGTCCTGTGACTGGTCGATCACCAGGGCTCTCCGCCGCCCCGGCACGGGCTTCGTCCCGGGTCGCCGCGGCCGCAGCGGGACCACGTCGGCCATGGTGTCGACGTCGACCGTCGGCGCCGCACCGGCGCCTGCCGTCATGAAGTCCTCGACGACGACCAGCTTGCCGGTGGCGACGCTGTGCATCGCCGCCTCGAGGATCCCGGTGACCGCCACCGCGTCCTCGGATCCGCTGGTCGGCTCCTTCCCGAGCCGGCAGCACTCGAGGAAGTGGGCATCCTCGACCAGCATCGGCTCCTTCTCCTCGATCATCGGGGTGACGATGTCGCCGTACCGGTACGAGTACTGGAAGTCGCCGAACGAGTCCCAGTGGCGGGGAACGTCGATGCCCTTGTCGAAGATGCGGATCTTCTCGTTGGGTGAGATGTCGTCGTAGACCAGCATCTTGCGGTCGCCGACGAAGGTCATCTGGCGAACCTTCTGCGGGTCGAGCCAGGACACGATCACGTTGGCCATCAGCTGTTCGCCGAAGTCGAGGGTGATGCTGGCGACGTCCTCGACCGACCTGCTGATCCGGGCCATGGCGTTGGCCTGGACGGTGAGCGGCATCCGCTCCAGCACGTGGAGCAGGATCGAGACGTCGTGGGGCGCCAGGTCCCAGATCACGTTGGCGTCGGTGCGGAGCAGCCCGAGGTTGACCCGGAGCGACCTGATGTAGCTCAGGTCGCCCAGCTCCCCGGAGCGCACCCGGTCCCGGATGTCGTTGACCGCCCCGGAGTACTGGTAGGTGTGCCCCACCATCAGGACGCGCTCGTTGGCGGCGGCGATCTCGGCCAGTCTCCTGGCCTGCGCCAGGCTGGTGGTGAATGGCTTCTCCACAAGGACGTGCTTGCCGTTCTCCAGCGCCCGGCGGGCCTGGTCGAAGTGGAGGCCGACCGGTGTGGCGATCACCAAGGCGTCGATGTCGGTTGCGTCGATCAGCTCGTCGGCATCGGGGACGAGGCGGACGCCCGGGTAGAGGTCGGCGATGTGCCGGCGGCGGGCCTCGTCGGGGTCGGCTGCCGCCGCCATGACGGCGCCCCGGGCGCGCAGCGCGTTCAGGTTCCGGATGTGGTTCGGGCCCCAGTAGCCGCAGCCGAGGACCCCGAAGCGAACGGTGTCGGGTCGTACGGTCACGTCATCTCCCCATCAGCATCGCCGGGATGGTCCGCAGCACGATGCTGAGATCCTTCTCCAGGCTCCAGCCCTCGATGTAGGCGACGTCGAGGGCCACCATCTCGTCGAACGACAGGGTGTTGCGCCCCGAAACCTGCCACGACCCGGTGATCCCGGGCAGTGCGCCGAGGCGGCGACGGTGCCACTCGGTGTAGTGGTCCACCTCGTAGGGCAGCGGCGGCCGTGGGCCGACGACGCTCATGTCGCCGCGGAGGACGTTCCAGAACTGCGGCAGCTCATCGATGCTGGTCGCCCGGATGACCCGGCCGATACCGGTGACCCGCGGGTCACGCTCGATCTTGTGGACCGCCTCCTCTCCCTCCTCCTCGCTGCCGGTGCGACCGTGGATCCACTCGTTGGTGAAGGCGGTGTGGATATCGGTGCTGCTGTCGGTGCGCATCGAGCGGAACTTCAGCATCTGGAACTCGAGGCCATGGATCCCCACCCGGGTCTGGCGGTACAGCACGGGCCCTCTCGAGGTGAGCTTCACGGCGAGCGCCACCAAGCCGAGCACCGGGGAGAGCACCAGCAGGGCGACCGAGGCGACGGCAACGTCGAACGTCCGCTTGACCATCTTGTTGTACCCGATGAGACGGGAGCCACGGGTCCCCACCAGCGGGATGCCGTCGAAGTCGTCGATCCACATCCGGTCGACTCGTAGGCCGTAGGTGTGCGGGACCGCCTTCCACGCCACGCCCTGTTGCATGCACTCGCCGATGACGTCCATCACCCGGTCGGTGGGCCCGGACAGGGCGATGAGGACCTCGTCCACGTCGAGCAGGTCGATCGACGCGCCGAGCAGGTCGATCCCGCCGAGAACCGGGACGTTGTTGTTCTCGCTCCCGGACGGCGGAAGATCGTCGTCGAGGAAGCCGATCACCTCGTAGAACGTCGGACGCATCCGCAGCGCCGCCGACAGCCGGTTACCCAGCGGCGTCTTCCCCACGATGAGCACGCGGCGCACCGCGTCGGCGTTGTTGCTCGCCGTCCGGACGTAGCGCTGCAATGCCGCCCTGGCGGCGGCGAGGACGGCAGCTGCCAGCGGCACGAAGATGACCACGGTGACCCGTGAATACGAGGCCGACCGGTAGAAGAAGCCAAAGGTCAGCATTGCCAGCGTCGCCACACCGAGGGCGGCGATGGTGAGCGCCGGAGGGACCCGGACCCCCGGCTGGGAGTAGGCGCCGGCCAGCTTGAGGACGCCGACGGTGAGAAGGGCGACGACGACCGCCGGAAGCACATAGCTGCGCCAAGGGGTGGGTCCCTCGGTCGCCCCTACCCATGCCCAGGCGTGCCGCAGCCACACGGCGAGCAGGGCAGCGGCGAACACGGCTGTCCCGTCGACGGCCATGCGTCTGGTGCGCTCCATGGCGAGGCTCTGCCGGTACACGTCAGACCCTCGCTGAATGGACGGGCGCGTCGAAACGCCGTCCCGGACTGGTGATGACGATGTCGCGCCGAGCCGGGGCGTGGTCGCCCGAGGCCGGCACGACGCCGGATTGCGGTTGCATCTCTTCCTGACCCCTATCAGACCCACCAGGCGATCGGGTGGGCTTCCCCAACACATTCGATGCACCCGCACCGACGACGTCAGGGTAGCCACGCTCCACATCTTGCGGCATGGGCCAATTGGCCCAAATTGGGGCTACCACTTGGTGTAGTAGCTGTCGGTGTTGACCAGATACTCGACGGTGGGAACGGCAATGTGCTCGATCCGGTGCGTCTTGGAGAGTCGGTAGATGAACTCCCAATCTTCCTTGGGAAGGGTCGCCTTGACGCGCGGGAGACGGCTGAAGATGATGCCCGTGTCACGCCGTACCACGATCGAGTTGGCGTCGACGAAGGACGATTGATCGGCGAACTCAGCACGGTCGAATGGCTTCGACAGGGTGTCGAGCAGGACGCCGTCAGGCATTCTCCTCTCGACCGCGGTATAGACGGCATCGAAGGGCGGACCCACCGCCTCACTGTCATGTCCACGGAGCGCGGTGATCGCCGTATGCAAGTGGTTCGGCTTCCACTGGTTGTCATCGTCGAGGAAGGCGATGAAGTCCGAGTCCGTGAGTCTGATCCCTACGTTGCGCACGAGCCCCAGCACCGCCGTGTTGCGGGAGAGCGACACCGCTCGGAGACGCGGGTGGTCGGGAAGCGCCGGCAGGCCACCGCCGTCGTCCACCACCATCACGATGTTGTCGTCCATCGTCTGGGACAGGGCGCTCTCGACCGCCACCTTCAGCAGCTCGGGGCGCCGGTAGGTCGGGACGATGGTGGCGCACGCAGCTCGCTGTACCCCACCCAGCACCGAGAGCAGGCGTGCCACCTCGCCGTCCTCGAACCGTCGGAGTGCCGGCGTCTTGGGACCGAGCAGAACGCGGTTCTTGAGCTCGTGGAGCGGCCAGAGCCCAAATCGCCGACGGAGGTACGACCGCATTCCACTCGACGGGTGCCGGAGATCAGTGGTCGACATGGGACTTCCGCCGCTCGCTGAACGAGCTGATCGCACGCCGGGGCAGACCGAACAACCAGATGCGCAACCGGTCGATGCGCTCCCGACCGAGGATTCGCATGAGTGCCCGCAGGCAGAAGAGACCTGTCAGCGTCGCCAACGCCAGTCCAACGCCCGTCGCCCACGGCTCGGCCAGGCTCAGTCGGGCCCAGAGAGCGACAGCCGTGGTGAGGATTCCCATGGCGATGAGCCGCAGATTCGCCGGCTGCCACCGGAAGCCTGACATCGACCGGACGACGCCGTAGATCATGATCGAGTGGAAGATGTACAAACCGAGGAAAGCCATGCCGACACCGACCAGGCCGAAGGTCTCCAGCCCCACCCAGGACAGCAGCACGTACACACTCCAGGCGGCCACCTCGGTCCAGACGAGAGCAACGCCGCGACCTCGAGCAGCCAGGACGAAGCCCATCGGCCACGACACCAGTCTGAGGAGCATTCCCGCCATCTGCCAGGACAGGACATCGGCCGCCTGGTCGAACTGGCTCGAGTAGAGGATGCTGATCACCCACGGCGACAGGGCGAGGGTTGCCAAGACGCCAGGAAGGGCGAGCAGAAAGGAGACCTCGGCCTGCTCGTTCACGGTCTGATTCATGCGTTCGTCGTCGGACGACACCTCGGTCAACCGCGGGAAGTAGTCCGTCCCCATCGCCTGCAGGATGAACCCGACGTAAACCATCGACAGTGCAGTGGCAGCTTGGAACAAACCGGCCGCCTCGACACCCTGCGTCCGGGTCACCAGGATCCGCACCACGAACACGGCACCTGTCGACAGGAGATACGAGGCCACGAGCGCCATCCCGAGCCGCATCATTCCCTGTGCTTTGGTGAATACCTCGCGGTTGGAGAGCTTCACCTTGGCGATGGGAATGCGGCGGGCATACAGCCACGCAATCAGGAGGCCGACCCCAGCAGCGACCACCATGTATGGGGCGATACCGCTGATACCCCACACGTAGACGAAGGGAATGCTGAGAGCGGCTCCGGCCAGCGTACCCCAAATGCTCATCCGGGCGAGGTCGCCGATCCGCCGCATGCCAGTCAAGAGCGCACCCCAACCGGTGGCGATGGGACCGATGGCGACGATCACCGACAGCAGCCGGATGCTTCCCGAGTGGGAGTGGTCCCCGAAGGCGACCGTGCTGATGGTGTCCGCGCCGAGGAACACCGTCGCTCCGCCGATCAGGCCGAGGACCATGCAGACGCGGCGAAGGGTGAACACCGTTCGGGCGACGGACTCGTCACTCCCGGAGGCGGCGGCGACCGCCACCTCCCGCACCCCGGATGTGCCCAGACCTGCATCGAAGAGGGTCTTGGCGAGGACCACGATGGAGTCGAACACCGCCTCGAGCCCCACACCGGCCGGCCCCAACAGCAGGGCGACCACCTTCGTCCTGACCATCCGAATGAGCATCATGACGATGCTCGAACCGCCGATGATCGACGAGGACTTCAGTGCCTCGATGTGCGAAGTCTCCGGCTCCGCTTCCGTAGTGATGGCATCGTCCTCGAGGGGTGGGGATATCACGGCGGCGTCAAGCACCAGCGCACCCCGCCACGCTCGACAGCCCACTGGGCATCAGGCGCCGGACGGCACAGACCGCCACGAACCGATGCGACCACGGCCGCGTCCGCGTTCTGCTCGAGGATGGCGTGTCTCGGCCCGGGCATCGTTCTCTCCTGTGGACGATCTGGTATGAAGCCGTCGGACAGTTGGAGAGAACCCACGGCTCAGCGTCCCTGCGATCACGACGTCGCTGCTGGCCGTTCCCCACGCTGTCCGCGGCGACTCGCCGCGCAGCATTCCCCCAATAGGGCTTCGAGTCGCCATTGTACGAAGCAGACCGCCATTGCGGTATCCACCGGGCGACCCATCCTGTGGCGCATCGGCAAATGGGCCAGAGGACTCATGGGTCCCCGAGCGGCCGACCCGTACACTGTGGGTCTACGGATCGGCCGGGCCGTCTGCGCCCGCCGTTCCAATCTTGGCGGAGGCCCCGACGAATGACGATGAGAATGCACGCGCGCGGCACGGCGCTTCCGACCGCATCGACCGGGCGTGGCCCGATTCGAGTCACACCGAGCCCCGCATTGCGTCAACCGGCCCCGGGAATGTCAACGTGATCCACCGGACGACTGCTCCGCCTGGACCGGACCCGGCCGGGGTCGCGGAGCTGAACGATCGCCTGGCCATCCGACGCAAGCGGCAGCTCAGGGGCGTCCCGTCCACGCCGCAGGACCGGCCAGGGGTGACCGTGGTCGTCCTGTCATACAACTACGGCCGCTTCCTGACGGCCTGTGCCGGCAGTGTCTTGGATCAACGCGATGTCGATGTGACGCTTCTGATCGTCGACGACGCCTCGGTGGACGAGACCCAACGGGTCACCGAGCGTCTGGCCGACGGCGACGAACGCGTGACCGTCATTCGGAACCGGACCAACAGGGGCCAGCTGCCCTCGATGAACGCCGCTCTGGCCGACATCACGACCGAGTACGTCGTCAAGCTCGACGCCGACGACCTGCTGGCACCGGGTGCCCTGGCGCGAGCGACCGCACTCATGGAGCAACACCCGGACGTGACCTTCACGTACGGGCGCCCACACATCTTCCGGGGACCGGTGCCATCGCACACGGAGTCCCGTCCACGCAGCTGGACCATTTGGGATGGCTCCGATTGGTTTGCCCGGAGGTGCCGGTCGGCCGTCAACGCCATCTGCCAGCCCGAAGTCGTGATGCGATCCGCCGCGGTCCGTGGGATCGGTGCCGTGCGCGAAGACCTGCCGCACACATTCGACATGCACCTCTTTCTCGAGCTGGCACTGTCGGGTGACGTCGGTCGGGTCAACGGTCCTCCGCAGGGCTACTACCGCATCCACGAACACAGCCTGCAGCGCACCGACCATGCAGGCATGCTCTTCGACCTGCGTGGTCGCCGCCAGGCCTTCGACGCAGTCTTCGCCGGTGGTGCCGCCGACAGGATCCTCGATGCGGATGCCCTACACGATCAGGCTCGGCGGGCTCTCGCAATCGCCGCGCTCGACTGGGCATGCCGGGCGTTCGACGATGATCGCTCCGAAGAAGAGCCGATCGACGAACTCGTGCGGTTCGCAACGGAGACCTACCCGGCAGCTAGCCACCTGTCCGAGTGGAAGGCCCTCGAGCGGAGAGTCGCCGCCGACCGCTCCCCGACAACACGACGGCACCGGTTCATCGCCCGGGCGACGGCGCGTCGTGTGGCTGACAGCGTCGGGTATCGGGTGTGGCAGAGGACCGGGGAACGATGACCCCGCCACAGGCGCCACGGCTACCGATGCCATCCGTGAGCGACACGGTGCACATCTCGATGACGGTCGACGGGGGATTCGAGATGCCCCTTGCTGTTTCCTTGCTGAGCGTGGCTGAAGCCCACCACCGCCGAGGCACGCCTTGTGAGGTATCGGTGCTCTGCACCGGCCTCGCCGACGACGTGCGTGCGCGAATCGAGCGTGATGTGGCCGGGCGTATCGGGATCGACTGGGTGGACGTCGACCTGCGTCTCCTCGCCGGCGCCAACTACCCGACGTGGCTGAGCGCCGCCTCCCTCTTCCGGTTCCTCCTTCCCGAGCTTCTGCCGGCGAGTCGGACGCGGACGATCTACCTGGATGCAGACACCCTGGTCCTTGACTCGTTCGCGGAGTTGTGGCGCACCGACCTCGACGGTCATCTGCTGGCGGCAGTCCGTGATGCCGGAGCCCCCTTCGCCGCCGGACCGCTCGGCACCGATTGGCGGTCGTTGGGCCTCGCCCCCGGCGCCGAGTACTTCAACGCCGGACTGCTCGTCATGCCGTTGGACACATGGAGGCGTGAGGGCACCGACGAGACTGCACTGGCACTCCTCCGCGAGAAGAAGATGCAGTGGGGCGACCAGGACGCGCTCAACGTCGTCGCCCAGGGTCGCTGGCGAGAGGTCCCCAGGCGCTGGAACCTCCAGACCATCGACGCCGAGGAGCGTGGCCTGGCCTGGGCCATGTACCGCTCGGAAGTCGAGGATGCCGTGGCCAAGCCGGCCATGGTGCACTACACGGGTCCCGTCAAGCCCTGGGCCGGCCGCACCGACCATCCCTTCGCCGCCCAGTGGTTCGCAACCCTCGAGCGATCGAGCTGGGCAGGCTTCAGCGCTGAAGGCATCACGGCGCTGACCCGTGCCCGGCGTCGCATCGCTCGGGCGGCGCAGGTTCTCAGGTACGGCTGAACGCCGATCTCGGCCGCGTGACAAGGCGGGGTCGAGACGCCCGATACAGATCCTTCATCGGGCGCGATTCCCTGTCCCTACGCAACAGACGACCGTCCAGGACGGGCTAGATCCCCCGCCACTGCCAGAAGCGACGTTCGAGGGCATCCCTCCATCGCCGTTTCAGCAGCAGCGTTCTCATCACCCGCGACCCGACCGCTTCCGGCAACGCGCCGATCCTGCGGCGCCGCCGGACCGCCCTCCAGCCAGGCAGAGTGCTGTAGTCCTCCACCGACTCGCGGGCGAACGCCTCCAGCTCAGCGCTCAGCTGGTCACCGGCATTCGCCTCCAGCGCCCAAGCGGCTCCGTGCAATGCCTGACCAGCCAGCGCGGCGAAGACCGTTTGTCGCAGTTCCCGCTGGTCCGCCTCGTCGAGCGAGGATGCGAAACCACGTCGCCGCTCCGTCAGCTCTGCCACGCCCCCCGTGGTCCAGTGCATGCTCGCGTCATGGATGCGGTAGAGCGCCTGCGGCGTTCCGAGCACCCTGGCCACGGCGCCGAGGCGCGACGAACGCAGCCACATGGCGAGATCGGCGACATGGGGGAGACTCGAGTCGTAGCCGCCGGTCGCTTCGTATACATCCCGGCGGAGGACGACCTCCGGGCTGCGGATGACGTTTCGGCCGTACCGACACACCTCGCGCGCCCACTCGTCGCCCTTCCAGGCGATCCAGTCCCAGGGTGTTCCTTCGATCGCCTCAGCCCAGAAGGCGTGCGCCGCCTCTGATTGCGAGAAGAGCTCGACCGAGCCATATACCAGGCCGACCTCCGGCATGGCCTGGAACACGGCCAGAGCGCGTGCCAACGACCCGGGCGCGAGCTGATCGTCCGCCGACATCAAGACCACATAGTCGCCGGACACTTCGGAGAGACCTTCGTTGTAGGTGGCGATGTGCCCCCGATTCTCGGAGTGCTCGATGAGGCGCACCCGGGGATCCGCATCGCTGAGCTCCCTGGCGACGGCGACGCTGTCGTCCGTGCTGGCGTCGTCAACGATGATGACCTCGACATCGACCAGGTCCTGGCGCAGGACACTGGCAACGGCGTCGGGGAGGTAGCGCCCGTAGTTGTAGCAAGGGATGACGACCGAGACTGTCTCCCGCTCGACCGGTGGGATGCCACGGTGGTATCGACCGGAGCCGCCGACCGACTTCATGCGAACCGCACCGAGGAGAGCATCCCAATGCTCGCGGACGTCCAGGAACCCGCTTCGATCAGCGGGAGCGCGGGATGGCATGCGATCCAGACTGATCTGGCTCATGTGGCCTTCATCGCCGTCTGCCGCGCCGACACCGAAGACATGGATCTCGATCCGGCCGCGTCACGCAGCACCGCGGCGTGGGATCCCACCAGATCGGCCACGGGGAACTGGCTCCGGGCGTGCCGCTGGAGCTCGGATCGCCGCGGCAGCCACTCATGGCGGCGGGAGTGGGTCTCCACCAGGGCGGCGCCGAGGGCTTCCGTGTTGGCCTGTCTCCCGTAGGCGACCTTCCTCATCTCGTCCCACCCGACGAGCCCGGTGTGGCCCGCCGGGTTCTGCACCATGATCCCGCGCTCGCCTCGGCTGCCGACCTGCTCGGACGCACCGGCGACCTCCGCCACCACCAGAGGCACCCCGGCGTAGACCGCGTCCATGGCGGCGAGCGACCAACCTTCGAAGAACGAGTCCATCACGAAGGCGTCGGCGGCGGCCAGCAACACGTTCGGCGACGACGTGTCGCCCCTCAGGTGGATGCGATCGGATGCGGCAAACCCGTCACGCCGCTCTGCGGCCTGGGCGAGGTGGAATGCGTCGGCTGCGTGGCCGGCTACCACGAGATGGGCGCCGGGCAGTTGCTCGGCGACCCTCCCGAAGGCCGTGACCATGCCGGTGACGTTCTTCTGCAGGCTGTACCTGCCCAGGGACACGATGACGAACTCGTCTTCGAGCCCGAGCGTGCGGCGAGCCAAAATGCGGTCGACCAGCGGGCGCGACCCCTGGTCCATCGCGTTGGGAATGGTGATGACCTGCGTCGGGTCCGCTCCAGGGTCGAGCTGGAGGTACTGACGGCGGACCAGCTCGCTCACGGCGACGAGCCTGGCAGTCGCCTGGCGCACCTGCTGGTGCCGCTCGGTGAACCCGTCGAGGTACGGGTGCATGCCATGGAGGACTTCGACGATGGGTATGCCCAGTGCGGCGGCTGCTTCGAACGAGGCGGCCGACGGCAGACCCTGCTCGCTGACGACGTCAGGAGCCCACAGCCGGAAGGCGTGCTCCGCCTTCTCCGGTGTCGAACCGTCGAAGACGGGCACGCCTGCCTCGAGAAGCTGGTCTCGGTAACGGCTCGTCGACACCACCGAGTCGGGGTTGGCGTCGACGACGCACACCGCGATCCCCTCTTGGGGGAGATGGCGGGCCAGCAGCATCACGAACTCGCAGACGCCTCCTGCCCAGAGGCCGTCAACGACCAAGGCGCACCTCAGCTCAGGCGCTTTGGAAGATCGGGGAAGACGCCGGCCATCCACGAGGTTCGGGCGAGCATCATTCAGCTCGGCCGGCGGCACTCGGTCCAGCGGTCCGAAGTCCTGGCCCCGCTCGATGAGGGGCGTCGACCAGCCGGCGAGCTCGACGTCCGGCGCTGCCGCAGCCTTGCGCAGCATCCGGGTCAGTGGGGTGCGTATCGCCGGGGGAGGTCTCCACGTGATGCGCTGCAATCCGAGCAGGAGCCGGTACCGACCTGCGCCGCGCCCCCGCCGACTTGCCGACCGAACGTTGGCGGTGGCATCGGGTTTTGCTTCATCGTCACGAGGTTGAGACGTCATCGAATGCGACGCCCCGGTGTCCCTGCCCAGGTCTCCCCGGGCGGCACGTTGTCGAGCACGACCGAGCCCATCCCGATCATGGCACCGGCACCGATGGTGACCCCCTCGCGGATGCGGCGCGCCGGCGCCGACGTAGGCGCCCTCGCCGATCGCCACCCCGCCGGCCAGGAGAACCCCGGCGCCGAGGATGGCGTAGTCGCCGACGACGTCGTCGTGGGTGAGGACGACGTTGGGCATGATCCCCACGTGGCGGCCGATGGTCACAGCATGGGTGGCGACGGTGCCGGCGAACACCACGGTCCCCTCACCGATCGCGACCTCGGTCCCGATGGTGGCGGCCGGGTGGACCAGCGTCGCATACTGCTCGTGGTGGAGGCCGAGGCGCTCCACGATCAGCCGCTTGACATCGAAGCGGCGCGGGCTCCCTGCTGTGACCACGAATCGGGACGTGTCGAACGTCGGCGCCTCGTCGACCGTGCCCAGCACGGGGAGGCCGGCGACTTTGCCGCCGACGAGCTCGGGCGAGTCGTCGAGGAAGCCGAGCGCCTCCATGTCGGGTCGCATCGCCTCGAGGAGCGAGGCGGTCTCCCGGCCGAAGCCGCCGGCGCCGATGATCACGATCGAGTGCACGACCGAGCCCCTACGACGCGGCGGCGGCAACCGCCGTGGCAACCCGCTCGATGTCCGCCTCGGTCATCTGGTGGTAAAGCGGCAGGATGATCGAGTTGTCGGTGAGGTAATCGGTGTTGGGCAGCGGCTCGACCTGGACACCGGCGAAGGCCGGCTCGCGGTGCGCCGCCATGACCCCGCGTCTCGTGGAGATCCCGGCGTCCTGTAGCCGCTGCATCAGCGCGTCGCGGGCGAGCGGGAACCGCTCGGTGAGGATGACGCTGTACGACTGGTAGTTGGTGGTGCCGTTGATCGGATCCTCCGGCAGGATCAGCCCCTCCACGTGACACAGCGCCTCGGCGTAGCGATCGGCGAGCAGGCGCCGCCGCTCCACCATCGTCCCGATCTTGGAGAGTTGCACCAGGCCGATGGCGGCCTGGATGTCGGTCATCCGGTAGTTGAACCCGGTCTCCGAGTAGCTCTCCATGACCACGCCGGCGGTGGTGTGGCGGGCGTAGGCGTTGACGCTCATGCCGTGCTGGCGAAGCCGCACCATCCGCTCGGCCAGCTCGGTGTCGGTGGTGGTGATCATCCCGCCCTCACCGGTGGTGAGCAGCTTGCGGGGATGGAAGGAGAAGACCGCCAGCGCCGGCGCGGCGCCGATGGGCTCGCCGCCATAGGTCGAGCCGACGGCACAGGCGGCGTCCTCGACCAGCACGACGTCGCGGGCGGCGCACAGCTTACGAAGGTCCTCGAGCTCGGCGGGCATGCCGACCTGGTGGACGGCGAGCACCACGCGGGTCCGGTCGGTCATCACCGCTTCCACCGTCTCCGCGGTCACGTTCTGGGTGACCGGGTCGACGTCGCAGAACACCGGAACGGCCCCGACGTAACGCGGGGCGTTGGCGGTGGCGATGAACGACAGTGACGGCACCACCACCTCGTCGCCCGGCTCCAGGTCGAGGGCATGGAGAATGAGGTGGAGCCCGGTGGTGCAGGAGCTGACAGCTACCGCCGCCGGGGCCTTCACCATCGTGGCGAACGCCGCCTCGAACTCGGCGACCCTCGGGCCCTGCGCCACCCACCCCGACCGGATGGCCTCGGCTGCCGCCTCGACCTCGGACTCGTCGAACCACGGCTTCATCACCGGGATCATCTCGGTCACGATGACACCGCCACGGCTCGTTCAGCACTCCACCAGGCAACCAGGCGGCGCAGACCCTCCTCGAGTGGTACCTCGGCCTCGAAGCCGAGCAACTCTCGGGCCAGACCGGTGTCGGCCAGACGGCGGGCCACCGGGTTGACCTTGCGCTCCTCGACGAACGCGGCACCGAGCTCGCCTCCCATGACGGAGACCAAGGCCGCGGCGAGCTCGGACAGGCTGGTCTCCACGCCGCTGGCGACGTTGAACACCGTGTCGGTGACCGGCGACCCGGCGGCGAGGATGCAGGCGCGAGCCACGTCGTCGATGTAGACGAAGTCCATCGTCTGCGAGCCGTCCCCGAAGATGACCGGCGCCTCCCCGGCGGCGATCTTCTCCATCCAGCGGATGAGGACCTCGGTGTACACCCCGTGGACGTCCATCCGTGGGCCGTACACGTTGAAGAAGCGCAGGGCGACGTAGTCGAGCCCGTACATGGTGTGGAAGGCGCGCAGCAGGCCCTCGTTGAAGATCTTGGTGGCGCCGTACAGCGTCCGGTCGTTGTACGGGTGGTGGTGTTCGGTAGTCGGGAAGGTCTCGGCCAGCCCGTAGATGGACGCCGAGGATGCCGCCACCACCTTGGGGACGCCGTTGTCGACCGCCGCCTCGAGCACGTTGTAGGTGCCGTCGGCCATCACCTCGAGGGCGAGCCTCGGCTCCTCGGCGCACTGGGTGATGCGGATCGCCGCCATGTGGTAGACGACGTCGATCCCTTTCATGGCGGCGGCCAGGTGGTCCCGGTCACGGATGTCGCCCTCGACGAAGGTGACCGTGCCACGCTCCATGGCGTCGGCCAGGTTCGCCAGGCGACCCCGCTCGAGGTTGTCGTAGACGACGATCTCGACGCCGGGGTCGGCGGCGAGCCGGTCGGCGATGGTCGACCCGATGAGGCCGGCGCCGCCGGTGATGAGGGCCCGCTGGTGGATCACACGCGCTCCCCCGCGCCGACTGACACGGACCTGGTCTCGAGGACGGCGTGCCGCAGCGCCGTAGCCACCTGGGCGACCTGGTCGCGGGTGATCTCGGCGAACATCGGCAACGACAGCAGCCGGCTCGCCGAGCGCTCGGCATTGGGGAACGATCCCTCACCCTGGCCCAAGGACGCATACGCCTCCTGGAGGTGCACCGGCACCGGGTAGTGGAGCGCCGCTCCGATCCCGGCCTCGTTGAGCGCGGTGAGCACCCGGTCGCGGTCGTCGACCTCGACGACGAAAAGGTGGTACACCGAGTAGGCGCCGGCGGGCTCGGGGAAGAGGTCCACCCCGGCGACGTCCTCCAGCTCCTCGTGGTACCAAGCCGCCGCCCGGCGCCTCGCCTCCGTCCAACCGGCGAGGTGGGGCAACTTGATGGACAGGGCGGCACCGACCATCTCGTGCATGCGGGCGTTGCCGCCCACCACGTCGCTGTGGTACTTCACCGCCTGGCCGTGGTTGCGCAGCACCTGCAGCTTGGCGGCGAGGGCGTCGTCGGAGGTGGTGACGGCGCCACCCTCACCGGGTGCGCCGAGGTTCTTGCCCGGATAGAACGAGAAGCAGGCCATCACCCCGAGGGATCCGACGGGACGGCCCTTGTAGCCGGCCAGGTGGCCCTGGGCGGCGTCCTCGACGACGGCGATGCCGCGCCGCTCGGCCGCCTCGATGATGGGGTCCATGTCGGCCGGCTGCCCGTAGAGGTGGACCGGCAGGACGGCGCGCACGCCGGGCTCGTCCATGGCGCGCACCGCATCCTCCACCGAGATGGTGCGGGTCTCCGGGTCGCAGTCCACCAGCAGCGGGGTGGCGCCGACGTTGGACACCGCCTCGGCGGTGGCGATGAAGGTGTTGGCGGGCACGATCACCCGGTCGCCGTGCCCGATCCCGAGGGCGCGCAGCGCCAGCTCCAGGGCGGCGGTGCCGTTGGAGACGGCGACGGCGTGGGTCGACCCGTGAGCGGCGGCGAAAGCCTGCTCGAAGGCGTCGACGCGAGGACCGGCGACGAACGCAGTGCTGTCGTAGATCTCGGCCCAGGCGGCGAGGATCTCGTCGCGCAGCGGCCGGTGCTGCGCCTGCAGGTCGAGGAAGGGGACGGTCACGACTATTTCTCCTTGGCGATGAACGGGGCCACGAGGGCCGAATCAGGGGCCGGGCCTACCACCCGGGCGGGTACTCCGACGGCCAGCATCCCTGCCGGCACGTCCTTGGTGACGACGGCGCCGGCGCCGATGAGGGCGCCCTCGCCGATCTCGATGCCGGCGAGGATGGTGGCTCCGCTGCCGATCGACGCCCGCCGGCGCACGGTCGTCGTGGTCAGCTCCCAGTCGTCGCCGCCCTTGACGGTCCCATCGACCGCGGTCGATCGGGGGACGAGGTCGTTGGTGAACATGACGCCGTGGCCGACGAAGACCTCGTCCTCGACGGTCACGCCCTCGCACACGAACGAGTGGCTGGAGATCTTGCAGCGGGCGCCGATGGCGGCGCCCCGCTGGACCTCGACGAACGAGCCGATGGTGGTCTCGTCGCCGACGGTGCAGCCGTAGAGGTTGATGAACGAGGAGAGCCTGACCCGATCGCCGAGCTGTACGTCGTCGGCGATGGCCTGGTGGCTCCCGGTGAGTTGGCGAGTCGTCATGCGGGCTTTCTGTGTGTGGATCGAACGGTCGGACGGTCGAAGGCCGGTCAGATGGTGACCGGCGAACCGCCTGCGGCCATGCTGCGGCTGGCGGCGTCGAGCATCTCGAGCACCCGGACGCCAGCCCATCCGTCGGTTGCCGGCTTGCTGCGGTTCTCGATGCTCGTGCGGAACTCGGCGACCATGGCCCCCAGCGCCTCGGTCTCGGGGAGGGCCGGGGCCACCATGTCTCCGATCCGGTACGACACCAGCGCCTCACGGCGCTCACGCTCGGAGAGATCCCCGAGCTGGGCACCCGACTCGTAGATGCTGAGGCGCTGCGCCGGCTTGGTGTCGTCCCACATCAGCATCTTGTCTGACCCGCCGATGATGATGGTGCGGATCTTGACCGGGCTCAGCCAGTTGAGGTGGACATGGGCGATGGCGCCGTCGCTCATCTGCACGGTCACGTAGGCGACGCAGGCGTGGCCCACTCCGAGCGGATCGGAGCCGACCGCGGTCACCGAGACCGGCCGCACCCCGTCGGGCAGGATGTAGTCGATGATCGAGAAGTCGTGCGGTGCCAGGTCCCAGATGACGTCGACGTCGGCCTGGACCAATCCGAGGTTGACCCTCACCGAGTCGTAGTAGCGGAAGCTGCCGATGTCCCCCGACTGCACCAGGTGGCGGATCTTGGCGACCGTGCTCGTGTAGCAGAAGGTGTGGTCGGTCATCAGGACGGCACCGGCGGCGTCGGCCATCTCGGCGATGGCGCGACCGGCATCGAGGCTCGATGCCAGCGGCTTCTCGATGAGCATGTCCTTGCCGGCGGCGATGCACGCCTCGGCGATGCCGGCGTGGGTGCGGGCCGGGGTGGCGATGGCGACCCCGTCGACGTCGGGGTCGGCGAGGACCTCGGCCAAGTCGCCGGTGACCCCCTGGACTCCATACCGGCCTGCCAGCCTGGCGGCGCGGTCGGTGTCGAGGTCACAGACCCACCGGACCGTGGACCCCTCGTCGGCGGTGAAGTTGCGGACCAGGTTCGGCCCCCAATACCCGGCGCCCACCACGGCGATCCCTACCTGACTCATGTTCTTGCTCCTCATGCGTGCTCATCGAACCGAAGGCTTGAGCGGGTGATGCGTTCCGCGGTGCGCCCGTCAGCCCCGGCCGGTGACCCGGCGCGGGCGATCAGGGTTGAGCCACAAGCGGAGATGGCGGCGTGTGTCCCACACACGCTCCCGAGAACGTCCCTACGAACGTACTGAGGACAATCTACCGGGTGTGCCCATGGCGGGCTATGCGTCGGGAGACCCAATCTGCACGGATTTCATGGGTCCTTGGACGATCTGCGCCCTGGGTGACCCAAGGCTAAGGTCCGGCCCCCTTTCTCCCGGAGGCGAATCGATGCTGCTGGCTCTGCCCCACGCGCGTGGCCCACTTGCCGTGCTCCTCGCCATGGCCGCCATGGCAATCCCTACCACGGCCAGTCCGCGGGACGCCGCAACGGGCCAGCCGGCTGCCTTGGCGGCGGCGGCCTGTACGAAGACCCTCTCGCCGGGTGCCAACATCGCATCGAACATCGAGTCCGCATCGAATGGGGACGTGATCTGCCTCAACGGCGGCGACTACGGGGACCTGACCATCGGCGCCGAGCGGGACGGGTATGTGACCGTCCGGTCCGTCACTCCCCACTCCGCCAGCTTCGACGAGATCGCACTGGACAACGCCTCTTTCATTCGCCTCGAGCACCTGCATGTCGAGGACACCATCTCGAGTGGGCTCGACAACACGAGCAACATTCAACTGGTCGCCAACGATGTCACCGGGATCGTGATCGAGGCTCCACCGTCCAACTCCTCCGGACCCGGCCCTTCCAACTGGACCATCGAGTACAACCACATCCACGACTGCGACGGCCACTGCGTGGCGCTGGTCTCGGATGACCCCGATGACTACTGGCCGGTGTCGGACATCACGGTGCGCGGGAACCGGATCGGTCCGATGGCAGGTGGGGAGGACGCGATCAGGCTTCACAACTTCCGTGACGTGCTCATCGAGGACAACGAGATCTTCGGCGTGATCGAGAACGGAGGGCACAACGACTGCCTGCAGTCGGTCTGGGGAGGTGATGGCCTCACGTTCAGGCGCAACTACCTGCACGACAACAACTGCCAGACCTTCTTCCTCAAGGACGGGCACACCTCGAACATCGTCTTCAGTGACAATCTCTCTGTTCGCAATCGCGACGGAGATGCCGAGGTCGTCGGACAGATCTGGAATTCGAGCAACGTCTCCATCACGAACAACACGATTTGGGACGAGTCGGCCCTCTACGTCAGATACGGCTCGGTCGCCGACATCTTCCCTGACGGCCCGGTCGAGGACTACACGGCCTTCAACAACGTCATCGAGAACTTCGTCCCGTATGACGACTTCGAGACGGATGACAACCGCGCCGGGATCTTCACCGACCCCGATGTGCTCGATGAGGACTTCAACCTGTTCGGCGGTGGCTGGACCTGGGTCCCTGAGCACATGGGTACGCACAGCATCCAGGACTCCACCCCTGCATTCATCAACGCCACCGACAGTGCCGGCGAGGATCTGTCGAGTGGAGACTTCCGCCTGGCGTCACCGATCACCAAGAGCGGCGTGACCTACGATGCCGGGATCACCTGGTTGCTCGCCGGTCGCCGGTTCGGCCCGGACGCCTACGTGGCCCCGACCTGCCAGGGCGCGGCGGCAACGATCATCGGTACCAGCAGCGCGGACACGCTGGTGGGGACCTCGGGAGCCGATGTCATCGTGGGGCGCGAGGGTAACGACACCATCTCCGGCCTCGGCGGTGGTGACCTCATCTGCGGCGACGCCGGTAAGGACGTCGTCCTGGGTGGCGCCGGGATGGACGGGTTGTACGGCGAGGCCGGCGCAGACACGCTGCGAGGAGGTATCGGACCGGACACCGCGGTCGGCGGGATCGGGAACGACTCCGCATATGGCGACAGTGGTGCCGACGCGCTCGGTGGCGGCGACGGCGCCGACGAGCTGCGCGGTGGCAATGGGGCCGATACCGTCGAGGGCGATGCCGGAGCGGACGACCTGTACGGGGGCAACGCCGACGACGTCCTCTTCGGGCTCGCCGGGATGGACGCCATGTTTGGCGGTGCCGGCGATGACGACTGCAACGGCGGGCCCGGCACGGACTCGGCAGACGCCGCCTGCGAGAGCAGATCCTCGGTCCCGTGACCCGAGGCTGGGGCGGTGGCCGCGCTCAGCCCCGGCGGTTGCGCGACGAGTCGTCGCGCTGCCAGCGGTACGACTCCAGGTCACCGATGCGTCGCCCTGCCCTCCATCGGGTGAGGAGTTGGATGACGACGTACACCGGGACGTACGGCCAGAGACGCAACGGCACCCTGCCGAGCTTGGCGGCCAATGAGTCGGTGCCCTCTCGCTTGCCGGCCCAGAGGTCCGGGTACGTGCGCTGCAATTCGACGGTGCCCAGCCGGCTCCGGGTCTTGATGTTGACCAGGTCGACCGCACCGGCGGGAGCGGTCACCACCGATCGCGCCGCGGTCACCCTGGAGATCTCTCCACGACCGAAGTGGGCGCGGGCATAGCCGTCGTCGGCGATCACGTCGGGGAAGCGGCCGAAGCGCATCCGGCCGGCCTCCGAGACTGCGTAAACGCCCCCTCCCAGATCGCCGGGGACCTGGCCGTGGAGCGCCCGGGAAACGGCGTAGTACGCCCGCACCACCACGCTGCTGCGCCTGGTGTCGATCACCACGTCGGGCTCGGCGGCCAGCGCCCCGGGTCGACGGAGCGCCTCGGCGACATCGGTGGCGGAGCGTCCGTCGAGGGTGACATCGGCGTCGAGGTAGATCCTCGGGTAGCCGGCGGCGACTCCGTCACCGGCGTTGAGTGCCGCCACCTTCGAAGCCGGCTCGATCTCGAGCACCCGCACGGGCAGGCCGAAGGTGCCGGCGACAGCCGCGGTGTCGTCGCTGCAGCCATTGCAGACGACGAGGACTTCGGCGCCCTGCTCCAACCCTTCGAGAACCGACCGCAGCGTCGACGCGATGACCGCTTCTTCGTTGTGGGCCGGGATCACGACCGAGATCATTGCGATGACACCTTGGGCGCCTCGTCGACTGCGTGTTGTCGATTCCATCCGGCGGCGAGTTCTGCGAGGCCCGGCTGTCGCGTCCAGGGCGCGACGGCGCCAAGTCTCGCCAGCTGACTGCGGCGGTGATAGTGGCGATCCATGCCGTGGTGTTTCACCGTGCGCGACAGCCCTGGAGTCGAGAACAACAGAGCCCGAATCCCGGCGTCGAGGCCGACACCGAGCCGGTATACCAGTGCCCCCAGCCGCCCGTGGTACTCCGTCATGTAGCGGAGTTCGGAACGCACGGCCTCGGCCGCCCGCCGGCGCGAGTCTCCGGCTGACTCAGTCGGGTGAGGGTGGGTCACCACGGCGTCCGCCACCCAGGTCACCGCGAATCCGCTCCCGAGCAGCCGGGCGAAGAGGTCGGTGTCCTCCGAATACATGAAGTAGCCCTCGTCGAAGCCGCCAACGGCATCGAATGCCGCCCGATCGATCAGGAAAGCGCCACCGCTGGGCCACCCTCGCCGCACGACACCGGCGCGCCGTCGGATGTGGGCCGCGACCCGGCCAAGCCCGAGCGCCCGGACATACGAGCTCCACGGCGTGGGAAAGGCATGAGGGCGCTCCTGCCGGTACGACCCATCGGCGTTGATGGTGGGACCGCCGGCGCTCCCGACAGCACCACCGGCGACCAGAGCTGCCACCAATCGATCGATGGTGTGTTCGTGGACCTCGGTGTCGGGGTTCAGGATGAAGAGGACATCACCCGTGGCTGCGGCGACTGCTCGATTCTGGTTGGCGCCGAAGCCGCGCCGTCGGCTCTCGGCTCGGAGAAGGACCTCGGGGAACTCCGATCGCACCATCTCGAGCGACCCGTCCCCGGAGGCGTTGTCGACCACAACGACCTGCATCTCCCCCAACGTGTACGGGTACCGCTGCAGCGACCGCAGGCAGTCCCGGAGCAGGTCACGGGCGCAATGATTGACGATCGTCACGCTCACCGACGGGTAGCCGGCCTGCGGCCGGGTCGCCGCCCGGGTCCGCAGACCTCGGTCGGCGAGTCGGTCGTAACACTCCATGAGGTTCGCCGCCTGGAACTGCCACGCCAGCGCGGACTCGACCCGCCGCCGCCCGATGGCGCCCATCGTTGCTCGTCGCTGGGGGTCGTCGATCAGCTCGGCGATCAGCCGTGCCATCTCCCGCTCGTCGTTGCCGCCTGCGTACAGCGCCGCCTCCCCGGCCGAGACACGGTGCTCGGGGAGGTCGAAGGCCACGATCGGCTTGGCCAGGGCCATGTACTCCATCATCTTGATCATCGTGCACCGGTCGTTGTACTCATTGGACGGGTCCGGATCGATGCAGATGTCCATGGCCGCCAGGTACGTCGGGAGCTCGTCGGGCGAGACCCATCCCGTGAACTCGACATGCTTCTCGATGTCGAGGGCCCTGGCCAGCTCCTCGAGCTCGGAGAGCATGTCGCCCCTACCGATCACGTAGCACAGGACGTCGCGTGCGGCCGAAGTCGAAGACGAGGTGCCGCACGGCACGCAGCAGATGGTCGACGCCGTCCTGAGGACCCATGATCCCGACGTAGCCGAGGACGGTACCGGCGCCGCGACGCAGCCCGGCATCGGCTTCCACCGCCCGCATTCGCGTCATGTCTGGACCATTGCGGACCACGGTGACGTGCGCCGGGTCGACTCGACCGCGGGCGAGCGCCATCCGCCGGTACGACTCGTTCGACGAGATCACCTGGTCGGCGAGCCGGAACGACAACCTCTCGAACCATTCGAGGGCACGACGGACCGCCGGCCTGGCCGCAGGGCCGAACCGGGCGCCGTACATCTCGGGCGAGAGGTCGTGATGGTCGAACACGAACCTCTTGCCGAAGGGCTTGTAGACGGCGGCGACGAGGACCAGGACATCCGGTGGGTTGTGGGCGTGCACCACGTCGAAGCCGCCCCGCACGAGGGCGACGAGCGACAGCGCCAGCATCATGACCATCGAGTACCCGTACTCGAGGAGGTACCCCGACAGCCCACCTCTCTCGGGCGGGGCCGGGTACTGATACAGCGTGACTCCCGGAGCGACCTGCTCCCGCATGGCTCGGGACTCCGGGCCGCGAGGACAGATGACCGACACCCGATGACCGGCCGCCGCCAAGGTGGTCGCCTCGGAACGCACCCGGGTGTCCTGCCGGTATGGGTTGTTCTCCAACAGCATCAGGACGCGAAGCGGGTGCGCCGCCCTGATTGTCTCCGATGCGTCGACGGGCGCGCCCGCGATGCTGCCAACTGAATTCGTACGCGATGACAAGACGATTTCCCCACAGGAGAGAGAAGAGACGGGCGCGTCTTCGACGGCCCTGCCGGATGGTACGGGTCGGGAGGCTGCAGCGGAATCCGTCGCCCGGCCTATGTCCGAGGCGACGCCGCCCGCATAGACTTCCGGCATCCCCAGGGACGTGCGCCAGGAGCCCGTGCCCGATCGCGCAGCCCGATATCGCGGGCTCCGAGGGAAACACCGGGAGTCACGACCTTTGGACGTCTACGAATTCACTCAGGCGCTGCGCCGCCAGAAGCGCTTCCTCGCCATCGGCGCCGTGCTGTTGGCCTTCGTCGTGCTGTTTCTCACCTTCGAGGTGTCGAGCGGCGGTCTGCAGCCGCGGATCGACCCGCGATACATGGCGACGGTGAAGATGGTCGTCGCTCCGGCCGGTGCGGAATCGTTGAGCGACGCTCCGACAGTGGACGCGCAAGGAATGGCGCAGACCGCCAGCTTCTTCACTTCGCTGGTCTTGTCGCCCGATGCCACGCTCCAGATCGAGCAGGCGACAGCAGCGGACATCGAGGAGATGACTGCCTTCAGCGAGGGACCGGCCATCACCGTCACCACCACTGCATCCACGCCCGAAGGAGCGAAGGCGACGGCGCTGGCATCATTCGACTGGCTCGCCCAGCGGCTGAGCGAGCCGGCCTCGATGATCGACCTCTCCACGTCCGCCGACGCGCCTTCGCTGCTCGACGAGGCCGGCAATCTGTCCACGTCGCTGATCATCGACGCCTCTCCGGCTTACGTGACCGACGGTGACGGGTTGTGGCTCGACATCGTGACCGAAGACGCCGCCACGACTGCCGTGTCGCTGGTCGACGCCGGCACCGAGCCGAGCTCGCCGACTGCGGTGATGGCACGCCCTGGCGGCGAGCTGGCACTCCGGCTGGAGGACGTCGACAACCATGAGTTGGACACGGCACAGGTCGCCGTCCCGGATCTCCCGGGCCCGGACAACGTGCCGTATGTACTGACCGTCCGAATCGACCGCGGCGCCGTTGCCGGAGTGGTCGCCGCCACGGAGGATCATCCCGTCGATGTCTCCGGCGCCGAGCTGATCCTGGATCGCGTCGATGTCGCTTGGCAGCCCGCCAGCGCGCTCGCTGCCACCAGCCAGAGCCCGAGCCCGGTCGGTCTCATCCTGGCTACCGAGGACCCCATCCCGCTCGTCACCGGTGCCCGCAAGGGGCCGATCATCACCATGGGAGCACTGTTCGGAGGCCTCTTCGCCCTCATGGCGATGGCGTTGGCGATCGACAGCTGGAAGCAGGCGCATCACACCCAGACCTGGGCGCGCTCACGTGAGCGGCTCGCCGTGATCCGGCCGATGACCCCCGACCAGCGCCGGCACTACCACCCGAGCGGTCCGCTGAGCACGATGGTCACTTCGGGCCAGAGCAGGAGGGAGTACGCCTCCAGCTCGGCGCCGGCCCTTGCCCCGAGCGGTGAGCCGGACACCGAGGCATGAGCCGAAGGCGCTCGCTCCGGTCATGACCGCAACCCAACTGGCGCCGGCCACGCTGCTCGGCAGCGCCGGAGCCAAGCTCGATCCCCCGTTGCTCGCTCAGGCGTCTCTTCGCCTCGTGATCATCTACGTGGTGCTCAATCGCCTGATCGAGGACATCTACACCCTCCCCGTCGGTGCCTCCATCTTCGTCACCGACATCGTGCTGGCGATGCTGTTGGTCACCTGGGCGCTGTGGATGTTGTCCGAGCCACGCCCCTTCCCGCAGGGCCTCGCCGGGATCCTCGGCAGCGTGCTCATGGTGCTGGTCCTGGTGGCTCCCTACCTCAATGCAGGCTCGCTGACCGAGTTCGAAGCTTCCGGAGCGGAGCGTGGGCTGGTGAGAGGGACGTTGTATGCCGGGTTGTTCCTCGCCACCTACCACCTCGCCTCATGGCGCGAGTGGGCGACGCGGATCACCAAGGTCCTCGTGGCAATGAGCGTCTTCCAAGCACTGCTGGCCATCTACGAGGCCATGACAGGAGCACCGCTCCAGATTCTCGGCGCCGTCTGGCAGGCTGTCGGTCTCGAGGTCGATCCACGGGGAATGCGCGGTGACAACCCGATGCTGCAGGCCCGGCTGACGGGAGAGTTGCGTGCGCAGGCAACGGCGCCGCACCCGCTCGTGTTGGCCGGGGTCCTGGTCACCGGCATTGGCATCTGTGTGGTCAGATACCTCCATTCCGACTCCCCGAAGCAGCGTCGGAGGTACCTGGCAGCGATCGTCGTCCAGCTCGTCGGTGTCGCCGCCACCAATGAGCGCACGGGTTTCGTCGCGCTGGCGGCGCTCGGCCTGCTCCTGGTGATCACCCAACTGCCGAAGCTCCCCTCGGCGCTCTCCCTGTTGTTCACCCTGGTGTTGGGAGGTGCCGTGATCTCGGTGGTCAGCCCTCAGACCCCACGGCTCATCCTCGACTTCTTCACCGGCCAGACAACGGATCACAACGTCACGGTGCGGACCGCGCGTTATGCCATGGTGCCCGAGCTGTTGAACCACAGGCCGATCATCGGGCCAGGGTTCACCACTTCCGACCCCTCGGTGATGATCTTCGACAACGCCTATCTGACGCAACTGATCGAGCTGGGAGTGCTCGGTCTCGTTGTCCTGCTCGGCTTCCTCCTGGTGGTGAGTGGGCGGCCGTTCGCCATGTACACCCGGGCCGTCGGCGAGGACCAGATCCTTCTCTTGGGGGCGATGTGCGCCGCGGTGACCCTGTTCGTCACCATGGCGACGTTCGACGTGCTGTCGTTCGATCAACTGTTCCCCAGCACTCTGATGCTCCTGGCCATCGGTCTGGCGAGGACCGACGCCTTACGGCGGACGGCGCGCGGCGACCGCTCCGAACTGGCGTTACCAACCGGCTGAAGCAGGCCTCCTCGCCGGCGGCGCACTCTCGCATTCCGGTGGATCGAACCCGATCGGCCACAATGTGCGGCACCTGTCGGGGTGGTTGACAACTCGACAGCAAAGACAGCCAACATCCAGGACCGTTGGGACATGAAGCCGCTCATCGAAGTGTCACCAGGCGAGGCGCTCTCTACTCGCCGCCGGTTGTTCGATGCCGTTGCGGAGGCGTACGACGTCAGGTTCGGAGCGCCCAACGAGGACCGTGAGGAACCGGCGGGTCGCATCCTCTTCGACGGTGAGACGCCCCAGCACGGAGTTCCCACGCTGGTGCTTGGGGAGGCCGGAGGAACACCAGCAGGCGACTCTCTGGTCCATTTCACCCGGTCGGCGGTACTCGACGCTCACCTGCGTGGCTGGGACATCGGGGACCGACTGATCGCGGCGGCAACGACGATCCCTGGCGACGGCGCCGAGGTGCTCGCTACCGCAGGTGGGCGGCCGGTCTGGACCAGCCGCGAGGCCGGGGCGGGCACGATCCACGCGGCGTCACTGGTCCCGGCCGAGCTGGGTGCTACCGACACGCTCCACAGTCGCCTGGTCCCTGGCGGGTTCTTCGACCTGCTGCCGCTGATCCACTTTCTGCGCAGCTTGCCGGCGGTGAGCGGCTGGACCCTCCCGGCACCTCGGGCGGCATTCATCATGGATGATCCGAATCTCCATGCCGACCGCTACGGCTACCTCGATCTCGCGGCGATGACAGCGCGTGCCTCCCACCTGACCGTGGCGACGGTCCCATTCGACCGTTGGTTCACCCGGTCGGGCACGGCGCGCCTCTTCAGGGACAACCCCGACAAGCTGTCGCTCATGATCCACGGCAACAATCACACCCGCCACGAGCTGGCGGATACGAGGTCAGACGATGCCCGGTTGCGCATGCTGGCGCAGGCGTTGAAGCGGGCGCGCAGTCTCGCCGTGAGCAGTGGGATACCGATCGCGGAGGTCATGGCGGCGCCGCACGGTCGATGCTCGGCGGAGTCATCGTGGGATATGGCGCGCCTCGGATACGAGTCGCTGTGCATCACTCGGCCCTTCCCGTGGTTGCCGACACCGGCGGCGGCTCATTCGCTCGCCGGCTGGGCGCCGGCCGACACCTCAGCTGCGATTCCGGTGGTTCCGAGGTTCGCCCTCACCGCTGCGGCCGAGGAAGTTCCGCTCCGCGCCTTTCTCGGGCAGCCACTCATCGTGTTCGGCCACCACTGGGACCTTCGGGACATGCCGACGGCACTCGATGACTGGACGGACCGTGTCGCCCGTTTGGGAGATGCCCGCTGGGCGTCGGTGGGCGAGATATCTCGCTCGCTGTTCTCGACTCGCGTCGAAGGGGAGACTCTCGGCGTACGGCCCCACACGAGAAGGGTCGACCTCACCGTGCCGGAAGGGACAACTCGACTACGCGTCGAAACGCCGGCAGGGCCCGGCTACGAGCTGACCGAAGTGACCACGGGACACCACACATCGGTGGTTTCTGATGAACCACTCGTCGTCGTCCCCGGTCACCGTGTGACGATCCGCCTGCGCGCCCGAGACTCAATCGATCCGAACTCGGTGCGGAGTCCGCGCTGGTCGCCCTGGCCGCCCACACGGCGCATCCTCGTCGAGGTCCGCGACCGCACACGGCCTACTGTCGACGCCATCAGGAGATGAGGGGACGGCACGGTGCGACGAGCTGATCCGCAGCCTGATCCACAGCCTGTTCAGTCGAAGCCCAAGAAGTCCACCACGGCCTGGCCGAGCTCGGCCGCCCGGCCGAGCAGGCTGCGCTCGACATCCGCCGGCTCGCCGTCAGCGGCAGGGGCCACGAGGTCGACGTAGACCTTCAGCTTGGGCTCGGTGCCCGACGGCCGGATGAGCACCCGCCCGTCGGCGCCGAGGTCGAGCGCCACCAGCTGGGTCGCCCCCAGGTAGTGGGGGCGCAGCTCGGCGCCGACCATGTAGTCGGTCACCGAGGCGACGGCGTATCCGCCGACCTCCGACGGTGGCCGCTCGGCGAGGCGGAGCATGGCGTCGGCGATCTCGGAGGCACCCTCGGTGCCGGGGCGGACGACGTTCTCCTGGGTGGACACCCAAACCCCGTGGCGCCGGTACAGGTCCGCCAGCCGGCCGAGCACGGTGGTGCCCGCCTGGCTGGCGTCGGCGGCGAGGTCGGCGAACACCACGGCGGCGCTGATCCCGTCCTTGTCGCGCACCTGCCGGGAAACCGAGTACCCGAGCGCCTCCTCGTAGCCGAAGACGAAGCGCCCTCTCCCCTCCGCCTCCAGGTCCAGCGCCGCATTCCAGATCCACTTGAACCCGGTCAGGGTCTGGGCGAACCCGGCGCCGTGGTGCTCGGCGACCGCGGCGAGCATCGGTGACGACACGATGGAGTTGATCACGATCGGGCTGGCGACGGTCGTGTGGGTGAGGATGTAGTCGCCGAGCAGCACTCCGACCTGGTTGCCGGTCAGCGGGCGCCACCCCTCGCCGGGACGCGGGGTGCTCACCGCCAGCCGGTCGGTGTCCGGGTCGTTGGCGATGATCAGATCGGACCGGTTGCGCTCGGCCTGGGCGGTGGCCAGGTCGAGGGCGCCCTTCTCCTCCGGGTTGGGGAAGGCGACGGTCGGGAAGTGGCCGTCGGGGGTGAACTGCTCGGGCACCGGCTCCACCTTGCGGTACCCGAAGTGGCCGAGCGCCTCCACCACGTACCGCCCGCCGACGCCGTGCATCGGGGTGTAAGTGATGCCGAGGTCCCCTGGTTCCGGTGTTGTCGGGCGGGCGGCGCCGAGGTCGTCGAGGTAGTGGGCGAAGATGTCGGCGTCGACCTCGGCCACCAGGTGATGGTCGAACGGCGGTTCCAGCCGGGGCACGGCGGCGGCCGGCCCGACGCCGGCGATGGCGGCTGCGACGTCGGTGTCCACCGGCGGGATGATCTGGGCGCCGTTGGCGTCATACACCTTGTACCCGTTGTCCTGGGGCGGGTTGTGCGAGGCGGTGATGACGATGGCCGCCCGCGCTTCGAGCCTGAGCGAGGCGTAGGCGATCACCGGGGTCGGGATCGGGTCGTTCACGTAGCGGACCGGGAGCCCCGCCGCAGCCAGCACCCCGATGGTGTCCTCCATGAACGCCTCGGAAGAGAGCCGGGCGTCGCGGCCTACCACGACCAGGCCCGATCCCCGTTGGAGAAGGTAGGCGGCGAGCCCGGCGGTGGTGCGGATCACCACCGCCCGGTTCATCCGGTTCGACCCGGCCTCGACCCGGCCTCGGATGCCGGCGGTTCCGAACTCGAGCGTGCCCGCCATCCGTTCGGCCAGCTCGGCGCTGTCTCCGCCGTCGACCAGCGCCTGGAGCTCGGCGCGGGTAGCGGGATCGGGGTCTCCCGCGATCCAGGACCGGGCGGCGGCGAGAACGTCGTCCATGGTCCGGCGAGCGTACCTGGGCGGAGGCGCTCGGGTCGCACCGACGCAACTTTGAGCGATTGGCATCGCTATTCGATGCAAAGTGCTCAAAGTTCGACATGCGCGAGCGACCGCGGCGCAACTTCGAGCGATTGACATCACTATTCGATGCAAAGTGCTCAAAGTTCGCCTGGGTGGTCGCAGGGCGCCCACAACCTTGAGCGGTTGACATCGGTATCCGATGCAAAGTGCTCAAAGTTCGCTGGGTGGTCGCAGCAGTGGGTCCGGCGGGCGGGGAATCGGACGAGCGGTAAGGTCGTTGGAGGAGGGACCACCCCGCCGAGGAGTTACCCCGCATGCCCGCCGTCACCGCCGACACCCTCACCCTGCCCCGCCTCTCCCCGGTCGGTGCCGCATCGCTGCGCCGCCCGGTGGTCAAGGTGGTCACCGCCCACCGCCAGCTCGAGGGCGAGGGCTTCGTGGTCCGCCGCCCCTTCCCGGGGATGGACCTGGCGCTGGCGGACCCGTTCCTGCTCCTCGACCACATGGGGGCGGTCGAGTACGGGCCGGGCGAGGCGAAGGGCACGCCGTGGCACCCCCACCGCGGCTTCGAAACCGTCACCTACATGATGGACGGGGCATTCGAGCACCAGGACAGCACCGGTGGGGGCGGTCTGATCACCGATGGCGCCACCCAGTGGATGACCGCGGGTGCGGGGATCCTCCACATCGAGAAGCCGCCCGAGGCCCTGGTCACCGGCGGCGGGCTGTTCCACGGGGTGCAGCTGTGGGTCAACCTGCCGGCATCGGCGAAGTGGACCCCGGCGCGGTACCAGGACATCTCCGGCGGCGACGTCACCTTGCTCGCCTCACCCGACGGGGGCGCTCTCGTCCGGGTCATCGCCGGCTCGCTCGACGGGCACGAAGGCCCCGGCTCGACGTTCACCCCCATCACGTACCTGCACCTGACGGTGTCGCCCGGCGCTCGGGTGACGCTGCCCTGGCCGAAGGACTTCAACGCGCTGGTGTACGTGCTCTCCGGCCGCGGTCTGGTCGGTGCCGAGCAGCGACCGCTCGACGAGGGCCAGCTCGCCGTGTTCGGGTCGGGTGACGTCGTCGAGGTCGCTGCCCCCGAGAGCCAGCCCCAGGCGGCCGCCACCGGGTGGGAGATCCTCGTGCTGGGCGGGCTGCCCATCGGAGAGCCGGTCGCCCGCTACGGGCCCTTCGTGATGAACACCAGGGCCGAGATCCTCCAGGCGCTGGAGGACTTCGAAGCGGGCCGCATGGGGCGGATCCCCGCCGAGAGGGTCCCCCACCGCACCGAGACCGACGACCCCGACATCCGCTGAGCCGCCAACCGGCTCCGGCGGGACCCAGTCGTTGACGGAGTGCGGCCCACGCGTGGGTGAAGATGGCGATACGATGCGGAGCCTGGGTCCCGCCGGACACGATCCCGGCCCGATGGGAGACGACCGATGACCGATCCCTATGACCATGTCGACCCTGCCGTCGACCCCGAGCACGAAGCGCTGCTCGGGCTCCACGGCACCGCGGGCACATTCGGCGGCGAGCGCTCCGACCCCGGGTTCGGCCCTGACCAGATCGGAGCCGGCCTGGCCACCGTGACCGCGGCCTCCACCGACGTGGTGTCGTACGGCGCCCGGCTCGACGTGCTCCACGCCCTCGCCAAGTCGGACTTCCCCGGCTACGAGCAGCATGAGGACCGGTACCGGGAGCTCGCCAACTCGGTGGGCGAGCCCCACGGCCTCGACGCGGAGACAGTGCTCTCCGACGTGAAGGCGACCGCCCAGGGTGACCAGGCGTTCGCCGACACCACGACCGGGCAGTCCCTACCCCACGACGCCGTTGCGTTCGTCGGTCAGGAGATCTGCAACACGGAGAGGGTGTGGGTCGACGGCAAGCCGGCGACGTGGATCTTCTCGGAGTTCGAGACCGACGCCCCGTTCGAGACACTGGTGGGATGGGTCGACCCGAGGGGCTGGCCGAAGCGGTCGCCCCTGCTGTTCAAGCAGATGGACCTCGTCGGGGAAGAGATAACCCAGCTGCGCGGGGTCGGCGCCGAGCAGCACTGGCACGGTGAGTTCCTCGAAGTGGTCCAGTTGGTGAAGGAGCTGCGCACGCTCCTCCACTGCGACTACTTCGCCATGCCGGAGCGGGAGGAAGGGGCGGCCGTAGGGATGACCTACAACCTCACCTTCAGTGTCGCCGACCAGATCCTCGTCGACCGCGGGTTCCTCTTGGCCTCCGACATCGGCGGCGGCAAGTACCGGGCGAAGGCGTTGAAGATCGTGGGTTTCGAGGAGGCCAGCTGGGACACCGTTGCCCTGTTCGTCTGCCCGCTGTGGACCGACTTCGTCCGGCAGGCGGCCCGGGGCGGCACCACCACCACCCCACACGCACCGTCCAAGAACCCGCCCTCGCCGGGCGGCAACGGCGGGGGGAGCCCGTTGTTCGGTGAGCTCCTCAACCAGTTGGTCGACTGCGTCGGCGACGCCGCCAAGACGTACAACAAGATGGCCGCCGACGTCACCAACCGGGCGGTGTCCGGCAACTACAAGGTGGCCGACCTGACCAGGGACGCCGCCCAATACTGGCTGCAACTCGCCAGGGACTGGTCGACCGCATGGTCCTACGGCATGGAGCTGATCGAGGACGTGGCCTCGGGTGACCAGGACTTCGGAGTGGGTCCGCGCGGACAGACATCGCGGGACGCCGGCGCCACGGCCGCCGCAGCCCCAGGGGCAGCTGTCCCGAGTGCGCGGGCGACCGTGCCGACAGCAGCGGCGGCTGCCAACGCGACGACGACGGCTGCGCCGGTCGTCCCGGCTGCCGCCGACGAGGAGAGCACAACGGTCCCGATCCCAGGGCTCGATCCGGCGGCCACGGTGACCTGCTCCGATCTGGTGTGCATCGAAGCCGGGAACGTCACCATCGCCGCCGGCGATGTGACCGTCACCCGAACGACGGTCTCGGGGACCCCTGTTGTCGAGATCGCCATCGCCGGCGGCGCCGGGCCTGCCGGCCTCTACTTGGGGACCCTCACGATCAGCGGCGGCGGGACACTCCCGATCCAGTTCTACGTGAGTCGCGCCGTCCACGCCTCGCAATGACCGACCGCGACGGCGCGTCACCGCTCGACCAGCTCATCATCAGGCTGCTGGTCGCCGCTGCCGCCGCGGTGCGGGCCGGCAACCTCGACCAGGCCAGGGCGACCGCAGAGGACGTCCAGCTGGTCGACCCGGACAACGCCCAGGCCGCCGCCATCCTGGCCGAGGTCTCCCGCCGCCAGCGCACCCCCGGAGAGGAGCGGGCGCTGATGACCATCCTCTTCTCGGACCTGGTCGACTCCACGGTGCTCGCCGGGCAGCTCGAGCCCGAGGCGATGCGGGACATCTTCCGTGTCTACCGCGAGGCCGCCCAGCAGGCGGTCGACCGGTTCGGGGGCTACATCCTCCAGTACCTCGGTGACGGGATCGTCGCCACCTTCGGCTACCCGGTGGCCCACGAGGACGACGCCCGCAGGGCGGTCCACGCCGGGCTCGCCCTGGTCGCCGGCTTGGCGGCGGCTGCGGAAGCCGCACTCGAGCGGCACTCGGTGGAGCCGACGGCCCGGGTCGGCATCCACACCGGGCCGGTGGTCGTGTCCGGGCTCTCCGCCCCTGACGCCCGGGACCGTCATTCGATCGTCGGCGTCGCCCCCAACCTGGCCGCCCGCCTCCAGTCCGAGGCCGAACCGGGCATGGTGGTGGTGAGCGACGTCACCCATGAGCTGGTCCGCGGCCACTTCGACGTCACGTCGCTGGGGCTGCGCCAGCTCAAGGGCATCGCCCGCGACGTCGAGGTGTTCTCGGTCGACGGAGTGCGTTCCGTCACCGGCCGGCTGGATGCCACCCGCCTGGGCCGGGCCGGGCTGCACGGCCGCGACGAGGCGAGGGATCGGCTGGTGGAGGCCTGGGACGAAGTCGGGACCGGTGTGGGGCGGATCGTCGTCATCTCCGGGGAGGCCGGCATCGGAAAGAGCCGGCTCGCCGCCGAGCTCCGCGACCACGCCGCCGGTGACGGCCAGGACACGGTGGCCGGCGGCTGCCAGCCCTACTACACCAACGTCGCCCTGTGGCCCATCTCCACGTTGATCGAGCGCGCCCTCGGGCTGGATGACGAATCGGAGGACGTCCGCCTCGACCGGCTGGTCGACCACCTGACCGACATCGGGGTCGACCCGGCGGCGGCGGTGCCGTACCTGGCACCGCTCATCGGGGTCTCCGACCCACCCGGGTACACCGCCAGCATCATCGACGCCACCGCCCGGCTCCAGGAGACGCTGACCGCACTGGTCGGCTGGGTCGGGCGGCTCGGCGCCCGACACCGGCGGCTGTTCCTGATCGAGGACCTGCACTGGGCCGACCCCACCACCCTCATCCTCCTCGGCATGCTGGCGGCGGACCCCCCGGCGGGGGTACTCATCGTGTTCACCACCCGTGACGCCGCCGCCCTCCCCTGGTTGGAAGGGACGATCCACCTGTCGCTCGACCGGCTCGACGAGGAGCGCGCCGCCGAGACTCGTCGACGACCTGGCGGCGAGCTCCGAGCTGTCGCCCGAGGTTCGCCAGTCGATCATCGCCCGCTCCGAGGGCATCCCCCTGTTCGTCGAGGAGCTGACCTGCTCGATCCTCGACACCGGCCTGCCCGCCGACGAGACGCTGCCTACCGGCTCCAGGAGCTGATGACCGGACGGTTGAAGACGCCCGCCATCGACCTCCGGCTGGCCCAGGTGGCGGCCACTCTGGGCAACGAGTTCGACCGCGACCTGCTCGCCCAGGTGGTGGGGTCGGACTACGACATCGAACCTGGCCTGGATGCGATGGTCGGGGCGGCGATCATCGACCGCACCGGGCAAGGCGACGGCGCCTTCCGCTTCCGACACGCACTGATGCGCGACGCCGCCTACGAGACCCAGGTGCTCGAGGTGCGCCGGGCCACCCACGCCACCATCGCCGACACCCTGGCCGGCGAGGGCGCCGACGCCGCCCTGCTCGCCTACCACTTCGACCTGGCGGGCGATCCGGGACGAGGCGTCCCGCAGTACATCACGGCGGCGCAGGAGGCCCTGGGGCGGGGCGCCCACCTCGAGGCCATCCGCATGTTGACCAGGGCGATCGAGGGGACCGAGCTCTTCCCGGAAGGCGAGGGCCGCGACGTCACCGAGTTGACGGCGCGGATGCTGCGTGGGCTCAATGTCAGCTCCATCCAGGGCTACGCCTCGGCCGACGTCGCCGAGGACCACCGCAGGGTCGAGGTCATCGCAGCCCGGCTGGGCACCAACCCGGTGGTGGTGCCGTCCTTCATCGGCATCTGGGCGTACTGGCTGGCCAGCGGCGACCACGACACCGCCACCCGCATCGCCGGGAGGCTCGAGGAGCTGGTCGAGGACCCGGCGCTGGCGGTGTTCCGGCCCGAGGTCCAGGCGTGCAGCGGCTACCAGGCCTTCTACTACGGCACCTTGGACCAGGCCAAGGAGTTGCTCGAGATGGCCTACGACGGCCTCGCCGCCCGCTCTCCCGACGAGATCAACCCGGCGTTCTGGCCGCTGCCCAACGACTCGATCGCGGTGACCACGATCGCCCTCGCCACCATCGCCGCCCTCCAGGGCGACGTGGACGGTGCCACCAGGTGGGAGCGGATCGCCTACGAGCGGGTGGAGGCCCTCGGTACCGACCGGGGCCCGTTCAGCCACGCCTTCGTCGACGTGTACGCCTCGTTCATCCGCCGCATCCAGAACGACGACGAAGCCGCCCGGAGGTTCGGCGCCGACGCCGTGGCCGTCGGCCAGGAGCACGGCTACACCTACTGGGTGATGCTGGGCAGCCTCTACCAGATGGCCCCGACCGCCGACGGCGACCCCGACCCCGAGTTCCTCGCCGCCTGCATCGACGCCCTACGCGGCATCGGGCACTACGCCTTCCTGGGGTCGGCGCTGGTGTCGCTGGCCGAGATCCACGCCGACGCAGGGGAGCTGGAGCGTGCCCTCGACGTGATCGACGACGCCATGGTCACCGTGGACAAGACCGGCGAGGAGTTGCACCGGCCCGAGATCCAGCGTCGCCGCGTTGAGTACCGCAGGCGCCTGGTCGGCGCCCACCCCGGTGACCTTCGCGAGCTCGAGGCGGCCTACCGCGCGGCCGTGGACAAGGACATCCACGTCATCGCCCTGCGGTTGGCGATCGACATCGCCGGGCTCCCCGAGGACGAGCGGCCGGAGGGGTGGCGGGCCACCCTGGTGGAGGCACGGGAGCGGCTGCCGGCCGACTCCGCCACCGCGGAGGCGGCCGCCGCCGACGCCATCCTCGCCTCCTGACGTGCCCCGCCGCCGCGTCGTCATCCTCGGTGGTGGCATGGCCGGTCTCACCACCGCCTGGGAACTGAGCCGCGGCGACTGGCGGTCCGAGCTGGAGAGCATCACGGTCTACCAGCGGGGTTGGCGGCTGGGGGGCAAGGGAGCGAGCAGCCGCGGCCGGAACGGCCGGATCGAGGAGCACGGGCTCCACGTGCTGCTCGGCTACTACGACGCCACCTTCCGGGTCCTACGCGAGTGCTACGCCGAGCTCGACAGGGAGCGGACCGACCCGGGGTGCCCGATCCGCACCTGGGACCAGGCGCTCCAGCCATCTGGCGATGTCGGCCTGGCCGAGCCCGGCGACGGCGCCTGGGCCCACTTCGTCACCCGTATCACCACCAACGACCTGCTACCGGGCGAGCCGGGGGCCGAGGACCTTCCCCTCTCGCCCATCGAGGTAGCCCGGCGCTCCATCGGCCTGCTCCTCGACTTCCACCGGTCGGAGGCATGGCGCGACCCTCTCGGGGGAGTGGTGTTGAGCGCCCGGCCCGAGCCGCCCCGCCCCGGCGCCGGCTCCGGGCTCGAGGTGGCTGCCCGGACCGCAGGCCTCACCGCGCTGGCGGTCGCCCTCGAGGTGGCGACCCGCAGCGTCGACGCCGCCGCCCTGCTCGGGGCTCCCGCCCTGGTCGACGCCGCCCAGGCGACGCTGGGCGCGGTGCGGGAAGGGCTGCACCGCGTGGTCATGGGAGACCCGGCGGCGCGTCGCACCTGGCAGCTGGTCGACCTGGTGGCTACCAACCTGCTGGGGATGATGACCGACCGCCTTCTCCTGGGTGGGTGGCTTCGACTCGATCGACCACCTCGACTACCGGGAGTGGTTGGGCAAGCACGGTGCTGCCGGCGAGACCATCGACTCGCCCATCGTGCGGGGCATGTACGACCTGGTGTTCGGGTACGAGGCCGGTGACCCGCAGCGGCCGGCCTTCAGTGCCGGTGTCGGGCTCGGGCTGGCCACCCGCATGCTGTTCGACTTCAAGGGCGGCGTGTTCTGGCGCATGCAGGCCGGGATGGGCGAGGTCGTGTTCGCCCCGATGTACCAGGCGCTGTCCCGCCGCGGCGTGGAGTTCCGCTTCTTCCACCGCCTCGACGAGGTCCGGCTGGCCGATGGCGGTGATGCGGTCGGGGAGATCGTGCTCGGCGTGCAGGCCGGGCGTGCCTCCGACACCGCCCGGTACCAGCCGCTGGTGGTCGTCAAGGGCCTCCCCTGCTGGCCCGACCGTCCCGACCACAGCCAGATCGACATCCCGGACGCCGGCGACCTCGAGTCACACCACGCGCCCCGGGTCGACTCGGGCACGGTGGTGCTGCGCGCCGACGCCGACTTCGACGTGGCGGTCCTCGCCGTGTCGGCGGGGATGATCCCCCATGTCTGCCCCGAGATCGTGGCCACCAACCCTCGCTGGGCGGCGATGGTCGACCGACTGGGCACGGTGGCCACCCAGTCGTTCCAGGTGTGGCTCGACTCCGACGAGGACCAGCTCGGTTGGCCGAGGACCTCCCGGGGTGACGCTGAGCGGGTTCGCCGACCCGTTCGACACGTGGGCATCGATGGGGCACCTGCTCCCCAGGGAACGGTGGGCGCCGGTGGGCGGACCCGGCGCCCTCGCCTACTTCTGCGGGTCGATGGACGAGCGGCAGGTCACCGGCGACGACCACGCCGACCGTGAGACCGTGCGCCGGTCGGCGGTCGACTTCCTCGACCGCTCGGTGGGGGCACTGTGGCCCGGCGCCGTGGACGGTGCCGGGCGGTTCCGGTGGGACCTGCTCCACACCGGGCCCGGCGGCCCGACCGGGGCGGACCGGTTCGAGCACCAGTACTGGCGGGCCAACACCGACCCATCCGACCGGTACGTCCAGTCCCTCCCCGGGTCCGATCGTCATCGGATCCGTCCCGGTGACTCCGGCTACGCCAACCTCGTTCTCGCCGGGGACTGGACCGACTGCGGGCTCAACGCGGGGTGTGTCGAGGCCGCCACCAGGTCGGGCGTGCTCGCCGCCCGGGCCATCCTCGAATCCGGTGCCCCGCGGTGACCGGCGACCCTGGAACCGGGCGCCGGCTGGTCGACGAGGTGCGCCGGCTCGGCATCGAGACGGCTGCCGAGGTCGCCCACCGCTTCTCCCGACTGGTGGCGCCCCTCGACACCGGTGGGGATGGCCGGTTCGACCGGCTCGCCGGGGACGTCGTGGAGGCGACGGTGGCGATACTGCGGGTGATGCAGGACCTTGCCGAGCTGACCGGTGGGACCACCCCAGGCGACCGGGGCGGGGAGCGGCTGGAGGTGGCGGTGCCCGAGCCAGGCGGCGAGGGCACGGCGACCCTGTGGGTACACAACACGACGGGGGCGCCGGCGACGTTGTCCCTGGCCGCCTCCGACCTGGTGGGCCAGATGGGCCGCATCCCGGCCATTGCGGTCACCTTCTCACCTCGGTCGCTCGGGACGGTACCGGCGGGCACCAGCCGCTCGGCAACGGTGCTGGTGAGGACCCACCCGGGGGCCCGGCCCGGTGACTACCAAGGCGTGGTGACCGCAGACGGGGCTCCCGAGGCCGTGCTCGCCCTGCGGGTGACGGTGGGGCCGGACCGCTGAACTGGCCGAACCCGTGTGGGCCCACCGGGCGTATCCTGGTAGAGCCACACTCCCGATCTGTGAACGGGGTGCCCCATGGGTACTGAGAGCAGCCCGCCGCCTGAGGAGCGCTCACTGAGCGCTTCGCTCGACGGGCCGTCGAAGACGATCGTGGTGGAGCCGGTGCGCCAGCCGGTTCCCGCTCCACCGGCCAAGGTCGAGCCGGAGCCCGCCCGGCAACCCGCCGAACCGCGCCAACCGACCGGCTGAGACGGGCACGTCGATGGACGCGGCGCCCGACTTCATCGGGGTCGTCATCGGCTTCCGCCAGTTCCGGGTGATCGGGTCGGGGCTGTGGTCGACACACGCCGCCCACCGCTGGCACGAGGGCGAGCACACCGCCGTGTGCCTCTCCTCCCGCCCCCACGACGAGCCGGTGCCGGCCAAAGGGTGCACCTGCGGCTTCTACGCCCGGTACCAGCCGTACCCTCGCGCCGCCTCGATGACCCATGACCTCGTCAACGGGGCCGTGGCGTTGTGGGGCAGCATCGAGCTGCACGCCCACGGCATGCGCGCCGAGCACGCCTCGGTGGTCGCCGTTGCGCTGCCGTTCTCGCACGGCGACAAGCGGAGGCGCACCCAGGCCGCCGCCGCCGCCCTGGGGATCCCGGCGGTCCCGGCACGGCATCTGATCGCGGCTACCGCCGACCACGGCCACCTGATCCCTCGCCAGATGCAGCCTCCCGACGTGATGCCCAACAAGCGCAAGGCACCCGGACCACACCGGGACGCCCGGCTCAACGCCGTCGCCGACGGTGTCGGGAACCGACGGCGCACCTGAGCACGGTCGGCGGTGCGGCCGGCCGATCGCACGGGTACCGCCGCCCAAGCGCTGATTCGGCGACGGGGGTTGGGGTCACCCCTCGCACAGCGATGGGCCGTCAGGCGAAGAGCCATCAGCACAGCGTCTCCGCCTGACGGCGTAGCCTCTCCCGATGGTCGCAGCCACCGTCGAGAGCACCTGGTTCGAGCAGCGGCTCGTCGCCTACCGCGAGATCACCGAAGAGGCGATCGCCCGGTACCTGCCGGACGCCTCCGACGTCTACCTGGGTGCACCGGTGGCCGACTACCCGGGGCGCCCCGGCAAGGGTCTCCGACCGGCCCTGTGCCTTGCTGCCTGCGAAGCGTTCGGGGGCGACGCCGCCGACGCTCTCCCCGTCGCCGCCGCCATCGAGCTGCTCCACAACGCGTTCCTCGTCCACGACGACATCGAGGACGACAGCGAGCTGCGCCGGGGCGGCCCTGCGTTGCACCGCCGCTACGGCCTGCCGCTGGCGCTCAACGCCGGTGACGCCCTCGCCGTGTACGCCCTGCAAGCGGTGCATGACGCCGGACGCCGGCTCGGGCCCCGGATCGCCGAGCGCGTCGTCGGCGAGTTCGCCTTCATGGGGAGACAGACCGTCGAAGGCCAGGCGCTGGAGCTCGGCTGGCGCATCGACAACCGGCTCGACCTCGACCCGGACGACTACCTCGAGCTGATCATGAAGAAGACGTGCTGGTACACAACGGTGCTGCCGCTGCGGATGGGCGCGCTCATCGGCGGCCGTGGCGCCGTCGACCTGGAGCCGCTGATCGGCTTCGGGTTCAACCTGGGCGCCGCCTTCCAGATCCAGGACGACGTCCTCAACCTCACCGGGGGCGCCGGCTACGGGAAGGAGCTCAACGGCGACCTGTGGGAGGGCAAGCGCACCCTCGTCCTCATCCACCTGCTCGCCGCCGCCGACCCGACCGAGCGGGTCGAGCTGGCGGCGTTCCTCGCCAAGCCGCGGTCGGAGCGGACCGCCGCCGAGGTCGAGACGGTGCGGGCCTGGATCGACGACCACGGGAGCCTTGCCTTCGCCGCCGAGTTCGCCCGGGGCATCGCCGCCTCGGCCACCGTCTCCTTCCAGGTCGCTTTCGCCGGGGTGCCGGACTCCCCCGCCCGCCGTTTCCTCACCGCGATGATCCCCTACATGGTGGAGCGGACCAGGTGACCGCCGGGCCCTCGGACGAGCGAGCCCGGTTGCGCGCCGCCATCGAGGCGCTGGAAGCTCAGCGGGAGACCCTGGGCGATGCCGTCGTCGACGCGGGTGTCGCGCCCGTTGCGGGAGCGCATCGCTGCCCTCGACTCGCCGGTGGCCGACGAGCGCAAGCAGGTGACCACCCTCTTCGCCGATCTGGTCGGCTTCACCGAGATGTCGGAGCGACTCGACCCCGAGGATGTCCGCGACGGTGCTCGACCGCTACTTCGCTCTCTGGACGGCGGCGATCGAGGCGCGCGGCGGCGTGGTCGAGAAGTTCATCGGCGACGCCGTGATGGCGGTGTTCGGTATGCGCCAGGCCTACGAGGACGACCCGGAGCGGGCGGTGCTCGCCGCCCTCGACATGGTCGAGCTCGCTGGCCGACCTCAACCAGGCCCTGGACAGCGAGGGCGGTCCGGAGCTGGCTATGCGGGTGGGCGTCAACACCGGCGAGGTGGTGATCGGGGCGGTCGGCGACCGCCGCGAAGAGGAGTGGGTGGCGATTGGAGACCCCATCAACGTCGCCGCCCGGCTCCAGGCCGCAGCTCCCGTGAACGGGATCCTCATCGCCCACTCCACCTTCCGCCACGTCCGTGGCATCTTCGACGTGCAGGAGGTGCCGCCGCTCGACCTCAAGGGCAAGTCGGACCCGGTGCGGGCCTATGTCGTGGAACGAGCCAAGCCCCGCTCGTTCCGGTCCCCCACCCGTGGTGTCGAGGGAGTGGAGACCTCGATGGTGGGCCGGGAGGCCGAGCTCCACCGCCTGCAGGAGGCCTTCCACGCCGCCGCCGAGGGCGAACCAGGCATGGTCACCGTGGTCGCCGACGCCGGGATGGGGAAGTCACGGTTGCTCGAGGAGTTCGTCGCCTGGCTCGATCTCCTCCCCGACGAGATCGTGTACGTGAAGGGCCGGGCCCGCCAGGGCGCCGACGGCGACGCGTTCTCCCTGCTGCGCGACACCATCGCCTTCCGGTTCCAGATCCTCGACACGGATCCGCCTCCCGTGTTGCGGGACAAGCTGGCCGCCGGCTTCGGCGACGCCGGCGGCTCGCTCGCCTCGCTCGGGCTCGACGGCGACCGGTCCGCCCTCATCGGCCACCTCCTCGGGTTCGACCTCGGTCCCGAGTCGCTGCCCGTCGACCTGGAGCCGCAGGCGGCCAGGGAGCAGGGGATGGCCGCCTTCGCCGAGTGGGTGCACCAGCTCGCCGCCGGAGACCCGGTGGTGATCGTCCTCGACGACATCCACTGGGCGGACGACGCCTCGCTCGATCTGGCCGCAAGCCTGGTGACCGAGCCCGTGGAGGCGCGCATCCTGGTGGTGTGCGGCGCCCGACCCGCCCTCCATGCCCGACGCCCCTCGTGGCAGGCCGGCGAGCGGCGCCACCGGAGGGTCGACCTGCTCCCGCTGAGCGCCCGGGACAGCCGGCGCCTGGTCGAGGACATCCTGCGGGAGGTACCCGACCTCCCCGACGACCTGCGCGACACCGTGGCCGGCACCGCCGAGGGGAATCCCTTCCACGTCGAGGAGCTGGTGAAGATGCTCATCGAGGACGGGGTCGTGGTGAAGGGCACCGACGCCTGGAGCGTGGCCCACGACCGGCTCACCACGGTCCGGGTGCCGGAGACGCTCGTCGGTGTCCTGCAGGCGAGGATCGACGTGCTCGACCCCGAGGAGAAGTCCGTGCTGCACCGTGCCGCCGTCATCGGGCGCAGCTTCTGGGACCGGGCGGTGGCGGCGCTGGGGGACGGAGGCGATGTCGCCGGCCCCCTGACCGAGCTCCGCACCCGCGAGCTCGTGTACGGAAGGGAGATGTCGAGCATCGCCGACGCCGACGAGTACGTCTTCAAGCATGCCGTGCTGCGCGAGGTGGCCTATGGGTCGGTGCTGCGCCGGGTGCGGCGGGACTACCACGCCAGGGCGGCAGCCTGGCTGAGCGCCGTCGTCGAGGCCACCGCCCGCGCCGACGAGTTCGCCGCCCTCGTCGCCGCCCACCACGACGAAGCCGGACAGGCCGCCGAGGCCGCCACCTGGTACCTGCGGGCGGGAAGGTCGGCCGCCGGCCGCTATGCCAACACCGAGGCCCTGGCGCTGCTGGAGAAGGCCGAGGGGCTGACGGACGAAGACGACCTCGAGCTGCGATACGAGGTGGCCGGGGCCCGCCAGGAGATCCACGGCATCCTGGGGGATCGAGCCGCGGAGACCGAAGACCTCGACGCCCTGGCACGGCTGGCCGACCGCCTTGCCGACGATCGCAAGCGGATCGATGTCGCCCTACGGCGCGCCGAGCAGGCCACCGACACCGGCAGGCAGGCCGATGCCGAGGCCCATGCCAAGGGAGCCGCCGAGATGGCGCGGCGTCTCGACGACCCCGAGCTGGTGGCGCGCGCCCTGCTCGCCTTGGGAATCGCGCTGTCGGCATCAGGGCAACCCCACCGAGGCCCTGCCCGTGTTGACCGAGGCGCTCGACCTCGCCGTCTCCGGCGGCCACGAGACCCTGGCGGCCAACGCCCAGCACAACCGGGGCGTGGCCCATCACCTCACCGGCCGGTGGGACGAGGCCGACGCCGACTACCGGGAGAGCGCCCGGCGCTGGCGGCTCGTCTCCGGCCGGAGCGGACTGAGCCGGGTGCTCAACAGCACGGGCATCCTCGCCTTCGACCGTGCGGACTACACCACCGCCCGGTCCAGCTTCGACCAGGCCCTCGCCGCCAAGCGGGCCATGGGCGACCTTCTCGGCGAGAACCGCGTGCTCAACAACGTGGCCCTGGTGGCGATGGCCCAGCACGACTACGACGCCGCCACCGACGCCTTCGCCCGCACCTTGGAGATCGCCCTTCAGATCGACGACCTCGAGGGCGAGGCGTCGTCCCACCAAGGTTGCGGTTTCATCGCGCTGCGCACCGGGCGGTTCGATGAAGCGGAGGCCCGGCTCTCGGAGTCACGCCGCCTCTTCGTCGAGGAGGGTGACCAGCAGGGTGAGGCCCAGGTTCTCGAGATGCTCGCCGATCTGGCCGAGGCGTCCGGCGACACCCCCAAAGCCCGGTCGCTGGCCGAGCAGGCGGTGGCCGCCGCAACCGCCGCCAGCCTCCCCACCGAGAACGCCGCCGCCCTGGCCCGGCTGGGCCACTTGTCGTTCGGGGAGGGGCGCTTCGAGGAGGCCGAAGCGGCGTACCGGCGGGCGCTCGAGCTCCACGCAGAGCTCGACAACCGGGGACGGGAGGTCGAGGCGAAGGCAGGGTTCGCCGTGACCCTGCACGCCCTGGGAAAGGAGGACGAGGCACGGAGCCTGGTCGATGAAGTCGTCGCCCACATCCGGCATACCGGCGCCGACGGCATCGAGGATCCGGTGGATGCGCTGCTGGCGTGCCGGCAGGTCCTGGATGCCCAAGGAGATGCCAGCCGCGGCGGCAGACGTCACCGATATGGCCAAAGAGCACATCGAGGAGACCTCGTCGCGGTTGAGCGACCCGCAAGTCCGCCGCTCATACCGGGAGAACGTCGCCACCACCGGATCATCATCGGCGTCGAGGCCTGAAATGGGTTCTCCGGTTCGAGGAGAGAGGGATCTGGCGACAATGGGTGAAGAGCGAGTGTCGGGCGAACCGGTCCAGCACTTTTTCAGCACCCTCCTAGCGGGAGATCGCCGGCGTCGAGGGCTCGCACTCGGCGCGAACCTCTTCGATCACGCCCACAGGCCGCCGGGCGACGGCTCAGTCGTCGCTCGACGCCGCCGCCTGCTTGGCGATCTCATCGACGATATCGGCGTTGGCCAGGGTGGTTACGTCGCCGAGCTGGCGATGCTCGGAGATGTCCTTGAGCAGGCGGCGCATGATCTTGCCCGATCGGGTCTTCGGCAGGTCGTCGGTGAACACGATGCTGGCCGGCTTGGCGATGGGCCCGATGCTGGCCGACACGTGGTCGCGCAACTCCCGGATCAGGTCCTCGTTGCCGGTGTTCCCCGCCCGCAACGTGACGAAGGCGGCGATGGCCTGGCCGGTGAGGTCGTCCTTGCGCCCCACCACCGCCGCCTCCGCGACCGACGGGTGGGAAACCAGGGCCGACTCCACCTCGGTGGTGGAGATGTTGTGCCCGCTGATCAGCATGATGTCGTCCACCCGGCCGAGCAGCCAGAAGTAGCCGTCCTCGTCCCGTTTGCACCCATCTCCGGGGAAGTAGGCGCCGGGGAACCGCGTCCAGTAGGTGTCGATGTAGCGCTGGTCGTCGCCGTAGACGGTGCGCAACATCGACGGCCACGGGCGACGGAGCACCAGGAACCCACCTCCGCCGAGTGGCACCGGGTTGCCGTCGTCGTCGACGACGTCGGCGGAGATCCCGGGGAACGGCTTGGTGGCCGACCCCGGTTTGGTGGCGACGACCCCGGGCAGCGGGGTGATCATGATCGCCCCGGTCTCGGTCTGCCACCAGGTGTCGACGATCGGGACCCGGCCGCCGCCGATGTGCTCGTGGTACCACATCCAGGCCTCCGGGTTGATCGGCTCACCCACCGTCCCCAGCAGCCGTAGCGAGCTCATGTCGTGGCGGGCCGGATATTCGTCACCCCACTTCATGAACGCCCGGATCGCCGTCGGCGCCGTGTAGAAGATGGTCACGCCGTACTCGGCGATGATGCTCCACAACCGGTCGAGATCGGGGTGGTTGGGGGCGCCCTCGTAGATCACCCCGGTGGTGTGGTTGGCCAGCGGCCCGTACACGATGTACGAGTGGCCGGTCACCCAGCCGATGTCGGCCCCGCACCAGTACACGTCGTCGGGTTTGATGTCGAACACGTAGTGGTGGGTGACCATGGTGCCCAGCAGGTAGCCGGCCTGGGTGTGGACGATCCCCTTGGGCCGGCCGGTGGTGCCCGAGGTGTAGAGGATGTAGAGCGGGTCCTCGGCGTTCATCGGCTCGGCGGGGCACTCGACCGGTTGGCCGGGGACCAGGTCGTGGTACCAGAGGTCGCGGCCCTCATCCATCTCGGTGTCGTTGCCGGTCCGCCGCACCACGACGACATGCTCGATCGACGGGCAGCGAGCCACGGCGACGTCGGCCGCCGCCTTGAGAGGCACGACGGCGCCCCGTCGCCACGCTCCGTCTGAGGTCACCAGCACCCTGGCCTGGGCGTCGTCGATGCGGTCGGCCAGCGAATCGGAGGAGAACCCGCCGAACACCACCGAGTGGACGGCCCCGATCCGGGCGCAGGCCAGCATCGCCACCGGCAACTCGGGGACCATCCCCAGGTAGATGGCGACGCGTTCGCCCTTGGTCACCCCGAGCGACTTGAGGGCGTTGGCGAACCGCCCCACCTCGGCATGGAGGTCGGCGTAGGTGATGGTGCGGGTGTCACCCGGCTCTCCTACCCAGTGATAGGCCACCTTGCCGCCGCCGGCGGCGAGGTGGCGGTCGAGGCAGTTGTGCGCCAGGTTCAGCTCGCCGTCGGTGAACCACTTGAAGAAGGGCGGGTTGGAGTCGTCCAGGGTGACCGTTGGCTCGGAGAACCAGGTGATCCGCTCCAGGGCCTGGTCCCGCCAGAAGCCCTGCCAGTCCGCTTCGGCGGTCTCGTGGATGCCGGGCTGGGCATTGGCCGTAGCGGTGAACTCGGGGGATGGCGGGAACAGGCGGTCCTCGCTGAGCAGGTTCTCCAGGGCTTGGTGACCGTCCGGCACTGAGGATCCTCCGGGATCGCGGGCAGCCCGCATCGTATCGGCAAGGCCTGCCGAGTGTCACTGCGGCCGTAGATGGTTCGTTGCCGTCAGGGAGCAGGCACGAGGTCGAACGACGAAGCGCGCGGATCACTACTGCTGCTGGGCTTGGGCTTGCTGGAAGGCGGAGAGCGTCTCTCTGCTGATGCGCACCGCGACGTCGAGGACATGCTCCGGTTCCCCGTGATAGGTGCCCCGCAGCGGCATGACGTCGTCGTAGTCGCGGCCGTGGCCGATCTTGGTGTGCCGCGACGACACCGGCGTGGCATTGGTCGGGTCGATCCCCCACCACCCCCACCCCGGCACCAGCACCTCGACCCAGGCGTGGGTCTGCACCCCGATCTCGGCGCTGTCCGGGGCGGCGCCCGACGACTGGTCCTCGGAATAGAGGTAGCCGGACACGTATCGCGCCGGGATCCCGGCGGTCCGGTACAGGGCGAGCGCCAGGTGGGCGTAGTCCTGGCACACCCCCTTGCCGGCGTCGACCACCTCGGCCAGGTCCATCCCGACGTACGTCGCCCCGCTCGTGTACTCCAGGGCGCCCCGGACCGCGTCGTGGATGGCGACCACCGCCTCCAGCCCGTCGTCCACCCCGGCGACGGCGTCCCGCGTCAACGACTGCGTCGCCACGCCGAAGCCGGCATGCCGGCTGGGTTGCAGGTAGGCCCAGTTGGCGGTGCGCACCTCCTCGGAGAGGTACGCCGCCAACGGGTACGAGGCGTCCGGCCCCGGGCGCTCCGCCACCTCCACCACCGAGTCGGCGGCGATGATCAGCCGCTCGTGCGGCCGGCGCACCCCGAACACATCGACCCACGTGCCCCAGTAGTCGACGTATGAGAAGACCCGGGCGGTGGGATGGACGGTGGCCCGATAGGAGATCAGCCTTTGGTTGGCGTCGGTGGCCGGCCGGGCGCGCAGCACGTTGTGCGATTCCCGCACCCGCTCGGGGTACTGGAAGTCGGTGACGTAGCGGATCTCCAGGCGCATTCCACTCACCGGTGCCTCGCCTTCGGACTGCTCACGTCGACATGTAGGCGTGGAGGTCGAGATCGGCGCCATGGCGGAAGAAGTGGGCGTCGATCGCCTCACCCACCTTCCAGATGTCCACTTGCAGGTGGTCGAGGAACTCACCCAGCCCCTCGACCACCAGGTCCTCGACATCGCAGTACTCGACCCCGGCGCGCACCCTTCCCAGGAGCCGCTGCGCACTCACCCTCTGCTCAGCCGGGATCAGCGCGTCGAGTTGCTGTTCGGTGGCGCGCAGGCAGAACAGGATGCTGCGGGGGAACCCGGGTGACAGCAGCAGGAACTCGAGGACCCGGGCGGGGTCGACCGAGGCCCGGTGCTCCTTGAGGTAGGCCTCGAACGCCGACACCGAGCTGAGCAAGCCCGCCCACCAGTGGAACTCCATCTCCCGGGTGCCGCCGAGCGCCTTGTAGCGCACCGCCAGCAGGCGGCAGGTCATCTCGGCCCGCTCCAGCCACCTGCCCAGGACGAGGAACCGGTAGCCGTCGTCGCGGGGCATGGTCTCGGAGGCGACGCCGGACAGGAGCTGGCACTGGTTGCGCACCCAGCGGTACACCTCGTAGGGGTGGCGGGCCAGCTCGGCGCGCACGTCCCTGGCGTTCAGCTCGAGGTAGAAGGAGTTCATCGACTCCCACAGCTCGGTGGAGATCCGGTCGCGCAGGCCCCGGGCGTTGTGCCGGCCCCGCCTCACCGACGACCGGATCGAGGCGGCGTTGTCCGGGTCGAGCACCACGTAGTGGGTCACCGCCTGGGCATCGGTGACGTCGCCGTCGAAGCCGCTGTCCACGAAGAGCACCTGGAGCAGCTCACCCCAACCGGCGGTCGCCTCGCCGGGCGCCACCTCCAGCATGTTGTGGTAGGTCACGTCGAGCAGCCGGGCGGTGTCCTCGGCCCGCTCGATGTAGCGACCCATCCAATAGAGGTCCTCAGCGTGCCGAGCCAGCACGGGCTACCTCCTCGGCATCGGGCTCATCCCGTGGCGGACTCCCCGGCGGCGACCCTGCGTGGTCGAGCACCCAGGTGTCCTTGGAGCCGCCGCCCTGTGAGGAGTTGACGATGAGCGAGCCCTCGGGCAGGGCGACCCTGGTGAGACCGCCGGGGATCACCTCGATCCGCTCCCCGCTGAGCACGAAGGGCCGCAGGTCGACGTGGCGAGGCTGGAGCACCCCGTCGACCAGCGTCGGGGAGGTGGACAGCTGGACGACCTCCTGGGCCACGTAGCCCCTCGGGTTGGCGGAGACGGCGGCGGCGATCTCGGCGAGCTCCTGATCGGACGCCTGCGACCCGATGACGATGCCGTACCCGCCGGACTCGCGCCACCGGCTTCACCACCAGCTGGTCGAGCCGGTCGAGCACCATCTCCCGCTGGTCGGGGTCCCATGGCAGGTATGTGGTCACGTTGGGGAGGATCGGCTCGGCTCCCAGGTAGTAGCGGATCATGTCGGGGACGTAGGCGTAGACGGCCTTGTCGTCGGCGGCGCCGTTGCCGACGGCGTTGGCGATGGTGACGTTGTTGGCCCGCGCCGCCGCCATCAGCCCGGGCACCCCGAGCATCGAGTCGGGTCGGAACACCACCGGGTCGAGGAACTCGTCATTGACACGCCGGTAGACGACATCGACCCGGGACAGACCCTCCGTGGTGCGGAGGTAGACGACGTGGTCCTCGACGACGAGGTCGCGGCCCTCGACCAGCTCGACTCCCATCTGCCGGGCGAGGAAGGCGTGCTCGAAGTAGGCGGAGTTGGCCACCCCGGGGGTGAGCACGACCACGGTGGGGTCGCCGGCGGCGGGTGGGGCGATGCTGGTGAGCGCGTCGAGCAGCAGCTTGCCGTAGTGGTTCACCGGGCGCACCGCGTGGTGGGCGAAGGCGGTGGGGAGCACCCGCTTCATCACCAACCGGTTCTCCAGCACGTAGGAAACCCCGCTGGGGACCCGGAGGTTGTCCTCGAGCACCCGGTACGTCCCCTCGGCGTCGCGCACCAGGTCGATGCCGGCGACCACGCACCGGGCGCCCTTGGTGGCCGGGATGCCGTGCGCCTCACGGAGGTAGCCGTCGGCCGACTCGACCAGCCAGCGGGGGACGATCCCGTCGCCGATGATCTCCTGCCCGCCGACGTAGAGGTCGTCGAGGAACCGGTTGAGGGCGTCGACCCGCTGGATCAGCCCGGCCTCGATCACGTCCCATTCGTGCGCCGGGATGATCCTCGGCACGATGTCCATCGGCCAGGTCCGCTCCAACCCCTCCTCGCGGCCGGCGACGGCGAAGGTGATCCCGGTGGCGCGGAAGATCGAGTCGATGCGCCTGGCCCGCTCCTCGAGCTCCTCCGGCCCGATCTCGTTCAGGCGGCGCAGCAGGGCGACATAGTGGGGCCGGGGCCCGGCGTCGGCGAACGCCTCGGAGAACGTCTGCGCCATGTCCGGCGAGTGTACGCAGGCGCCTCCTGATCGGGGGCAGCCGTCCAACCGCAACGCTGCGCTCCCGGAGCCCGGCCTCCGCACGAACCGGATCGTCGCCACGGCCCGTACCCCCGGCGGCTGCCGGACGGCCGCGCCCCCGTTGCCCGAGGCGCCGGTCGGTAGGCTCCGAGCCGGGAGGGATGATGCGAAGGTTGGCCGCGGTGCTGGCGCTGGCTCTGGCCGCCGCCTGTTCCGGTGGGGACTCGGCGCCGGTGGACCGGCTGGTCGTGGTCGACCGGGAGGGCCGGGTGGTCACCGTCGAACCGGACGGCTCCGACCTGACCGTGCTCAGTGAGGAGGGCACGTCCGCGTTCCAGCCGGTGTGGTCCCCCGACGCCACCCGGATCGCCTGGGGATCGACCAGTAGCTCGAGCTTCGCCCTGGCGGTCGCCGACGTCGCCTCGGGCGAGGTCTCGTTGACGGAGGTCGAGGCCAACCCGTTCTACCTGTCATGGGCGCCGGTGGGCGACCGGCTCGGGCTGCTGCGCAACGATGGCTCCGGGCTGGCCTTCGAGACCGCCACCGTCGAAGAGGACGGTGTCACCATCTCCACGCTCGACACCGGGAGCTCCTACTACTTCGACTGGCGGCCCGACGGGGAACGGGTGGCCAGCCATGTCGGGAGGGATCGCTTCGACATCATCGACCTCGACGGCGAGATCGACGAGGTCGGCGTGGCCCCGGGGATCTACCAGGCGCCGCAGTGGATCGACCAGGGCATCCTCACCATCTCAGGCGGCGACGATGGGACCGCCAGCGAGATCGTCCTCGCCGACGAGGGCGGCGACACCGAGGTCATCGCCCGAACCGACGGCCTGGTGTCGTTCGTCGCCGACCCCGCCGGCGAGCGCCTGGCGGTGTTCAGCCTGCTCCCGGGGGGTCCCGATGCCGTTTCGGCGGCGCTGGTCCAGGAGATGCTGGAGCCCAACACGCTCTCGGTCGTCGACCTCGCCGACGGGACGGTCACCGAGGTGACCAGTGAGCCGGTGGCGGTGTTCATGTGGAGCCCCGACGGCGAGAAGCTGCTGGTGATGGGAATGGGCCCGGCGCCGGGGCGGGTCCGCTGGTCGGTCTGGTCGGAGGAGGACGGCCTCGTGGAGGGTCCCGACTTCGCCCCGTCACCGCACTGGGTCGAGGACTACATGCCGTTCCACGACCAGTACACCCGCAGCATGACGCTGTGGTCCCCTGACAGTGGCTCGTTCGCCTTCCCCGGGGAGATGGACGACCGGGAGGGCATCTGGCGCTACGACGTCGAGAGCGGCGAGAGCACCTTCGTCACCGAGGGTGCCTGGGTGGTCTGGTCGCCGGTCTGAGGCGACCGGCCCTGCGGGCATCGGGCGGGTGCCGCCTATACTTCCCGCTGACCCGGACCGACCGCGGGTCGACGCCATGGGGGCGTGGTGAAGCCTGGAGTTCACGCCGGCCTGTCAAGCCGGAGGTCGCGGGTTCAAATCCCGTCGCTCCCGCCCATAATCCCCGGAGGGAGCCCTCCGAACCCGGTCAGGTAGCTCAGCTGGTAGAGCGCCGGTCTGAAAAACCGGAGGTCGGCGGTTCGACCCCGCCCCTGACCACCCCAAGATCCTCAACGAGGCCACCCGGAAAGCGTTCGGGTTCAACGGTTTTTCGGTTCTGGCTCGTTTCCCGCTGCTCTGGGCAATCCTGGTCGACTCGCACCATCTTGCGGCCCCGGGCAGACCTCACCGGCCGGCGGCGTCCGACTGGACATGAGACGGTGCGGATGGTTGGGCGTCAGCAGCCACCTTTGGGCGTCACGTGGAGAGTTCCGCTACGCGGCGACGCGTGGGCGGAACCGACAACCGCGACCACTCCCGCAGGCGACACCGCGTGGGGCCGGGCTCCAGCCCGGCCCCTCCCCGCCTCCGTGATCCAGCTCACGAACTCGCCAAAGTGAGGCGAATCTCTCCGGTCCACGCCGTCGTGGTCCCCTCGACGCCCACGAGCTCGCTTCGCTGGTGGACCCGCGCGCCCGCCAACGAGCCGTTCGTGACGGTGCCGTTCAGCACAATGGTCCCGGCCGGGCTGGCATGTCCGCTCATCTCGGCTGTGAATGAGATGTCTCCGACGGTGATCCACAGGGTCGCCGTCATCCGGGCGCGCTTGCCGGTGGTCTGGAAGCTCGTGCCCTGCATCTCGATGGTGCCGCCATCCCCAGCGGTGCCCACGCAGTGACCGGTGGTTTCGTCGCACGTCTTCTCATACGGGATCACGATCGGCGCGCTGGACGCAGACGCCGGCGCCGCCCCCAACGTGGCGACCCCGACGAACACCGCCACGGCCGCGAGCCATACGAAGACTGCCTTGATGTTGGTCATGACTTTGATCGGGGTGGGGTCCACCCGCTCCGGTGCCGAGGCACCGCTCGAGGTGGCGGTCGTTTCCTGGTTGCTCATGAGTGACATGTGCACCTCCTCATCGCTCGCTCGCTCGATGTCACGCCATCGAAGGTATGGCGCGCCGGGTCACCTGCCATCGGGGGGACACCCCTAGAAATGGGTGAAGCGCTACCTAGATCAGGCCTGAACGAGGGAGGCGGCCCGCGCCCGCACCACTGCTTCCTTCCGAGTGGGGGCGTCGAGCTTCACGAGGATCGCCGACACGTGGTTCTCCACGGTGCGCGGGGACACGAACAGACGATCGGCGATGACGGCGTTGGTCAGGCCCTGGTCGAGCAGGGTGAGCACCTCGGCCTGGCGTGCGGTCAGCCCCGCCGGGTGCCTCCGGGTGGCCTCCGCCCTCCCACGAGGCACGGTGATGCCGTCGGCGCGCATCCCCCGGCGCACCTTGGCAGCCACCGCCGTCGCCCCCAGCGTCTCCAGGATCTCCACCGCCTCCAGTCGCCCCTTGGCGTCGGCGTGGGTCAACGCCATCGCCTTTTCGTAGGGGTACCCGAGGCGATCCCACTCGGCTGCCCCGGCCCGGGCATCGCCGTTCATCGTGAGTGCGAACCCGGGGGCGATCCCGTCGGGCGCGGCGTCGAGCTCGCCGAGCTCCCACAGCCACCAGGCCAAGGCCCCGACGGACCACAGTCTGATCTTGGCGCTGTGGATCACCTGGAGCAGCCGCTCGGATCCGACCGGGTGATCGTCGGTCAGCCACATGTACTCGGCCAGCACTGCTGCCGCAGCGGTCAGGAACTGAGGCTGTCCGCCGGCCTCGCTCAGCAGCCACGACCGCAGCACCGACTCCTTGGCCGCCGCCTGGCCACGGCGGGTCTGGATCGTCGCCAGGATCCCCAGAGCGGATTCCCGGATGTGCGATCCGATCATCTCCAGGACGAGGTTCTCGGCGGTCGTCCACTCCCCCTTCGCCAACAGGACCTCGGCGCACTCGGTCATGCAGCGGTACTCGAGCAGCGGGATTTCGGAGCGGGAGGCGACCTCCATGGCGCGCTGGGAGAACTCGCCGGCACGGTCGAGGTCCATCCGCCCCAGGGCGTTGACGCTCATGTTGTTGAGCGCCCTCAACTCCTCGAAGAGGTGGCGACCCTGCTCGGCTCGCCATCGCGCCTCTTCCAGGAGGGTGAGCCCGTCGGGCTCGCCCCGCATGCAACGGACCGTCCCTTTGGTGTTCAGCGAGGAGATCAGACTGAGGTCGTCACCGGTCTCCCGGGCCATGTCGATGGCACGGTCGGCGTACTCCACCGCGACGTCGTCGTCCAAGCGAACCATTCCCAAATAGGCTCGCTGGGCGAGCGCGGCGGCAAGGTCGGGCCCCGGCGGCTTCGGCTCGAGGATTGCCAGCGCCTCGACGGCGCAGCGCTCTGCCGCCTCCGGTCGGAAGCTCGTCTCGTTCGATCTGACTCCGAAGGTGAGTGCACGGGCCAACGAATCCTCGTCGCCGACGGCCCGGTACAGGTCCATCGCCCGATTGAGGATGTCGAGCGACTCCGGGTTGTCGAGCATGAACTCGGTGCGCGCCCAGTCGTCCACGATCCGGGCCCGCTCACCCTCAGGGATCAGGTCCAGGTGCGGCTCCAGGTTCCGGAAGTGGGCCCCGGCTTCGCGCATGCTGCCGACCTCCATGGCGGCTCGGGCGGCCTGCGGGGCGAACTCGATGATCGATGCCAAGTCGCCCGCCTCGAGGGCGTGGTGCACCAGGCGGGCCGGATCAGCGGTGGTGATCAGCTCGGCGAGCACCAGCCGGTTGAGGCGCTGGCGGGTGGCGGCGTCGAGCGACGACTCCACCGCCTGGCGGACCAACTCGTGACGGAACGAAACGTCGGTTCCCTCCACCCGGAGCAGGCCCTGGCGGATGCACTCGGTCAACTGCCCCGGCGACGGATCGACGACGGCCTCGACGAGCCGCAGCTCGGCCCGGCCCGGGACCACGGACACCAACTCCAGCAACGCCCGGGCACCGGGCGACAACTTCGAGGCGCGCGCCAGGACGCCGTCCCGCACCGACGACGGGACCCGCTCAGCCGCCGAGACCACCAACTCGCGCACGAACAACGGGTTGCCGCCGGTCAGGTCGAACACCTCGTCCACGTCGAGACCGGCCACGTCGATCAGCGACGCGATCGCCGGCTTCGACAACGGTTGGAGGTGCATCCGCTCGATGGATCCTGGTTGCAGCTCGCCGATCACGTGGCGGAGCGGGTGCTCGACGTCCACCTCACCATCGCGGTAGGTGAGCACCAACAGCCCGCTGGTCCGAGCGATCCGCCGACCAACGTACCTGATCAGGTCCAGCGTCGCCTCGTCCGCCCACTGGGTGTCCTCGAGCACCACCACCGTCGGTCTCAGCCGGTGCGACATCAGGTCGAGCAGCGTCTCCATCACCACTATGCGGTCACCGGCGGCGATCGCCTGACCGAGGTCGGGTTCGAGCCGGGCGATGTCCCTGATCGGCCCCAACGGCTCCGGGGTCGAGAGATCGTCGCACGAGCCGGACACGAACAAGGCGGTGTCGGCGTAGGACTCGGCGAAGAGCTCGACCAGGGCGGACTTCCCGATCCCGGCCTCGCCCCGGATCAGCACGACCCTCCCACCCGAGTCGGCGGCGAGGCCGAGCAGGTCGGCGAGCACCTCCAGTTCACGCTCTCGCTCCAAGAGCATGAGGCGAGCTTACCGGCCGCCCCTCCGGCGGTACTGAGCCACCGACCCGCTCAACGGCCGGTGGGGTGGATCCGACCTTGCCTGCGACCCCCGCGAGGCGCCGCCCAGGCGTCGGACCTCCCGAGAGCGTGGCGGGTGACGAGCGCCCGGGTCAGTCCCGGGATCGCTACGCCTTTCCGACAACGTCTTGCAGCGGCGCGATCAGACGATCCACGACGTGGTAATCCGGTGCCCAGACTGCGTTGTACTGGTCGTTGCGGCTGAGTCGTGGATGCTCGAAGCGCACCTTTGGCATGGATCGGGCCGGCCGCTGATCGAGGAGGGCCGCGGCCCGGCTCGGATACCCACCGACGTGGAGCAAGTAGGCGCACGCTGCCAGGCCGACGCGGATTGGGCGGCGAGCAGCTCGACCAGTCGATCATCGTCGCAGTCCTCGACGAGTTGAACGAGGTGGGCGACGAGATCGGCCCACGGTCCGAACGAGCCGGGACGCCTCGCCAGTTGAGCCACGAGGCCTCGGGGCCGAAGGCTGGCAGTCCACTCCCCCAGCTCACGATGTCGAGCTTGCGCCGGACGAGGAGGAGCAACGTGGCGTTCTTGTTGCGAGCACGCCAGCCCCGGAGTGGCAGATACGGGTCAGTGACTGTGTCCTGGCCAGGGGGGATGAATGCCCATGTCCCCTGACTAGGCGTCGCGGCTTCGCCTCGGTCAAGTGCTTGATCAACACCCGGTTGTCGTTCGCCTCGCTGCCCTACCGAACGATGAGCGAACGCCGCCACTGACCTAAGCGCACCGTTTCCGCCACCTGCGGTGAGGACCCGGCGACGACGGAGGCGGCCCGGTTGACGGCTTGCTCGAGGAGTAGCGTGGGGCTTGCCTGCTCAGCAGGAGGGGCACATCTGCGCCGAGCGTTGGGAGCGAACAGTGCAAGGAACGCTCGTCTTCGTCCATGGCACCGGCGTTCGGGAGGCCGGGTTTGAGAAGACCTGGGAGGCCTTCCAGAAGGGCGCCCGCCGCCGTGGGTTCGACGACATCGCTCTGGTGGCGTGCGACTGGGGCCCGGCGGTGGGGCCGGACCTCGGTGGGATCGACGCCTCGCTCCCGCTGACGGCGGCGCAGGATCCCGCCGGCGTCGACGACACCGACAGCACTGCCGCCTGGGAGTTGCTGATCGACGACCCGGTGTTCGAGCTGCGGCTCGCCGCCGAGGCGGCACCCCGGGCCGCCCCGGCGGCGGCGGTCGGTCGCAAGCGGCCCGACGAGGCGGCGCAGGACATGGTCAGCAATCTGGAAGACCTCGAGGCAAGTGACGCGGACGGCCTGCTCGCCCGCGCCGGCATCACCGGCGACGAAGTATGGCAGGCGGCGCAGCGGGTGAAGGCGGCTCCCGAGTTCGGCCAGGCGGCGCTCGTCGCCGCCAGCGAGAAGGACCCGGAGTACCTCGAGGCGGTCTCCCGTGCCATCGTGGCCGAGGTGCTCGCCGGGCACCGCGACGATCCACCCGGGCTCCAACCCGACATCGCATTCCGGCGCGAGCTCCGCCACGAGGTCGTCGACCTGGTGGCGCGCACCCTGTTCCCAGGGGCGACCAAGTCGGTGGAGGACTGGCTGAAGCGCAAGGTCGTCCGCTTCGTGGCCCGGCCGGCGACGTACATCGCCGTCGCTCGCCGCCGGAAGCTGAGCGGGCTGAGCAGCGCCGCCCTCGCCGACATCCTCTACTACCAGCGCCGCGGCGACGAGATCCGCGAATATGTCGCCCGGGAACTGCACCGCCGGGAGCCGCCGTTGATCGTCGTCGGCCACAGCCTCGGCGGTGTGATCCTGGTCGACCTGCTCTCCGCCGACGACGCCCCCGAGGTCGACCTCCTGGTGACGGTCGGGTCGCAGTCGCCGCTGTTCTACGCGATCGACGCCCTCGAGCACCTGCGGCCCGGAAGCGGCGTCGAGCCGTTCGTGCCCTGGCTCAACATCTACAACGAGGACGACCTCCTCTCGTACTGCGCCGAGCGGGTATTCGCGGGCCGGGACCGGATCATGGACCACCGCGTAGACGCCCATGTGCCGTTCCCCGAGTCCCACAGCGCCTACTGGGCGGTGGACGACGTGTTCGACGCCATACGGGTGGCGGCCTGGCCCGACGCGCCGTCATGATCCAATTCCCCGAGCTCGTCCGGGCTCTGGTGGTCGCCGTCGACAACTACGACGACACCGCCAACATTGGCAAGCTGGCCAGCCCGGTGCGCGACGCTGTCGCCATCGTGGGGTGGCTGCGGCAGCTCGGCGTGCCGTGGGACCAGATCACCCTGCACGTGGCTGAGAAGTCGTCCTACCTGCCGACGCTGGAGGCCATGGCGAAGAAGCAGAAGGAGGTGCGCCTGGTGGGCAACGCGACACGGGCGGCCATCGTCGACTCGATCGCCGAGCTGATGTTGCCCAGCTCGACCACGACGACCCAACGCTCCGATGGGGCCGACCAAGACCGTGTGCTCGTGTTCCTGCTCGGCCACGGCTACCAGCTGCGGGCCAACGGCGACATCGGGAGCCGGGTCTTTCTCACCCAGGAATACAGGCCCGGGCTCCGGCGCAACATCTCAGTCGAGCACCTCGCCGAGAAGCTCAAGAATGTTCCCGGCCTCCGCCAGGCGGTCATCGTGTACGACGCCTGCAGCAACCAGCCGTACGGAAACGAGGAGCGGGCAAGGATAAACCCGGACGTCCTATCGGACGTGGAGATCGACGCGCCCAACCCGAGGGCGGGAGTGGCGGTCTGCTCGGGAAGCGGTCAGCTGGAGCTGGCGCAGGAAGGCTCGAAGACGAGCGTCTTCATGGCGTCCCTGCTCGGGCAGCTTCGCCCCGACAACCTCAGGGACGAGTTCATCGACTTCGACGGCAGGCAGCCGTTCCTCGACCTGCGGGCGCTGATGCTCGATCCCGAACTGGGCGTGAGGCGGCTCGTCCAGGACGCCACCGGGAAGGAGCAGAACCCCGAGCTCGACGCCAAAGGGGCGAACACGGCGAATAGCGCGATCCCGCTGTTCGTACTCGCCCTCGAGCTCGAGCCGGAGAAGTTCCTCAGGCTCAAGGCGCAGCGCAATGCCAACCGTCGCGACTGGCTGGCAGTGGCGCTCGACTACCGCGAGCGGGTGACCCGTCTCCGCAGCCTCGTCTACCGGGTCGACCGGTTCGCCGAGGCGGCGGACTTCTTCGCCAGCCTGCCCGAGGACCACCCTGCCCGCGGCCTGCTGGTCGCCGCCCTCGCCGTCGCCGAGCAGGACCTCCGGTCGGAGACGCAGGCGCTGACCGGAGCCGCCTGGGACGCCGCCGACGTCAAGGGCGACCCGGAGAGCGACGGGCGGGACGCCTACGAGGGAGCCTGGAGGCACGCCGACCTGTCGCGGGCCGCCTCCGGTGGGATGGCTCCCGGGGAGGCGGGACCGATCGAGGATCCGATGTGGCTGGTGACCGCCGCCGGCAAGTACGCCGACGGCACCGACGCGTACCGTAGGCTGGCCGAGACCGTGTACGCCAACGCGGTGTGGGAGGCGCTGCGGGGTGTCGCCCCGGTCGTGCCGCGCCTCCAGCCCGAGGTGGCAGTGCAGCTCCTCGGCTGGTGGGTGGCGTTGGCGGACGCGCGCGGCTGTCGGCCACCGCCGACCGGATCGTGACCAGGATGGGATCGGGCGAGGGCTCGCTCGCCTCGCTAGGCCTCACCCTGCTCCAGAACCATGCCCACATGGAGCGGGTACAGTCGTGGATGCGAGAGCAAGTCCCCGCCCACCTCACTCCGGGCGACGGTGACCTGGCCGACCACTTCGCCGCCATCCGCGCCAAGCTCGCTGGGGACGCGGCCCCGCATCTGCAGGAGGCGATCCGGGAGCTGCTCACCGCCTACCCCGACGTGGCGCGGGAGGTCGACCGGACCATTCTCGAGGAGCTGAGCCGGCGGGTGCTCTCCTCACGGCGGAGGCTGGTGGCGTGAGCGAGCTGGACGACATCGAGGTCCGGGTGGAAACCCTCCACCGCAGGTCGGTCGACCCGATGGCGGCGATCGCCGAGGCGAACGCCATCGCCGACAGCGTCGTCGCCTGGATCGATGAGCGGACCGCCAGCGCCGAGCCCCGCGATAAGGTGCTCCGGGGCATCTCCGGGGCGGCCGCCTGGCCCGCCAGAGCTACGACACGGCGCGGGAGCTGACCGAACGCGAGTCGGTGGAGTGGGACGCCCTCACCTTGCTCGCAGGCTACTGGCGGATGCGCAAGGACTCCGCCGCCCTGGAGGCCGCCGTGGTGCAGGAGCGGCAGACGGCGCTGGACGCGGCCAAGGTGAGCCGGGCGTCGGAGCCGACCGTGGGAGGAGCGAAGCGGGTCGCCTCCACGGCGGTCACCGACGTGGCCAAGGGCGGCGCCGGCACCGTGTTCGGGCGAGGCGTGGAGTCGCCGACCGCCGCAGAGGTCGAACGCGGGGACCGCGTCGAAGCCGTCGAGCGGCTCGCCATGACCGTGGCCAAGAGCTCCCCGTCGGCGGCGCGGCCGCCGATCGCCGATACGTGGCCGAGGGAGCCTGCGTCACCGGTGGACGGCGCCGACCCTCAGCAAGACTTGTCCCTCGGCGAGCTGACCCGCCAGCTCCTCGATCCCAAGGGAACTGTGAGCACCTCACCGGATTCACTCGATCGGCTGCGACGGTTGAGGCCTACCGACGATTCGACGACAAGAAAGGGCCCCGCCAATGTCATCTGACGATCGACGCGACGACCCCGACCTGGGCCTCGAGGCGCCGCCACCGGAGACGGGGACGACGGCAGCCGACGAGCACGAACTGGTGCTCGATGCTGCCACGCAGTTCGTGCTGAAGCTGGCCGAGAACCCCGACGTCGACGGCACCATCACCGAGATCCTCCACCGCTATCTCGACGGGCCCATCGACACTGCCGTGGGCAGGCGTCTCAACTTCGCCCTCGACCACGTTATCGGGCACCGCGCCGGCACCTTCCTTATGCACTACCTGGGCAGCAACGACCCGGGGGCCGTTCTCACCTTCCTGCCCGACGTCGAGGCGCCCGACGCCGACGTTGCCTCCGCCGAGCGAATGCTCCGCCGCCTCCAGGCGCTGTTCGGGTTCCCGGCCGAGGAGGCGCTCAGGGCGATGGACGAGGACCCGGACGACTGGTCGCGCGCCACCCGCAAGGTGTACAAGGACGTGCTCCTGTCGCGGTGGGTCATCGAGCTCGAGCTGTTCAAGTACAACGGGGAGAGGGTGTTCCTCAAGATGACGCCGGACACGGCCACCAGGCTCGGCGCCGGCGTCCTTGTCGCCCTCAACGCGGTCGAGGAGAACGTCTTCGATAATGAGACGGTGAAGATGCTGTTCGAGCAGATCATCGAGTTCCTCGACGAGTACGGGGCGACCGTCAGCTTCCCCGACGCCACCACGATCGAGGGCTCGGACCGTCTGCCCGAACTCACCGGCGATGGCGACGTCACCGAGGCGGTACCGGGTTCCGGCGAGGGCGACGTCACCAAGGCGGTACCGGGTTCCGGCGAGGGCGACGTCACCAAGGCGGTACCGGGTCCGACCGACTGACGGGCTCGGGCCCGATCAGAACTGGTCGAGCCCGGTGACCTGGGTTTCGAGGTAGTCGGCCGCCATGGTCACCAGGTGGAGCGGGCGCTCGAACTCGTTGACGTCGAGGTTGGCGAGCGGCACCGAGTGGCGGAAAATCACCAAGTCGTTGATCACAGCGACGCCACCGCACACCATGTCACCGGCCGCCCTCGCCGTCGCCTCGATCCGCTCGGTGCTTGCTTCGCACACCGGCGATTCGATCTGCACCCATTCTTCCTCGTTCTCGCCGAGCACCTGCCGCAAGAGGTGGACGACCTGGGATCGGTCGGCGCTCATGCCGAAAACGAGGCTGAGGCGGTCGGGTGTGGTGTCAGCGACCTGGTAGGTCTGCCTCACGAAGCCGACGAGCTGGTTCCACGATGCCATGGGGTCCCTCCCTCACATTGGTTGCGCAGGGTGCGAGTCTGAAGAGGAGCACGGCCGATCGTCCGAGATACGTCGGAAGCTGCTCACCAGCATGAGTGTACAAAATTTGCCAAACGCCACGGGCACTTCCCACGACGTTGTTGATGACTCGTCATGGTTTTGTCCTCCCGGGATGCTGGAACCTCCACGAAACCCTGGGCAGGTCAAGAGTCGGGTTGAGGCTGGGGTGTGTCGACCACTTCTACAGCCCAGGGCGATCCCCGCCGGGACCCCGCCGCGGGCGTGAGCGTCACATCCAGGCGTGGAACGGCGCCGGGAGGGTGTCGGCGAGCGTGGATGAAGGTGAATCGGGGAACTTGGTCGTGTGCCCTGTAGCGTTCTCGGCGCGATCGCTTCGAGACATGGGGAGTTGTCGGCGATGGGCCACTACGACGATCACTACCGCTCTGGCGGGTTTGGATACGACACAGATCGCCGCGCGCTGGGTGGCGTGGACACTGCAGCACTATGTCGAGGCGTTCGACTTGAAGGCGCACGGTCGCGAGGCAAGGCCGAGGCTCGTCGATGTTGCGTGTGGTGACGGATTCTGGACGTCGGTGTTCTCCGAGCTCGGCTTCGACGTGTGCGGGATCGACCTCTCCGAAGGCGGTGTCGCCGTCGCCCGCGACCGGTACCCTCACCTCGAGTTCTACGTAGGCAACGCCGAGATGGCCTTCCCCACGGAGGCCGCGTTCGATGTGGTCTTCTGCCGGGCCATCTCGCACCTGCATCGTGAGGACCTGTCCGCTGAAGCAACGCACCGGCTGACGGCGAACCTGATGCGCCACGTTGCCCCATCGGGCACGCTGCTCGTGTCCTACTACACCAAGCGCGACGGCAGCGGCACCCCACACCACCACTACCACCCGGTATCGGACCTGATACGCCTGTTCGAGGCGGTCGGAGACGTGTGGCGGATCGACGTGGTGGACGATTTCGTCCAGCTCGGCGTGCGTCACCGCGCAACAGGCCGTCGATCGTCGCTTCTGTCTTCGATGGCACGGTCCATGCCGGCGGGATTACGAGCGCGCGCAATCCGGCTCGCCCGGCCTCCGTCCCGACGGACAGCCGTTGATTAGTTGTTGGGCGGCGCCTGGCTGATGTCGGCGAGGGCCGATCCGGGGTCATGGTCCTGGGCCAGGTCGCCGATGGTCACGATGCCCACCAGCTGACCGTCGTCGATCACCGGCAACCGCCGTATCGCCTTCTGGCGCATCAGGTCCACAGCCGCGGAGGCGCTGTCCTCGCTGCGCACGCTGGTCAGGTCGCGTGTGCACACGTCGCGGGCAGTCAGCAACTGGACGTTGCCTTCGGCGAGCCCCCGCACCACCAGGTCACGATCGGTGACGATCCCGACGACCGAACCGTTGGACCGCACGACGACGTCTCCGATGTCGCGGTCCCGCATGATCTCCGCCACCCTGACCAGGTCGGCATCGTCGGCGACCGAAACCGGGTTGGCGGTCATCACGTCACTCACTCGTTGCTCCATCCGCTCCTCCTGTCAGAGCTCACGAGCGCGGTCCTTCCCATCCCGTGGCCTCGGGAAACCCCGGAGGCGGCCTGGCTCTGCACGAGCTCAGAGGCCGCGGTGTCCCACCACGTAGGTACGCGGCCCCAGGGCGAGCGTCGCTCGATCCTCGCCCAGAACGCCCCGGAGGGTCGACCCATCACCTGCCCTGATCAGGACTTCGTCGTCATGCACGACGTACGTCCAGGTTCGGCTGGTGGCGATCGAGCCGTACGACCGATCCCACATCCCGGTCATGCAGTCGCCGTTGTCACGGAATCCCACGAACTCGATGGTCGTGCGCGGGGCGTTGTTCCATTGAACGCCCGCCGGTCCCATCTCCAGCCGCAGCGCATCGGCCGTGTTCATGACGTAGTAGAACGCGTCGCAGTCGAGCTTGAAAGCAAGCTCCTCCACCATCGTGATGTCGACGTGCATCATCTGGTCTCCCTCGGCTCGGAGTGGAGCGTTCCAGGGCGGCGTCACGACAGCGTCACGGGATCCGCCGACCTGCCGGTTGGATTCCGCAGCGGCGATGGCTAGAACGGCTGGTACCCCGGAGGAGGACGGTGACATGCATCTCGGCGAATTCGGCTTCTGGCAGATGCTGCGCAACACCACCCCGGAGATGGCCCAGGAAGCCGAGAGCCTCGGGTACGGAGCGGTGTGGGTCGGCGGCTCTCCGAAGGGCGACCTGCGCCAGGTCGCGGAACTGATCGACGCCACCGAGTCGATCCCGGTGGTCACCGGGATCGTCAACATGTGGCGGGAGGATGCCACCGAGGTGGCCGCCTCCTACCACCGGATCGCCTCCGCTCACCCGGACCGGTTCGTGCTCGGCGTCGGCATCGGTCATCCCGAGGCGACCCAGGAGTACCGGGACCCGGTGGACAAGATCGGCGAGTACCTGGACCAGCTCGACGCCGCCGGCGTTCCCCGCCAGCGAATGGTGCTCGCCGCTCTGGGGCCCAAGGTGCTCCGCATCGCCGCCGACCGGACCGCAGGCGCCCATCCCTACCTGACCACGCCCCGGCACACCGCGTACGCCCGCCAGGTGATCGGGGAGGGCCCGCTGCTGGCGCCCGACCAGAAGGTGGTGCTCGACACCGACCCGGGACACGCTCGAGAGGTCGGGCGCTCCTTCGTTGCGTCATACCTGTCCCGGGTCAACTACCGCAGGAACCTGATGCGCGAGGGGTGGGCGGAGTCCGACATCGCCGGCGGGGGCAGCGACGCCCTGATCGACGCCCTGTTCCTCCACGGCACGGCGGAGGAGGTCGCCGCCGGGCTGCGGGCGCATCTCGACGCCGGTGCCGACCACGTCGGGGTCCACGTGGTCGGTGACGACCGGATGGCCGGCTACCGGAAGCTCGCCGAAGTCCTCATCTGAGGTCCGACCTTCTCGAGCCAACGCCGAGGTCCCGGTGTTCCGGGTCTTTCGGCCGTGTGCGCCGAGTTCCTTCGGGGCCATAATCAGGCCGTGACGGGAACCGACCGGCCGGATCGTGCGGCGCCTCCCATGGGGAGCCCGGAGGAACACGCTGCGTTCGCCCGCCTCCAGCTCCGCATGGCCGAGATCCACGACAGGGTGTTCTCCGACCCGCTCGAGCCACGCACCGTGGTCGTGATCCCCAGCCTCAGCCTCCCCGAGTCGGAGCTGGCCAAGATCTCCGGCGTGCTCCACTACGAGGAGCGGATGCTGTGCATGCTCATGCTGCTGCGGCTCCCCCGCACCAAGGTCATCTACGTGACCAGCCAACCGGTGCACCCGGCGGTCGTCGACTACTACCTCCACCTGCTGCCCGGGGTTCCGACACGTCATGCGCAGCGTCGCCTCACCCTGCTGTCGTGTGACGACGGCACCACTCGACCGCTCTCGTCGAAGATTCTCGACCGTCCCCGCCTGCTGAACCGCATCACCGCCGAGCTGGTGGCGCCGGAGGGCTCGCACATGACGTGCTTCGCCTCCACCGATGCCGAGCGAAGCCTGGCGGTGCGGCTGGATCTCCCCATGTACGCGTGCGATCCGGCCCTGGCGTCGCTCGGGTCGAAGAGTGGCAGCCGGGAGCTGTTCCGCAGCGTCGGGGTGGCCCTCCCGGATGGGTTCGAGCACCTGCGGGACCAGAACGATCTGGTGGAGGCGCTCGGCGGGCTCAAGCGCCTCCACCCCGAACTGGGCCGGGCGGTCGTCAAGCTCGACGAGGGCTTCTCCGGCGAGGGGAACGCCGTGTTCAGCTTCGCCGGCATCGACGCCGGCACCGACCTCCGTCACCAGATCAGCCGCCGCCTGCCACTCGGCCTCATGTTCGAGGCCGACGCCGAGAACCCGGAGAGCTACCTGGCGAAACTCGCCGAGATGGGTGGCATCGCCGAGTGCTTCATCGAATCCCCGGATGCGAGGTCCCCATCGGTGCAGTGCCGGGTGAACCCGCTGGGGACGGTGGAATTGGTGTCGACCCACGACCAGCTGTTGGGGGGCCGGTCGATGCAGACGTACCTGGGTTGCACGTTCCCGGCCGACCCGGCATACCGGGTCGCCCTCCACGACGCCGCCCGGCAGGTGTCCGGGGAACTCGCCCGCCGGGGGGTCATCGGGCGGCACAGCATCGACTTCGTGTCCGTGCCCCGGGACGGCACCTGGGACCATTACGCGATCGAGATCAACCTGCGCAAGGGAGGGACGACGCTGCCCTTCCTGATGCTCCAGTTCCTCACCGACGGGTCGTACGACCCGGATGCGGGGCTCTATGTCACCCGCAGCGGTGAGGGGCGCTGCTACGTAGCATCGGACAACGTGCAGAGTCCCTCTTACCGGGGGCTCGTCCCCGACGACCTGATCGACATCGCGGTGTGCAACGGTCTGCACTTCGACGCCGCCGAGCACCGCGGTGTGGTGTTCCACCTCCTCGGAGCGATGTCCGAGTTCGGCAAGCTGGGGATCGTCGCCATCGCCGAGAGCCCGGATGCGGCCAGGGCGATGTTCGACGCCACCGTCGCCGTCCTCGATCAGGAAACCAACGGCCACGCCTCGTGGCCGGGTCCTGCGCCGCCCTGACGCCCCCGCCGGCGTCACCGCAGCCTCGCCGAGGGGCTTAGATAGCCGTTCGAGGAGGCATCCGGGAGTGAAGACCACCCAGCCATCGACTCACACCGGCCGTCGAGGTGAGCGGGCTCGTCAAGCGGTACGGCGAGATCGTCGCAGTCGACGGCATCGACCTGCGGGTCGAGCCCGGCGAGATCTTCGGCTTTCTCGGACCGAACGGCGCGGGGAAATCGACGACGATCGGCATCCTGTGCACGCTCGTCGCCGCCAGCGAAGGGACGGCGCGGGTGGCCGGGCTCGACGTCTCCGCCGACCGCGCCGAAGTGCGTCGCCGCATCGGCCTCGTGTTCCAGGAGCCGACGCTCGACGGCTACCTCACCGCCGACCAGAACCTCCGATTCCACGGCGAGCTGTATGGCGTCGACCGTGCCACCGCCCCCGACCGCCGGCGCGAGGTGCTGGACATGGTGGGCTTGTGGGAGCGCCGCGACGACCTGGTCAACGCATTCTCCGGCGGGATGCGACGCCGGCTGGAGATCGCCCGCGGGCTGCTCCACTCACCGCAGGTGCTGTTCCTCGACGAGCCCACCATCGGCCTCGACCCGCAGACACGTGCGTCGATCTGGGCCTACTTGGGGCGGCTCCACGAGAACCAGGACATCACGGTCTTCGTCACCACCCACTACATGGAGGAGGCGGAGCACTGCGACCGCATCGGCATCATCAATCACGGCGAGATCGTCGCCCTAGGCACGCCCGAGGAGCTCAAGGCGGGCATCGGCAAGGATCGGGTCCAGCTCCACACCGACGACAACGACGCCGCCATCTCGGCGCTGCGGGCGGGGTTCGGGCTGGAGGCGGCGATCCACGAGGGGGCGGTGACCATCGCCGTGCCCGACGGCGCCGGGTTCGTCCCCAGGCTGTTCGATGGCCTCGGCGTCCCCATCCGCTCGGTTACCGTGACCCGGCCCACCCTCGATGACGTCTTCCTCGCCCACACCGGCTCGACCATCCGCGACGTCGAGGAGGGCGGGCTCAACAACCGCATGATCGCCATGGCCTGGCGGAGGAGGTGACCCGATGACCACCACCATCGCCGCCACCCACCGGCCCGCCCGGGGACTCGCCCACGAGATCAGGGCGGGCTTCGTGGTGTGGCAGCGGGAGATGATCCGCTTCTCCCGCGACCGGTCGCGGATGATCTCGTCGCTCGTCCAGCCGCTGCTGTTCCTGTTCGTCCTCGGTGCCGGGCTCGGGTCGATCGTCGACGTCGGGACCGGCGACGTCGACTTCGAGACGTTCCTCTTCCCCGGCGTACTGGCGACCTCGGTACTGTTCACGGCCGCCTTCTCCGGCATCTCGATGGTGTGGGACCGGGAGTTCGGCTTCCTGCGCGAGATGCTGGTCGCCCCGGTGTCGACGGCGTCGATCATGACCGGCAAGTGCTTCGGGGGCGCCACCGTCGCCACCATGCAGAGCCTGGTGATCCTGGCGCTCTCCCCGGTCGTCGGGGTCCCCTACAACCTGCTGCTGATGGTCGAGCTGGCCGTGCTCGCCTTCCTCATGGCGTTCATGATCACCGCCCTCGCCCTGCTCTTGGCGGCCCGGGTGAAGCAGATCCAGACCGCCATGCCGATGGTCCAGCTGGTCATCACCCCGATGATGTTCCTCTCCGGGGCGCTATTCCCTCTGTACAACCTCCCCCGCTGGCTCGAGATCGCCACCAAGCTCAATCCGATGACCTACGCCGTCGAGCCGATGCGCTCGGCGGTGTTCGACTACCTCGCCGTTCCCGCCGACGTCCGCGCCGTCTACAACCCTGGGATCTACTGGGGATCGTGGCCGGTGCCGGTGCCGTTGCAGGTCGCCATCGTCATCGCCACCTCGCTTGGCCTGCTCACCGTCGCCGTGGCCCGCTTCGCCCGCACCGAGTAACGCCGCAGCCTCCGCGCCCGACCCGCCCACCAGAGGAGGACCCATGACGGAACCGGACGAGATGGTGAACGTCCGCTACATGGTCGACGACGTTCAAGCGTCGATCGACTTCTACACCGAGCACCTCGGCTTCGAGCTGCGCACCAGCGCCGCCCCTGCGTTTGCGGACGTCGCCAGGGGAAACCTGCGGCTGCTGCTCAGCGGCCCGGCCAGCTCCGCCGGACGACCCATGCCCGACGGCGCCAAGCCAGGTCCCGGTGGCTGGAACCGCATCCACTTCATCGTCGATGACCTTGCCGCCGAGGTCGCCCGCCTGCGCAACGCCGGACTCGTGTTCCGCAACGACATCGTCAGGGGCCCCGGCGGCTCGCAGGTCTTGCTGGAGGATCCCTCCGGCAACGTCATCGAGCTGTTCCAACCCGCCGGTGCGTAGGGCGATCTCCGGGCCGTGGGGTGAGCTCGAGCTGGTCGTAGCCATCGAGGGCGTCGGTGACGAAACGCTCGCCGGGAAAGGCGGGATACACCGCTTCGATCATGTTGGCGATGCGGACGGGGACATCGGCACCGAACGAGTCCTTGAGCGGCCTCGCCATTGATCTCATTGTGCCGCAACGGTGACCGGTCAGACGTGCCGCGGACGAACACAGTCTGATGGAGTGGGCCGGCGAGTCAGCTGTCGACGACCCGAACCCCGTGCCAGAAGCCGACATGGCCCTCGATGCCGGCGGCGGCGTCGGAAGGGGTCCGGTACGTCCACCCTGCCTGGTCGAGGCGTCGGCCGTCGACGACGATGTCGAAGTAGCTGGCAGTGCCCTTCCACGAGCACACCGACGTGTGGGGCGAAGGCTCGAGCAGCTCCCAGTTCACCGTGTCGGGTGGGAAGTACTCGTACCCGTCGACGATCTGGGTGCTGGGCGAGGTGGCGACAGTCACGTCTCCCCACACCGCCGAGCGGCTCGGGCGAGGAGAGTCGCCGGGCACGACGCCGGTAGCGGATGGATCGGTCATCTCGTTGACCAACCGTCACCGGCGACTGTTGTTCCCTGATGACAACCGGGACCAAGTCCGTGTCCACCGGAGAGCGTCGACCGCGGTGACTCGGGAGCCTCATAGCGACAGGTCGTCGAACTCCTTGAGCTGGCCCTCTCGCAACGTCGGCGGCGCGTTGCCGGTCATCTCGATCCAGTTCTCGTTCCGGGTGGTCAGCGATGATGCCAGGAATCACGAGCTCGAGAGCCGCGCAGGCGCGCTGGCCGTCAGGAAGCGTCGCCCGGATCTGGGAAGGGCGGGGTGGTCGGTCGGATAGAGGCCGGCGACGAAGCCGTAGACGGTGTCGCCGGAGCGCGACAGTTGGGTGAACTCCCGGGCGACCGCCTCGACCCGCTCCCAGAACTCGGCGGCACGCTCGTCGGGGATCCGTACGTGGCGGTGCACCGTACGCAGCCGGTCGGCCCGTGGGCAGGGCCGGACTCGGCGGCCGCCACGGAGAGCGCGTTCGCCCACACCGGGCCGCCCGGCAGGTCGACGACGCCGATGGCGAACATCCGGGCGGTGCGGCCGTAGTGGCGCTCTTCGATGGCGCGGACCCGCCGGGTGCGCACCACCCTGAGCATCCCGGCGTCGACGAGGACCTTGACGTGGTAGGCGACCGTGCTCCTCGGACGGCCCACCGCTGCCGCCAGGTCCCTGACGGTCGCCGCCCGCTCCAACAACAGGTCGAGGATGGTGACCCGCAACGGATCGGCGAAGGCACGAAGCTGCCCCGGCAAGGACACCTCGATCTGCTCCGCCAGCTCGTAGTCCGGGAATCGGGAATTGCTCGACATGTTTCGATCATTCTAGAATATTGGATCAATGGCGACGGGGATTCCACCTGCCTCGCGAGGTGACCCACCGGGAGGAGGTGCTGGATATGGCCGAAGTACTGCTGTTCCATCACGCACAGGGACAGACGTCGGGGTTCCACGAGTTCGCCGATGAGCTGCGACGAGCCGGGCACACCGTGCACACCCCCGACCTCTACGAAGGGCGGACGTTCGACAACCTCGATGACGGCGTGGCCCACGCCGACGAGATCGGCTTCGGGGTGCTCATCGATCGGGGCGTCGCCGCAGCAGAACCGCTCCAAGATGGGCTCGTCTACGCCGGGTTCTCGATGGGCGTGCTGCCGGCGCAGAAGCTGGCGCAGACCCGGCCCGGAGCCCGCGGCGCGCATCCTGATGTACAGCTTCGTCCCCGTATCGGAGTTCAGCGAGTCATGGCCCGCCGGCGTGCCGGTGCAGGTGCATGGGATGGATGCCGACCCGTACTTTGCCGGCGAGGGCGACATCGATGCCGCCCGCGAGCTCGTCGAGTCGACCGACCAGGCCGAGCTGTTCGTCTACCCCGGCGACCAACATCTCTTCGCCGACGCCGGCCTGCCGTCGTACGACGCCGACGCCGCCGCCACCTTGAAGGAGCGTGTGCTCGGCTTCCTCAGCGCTCTCTGACGTGCCGGACAACGTCACCCCGGTCGGCACACCGTGACGGTCACTGCGGGCGAGCTCAACCGGGCCACACTCGGAAGGCAGCTATTGCTGGAACGCCAGCCGCTCGACGTGGTCGAGGCAACGAGACGCGTCGTCGCCCTGCAGGCACAGCAACCGGCCTCGCCGTACCTCGCCCTGTGGAATCGGGTCACCGACTTCGACCCGGCCGATCTCGACGCCGCCTTCGCCGACTGGAAGCTGGTCAAGGCGACGCTGATGCGGTTCACCCTGCACGTGGTGCATCCCGACGACCGCCCGGCGATGCACCTGGCCATGCAACCGTCCCTGCGATCCCGGATGGTCGACCGCCGTTTCACCGGCAGCGGACTGACCATCGTCGACGCCGACGCCCTCGTCCCCGGTCTCCTCGAGTTCGCCGCAACACCCCGTACCGGGGGCGACATCGAGGCGTGGCTCGATGAACGACTCGACGTCTCCCCGAAGCGCCCGTGGTGGGCGCTGCGGACGTTCGCCCCGCTGCTGCGCGCCCCGACCGGTGGTCCCTGGTCGTTCGACTCGCGCACCTCGTTCGTCGCCGCCAGTACTCAGCCCACGTCGAGCGACAAGGGCGAGGCCGACGAGGCATTGCAGACGCTCATCTGGCGCTACCTGGAGGGCTTCGGCCCGGCCTCGGTCGCCGACATGGCGCTCTTCGCCATGGTGGCGCGCTCCCGGGTCCGCACCGCATTGCGCGGTCTGACCGGCAGGCTGGAGGAGCTGGACGGGCCGGACGGGGTCGAGCTCTTCGACGTCCCCGGCGCTCCACGACCGGACGCAGACGCCCCAGCCCCGCCCCGGCTGCTCCCGATGTGGGACAGCACCCTCCTGGCGTACGCCGACCGGACCCGCCTCACCCCGCCGGAGTACCGCGCCGCCATCGCCAGATCGAACGGCGACGTCCTGCCGACCCTGCTGGTCGACGGGTACGTCGCCGGGGTGTGGCGCCCCGTCGACGGCGCCATCGAGGCCACGGCGTTCCGTCGCCTGCGCGCCGACGAATGGAACGGGCTCGCCGCCGAGGCGCAGGCCCTACAGGCGTTGCTCGCCGATCGCGAGCCCAGGACTTACCGCCGCTACGACCGCTGGTGGGCCGACCTACCCGGAGCCGAGGTCCGATTACTCCCCGCCTAGCGGTCGAGCCGAGATCCTCCGGCTACGTGCGAGCGAGGATCTCGCTGACGAAGCGACGCGCCTCCGGGGCGGACATGGGGCCCACCAACCGGTTCTTGCGTTGCCCCCGGTCGGTGACGGTGACCTCGGCGTAGGAGTTGAGGCCGCGGCGACTGAAGCTGACGTCGATCACCTTGGACAGCGGGATCGACTTCTCGGAGCGCTTGACGATCCCGCTCCCGAACATGATCCGCTTGTCGGTGACGATGGCGGTGTTCCGCCGTCGCCACAGCTCGTACAGCCCGAGTGTGAGTGCGACCTTCGGCAACGTCGCCAGGCGCCCAGGGGTGGTTTCCATCACCACCGACTCCTCGGGGAACAGCGTGGTGTAGGCCACGGCCTTCGAGGGTCGCTCCTTCGGCGCACGCTTCTCCTTCGCCGGTTTCTCCTTGGCCACGCCACACCTCCCGTTGAGGGGTTGGGCCGCAAGCGGTCCACTTCTTGTGATGTCCCGGGCCCGCGATCCTAACCCGGGTCCACGACGGACACGCCAGGCTGACCACGCTGCCCTGGACGCCACGACCGAATGGGCCGCGCCGGCGTGTCGATGCAGGCGCCGTGGTCTCGAGAGTGCGCCCGCCGCAGAGGTCGACTCCTGCTCCTCGACCCGACCAGAATCCGGTGAGCATGGGTGGGCGAAGCTCGGCGACGGGCCCGTTGACGGACCGCGGCGGCTGGCGGGTTAAACCGCAGATCACCCAGGCGAGGTACTCCTCGTCATCGGGGCGCGATCGCCCCTGGAAGGCGTTCGCCGGCGCCTGGGGCGAGGTCGGCATGATCGCCTCCACGACCGGACCCCTCGGTCCGTGGTACAAGCGCTATCGCTGCTGAGACCGCGGCGAACCACCGTCTCTGGCGATGCGTACCCACTAACGACGAAACGGTTCGTATTAGACGGTCGCCCGGCGCGCCGAGCGGCAGTCCTGTCAAGGAGGTTCCCCCGTGACCCGACGTCGATCCCGCTCGCTGCTCCTCGTCGCCTCGATCACCTTGGTCCTCGCCGTAGGTGGCACCGCCGTCGCCACCGCGGTGACCGCCGGCTCCACAAACCCGCGGCAGGCCTTCCACGACGACATGCGCAAGCTGTGGGAGGACCACATCACCTGGACACGGCTCACCATCGTCAGCTTCGCCGGTGACCTGCCCGACCTCGAGCCGACGCTCGACCGACTTCTCCAGAATCAGGACGACATCGGGCGCGCCATCGCCCCGTTCTACGGTCAGGCAGCCGGCCGGGCGCTCGCCGACCTGCTGCGCGAGCACATCCTCGGCGCCGTCGACGTGCTGGTGGCTGCCCGCTCCGGCGACCAGGACGCCCTCGACGCCGCGCTGGAGGCGTGGTACGTCAACGGCGACGAGATCGCCGACTTCCTGAATTCCGCCAACCCGCGGTTCTGGCCCAGAGACGAGATGAGGGCGATGATGCGCGAACACCTCGACCTCACGCTTGCCGAGGGTGCGGCTCGGCTGGCCGGCGACTTCGAGGCCGACATCGCCGCCTACGAGGAGATCCACATCCAGGCGCTCGACATGGCCGACATGCTGAGCAGCGGAATCATCCGCCAGTTCCCCAACCGCTTCAGCGGCTGATCCGGCGGCGAGCGGGGAGGCGGCCGCCGGGCGCGTTCAGGCGGCCGCCTCCTCGTCGACGGCGGCGTTGACCTTCCGTGCGGTCGCCCGCCACCACACCCAGCACACCGCGCCGATCGGGACCTGGATGGCGTACGACAGCACGCGGAAGACGAGCACGCCGGCGACCACCTCGGACTGCCCTCCCCCGGCGAGGACCAGGGCGCCGGTCATGCCGATCTCGACCAAGCCGATCCCTCCGGGGGTGATCGGGAGGGCCGTCACCAGTCTCACCGATGCGAACGCCGCCAGCGCCTCGGCCCACGACACCTCCTGCGCGGACACTCCCACGGCGCGCAGTGACGCCACCAGGAGGACGAAGAGCGATACGTGGCTGAGGAGGGCGGTCAGGGTGAGCCAGACCCAGCGTCGCCGGAGCACGTCCGCCGTTCGGACGCGGAAGTCGCGCAGGGAGGCGTCCCACCCGGTGAAAGGGCCTCTCCGGAAGGGTCTCGCCAGCCAGGAGACGGCCTTCTGCAGTCCCGCCCCGATCGCCCCGGCGAACCGGTCGCTGCGGACGACGAGGACCAGCCCGACGACAGCGGCCAGCAACACAACGAGACCGGCCAGGGCGGCCCCCAGCGCCGCCGGATGGGGATCACCCTGGATGGCGAGGATCGCAAGGGCGACGATGGGGAGCCCCAGCTTCATGAAGGTGTTCCACAAGCCGGTGAGGGCGGCGGCGATCCCGATCGTGGCCGCTCCGTAGCCGAACGACGTGAAGAGGGCATAGGTGACCCCGACACCGACGGCGGCACCGGCGGGGATGGTGTTCGACACCGCGGTCGAGATCTGCCCCACCATGAAGGCTTGGGCGAGTGGCAAGCCGGGGAGGGCGGCCATGATCAGGAACTGGTAGGTGAGGATGTTCCATGCAGCCAGGGCCAGCAGCAGCGCCACGGACGCCCGGTCGAGGTCGGCGATGGCCTCCCAGACCTCGCTGAAGTCGGCCAGGGCCGGCAGCACACCGACGAGCAGGGCCACGGCGATCATCGCCGGAACGGCGTAGGCGAGCGCTTTCTTCAGAGTCGACCGGACCGGCCGGGGACTCTCGGCGACGTCGGCGTCGGGCGGCTGGGCGGCGGCGGGCCGGCTCGGCATCCGATGAGGATACGGGCCGGGCTACGTGGGGTCAGAGCTTGGACCAGGAGCCCGCGGCGGCGGCCAGCCTCTGGCTTCTATCGTCGCCTCGGCCTGGTCACCCTCGGGAGCGACGCAGCAGAGGCTCGATCAGGACCAACGCCCCGAGGGCGGCGCGCCGGGTTACCGGCAGCGGTGTACCTCGTATCACGGCGAGGAGCTCGCCCGGCTTCGCAGATCCTGCGTCGCTCGCCCGGTCGACCGAAGGGCGGGTGATCAGGATCTCGGGGATCTCGTGGAAGGTGCCGATCACGGCGAGCGCCAGGGCGAGCGCCCGTGGCGACACGTCGTCTCTGTCCGCCAAGCCGGACGCTTCGAGCGCGGTGCGACGGACCGCGCCCGACAGGGGAACGTCGGGACGGTCGGACCTGAGGCACTGCCGGAACCGCTTGACCGGCGATGGGCCGCGGACGACGACGTCGACGAGGCGATCCGCCAGGAATCGGCCATCCCGGTCGCCCTCGATGATGTGGGGAAAGGCGAGCCCCGCCCCCGGGATCTCGGTGAGCGCCTGGATGCACCGAGCGACCAGGTCCGGGTGGTAGCGATCGCCCGGTGACGCCCACAGGATGAAGTCGCCGCTCGAGCCCTCGAGGGCGGCTCTCACGGGGAGACCGGAAGCCGCAGATCCCGTCTCGACCGCCACGACCTCGATGCCAGGGTGGCTCTGCGCCCGGACGGCTTCGCCGATCGCCCGCTCAGAGTGGGCGTCACGGTTCCGGGGGACCACGACGCTGACGCGACGGCGTCCCGGCTGGGCTGTCTCGACCGACGGCCTGCCTGCCGGCCATGCGGGAACGTGGTCGAGCGCCGCCAGGTGCTCCAAGGCCAGGGAGAGGTGGGTGCGGACCGAGCTCCCCGTCCTCCCGAGCCCGGATGCCGTCTGGGCGGCGTGGAGGGCTGCGTCCTGCAAGCTCCGCACCACCCGGCACCACAGGTAGGCACGCCAATGCTCGTCGTGCCCCAGGCTGTGGTCATCAGCGAAGAAGCGGCGGACTTCTTCGCGCTGCACGGCCCACGGGGACCACTTGAGGATCGACGCCAGGTCGGCGTGGGGCGGACCGACTCCCGTCCACTCCCAGTCGATCGCCTGCAGCACGGCAGGCGCTGCTCGGCTGAGGAAGAGGTTGCCCCGGTTGAAGTCACCGTGGATCAACATCGATCCGACCGCGCTCGCCTCGGTCACCGACATCGTCGCCTTCTCGACGTCGTTCCAGGCGGCCAGCATCGTCGCGACGACGTCGTCCGGCTGGGCCTGCTGGAACGCCTCGAGCGCCCGCCGGGCGTGGTCGAGGATGGCGGGCGCCGCCGTCGAGTCGCAGCGCACGTGCTCGGCGTAGCCGCCGCGCTCACCGGCCCAGCGCGCAAGGGCGGTGTGCAGCGCCGGCAGGGCGGCGATGGCAGCGCCGACATCCGCCCTGGTGGTGACCTGCCGGTAGGACCAACCGAGATCTTCCATCACGTAGCGGTAATGCAGCCCCGGTTCGACCTCGATCGCCTCGTAGATCGCCGGGTGTATCCCCTCGAGAGCGTCACCGGCGCTCGACAACACGTCCCACTCCGGGAGGCCGGGTCGCCCGTCGAGGCCGGCGATGGCCGGGAAGGCGTCGGGGGCAAGCCGGGCGTTCTTGTAGACGAGGGTGTGGTGGGGTGATCGATCGGTCCACACCCGGAAGACCCCGCCTCCCTTGTACGAGTACAACGGAGCGTGGCGGATGGCCGCCGGCCGTCTGCCGAATGCCTGCAGCGCGACGCCGGCCACGAGATCGGAGTCGAGCCCGGGGGGTGGTCCTTGCCTGGCCGATCGGTGCCGGGTGGCGAAGTCGAGGCGCCTGGCGATCGGGTCGGGCATCACCCGCCCCAGCACGGCATCCCAGACCTCGACGCGACCCATCGGCCCGCGACCTCCTGGCGCAGATGTTACCCGTCGCGGTCGCCGGACAACCGGCCGCCGAGAACGGGCAGGAACCCAATCAGGTGAAGGCGGTCGGGACATCCGGCGAGCCGCTCACCTGCCACGGCCCGGCGGCCATGGCCCACTACCATCCCGCCCATGGCCGCCACCGGGATCGTGTTCGGCGGACTCTCCCCCGAGCATGACATCAGCATCCTCACCGGGCTCCAGGCGGCCCGGACCCTCCGCGATGCCGGCGACGACGTGGTCCCCATCTACTGGGGCAAGGACGGCCGGTGGTGGCGGGTGCCGGTCGACAGCGAGGCCGCATCGTTCCTGACCCTGCCGGTCGAGGGTGCGATCCCGCTCGACTTGGTCGTCCCGGGCGGCTTCGTGGAACGAAAGCGGCTGCGGGACAGCCCGGTCGACCTCGACGTCGTCCTCAACTGCTGTCACGGCGGCCCCGGCGAGGACGGCACCCTCGGCGGCCTGCTCGGCCTCGCCGGCCTCCCCTCGACGGGCCCCCACCCCGAAGTGTGCGCCCTGCTGATGGACAAGCTGGCTTCGGGTGCGGTGATGGCGGCGCTCGACGTCGCCACCATCCCGACGGTCCTCGCCGACGAGCGTCTCGACGAACACCGGCTCCCGCCCCGGCCGTGGGTGGCGAAGCCGCGCTATGGGGGATCTTCGATCGGCGTCGAGGTCGATGTCGACGACCTGTCTGTGGTGCTGGCGCTGGGACGGACCGGCACCGGGCAGGCCGGGATGCTCGTCCAGCCGTACCTCAAGGGGTGGGAGGATCTCAACATCGCGGTGCGCACCGCCAACGGGATCGAGCTGTCACCGATCGAGCGACCGCTCCGGTCGGGCGATGGCGCCTATAGCTACGAGGACAAGTACCTCACCGGGACCGGGATGGATGCCGCCCCCCGCGAGCTGCCTGCCCGGCTGCCCGAAGAGGTCGTCGCCGCCATCGAACGGGCGGCGCGCCTCGTCACCGGCGAGTTCCCGCTGACCGGCGCCCCCCGGCTCGATTTCCTCTGGGACGGCGACCAGCAGGTGGTGCTCAACGAGGTCAACGCCATCCCCGGGGCCTGGGGCAACCACCTGTGGCGGGCCGCCGGCGTCGACCGCCTCCAGCTCTACCGGGACCTGATCGTCGAAGCCCGCCGGACCGGCCCCCGGCGACCGCAATGGGTCGCCACCAGTGATGGGCGCGCCCTGCGCAGCTCGGGATCGATCGCCTCGAAGCTGGCCTGAGCCCTCACGGGTAGTGGTCGGGCAGGTCGTTCTCCCACAGCACGGCGTCCCCGTCGCCGAGGTTCCCCCGTACCCAGGTGCGGGCCGCCTCGCGGTCGGCGACGACGACGACCCGCCCCCCGGCGTTGCTGGCGCCCTCGCTCAGGGCGCCGCGGTTGGTCCAGCCCACCACCACCAGGGTCGCCCCCGCCTCGGCGGCGGCTGCTGCGAATGACCGGTTCTCGTCTTCCTGAGCGGCACCCAGCTCGACCATCCCGGGCGTCACCACCGCAGTGGCGCCCCCATCACCGACGCGGCGCAGCGTCAACAGCGCGGTGCGTGCCCCTTCGGGGTTGGCGCTGAAGGTGTCGTCGATCACGGTGACACCACTGTCGGTCCGGGCGACGACGGCACGATGAGGAGGCGTCGTCACCAGACGGAGCCGGTTGCCGACGGTCGCCCGGTCGACGCCGAGGGCGAGGACCGCGGCGAGGGCACAGGCCAGGTTGGCGGGATGCGCCCCGCCGGCGACCGGTTGGCGGCCCAGCTCGCCGGCGCCGTCGGTGAAGACCAGCTCGTCGCCGATGGTCGCCACCGAGACGTCGAGCCCACCTCGACCGGTCGTGCCCACCCGCCACACCCGGGCATCGGCAGGCGCATGGCGGGCGGCCGCCCGGTCCACCCGCTCGTCGTCGACCCACACCACCGCTTGCCGGACCCGCTCGAGGATCTCTGCCTTGGCGGCGGCGATGGCTTCCAGCGACCCCGCTCGCTCCAGATGCATCGGCCCGACGGCGAGCAGGACGCCGATCTCGGGACGGACCCAGTCGCACAGCGCCCGGATCTCCCCGGGCCGGTACATGCCCATCTCGGCCACGAAGACGGCTGTGGTGTCGGTCAGGTGCTCGTTGATGGCGCGGGAGAGGCCGCCGACGTTGTTCCACGAGGCCGGTGACGCCACCACTTCGGTGTCGCTACCGAGCAGGTCGGCGATGTGGTTCTTCGTCGAGGTCTTGCCCCAGCTGCCGGTGACGGCGATCACCCGTGGGGAGACGGCGCGCAACCGGCCCTCGGCGCGGCGGCGGTGACGCTCCATCGCCCGACGCTCGAAGGGAGCGGTGACCGCCATCGCCAGGTCGACGACACCCCAGGAGGCGGCTCCGACCAGCGCCAGCGATGCCGGCCAACCCACGGCGAACGACAGGATCAGGGCGGCACCGCCGGCGACAACGAGGGCCACCAGGGCGAGCACCCGGGCCCGGCGGGTGAAGCGCAGCGGGGCCGACTTCCCGCGCAGCGGCAGTGGCCAGGGCAGCACGGTCGCCGCCGCCGAGGCGACCAGGGCGCACGGTGCCGACCAGCCGGCATCGACGGCCCCGCCGACGACCGCGGCCACCGCCACCGCGGCCGTGAACGGCATGAGGAGGTTGTTGGGCGGCCGGTGCCGCATCCACCGCCCGGCCACGACGAGGCACGAGCCGGCGAGGTAGTGCTCCAGCTGGGCGACGCGCAACCAGCGTATGGAACCCACGACGACCGCCACCGTCCCGACGGCGATCGCCACCAGTTCGAGGGCACTCACGGCGCGCTGCCGGCGGCGACGACGGCATCGACCACTGCTCGAACCCGCTCAGGTCGGGAGCGGTGCACATCGTGGCCACTGCCCTCGACGACGTCGAGGACCACCGGATGGCTCATCAGCGACCACGCCCGGCGTGCCGTCGCCACCGGAGCCGCGGTGTCGTCCTCGCCCCAGCAGAAGCCGGTCGGCGCGGCGACCCGACCCAGCTCGTCGGCATAGTCCTCGTTGACCACCCGCACCAGCACCTGGCGCATCACTCCGGTGGCGGCCCGGTAGTCGGCCGACCCGTGACGCCGCCGTCTTGCCTCCATCGCATCGTCGCTGATGAGCCCCATCCGGTGGGCGTAGCGGGCGAGGCGAAACGACCAGGCGACCGATCCTCCGGTCCCGCGGAGCAGCGGGGTGCCGACGACGACCAGGCCTGACACCAGGTCGGGACGATCCGCCGCCAGCACGACGGCGACCCGGCCCCCGAAGCTGTGTCCCACCAGCACCGCCGGGTGCAGGTTGCGCTCCTCGAGCAGACGCCCGACGGCGGCGGCATAGTCGGCACTCCCCCACGGATCTGCTGGAGGCGGTGAGGTCCCGAAGCCGGGCAGATCCACCGCCAGGACCCGATGGTCTCCGAGGACACCGACCAGGTCCCGGCGATCACGTCCCCAGCCGTGCAGTGCCACCACCAGGGCCTGGTCGTCGTCGTCGCCGGTGAGCTCGGCGAATACCGTCCCGCCGGCATCGGTGATGAGTGGCATCGGGCGTACTCGTCTCGATCGATATCGCCAAGGGGCCGCCGGTTACGGTAGTGGCGCCGCCCCCAATGCCAAGGGACGTGCGGGTCAGGGGCTCGACGCCGGCTCGGGGGTTGGCGTCGCCGGGCCGGCGACCGGCTCGTTCGGCACCACGTACGTGAGGGACAGGGCCACCAGGGTGAGCAGGCGACCACCCGAGGATGAGCACCGCAAGGCTCGGGCAGGCGACGCGTGCAGAGCGTGATCGGCGTCTGGATACCGGTCCCCGTGGTGCCGACGTCCTCGGCCACCTCGGCGATCGAGACGTTCATCACCGAGCTGTCGAGCGTGATCAGGACCTGGCCGGACTCCAACGTGAACAGGACGAGACCGGCGGCGTCGCCGCTGGCCTTGACCGTCACACGCCGCGGCTAATGGGCGTCGCCGATCTCAGATCGAGCGACACGAACTCCTCTACGGGGAAGCGGCCGGACCCTGTAGGTGAGTTACGACGCAGTTCGACGCCGGAGGATCGGCTCCGCGCTCGTCGTCGACCTGGTCACGCCGGCCGACACCCGATGCAGGGCCTGGCTTCAGGATGGTGGTCACCGGCCTCATCTGGGACGGGCCACCCAACAACGGGTCACGCCGGCTCCGGGACGATCTCGTAGTCCTCGATCAGCATCCAGTCGTCGCCGTCGAAGGACATCTCGTTGCGCCAGAGAGTCGACCCCTCCGGGGTCAGCTCCCAGGTCAGGCGAAGCAGGGGCAGCTTGTCCCCGGCCGACTGGAACACCATCCGGTCGCCGTCGATGCCGCCTTCGAGGACGTCGGCCCGCCCGTAGTTGTCGGCGACGGTCGCCTTGTACCCACCCGAGGCCGGGTCCCATCCGCACACCCAGTGCAGCTCCCAGCGCAGGACGAAGGTGCCGCCGACCAGGAACTGGTCCTGGGCATACTCGCCCACCACCCAGCGCCCGCCCTGGATCCAATGGTGCCGGGCGGTCCCGACCGCCGTCTGGGTAGGGGTGCCCGGCCCCATGCCCCCGGCGTGGATGATCCCGTGCCAGGTCCCGTCCTTGTGGAAGCGGGCCAGGGCGGCAGTCTCCGCGCCAGGAGTGCTGGGTCGGGGAATGGTGGCGATCCCGTGGCCGGTCAACATGTCGATCTCTCCTCTCTCCTCGGCCGATGTCAGGCGCGGCGGCTCAGGGCGTGCAGGCACAGGAACCCGGTGACCATGGTTCCCACCGCCGGGGCGATGAAGGCGGCGATCGGGATCATCGACGGGTCTGAGCCGGTGACGAGCTCAGGGACCCAGATGCTGGTGGCGGCTACGGCGAACCAGAGGGCGGTGACCGACAGCCCGAACGATGCGTCCGCACGCTCACGGCGGACGAACGACAGGTACCCGATGGCGAGCGCACCCCAGAACCAGTCGACCAAGGCAGCGATCGGGATGTGCTCGTGGGCGGATCCGGTCACCATGTCGGGCGAGTAGAGGCTGGAGGCCAGAACGGCGAGTATCACACCGCCCACGGCCACCAGCCACCAGTAGTCGAAGTCGGAGCGGACCACTGCGGTGGCCTCAGTACGCTCCTGGGTGAGCATTGGTACCTCCTTGCGTGGCTCTAACGCCGACAATGCGCCCAACCCGGGTGCTTCTCCAGTGCCGAAGGTCCCGCAACGCCGCGGGGTCCATCAGATGAAGATGACCTGTGCGCCCCGGAGAGCTCGATGAAGTCGGCGGCGCTGATGATCCCCTCGACCCGGTCGTAGAGGTCGTCCTCGCTCGAGGTGCATCATGTCGGCCGACATCCGGCACGCCCAGAGGTGGCCGCCGGCGTCGGTGATCATCTCCAGGAACTCGGGAACGCCGGGCACGTCGATACCCTCGATCTGCTTCTTCATCATGTGGGTGGCAAAAGCGGTCATCCCGGGGAGCGCCCATGAGCATCGGCGACATGTGGGTGGCCGGATTGCCAACCGGCGTGAACTGGAGGTGCGCCATCGTCTCCTTGTTGATCATGTCGAAGCCCCAGAACGTGAAGAACAGGTGGGTTTCGATTCCCTCACCCAGGGCGGCGTTGGCCAGCACCAACCCGGGATAGGCCATGTCGAGCGATCCCTTCGAGCAGATGATGCAGAGCTTGCGGCCCTCCGTGCCGGTCGTCCTCGAAGACGGGGACGGGGGCTGTCGTAATGTCGTTGTCATTTCGTTCTCCTTCACACGCACCCGGTCGGCTTGGGAAGCCCGGCCATGTAGGCCAGCTTCTTGGCCGGTTTCTTGGGGAATAGAGCTGGAACATGCTCCTTGGTGGGCACTCCGCCGGCGTTCGCCATCCGGCGCAGGGTCGGCGGTCTCGCCCTGGCGGCGTGAGTCCTTGCGGGCGAACCGGATCGCCGTCCAGTGACGATCCGTCAGCTCGATGCCGATGTTGCGTTGCCAGGACGCTCGGCGAGCCCCTCGTCCCATTCGTCGGGCTCGGTCAGAAAGCCCTCGGCGTCGACGTGGACCTCGTGTCCCCCAATGGTTGCCACGGTCATGGTGTCTCCTCTCTCTCGGATGGGTCGTCGGTGTATCCGGTGCCCGTCCTTGCCCGCCATCGACATCGCGGCGGGCACCGGGAGGCGCCGGCCGGGAAGCAGCAGGTGCCAGTAGATCCGCTTGAAGGCGAGCTTGCCGAAGTGGTTGAGCCGCGTCTCCTTCAGCAGGCGCATCGGGCCGACGGCGGGCAGTGGGTAGTTGCCCGGGCAGCGGCTCTGTGTCGTAGTTGAAGTCGATGAGCAGCGCCTTGCCGTCGCCGGCTTCGACGAAGCAATTGGCGTGGCCGTCGAAACGCCGCTCCATGGGCCGACCGTCGATGTGTTCGAGGAAGTTCTCGACGAACACGTCGACCGAGAAGTGCGCCACCGAGCCGGCCTTGGAGGTTGGAAGGGCAGCGGCGTCGCCGAGGGCGAACACGTTGTCGCAGGCCGTCGCCAGGAACGTCCCCGGGATCCACCTGGACGTGGTTCAGCTCGTCGCCCAGCCCGGAGCCGGCAACGAAGTCGGCACCCATGTTCAGCGGCACGGTGACGAGAAGGTCGAAGGGCACCTCCCGCTCGTCGTAGGAGACCAGGGCGTTCTCTCGTCGACCCGCTCCACGTAGAAGTCGGGCTTCGAGGTCGATCTCGCGCTCGTCGAGCATCGCCGCCCAGACGGTGCGAGGCGATCGGCTTGGTGAACGCTCCCGACAAGGGGAGTGACGTAGGCCATCTCGACGCGGTCACGCATCCCTAGCTTGTCGGAAGTGCGTCGTCGGCCAGGAAGGCGAACTCGAGCGGAGCGACCGGACACTTGATCGGCAGCTCGACGATGTGGACCACGAGCCGCCCCCCGTCCCAGCCCGCCAGGGCTGTCGCGCAAGGCAACGGCCCCTTCCAGCGTGTAGAACTCATGGACGGTGCTGGCGCAACCACGGACCGTCCATGCCCGGGGTCATCATCGGGCGCGGCGTTGTGCCGGTGGCGATGACGAGCTGGTCGTAGGGCATGCGGGTCACCACCGACCAGTGGACGGCTGCGCGAGGCGACGTCGACACGCTCGACCTCGTTGTGCAACAGCGAGACGCCCGGGACGACCAGGGGACGGTTCGCCTTGACCAGAGAGGCCGGGTCGTGGTGACCGAACGGGACGAAGAGGAGCCCGGGCTGGTAGAGTGGACCGACGACGGGTCGATGACCGCGATCTCCCATTCGGAGATCGGGAGTTTCCGTCGCAGCTTGTTGGCCGCCATCGTGCCGGCGGTGCCGGCGCCGAGCACCAGAAGTCGTCGCATGTCCACCTCGTATCGTCTGCGAGCCGAACGTACGTCGCCGGTGAGCGCCGGACCAGGGCCGAAAGGCCGGACCTGCACTACCGGCCGTCGGCGTCTAAGGCCGCCAGCTCCTTGTGACGTCGAGGTCGTCACCGCCGGGGGTTGTCATCCGAGGAGCTCGGCGGGGGTGAACGACACGGAGACAGGCCCGATGTCGAGGTGGGCGCGCTCGGTGCCGCGGTAACGGGCCGTCTCGACGAGTGCTCCGGCGTCGGTGCGCTCGAACACCACCAACTCCGGCCCCTCCGGGTCGATGATCCAGTAGCGGTGTAGACCCGCCTCGGCGTACTTCCGGAGCTTGCGCACGGTGTCGGCGGACCGGTCGGTCGACAGCACCTCGACGGCGAGATGGGGAACGCCCGTGTAGCGGCGCTCCTCACCGTTGTCGTCGAAGACCATCACGTCCGGACCGAACTCGTCGGCACCGGGCTTCCAACCCCAGGACTCGGCGACATCGACACCAGCGGGCAGGACGCCCTTGAAGAGGATCGCCAGCTCGAGACAGATCCGCTGGTGGCGCCGCGTCGGGAGGGGGCTCACCACGAAGCTGCCGTCGACGTATTCGCCGCGGACTTCCTCGCCAAGCGCCTCGTACTCGTCCCAGGGCATCGGGATCCGCTCGCCGTCCTGCAGGGTGGCCATCGTCCCATTCACCGTACTCCTCCCGTCCAATCGCCTCGTCCTCCTCCCGTCCGATCGCCGCCGCCCGCTCACCGTATCGAGGCGGTGCGACACAAACCGGTGCCAGGCGAGTCGGGTCGGTCCAGCGCGTATGGTGGCAACGGAGGTCAGAATCTGCCGGCGTCAGGAATGTGATGAGGGTCGGCCGCACGATCATCGGCGCTCTTGGTGGCGCCCTCTGGGGAGCCGGAGTCGCCGTCCTCATCCAGCAGTACGGGGTGTGGCCGCTCGATCCCGGCCTGGCCTACGGTGCCCCGCTCGCCGCTGCGGTGGTCAGCGGATCGTGGGCTGGTCGTCGCAGCCGGCGTTCCCGTCCGGTGACGGCTGCACTCGTCCTGCTCGCCCTACCGGTCCTGGCCGGCTCGGAGGAGCCGGTGTGCGTCGTCGAGGTGTCCACGGGCTCCGGTTCAGCGCTGCTCGCCGACACCTCGGCGAGGTCACCTTTCGAAGTGGACCCCGACGTCGACGACACCATCGAGTTCGAGGTGTTCGCCGAGGCGCCCGGCGCCACCGGCCGTGTCTGGGTGGAGATCGGCGGCATCCCCGTTCTCTACCACGAGGGACCGGTATCGGAGGGGTCGCCGACCGTGACGCACATGCTGAACGAGGGAGGGCTGGACGGCCTGGCCGGCTCACCCGGGATCTACCACCTGGGCGGCTCGATCGACGGGGTCTGCTCCGGCGAGGGTTATGTGGCCATCACCGGCGACCCGCTGACCAGCCCGATCGCGGAGACCGCGGCGGGTGCCGTCGGGCTCGGCCTGCTGGTCACCTGGTTGGCCGGCCGCCCCGCGGGCCCGCTGATGGTGCCCGGCCGGCTCCGCCCCGACGGCAAGCCGGTACGGGTCGACCGGGTCACGGTGCAGAGCCCCGGGCTCGACGGCGAAGCCGAGGTGCACGAGGGCACGGAGGAGGTGCTCTTCCGGGTGGCGGGATGGACCGACGCCGCCCGGAGGGCGATGGCCGTCCAGCACATGCGGGCCGAGCGGGTGGTCGAGATCTCCCAGACCGTCGAGACCCCGCAAGCGGCATCCGACGTGCCGACGCCGCGGGGCGAGCCCGGTGTGCAGGTCGAGGTGCCCGGGCCACCGGCTGGGTCCGGGCAGGTCGTGCTCGCCTCCGACGAGAGCGGCGTCGTCACCTGGACCTTCCCGCAGACGGCAACCGGGCAGATCCAGGTCGCCGCCGACCAAGCCACCTGCACCTACCGCATCCCCCGCTTCGTCCCCCCGACCGAGGCGGTGACCATAGGCCGGGGACTGGTCAGGGTGGCCGGCGGAAAGGTGGCCACATCGATCGCCTTCCCGCTGCTCGACCCCGTCTTCGGCAAGGTGGGCGAACGGTTCGCCGCTGCCTGGGAGGCGAAGCGCCGTCCGTACCGCTTCCGGGCGTTCACCCCGGACGACTACACCGTCGACGACGCCCCCGAGCCGGATTGGGGGCGCCTCGCCGCCGGCCGGTCGCTCCTCTTCGTCCACGGCACGTTCTCCCGGGCCCACACCGCCTTCGGGGCGATGCCCGAGCAGCTCCTCGGCGAGCTCCACCGGCGCTACGACGGGCGAGTGTTCGCCTTCGACCACTTCACCCTCAGCGACGATCCGAGGCGCAACGTCGAGTGGTTCCACGACCACGTCCCAGCCGGCGTCGGCCTCGATCTCGACATCATCAGCCACTCACGGGGCGGGCTGGTGAGCCGGATCCTCGCCGAGAAGGCCGACCCCATGGCCGGTGATGGACAGCGGGTCACCGTCGGCGGAGTCGTGTTCGTCGCCTCGCCCAACGCCGGAACGGTCCTCGCCGATCCCGAGTACGTCGGCGACCTGATCGACAGCTACACCAACATGCTCCAATTCCTCCCCGGGCCCCACCTCGTCGACGTCTTCGAGGGCGTCATCACGGTGGTCAAGCATGTGGCGGTGAACGCCGTGGCCGGCCTCGACGGGTTGCGGGCGATGCGCCCCGGCGGCGAGTTCCTCCGCTGGCTGAACGCCGGGACGCTGCCTCCCGCCCGGTACCACGCGGTGACCGCCGACTACGAGCCGCAGGTGGCCGGCTGGCGCAGGCTCACCGTCAACCGGCTCGTCGACGGCGTCTTCCACGAGCCGAACGACCTGGTGGTGCCCACCGCCGGGACCTTCGTCGCCAACGGGTCGAGCCGGTTCCCCATCGCCGAGCCGCACGAGCTCCGGGGCACCGACGGCGTCGACCACTCCGGTTACTTCGCCAACCCACACGTCGGCGAGAGACTCCTTGCCTGGCTCGACCCGAGGTGAGCCTCTGGGCCACAGAGTCCGTGGTGGCGTCGGGCGGCATCGACCACTCCAGCTTTGACGCGGCCCGGGACGTCTGGTCTACTTCCATCATCGGATGTCGGCGATGGAGAGAACCCCGGTGGACGAATCACTCGGCAGGATGATGCGCCAAGAGGCGTCCCCGCCGCCCACCGGAACCGCATCGCCGTCCTGTGCGTGCTCTCGGGTGGCACCGCAGAGCCTTGCCAACAGCTCGTAGCGAACGCCGGCCGCCCGAGAGCGATCCGTGGCGTTCTCCGCTCGCACCGACGCGGGCGGCACCGACTACGACAGACAGAGGGAGAAGCAATGACGACTACCGACACCCCGGTATGTGACAACGGCGTCAACGTACAGGCGCTGCTCGACGCCCGCAGCGCGCTCACCGACGCCCCCGAGGCGGCGCAGTTCACGTGGCGGGCCACGCACCGAGTGGGTGAACGGCACCCACAGCCGACTCGACGGTCGAGCAGCTTCTTCGGCCTCGGCGGCGAGCAGGCCCACAAGACCGACCTTCACCTTCGACGCCGACCACCCCGAGGTGTTCGCCTCCGAGGACAACGGCGCCACCCCGGTCGAGTTCGTGCTGGTCGGCCTGGCCAGCTGCCTCACCGCCGGGCATCGCCGCCGTCGCCCAGAACCGCGACATCCAGCTGCGGCTCGGTGAAGGCGACCATCGAGGGCGACATGGACGTCCTCGGCATCCTCGGCATCGACCCCGAGGTCCGCAACGGGTTCAGCGGCATCAGGGTCAACTACGACATCGACGCCGACGCCACCGCCGAGGACATCGAGGCCCTCGTGGCCCAGTCGCAGAAGCGCTCCGCCGTCTACGACGTCGTCACCAACCCCACGAACGTCACCGTCGACGGTCAACTGACCGCGCCGCGCCGCGCCCATGCCGCCGTCGCCACGCACGGTGGTCATCGGCGCCGGCCACGCCGGCCTGGCGATGAGCCGCTGCCTCACCGAGCGCGTCGATCGACCACGTCGTCCTCGAGCGGGGCGAGGTCGCCAACTCGTGGAAGACCGAGCGCTGGGACTCGCTGCGGCTCCTCACGCCGAACTGGCAGACGCCGGCTGCCCGGCCTCGCCTACGACGGCGACGACCCCGACGGGTTCATGACCATGCCCGAGGTCGTCGGGTTCATCGACCGGTACGCCGCGGTCCGTCGACGCGCCGGTCGGACCCGACACCACCGTGCACGTCGGTGCGACGCGGCCGACGGCGGCTACGACGGTGGTGACCGACCGGGGCACCTGGCAGGCGCCGACGGTGGTGCTGGCCAGCGGCGCCTTCAACCGTGGCCGAGCGTGCCCGACGTCGCCGCCGACGTGCCCGGCAGAGATCGACCATGGTGACGCCCACGCGATACCGGCAACCCCGACCAGCTCGCCGGACGGCGGCGTGCTCGTGGTCGGGGCATCGGCCACCGGGATCCAGATCGCCGACGAGATCCACCGCTCCGGCCGGCAGGTGACGCTCGCGGTCGGCGAGCACGTGCGCATGCCCCGGACCTACCGGGGCCGGGACATCATGTGGTGGCTCGACCGGACCGGCCTGCCTCGACGAGCGCTACGACGAGGTCGACGACATCGTCCGGGCCCGCACGTGCCCTCACCGCAGCTCGTGGGCACGCCCGAGCACGCCGACCTCGACCTCAACGCCCTCACCGACCGCGGGCGTGCGACCTCGTCGGGCGGCTGGCGGCGGTCAGCGACGGCACGCGCGCTGTTCTCGGGTCGCTGCGCAACGTGTGCAACCTCGCCGACCTCAAGCTGGACCGCCTCCTCGACACCATCGACGAGTGGGCCGGCGGAGCACGGCCTCGACGGCGAGCTCGCCCCGCCGCACCGCCCGACGCCGACCCGGGTCGACGCCGATCGCCGCCGCTCGACGATCGACCTCGCGCGAGTGGCGACGATCCGACCGTCCTCTGGGCGACCGGCTTCCGGCCCGACTACTCGTGGCTCCACGTGCCCGTGCTCGACCGCAAGGGCCGAGTCCGCCACGACGGCGGCGTCGTCACCGACGCCCCCGGCCTGTACCGCCATCGGGCTGAACTTCCTGCGCCGGCGCAAGTCGAGCTTCATCCACGGCGCCGAGGACGACGCCCGCGACCTCGACCGACCTGCTCGTCACCCACCTCGGGGCCTCGACGGCGGCGTGAGTAGCGGGCCAATCGTGCAGTTCGCCGGACAGGCCGAGGTCGCCGCCGCTAGGGTCCGGTCATGGCGCCCCCCACACCGAGTGCTGCCCGGGCCAGAAGGCGACTGATCGTCGGCCGAGTGCTGGCTGTCGTGCTGCTGGCCCTGGTGCTGGCGGCCTGCGCCGCCGGGCCCAACCCCGACGTCGGCGTACCCGACGCCAGCGGTGAGGTCGCCGGGTTCTGGCTCGGCCTGTGGCAGGGGATCATCGCCCCGGTCACGTTCGTGATCTCGCTGTTCACCGACGACGTGAACTTCTACGAGGTGCACAACAACGGGAACTGGTACGACTTCGGGTTCGTCATCGGCGCCGGGATCCTCTTCGGCGGCGGCGGCGCCGGGGCGTTCCGCGCCCGCCGCTAGCGGGCCGCCTACTCGGCCCCATTCCCGCCCGGCCACCTAACCAGCCGAGGTTGACAGGGCACAGCTCTATCGACTATCGTCGATGATCGATGAATGTGACCCGTGATGCCGCCGACACGTGGGCGACCTGGTTCCGGGCGCTGAGCGACCCGAGCCGGATCCTGGTGCTCAACCTGCTCGCCACCGAGGGCCGTCCGATGCCGGTCGGCGAGATCGTCGACCGGCTCGATGTCGGCCAGTCGACGGTGTCCCATCATCTCAGGCATCTGGCCGACGTCGGCTTCGTGCTCGTCGAGGAGCAGGGCACCTCCAACCTGTACCGGGTCAACGAGCGGTGCCTCGAGTGTTTCCCCACCGCTGCCGAATTGGTGATGGGCAAGGCCCGCACCACTGCCGAATGGAGCGCCTGCTGATGGACCACGAGAACAGGTTGCCGACCGCTACCGCAGTGCCGCACTGCAGATGCTCGACGGCGAGACCGGCTGTTGCGGCGGAGCCACCTGCGGCGCCGACGACTACGTCGAGGCGGGCGCACTGGCGACGATGAGCCTCGGCTGCGGGAACCCGACTGCGGTGGCAGACCTGTCTCCCGGGGAGACCGTGCTCGACCTCGGGTCGGGAGGCGGTATCGACGTGATCCTCTCGGCGCGGCGGGTCGCACCGGGCGGCGTCGCCATCGGTCTCGACATGACCCCGGAGATGCTCGAACTGGCTCGGCGCAACGCTGCCGCCGAAGCCGTCGACAACGCCCGGTTCCTGCTGGGACGGATCGAGGACGTCCCGCTCCCGTCCGGGTCGGTCGACGTCGTCATCTCGAATTGCGTGATCAACCTGTCGACAGACAAGCCGGCGGTCTTCGGCGAGATGGCCCGGGTGCTCCGTCCGGGCGGTCGGATAGGGGTCAGCGACATCGTCGCCGACGACCATCTCTCCCCCGAGCAGCGCGCCGAGCGGGGCGAGTGGGCCGGGTGCATCGCCGGGCGCTCTGTCGGTGTCCGAGTACCGCCGGGGCCTTGCCGCCGCCGGGTTCGTCGACGTCACCGTCGCCCTCACCTCCCCCGTGGCCGACGGCATGCACAACGCCATCGTGCGGGCACGGCTGCCCGAGCCGACCGGCTGACCCGGTCGAGATCCTGCTCTTCAGGCGGCCGGATCGACGCCGAGTTCCTCGAGCAGCCCGCGCACCCGCTGTTCGACCTCGTCGCGGATCGGGCGGACCTCCGCCGTCGACAGGCCGGCAGGGTCGTCGAGCTCCCAGTCGACATAGCGCTTGCCCGGCAACACCGGGCAGGCGTCGCCGCAACCCATCGTCACCACCACGTCGGCGATGCCGAGCGAGTGTTCGGTCCACGGTTTGGGATGCTCACGGCTGATGTCGATCCCGGCCTCCGCCATCGCCTCCACCGCCGTCGGGTTGACCTGCTCGGCAGGCGTCGATCCGCCGGACAGCACGTCGACCCGGTCGCCGGCGAGCCGGCGCATCCAGCCGGCGGCCATCTGGGAGCGGCCGGCGTTATGGGTGCACAGGAAGAGGACCGTCGGCTTGTTTGGCTCCACTGCTCCTCCGGCCGGTGGTCCGGTCAGTATGGGCTCGGCTGTCATCGGGTCGAACGGCACGGAGGTCAAGCCGACCGGCGGCCCGACAACCGCCGGAACAGCCCCGGGAGCTTCACGGCGGCGAAGGCGAGCATACCGATGACCGCCAGGGCCGCCAGCACGGGTAGGGCGATCGACAGCAGCGACAGCCCGGCGGAGCCGACCGCCTCGCCGGTGGCCAGCGCCGGGTTCACCGTCCCGGCGGACGTCGCTGTCGACGCCGCCCTCGCCACCACCGTCGTGCCCTGGACGGCGGCGGCGGCGCCACCACCGGCGATGACCGCCAGTGACCACGCCCACAGCGGGTCCATGTCGACGAGGACCGACGCCATGACGATTGTCCCGGCCACCACCGCCGCCGGCGTGGCGACCGTGTCGAGCAGGTTGTCGACCACCGGGATCAGGTAGCCGGCCACCTCGACGGCGGCCGCCACGACGAACAGCACCAGGGCACCCCCCGAGTCGATCCAGTCGAGGCTGGGGATCAGGGTGACCGCATCGGCGCGGGCGGCCAGGGAGAGCGCCAGCAGCGGGATGAACACCCTGAGGCCGGTGGCTGCGGCGAGACCGAACCCGAGACAGGCGCTGACCAAGACATCCATTGGTCGCTCCCGTCGCCGACGCCGCCTCGAGCGTAATGCCTGGCTCTGTCTCCCCAGCGCCTACTCGGGATGGCGCGACAGCAGCCCTTCAGGGGTGAGTTCCAGACGGACCGGCCCGATATCGAGATCCGCCGGCTCGCTGCCGCGGTACCGGGCAGTTCTCGACGAGTGTCCCCGACTCGCTGCGCGGCGAACACCACGAGCTCGGGTCCATCGAGATCGATGATCCAATATCGGGGGAGGCCGGCCTCGGCGTACTTGCGCAGCTTGCGCACGGTATCCGCCGCCCGGTCGGTAGAGAGCACTTCGACGACGAGATGCGGGACCCCGGTGTACCGGAGGTCTTCGCCGGTGTCGTCGAACACCATCACGTCCGGCCCGAACTCGTCCTCCGATGGCTTCCAGCCCCAGGACTGAGTGACCCGCACCCCGGCGGGCAGCACACGATCGAGGTGGGCGGCCAGGTGCAAACAGATCGTCTGTTGGCGCAGGGTGGGCATGGCGGCCACTGCGAACGCGCCGTCGACATACTCTCCACGAACGTCGTCGCCGAGCGCCTCGTACTCGTCCTACGACATGGAGAGGCGCTCGCCGGACTGCAGGGTCGCCATGACTCCATCCACGGTACTCCTCACCGTTGGTGCTCCTCGCCCGGTCACACCACCGCCTGTCGTCGACCGTAGGGAGTGGGTGTGACGCGAACCGCGACTTGACACCGTTTGACGCCTCGAGCTTTGTATGTTTACTCTCCATACTTAGTTGGCTCAGAGGGGAGCGGCGGTGTCGGGGAGGAACGCCAAGCACACCGGCCAGGACGCCCGCCGCCAGAACCGGCGGCTCGTGCTGCGGATCGCCTACGAGGCCGGGGCCACCAGCCGCGCCGACGTCGCCAGGATCACCGGGCTGACCAGGGCCAGCGTCTCCGACATCGTGCGCGACCTGGTCGACGACGGCTATCTCCGCAAGGTCGGGGTCGGCGAGTCGACCGGCGGCAAGCCCCCCACCATGTTCCGGTTCGAGCCGGCGGCGCGCACCATCGTCACCCTCGACCTGAGCCGGCAGCCGTTCGCCGGGGCGGTGCACGACCTGCGCGGCGCGGTGCTCCGCCGACGCTCGTTGCGGGCCACCGGGCTCACCGGGCGACAGGCCCTCGACCGGGCCAGCGACCTGGCCGCTCGCCTGATCGAGCTGGCACCGGCCCCTGTTCTCGGCGTCGGCGTGGGCACCCCGGGAGTCATCGATCCCACCGGGGTCGTGCTCCGCTCCACGAACCTGGCGTGGCGGGACGTGCCGCTGGCACAGACCATCGCCACCCGAACCGGGCGCCCGACCCACGTCGGCAACGACACATCGCTGGCGGCGCTGGCCGAGTTCGGGGCGCAGGAGGGCGATGCCTCGAACCTGATGCTGGTCGAGATCAGCGACGGCGTCGGCGCCGGCATCGTCCTGAGCGGCGCCATCCACCGCGGCGAGGCATGGGCGGCGGGAGAGATCGGGCACCTGCTCGCCGTGGCCGATGGCGACGTCTGCACCTGTGGCAAGCAGGGTTGCCTCGAGACGGTGGCCAGCGTGCCCAACATCCTGAAGACGGCCGGGGTGAAGGCCAACGGCCATCTCGACACCGACCATCCCGGGTTGGTGTCTGCCGTCGAGCGAGCCGCCGACCACGTGGGAGCTGTCCTCGCCGCCGCCGTCGCCATTCTCGACGTCCACCACATCGTCCTCGCCGGCCCGCTCAATGCCTTCGAAGACTTCGCGCCACGAGTCCGGGCCGCCATCGCCGAGCGCGTGCTCGACCAGGTGGCCGAAGACGTCACCGTCACCTGGAGCAAGCTGGGCGACGACATCGTGCTCGCCGGCGCCGCCCTTCACGTGCTCCGTTCCGAGCTGGGGATCCCATGGTGACGGCACCGGTGCTGCTCGGTATCGACGTGGGCGGAACCTCGACGGAAGCAGTCGTCGTCGCCGGCGGGGTGGACGTCATCGGCCGCTCCACTCTGCCAACGGGCCGCGGCAGCAGGGAGACCATCCTGGCAACGGTGCTGGAGGCGGGCCGGCTCGCCGTTGCCGATGCCTTGGTCGACGAGGTGGCCGCCGTCGGGATCGGTGTGCCCGGGATCGTCGATGACGCCACCGGCTCCACCCGCCACGCCGTCAACCTCGGGATCGAAGATGACGCCCTCGACATCGGACCTGCCCTCTCCGACCGGCTCGGTGTCCCCAGCCATGTGGAGAACGATGCCCGCGCCGCCGCGCACGGCGCCTACACGCTCGCACTCACCTCCGATCCGCAGCTGCGCAGCCTCGCCTATGTGAGCGTCGGCACCGGCATCTCAGCCGGTTTCGTGCTCGACGGCGACCTATACCGCGGCTCGGGGGGCATCGCCGGCGAGATCGGGCACGTGGTGGCCGACCCGGCCGGGCCCCGATGCGCCTGCGGGCTCGCCGGATGCCTCGAGGCGATCGCCTCAGGCGGTTCCGCCACCCGCTGGGGCGGTGACGGCAACGGGATGACCGCGCTGTTCGACTCGGCCGCCGCCGGAGACGCCGCCGCCGTCCTTGCCGCCGATCGGGTCGCCGCCGCTCTCGCCCGCGCCCTCTATGGGCTGGTCCTGTCCCACGACGTAGAGCGGATCGTGGTCGGCGGAGGCGTCATCCACCACACGCCGGCACTGGTCGCCGCCATCGGAGACGCCATCACCGCCATCGAGGCGGCCTCGCCGCTGGCCACAGACCTCTCCCCGAGCTCACGGATATCCATCACCGACCCGTCGCTGCCCATCGGGGCCATCGGCGCCGCTGCCCTCGCCGCCCGCCGCTGGTCACTCGACGGATCGGTGTCCGACACCGACGACCGCGCACCACAACCGCTATGACCACAACAAGAAAGGGGATGGACACCATGCGGAGATTCCGATGGTTCCTGCTCATCGCACTGCTCGCCGTGATCGGCGCGGCATGTGCCGACACGCCCGAAGGAGGTGACACCACGGCGGCTCCCGAGGCGACCGAGGCGCCGGGCACGACCGCCGCCTCTGGGGGGACCACTGCAGCGCCCACGGAGACAACGGCGGGCGAGGCGGCCGGTCCGTACCCGCACCTGGAGGCCGCCATGGCCGGCGACTACGAGGGAGCCACCGTTGAGGTGCTCGCCCAGTGGGTCGAAGGCCAGGCGGAGGCCTTCGAGGCGGTGCTGGCGCCGTTCGAGGAGGCGACCGGCATCGAAGTCAACTTCGAGGGCATCGCCGACTACGAGACCGTGCTGACCACCCGGGTCGATGGCGGCAACGCCCCCGACATCGCCCAGGTCGCCCAGCCCAGCCTGATGCAGACGTTCGTCGCCGCCGACGCCCTGGTGCCGCTGAGCGACTGGATCAACATGGACCAGCTGTCCACCGACTACATCGAGTCGTTCCTCGACCTCGGCTCGGTCGACGGGACTCTGTACGGGGTGTTCTTCAACGCCTCGCCCAAGTCGATCGTGTGGTACCCGGTGCAGGCGTTCGCCGACGCCGGTTACGAGATCCCGACCACCTGGGACGAGCTGCTCGCCCTGTCCGACCAGATCATCGCCGACGGCAGCGGGAGCCCATGGTGCATCTCGGTCGAACATGGGGACGTCTCCGGGTGGGTGGCCACCGACTGGATCGAGGACATCCTGCTCCGCACCGCCCCGGTCGAGATCTACGACCAGTGGATGGCGCATGAGGTCCCGTTCGACCACCCGGAGGTGCTCGAGGCCGCCGAGTACATGAAGGAGATCTGGTTCGCCCCCGACTACGTGTTCGGCGGCAACACCGCCATCAACGCCACGTTCGTGGGCGACACGCAGACCCCGATGTTCAACCCCGACGGGCCCGAGTGCTGGATGCACAAGCAGGCCGCCTGGATCCCGGACTTCTGGCCGGAGGGCACCGTGCCCGGTGAGGACAGCGCCTTCTTCTACTTCCCGCCGATCGAGGAGGAGTTCGGCAGCCCGGTGCTGGGCGGCGGTGACCAGTTCGTGATGTTCGACGACCGTCCGGAGGTGCGGGCGCTCATGGAGTACCTGGTCACCCCAGAGGCGGCCCGCCCCTGGATCGAGTTGGGAGGGTTCGTTTCGGCGAACAAGAACGTGCCGCTCGACTGGTACTCGATCTATCCCAACGACGACCTGGCCGCCATCGTGGCCGAAGCCGACACGCTGCGTTTCGACGCCGGTGACTCGATGGCGGGCGGCCCGATGTTCAACAGCGGGATGGTCGACTGGATCGCCGCCAACGGCGAGAACACCGAGGACGTGTTCGCCGAGGTCGAGGCCAACTGGCCCACCGGCTGACCCTGACGCCTACCGGCACGCGGGTGCCCCGGCCTCGGTCGGGGCACCCGCGCCCGCCGATCGGGCAGACTGGGTCGCCCGGAAGGTGAGCAGCCGTTGACCAACGCCTCCGTTGCCAACCCGCCCCGAGCCGGCCGCCGCCTCCTGCTGGCGGTGGCAGGGCTGGTGGCCGTGCTCGTCGCCCTGTGGCTGGCCACCGGCTTCCTCAAGGCGGAAGCGGCCACCGCCCGTTTCCTCGCCAGCGCCTACGACCTCGTAGGGCTCGACCAGCAGGCGGCGCTGATGGAGCAATACGGGCTCAACCCGACCGTCGACAAGCTGGTCATCGCCCTGGTGGCGCTGGTGGTGGGCATCGCCGGCATCTGGGCGTTGTTCATCGCCACCAACGCCGTCGTCGACGAGCTCGGGTCGCGCTGGATGGAGCGGGTCCGCCCCTGGGTCTTCGTCTTCCCAGCCGCCGCCCTGCTCGGCTTCTACCTGGTGTTCCCCACCATCCGGACCCTGATCATCAGCGTCACCGACCGCCCGGAAGGGACGGCGATGCTGGAGAACTACGCGTGGGCGTTCACCGAGCCCGACAACCTGATCGCCATGCGCAACAACGTGGTCTGGCTGGTGCTGGGCACGGGGGGCAGCGTGCTCATCGGGCTGGCCTTCGCCACCCTGGTCGACCGGGTGCGGCGGGAGGCGCTGGCCAAGACGTTCGTGTTCCTGCCGCTGGCGATCTCGATGGTCGGAGCCGCCGTGGTGTGGCGGTTCATGTACTACTGGCGACCCCCGGGGCAACCGCAGATCGGCTTCCTCAACGCCATCATCACCGGCCTCGGCGGCGAGCCGTTCGCCTTCTTCCAGACGCCCCCGGTCAACACGCTCGCCATGATCGTGATCATGGTGTGGCTCCAGGTCGGGTTCGCCATGGTGGTCTTGTCGGCGGCGATCAAAGGGGTGTCCACCGACCTGCTGGAGGCGGCGCGCATCGACGGCGCCAGCGAGCTGCAGATCTTCCGCCGCATCGTCGTGCCGTCGATCAAGGGCTCGATCATCACGGTGGCCACCACCATCGCCATCGCCATCCTCAAGGTGTTCGACATCGTGTTCGTCACGACCGGGGGCAACTTCGACACGGATGTGGTGGCCAACCGGATGTTCGACGAGATGATCCGCTTCCGGAACAACGGCAAGGCCAGCGCCCTCGCCGCCATCCTGTTCCTGGCCGTCGTCCCGATCATGGTGATCAACATCAGGAACCTGCGCCGCCAGGGGGTGGGGCGATGACCGTGCAGACCCGACGTCGACCGCGACCGACGCACGCCGCCCTCGACCCGCTCGGGACCAGCGTCTGGTCGCGCACCTGGGTCCGGGTGTCGGTCGTCGTCATCGCCGCCATGTGGTCCCTGCCCACCACCGGGCTGCTGATCACCTCGTTCCGCTCCCCCAACGACATCAACACGACCGGGTGGTGGACCGTGTTCGCCCACCCGTTCGAGACGACCTGGACGATGGCCAACTACTCCGACGTGCTCACCGCCGACGGCATGTTCAACGCCTTCATCAACAGCCTCATCGTCACCATCCCGGCGACGGTGATCCCGATAACCATCGCCGCATTCGCCGCCTACGCCTTCGCCTGGATGCGGTTCCCCGGCCGGCCTCTCCTCTTCGCGGTGGTGATCGGGCTGCTGGTGGTTCCCCTGCAGATGACCCTGGTCCCACTGCTGCGGGCGTACAACGTGATGGACCTGACCGGCTCCTTCCTCGGGATCTGGCTGGCCCACGCCGGGTTCGGGCTGCCGCTGGCCATCTACCTGCTCTACAACTACATCTCCCAGCTCCCGCGCGACATCTTCGAGTCGGCGTTCATCGACGGGGCGTCGCACTACACCGCGTTCACCCGGCTGGCCCTCCCCCTCTCGTTGCCTGCGCTGGCCTCGTTCGCCATCTTCCAGTTCCTCTGGGTGTGGAACGACCTGCTGGTCGCCCTGGTCTTCCTGGGCACCGATTCGGAGGTGGCGGTGCTCACCGCCCGGCTCAACGAGCTGGTCGGTACCCGCGGCGAGGACTGGCACGTCCTCACCGCCGGGGCCTTCGTGACGATGGTCGTGCCGCTGATCGTGTTCCTCGGGCTGCAGCGGTACTTCGTGCGGGGGCTCCTGGCCGGATCCGTCAAGGGATGACGGCAGCACCCGAATCTCGCATCGTCCTCGGCTTCGAAGGCCCCGAGGCGCCCGACTGGCTGGTGGAGACGCATCCGGATCAGCGACCGGGAGGGCTCATCCTCGGCGTCCACTGGAACGTCGAGGACGCCGACCAGGTGCGCCACCTCACCACCTCGCTACAGGCCTTGGCCGAACCGGGCCTGCCGTTCCTGATCTGCGCCGACGAGGAGGGTGGCCAGCTCGCCGCCTTCACCGGGATCACCACCCCGTTTCCCGGGGCGATGGCGCTGGGGGCGACCGGTGACTCAGATCTCGCCCGCCGGGTGGCCGCCGCCTCCGGCGAGGAGCTGACCGCCCTCGGGGTCAACGTCGTCCTCGCCCCGGTGGTCGACGTGGTGACCCGGCCGGACAATCCGTCGTTGGGCATCCGCGGCTTCGGCGACGACCCGGCGCTGGTGGCCCGGATGGGGGCGGCGATGGTCGCCGGCTACCAGGACGCCGGGGTGGCGGCCACCGCCAAGCACTTCCCCGGCAAGGGCGAGGCCGTGGTCGACCCCCACGACGCGCTGCCGGTGCTCGACCTCGACGACGACCGGCTCGATGCGGTCGAGTTCGCCCCCTTCCGCGCCGCCGCCGACGCCGGGGTCGACCTGCTGATGATCGGCCACTACTCGGTGCCGGTGCTCACCGGCGATCGGGTCACCCCGCATCTCGGCGAGCCCGGCCCTGCGTGACGTGGTGCGTCGGCGGGTCGGGTTCGGCGGCGTCGTCATCTCCGACGCCCTCGACATGGGAGCCTTCACCGCCTCCGGCACCAACGCCTCGCTGGTCGCCGCCGGGATCGACGCACTGTTGTGCATGACCGACCGGGGGCGGGCGACGGCGGCGTGCCTCGACATCGCCGGCTCCGACCCGACCGACCATGCCGCCGCCACCCGGCGGCTCGCCGCCCTGCGCCGGCGGTTGGTGGCGAGGAAGGAACCCGGGTTGGACCGGCTGCGGTCGCCCGAGCACCTGGCGATCGCCGCCGAGGTCGCCGCCCGCTCGCTGACGCTGGTGCGCGACCGGGGGACGCTCCCGCTCTCCCGTGGCGAGCGAATCCTGGCGGTGATGCCCCGCCCCACCGACCTGACGCCGGCCGACACGTCCTCGTTCCAGGTCGCCGGGCTCGCCGGGGCGCTCCGCCGCCAGGCCGGGTCGGTCTCCGAGATGGTGGTGCCCATCGAGCCCGAGACCGGCCGACATCGACGCGGTGCTCACTGCCGCCGGCGACCATGATGCGGTCGTGCTCGGGACCATCGCCGCCGACGTCCACCCCGGCCAGGCCGCTCTCGCCCGTCGGCTGGTCGATGCCTTGCCCCGGGTGATCACCGTCGCCCTGCGCACCCCGTTCGACCTCGCCGCCTACCCCGAGGCCACGACCCATGTGTGCACCTACTCGCTGCTCGAGCCGTCGATGACCGCGCTGGCCGGCGCCCTGTTCGGGTCGGGATCGTTCCCGGGCAGGCTCCCGGCGCCGATCCCCGGTCTCTACCCGACCGGCCACGGGATGACCGGTCCCCGGGGAGTGTCGTGACCCTCTGGGACGAGATCCACGAGCAGCCCGAGGTCGTGGCCAGGACGCTCGCCGCCACGCTGCCGGTGGCTCAGGACGTCGCCGCCGACCGCCGAGTCGCCGCCTCCACCCACGTGGTCCTGGTGGCCCGGGGCACCTCGGACAACGCCGCCCGCTACGCCCAATACCTGTGGGGTGCCCGCAACGGTTGGACCACGGCCTTCGCCGCCCCGGCCCTGTACGGGCCGTACGACGCCCCGCCCCGGCTCGACGGCGCCTTCGTGGTCGCCATCTCGCAGTCGGGAGCGTCGCCCGGACCTGGTCGAGGTGATGGCCGAGGCGAGGCGGAGCAACCGCCCGACGCTGGTGATCACCAACCAGCCGGACTCCCCGATGGCGACCCACGCCGACCACCTGGTGGCGCTCGCCGCCAGCCCGGAGCGGTCCATCGCCGCCACCAAGAGCTACACGGCATCGCTGGCGGCCCTGGCCCGCATCTCGGCGACGTGGCGGGGCGACGGCGACGACGAGCTGGCCGCCCTCCCCGACCGCATCGCCGGGGCGCTGGCCGACCCGCCCGACGAGGCGGCCCTGCGCTTCCTGGTCGACGCCGAACGGGTGGCTGTGGTCGGGCGCGGCTACCACCTGGCCACCGCCTTCGAGCTGGCGCTCAAGCTCCAGGAGCTGGCCCAGCTGCTCGCCCACCCCTACTCCTCTGCCGATTTCCGCCACGGGCCGCTGGCACTGGTCGAAGCAGGGGTTCCCGATGATCCTGGTCAGCGCCACCGGGGCGGTGGCCGACGACATCGCCGACCTCCACGCACCAGGTGGTCGAGCTCGGGGCGAAGGCGCTCTGCTCATCGACAACACCCGCGGGCCGTCGGCGCCGAGCACCGTCCGCTACCCGGAGACCCCCGAGTGGCTCAGCCCACTCGTGGCCATCGTCAGCGGACAGCTGATCACCCATCGCCTGACCCTGCTCCGCGGCCTCGATCCCGACCGCCCCCGGACCATCTCCAAGGTCACCAAGACCCGCTGAGCATGGTCCGAGGGCGTGGATGCGGCGAGCTATCCGGGAACGTCCTCGATCTTCCAGATCGAGCCATTGAGCGTGACGACGTAAGCCGTGTCGCCGATGAACTCGAGCGACGTCGGTTGGTTGAGCCCTTCCACGACGCTGGTGAACGTGCCGTCACGGTTGGCCTTCACCAACGCACCGGTGTCCGGTGCCGCCGGTGTGCCCTCCGGGTTCCCAACGGGAAAGTCGCCCTGCGACAGGGCATACAACCTGCGCGCCGGTCCGAACTCCACGTCGACGAGGAGCGGCGCGCCCGAGGCAACGAAGGTCGCCGTTGCGGAGGGTGGTGTGAATGACACGATCTTGCCCGTCTCCGGTAGATGAGGGACAGGGCCCGCCTGCGCCAGGTAGACCTTGTTGCCCCGCACCTCGATCCCGGTCGGCACGATGTTGTCGAATGCGATCACGTCGAATATCTCACCGTCGAGGGTGACTCTCAGGACCCGGTTGTGGTGCCCATCGGTGACGAGGAACCCGCCGCGGTAGCGTTGCATGGCGTACTGGACCCCGGTCGGGACGAGGAACGGCGAACTCGGTGGATTCGCCATCGAGTATGCCCCGATGTCGGCGATCACGGTGCACGGTATGCGGGCCGTCCACTCGATAGATGCCGACCACGTCGCTGCCGCCGAGGTCGGGTCCGACGAGGGTGACCAGCGCGTATGCGGTGTTCCCGATGAACGCCAGATCCATCGCCCCGCCGACGATCGTCCCGGCGTTGTCGAAGATCGCGGGTGGTAGACCGCCGGCGAACGTCGTCACTTCCCCAGTCGTCGGATCGACCCGCGAGATCCGGCCGCCAAGCCGTTCCGTCACGTAGAGCGCGCCGTCGGGGCCCAACGTGCTCCCCGCGCCACCCCCCAGGCCGGAAGCCAGCTCGACGGCTTGCGGGTCATCGAGCAGCGACGTCGCACTCGCCGCCGGCGTAGTAGCTATCGCAATCAGGGCTACTCCGAGCAGGAGCAGCCTTCGTCCGGTGGTCATGCCATCCTCCTGTCTCGACCGCCCGATTCGCTCTCCTGCCACCCGGTCGGATGCGAGGTCGCACATGTCTGTGTGCACTGCGCAGATCAGGTCGGTCTCGTTTCGGGCACTGCACGGCGACCGTACGGCCGACCTGCCAAGGGATTGTCAAGAGCAGCCCCGGCAACGAGGCGGATAGCAGGACGCGCCGAGGGTGCGGCCGAAGCCGCACCCTCGCCGTCCTCCCGGCTTGCTCGATGTCAGCGCACGTTGTGCCCGCTCGAGAACGAGGGCCCCTGGTCGACGTCCCCTTCGGGAACGCTCAACCCGAGAGCGGCCCGCACGTCCATCGATGGGTCGATCCCCCGGACCAGCTCCTCGATGGCTGGGGAGTCGTCCTGAGCACGGACGGTCCCGAGCCCGAGGGCTTCCGGCACGCTGGTGGCAGGATCGATGGCGTAGGCCATCTGCGCCAGGTAGGCGGTCATCACTGGCCGACACCGCACCGACGCCGTCCCGAACCTGAGGATGTCCGCCAGGTTGGTTGCCGGATCGATTCCGTCGACCAGCTGCTGCTCGGCGGCCTCGGCTCGCCGACGCCGCACCGGCGGCGCCGAACCTGAGGATGTCGGCCAGGTCGGTTGCGGGATCGATTCCGTCGACCAGCTGCTGCTCGGCAGCCTGGGCTGCCGCGTAGTCCGGGTCGCGGAACACGCCGGTGGTCGGTGCCTCATCGGCGATGAGGTAGACGCTGGTGGCGGTGACGGCGGCGGCGACCAACACGGTCACCACACTGGTCACCATCACGCGGCGGATCGAGGCGCCAGAGGTGGAACGGGTCCATTCCGGTGCCGGGGTCGCTCCGCTTGCCGGAACGTCGACGTGGTTGCTCATGGCAGGCTCCTATCGGATCGGTGGGTTGCCATGGCCCGAACGTACGGCCCCGCTGTCAACGGCCTGCCAGGATGTGTCAAGAAGCTGTGAAGGACGCGCCGGGACGCCACGATTCGGGCCCTTGCCCGGCGCAAGTTCCGACGCGCCGATGCCGCCAGGCCGCGGACTGTCGGACTTTCACAATCTCTTGACGGCCAGCCGGGCAGGATCCCGACGTGGAGAGCACCCATTTGCTGGAACCAACGGCGTATGTTTCGGTGGTGGACTTCCGTGTGCTCGGTCCGATCGAGGTCGACGCCGACGGGCGGTCGCTGGTCCTGGGCGGCCCCAAGCAGAAGGCCGTGCTCGCCCTGCTCATCGCCTCCGGGTCGAAGCGGGTCAGCACCGACGCCCTGGTCACCGGGCTGTACGGCGACGAGGCGGCACCCGCTACGCGACGGACCATCCACACCTACGTCTCGAACCTTCGCCACGACCTCGGCGACCGCCTCACCAGGCAGGGTGACGGCTACGTGTTGACGGTGGCGGCCGACGAGACCGACGCCGGCCGCTTCGAGTCCCAGTACCGCGATGGCGCCGCCGGCCTGCCCGACGACCCGGCCACCGCCTCCCGCCTGCTGCGCCAGGCGCTGGACCTGTGGCGGGGCCACCCGTACGCCGACATCGACGGCGGCCCGCTGATCGCCGCCGAGATCTCCCGGCTCAGCGAGCTGCGGGTGGCGGCACTCCAGGCGCGCATCGACGCCGACCTGGCGCTCGGGCTGCACAACGGACTCGTCGGCGAGCTGCAGGCGCTGGTCGCCGAGTACCCCTTCCACGAGAGGTTCCGGGCGCAACTGATGCTGGCCCTGTACCGGTCGGGCCGGCAGGCCGACGCCCTGCGGGCCTCACCGCGGCTCGGCAGTTCCTGGGCGAGGAGCTCGGGGTGGATCCCGGGCCGGAGCTCCGCCAGCTCGAGGACCAGATCCTCAGCCATGACCCTGCTCTCGACGTCGGGCTGGGACCGGTCATCGAGCGGCGAGCCGTGCTGGTGGCCGACCTGGCCGATGCCCTGGCCGACGCCGATCCATCGGTGCGGGACCAGGCTCTCGCCGCCCGCGACGCCACCGTGGATCGCCACCTCGCCGAGAGCGGCGGGTTGGTGTTCGGGGTGCGTGGCACCGCGGTGTACGTGGCCGTGCCCGACATCGCCGCCGCCCTCGACCTGGCCCGATCGGTGGCCGGCGACGACGTCAAGGTGGCCGTCGACTTCGGAGACGTGGAGAGCCGGCACGGGGAGGTCACCGGCCCGCCGGTGGCCCGGTCCGCTCGGCTGGTGGCGATGTCGCACCCGGGGCAGGTGGTGCTCTCCCAGCAGGCACAGGCGGCGCTGGATGCGAGCGGGACCACGGGCTGGAGCGTGAAGTCGCTGGGTCGCCACCAGCTGCGTGGCGTCGACGAGCCGCTGATGATCTACCAGGCGGTGGGCAACGGCCTGGTCGAGGAGTTCCCTGCGCTGGTCCTCGACCGGCTCCCGCCCCCGGTGCCGGGCGGCCACCCGGCCATCGCCGGTTACGAGGTCCGCGAAGAGCTCGGCGAGGACGAGATGTGCGTGCTCTATCGGGCCTACCAGCACTCGGTGGGGCGGGAGGTCACGCTGCGCTCCTTCCGCCATGACATCGTGTCCGACCGCCGGTTCATCAGGCGGTTCGAGGCGGAGGCGCAGCGGCTGGCGCTGCTCGAGCACCCCCACATCTTCCCCGTCCTCGACTACTGGCGCGACCCCGAGCGTGCCGTGATGGTGTCGCCGCGGCTCACCGTGCACAGCCTCGCCGGCGTGGGCGTGTCACCGGTCGATCTCGACGTCGTCGTCCCGCTGGTGGAACGCGTCGGGGCGGCGCTCGCCCATGCCCACGACCACGGGGTCGTCCACGGCGACCTGACGCCGGCGGCGGTGGTGTTCGACGCCCCGGACACACCGTTCCTCACCGGGCTGGGCCTGGCCTCGATGACCGCCGGGATCGTGCCGCCACGCACCGGCCGCTACTCCGCTCCCGAGGCGGCGACCGCGGGCCCCGACGGTGACCGCCGACGTGTACTCGATGGGGATGATCGTCGCCGATCTCCTCGACGGCGCCAGGCCCGGCAACGGCGGCGCCCGTGCACATCGGCGGATCGCTGGCGGACGTCATCGCCGCCGCCGTCGCCCCCGATCCGCGGGACCGGCCCGGCTCGGTTCGTGACATCGTCGACGAGCTGGCGGCGGCTGCGGGCCGTGGCGTCACCGCGCTCCCCGCGCTCACCGATGCCCGGAACCCGTACAAGGGGCTGGGCGCCTTCACCGAGGCCGACGCCGCCGACTTCTTCGGGAGGGACACGCTGGTCGACGAGCTGGTGGAGCGGGTGGGGTCGGGCGGCCTCACCGTGGTGGTGGGGCCCTCCGGGATCGGGAAGTCGTCGGTGGTGCGGGCCGGACTGGTCCCCCGCCTCAGGTCCGGGCGCCCTCCCCGGCTCGGAGCAATGGCTGGTCACCGACATGTTCCCTGGGGTCAGCCCGTTCGACGAGCTCGCCGCCGCCCTCGCCCGGGTCTCCACCCGGCAGCCGTCCGGCCTGATCGAGGGACTCCGTTCCGGTCGGCTGTCGCTGGACGACGCAGTGGGCAGGCTGGCGGACGGAGCGACGGTGGTGCTGGTGATCGACCAGTTCGAGGAGCTCTACACCCACGTCCCCTCCGACGAGGAGCGCCGGTCGTTCCTCGACATGATCGTCAGCGCGACCGGATCGGACCCGGTGAACCTCAAGGTGGTCGCCACCCTTCGCGCCGACTTCTTCGACAAGCCGCTCGAGGATGCCGGGCTTCGGCGCCGCGGTGCGGCACCGCATCGTGCCGGTGCAGGCGATGAGCGTCTCCGAGCTCGCCGACGCAGTGCGCCGTCCCGCCGACCAGGTCGGTGTCGCCGTCGACGACGACGTCGTGACGGCGATGGCCGAGGAGGCGGCCGGCGAGCCGGGTGGCCTGCCGCTGCTCGAGTACACGCTGGCCGAGCTGTTCGAGCACCGGGACCAGGACCGGCTGACCCTCGCCCGGTACCGGGCAGACGGCGGGCTGGCCGGTTCCATCGGCCGGCGCGCCGAGGAGGTCTTCCGGGGGCTCTCCCCGGCGGCGCAGGCGGCGGCGCGGGACGTGTTCATCCGGCTGGTCACCGTCGACGAGGACACCGAGGACACCCGGCGCCGGGTGCGCCGCAGCGAGCTCGACCAGCTCTCCTGCGGCCCGCGCGAGGTCGCCGCCGTGCTCGACGCCTTCGGCCCCGCCGGCTGTTGACCTTCGACCGGGACACGACCTCCCGAGGGCCGACCGTCGAGGTTGCCCATGAAGCCATCCTGAGGGAGTGGGAGCGGCTCGCCGGCTGGATCGACGACGCCCGCGGCGACCTGCTGATCCGCCGCCGCATCGACTCCGCCGCCCGCGAGTGGGACGAGGCCGGGCGGGAGCCCAGCTACCTGCTCGCCGGCGCCCGCCTCGAACAGGCCGAGGACTGGTCGTCCACCGGTGCGCTGGAGCTGACGGGGACCGAGCAGGACTTCCTCGCCGACTCCCGGCGCAACGCCGACGCCCAGCGAAGGCGCCGGCGCAACGCCCGCCGCCTGGTCGTCACCGGCCTCACCGCCGCCCTCGTCATCGTCTCGGTGCTCGCCCTCGCCGCCGTCGCCCGAGGTCGGGATGCCGAGCGCAGGGCGCTGGAGAACCGCACCGGCGAGCTGGCGACCCAGGCGCTGGCCGCCGTCGACGACGATGCCGACCTGGCCATCCTGCTGGCACTCGAGGCCTATCGCACCTCGTTAGAGGTGTCCGACGTGCCTCCTGCCGAGGTGGTGTCGGCGCTCCACACGACCGTCCAGGCGTCCCGGTTGGAGCGGATCATCCCCAACAGCCGCTGGGCGGCTGACGTGAGCCCCGACGGGAAGCACCTGGCGACGGTCGATTACGACGACCGTCGGATGTTGGTGATCTACGAAGTCGAGTCCGGTCGCCGGGTCATCGAGCGTCAGCTGGCTCATCCGATCTACGACCTCGCCTACAGCCCCGACGGGTCGACTATCGCCGCCATGGTGCTCGGTGACACCGAGGAAGATGGCACCGAGGACACCGACGATGACACCGAGGGTGTCGTCGCCTGCTCGTCGACGCGACCACGCTCGAGCCGGTCGCCGAGCTCGCCGGTGACGTGCCCGTCGACGGCGACTCGGCCCGGATCGACTGGAGCAGTGACGGTCAGTTCCTGGTAGCCGACATCGGGCCCTCGACCGGGACCATCGAGATCTGGGACATCGACACCGGGATGCCGCCGCCGACACTCGCCGATGCCCTCGCAGGCGCGACGGCGCCAGCTTCGTGCCCGGGGAGCGCACGCTGGCTGTCGAGCGCGACGGCGTCATCGAGTTCGTCGACGTCGACTCGGGCATCGTGGAGAGAACGCTGGTGCCACCGGCAGACGACACCCTGTTCGAGTTCTCGCCGGACGGCCGTTCGCTCGTGTTCCCCGACCAGGACGGCCGAGAGTTCCACGTGCTCCGCCTCGACTCGGATGCCCCTCCGGCGACGTTCCCGCACGTGGCGCCCATCAATGCGCTGTTCTCACCCGACAGTCGATCGGTGGCGATCGGCGGGAACACCGACGCCGTCACCGTCCTCGATCTCGAGTCGGGGCGGAGCATCGCGCTCGGCGGGCACGGCTCCGGTGGCATCTCCGCTCGGCTACGTGTCCGACGACCTGCTGGTGACCGCGGGCCAAGGTGGCGCCATGGTGTGGAACATGGCGCCGGAGGGTGTCGCCGAGCTCGGCAACCTCCGGACGGAGGGGACGTTGTGGTTCGACTCGGAGCCAGGTGCCGGAGACACGATCACCGCACTCCTGCTCAGCGGCCCGGAGGAGGTGACGGCGGCTTCGATCGACCTGAGCACCGGCGCCAGCCGACCGGTCGCCCGATTCTGGAGCGTCCAACTTCGCCGGTCCCGTCGTCTCCCCGGACGGTGCCCTCGTCGCCGGGTACTCCCTCGACGACCGGTGTGGCGTTCGTCGTCGACGTCGCCACCGGGGACACCATCGCCACCTTGCGGCCGTGCGAGTTGGTCAAGGCCGTCGACGCGGTCCGCCTTCTGGCCCTCGTCGTGGCGCCCTCTGTCACGACGAGTCGCAGGAGGCTGTGGCGGATCAGGCTCGCCGCGGGATCGTCGACCTCCGCACCGGGGAGTTGGTCGGCGCCATCGAGACCCCGGGGTTCATCGCCCACGCCGCCCTCGGGAGCCCGGGACCATCGCCGAGGACCTCCTGGTGTTCCACACCTTCCCCGACGAAAATGACACCCAGACGGCGAGGTGGAGTTCCGCAGGGTATCGACTGGCGAGCTGCTCACCAGCTGGGCCTTCGACGACCTTCGGGGGATCACGTGTGACGCCTGTCACCCGACGGGACCCAGGCGACGCTGGCGGCGCAGACGGGCCAGGCGGTCATCTTCGACGTCGAGGCCATCCTGCGAGGGCGTCCCCGCCGACGAGGCGGCCACCGTCTGCGAGGACCGGACCACCGGCCCCAACCACCAGACCGTCCCCCTGGGCGACACCTTCATCACATCTGGCGGCGGGACCGAGATCCGGCAATGGGACACCGCGTCCGGGCGGCTCCTCGCCGAGGTCGCCACCGACCCGAGGGCCCCGCGGCCCTCCTCGCCCTCCCGGACGGGTCTGCCATCTACTACCCCGACGCCGACGGTGTGATCCGGCGCTTCCTCGTCGACATCGCCGACCTCGTCGCCCTCGCCGAAGCACGGGTCCAGCGCGGGTTCACCGAGGCCGAGTGCGAGCGGTACTTCGCCCCCGGCGACTGCCCGACCCCCGTCCCTGACTGATCGATGCGAGCTCATCGATCCGGCGCGGTGGCGAGCGAGAGTGGCGTTCCGGGACGTCGCAACGGTCACCAAGACATCCATGAAAGCGATCCCACGTTTTCGCGGTCGTGGGCGTACTAGCCTCGCGGCGTCCTGTCCCCCCGGAGCCAACCTTGGACCGCATCCCCTTCAACAAGCCCACTATCGAGGGCCGCGAGATCGAGTACATGCGCGACGCGGTGGCCAGCGGGCACACCGCGGCCTCGGGCATGTTCAGCCAGAAGGTGGTCGACACCCTCACCGAGGCACACGGCGCCGCCGACGTGCTGCTCACCACGTCGTGCACCAGCGCCCTGGAGATGGCGGCGCTGCTGCTCGACCTGGAGCCGGGCGACACGGTGATCGTCCCGTCGTTCACCTTCGTGTCCTCGGCATTGGCGTTCGTGAGGGCCGGCGCCCGCATCGTCTTCGCCGACATCGAGGGCGAAACCCTCGGGATCGACCCGGCGCACGTGGCCGAACTGATGGACGACTCGGTGCGCGCCGTGGTCCCGGTCCACTACGCCGGCGTTGGCTGCGACGTCGCCGGGGTCCGCGCCGCCATCAGCGGCCACGAACGGGTGGACGTGGTCGAGGACAACGCGCACGGGTTGTTCGGCTCGTACCAGGGCATGCCGCTGGGCAGCTTCGGCCGGTTCTCGTCGCTGAGCTTCCACGAGACCAAGAACTTCGTGTGCGGTGAGGGCGGTGCCCTGGTCGTCAACCGCAACAGCGACATCGACCGAGCACACGTGTTGTACGACAAGGGGACCAACCGGCGGGCGTTCATGCTGGGTGAGGTCGACAAGTACTCGTGGGTCGACACCGGAGCATCGTTCGGGTTGCCGGATCTGCTCGCCGCCTACCTGCTCGGCCAGCTGGAGCGGCGGGAGACGATCCTGGCCAAGCGCCGCGCCGTGCACGACGCCTACCAGGCGTTGCTCGAGCCGGTGGCGGAGCGGTTGGGGCTGCGCCTCCCGGTCGTCCCGCCCGACCGCCGCTCGGCGTTCCACATGTACTACGTCCTCCTTCCCGACGCGGCGACGAGGGAGCCGCGTACTTTCCACCATGTCCCAGAATGGCGTGCAGGCCACCTTCCACTACGTGCCGCTCCACTCGTCGGTCGGCGGGAGGCGATTCGCCGCCCGCGACACCGACTGCCCGGTGACCGACGACATCTCCTCCCGTCTGCTGCGCCTCCCCTTCCACAACGGGCTCGACGCCGGCCAGATCGAACGGGTGGTGGAGACGCTGGTCGGGGCGCTCGAGGCATGAGCCTGCCCGGCCCGAGGTGACCGAAGACGTCGCGCTCCCTGCCGGCACCACTTCGGATGGGCCACTCGGGGTCGGTGCCAGGTTGGCAGTCGGGCCGAGCAGCGCATTGGCCGAAACGGCCTTCGCCCAGGAACTGGCTGCCGCCCCGTACCTGCTCGAAGGGCTCAGCTACGCCGACCTCGGCCACCTCACCGCCCTGGTCGAAGCCGGCGCCGTCGATGCGGATCGCGGGCTCCGGCTCGCTCGGCGCCCTGCTGGATCTCCACCCGGTGCCACCCGGGCTGGTCCTCGACCCCGCCGTCGGAGACCTCTACAACAACCGCGACGCCCACCTGGCCCGGCTGCTCGGCGACGACGCCGGCCTCGTCCACCTGGGTAGGGCTCGCCGCGAGGCGACCACCATCGCTTGGCAACTCGCCGTTCGCACCCGCCTGCTCCGGCTGATCGAGAGCCTGATCGGCTTCGCCGACGTGTTGCTGCAGCGGGTCGCCGAGCACCGGGCGACGATCATGCCCGATTACACCTACCTGCAACAGGCCCAGCCGACCACGTTGGCGCATTACCTCCTCGGCTTCGCCTTCCCTGTCGAGCGCGACCTGCAACGGGCCGCCCGTGCGCTCGCCCTGGTGAACCGAAGCCCTGCCGGCTCGGGAAGCGTCAACGGGAGCCGGTTCGGCATCGACCGTGCGCGCCTCGCCGAGCTCCTCGGGTTCGACGGGGTCGTCGAGCACACCAGGGACGCCATGTGGGCCCCCGATCTCGCCACCGAGACCCTCTCCGTGGTGATGACCACCCTCACCAATGTCGACCGTTTCGCCGAGGACCTCCAGGTTTGGGCCACCGCCGAGTTCGGCTTCGTCGAGCTCGACGACGCCGACAGCCGGACCAGCGTGGTGATGCCGCAGAAGAAGAACCCGTACTCGCTTGCCCACCTGCGAGGCGAAGCCCGCCACGAGTTGGGCCGCTGGGTGGGGGTGCTCGCCTCGAACCTCACGCCGACCGGGCAACCCGACAACCGCTACTACGCCTATGTCGACGTCCCCGCCGCCCTCGACCACGCCGCAGGGTCGGTGGACCTGTTCGCCGGAGTACTCGACCGCGCCGTGTTCTCCGTGGAGCGGATGCATGCCGCCGCCAACTCGGGCTACCTGTACGCCACCGACCTCTGCGACTTCCTCGCGGTCGCCACCGGAGCAGACAACCGCACCCTCCACCGCATCGTCGGCCTGGCGGTGAGACGAGCCATCGAGGCAGGGGGCGTCCCCGTCACCCCGGACTCGGTGCGCCGCGCCGCCTCGGATCTCGACGAGGCCCTCGGCGACTTCGACGACGCCGAGTTCGAGAGGAACCGCGCCCCGGAGCACCTGGTGGCCGCTGCGCCGTGGCATCGGTGGAGCGGGCGACGCCGCCATGGCCGGTATGCTCGCCGACCTCGGCGACCGCCTCTCCCGGCACCGCGCCGCCGTCGACGGGAACCCGCTCCGCTCGTTCCCCGAGACCTTCGTCGCCGAGATCCGCACCCGAGCCGAGGGAGTCGACAAGTGAGCCTGCCCGTCCACCTGCCCGCCCGGCCGGCGAAGCCGAGGACGATCGGTCGCACCCACGCCATCGACACCGGGTTGGGCGTCGGCTCCATCGAGGACCAGCTGGCGGTGTCCGGAGACCTGGTCGACCTGGCCAAGCTCGGATGGGGCACCAGCCTGGTGACCGCCGACCTGGCCGCCAAGATCGAGGCGTACCGGCGTCACCAGGTCGACGTCTGTTTCGGGGGGACGCTGTTCGAGCTCGCCTACCTGCAGGGCCGCCACCTCGAGTACGCCGACTGGGTGGCCGACCAAGGGGTGACCACCATCGAGATCTCCGACGGCGCCGTCGAGTTCCGGGGCGACGACAAGCTGGAGCTCATCGAGAAGACTGGCTGCACGCTTCACCGTCCTCTCCGAGGTGGGAAGCAAGGACGCCGCTGCCATCGTCTCCCCGGCGCGATGGGTGCGGGCGATCCGCGCCGAGCTCGAGGCCGGCGCCGACTACGTCATCCTGGAGGGCAGGGAGAGCGGCACCGCCGGGCTCTACCGCCAGACCGGTGAGATCCGCATGGGCCTCGTCGACGAGATCATCGAGTCGGGCATCCCCCTGGAGCGGCTGGTCTTCGAGGCGCCGCAGAAGGCCCAGCAGGTGTGGCTCCTCCAAACCCATGGGCCGACCGTCAACCTGGCCAACATCGCCCTGTCCGACGTCATCCCGGTGGAGACGCTCCGTCTCGGGCTGCGCGCCGACACCCTCGTCGATGTGCACGGCGGCGATGACGGAGGCGATTGACCTCGCCGGCCGCAGGCTCCTCGTCCTCGGGGCAGGCAGGCACCAGGAGACCCTGATTCGCCGCGCCGAGGCGCGCGGCGTCGCCGTCGTCGCCGTCGACTACTTCCCCGACGCGCCGGGTAAGGCTCACGCCTCCCACCCCGAGCTGGCCGACGCCCTCGACATCCCCGCCAACATCGAGCTGGCAGAGCGCTACCGGGTCGACGGAGTGGTGACCCTGGGAACCGACCAGACGGTGCTGACGATGGCGACGGTGGCCGAGACACTTGGGCTGCCCTGCTACGTCACGCCGCAGAACGCCCTCCGCGCCACCGACAAGTCGGTGATGGCAGCCGCCTACGCCGCTCACGACGTGCCCCGGCCCCGATTCGTCGAGCTCTCCGACGTCGCCGAAACACCGTTCGCCACCCGGCAGCTGGCGCTGCCGGTGGTGGTCAAGCCCGCCGACTCGCAGGGACAGCGGGCCACGGTGCGCGTCGATCAGCGCTCCGGGCTGGCATCGGCGGTGGCAGACGCCATCGCCGAGTCGCGCACGGGACGCGCCATCGTCGACGAGTGGGTTACCGGTCCCGAGGTGACCGTCAGCGCCTGGGTCTCCGGCGGTGTCCCGCACATCCTGATGGTGGCCGACCGCATCACCATCAACCCGCCCCCGACGGTCGGTGTCGCCTTCCAGCACGTGTTCCCCAGCCTCGCCGCGGTCGACGCTCTTCCCGAGATCGAGCGCCAGATCGCCGCCATCACCCGTGCCTATGAGATGCGGGAAGGCCCGCTGTACGTGCAGATGATCGTCGAACGGCGGCGACGCGGTCACCATCGAGGGAGGCGCCCGGGTGGGCGGCGGCCACGAGGTCGGGCTGACCCCGATCGCCACCGGGGTCGACGTGGTCGACAGGCTCATCGACCTGGCCCTGACGGGCGACGGCGAGCCGGTGGACTACGACTACGGCCGATCGCCGCAACCGCTCCACGCCCTGGTCAACTTCCTGATCGCCGCCCCCGGTGTGGTCGGCGGTGTCGCCGGGTTCCCCGAGATCATCGACGAGGGTCTGGTCGCTGAAGGCGGGTTCTACATCGGCGCCGGCTACACCCAACCGCCGATCACCAACTCGTTGGGGAGGCTGGGGTACTTCATCGCCACCGGCGTCACCCGGGCCGAGATGATGGGCCGTGCGAGGGAGGCGTACGGACGGCTGTCGATGACCAGCGATCACGGCGAGGAGATGCTCTTCTGGCCCGACCCGGCCATCGTCAACGACGCGGAGTGAACGGATCCGACCTGGCGACTACCGGCCGCCGCCCTTTGCCGCCGCCTGGCCGACGATCCGTCCATGGACGAGGGAGTCGGTGATCCCGTTGCCCATCAAGCGATTGCGCCCATGCAGCCCGCCCACCATCTCTCCGGCCAGGTAGAGCCCCGGGATGAGAGTGGCGCCGTCTGAGTCGGTGATGAAACCACCTGTCTGATAGTGGAGGTAGGGCCAGACGAGGATGCGCCCCTCCCCCAAGAGGCGATCGACGAGGCCGTGCCTCTGCAGGGATCGCGCCAGCTTGGGGAAGGCGGCGAGAAGGGCCTCGGCTCCGGGCCGCCGAGGGCGAGCCAGACGCCGGGACCGTCCATGGCGTCGACAGCATCCCCGGCGTCGGCGACGGCGAACATACGGGCGGTCAGGTCGAGTCGGTCCTCGCCTACGCCGCCCACATCGCCGCCGTGACGGTCGAGCAGGCTCGGCTCGAAGGTGACGACGCTCTCGGGGACGCAGCGGGCGAAAGGGCCGGGTGCGTCGACCACACCGAACGGCTGGTATTGGAAGTAGTCGCCGGGCACCTCGTCCACGCCAAGGTCACGCACCAGGGCCGCCATGGCTGCGTTGCCGTTGGCCGGGTTCGTCGACCGCTCCCCGCGGCCGGCGGCGACGGCGTGGCTCCGGCCGCCGGTGCTGACCACGACGGCCCTTCCGATGACGCGACCGGCGCCGTCTGCGCTGACGACGTCCAGGGCGATCCCCTCCGCCCCCGGCTTGATCCCGACCACCCGGGTGCCGGTCCTCAGCTCGGCGCCGCTCTCCTCCAGCCCGCGGCGCAGGGCGGCCATGAGCTGCGGCCCCAGCCCGCCACCGGTCGATACGATTCGGGGCTCGCTCAACCCGCCGGCGCGCCGCCGCACCAGGGCGCCGCTCTCGTCGCGGTCGAGCGCCAGTCCCCACGCCTCGAGCTGGGACACCGTCTCCGGGATGGCGTCGATGAAGCGGCTCACCCGCGTGAGATCGACCGCCACCCGGGCAGAGCGGGTCATGTCGTCCAGCATCGCCTGGCTGGGACTCCGCGCTCGGGAACGGCACCTGAATGCCCCCCTGCGCCATCACCGTGTTGGCGCGACCCAGCGGCCCGTCGGTGACCAGGAGGGTGTGAGGCATTCCAGGTGAGGTGGCGGCGTGGGCGGCGGCCATGATCCCGGCAGCGCCCGCTCCGACCACGACGACGTCGAAGCGCTCGGTGATCATGCCCGCCGTAGGGCTGGGCGGTGCGGGGATCGGTGGCATCGCACGGATCGTACGGCGCGGCCCAGCGGTGCCTCGGCATGGGAACGTCCGCACATCAGGCGATCACCGGTCGAAGCGACCCTCAGGACCTCGAATTCGCGGACCCTGGTCGTACAATCCGGCGGTGAGCCAGCCCGTCCCGCAGCCGGACCTGACGCCGGTGACGCCCCCGGAGACCGCCGAGAGCGTCGAGGTCTCGATCGTGGTTCCCTGCTACCGCAGCGGGGAATGGCTGCCGGAGCTCGTCGCCCGGATCCTCGCCACCATGGCTGGGACGGGACGCTCGCATGAGATCATCCTCGTCAACGACGCCTCACCGGACACCACCACGTGGCCTGCCATCGAGCAGCTGAGCGTCGAGCATGCCGAGGTGAGAGGCATCGACCTGTTGGGCAATGTCGGCCAGTTCCGGTCGACGCTGTGCGGGTTCGAAGCGGCCCGTGGCAAGGTGGTGGTCACGCTCGACGACGACCTCCAGAATCCACCCGAGGAGATCGACAAGCTGCTCCACGCCCTCGATGCCGATCCCGGCCTCGAGGTGGTCATCGGTGTCCTACGGGCGGAAGCGGCATTCGTGGTTCCGCAATCTCGGGTCCAGGATGCACGCCGCGCTCAATGCCAGGCTCTACGGGAAGCCCCGGGACCTCGAGCTGACCAGCTTCCGGGCCTTGCGCCGCCCCGTGGTCGACGCCCTGTTGCAGCATCGCACGGTGAAGCCGATCATCGGTCCGCTCATCCTGCAGTCGACGCGGCGAATCGCCAACGTCCCGGTGGCCCACGAGCCCCGTCCATCGGGTTCGTCCGGGTGGCGGCTCGGCCGCCTGGTGGGAACCCTGGTCGACAACGTGGTCAACACGTCTACCGCCCCATTGCGGCTGGTCAGCCTGGCGGGCTTGGTGATCGCGGCGGGATCGGCGGTTCTCGGGGTGTACTACCTGGTGCGCTCGCTCGCCGGCAACATCACGGTCCCCGGGTTCACCACGCTGACGATCCTCGTGGTGTTCTTCGGGGGCACGATGCTGGCCACGATCGGGTTGCTCGGCGAGTACGTGGTGCGCATCGTCACCGAGGTCACCGGAGCACCCCGGTACGTCGTGCGGAGGACCGTGGACTGAGTGGCTTCTAGTTGGTCCGGTGGGAGCGGCCGACGTGCAGCCCGCACTCGGTCCTGCCCTGGACATCGGCCCATCGCCCGGAGCGGTCGTCGCCGAGGCCGAAGGTCGGCACCGTGCACGGGGCGCAACCGATCGAGGTGTAGCCCCTCTCGTAGAGGGGGTGCCGGGGAATGTCGTTCTCGGCGGCATAGGTCTCGACGTTGATCCATGCCCAGTCGCGCAACGGGTTGGCCTTGTTGATCAACTGGCCGGTGAGCAGCTGATGGACCTCGGTCAGCTCCAGGTGGCGTCGGCTCCCGGCCTGTTCGGTCCGGACCGCGGTGAACCACAAGTCGTGGCGGGACAGCGCCTCGTCGGCAGGCCACACCTTGCGCAGCTCACAACAACGCGCCGGGTCGAGGGCGTGCTGCTTGCCGTATTCCGCCTCGTGCTCGGCCACCGACGTGGGAGGCGAGGTGACCGTGAGGTTGAGGTCCCACCGGTCGACCAGCATGTCGAGGAACTCGATCGTCTCCGGGAAGTGGTACCCGGTGTCGACGAAGATGACGTCGATATCAGGGTCGTGCGCCACCAGCAGGTGGAGCAGCACGAGGCCGCCGAGTTGCATGGAACAGGTCACCGCCGGGCTCTCCGAGTTTGCCAGAGTGAGCCGGATGTGCCGATCGGCACGGTCGACGGCGTCGACGGTGTCGTCGTACAGCTTGGGCAGGGGAAGTGCGGTCGTCATTCCTCGTCCGGGGGGACGCAGAGGTTACCTGCCGCGCCGACGGGGTGCGCCGTGAGGAGTCTGCGCATTCGTGCTCGGACGGGCGTCGGTCGCAGCCCGGTGGCGATCACGACTCACCAGCGTCGCCGCCAGACTGCGTGCTCGGGACCGACGGCCGAGCCGTCGACGACCTCGGCACTGGGCTGGCACACCGCCAACGGGCCGCCGCTGGTGACCCGGAGCAGCACCAGGGCGCTGGCGTCCTCCGGGTAGGTGAGCACGTGGTCGCCGGTCAACTCGACGGTCCGATCGCCCGCCCCGTAGCGGTCGATGTACGAGATGTCGACGGTTGTGGGAGCCGGTGACCCCGAGGGCGATCGAGGGGTAGTCCGCCGTCCGGATGCTGAGGGTGTCGCCCTTGGCCACGCGCTGGCACGAGTGGCCGGCAGGCCCGGTCAGCACCGACATCCGCATCAGGCCCCGTGCCAGTTGCTCGGTGACACCTGCCTGCGACGGTTCCGGCTCCCATCCCTCGGCCAGCAGCGCCCTCACCGTCACTGACCCGGATGCTGTCAGCGCCCGGCGGATTGGGTGGCGGGAAGAGCGTGTTGTCGTCGAGGGCGGGCTCCCCCGCCGCCACCAACAGACCGACGGCGTGGGTGCGATCCCGAACTTCGGCGGACAGGTCCTCCCAGAACGCCAGGCCGTTGCCGAAGCTGACGGCGTTGCCGGCGACGACCACGACGACGACGGCGGCGACCGCCAGCCGCCGCACCGTGGCGCGGCCACCGAGCCGGATGTGGGGCACCACCGCGGGAACGAGGAACAGCGACAGGAGGTACCCGTAACGAGTGGCTCCGATGGCGATGGTCCCGGACTCGACCCGGATCACGATGGCCATCGTCATCCACACCACCGCCATCACCACCCACACCGCCTCGAAAGCTCCGAGCCTTCGCCGGAAGGTCCACACCAGCAGGGCGCCGGCGAGCACCACGACGAGAACGGGCCCGTACTCAGCGGGGAAGGCGAGCGTCCGGGCGACCGCCGGTGACATCATTCCCAGAGGTTGGTGGGAACGGCGAGAAGCGAGTCGAGGTCGATCGAGGACGACGTTGCACCGGTGCCCTCTGTCGTCGCCAGCCAGCCAAGGTAGACGACGGCGGCAGGGACGAACCCGGGGGCCACCCGCCAGAACCGGCCGAGGCACAGGCCGACGATCCCCAGCGCGGCCGGCGCCGGCGATGCCCGAGCTGGTGCTCACCACCAACACCAGGATGAGGCCGGCGAAGACGAGCTGGTCGCTCCACACCCATCGGGGCCCGCCGGCGGCGTACATGGCGGCGGCAAGGGCGACCGCAGGTACCACGAGGTGATGGCCGATCGTGGCGGTGGTCAGGAAGGTCGACGACCCGTAGAACAGCAGCACGGCCAGGGTGATCCAGGCCACTGTCGGGTCGGCGCCACGTCTCCGGATCACCAGCCAGAGCACGTAGACCATCGCCCCGTACCCCATCACGCGAGGCAGCAGGAACCACGGCCAGTAGTCGAGACCGACCTGTTCGTAGATGAACTGGTAAACGAGGGCAACAGGGAATTGGAGATGGCCGGCATGGGGCCTCGCCAGCGTGGTGAGATCGGCCAGGTCACGGTTGACCAAGAAGTCCCAGGCATCACCGAAGAACCAACCGTTGGTGCTGCCCAGCATGGTGACCACCATCGACACCACGGTGGCGGCGGCAGCGATCAGCAGGTCCCGACCCGACGGCGTTGGGGCCGGCCAGGAGAACCGCCTCGGGTTGCGGGTGCGAGCCTGGACGGTGCGGTCACATCACCGGTCGCCGTCGAGTCGCCCGAACCATGCATGCGTCCGTCCACCTCCCTCAGGCTTCGCCCGGCCGGCAGACCCGCAGCGGCGCGCCGTCGGTGACCCGGAACACCACCAAGGCGCTGGCATCTTCCGGGTAGCTGATGACGTGGTCTTCGGTGAGCTCGACACTGCGCTCCCCGAGCCGTAGCGGTCGACGTACGAGATGTCCACGTCGGTACGGGCCCCGACCCGGAGCCCGATCGTCGGGTACCCGGTCGTCCGGACGCCGAGGCTCTCGCCCACCTCCGACCTGTTGGCACAACGTCCCCCGCAGCCCGGGTTCGATCGCCATCCGCATGACGCCTCTCGCCACTTGCTCGTAGTGACCGCCTCGCGGCGAGGTCCGGCACCCAGCCCTCGCTTTGGGACACACTGTCGCACCCAGCCCACGGTCATGGATCTTGAGTCCGGGCGCCCGGTCGGCGAAAGAGTGCTGCTCTCCTCGACGGCCGGCTCCCCTGCGGCGGCCAGGATGGCGACGCTTGAATCCGGCCCCGCACCTCGGAGGTCTCCGACTCCCACCAGTCCAGCCCCGTCTTGAACTGGACGACGTTCCCGGAGACGACCAACACGGCGGCGCCGATGGCCACCCACCGCACCCCGACGTTTCTGCTCAGCCGCAAGTGAGGCACGACCGCCGGGTACCAGGAGCCAGGTGATCACGTAGCCATAGCGGGCAGCAGCCGGACTGATCGGACCGGGGACCACTCTCGTCACGATGGTCATCGTCATCCAGATGACGGCCGTTAGCAACCAGACCGCCTCGAACGGCCCCAACCGGCCGCGCACGTCCAAACCACCAGCAGCCCCGACCACGAGCAGGGCCAGGGCCGGCCCGAGGCTCAGACGGGAGAGAAAGGGTGCGGGCCACGGTGGGCGCCACCATCTCCCACATCGTGCTCGGGCACAGCCAAGTAGCCCACTCAGCCCCAACGACGAAGTACCACCGCCGGGATTGGCGATCAGCCACATCAGGTAAGCCACCGCGGCAGGGACCAGCGGTAGGACCGCCGTACGGAATCGCCCCAGGCAAATACCGACGATCCCCAAGGCCGCCACCCGGCGATCCCGATGCTCGTGCTCACCACCATCACCAGGGCGAGAACGGCGAAAGTGACCTGATCTCCCCAGGTCCAGCCGCGGACCACCGGCGACGAACATGACGGCGGCGAGGGCGATCGCCGGGAACACGACATGGTGTCCGATCGTGGCGATGTTGAGAAAGGCTGACGAGCCCGAGGATCAACAGACCGCCCAGTGCGATCCACGAGACGGTCGGGTCGGCTCCCCGCCGCCGCAACACGACCCACATCACGTAGGTCATGCGCCGCTAGCCGACGACGCGGGGCAACCACGATACCACGGCCAGTAATCGAACCCGACCTGCTCTGGATACGATCTGGTAGACCACGGCTGACCGGAAACTGCAGATGACCGGTGTGGGGATCGAGGAGCGAGCCCGAGTCGTCGAGAGAACGGCTGAAGCAGGAAGTCCCAGTCGTCGATGCAGTACCACCGATCGGTGCTCCACATCATGACCACGGCCATCGAGGCGGCCGTCAGGATCCCGCCGACGACCAGCTCACGCCGTGACGGCGCCGGGGCAGGCCAGGCGAAGCGGGATCGGTCCGATTCATGGCCGGGTCGGTCGACGAGGGCCGGTGGTTCGAGGTATTCGGTCGCCACAGATCACCCCGATCCTGGAGGCGTACAGGCCTCCAAGGCGGTGACAGGGCCGACCGGGTTGATCGTCAGCTCACCATCGATGGCGGCGAGCCTCCGCGGGCGACCAAGGCTACAGGATGCCGGATCAAGCGATTCGTGTCGGGGGGCGGCCGGCCCGGGAACCGACGACGGCTCCCGTCAGCGATCCGACGGTGCAACACCGGACTGCAGACCCTCACGTCTCCCGAGTCGCCAACGGCGATGGTCAGGATCGCCGGGCCGAACGGTGGGTACCAAATGGTGGATCGCTTGCCTACGCCAAGATGACGGACTGCTTTGTGATCCACGCCGTCCCACAGGACTTCGATGGGCACCTCGTCACCTGATAGTGCGAACCGTGGTTCTTTTGGATCAGCCTCGAAGGTCAGGGACGAGCCCGCGATGATCTTCTCGCACAAGTCCAGGTCGCTGGAGTTTGCGCTGTTGAAGCGGAACGTGATGTAGCCGAGGACCTCGGAAACCACGTCCTCATCAACAGGGAGATGGGGACTCCATCCGTCGGAGACATATCGCCTGACCTCGCTCACGTGGAGACCCCTGGTCTGCCATACCTCCATGCGACCGGTCTCGGCGGTGGGTACTCCAGCGGCGATCAGCGCACCCGCCGCTTCCACGCGGGCCCGGACGTGGGCAGCGGTGGCGTTCCAACCCTCGAATGATTCCCAGAGCGCGACAAAGTTGGCGACCACAACGAAGCCGCCAATCACCAATGCCATCGCCAAGCGATAGGGCTCCTTTCGCGGTACAGGCGGAGTTTCGGAACCACGATTACCAGGACTAGCAGCGTCAGGATGTAGGTGTACCTGTTCGAGTCGAGTTCGCCCCTCCCCGTCGAGAGACGCAGAACCGAGACCATCGTGATGTACACCAGGGTCGGTTGCTGCCCACACCCAATCGAAGGCGTCGAGCTTGTGGGAACGCAGCCACCACACTGCACCGCCGATCAGAGCAATTGTGCCCGCAGCCCAACGGCAGGTTCCCTGACAAGCCCAGAGCCGAGGCAACCACCGGACTCACCATGCCCGCTGCGTCACCAGGGATGGCCAGCAGGCGATCCATACTGATGATCAGTGTTCCACCTCCTTGGCGTGGAAAGGCCGAGTACCACAGGACGTACGGAACGCCCACGATGAGGAGACTCGGGCCAGCCGCGACCAACCGTCCGCTGAAGGTTGCCACCATGGCGACGCCCCCGAAGGCGGCGACACCGAGACTGGTGGAGGCCAGCATTGCCATGAGGATCCCGGCAAGAACCACCTTGTCACTTATGCGAACGCGGACCACCGCCACTCAGCATCGACGCAGCCAATGCCAGCAACGGGATGACCACGTGGTGACCGATCGTGGCCGCAGTCAGGAATGCCGACGTGCCCAATACCGACAAGGCAGCCAGGGCGATCCAGGCGACGGCGTGGTCCGCTCCGCGGCGCCTAAAGACGACCCACATGACGAACACCATCCCGCCGTAGCCAACAATGCGTGGAACGAAATACCACGGCCAGGATAGTCGAGCCCAACCCACTCGTAGAGAGCCGAGTGTACCACCGCTGAAGGAAGCTGCAGGTGTCCGTCGTGCGGATCGATCAGTGAGATCACGTCATGCAGCGTTCGGGGCAGAAACGCCCAGGCATCTCCAAAGAACCAGGTGTCGCTTCCCTAGTCGATAGACAACGACCATCGACACGATCGAGAGGCATACGGCAATCACGCACGTCACGTGGACGACGGTGCCGGCGACGGCCAGGCAAACCGCGGCACGGACCGCTTGACTGGCACGGTAAGGCGACATTCGACGTCGATTCGCCGGGTGCTTCGACGGCCGCGACCATCCCGCCCGGTGGATCGCCACCATCCGGTCGTAGACCCCGCGGCTGGCTTCACGGAAGACACGTCAGCAACTCCGAGAGTCGCAGCGCTTCGGGATGTGAGGCTACCGGGATTTACCACGAACCTGATGTGCCGCTTCGACGCCCGGCCCGCCCCTGTCAGTTCACTCACCGAGCGGCAAGGTGCGGCGTGCACACCTCCACAGAGCCGATGCGGACCGGGCTGACCCTGCACCTCACCTGCAAGCGGCGTCCGGGAACCGGATCAGGACTGGGCCATCGACAGCCTCGATCCTCCGCCCGACGCGTTGTCATCCGTGAACCGCAGCCGCACCGCGACCGGCTCGGCGGGACGGAGCACCAGCCCATCCGGGTAGTCGGCGGTGACGACCGTCAGGCTCCTGCTCCACCGGGGTACACAGCGGTACCGGCCGCTCCCGGCTCGACCGCCATCCGGAGGACTCCGCGGGCGTTCTCGTCGATCTCGACGTCCTCGTCCTCGGCATCGATGGCTCGTCGGCACGCCACCCGGCGGCGAGCATCCCGGCCACTCCGTCGACCGTGAGCCGGCCTCAATGCGCCCCCGTCCCCAGAGACGTCGAGCAGCGACGAGCCGACCGCGGGTTCGCCGTCGAGGAGGAGCCCTGCGCACCGCCTCGATGTGCCGCCGTGCTCTCGGCAGCCGCCTGCTCGGCGCCGTCGAGGGAGGCGTCGAGCGCGTGGAAGCTCCCGGCGATCACCAGGACCGCGGCCACGGAGAGCACGACGACCCGCGGCCTCCCTTCACCGGCCCTGATGTGAGGGACCGCAGCCGGGACCAAGAGCCAGGCGAGGGCGAAGGCGTGCGGCTCGGCCAGCGGGTCGAACCCGGCCGGATCGAGAGTCATCAGGGCCACCGCGACCACGTACAGCGCAGCCGTGGCCACCCAGACGTAGTCGAACGTGGTGAGGCGCCCCCGCACGCCCCACAGGGCCAGTGACCCGACCAGGACGACACCGAGCACCGGCCCATAGCTCGCTGGAAGCGCCAGGGCTTGGGAGACCGCCCCTCCCAGCATCGCCCAGGCCGCCTCCGGCACCCTGATCACGGTGTCCAGCGACAGGTCGTTCACCCGGCTCGCCCATGGCTCCTGCCACAGCAGCCATCCCCCGTAGACGACCACCGCACCGAGGACGCTCGGAAGGACCGCCCGGAACCGACCGCGGGTGGCGGCGACCACGGCCAGTGACGCCACCGCAGCCACGCCTGCGACGTCGCTCACCACCATGAGGATCATCAGCCCACCGAGGAGGACCCGATCGCTCGTGCCTGACGGGCCGCCGCCGTCGAGCATGGCCGCCGCCAGGGCCAATGCCGGCAGGACGACGAAGAACCCGATGTCGGAACTGCCCAGGAACCCGGATGGCCCCAAGCAGGAGGAGCCCGCCGAGCGCGATCCATCCGATGGCGGGGTCCGTGCCCCGGCGCCGCAGCACGACCCACATCACGTAGGTCATCGCGGCGTATCCGATCACCCGGGGCAGGAAGTGCCACGGCCAGAACTCGAACCCCACAGCAGAGAGGAGCACCTGGGTGGTGACCGCCGACGGGAGCTCGAGATGGCCGTCGTGCGGGCGGAACAGGCTGGCGATGTCGCCGATGCCGCGGTCGAGCAGCAGGTCCCAGGCGTCACCGGCGAACCAGGCCTCCCGGCCGAGGTACAACACGACACCCATGGACACCAAGGCAACGAACGCGGCGAGGAGTAGGTCGCGCGGCGGCGGCATCGGATGCGGCCATGCGAAGCGTGTGCTCTCGTGGACCGGAACGGGCGCCGCCTCGTGGGTTGGCGGAGCCTCGCCGACGGGCATGGCGGGAGACTAGGAAGGTTCTGGCGAAGCCGAAAGCCAACCGGCAGTCTCTTCTCATGGCTCTTCGGCTGGGGCTCATCGCGGTGCGATGGGGGACCCCAGCCCCCATCGCCGAGTCTCCGCCTTCGGCGTAGCCTCCAGCCTCAGCCGGATTGACCGCAACGGCCAGGATGCTGGTCCCGAAGCGCATCCGACCCCCCCGCTCCACCACCGACACCTCCCGATCGAGGGCCGCCATCAGCGCCCGCCCCAGGAGCCCACGGTCGGAGCGGTGGTCGGCGGCGGCCGCTTCGGTCGAGCCCACCGTGCGGAGCCCGAGCCGGCTGGGCACCGACCGCACCACCAGCACCGGCAGGGGAAGCGGCCGGAAGATGTACGAGGCGTACTGGACGCCGAAGCCCGACCGGAGCAGCACCCGCCGCAATGTCGCCTCGGTGTAGCGGCGGAAGTGGCCGGCTCGGACGTCGTCCACCGACCACAGCCATCGGTAGGCGGGGACGGTGAGGTAGAGCCTGCCGCCGGCGGGCAAGAGAGAACGGAGACGCACCAGGAATCCGGCGTCGTCCTCGACGTGCTCGAGCACGTCGAACATGCCGGCGGCGGGCAGCGTGCCGGGGAGGAACCCGGCGCTGTCGAGGCTGGCGTTGACCACGGGTCGCAGCCCGCGGCCGTGGGCAGTGGCCGCCCCGGATGCCCCCGGCTCTATGACAACCGACGCAAACCCCGCCTCGTCGAGGTGGAAGGCGAGCATGCCGTTGCCGCCACCGATGTCGAACAGCGGCCCGCCCGGAGGGAGACGGCGCAAGGTCGCCAGGATGCATCGGGCCCGATGGCGGAACCAGAAGGATGACTCCTCGAATTGGTGGCAGCGGGCGTGGCCGCCCTCGGGGTACGAGACGTCGTCGACATCGGACGCCACCCACAACCCGGGTTTCTCCTCGACGAGGCCCGGGGCCAGCGAGGCGAGGTCCATGGCGCGCTCCTTCCTTCGTCCCCGACCCTAGGGAGCCACCGGACCGGCGGTGCGCCGGTCGGCGGCGAGCATCAGCGCCAGCGAGACGACCTCGGCCACGATGAAGGCGAGCGCCACCCGGGTCAGGGCGTCGTCGGATGCCACCAGGAGCACGGCGGTCGCGGCGACGAAAGCGACCACCCACGACACCGTGATCGCCGGCGTGGCCGCCCGTGCCACGAGGAGGAGCACGGCGACAAGCCCCATCAAGGCCACCGCGCTCCCCGCGGCGACGATGGCCACCACCGATGCCTGCGGCGCCACCCCGGTGCCGAAGATCAGGTCGACGAGGGCGGGCCCGATCCACCAGCCGAGCAATCCCCCGACCAGCGCCCCGGCGAGGCCGACGACGGCGACCCCGGTCCTGAGGCGGCTCAACCGGCCTTCGTTGCCCGACGCCGCCAGCCGGGTCAACGGGCCCGTTCCCCGGGAGGCCAGCCCGAGGGCGATGAGGTAGGGGGCGCGGAACAGGGCCATGGTGGCGAACAGCGCGGTGACCTGGGCGGGAGCGCCTCCGATGGCGGCGAGCACGGCGGGCCCGGCGTTGAGTGCGATCTGGGAGAGGAGCACGCCCCCGGCGAGGCCACCGAGGAACCCGGCCACCGGCACGGCCGACCCGCCCCCATCCGACCGGAGGGACAGGACGCTGGGCCAGATGAGCAGGATCACCGGCCCGACGGCGATGGCGGCGGCGAACCAGGCGACCGAGCCACCGAGGGCAACGACGAGCCCGCAGGCGAGCAGCCGGACGACGGCGTCGGCGGCGATGGCAACACCCGTGGCGACGAACCGCCTTCGCCCGGAGAGGACACCTCGCAGGTATCCGGTGACGGCGCTGCCTGCCGTGACCAGCAGCACGAGAACCGGCCACAGCGGAGTCGACGAGCCGAAGAAGCGCACCCGGAGGACGACGGCGAGGGCAGTCAGCACCGCCGCACCGGCAACCGTCAGCACGACGAGTTGGGGCAACGCCCGCCTCACCCCTCCCTCGCCCTGGTCGACCTGGAAGGTGCGGATGATCCAATGCTGGATGGGGAAGGTGAACACGGCGACCGACATCGCCCAGAACGTCCACATCACCGACACCGGAGCGAAGTCGGCGGCGCCATAGGCGCGGGTCCCGACGGCGACGAGGGCGTAGGAGGCGATCCCGTTGACCGTCGACCCCACCAACAAGGCGACGGAGTCGCGGGCCAGGGCACGGTGCGTTGGGCCGATTGTCGCCACCTCGGGTCGACGGCCCGCCGAACCGGGGCCGGGAGCCGATGAGTCTACGAGGGAGGCCCCGAAGTCGCCTCGCTCAGCGAGCCGCCACGATGGCGTCGGCGACCCTGACGGCATCGGTGGCGAGGTTGGTGACACCGACGCCTCTGTAGGCCCAGCCGGTGAGGTGGAGGCCCGGCCGGGTGGCGACGGCCGCGTCGAGTGCGGCGAGGGCGGTGCCGTGGCCGACCTCGTACTGCGGGATGCCGGGACGATGGCGGATGACATGTGCCAGCTCCGGGGCCGGCTCGAACCCGAGGGCGGAACCAAGCTCGGCGAGCACTCCGGCAACCAGCGTGGCGTCGTCCTGATCGACCGCCTCGGGATGGCGGGCCCCTCCGACGATCACCTTGGCCAGCCAGTGTCCTGCCGGCGCCCGTTCCGGGGCGTACGAAGACTCGAACAGGCAACCGACGACCACCCGGCCGGCCCCTGGCGCCACCAGGTACCCGAACCCGGGGGGCAGCGGGTCGCCGCGCCCGCCGACGGCGACCACCGCCACCGGTGCCGCCGGCAGCGCGGAGAGTTGCTCGGCCAGACCTCCACCGAGCAGCGGCGCCGCCTGGTGGGGAGCGACGGTGACCACGACCTGCGACGCCACGACCGGATCGTCGCTCTCGAGGCGCCAGGTGCCGTCGTCGCCCCGCCCGATCCCGGCGACCGCGGCACCGGTCCGGAAGCGGTCGCCGAGGCGGGCGGCGAGGGTATCCGCCATTCCGCTCATCCCACCGTCGGGGAGTTGCATCGACGGCCGGCCCACCCCGGAGGAGCGGGCGGCGCGGCGGCGGGCCACGAGCCCCGCGCACCACGCTGCCGTGGCTGTCGGCGAGAGCGACCAGGTTGGGGAAGGCCGCCCGGCGCCGAGAGCCGCTCCGGATCGCCCGCGTAGACACCCGCCGCCAGGAGGGTGGCGACCACCGTCCCCGCCTCGCCCCCGAAGCGCCGGCGGAGGAACCCGCCCAGCGGTCTCGTCGTCGATGGCCGGCGCCGAGCGCACCATGGGCTCGGCCATTGCCCGCGCCTTCGCCCGCCACCCGATCAACGGCGCCAGCAAGGACGCCGGGGACGCCTTGATCGGGATCAGGCCGGACCGGTCGAGCACATAGCGGACCCCCGGGTCGACCGCGGGGTGGAGCGAGACCCCGGCCTCGGCGAGGATCGGGCCGAGATGGGGATGGGGCGCGGTCACCGCCCCGGCGGCGGGCTCGATCGCATACCCGCTGACGTGGATGGTGCGGGTGACCCCTCCAGGGAGCCCGCTCGCCTCGAGCACCACGGTGTCGACCCCGCGGCGGGCCAGCTCGACCCCGGTGAACAGCCCGGCGAGCCCGCCGCCGACCACCGCCACCTCGACCCGGTCGCTCACCGGTCCCGGACCGCCTCGACCATGGCGGCGACGAGGTCGGGCGAAGTCGTCCGGTCGATGCCGTGGCCCAGGTTGAACACGTGCCCGGGCCGTCCGGCGACCCGGTCGAGGACGACGCCGACCGCGTCGGTGACGGTCGCCGGATCGGTGAGCAGCACCGCCGGGTCGAGGTTTCCCTGGACCGCCACCTCGCCGAGGACCTCCCAGGCGTCGTCGATGGCGATACGCCAGTCGACCCCGTAGCCGGTCGCCCCCACGCCGGGGACGAGGTCGAGGGCGTGGCCGGCTCCGGGAGCGAAGTAGATGCGTGGGGACCTCGAGCCCGTCGAGCACCGCCCTGGCCGCCGGTACCGCCAGCGCCTCGAACTGCTCCCGGCCGAGCAATCCTGCCCAGGTGTCGAACAGCTGGACGACGGCGGCGCCGGCCTCGACCTGTACCTGCAGGTAGCGCCGCATCGCCTCGGCCAGCGTCGCCAGGGCGGCGGCGACGGCGCCGGGGTCCTCGGCGACCGCCGCCCGGAGAGCCATGAACCCGGCGGACCCGCCGCCTTCGAGCAGGTAGGCGAGCAGCGTGACCGGGGCCCCGGCGAACCCGATCACCGCCGTGTCCTCCGGGACCTCGGCCCTGACCCCGGCGACGGTGGCCGCCACGTGCCCGACCCGGGCCGGGTCGAGCCCGCCGAGCCCGGCGACCTCGGCCACGCCGTGTGGAGGGAGCCTCGGGCCCGGGTCGAAGGTCACCGGCACCCCCATCGCCTCCAGCGGCGTCATGATGTCGGCGAAGATCACCGCCCCGTCCATGGCGAAGCGACGGATCGGCTGCAGCGAGATCTCCACGGCGATCTCCGGATTGGACACCGCCGCCTGGAACCCATGGCGTTGGCGGATCTCCCGGTACTCGGGCAGGTAGCGGCCCGCTTGGCGCATCGCCCACACCGGGGTGCGGTCGACCGGTTGCCGGCGCAGGGCGGCGACCAGGCGAGGGGTCACGCAGCCGCCTCGACGGCGGCGGCGAGGACGTCCCCGGCCCTGTCGACCGTGGCGGCGTGGGCGTCGTTCAGGAACCACGCCTCGAACGGCGACGGCGGCAGCAGCACGCCGCCTCGGTAGGCGGCGGCGAAGAAGGCAGCGAACCGTCCCCGGTCGACCTTGGCGGCGTCGTCCCACGACGACACCCGGTCGGGACCGGGGAAGAAGCTGAGCATCGCCCCCACCCGCTGCACACACCCGGCGACGCCGAATCGTGCCAGGGCGGTGCGGAGCCGTTCCTCGAGGGTGGCGCCCATCGCCTCGAGCCGGTCGTACAGCCCCGGGTCGGCGGCGATGCGGCGCAGCGTGGCCAGCCCGGCGGCGGTCACCACCGGGTTGCCGGCGAGCGTCCCTGCCTGGTACACCGGGCCTTCGGGTGCCATGCGCCGCATCAGGTCGGCGGGGCCCCCGTAGGCCGCCGCCGGGGTGCCGCCGGCGACGATCTTGCCGAGGCAGGTCAGGTCGGGGATGACGCCGAAGCGCTGCTGGGCGCCACCGGGAGCGAGCCGGAACCCGGTCATCACCTCGTCGAAGACGAGCAGCGCCCCGTGGTCGTCGCATCTGGAGCGGAGTCCCTCGAGGAAGCCCGGGTCGGGAGGGACGACGCCCATGTTGCCGGCCACCGGCTCGACGATGACGGCGGCCACGTCGCCGGCCGCCAGGGCGCGGTCGACCGACTCGAGGTCGTTGAACCGGGCCACCCGGGTGTCGGCGACCGTGCCTTCCGGCACGCCCGGGCTGTCCGGCTCGCCCAGGGTGGCCAGGCCGCTCCCGGCATGGACCAGGAACGGGTCGGCGTGGCCGTGGTAGCAGCCCTCGAACTTGACGACGCCGGCACGCCCGGTGGCGGCCCTGGCGAGCCGGAGCGCCGATGCGGTCGCCTCGGTGCCCGAGTTGACCAGGCGCACCACCTCGATCGCCCGGCACCATCGCCACGATCAGCTCGGCCAGCTCCACCTCGGCGGCGGTCGGCACCCCGAAGGACGTCCCCTTGGCAACCGCCGCCTGGCGGACCGCCGCCACCACATCGGGATCGGCGTGGCCGAGGATCAGGGCGCCCCACGAGGAGATGAAGTCGATCAGCTCGTCGCCGTCGACCGTGGTGACCACGGAGCCGGCTGCGGAGGCGGCGAACGGCGGGTGCCCGCCGACGGCGTCGAATGCCCGCACCGGGGAGTTGACCCCGCCCGGCATGACGGACCGTGCCCGCTGGAACCAGTCCTCGGACGAGGTCACTGCCGCTCCAGCAGGCGGGCCGCCCGGACGGCGAAGTAGGTGAGGACGATCCCGGCGCCGGCGCGGGCGATGCCGGTCAGCGACTCCATCATCAGCCGCTCGCCGTCCACCCACCCGTTGGCGGCGGCGGCCTCGATGGTCGAGAACTCGCCGGACACCTGGTAGGCGGCCACGGGCACGTCGACGGCGGCGCGCACCGCGGCGATCACGTCGAGGTACGGACCGGCCGGCTTGACCATCACCATGTCGGCGCCCTCGTCGAGGTCGCGGCGCACCTCGACCAGCGCCTCCCGGGCGTTGGCGGGGTCCATCTGGTGGGTGCGCCGGTCGCCGAACGCGGGGGTGGACTCCGCCGCCTCGCGGAACGGCCCGTAGTAGCCGCTGGCGTACTTGGCCGAGTACGAGCAGATGGCCAGCTCGGCGTGGCCGGCGGCGTCGAGGGCCGTCGCGGATCGCCCCGACCCGCCCGTCCATCATGTCCGACGGGGCGATGATGTCGGCCCCGGCGTCGGCGTAGGCCTGCGCCGCCCGCGCCAGCAGCGGCAGGGTGGCGTCGTTGTCGACCCGCTCGCCGTCGAGCACCCCGCAGTGGCCGTGGCTGGTGTACTCGCACAGGCAGACGTCCGCCCACACCACCAGCTCGGGGGCGGCCGCCCTGATCGCCCGGATCGCCCCGGGCACCGGACCGGTCCGGGATCCCACGCGGACGACCCGGTCTCGTCCTTGGTGGCCGGGATGCCGAACAGGATCACGCCTCCCACCCCGGCCGCCTCCGCCTCCTTGGCCAGGGCAGCGGCCCGGTCGGCGGAGAGCTGGGCGTGTCCCGGCATCGCCGCGATCGGTCGCTCCACCCCCGACGCCGGGCACCACGAAGACGGGAGCACGAAGGCGGCCGGGTGCAGCCGCGTCTCGGCGACGGCACGACGCAAGCGGCGTGTCCGGCGGAGCCGCCGCTCCCGGGCTGACGGGATAGCGTGCTCATGCGGATGGTGTCCTTTCCATCGTCGCCGCGGTGGCGAGGGCGGCGACGATCGCTGTCGAGGCTCGGGTGGGACGGGGACGATGTCCGGCCGGTCGGCCGGCGTGTTCCAGGGCGGCGGCCGTGGTCGGCCCCATTGCCGCCACCACGGCGAGCTCGTCGAGTGTCCGGGCCGACAGCCAACCGGCCACCGCCGACGGCGACCCGAACACGGCGCCGTCCACCGGGTCGGGGCGCGGGGCGATGGGGGACAGCGGTGTAGGCGACCTCGGCGACCACCACGGCACCGGCCTCGGCGAGGAGCCGCGGCATCGGTGTCGGATCGCCGCCACCGGCGGCCGGGTGGACCACCGCGGCCCCGGAGATGCCGCGGAGCGAGCCCTGGCGAGAGTCGGACCGCGCCGTTCCCCGCCCGACCAGCCCGACCGTGGCGCCGAGCCTGGCAGCGGTAGCGGCGGTGACGTCACCGACGGCGGCCACCGGTGGCGACGCAGGCATCCCGTCCGGCCAGACGAGCCCGCAGCGCCCGGCCGAGGTGGCCAGCACCCAGTCGGCGGAGCGGGCGGCGTCGCGGATCCGGTCCACGGCACCCTGCGGCGCCTGGGTCGATCGGATGCAGGGAAGTACGACCGGCGACAGCCCCGCGGCGGCGAGCAGCCCGGCGATCCGGGCACCGGCGTCGGCAGCGGTGGTCACCGCCATCCGCCATCGTGCCGGCCACCCGGCCCCGGAGTGGGCCGGTCCTCGAGCGGGATCCCGACGCCCGCACAGGGGGCCCGGCCGCCTCGGCGTCCGGGGCGACGACCGTGGCCCGGGCCGGCCCGTCTCCCATGTCGATGAACCCGGTGACCGCGACCGACCCGTCGGCGCCCGGCTCGGCGTACACCCCGAGCGCCCCGCGGCATCCGAGCCTGGTGAGGCCGAGCACCGCTCGCTCGATGACGACGGCGCGCCGGGTGATGGGTCGTCGAGTGGCGCCAGCAGCGACCCGACTCGGTCCCCGGCGACGTGCTCGACCGCCAGGGCAGCCCTGGGCGGCGGCGGGGACCATCTGCTCCAGAGAGAATCGCTGGCCGACGGCGTCGAGCCGGCCGAGCCGACGCAGACCCGCCTCGGCGAGCACGACGGCGTCGCACTCGACCCTCCGTCGACCATGGCGATCCTGGTGTCGACGTTGCCCCTGATCCCTTTCACCGCGAGATCGGGGCGCAGCGCCAGCAGTTGGGCGGAACGGCGGGGGCTGCCGGTCCCCACGCTCGCCCCCTCTGCGAGGCCGGCATGGTGGCGCCGCACAGGACGTCCTCAGCCGGCAGCCTGAGCCGGGTGGACGGCGGTGAACCCGTCCGGGCCGCCACCGGCAGGTCCTTGCACGAATGGACGGCGGCGTCGGCCCTACCGTCGAGCACGGTCGCCTGAACCGCCCGACGAACGCACCCAGCTCGGTCAGCTCGGTGACCGGAGCTGGAGCGGTCCAGGTCGCCGCTGGTGGTGACCATCAGCCGTTCGACCTCGATCCCCGGATGAAGTGGTGACCGAGCTCGCCGGATCGACGGCCCGGGCCTGCGCCATCGCCAGCGCCGATCCCCTCGTGGCCAGAGACGAGGTCAGCCATCGGCGCGCCCGCCCCGGGCCGGCTCGGGTCGAAGGCGGCGGCGACGACCTCCACGTCGGCGGTCGAGCGTGCCCGGTTCAGGTAGGCCGAGCGGCCGGGCGAGCAGTGTCCGGGCCACCGTGTGGGCGGCCTGGCGCAGCACCGCCTCGTCCGCCGCGGTCGCGGAGCCGGCCGGCGAACCGGGCCACGGCGCTCGGCGACCACCTCGTCGGCATCGGCGACCATCCGCTCGATCACCCGCCCCACCTTGTGGTGGGGCTGAATCGGGCGTAGGCGCCTCCGCCCGTCCAGCGACCAGGTCGTCGGCGCCGTCGTCGATGGGCCGGCGACCCGCCAGCGCCGCCAGGTCGTCGATGTCGACGTAGCGGATGGCGGCGTCGCTGTCCGGGCGGCCGAAGTCCGGTGGCATCGCCATGTCGACCAACACCAGCGGCGTCCGAGCGGGTAGCCACCGCAGCGGCGAGCTCGTCGTCAGGGACGCAGCCGCCGCTTCGCCGAGGTCGCCGAGACCACCGCAGGGAACCGGGCCAGGGCCTCCGCGGCACGCTCCAACCCCCACGATCACTCCACGCCCGGGACGAGGCCGGCCCGGGTGGTGCGGGCGACCACGGCGACCGCCGGAGGCGCCGGGCAATGACCGCATCGCGTCGACCACGGACGCCGCCATCGCCCCGTTCCCGAAGCACGGCCACCGCCTCCCGGTCACCCACCACCTGGGCGGCGACGGCGGCGAGCGAGTCGTGCGGGGCTGACGGGAACGACTCCCTGGCTGAGCCGGCCCGCGGCCACCGCCGCCTCGAGGAGCTTGGAGAAGCTGCCGTCGATGTCCGGGCCCTCGTTCTTGCGCGGTCCGCACCGCCTGGCGGACCTGGGTGAGGATCTCGACCTCGCCCCGCACCGGCGACTCCAGCCCGGCGGCGACCCGGAACAGGTGGGCGACGTTGCCGCACCGTCCGCACCTGATGACGGCACCGGCGACGTCGGGCACGCTCCACCGAGCATCCGCGAGAGACCGTCGTCCGAGCCGAGCCCGATCCCCGTGCGACGAGGAACTCGGCGCGCAGGCAGGTCGACAGCACGAACGTCCCCGGCGGCGCCGTCGGTGCCGACGGCGAGCAGCCGGGCGACCTCGGCACGGGCATCGCCGCCGACGCCTGGGTAGGCGTAGCTGATCGACGTCAGGTCGGGCTGCTGGGGCATGTGGGCTGGCGGGCGACGCTACCCGGCACCGGCTCGACAGCCAGTCGGAAGCCGGGTGCCCGAGAACGCCGTATTGCGGAATTCAACTCGGCGGTCACGCCAGCCAGTCCCGTGGCGGCCCGGTGAGCAGCTCGAGCAGCTTCGGCCTCGGCGGCTCCCGGTGTGGCTCCCGTCCGTGGTCCCAACGGACCCGGGGCGGGAGCGAGGCGAGGATGCTCTCGGTGCGGCCCCCGGTCTCCAGGCCGAACCTGGTACCCCGGTCCCACACCAGGTTGAACTCGGCGTAGCGACCCCGGCGCCTCAGCTGCCACAGCTCCTCCTCGGCGGCCGAAGGGCGTGCCCATCCGTCGCTCCAGGATCGGCAGGTAGGCGTCGGCGAGGTGGTCGCCCAGGTCCCGTTGGAAGGCCCACACCTCCGCCGGCGCCTCGGTCAGGTGGTCGAAGAAGATCCCGCCGACGCCGCGGGCCTCGCCCCGGTGGGGAAGCCGGAAGTAGTCGTCGCAGGCTTGCTTCCAGGCGACGTGGTCGGCGACGGAGTGCCGGTCGCACACGCGTCGAACACGACCGGTGGAAATGCCGGCGTCCTCCGGGTACAGGTAGCAGGGGTCAGGTCGAGCCCGCCACCGAACCACGAGGATGGCATCGGTGACGAAGTGCCGCAGGTTGGCGTGGAACGCCGGGGCATGTGGGTTGCGCGGGTGGACGATCACCGAGATGCCGGTGGCGATGGAATGCCGCCGTCGGCTCGCCTCGCGTCGCCCCACTGGCTCCGCTCGCCGAGCCCGGCCGGGGTGTCGCCCCATACCGCCGACACGTTGACCGCCGCCTTCTCGACCGGACCGTCGCCCTGGAGGACCCTGGTGTCGCCACCACCCCCACCGGGGCGCTCCCATGGTCGTCGGGTGAAGTGGGCGGAGCCGTCGACCTCCTCGAGCCGGGCACAGAGCCGCCCCTGGAGATCGAGGTACCAGTCGTGGGTCTCCGTGGTGGTCGGGTCCCGGGGGCATGTCGCCACGGCCCCGTCAGGCGGCGGGGTCGACGAGGTCCTGGTACTCGGGATGGCGCTCGATGTAGGCGGCCACCAGTGGGCACCGGGGGACGACCCGCAGGCCCCGGACCCTGGCGTCGTCGAGGACGTGCTTGATCAGCTGCGAGGCGAGGCCGCGCCCGGAGAAGGCGTCGAACACCTCGGTGTGGATGAAGGTGATCGTGTCGTTGTAGATGCGGTACGTCTCGATACCGGCCAGCTCGCCGTCGACATGGAGCTCATACCTGCCCTGCGCGATGTTGTCGGTCACCTCGGTGGCCACGCTGCCGCTCCTCCTCGTCCCCGGTCCGGCCGGCGACGATGGTAGGCGCCTCGGAGGACCGGCCGACCGGCCCCTGCCACCATGGCATGGATCGCTGATTGTGCTATCATGTAGCACATGAGGTCGATCGGGATCCGCGAACTGCGACAGCACGCCAGTCGCTGGCTGCGCCTCGTCGCCGAAGGTGAGACGTTCACGGTCACGGATCGGGGCCGCCCGATAGCCCTGCTTTCCCCGTTGCGAGAGGCCGGCTGGGACGACTTGAGAGCGTCCGGGCGCCTGAACCTGCCCACCGCGGGGGTCACCGAGATCGATCCACTACCCGGCGATGGTTCGTCGATCCTGAGCGAGGCGCTGGAAGATCTCCGCCGTGACGAGCGATGAGCGTCGCCTACCTCGATACCTCGGCCCTCGTCAAGCTGGTACGGACCGAGCGTGAGACGGCGGCTCTCCGCCGGTGGTTGGCGGACCGTCGGGTCGCCACCAGCGCCCTCGCCCGGACCGAGTTGATCCGGGCGGCCGCTCGCATCGACTCCGAACACGTCGCCAATGCCCGGCAGGTGCTCGCCACCGTGGGCGAGATCGCCGTGGACCGGACGACGCTGGATCTCGCCGCCACCCTGCCACCGCCGTCGTTGCGATCGCTCGACGCCGTCCACCTGGCATCGGCCATGGCGGTCGGCGCCGACCTCGATGCGCTCGTCGCCTACGACATCCGTCTGATCGAAGCCGCCCGGGACGTCGGCCTGCCGACCATGAGCCCTCGCTGACTCCAGATCAGGTGATGAGGACGACCACGAAGGAGAACATCGCGGTGAGCGCCGTCATGGCGGCGACGGTGGTACCGGAGTAGAAGCGCATCTGGTCCCGCATCGCCCCCTGCAGGTCGTGGAAGCGGTCGTCCATCTTGTCGAAGCGCGTCTCCAGCCGGTCGAACCGCTCGTCCATCCGGTCGAACCGCTCGTCGACCCTCTCGAACCGCTCGTCCATCCGGTCGAACCGCTCGTCGACCCTGTCGAACCGCTGGTCGACCTTGTCGAACCGCTCGTCGACCCAGGCGAACCGGCCGTCGACACTCCGAGACAGCACGCCCAAATCGTCGAACGTGGCCAAGCGGCCGGCCGGCGTGGGCGGTAGGTGGGTCATGAGGGTGGCGGCGTGGTCGGCGCCGAGGACCTCCTCGAGCCGAGCATACAGCGCCTCATGCGCCGGGTCTACGAGCGACATATAACCTCCTTGGGCAACGTAGACCGTCATCATGAAGCGCGGGTGTGACAGATCCTCGAGCCGGGCCGACGTGCCCGACCGGCTCACCAATCGGCGGCTATGTATTTGACCTCGAGGTACTCGAGAAGGCCCTCGTGGCCGCCCTCCCGCCCTATGCCGGACTCCTTGACGCCGCCGAACGGGGCGGCGGGATCGGAGATGAGACCCCGGTTGACCCCGACCATGCCCGACTCGAGTGCCTCGGCCACCCGGAGGCCACGGGAGAGGTCGCCCGAGTAGAGGTAGGCGGCGAGCCCGTGGACCGTGTCGTTGGCCAGGGCTATCGCCTCCTCCTCGGTGGTGAAGGTGACCACCGGCGCCACCGGGCCGAACAGCTCACGCCGCAGCGCCGGTTCCCCGGCGGGCACCGAACCGAGCACCGTCGGCTCGAAGTAGTAGCCGGCTCGGTCAGGAGCGCTCCCTCCCGTCACCGCCTCCGCCCCGTCGGCGGTCATCATCCTCCACCGACTCGGCGAGGTCGGACTGGGCCGCCTCGTTGATCATCGGGCCCAGAGTGGTGTCGGGGTCGAGACCGGGGCCGACCACCTGGGCGGCCATCGCCGCGGCGAATGCGGCGGTGAACTCGTCAGCGACCGCCTCCTGGACGTAGAAGCGATTGGCGGCGATGCAGGACTGGCCGCCGTTGCGCATCTTGGCGACCATCGCCCCGGCGACGGCGGCTTCGATGTCGGCGTCGTCGAACACCAGGAACGGGGCATTCCCCCCCAACTCCATCGAGCAGCTCACGATCCGTTTGGCCGCCTGCTCCAGCAGCCGGCTCCCCACCTCGGTGGAACCGGTGAAGGAGAGCTTGCGCACCCTGTGGATCGTCGAGCATCGCCCCCACCACCTCGCCCGACCGACCGCGACGGGACCACGTTGACCACCCCGTCGGGGAGCCCGGCCTCGGCGAGCAACCCGGCCGAGCGCCAGAGCGGTCAGCGGGGTGTCGGATGCCGGCTTCACCACGGCGGTGCACCCGGCGGCCAGCGCCGGCCCCAGCTTGCGGGTGAGCATCGCCGCCGGGAAGTTCCACGGGGTCACCATCAGCGAGACCCCGATCGGCTGGCCGATCGAGAGGATCCGCTTGTCCCCGGCCGGCGCCGTCGACAGGTGGCCCTGGTTGCGCACCGCCTCCTCGGAGAACCAGCGGAGGAACTCGGCGGCGTAGGTGACCTCGCCGCGGGACTCGCCCAGCGCCTTGCCCATCTCCAGCGTGATGAGCGTCGCCAGCTCCTCGCGCCGCTCGATCATCAACCCGAACACCCGCCGCAGCAGCTCGCCCCGCTCCCGCGGCGAGGTCGCCGACCAACCGGCCAGGGCGTCGTGCGCCGCCGCCACCGCCGCCAGGGCGTCCTCGACGGTGCCGTTGGCCACCTCGGTGAAGGGCTCGGCGGTGGACGGGTCGGTGACGTCGAACTCGCCGCCGGCAGAGGCCGGTGACCAATCGCCACCCACGAACAGGCGCCTCTTGTCGGGGGCGAGCAGCTGGTCGATCATCGAACGTTCCCTCCCTCAACGACCATCGCCTGGGTGCCCATCATCGCACTCCGGTACAATCGGCGGCGCAGGGACCGAGAGGGAGGCACGGTGGGCGTTTTCGACGCCATAGGACTCGACACCCACGAAGAGGTGCTCTTCGGGTACGACCGGGTATCCGGGCTTCGCAGCATCATCGCCATCCACTCGACTTCTCTGGGTCCCGCCCTCGGCGGGACCCGCTTCTTTGCATACCCCGACGAGGAGTCGGCGCTGGTCGACGTGCTGCGGCTGTCCAAGGGGATGTCCTACAAGTCCGCCGCCGCCGGACTCGATCTCGGTGGAGGCAAGGCGGTGATCATCGGTGATCCCGGCGAGATCAAGACCGAACGTCTGCTCCGCGCCTACGGCGACGTGGTCGACAGCCTCGGCGGTCGCTACATCACCGCCGAGGACGTGGGAACCACGACGGCCGACATGGCGATGATCCGCCGCCAGACCCGCTGGGTGGCCGGCCTCCCGCTCGAGGACGGCGGCTCCGGCGACCCGTCCCCGGCCACCGCCCGCGGGGTCGTCGCCGCCATGCGCGCCGTCGCCGATCGACTGTGGGGCTCCGTCGACCTCTACGGCCGGACCGTCGCCGTCCAGGGTGTCGGCAAGGTCGGCTCCGACCTGGTCGCCCGGCTCGCCGGCCTCGGCGCCGACATCGTGGTCGCCGATGTCAACCCTCTGGCGACCGACTCCGTCGCCATGGAGCACAGGGTGAAGGTGGTCGAGCTCGACGACATCTACGAGGTCGAGTGCGACATCTTCGCCCCATGCGCCATGGGCGGATCGCTCGACGCCGACACCATCCCGCGCCTCAGCTGCGCCGCCGTGGTCGGTTCGGCCAACAACCAGCTCGCCGAGGTAGACCGACGCCGACCGCCTGGTCGCCCGGGGAATCCTGTACGCCCCCGACTTCGTGGTCAACGCCGGGGGCATCATCGACATCGCCTCGAGCTTCGACGGCTACCGGCCAGACGCGGCCGCCGTGGCCGTCGAGCGGATCGAGACCACGGTCGGCACCATTCTGGACGAGGCGCAACGGCGAGGCATCAACCCGCACCGGGCCGCCGAGGAAGTCGCCGAGGAGCGCATGGCCGGGGTCGGCCCGCTCCGCCACGGGTATCACTGAGGGAGGCCACGATGCTCGAGATCGACAACGTGCGCGACCACCGGGCACTCGGGCTGAGCGACGAGCGCGCCATCGAGATGTACCGGGCGATGCTGCTCGCCCGGCGGGTCGACGAGCGGATGTGGACCCTCAACCGCCAGGGAGGGTGCCGTTCGTCCTCTCCGCCGCCGGCCACGAGGCGGTGCAGGTGGGGACCGCCTTCTCCCTCGAGCTCGGGACGGACTGGGCGCTGCCCTACTACCGGGACGTCGCCTTCAACCTGGCCGCCGGTGTCACCCCGCAGGGACATCTTCCTCAGCGTCTTCTCTAAGGCCGGCGACCCGGCCAGCGGCGGGCGCCAGATGCCCAACCACTGGTCCGAGCCCGACGCCAACATCTTCACCCACTCGTCGGTCATCGCCACCCAGTTCCCCCACGCCTGCGGCATCGCCTACCGGCTCAAGCACCTCGGCCAGGGCGGCGTTGTGATGGTCTCCTCGGGCGAGGGCGCCACTTCGGAGGGTGACTGGCACGAGGCGATGAACTTCGCCGGAATCCATCAGCTCCCGATGATCTTCCTGGTGGAGAACAACCTCTACGCCATCTCGGTCCCGGTGACCATGGAGGTCGCCGGGTCGATCGCCGCCCGCGCCGCCGGCTACGCCATGCCCGGCATCGAGGTGGACGGCAACGACATCTTGGCGGTGTACGGCGTGATGGCGGCGGCGGTGCAGCGGGCCCGTGACGGCGATGGCCCCACCCTGGTCGAGGCGATGACCTACCGGTACTACGCCCACACGTCGGACGACGACGACAAGCTCTACCGGTCCGCCGAGGAGGTCGACCTGTGGCGTCGCAAGGACCCGATCACCCGGTTCCGCCAGTACCTCGTCGAGTCCCGGCTGCTCGACGAGGCCACCGAGACCGCCATCGACACCGAGATCACCGAGTACGTCAGCTCGGCCGCCAAGGACGCCGCCACCGAGCCCGACCCGACCGACCCCTATGCCCACGTGTACGCCCGCGCCGATCGAGCCGGACACCGCGGTGACCGCCCCGGAGCCGGAGGGGCAGGGCGACGACGGTCAACATGATCACCGCCATCAATCGCACCCTGCACGAGATCCTGGAGCAGATACCCGACGCCTACGTCTTCGGTGAGGACGTCGGCGACCCCAAGGGTGGCGTGTTCAAGGCCACCCAGGGGCTGGGCGACAAGTTCGGTGAGGATCGCTCGTTCAACACGCCGCTGGCGGAATCGCTGATCGTCGGCATCGGCATCGGGCTGGCCGCCGCCGGCGCCCGGCCGGTCGCCGAGATCCAGTTCGCCGACTTCATCCACCCCGGCTTCGACCAGATCGTCTCCGAGGCGGCCCGGATCTCCTACCGCTCCAACGGCCGGTGGCACTGCCCCCTGGTGATCCGGGTCCCCTACGGCGGGGGCATCACCGGTGCCCTCTACCACTCCCAGTCGATCGAGGCGACCTACGCCCACATCCCCGGGCTCAAGGTGGTGATCCCGTCGACGCCGGCCGACACCAAGGGCCTGCTGTGGGCGGCGGTCGAGGACCCGGACCCGGTGATGGTGCTCGAGCCCAAGCGCCTCTACCGGCTGGCCAAGGGCCCGTACCCCGAGGGGAGGCACGTCGTCCCCATAGGGCAGGCGGCGGTGCGCCGCGTCGGTGGTGACGTGACGGTGATCGCCTACGGGTCGATGGCGTACAACGCGGTCCTCGCCGCCGAGCGGCTCGAGGAGGAGGGGATCGACGCCTACGTGCTCGACCTCCGCTCGATCCGTCCGCTCGACTGGCCTTCGATCGAGGCGGCGGTGCAGCACAACGGCAAGGTGCTCATCGTCCACGAGGACAACGAGTTCGCCGGTTTCGGCGCCGAGGTGGCCGCCCAGATCGCCTCGAAGGCGTTCGAATGGCTGGATGCCCCGGTGGAGCGCTACTGCACCCCAGAGGTCCCCACCTTCCCGTTCGCCACGGTGCTGGAGAAGATGGTGATGCCCAACGTCGACGGCATCGTCGAGCGGGCCCGCCGCCTCGCCGCGGTGTGACCTCACAGAAGGCCGGGCCACCGACGGGAACCGCACGGCTCGGCGCGCCGTCTGAAAGCTGACCGAACCTTCGGGAAACGATGACCACCCAGACTCGACAAGCCGACCTTCGACGTCGCCTACGAGGACTGGCGACCGCGCCTGTACCGGGCGCTCGTCCTGGCCACCGGCGACCGCGACCTGGCCTTGGACGCGGTCGATGCCGCCTTCAGTCGGGAACGGAGAGCCATCGGCCGGTCGGCCGGATCACCACCGGCCGAGGCGCTCGGGGCAGCTCGTCGCCAACTGACCCGCAAACGCAGGGACTTCTCCGGGTTCCGGCTCCCCGACGACCAACCCGGCCCGGAGACCGTCGCCGTTGTCGACGCGGTGCGGGCGCTCGACCTCGATCTGCGTCTCGCCCTCATCGCCTCGCGATATCTGTGCTGGGACGACGACACGGTCGGACGAGCCCTCGGGATGCTCCCCGCCGAGGCGGCGCAACGGGTCCAGATCGCCACGGCAGCGGGTCCTGGCGGCGATGAACGCCACCGACCCCGTGGTCATCGATCGGGCACTCGATGACGCCGCCGAGCGCACCGTGGTGCCGCTCTCCCGGTTGGAGTCGGTGAAGCGGGACGCCCGGGTGCGCCGCGTCGGCACCATCGCCGGTGCCTTCGCCGTCGCCGCTGTCCTCGGCGCCGGAACGATGCTCGCCGCCGGAGCCCTTCTCGGCGACGACGAGCCGGAGAACCCGGTCGCCGCACGGGCCCGATGCCACCCTGACCACCACCAACGCCCTGGCCGACCTCGAATGGACCCGGGCGGTGCTCCCGTTCTCCGAGACCGGCGAGATGCAGGGGGTGAGCGCCGGCGACGCGGGCTATCTGGCGATGATCGTCGGACTACGAGTCAGGGAGCCAGATCCCCCAGGCGTTGACCTCCGACAACGGGCTCGACTGGGAGGTCGCCGGGGAGATGCCGATCGGCCAGCAGGGCGGCTGGGTGAGCCAGCTCGTCTCCATGGATGGCGAGTGGGTGGCGGTGGGAAGCGCCTTCGACCCGGCGACGGGCCAGGACCAGCCGCTCGTGCTCCTGTCGGACGACGGGATCTCGTGGACGGCCGCCGAACTGCCCGTCGAGGCCCAGCAGGAGTTCGACGACGTCACCGTCACCGTCGGCACCAACCTGATCTCGGCGGTCGTCGACGGCGATGCCATCACCGTGTTCGGGACGCAGTGGGGCGACCTCGAGCAGGTCCTGCGAGAGGTCATCCCCGATGACCTCTCCACCGACTTCGGGTGGGGCGCCAACGGCAACGGCAACATCGACGTGTACGACAGCAACGGCAACGTCGAGACCACCTTCACCGCCGAGGAACTGGGGCTGTCGCCCGAGCTCGTGTCCCTGGCGGCGGGCAACCGGGTCGTCGCCTTCCGGTCGACCGACGACGGCCAGACGTGGGAGGAGGTCACGATGACCGGCTCGGCCCCAGGCTGGGTGAACTCGGTGGCCGGTCTGGGTGACACGCTGTACGCCAGCTTCGGCATGGAGAACGGCACCGCCCTCTACCGGCTCGACGGGGACGATTGGACGAGGGTCGACATCGGGCGGGGAGCGACCGTCAGCACCATCGCCACCCGGGACGACCATGTCTACGTGGCCGGGGCCGACGCCGACGGCAACGGTGCGGTGTGGCGCTCGACCGACGGCGAGACCTGGGAATCGCTCGACCTGCCCGAACTCGCGGACGTGGCCTTCCAGAGCCTGAGCGCGTCCCCGCACGGGCTCATCGCGGTCGGCTATCCGGGCATGGTGCTCGGGCCGGCTGTGGTGACGGTCGACGACCTCACGGTGACCATCTCCGCCGACGGGACCTACACGGTGACCGACGCCGAAGGGACCGTTCTCGCCGAGGCTTTCCAGGAGGACCTGGAATCCACCGACCCGCTCGAGATCGTCGATCCCGACACCGGCGAGGTCGTGGTGGCGATGGAGGGCCAGGCGATCGACGCCGCCTGGCAGGAGGTGTACGCCCAAGCCGACCAGGGCTTCGAGGAGCCCCAGGTCGACTTCACCATCGTGGCCTCGCTGGACGGCGAGACCTGGGTGCGGCTCCCGCTCGACGAGGACCTGCCTCCGGGGTTCTACCCCAACTACCAGGCGGTCGGCCCCAACGGCATCCTCCTCTCCGGCTGGTCGGAACAGGCCATCCCCATCGAGGGCGGCAGCGGCCAGCAGCTCTGGGTCGGCACCACCGGCTGACGGACCTGGACTCGGTCGCCGGGTGCCGTTGGGCGCCGACCTATCGTGACCGGATGGCGTTCACGCTGCGACCCGCCGTCGCCGCCGACCAGCCGGCGATCGCCGCCTTCACCACGGACACCTTCACCTGGGGTGACTACGTGGCCGACGCCTTCGTCGCCTGGCTGGCGGATCCCAACGTCCGGCTGATCGTCGCCGTCGACGAGGCGGACGAGGCCGTCGCCATGGGGGCGGGTCGGATGCTCTCCGAGGACGAGCTCTGGTTGCAGGGCGCCCGGGTGCGCCCCGAATGGCGGCGGCGGGGGATCGCCTCGGCCATCGACGCCGAACTCGAGGAGTGGGCCCGCGGTCGGGGCGCCGTGGTGTCGAGGCTGGCGGTGGAGGACTGGAACGAGGCGGCCGCCGCCCAGGTGGAGCGGCTGGGGATGCGCCGGACCGCGGCGTGGACGGCGGCGACTCGGCCGGCTCCCCGGTCCGCCAGGCCTTCGGGCAACGGAGGCCGTCGCCGCCCCGCCCGGGACGTGCTCGACCAGGCGCCGTCCGCGGAGGCGACGCCGGCCTTCATCGCCTGGACCACCAGCGAGATGGGACGGGCGGCGCGGGGCCTGGTCGCCGTCTCCTGGACATGGCGCCGGCTCCACCGCGGTCGACCTGGAGCGGGCGGCCCGGGCCCAGGCCCTGTGGGTGACGTCAGCGGGGTGGGTGATGGCTGCGGTCGACGGCGACACCCTGGAGAGCGGCTGGATGTCCGGCGGTCCCGACGAGCTGCCCGACCTCCTCGAGGCGGTCACCGACCTCAGCCGCGAGCTGGAGGCCGACCGCATCGAGGTCAAGCTGCCCGCCGTGCCCTGGGTGGTCGAAGCCCTCGACCGCACCGGCTACTCCCAGCACCATCGGGCATGGCTCTTCACCAAGGCGCTGTGAACTCCCCCCTCCTCGTCTCCGTGCCGGCCCTCGGCCCGTGAGACAGCCATTTCTCCCCAGTGGGAGGGAACGGTCTTGACGATCATAGCAGTACTGCTACTTTCAATACGCTGAACAGTACGGAAGTGCGGAGACTCATGATCGATTCGACCGACATCGTCATCCGGGTCGAGGCCCTGCGCATGCGGTACGGAACGGTCGACGTGCTCGACGGGGTCGACTTCTCCGTGCACCGGGGAGAGGTGGTCACCCTGCTCGGGCCCAACGGCGCCGGCAAGACCACGACCATCGAGATCCTCGAGGGTTTCCGCGTCCGTTCGGCAGGCTCGGTGTCGGTGCTCGGCGTCGATCCCCGCACCGGCGGCGAGGACTGGCGGGCCCGGGTGGGCGTCGTCCTCCAGTCGTGGCGCGACCATCGCCGATGGACACCCCGAGGTCCTGCTCGACCACCTCGGTCGCTACTACCTGCCGTACTCGACCGCCGATCGGGAGCGGCCCTATGACGTCGACCGGCTCATCACCATGGTCGGGCTCGAGGATCAGCAACACCAGAAGATCCGCACCCTGTCCGGAGGCCAGCGACGGCGGCTCGACCTCGCCGTCGGCATCATCGGGCGTCCCGAGCTGCTGTTCCTCGACGAGCCGACGGCCGGCTTCGACCCCGCAGGCGCGGCGTGACTTCCACGACCTTGTCCACCGGCTCACCGACCTCGAGGACACCACCATCCTGCTCACCACCCACGACCTCGACGAGGCCGAGAAGCTCGCCGACCGGATCCTCATCCTGTCCGAGGGCCGCATCGTCGCCGACGGCAGCGCCGACGAGCTGGCCCGCCGGGTCACCCGCGAGGCCCAGGTGAAGTGGAGTCGTGACGGCGAGCAGTTCGTGCACGCCACCACGGACGCCACCGGATTCGTCCGCGACCTGCTCAACCAGGACCACGACATCTCCGATCTGGAGGTGCGGCGGGCGACCCTCGAGGACACCTACCTGGCGATGGTCCAGCGGCAGGAGAGCGGCCAGGGCCCCGGCGGCGTCACCCAATTGGAGGCGGCCGCCACCAGCCAGGCCCCGGAAGAGAGGGCGAGCTGATGAGCCCCACCAAGAACGCGATCCGCACCGGCTTCCAGCGGGGTTGGATCGAGTTCAAGCAGAGCGTGCTCAGTGCGCAGGACCAGGGGTTCTACCTGTTCATGTCGGTCGCCGTCCTCGGCTACCTGTTCCTCAACCGGAACAACGACGTCGAGGGCACCAGCCTCTCGTATCCCGCCGTTGCCATGCCCAGCATCCTCGGGGCGATGGTGGCATTCGGGATGATCATCGGGCCGGCCTACACGCTGGCCATGGAGCGCGAGGACGGCACGCTGCTCCGGGCGAAGGCGGTGCCCAACGGCGTCCTCGGCCACGAGGTGGGCCACGTGGTCTCCAGCTTCCTCGGGATCGTGCCGTCCTTCGCCGTCATCCTCATCCCGGGCATGCTGCTCTTCCCCGACCTCATGGCCAACGGCGCCGAGGGCTGGCTCACCATGTTGTGGGTGACCGTGCTCGGCACCCTGGCGACCCTCCCCATCGGGCTCACCATCGGCTCCCTGGTGCCCGGGGTGCAGAAGGTCGGGACCTGGGGGATGCTGCCCTTTGCCATCCTCACCGGCATCTCGGGGATCTTCTTCCCCATCCAGTCGCTGTGGGGATGGCTCCAGGTGGTGGCGCAGATGTTCCCGCTGTACTGGCTGGGCCTCGGCATGCGCTCGGCGTTCCTCCCGGATGTCGGCGGCGGCGCTCGAGATCGGGGGGTCGTGGCGGACCGGTTGGACGGTGGTCGTGCTCGGGCTGTGGGCCGTCGCCGGGCTCCTCGTCGTCCCGTGGTGCTGCGCCGCATGGCCCGACGCCAGTCCGGCTCTGCGGTGGAAGAGGCCCGGGAGCAGGCGCTGCAATGGGTGCGGTGAGCAACGACACGGTCTACAACCGGATCGCCATGTTGCGGGTCGAGCGCGGCATCTCCCGGCGCCAGCTCGCCTCGGCGCTCGGCGTCCACTACCAGACGATCGGCTACCTGGAGCGTGGCGAGTACAGCCCCAGCCTGTACCTCGCCCTCAGCATCGCCCGCTACTTCGAGGTCCCCCTCGAGGTCGTCTTCTCCACCGAGCCGTTCGCCCGCATCGGCGCCAGGGCCGACACCGGCTAGGTCGCGGAAAACGCCGAATCGGGAGCGTGCAACGTTCCGTACAGTTGCGCCATGCTGCGGACCCTGGCCGGATCGTGGGCGACGAGCACGTGCTCACCGACCCCGATCTGGTCGCCGGGTACGTGACCGACTGGACCGGCGAGTTCACCGGCTCCACCCCCGCCGTCGTGAGGCCCGGCCCAGTGGCAGGTCGCTGCGCCGTGATGGCGGCGTGCCACGAGGCGGGCATGCCGGTGGTCGTCCAGGGGGGCAACACCGGGCTGGTCGGCGGCGGCGTGCCCCGCAACCACGAGCTGGTACTCAGCACGAGGCGGCTCGACGGGGTGGCGGAATCCGCCCGAGGGCACCATCCGGACCAGCGCCGGCACCACCCTGACCGCGATCCACGAGGCCGCCGCCGCGCGCGATTCTCTCTGTGGGCATCGACAGCTCGGCACGCGACTGCGCCACCATCGGCGGCATGGTCGCCACCAACGGCGGCGGCGTGCACACCATCAGGCTGGGGCGGATGCGTGACCTCACCGTCGACGTCGAGGCCTGCCTCGCCGACGGCACCCACGTGGACTCGGTGCTCCTCCCAGGCAACCCGGCCGCCGAGCTGTGGCGGGTCGTCTGCGGCAGCGAGGGGACCCTGGCCGTTTTGCTCGGGGTCACGCTGCGCACCGAAAAGTCCCGGCACCGAGCGGCTCGTGATCCTCATCCCATCGACCCATGCCGAGGTGACCGACCTCGCCCGTCGGCTGGTGGTGATCCCTCCCTCTGGGCGCTCGAGGTGCTGGGGAGGGCGAGCTCGAGCTGGTCCGCAGGCCTTCGGCCGCAGCTCGCCGCTCAGCGGCGAGTGCCTGCTGCTGGTCGAGTTCCGTGGCCCGCCCGGGCTGGCCGACCGCTCACCGACTCGCTCGGCGACATCGACGGCGTCGTCGCCTCCCATCCCTCCGAACAGGAGGCGCTCTGGGAGCTCCGTCACTCCATACCCGTGCCGCCCACGCCATGCGCACCACGTCACCAAACTCGACGTGACCGTGCCGCTCGCCGCCCTCGGGGACCTGCGCGCTCGCCGTCTCCGACGGGCCCGCCGGCGTACGCTTGGGGCCACGTCTTCACCGGCCCGCCGGGCGGGCCGTTCGTCAACTCCACGTGAACGTCGCCGGTGACATCGACCGTGACACCATCTTCGACATCGTCGAGCGACTCGGTGGATCGGCGATCGGGGAGCACGGCGTTGGGGTGATCAAGCGCCATCGTCTCGACCCGATCCGAACCGGACATAGCCGAGCTGATCGTCCTCAAGGAGCGCTTCGACCCGTCCGGGCTGCTCAACCCGGGGGCATGCTCCCCGGTCCGACGCCTCGTCCCGACGCCGGACCCTCACCCCAGCAGGTCGGCGGTGATCGCTCCCGGGTGAGGTGACCCCGCACAGCGCCATGCCCTCGTCGACCTCGCGCAGCATGCCTCCCACCGCCTGCAGGATCCCCGGCCCGGCCCCCGACGGCCAGCCCCCACAGCACCGGTCGTCCGATCAGCACCGCAGACGCCCCCATCGCCAGCGCCTTGATGACATCGGTGCCGCGCCGGATACCGCCGTCGACGATGACCGGGATCCGTCCCTCCACCGCCGCCACCACCTCGGGGAGCGCCTCCGCCGTGGCCGGTGAGGTGTCGAGTTGCCGGCCACCGTGGTTCGACACCACAACGGCATCGGCTCCGTGGGCGACGGCGAGGGCGGCGTCCTCGGGATGCACCAGGCCCTTCACCACGAGCTGGCAACGACGTCAGCTCCCGCAATGCCTCCAGGTCGCCCCACGACAGGGCGAGATCGAACAGCTCGGCGACATAGGCGGCCAGGCCGGACTCGGCCGCCGTCTCCGGCACCGCCCCGTGACCACCCGGGAGGGCGTTGGCCACCTGCAGCCCCTCGGGGAGGTGGAACCGGTTGCGCACGTCGCGCTCCCGGCGTCCCCACATCTGGGCGTCGACGGTGAGCACGATCGCCTTGGCCCCGGCCGCCTCGGCCCTGGCCACGAGCTCCCGGGTCAACCCTCGGTCGCGGTAGACGTAGAGCTGGAACCACACCTTGTCGTGCTCGGCGCACACCTCCTCCATGGGTACGTTGGACAGGGTCGACAGCACCATGACCGTTCCCAGGGCGTGGGCCGCCCGCGCCGTCTCCCGCTCCCCTTCGGGATGGGCGAGCTTGTGGAAGGCGGTGGGGGCGAACAGCACGGGGCTGGTCACGTCCTGCCCGAGAACAGTGTTGCCATGTTCCTGATGCGACCGTCGCGGAGCACCCGGTAGCGAAGCGTGATCTCGCCCCATGCGGCCCGGTTCCGACCAAGGTGATCTCGTCGAGCGCCCCGCCCTGGTAGTAGTCGAGCACCATTTGCGGGAGGATCGCCGCCGCCGCCGCCTCGAAGTCGTCCAGGTTGAGCGCCGGTCGGCGCGGGTCCATGCGCGTGGTCGTCCCACGGGTCGACGGCCGGCGGCCGAATGTAGGTTTTGCGGAGGACGCCCGCCGCACGTCGCCGGTCTCGGCGTAGACCCGGCGCCGGCCCCGGACGACTGCCAAGATCACGGCATGGACCTCCCCCTGGCCGGCAAGGTGTGCGTGGTGACCGGTGCCACCGGCATCGCCGCCGCCACCGCCGGGCGCATCTCCGCCCACGGCGGCTCGGTGTTCGTGATCCGCCGGGACCGTGGAGGCGCGGCGTCTGGCAGGAACGCTCGACGGCGACGGCGGTCGGTCGGGTTGGGCCGCCGCCGACCTGCGGTCAGAGGCCAGGCGGAGGCCGCCTTCGCCGCCGCCCTCGACTGGTTCGGTCGCCTCGACGGGCTGGTGGCGGTCGCCGGCGCCAGTGGGCGTGGTCCGGCGACGGCCCGCTCCATGAGGTGTCGCTCGAGGCGTGGCAGGCGACGTTCGACCTCAACGGCCCGCCGGCGTTCCTGGCGGTGCGCTCGGCGCTGCGGGCGATGCTCGACGCGGGCGACCGGCGGCTCGATAGCCATCGTCACCAGCGCCATCGCGTCGCACCCTTCGCCGGCGCTGTTCGCCACGCACGCCTATGCCGCGGCGAAGGGTGCCGCCATTTCGCTGATGCTGGCGACGGCAGCCTACTACGCCGGGAACGGCATCCGGGTCAATGCCATCGCCCCTGGGTTGGTGGACACGCCGATGGCGACCCGGGCACTGTCCGACCCGCCGACGATGGCGTATGCCGCCGTCAAGCAGCCACTGGCCGGGGGCCCGCTCGACCCCGGAGGACGTGGCCGGGGCGGCTGCGTTCCTCATGTCCGAGGCGGCGGCGATGATCACCGGCCAGCTCATCTCGGTCGACGGCGGCTGGGGGGTCAGCGAGCCTGCGCCCCCATCGCCCTGATGCCCACCTGTCTAGACAACTCTGGCGCTCCCACCGTAGGCTCCGCCGATGGAAGACAACCGCCCTCACCGTCCACGACGTCACCTACGCCACGGTGGCCAAGACCATCGACCACTCGCTCCTGCGACCGGAGCTCACCATCGACGAGATCGTCGACGGGTGCGCCCTCGCCCTCCGTTACGACGTCGCCTCGGTGTGCGTGCGCCCCGCCGACGTCCCGCGGGCGGTCCGACTGCTGGGGGGGACCACGGTCGAGGTGGGCACGGTGGTCGGCTTCCCGCACGGATCGTCGGCCACCGCCACCAAGGTCGCCGAAGCGACGCTGCTGCGCTCCCAGGGAGCGTCCGAGCTCGACATGGTCATCAACATCGGGTGGCTGCGCTCAGGCGAGGACGCTGCCGTCGAGGCCGACATCGCCGCGGTGGTCGGGGCCGCCGACGGCGCCCTGGTCAAAGTGATCCTGGAGAACGCCTATCTCACCGACGACGAGAAGGTGCGGGGCTGCCGGCTGGCCGAGTCGGCCGGTGCCGACTTCGTCAAGACATCGACCGGGTTCGCCCCCTCCGGCGCCACGCTCGACGACCTGCGGCTGATGCGTGCGACGGTCTCGCCGCACATCCAGGTGAAGGCCGCCGGTGGGGTGCGCACCCTCGACGGCCTGCTCGAGGTGATGTCGGTCGGGGTCACCCGATGCGGGGCGACGGCGACCGCGGCCGATGCTCGACGACTACCTGGCACGTACCGGCGGCGACCCCCGCTGAACCAACTGCGAACTTTGAGCACTTGACATCGAATAGCGATGTAAACCGCTCAAAGTATTTCGGAACCCGCTCCATCCAGAACCAACGTTGAGCACTTGACATCGGATAGCGATGTAAACCGCTCAAAGTATGCGGGTTGGAGATTGGCCGGCGAGGGATGCTCAGCGCGAGCCTGCGGGGTTCCTCGGGCCCAGAGGAGTGAGCCAGCGGGCCCACCACGATCGATGGTCTCCGGGCTTCGAGGGCGATCCGTCGGGCGACGAGGCGCTGTCGGAGAACGGGCTCGGCTGACCTTCGTCGAGGGCGAATTGACGCCACTCGACCGAGCCGTCGCCACACCACGCCGACCGCGTCAAGCTCCGATCCCTCCTCACCCTCAGGCCGGTGCCTGTCCCGTCCATGATGCCACCACCCGGCCCGTAACGCATATCACCCCTACGCTTCGCCTCGACCAAGGAGCAGGATGGCCGCCGACGCGACCTCGCATCCCGACCGTGATCATCGACACCTTGACCGGCGTCTGGCGGGCGTGGTCCGAGCTCGGCGAGGAATCACCGAGACCCAATGGAAGGCGCCGACCGACCTCCCCGCCTGGTCGGTCCAGGACAACCTCTCCCACCTGATCGGCATCGAGCGCCTCCTCGAGGGTCTTCCCGCCGCGCCGCCGCCGGGAGGCGCCCGACGGTCCGAGCCCCACGTGCGGAACACGATCGGCGACTTCAACGAGAACGAGGTGGAGTTGCGGCGCGGCCTACCCGGCGCCGCGGTCCTCGCCGAGTGGGACGAGCTCATCGCCACCCGCGAGCACACGCTCGGTGCCGCCGAGGCGGCGTATCTACGCCCAGCCGATGATCACGCCGGTGGGGCCGGGCACCATGACCGACTTCCTCAGCGTTCGCATCGTCGACTGCTGGGTCCACGAGCAGGACGCCCGCCGCGCCCTCGACATGCCCGGCAACGAGAGCGGGGCCGCCGCCGAGCACAGCATTGACCGTCTGCTGCGATCACTGCCGATGGTGGTCGGCAAGCGCGCCGCCTGTCCCGAGGGACGCGCCGTCGCGTTCGAGCTCACCGGCCCGGTCCGGCGGCAGGTCACGTGCGAGGTGCACGACGGGCGCGCCGTGGTCGTCGACCTCCGGCCCGCCCCCCTCTGGCGACGGTGGCGATGGACAGCCAGACCTACGTGGTGCTCGCCAACGGACGCCGCCCGGTGGACGACGTCGCCGATCGGGTGACGGTGACCGCCACGGAGACGGCCGGCGACGAGCTCGGCCGGCGGGTGGTTGGCGGCCTCAACGTGATGATGTGACCCGGCCGCCTCGCGACGGACCGGGTAGCGTGACGGCTGGGACGACGATCGGAGGAGGCCCGGTGCGCACGATCGAGCTGGCCGGGGCCATCGCCGGCGACCTCGTCGACCTTCGGCGCCGGCTGCACCAGGTACCCGAACTGGCGCTCGACCTGCCCAAGACCCAAGCGATCGTGCTCGACGCCCTCGCCGGGCTCGACCTCGAGGTCACGGCGGGGGGGCAGCTGTCGTCGGTTACCGCCGTGCTCCACGGCCGGGCCGGCGCCCGGGCCGGTCGTGCTGCTGCGCGGCGACATGGACGCCCTTCCGGTCACCGAGCAGGTCGACGTCCCCTACGCCTCGACGCACCCAGGCCGCATGCATGCCTGCGGTCACGACATGCACGTCGCCGCCCTCGTCGGAGCCGCCCGCATCCTCCACTCGCTCCGAGGACCGGCTCGACCGGCGAGCGTCGTGTTCATGTTCCAGCCCGGCGAGGAGGTAGAGGGCGGCGCCGAGCTGATGATCGCCGAGGGTCTGCTCGACGCCGCCGGACGCCGTGTCGACGCCGCCTACGCGCTCCACGTCTACTCGGCTCGCACCATCCGCGAGGGCATGTGGTTCTCCCGGCCGGGCCCGCTGTATGCCGCCGCCGACACGCTCTACGTGCGAGAGTGATCGGCGAGGGTGGGCACGGCTCGGCGCCGCAACACGCCCGCGACCCGATCCCGGCAGTGAGCGAGATGGTCCTCGCCCTGCAGACGATGGTCACCCGTCGCTTCGACGCCCGCGACCCGGTGGTGGTCACCGTCGGACGGCTCTGGGGTGGCACCAAGGCGAACATCATCCCCGACGACGCCGGATTCGACGCCACGGTCCGGACGTTCTCGACGGCCAATCGCGACCTGGGCCGAGGCGGCCCCGTCGAGCTGGTGGGGGGATCGCCTGGCCCACGGGCTGCTAGCCGACGTCGACTACCAGCGGGGATACCCGGTCACCGTCAACGACGACGACCGAGTACGACTTCGCCGCAGACACGATCGTCGACCTGTTCGGCGCCGACCGGTTCCACCGGATGGATCTACCCGGAGACCGGGTCGGAGGACTTCTCGTTCATCCTCGAGGAGGTGCCGGGCGCCTACGTGGGCATCAGCGCCTGTCCCGGGGACCCGGCGACCGCCCCGACAACCACTCACCCCGGGCCGCCTTCGACGACTCGGTGCTCCCCGACGCCGCCGCCCTGCTGGCCGAGCTGGCCCTCCGCCGCATCCGCCGCGGCTAGCGCTTCCCTTTCCCCTTCGGGGGGAAGGAAGCCGAGCAGGGACGTAATAGGCGTGACACTCAGATCGCAAGGGGGACTTAGCGGAGCCTCCTTCCTCGTCAGCGGTGCCGGTCTTCGGCCCGTGCTGCTGCCACTCCCCGATGGGGGAGGCGAGCCGCCAGGGCCGCCCCGATCGCCCCGGCCATGGTGCCCAACTCGGCGGCAACCACCGAGATGGTGTTGGGCGGCGCCAATGTCACCTGGCGTAACACCGCCTGGCGGATGGGGCCAGCACCCGCTCGCCGCCGGCCATCACCCCGCCGCCGACGACGATGCGCTCCGGCCCGATCACGGTGACGATGTTGGCCAGCGCCACCCCGAGGTAGTCGGCGACCCGGGCGATGGCGGCGGACCCGCTCGTCACCGTCCGCCGCCGCCCGGTACACCTCTTCGACGGTGTTCCTGCCGGCCAGCCCGGTGAGCACCCCGGCCCGGGTGAGCGCCTCGACGCACCCCCGATTACCGCACCCGCAGGGGGGCCCGTCGACCTCGATGATCTGGTGGCCGATCTCGCCGGCCCTGCCACTGACCCCGGTGATGAGCCTGCCGTCGATCATCACCCCGCCGCCGATGCCGGTACCCAGCGTCATGGCGACGATGCTGCGGCAGCCGCGCCCCGCGCCGATCGTCCCCTCGGCCAGGGTGAACGCCCTGGCGTCGTTGATCATCGCCACCGGGAGCCCGAGCGCCTCCGAGATCGGTTGACGGATCGGGTGCCCGGCCCATTCGCCGGGAAAGTTGGGAAACAGCAGGATGGTGCCCGCCTCGCGGGTCGAAGACGCCGGGGATGCCCAGCCCGACGGCGTCGATCGGGCCGTGCGCATCCATCGCATCCCGACCGGCGGCGACGAGCTCGCCGACAACGACGTCGGGGCCTCCTTCGGCCCGGGTGGGTCGTTGATCGGTCCAGACCACCTCGGGGTCGCCACCGGGGCGTCGGTGAGGATCACCACCTTGATGTTGGTCCCACCGAAGTCGAGCCCCAGCAGCCGGCTCAATCCGGTCCTCGCCCGAGTGCAGAACCGCTTCGAAGCTGTAGCGCTCGGCTGCGTAAACGGTCTCGGTGTGTTCCAGCGGTTGACCTTCCTGGTCGACGATGGTGCGTCGCTCGGTGAGGACCACCCCGTCGACCCCGAGCTCGAGCAGCCGCCGTTCCACCGCCGTCGCCCGGCGGGAGGCGACCCGGGCGAAGGCGGCGGCGACGGTGCGGCCGTGGGCGGCGAAGCTGTCGTGGAGCGACCCGGTGGCGAGGTCGTCGTCGAGCACGAACTCGCACAAGAGGGATGGATGGCGGCGTGCTCGATCGCCATCGGCACCCCGTCCGCCAGCCGAACCCGTTCGACCATCACCACCAGGTCTTCCGGCGCCAGCCGAGTGCCTCGGCCTCGTCCTCCGTGGCCGGCCGGCGGCCCGAGGCGAGCACCACCGAGCCGGGCACCATCCCCCGGCGGCGGGTCGAGGCCGTGAACGACAGCGGCGAGCCGAGCACCCTGGGGATCTGCCGCGCCGCCACGAAGGTGCCTCGCCCCCGCTGCCGGTAGAGCACCCGTTCGTTGGCCAGCGTCTGCACCGCCTGCCGGGCGGTCATCCGGCTCACCCCGAACCGGGCGCACAGCTCGGCGTCCGAGGGCAGCCGGTCGCCCGGGCGAGGCAGCGGCCACCACCTTCCTCAGGTACTCGGCAATCTGCTCGTGGCGGGCTGCCGCGGACGGCTCCGGTTGACGCCGGCACGGCGCCCATCCCTACAGTCCAACCTGTCTAGACATTTCGCTCCCGATCGACCCAAGAGTACGCAATGCCGCAGGCGATGACACCGATTGCCGCTTCGGACGGGTCCGCCTCCTCTGGCGAGCGCACCGCCGGCTGGCTCACCGCCGCCCGGCAGCTCCTCGACCTCCTGGAGGAGACGCAGATGGAGGTGATCGACGCCACCGCAGCCCGCTGCGCCGACGCCATCGCCGCCGGTGGGCTGGTCCACCTGTTCGGTACCGGGCACTCCCGCATCCCGCTCGAGGAGACGTTCCCCCGCTACGGCTCCTACCCCGGCTTCCACCCGATGGCGGAGCTGTCGATGACCTTCCACACCCAGGTCACCGGGTCCAACGGACAGCGGCAGGCGATGTACATCGAGCGGGTCGAAGGCCTGGCCGAGGCGATCCTGGACAACTTCTCCTTCGGATCCGACGACGTGATGATCGTGTGGAGCGCCGGAGGCCGCACCGCGGTGCCCATCGAGATGGCGATGGGGGCCCGGCGGCGCGGCCCCGTCGTGGTGGCGGTGACGTCGGTTGCCCAGGCGACCGGCTTCCCCTCCGGGCATTCGTCGGGGACGTCGCTGGTCGACCACGCCGACCTCGTCATCGACCTGTGCATCCCGGTGGGCGACGCCGCCATCGCCATCGAAGGGCTCGACACCCCGGTCGGGCCGCTGTCCAGCGTGGCCAACGTCGCCATCGCCAACGAGATCAAGGTGCGCACCGCGCGAGCTGCTCGTGGAGCGGGGCGCGATGCCCCCGGTCATCACCTCGGCGTCGGTGGTCGGGGCCGAGCGATCCGCCAAGCTGTTCGACGCCGCCTATGCCGACCACGCCGCTCGATACGCCGCCGTGCTGGCGAGGTGGAGCCCGGGCGCACGGCCCCGAGTGTCCTTCCCGATCGGGCGGCCGAAGGCGCAACACTTTTGACTTGACGTCATGCCGAAGTACGGTGGTTGACTGGCCGAACTGTGCCGGTACGCGCCGTGGGAACCCCCGGAGAGATCCTGCAGTTGATCCGTCGCGGCGAGGCGACCACCCGCAACGCCGTCGCCGGCGCCACCGGGCTGGCACGCTCCACGGTCGCCCTCCGGATCGACCGGCTCATCGCCGACGGGCTGGTGACCGAGGTTGGGGACGCCCCTTCCACCGGTGGCCGTCCACCCGCCTTCCTCGCCTTCAACCGCGATGCCGGCCGGGTGCTCGTCGCCGACCTCGGCGCCACCCACGCCCGGCTCGGCGTCACCGACCTCGCCGGCCAGCTGCTCGCCGAGGAGGCCATCGACCTCGACATCGCCACCGGGCCCGAAGCGGTGCTCGGGGAGATCGAGCTCCACTTCGACGCGTCTGCTCGCATGGGCACGGTGCAGGCCAACGACGATCTCGTGGCGGTGGGTGTCGGCGTCCCCGGCCCGGTCGAGTTCGCCGCCGGCCGGGCGGTAAACCCGCCGATCATGCCGGGCTGGCACGGCTACCCGATCCGTGACCGCCTCGCCGAGCACTACGACGCCCCATGCCTGGTCGACAACGACGTGAACATCATGGCGCTGGGCGAGCACTGGGTCGCCTCACCCCGGCCCGACAACCTGCTGTTCGTCAAGGTGGGCACCGGCATCGGCTCCGGCCTGATCCTCGGGGGCCGGCTGCACCGCGGTGCCCAGGGCGCCGCCGGCGACATCGGCCATGTCCAGATCGCCGCCGCCGAAGGCGTGCTCTGCCGGTGCGGCAACGACGGCTGCCTCGAGGCGGTCGCCGGGCGGACGGGCGCTGGCGGAGCAGCTCGCCGGCGGCGGCGCCGACACCGAGACCAGCCGCGACGTGGTGCGGCTCGCCGACGCCGGCGACCACATCGCCGTTTCCGCCATCCGCGAGGCGGGGCGCCGGATCGGGCGGGTGCTGGCTTCGATGGTCAACATCCTCAACCCGGAGAGCATCGTGGTCGGCGGCGACGTCGCCGAGGCCGGCGAGCACCTGCTCGCCGGTATCCGCGAGGTCGTGTACCGGCGGTCGACCGCCCTGGCCACCGCCCATCTCACCGTCACCACCAGCACGCTGGGCGACCGGGCGGGGATCACCGGCGCCGCCGCCATGGCGATCGAGCACGTCCTCGACCCCAGGGTCATCGACGCCTCGCTGCGGGCGGTCAAGGGAGCGTCGGCATGAGATCACCCATCGGCAGCGGAGATCATGAGCATGGCCGCAGTGGGGTTGAGGCCCACCTGCGGAGGCGGGCCGACCGGCGTCTGTTCGGCCGGCTTCGCCGGCCGAGTCGGCCCGGGGAAAACCGGAAGTACCGCCACCTGGCGGTCGAAACAGGAGGAAACCAAACCAATGCGATCGAGAGACAAGACGAGCCTGCGGCTCGTGGCGCTGCTCGCCGTCCTGGCGCTGGCCGTAGCGGCCTGCGGTGGCGATGACGACGACGACACCGACACCACCGGAGGCGACACCGGCACCACGTCGGCGGCCGGCGACGGTGGCGAGACCTACACCATCGGGGTGAGCAACACGCTGGTCGGCAACGCCTGGCGGGAGCAGATGGTCTGCGCCATCCAGGCCCAGGCGGCGGCGTCCGGCGTGGTCGACGAGGTCGTCCTCGCCAACCGCAACGCCGGGACACCGGAGCAGATCGCCGACATCCAGGGACTCATCTCCCAGGGCGTCGACGCCATCATCGTCAACCCGACGGACCGTGAGGCGCTCAACCCGGTGCTGGAAGAGGCCATCGCCCAGGGCATCGTCGTGGTGTCCATCGACCAGGCGGTGACCGCCGAGGGCGTGTACAACGTCACCAACGACCAGGTCGCCTACGGCGAGCTGGGCGCCCGCTGGCTGTTCGACAGTCGCTCGGCGGCTCGGGCAACGTCCTGTACATGCGCGGGATCGACGGCGTTCCGGCCGACACCGACCGTGACACCGGGTTCCAGGCCGCCCTGGCCGACTACCCCGACATCACCATCGTCGCCGAGACCTTCACCGGTTGGGACCCGACGGTCGGCGGCCAGCAGGCCGCCGACATCCTCGGAACCCAGGAGGTCGACGGGATCTGGACCTCGGGCATCGACTACACGGTGGTGCCGCAGTTCGAGACGGCCGGCGTCGAGCCGGTGCCGCTGGTCGGCGCCGACAACAACCTGTTCATCGGCCAGCTCATCGAGGGCCAGCCCGGTGCGGCAGTGACCAACCCGCCCGCCATCGGCGGCGTGGGGACCGCCATCGCCATCGAGGCGCTCACCGGCGGCTCGCCCGAGCAGAACACCATCCTCACCCCTGAGGTGTTCGACGGTGCTGCCGATGCCGACGCCCTCAACGAGATCTACGTCCCCGATCTCGCCGACGGGTGGAGCTCCTACATGGAGATCGCGCCGTACACGACCTACACCGCCGAGGACGTCATCGCCTGCGCACCGGTGGGCGGCTGACCTGAACCGTCTGCGAGACCCGGGCGCCCACCGCGGTGGGCGCCCGGCCTCGCGACCATCCGGCGGCCCGGCGTACGTTGCGGGCCGCCGGCGGAGGGCAGCACCTGACCGACACGTCGCCACTGCTCGAGACCAGGGCCATCGCCAAGAGCTATGGCCCGGTGGTCGCCTTGCGCTCGGTGGACCTCACCGTGATGCCGGGCGAGGTCCACGCCCTGCTCGGCGCGAACGGCGCCGGGAAGAGCACCATGGTCAAGATCCTCTCCGGGGTGATCGCCGCCGACAGCGGGACGGTCGACGGTCAACGGGGCCGACGCCGACCCTGAGACGGCCACGGGACGCCACAAGTGCCGGGCTGGCCACCGTGTTCCAGGACCCGGCGCTGATCCCCGACCTCACCGTCGACCAGAACCTGCGGCTCACCGGGATCGACCCCGATGCCGTGCTGAAGTGGCTGGACCGGATGGACCTCGGGGCGCTCGACTTCGACGCCTCGGTCAAGGACCTCCCCCTGCCCGTGCTGCGGCTGCTCGACCTGGCCAGGGCGCTGGCGCAGGACCCCCATCTGCTGCTCCTCGACGAGATCACCGCCGCCCTCTCCGCCGACCAGGCCGAGCACGTGTTCACCGTCATGCGGCTCTGGAAGTCGGAGGGCCGCTCGGTCCTGTTCATCTCCCACCGGCTCACCGAGGTCCTGCAGCTGTGCGACCGGGCCACCATCCTTCGCAACGGGCGTGACGTCGAGTCGCTGGCGCCGGGCGAGGGCGGCGAGGCGAGGCTGGTGGCGGCGATGCTCGGCGAGGTCGCCGAGGAGGCGACCGCCGAGGAGGCCGGCCGCCGCGCCCCCGGTGCCGAACAACCGGCGGCGCTCGAGACCCGTCACCTCTCCCGCGGCGGCAAGGTCAACGACGTGTCGCTCACTGCTGCGACGGGGCGAGATCATCGGCATCGCCGCCCTCGAGGCCCAGGGCCAGGACCAGTTGTTCCAGGTGCTGTCCGGCGACCGCAAGCCCGACTCGGGCGAGATCCTGGTGGGCGGCGAGCCGCTCTCGGCCCGGTCCCCGTATGACGCCATCCGGCGTGGCATGGTGCTGGTCCCGGGCGACCGGCTCCAGGCGCTGCTCCCCCAGCGGCCGGTCACCGAGAACCTCGCCGCCCCGCTGTACAACCGGATCGGTCAGGTGGTTCGGGTTGGTCGCCGACGAGAAGGCCCGGGTGGCCGGCGCCATCGACCGGCTCGACGTCGACGTGCGGGCCCAACGCCAGGCGCGCCGGCTGTCCGGCGGCAACCAGCAGAAGCTGACCATCGGCCGCTGGCTGGCCACCGGCTTCAAGGTGCTGTTGTGCTTCGACCCCACCCGGGGCATCGACATCCAGACCAAGGCGCAGATCTACCGGCTGTTCCGCGAGCTCGCCGACGAGGGCGCCGCCATCCTGCTGTACACCAGCGAGCTGCGGGAGATCCCGCTGGTGTGCGACCGGGTGCTGGTGATGTACGCCGGTGTCGGTGGTCGACGAGCAGGACCCCGCCGCTCGCCACCGAGGAGAGCCTGCTGTCCGCAGCCCACGGGCTGCAGCGAGGAGGCGGTGTGACGCTCCGGCACCCGAGAGCGTGGCCGGCTACGTCCCCGAGTCCGGGGCGCGTCGCTGGCTCGGCGCCCACGGCTGGACCGCCGGGGTGTGGCTGCTGCTGGCGGTGATGGTGGCGTGGTACTCCACGCTCATCCCCCGGTTCGGGACGTTCGAGATCACCTCCATCGTCAAGAACGGGCTGCCGTTCGCCTTCCTCGCCGTGGCCCAGGCGGTGATCGTGATCGCCGGCGGCATCGACCTGTCGGTGGGGGCGATGATGGTCCTCACCAACTGCGTCGCCGCCCGCACCATGGAGGGCCAGCCGCTGGCGGTCACCCTGGTGATCGGGGCTGCTGATCATCGTCGGCGCCGCCGTGGTCAACGGCGGGGTCGGTTTGGTGATCGAGAAGTCACGGGTCCCCGACATCGTGGTGACCCTGGCCACCAGCTTCATCCTGTCGGGTTTCGCCCTGGTCGTGCTGCCCTCTCCGGCAGGCGGCACCAGCGACGGGTTCCGCTGGATCTTCTCCGGCTCGGCATCGGGGATCGGGAGCAACCCGTGGCCGCCGCTGGTGGCTCTGGCGGTGCCGGTGGCCATCGTCGCCTGGTGGCTGGGACGCACCCGCGCCGGGTCTGTCGCTGTACGCCCTGGGCAGCAGCCGCACCGCCGCCTATCTGTCCGGGCTGGACACCGCCCGCACCCGGATGACCGCCTACGCCGTCGGTGGGGCGTTCGCCGCCCTCGCCGGGCTGGCCACCACCGCCATCATCGGGCGTGGCGACCCCCGGTTCACCCTGGGCGCCTACGCCACCCTCAACGCCGTCGCCGCCATCGTGCTCGGCGGCATCGCCCTCACCGGCGGAGTCGGCTCGGTGATCGGTGCGGTGGCCGCCGGCATCGTCCTGTTCTTCCTCAACCCGGTGCTCACCGCCATGGGGATCGACCCCAACCAGGCCCAGGTCATCCAGGGGCTGCTCATCGTCCTGGTGATGATGGTGGCCGGGCTGCTCCAACTCCGCAGGCAGCGCGCCTCGTGACCACCGACCTCGCCCCGCCGACCCTCGAGCCGGACCAGCCGGTGCCGTCGACCGGCACCTGGGCGCGCTGGCTGCGGGAGCGGCCCCTGGTGGTGCTCGCGGCGGTGCTGGTCGTGCTCATCCTGATCACCGGGATCATCGAGCCGTCGTATCTCAGCGTCACCGGGCTGCGCAACTCGGCGCTGTTCGCCGCCCCGCTGGGGATCCTGGCGGCCGGGCAGACCATCCTCATGCTCACCGCCGGGATCGACCTGTCGGTGACGATGATCGCCACCCTGGCCGCCTACGTCGTCGCCAACCAGGCGGGGCAGGGCTCGTTCGTCGCCATCCTGTTCGGGCTGCTGGCCGGTGTGGCCGCCGGTGGGGTCAACGGCTTCGGGGTCGGGGTCTTCCGGGTCAACCCGCTGATCATGACCCTGGCCACCTCGGCCATCCTGCTCGGCCTGCTCACCTCGTGGGCGCAGACCATCTTCGGCGGGTCGACGGCGATGGGCTCGTTCGTCCGGACCATCGGGGGCGGGTCGTTCCTCGGCAACCGGGTGCCGTGGGCGGTGGTCATCTGGGCGGTGATCGCCGCCCTGATCATCCTCATGTTGCGACGCACCGGGTTCGGCCGCGTGCTCTACGGCCTGGGCGACAACCCGGTGGCGATGCGGCTCGCCGGGGTCCGGTCGTGGCAGGTGCTGGTGCTCGCCTACACGCTGAGCGGGCTGCTCGCCGCCGTCGCCGGGATCCTGCTCGCCGGCAAGGTGGGGAACGTCGACCTGTCGCTGGCCGCCGCCTTCCTGCTCCCGTCGGTGGCCGCCGCCGTCATCGGGGGAACGTCGATCTTCGGCGGGATCGGCACCTACTCGGGGACGATCCTCGGCGCCCTCATCCTCGGGCGTGCTCCAGTCGATGCTGACGTTCCTCAACGCCGGCCAGGCGGTGCAATACGTCCTGTACGGATCGATCGTCCTCGGCCTCGCCTGGGTGTACGCCCGGGTGACCGGGGAGGGATAGGAGGGTGCGGATGGGTCTGGCCGATGTCAAGGTGGTGGTGGTCGGGGTCGGCTTCATCGGCGTCGCCCACGTCGAGGCGCTGCGCACGGCTCGGCATCGACGTCGCCGGCGTGGTCGGCTCGTCGCCCGGACCGGGCCGAGGACGAAGGCGGCGCGGCCAACCTGCCGCTGGTGTACGACGACCTCGACGCCGTCCTCGCCGACACGTCGGTCGACGTGGTCCACGTCGCCAGCCCCAACGACGTCCACGCCGCCCAGGCGAGGGCGGCGCTCGCCGCCGGCAAGCACGTGGTGTGCGAGAAGCCGCTGGGGCTCGACGCCGGCGAGACCGCCGCCATGGTGGACGCCGCCGAGGCGTCGGGGCTGGTGAACGCGGTGTGCTTCAACATCCGCTTCTACCCGTCGTGTCATCAGGCGGCGGCGATGGTCGCCTCCGGCGAGATCGGCGAGCCCGATGCTGGTGACCGGGGCGTACCTCCAGGACTGGCTGCTGCTGCCCACCGACTGGAACTGGCGGCTGGAGCCGGAGCGGGCCGGCGAGCTGCGGGCGGTGGCCGACATCGGCTCGCACTGGCTCGACCTGGCCAGGTTCATCACCGGCAAGCGGGTGGTCGAGGTGATGGCCGAGCTGCACACCCTGGTCCCGGTGCGGCGCCACCCCGCCGGGCCGGTGGAGACCTTCGCCGGACCGGTCGATGGCGCGGATGCACGGCGACCTGATCGAGGAGACGATGACCAGCGACGACGCCGCCTCCATCATGCTCCGTTTCGAGGACGGCGCCCGCGGCCTGGTCGCCATCTCCCAGGTGTCGGCGGGCCGCAAGAACAGCGTCACCATCGAGGTCGACGGCAGCGAGTCGGCACTGTCCTGGCACTCCGAGGAGCCCGACCGGCTGTGGATCGGGCATCGGGGCCGGCCCAACGAGATCCTGCAGCGTGACCCGACGCATGGCCGCGCCCGAGGCGGCGCGGCTGATCGCCTATCCCGCCGGGCACGTCGAGGGCTACCCGGACACGTTCCGGGCGCTCTTCTCCCAGGTGTACGCCGATGTCGTCAAGGGCGCCCCGTCGCCCGAGCCCACCTACCCGACCTTCGCCGACGGCCACGATGCGGTGTGCGTCACCGAGGCGGTCGCCCGGTCGTCGGCGGAGGGCCGCTGGGTCGACGTCGATCGAGGAGGAATGAGAGGAACGCAACCATGAAGCTGGGACTGCTCACCGCACCGTTCCCCGAGACCCCGCTCACCGAGGTGGCCGACTGGGCCGCCGCCAACGGGTTCGCCGCCCTCGAGGTGTGCGCCTGGCCGAAGGCCGAGGGGGTGGCCCGCCGCTACGCCGGGGTGTGCCACCTCGACGTCGACGGCCTCTCCGCCGACCAGGCGACCGACGTGGTCGGCGACCTCGCCACCCGGGGCATCGAGATCTCCGGGCTGGGCTACTACCCGAACCCGCTCCATCCCGACCCGGAGCACCGGGAGGCGGTCCACGACCACCTGCGCAAGGTGATCACCGCCGCCTCGCTGATGGAGGTGCCCGGTGGTCAACACCTTCATCGGGCGCCGACTCGCCAAGACGCAGGCCGACAACTGGGAGGACGCCAAGAAGGTGTGGCCCGACCTGGTGCGCCACGCCGCCGACAGCGGGGTGAAGATCGCCATCGAGAACTGCCCGATGATCTTCTCGAACGACGAGTGGCCCTCGGGCAACAACCTGGCCTACTCGCCGGCGATCTGGCGGGAGATGTTCGACGAGTTCGGCGAGACCGTCGGGCTCAACCTCGACCCGTCACACCTGGTGTGGCAGATGATCGACATCCCGGGCGTGATCGACGAGTTCGGCGAGCGGATCTACCACATCCACGCCAAGGACCTCGAGATCGACGGCGACGGGCTGTTCGACCACGGCATCCTGTCGCTGGGGATCGGGTGGCAGGTGCCCCGGCTCCCCGGGCTGGGCGAGGTGGACTGGCGGCGTTCTTCTCGGCCCTGTACCGGGTCGGCTACGACGGGGTGATCTGCGTCGAGCACGAGGACCGCCAGTGGGAGGGCGACCGACGAGCTGGTCAAGCGCGGCTTCCTCCTCGCCCGCAACGTCCTCGCCCCCTACGTGGTGTGACGGGACAACCCGATGCTGCGAACCTGAGGTCCTGGCATGTCGGAGCGATAGGCAATCGCCTGAAGTTCGGTGCCCGGACCGAGGCTGGGTCGAGCTTGAGAGGATTCCCTATCGGAGCGATACGTCAGGAACCTCAGGTTCGGCGATCTCGGTGGCAGCGCCTGACCGGTCACGGGACTTCGATGTGGTGGTGGTGGGGTCGGGGTCGGCCGGGTCGCCGGCCGCCATCGCCGCCGCCCGGAGCGGGGCGCGCACCCTGCTCATCGAGAAGCTCCCGTTCCTCGGAGGGAACTCGACCGCGGTGCTCGACACCTTCTACGGCTTCTACACCCCGGGCTCGCAGGCGCGGAAGGTGGTGGCCGGCATCGGCGACGACGTCGTCGCCGGCCTGGCGGCGCTCGGCCCGGTGGTGGAGCGACCCAACACCTACGGCGCCGGCACCGGGGTCACCTATCTCGCCGAGCACCTGAAGCTGGTGTGGGAGCGGCTGGTCACCGAGGCCGGGGCGTCGGTGCTGCTCCACGGGTTCGTCCAGGACGCCGAGGTCGAGGACGGTCGGGTCACCCGGCTCACCGTCGCCACCAAGGCGGGGCTGCGCACCGTCGACGCCGCCGTCGTTGTCGACGCCTCGGGTGATGCCGACGTGTGCCACCACGCCGGGTTCGGCTACGAGCTGGCCGGGACTCGGACGGGCCCGCCCAGACCCTGACCACCACCTTCCGGATGGTGCAACGTCGACATGGAGCGGCGCCGGGAGGTGAGCCGGGACCGAGCTCCACGAATTGATGGCCGAGGCCACCGGGAGCGGTGACTTCGACCTCCCCCGACGCGACGGCAGCGACCACATCACCCCGGTCGACGGGATGACGGCCACGGTGATGACCCGCATCGAGCACGTCTCGGTCGCGCCCGACGGCACGGTACGCAACGCCACCGACCCCGACGTCCTCACCGCCGCCGAGATGGAGGGTCGCCGCCAGGCGCTCGAGTACGCCCGCTTCCTCGTCGCCCGGGTTCCCGGCTACGAGAACGCCTCGCTGATCGCCCTGGGCACCCAGATCGGGCTGCGGGAGACGCGCCGGGTCCACGGCGACTACCGGGTCACCCGCGACGACGTGCTGTCGGCCCGCCAGTTCGACGACCAGATCGGGCTGTGCGGCGCCCCGATCGAGGACCACCACGGTGGCGCCGGGACCGGGACCACCTGGGAGTACCTCCCGGACGGCGAGGCGGTCGGGATCCCGCTGTCGAGCCTGGTGGTCCGCGACTCGGTCAACACGCTCGTCGCCGGTCGATGCTTCTCCGCCACCCACGACGCCCAGGCCTCGATCCGCTCGATGGCGCAGTGCATGGCGATGGGGCAGGCGGCGGGCACGGCGGCGGCGATGGCCGTCGCCACCGGCGAGGTCCGCACGATCGCCGCCGCCGCAGGTGCAGGAGAGCCTGCGGCGCCAGGGTGCCATCGTCGAGCTGTGACCGACCCGTTGGGTAGCGTCCCGGGCACGATGACCTTGCACGACCGGCTGAAGCAGGACCTCGCCGCCGCCCTCGCCGCCCGTGACCTGGAGACGGCCCGGGTGCTGCGCACACTCGTGGCGGCGATCGACAACGCCGCCGCCGTTCCGCCGGGGCCGGCCCTCGGGACGGTCGGGACGGCGGACGTACCCCGGCGCCACGTCGGTGAGGACGAGGCGCTGCGCATCGTGAGCGGCGAGGCGGACGAGCTGGCCGCCGCCATCGCCACCTACGAGGCGCACGATCGCCGGGACGCCGCCGCCGCCCTGCGCTCCCAGCTCGCCGTGGTCGACCGGTACCTGGCCGAACGTTGAGCGTCGTCCGCACCGTCACTCGGCGATGTCCCCGCCCACGGCGCTGGGTGTGACCGCCTGCCACGAGCACCTGATCATCGACTCGCCCGGTGGTCGCCGACCGGTTCCCCGAGATCCATCTCCCGTCGGTGGAGGACGCCGTCGCCGAGCTCGAGCCCGTGGCGCCGCGCCGGACTTGGGACGGTGGTCGACGCCATGCCGGTGGCGCAGGGCGGTGACGCCGGCCCGGCTGGCGGCGATCAGCCGGCGCACCGGTGTGCACGTCGTCGCCGGCACGGGGCTGCACACGGCCAGGTACGACGTCGCCCCGCCGCCACGCCGCCCCGCCGACCTCGTCGACCGTTTCGTCGCCGACCTGACCGCGCCGCGAGCATCCGTGCGGGGTCGATCAAGGTGTCCACCGGCCCCGACGGATGTCGAGCCAGGGCGCAGGGCGCTCTTCGCCGCCGCCGCCGAGGCGGCCGCCGTCACCGGGGCGCCGATCCTCACCCACTGCGAGAACGGCGCCGGGCGGGCCCGAGCAGGTCGGCGCTGCTCACCGACCTCGGGGTCGACCCCGGGCGGGTCGCGCTGTCCCACACCGACAAGGTCGACGACGCCGGCTACCACCGACGATCTGCTCGCCTCCGGAGTGAACCTGGTCTACGACCAGTGCCTGCGGTCGACCGGAGGCCACCAGCCGATCTCGTCGTGGCGATGCTCGCCGCCGGCCACGCCGGGCGATGATGCTCGGGACCGACGGCGCCCGCCGCAGCCTGTGGGCCTCGCTGGGAGGGAACCCCGGGTTGGCCTCGCTGCTCACCGGGTTCGTCCCCCCCTGGCGGCACGGTGTCGAGCCGGCCACGATCACGGAGCTGCTGGTCGACAACCCGGCGCGCTGGCTCGCCTGGCGAACCTGATCGCTCAACCCTCGATGTTGCTCATCACGTGCTTGATGCGGGTGTAGTCCTCGAAGCCGTACATCGACAGGTCCTTGCCGTAGCCCGGAGTGCTTGAACCCGCCGTGGGGCATCTCGGCGACCAGCGGGATGTGGGTGTTGATCCACACGCACCCGAAGTCGAGCCGCTTCGCCATCCGCATCGCCCGCCCGTGGTCCCGGGTCCACACCGATGACGCCAGCCCGTAACGGACCCCGTTGGCCCAGGCCAGCGCCTGGTCCTCGTCGGTGAAGCGCTGCACGGTGATCACCGGGCCGAAGATCTCGTTCTGGCTCGCCTCGTCCTCCTGGACCAGGCCGGACACGACGGTGGGGGCGTAGAAGAAGCCGGTGTCGCCCACCCGCTTCCCGCCGGTGTTGAGCACGGCGTGGTCGGGGAGCCGGTCGATGAACCCGGAGACCTGGTCGAGCTGGGTGGGGTTGTTGACCGGGCCGAAGGTCGGCGCCCTCGTCGTCGGGCATGCCGACCGATGTCCCTTCCGCCTGCTCGGTGAGGGCGGCGACGAACTCGTCGTGGATGCCGGGCCCGGCGAGCACCCGGGTGGCGGCGGTGCAGTCCTGCCCGGCGTTGTAGTAGCCGGCACCGGCGATGGCTTCAGCCGCGGCGGCGGCAGTCGGCGTCGTCGAACACGATCACCGGCGCCTTGCCCCCGAGCTCGAGATGGGTGCGCTTCAGGTCGGCAGCCGCCGAAGTCGCCACCTGCATCCCCGCCCGAACCGAACCGGTGATCGACACCATCTGCGGGATGGGGTGCTCGATCATCGCCTTCCCGGTGTCGCGGTCGCCGGTGATGACGTTGAGCACCCCCGCGCGGGAAGATGCCGGCGGCGAGCTCGGCGAGCCGGAGCGTGGTCACCGGGGTGGTGTCGCTCGGCTTGAGCACCACCGTGTTGCCCGCGGCGAGCGCCGGGGCGATCTTCCACACCGCCATCATCATCGGGTAGTTCCAGGGAGTGACCTGGGCGCACACCCCGATCGGCTCGCGGCGGATCATCGAGGTGTGGCCTGCCATGTACTCGCCGGCCGACAGCCCCTCGAGGACGCGGGCGGCACCGGCGAAGAACCGGATCTGGTCGACCATCGGGGGGATCTCGTCGCCGAGCGCGAGGTGGCGGGGCTTGCCGGTGTTGGCGCTCTCCAGGTCGGCCAGGTTGTCGGCGTCCGCCTCGATGGCATCGGCGAGCCGCAACAGCATGCAGCTGCCGCTCACCCGGCGTGGTGTCCCGCCACGTCTCGAATGCGGTGGCCGCCGCCCGCATCGCCCGGTCGACGTCGGCCGCCGACGACACCGGGGCCTCGATGTAGGCGTCGCTCGGTGGCCGGGTTCACCACCGGCGCGGAACGCGCCCTCGGCGGGCTCGGCGAAGTCGCCGTCGATGAAGTTGCGCAGCGGGGTGCGGTGGTCATGGCTGCCTTTCGGTCAGACGATGCGGTCGTGGAACTCGCCGGTGTCGGGTCCTTGAGGATCATCTTGCGCCGGCCGTCGGGGAGGACCTCCTCCTTGATGACGGTGTAGCGCTCGAAGGTGGCCGCCGGCTTGGCGATGGGCGGGGTCGACTCGCCCCGCCATTCGATGTCGACAGGCTCCCACTGCTTCGAGGCGGCGGAGCGGTACACGGCGTCGATGATCCCGTTCACCACGTACCCGTCGTAGAAGGTCTCCCTCGGCTCGGTGCCGGCATCCAGGGCGTCGAACATGTCGGCGAACATGTCGACGTAGCCGAGCTCCACCACCTCGTCCCCCACCGGGAACAGCCACCCCGCCGACGTCTCCGCCTTCTCGGCGACGTAGCCGCCGCCTCCGCCCGAGGTGAACATCTCGTAGCCGGTGCGCAGGAAGTGGTTGAGCCAGATGGTGCCCTCGGTGCCGGCCACCTCGTCGCGCAGGTCCATCCCTCCCCGGAAGGTCCAGCTCACCTCGAACTGGCCGATGGCGCCCGACTCGAACCGGATCAGCGCCACCGCGTTGTCCTCGGCCTCGATCGGATGGACGAAGGTGTCGACCACGCCCATCACCTCGACCGGGCGGTTCCCCTTGCCGACGAAGCAGCGGATGATCTCGATGCAGTGGCATCCGAGGTCGACAACGGCGCCGCCGCCGGCGAGATCGCTCGACCAGAACCAGGCGCTGTGCGGGCCCGGGTGGGTCTCCCGGGAGCGCACCCAGGTGACGTCGCCGACCGCCCCGCCCTCGACGGCGGCGATCGCCTTAAGCGTCTTCGGGGTGTAGCAGAGGTCCTCGAGGTACCCGGCGAACACCCCGGCCGCCTCCACCTTGTCGAGGATCCGCTTCGCCTCGTCGGCGGTGCGGGCCAGCGGCTTGGTGCACAGCATCGCCTTGCCGGCGTCGGCGGCGAGGGTGATCGCCTCCTCGTGGAGATGGTTGGGGAGTGCCGACCACCACCACGTCGGTGTCGGGATGGCTCGATCGCCTCGGCGCATGTCGGTCGACGTGGCGGGGATGTCCCACCGCTCGGCGAACGCCGCCGCCCGCTCTTCGGTGCGGGAGTACACGACCCCAACCCGGTCGCGGCCCCGTTGACCGTGCAGGGTCATCGTGTAGAAGTCACCGATCAGCCCGGTCCCCAGCATGGTGACGGCGTGGGTCTTCAAGCGGCGTCCTCCCTCGTCGGCAACTGCCCTCGGATCGCAACGGCGCCCGATTGTATAGAGAGCAGGGATCGGCGGCTCCGCGACGGCAGCCGAGCCTCGGCGGCCTGCCGGGAGCAGATCTCCCTCCAGGTACAGTCTGCGGATGACCGAACCCGTTCAGGAATGCGTGACGCGAGCACCGACAGGTCGGCTGCGCGCTTTCGTCGACCGGTATGTCGGGTATCGCCTGGTCGGGTTTCATCCCGGGGTTCATCGGGGTCTGCCGGGGCGGCACATGACATTCATCGTCAGCATCGGACAAGGCATCGATGTTGTCGCCCAGACCAATCCGGCGCAGCGCCCGCAGCGTTACAGCTGTGTCTCGAGCGGGCTTCAGGCATCACCCGCGTTGATCGCTCACGACGGCAATCAGGAGGGAGTGGCCATCGAGATGACCCCCCTAGGGAGCCGGTCGATCTTTGGCATGCCTGCCAGGGAGCTATGGGACGTATCGATGGAATTCGCCCATGTCGTGGGCGCCCGCGGAGCGGAGTTGTGGGAGCGGCTCCAGGTCACCACCGGATGGGCGGAGCGGTTCGCCGTGTGCGACGACGTCCTGACCCGTCTCGCCGGCCAGGATGTCGTCGCTGGAGAGTTGCAGCGCTGCTGGGAAGCACTGGTTTCATCGGGTGGTCAGATCTCGGTGAGCGACCTGGCGGAGGAGACAGGTTACAGCCGCCAGCATCTGGGACGCCGCTTCCTCGACGAGTTCGGGCTGAGCCCCAAGCTCGCAGCCCGGGTCGTTCGCTTCGAACGGGCACGACGCATGCTCGCATCGGTCCCATCGTTCGTGTCGACTGCGCAGGTAGCGGAGTCGTGCGGCTACTACGACCAGGCCCACCTATACCGGGACTTCGCCGAGCTGGCGGGCTGCACTCCTACCCAGCTGTCGGGTGAGGATCTTCCATTATTCCAAGACACCTCGACGATCGGCGTGTGATCATCGATGCATGAGCAACCACACCGAATCGGCCGTCTGGCCCATTCTCACCTACCGTGATGCCCGAGCCGCCATCTCGTTCCTGAACATTGCGTTCGGCCTCGAAGAGACCGCGGTGCACGCCCGTGACGACGACCAGGCGATAGTCGAGCACGCCGAGATGCGCTGGCCACTGGGCGGCGGTGTCATGCTCGGCACCGCCGGCAAGGACGACTCCCCGTTCGGGCAGCGCGCACCCGGCAACGACGCGGTGTACGTGGCGTGCGACGACCCTGACGGCCTTTTCCGACGGGCCACCGCTGCGGGTGCGCAGGTCGTGCGGGGGCTGGTCGACGAGGACTACGGATCTCGGGGATTTACTGTTCGCGACCCCGAGGGGAACCTGTGGAGCTTCGGCACCTACCGGGGTGAATAGCGATGGCCGAACATGACCGAGGAGCGTTGGCCGCCCTCCTCGATGCATGGGCGACGGCGATTGTCGCCAACGATCCCGTGGCAATAGATCAGTTCGTCGAGCCCGAGTGGGTGATGGTCGGTGAGGGCGGGATCTTCCCCCGCGAGCAGTTTCTCGGAGCGGTCGCCTCAGGGGAGGTGACCCATGACACCATGAGCTTCGATGTCCACGAGGTTCGCATCTACGGAGAGGTTGCGGTGGTCATTGTCCGTGGTCGCAACAGCGGCGCTCACCAGGGCATACCGTTCGCGCTCGACGAGTGGACGACCGATATCTTCGTTCGCCGCGACGGTTCGTGGAAGTGCATACTCACGCACCTGACCACGGCTGTGGGAGACCCCTCCGTCGTACCCGCCGTGGAGAGGTCGGAGTGATCCTCGACGCGGATCTCGCCGGGTTCGTCCGATGGCTGGGCACCGAGCATCCCGCCGCCTTCACCTCCCGCAAGCGAGATGGTTGACGGAACCGTCTTCGAAGCACACGGCATGACGCACATGCTGACCCCGCGGGCCGTCGACCTCGAGGCCTACCTAGACGAGTACGAGGGCTCGGCTACCGACTAGACCTCGCTCACGGATATCGGCGACGCCGGTTCCGATTCGCCTGGCGGGCGCGATGGGAGCCGCCTGGTTGGCCGGATCGCTGGCTGCGGGATCCCTCGCCACGAAGCTCGTCCGACGGGCGCTCGCCTTGCCAACCATCGGCGTTGTCACGGTCGCTCGACGCCGAATAGCGTCGATCGCCGCCGGACTCCCGACGCCGAGCCCCGTCGGAGCGGTTCCGCCCCTTTCCGCCACGGCGGTTGCGGTCGGCGCCGTCCTGCCGGGGCCGGCCGGCATTGCGGCGCTCGCCGCGTTCCGGAACCTCGGCGGCGGCATGCGCCGGACGGGCGACCGTGGCGATCAGCGGCGCCCCCAGCGTGTGCAGGTCGACGCGGTCGACGCCCTGCCGGAGGCCGAGACTCCGTTGGATCCGCTGCGCCGAACGAACCTGGTCGTGCATCAACAGCGAGACCACGGTGCCGTCGACCCCGGCGCGGCCGGTGCGCCCGGAGCGGTGGAGGTAGTCCTTCTCGTCGTTGGGCGGGTCGAAGTGCACCACACAGCCGACGGCGTCGACGTGGATGCCTCGGGCGGCCACATCGGTGGCCACCAGGGCGCGCACCTCACCGGAGGCGAACCGCTGTAGGGCGCGGTGGCGCTGGGGTTGGGTCCGGTTGCCGTGGATGGCGACTGCCGGCACCCCGTGCTGGGCGAGCTGGCGGGTGAGCCGATCGGCACCGTGCTTGGTGCGGCAGAACACGATGGCCGAGTCGTGGCGGGCCACCACCTCGGCGGTCAGACCGACCTTCCCGGCGTGCTCGGCCTGCCAGAACAGGTGGCGCACCGTACCCGGCTCCCCCTCGTCGCCGGCGACCTCGAAGCGGCGCGGGTCACGCTGGTACCGACGGACCAGGACGTCGACCACGCCGTCCAGCGTCGCCGAGAACAGCAGGGTCTGCCGATCGTGGGCGGTGAGGTCGAGGATGCGCTTGACCGCGGGGAGGAACCCCATGTCGGCCATCCGGTCGGCCTCGTCGACCACGGCGATGTGGACCCCGGAGAGGTCGACGGCGCGCTGTTCGATGAGGTCCTCGAGCCTGCCCGGGCAGGCGACCACGATGTCGGCGCCGCGGTTGAGGGCGGACCGTTGCGGCCCGTAGCCGACGCCGCCGTAGATGGTGGTGACGCGTGCGGCCGGCTGCCGAGGCCAGCGGTGCGAGCTCGCGCCGCACCTGCTCGGCCAGCTCACGGGTGGGCACGAGAACCAGCCCGGAGGGGCGGCGGGGGTGTGACGGGCCGACATTGACCGCCAGCGGGATGGCGAAGGCCAGGGTCTTGCCCGACCCGGTGGGGGCGCGGCCGGCGATGTCACGGCCGGCCATGGCGTCAGGGATGGTGGCGGTTTGTATGGGGAACGGGTCGGTGATGCCGGCGCGGTCGAGGACGGCGACGACGTCTCCGGGCACGCCGAGATCGGCGAAGGGGGAAGGCATGAAGGCTCCTGGTCGAGGGCGAAGAAGGCCTGCTCGAGTGGATCCGGGAGGATGCCCTGCTGGCCCCGCCGGGGCGGAAGCCACCGGCGTCGGTAGGGCGAGATGCCCGTACCGGCGTGACTCTACCAGCAAACACCGCTCTCCCGGACTTCGCTGCCTCGGGGCGACGGCGGTCGGCACGAAGGCGGGTGCTACGTTCGGCGGGTGATCGAGGTCCTCGGGTACGTCGCCTCCCTCACCGTCGTCATCTCGCTCTCGATGTCGTCGGTGCTCAAGCTGCGGATGATCGGCCTGGTCGGCTCGTTCCTGTTCTGCATCTACGCACTGCTGGTGGGCGCCTACCCGGTGGCGGCGACCAACGCCGTCATCGTCGGGCTCCATGGGTTCCGGCTGTGGCAGTGGTGGACCGACGAGGAGTACTTCTCACTGCTCGAGGTGCAGCCCGACTCGGTGTACCTCAACGAGTACCTCGAATTCCACACCGACGAGATCGAGAAGTTCCAGCCCGAGTTCGCGCTCCCGATCGGCGCCGACCGGATCGTGGTGTTCGTGCTGCGCGACATGGTCCCCGCGGGAGTCGTGATCGGTCGCCAGTACGGGGACACGCTGGAGATCGAGCTCGACTACGTGGCTCCCCGCTACCGCGACATGGAGCCGGCCCGGTTCCTCTACCGCTCGCCGCACCAGCTACTCGACGAGCACGGCATCCACCGGGTGGCGGCCGTCGCCACCACCGACCCGCACCGTCGCTACCTGCGCAAGGTCGGTTTCGCCCCGACGACCGACGACCGCTGGGAGCTCACCCTGGCCGTGTGATCCCAGAGTCCTGTCACAGGCTCCTCGTAGATTCGTCGTCGTAGCCCTGGGCCGGGAGGTCGGTGTGACGAGCACGAGGAGTACCGTGGATGGCGCGATGGTCACCATGCAGGACGGCGATCGGGTCCCCATGTCGTGGGACGAATACCTGGCGCTCCCCGAGGAGGCCCGTGGCGAGTACGTCGACGGGGAGTTCGTGGTGAGCCCGTCAGCCACCAGACGCCACCAACGCATCGGAAGGAACGTCGAGACGCCCTGCTTTCGCCCAGCTGCCGACCAGCATCGACGTGCTGCGCGATTGGGCGTGGAAGGTCGGGCGGGACGAGTTCGTGCCGGACGTGATCGTGTTCGATGCCTCGTCCGAGGACAACATCCGGTACACGGGGACGCCCTACCTCCTGGTGGAGATCCTGTCCACCGATCGAGGCCGAGACCTCGTCCGCAAGGCGCACAAGTACGCCGCCGGCGGAGTGCCGAGGTACTGGGTGGTCGAACCTGAAGGGCCCGATGGCGCCGAGATCATCGTGCACACGCTCAGCCCGCAGGGAGGCGGCTACACCGTCACCGGCCCGTTCTCGGGCGGCGACGAGGTTGCCCTGGACATCGGCGTCGCCACCATCACGCTGGTCCCCTTCAACCTGGCCGGCTGATCCGGCCACGACGACGGTCTTGGGGGTCGGTCCGTGGTTGTCAGCCCCTGAGGGGCTTGCCGTCCTTGGCGGCGGTGCGGAGCAGGTCGGCGGGGGCGTATCGGTCGCCGTGCGCCGTCGGCCAGCGGCTTCAGCCGGGCCACGACCTCGGCGGCGCCGAGACGGTCGATGGTGGTGAACGGGCCGCCGCGGAACGGCGGGTAGCCCAGCCCGAACACGGCCCCGACGTCCCCGTCGCGGGCGCTGCGCAGGACGCCCTCCTCCAGGCAGCGCGCCGCCTCGTTGAGCAGGTGCAGGTAGAGCCGCTCCTGGACCTGGTCGGTGCGCAGCCCGGCGGCCCGGGGTGACCCCGAGCAGGTCGTACACCGACGGGTCGACCCCCTGCCGGGCCCCGTCCTCGTACCGGTAGAACCCGCGGCCGTTCTTGCGTCCCTTGCGCCCGTCCGCCACCAGCCGGGCGAAGCCCTGGCTGGGCGCCATCCGCGAGCCGAACGCCTCGCTCCATGATCACGCCGATCTTGGCCCCGACGTCGATGCCCACCTCGTCGGCCAGGGTCACCGGACCGACCGGGAACCCCCAGCGGGTCATCGCCTGGTCGATGTCCTCGATCCGGACCCCGTCGGCGAGCAGGTGGCCGACCTCGTTCATGTAGGGGACGAGGATCCGGGAGGTGTAGAAGCCGGGACCGTCGTTGACCACGATCACCGTCTTGCCCTGGCGCCTGCCCAACTCGACACAGGTGGCGGTGACCTCGTCGGCGTGTCGTCGGTGCGACCACGACCTCGAGCAGCGGCATCTTCTCCACCGGGGAGAAGTAGTGCATGCCGATGACGTTCTCGCGGCCGGGCGACGCCGTTTCGGCGATGTGGGCGATCGGGATCGACGAGGTGTTCGAGGCGAAGATGGTGTCCGGCCCCGGTCACCGCCTCGACCTCGGCGAGCACCGCATCGCTTCAGGTCGAGGTCCTCGAACACCGCCTCGATGACCACGTCGGCGTCGGGAACCCGGACCAGTCGACCGTACCGGTGACCAGCTGGCCGGCCTTGTCCGCATCACGTTCGTGCGAGCCGCCGGCTGGCCACCTGCTCGCTCGACCTGCGCGCCGACGTGGGCCAGGCCGCGCCCCACCCGGGCACTGCGTCGATCTCCTTCAGCCGGGTGCGCACCCCGGCCTGGCAGCGTGTTCACCGCGGCGATGCCGCCGCCCATCAACCCTCCACCGATCACCCCGACCTTGGCCACCGGGCGGGGCGTGACGTCGCCGCACGACACCAGCGGTCGTCTTGAGCGCCTGGGAGTCGAAGAACACCCCGATCAGCGCCTTGGCCTCGGGAGACACCACCAGCGTGGCGAACTCCGCCAGCTCGGCGGCGTAACCGGCTTCCGGTCCCTGCTCGACCCCGGCCTTGACCGCCCGGAGCACGGCGGCCGGCGCCGGGTAGTTCCCGCCGGTCTCCTCGAGCATCCGCTCCTCGGCCTTGGAGAAGAGCAGCCGGCGCCCGATCGGGTTCTCCTCGAGGGCCAGCTCCTGGAGGTGCTTGGGCGACAGCCACCCGGTGATCCGCCCGAACGTGGAGCCGGTCGGCGTCTCGTCTGGGTCGCCCGACCGCCTGGCGCGCCCGGGTGACGGCGACGTCGAGCAGCACCTCCTTCGGGCAGATCTCGTCGACCAGCCCCATCTTGAGGGCACTCGCCGGGCGCACCGACCGCCCGGACATCATCAGGTCGAGGCCGGCGGCGATGCCGACCAGCTGGGGAGCCGCTGGGTTCCGCCGCCGCCCGGGATCAGCCCGAGCTTCACCTCGGGCTGGCCGAGCTGGGTCTTCGCTCTCGTCGTCCGAGGCAGATGCGGATGCCGCAGGCCATGGCGAGCTCGAGCCCGCCGCCGAGACAGGGCCCGTGGATCGCCGCCACCACCGGCTTCCCCATGACCGTGTGGAGCCGCTCGATCCGGGCGAACAGCCGCTGGCCTTGGCCGAGCGCCTCGCTCGCCGAAGCCGGGTCCTGGAACGCCTGCAGCCAGCGGATGTCGGCCCCGGCGAGGAAGTTGTCCCGCTTGGCCGAGCCGATGACCAGCGCCTTGATCGACGGGTCCCGTTCCACCTCGGTCGACCACCGTGGCCAGGTCGCCGGCCAGCTCGGGGTTCACCGTGTTGAGCGATTCTCCGGCACGGTCGAGCAGGGCGACCGCGACCCCGTCGTCGACGGTGAGCTGGATGTGGGTCAGGGCTGAGGTCCGTGGCGGTCACGGCTCAGCGCTCCAGCACCAGGGCGGCGCCGAGGCCCCCGGCGGCGCACTGGGTGACCAACGCCCGACCCGAGCCCTCGCCGGGCCAGCTCGTTGGCCATGGTCAGCGCCTGGCGGGCGCCGGTGGCGGCGAAGGGATGGCCCAGGGAGATCAGACCCGCCGTAGAGGTTGAGCCGGTCGGGTGGCGATCTCCCCGATGGCCCGTCACGGCCGAGATGCCGTCCTCGCCCACTCGGGCGAGGCGAACGCCTCCAGGTTCGACAGCACCTGGGCGGCGAATGCCTCGTGCATGTCGACCACGTCGATGTCGCTCCATGGTGATGCCGGCGCGGTCGAGCGCGACCGGGGTGGCGAACGCCGGTCCCATCAGCATCTGCCACGAGGGATCGAGGGCGGCGAAGCCCCAGGACCGGATCGCCGCCAGCGGCTCGAGGCCGAGCTCGCTCGGCGATCGGACTCCGCGACGACGATGACGGCGGCCGCCCCGTCGGTGAGCGGCGAGCTGTTGCCGGCGGTCACGGTCCCGTAACGGCGGTCGAACACCGGCTTCAGCGCCGCCAGCTTCTCCAGGCTGGTGTCGGCCCGGGGGATGCCGTCCTGGTGACGGTGGTCTCGTACCCGGGCGGAATCGGGAAGCGGCATCACCTCGTCGTCGAAGACGCCCTTCTCCCACGCCTCCACCGCCTTCTGGTGCGAAGCCGAGCGTGTAGGCGTCCTGGGCCTCCCGGCTGATCCCGTTCTCCCTCGCCATCTTCTCGGCGGCGTCACCCATGGTCAGCCCGGAGGAGAGGTCTGCCAGCGCCGGAGGCCGGGGAGCGAGGTCCTTGGGCCGCACCGTGGAGAACGCCCGCACCTTCGCGGTGAGGTCCTTGGCGGCGTTGGCGGCCATCAGGGCGTCGACCACGGCCTCGTCGTACATCATGGGGGCCGGGAGAGGCTGTCGGCGCCCCCGGCGACGACCACGTCGGCGGTGCCGGTGGTGATGGCCATCGCCCCGTCTGACGATGGCCTGGGTGCTGGTGGCGCACGCCCGGCTCACCGAGTAGGCGTCGACCGAGGACGGGGAACCCGGTGCGGAGCACGACCTCGCGGGCGATGTTGGGCCCGGCGACGTCGGCGACGACGGCGCCGAACACCATCTGGTCGACGCGATCCCGGTCGAGCGGGGTGCGCTCCATCAGCTCGTTGACGCACGTCGCCGCCAGATCGAGCGTCGAGAGACGTCCGGAACGCCGTCCCCGCCTTGAGGAACGGGGTCCGCAGACCCGCCGACGATCACCGCCCGTCCGTGCCCGCTCGGCTCGCCTTGCCCCGTGCCATCTCCGCCACCTCGCTCGCTGTCCGGTCTCAGGCCCCTGCTTCCCGGCAGGCGCCTCGTGCACATTCGCGTGGGCGCCGGGCCGGCCTCGGGGTGAGCGTCCCGCTCGGTTGCTTCCCACCGGCAGCGCCGGGGACCCCTAGCACCTTCGCCGGCCGTATGGCACTCCGTGCCCTACTCGCTGGTGGCGGTGCGGCATGTGGTGCCGCCACAGGTGCAGGTGACCCACCGGACGCCGAGCGCGACCTCGCTATCCTCCTCGGTGGCGGGCCGGGCCGGTCGCCCGACTCACGCCGCCTGGCATGCGAAGGCTGACCACATCGTATCGCTTCCCGTTCCGATTCGACCCGAAGTTCGCCACCGTGCTGCGTCTCGGCGGGATCACCGCGGCCAACTCGGGCATCCAGTTGACCGCGAACACCTTCACCGCCCAGTTCGGACGCTGGGCGGTGGAGACACCGACCACCAACCTCGCCCGCTTCGAGGTCACCCGTGACTACCGGTGGTACCGGGCCATCGGGGTGCGCTCGTCGCTGGCAGACCATGGCCTCACCTTCGGGTCCAATGCCGACGCCGGGGTGTGCGTCTGCTTTCACCAGCCGGTCCCTCGCACCGGGCCGTTGCTGTTCCCCGCGCCACACTCGCCCTGACCGTCACCGTCGCCGACATCGACGGCTTGGCGGACGCCCTCCGTAGCTACGGTGTACCCGGCTGACCCCGAGACATCAGGAGGATCCGTGGCCGCCATCTCGCTGATGATGCCCCTGGGCACCGAGGCGCCCGACTTCGCCCTGCCCGACGTGACGACCGGCCGCAGGCCGTTTCCCTGCGACGACTTCACCGCCGCCAAGGCGCTGCTGGTGATGTTCATCTGCAACCACTGCCCGTACGTCAAGCACGTGGCCGCCGGGCTCGCCGACCTGGGCCGTGACTATGCGCCGTCAGCGACGTCGCCATCGTCGCCATCAACAGCAACGACGTCGAGGACTACCCGGAGGACCGCCCGGAGACGATGAAGGCCGAGGCCGCCGACCGGGGATACACGCTTCCCGTACCTCTTCGACGAGAGCCAGGATGTCGCCCGCGCCTATTCGGCGGCGTGCACCCCCGACTTCTTCCTGTTTGGCCCGGACCGCGGCCTGGTCTACCGGGGCCGGATGGACGAGAGCCGGCCCAACTCGCTGGTCCCCGTCACCGGGGAGGAGCTGCGGGCGGCCATCGAAGCGGTACGCAGCGACCAGCCGGTGGCTGCGGACCAGTTCCCGTCGATGGGGTGCAGCATCAAGTACCGCGGCGTCTGAAGCGTCGGCCGCTCAGGCCAGCGGCACCTCGGGCTCGGGCCCCCCGACCCCGATCGGGTCGGACGGCGCCCTCTCCCTGTGGGCGATCATCAGGAACGGGATGGCCAGGGCGCTGACCGCACCGGAGACGACGTAGGAAGCGGCGTATCCGGAAACGTCGGCGACCCGCCCGAGGGCCGGCTGGGCGACGACCCCGCCGGCCGAGCCCATCAGGGCATCGAACGAGAGCACCGTCGCCCGCTGCTGCGCCGGGATCAGCGGGTTGATGAAGGCCTGCCGCACGGCAGGCGGAACGCCGAGCCGATGGCCCAGGCGACGAAGAGCCCCAGCGCGAAAGCAAAGTTTGAAGTCAATCCGATACCGATGAGAGCGACGACTCCGGTCACCTCGGCGAAGATCACCAGACCGGTGCGAGTCCGGAACAGCCGGCGCAGCGTAGGGCACCAGCAGCCCGCCGGCAACCTGGGAGCCGCCCACCGCCGCCGCCGCCAGCCCGGCTATCCCGAACGCGGTCTCGTCGCCGTACAGCTCGAGCAGGTAGGGCTGCATGGCGTAGAAGGCGTATATGGCGATGCCCATCGTGAACGGGGCGGCCAGCATCATCATCCTGATCGGTCGTTGCTTCCAGCCGACGTCGATGCCGGCGTGGACCATGCGCCGCATCTCCTCGACCGGGCCGCCGCGGCGTTCGGGGCGTGAAGCCCAGGTCGTGCATCCGCCACAGCGCCACCACGACGGTGATCCCGAGCAAGGCTGCCCGCAGCAGGTAGGGGACGCCGAGGTTCGTCACCTGGGCGATGAACCCGCCGCCGATCGATCCGATCAGCACGGCGACCCCGGCGACCGCCTGGCCTCGGGCGAACACCGACTCGAGGTCACCGGTGTAACCCGGTCCTCCCAAGGCGTCGACCAACCACGCCTCGGTCGCCCCCGAGAAGAACGTGAACCCCAGCCCGATGACCACCGAGGCGATCGCCCAGCCCCAGAGCGGCGCCTCTACCTGCCACATGAACAGGTACATCAGGGTGGACACCAGCAGAGTGGATGCCCCGAACATGAAGGACGTCCGCCGCCCCCTGGTGTCGGCGACGATGCCGGTGGGCACCTCGAACAGCACCTCCCGGCGGTGAAGAAAGCGTTGGCGGTGAACGCCTGGGTGTTGCTCAGCCCGGCGTCGAGCAGGAACAGCGTGTTGATGCCCCAGATCATCGATGCCGCCAGCACGGTGAGAAGCGTGAGCAGCAGGTAGGTCCGTTGCACGGTCCGGGCCTCAGGAGGCATGCGCCCGACACTACCGGCGGAAGGCCGATGACCCTTCGGTCTCCGACGTCTCGAACCTGATAGGCGCGTCGAAGGCGAAACGGCGATCGGCCCGGCGCAACGCCCCGAGCACGGCGCTCCCGACCAGCACGATGAGTACCGTGTTGGTGACCGCCCTGCCCACCTCCCAGCCCAGCGAGGTCACCAGCGAGTAGGCGATCAACCGCCGCAGGTTCTCGCCGAGCGGGGCGCCGGGGACGAACGAGATCTCGGTGCCGGTGCCGAGAACGAACGGCCACGACCAGAGGTTCATCAGCAACCCGAACACCAGGGCGCTCACCCCGCCATAGGCGGCGAGCAGGGCGATCTCCGCCCGTCCCCGTGCCCGCGGGAGCAGGCCGGCGCCCATCCCCACCCACGAGGCGGCGAGCATCTGGAACGGGAGCCACGGCCCGACCCCGGCGGTGAGCAGCGCCGAGCCGAACAGCGTGGTGGATCCCAGGACGAAGCCGAAGCCCGGGCCGAACACCCTGCCCCCGAGGATGAGCAGGAAGAACACGGTCTCGATGCCCCCCAGCCCGGCTCCCAACGGACGAAGGGCCGCCCCGAGGGCGGAGAGAATGCCGAGCATCGCCACCGCCTTGGTGTCGATGCCGCCCGAGCCCATCTCGGCGAGGACGACGGCGATGACCACCGGCACCACGGCCACGAACAGGAACGGAGCGTCGGTCACGTGGGCCACCAGCATGCTTCCCGGCTCAACCAGCAGCGGCCAGGCGAAGGCGAGGAGGCCGGCCACCGACGCCACCACGAGGATCGCCGACGTCCGCCACCCCGTGGGCACCACCCGGGCGGTCACGGCGAGGCCTCGCCCAGTGCGGCAGCGATCTCGTCCACGGTGAGCCATGGGTCGGGCCGCATCACCCGGGCCACCTGGGGCGAGAACGCCGGCGAGGCAGTGAGCGCCGAGGCAGTCGGCCCATCTGCCACCACCTCCCCCTGTGCCATCACCACCACCCGGGTGGCGGTGGCGGCAGCGAACTCGACGTCGTGGGTGGCCACCACCACGGCCTTTCCCTCGGTGGCGAGCGCGGCGAGCACGCCGGTGAGGTGCCGCTTGGCGGCGTAGTCGAGCCCTCGGGTCGGTTCGTCGAGCAGCAGCACCCGCGGCGAGGCGGCGAGCTGGATGGCGAGTACCAGCGCCAGCCGCTGGCCCTCCGACAGGTCGCCGGGATGCCGGTCGCCCGGTACGCCGGGGAGGATCCGGTCGAGGAGGCGGCGGCACGATCCCGGGTCGACGGCGGACTCGGCGTCTCCGGCGGCGCACTCCTCGTCCACCGAGTCGGCGAAGAGCAGGTCCGACGGGTCGTGCGGCACCAGGGCGACCAGGCGTCGCGCCACCGCCGGCGCGGTTCCCGCCGGGTCCACCCCGTCGACCGCCACCGAGCCGGCGGCCCGACGCCCCGAGCCCTGGACCGCCCACAGCAGCGAGGTCTTGCCCGACCCGTTGCGACCCATCAGGGCGACGACCTCTCCCTCGCCGACCTCGAGGTCGACCGACCGCACCGCCGTGGTCGTCCCGTGGGTGACCACGAGGCCCTTGGAGGCCACCACGGCCGGCCCCGGGCCGGCCGCGCTTCCTGGCGGGGTGGCGCCGTGGAGGCGGCGGCGCAGATCGCCGGCGTGGCGTCTGGCCTGGCGGATGCTCAGTGGCACCGGGTCCCAGCCGGCCAGCCGACCCAGCATCACCACCGGAGGGGCGATCGGCGAGGCGGCGAGCACCGACTCTGCCGGGCCGGCGGCAGCCCCGCCGGAGCCGTCGAGCGCGATCACCCGGTCGGCGTACTGCACGACGCGTTCCAGGCGATGCTCCGCCATCACCACCGTCATCGCCAGGTCGTGCACCAGCCGGGTGACCGCGGCGAGCACCTCCTCCGAGGCGGTCGGGTCGAGCGCCGAGGTCGGCTCGTCGAGCACCAGCACCCGCGGGTGGGCGGTGAGCACGGCACCGATGGCGACCCGCTGCTGCTCGCCGCCGGACAGGGAAGCCACCGCCCGGTCACGCAGGTGGGCGATCCCCAGCAGGTCGAGGGTCTCTTCCACCCGGCGGCGCATCACCGCCGGGGGAAGGCCCAACTGCTCCATCCCGTAGGCGAGCTCCTCCTCGACCACGTCGGTGACGAAGCCGGCGGCGGGATGCTGCGGAACCACGCCCACCAGGTCGGCCATCTCCCTGGTCGTGTGGACGGCGGTGTCCCGGCCGTCGACGGTGACACGACCGGCGAGGGTCCCGCCGGTGAAGCGGGGCACCTGACCGTTGACCGTCCCCAACAGGGTGGACTTCCCCGAGCCGGTGGGGCCGATGACCAGGGCCAGCTCACCTTCGGGGATCGCCAGGTCGAGATCGCGGAGAGTCGGCCGGGAGGCACCGGCGTAGGTGATTGACAGCCCGTCGAAGCGGATCATGGGGCGCTCCCCTCGCCGGACATCGCCGGCCGGCGGTCCAGTGCCGGCGCCAGGTGAGGGACCGCGGGCAACGCCGCCACCACCACCGCCACGGTTGCCGGCACGCTCAGCGGCGGCCACTCCGACGGCGATGGGAAGAGGGCGGAGGGATCGGCCGCCCCGGCGAGAATCACCCCGACGGCGGCAACCAGGCCGCAGCCGGCCACGAACCACTCTGGGCCCTCCCAGGGGTCGGGTCGGTAGGCGGTGGCCCCGACCCCCCGTCCGGCCACGGCGAAGCCGACCATGGCCATGCCGAGGCCGGCCAGCAACACGGGGATACCGAGCCACCACGCCGCGGTGCCGTCCATCAGCCCGTACGTGCCCACCGCCACGCCCGCCAGCCCGGCCAGCACCAGGCCTGTGGTGAACGCACGCCGCCGCCCCGGCGTCGCCTCCCGGCCGTAGCCCCTGGCCTCCATCGAGCCGGCCAAGACGAGGGCCCTGGTGGTTGCGCCCTCGAGCACCGGCATCACGGTGCGACGGACCACATGCCGGCCCCCGCCCGGGTGCCCGCGGAGCCGCTGCGCCCGGCGCACCCGGCGGGCACTCTCGACCAGCTGCGGGGCGAAGCCCACCGCCACCACCAGGGCCGCCCCCAGAGTCGTGGAGCGCCCGCGGCACGGATCGCAGCAACCGCTTGGCGTCGGCCAGGGCGTTGGCGGCGCCGACACAGATGAGCATGGCGGCCAGCCGGAGGCCGTCGTAGAGGGCACCGACCACGCTCTCCACCGTCACCGGCCCGCCGAGGGTCACTCCCGCCATCCACTCCGGCAGCGTCGACCTCGGGGAGCGTGAACAGGACCCGCCCGGGCACGATGCCACCGAGCACCACCCGGAAGGAGACCCGGAGGATCACCACGAACAGCCCCGCCCAGAAGTAGTAGCGGAACCCCCGGGCCCACACCGTGTCCGAGCGGTGCACCGCCACCACCAGAGCAGGCCACGGCGATGATGAGGAGCAGGAGCAGCGGGTTGGTGGTGCGGCTGGCGGCGGTGGCCAGACCGAGCGCCCACAACCACCACGAGCCCGGGTGCAGCCGCCTGCCCGGTGACGGTGGTCACGCGCTCCCGCGTTCGATGTTCGCCGCCGGCGACGGGCATGGCGGTAGCCGACCACGGCGAAGGCGGCCACCACCCCGACACCGATCGCCGTCGCCCCGGAAGACCGGGAGGAGGATCGGCTGCATCGCCCGGCTCCGAGGACGCCGACCGGGCCGAGCTCGGTGGGATCGACCCCGGGTGGCGGCGGGGTCGGTGGCATCCCCGTCGACGAAGGACCATCCCTCGACCGACCCCACCTCGGGTTCCCGGGTGGCGGCGCCCTCGGTGGCGTAGCGCCACCCACCCGAATCACGGTCCAGTAGGCCCAGTAGAAGTCGGCCGGCGGGTCGTCGGCGCAGGTCTCCTCGCCGGGAGTGGGGAGGCCGTCGATGCGGCACAGCATGCCGGGAGTGGTGGCCACCGCCTCGACCGAGAACCCGGCGGCGACCAGGGCGTCGAACCCCGACTGCGGGGAACCGGAGGCGCAGCCCACCACCAGCTCGCCGCCGAGCGCGGTGGCGTCGACAACCACCGTCACCCCGTCGTCTCCGGGGCAGGCGCCCGCTGTCTGGGCGGCGGCGTTCCAGGGGCCGACCGAAGGGGCGGGTGCCAGAAGTCCGACGACCAGGGCGGCGAGCGGCCATCCGTGAAGGCGGGAGCCCTCCACGGCGACGGGCCGTGCTCACCCGCGTCCAGTCACGGCGTTCCGGCAGAGCCGCTCATCGCATCACGGCGACCGTCGGGATCAGCGAGCCGGCCGCCTCGATGGCGTCCAGCGCCGGAGCACCGAAGGCGAGCATCCCCTGGATGGTGGCGAAGGCGTTGCCCTCGAGCTCTTCGGCGGTGAACTTGATCGACCCGGCGTCGGCGGGCGGCTCGTCGACCTGCAGGCCGGCCACGAACTCGGCGGCCAGGTCGGCCGCATCTCCTTCCCCGGCGGCGCGGAGGGCCTGGGCCGCCACCGCCGTGCTGTTGGCGTTGGCGGCGCCGAAGGCGCTGATCGACCCGTCCTCGCCCTGCCAGTCCAACAGCCAGGTAGTGGTCGACTCGGCCGCCTCGGTCTCGCCGGTGGCAAGCAGCGCCTGCAGGGCGATGGCGGTGGTGTCGGGGTCCTCCTCACCTTCGGGCGCCGGGCAGTCGCCGGCGAAGGTGAAGTCCCCCGGCTCGCACTGCGTCGAGGCCAGCCAGGCTCCGGCCTGCCTCGGGCACGCCCTCGTCGGTGGCGGCCAGACCGAGGATCGCCAGCGCCTGGTCGTAGACGGTGGCGCCGGCGAACTGCCCCACTCTCACCGAGCATGCCGCGCAGCTCGGCCTCGACGTCGCGGCCTTCGATGAAGGTGGCCGGATCCTGGCCGCGGGCCTCGATCGCCAGCACCACCTTGCCCAGCACGCCCGCCGCTGCCGCTCCCGGCTCACCGAGGACGACCTCGCTCTCGGCGGCCAGCGCTGTCCAGCGCGGCATCGGCGGTCTCCTCCTCGGTGCCCACCGCGGTAAGGCCGAGGTCGATGTCGGCGTAGACGCCCGGCCCGAAGTCGGCCCAGCCCGGAGCCGGCTCGTCGAACTCGGCGGCGACCCAGGCGGCGGCCGCCTCGGCTTCGTCGGCGAACTCGTCGCCACCGGCGACGAATGACCAGGCGAGCCAGCCGAGCAGGGCGACGATCAGGACGCCAAGGGTGACGACGAGCCAGCGCCTGCTCTGCGGCGGGGCGTCGGTGGTGATGGTGGCGGTGTTGGGTCGACGGAGTACGTGCCTCCTCTCATGGTGCGGGTCCAAGACGGACCCGATTCGAGAGGTGCCGTATCCCGTGCCGGGAGGGAGCCCATCGTCCCGGGCTCCGTCCCGTAGACCTCGACGGATGGAGCCGCTGCCCGGGCAGGTGCTCCGGCTCGCCGCCATCCGGTTTCCCGTGGCGGCCTACGGTTGCGGGTCAGCGCCGGACTTCGACCGGCTTCCCCTGCTTCGAGCTTCAGTTGTCACGCCACCCCGGGGGTGAGGTGACCGCCCGAGGATAGCCACCGGCCCGACCGGGCCGACGAGGGCCTCCGGTAGTCTCCACGCCGATGTCCTGGCCCTTCCCGCCGCCGATCAAGCCGATGCTGGCCAAGGCCAAGGAGACCCCTCCCGCGCCCCCGGGCTGGGTCTACGAGCCGAAGTGGGACGGGTTCCGGGCGATCATCTGGGCCGACGGCGACCGGCGCCGCATCGATTCGCGCACCGGCAAGGACCTGCTCCGCTACTTCCCGGAACTGGAACCCGCCGCCGCCGAGCTGCCGCCGGGCACGGTGGTCGACGCCGAGATCGTGGTGGTGGTCGACGACGTCACCGAGTTCGAGACGCTCCAGCAGCGCATCCACCCGGCGGCGTCCCGGGTCAACATGCTCGCCGAGCAGACCCCCGCCGAGCTGGTGGTCTTCGACCTGCTCTCCCTCGGCGGCGTCGACCTGCGCAAGGAGCCGCAGTCCGCCAGAAGGGCCCGACTCGACGGCATCGCCGCACGACCTGGGCCGGCAGTGGCACCTGACCCCGTCGACCGACGACCTCGAGGTCGCCACCCGCTGGTTCACCGAGTACGAGGCCGCCGGCTGCGACGGCATCATCGCCAAGGCGGCCGCCGGCCGCTACCTCGAGGGCAAGCGCGACTGGATCAAGTGGAAGCACCGCCGCGAGGCCGATTGCGTGGTCGGCGGCTACCGGGTCCACAAGGACGGCGACAAGATCGGCTCGATCCTGCTCGGGCTCTACGACGACGAGCCGGCAACTTCAGCTTCGTCGGGCACTGCTCGGGGTTCTCCGACCACGACCGGGTCGAGCTGCTCCGCCGCTTCGAGCAGCTCCGCACCGACGAGAGCTTCGGCGGGGACGACATGGCCAGGGTCCCCGGGGCGCAGAGCCGCTGGTCGACCGGGAAGGAGCTCGACTGGGTGCCGGTCGAGCCCGGGGTGGTCGTCCAGATCGGGTACGACCAGGTGGAGGGCATCCGCTTCCGCCACGCCACCCGCTTCGAGCGCTGGCGGCCCGACAAGCCCGCCGAGGAGTGCACCCTCGACCAGCTGCAGCGCCCCGAGGGAGCCGGCTTCACCGACGTGGTGGCGAGCCGATCCGGGCGTGGACCGGCCGGCAGCGCCATCGCCGTGCCGGTCGGCGCTGGGATCTTCGGCATCTTCGTGTCGATCGCCGACCACCTGGCCGGGGCCGGCTGGGAGTCGAGCTGGTCGAGCAGTACCACCCGGGCCACGCCCGTCAGTCGAGCGGCGGCGAGACCCGGCTGATCCGCTACGGCCACGGTCCCGACGAGTGGCACACGGCGATGGCGTGGCGGGCGCGGGCGCTGTGGGACCGAGATCGAGGCCGACACCGGTAGCCGACCTGTTGGTACCCAGCGGGCTGGTCTGGTTCGGCGCCGCATCCCCTGGGTGGCGGCGAGCCACGCACACGATGGAGCGGCTCGGCATCCCCAGCGAGGTCGTCGGCGACGGCGACCTGCGGAGCTCTTCCCCAGCGTCGACACCTCCGATGTCCCGGGCGCGCTGTACGAGCCCGAAGCGGGGGTTCTGCGGGCGGCCCGGGCGGTGACCGTGCTCGCCGACCGGGCTCGTCGCCGCGGTGCGACCATCACCGTCGGTCGGGCGGTGCCGGTCGGAGCCGGCGTCGCCGTCGACGGGCAGTCACGGCAAGCCGACGTCGTGGTGTGGGCGTGTGGGCCGTGGCTACCCCACCTGTTCCCGGACTTGGTGCAGGCAAGGGTCACCCGCCAGGAAGTGGTGTTCTTCGGGGTCGGGCCCGAGTGGGCCGCGCCCGGCGTGCCGGGATGGATCGACCACGACCACGCCATGTACGGGACCGGCGACGTCGCCGGGAAGGGCTTCAAGGTCGCCTCCGACCTCGACGGCCCCGCTTTCGACCCCGACCACGGGGATCGTGTCCCGGACGCCGCCGCCGTCGCACACTGTCGCCGCTATCTGGCACGGCGGTTCCCGGGCATCGCCGGCGCCCCGGTCTCCCTCACCCGGACCTGCCAGTACACCTCCACCGCCGACGGCCGGTGGATCGTCGCCCCCCACCCCGACCACGACGGCGTATGGATCGTCGGCGGCGGCTCGGGCCACGGGTTCAAGCACGGCCCGGCCCTGGCCGAGCACGTCGCCAACCTGATCGAAGGAGTCGAGCAACCCCGCCCCGAGCTCGGGCTCGGACCGCGCACCGCCGGTGGAGGCTTCCGAACCAGCCAGGCGTCCGGCCCGTAGCGAGTTTTCGACCGACGAGATCGCTCCAGCGCCGGGCCGGTGGCCGCGGCGAGTGGTCCACGCAACCGGACGTCGATGCCAGTATGGTACGAACGTATGTTCGCTCCCCGTCCTGATGCCGATGGTTGGCTCGATGATCTGAACGCCGAGCAGCGGGCGGCGGTCACCCATCCCGGGCGGGCCGCTCCTGGTGGTGGCGGGAGCCGGGTCGGGCAAGACCCGGACGCTCGCCAGCCGGGTGGCGTGGCTGGTGTCGCAAGGTGTCCCGGCCGACCGGATCCTGTTGCTCACCTTCACCCGGCGCGCCGCCGAGGAGATGATGCGCCGGGCCGCTTCGCTGACCACCGACCGGGCGGTCGGGTCGGGTGTGGGGAGGCACCTTCCACTCGATCGCCAACCGGCTGCTCCGCCGCCACGGCGTCGCGGTGGGGATCGACCCGGGCTTCACCGTGCTCGACCAGGCCGACACCGAGGCGCTGTTCGGGATGATCCGCACCGAGTTGGGGTTCGGCGAGCAGAAGACCCGGTTCCCCCGGGCGGAGACGATCGCCGCCGTCTACTCACGAACCGTCAACGAACAGGAGAAGCTCGACCCGGTGCTGCGACAGCGGTTCCCGTGGTGCGCCGAGCACGCCGACGAGCTCAGGCAGCTGTTCGCCGCCTACCGCAGCCGCAAGCTCGAACACCAGGTGCTCGACTACGACGACCTGCTTCTCTACTGGTGGGCACTCCTCGACAGCCCCGCCGCCGACACCGTACGCGGGCAGTTCGACCACGTGCTCGTCGACGAGTACCAGGACACCAACCGCCTCCAGGCGGAGATCCTGGGCAGGCTGTGCGGTCCCGCCGGCAATCTCACGGTGGTCGGCGACGACGCCCAGGCGATCTACTCGTTCCGGGCGGCTTCGATCGAGAACATCCGCCGCTTCCCCGAAGACTTCCCTGGCGCCGCGGTCGTGACGCTGGAGCAGAACTACCGGTCCACCCCGCAGATCCTCGCCGCCGCCAACGCGGTGATCGCCGCCTCCACCGAGCTCTACCCGAAGCAATTGCGGTCCACCAGCCCCGACGGCGCCTGTCCCCGACCTGGTCACCTGCGCCGACGAGACCGCCCAGGCCGACCACGTGTGCGACCTGGTGCTCGCCCACCGCGAGGAAGGAATGGCCCTGCGCGACCAGGCGGTCCTGTTCCGCGCCGGCCATCACTCCGACGGGCTCGAGCTCGAGCTGGCCCGCCGGCGCATCCCCTTCGTCAAGTACGGGGGGCTCAAGTTCCTCGAGGCGGCACACGTCAAGGACCTGCTCGCCCTGCTCCGCATCCTCGACAACCCCCGCGACGCCGCTGGCGTGGCACCGGGTGGTCGGAGCCATCCCCGGGGTCGGGCCGGCCACTGCCGACCGGCTGCTGAGGACCGCTGCCTCGACTGCAGACGCCGAGGGCGGCGACCTGGTCACCGGGTTCTGCCGGATGGTGGTTAACGTCCCGGCGCATGCCCGGCCGCCGCTGGCCGAGCTGCGCACCGCCCTCGCCGGGGCCCGGGAGGTCGACGGCCACGAACCGTCCCCGGCGGTCCAGATCGACCTCATGCTGCCCTTCCTCGGAATGGTCGCCGAGGCCCGGTACGACGACGCCGCGGTGCGCCTGGGCGACCTGGAGCAGCTCGCCGCGCTCGCCTCCGGCTACAGCAGCCGCAGCCGCTTCCTCACCGAGCTCACCCTCGACCCACCGGCGTCGACCTCGGACCTGGCAGGCCCTCCCCATCTCGACGACGACTACCTGGTGCTGTCCACCATCCACTCGGCCAAGGGTGGGGAGTGGGACGCCGTCTTCGTCATCCACGCCGCCGACGGCAACATCCCCTCGGACATGGCGCTGGGCGAGCCCGGCGGGGTCGAGGAGGAGCGGAGGCTGCTGTACGTCGCCCTCACCCGGGCGCGCCGGCACCTCCATGTGACGTTCCCTCAGCGCTTCTACCACCGGCGTTTCGGGAGCGACGACCGTCACTCGTACGCCCCGATGAGCCGGTTCCTCGCTCCCGTCGACGGGGCACTTCGCCGTCTCCTCCACCGGCGACGAGGATCCTGCCGATCCCGGCGACCGCCTCGCCCAAGGCTGGGACCGACCCCGTCGGCGCCCTGCTCGCCAACCTGTTCCAATGACCACGGCGGGCTCGTCGGGGGCTCCCCCGCCGATCCTGCACGTCGACCTCGACGCCTTCTACGCGACGGCCGAACAGGTGCTCGACCCGACCCTGTGGGGCAAGCCCATGGCGGTGGGCAAGGGGTCGTCATGGCCGCCACCTACGAGGCGCGCCGGTTCGGCGTCCGTTCGGCGATGTCGACCCGGGTGGCCCGCCGGCTCTGCCCCACGCTCATCGTCGTGCTCGGGCCACTTCGAGGAGTACGGCCGGATGTCGGAGCCGGTGTTCGACCTCTGCGCCGAGTTCACCCCGAACATCGAGCAGATCTCGATCGACGAGGCGTTCATCGACACCACAGGGTCCACCCACCTGTTCGGCGACTCCGCCGCCATCGCCGCCGCCATGCGGAAGCGGGTTCGCCAGGAGACCGGGCTGATCCTCTCGGTCGGGGTGGCGAGCACCAAGTTCCTGGCGAAGGTGGCCAGCCGGGTCGCCAAGCCCGACGGGCTGCTGGTCATCGACCCGGCCATCGAGCTCGCACTTCCTCCACGCCCTCCCGGTCAGCGCCATCTGGGGGGTGGGGGCTGCCACCGAGGCCCGGCTGGGACAGCTCGGGATCGCCACCGTCGGCGAGCTGGCGGCCACCGCTGCCGGGACCCTGCGGCATCACCTGGGCCGGTCGGCCGGGAGTCACCTGCACAACCTGGCGTGGAACCGCGACCCACGACGTGGTGACGGTCGGCCCGAGACGAAAGTCGGTCGGCGCCCAGTCGGCGTTCGGGCAGGGGCGGCGCCGACCCGGCGGTTCGGCGGCGCGTGCTCACCGACCTCGCCGATCGGGTGGGCCGCCGCCTACGGGCCAAGCAGTTCGCCGGACGAACCATCACCGCCCGGGTCCGCTTCGACGACATGGCCGCCATCACCAGGAGCGCCACCCTGGCGGCGCCGATCGCCACCACCCCGGCCATCGCCGAGCTGGCGGTCCGCCTGGCCGAGGACGGCATCGCCGAGGTGGCGGCAGGCAGGGTGGTCAACCTGCTCGGGATCGCGGTGTCGCACCTGTCGGTGGCGCCCCATCTCCAGCTCGAACTCCCCTTCGGCGAGCAGACCGGCGACGACCTGCAACGCGCCGGGTCGCAGTCGGAGCTCGCCCGTCACGAGCTGGACCTGGCCGTCGACGCCATCCGTAAGCGTTTCGGCACCGGGGCGGTCGGGCCCGGCCTCGCGGGTCCTCGGGGGCCGGACCGGTGCCGTGCCCGACGAGTTCCGCGACCTGCAGACCCGGGATTGACCGGCGGGTCCGACGAGAGCGGGTCGTGGCGCCGTCGCCGTTACGGCGAGGCCGCTACCAGTCGGCGGTGGTCCAGCCCTCCCCCGGCAGGTCGCCGGTCTCGCCGGTGATCGAGCGCCACCCGAGCGTCCCGTCGGCGAAGACCACGAGCAGCCAGGTGCCCGAGGCGTCGAAGTCCTGGTCGACACACGCTCTTCGGGTGGTCGAATCCTCGACGGCCTCGCCGGAGGCCGGGTCGACGACGAGCACATGGACGCGCTCACCGGCCCGGCGCCGGTCCTGGACGTACCAGACGCGACCGTCACCGTCGATCACGGGAAGGGCGGGAGTGACCCGGTTCTGGGCGCCACGGGCGAGCTCCGTGCCATCCTCGAAGAACGGCGTGCCGGGGGGGAGGGCATAGAGGACGTCCTCGCCGGCGCCGACGCCGACCACCGCCATCGCCTCACCGTCGGGAGAGAGCGCGGTGTGTGCCGGCAGCAGGAACTCGCGGGTGGTGGTGGCCAGCGGGTCGCCTCTGGGGGCCTCGACCAGCACCTGCATCCCGTTGGTCAGCACCCGGGCCCAGCGATCGTCGCCGGTGACCGACGAGATGATCCCCGACCACGACTCGAACACGGTGCCGTCGGTGAGGTCGACGGCGGCTGCCTCCCCCTCGGCGGGTTCGCAGCAGAAGCTCACGAACAGCGTCTCGGCACCGAGCCTCACCAGGACAGGCGTCTCACCGAACTCGTCGAGCGCCCCGGGCTCCACCACGGGGGCCACCGCTTCGCCCTCGGCCACCACCACCGCCCCGTCCTGTACGCCGAACCACCGCTCGGGCCGCGGCGGGCCGTCGGGTGCCGCCGTCCCCCCGGTCGACGCCGAGGCGCCGCCACCGTCATTGCCTGTCGGCGCGACGTCGTCCCCGGAGCATCCGGCGAGGAACGCCAACAGCGCGACCGCCGGGGCGCGATCCTCCACCGGATCAGCAATGCGGGTACTTGTACACGCCCAGCGAGTGGTTGGAGAACCCGTGGCGGGCGATGTAGTTGAGGAAGATCGTGAAGTCGGCGAGGTTCGACCGCGGACTGCAGGCAACCCAACCCCATCACGTCCTTCATGTCCTGGTAGGCGGCTTCGACCGTGGTCCCCCAGGTCCCGTCGACGTTGATGGATCGGGACATGAAGTTGTTGGCGACCAGTTGGATGAAGAGGGTGTGGGAGCGCAGGGTCTTCCTCAGCGGCTCCACCTGGCAACCGTTGTCGACATGGAAGTGGTTCTCGTGGTCGGCGTTGTAGTAGCCGTTGAGCACCGTCCGGAAGTGCCGTCGGAGCAGCGCCTCCACCGCCAGGTAGCGCCGCCGGGTGGTCAGGCTCGACGAGGCGTGCGCGCCGTTGCACATGTCGAGCGTGGTCCCGTTGGTCCAGGTGATCGACGAGATGTCCCACGCCCGAGCCCGGTAGTGCCACGAGGGGTTGCCGGAGAAGGCCCGGTAGGTGCCCATGTGGCCGATCCAGGACGGGCTGAGACCGCCGTAGATGACCGGCGAAGTGGTCGACGTTGCCCATCCACTTGTCGAGCTTGCCGACGAACGTGTCGTGGAAGGCGTAGGCGTTGGTGTTGCTCACCGTGCACCCGCCGCTCCCCTCGTACTTGATGGGGTAGCCGCCGATCGTGCTCCGGGTGGTCGTGTTGAGCAGGTTGCGGTCGGCGTAGGTCGGGGTGTTGAAGCAGACCATCGCAGACATCCCCTGCGGGGCCCGACGCCGTCATCGGTTGGGCATCTCCAGCTCGACCTCGCCGGCGGCGACCAGGTTGCGCTGCTCCTCCGCCACCCGGGACCAGCGGGTCCCGGTGCGCCGCCACTGCCGGACGGCGCCGTCCTCGTGGTCGGCGGTGATCACGTGGTACGCCCGCGTCGACCACCAGCAGCTGCACCACCGACCGGGTGGTCGACTCCTCGGGGAGCCGGAGCTCGCGACGGCTCTCCCCGGTCACCTCCCACAAGCGGGCCAGCCCGTGGTCGTTGGAGGAGACCATGGCGGTCGTGCCGTCGCTCACCGACAGCAGGGAGGCCACGTCGACATCCCCGGTGACCAGTGACAGCTCCGTGATCTCAGCTTCCCTCGGGCCCCCGGTAGGCACGCACCGCGAGGGCGGAGAAGGTTGCCGCCTCGGGGCAGATGGCCACCCACACCGCCGGTTCGGCACCGTTGGGGGTGAACCCACGGACCGCGCCGCGCAGGTGCGACATGTCGGTCGGGGCGCCCAGCCCGGTGTCGCCGGCCGCCATGGTGGCCACCCACGGGATCAGGTCGTAGTCACGGGTCACGATCCGGCCGCGGGGGAAGTCGGAGAAGGCTTCGGCCGGCTCGCCGCTGTCCTCCATCACCTTCCGGTAGTCGCCGGCCCGCAACTTCTCGAGCGGGCCCTCGACGCAGCGAGTGGCCACCCACGAGCAGCCTCCCGGCGAAGCGATGCGATGGCGCCGACCACCAGAGGTTCCGGGATGTTCACGCGCCCGACGGGTCCGGGCGCCGCTTTGGGCGGAATAGAAGTCGATGCGGGACGCCCGGCGCCTCGTCGTCGAGGCGACGGCGAGCTCATCGTCGAGCGCGGACGGCGCCGACGAACCCGTCCCCGGGGCTCACCCGCGCCATCGCCACCGCGGCACGAGGGAGCGACAGCAGCACACCTTGCGCAGCTGCCAGCCTCAGGACCTGTCGACGGGTGAGTCGCATGGCTGACCTCCATGCGGCCTGGCGAGACACTCCGAAGCTAGGTTCTCGCGCTCCGCCCTGTCAAGGTTCCTTACAGGTTCTGCCAGATCCTGGTCGATCAGGCCTGCGTGGAGCGGGGGTGGACGAACCGCACCCAGACCCACCAGGCCAGGCGACGGCGGCGACGGCGAGCACGACGTACTGCAGGTACCCGACGTAGCCCTCGACCGCCTCCCAGTTGTCACCGAGCACCCATCCGGCTCCGATCAGCACGGCGTTCCAGACGGCGCTCCCGATGGCGGTGTAGAGGACGAACCGGCCGAGCGGCATCCTGCGCAGCCCGGCCGGGTATCGAGATCAGGCTGCGCACGATCGGCACCACCCGGCACGCCATGACGGCGATGGCACCGTGGCGGTCGAACCAGGCGTCGGCCCGGTCGATGTCCGACTGGTCGAGCCGGATCCACTTGCCCCGCCGGTCAACGATGGCGCGCACCCTTGTCTCGCCGAAGGCGTAGCCGACCCAGTACAGGACGAGGGCACCGACGACCGAGCCGGCCGTGGCGGCGAGGAGGGCGATGAAGTAGTTCATCCGGCCTTCCCCGGTGAGGAACCCCGCCAGGGGCAGGATGATCTCGGACGGGATCGGGCGGGAAGACGTTCTCCAGGGCGACCAGGAAGGCGAGGCCGGCATAGCCGAGACGATCGATCACGTCGACCGCCCATGTGCCGAGGTCGCCGAGCAGGTCGCCCATCGGTCAGGCTCTCACTGCGAGGTGACGCTCACCTCGGGCATCTCGGACGCGCCCAGCCCGGCTGCCTTGCGCTTGGAGAAGGCGACGGCCGACGCCGAGCACCAGCAGGGCGGCGCCGGCGATGGCGTACCGGGCGGCGTTGTTGTCCTCGAGGGTGATCACCACCGGGAGGATGAGCAGTGACACGAGGTTCATCACCTTGATCAGCGGGTTGAGCGCCGGTCCGGCGGTGTCCTTGAAGGGGTCGCCGACGGTGTCGCCGATGACCGCCGCCTTGTGGGCGTCGGAGCCCTTTCCCGCCGTAGTTGCCCCTCTTCGATGTACTTCTTGGCGTTGTCCCAGGCACCACCGGCGTTCGACATGTAGTTGGCCATCAGCTGGCCCACCAGGATGACCGCCGCCAGGAAGGCGCCGAGGGCGAACTTGTCGATGCCGAACCCGACGATCACCGGGGTGAGCACCGCCAGCAGCGCCGGGGTGGCCAGCTCCCGGAGCGAGGCGGTGGTGCAGATGTCGATGACCGGCCCGTAGTCGGGACGACGCTCGCCGGCTCATGATCTTGCCGTCGGCGAACTGGCGGCGGACCTCCTGGACCACGACCCCGGCGGTGCGGCCCACCGCCCGAATCGCCAGGGAGGAGAACAGGAAGGGCACGGCGCCGCCGATCAGCAGGCCGATGAATACCCGGGGATCGGCCACGTTGATGAACACGTGGTCGAACACGGTCTCGCCCGCCCGTTGCGCCTCCTCGAGGAAGCTGACCCCCAACGTCTGGTTGCCGATGATCTCGACGAAGCTGGCGAACAGGGCGACGGCGGCTATCACCGCCGAGCCGATGGCGAACCCCTTGGTCACCGCCTTGGTGGTGTTGCCCACCGCGTCGAGCCCGACCATCACCTTCTCGCGCCTCGCCGCCGAACTCGCCGGACATCTCGGCGATGCCGGCGGCGTTGTCGGCGACCGGGCCGAAGGTGTCCTCGGAGACCACGACGCCGGTGGTGGCCAGCATCCCCATGCCGGTCAGGGCCACGAGGTAGAGCGAGAACTGGATGTTGCCCCCACCGAAGGCGATGGCGACTCCGAGGGCTCCGGCGACGGCGATGATCGCCCACACCGACGATTCCATGCCCGACGACGTGCCCGCCAACACCGTGGTGGCGGGACCGCCGGCGGTGGCCTCGGCGATCTCCTGCACGGGGGCCGTCTCGGTGGACGTGAAGTACTCGGTGATCCGGCTCACCACCTGGGCGAGGACGAGCCCGATGACGACGGCGCCGAACATCCGCCATCCGATGTTGGTGATGCTGCCTTCCGGGTTGCCCGACGTAGATGAAGGCGAGCACCAGGGTGCCGAGCACGGTCAGGATCCCGGCGGTGAGGAAGCCGCGGTTGATCGGGGCCAGCGCCGAGCGGTCGTCGTCGTCTGGCGCGCGACCGCGAACACCCCGACGATGGAGGCGAGCACCCCGATGGCGCGGGCGGCCAGCGGGAACAAGGCACCGATCGCCCACAGCTGGGGCTGATCGGGGAAGATCGACTGGAAGGCGGGAACCCCGAGGATGATCGAGGCGACCAGGGTCACCTCGTACGACTCGAACAGGTCGGCAGCCATCCCGGCGCAGTCACCGACGTTGTCTCCGACGTTGTCGGCGATGGTGGCCGGGTTGCGTGGGTCGTCCTCGGGGATGCCCTCCTCGACCTTGCCCACCAGGTCGGCGCCGACGTCCGCCGCCTTGGTGAAGATGCCACCGCCGACCCGGAGGAACAGGGCGAGCAGCGAGCCGCCGAACCCGAACCCGATGAGGATCGCCGCCGAGGTGTTCTGGAACACCATCATGATCACGGTGGCGCCGATGAGTCCCAGCCCGACGCAGAACATGCCGGCCACCCCGCCGGTGCGGAAGGCGACCTCGAGCGCCGGGGCCAGCTTGCCGTCGCGGGCGGCGGCGGCGGTGCGCACGTTGCCCCGCACCGCCAGGCCCATCCCGATGTAGCCGGTGAGACCGGACATGAGGCAGCCGGCCAGGAAGGCGACGGTGCGCCAGAACCCGGAGGCGGCGAAGCTGAGCGCCTCGGTGCCGTCGGGGCGGACCACCGCCGTCGAGGTGATGAACACGATGACGGTCAGCGGGATCAGGATGAAGGCGATGGTGCGGAACTGCCGCTTCAGGTAGGCAAGCGCCCCCTCCTGGATGGCGCGGGCGATCTCGATCATCTTCGGGGTGCCCTCGTCCTTGCGCAGCACGCCCTGCATCAGCAGGAAGCCGACCATGATGGCGAGCAGGGCGGTGATGGCCGACCCGATGAGGATGAACCACTCGCCGCCGAGCAGCTCGAACGCCTGGTAGCCGCCTTCCGCGGCAAGTATTGGTGACACGGGTCCCTCGTGGTGAGTCGAACCCGGGCGCCTGTCGTCCCGGGCACAGAAGTGGCCGGGAGTCTAGGAGGGCACTCCCCCCGACCGGCCAATCGGCCGGTTCGGCGTGGCCGGGCCGCTCACCCGCTGGTGACCGGCCGCGCCGGTGGCCAGGTGGAGCTAACTCGGGGTGGGTGGTGTCGGCGGCGCCGTCCCGGGCGAACCGGGCTGCCGCTTCGACGGCTTGGCCTTCACCTTGCGCTTCTTCTCGCTGCGGGGCCTGTCCCGACTCTTCGCCATGCTCTACCTCCCGATGAGCTCGCCACCTGCCGCTGGCCGATCCTATGCGATCTGCATCTGCCGGTGCTACGGGCCGCCGCCGGTTTCAGGAGTCGGCGCAGGGCCTGGCCGGGTCGTAGTCGACCTGGAGCACCGGGTGACCGGGCTCGTTCGATGACCACCGGCAGCAGGCAGGCGGTGACGCCGCCGTCCGGCCGGAACACCACCTGGGCGATGCCGGTCGTCGCCCCCTCGGGTGAGTTGATCGGCCACACGAAGTTGCCCAGCCCCCAGAACACCGGCACGCCGTCGACCAGCTCCAGCGGCTGCAGGCGGTGGGCGTGGTGCCCGAAGATGGCGTCGGCGCCGGCGGCGACCAGCGCTTCGGCGCGCTCCCGGTCGCCCGGTCGGGGAGCGGTATCCAGCTCGACCCCCCAGTGGATGGTGACCAGCACGATGTCGGCCACGGCATCGGCGGCCTCGACCGTCGCCACCATGGTTTCCACGGTGTCGCCGTCGGCCATCCCCGGCCGGTCCTCGGTGGCGAACCAGTCGAGGGTCGGGTACACCCCGCCGAACCCGACCACCGCCACCGTCCAGCCGTCGATGTCGAAGACCGCTGCCCGGTGGGCCTGCGCGGAGTCGACGCCGGCGCCCACCGCCGCCATGCCATCGGCCTCGACCTGGCGCACCGAGTCGACCAGCGCCTCCTTGCCGTAGTCGCCGGAGTGGTTGTTGCCCAGGTTGGCCACCTCGACGCCGGCGGCCGCCATCTCGTCGAGGGCCTCGGGGTCACAGCGGAACACGAAGTCCTTCGCCTCGGGCTCGCCGAGGTCGGAAGCGGCGCACTCCAGGTTGACCACGGTCAGGTCATCCTGGCTTGAACATGTCCTGGAGCCCGGACCAGGGGTACGAATACCCCTCGGCGGCCAGTTCCGGGATGTACCCAGGATCGAGGTTCACGTCGCCGGTGGCGCTGACCATCAGCCGGCCTCGCCGGGGAGCAACCGGTGTCGAGGTCGGAGCCTGCTGGGTGGTGGTGGTCACCGTCGCCGCGGTCTCGACCTGGACGAGCGAAGTGAGAGCGGTTCGGGGCTCGGCGGTCGTCCGGTCGTCACCGCCGCAGGCGGCGACGAGGACGACGGCGAGCACGACGACTGCGCCACGGACCATCGGGCAACGGTACCGATGGGGGCCGGTTATTCAGGGATTTCGCGACTCCGAGTACCGGCCGGAAACGGCAACCGGGCCTAGTCGGGAAGGGGAACCCTGTCGGTGAGGGGAACGGCGAGGAGGTCCAACGCCTTGCGGTAGTGGGCCAGTCCCTCCACCTGGCGGATGAACCGTGGCGTCTTGTGGAAGCGGGCGGCGATGCGGTCGTGCGACTCGCCGGCGGATCGAAGGGCGAGCACCCGGTCCTGGATGGCATGGGTGCTCTTCGACCGGGCAGGGCCGCTCCTCGGGAGGTCGGTCCAGACGATCATCCGCTGGACGTGCTCCGGGCTCCGCCGGAGGCGATGGGCTATCTCGGCCGGCTCGAGCCCGTCGGCCCGCATGGCCAGGACACGACGCTCGACGGCACGCAGGTTCTCGTTCACGGGGGCTCCCTCGATTCGACACCATCAAGGTAGCCCGTCGAAGGCTCGGCCGGGCCGGTCGACCCGCCCGAGATGCCGTCTCAGTGGTCGTCCTCGGCGGCGTCTGCCTCCGCCTTGGTGGCGTGGACGGTGCCGGCCGGGTGCTCGGGCGGTGAGTACACGGTGTAGAGCCGCACGTCCTCCGCACCGGTGTTGACCACGTTGTGCCAGGTCCCGGCCGGGACGATGAAGGCCCAGTCGGCGGCGACCTCGTGCTGCTCGTCGACGGCGTCGGCGGTCCGGCCCAGGTCGAGCCGGGCCGTGCCCTGCTCCAGGCGGATGAACTGGTCGAGATGGCCGTGCCGCTCCCAGCCGATCTCCTCACCCGGGAGGAGCCGCATCACCACCAGCTGGGCGTGCTCGCCGGTGTGGACGACGGTGCGAAAGGTGTCGTTTTCCAGGGTCAACCGTTCGATGTCCGCTACCCATCCGATCATGCCGTCCATCCGATCATCCGGCCTCCAGTGGTCACGTCGCCAATGCTATGTCGTCGGGCCTCACCGGCACCCGGGCCATCGGCAGCCCGGTGGCGTCGCGGATGGCGGCGGCGATGGCCGCGGTCGAGGAGATGGTGGGCGGCTCTCCGGCGCCCTTGGCGCCGAAGGGGCCGAAGTGGCTCGGCTCCTCGACGAAGCCGGCGGTCACCGAGGGGGCGTCGGCGAAGGTGGGCAGCAGGTAGTCGGTGAAGCTGGCGTTGCGGATCACCCCGTGGTCGAGCACCAGCTCCTCCATCACCGCCAGCCCGACGCCCTGCATGATCCCGCCTTCCACCTGCCCGAGCAGCGCCGCCGGGTTGAGCACGCTGCCGACGTCCTGCACGGTGTCCACCGCCACCACCCTGAGCAGGCCGAGCTCGATGTCGACGTCGACCACCGCCCGGTGGGCGGCAACGGCGAAGTCGACGTGGAGGTCGCCCTGGCCGTCGCCGTCCGGGGTGTCGGTGGGTGGGTGCCGGAACCGAGGTGGTGGGTCGCCGGACCGACCCTGGCGAGGCGGCCAAGCGGCACCACCAACTCGCCGTTGCGCCACACCCCGGCGTCGTCGAGGTCGTCGCCGCCGTGGGCGTCGAGGATCATCCGCCGCAGCTCGGTGGCCGACCGCCTCCACCCCTCCGCCGGTCATCTGGGTCTGCCGTGACGCCGAGGTCGACCCGGCCGACCCGATCGACGACGTGTCGTCGAAGACCACTGCCACCTGGACTGGATGCCGAGCACGGTCCGGGCGATCTGCTGGCAGAGCGGTGACCAGCCCCTGTCCCGACCTCGGCGGCGGCGGTGTGGACCTCGACCCCGGCGGCGGTGATCGTCACCCGCACCTCGGCGAAGTCGTCGAACCCTTCCGAGAAGGCGAGGTTCTTCAGGCTGACGGCGTGCCCCACGCCACGCCGCACGTCACCGGGGTCGGTGGTGAGCCCGGTTCCACCGGGCAGGTGGAGCGCATGGGTCGGCTCGGCAGCCGGCGGCAACGGCATCGCCCGCAACTCCTCGATCACCCGGGCGGTCGGCAGCGATCCCTCGGATCACCTGGCCGGTGGTCGGCATGGCGGTCACCGGGGGCGAGGGCGTTGCGCAGCCTCAGCTCGATCGGGTCCATCCCCAGACGCCTCGGCGAGCCGGTCCATCTGCGCCTCGTGCCCGAAGCATGCCTGCACCGCGCCGAAGCCCCGCATGGCGCCGCACGGAGGGTTGTTCGTCCTGGTGACGTGCGACTCGACGAACACGTTGTCGCACCGGTACGGGCCCGACGGCGAAGTACGAGGCGTTGGCCACCACCGCGGTGCTCGACGAGGCGTAGGCGCCGCCGTCGAACACCATCCGGGCGCCGACCCTGACCAGGTCCCCGTCGGGTGTGGCCTCGTGGCGGTACCACATCCGCGCCGGGTGGCGGTGCACGTGGCCGACGAAGCTCTCCTTCCGGTCGTAGACCATCTTCACCGGGCGACCGGTGGCCAGGGCGAGCAGGCACAGGTGGATCTGCAGCGACACGTCCTCGCGCGCCCCGAAGGCGCCGCCGATGCCGGCATGGTGCACCCGCACCTGGTCCTCGGCGATCCCCAGGCAGGCGACGATCTGGGCGTGGTCGGTGTGGGTCCACTGGGTCGCCACGTACAGGTCGACCCCTCCTTGCCCGTCGGGCACGGCCATCCCCGACTCGGGGCCGAGCGGCGCCTGATCCTGCATCCCCACCTCGTAGGTCCCCTCGACGACCACTGCCCCGGTCACCGCCGGATCGCCCCGTCCGGACGTTGATGCTCCGGAACACCTCGCCGCCCGGGACACCGCCTCCTCGGCGTCGACCAGAGGTTCGAGCGGTTCGTAGCGGACGTCGATCGCGGCCACCGCCGCGGCGGGCGTCCTCGATGTCGTCGGCGGCGACGATCGCCACCGGCTCGCCCCAGAAGCGGGTGACGCCGTCGGCGAGCACCGGCTGGTCGGCGTGCTCCAGGCCAAAGCGACTGGCCCCGGGGACATCGTCGATGGTGAGCACCGTGGACACGCCGGGCACCCGGAGCGCCGGGGCGACGTCGAGACGCGGCCACCCGGGCGTGGGCGTGCGGGCTGCGCAGCGTCGCCCCCCACAGCATCCCCGGCGCCGAGATGTCGGACGAGTAGGCGAAGTTGCCGATCGACCTTGGGGATCGCCGTCGGGGCGGCCGCCGAGGTGCCGACGGCGTCGGCGATCTCGGTGCGGGTGGGGGCGTCGGTGGTCACGCCGCAGGCCCACCGCCGGCGTCTGCCGCGTTGCGGGCGGCAAGTTCCTCCAGCCCTCGCAGGATGGCGCCGTAGCCGGTGCAGCGGCACACGTTGCCCGCCAGCTCTTCGCGCAACACGTCGGGCGAGGCGTGGGGTCCTCGTCGAACAGCTCGGCGGCAGCCACCACGAAGCCGGGGGTGCAGAAGCCGCACTGGACCCCCCCGTGGTCGAGCAAGGCCTGCTGGACCGGGTGCAACGCTTCACCGACGGCGTAGCCCTCGACGGTGCGCACCGTCGACCCGTCGGCGTCGGCCGCCATCACCAGGCAGGCGCACACCAGGTCGCCGTCGAGCACCACCGAGCACGATCCGCACTCGCCGTGCTCACAGGCGTTCTTCGACCCGAGCAACGCCAGCTCCTCGCGCAGCACGGTGAGGAGGCTCTCGGCGCCGCGGACGTCGGCGGAGCGGTCCTCCCCGTTCACCGTCAGCGCGATCCTCATCGTGTCCGGCTCACTGGCGGCCATCTTCCAAGCAGCGCTCGAGCAGGCGGCGGGCGAGCACGCCGGAGGCGTGGCGGCGGTAGCCGGCGGTGCCACGGTGGTCGGTGATGGGGCGCACCTCCTCGGAAACGAGGCGGGCGAACTCGGCCAGGGCGGCGGCACCCGGGCGCGGCTCGGCGGAGATCATCGCCTCCGCCCCGGTCGCCCGCAGCGGGGTGGGGGCCACCGACCCGAGGGCGACGGTGACCGCGCCGTCCTCGGAGCGGGTGACGCAGGCCGACACCATCGAGATGACCATGGCGTTGCGCACGCCGATCTTGGCGAACTCGTGTCTGACCGGCGCCGGCTCGGGGAACACCACCGCGGTGACCAGCTCACCGGGGCGCAGCGCCGTCTGCTTGACACCGGTGAAGAACTCACCCCATGGCACCAGGCGAATCCCGTGGCCACGGCTGCGCACCTCGATGGCGGCGTCGCAGGCGGCGATCACCGGCAGCGTGTCGCCGGCCGGGCTGGCGGTGGCCACGTTGCCGCCGATGGTGCCCGCGTTGCGGATCTGCGGTGACCCGACGGTGCGCGCCGCCTGTGCCAGCGCACCGGACGGGCCGCGTTCGAGCCGCCGGTAGGTGACCCCGGCCCCGATCCGGCCCCCCTCCCATTCGGCCAGCTCGGCCACACGCCGGAGGGCGATGACATGGGCAGGGTGGGGGTGGCCGAAGCTCAAGTCGACCATCACATCGGTGCCCCCGGCGAGGACGGTGGCGGCCGGATCGTCATCCAATGCCTCCAGCGCCTCGTCGAGATGATGCGGGTGCCAGCACTCCACAGGGTCCCTCCGTGACGTCGGAGCCTACCCACCGGCCGGCGGCCGACCGGGTCGCGAACCTTGTCCCTGGCCGCCACGGGCCCGTCGTGGCGGCGCGGTCTAACGTGCCGACACGACCCGACCGGGCCCCCCGCGAGCGGTGCGGGACACGAGGAGGAACACCGATGAAGTCGATGCGACGGATGGCGGTGCTGCTGGCGATGCTGGCGCTGGTGGCGGCCGCATGCGGAGGCGATGACGACGACGGCGGCACCACCCAGCCGGCCGACGGCGCCACCACGGCGGCGGGAGGCACGGCGACCACGGCCGGTGACGGCGCCACCACAACGGCAGGCGACGCCAGCGCCACCACCGGGGAAGCGCCCGCCGGAGACGGCCTGGTCTTCGGCATGATCCTGGTGGGCCCGCAGAACGACCATGGCTGGAGCCAGGCGCACTACGAGGCCGGGCTCTACCTCGAGGAGCAGCTCGGCGCCGAGATGATCGTCCTCGACCGGGTCAACACCGCCGACCGCCCCAACACGACGGTCGACCAGGTGGTCGCCGACATGGTCAGCCAGGGCGCCCAGCTGATCTTCGCCACGTCCGACGACATGCGCGACGGCATCGAGCTCGCCGCCGAGCAGAACCCGGACGTCCCCATGATCTGGTCTTCGGGCGACTCGGCATGGCCGGAGGGCAGCGGCTACCGCGAGGACCTCACCAACCTGGGCAACACCATGGGCCGGATGGAGTACGGGAAGATGATCGCCGGCTGCGCCGCCGCCCTGACCACCCAGACCGGTGCCATCAGCTACCTGGGCCCGCTGATCAACGACGAGACCCGGCGGCTGGCCAACTCCGCCTTCCTGGGCGCCCGCTACTGCTGGGAGAACTACCGGGGCGAGCCGGCGGAGTCCCTGTCGTTCGCGGTCAACTGGATCGGCTTCTGGTTCAACATCCCGGGGGTGACCCTCGACCCGACCCAGGTGACCAACGAGTTCTTCGACTCGGGGTCGGATGTGGTCATGTCCGGTATCGACACCACCGAGGCCATCGTGGTGGCCGGGCAGCGCTCCGCCGCCGACGAGGCGGTGTGGGCCGTGCCCTACGACTTCGAGGGTGCCTGCGCCGAGGCCCCCAACGCCTGCCTGGGCGTGCCGTTCTTCAACTGGCGACCTGCGTACCTGGAGATCGCCCAGTCGGTGATCGACGGCACGTTCGCGCCGACCTGGGAGTGGCTCGGGCCCGATTGGGCGGACATCAACAACCTGGAGACCAGCTCGATCGGGTTCGAACCGGGTGAGGGTCTCGGGGACAACGCCGCCCAGCTCGACGAATTCATCGCCGGGCTCGCCGACGGTTCGATCAACCTGTTCACCGGGCCGCTCAACTACCAGGACGGGACCCCGTGGCTGGCCGACGGGGAGACCGCAACGGACGTCCAGATCTGGTACGCCGAGCAGCTGCTCGAGGGCATGGAGGGAGCGAGCAGCTCGAGTTGAGCCCCCCGACGCGGGGCCGGCCGGCGAGACCGTCAGGCCGCCTCCTTGACCGTCGAGCTCGCCGGCATCACCAAGACCTTCGGGCCGGTGCGGGCCAACGACGGGGTCGACCTCGTCGTGGCCGACGGCGAGCTGGTCGGCGTGCTCGGCGAGAACGGTGCCGGTAAGTCGACGCTGATGAAGATCCTCTCCGGGTTCCAGCCGGCGGACTCGGGGAGGATCTGGGTCGACGGCGCTCCGATCGCCGTCGGCTCGCCGGCCGATGCGTCCGCCGCCGGCATCGGGATGCTCCACCAGGACCCGTTGGTGTTCCTGCCGATGTCGGTGCTGGAGAACTTCATGCTGGCCAATCCGGCGGCGAGCGACCGGAGCCGTGCCAAGGAAGAGCTGGCGGCGGCGGCCGAGCGGTTCGGCTTCGCCTCGACCCCGACACCCCGGTGCGGCGCCTCTCGATCGGGGAACGCCAGCAGCTGGAGATCCTGCGCCTGATCTCGGCAGGGGTACGGGTGCTCATCCTCGACGAGCCCACCACGGCGATCTCCGTGACCCAGCGCGCCGCGTTGTTCGCCACACTGCGAGCCCTCGCCGCCGACGGGACCAGCGTGATCTTCGTCTCCCACAAGCTCGACGAGGTCGAGGAGCTGTGCACCCGGGTCGTGGTGATGCGGGCGGGAAAGGTGGTCGGCGATCGACAGGTCCCCTGCCCGCACGACGACCTGGTCGAGCTGATGTTCGGCAGCCGGGTCGAGCCGGAGGTCCGGCCGCCTTCGCCGGCGGCGGGGACATCGGTGCACCTGGAGGCGGTCACCGTCGCCGACCGCCTGGTGCCGTTGCGCCCAGTCGACCTGACCGTCGCCGCCGGCGAGGCGTTGGGGCTGGCCGGCATCGAGGGCAGCGGCCAGCGGCAACTCTTGCGGGCCTGCGCCGGGCTCCGCCCGTTCGAATCGGGCACCTTCAGCCTGGGCGGCGTCGACCTCACCCGCGCCGGTTACCGGCAGCGGCTCGACGCCGGCATCCGATTCCTCCCCGCCAACCGCACCGAGGAAGGCCTGGTCGGTGGGTTGACCATCACCGAGCACGTCGCCCTGGTCGAGCCGGGCGGCGCCTTCATCGACTGGCCGGGCTCCGAACGAGGGGCGGTGGAGCGGGTGGCGCGGTACTCGATCAAGGGGAGGCCAGACTCGCCCGCCGAGGCGCTGTCGGGAGGCAACCAACAGCGGCTGATGTTCGCCCTGCTCCCCGAGCACGTGGAGCTGCTCCTCCTGGAGCACCCGACCCGGGGCCTCGACCTCGGCTCGGCGCGCTGGGTCTGGGGCACCCTGCTGGAGCGCCGCCGGCGCGGCACCGCCATCGTCTTCGCCTCGTCGGACCTCGACGAGTTGCTGCTCCACGCCGACCGGATCGCCGTGTTCTACGCCGGCGAGGTGGTGGACGTGGTCGATGCCGCCACCGTCGGCGCCGACCGGCTCGGCGCCCTGATGGCGGGAGCGGGCCGTGCCCCCCGCTGAGCCAGCTGCTCCTGGAGGATCACCGCGCCGCCTGACCCGGGCGGTCCTCTGGGTGCTGCCCGTGGTGGCGGCGCTGGCCGTTGGCATCGCCCTGCTGGCGCTCGCCGGGGCGCCGCCGCTGGAGGCGTTCCGCGTCATCTTCGACGGCGCCTTCGGCGACGCAGCCGACACCGCCAACACCCTGATGGCCTGGGCACCGCTGGTGCTCGCCGCCGCCGGATTGTGCATCACCTTCGCCGCCGGCCTGTGGAACATCGGGATCGACGGGCAGATCACCTTCGGGGCCATCACCGCAGCAGCTGCCGCCCGCATGGTCCCGGGGCCCTCGGTGGTGGTGATCCCCGCGGTGATCCTCGCCGGGATCGTCGGCGGGGCGCTGTGGGGGCTCGCCGCCGGGCTGCTCCGCACCCACGGCGGGGTCAACGAGATCTTCGGCGGGCTCGGGCTCGACTTCGTCGCCCGTGGGCTGGCCATCTACCTCATCATCGGGCCGTGGCAGCGGGAGGGGGTCGCCTCGACGAGCGGCACCGAGCTGTTCCGCCGTGAGGCGTGGCTTCCCACCGTGGGCACCACCAACCTGTCGCTCCTCGCCATCCTGTTCGCCGTCGCCGCCCTGGTGGTCACCGGCGTCCTGCTCCGAGGCAGCCGGTTCGGCCTCGAGCTGAAGGCCATCGGGCGGGGACCGGCGAGCGCCGCCCTGTTCGGGGTCGACACCCGCCGACGGCTCCTCGGGGCCTTCCTCGTGTGCGGGGGGATGGCCGGGGTCGCCGGTGCGATCCAGGCGATCGGGTTCCACCACAAGCTGGTCCCGGCGGTGTCCGGCGGCTACGGGTTCCTGGCGCTGCTGGTGGTGCTGCTGGTCGACTTCCGTCGGGTCTGGATCGCACCGGTGGCGCTGTTCTTCGCTGCCATCTTCTCTGGATCGACGCAGCTCCAACTGCAGCTCGACATCGACTCGTCACTCGGCGGCGTCCTCCAAGGGGTGCTGGTGCTGCTGGTGCTGCTCACCCGGGGATGGCAGCAGCGTCGCGGCCGGGGTGAAGTGGGCGCCCCCGCCGTGGAGGGCGCCTGATGGACGCCACGCTGGCCTCGATCGTCGCCGCCGCCACCCCGCTGATCTTCGCCGTCATCGGCGAGACCGTCACCGAGCGGTCAGGGGTCATCAACCTCTCGTTGGAGGGCAGCCTCATGCTGTCGGCTCTGGCCGGGTTCGCCGCCGGCTACGAGACCGGCCAGTGGTGGGTCGGGTTCGTCGCCGCCGCCATCGTCGGTGGCGCGGTCGCCGCCCTCGTGGCGTGGGCCAGCATCGGGCTCCGGGTCAACCAGGTGGCGGTCGGCTTCGTGCTGGCGTTGCTCTGCATCGAGCTCAGCTCGTTCCTCGGGGTGTCGTTCGTCGGCCAGCCCGGTGCCGCCGTCCCTCACTGGGAGATCCCGCTGCTGTCCGACATCCCATGGCTGGGTACCGTCTTCTTCTCGCACAACGTCGTGGTGTACGCCGGTTTGGCGCTGATCGCCATCTCCACCTGGTACATGTTCCGGACCGGTCCCGGGCTGGTGCTCCGTGGCGTAGGCGAACGGCCCGAAGCGGCACACGCCCGGGCGGTGGCGGTCAACCGCCTCCGCTATCGGTACGCCCTCATCGGCGGGGCGCTGGTCGGCATCGGAGGCGCCGCCTTCTCGCTCGACGTGAAGCTGGGCTGGTCGTTCCGGCACACCGCCGGGTTCGGCTGGATCGCCCTGGCGATCGTCATCTTCGGCGGCTGGCACCCGCTGCGGGCCGCCTTCGGTGCCTACCTGTTCGGGGCGCTCCAGGTGGTCGCCCTCAAGCTGCAACCGACCTTCCCTGGCCTGTCGCAGATCCTGCCGCTGCTGCCGTTCCCGCTGATGATCTTCATGCTCGTCCTGGTCAACCGCAGCTGGTTCCGCAACCTCGCCGACCGCTTCCCCTCCTGGCGGGCGGTGCTCGCCACCGACGCCCCGGCGGCCTTGGGCCGGCCATTCGAGCCATGAGGTCCCGCCGAACCTGAGGTTCTCACCTATCGGAGCGATAGGTCGATTCTCTCAACTTCGCTTCAGATGTGGCCCCTGAGCCGGCGAGCGATGAGGCGCTTGCCATATCGGAGCGATATGCCAGGACCTGCAGGTTCGGGGCAGTCGGCTCAGCCGTCGAGGGCGGCGTCGACCTCGGCGATCAGCTCGGTGATTCGGTCGTCGGGGAGGAACGACGAGCGGAAGGACTGCCGCGCCACCTCGGCCAGGTCGTGGCGGCTCAACCGCAAGCTCGTCCTCGACGGCGGCGTAGTTGTCACCGACGTAACCGCCGAAGTAGGCCGGGTCGTCCGAGTTGATCGAGACCACCAGCCCGGCATCGAGCATGTCGGGCAGCACGTGGTCGGCGAGCCGGTCGACCACCCTGAGCCTCACGTTGCTCAACGGGCACAGCGTCACCGGGATGCCGTCATGGGCGAGGCGCCGCACCAGAGCGGGGTCCTCCATGGACCGCACCCCGTGGTCGACCCGGCGCACCCCCAGCGTGTCGATCGCCTGCCACACGTATTCCGGCGGGCCCTCCTCACCGGCGTGGGCCACCGGGAGGAACCCCTCGGCCACCGCTCGCCGGTACACCTCGGAGAACAGCGACGGGGGGAAGCCGACCTCCGACGAGTCGAGCCCGATCCCCAGGATGCGGTCGGCATGGGGAAGAGCCGCCTCGAGCGTGTCCATGGCGTCGTCGGGCGGAAGGTGGCGGAGGAAGCACATGATGAGTGCCGCCGACATGCCGAGGGTCACCTCGGCCTCGGCGATCGCCGCCGTCAGCCCGTCGACCACCGCGGCGAACGGGACGCCGCGGGACGTGTGGGTCTGCGGGTCGAAGAACATCTCGACGTGGCGAACCCCTTGGGCATGGGCCGGTGCGCAGGTAGGCGGCGGCGAGATCGGCGAAGTCCTCGGCGGTGCGGAGGACGGCGGCGCCCTGGTAGTAGAGGTCGAGGAAGGACTGGAGATCGGAGAATGCGTAGGCGGCTCGGATCGTGTCGACGTCGCCGAAGGGGATGGCGACCCCGTTCCGGGCGGCGAGGGCGACCAGCAACTCGGGCTCGAGCGTCCCCTCGATGTGCAGATGGAGCTCCGCCTTGGGGAGCGTCCGGGCGAACCCGTCTTCCATCGCCCGATCCTAGGATGCGCGCACCGTCGCCCGAACGTGGGGCCGAGCCCGGGCTGTCGCCCGAGGACAACCGGCTCATCGGCGGTGGCGACCGACGACATCGACGTGAGGTGCTTCGTGATCAGGACCGGGAAACTCGTGATGGTGGCGGTGGTGGCGACCGTGGCCATGCTCGCCGCCTGCGGTGGTGACGACGACGCCACCGAGGCGACCGGCGGAGGGCCCGGCGGCGACACGATCGAGGTCTCGGTGGCGATGATCGAGTTCGAGTACGACCCGGCCACCATGGAGGTCCCGGCGGGGGCGGAGGTCACGGTCACCGCCGCCAACGAGGGCTCGATCGAGCACGACTTCGTCATGCTCGACCAGGGTCACGAGGTCGCCAGCGAGGACGACCTACCCGAGGATGTCGACCAGTTTCGGGTCGACTCGGCGGTGGTGGCGCTCCATGCCGAGCCGGGCGAATTCGCCGAGGGGACGTTCGTCGCCCCCGACCCCGGCGACTACCAGGTGATCTGCTTGGTGCCCGGCCACTTCTCGGCGGGCATGGAGGCGACCTTCACCGTCACCGGCTGACCGGGAGCACTCGGTCGGCAGCATCGGGCCGGTCGCCGTCTCACTCGCCGTCAGCCCAGCTCGGCCAGCCGGCCGATCAGGGTGGCCGTCTCGTCGTAGTCGAACCCGGAGCTGCGCTGGAGGTAGAACCGCTGCATCCCCTCTGCGGCGAGAGCGGCGAGCTGCTCCAGACCTGGTCGTGGGTGCCCCGTGGGGTGTTGCGCCGCTGCATGTGCGCCTCCAGCTGCTCGACCGTGACCCCTGACCGAAGCGGCGGTACTCGCCGAGCATCGCGCTGGTACTCGGCCTCGTTGGCGGCGGACATCACCGCCCCGGCGCTGCTGATGAGGAGGGCGTCCGGATCCCGGCCGGCGTCCTCGGCGGCGACCCGCGCTAGGTCGACCCGCGCCCGCCACTCGCCGGGGGGAGCCGGGTAGCAGTTGAACTCGTCGGCATAGGCGCCGGCGAGGCGAGGGGTCTGCTCGCGGCCCGATACCGCCAACCACGATCGGCAACGGACCGATCGGGCGCGGGGCGGTCGGTACCGCTTCCAGCGAGAACCACCGGCCCTCGTGGCCGGGGTGGTCGGGGTCGAGGAAGGCCCGCAGGTACCCGAGGGCGTCCTCGAGCATGGCGAACCGCTCGCCCGTCCCCGGGAAGCCCAGCCCGAACACCTCGTGCTCCCGCTCCAGCCAGCCGGTGCCGACACCGAGGGCGAACCTGCCGCCCGGACAGGTGGTCGATGGTCACCGCCGTCTTGGCCAGCACCGCGGGTGGCGGAACGTGATCGGGCTGACCAGGACGGCCAAGCCCGATGTGGCTCGGTTTCGACCGCGAGCGCGGCGAGTTGCGCGAGCGCGTCGAACGCGGGGACGTCCCGCATGTCGTCACCGAGGCTGAACAGGTAGTGGTCGGCGACGGCCAGCGTCGACAGCCCGAGAAGCTCGGCCCAACGGGCCGTGGTGCGCAGCTCCTCGAAGGTGCCGCCCGCCTGGATGGCGATGTCCATCGGCGGAGCCTATCGACGATCCGCCGGCCAGGGGTTAGGGTGGCGATGCCTGCGGCGCCGTCCGGTGCGCCGCCCCGGAGGAGAGGAGGACGAGTCATGGCTACCACGGACCTGGACGCCACCTTCGTCCCGCCGCTCCCCTCCGGGCCTTCCGCTGCTTGAGCGCCACGCCGCTCTCTGCTCCTCGCCCGCTCCGGGGGACGCGGCCGTCCAGGCCACACCCGTTCCTCCGGAAGGAGCCCGCGTTGTCAGACGCGACCGCAGCCGAGCACTTCGTCGACGAAGGGCTCATCGACGAGGTCATACGACCGATCAAGAGCGGCAAGGAGGCCACCGTCCTCCTCTGCCGCGCCAACCAACGAACCACCGGCGTCGATCTCGCCGCCCTCAAGGTGTTCCACCCCCGCGACCGTCGCGACTTCCGCGACGAGTCGGTCTACCGCGCCGGTGAGTGGATCGACGACAGGCGGGCAGCCAAGGCGGTGCGCCAGCGCACCCGCTTCGGCAGGCGGCGCCGCCGCCATGGTCTGGGTCGAGCGCGAGTGGACCACCCTCGGCGCGCTTCACGCCGCCGGGGCACCGGTGCCCCGCCCGATCGCCCGTACCGGTGACGCCATCCTGATGAGGTATGTCGGAGACGAGGCAGCCGCCGCTCCCCAGCTCCGCTCTCACCGGGTCTCGGGCCCGGACGAGGCCGGGAACCTCCTCGACCTGGTGCTCGAAGCCGTCGCCACCATGCTGCGTGCCGACATCGTCCATGCCGACCTGTCGCCGTACAACGTGCTCGTGTGGGAGGGCGGGATCACCGTGATCGACATGCCCCAGGCGGTCGACCCGCGCCTCAACGACCACGCAGAGGAGCTCCTCCACCGCGATATCCGGCGTATGTGCGAGTGGGCCGGGCGGCACGGCGTCCTACAGGACGCCGAAGAGATCGCCGGAAACCTCTGGACCTCCTGGCTGCTCGCCGACCTGGTGCCGGAACACCTCCGCGGGCTGTGATCCGGTGGGTGTCGGGCGCGCGTCGGCTTGAAGGATGGGGCGCCCTGCGTGATGATGGTGTGACGCTCTGCCGGAGAACGTCATGACCGACCCGTCGCCGAATGGCGATCGCATCCCGTTCGTGCTCAACGGCGCCCCGGTGACGGTGAGGGCCGACCACCCGCATCTCCTCGCCGCGTTGCGCGAGGAGCTCGATGTCCTCTCCCCCAAGGATGGCTGCGCTCCCTCCGGCCAGTGCGGCTGCTGCACGGTGCTGGTCGACGGCAAGGCCCGGGTGGCCTGCCAGACATCGCTCGACAAGGCGGCGGGCAGCGACGTCACCACCCTGGAGGGCTTCGACGAGGCCGAGCGCAACCGGCTCGCCAGCGCCTTCGCCGTCACCGGCGCCCTCCAGTGCGGGTTCTGCACCCCTGGGATCCTGGTCCGGGTGGCCGCCATGCTGCGCGAGAAGGGAAGCGACCTCACCGGGAGCGCCGCCGCTCCCCGGCTGGGTGCCCACCTCTGTCGCTGCACCGGGTACACCAAGATCCTCGACGCCGTCGACCTGCTGGCGTCGGGTCAGATACCCGAGCCGGAGACGGCCGGTGGCGTGGGCAAGCGAGGGGTTAGGTACGAGGCGATCGATCTGGCGCTCGGTGACCGGCCCTACATCGACGACCTCCGCCCGCCGGGCCTGCTCCATGCCGCGGTGAGACTCGCCGACCACGCCAGGGCCGACGTGCTCGCCATCGACACCGCACCGGCCGAGGCGGTGCCCGGCGTGGTGCGGGTGCTCACCGCCGCCGACGTCCCCGGGGACCTCAAGATCGGCCTCATCGACCACGATTGGCCGGTCTTCATCCCGGTCGGCGGCCGCACCTCGTACCTGGGCGACGTCCTCGCCGTTGTGGTCGCCGAGGACGTGCAGACCGCCCGGGCCGCCGCCGAGCTGATCGAGGTCGAGTACGACGTGCTGACCCCGTTCGCCGACGCCGCAGGCCGCCATCGACAGCGATGAGAACGCCGTATGGGGATTGGACGGCAACGTCCTGTCCGTGTCGAAGTACCGGCGCGGCGACGTCGATGCCGCCCTGGCCGCATCGGCCCACACCGTCCACGAGGTGTTCCACACCCAGCGGGTGGAGCACGCCTTCCTCGAGCCGGAGTCGACGTTGGCGGTCCCCGACGACCGTGGCCGGCTGCACGTCTACTCCGGTGGGCAAGGCGTGTGGGACGACCGTGACCAGATCGCCGCGGTGCTCGCCATCGACCCGGCCGACGTGGTCGTCGAGCTGGTCTCCAACGGCGGCGCCTTCGGGGGCAAGGAGGACCTCTCCAACCAGGCGCAGACGGCGCTGGCCGCCCACCTCACCGGAAGGCCGGTGAAGTGCACGCTGACCCGGACCGAGTCGATGCTGATGCACCCGAAGCGGCACCCGATCCGCATCGAGAGCTGGGCGGGGTGCGACGCCGACGGCCGGCTGACCGCCCTCAGGGTGCGGATGCTCGGCGACTCGGGGCCCTACGCGTCGGTGGGCGCCAAGGTCCTGGAGACGGGCCGCCGGCCACGCCTCGGGGCCGTACACCGTGCCCGTCGATCGACGTCGAGGCGGTGGCCGCCCGCACCAACAACCCGGTGTGCGGAGCCTTCCGGGGGTTCGGCGCCAACCAGGCCCAGTTCGCCATGGAGGGCGTCATCGACCGGCTCGCCGAGCAGGTGGGGATCTCCGGTTGGGAGATGCGGGCACGCAACGTGGTGACGCCGGGCGCGGTGTGGGGGCCGGGCCAGATCATGGACGGTGGCGCCGCCGGGGCGCTCATGTGCCTGGACGCGGTCCGCCCCGCTTACGACGCCGCCGTCGCCGAGGGCAAGGCGGTGGGGCTGGGGCTGGGATCTGAAGAACTCGGGCCTGGGCAACGGCTTCAAGGAGCTCGCCGGAGCCGTCGTCCGACTCGAAGACGACGGCAGCGGTCGAGGTTCGCCACTGCTGGACCGAGATGGGCCAGGGCATCCACACCGTGGCCGCCCAGGTCGCCGCCGAGGAGCTGGGGGTCGACCCCACCAGGATCCGGGTCATCGTGGACACCACCCGGGAGCTGGGCGCCGGGCAGACCACCGGGTCCCGGGGGACGCTCATGGGGGCGGGCGCCGTCGCCGCCGCCTGCCAGGCCGCCAAGGAGGCGGGGATGGCCACCGGGGTCGACCACCGCGGCGAGTACCGGGTGGACTGGACGAATTCGATCAAGGAGGGGCTGGAGCATCCGGTCATCCACTCCACCTTCGGCTACGCCGCCCAGGTGGTGATCGCCGATCCGGTCACCGGCGATATCGAGCGGGTCATCGCCGCCCACGACGTTGGCCGGGCGGTCAACCCGTCTGCTGTGCGAGGGCCAGATCGAGGGCTCGGTGCACATGGGGCTCGGCTACGCCCTCACCGAGGACTTCCCCACCGATGACGACGCCCGGCCCACCAACATGACGCTGCGCAGCCTGGGGATCATCCGCCCCAAGGACATGCCACCGGTCGAGGTCATCCTGGTGGAGGCGGCGCAGCCGAACGCCCCGTACGGGATCAAAGGGGTGGGCGAGATCGGGCTGGTGCCCACCGCCGGGGCGGTGGCGGCCGCCCTCGCACAGGTCGACGGACGGTGGCGCACCCGACTGCCGATGCTGGTCCACGAGCCGCTCGAGATCCCGGCCCCGGCGTGAGCCGGGGCGGTGACGGCCGGCCTCGTCTGCGCCCACCACCATCTCTACTCCACCCTCGCCCGGGGGATGCCGGCGCCGCCGGAGATCCCCGACGACCTTCCAGGGAGATCCTCGAGCAGGTGTGGTGGCGGCTCGACGCCGCCCTCGACCTGCAGATGATCCGCTGGTCGGCGATGCTCGGCGCCCTCGAGGCCGATCGAGCATGGCACCACCGCCATCGTCGACCACCACGAGTCGCCCAACGCCATCGAGGGGAGCCTGTCCGTCGTCGCCGAGGCCTGCGCCGAGGTCGGGGTGCGGGTGGTGGCCGCCTACGGGGTCACCGATCGCCATGGGACGGAGGGCGCCAGGCGCGGCCTGGAGGAGAACCGGCGGTTCCTGGCCGATGGTGGACGGGGCATGGTCGGTGTCCACGCCGCCTTCACCTGCACCGACGACACCCTGGACGCCGCCGCCGAGCTGGCCGCCGAGTACGGGGTCGGAGTGCACATCCACGTCGCCGAGGGTCCCGAGGATGCCGGCGCCGTACCTCGCCTGGCTGCGCTCACCACCGACGACTGGTTGCTCGCCCACGGCGTCCACCTGCCCGACGACCACCCGCTCCGGGGCACCGATCCTCCACAACCCGGCGTCCAACCTGAACAACGGGGTCGGCTACGCCGATCCGCGCCGGTTCGCCGACCCGGTCGCCCTGGGCACCGACGGCATCGGCGCCGACATGCTCGACATGTTCCGGCTGGCGTATCTGCTGCACCGATCGGTCGACGTCACCGCCACACCCGGAGCGGCGTGGGCCTGGCTGGAGGCCGGCTGGGGCATCGTCCCCGAGGCCGGCGACGACCGGGTCACATGGTCGTACGACCCCATCGATCCCTGGCACGTCGCCTTCACCCCGGGCGTGCGACCACTCCGGGTCGAGATCGACGGAGAGGTCGTGCTCGACGACGGCGTCGCCACCCGGGTCGATCCCGCCGAGGTGCGGGCGAAGGCCGCCGAACAGGCCGGCCCGGCTCCACGCCCGGTTGTGACTGATAGCGCCGTTCCCCGGGGAAGGTGGCCGGGTCAGGGACGCCGAGCCGGGAGCTAGCCGGACGGGGGTGACCGTACGCTCCATCACGATCGGGAGTGAGATGCGAAGGAGAGGCCATGATCGACGTGGCCACTTGGGTCGAGGGCTATCGCCGGGCATGGGAGGAGGTCGACGCCGAAGCCGCCGCCGACCTCTTCACCGAGGAAGCCACCTACCGCTCCAACATCTTCGAGGAGCCCCACGTCGGTCGGGAGGGCGTCCGGGCCTACTGGTCCCAGGTCACCTCGACCCAGCGGGACGTCCGGGTCACGCATGGGGCGCCCGGTGGTCGACGGGAACCGGGTCGCCGTCGAGTTCTGGACGACGATGGAGAACGCCGGAGCCGAGGTCACCCTGCCCGGGTGCCTGCTCCTGGTGTTCGACGACGACGGCCGCTGCCGCAGCCTCCACGAGTACTACACGTTCGCCGAGGGCCGCCTCGACCCTCCCCCCGAGTTCGGGGGGTCGCGGTAGAGCCGGTCTCAGGCCTACTTCCCCCGAGGGAGAAGGAGTCGACGCCGCGAAGGTGTCGATCATCAGCCGGACGTCGGGGCCGAGCGGGTAGAGGATCGGGCAGGTGCAGCCGGTGGCGACGTACTCGGCCACCTTGGCCCGGACCTCGTCGGGGCTGCCGGCGGCGCAGATCACTGCACCACGTCGTCGGGGACCAGCCGTGATGCCGCCACCACCTGGTCATGGGTCGCCGGCCAGGTGATCACCCGTCCGATCTCGTCGAGGAGGTCGCTCGACACCCCGGACGCCTTCATGATGTGGGGCTGCTGGCCGAGGTACTGGGTCACCAGCAGGCGGGCGGCATCGAGCGCGGCGACCCGGTCCTCGTCGACCGAGCACACCACCAGCTGGGGTCGGTCCAGGTCGTCGACGGTGCGCCCGACCCGGGCGGCCCCGATCGCCAGGTGCTCCATCGCCTCTTCGTTGTAGGTCGGCGACACCAGGTAGTTGAGCACCACCCCGTCGGCGATCTCGCCGGTCAGCTCCATCATCTTCATCCCGGTGGCGCCGATGTAGATGGGCACGTCCTTGGGCCGGCGTTCCTGGTGGACGTAGTCGAGCTCGACCCCGTCGAGGTGGACGAAGTCGCCGTCGAAGGTGACCGTCTCGTTGGCCAGCAGCGCCCGCACCACCGTCACCACCTCGCGCATGGCGGTGAGGGGCCGTGTCCCGACTGACTCCGACCTTGGTGGCCAGCGGGTCCCACCAGGCGCCCAGCCCGGCGAGGATGCGACCGGGGGCCAGGTCGTCCAGGGTGGCGAACAGCGAGGCCAGCCGGGCCGGATTGCGGGTCCAGATGTCGATCACACCGGACCCGACCTTGATCCGCTCGGTGGTGGCGGCGAAGGCAGCCATGGGTACCGTCGCCTCTCTGACCAGCCGGGAGTCGGCCTGCCACACCGCGGTGAAGCCACGGTGCTCGGCGTAGCGGACGTGGTCGATGGCCTCGGCGATCGGGTTGGCGTCCTGCAGGTACAGGGCGTAGGGGACGGGCGCCATCACGCGAGCGTACCCGGAGGCTGCCCGGGCCGGACCGGGCTCGCCTCGCCCCGGCGGGTCAGGCCGTGGTCAACCGCGGACCTTCGGGGTCTGGGGCGGAGCGCCGCCCAGAGGCAACCGACTGGACCGTGAGCACCACGAAGAAAGCGACGATCGGGATGACGGAGACCGTGGCCGATGCCGAGGTGTCGGCGTGGAAGCTGACCAGGAGACCGACCACCACCGACCCGATCCCGATGAGGGCGGCGGTGAGCATGATGAACGGCACCCTCCGTACCACCAGGGCGGCGGTCGCGGGCGGCCCGACCAGCAGGCCGAACACCAGCATCGTTCCCACCGCGGGGAACGAGGCGACGATGCTCGCCGTGATCAACCCGAGGAGGGCGAAGTGGGCCAGGTGGGGGCGGAGGCCGAGGACGCTCGCCTTCTGTTCGTTGAACGCCAGGACCAGGAACGGTCGGTAGAGGAGAGTCGACACCAGGAGGGCGACCACCGCCCCGGCGACGAGGACGGCGATGTCACCGCCGGTGACTCCGAGGAGGTCGCCGAACAGGATGCCGGTGAGGCTGCCGGCGAACGACTCGGTGCGCGAGATGAGGATGACCCCCAGGCCGAGCATGCCGACGAAGAGCAGCCCGATCCCGGTGTCCTCGCTGAAGGTGGTCTGCCGGTGCACCAGGTTGATCCCCGCCATCATCACCACGGCGGCGATCGCCGCCCCGGCGAGCTCGTTGAACCCGAGCAGGACGGCGAGGGCGATGCCGGGGAGGACGCCATGGACCAGGGCGTCTCCGAGGAAGCTCATCCCGCGGATGACCACCCAGGTCCCGACGAGGGCGAGGGTCACCGCGGCCAGCGAGCCCGCCACGAGGGCCCGCTGCTGGAAGGCCAGCTCGAAGGGTTGGGTCAGCCAGTCCATCGGGTCCTGACCTCGCTCGGTCGACCCGGAGCGTAGGCAGTCACTCCATCGCCGCCGCGATGCGTTCGGCGTTGGTGAGCAGCATCCCGATGAGGGTGTCCGCGCCCGAGCCCGGCTCGCCGAGGCTGTCGGTGAAGAGCTCGACCACGGCGACACCGTCGCCCGCTTCGGCGGCCACCGCCTCGGCCAGCGCGGCGGGCTCGACGTTCTCGGCGAAGATCGCCGGTACCCCGGTGTCGCCGATGACCGCCACCAGGTCGGCCAGCTCCGCCGAGCTGGGGTCCCCGAGGGTCGTCCCCCCGGGGATGACGGTGGCCACCACCTCGAAGCCGTAGCGGTCGGCGAAGTACCCGAGCGAGTCGTGGTTGGTGACGAGGGTTCGGCGATCATCGGGAACAGCTTCCAGGGTGGCGGCGATCTCCTCGTCGGCCACCAGCAACTCCTGGGCGTACCGCTCGGCGTTCCCCTCCCAGTCGACGGACCCGTCCAGAGCCGCCAGCTCGGCGGCGATGGTGCGGGCGGCGGCAGCCATCCTCATCGGGTCGGTCCACACATGGGGGTCACAACGACTGGTATCGCCGCTCTCCTGCGTCGGGTCGCAGCCGCTTTCCGCCCCGGTTCCGCCGAGCGGTATCGGGTCGACCAGGGGCGCCACCTCGAGGACGTTGGCACCGTCCGCCTCGGCCGAGTCCAGCGCGTCGACCAGCCCCTCCTCGAGACGGAGGCCGTTGGCCACCACCAGGTCTGCCTCGTTGACCAGCGCCAGCTGCCGGGCCGACGGCTGGTAGTCGTGGGGGTCGGCACCGATCGGGAGGAGCACCTCGACCGTGGCGGCGTCTCCGACGACGTTGGCAACCACGTCACCGAGCACGCTCGTCGTGGCGACGATGCTCAACGGTCCCGACGCAGGCTGCGGGGTGGTCGACGCCGCCTCTGACGAGGTGCACGCCGTCAGTAACAGAGCCAGCACGACGGCGAGCGCCAGGACGCCCGAGGCCGACCGGTGCGGCGACGAGTTCGCCCGAGCAGTCACGGGCACTTGGATACTCCCCGGCCTGGTGTCAATGGCACTGTGGTTGCCTCGACGTGATTAGAATGAGAATCGTTATCGAATAGCCTACCAGCCCTGGTGAGGCCAGTCGTCCCGGGAGGGCAGTGTCGGCAGTGGATCGACAGGTGGAGCACCGGTTGCTCGAGCACGACGTCCGCTACACGAGGGGCAGGCGTCGGGTGGTCGAGGCGCTGGCGGCTTCCGAAGGCCCGCGCTCCACCGCCGATCTCCACGCCGAGATCCACGGTGAGGTGCCGCTCTCGTCGCTCTACCGGTCCCTGGCGGTGCTCGAGGAGGCCGGCGTGGTGGCACCGCATTTCTCGGCGAAGGGCATCACCCGGTACGAGCTCGCCGAGTGGCTGGCCGGCCACCACCACCACCTCGTCTGCCTCTCGTGCGGACTCGTCGAGGACATCGAGATCCCCGGTGAGCTGGAGCAGGAGCTGCGCTCCATCGTCGCCAGGATCGGAAGCCGGTCCGACTTCGAGCCGACCGACCACGCCCTCGAGATCGAAGGGACGTGCGCCCGGTGCCGATGAGCCCGACGGCGGTGCGGGCGCGGGACCTGGTCCTCGGCTACCGGACGGCGGTGGCGTGGGGACCGTCGTCGTTCGATATCCCGGCGGGGAGGGTCACCGCCGTCATCGGGCCCAACGGGTCCGGGAAGTCGACGCTGCTCAGCGCCATCGCCGGCCTGATCGAGCCGATCGGCGGCACCCTCGAGGTGGCCGCCGCAGCCGTCGACTCGAGCCGCATCGCCTATGTGCTCCAGACGACGAAGGTCAACGAGGCCCTCCCCATCACGGTGCGGGAGGTGGTGACGATGGGCCGCTATTCCGGAGCCGGCTGGTACCGGCGGCTCGGTCCCGAGGATCGCCGGGCGGTGGCCGACGCCATGGCCCGGACCGGGATCGACCGGCTGGCGGGGCGCCAGCTCCACCACCTCTCGGGAGGGCAACGGCAGCGTGCCTACATGGCCCAGGGGCTGGCCCAGGACCACGACCTCCTGCTGTTGGACGAGCCGCTGACCGGCATCGACCTGCCTGCCGCCAAGGCGATCGACCAGGTGATCCACGAGGAGACGTCCCGGGGCTGCACCGTGGTGCTCACCACCCACGACCTGACCGAGGCGAGGGCTGCCGACCACACCATCCTGCTCGCCGGAGGCGTGGTCGCCGAGGGCGCACCCGACCGGGTTCTCTCCGCCGACAACCTCGTGAGCGCATACGGGTCGGCCCTGCTCCACGTCGACGACGAGGCGGCCGTGGTGCTCGACGACGCCGCCCACCGACCGGTGGCGGGGAGACATGTGCATCGCTCGACCGAGGACACCGCCACCACACCGCCCGACGCCGGCTCCCCCTGAGCCCGGTTCGCCCCGAGTCAGCCGGCGGCGACCTCCCGACGCACCAAGGGCCGGCCGTAGAGCCGCTGGACCTCGACGAACCCGGCACGGGTGAACATGCCGAGCGTGCCGGTGAACACGTGGTCGTCCTGACGGGGCCCTTCGTTGTCGACCGGGTACCCCTCGACCACCGTGGCCCCTTGGGCGGCGGCGTGGTCGACGGCGGCGTCGAGCAGGGCGCCGGCCACCCCTGACCTGCGATGGCCCTTGGCGATGAAGAAGCAGGTGACCACCCAGGTGGGAGTGTCGTCGAAGGAGCGATAGGCCCTGGCCCGGGGCGACATGAGCCGCCCGTACTCGGACCGGGGGGCGACGGCCACCCAGCCGACCGGGACGCCGTCGACGGTAGCCGAGCAGGCCGGGCCGTGCGTCATCGGCGACCAGACCGGCCATCTCCGCCCGGCGACCGTCGGCTCCGGCCCAGTCCCATTCCGATGCGGTGTGACGGAACCACATGCACCAACAGCCGGCGATGGCGCCGCGCGGCCCGAAGAGCGTCTCCAGGTCTCCCCAACGCTCCGGGGTAACGGGAACCACATCGAGGCCGAGCCACGTCGAAGTGATGGTAAGCCGACGCTATCCCGGTGTATCCGCCGGTCGTCGGTACACTCGCCCGGCCCCCGGGTCGGGTGCACGACGAACCCTCCAACAGGTGCCCATGACCACCATCCAGATGCCACAGAGCCCGCCGGTCCCCCCGGCGCCACAGCCCAAGCGGCGGCGGGGCCGCACGCTCGTGATGGGGCTGCTCATCGCCGCGGTGGTGGCCGTGTTCGCCACCATCGCCTTCCTCGTGTGGACCGAGTCGAAGATCGACCGGATCCCCGCCTCCGAGCTGCAATCGCTGACCCCGGCGGGTGACGTCCGCAACATGCTGGTGGTGGGCACCGACAACCGGGAGAACCTGCCCGAGGACTTCGAGGGCAACTTCGGCAGCTTCGACGGTTCCCGCACCGACGTCATCATGCTGGCCCACATCGTCGACGGCAGAGGCCAGCTGCTCAGCATCCCCCGCGACCTTCGGGTCGAGATCCCCGGTCACGGCACCGACAAGATCAACGCCGCCTACGTGTACGGCGGTCCCGACCTGCTGGTGCAGACCGTTCAGGACAACCTGGGCATCCCGGTGAACAACTACATCGAGGTCGACTTCCTCGGGTTCGCCAACGTGGTCGACGCGCTCGGCGGGGTCACCATGACGCTCGACCGGCCGGTGCGCGACCTCAAGTCCGGGCTCCAACTCCCCGCGGGGACCCAGCAGCTCAGCGGACCCGAGGCGCTGGCCTACGCCCGCTCCCGTTCGCTCGAGGAGCGCCGCGACGGCGAGTGGCAGAGCACCAACGGCAACGACATCGACCGCACCGGACGCCAGCAGGAGCTGCTGATGCTGATGTTCGACCAGGCGACCTCACCAGGGAAGGCGTTCAACCTCCCCGGCTTCACCACGGCCTTCGCCGAGCAGATCACCGCCGACGAGGGCCTGTCGCTGGGCGTGATCGCCGAGCTGGGCCGGTCCGTGCTCGGGATGCGAGGCGGAGCGGGCCTGGAGGCGATGACCCTGCCGGTCGACCTGGCCACCATCGACGGGATCTCCTACGTGGTCCCCAACGAAGCCACCCAGCCGGTGATCGACGCCTTCGCCGTGGGGCGGCGCTTCCCGCGCTGAGCCACGCCACGGCCCGCGATGGGGTAGGGGCCCCATCTGCGGGAGGAGGGCGGCGCCAGCCGCCCGGGTGTATCACAGCTAGCTTGAGCGGCGATGGATCCCGCTCCCGGTGACCTGTTCGACGACCTCGTCGGAGCGTTGCGCAGCCAGGGCCTCCGGGTCACCGGTGCCCGGCGGGCGGTGTGCGCCACCATGGTCGCCTCCCACGGCGAGCACCTCACCGCCGCCGACATCCACCGCAGGGTCGAGGAGGCGGAGCGGCGTCCCATCGACCAGTCGACGGTGTACCGCACCCTCGACACCCTCGAGGGTGCCGGCCTCATCACCCACACCCATCTCGGCCAGGGAGCGCTCGTGTACCACCTCGCCGGCGAGGCCCCCCACCAACACCTGATGTGCCGCAGTTGCGGGCGATCGATCGGGGTGCCGGCCAGCGAGCTCGACGACCTTCTACCGGCACATCACCGAGCTCACCGGGTTCGTCGCCGAGCCCACCCACGGGGCGATCCTGGGGCCTCTGCTCGGAGCTGCGACTGCACGCGACGAGACCTGAGCCGGGTCGGTCTCCAATCGCCGGAGCGGCGAGACCGATCCGATCCAGGGCGAACTCCGAACACTCTGCGATAGAGTTGCAGGTGCGACTCGGTTGCAGGAGGGAGAGGACCGTGCACATCCCCGATGGGTTCATCAACGGGACCACGTCGGCCGCCGCCGGAGTCGTCGCCGCCGGAGGTGTCGGAGTCGCCATACGCCAGACCGGCCGGTACATGACGGAGCGTCAGGTTCCCCTGGCCGGGTTGGTCGCCGCCTTCGTGTTCGCCGCCCAGATGTTCAACTTCCCGGTCCTTCCCGGGATGAGCGGCCATCTCCTCGGCGGGGTGCTCGCCGCCGTCCTCGTCGGACCCTGGGCGGGGCTGCTGATCATCACCGTGGTCCTCATGGTGCAGGCCGTCTTCTTCGCCGACGGCGGGCTCTCGGCACTGGGTCTGAGCATCGTCAACATGGGTTTGATCGGCACCCTCGTCGGCTATCTCATCTACCGGGCGATCCTCCGGGTCGCCCCACGGTCGGCGACCGGGGTCACCGTCTCGGCGGGGATCGCCGCCTTCCTGTCGGTGCCGCTGGCGGCGATGGGGTTCGTCGTCGAGTACGCCATCGGCGGGACGGCGTCGGCCTCCGTCGGCGCCGTGTTCACCGCGATGGTCGGCACCCACCTGCTCATCGGGATCGGCGAGGGGATCCTCACCGCCCTCGTGATCGGTGCGGTGATGACGGCGAGGCCGGACCTCGTCTACGGCAACCCGTCGTACCAGGGCGAGCGCACGGAGGTGCTGGTGTGATGGACAGACGCACCTGGAAGTTCATCGGGGTCGGCCTGCTGGTGGCGCTGGTGTTCGCCGTCGGGGTGAGCCAGTTCGCCTCATCGGACCCGGACGGTCTCGAGTACGTCGCCCAACAGGAGGGGTTCCTGGAGACCGCCGACGACCACGCCTTCGGCGACGCCCCGCTCGCCGACTACGGGGCGAACCTCGGCGGGACCGACCGGGTCAACACCGCCGTGGCCGGTGCGGTGGGTGTCGCCGTCACCCTCGCCGTCGGCTGGGGTCTTTTCCGGCTGCTGGCGCGGCGCAGGGACGACCGGACCTCGACGCCGGCATCCGGGCAGGGGTGACCGGCGTGAGCGGGCACAGCCACGCCCTGTACCGCCACGGTGACAGTCCGCTGCACCGCCTGCCGGCACACGTCAAGGTGGTCGCCGCTCTGGTGCTGGTCTTCGCCGTCGTCGCCACCCCGCGCGAGGCGGTCTGGCTGTTCGCCGCCTACCTGGCGGTGCTGGTGGCCGCCGCCGCCGCCGCCCGGCTCGGACTCCGTTTCGTGCTGAGCCGGATGGTGATCGAGGTCCCGTTCCTCCTCGCCGCCCTCGCCCTCCCCTTCCTCGGCGCCGGTGAGCAGGTCGAGGTGCTCGGCATGTCACTGTCGGTCGAGGGTCTGTGGGCGCTGTGGAACATCACCGCCAAGGCCACCCTCGGTCTGCTGGTGTCGATCGTGCTCGCCGGCACCACCGAGGTGGCGGACCTGCTCGCCGGCCTCGACCGGCTCCACCTGCCCCGGGTGATGACGGCGATCATGGGCTTCATGGTGCGCTACGCCGACGTGGTCGCCGGGGAGTTCGCCCGGATGCGGGTGGCGATGCGGTCCCGGGGCCACGAGGCGAAGTGGCTCGGCCGGGTCCGGCCGTTCGCCCGCGGGCTCGGCACCCTGTTCGTCCGTTCCTACGAGCGGGGTGAGCGGGTGTATCTGGCGATGGCCTCGCGTGGCTTCAGCGGGTCGATGCCGGCGACGATGAGCGTCCCGGCACCGGTGACCACCTGGGCGGCGGCCCTCGCCGTCCCCGCCGTCGCCTGGCTGGCGGTCGGCGCCGCCTGGCTGGGCCGGTGACCGGCCGGGCCCGGATGAGCGTCCCCATCATCGCCGTCGACGGCCTGTCGTACACCTACCCCGACGGGACCGAGGCGCTGGCCGGCATCGACCTCCACATCCACCCCGGGGAGCGGATCGCCCTGCTCGGCCCCAACGGGGCCGGCAAGACGACGTTGATCCTGCACATGAACGGCATCCTGATGCCGCAGCGGGGCACGGTGCACGTCAGCGGGCTGCCCCTCGACGGCGCCGGGGTCATGGAGATCCGCCGCCGGGTCGGCATCGTGTTCCAGGACCCCGACGACCAGCTCTTCATGCCGACGGTCGAGCAGGACGTCGCCTTCGGCCCGCAGAACCTGGGGCTCGGGCCCCGACGAGGTCTCCGCCCGGGTGGAGAGGGCGCTGGCCACCGTCGGCATGAGCCATGTCCGGCGCCGGCCCCCCACCCACCTCAGCTTCGGCCAGAAACGGCGGGTGGCCATCGCCGGCGTGCTGGCGATGGAGCCGGAGATCCTGGTGCTCGACGAGCCGACCTCGAACCTGGACCCGGCCAGCAGGCGCGAGCTCACCCAGTTGCTCACCGGCCTCGACATCACCCTCCTCGTGGTCACCCACGACCTGCCCTACGCCGCCGAGGTGTGCTCGCGGGCGGTGGTCCTCGACGAGGGCCGGATCGTGGCCGAAGGGCCGACGCTGGACATCCTCGGCGACGAGGCGCTGATGCGTTCCCACCGGCTCGAGCTCCCGTTCGGGTTCACCGTCCCGCCACGGGTTCGGGGGGGATGACGGCGGCGAGACGGCAGGCATCGCGGCGCTAGCGTTCCGCCATGAAGTTCGCCACCAAGCTGGTCCACGCCGGGGTCGTCCCCGACCCGGTGACCGGGGCGATCCTCACCCCGATCCACCAGACCACCACGTTCGTCCAGCCATCGGTGGACGAGTACATGACCACCGGCTTCTCCTACAGCCGGACCGGGAACCCCACCGTCCGCGCCTTCGAGGCGAAGATCGCCGCCCTCGAGGACGGGGCCGACGCCGCCGCCTTCGCCACCGGGATGGCCGCCACCACCGCCGTGTTCACCGCCCTGCTCAGCGCCGGCGACCACGTCGTCATCTCCGACGTCGCCTACGGGGGGACCCACCGCATCGCCACGCAGATCTTCCCCCGGTTCGGGGTGGAGACCGAGTTCGTCGACACCTCCGATCCCGCCAACGTCGAGCGGGCGCTTCGCCCCGAGACCCGGCTGGTGTTCACCGAGACGCCGGCCAACCCGACGCTCAAGCTCACCGACCTGGCGGCGGTGTCGGAGATCACCCGCGCCGCCGGGATCCCCCATGCCGTCGACAACACCTTCCTGAGCCCGTACTACCAGAAGCCGCTCGACCTGGGTGCCGACATCGCCGTCCACTCCACCACCAAGTACCTCGACGGGCACAACGCCACCGTCGGCGGCGCCGTGGTCAGCGCCACCTCGGAGCTGCACGAGAGGATCGCCTTCGTCCAGAACGCCACCGGCACCATCATGTCGCCGATGGTGGCCTGGCTCACCATGCAGGGCATCAAGACGCTCGCCGTCCGGCTCGACCGCCAGTCGGACAACGCCATGGCGGTCGCCCGCTACCTCGAGGCCCATCCCAAGGTGACCGGCAGGTCGCCTACCCCGGCCTCGAGTCGTTCCCCCAGCACGACCTGGCAAAGCGCCAGGCCGCCGGGTTCGGGGGGATGCTGTGGTTCGAGGTCGAGGGGGGCCTCCATACCGGCAAGCAGCTGATGGACGCCGTCGAGGTGTGGACCCTGGCCGAGAACCTCGGGTCGGTGGAGTCGCTGATCACCCATCCGGCGACGATGACCCACGCCGGGATCTCCCCCGACGAACGGCAACGCCTCGGAATCCTCGACGGCCTGGTGCGCGCCTCGGTGGGGCTCGAGGACCCCGAGGACCTCATCGAAGACCTCGCCAACGCTCTCGATCGCATCTGAGCCGGTTCGGGCCCGAATCCCAGCTCGAACTTTGAGCGATTTACCTCGGTATTCGCTGGAAAGTGCTCAAAGTTGCATATTGATCGGATCACGCCTTCGAACTTTGAGCGATTTACCTCGGTATTCGCTGAAAAGTGCTCAAAGTTCGTCACCCGGGCTCAGACCGGGAAGCCGTGGTCCTTCATCCAGGTGTCGTCGAAGATCTTCGACAGGTAGTTGCGGCCGCCGTCGGGGACGAGGACCACGGTGAGCAGGTCGGGATGCGCCCCCGCCACCCGCACCGCACCGGCCACCGCCATGCCCCCCGAGCCACCGACCAGCAGCCCCTCGGTCGCCGCCAGCCGGCGGGTGGTGGTGAACGCCTCCTCGTCTTCGACGATCTCGTACCGGTCGACGACGCCAGGGTCGAACGTCTCCGGCCAGAAGTCCTCGCCGACGCCCTCGATGAGGTACGGGCGCACCTCCTCGTCCGAGTCGGCGGTGTAGATCGAGCCCACCGGGTCGACGCCGACGACGAGCACGTCCGATCGCCGTCCCTTCAGGTAGGAGCCGACGCCGGTGATGGTGCCTCCGGTGCCGACCCCGGCGACGAAGGCGCCGATCCCACCGTCGGTCTGCTCCCAGATCTCCGGGCCGGTGGCGGCGGCATGAGCCGCCGGGTTGGCCGGGTTGGAGTACTGGTCGGGCCGGTAGGCGCCGGGGATCTCGTCGGTGAGCCGGGCCGCCACCGAGTAGTACGACCGGGGGTCGTCGGGGGGCACGTCGGTCGGGCACACGACCACCTCGGCGCCGTACGCCCGCAACAGGTCCTGCTTCTCCTTCGACTGCTTGTCCGCCATCACGCAGATCAACCGGTAGCCGCGCAACGCCGCCACGATGGCCAGCCCGACCCCGGTGTTGCCGCTGGTCGGCTCGACGATGGTGCCGCCCGGTCGGAGCCACCCGTTGGCCTCGGCCCGCTCGATCATGGGGAGGGCGATGCGGTCCTTGACCGACCCTCCCGGGTTGGCGTACTCGACCTTGGCCACCAGGTTGCCGGGCGGGTGCAGCCGGCCCAGCCTCACCAGAGGCGTGTTGCCCACCGCCTCGACGATGTCGTCGCGGATGTCCATGCGTGCGCAACGGTAGTTGCGGGTGACCGACCGCCCTCCGGTCTCGCCCGAGTCGCACGGCAGGCCTCGTCCGGTATGGAGGATCGATGTCCTCTATGCTGGACGACGGTCATGGAGCATGAGCTCGAATACTCGAGACAGGTGCCGGCGGTCGAACGGGCGCTGAACCTGGTGGAAGCCCTGGCGGGAGCCGAGGACGGGCTCTCGGTGGGCGAGTTGACAGAGCAGCTGGGAATCCCCCGCAGCGCCCTGTACGCCCTCATCAACACGCTGCGGGCACGCGGTTACATCCACCAGGACGGTCAGCGGGGTCGTTACCGCCTCGGCACCGCCGTGTGGGCTCTGCTCCCCGACCGAACGGGGACACTGCGGGAGCTGGTCGATGCGTTCCACCTCGAGACGGGAGCGAACCCGTCCGAGGAGTCGCTGGCGCTGTCCTGGCCAGATCCGGGCGGCGCGGTGATCGTGGCGCATGTCCCCGGTACCCAGGTGGTGCGGGTCGCCTACCGGAACGGAGAGCAACGGAGCCTCGACACCGCGGACGGCACCGTGCTCGCCGCCGGCCTTCCCGCCGACGGTCCCGGAGACGACCCGCTCCACCGGGTACGCCAGGACGGGGCTTCCGTCACCACCAACGGCGACGTGGTGGAGATCTCCTGCCCGGTGTGCGCCGACGGGGTGCGCCCGGTGGCGGCGATCCTGGTCGGCGTTCCCGCCTACCGGGCCGGCGATGACCAGGTGGCGGCGCTCACCGCGGCGATGCGGGAAGCGGCGGCGCGGCTCTCGTACCGGATGGGCGCCGCCGTCTACCAGCCATATGGCTGGGCCGCCGGTGACCCGGTGGAGCCGAGCCGTGACCTCACCGACGCCGAGCTCAAGGAGTTCCTGTCGGGCCTGTGGGGTGCCCAGCTCGCCTGCGTCCGCCAGGACGGCACCCCCCACGTGGTGCCGCTCTGGTACGAGTGGGATGGCGACGCCTTCTGGCTGGCCGCCTCACCGGGCGCCTCCTGGCAGGCGTACGTGGCCGAACGGGCGCGGGTCTCGCTGACCCTCGACGAGCCGTGGCCGCCGCTGCGACGGGCATTCGTCGACGGGGTGGCGGAAGAAGTGGACGAGGCGGACGTCCCCGGTGGGCTGGCGGGCCTCCGTCGCCGGCTCGCCGTGCGCTACCTGGGCAAGGGCGCCGACAAGCAGCCCGGGCTGAGCGAGACGGAGGGATGGACCGCCTTCCGGGTGGTGCCGGAGACGCATGCACGGGCGCCAAGGGCTCGGCACGTGACCGCCGCCCGGATCGAGCTGCGCGGGGTAGGCGTCGACTTCGGCACGCTGGCGGCGCTGCGCGACGTCGACCTCGACATCGAACCCGGTTCGTTCGTGGCCGTGGTCGGCGAGAGCGGATGCGGCAAGTCGACCTTGCTCAGGACGATCGCCGGTCTCGTCGCCCCGACGTCGGGCTCGGTCGATGTCGACGGCGTCACCCCCGACGGCTTCCGCGGCGCAAGCAGGTCGGCTGGATGGCCCAGGGGGCTGCGCTGCTCCCCTGGCGCACCGCCCTGGAGAACGTGGCGCTCGCCCAACAGGTCAACCCGCGACCGGATCGACCCGGTCCCGACCCGGGCGCGTTGCTCGGCATGGTCGGGCTCGGCGACTTCGCCGGCGCCTACCCGTCGACGCTTTCCGGAGGGATGCAGCAACGGGTCGAGCCTCGCCCGCACCCTCGCCATCGGTGCCGGCGTCTGGCTGATGGACGAGCCGTTCGCCGCCCTGGACGAGATGACCAGGGAGACGCTCGCCGACGAGGTCCTCGACCTGTGGCACCGGTTCCGCCCGACCGTGGTGTGGGTCACCCATCACCTCCCCGAGGCGGTGAAGCTGGCGGACCGGGTCGTGCTGCTGTCCCCGCGGCCGGGATCGGTGACGGCAGACATCGAAGTGGGTCTCCCCCGACCCCGCGACGAGACGGAGATGCCGTTCCAGGCGGTGGTCCGCCGAGCCAGGGCGGTGCTCCGCGGCGTGCCCGAGGACGACGGGCGCAGCCCTCCGGCGGTCCGAGCGGGGCCGGCGATGACGGACGTCCGTCACTCGTCGCCGGCGGAGAGCCGCCCCGCCACCGCCTGGTGGGTCGGCTCCCTGGTCGTCCTCGGGGCGCTGGCGCTGTGGGAGGTCGGCGGTGGGCATCGCCGGGACCCCGGTGTACCTGCTCCCCGCACCCTCGGACGTCGCCGCCGTGCTCGGCTCCGACGGCGCCGGTCTGGCGCCCGCCGCCCTGACCACGCTGCTCCGTGCCGTCGCCGGGCTGGCGGTGGGCGCCGCCTTCGGCATCGGGCTGGCCGTGATCATCACCTTCCGTGGCCACCTCGAACAGGGGGTGATGTCACTCGCCCTCCTCATCAAGTCGACCCCGGTGATCGCGGTGGCGCCGATCCTGACCATCTGGATGGGCTTCGGGCACGGGCCGAAGGTGATCGTCACCGCGCTGCTCACCTTCTTCCCGGTCCTCATCAACGCCCTCGAGGGATTCCGCTCGGTCGACCCGGCGATCGCCGAATGGCTGCGCTCGATCGATGCCAGCCCCGGCGAGGTGTTCGTCAGGGCGCGGTGGCCGTCGTCGTGGCCGTTCCTGTTCGCCGCCCTCAAGGTGGCGGCACCGCTGGCGTTGATCGGGGCGGTGGTGGCCGAGTGGATGGGGGCGTCCTCGGGCTTGGGGCGGCAGATGTGGCTGGCGTACACCAACCTGCGGATGCCGTCGCTGTTCGCCGCGGTGGCCGTGCTTACGGTGCTCAGCCTGTTGCTCTACCGCGCCGTGGTGGGCGTGGAGCGGAAGGTGCTCGCTGGCGATGACGCGACCTGACCGACCCGGACCGACCGGCGGACCACCCGTGCCCTCGCCTGCCGACCCGACGCTCGCCGTGCTTGCCGCTCGCCGTCGGCGTCGCTCGCCGCGCTGCGGGTCGGGGTCGGGTGAAGCCGAGCTCGAGCCGGTCACCTTCATGGCCGGCTTCTCCCCGCAGGCCAACCTGCCCTTCGTCGGGGTGTACGTCGCGGCGGCCAACGGCTACTTCGCGGAGGAGGGGCTCGACGTCACCATCGAACACTCCGCCGGGAGCGGGGAGCACCTCCAGCTCCTCGCCTCGGGCGACGTCGACGTCACCACCCAGGACGCCGCCGTGGTGCTGCAGCGGCGCGCCGATCCGGGGATCCCGCTGGTTGCGCTGGCGCTGCTCGGCCAGCGCGGCCAGCAGGCGTTCGTCGCCATGGCCGACTCCGGGATGGCGTCCCCTGCCGACTGGGTCGGGCACCGGGTCGGGTTCAAGGGCTCCCCGCCACCCGACCTGTTCGCCATCCTCGACGCCAACGGGGTCGTCCCCTGACGAGGTGGAGCTGGTCAACGTCGGGTTCGACGTCCGGGTCGTTCACCGAGGGCCAGGTGGACGTCTATCCGGTCTTCAAGTCCAACGAGCCGGACCTCATCGCCCGACTCGGCTTCGACATCGTCACCTGGGACGCCGTCCGACTACGGGGTCCCGACGCTCGGGCTCACCTACGTCGCCACCGAGCAGTCGGTCGAGGAACGTCCCGAGATGCTCCGTGCCTTCCTGGCCGCCGCCCTCCGGGGCATCGCCTGGGCGGAGGAGAACCCCGAGGAGGCGTCGAGATCGTCCTCACCCACACCGGCGAAGAAGCCGACCCGAGCACCAGCGGTTCATGCTCGACACCGAGCTGGCCTACTACCGGAGCGAGGTGACCGAGGCCAACGGCGACGCCTGGCAGACCGTAGAGCAGTGGCAGGCCCTCCACGACCTCCTCGTCGAGCACGATGCCATCGCCCGGCCGGTCGACGTGACCGAGGCGTTCACCACGGAGCTGCTGCCCGGGGGTGAGCCAGGTGACTGGACCGGTGGTCGGCAGATCGTCGCCCACGTAGTCGCCAACTTTTTTTTTTTAAAAAAAAATAATAAAATAAAAAAAAAAAAAAAAAAAAAAAAATAAAAAAATTAATATAAAAAAAAATATAATAAAAATTAAAAATAAAAAAAATAAAAAAAATAAAAAAATAAAAAAAAATATAAATAAAATAAACAAAATAAAAATAAAAAAAAAAAAAAAAAAAAAATACATAAAAATCATAAACTACAACAAAAAACACAAAAATAAAAAAAAAAAAAAAAATAAAAAACATAAATAATAAAATAAACATAAACATCATAAAACATCAACATCAAATAAAACATAAACACACATAAAAATATAAAAAAAAACATAAAACACAAAAACAAAACAAAAACTGCCGGTCGCCGCCGCAGCGCCCCGAGACGGCGCACCGCCTCGACCAGCACGTCCACGGGCTGGCAGAAGGAGAACCGGACCAGCGACGCCCCGTCGCCGGGGTCGTCGTAGAACGAGCTCGGCGGGATGGCGCCCACCCCGACCTCGGTGGTGAGATGCCGGGCGAAGGCGACGTCGTCGGCGAACCCGAACGGGGTGTGATCGGCGAGGACGAAATAGGTGCCCTCGGGAGGCTGGACACCGAAGCCGGCGGCGTCGAGACCCTCGACCAGGACGTCCCGGCGACGCCGGTAGCCGGCGACGAACTCGTCGAAGTACTCGGGCGGCGCTGCAGTGCGGCCACCGCTCCGTGCTGCAGCGGGGTGGGCACGGCGAAGGTGATGAACTGGTGGGCGGCGCGCACCGCGTCGGTGAGGTGGCCGGGCCCACCGCCCACCCGACCTTCCACCCGGTCAGCGAGAAGGTCTTGCCCAGCGAGGACAACGTGACGGTGCGGTCCCACATCCCCGGCAGCGATGCGATGGAGACGTGCTCTCCTTCGAAGACGAGGTGCTCGTACACCTCGTCGGCGACCACGACGGCGTCGTTCGCCTCGGCCACCGACGCCACCAGCTCCAGCTCGGCACGGTCGAAGACCCGTCCCACCGGGTTGTGCGGGGTGTTGAGCACGATCATCCGGGTTCGGGGGTCGACCACCCGGGCCAGGTCGGTCTCGTCGAGGCGGAACGCCGGCGGGCGCAGGGTCACGTGGCGGCGCTCGCTCCGGCCATGCCGATCCCCGCCGGGTAGAGGTCGTAGAACGGCTCGATCAGCACGACCTCGTCGCCCGGGTCGACCATCCCGAGGAAGCAGGCGGCCAGCGCCTCGGCGCACCCCGAGGTGACGGTGACGTGGTCGTCCGGGCCCACGGCAAGCCCGGTGGAGGCGGCGAACCGTGCGGCCATCACCTCCTTGAGCTGGGGGATCCCCGACATCGGGGCGTACTGGTTGTCCCCTCTGGCCATTGCGGCGGCGGCGGCGTCCTTGACGAAGTCGGGCCCGTCGAACCCGGGGCTGCCCTGCCCCAGGTTGATGGCCCCATGGGCGACGGCGAGGGCGGTGAACTCGGTGAACACCGTCTCGCCGAATGGCGCCCAGCGCCGCGCCCGCCCGTGGATCGATCCATGCCGGCACTCTACGAGCGCGGCGGGCGTCGCCACCCGCAACCGCCTAGGTTGGCCGGCCGACAACACAGGGAGACACACATCGTGACCGAGAGCCAGCCGCCGCTGGAGCCGCTCCCCGAGGACTGGGAGCGGGCCCTGGTGGTGGTCGCCCACCCAGACGACATCGAGTACGGCGCCGCGGCCGCCGTCGCCCGCTGGACCGGTCAGGGCAAGCGGGTCGCCTACTGCCTGGTGACCAGCGGCGAGGCCGGGATGGACGCCCTCCCGCCGGCCGAGGCCGGGCCGCTACGGGAGCAGGAGGAACGGCGGGCGGCGGCGATCGTCGGGGTCGACGAGGTCGAGTTCCTCGGCCATCCGGACGGGACCGTCGAGTACGGGCTGGCACTCCGGCGCGACATCGCAGGGGCGATCCGCCGGCACCGGCCCGAGATCGTCATCACCGCCAACTTCCGCGACTCGTTCGGGCGGCGGGATGCTCAACCAGGCCGACCACATCGCCCCCGGCCGGGCAGTGCTCGACGCCGCCCGTGACGCCGGAACCGATGGGTGTTCCCCGAGCTATTCGCGAAGCTGGAGCCGTGGAACAGGGTGCAGGCGGTGTGGGCGGCCGGATCGCCCGAGGCCAGGCACGGCGGTCGACACCACCGACACCTTCGACCTCGGGCATCGCCTCGCTGCAGGCCCACGAGGCGTACCTGGCCGGCCTCGAAGGGCATCCGGACGTCGCCGAGTTCCTCGCCGAATGGGCCCGGTTGGCCGGTGACCGCCTGGGCTGCACCTACGCCGCCTCGTTCGAGGTCTACTCCATCAGGCTCTTGTAACAGACCGACGTGTAAGAAGCTGTTGCAGAGACCGGCGATCCCACCCCACCTGGGGTGGGGTAACCTCACGGGTATGAAACAAGACCACAAGCAGGTGCTGCTGGGCCGGCTCAAGACCGTGCGCGGGCACGTGGATGCCGTGATCGCCATGGTCGAAGACGAGCGCTACTGCCCCGAGGTGATGAAGCAGATCTCGGCCGTGCAGGGCTCGTTGGAGAAGGCCAACCGCGTCCTCCTGCAGAACCACCTGGAGACCTGCGTCGTCACCGCCGTCGAAGAGGGTCGGGCGGCCGACATCGTCGAAGAGCTGATGGAGACGCTGCGTTACACCCCGGTCGTCACCGGGCCGATCGAGGAGCCCATACCCACATGACCGAGCTCACCCTGTCGGTGCCCGACATCTCGTGTGCCCATTGCAAGACATCCATCGAGGGCGCTGTCGCCGGCATCGCCGGAGTCAAGGGCGTCGAGGTGAACATCGACGATCGAACGGTCGACGTCGCCTACGACGATGCGCTCCCGCTGGAGACGATCGTCGAGGCCATCGAGGAGCAGGGCTACGCCGTCGCCCACTGAACCGGGGAAGGCGGAAGCGAGCTGCCGATGACCGACCCGACCAGATGTCTCGTTCGACGTCGAGGGGATGACCTGTGCCTCGTGCCGCGGTCAGGATCGAGCGCGTCCTCTCCCGTCAGCCCGGGGTCGACCAGGCGGTGGTCAGCTTCCCCGCCCAGGAGGCACGGGTGCGCGCCGCCGCCGGTGTCGACATCGAGGCCCTGGAGGCGGCGGTGGCCAAGATCGGGTACACCATCGAGGCGATCGATCCCGACGAGGAGCGGGTGGCGCCGGCGGCCCGCCACGCCAGGGAGGCGATCACCCAACGACGGAACCTGATCGGGGCGGCGGTGCTCACCATCCCCGTGGTGGCTCTGGGCATGTTCGGCCCCGGCCGCATGGAAACGATGGAGGGCGCCGCCGCATCCGGCCCCGGTTGGTCCGAGTGGGTGCAGCTGCTGTTGACGATCCCGGTCGTCTTCTGGTTCGGCGCCCAGTTCCACCGCAACGCCTGGTTGCGCCTCCGCTCCGGTGGTGCCGGAATGGACACGCTGATCTCCGTGGGGACCCTGGCGGCGTTCGGGTACTCGGTGTGGGCGATGTTCACCGGCAACGACGTGTTCTTCGAGACGGCGGCGGTGATCGTGACGCTCATCCTCGCCGGCCGCTACCTCGAAGCGAGGGCGAAGGGACGGGCGTCGGCGGCGGTCACCCGACTGCTGGAGCTGGGCGCCAAGCAGGCCAGGGTGCGCCGGGACGGTGCGCTGGTGATGGTCGACCCACTGACCCTCGCTCCCGGTGACGTGGTCGTGGTGCTGGCCGGCGAGAAGATCCCGGTCGACGGGGTCATCACCGATCGGCAGCTCCTCGATCGACGAGAGCATGCTCACCGGGGAGTCGGCCCCGGCGGTGCACGGCCCGGGCGACGTCGTCGTACGGCGCCACCGTGAACCTGGAGGGCGTGCTCGAGGTCGAGGTCACCGGGGTCGGCCCCGACACGATGCTGGCGCAGATCGTCCGCATGGTCGAGGACGCACAGGCGAGCAAGGCCCCCATCCAGGACCTCGCCGATCGAGTGTCCGCGCGTCTTCGTCCCCGTGGTGATCGTCATCGCTCTGGCGGTGCTCGCCGGCTGGCTGCTGAGCGGCGCCGGCGTCGCCGAGGCGGTGCGCAACGCGGTCGCGGTGCTGATCATCGCCTGTCCGTGCGCCCTCGGTCTGGCCACCCCGACGGCGATCATGGTCGGATCGGGTCGTGGTGCCGAGCTCGGGATCCTGTTCAAGGACGCCGAGGTGTTCGAGCGAGCCGGCGACGTCGACATCGTGGTGTTCGACAAGACCGGAACCCTCACCAGGGGTGCGATGACGCTGTCGGCGCTCGAAGTCGACGGTGACGAAGCCGAGTTCCTGCGGCTGGTGGGGAGCGTCGAGGCGGCCAGCTCGCACCCCATCGGCAAGGCGGTAGCGCTCGGGCGCCGAGGAACGCGGCATCGACCTCACCACCGACGTCCAAACCGAGACGGTCGCCGGCCGCGGAGTCGTGGGGACGGTCGACGGCGACCGACCGTGGTGGTGGGTAGCGCCAAGCTGCTCGCCGATCGCGGGATGATCGTCCCGGGGCGATTCGCCGACGCCGTCGCCGGGTACGAGGCCGCCGGGAACACGGCGTTCCTGGCGGGCTGGGACGGCGCCGCCCGGGGCGCCCTGGCGGTGTGCCGACACGGTGCGCGACAGCGCCGCCGCAGCCGTCACCAGGTTGGGGAACGCCGGCATCGCCACCGCCATGCTCACCGGCGACAACCGTCGGACCGCCGAAGCCATCGCCGGCCAGGTCGGTATCGCCGATGTCGTGGCGGAGGTCCTGCCCGGCGAGAAGGCCGGGGAGATCGCAAGGCTCCAGGCAGCGGGCCGCACCGTGGCCTTCGTCGGCGACGGCATCAACGACGCCCCGGCCCTGGCCGGGGCCGACCTGGGTATCGCCGTCGGTACCGGCACCGACATCGCCATCGAGTCCGGCGACATCGTGCTGATGTCCGGCGACCCGGCGCTGGTGCCCACGGCCGTCGACCTGGCGAAAGCGACGTTCCGCACCATCCGCCAGAACCTGTTCTGGGCGTTCGCCTACAACACCGCCGCCATCCCCCTGGCCGCCGCCGGGCTGCTCGACCCGATGATCGCCGCCGGGGCGATGGCGCTGTCCAGCGTCTCGGTGGTGGCCAACTCGCTGCGGCTCCGCCGCTTCACCGGCTGAGCGCCGGGTCGTCCAGCGGGCGATCGCCGACGTCGGCACCTTCCGCCGGCCGACCGGTACCGTGGTCTTCTGTGACAGAGCTTCATCGACCTGCACTGCCATCCGCCGGTGCGGGAGTACCTTGAGGCCCGTTCGCCCCGTACCTCGGCCGGATCGAGGAGATCTTCCGGCGGCCGATGCAGGTGATGCAGCCCGATGAGCTGGCGGATTTCTACCGCGCCGCCGGCGGCAGGGCGGTTCTGCTCGGTTGGGACGCCGAGACCGCCACCGGGCTGCCGCCGTTCACCAGCGCCCAGGTGGCCGCCCTGGTCGCCGTCGCCCCTGAACGCCCGGCTCGTGCTCGTGGGCGGCGACGAGGTGCTCCTCGACGACGCGGTGCGGCTCGTGCGCGGGATCGGCGAAGGTGGCGCCGACGCCACGCTCTTCGTCGGTGGCGGCATGCAGCACGTGTGGCCGACGTGGGTCGGTGCGCTCCCCGAAGCCGACGCTGCCATCGTGCTCGTCGGCGACTGGATCCGCCGCACCACCGTGTGACCGCTCAGCGTCGGTCGGCCAGGAAGGGGTAGCGGGCGCGGTGCTCGGCCACGACGCCGGGATCGACGTCGCGGGTGAGCGTCGCTCGCGCTCCGGGCCGTCGGCCCGTGCGTCTCGCCGAACGGGTCGACGATCGGCGCTGTCGCCCGCGTAGTCGAGCTCGCCGCCGTTGCCGACGCGGTTCACGCCGACGACGTAGGCCTGGTTCTCGATCGCCCGGGCCTGCAGCAGCGCGCGCCAGTGGTCGCGCCGCGGCGCCGGCCAGTTGGCGACGACGACGTAGCAGTCGGTGTCGGGCGCGAGCGGCCCAGAACTCGTCGGCGAAGCGCAGGTCGTAGCAGACGAACAGGCTGCACGCGGACGCCCTCGACGTCGACGGTGACGTGCTCGTCGCCGGCGGCGTAGTGCTCGTGCTCGCCGCCGTACGTGAACGGGTGGATCTTGTGCGTAGCGGTGCACGGTCGCCGTCGGGCCCGGCGAGCACGAGCGTGTTCGACGGGCGCGTCGTCGCCGTCGGCGCGCTCGGGCACCGAGCCGCACACCCAGACGCCGTGCGTCGCGCGCCTGCTCGACGAGGAACTGCGTGCTCGGGCCGTCGACCGGCTCGGCGATCCGCTCGGTGGCCATCGAGAAGCCGGTCGCGAACATCTCGGTCAGCACGACCAGCCGCGCGCCGTCGCGCCGCGGCCGCGCGCGATCATCGGCGCGAGGCGGCGAAGTTCGCGTCGCGGTCCTCCCAGACGATGTCGTGCTGGACCGCGGCGACCTTCATCGCGCCAGCGCCCTTGCAGCCGCGTCGACGGCCTCGTCGAGCACCTCGAGCGCGCTTGCAGAACGCGAAGCGCACGAGCGGGCGGCCCGGCGTCGACGTCGTCGTAGAACACCGACGTTCGGCACCGCCACGACGCCGCACCGCTCGGGCAGCGACCGGCAGAACGCCATGCCGTCGGTCTCGCCGAGCGGCCGGATGTCGGCGGTGACGAAGTACGTGCCCGCCGGCGGCGAACACGTCGAAGCCCGGCGTCGGCGAGCCCGGCGCACAGCCGGTCGCGCTTCGCCGCGCAGGTCGGCCGCGAGCGCCGCGAAGTACGTCGTCGGGCAGGCCGAGCGCCGACCGCGATCGCGTGCTGGAACGGCGCGCCGTTCACGTAGGTGAGGAACTGCTTGGCCGTCCGCACCGCGTCGACGAGCTGCGGCCGGCGCGCAGACCCAGCCGATCTTCCAGCCGGTGAACGAGAACGTCTTGCCGCGCCGACGAGATCGTGACCGTGCGGTCGCGCATCCCGGGCAGCGTCGCGAGCGGGACGTGCTCGCCGTCGAACACGAGGTGCTCGTACACCTCGTCGGTGACCGCGAGGAGGTCGTGCTCGACGCACAGCTCGGCGATCAGCGTCGAGCTCGGCGCGCGTGAACACCTTGCCGGTCGGGTTGTGCGGCGAGTTGAGCAGCAGCAGCCGCGTCGCGGGCGTGATCGCGCGCCGCGAGCTCGTCGGCGTCGAAGCGCGTAGTCGGGCGGCGCGCAGCGTGCACGACCCGCCGGTGCGCGCCGGCCATGCGCGATGCACGCGGCGTACGAGTCGTAGTACGGCTCGAAGGTGACGACCTCGTCGCCGGGCTCGCACAGCGCGAGCAGCGCCGCCGCGATCGCCTCGGTGGCGCCCGCGGTGACGAGCACCTCGGTGTCGGGGTCGTAGCTCGAGGCCGCAGAACCGCGCGCTGGTGCTCGGCGATCGCGTGCGCGCAGCTCGGGGATGCCGATGCCCGGGCGGGTACTGGTTGTGGCCGGCGCGGATCGCGGCGATCGCGGCCTCGGCGACCTCGGGCGGGCCGTCGGTGTCGGGGAAGCCCTGGCCGAGGTTGATCGCGCCGGTGCGCGACGGCCAGCGCCGACATCTCGGCGAAGATCGTCGTGCCGAAGCCCTGCAGCCGCGACACAGGTACGGGGATCGGTCACGGCGACTCCGTCGTCGTGCTCATCCGAGCATCCTCCGTCTCCCTCAGCCGGCCACGAAGCTCAGCCGCACTTGCGGCGCGGGTTGTCGCGGTTGAGGTCGACGAGCACGACGCTCTGCCAGACGCCGAGGAGCGGATCGCCGTCCTGCACCGGACACCACGACGGGGCGCGACGATCGCGGGCAGCACGTGGTCGGCGCCGTGTCCGGGTGAGCCGTGGGCGTGCCGGTAGCGGTCGTCGCGCGGGAGGAGGCGCTCGAGCGCGTCGACGAGGTCGTCGTCGGAGCGGGCCCCGGTCTCGATGATGGCCATGCCCGCGGTCGCGTGCGGCGCGAACACGTTGACCAGCCCGTCGCCGCGTGCGCGGCAGAACGCACGCACCTCGTCGGTGAGGTCGACGATCCGGTCGCGCGAGGTGTCGACGTCGAGCACCGTCGTGTCCATCGCACGCCGAGCCTACGACGACCGCGCTCAGCCGGCGTCGACCAGCCAGCCGAAGCCGTTGTCGCGGAGCGCGTCGGAGATGCGCGCGGTGACCGTCGGCAGCGATCGGTGAGCAGGATGATGCCGAACACCGCGAGGATCGCGGCCGAGAACGAGCGTGATCGCGCGCGAGTGGCGCTTGAACCAGTCGAGCGTGCGGGTGAGCTTGCCCATCGCCAGGCCGACGGCGAGGAACGACACCCCGAGCCCGAGCGAGTACGCGACCAGCAGCAACGTCGAGCGCGCGATGTTGTCGCCGCCGGCCGCGAAGCCGAGCACCGCGCCGAGCACGGGACCGATGCACGGCGTCCACCCGAGGCCGAACGCCGCGCCCGCGACCGGCGCGGCCACCGGGCCGAAGCGTTCGAGGTGCGGGTGGAAGCGGAACTCCTGGTAGAGGCGCGGCGTCGTGAGCAGCTGCGACCCCGCGAGGTAGCAGGCCATCAGGAGCACGAGACCACCGGAGATGCGGGTGAGCGTCTCCTGGTTGCGGAAGAGCGCGCTCCCCGCCGCGGTGGTGATGAGCCCGAGCAGCACGAACACCACCGTGAACCCGAGCACGAACATCGCCGGTGTTGACCGCGATGCGCTTGAGGTAGTGCGCGTTGCTGCTCGCGGATCTCGCCGACCGACAGCCCGGTGACCAGGCTGAGGTAGCCGGGCACGATCGGCAGCACGCACGGCGACAGGAACGAGATCACGCCGCCGCCGAACGCGGTGAGCAGGTAGAGGTTGCTCGAGACGTTCATGCCGAGGACGCGCATCAGGAGCACGCGTCGGATGGTACGGCCCACCGGGCCGCGGCGCCGTCAGTCGGCGAGGTCGGCCGCGGGTGCCCGGGCCTCGTCGATGCGTGCCTCGGCGATGGCGACGTACTCGGGTCGGTGTCGTAGCCCACGTAGTGGCGGCCGGTGCGCGCCGCGGCGACCGCGGTGGAGCCGGAGCCGAGGAACGGGTCGAGCACCACGTCGCCGACGTAGGTGTAGAGCCGGATGAACCGCTCGGGCAGCTCCACCGGGAACGGCGCCGGGTGGTTGCACGCGCCGGGCGCGCTCGGGCCGGATCTCCCACACGTCGAGCGTCGACGCCGAGGAACTCCTCCTTGGTGATGTCGGACTCGTGCGGCAGGCCCGCGCTTCGCGCGCACCTTCGGTCGGGATGGCGCGGTCGAAGCGACCCTTCGACGCGATCACCACGCGCTCGGTGAGATCGCGGAGCACCGGGTTCGACGCCTTCATGTACGACCCGAAGGCGCACGAGCCGGCCGCGCCCTTCGCCTTCACCCAGACGATCTCGCCCCGCAGCAACATCGCGAGCTCGTCCTGGAGGATCGTGGTGACGTCGCCGGCCAGCGAGCGGTACGGCTTGCGGCCGAGGTTGGCGACGTTGACGCACATCCGCCCGCCCGGCTCGAGGACCCGCAGGCACTCGGCGAACACGTCGCGCAGCATGGCGAGGTACTCGAGGTAGGTCGCGGGATGTGGCCCGCGCCCGAGGTCGGTCTCGTACGCCTTGCCCGCGAAGTACGGCGGTGACGTGACCACCAGCGCGACGGAGTTGTCGTCGACGTCGGCCATGTCGCGGGCGTCGCCGCAGATCACCGAGTCGGCCGCGCGCGCACGGGTTGACGGTCTCGTCGTCGTTCGAGAGCTCGGGCGCGGTGAAGCGCGCGTAGAAGTCGCTGGCGTCGTGGCTCTCGCGGTTCCCCGCTCCGAACGTCCGCGTGCGCGTCGCCATGTCGTCGCACCGTACCGGAGGGATCAGCCCGGCGCGGATCCCCGGCGGCGATGACGGAACCAGAGCCCCGCGCCGGCGGCCAGCGCGACGACCGCGACCGCGACGACCACGCCCACCGGCGAGCCGCGGTCCCCGCCCGAGCCGCTCCCCGGGCCCAGCGCCACGTCCCGTCGCCGGCGTCTCGGGTCTGCCGCTTGCCCGGTGGCGCCGTTGCCGCCGGACCGCCGGTCGCTGCCGGTGGCCCCGGTCGTGCGCCGACTCGGCGTCCGCTCGCGCTCTTGCCGTCCTTGGTGGACGACGGCGCGGCCGTGGCGGCCGTTGCGCCCGGCGCGGCGGCACCGCCGTTCGCGCGCCCGCCGGCGACGCGGTCGGCCCGGCGCCGGCGCGCGCGGGGGCGCGGTCGCCGGCGGCGCCGGTCGCGGGCGGGGCGGCGGTGGCGGCGCGCAGCCCACCACCGGGCAGAAAGCGACGAAGCCGGCGCGCCCCCGGTGCCGTACCGCCAGCCCTCGACCGACCCGTCGACCACGGTGGTGCCGCCGGCGCCGCCGCGCGAGTACGTCCAACCGCCCGCGCCGCGGCGCGGCGCGGAAGTACGCCCAGTACTGGCCACCGGGCCCGATGAGGCACGACTGGTCCGCCGGGTTCCCGACGCCGTACAGCTGGCACACCGCGGCGCCCTGGCCGGCGAAGCCGTAGGTCACCGGGTTGGCGCCCGCGAGCTGGAGCGCGCCCAGGCCGGAGATCGATCCGTCGAAGCAGATCGACACCGCGCCGGGACCGGGATCGACGACGACCACCGCGGCGCTGCACGCCCTGCGCGTCGACGTCGGCGTGCGCGGCCGGTCCGATGCCGAGCGCCGCCGCGCTCACGAGCGCGACCGAGCAGGGCCGGCAGGCCGCGCCCGCGGCGGGTCATCCGGTGAAGTGCGGGCTCACCGCCACCGCCTCGGCCGCGGGCATCGGCGCGCCCGACCCCGGCGTCGCGGCGGCACCTCGCACGTCTGCTCGGGCGCCCGCGCGATCGGCAGCCATGACTGCAGGAGGGCCTCGACCGTCTGCGACGTGGCGAACGTGTTCACCCCGAAGCTGTCGTTGGGACTCGCGATGCGGCCCGCGTCTGCCGGCGGCGCGGCGAGCTGCTGCGAGCGCAGCCACGCGGTCGGGCTCGCGTACGGCGTGCCGGCCCGGGACGGGTCGGCGGTGTCGCGCCAGCACGACGACTCGACGTCGTAACCCGCGGCGGTGATGCCGAGATCGAGAGCGACGTGGAGTTCGGGTCGTCGACGCCGAACGACTGCCACGCCCCGCTGGTCTGCTGGTTGGCGGCGAAGAAGCCGAGCGCGGCGCGCACCGCTGGATCGCCGGCGTCGGCACCGCCGGCGACCAATGCCTCGACCGCGAGCGCGGTCGTGTCGGGATCGATGTCGGACGTCGTCGAGTCGCCGTTGAAGTTCCACCCACCGTTCGCCTGCTGCGCGTCACGCGCAGCTTGGCAGCGCGGTCGCGGACGGGGTGCCGCACACGAGGCTCTGGGCGAGGATGATGTAGAGGGTGAAGCTGAACGTCGAGCCGCCGGTGGCGGAACAGCCGCCCATCAGGCTCACCAGGTCGACCGGCGTGCCGTCACCGGCAGGGTCGAAGGCGCTGCGGGTCGAGGCCGAACGGGCTCGCGCCGAGGACGATGTTCTTCGCCGCGGTACCCGCAGTGGCCCCAGGTCGGGATCGTCTCGGCATAGGCGTCGATCGCGTCGAGGGGGGTGGGCCCGGAGCCGCCGAACTGCACGGCCTCGACCGCGTCAACGGCCTCGCTCGTGCTCCACGTGCTCCCGGTCTGGGCGTTGCTCCGCGATGGCGATCGTGGCGTCGAGGGTTTCGAAGCCAGGGAAGGCGGCGAGCTCGAAGCCGCCGTCGGGCTGCTGCTGTGCCGTCAACCAGGAGACCGCGGCATCTGCCGCGGCGACCGACGCGGGCGGTACCGATCCGCGCGGGGAGCGCGACCGCGAAGAGCGCTGCTGTCATCGCGGCGACGCATGCAGTGGCACGACGAACGTGCGACATGTCTTCCTCCGAGGCCCCTTTCCACGAGGGCCTGTCTCTGCCGCCCTGTTGAACGGCGTCCGTCGGGAGCACCGGTGGCCCGGTGGACAACGGCAGGTAGCCTGGCTCGCGGAGTGCGGCGGGGTGCCGCAGTGCCGCTCACAGTTGCGGGTCAGCGTCGGTCTCGCACCGACTTCCCCCGTCCCCGGGCCGGAGCCCGGGAACCGCACGCAACATCCGGGTTGCGCGCAACCGTTGTCGAGAGGGCACGTTAGTCCGACGTGACGACCACCACGCAATCCGCCGCGCATGCCACGCGGACCTCCGCACGGGTCGCGGTTGCCACCCCTCGCGTGCGACCTGGCATGCGGGTGTGTGGCTGGTGTGGGCGCTGGCGGCGGCCGCGTGCATCCAGTTGGCGCCGAACCCGCGTGTACGTCGCGCTGGTCATCGGGATCGCGTCCGCTCGCGGTGTCGCTGCACGCCCAGCCCGGTCCGTACGCGCAGCGCGTTTCCCGTTGCTGCTGGCAGTGGGCACGGTGTTCGCCGTCGTGCGCATGCTGCTCACGGTGGCGACGACCCACGGCGTGGGCGACGTCCTCTTCACCACGCCCCACTTCGGCTGCCCGCAGCTGCTCGGCGGCTTCACTGTGGGCGGCACCGTCGAGCCCGATCATGCTGCAGTCGCTGGCCGAGGGGTTCGCCATCGTCGGCGTGATGGGCGTGTTCGGCGCGTTCAACTCGGTGGTCTCGCATTCCGAGCTGGTGCAGTCGCACGCCCCGTGCGTTCTACGAGGTCGGGCTGGTGGTCGTGGTGGGACTGGCGTTCGTGCCGGCCACGCTCTCGGCCATCCACGACGTACGCGAGGCCGACCGCGCCCGCACCGGCGGCCGGGTGGTGCGCCGGGGCCGGCTCCTGCGCCAGATCGTGCCGGTGCTCGAGCTCGGGTTGGAGCGGGCGGTGACGCTCGCCGAGTCGATGGACGCGCGCGGGTTCGCCCGCGCCGGGCCGAGCCGCGCGACCGGGTCGCGGGTTGGTGCGGGGTGGCGTCGCTGCTCGCGCTCGGCGGCGCGTTCGTCGCGCTGATCGGGGAGTCCGAGGCGTCGCGGCCGTTCTCGGCCTTGCCGGCGCGAGCGGGCTCGCGGCGGCGATCCTCCTCGCCTCGTCCGGCACGCAACGGGTGCGGTACCGACCGCGTCGGATGGGCGCGCCGACTGGCTGATGGCCGGGGCGGTGCTGCTGGCGCCGGTCGCGATGGCAACGTGCTCGACTGGCCGGCGACAGCAGCCTGCTGGTTCGCCAGCCCCTTGCCTGGCCTGCTCTCCACGTCCGCTGCCGGCGCTCGTCGCTGCTCCCCCTGCTCGCGCCCGTCCTCGCCGACCCGCCCGAGCGGAGTCGCGCAGTGAGCGCGATCTGCGCATCACCGCGACGTGTCGTTCGGGTATCCCGACCGTGTGCACGCCGCGCTCGCGCGACGTCGACCTCGAGGTCGCCGCCCGGCGAGCTGCTCCTCGTGGTCGGTGCGTCGGGTTCGGGGAAGAGCACGCTGCTGCGCGCCGCGAACGGCCTCGTGCCGCACTCGACCGGCGGCCGGTTCGGTGGCGACGTCGTGGTGTTCGGCCGCTCGACCCGATCACACAGCCGCGCGAGCTCGCCGACGTCGTCGGCTTCGTCGCGCCAGGACCCGGAGTCGCAGTTCGTCGTCGACCACGTGGAGCACGACCTCGCCTTCGTGCTGGAGAACCTCGGCTTCTCGCCAGGAGGCGATGCGCCGGCGCGTCGAGGAGGTCGCTCGACGCGCTCGGCATCGCGCACCTCCGCGACCGCGACCCGCCACGCTCTCCGGCGGTGAGCGGCAACGGTGCGCGATCGCCGGCGCGCTCGCGGCGGCGCCGCCGGCGCTCGTGCTCGACGAGCCGACGTCGCAGCTCGACCCGCAGGGTGCCGACGACGTGCTGGCCGCGCTCGCCCGGCTCAACGCACGACCTCGGCACCACGGTCGTGCTCGCCGAGCACCGGCTCGAACGCGCCGCGCCGCTCGCCGACCGCGCCGTGCTCGTCGACGGCGGCCGCGTCGCGACGGCCCGGCACCGCCGGCGCCGTGCTCGGCGACTACCCGGGCGCACCGACCGTCACGCGCCTCGGACCGGCGCTCGGCTGGACACCGCTGCCGCTCACCGTGCCGCGATGCCCGTGGCTGCGCGACGCCGGCGCCGGTCGACCTCCCACGACCGGCGCGAGCCGCGCGGGCGGCCGCGCCCGGGCGAGACGTTGGTGACGGCGCGCGGCGTCGCGCGTCGGTCCTCGGCGGTCGTGTCGCGGTGCGCGCGGGTCGACCTCGAGCTGCACGCGGGCGACGTCATCGCGTTGCTCGGCCGCAACGGCGCCGGCAAGACCACGCTGCTGCGCGCCCTCGCCGATCTCGCTGACGCCGGCCGCCGGCACGGTCGACGCGGCGGGCGCGCGTCGCGTACGTGCCGCAGAACCCGAACACGCTGCTGTTCTCCGCCACCGTGCGCCGCGAGCTGGAGGAGACCCAGCGGCTGCTCGGACGCGCCGACGACCGGGGCGGTCGACCGCTGGCTGCGACGCGCTCCACCTCACCGACCTCGCGGACGAGCATCCCCGCAGCCTCTCGGGCGGCGAACGTCAGCGGGTCGCGATCGCCGCGGTCGCGGTGGGCGGCGCGCCCGTGCTGCTGCTCGACGAGCCGACGCGCGGCATGGACGCGCCGTCGCGCGCCGCGCTCGAGCACGCGGTGCGCCGGCACGCGGCCGGCGGCGGCGCGGTCGTGTTGGCGACGCACGACGTCGAGCTGGCGGCGCGCATCGCCACCCACGCCATCGTGCTGGGCGACGGCGAGATCGTCGCCGACGGCGACGCCCGCGACGTGCTCGCCGGCTCGCTGTTCGCGCCGCAGGTCCTGCGCGTGCTGCCGCCGTTCCTCACCGTCGAGGAAGTCGAACGCGAGCTGGCCCGCTCGTGAGCCTGGTCACCGCTCCCCCGCCCGGTGCCGGTGCCCACGTGCGGCCCGTGGCCGTGTACTCGCTGATGGTGGCGGTCGGAGCCGCCGCGTTCCTCTACCCGTTCTGGCTCCCGGTCACGGCGCTCACCAGCCAGGCGCACAACGGCGACGCGCCGCTCGTCGCCGCGCTCGGTCGGCGCGTTGGTGGTCGCCGCGGTGTGCTCGAGGTCCGCCGGGGCACCATGAACGGCGCGACGGTCGCGCTGCTCGGCATGCTCGCCGCGTGCGCCGGCCTGCTGCGGCTGATCGACCTCCCGGGTGGAGGCAGCGGCATCTTCTTCCTCGTGGTGCTCGCGGGCGCCGCGTTCGGGCCGCGGTTCGGGCTCCTCCTCGGCCTGTGCGCGATGGCGGTGTCGGCCATCATCACGGGCGGCATCGGGCCGTGGCTGCCGTTCCAGATGCTGGCGCTCGGCTGGATGGGCAGCAGGTGCCGGCTTCGTCGGCCTGCTCACCGCCCGCCTCGACCCGCGCCGGAGGTGCTGGCGCTCGCGGTGTACGGCTGGGTGTGGGGCTTCGTCTACGGGGCGATCATGAACCTGTGGTTCTGGCCGTTCGAACGACGGCGGCGCGCTCGACTGGCACCCCGGCCTCGGGCTCGGCGCGACGATGCACCGCTACTGGCAGTTCTACGTGGCGACGTCGCTCGGCTGGGACGCCGCCGCCGCCGTCACCAACGCCGTCCTCATCCTGGTGACCGGCCTGGTGCTCATGCGCACCCTCCGGCGCTTCGCCCATCGCCTCGACCCCGTCGTGGAGTTCGAGCCGGCCTGAGGGGATGCTCAGTCGTCCCAGAGCTTCACCACGACGCGCCCAACCGTTTCTCGGTTCGCCATCGCGGTGATCGCCTCGGGGATCTCCTCGAACTCCACAACCCGCCCGACGACCGCGCGCACCCGACCCGCCTCGACCATGTCGACGACCGTGCGCGTGATCTCCGCACCCAGCCGATCCGAAGGGAGGTTCCACCCGAGCAGGCCCTTCATCGTCGCCTGTCGCTCGGCATCGGCGTACGAGAGCATCACGCCGCAGAGCTTGAAGTTGCCGAGCGCGATCCGGCGGGGCACGAGCGACTTCTCGTCGGCCACCGTCTTGTCCGACGCGAAGCCCATCATGAGGTAGCGACCGTTGTACGCGAGGGACTTGAACGAGTCCTCCATGACCGCCTCACCGACGTTGTCGTAGACCACGTCGACGCCCCTGCCGTCGGTCTGCTCGAGGCACACGTCGGCGAACCCCTCCGACCGGTAGTTGACGACCGTCTCCGCGCCGAGGTCGCGACACAACTGGATCTTGTCGTCCGACCCGACGGTGGCGATGACGTGCGCGCCCGCGTCGAGGGCGAGTTGGATCGCGGCCGACCCCGCGCCGCCAGCCGCCGCGTGGATGAGCACCGTCTCCCCCGCCTGGAGCTCGGCCCGGTCGAACAGTCCGAGCCATGCGAGGTGGAACGGGAAGAACAGCGCGGCCGCGTCGGGCAGCGGGACCGACTCGGGCATCTCGAAGGTGGAGACCGCGGGACAGATCGCGTACTCGGCGAATCCCCCGTGGGCCTGCTGGGTGATGGCGACGACGCGCCGGCCGAGGAGCGCCTCGGTGCCCGGCCCGCACTTCGCGACGATGCCCATCGTCTCCATGCCCGGCGAGTACGGCAGCTCGGGGCGCACCATCATGTTGCCACCGGTGATCCGCTCGAGGTCGTTCAGGTTGAACGGGATCCCAGCGCGCGGACGAGCACCTCGCCGGCCGCGGGCTCGGGGACGTCGACCTCGTCGAGCTGCAGCACGTCCATCGGCACGCCGTACTCGTGGGTGCGCCATGCCCGCATCGTCGTCGGCAGGCTCGGGCTCATGCCGCGTCCGAGTCGCCGGCTTCGGGTTCGAGGCCGAAGCGCTCGATGTAGGGCGCGAAGTCCTTGCGCACGACCGCGGGATCGACCCCGTACTCCTCCGGTCGGTAGCGGTGGATGCCGTCCTTGCCCTTCGGATGATCGGCGATGTACTCCCGCATCGCATCGGCTCCCGTGTCGGACATCGGCAGGTCGAGCGCGTCATAGATCTTCTCGATCTCGGCGAACTGATCGGCGACGAAGTCGGAGAAGTACATGTCGTAGAACACCGCGTCCGGATAGGCGCGTGCGGCGCGGACGGCCATGGTCCGCTCGAGCATCTTCTTCAGGCGGGCGGACCAGTCCGCGGCGATCTCGTACGGGTCGACGTCGTCGCTGCCGCGCGACCGCACGAGGGCGGTGAGGCTCGCGTACGACGTGAGCGACTTCACCGGGTCGCGGTGAGTGAACACGATCCGCGGCGTCGGGATACGTCTCGAGGAGCTGCGCGAGGCCCCACATGTGGGCGCCGGTCTTGAGCATCCAACGGTCGCCCGGCTTGTGCCACCAGAGGTGCTGCAGCTGGCGCCGGTGGAAGTCGTAGACGGCCGACCAGTCGGCTCCGTCGTCGACCCAGTCCTGGTAGCTCGGCACGCGCAGCTGGTTGTGGAACAGCGGTGTGCACATCGTCTCGCCCATCATGACGACGCACTCCTGCGAGAGCGTCGCCCCCATCGGGTGCATCGCCTTGAACATCTCCGACTGCATGTCACCAGTCGGGATCGTCGCCTGGCACGCCTCCACCCGCGGGTCGTCGTTGCCGACGGCTGCTTCGGGCGGGGGCGACGGGAACATCAGCTCCCAGGTGAGCGGGGCGCGGTTTGCCGGGTCCTGGTTCAGGATGTCGTGCAGGATCGTCGTGCCCGTGCGCGGCAGGCCCACGATGAAGACGGGCTGCACGACGTCGACCCGGGCGATCTCCGGATGGCGCTCGCGGTCTCGGACGTACTCCAAGCGGTTCTTCACGTGCAGGAGGATGCGCTCCTCCGCGATGTAACGACCGACGTCGTTGAGGCGCCCCTCGGTGTTCAGCGAGTCGACGAAGCGGCCGAGACCGTCGACGAACTCCCCCGGTCCGAGCTCGGTGAGGCCCCCCGCCCGTTCCCGGCCCTTCGCGAGCAGCACGTCGCGATCGAAGTTCGTCGTCGAGGTCATGGCGCGAGACCCTACGGGTTCTGGCGGTCAGGCGGAGAAGAGCTCGGCCACGAACTCCTGGAGCGCGGCGCGGCCGTCGGGGGTGGTGACGTCGCCGACGAAGACCGCGGCGCGGGTGTCGCCGGACTCGAGCGCGCGGGCCGCGGCCCCCAGTCCCTCGGCGTCGGCATCGGTGCCGACGAGGACGACCACGTTCACGTGCGCACCACCAGGACCGCCGACACCGCCGCGAACGCAGCCCCGAGCAGCAGCGTGGCGAACACCGCCGACGGCTCCTGCAGGGTCGCGGCGCCGGTGGCGACCAGAGCGAGCACGAGGAACCACGTGTTGCGCAGCAACGACCCGATCGAGAGGTCTCGCCGGCGCGACGAGGCGCCGAAGCAGTTGCACGGACGCCGGTCGTTGGTGACCACGCGGCGCACGAGCACGACGGTGAACACGACGAACGTCGCCAGCGCGAGCCAGCTCGGCCACGCGGCGTCGACGACGAGCAGCAGCACCGCGAGGACGAGCTCGTACACCGGCAGCGCCAACGCGACCAGCAGGGCCACCCACGCGTACCCGCCGAACTGCTCGCGGTAGGTGTGCGCGACCTGGCGCACCGCGAGCAGCTTGCCGACACCGGAAGCGACCAGGATCAACGCGACGACGACCCGCGCCGCGAGCGCGACGTCGGTGCCGGTCATCTCAGGCGTCGTGCATACGCGAGTACCCGCCCCGATAGAACAGCAACGGCCGGGACCCTTCGCGCATGTCGAGGTCGAGCACGCGCCCGACGATGATCTTGTGGTCGCCACCCGGATACTCGGCCTCGAAGCGGCAGTCGAGGTAGGCGATGGCCTCCTCGAGCACCGGCGCGCCCGACACGCCCACCCGCCACGGGGTCTGACCGAAGCGGTCGGCGCCTTTCTGGGCGAACAGGTTCGACAGCTCCTCGTGGTCCTCGCCCAGGATGTTCACCGCGAAGGTGCCGGCGTGCTCGATGCGGGGCCAGGTCGACGAGGTGTGCGCGACGCAGAAGAGGATGAGCGGCGGGTCGAGCGACAGCGACGTGAACGAGTTGGCGGCCATGCCCACCGGCTCGTCGTCGTCGATGGCCGTGATGATGGTGACCCCGGTGGCGAAGTGCCCGAGCACGGAGCGGAACCGCGTGTCGTCGGGGACGAGCACGGTTTCGCCGGATTCGTCGGGCACGGGTGCTCCTCGGTTCAGCGGTCGGAGGGCCGAGCTCGTGCCGCAGGCCGTCGGCGGCGGCGAACACCTCGGGTCCGTTGATGCCGGCCGACAGCTCGCGGGCATCGCGGAGGATGGTGTCGAGGCGATCGTCGCCATGCGTGGGGCAGTGGTGGAACAGCGCCAGCTCGCGGGCGCCCGCCTCCTTGGCGACGAGCAGGGCGTACTCGACGGTGCAGTGACCCCAGGTCGCTTGAGCTCGTACTCGTCGGCGGTGTGCTGCGCGTCGTGGATGAGCAGGTCGACGCCGTCGCAGAGCTCGAGCACGTCCTGCGGGACGAAGTCGTCGGGGTCGTCGTGGACCGTCCCCGGCCCGTGGTCCGACAGATAGGCCACCGAGACGCCCTCGGTCTCGACCCGGAAGCCGAGCGTGGGATCGGTGTGGCGCACCCAGCGCGACCGCACCTTCGCCCCATTGAGGGCAAAGTCGTCGTTCGCCACCGATTCGAACGCCACCTCGCCCCGCAACTCCTCCGGGGTGATCGGGAAGTACGGCGGGCTCATCACGGAGCGAAACACGCTGGTCGAGCGGGCCGGCGCTCTGGTGCGGACCGATCACGGTGACGGCACCGCCGCCCCCGGCGAGCGGCACGAAGAAGGGGAGGCCCTGGATGTGGTCCCAGTGGAGGTGGCTGAGGAGCACGGTGGCGCGGTAGCCGTCGACCCGGCCCTCGGCGGCGAGCTCGTCGCCGTAGTTCCGCAACCCGGTGCCGAGGTCGAAGATCACGGGTTCGTGACCGTCGCGCGCGACTTCGACGCACGAGGTGTTGCCCCCGTAACGCTCGAACTGGCGGCCGTCACACGGCGTTGACCCGCGTACCCCCCAGAAGTTCACGTGCGTCGCAGCGGACACGGAATCGAGGTTACCCGGTGACCCCCGCTTTTAACTCAGCACGCGGCGCTTGAACCCGTTGATCCCTAGCCATGTGAACAGTGCGGAGAACCCGATCAGCGCGGCGTAGATGGCCCACAGGCTCATGTGCGGTGCGGTGGTGAGCGCGGCCCGGAACCCCTCGCACATGTAGACGAGCGGGTTCACGAGCACGAACATCTGCAGCCACCGGATCGGCTCCAGCGACGACCACGAGTAGTACACGCAGCCGAGGAACGTGAGCGGGATGCACGATGATCCCGAACAGCAGCGGCACCGTGCGGGGGTCGAAGCGGGTGCCGAACGTGAGGCCGAGCGCGCCGCACATGTAGCAGCGCGAGCGGCGTGAGCGTGAGCAGCACCCACCAGTTCACGTCGAGGTGAACGGGCGTGGCCGGGACCACCGCGGCGATCGGGAACACGAGCAGGGCGGAGAACAGCCCGCTCAGCGCGCCCCAGACCGCCTTCTGGATCGCGACCAGCGCCACCGGCATCGGCGCCAGCACGCGGTCCTCGATCTCACGCGTGTAGCCGAACTCCTGCACCATCGGCAGCGACGACCGACTGGATGCCCTGGAACATGATCGCGAGCCCGACGACGCCGGCGACGAGCAGCGGTCGAGAACTCGCTCGCGCGCCTCGCGCACCGCCGACGCCCTGCCCGATCTTCGGGAACACGTACGTGAACACGAAGACCAGCAGGAACGGCTGCAGGATGCGTGCGGGGGATGAACTCCTTGAGCGTCTTGCGCAGCACCACGAGGTCGCGCAGGAGCAGCGCGCCGGAACGCGACCGCGCGCCGCGGCCATGCGGCTTGCGGCGTCGGTGCGAGCGGTGGTCGGCGCGGCGGGGCATCGTGACGGCAGTCATTCGCGCAGGTCCTTCCCGGTGAGGTTGATGAAGACGGTCTCGAGCGTCGGCTCGGTGACCGAGAGGTCGGTGACGTCGAAGCCGTTGCGTTCGGCGGCGTTGAACACCACGGGAGCACGCCGCTGCTGCGCCCGCACCTCGACGAGCACCGTCGATGTCGACGCGCGTCGCCCGCTGCGCGCCGGGGACCTCGGCCTCGAGCACCTTGGCGAGCGCGTCGAGGTCGCCGGCTGGCCGACACGGTCACCACGGTGTCGGCTCCGGTCGAGCGCTTGAGCTCCGCCGGGCGTGCCGAGCGCGAGCAGCCGCCCGTGGTCGATGATGGCGAGCCGGTCGCAGAGCTGGTCGGCCTCCTCCATGTAGTGCGTGGTGAGGAGGATGGTCTGGCCATCGGTGTGCAGCTCGCCGAGGATCTCCCACAGCGCGAGCCGGCTCTGCGGGTCGAGGCCGGCGGTCGGCTCGTCGAGGAAGAGCGTCGCCGGCCGGTGCATGATCGCCCGGGCCACCATCAGCCGCTGCGCCATGCCACCGGAGAGCGCGGCCACCGGCGCCTTCGCCCGGTCGGCGAGCCGGAACTGCTCGCAGCAGCGCGGTCGGCCTCGCGCTTCGCGCGCGCGCGCGATCATCCCGAAGAAGCGGCCGTGGAAGTAGAGGTTCTCCCACACCGACGAGCGAGCGGTCGAGCGTGTTGGTCTGGGGCACGACACCGATCACCTGCTTCGCGGTCGACCGGGTGCGCGACGACGTCGATGCCGCCGACGAACGCGCGCCCGCTGGTGGGGATCACGCCGTGTCGTGAGCATGCCCGCGGTCGTGGTCTTGCCCGCGCCGTTCGGGCCGAGCAGGCCGAAGATCTCGCCGCGGCGCACCGACGAGGTCGAGCTCGTCGACCGCCTTGAGCCCACCCGGGTACACCTTGGTGAGCGACTCGGTGCGGATGACCTCGTCGGTCAGCGGCGGTCACTCGGACCGCGTCCTTCTCAACGCTGGCGGACACGGCGCGCCTCCTCTTCGTGCTTCCTGTCGCCTCGGTGAAGTGGTCGTGGATCCGCATGCAGCGCCTTGCCCAGCACCTCGACCTCGCGCTCGGTCAGCAGGATCCGCGCAGCTCGTCGTCGACCTCGTGCGCGACCTTGTGCAGCTCGGTCGAGCCGCTCGCGGCCCGTCGGCGGTGACGACGACGCGGACGACGCGGCGGTCGTCGGGATCGGGTCGCCGTTCGACGCAGCCGTCGTCGGCGAGCTTGTCGAGATGGCGCACGAGCGTGGGCGGCTCGATGCGCATGAGCTCGGCGAGCTCGCGCTGGCTCGCGCCGTCGGCGATCGCCGCCTCGCGGAGCAGCACCCAGTTCCAGAGGCTGGCGCCGTGCTCGGCAGCCGGGCGTCGAGCACGTCGTGCGACGGCGCGGTGCGCCGAGGTAGAGACGGCGTCCGAGGGTCGGTTCCATAGTCGACCTAATCATTAGCACACTAACGATTAGGTCGTACAACGTCCGCTCGGGCGCCTACGTCGCCGCGCTTGCCCGGGGCCCTCGCTGCGCACCTTCTCCACGTGCACCAGCGCGTCGCGGAGCTGGTCGATCCACTCGCCCTCGTGGTCGCCGACCAGGCGCACGCACCAGGCGAGCGCGTGGCTGCGGCTGCGGGCGACGCCGGCGTCGACGAGCGTGTCGAGCACCCGCCGCTCGGGCAGGCGCAGCCGGGTCATCACCGGGACGCTCAGGTTGGTGAAGAGCTCCTCCTCGTCGCCGCACCGCGCGCCCCACGCGACCTTGCGCCGCGAACCGGGCCTCGGCTTCGTCGGCGATGCGCATCCGGAGCTGGCGGGTGTCCTCGCGGAACCCCTGGATGCGGGCCCGGCGGGCGGCCACGGCGGCTCCGGCGTCGGCGTCAGCCGCGGTGTCGGGCTCGGCGCAGCGTGCCCGACCACGACGATCTCGTCGCGGTCGTGGGTCGACCGTCGGGCGGCCCGGTGAACCAGCCGTCGGGGAGGCGGCCGGCGAACCAGCCCTGGAGCTTGGTGGCGGCGGTCGGAGCAGCGGCGTCGTCGGGTTGTTCTTGGGCATGGTGATTACATTATTACATCGTTGCGCCGAGAGCAACCCGCGGATCGAGGCGGCGACCGCCTCGGCCTCGTCGTCGTCGGCGTACGCTGTCCGCGGCCAGAAGAAGCCCCGGAGGCCGTCCTTTCGTGCCGGGGCACGGCATGGACGTGGAGGTGCGGGACGCTCTGGCTCACCACGTTGTTCATCGCCACGAACGAGCCCTGGCGCGCCCGTGGCGTCCTGCACCGCGGCCGCGACCGCGCTGGACCTCGCGCGAACAGGTCGTCGCGAGCGGGCCGTCGAGGTCGCGCAGGGTCTCGACGTGCGCGCGCGGCACCACCAGCGTGTGGCCCTGGAACAGCGGGCGGTGGTCGAGGAACGCGACGACCGTCGCGCGGTGTCGAGCACGACCGTGCGCCGGGAGTCTCCGCCCGCGACGATCGAGCAGAAGACACAGCCCGCCATGGCGGGCTCGGCCACGGCGTCGGCTACCGGGCGACGTCGTAGGGGCGCCGGCGCGGCGTCGCCGCGTCGCGCTTGGGCACCATCACCTTGCGGCGGAAGTAGCACACCTCTTCCCCGCGCTGGTTGAACCCCCGGGTCTCCACCGTGACGACGCCGCGGTCGGCACGGCTCTGCGACTCCCGCTTCTCGAGCACTTTCGTCTCGGCGTAGATGGTGTCGCCGTGGAACGTGGGCCGCTTGTGCTTGAGCTCCTCGACCTCGAGGTTGGCGATCGCCGGCGCCGCTCACGTCGGGCACGCTCATGCCGAGCACGAGCGAGTACACGAGGTTGCCCACCACGACGTTCTTGCCGAACTGCGTCTGCGTCTCCGCGAACCACGCGTCGGTGTGCAGCGGGTGGTGGTTCATCGTGATCATGCAGAAGAGGTGGTCGTCGGCCTCGGTGATCGTCTTGCCCGGCCAGTGCTGGTAGACGTCGCCGGGCTCGAAGTCCTCGTAGAGCCGGCCGAACGGCCGTTCGTGGATCGGTCATCGACCGAGGTTAGCGACGGCTATTGGGCGGCCCGCCGGTGACCGGTTGGGATGCCGGAGATGATGCGATGAGCACACCAGACGATCCATGGGCTTTCGGCCGCGACGCCGAGCGCGGTCAAGGGCAAGAAGCTCGAGCGCGACCTCGTGCGCCGTGTCCTCGGCCTCGCCCGCCCGTACCGCCGCCGCTCATCGGCTTCCTCGTCACCGTCGTCGCTCGCCGCGGTCGATCAGCGCGATCCCGCCGCTGATCCTGCGCTCGCTGCTCGACACCGCCGTCCCCGACAAGAACCGCACCCTCGTCGCTCGTGCTCGCGCTGCGGCCGTGGGTTCCTCGCCATCGCGTCATCGCCGGGCTCTCGCTGGTGCAGCGCTACTACTCGGCCAAGATCGGCGAGGGCCTGATCTACGACCTGCGCATCGCGCTCTTCGACCACGTGCAGCGCCTGCCGCTGTCGTTCTTCACCCGCACCCAGACCGGCGCGCTGATGTCGCGGATGAACAACGACGTCATCGGTGCGCAGCAGGCCGTCACCAACACGCTCGGCACCGTGTTCTCCAACGTCATCACGCTGGTCGTGACGCTCAGCTTCATGCTGGCCCTCGACTGGCGCCTCACGCTCCTCGACGCTCGTCGTCCTCCCGTTCTTCATCATCCCGGCCGAGCGCATCGGCACGAAGCTGCAGCGGCTCACGCGCGAGAGCATGCAGCTCAACGCGTCGATGAACAACACCATCGCCGAGCGATTCAACGTCGGCCGGCGCGCTGGTGGTGAAGCTCTTCGGCAACCACGACCCCGAACGCGACAACTTCGCCGACCGTGCCGGGCGTGTCCGCGACATCGGCATCACGACCGCGATGTACTCGCGGGTGCTGTTCGTGGCGCTCGGGCTTCGTCGCCGCGGTCGGCACCGCGATCGTGTACTTCGTCGGCGGCAACCTCGTGATCAGCGACATGATCTCGATCGGCACCATCGCCGCGTTCGTGGTGTACGTCAGCCAGATCTACCAACCGCTCACGCAGCTCACGAACGTGCGCGTCGACGTGCATGACCGCGATCGGTGTCGTTCGAGCGCGTGTTCGAGGTGCTCGACTTCCCGCCGCTCGATCACCGAGCGGCCCGGCGCGGTCGACCTCGTCGAGCCGGTGGGCCGGGTCGAGTTCGACCACGTGTGGTTCCGCCACCCGTCGGCCGCGGTGTCGTCGATCGCGTCGCTCGAAGGAGGCGTCGGCGGCCACCGACGACGACGACGAGCGCGCTGGATCCTGCGCGACGTGAGCTTCACGATCGCACCCGGCGAGCTCGTGGCGCTCGTCGGGCCGTCGGGCGCGGGCAAGACCACGACCGCGCTGCTCGTGCCCGCGCATCCACGACGTCGATCGACGGGCGCGGTGCGCGTCGACGGCCACGACGTGCGCGACCTCACGCTCGAGTCGCTGCGCGGCGCGGTCGGCATGGTGATGCAGGACCCGCACCTCTTCCACGACACCATCCGGGCCAACCTGCGCTACGCCCGCCCCGACGCCACCGACGCCGAGCTGGTCGAGGCGTGCCGGCGGCGCGCATCCACGACCATGATCGCGTGCCTGCCCGACGGCTACGACACCGTCGTCGGCGAGCGGGGCTACCGGATGTCGGGCGGCGAGAAGCAGCGGCTCGCCATCGCCCGGATGCTGCTCAAGGACCCCGCGGTCGTGATCCTCGACGAAGCCACGTCGCACCTCGACTCCGAGTCGGAGCTGGCGATCCAGCACGCGCTCGCCGACGCGCTGGTCGGGCGCACCGTCGCTCGTGATCGCGCACCGGCTCTCGACCATCGTCGCCGCCGACCGGATCCTCGTGCTCGAAGACGGCCAGATCGTCGAGAGGGCCGCCACGACGAGCTCCTCGCGGCGGGCGGCCTCTACACCGACCTCTACCAGACCCAGGTCGACCAGCCCGGCGCGACGCCGGCTGACGCGGTCACGAGCGTGGGCTGCCGCCGACTCGCACCAGGATACGGGAATCGTGTACGGCGTGGAGCGACGCATGAACGCGACGGCTCGGCGACGCTGCGCGATCGGCGCGCTCGGCCTGCGGCGTGGCGGCGATCGTCGTGACGGTCGTCGTGCTCTGGAACAACTGGGCTGCCGCTGCTCGGCGCGCTGGTGCTGGTGCTCCGTGGCGCTCACCGCGGCGTGGTACGTGGTGACGCGGCGGGGCGTCGTGCGCCTGGTGGCCACGCTCGTCGCGGTCGCGGCGGTCGCGGCGGCGGTTCGCGACGCTGCTGCGCAACCACAGCCTCGGTGGGCATCGTCGCGCGTCGCTGGTGCTGGTCGCCGGCGTTCGCGTGGCTGGCGCGTGCCGCGCTTGCGCAGCGACCCGTCGACCCTCGCCGACGAGGCGGCGCGCGGCACCCCGGTCGGCGCCGCCGCGCCGGCCGGTCCTGATCCTCAACCGCGTGGTCCGGCGGCGGGAAGGCCGATCGCCGAGTTCGTCGGCCGAGGCGCAGGCGCGTGGCATCGAGACGGTGATGCTCGAGCGGGGCGACGACCTCGAACAGCTCGCCCGCGACGCGATCGCCCGCGGCGCCGACGTGCTCGGCATGGCCGGCGGCGACGGCTCGCAGGCGCTGGTCGCCGGGGTCGCCTCGGAGCACGACGTGCCGTTCGTGTGCATCCCGGCCGGCACCCGCAACCACTTCGCGCTCGACCTCGGCATCGACCGCGACGACGTCGTCGGCGCGCTCGACGCGTTCACCGAGGGCCTACGAGCGCCGCGGTCGACCTCGCCCGGGTCAACGGCCGGGTCTTCGTGAACAACGTCTCGTTCGGCGTGTACGCCGCCATCGTGCAGTCCGACGAGTACCGCGACGCCAAGCTCAACACCGCGGCGAAGATGCTGCCCGAGCTCCTCGGGCCCGACTACGACCCCTTCGACTTCGAGCTCGACGGTCCCGATGCGATCGACGGCTGCGATCCGCGACCTCATCCTCGTGTCGAACAACGTCTACAAGCTCGACCGGCGTCGGCGGCCTCGGGACCCGCGCCCGCCTCGACGAGGGCGTGCTCGGCGTGATCGTGAGTCGAGGTGCACAACGGCGCGGAGCTCGCGCAGCTCGTCTCGTTGTCGACGCGCCGGGCGCGGGCTCCGCGTACTCGGGCTGGCACGAGTGGACCGCTCCGCGCTCGAGGTGCGGTCGGGCAGCCCCGTCGACACCGGCATCGACGGCGAGGCCGTCACCCTCGACCCGCCGGTGCGGCTGGAGGTCGCAGCCCGGCGCGCTGCGGGTGCGCATCGCGCCGCACCATCCGGGCGTGTCACCCGCCCGGGTCGGCGGGCGCAGTGCAGCACGGGGCTCCTCGGTCACCTGGTGCGCATCGCCTTCGGGCCGGCCGGGCGAACCCGTCGCCACGGGGGCCGCCGGTTAGCATCGTCGTTTCGCCGAGTCCACGGCAGCGATGGCGAACGACCCCATGGCCGATCCCGACACCGGCGCCAGACGCGCCCCCCGAACGCCGTCACCGGCGCAGCGAGCGCAAGCGGCGCCGCATCCGTCGGGTCGTCGCGGTCGTGGCCGCGGTCGCGGTGTCCGTGGCGTTCGTGCTGCTCGCCACCGACATGGTGCGCTTCAGCGGCGACGAGCAGCCGTCGCTCGCCGGGACGATCCACGCCGGCGGCGGCCGAGGATGGTCCGGCCACCGTCACCACCACCGCGACGGCACGCGACTGCCGCACGCTGTCGACGACCGATCCGCTGCGCGCTGTGGGTCGGGGGCGACTCGCTCGCCGGGTCGCTCGGCCCCGCGCTCGGCACGATCGCCGGCGCCACCGGCGTCGTGCAGCCCTACTTCGACTCGCGGGTGTCGAGCGGCCTCGCGACCCCGGCTTCTTCGACTGGCCCGACCACGCCACCACCGAGATGGCCCGGCTCAACCCCGAGGTCGTGGTGTTCATCATCGGCACCAACGACTGGACCGCAGTCAGCGGTGACGACGTGGAAGGCCGAGTACGCCGACAAGGTCGACGTCGATGATGAAGACGCTCATCGGCCCGGGCCGCACCGTCGTACTGGGTCGGCGCGCCGACGCTGAAGGACGACGACGATGGACGCGGCGGTCGTCGAGGTCAACGCGGTCGCGCAGGAGGTCGCCAAGCGCCACGCCGAGGTGCACTACGTCGACGCTCACAAGCTGTTCGCCGGCACGCGACGGGACCTACGCCGTCGACCTGCCCGACGAGACCGGCAAGGTCGTCACCATGCGCGGCGGTGACGGCGTGCACTTCACCATGGACGGCGGCGACTACCTGGCCGCGCACGGTGTTCAAGCTCGTCGACGCGCAGTGCGAGGTGACCGCGCAGAAGGTCGACGGCGCGACCAAGCCGACCATCGAGACCGAGGGCAGCACGCAGGTCGCGCCGGGCTCGGCGACGTCGTCGGGCTCGGGATCGTCGTCGGATCCACGGTCGTCGGCGGCGCATCCGGACCACGCCGCCGGCGACCGGCGCCGTCGCGGACGTCGCCACGCCGCCCGCACCCGCACCGGTGACCGATCCGCCGCCGACGACCGCGCCGCCCACGACGGCGCCGCCGACGACCGCGCCGCCGGACACGCTGCCCGAGGGCGACACGCCGAGCCACGTGATCGGAGCGGGGTCGTCGGTAGGCTGCCGCCATGACCGACCAGCTCGCCGCCGGCGGCCGCGGCGGTCGACTGCGCGGCCGACGTCGTCGCGCCGGCCACCGACCACCTCGCGCGCGCGTCGACGCGTCGACGGCCGCATCTCCGTCGCCCAGCTCGACGAGCACCAGGTGCTCGGCTACGACCTCGCGCACGCGGCCAGCGCGGTCGAGGGCGCCGCGGTGATGCTCGACGTACGGCGAGCACGGCGAGCTCGAGTCGATGCTCGCACGCGCGTTCATCGCCGACGCGATCGCCGACCTCGGCGCCAAGCTGCTCGGCCGCGAGGCGGTGTGGGGCGTCGACGCCGACGCGCCTCGCGACGCGCTGCCCGTTCGTCGAGGCGCACCGCGCGCCCGAGTTCCTCGAGGCGGTGGCCGCGACGCTCCCGAGCGCGCGGCACCGGGCCGCAGCCACCTCCCCGACGAGTTCGAGCTCGCGGCCGAGACGTTCCACCGCTTCGCCGAGGACAAGATCCGGCCCGTCGCCGAGCACGTGCACCGCACGAACGCCGACATCCCCGAGGACGTCATCGGCGGGCTCGCCGAGCTCGGCGGCTTCGGGCTGTCGGTGCCCGAGGAGTACGGCGGCTTCGCGAGCGGCGGCGAGGCCGACTACCTCGGCATGGTGGTCGCCACCGAGGAGCTGTCGTGGGGCTCGCTCGGCGTCGGCGGGTCGCTCATCACCCGCCCCGAGATCCTCACCCGCGCCATCGTCGCCGGCGGCACCGAGGAGCAGAAGCAGCGCTGGCTCCCCCGCATCGCGTCGGGCGAGCTCATGGTCGGCGTGATGGTCACCGAGCCCGACTTCGGCTCCGACGTCGCCGGCGTCGAGCACGATGGCGACGCCGGTCGACGGCGGCTACCGCATCAACGGCGTGAAGACGTGGGCGACGTTCGCCGGCCGCGCCGACCTCGCTCATGCTGCTCGCGCGCACCGACCCCGACCGCAGCGCCAGCGCACCGCGGGCCTGTCGCTGTTCGTCGTCGAGAAGGACGCCGGTGCCCGGCCACGCGTTCGCGCTCGAGCAGGACGGCGGCGGCAAGATCGAGGGCCGCGCCATCGACACCATCGGCTACCGCGGCATGCACTCCTACGAGGTGTCGTTCGCCGACTGGTTCGTGCCCGCCGAGAACCTCGTCGGCGAGGACGGCGGCCTCGGCCGCGGCTTCTACCTCCAGATGGAGGGCTTCGAGAACGGGCGCCTGCAGACCGCGGCGCGCGCCGTCGGCCTCATGCAGGCCGCGTTCGAGGCCGGGCTCGCGTACGCGCAGGAGCGCGACGTGTTCGGCAAGCCGGTGTTCGACTACCAGCTCAGCCAGGTGAAGCTCGCCCGCATGGCCGCGCTCGATCCAGGCCGGTCGCCAGTTCTCCTACGACGTCGCCGCGCCGCATGGGCCGCGGCGAGGGCACGCTCGCGGCGTCGATGGTGAAGGCGTACGTGTGCCGCGCGGCCGAGTGGGTCACGCGCGAGGCGATGCAGCTGCACGGCGGCATGGGCTACGCCGAGGAGTTCCCGGTGTCGCGCTACTTCGTCGACGCGCGCGTGCTGTCGATCTTCGAAGGCGCCGACGAGACGCTCTGCCTGCGCGTCATCGCCCGCCGCCTCGCCGAGCAGGCCCTCGGCGCCTGATGGCCGCACCGCCGAGCAACCGATGCGGCGCCGAGTCGGCGTCGGGACGGTGTGGACCTCCCCGATCAAGCTCGGGCCGTGCTCGAACGGCGAGTACGACCCGGTGCCGCTCGTCGCCGGTCGCCGCGAGGCGCAGCCGGCGGGCGCGCGCCGACTGCGACGCGCAACGCCCGGCGCACCGGCGTCTCCCGCCGCCGGTTCCTGCGTCGGTGTGCGGCGCCGCGACGACGCTGCTCGCGCTCAACGCGTGCTCGGAGGAGTCGACGCCGCGAAGCGGCGCGCCGCAGCCCGGCGGCACCTTCGACGTGCCGCCGACCGCGGCCGTCGATCCCGACGCGGCCCGCGCCGCGCTCGCCGGCGACGAGTTCGTGTTCGACGTGCAGGGCCACTTCCTCGACTACTCGGGTCGAACCCGCGCACGCAGCAGGGCCGCGACTTCTGGACCGGCTTCCCGCAGCAGCAGTGCGGCGAGGCCGATCCCGCGCGTGTGCTTCTCGATCAATCACTTCATGGAGGAGGTCTTCCTGCGGAGCGACACGTCGATGGTCGTGCTCTCGGCGTTGCCGATCGCACCGGAGGGCAGCCCGCTGTCGCCGGAGGCTGATGGACGACGCGCGCCGGGTCGCCGACGCGGCGTGCCACGACGAGCGCGTGCTGCTCCACGCCCAGGCGCTCCCGAACGTCGGCGACCTCCAGGCGAACCTCGACGCCATGACGCGCGGCGGTCGAGCAGTACCCGATCGTGGCGTGGAAGGTGTTCACCAACTTCCCGGACCTGTACGACGGCTCGGGCAACGCGTGGCGCCTCGACGACGGCGACCCGGCGCTGGCGCAGGTCGGCGACGCGTTCATCCGCCACGCGGTCGAGCTCGGCGTCCCGACCATCGCCGCGCACAAGGGCTCTCGACGACGCTCGGCTACACGTCGCCGCACGCGTCACCCGCCGACTTCGGGCCCGGCGCGCGCCGCCATCCCGACGTCCGCTTCGTCGCGTACCACTCCGGCTTCGAGGCCGACGTCACCGAGGGTCCGTACGACGCCGGCCACGCGCGACCGCGGCGTCAACCGGCTGATCACGACCATGCTGACGACGGCATCGGACCGAACCAGAACGTGTACGCCGAGCTCGGCACGACGTGGTGGTCGCTGCTGGGCCGACCCGACGAGGCCGCGCACCTCCTCGGCAAGCTGCTCGCGCACGTCGGCGAGGACAACGTGCTCTGGGGCACCGACGGCGTGTTCTACGGCTCGCCGCAGGACCAGATCCAGGCGTTCCGCGCGTTCCAGATCAGCGAGCAGTTCCAGGAGCAGTTCGGCTACCCGGCGCTCACCGACGAGATCAAGCGCAAGGTCCTCGGGCTCAACGCGCTGCGGCTCGCACGACGTCGACCCGGTCACCGTGCCGTGCGCGTTCACCCGCGACGACCTCGAGCAGCTCCGCGCTCGCGCTCCCGGCCGCGGTCGAACGCCGCGGCCCGCGGACACGCCGCGAGCTGCGAGCCTTCGTCGCGCACGAGCGCGCCGCAGCTCGGCGTGTGACTCGGCGTCAGCTGCGGGTCATGCCGGCGCGCTCGCCGCGGGTGACGAACTTCAGCGCCATCTTGCGGCTCGCCTCGTCGATCATCTCGTCGCCGAACATCACCGCGCCGCGCCGGTCGCCCTCGGTGGTGGCCTTCTCGTACGCCTCGAGGATGTCGAACGCGTGGTCGAACTGCTCCTGGGTCGGCGTGAACACCTCGTTGATCACCGCCACCTGATCGGGGTGCAACGCCCACTTGCCGTCGTAGCCGAGGATGCGGGTGCGCATCGCGTAGTCGCGCAGCGCGTCGAGCTCGCGGATCTTGAGGAACGGGCCGTCGATCACCTGGAGGCCGTTGGCGCGCCCGGCCATGAGGATCTTCGAGAACACGTAGTGGAAGTGGTCGCCCGGGTACTCGGGGATCTGCACGCCACCGGTGAGCACCGGCATCTCGGTGGACGCGGCGAAGTCGGCCGGGCCGAAGATGATCGTCTCCAGCGCGGTCGACGCGGCGCAGATCTCCTCGACGTTGATGAGACCGCGCGCGGTCTCGATCTGGGCCTCGATGCCGACGCGGCGCTCGCGGCCGGTGGCCTCCTCGATCTGCGTGAGCAGGAGGTCGAGCGCGACCACGTCGCTGGCCGACTGCACCTTCGGCAGCATGATCTCGTCGAGGCGCTCACCCGCGTTCTCGACGACGTGGATCGACGTCGCGGTACGTCCACTTGGTGTCCCACGCGTTCACGCGCACGCACAGGACGGTGTCGCCCCAGTCGAGCTCGTTGATCGCCGCGCACCACGTTGTCGCGCGCGGCCTCCTTCTCGAGCGGCGCCACGGAGTCCTCGAGGTCGAGGAACACCATGTCGGCGCCGAGGCCGGGCGCCTTGCCGAGCATCTTCTCGCTGGAGCCGGGCACGGCGAGGCACGTGCGACGGGGCAGGTTCCGGGAGCGTTCCGACATGCGCGAGACGGTAGTACGCGCGCTCCGGACGGCAGCCCGGACACCGGTCCGGCGTAGCCTGCAGGCATGGCCTGCCGACCGTGACCCTGCACCGAGCTCGCCGACGGCGTGTACGTCTGGTTGCAGCCCGGGCGGCGAGACCGGCGTCGCCAACGCGGGCGTGGTCGTCGACGACGACGGCATCACCGTCATCGACACGCTGATGGTGCGCTCGCAGTGGGAGCCGTTCGCCGCGGCGGTCGCACGCGCTCGAGCTCCCGGTGCGGCGCTGCGTGCTCACCCACGCGCACATCGACCACGTGGGCGGCACGAAGGCGTTCCCCGCGGCCGCGGTCTACGCCACGCCGGCCACGAGCTGAGCGCTCGACCAGCCGATGCCGATCGACGCGCTACAAGGCGTTCATGCCGGCGTTCGCCGAGGAGTTCGACGACCTCGCCGAGCTCGGCACCCGCCCGGTCACCCACCTGGTCGACGGCGCGGCGCAGCTCACGCCGCGCGTCGAGCTGCTCACCGGCGTCGGGCCACACCGCCGGCGACCTGCATCGTGCTCGTCGCCGACGCCGACGTGTGCTTCGCCGGCGACCTCTGCTTCTTCGGCGTCACGCCGCTCGCGTTCCAGGGCGACCCCGCGGTGTGGGCCGACATGCTCGACGTCGATCGCCGAGCTCGCCGACGTGATCGTGCCCGGCCACGGACCGGTCGGCGGCGAGGCCGAGGTGCGCGACCTGCAGGCTACCTGCGCGCGTGCGTCGCCGCGAACGGCGACGCCGACGCGATCGCGCCCGGACCGTGGGACACGTGGATCGACCGCGACGCGCGACGCGCATCAACGTCGAGCGCGCCGCGCTGCTCGCCCGCGGTCGACGACGTGATGCCGCCCGTCGATGCTCAAGGCCATCGGCCAGGCCTGATGGCGACGCGGACTCGTACGGCGTAACCTCCGACGCGGCGACCGTGGCGCGTATGCGCTCGCAGGGAGCGACCGGCCGCGGCGCAGGTACCCTGCTCCGCGAGGCCTAGTGATGGCGAAGAACCCCGATCCGCAACCTCGCCCTGACGAGCCTCGACGGCCGTGACGCGCACGCTCGACGACTGGTCGACGATGTTCCACCTCGTGCCTCGTGGTCCTGCCCGCCGCGCCCGGAGGCGTCGGTGTTCGTCCCGATCGCCGAGCGCATCTTCGCGACGTTCGGCGACGCCGACTGCCGCACTGCGTTCCTCGTGCCGTCGGCAACGACCGCATCGCGCGCAGGATGCTCGGCGGCGCGGAGGACGAAGGCTACCTGACTTCGTCGATCCCGACCGCGAGTTCGTCACCAGCCTCGGCCTCGAGCGCCTGCCCGCGTTCGTGCACCTGCGCCAGAACACGACGCTCGTCGCGCGCCGCCGAGGGATGGGACCCCGTCGAGTGGCAGCGCGTCGCCAAGCGAAGATCGGCAAGGCGATGGCGTGGACGTACCCCGAGTTGCCGCGCCCGGCGACCCGCCGACCACCGCCGGTGGCCCGTCTGATCTGACTGGACTTCAACGCAGCATCAATGCGGCTGACCTGCACGGTCGCGGGATCCCCACGATGCTGGCGTGAGGTCGCCGTTCGCTAGGGTCTCCCGGCAGCCCGGACGGCGGAGCGCCACGTACGGGCCTCGTTGTTATCCGGACCTCAGTGTTGTTCACATGACGTGTTCAGCAAGGACCGAAACGGCCTCGCCGGCGGAGTCCCCGTATGAACCGCCGTCGCGAGCCGGCTCGTCCTGCTCGCGCCTCATCGTCGGCAACGCTCGGGAGCATTCCGGCCGCACCCGGCGTCGCGATCGCCGCCCCGATCGACGACCTGCAGGCGGAAGCCGCAGCAGCTCGAAGCGCAGATGAACGCCAACGTCGGCGCAGCTCGGCGCGCTCAACGAGCAGATCAAGTCGACGCAGTACGAGATCGACCAGGCGAAGCAAGACATCGCCGATCGCAGGCCGGCATCGTCGCCGCGGCGAAGGCGAAGACGCAAGGATCACCGCGCCGGTCGCACGACCGCGCCGCCACCGTCTACACGCAGAGCGGCACGAACGGCGGTATCGAGTTCGACACGCGAACGTCACAGCGAGCCTGTCCTCGAAGCAGAAGTACAGCCGACGCGCCGCGCAGAAGGACAACGAGACTGCTGAACGAGCTCGCCCAGGCGAAGGACAGATCTCGCGGCGCGTAAGGTCGACGGCCGAGAAGGTGCGCGCCGACGTCCAGGAGAAGCAGGACGTGCTCAAGGCGCAGAAGACGAAGTTCGAGACGCAGCAGGCCGACGCTCACAGAAGCTGCAGACGGGTGAACGGTGAGATCGCCGACGCTCGTGCAGCAGGCCGAGCAGGCGCATCAGGCGCGCGAGGCCGCGCAGGCGGCCCAGCAGGACGCCGGCTCGTGGCCGAGGCAGCAGCCCGCACGCGCCGGCGGTGGCGGCGGCGGCGGCGGCGGCGGCGGCGTTCGACACGCTCGAAGATCCCGCCGGCGAGCGGCGGCGCGTCGGCGCGTGCTCGTCGTACGCGACGGCGCAGCTCGGCAAGCCCTACTGCTACGCCGGCGTCGGCCCCGGCTGCTTCGACTGCTCGGGCCTCACGATGATGGCGTGGGCCCAGGCCGGCGTGTGCATGCCGCACGGCTCCGAGGCCCAGATGGCGATCGTTCCCGCGCGTGCTCGATGAACCAGCTCCAGCCCGGCGACCTCGTGTTCTGGGACGGCCACGTCGGCATCTACGTCGGCGGCGGGCAGTGGTCAATGCGCCGCATACGCGGCACTTCGTGCGGATCACCGGCATCTGCCCGGTGTCATCGGCGCCGCCCGCCCGGGCTGAGCTACCCCAGTACCCGCGTGCGTCGTCAGCGACCGATAGGGTGCTCGCATGACGCCAGGTCGACGAAGCACCGCTCCGGCTCACCGCAGTTCTCGCACGGCGCCGGCTGCGCCTGCAAGCTCTCCCCCGCCGACCTGCGCACCGTGCTCGGCCTCGTGCGCGGCCTCGGTGACGCGCCGCAGGACCCCGACCTGCTCGTCGGCTTCGACACCGCCGACGACGCCGCGGTCTACCGCCTGCGCGACGACCTCGCGATCGTCGTCACCACCGACTTCTTCACGCCGATCGTCGACGACCCGTACGACTGGGGCCGCATCGCCGCCACCAACGCGCTCTCCGACGTCTACGCGATGGGCGGCACGCCGTTGCTCGCGCTGAACCTCGTCGCCTGGCCGCGCGAGGGGCTGCCGTTCGAGCTGCTCGCGCGCGTGCTCGACGGCGGCGCCGATGTGGTGCGCGCCGCGGGCGCGCTCGTCGGCGGCGGGCACTCGATCGACGACGCCGAGCCGAAGTACGGCCTCGCGGTCGTCGGCACCGTGCACCCCGACCACGTGCTCACGAACCGGGCGCGCACGCCGGCGACGCGCTCGTGCTCACGAAGCCGATCGGGCTCGGCGTGATCTCCACCGCGTTGAAGCGCGACGCCGCGCCGCCGGAGCTGGTGGCAGACCGCGATCGACGTGATGACCACGCTGAACGCCGGCGCGCGCGACGCCGCCCGCGGTCGAGCTCGGGACGCGGTGCACGCGGCCACCGACGTCACCGGCTTCGGTCTGCTCGGGCACCTGCGCGAGCTGCTCGTGGGCTCGGGGCTCGCGCGCCGACGTCGACGCGGCGGCGGTCCCGGTGATCGACGGCGTCCGCGAGCTGCTCGCGGCGGGGATGGTCGCGGGCGGGACGCAGCGCAACCACGCGTTCGTGTCCGACTCGGTCGACGTGGGACGGTCTCGCCGAGTCGACGAGCAGCTGCTGCTCGCCGACGCCCAGACCTCGGGCGGACTGCTGCTCGCGGTCGCGCCCGACGCCGTCGACGCCCTGGTCGCCGAGCTCGACGCACGCGGCACGCTCGCCGCCGCGGTCGATCGGCCACACGCGCCGCCGGTGACGCCCGGCACCATCGCGATCAGGGGATGACGAGCATCCCGAGCTCGGCTTCGAGCTGCTGGCGCGGCTTGGCGCCGAGCGACGCGCGCTCCATGCGCCCGTTGCGGAACAGACCGATGAGCGGGATCCTCTGCACCTCGAACGCCTGCGCGAGCTGCGGCTCCTCGTCGATGTTCACCTTCACGACCTTGTAGGAGCCCTGGCGCATCGCCGCGATCTGCTCGACGACCGGCCCGACCTGCCGGCACGGCCCGCACCACGGCGCCCAGAAGTCGACGATCACCGGGACGTCGCAGCCGAGCACCTCGGTCGGGAACTCGCGGTCGTCACCGACTTCACCAGCCCCTCGGGCGGCGGCTCGGGCAGCGGCTCCGACGGGGCGCTCGCCCGCCGCGCACCGCGTCCAGCCACGCGTGCGCCTGCTGCACGCTCTCGAGCGCGACCTCGTGGCCCATCGGGTACTCGGCGAACACCACCGGGACGCCGGCGTCGACCAGCGCCTCCGCCAGCTCGCGGGCCGCCGGCCGACCGGGATCAGCGGGTCGTCGGTGCCGTGCTGGAGCAGGACGGGGACGTCGCGCGGCACCCTCGAGGTCGACCTGCGAGCAGGCCGGGCGGCGACGAACGGGCTCATCGCCAGCACGCCGGCCGGGCGGGCGCGGTCGGTCGGCCCGAGTGCCGAGCGCGAGCGCCAGGCCCGCCGCCCTGCGAGAACCCGCCGACGACGGCCTCGGCCCGCTGCGATGCCGTGCTCCGCGCACGCGGCGTCGAGCAGGTCGTCGAGCTCGTCGAGCGCCTCGGCGAACGCCGTCGGCCGATCGCCTGCCGGATCGCCGGCCGCCATGTCGTACCAGGAGAAGCCCGGCGGCGCCGCGACCGGGCCCGCGGGCAGCACGGTGACGAAGTGGCCCTCGGGGTCGAGGTAGCGCGAGCAGGCCGCCGAGGTCGCGCTCGTCGGCGCCGTAGCCGTGCAGGAGCAGCAGGAGCCGGTCGGACTCGCTCCCGCGTGACGACGTTGGTGACCAGGTCCATTGGGGCTCCTCCGATTCAGAACATGTAGTTGAGCTGGCGCACGATCTCGCCGCCGAGCACGACGTCGCCGTCGATCGCGACCACGCCCGTGACCAGTGCCTCGCTCGGGATCGGACCGCCCGCAGGCGAGGCGGGCGAACTCGTCCGAGGCGAGGGTGAGGGTGACGGTCGGGTCCGGCGGGCGCCGGATCGACCGTGCGGGCCCGGCCGTCGACCACGTCCACCGCGGCGGTGGTGGGCGAGCGGTCCGGTGAGCACGAGCACGACGGTGGAACCGTCGGGAGCCCCCACCTTCTTCCCGACGATGTACGGGAGCACCCCGACCATCATGTCGAGTGCCTGCCGGGCGGCCGGCGAGTCGAGGTCGCCGGGCCGGTCGAGCGCCCGTCGCATGTCCTGCTCGTGCACCCACGAGTCGAAGATCCGGAAGCGCGAGCAGGTCGGCGACGGTGCCCGGGCCCATCGGCGTCCAGGAGTCGGCCGCGAACCCGGCGTCGTCGAGGCGCCCGGAGCTGCACCATGCCGGGCGTCGGTGGCGGCGCGGAACTCGGCCAGCGCGTCGGCCCCGGTCCACGCGCGGCGGGACTCGATCCACCGTTCGTTGCGCCTTGCCGATGTCGTTCTTCACGTGCGGGAGGTCGTCGGGCACGTCTTCGCTCGGGAGCGGGTCGCCGAGGATGAAGCGCTCGAGCGCGGTGAGGTGCACGAGGTTGTCCTGCACGGTCCAGCCCGGGCACTCGGTCGGCTGCTTCCACTCGGTCTCGTCGAGCTCGTCGCCGAGCTGCGGCGATCGACGCCCAGACCGCGTCGAGCATGTCGACCAGCTCACGATCGTCTCCGCCATGTCGCCTCCTCGGTCGGCGGGTCATGCTGGCACGTCAGTCGACACGCAGTCGCACGCGTCGCACGGCGTGATCGGGGCCCTTCTCCAGGATGACGTCGCTGCGTGTCGCGCACCGGGAGGATGTGCTCCTCCAGGTTCACGCGGTTGATCGAGGCCCAGACGCCGCGGGCGAACCGGGTCGCCTGCTCCTCGGAGTAGCCGGCGAACGGGCGGAAGAACGACGTCGTCGTCGGCGTCGGCGGCGTCGGCGCACAACGCGCAGAAGCGCGTGACGAACCACTGCTCGATGTCGGCTTCGGCGGCGTCGAGGTAACCGTGAAGTCGACGTGGTCCTCCGGGAACGGCAGGCCTTCGAGCACCAGCACGTCGGGCCGGCGGACCACCTGGGTCCGGCCGTCGACGATGTCGTAGGTCGCGTGCGAGTACACCGGGGCGTGCGCCTCGGCCGCGCCCGCCGCGCACGTCGAGGAGGAACCGCGCCAGCGCGTCGTGGTCGAACGACTCGGGGAACCCCTTGCGGTCGGTGAGGCCCCGTGCGTCGAGGACGCGGTTCGGGAAGAGGAAGCCGTCGGTGCACACGACCGCCACCGCGCGCACGGCGTGCAGCGCGCGCCGGCGAGGGCAGCCGCCGCCGCGCTCTTGCCCACCGCGACGCTGCCGGTGACCGAGACGACGAACGGCGCCTTGCCCTCGGCGCGCTCGACCACCAGCGTCGGCGAGCGGGCCGTAGATCTCGACCCGGTCGGCCCGTGACACGAGCGCGTCGGTGCCGGCGTCGTCTGGTACCGCGTCGCCGCCGCCGCGTGCGGCCCACTCGCGTCGGTCGAGCTCCACGTACCGGGCCACCCGGTCACGCTAGGCGAGGTCTCGACCGATGCCACCGAGGGCGGGGCAGCGGGACGGCGGAACGGTATCGACCAGGCTGGTGGAGTTCCGCACGGCGGACGTTAGGTTCGCCGCCTGACCGCAAGGGGGAGACGATGGTGGCACCGGACGGCGCGGCTTCGGACGCCGGCATCCTCGACGGCATCCGGATCGTCGACCTGTCCGACGGCATCGCCGGTCCGGTGTCGACGCTGCTCCTGGCCGAGGCGGGCGCCGACGTCGTCGCCGTCGAACCACCCGGGTGGCGCGACCAACCGTGCCACGCGCCGGCTTCCACACCTGGATGCGCAGCAAGCGCAGCGTCGTGCTCGACCTCGAGCGACGCCGGACGACCGGGCTCGGCTCGACGACCTGCTGGCCGCCGCCGACGTGCTGGTGCACAACCACGGCCCGACCCGTGCGCGCGAGCTCGGCCTCGACGACGCCGCCCTCGCGGCGCGCCACCCGCAGCTCATCGTGTCGTCGGTGCTGTCGTGGCCGGCCAACCACCCCGACGCCGACCGCCCGGTGACGAGCTCCTGGCGTTCGCCCGGCTGGGGATCCTCGACGAGCAGCAGGGCTACCGCGACGGCCCGATCTTCCTCCGCTGCCCGATCGGCAGCTGGTGCGCCGCCGCACCTCGACGCGATCGGGATCGTCGCCCGCCTGATCGCCGGCGAGCGCACCGGGCGCGCCGGGCCCGCCCACACGAGCATCGCCCAGGGCGCACTGGTGCCGATGGCGATGCACTGGCGACGTGTGGAACAGCCGTCACCGTCCCTGGCGGTCGGCATGCCCAAGGCGCAGACCGGCGCCTCGCTGTTCGAGTCCGGCGACGGCGTCTGGATGCACCTGATGGGTGAACCGACGAAGTCGCCGCTGTTCCGCGACGCGATGGCCGAGGTGCGCCCGGAGGTCAGCGCGACGATCCCAACGTGCTGTTCGGGATGTTCGACGGCTGGGCCGAAGCACTGCTCCTGCACCCGAGCGCCGAGTGGCTCGAGACGTTCTGGGCCAACGACGTGCCCGTGCAGCCCGCGCTCCCTCCGGGCGAGATCTTCTCCGACGAGCAGGCGCGGGCGAACGACTACGTCATCGAGGTCGACCATCCCGAGCTCGGCCGCGGTCGCGATGGCCGGGTCGCCCCTCACCGTCGACCCGCCGACGCGCATGCGTCGCTTCGCACCTGAGCTCGGTGCAGCACACCGACGAGGTGTGCAACGAGTGGAAGCCGCGCGCGCCGGAGCGCTCCGCGCCGACGCACCGGCGCCGAGCTCCGGTGGCCGCTCGAGGGCGTGAAGGTGGTCGACGCGGGCGCGTTCCTCGCCGGTCCGCTCGGGCCCATGCTCCTCGCCGACCTCGGCGCCGACGTGGTGAAGGTCGAGCCGCCCGGCGGCGAAGGAATGCGCTACGTCGAGTGGTCGTTCTTCGGGTGCCAGCGGGGCAAGCGGGGCGTGGCCCTCGACCTCAAGTCGCCGGCGGCGCGCCCGGCGATCGACGCGCTGCTGGCCGAGGCCGACGTGCTGCACCACAACCTGCGCATGCCGGCGGCGCGCCGCCTCGGGATCGACGAAGCGTCGGTCCGGGCGGTCAACCCCGACATCATCTACTGCCACGCCAGCTCCTACGGCCCGCGCGGGCCGCGTGCCGACTGGCCCGGCTACGACCAGCTGTTCCAGTCGTCGTGCGGATGGGAGGTGGCCGGCGCCGGCGAGGGCAACCGGCCGATGTGGCACCGCCTCGGGTTCATGGACCACCTGTGCGCGATGGGCTCGTTGATCTCGACGCTGCTCGCGCTGTACCACCGCGACCGCACCGGGAAGACGCAGTTCACCGCCGGGGCGCTGCTGGCGGGCGGCGTGATGACATGCAGCGAGACGTACCTCGACGCCGACGGGAAGACGGTGCCGATGCCGGTGCTCGACCACGAGCAGACCGGCATCGCGCCCGGCTACCGCATCCTGCCGGTGGCCGACGGATGGATCGCGATCGCCGCCACCACCGACGAGCAGCTCGCCGCGCTCTGCGCGGTGGCGGGCGTGGACAGGGTGGAGGACGCCGCCGCCGCGCTCGGGACCCGCGCGAGCGCGGACGCGCTCGACGCGCTCGCCGAGGCCGGCGTGCCGTGCGAGGAGGTGCGGCTCGACCAGAAGGAGGCGTTCTTCGCCTCGCCCGACAACGACGCCGCGGGATGATCGCGCGGTACCGACACGTCGACTACGGGGAGGTCGAGCAGCCCGGCGCGTTCTGGATCTTCGGTGATCTCGACGTCCGGCTCGACCGCGCGCCGCCGCGGCCTGGGCGAGCACACGGTCGAGGTGCTCCGAGAGGTCGGGCATCGACGCCGACACGATCGACGCGCTGCTGGCCGACGGCGCCGCGCACGCATGGAAGGCAGGCGCATGACGACAACCCCGGAGTCACCGCCGCTCCCCCTGCCCCATGCCCGATGCCGTCACCCAGTTCTTCTGGGACGGCGTTGCGCGCGCACGAGCTGTGGATCCAGCGCTGCCAGAGCTGCAAGCACTACGTGCACTACCCGAAGACGCTGTGCCGCTTCTGCCAGTCCGCCGATCTGCGCCGGCGAGCAGGTGTCGGGTCGCGCCACGCTGTACACCTGGACGATCGCGGTCCAGCCGTTCCACCCGTTCTACGTCGACCGCATCCCCTACATCGTGGCGACGGTCGAGCTCGACGAGCAGCCCGGGCTCATGTTCATGACCCAGATCGTCGACTGCGCGGAGGAGGACCTGCGCATCGGCATGCCGCTCGAGGTCGTGTTCGTGGAGCTCGCCCCGAGCTCACGCTCCCGTTCTTCCGGCCCGCGAGCCGGAGGCAGAGCCGATGGCCGACCGGTCAAGCGCGTCGCCATCGTCGGGCTCGGCTACTCGGACGTCGGGCGCAACACCGGCCTGACGCCGACGAGCACATGATCCAGGCGACCAAGGCTGCGCTCGCCGACGCCGGGCTACCGTGCACGACATCGACGGCATCACGTCCGTCGGCACCGAACCCCTCAACGACGCCTGGCTGCTCGGCATCACACCGGTCAACTGGTGGGCGTCGGGCATGATGGCGCCGGCGTTCTCGTACTCCGCGGTGCAGGCGATCGCGGCGGTGGCGTCGGGCTTCTGCCACACCGCGCTGGCGCTCCGGGTGATCCAGCAGCAGCCGAGCAGCTCAGCGCTGGTGAAGGGCGCGGGAGCGCAGCACCCGATGACGTCGATGCTGCACGGCGGCCGCCGGCGACCGGCAGTTCCTCACGCCGTTCGGCGCGGGCAGCCCGGTGCAGTGGGCGGGGATGTTCACGCAGCGCTACATGGCGCAGTACGGCGCGACCGAGGAGGACTTCGGGCGTCACGTGGTCACGCAGCGGTACCACGCGTCGATGAACGACGACGCCATCTTCCGTGAGCCGATGACGATGGACGACTACCTCGCGTCGCGCTACGTGTCGAAGCCGCTGCGGATCCTCGACTGCGACTACCCGGTCGACTCGGGCTCCGCGGTGATCTTCACCACCGAGGAACGCGCCCGCGACCTCGACCAGCCGGTGGTGCTCGTCGACTCGTACGCGCTGACCGCGATCCGCGACCTCCACTTCGAGATCATGTCCGACATGGTGCACACCGCGCCGGCTGCAGACGGCCAAGAGCCTGTGGGAGCGCACCGACCTCACCCCGGCCGACGTCGACACCGCACAGCTCTACGACGGCTTCTCGATCATCGTGTTCCAGTGGCTCGAGGCGCTCGGGTTCTGCGGCGAGGGTGAGGCGGGCGCGTTCGTCGCCGAGGGCAACACCCGCCTCGGCGGGTCGCTGCCGGTGAACACCGACGGCGGCGCGTGCAACGTCGGCCGTCGCCACGGCGCCAACTTCTGCATCGAGGCGACGCGCCAGCTGCGCGGCCAGTGCGGCGAGCGTCAGGTCGACGGCGCCGAGGTCGCGGTGTTCACCAACGCGGTCGGCCCGTTCGCCGCCGGCGCCATCCTCACTCAGGGCTGACGGCAGTAGTTCTCGCCGAAGGCCTGGACCCACTCGAGGAGCTCCGCGGGAGCCATCGGGCCGGAGCCCGACGTTCACCCAGGTGACCCCGACCGCCTCCAGCTCGCCGATCGCCTCGCGGTGGCGCTCGACGTCGGCGGTCGGTCGAGTGCCCCATGTCCCTCCAGTGTAGCTCATGGAGAAGTCGAGCTCACCGGCGCGGTCGCCCGCGAGCTCCTTGACCTCGGCGATCATCTCGCCGAGCTGCGTCGACCGACCCGATGTGCGGCGAGCGCGTCGTCGTGGCAACCTCCTCCGGGATGCCCATCGGCATCCAGCCCTGCGCCCGCGCCGCCCGCCGGCGGCTGAGCTTGGAGTTGCCGCCGATCCAGATCGGGATCGGGTTCTGCGCCGGCGCGGCCGCGCGATCACGCCCTTGGCGGTGAAGTGCAGGCCCTCGGCAGCTCGAACGGCTCGCCCGACCACGCCTGCGGCAGCACCTCCAGCGCCTCGTCGAACAGCGCGTTGCGCTCGTCGAAGTCGACGCCGAGGGCGAAGAACTCGGTCTTGTGGTAGCCGGTGCCCATCCCGAGGATGAACCGGCCCTGCGACAGCGGTCGACGTCGCCGCGGCCTTGGCGAGCAGGAACGGGTTGCGGTACGGCACGACCGACAGGTGGGTGAGCAGGCGGATCCGCTCGGTGACCGCGGCGGCGAACGCGAGCCCGACGAACGGATCGAGCGTCTGGTGGCCGCCGTGCGCGAGCCAGTTGGCGCCCGGGATCGGGTGCTCGGTGAGCGCGAACCCGTCGAAGCCCGCCTGCTCGACCGCCACCGCGACGTCGCCGATCTCGCCGGAGTCGAGCAGGTCGCGCTCGAGACCCTGAGCTCGGGGTAGTTGAACGTGAACTTCATCAGGCGTCCACCGCGTCCCTCGTGTGGTCGTCGTCGTCCGGCCAAAGGCGAGCGTAGCGGTCGAGTGTCGTGGTCGTGCCGGTGTGCCCAAGCACTGCCTACCATACGTTTCGACAGGGCGCACCTCGACGGCGCCGCCCAGGCGAGCCGCCCGGATGCGTGCCGCCAGCTCGATCGCGGCGTCCAGGTCGTCGGCCTCGAAGATGACGTAGCCCCCGACTGCTCCGTCGGCTCCGAGGAACGGGCCCTCGGTCGTGAGCGTCTTGCCGTCCTGCACCTGCGCGGTCCTTGCCTGCCCCGGCAGGCCGAGCGGGAGGCCGGGAGACACACCGGGCGTGTTGTCGAGCGCGCCGAGTCGGCGTACACCGCCTGCTGCTCGTCTTCCGAGAGCGTGGCCCACTCGTCCGGGTTGCTGGGCAGGGGGGTAGTGCCTTAGTAGATCAAGAGTGCGTACTGCATCGGTTCCTCCTCTGGCTCAATGCGGTGCCTGTACCGCTCTGACGCATCGGAAGAGGGCGATGTGACAACTCGATGCGCGGGTACCGTCGGCGGTGTCGGGTCAGATGCCGGTGGTGAGGTCGGTGACCTGCTCATCCACGGGGAACGCACCGGCTTGCGTTGCCCGCCCGGTGATCAGGTCGATCTCGTACAGGCTGTACGTCCCGTTCACCTGGAGCGCGGCGAGCCCGCTTCGCCGCTCGGCCGCCCCGGCTGGGTGTTGATGTCGAAGCCCGCGTCGCTGTCCGCGTTCACGCCCAGGTTGCCGGTGGCGCCAGGGTGCCCGCGTTCGCCTGGGACTGGATCGCTGACCTGATCCGGCCCGGGTTGACACGAAGAGCGTCGTCGCCGTGGTGGGTCGACGTCGTTGTTGGTGTACGCGGCGCCAGTCACCCCGAGGTGGGCGCGCGTTCGGCGGAGTCGTCAACTGCGTGTCGGCGACGGTGACGCCGATGGCCGGTGCCCCGACAGGGTCGTCGATGTTGTGGCGCAGGTTCTGGCCGCGCGTCCTCACGACCCGCAGGCGATTGGCGGCGAGGTTGAAGTCGACGTCGAAGCGCGTGCCGTTGAGGGGCACCGTGAGCTGAGAGACCTTGGTGGGCGTGGCGTCACCGAGGTTGATTCGCCGCGCGACTGCGGGTCGGATGAAGTACTCGGCGTTCTCTCTGCGAACTGCGTGCGACCGAGCTCGTGCTTGAGGATCTTCATCGTCGGGTTGCGCGGCAGCGCGTCGACGACCTCGAGCTGCTCGGGGATCTTCTGCGCCATCAGCCCGGCGTCGCGGCAGAACTGCTGCATCTCGACGAACGTCAGCGGCGTCTGCGCCGGCGCGGCGTCTCGACCACCGCGCACACACGCTCGCCGCGCTCGCGGTCGGGCAGGCCGATCACCGCGACCGCGGCGACCTTCGGGTGCGTCTGCAGCATGTCCTCGATCTCGCGCGGGCTGATGTTCTCGCCCTTGCGGATGATGACCTCCTTCATGCGGCCGGTGAGCACGATGTGGCCGTCGTCGCGCAGGTACCCGAGGTCGCCGGTGCTGAAGAAGCCGTCGGCGTCGAACGCGGCGGCCGTGAGCTCGGGATCGGTGTAGCCCTTGACCAGCATCGGGCCGCGCACCCGCACCTCGCCGGTGACGCCGGCCGGCACCGGCTGCCCGTCGTCGCCGACGACCTGCACGTCGCACCCGCGCACCGGCGCGCCGTCGGTGTTCGCGAGCTGCTCGTCGGCGTCGTCGATCGAGCCCTGCGTGATCATCGGGCACTCGGTCATCCCGTAGCCGTGGCAGACCGGGATGTGCATCTCGGCGCGCACCTCGCGGAACACCTCGGGCGGCTTCGGCGCGCCGCCGCCGTTCAGGAGCCGCAACGACGGGATCACCGGCTTCGCCGGGTCCTTGCGCTGCTCGTTGAGGAACGCGAGGTAGAAGGCGGTGCTGCCGCCGGCCATCGTGACGCCGTGGCGCGAGAACGACCTCGACCGCGCTCGGCGGGCACGAACGTCTCGAGCAGCACCGCCGGCATGCCGTAGCGCGAGCATCACCACGAGGTAGTCGGGCCCGCCGATGTGCGTGCACGGGAACGCGATCGAGCCGACGTCGTCGGGCTGCGGGCCGCATGGCGTAGCGCGAGGCCCGATGCCGCCGGCGATCAGCCCGCCGTCGGAGTGCATCACGCCCTTCGGCGCCGAGGTGGTGCCCGACGTCGAGTAGAGCCAGCGGACGGCGTCGCCGTCGGTCGGGCGGCGCCGGCAGCGTGGACGGGTCGCCCTCGGGGAGCCGCCTCCTGAAGATCGGCGGCGACGACGAGCATCTCGAACGGCTCGCCGGTCGCTGCCTGCAGGCCCTTCGCCATCGCCTCGTAGTCGAAGTTGCGCCAGGTGCCGGGCACGACGAAGAACCGCACCCCGCCCTGCACGAGCACCGAGCCGACCTCGCGCTCGCGGTAGATCGGGATGATCGGCAGCTGGGTGGTGCCGAGCCGGGCCAGCGCGAACGACAGCACGATGGACTCGATGCGGGTCGGGAGCTGCCACGCCACCGGCGTGTCGGCGCGTGACGCCGAGGCCGAGCAGCCCGGCGGCGACCCGCTCGGCCCAGGCCGCTGAACTCGCCGAACGTGACGCGTGCGGTCGTGCTCGTCGATGAGCATCGGCGCGTCGGGTGAGCGCTCGGCGCGCCGCTCGAGCAGCTCCCAGAACGTCGTCGCGTCGTCGATCACTTCGGTCCCGCGTGCCACCGCTGCTCGCCCCCGGCTCGGGCTCGTCGAGCCCCGAGACTACGGCAGTGCGCGTCAGTCGTTCTGCAGCACCTTCGAGGCGGTGCCGACGAACGAGCTGATGTCGGTGTTCGACCGCTTCTGCCGCGGGCTGCGGGTCACCACGTCGACGTCGCCCGCCTCGGCCCGCAGCGCGCCGACCGTGCACTGCTCCTTGGCGCGGTGCGCGAACGGGTCGAACTGGAAGTCGCGCATCGCGTTCTCGTGCGTCATCTTGTTGATCACGTCGTCGGCCAGGTGGCCCGACGTCTTCATGAACACCTCGGGCGCGTTCGGCCACGCGGAGTCGGAGTGCGGGTAGTCGCACTCCCACGTGACCATGTCGATGCCGACGTCGTCGAGCAGCTTCAGGCCGGTAGGGTCGTCGATGAAGCACGTGATGATGTGCTCGTGGAAGACCTGGCTCGGCAGCTTGTCGCCGAAGTCCTGGTGCGTCCACGCCTTGTGGTGCTGGTAGGTGAAGTCGATGCGGTCGAGGAAGTACGGGATCCACCCGATGCCGCCCTCGGAGAGCGCGATCTTCAGGTTCGGGAACTTGCGGAAGATCTGCGACCAGATCAGGTCGGCCGCGCACATGAAGAGGTTCACCGGCGTGACCGTGATCATCACGTCGACCGGCGCGTCGTCGGACGTCACCGAGATCGACGACGACGAACCGATGTGCAGGCACACGACGGTGCCCGTCTCCTCGCACGCGCGGAGGAACGGGTCCCAGTGGTCGGTGTGGAAGCTCGGGTACCCCAGCTTGGTGGGGTTCTCCGAGAAGGTGACCGCGCGACAGCCCTTCTCCGCGACGCGGTCGCATCTCGGCGGCCATCAGCTCGGGGTCCCAGATGGGCACGATGCGCCAGCGGCATGAACCGGCCGGGGTACGTGCCGCACCACTCGTCGATGTGCCAGTTGTTGTAGCCCTGCGAGCAGGCGGAAGCCGAGCTCGCGGTCGGGGGTGCGGCTGAACAGCTGGCCGCAGAAGCCGGTCATCGACGGGAAGCACATCGAGCCGAGCACGCCGTTGACGTTCATGTCGCGGACGCGCTCGTGGATGTCGTACGCGCCGCGGCGGATCTCGTCGAACGCGGTCGGCTCGAAGCCGTACTCCTCCGGCGGACGGCCGGCGACCGCGTTGAGCCCGACGTTGGGGATCTCGGTCGCCCTCGAACGTCCACACGTCGGCGTCCATCTCGTCCTTGTGGATCACCCGCGGCGCGCGCTCGAGGTCGGCCTTCGACACGTGGCGCTCCCACATGTCGGGCGGCTCGACGACGTGGTCGTCGACGCTGACGAGGATGAGGTCGTTCATGTCCATGGTCGGGCTCCCCCGGATCGCGTGGTTCCGACGAGCCTACGCCCGCTGGCCGCGAGCACCCCACCGTCCGCTGCGCTGTCCGCACTCCCGCACGCCCGTATGCTCGCCGCGCGATGCCCGATCACTCCGATCTCTTTGCGCTCTCCGACCCGCGCCGCGACCAGCGCCGACCGCGTACCGCACGGTCGCCAACACCGGCGACGCCGGCCAGCGCGACGTCGTCTTCGGCGGCCAGTTCCTGGCCCAGGCGATCGTCGCCGCGTCGCTGCGCCATCCGGGCAAGGACGTCCGCTCCATCCAGGCCGTCTTCGCCCGTCCCGGCCGCATCGACGCGCCCACGGAGTTGGTGATCGACCCGATGCACGACGGGCGCACGTTCGCCAGCGACACCGTGACCGCGTGGCAGGGCGACCGGCTGTGCGCGCGCTTCATCGTGCTGCTCGACGCCGACGAACCCGACGTCGTGCGCCACGACGTGGCGATGCCCACGGTCCCCGGGCCCGTGGACGCCGCGCCCGACCGGGCCGGGTGGCCTCGTGTACCCGGGCGCCGACGCTCCGCATCGTCGACGACGTCGACCTCTGGAACGTCGACGCGCCCGTCGGCCCGGCCGAGACGTTCCTCTGGACCAAGGCGCCGTCGCTGCCCGACGAGCCGGCGGTGCATCGGGCGGCGCTCGCCTGGGCCACCGACGGGTTCCTGATCGGCACCGCCCTGCGACCCCACGCCGGCATCAACCAGGACGACGCGCACCGCGGGCTCTCGACCGGCGTGATCGCGGCACACGATCATGTTCCACGAGCCGTTCCGCGCCGACGAGTGGCTGCTGCTCGCGCACGAGTGCCCGTACGCCGGCCGTGGCCGCTCGTTCGGGACCGCCGACGTGTTCACCGACGACGGCCGCTTCGTCGCCTCCTACGTGCAGACCAACATGATCCGCTTCTTCGCCGACCCGTCGATGGCCGACGGCTCGCAGTACCGGACGGTGATGTGACCGACCGCCGGCTCGAGGGCCGGGTCGCGATCGTCACCGGCGCCAGCCGGGGCATCGGTGAGGCGATCGCGCGGCACGTTCGCGCGTGAGGGCGCCGCGGTCGCAGTCGTGGCACGCACCGAGGCGGTCTTCGACGCCCGCCTACCCGGCACCATCCACGACACTGTCGCCGCCATCGAGGCCGAAGGCGGCCGCGCGGTGGCGATCCGCGCCGACCTCGCGCGGCGACGACGACGTCGACCGGCTGGTCGACGAAGCGCGCGCCGCGCTCGGCCCGATCGACCTCCTCGTGAACAACGCCGCGCTCACCGTGCCCGGGCGTCCGCCGTCCGCGACACCCCGTCGCCCGCGCCGCCGGCCCCGCGCCGCGCCGCCGCCTCCGGCCCGGACGACGTCGACGCGCGCCGGGTTCGTTCCTCGACTTCCCGCTGAAGGGGTACCGCCTCCACTTCCAGATCGGCCTGTTCGCCAGCTACCGGCTCATGCAGTTCGTGCTGCCCGACATGATCGAGCTCGGCCGGGGCGGGATCGTCAACATCAGCTCGCTCGCCGCGTTCGTGCCCGGGCGAGGGTCCGTACGAGCGACCGGGCACCCCACCGGCTTCGCGTACGGCGGCAACAAGGCCGCCATGCACCACCTCACCGAGGCGGTGGCGTTCGAGATGGCGCCCCACAACATCGCGGTGAACGCGCTGCTGCCGTCGGAGCCGGTGCTGACGCCCGGGAACCTCGTCGCCGTACCAGGGCGACGACGACTGGGCGAGCGCCGACGACTTCGCCGAGGCGACGGTGCGACTCGCCCTCGCCGACCCGACCGTGATGACCGGACAGATCCTCTGGAGCGAGGACGTGCTGCATCCCGAGCTGGGCACCCGCGGCTGGCTCCGCCCGCTGCGGTGATCGGGGCGATCACATGCACGGCGTCGGAGCATCTCTTTCGCGATCGGGTTCGTATCCGTTCCAGGGCGTTGCACCGCGTTGCAAGCCCGCCGCGGACAGTGAGCGCCACGAACGACCACGGAGGGCATCATGCACATCACCAAGCACGACATCCCGATCAAGATCGACGTCCCCGGCGCCACGGCGCGCCAAGCGACCGACTTCGGCGACACCGCCGGTGCCGGCACGTTGGGCGGCGAGTACCTCTCCCTCGGGGCCGGCACCGACATCGCGCCCGCTGCTGCAGGGCCTCCACGACGACGCCTGCCACGCACCGCACTGGGGCTACATGCTCTCGGGCACCGTGGTGATCACGTACACCGACGGCACCGAGGAGACCTGCGCCGCCAACGACCTCTTCTACTGGCCCGCCGGCCACAGCGTGCGGGTGGTCGACGACGCCGAGCTGATCCTCTTCAGCCCCCAGGTCGCGCACGGGGAGGTCATGGACCACATGCGCGCGCGGATGGGCGGCTGAGCCCGGCGCGTCAGGCGAGTCCGAGCGCCGCGCTCACGGCCGCACGCGGAGCCGCTCCCGCCAAGGCGTCGACGTGGACGACGAGACCGTTCGCGATCGTCAAGAGCACCAGCGCGAGCACGCGGCGGTCGCGCAGCGCCACGATGCCAACCCGATCACCGACCGGGAGGTACAGCAGCGTCGGTGACGCCGGTGGACCGAGGTAACGCAGGATCCCGGGGGCGACGTCGGCCGCACCGACCACTACGTCGGGGACGACGTCGCCGGTGCCGTCGACCGATGGGTCGAGCAACGCGAGCAGCCCTTCGAGGTCGCCACCGGTGCACGCCTCGATGAACCGCTCGCTGAGCTCCTGCTGGAGCGCCGAGTCGACGGGGAAGCGGCCCGTCGCCGACTCGGCGCGCAGCGTCCGGCGCGCCCGGCTCGCCAGCTGACGGCACGCGGCGGGGCTGCGCCCGACGATGGTCGCGACCTCGTCGAACGGGTACTGGAACACGTCGTGCAGCACGAACGACGTCCGTTCCGCCGGGCTCAGCCGTTCGAGCAGGGCGTGCATCGCGAGGGTGACGTTGTCGACGAGGGTGACGCGGTCCGAAGGATCGAGCGCGTGCGGGTCGAAGGAGTCGCCGGCGTGGTCGAGGGGGCTCGTCGGGTGCCGCCGGTGGCTCCGGAGCCGGTCGAGGCACAACCGGCTGGTCACGACCACCAGCCATCCCTCGGGGTCGTCGATGCGGTCGATGTCGGCGCGGGCGAGCCGATCGAAGGCCTCCTGCACGACGTCCTCGGCGTCTCGCAGGTCGAGCAACATGCGGAAGGCGAGATCGAGCATCCGGCGCCGGTGCGCCTGCCAGAGCGCGGTGAACGCCGGCTCGTCGGTGCCCGTTGCGGTGTGCTCGGTTCGGTCCATCGTCGTTCCCATCGTGCCAGGGGCGGGAGGGCGGCAGTGCGGCAGTCACGCCTTCTTGCGGATGCCCTCCTGCCAGATCAGCTTCAGCATCGACGGCCTGGCGTCGGGCGTGGCCACCGCGATCGTGGTGCGCGTGTAGGTGTCGTCGAGGGCCTGGCGCAGCAGGCAGTCGGCCAGGTCGATCCGGGCGGTGAACCGATACGGGACGAAGTCGACCGCGACGCGGTACGCCGAGACCGCCGGTGCCTCGAACAACCCCGAGGGTCGGACGATCGTCCACGCCAGGTCGCTGTCGGACAGCATCGCCTCCATCCGCCGCATGTCGTCGTACACGGTCTTGCCGAGCTTGTTGACGACGTAGGGCTGCATGATCTTCTCGAACACGAAGCCGCCGAGCGGCTCGGGATGGGGGCCGATCGCGCTGGAGCTGACGCAGGCGATCCGCTTGATCCCGGCCGCGGCATCCCGGCGATGACGTTGGCGACCCCGTCCGAGTAGACGTTGATCGGGCTCTTGGCGAACGGCACGCCGAGCGTGGAGAGCACCGCGTCGCTCCCGTCGATCGCGGCGGCGACGGCGACGGCGTCGTGGACGTCGCCGCCCGCCACCTCGAGGTGCGGGTGCTCGAGCGGGAACGCGTCGGGGTGCCGGGTGACGGCAACCACGTCGTGGTCCTCGTCGAGCGCCAGCCGGGTGAGCAGTCGACCGGTGGGGCCGTTCGCCCCGAACACTGCAAGCTTCATCACGTCCGTCCTTCCGGTGGGTACACCAGGGAAGGACGCCGGCGGTGCCGGCGATGTGACGTCGGCCTGGTGTGGCCGCGCGGATTACTCCTTCGCACCCCGCCGTTGCTGGTCCCACTCCTGCCACGCGGCGTCCAGCGCGTCGAGCGCCTCGGGGATGGCGTCCTGCTGCTCGAGGTGCGCGGCGAGCCGGGCCCGGCTGATCTTGCCGGGCGGCGGCCACGTGGGGTCCCGCCGGGCGTCACGAGCGAGGTCGCCGACCGCATCGCGGCGCCGGGTCTGGCGGGCCAACCACTCGACGAACGTCACCGGAGTCCCTCCGAGCTCAGGGGCGGGCGATCCTCCCCGCCAGCTCGAGGATGCGCGTGGGCGGCAGGTGCTGTTCGGTGATGCGCACACCGAGGTGCGCGAGCGCGTCCTCGATCGCGTTGGTCAGCGCGGCGGGCGCGACGATCATCCCGCCCTCGCCCACGCCGCGGTAGTTGATCTCGACGTCGGTCGGCGTCTCCACGTGGTGGATCTCGATGTCGGGCACCTCCATCGCCGTCGGCAGGAGGTAGTCCATGAAGGTCCCGGCCTGGAACTGCGCCTGGTCGTCGTAGACCGACTTCTCGTAGAGCACCGCGCCGATGCCCTGCGCGACACCGCCCGCGATCTGCCCGTCGACCACCGCGGGGTTGATGAGCTCGCCGCAGTCCTCCACCGCGACGTAGCGATCGACGTGCACCCGTCCGGTCACCAGGTCGACCTCGACCCAGCACACGTGCGTGGCCTGCGCCCAGCCGCCTTCCCCGCCGTCGTACTCCGCGTCGTCGCGCAGAGTGCCCCCTGCGTTCGCGGCGACGTCGACGAACGACACCGAGATCGCCGGAACCCCCTGCACGTGGATCGCGCCTTCGTCGACGACGAGATCCTCCTTCGGTGCCTCGAGCAGGTCGGCGGCGCGCTCGACGATGCGTTCGCGCAACGCGCGCGCCGAGTACGTGACCGCGCCCCCGGCCATCGGCGCCGAGCGGCTCCCACCGGTGCCGGCCAGGCCAAACGGCGTGATGCTCGTGTCGCCGTAGCGCACGCGGACGTGCTCGAGCGGCAGGCCGAGCTCGTCGGCCGCGACCTGGGCCAGGGTGGTCTCGTGACCCTGACCGTGGGGCATCTGCTGGGTGTACACCGAGACGGTGCCGTCGGCCTCGAGCACCGCGGCGCCGGCTCGCCCGCCGATCAGCCCGCCGGCCCCCGGCATCACCGCCTCCTGGAAGTCGGGTGGTCCCGGCGCCGCCTCGATGAACGTGGCGAACCCGAGGCCGAGGATCCGCCCCTCGGCGCGCGCCGCGGTCTGCCGCGGGGCCAGTGCTCGAGGTCGGCGACCTCGAGCGCGCGCTCGAGCGTCGTGCGCGCCGACATGCGGACGTCGAGCGTCGGACCGGTGAGCATCCGCCGGGGCAGCTCGTCGGCACCGACCATGTTGCGGAGGCGGATCTCGTCGCGACCGATGCCCAGCTCGCGCGGGCGATGTCGAGCACCCGCTCGCGCACCCAGGTCTCCACCGCCCACGGTCCGCGGTAGGCGACGTACGTGGCTTTGTTGGATGCGGTCAGCGTGGTCGAGAACCCGAGCGCGGGAAGGCGGTACGGCCCCGGGAGCATGGTCCGGATCATGAGCGGGTACATCGCGGCGCTGAACGGGAACGCCGGGTACGCGCCCTGGTCGATGGTCATGTGCACGCGCATGCCGAGCAGCGTGCCGTCCTCGCGCAGCGCGGCCTCGACCTCCAGCGTCTCCTCGCGGGCCTGGCCCGCGATCAGCAGGTGCTCGTTGCGGTCCTCGATCCATTTGACCGATCGCCCCAGGTCGACCGCGGCGGCGAGCACGGCGACGTCCTCGCGCGTCGGGAGCACCTTCACCCCGAAGGCACCACCGACGTCCTGCGCGGTGACGCGCGGCAGCGTGACCGGATCCCGCGCGAGGAGCCCCAGCAGCATGCGGGTGAGGTGCACGATGCGGATCGGCTCCCGCAAGAAGGTCTGCGCCATCGTCTTGCCCGGCGAGACCGGAGCCGTCAAGCCCTCGCCGATGGGCTCCTCCAGCGTCGCGCCCTTCGCCCCCGAGGCGGCCTTGTTCGCCTCGCCCAGCGCCTTCGCCCGCTTCGCGAGCTCGGCCATGCGGTC